>NZ_QQAK01000017.1 GCF_003384035.1 Sporosarcina sp. BI001-red | reverse complement strand
GTTGCCCACGTGTTACTCACCCGTCCGCCGCTAATCAAAAGGAGCAAGCTCCTAGTGATTCGCTCGACTTGCATGTATTAGGCATGCCGCCAGCGTTCGTCCTGAGCCAGGATCAAACTCTCCATAAGTTCTGAGCGGCGATGCAAGGCACATCACGTCGTCAGCTTCACTCTCTCGGTCGGTCACGTACCTAAGTACGCTCCCTTCCTCGTTCGTTCGCTTCCTAGCGCTGCACCTTACCTCACCACTCAGACAATCACTCATCAAATGAATAGATTGTAAAAGAGAATTGATTGCTCAATTCGTACTGGCATCATTTAAGATGTCTATCAGATCAGTTAAGATCTGTTTGTGTTTGTTCCACCGGCAGAACCGGTTTCCCAAACGATATTTCGTTGACATTTTGCTGTTCAGTTTTCAAGGTTCATGTTGTTAATGTTATTCGCTTGCTGTTGTTTCAGCAACTCTTACATCATAACATGGTGTAATCATCGTGTCAACAACTTTTTTGAAAAAGTATTACTTGCCTTTGAAACCGATAAAGCGTGTTCCGAAGGACAAGTAATAATATACAACACTTAACATATAGTTTGCAAGCTTTTTTTAAAATTAATTAGGAGTTTTTTTTCGGCCACCTACAACGAAAAGCAAAATCCCTAGTAATACAACGATTCCACCTATGATTTGGGCTGTTGATAAACTCTCATTGAAGATGTAATACGCTAAGACAGATGCGCCAACAGGTTCAAAAAGAATCGCAATAGAAATTGCATTCGTACTCACCCATCGAATTGCCCAGTTAAAAAGAGTATGGCCAAGTAAGTTGGGAATAAGCGCTAAAAGTATGAACCACATCCAGTCTGATTGCGAATGAGGACCGAATGACTCCCCTTTTATGAATACATAGAAGAAAAGAGTAATTGAGCTGATAGAGTAAACTACAAATGTATAAGTAATCAGGGACAATCTTTGGCGAACGTCTTGGCCGAACAATAAGTACGCTGTAATCAACGCACAACCGATCAGCGCAAGGATATCTCCATAAAATGCAGTACCACCAAGTTGGAAGTCGCCGAAACTAATAATGACACTCCCCGATATTGCAACAACTGCAGATAATATAGTTTTAAAGGACAATCTTTCTTTAAAGAAAAAGTATGTACCCGCGAATGCAAATATAGGTTGCAGTGTTACTAACACTGTAGAACTTGCTACGGATGTATAATTCAGAGATTCAAACCAAAAGATAAAGTGGAACGCTAAAAATACACCTGCAAGAGTAGAAAATATCCAATCTCGTCTGTTCAGCAACGTAATTTCTTTTCTGTATTTCAATAAGAAAATCGGCAACATAAAGAGGACTGAGAAAAACATTCTATAAAATGCAGTAACCCCTGCCTCAGCAGATACCAATTTCACAAAAATTGCTGACAACGCAACCGAGATAACCCCTATAATGATGGGGATGGCTGGGTGTATGGCTGGTTTATTCATGAAAACACATCACCTTCCTTCTATTGTTAGTTACAATAGTTTCTTTCTGGATATAGCATATAGTATATCAGACAAGACCGTTCTAAAGATTCGGCATTTGGCATGTTTCTATTACTTTTCTAGCTAATCCCCAACGAACTAAGGTAAAATCAAACGACTCATCTATTCTAGCTTCCAAAGGAGAACATATTCATGACAAATTGGATTAAACTTTTAAAAAATGGTAACAAGGCTGCTCTTTTAGCCGCCATCGTTAATGTTATTATCGCCGTTTTGAAAGCGGGAGCGTTCTTTTTAACAGGCAACGTTGCCATGTTTGCCGAGATGATGCACTCTATCGGAGATGCCGCAAACCAATTATTTGTTTACGTTGGTTCTGCCCTTTCAAAAAAAGCACCAACTCCGAAGTACCCGAATGGTTTTGGCAGGATTGTTAATCTTGTTTGTCTTGGAGCCGTTTTGATTGTAGCGATTCTTTCATATGAAACGATAATTGGAGGAATTCATCATATCCTTCACCCATCAGAAAGTGGTGGATTGTGGATTAACCTTGGGGTTCTCGGAATCGGGATTGTGTTAGAGTCCTTTGTTCTTTATAAGGCTTCAAAAGAAATCTTTCATGATGCTGGGATAAAACATGCTGGCTTATCCTCTTTCCTTAAAAGCTTTACGTACCTCAAAAAGGCAAAACCTCCAACTAAGTTAGTATTCATGGAAGACTTAGTGGCGACAAGTGGAGGTTTAATTGCATTTATTGCTGTTTTACTCGCCCATTTCTTCGGCTGGTTCGCAGCTGAAGGTATTGTTTCGATTATCATTGGTGTCATGATGTTTTATGTTGTCGGTAAAGTGTTCCTTGAAAATGCACGAGGGGCTATCGGAGAAACTGATGAAGAAATGCTTGCACATATTGCTCATCTACTAGTAGAAGATCCTGACATTGTGGATATTCAACGAGTCGAGGTTGTGAAAGAAGGAGAATTTCTGCATGTGGAAATCATAGCTGAGGTTGCAACTACACATACAGTTGAATACGTACTAAAAGTTAAAGATCGACTATTGACGACTATTCTGAATCAGAAAGGTATTCAAGACGTCATCATTTCATTAGTCGGCGATGATGGAGTTGAATCATGGACAGGCACCAACAGTTCAAATCTCACAGAAAATCGAAATAAGCTTCCTGAATAACAAAAAAGCGCAAGCCTCAACTGAATCAAGTCAGTTGGCTCGCGCTTTTCTTATTACAATGAATTCGTTAAAATTTGAACGACATCGTTTTTACCAAGCTTCGCAAAGTTACCAAGCGGTCCTCTTGAAGCAGCTTTCTCAGCCATCAGTTCAATTTTCGAGTTATCGATATCGAAATCTGCAAGTTTACGTGGCGCTCCGATCGATGACCAGAATTCCTCTAGTTTAACAATGCCTTCTAATGCCGTTTCTTCATCTGTCTTGCCTTCTGGATCTACACCTAACGCTTTAACAGCTAACTGTGCATAACGTTTTGGGTTCAAATGCATCGTATAACGCATCCACTCTGGGAATAGGATAGACAGTCCACCCGCATGAGGGATATCATAGACTGCTGATACCGCGTGCTCAATCTCATGAGTCCCCCAGTCACCTGCATAACCCATGCGTAAGAAGCCATTCAAGCCCCATACACCTGCCAGCATCATAGTTGCTCTTAACTCATAGTCATTTGGATGATTCACGACTTCAGCACCTGTAGCAATCAATGTACGGAGAGCACTTTCGCACATTTCATCTTGGAACGGAGTATTCGATGACTCATTGAAGTATTCTTCAAAGATATGCGACATCGTATCTACAATTCCGTTTACTGTTTGATCCTTCGGAACTGACATCGTATACGTCGGATCCAAAATCGAGAATTTAGGGAAGTTAAATGGTGTTCCCCATCCATACTTTTCTTGAGTTTCCTCATTAGTAATAACAGAACCTGCATTCATCTCTGAACTTGTTGCAGACAACGTCAATACCGTACCAAACGGAAGGGCATCTTGAGGTACCGCTTTACGCACAACAAAGTCCCATGGATTGCCATCATATTTTGCTGCACACGCGATTAGCTTCGTACAGTCAATGACTGAACCGCCGCCAACAGCTATGATTACATCTATGTTCTCACGTTTACATAATTCAGCCGCTGCAATTGCAGTTGAAAGTCTAGGGTTAGGCTCCACTCCACCAAATTCATGAACAGTGAGTCCCCCTTCTTTCAATACGTTCATAACGTCTTCATATACACCGTTCTTTTTAATGCTTCCTCCACCATATACTACAAGAACACTATTTCCATATTTTTTAAGCTCTTCTGCCAAGTTCGACACTTGTCCTTTACCAAATAACAATTTCACAGGATTTTGAAATACGAAGTTATCCAAAACTCATCGCCTCCTCAGACTACCTCTATTATGTTTTACGTCTGTTTGTGATGCAACTGTTCTGCCCATACGGCGAATCAAAAAGAGCACCCCTTTATAATAAAGGGGTGCTCTTTTTTGTTGGTTAAGCCCATCCGCGGAAACGTGATGCTTCCGCTGTTTTACGGATACCAATCATATAAGCTGCAAGACGCATGTCGATGCCTCGCGTAGTCGATACAGAGTAGACGTTTTCAAATGCAGTAACCATTTTCAACGTCATTTTTTCGCGAACTTCTTCTTCTGACCAATAGTAACCCATGTTGTTCTGAACCCATTCAAAGTAAGATACAGTTACGCCACCTGCACTAGCAAGTACGTCGGGAACAAGAAGGATGCCACGTTCAGACAGAATTCTCGTTGCTTCACTTGTCGTTGGACCATTTGCTGCTTCCACAACAATTGAAGCTTTAATGTTATTCGCATTGTGTTCTGTAATTTGGTTTTCGATAGCTGCTGGAACGAGGATATCGCAATCCAATTCAAGCAACTCTTGGTTCGTCAATGTGTTTTCGAACAAAGTAGTTACTGTTCCAAAACTATCACGACGATCGAGTAAGTAATCGATATCTAAGCCATCTGGATCATGTAATGCACCATAAGCATCAGATATACCGATTACTTTAGCACCTGCATCATGTAGGAATTTAGAAAGGAAGCTACCTGCATTACCAAATCCTTGGATAACAACGCGAGCGCCTTTCATATCAATACCACGGCGTTTAGCTGCTTCATTAATTATAATTGTTACGCCTTCAGCAGTTGCACGGTCACGACCTTGTGAACCACCGAGAACGATTGGCTTTCCTGTTATGAAGCCTGGTGAGTTGAACTCATCAATTCTGCTGTACTCATCCATCATCCACGCCATAATTTGTGAGTTTGTGAAAACGTCAGGTGCTGGAATGTCTTTTGTTGGTCCCATAACCTGAGACAACGCACGGACATATCCGCGACTTAGTTTTTCCAATTCATCCATAGACATTTCACGCGGATCACATATGATGCCGCCTTTACCGCCGCCGTATGGTAGGTCTACGATACCAGCTTTAAGTGTCATCCACATGGAAAGTGCACGCACTTCATCTAAAGTAACATCTGGGTGGAAACGTACTCCGCCTTTTGTTGGTCCGACAGCGTCGTTATGCTGGCCGCGGAATCCAGTGAAGACTTTTACTTTTCCATCGTCCATCTTAATCGGGATACGTACTTCCGTCATGCGCATTGGTTCTTTCAGAAGTTCATACATTCCTTCATCGTAGCCCAGCTTTTCAAGTGCTTCTTTAATAACAACTTGTGTCGATGTGAACAGATTCAGGTTTTCAGTCATTGTAATGGCTCGCCTCTTTGTTTAATAATGTTTTTTCCTTACTCATAGTATCATATTGAACAACGAAATTGGAAAGAATTTTTAGTTAGCGAAAACGCTTTTGATTTTTTCAAGTGCCCAATCAAGTTCTTCTTTAGTAATAACGAGTGGTGGAGCAAAACGAATTACTGTATCATGCGTTTCTTTACAAAGCAATCCAAGTTCTTTGAGCTTCTCACAGTAAGGACGAGCCTCAACAGTTAACTGCATTCCGATGAACAGACCGCGACCTCGAACTTCTGTAATCACTTCATTTTCGATTTTTTCAAGTTCTTCTTTGAAGTAGTTACCAAGTTCAAGTGACTTATCTGCAAGTTTCTCGTTTTCTAGTACTTCTAAAGATGCAATCGAAACCGCACAAGCCATTGGGTTCCCACCAAATGTGGATCCGTGTGAACCAGGGTTAAATACTTCAAGTACTTCTTTGTCAGCCACTACACAAGAGATCGGGAATACTCCGCCACCTAGTGCTTTACCGAGGATATACATATCCGGGTTAATGTCATCCCACTCACATGCAAACATTTTACCAGTACGGCAAAGACCTGCTTGGATTTCGTCAGCAATGAATAGAACGTTATTTTCTTTACATAGTTCGCGCGCTTTTTTCAGGTAACCCGCTGGAGGAATGATAATTCCAGCTTCCCCTTGAATTGGCTCGATGATGAACGCCGCTGTATTCGGCGTAATTGCTTTTTCTAGTGCATCAAAGTCACCATAAGGAACTAGTTTGATACCTGGAAGCAACGGACCGAAACCACGCTTATATTCTGGATCTGAAGAAAGGGATACCGCGCCCATCGTACGTCCGTGGAAGTTCCCTTCACAGCCAATGATTTCTGCTTTGTTGTCTTCAACGCCTTTAACATCATATGCCCAACGACGTGCAGCTTTAATTGCTGTTTCTACAGCTTCAGCACCCGTATTCATTGGCAACGCCATTTCTTTACCTGATAGTTCAGTGATTTTTTCATACCAAGGTCCTAATTGATCGCTATGGAAAGCACGGGATGTAAGAGTAACTTTGTCTGCCTGGTCTTTAAGTGCTTGAATAATTTTAGGGTGACGGTGTCCTTGGTTCACTGCAGAGTACGCAGAGAGCATGTCCATATATTTGTTACCTTCTGGATCTTTTACCCATACACCTTCTGCTTCTGAGATAACAATTGGTAGTGGATGATAGTTTGGTGCACCATACTTATTCGTTTGTTCAATCACTTGTTGAGATACTGACATTCAAATTCCCTCCTCGGTTAGGTATGTAGTTGCAGCGCCTGCCTTTTGACAGGCGACTGCTTGAATCTAGTCTTATAGCATTTCTGAAGTTGTCTTACCTTGCATGTGAAGTTGCAAGTAGTCTGGGCCACCTGCTTTTGAATCTGTACCGGACATGTTGAATCCGCCAAATGGCTGATATCCAACGATTGCGCCTGTGCAACCACGGTTGAAGTACAAGTTACCACAGTGGAAGTCTTCACGTGCCTGTTGGATATGCTCACGGTTAGTTGTGATGACAGCACCTGTTAATCCGTAATCTGTATCATTTGCCATTTCGATAGACTCTGTAAAGTTCTTCGCTTTAGCTAGAGCTACGAATGGACCGAATACTTCTTCTTTCATGATGCGTGCTTCAGGAGCAACGTCAGCGAAAACAGTTGGAGCAATAAAGAATCCTTTTGAACTATCGCCTTCTCCACCGACAACTAGACGTCCTTCTTCTTTACCGATTTCAATATAGCTCATGATTTTATCATACGCTGCTTGGTCGATAACTGGACCGGCAAAGTTAGATGGGTCAGTTGGATCGCCATACGTCAATTCTTTTGTAAGTTCCTCGACGCGCGCAACAACTGTGTCATAGACGTCTTCATGGATGATTGCACGTGAACAAGCTGAACATTTCTGTCCGCTGAAACCGAATGATGATTTAACGATAGATTGTGCCGCAAGCTCAAGATCCGCTTCGTTGTCAACAACGATTGTATCTTTACCACCCATTTCAGCGATAACACGCTTCAACCAAATTTGTCCTTCGTTCACTTTAGACGCACGCTCATAAATACGTGTTCCAACTTCACGTGAACCTGTGAACGACACGAAACGAGTACGTGCGTGATCAACTAAGTAATCACCGATTTCAGAACCAGAACCTGGAACGTAGTTTACGACGCCTGCAGGCATTCCCGCTTCTTCAAGGACTTCCATGAATTTATAAGCAACAACTGGAGTCGTTGAAGCTGGCTTCAATAGTACTGTGTTTCCTGTTACAAGTGCAGCTACTGTAGTACCCGCCATGATCGCGAAAGCAAAGTTCCATGGAGAGATAACAACGCCAACTCCTAAAGGAATGTAGTCAAAACGGTTGAATTCGCCTGGACGGCTTTCTACTGGCATTCCGTCTTTTAAGCGCAACATTTGACGGCCGTAGAACTCTAGGAAGTCGATTGCTTCAGCAGTATCTGCATCCGCTTCGTTCCAAGGCTTACCAGCTTCTTTTGTCAATAACGCTGAGAATTCCATTTTACGACGACGAACGATTGCTGCAGCTTTGAAAAGAATATCTGCACGCATTGCTGGTTCTGTCTTTCTCCAAGTATTGAAAGTTTTGTCCGCAACTTTCATAGCTTTTTCTGCGATATCTTTACTTGCTTTAGAAACGCTTCCGATAATTTCTTCTTTGTTAGCTGGGTTGAAAGATACGAGCTTGTCATCAGTCATGATGCGCTCCCCACCTACGATTAGGGGATAATCTTTACCCAAGTATGCTTCAACGGTCTTAAGACCTTCTTGGAATGCTTTTTTATTTTCTTCGATTGTAAAATCTGTGAATGGTTCATGTTTGTACGGGATCATGATAGTCCTCCTTTAGATAGGTCATGCAAATAATATTTGCACTTCAATGTTAATTACATTTATAATAATGCAAGATAATATTGCACATTGCAAGTATTATTGTTTACAAGTAGAAAAAAGTAGGGCGGTGACAATCTATGAGTGCTTTCGACGAATCACTATTCCCCTTTTATGAATTTGCTGTACAGCGCGCGGGGGTTGGAATCCACGCTGTAAACAGCGAGGGCCGTACGATTATTTACAACGACAAAATGAAAGAAATCGAGGGACTGGATCTCGATGATATCCGTGATTTGTCCATCTTAGAATTATTCAATTTCCGTCAACAACCAAGTACTTTGATGGAAGTGTTACAAAGCGGACACGAACAATTGAACATTAAACAGACGTATTGGAACCAAAACGAAACTGAAATCACAACAATTAATAACACGTATCCTATTGTCAATAATGGAGACCTTATTGGTGCAGTTGAACTATCACATGACGTGACTGCGCTTGAGAAGTTCGTGCTACAGCCGTTAACAAAGGATCGAGAACCGGTTTTGCTCAACAACATTGTCGCTGAATCCGAATCCATGAAAAAAATTATCGCTACTGCGAAAAAGGCTGTGCGTGCAAAACTCCCTGTCCTGCTCGTCGGTGAAGCGGGAACGGGGAAAGATCTCGTTGCTCAAGGTATCCATCATGAAGTACCTGTAACAGATTCATCTTTTTACACGCTTTACTGTAATCGATCTGATAACCAATCGATTGATAGGCTTGCGACTGAATTGAAGACCGATGCACCGTTCACTCTATTTTGCGAACGAATCGACTTTTTATCCATAGAACTTCAGCGCAAGCTTCTACGGATTTTAGAAAACTCGGATCTTCATAAACGTCAATTCATCGCAAGTATTGGGGAAGATCCTGTTGAACTCATTGCTTCCGGAAGCCTGTTAAAGGAGCTCTATTACTTTTTCGCTTCTTTTACAATCCGCTTTCCACCTCTTCGGGAGAGAAAAGAAGACATTGTTCCGTTTGTCAAAAGGTATTTAGCTAGACGCAAGGAAAGTTTAGGAACCGCATTGAATGACATTACAGATGAGGTTCAAAAGCTATTCCTTTCATATACTTGGCCGGGAAATATCCGCGAACTGGAAATGTTATTAAACGAAGTGGCTTCCCTCTCTTCTGCTGAAAACACGATTACGGTTGATATGCTTCCTCAACATTTTAGAAGTAAAAGTGCTGTGATGGAGGAAGGAACAGTGCCCTTACCTTCTTTCATCATGCCTAACGAAAAGGATTTGCTCCCTCTCGATAAATTTTTAAGAGAAGCAGAATCCTACTATTTGCAAAAGGCATTGACGATTCATGACGGGAATATTACTAGAACAGCAAATGCACTATCGATGAGTCGGCAAAACCTACAATATCGACTTCGTAAAAACAAAAAAGGAGAAGAGGCATAACTCGCCTCTTCTCCTTTTTAATATCCTGATTTGTCGATCCAGTCTCTCAGCTTATCTTTTAGAGAGTTGAAACCTTTCTCATCATGTTCGTCCACACGTTCTTGTAAGGACTTGCGAGGACGAGTGAATTTCTTTGAAGGTGCTGGAGGTTCTTGTAACGCACGTATGGACAAACTAATTTTGTTATCCGTCTCGTCCACTTCCAACACTTTTACAGTTACTTGCTGACCAACCGATAAATGCTCGTGGATATCTTTTACAAATCCGTAAGTGATCTCAGAAATGTGTACGAGTCCCTGAGTAGATTCATCTAGAGCTACAAATGCACCATAAGGCTGAATGCCCGTAACTGTACCTGACAGTTCTTCACCTGCTTCGTATTTACCTGTCATGCGAACAGCTCCCAATTGTGTTTTGACTATCTGAAATTGCCATTGCGGCCACTTTCAGTATACCAGTTGAACACTATTGGGGCAAAAGATAGTCATTTAGACCAGATTTGTAGCTCTAAAACTTAGGTTCATGAAATAATACATTTCGCTTCGAATTTCACAGCTAATAACTTATATGAAACTTGCATGCAATCTTCTAAAGGTATCCAAATTGCATAAGAGTGTTCATATACTTCTCGAATTCGTTTCGCTAAATCTGTAGGATGATCCAATAGATGGAGATCCGCCACAACATCTGCTATTTCTAGTTTATATGCATCTGGTCCCGCAAGGAAAGGATCCCATTCTTCTAGTAAATGAATCGCTTTTTTATTCATTTCTGCAGTTTGCACGTCAAGTCACCTGATTTTTTCTTTTTATTTATGATAGCATAGGTATGGTAAAGAAAACAGACTTAGGAGGATTATGAATGAATGAATTCACTGCTACAAAAAACCGAAGGAATACATCGTCAATGAAATGGGATCGTATGGATCGCATTTATGGAATAGAAAATACTGAAGATATCCTTCCTATGTGGATTGCAGATATGGACTTTTCAGCACCTCAACCTGTCATCGATGCGTTGAAAGAACGCTTGGATCATGGAGTTTTCGGCTATTCTTACGTATGTGAAGAATGTAAAGATGCAATCCGTGAATGGATGTCCAATAAGCATGGTTGGCGAACAAAAAATGAGTGGATGTTGTCTCATCACGGCGTCGTGCCTGCAATTGCCTCTGTTGTTGAAACGTTGACAAACGAAGGGGATGCCATTCTAATCACTCCACCTGTTTATCCACCATTCTCTGGTGTACCTAGTCTACAGAATCGTACTCTAGAAGAATGTACGCTAATCGAGAAAAATGGAACCTATGAAATCGACTTCGCTAAATTTGAAGAATCTTTAAAAAGAGATGTCAGATTATTCATTTTTTGCAACCCGCATAACCCGGGCGGGATTGTATGGCCGGTCCCTGTGTTACAAGAAATTGTTCGACTATGCGCTAAATACGATGTACTTATATTGTCCGATGAAATCCACGCAGATCTAGTGTTTGCTCCTTACAATCATACTCCCTTACATACAGTTGCTGGAGATGAAGGAAATCGAATCATTACGTGTGTCGCACCTACCAAAACCTTCAATTTAGCGGGAATTCAAGCGGCTATGATGATTATTCCTGATGAAGGATTACGCGAGCAATTGCGCGATAACGGAATGGCTCACGGTCAAATGGAATTGAATGCCTTTGCAAATGTTGCGTTGAAAGCAGCTTATCGCCACGGAGAGCCTTGGCTAGAAAAGTTACTTAAAACGGTGTCTGATAACATGGATTACGTGATTGAAACATTACCTCCACGGGTCCCAGGAATTAAAATCACTAAACCTCAAGGAACGTATTTACTTTGGATCGACTACCGGGGAACAGGTCTTTCTGAAGACGAAATAATGGACAAGTTACTGAATAACGGAAGATTGGCACTTGAGCCCGGTACAAAATACGGAGAATCAGGTCGTGGTTACTTACGTATGAATGTCGCTACTTGTCTTTCCACTGTTCAAGATGGTGTCGAACGCTTTATAAAAGGCATGGAAAACTAAGAAAAGAGCATCCTCATAAATGAGGATGCTCTTTTTGTTGTTCACGCGCATCTCTGCGTTCCTGAAGAATGCGTTCTTCTAATTCTTTCGTTTCCAATTCTTGCTTTTTGGAATTGCGCTGAATCCACATGAAGGTCAGCACAAGAAGTACCATGAAAAAAGCAAAGGAAATGGCCGCTGGGATGTATTCTGATTTGTCTTCCGGAAAGTACAGGAAAGGCATTAGAACTGTCACCATTGATATCACTTCCTTACAGATAGATTAAGTTACAATTATTCGCCTTGAATGTCGATAGACTCAATTTTCACGTCTTCAACAGGCTTATCTTGAGCGCCAGTTTTAACCGTCGCAATCTTGTTAACAATGTCCATACCTTCAATAACTTGTCCAAAAACAGTGTGTTTCTGGTCAAGGTGCGGTGTGCCGCCACGCTCTGCATATGCATCAGCGATTTCTTCAGGCCATCCGCCTTTTTTCAACTGATCTGCTGAAGCTCCAGCTAAGCTAGAGGCTTGAACGATGAAGAATTGGCTACCGTTTGTATTTGGTCCAGCATTCGCCATAGACAATGCGCCATTCAAGTTGAAAAGGTCCATCGTGAATTCGTCTTCGAACGAATCTCCGTAGATACTTTCTCCGCCCATACCTGTTCCAGTTGGGTCTCCACCTTGGATCATGAAGTCTTTAATAACACGATGGAAGATTAAACCGTCATAGTAACCATCTTTTGCATGAGTTAAGAAGTTCTTGACCGTTTTTGGTGCTTTTTCTTCAAATAGCTTGATTTTAATTGGACCAAGCGTGGTATTCATTGTAATAAGCTTTTCTCCTGCTGCTACTTCATTAGATAATTGCGGATACATCTGAGAGTCCTCCTTAGGAATCGTTTTATTTGGTTCGTCTGCTTGAGTCGTTTCACTTTTTTTAGGTGTCGACTCGTTCTCTTTAGCCTCTTGCTTTCCGCACGCGGATACCACAAGGACCAATGCTAAAGAAAGCATGAGCATATAAAGTTTTTTATGCAAATCTCTCACCCTGAATTAGTTTACCACATGACTCAGTGAAACCGAACTACGAGCACTTGACTTCCTTCGGAGGCCGAATTGTTTTATACTACTTAAATACAATTTTTTTAGAAGGAAGGCCACCAATGGATATTCAAAAGAGAAATTTCATCATTATCTGGGTGTCAAACTTTCTAGTTGCCGGAACAATGACCATGATTATGCCATTCTTATCATTATATATTGAGACTTTTGGCAACTATTCAGATGCATACGTTCAAAAATGGTCGGGTCTCGTTTTTGGAGCGACATTCATATCCGCCCTTATCATGTCTCCGATTTGGGGAAGAATTGCAGATAAATACGGATTTAAACCCATTCTAATCATTAACGGATTTGGGATTGCGCTTTCAGTATTCTTAATGGGATTCGTACATTCTGTTGAAGCGTTCTTCGTACTCCGTCTACTGAATGGTGTTGTTACTGGTTTCATCCCCACATCTCTTGCATTCATCTCCGCGAACACAAAACGAGAAGAAGCTGGTAAACGATTAGGTACGCTTCAAATGGGAAGTGTGACAGGTACGTTATTCGGACCTGTGTTAGGCGGTCTTCTCGCCGATGCTTTTGGATTCAAATACACATTTGTCATTACTTCGATTTCTGTAATCATCGCTGCCCTCATAATTGTGTTCGGTATTAAAGAGCAACGGAAAGTGAAAACGGGTCGGGAAGTTGTCTACTCACGGAAGACGATTTTAAGTGGTCTCCTCCACCACCGTTTGATGTTGAACGTAATGGTTGTCACTGCACTCATTCAAATCGGGAACTTCAGTATACAACCGTTGCTTTCCCTCTATGTCTCGCATTTGACCGACGCAAAAGATGTCGCTTTTCTAGCAGGGATCACATTTAGTGCTGCAGGTGTCGGGAACTTATTGTTTGCTCGTAAGTGGGGCAAGCTTGGTGATGATATCGGGTATGAAAAAGTCCTTGGATTTCTATTGTTGCTGTCGTTCATCTTCATCGTCCCTCAAGCATTTGTCGGTAGCTTATGGCAGCTTGTTATCTGGCGATTGCTCTTCGGTATTGCCATGGGCGGTATGATTCCGATTACGACCGCACTCGTTCGAAGGGAAGCACCACTTGATATACAAGGTGAAGTGATGGGCTACAATACAAGTTTCCGTTTCCTAGGGAATATCATCGGGCCTATGTTCGGTGGAATTATAAGTGGCTTCGTTGGTATTTCATCGGTCTTCATATTCACTGGCGTGTTGTTCTTGCTTGGTTTCGGTTTCCTCTATTATGCAAAACGCAAACCGACACAAGATTTCGAAGATTTCTTGGCAGAGTCAGAGCAAAAAAACACCTAAAAATATAGCACACTCCATATACTGGAGTGTGCTATATTTTGTATAGGCACTTGTAAGAACGGAGGGACCAGTTGTGAGACAGCTTGCAGGATTTGCTGTCGCTTTGTTAAGTCTCCCGCTACTTTTCTGGCTTCAACAAGGAGTCGCAGCGGAATGGCATGAGGCGAATGCGTATAAAGAACAAGTAGAAGAAACCATCGAATTCTCAGAACCTGAAGTGACAATTCCAATGTCACTCTACGATCGTAACGGACAATTATTTGCAGAAGAATATGCGGAGTGGCGAGATCCTCTTCCTTTATCCGAAATTCCATTGTTCGCTAAACAATTGTTTCTTGAAAGCGAGGACAAAGGGTTTTACGAACATAGAGGGTATGATGTCGCTGCGATCGCACGAGCATTCGCGGTAAATGTGAATTCAGATGGATTGAGTCAAGGAGCTTCAACTATTACTCAACAAGTTGTACGCATGCGTTTTCTATCTCCTGAAAAAACCTATGAGCGTAAATTCAAAGAAATTCTTTATGCTGCTGAACTGGAAAACCAATCGACAAAAGATGAAATCTTGGAAATGTACATGAATGAGATGTACTTTGGAAATCAAGTCTATGGAATTGGTGCAGCAGCTACCTATTACTTCAGCAAGCCATTAGCACAGTTAAGCGAAGCGGAAACAGCTTTTTTAGCAGCGATTCCGAACAACCCTTCTTTGTATGATCCATTAAAGCATTTTGATCGTACCAAAAAGCGACAAGAGCGACTCCTACAAGTTCTTGTGAACAATCAGGTGCTTTCTAAGGATGAAAGTAAAATTGCTCAGAGCGCTCCTGTCGAACTTCGTCTTAAACAGAAAAACAGTCGATTCCCTGCCTATCATAGCTTGGTAGTTGACGAGCTTAAGCAGTTAATCAGTGAAAAAGAAGGGTTTTCCGCCCAACTACAAACAGCAAAAGATGAAGATGCAAAAAAAGCGATTCAGCAAACATTATCGAAGCGTATCGCTGAAGTGATCAATTCTGGCGTCCGGATCGACACTTCGCTAGATCCTGTCAAACAAAATAGTCTCGAGAATGGAATTTCAAGTGCGCTTACGGGGAGTGGTATCCAATCCGGTGCAGCCGTTGTGGATAACGATTCTCGTGAACTTATAAGCGTGTATGGAGGATTCGGTTATCGCAAAACGGACTTCAATCGTTCGTTTCAAGCTGTGCGACAGCCTGGCTCGATTATAAAACCATTACTCGTATACGCTCCTTACTTAGAAAGCGGACCGTATACCGAGAACTCTCTTATCGATGGTAGTAGTATTTGCATCGGTAATTTCTGCCCTGAAAATTTCGGCAGGTATTCGTACGGAGTTTCAACTGTCAAAAAAGCGTTTAGCCAAAGTTATAATACGACGGCAGTCCGGATTTTTCAGCGCGTTGGTATTGAAGAGTCGTTTGCTCACCTAGTTCCATTTGGATTCAAATACGTTACTGAAAAAGATCATCAGTCTACTGCAGCTCTTGGTGGATTTGAAAATGGCATGACCCCGTATGAAATGGCAAATGCCTATACGAGCTTCATAGATGGTACGTTTAAACCCGCTAGAGCGATTCGTTCCGTAAAAGACCGGAAAGGGAATGTGTTATATCAGTGGGAAGATGAACGTAAAGAGGTGTGGTCGCAGAAGACAACGGCGGCAATCCGATCCATGCTTGAAGAAACTGTTAGGACTGGAACAGCTCGTGGTCTTCGTTCCACAACGGAGTACACAGGGGCAAAAACAGGAACAACAAGTCATTATAAAGACTTATGGGTTGCGGGATTGAACGACACATATACTGCTGCTGTCTGGATCGGGTATGACCGGCCCCAGTCACTCCAGCGAGAAAGCGAACAAAAATTACATTTGAAGGTATTTTCAGCCGTCCTACCCGACTAGCTGCCTATTGGCAGCTGGTCTTTTTCGACTCCAGGGATACTTGCGGCAATCCCGTTATAAAGTCTTAGTAAGATGTAAACTACAGCAGAAAGTAATATTGCCCACACGATGAACTCGAAGAAGATAATTCCAATGACTGCTGAAAATGGTAGATGATGATGCAACATATACGTGCTGTAGACAAAGTAAATGAACGTGACTGTCAAAAACACGATAAGCAACCAGTAAATTGATTGGATAGCGAAAGCAGAAACAAGCGCCCCGATGAAGTAAATGAGTTTCCCTCCTCGATCGTCTATCACACGCTTGACAGGAGAATCCATGGTAGGAGCCGCTTTATAAAAGAATAACATGGCTGTCTCATGAATCGTTGCTGCAATAAGTTTGAGCGCACTAAAAATCATGAAGTAAAAGAGCGCATAGATGGTTAGCAAGAACAATCGAAGCTGGGTATCTGTCAGAAACTCCAGTAGACCATTGTACAAGCCTATTTCTCGAAATAAGCTCAATGAAAAACTGACTGTATACACGCCAAACGTTAAACTAAACAGCATAATTGTGAAGAAAGGTAAATAACTGAACAAATACGGATTTTTCATACTACACCTCAGACTGACTGGTTATTTTATATGGATTTCCCAATGACTCTATAATATAGGAAGAGATTGATTTACCGCAATCCCTTTCAAGTGCCCACAGTGCAAAATGCGTATGTTTACGTTATACTTTAAACCAATGTCTACATCTTGTTAGTACGAGGAAGGAGGATTTTTAGTGGAATTTGTTTGGTTGATTTTCTTGCCAGCTTTAGCAGCTCTTTTCATCCCGACGTTGTTCCGTCGTGTTGCTGGCATACATACAGGCTGGTTTGTTCTGATTATCCCAGTTGTACTGTTTGTCTATTACAGTACGTACGTACCACTGACAGCAAGTGGTGAACACGCAGTCTCTTCGTTCGATTGGATCCCCTCACTAGGAATCTCTTTTGTCTCCTACCTAGATGGCCTCAGTCTTCTATTCACACTGCTCATTACTGGGATTGGTGCGTTGGTTGTACTATATTCGATTTTCTATCTAGATAGGCACAAAGAAAAGCTCGGTAATTTCTATGTATATTTACTGCTTTTCATGACGGCGATGCTTGGTGTTGTCCAGTCGGATAATATTATTTCACTTTATCTTTTTTGGGAGTTAACGTCCATTTCTTCTTTCCTGCTAATTGGTTATTGGTACACGCGGGATGGTTCCCGTTTCGGTGCCTTAAAGTCAATGATGATAACCGTTGGTGGAGGATTAATGATGCTCGGGGGCTTCGTAATTCTCGGGATTTTAGGGGATACATACTCAATTCGCGAATTAATTTCCGGGTTATCTGATTACTCGGGAGATCCGTTATTTACACTTGCAGCAGTGCTTCTATTATTCGGGGCATTTACAAAGTCTGCTCAATTCCCGTTTTATATTTGGCTTCCGGACGCAATGGAAGCACCGACTCCGGTCAGTGCCTACTTACACTCCGCGACAATGGTCAAAGCTGGTCTTTACCTAGTTGCTCGCTTTACGCCGATTTTCGCAGGATCGTCTGTGTGGATCTGGCTCGTTTCCGGTATTGGATTGCTCACATTAATGTGGGGTTCGTTCTTTGCTGTGAAGCAAACCGATCTAAAAGGGATTCTCGCATTCTCAACAGTCAGCCAGTTAGGTCTCATCATGTCCTTACTAGGTGCAGGAGCAATTGCTTATCATTCAGACGATACGCTGTTCCGTTTAGCGATGTTTGCAGCGATTTTCCACTTAGTGAATCACGCAGTCTTTAAAGGCAGCTTGTTCATGATTGCAGGGATTGTCGACCATGAAACCGGCACGCGTGATATACGTAAACTTGGTGGCTTGATGAGTGTCATGCCAATTAGTTTCACCGTTGCATTCATCGGCGGGCTTTCAATGGCAGGTATTCCACCATTTGGCGGATTCTTGAGTAAAGAATTATTCTTAGAATCTATGGTCGCATTGAAACACTTTGAACTATTCAACTTTGATACGTGGGGTATTCTATTCCCTGTAATTGCATGGATTGCAAGCGTATTCACATTCGTCTATAGTTTCTACTTTGTCTTTAAGACATTTACAGGTGAGAAGAAGTTTGACAAGCTTCCGCTTAAGCCACACGAAGCACCAATTGGCATGCTGATTTCGCCTATTATTTTAGCGGTCAGTGTCATTGCACTATTCTTCATTCCTAATGTTGTTGGGAAATGGCTTGTCGCACCTGCTGTTATGGCTGCACAACCTCAGCTGTACAGTATGCCTTCAGAAGCTGCTGTTCCTGTACATGCCTGGCATGGAATCACTTCGGTTCCGATGTGGTTGACAGTCGGCGTTATTGTAATTGGTACATTGCTATTTACTTCAATAAAAAAATGGCAGCCGGTATATGGCTTGCAGCCAGAGAAGTTATCACTGAACGCTCTTTATGACGGCGTGATGACGTTCTCAGAAAAAGGAATGAACAAGCTATCCCGTTTCTATATGAATGGGTTAATACGAACGTATTTACTATATATGTTCTCGTTTTTCTCGGTTATGACAATTGTCGTTTTATTCGCTAAAGGTGCGTTTGAATTGGATATGAACAGTCTTTCACCAATTACGTTGTTTGCTGTTTTGAATTCAATTGTCGCAATTCTAGGAACTGGCATGGTGATTATGTCGAAGAACAGAATATCCGCCATCATTGCACTAGGTGCAGTTGGATACTCAGTTGCGTTGTTCTTCGTATTGTTTAAAGCACCAGACTTGGCGTTAACACAGCTCGTAATTGAGACAATTTCAGTCGCTCTCTTCTTGCTCGCCTTCCGTCACCTCCCTGCTTTAAAAACGCACGGAGAAACAAAGAAAAACAAAGTAGTGAACGGAATTATTGCAGGTGGTGTCGGTCTTTCAGTAACTCTTGTAGCCTTGTCTGCACATTCCAATAAGCTCGTCGCTAGTATTTCACAGTTCTATAAAGACACCGTCCATACAGAAGCAGGCGGAGGAAATATCGTGAACGTCATTCTCGTTGACTACCGAGGTTTCGATACATTATTTGAAATCGCCGTACTATCAATCGCTGGAATTGCTGTTCTTGGCATGATCCGTCTTCGCTTGTCGAGAAAGGAGTCCGATGATGAAAAAGAATAATGTCATTTTACAGACGACTGCAAAAGTCACATTCTTCATCATTTTCCTTTTCTCGATCCATATTTTCTTTGCGGGTCATTTCGCTCCTGGTGGCGGATTTGTCGGAGGTTTGTTAACGACAGGTGCAATCGTATTGCTGTTACTTGCGTTTGACCTAGAAACTGTTCAAGCCACATTACCATTTAATTTTACTGTAGTGATTGGTATCGGTTTACTGTTGTCTTTAGGAACAGCAGCAGGCTCCATTTTGTTCAATGTCCCATTTTTCACGCATGCATTTGCACATTTCGATTTACCGCTCTTCGGTGACACTGAGCTTCACACAGCTATGATTTTCGACTCAGGTGTTTACCTTGTGGTTGTGGGTGCAGCAATTACCATCATTCAATCGATTGGAGGGGATGAGTAATGGAGTTACTCATGGCTATTGTAGCTGGGCTTATATTCACGGCTGCAATTTACTTAATTCTCTCAAGAAGCTTGATTAAAGTAATCCTTGGAACCGGTTTGTTAAGTCATGGTGCCCATTTGTTCATCTTGACGATGGGTGGTCTTGGTGGCAGCTCACCTCCAGTACTGGCAGATGGTGCAACTAATTTTGCGGATCCCCTTCCGCAAGCACTGATTTTAACTGCGATTGTTATCAGCTTTGGGGTGACGGCGTTCATACTCGTTCTTGCCTATCGTACGTATGCCGTACACAAGACTGATGATTTGAATTCGATGAAAGGAAATGATGAGCATGATTAACCTTCTATTGTTTCCGATCATCATCCCGTTTTTCTTTGCGATTGTACTGCTGTTTTTTAAAGAACAAGTACGCATCCAGCGAATCCTCACTGTTATTGGGCTAAGTGCAAGTATCGTTGCCTCATTTGCGCTCATTATGAAAGTGAAACAGGATGGGATCCAAACACTGACACTCGGCAGCTGGCCCGCTCCATTCGGTATATCGATGGTCTCGGACATGTTCTCTGCGCTGCTCGTAACCTCTACATTAGTGATTACACTATTCGTGTCTATTTATAGCTTTAGCTCAATCGGAGAAGAACGAGAGCGGTTTTTCTACTATCCTGCAATCCTCTTCATGATTACAGGAGTGAATGGTGCATTTACGACTGGTGATATTTTCAACATGTTTGTATTTTTCGAAGTTTTACTGATTGCGTCTTACCTTCTCATCGTTCTTGGCGGAGAGAAAAGACAGCTGCGTGAATCTATTAAGTACATACTTGTAAATGTCATTTCTTCTGCTTTCTTTGTCATTACAATTGCCTATTTGTATTCTGTCGTTGGAACCCTCAACATGGCGGACATTGGGCAAAAAATTGCAGAAATCGGCCAGCCGGGAATCATTTCGGTCATCGGGATTATGCTGTTACTCGTATTTGGAATAAAAGCGGGAATCTTCCCTCTCTATTTCTGGATGCCTGGATCCTACGCCGCTCCCCCTGTTCCCATACTTGCGCTGTTCGGTGCACTGCTGACAAAGGTCGGGGTGTACGCCATTACACGTACTTATACGTTGTTCTTTGTCCATGACCTTGCGTTTACACATACCATTTTAATGGTGCTTGCATTGCTCACCATTGTTGCAGGCTGTATCGGTGCACTCGCCTATTTCGATTTAAAACAGATTATCATCTACAATATCTTAATTGCGATAGGCGTCATTCTATTCGGAGTTTCACAGATGAATGAAGCAGGTATGCAAGGTGCTATCTTCTACCTGATTCACGACATGCTCATTAAAGGAGCATTGTTCCTGATTATCGGAATTATGATTGTTGTCACCGGTACTTCAAACTTGCGAGAGATGGGAGGACTTATCAAAACCCATGCATCTCTCGGTTGGCTGTTTCTAATAGCCGCCTTTGGTCTTGCAGGTATCCCGCCTCTTAGTGGTTTTGTCGGGAAATTACTAATTGTTCAAGGTGGTTTTGAAAACGGTCAGCTATTCGGAACGATTGTCATTCTCGCTTCCAGTCTAGTTGTTTTACTATCAGTCATCCGAATTTTCGTTTATGCATTTTGGGGGGAACCTGTTCCCATACAACCTACGAACCGTAAAACCTATAAGCAAATGATGTTCCCTGCTGTAATGCTAGTAGCTCTGTCCGTTCTATACGGAGTCGGAACTGAGTGGATTTTCCCGTACGTATCTGATGCAGCTCATGTGTTGCTCGATCCGTCGAGTTATATAAACGCCGTGTTAAAGGAGTAGATCACGTTGGCTTTCCAAATATTACTTAACTTTTTCATCGCAATTACGTGGGTGCTCATCACGGCGTCATTCACCCCTTCTACTTTTATAATCGGCTATATCATCGGTTTACTACTGCTCGTCTTGACTAGACGTTTTTACAAAGATCGCTTGTATATAGGCCGCCTATGGGCGTGCTTGAAATTGACGCTCATTTTCTTTAAGGAATTGATACTTTCTAATATATCAGTTGCAGTACTTGTCCTAAAACCAAAGTTAGAAATACAGCCGATGATTTTTGCGATGCCCACTGTTCTTGAAAAGGACTGGGAAATTACGTTGCTTTCAAGTTTAATAACATTGACTCCTGGAACAATTGTCGTACATGTTTCGGATGACCAACGGACACTGTACGTTCATGCAATCGATGTGGATGATGTGGAAGAAGCCATCAGCTCCATTAAACAGTCATTCGAAAAAGCAATCTTGGAGGTGAGCCGGACATGAACATATTCATATGGGTTTGCTTAATCATCATCTTCCTATCCATGCTTGGAACGCTCATTCGCGTATTCAAAGGACCTTCTACTCCAGATCGCCTGATCGCTTTAGATGGAATTGGTGTGATGCTAATTTCCATTATCGCGCTGCTGTCGATTGTATTTGATACGATATTTTTCATTGATGTAATTTTGCTCATTGCGATCATGTCCTTTATCGGGACAGTTTCGTTCTCGAAATTCATCGAGAAAGGAGCGATTATCGACCGTGATACTCGTCGCTAATATTATTATCGCTCTGTTCATGCTTGTAGGCGTGTTCTTTACAGTAGTTACTGTAGTCGGGATATTACGATTGCCCGATGTGTACACACGGGCTCATGCCGCTTCAAAGAGCGCTACCCTCGGTGTTCTCGGAATCCTGATTGGCGTGTTCCTTCACTTTTGGTGGATTAAAGGACATTTCAGCATTCAATTGTTGCTCGGTAGCGTTTTCTTATTCATCACTTCTCCTGTTGGGGGACACTTAATGAGCCGCGCTGCTTATATGTCTGGTGTTAAACCGACTGAGCTAACCGTTGGTGACGATCTTGCAGAAGCAATTGGTGAACAAAAGTCTCATGAAGAAGAGTAAACAAAAAGAAGCAGCATCCGAAATCGGACGCTGCTTCTTTTTGTTGTTTACCAGTATCCATAGGGGCTGTAGTAAGGTGGGTAGGAGTATGGATAATATCCTCCACCGTATGGCGGATATCCCCCACCATAGCCGCCTCCATAACCGTATCCGTATGGTGAAATTGCATTACCAAGAACGCTACCGGCTAATCCACCTAGGAAAGGTCCGCCGAAGCCGTATCCAAAACCACCTCCGCCGAAACCTCTTCCTCCATCAAAACCTCTTCCACCGCCAAAGCCTCTTCCTCCACCGAAACCTCTTCCACCGCCAAAATTATTGCCTCCATGTCGTGGCATTTTTCTCCCCCTTTCCCACTATCCTATTCATTGGGCCAACAAAGGGGTAGGCAGACACCTATTACACTTCTCAAGCGTTTTCAGCTAAGCACTCGATGAACGTAGCTAATGTTCTTGTCATGGCACCTGTAGCGCTTTTAGGTACTAGCGCGTGTGGTGAATTCGCTTCAAATGTTCCTCCAATATCCAAGAACTATCACCTAAAAACATCGATAAGGGTTGTAATAAGGCGGGGGCGCGTATGGATAATAGCCACCGTTTGGCGGGTAGCCACCGGGATAGCCACCGTTTGGCGGGTAGCCACCAGGATAGCCACCATATGGCGGATACCCACCACCACGGCCACCACCAAATCCGTATGGTGTAATTGCACTCCCTATAAAACTACCAACTAATCCACCTAGGAAAGGTCCGCCGAAGTCGAAGCCCAAGCCACCTCCGCCGAAACCTATTCCTCTTCCAAAGCCTCTTCCTATACCAAAATTATTGCCTCCGTATCGTGACATCTTCCTCCCCCTTTCCCACATATACTATTCATTGGGCCGAGAAGGGAGTAGGCTGACACTTATTACGCTTCGGAATTGTCTTCGGCTAACCTTTCGATGAATGTAGCTAATGTTCTCGTCATAGCACCTGTAGCGCCTTTAGGTCCAAGTGCGTGTGGTGCATCCGCTTCAGACGTTCCTGCAATATCCAAGTGGATCCAAGGAGTATCTCCTACAAACTCTCCAACAAATCCGCCGCCAAAGATCATGTGCCCATCACGGCCTGGTGAGTTGTTTAGGTCTGCCACTTCACTTTTACGAAGACGTTTTTTATCGCTTTCCGTTAACGGCAAGCGCCAAACGAATTCTCCTGTTTCTACAGAAGCCTCCATGAAGTCTTCAAAGAATGCTTCGTTGTTCGTCAATGCGCCAGTTTTATCTTTACCAAGTGCAACGATTACTCCGCCAGTAAGCGTTGCAATGTCGATGAGATAGTTAGCACCTGATTGTTTTGCATATGTGACCGCATCTGCCAAGACAAGACGACCTTCAGCGTCTGTGTTCAAGACTTCAATTGTTTTCCCTGATAGCGATGTAATCACATCATCCGGTTTAAACGCATCTCCTGAAACCATATTGTCAGTAGAAGCGATGACCGCGATGACGTTTTTAGCAGGACGGAGTTCACCGATGATTTGCATTGCACCAAATACAGCGGCAGCACCACCCATGTCCCCTTTCATACCAACCATTCCCTCACGTGGTTTCAAAGAGTATCCGCCAGTATCATACGTAATCCCTTTACCAACTAGACCTACGACGTCAGTCCAGTCCTCTTTACCGCCAGCGTATTTAAGAACAATTAGACGAGGTTCTTCAACAGACCCTTTGTTGACAGCAAGAATCGCGCCCATTCCGAGTTCTTCCATTTCCTTTTTCCCGAGAATCTCGACTTCAAATCCGTATTTCTCAGCTAACATTTCACCGTGTTCCGCCATTTTAACTGCCGTTAAAATATTTGGAGGCGTGTTGACGAGTGTCCGCGCTGAATTTACAGCATCGGCATGTACAAGGCCTACTTCCATTGCCGCTTTAAGTTCATCTTCATCAGCCTCACTCAGAAGTTCAACTGTATCAAATTCAAAGTCTTTTTCGTTTGAAGTTGTTTTGTAGTGTGCAAATTGGTAGCTCCCTAATACAAGACCTTGGAGAGAGGCAAACGCAACATCATCTGCTTCAAGTTCTTCTGTTGTGAATGAATCTACCCAAATGGAAACGCTTTCTGCTTTCATCGATTTAAGCTCTTTTCCAAGCTTAGAGAATACTTCAAGCAATCCTTCGTCTGTTAACTTTTTAGGCGCTCCTAAACCAATGAAAACCACGCGCTTGAACGTACTTTCTCCGATAGATGGTAGTTTAGTGACTACGTTTAGATCCGTCTTCACATCACCTGTCTTTACCCAATCCGTTACCTTGCCATTGAATGCGTCATTTATGACATTCCAATTGGTTTTGTTTTCTGGATGTTCGGGAACACCGATCACGACCACATCAAGGTTGGTCTCCGTAATCTGTTTGTTTGTAATGATAGTTTTCATTTGACTACCTCCTCATTTTCATACATTCTTAATTATATACCACTTGAAGAAGAAACGAAAAAATTTCTTCGGTTTCCGGATTATTTTCCATCATTATTTTTAACGAGGAGTGCCTACATGACGATCTTGAACAACGTGCCACTGTTGGTTGCACTATTCGGAATTTTCTTCGCTCAGTTCGTAAAAATCCCTATTCATTTTTTACTCACTAGGGAGCTCGATTGGAAGCTAATGACGTCTACTGGGGGTATGCCAAGTTCTCACTCGGCTGCAGTTACCGCTCTAACGACTGCAATTGCTTTTGAACATGGATTGGATTCTCCCATGTTTGCGATCTCCGCAATTTTTGCAGTCATCGTGATGTTCGACGCGAGCGGTGTTCGTTACCAAGCAGGTCAACAAGCCTTGATCATCAATCAGATCCGTGCTGATTTCCAAACATTCATCAGCGGAACAAAAGGTTGGATTAAAAAAGACGAAGAACAAAAGATTGTAGAATTGAAGACTCTACTCGGCCATAAACCAAGCGAAGTCTTCGCAGGCGCAGTCACCGGCATCCTCATTTCCGTTATCACATATTCATTTATCGTATAAAAAAACGCTCGGGCAGCTTTTGCCTGAGCGTTTTTTTAAAACATCTGATATCCCTGTTTGCGCAGAAGCTTACTTACAATCCCTGAAATAATGGCTCCCACTAAACCGCTTGAGAGAATCACTATATCGACTGTATGTAACGCCATTAACTTATCTCCGAGCATACTGAACGCATGACCCGGTTTCGTAATATATTCATATGCCTTCACTTCATCAATAATCAATATTACGACAATCGGGTAGACAATCGCCATGACCCACGACATGCGTAATAACATGTTCAGCAAAAAACCGATGCCGAAAAACATAACAATAAAGATGAGGACTGACAGAATAATCTCTGTAAGTGAAATTGTTCCCAAAATGATGACCTCCATTTTCCTTAGTTCATTTTACCGGATTGTGGCTCTTCTTTCAACAGCAGAAGCAAGTGTCATGAAGTTGTTGGAAATTATAAAAAACACTCGTCCCTACGAAAGTGGACGAGTGTTTCCAATTCTATATTAAAGAATGTCAAACTTTCCTTTTTTCAATGTTAGACCAGCGCCACCGATTAAGTATAGTGCACGATTGTCGACCATTTTCTTCATGAAGGATGCTTTCTTACCTGTCATCTTCTTACCGAAAGCGACTCCAATTGCATCGTTAGATCCAAGTGAAGCAATGCTTCCTTTCAAGTCCGGAACGAACGCTTGAGTAGGCTGCCCTTTCATAAGAGCGATCAAGTTATTCGCACACATATCTCCTTGCTGCATCGCGATTTGAGCAGTTGGTGGGAATGGACGGTTGATTTCTTCGTTGATCATCAGTGCACAGTCACCAACGATGAATACATCGTCGTAGCCTGGAGCACGAAGATCTTTTTGAACTTTAACGCGAGCACGCATGTTTTCAATGCCTGTCTCTTCGATCAAACGGTTACCACGAACACCCGCTGCCCATACAACTGTACCAGCTTCGATGAATTCAAATTCTTCATCGCCTTTTTTCAATTTAACGCCTTCAGGAGTCGCTTCGACAACAGGCGTACCGATTGAGAATTCGATTCCTTTAGATTTCAACTGACGTACTGCGTATTCCACTAATTCCGGGTCAAATCCTGGAAGAACCATTGGTGCTGCTTCTACACAAAGTACTTTTACTTTCTCAGCAGGCACATCGAACTCTTCACAAAGTTCAGGAACACGATCTCCAAGTTCACCAAGGAATTCGATTCCTGTAAATCCAGCGCCTCCGACAATAATTGTTAGACGGCTATCTGCTTTTACGTCTTCAAGAGCCCATGTCGCAAACTGGTATTCAATATGCTCACGGATTTGACGTGCTGCATTCACGTTTGCAATTGAAAGTGAATACTTATCAAGACCAGGGATTCCAAATGTTTCTCCTTCGAATCCAAGACCAATGACTAGGTAGTCATATGTGTGTTGCCCAGCAGATGATGTAACCATTTTAGCCTTAACATCAATTGCTTGTACTTCAGCTTTCACGAATTTCACTTTGTCTTGTTTAATAACTTTGCTAATGTCATAGCGTACTTGTTCAGGTTTCAATGTACCTGCAGCCGCTTCATGAAGCCAGGTAGATTCATAGTGGTAGTCATTTTTATTAATAAGGATAATTTCAGCATCGTCTACGCCAAGAGATTTTTGTAGATTAACAACAGTTGATAATCCACCATATCCAGCACCTAGAACGAGGATTGTAGGTCTTTTTTTCACGGGAATCGGTTCCACCTTTTCATGTATGATGTGCCAGTTTGTAAAAATCACGTGATTCCTACAATCCAGCGCTACTTATTTATATTCCTCATCCATAGTAGCCTTTTTGACCTGTTATATCAATAGCTTATTAGGAATATAATCGGACATGTCGAAATATCTTCGAATAGTCCTCACAAACTGGTGAAAAATGTAGAATCTACCCAATTAACTGACGCAAGCTACCAATTCCACGTCTTTATAGGATACTGTACGAACATATATGACTCTCATTCTATTGATAATAGTCGTTTGCATTCCGAGTGAATGGGGAGTCACAACCAATCAGAGTGTATACAATTGATGAATAGATTTCCTTAGCAATAAAAAAGTCTCTTCGACTAGATTCTGTATGAACAGAACCTGTCGAAGAGACTTTTGTTATCTATATTGATCAATCACAGTTCGCAGGCGCTCCCGCTTTCTTCGCGGTTCTGAATGATGTCCCGCAACCGCATGAAGCGATGGCATTTGGATTTTCGATGGTGAACCCGCCACCCATCAAAGATTCTTTGTAGTCGATGACAGTGCCTGCTAGTATATCCGTATCCTCAGTCGATACGACTATCGGTACACCATGAAGTTCCAATAGCTGATCATCGGATTGCTGTTCAGCGTCAAAGCCCATACCATATGTTAGACCGCTACACCCTCCGCCATTGACGGAAACGCGTAAGAAAGAACCTTGTTCCCCGTTATGCTCCATCATTTCCTTGACGTGGTAGGCAGCTGCTTCGGATAAGTTAAGTAATTGTGTCAATTTAATCCCTCCTAAGTAATATCAATCATATCAATGTTGTAAATTGCAATGCAATGAAATCCCCTTGTTCTAGAAAGATTTGCTATAATAGGGTAGAAAGTACGAAAGGACGGTGCACCATGGAGCTTACACCATTTTATGATAAGAAAATGGGTTGCCTGAACTGTAAAGAATCATTCACAACAACCCGAGTTCGTTCACGTTTTGCAAGGGTTGCTTCAACGGATAGTGATTTTAAACCGAACTATGTGGACAGCGACGTGAATCCGCTGTTTTATAATATAGCTGTATGTCCATCTTGCGGTTTCTCATTCACAGACGATTTTGCTCCTTATTTTGCTCCGGGAACAAAAGAACAAATTGCTTCTGTCATAACAGCTGGCTGGAAACCTCATTCGTTAAGTGGCGAGCGTACAATTGAAGACGCAATTGCTGCTTACAAACTTGGCTATTTAAGTGCAATGGTTAAGAAAGAGAAATCACTCACAACAGCTGGAATTACGCTGAGGACAGCATGGCTTTATCGGATTCTTAACAATGTTGAAGAAGAGCAGCGTTTCTTAACACTTGCAAGAAATTTGTATGAAGAAGCCTACTCTGCAGATGACCACGCGGGAACCCAAATGTCAGAATCACGAGTCCTCTACATGGTAGCTGAATTGTCATGGCGTGTAGGTGATCGAGAAAAAGCAATCCAATATTTCTCGAAAATCATTGAGACACAGAGAACCTCCACTGAACCACAGCTAATTGAAATGGCGAAAGAACGATGGCAAGAAATACGAGAAGAAAAATAAAACAGGAACGGACACGAGTGGCCCATTCCTGCGAAGCCAATTGGCCCTTAAAAAACTTGTTCTACTTCTACAACGCCAGGTACTTCTTCAAGAAGAGCACGCTCAATACCGGCTTTCAATGTAATTGTGGAGCTTGGGCACGTGCCACATGCGCCTAGAAGACGTAACTTAACAATTCCGTCCTCCACATCAATTAGTTCGCAGTCGCCGCCGTCACGTAAGAGGAACGGACGTAATTTATTCAACACTTCTTGAACAGATTCGTTCATCGTTGCTTCTGTCATAAGTTTTAAACTCCCCTTTCCTTATAGTTATTATAAACTGGATCGAGAAAAAAATCCAATAGAGAATCAGGAGGCATTCGCTATGAACGCTAAACACGTTACAGTTGAAGTATACGGTGCAGAAATCGTTTGTGCAAGTTGTGTGAACGCACCCACGTCAAAAGATACATATGAATGGCTAGATGCTGCCATCCAACGAAAATATCCAAATCATCCATTTGAGATTGTTTATATTGATATCGAGTCTGTCATTGAAGACGAACGTCAGCGCAAACTGGCTGACCAAGTAAAAGATGAGGAATACTTCTATCCGCTTGTAATCGTGAACGAAGAAGTGATTGGTGAAGGGTATATTCAATTAAAACCTGTTTTCAATGAACTTGAAAAGCATGGTTTTGTTTCATCAATCTGAGTGATAATTCTTAAATTGTAATTGAGAAATTTCATGTATAATCACTACAAAAAAGCGTGTGCGACAGGAACCTACCCGTCTCGCACGCTTTTAATTTTCTTTTATCAACCATTATGCCATTTGTACATCCAGAGAACTCCAGATTTCAACAATCGTGCAATTCTACCCGTCACCGTGCGATCTGCTAAGTACGCAAATCCTTGTTTTTTACCGAGAGACCCCATAAATCCTTTAAGCTTGATTTCCGGCATTGTCTCTGGCAACGTTTCACCATTCCAAGTATGTTTGAGTACAGTGACAATTTGTTCTGCTTGTCCTTCAGCCAACTGGGCACTTGGTGCATGTGGAAGTGCAGCGATGTCCCCTACGACGTATACATCTTCGTAGCCAGGAACCTGATGATACTGATTGAGTACAATTCGGTTGGATTTGTCTTTTTCAACATCCAGTTCACGAACTACTTTCGTCGGTTGAATACCTGCAGTCCATACTACTGCATCCACTGCAATTTGCTCCTCATGGTTATGCAGTAAATTCATTTCAACCTTTGTAATATTTGAGTTTGCAATAACATCCACATCGTTTTTCTCAAACCAACTTTGAATGTAATTACTTAGGCGTTCAGGGAAGTCACGCAAAATACGGGGCCCTCTGTCGAATAATTTGATATTCAAATCTGAGCGACTTTCTCGCAGTTCACTCGCAAGTTCGATGCCGCTTAGACCTGCCCCTACGATTCCAACTGTCGCGCCACCATTTAGATTCAAAAGCTTTTTGTACGTTTCGCGAGATTGACCAATCGTCTGAATGCTGTATGAGAATTCGTCAGCCCCGGGCACGTCGTGGTAATTATCTTCGCAACCTAGTCCGATGACAAGCTGGTCGTAGTCTAGTTGTCTGCCATCTGTCAGTAAGACGCATTTTTCCCCAACTTCAATTCCTGCAATTTCCCCTTCGACTACTTTCAAACGTTCATGTGTCGGGAGTGCAACACGCACTTCTCTATCTGGTACAGTACCTGAAGCGAGTGCATAGAATTCTGTCTTTAAACTGTGGAATGATGTGCGATCTACTAGTGTCACGTCCACATCTGCAGGTAAATTATTCAATACTCGCAGTAAGATTCGCATATTACCGTATCCGGCACCTAATAATAGTAATTTTTTCATGATAGTCTCCTTTATCTGAGAGATTTCCGTTTTTTCCTCACGTATGAGTATAACAGTATGTGACGTTCTTCACAATAAGACAAGGGCTTTGACGAGTAAAGAAAAAAAGAGTACGATCGTACAAGGTGAGGTGATGGGTGTGAACCCGATAGTTGAGTTTTGCATTAGTAATTTAGCCAATGGTTCTCAAGAAACACTGGAAACACTTGAGAAGGATCCGAATCTGGACGTGCTGGAATATGGTTGTCTTAGTTATTGCACAAAGTGTGCAGAGTCACTGTATGCACTCGTGAACGGAGAAGTCGTTGAAGCGGATACACCAGGTGAGCTAACAGAGAAGATTTATGAGTTCATAGAAGAGAATCCTCTCTTTTAAAATATGAAAATAAAAAAGGACTTGTCCGGGTTTAAGGGCAAGTCCTTTCTTATTTTATTGGATAGGATCATATGTCACTATACAAATAAAAACCATAGTACAAGAATGATTTACTGCTCAATTATTCCATTCCGCAAGTGTTTTAAACATGAAAGTCGGGACTTCTGCTTTAGATAATACTTCTGCAAGTGCCGTGACTCCCCCTTGGAGATGGATTGTATCGATGCCGAAACCGATGCCTGATAGAATATCCGTCTCATAATTGTCGCCAATCATGATCATCTCATCTTTGCTTGCTCCACTTTGTTGTTGGATGAATTCCAGCATGTACGATTGTGGCTTCCCAAGTATTGTTGGTGTAACTCCCGTCGAGGCTTTTACAAGTTCGATAAAGGCTCCGTTACCAGGCACCAATCCAAGTTCGTTAGGCACCGCGAGATCTCCATTTGTTGCGAGAAAGTGTGCCCCATTTCGAATAGACAAGCAAGCTGTAGCTAATTTATCATATGTAATTTCATGATCAATCCCCATGATCACTATGTCCCCGCCATCTTCGACAAGTGTTATCCCCTCGTCTAGTAACGCTTCACGTAATCCAGATTCACCAATCATTTGAACCGTCTCTCCCGCGAACTCCTGTGCACAATATTTGGCACTCGCAATTGCTGAGGTCATGATCTGTTGCTCTGTCGTTTCAACACCGAGCATTTCCAATTTTTTTTGTTGTTCCAGCGCTGTACGGGAAGAATTATTTGTGATGAAATAAGGCTCGATTCCTGATTGTTGCAACGTTCGGATGAAAGCAACCGACTCTGGGATTGCTTGGCTCCCTTTATACACTGTGCCATCCAGATCCAAGCAAATTGTCTTATAACGTTCCATGGGGCGAATCCTCTGGCAGAAATGCAGATACTGGTCCCAATTCGTTCTCCAAATACGTCAACACACTGCTAGGAAACTTTTCGAGTGAAGAGTAGCTTGTAGTGATGGTTTTCTCAACTTCCCCTAAATCGACCTTCATAAAGTCACGGACGAGCATTTTTCGTAATTCAATCATTTCTTTTAGTGGTTTTTCCATTTCAGTGTCGATCACTTTTTCGTCTTCCATAATATCGACAATATCTTCGTAACTACCTGGATCCCGCATAATAAACCCATCAATCATGGAATTACCTACGTCAATAATGGACTCGATGATATTTTGCGCAATCCGTTCAAGTGCCAGCGTCTTCAACATACTATCTTGCCAGTTAGATTCACTTGAAAATTGCGCAAGAAGTTCCTCCATATAAGCAAGTGTTTCACTAATTTTTTTCCGATCGATAAAGTACATGCTAGTTCCTCCTCAAATGTTTTCCTATAAAGAACATACAGAAACGGGCGTCGAAGAGAATTCTCCAAGACGCCCGTATGGTAAGGGGTTATACCTTTTGTGGAATTTCTTCTGCAACAGGTGATTCCTGTTTTGCATCAGCATCCGGTTGTTCCTTCTTCGCTTTCCCCACCTTTTTCAATATAAAATGGGAACAGCCGAAGTTGCAGTATTCGTAAAGATAATCTTGCAACGTGCTGATTTTGGTTTCGTAAGTCGCTTTTGCGTTACGATCATCAAAAAAACCTTTAAGACGGAGTTGTCCATATCCCCAGTCTCCTAGAATATAATCGTATTTCAACAGAATTTCACTGTATCGACTAATCAGCGCTTCGTTGTCAAAACCTTCACGAAAGTTTACAATAATCTCAAATTCGTACTGATCCAACGTAATTAATGGTTCTGTCATGTCGACTCAGCCTTTCACAGTCAAGGATTCAAGCATCTCTTCGCCTCTACGTTGACGCTCTTTCGCCGCAGCATTCACTTGCTCATCGGCATGATAACTTGAACGAACGAGTGGCCCGGATTGGCAATGCGAAAAGCCTTTACTCATCGCAATTTCAAAGAGTTCCTTGAATTCCTTTGGCGTGTAATATTTTTGTACGGTTAAGTGCTTTTTACTAGGTTGTAAATATTGCCCAATAGACATAATATCCACTTGGTTTGCACGTAAATCATCCATTGTTTCTAAGATCTCGTCCCATGTCTCACCTACACCTAGCATAATCGATGACTTTGTAGGAATTTCAGGATACATTTCTTTTGCACGTTGAAGTAATTCTAACGAGCGATCATACTTAGCGCGCGCTCGGACTCTTGGCGTCATTCGTCTGACCGTTTCAATATTGTGATTCAAAATATCCGGTTTTGCATCCATTAACCGTTTAATATTATCATACTCTCCTCCCATATCAGAAGGAAGTACTTCGACTGTTGCAAACGGATTTTTTCTACGAATCGCACGGATTGTTTCTGCAAACACGCCAGATCCTCCATCTTTTTGGTCATCACGAGCAACCGCTGTTACAACGACATGTTTTAAATTCATTAGCGCAACTGAATCTGCTACACGTTCCGGCTCTCCTAAATCGAGCTCAGTCGGTAATCCTGTTTTAACGGCACAAAAACGGCAGGCGCGTGTACACGTATCTCCAAGAATCATGAATGTAGCTGTACGGCGTTCTCCCCAGCACTCATGGATATTCGGGCAGCGTGCTTCTTCACAAACGGTGTGAAGGTTTTTTTCACGCATCAATTTTTTTAAATCGGTATAATTTTCATTCGTATTCAACTTAATTTTAAGCCAATCCGGTTTACGGATGTGCTCTTTCTTACTGTCCACCCCTGGTTTGCAAGACAAATTCTTCAGCTCCATTCCATATCAATTGCGTCTTGGCGTAATTGCGTTCAGATCTTTTCGAGTGATCTAGAAAAGATTACTTAAAAGTCTGTGACATCCGCGGGCCGACACGATGTCGGTCAGGCAACTTGTGTCACAGTATGTGATGCACTTAGGTTGCCTTCCTTTAGCTTTATTCAGCCGGTTTTACCCCCACTAAAAGAAAAAGGTTCGAATTCATATCGACATTTAATAGAAGTAAAAGACTTCTGCTGAATTTAGTTAACCGTTTACTATTTTCCCCACTTTCAATAATGTAACATATATTCAGAAAGCGAACAACTTGATGCCTAAAGGGTTGTAACCAGAAAAGCGCCCGTTAATTGGACGCTTTCCCTAGAGATAATTTAGTTGTTTAATGGCCACCCAAATAAGCATTTTTCACTTCTTCACTTGCTTGCAATTCAGCTGCAGTACCTGAAAGAATGACACGCCCTGTTTCGATCACGTAGCCACGATTTGCTATGGAAAGTGCAATATGTGCATTTTGCTCCACCAACAGAACCGTCGTGCCTGCCTTATTAATATCTTTAACAGTTTCAAAAATGGTTTTGACCATAAGCGGCGCCAGTCCCATAGAGGGCTCATCTAGTAGAAGTAACTTAGGTCGTGCCATAATTGCCCTACCCATCGCAAGCATTTGCTGCTCTCCACCGGAAAGTGTACCAGCTGATTGTTTACGACGTTCATACAATCTAGGGAAAATGCCGTAGACTTTCTTAAGATCTTTTTCGATTTCTCCTTTGTCTTTCCTCAAGTACGCACCCAACTCAATATTCTCCTCCACCGTCATATCCGCGAAAACCCGTCTCCCTTCAGGCACTTGAGAGACCCCCATTTTCACGATGGATTGAGCTGGCTTCCCACTTATCAATGAATCTTGATAATGGATGGTACCTTCTTTGGGCTTCAGTAAGCCAGATAACGTTTTCAGCAACGTACTCTTACCTGCACCGTTCGCTCCAATAAGAGTAACGATTTCTCCTTCATTTACTTCGAGAGAAACTCCTTTTAATGCATGGATGCTGCCGTAGTAGACGTTCAAATCTTGGATGCTCAGCATGCTCATACAATTTCCTCCCCTAAATACGCTTCAATCACTTTTGGATTGTTCCTGATTTCTTCAGGTTTACCTTCTGCTAAAAGGACCCCATGGTCAAGAACGTAAATTCGTTCACAGATCCCCATGACCAAGTTCATATCATGCTCGATCAATAGAATCGTCAATCCAAATTGCTTTCGGATAAAGGCGATGAGATCCATCAGTTCTTTCGTTTCAAAAGGGTTCATTCCAGCCGCCGGTTCATCCAATAGCAACAGATGTGGATTTGCCGCTAGTGCCCGTGCAATTTCCAATCTTCGCTGTTTCCCATAAGGGAGATTTTTAGCGGTTTCGTCTTTATATTTGTCGAGTTCAAAGATTTTTAAAAACTCCATTGCTTTGTTTTCCATCTCATGCTCGTTTTTAAAATAAGATGGCAACCGTAAAACTGAACTCATTACAGAATCATTCGCTAGGGAATGATAAGCGACTTTCACGTTATCCAGTACAGAGAGTTCGTTAAACAACCGGATATTTTGGAATGTACGACTCATTCCTAAACGAGTCACTTTAAAAGGTGGAAGTCCATTGATCTTTTTTCCATCAAAGAAAATATTGCCTTCCGTAGGGACATAAACACCAGTTAATAAGTTGAAACTAGTTGTTTTACCTGCACCATTCGGTCCAATCAATCCAACTAACTCACCTTTATTGATTTTCATATTGAATCCTGAAACTGCTTTTAGCCCTCCGAATTGGATGCCTGCGCTTTGCACATCTAATAATACTTCACTGCTCATGCTGGCTTCCCCCTTTCGGACGCATCCACATCTTCAAGTAGTCTGTGAATTCCATTTTGCCCATCAATCCTTTTGGTCGGTATAACATCACGATAATTAGGACAAGACTGTAAATAATCATTCGAGTCTCTGGGAAGTCTTGGAGGAATGTCGAAACAACCGTAAGTAGGATTGTTGCAACAATCGCGCCTGATAGACTGCCGAGTCCTCCTAGAACTACATAGATCAAAATATCAATCGACTTTAAAAATCCAAAGTTAGCAGGTTGGATAATGTAAAAGTTGTGTGCATATAACGCACCTGCAACACCTGCAAAGAACGAACCGATTGCAAACGCGAGAACCTTATAATACGTTGTATTAATGCCCATTGCGTCTGCTGCAATTTCGTTTTCTCGAACTGCGATACAAGCACGACCATGCCTGGAATTTGTAAAGTTCACAATGACTAGAATGGTTACGAAGAGACAAATGAATGTATACGTCCATGTCGTTAAGTGTGTCACTTGCATCCCAGCTGCTCCACCCACATAATCGATGTTTAAGAAAATGATCCGAATAATTTCAGCAAATCCAAGCGTTGCAATGGCTAGATAGTCACCTCGTAACCGTAAACTTGGAATCCCAACAACGAGTCCAGCAAGAGCCGCTGCAATCCCAGCGATAATAATCGCTGCAAAGAATGGAAGGTCGAGTTTCATTGTCATGATTGCGGATACATATGCACCCACTGCTAGAAAACCAGCGTGGCCCAGTGAGAATTGACCCGTTATTCCGATGACTAAGTGCAAACTAACAGCTAGCATTATATTGATTCCCATGAAGATCAGTGTATTGGAATAGAAATTATTTAAGAATCCACCGCTAATCATGAACTGGATAGCAGCATAGATCGCAATCGCTAAAACGGCAAAGACCCAAAACTGCTTAGACTTTTTCATCATTTCAATTCACCTACACTTTCTCTCTTGTGTTTTTACCGAAGATGCCAGAAGGTTTAAAGATTAAGATTAAAATCAAAATGATGAATGCCGCGGCATCTCGCCATAAGGAGAACCCAAGAGCACTGACGACCGTTTCGACTACACCTAGTACAAGTCCGCCAGCAACTGCTCCTGGAATAATTCCAATTCCACCAAGTACTGCTGCGACAAACGCTTTCAGACCTGGAATAACGCCCATCAATGGATCGATTTTCGTATAATAGACTCCGAAAATGACACCAGCTGCACCAGCAAGTGCTGACCCGATCGCGAATGTCGCCGATATCGTATTATCTACATTGATGCCCATAAGTTTTGCAGCTTCCGCGTCATAGGATACAGCACGCATCGCTTTTCCGATCTTTGTCTTATGTACAATGAACTGTAAAATAATCATCAGGACTACAGAAACAGATAAGATAAGAATTGCCTGGGTGCTAATTTGTGCACCAAATAGGTTAAATGATTTGTTTGCAAACACTTCAGGATAGGCTGCGGGTTGTGCACCTCTGAAGTAGATCACTCCGTTTTGAATAAGAAGTGATACACCGATCGCCGTAATGAGAGCCGCAATCCGTGTTGCATTCCGTAGGCGTTTGTAAGCGATACGTTCGATGACGACTCCAATCACTGCACAGACCGCCATTGATAGTAAGAGTGCTGGGAAAAAGCCTAACCCCCATCCAGTAATCGAAATATATCCAATAAATGCACCGATCATGAACACTTCACCATGTGCAAAGTTGATTAACTTAATAATGCCGTAAACCATCGTGTAACCAAGCGCAATAAGCGCATAAATACTGCCTAAAGAAATACCGTTGATGAGTTGCTGTAGCCATTCCATGAAGTCTCACTCCTTTTTCCTCATCTGCCGTTCATCCAAAAAAAGAAGGCGGGGAGAGAGCTCCCCACCCCTCATGAAATTAAGGATTCACCTTCGTATTGAACACTTGCTCGCCGTCCTTGTATTCAAGGATGGTTGCCGATTTAATCGGGTGGTGGTTTTCATCCACTGAATATTTACCTGTTACAAGATCCAGTCCATCTGTTTCAGCAAGTGCGTCTTTAATCTTTGTAGAATCCACGCTACCTGCACGTTCGATTGCGTCTTTCAACAAGTACACTGTGTCATATCCAAGTGCGTTGAACGCATCAGGAGACTTGCCGTATTCTTCGTTGAACTTATCACTAAACGCTTTAACAGCGCCATCTGGATCGTCAGATGAATAGTGGTTCGTTGTATACGTATTGTTTAGAGCATCTGCTCCTGCAAGTTCCAACAGAGTTGGGGAATCCCATCCGTCAGCACCCATTAGTGGTACGTCAATGCCCATTTCACGTGCTTGCTTAACGATTAAGCCAACTTCTTCATAGTACCCTGGGATGAAGATGAATTCAGGCTTCGCAGATTTGATACGTGTTAGTGTAGAACGGAAATCAGAGTCTTTTGCAACGTAAGATTCTTCCGCAACAATTTTCCCGCCTGCTTTTTCAAAGTCCTTTTTAAACGATGAAGCTAGACCTTTAGAATAGTCACTGGAGTTATCTGAGAAAATTGCAACGTTTTTAACACCTAAGTCATTCGCTGCAAAGTTTGCTGCTACAGTTCCTTGGAATGGATCGATGAATGAAGTACGGAATACGAACTCATTAACTTCTCCTTTTTCGTTCACTGTAACTGTTGGGCTTGTTCCAGATGGACTAATAAGTGGTGTTTTATTGTCATTAGCAATTTGGGCTTGTGCAACCGTTGCTCCACTTGTCGCCGCTCCAATAATAGCAACTACTTTTTCTTGTGTTGTCAATTTGATCGCTGCGTTTGTCGCTTCCGCAGCATCTGACTTATTATCAATCTTTACAATTTTAATTTTCTTACCGTCAATTCCACCATCATCGTTAATTTCATCGACTGCAAGTTGAATACCGTCCGCTTCGGATGTTCCGTATGAAGCAACTGCTCCTGAGAGTTCGAGGTTCACCCCTACTTTAATTACATCGCTGTCCTTCGATCCGGATGCTCCGTCCTTATCGTCTTGACCGCAGCCTGCTAGGAGACCAACGCCAAGCGTCATTGCTGCTAGTAAACTCCATGCTCTTTTAAACTTCATTTTTCTTCCCCCTTATTTAACTATTCTGAAATTAATACAGAAAGGTCCGCCTTAGTCCGAGTGTGGACTTCCGCACCCCTTCTTTTCTTTCTGTATCCCTATTCTAAAACAAACTTCTAATTCAGTCTATACAAATTTTCAAAATCTTATTACTAGATTGTTAAATTGTTTCGGTTCCCGTCACTTCTGCCTTCTAGATAGTGGGAACTATTGCTAATTTCCTAGTAAAAATAATTTTTCAAAACACAAAAAAGGTATTCCTCACAACTATGTAGGAATACCTTTTTGCTATTATTCTGCTGCTACGCGAACGGCTTTTTTTGAACTTCGCACATTCCAGATAGTAAACAACGCCGCTAGAATAATAATTACTGCAGCAAGACCAATCCAAATCGATCCTGTTAAACCAAGCACAATGTATCCAGCAGTCGCAATCCCAGCTGCAATAAGCGCATAAGGCAACTGTGTCGAAACGTGATCGATATGATTGCTTCCCGCTCCTGTTGACGAAAGAATTGTCGTATCTGAAATCGGTGAACAGTGATCACCAAACACCGCTCCCGCAAGTACCGCTGATAATGCTGGTAATAGTAATTCCGGTGCTGCATTCACCATAATCGTTCCTGCAATCGGAAGTAAGATTCCGAATGATCCCCAAGACGTTCCCGTAGAGAATGCCATTAAACCAGCTAATACAAATAGTACCACCGGCAAGAAGGCGACTGGAATATTCGACTTCCCAACTACTTCAGACAAGAATAATCCTGTTTCTAAAATATCAATCAAGTGAGTGAGTGACCAAGCTAGTATAAGAATGAGTACTGCCGGCATCATCGCTTTTACACCGCTGACAAAGGCACGGCCGATTAACCCGGCAGATGCGGTCTGATTCACCTTAAATTGAGAAGCATATAGAATGATGGCAATTGCAGTACCTGCAAGACCGCCAATGACTAGGGACAACGGAACATCCGTGTTTTCAAAGATCGTCCATAGATTCAACTCTCCGCCAATTCTGTATCCGGTAATCACCATCGAAGCCAATGTTACAGCTACAAGTGTCACAATCGGTGCTACTAGATCTCTTACACGTCCATGAGCGTGCTCCGGGAACTCATCTTTCAATTGTCCTGGGATCTCTTTGTTAGGATCAAACAGTTCCCCTTTTTCTTCTGCACGCTTTTCATGATCTTTCATTGCGAAAAAGTCGATATTCGTCCAAGCGAAGAAGAATACCATCGCTAATGTAGCAATTACATAGAAGTTCATCGGTGCCATCATGAGAAATGCTGAGAGCGGTGAATAATTGACAGATGCTGTCGTTGCTAAAATAATTGCAAGTTGACCAATAAGAAACGCTCCCCAGCTAGATACCGGTGAAATGACACATACCGGAGCTGACGTCGAGTCGATGAAATACGCGAGTTTTGCACGTGAAATTTTATGACGGTCAGTAATCGGACGTGCGATTTGACCTACCGCCAGTGCGTTGAAATAGTCATCTACAAAGATTGCGATTCCTAATACCATCGTAAGGAGTTTTGCACTTCGGCGAGTTCGGATTCGTGTTATAGCCCACTCCGCAAAGGCGCGGCTTCCGCCTGATAGACTAACAAGTGCTGTAATGACACCTAAAAATAAGATGAATAACATAATGAAAATATTGTACGTATTCAACTCTCCATCTGCCCAAAATGAGACGATGAGCGCTTTTCCTAACTGCGTCAATGTTTCCAGTGGTGCAAAGGAAGCGACTAGTAATGCAGCGGACAGAATCCCTGCCCCGAGTGATAACAACACCCTCTTTGTCGTGAGCACCATCACAATGGCGATCACTGGTGGTAAAATCGATAACCAAGTTCCAATCATTCCAATCTCCTCCTTGAAGTTGTTGATGTAACCAGGGAAACAAAAAAGCCGATACCCGTTTCACTTTGTTCAAGTGGACCGGGTACCGGCTGTCTACATGTCGTTTGTTTGATAATCACTTTCGATATCTCACTGACGATTGTAGCTCATCATGGACAATATAGCTGTCCCTGACAGTGCCATCCCTTTTCGAAATGACCCCAGCCTCATGGAATTGACGTTCCATCAAACTTCGGCAATGCTTCCTTTCACGCATGGTCTACGATGTCACTCTCGCATGCGGTACTCTTAAACAATGCAGCCTCTACCCTATCGATTACGTTATTACTTTTTAATCATAACAATAATCGATAGAACATGCAAGGTGACTTATGGTAAATTAACATCATCTAACGGTACTTGAATATTTGGGGCAGTCCCTCCCCCATTGGAATAAATTTGAGGAACAACTCCTTGAATGATGCCAATTGCAACGGGGATCTTTTGTTCGACAGTACTCTGCTTTGTTGCTAACGGTATAATAATTTGCACATTCACGGTCATTATAACGTTAATTTCCATGTATACATTATTAATCCCATATTCTTTTATTTCTGTGTCGATATCCGCATGGACGTCACCCACAATATGAAACCGAATCGGAATTTTAGGCCCTAAATTACCGAGAAGTGGTATATCTGCAACTTGCCCGATGGGAACAAAAAAGACCACACCACCGCGCTTCTCCATCTCTTCAGTGTCGAAATCCAAACCGTCACTCTGTGGCAACATTTCAAGATCACCAGATTCAGCACGATCTAAATGGATTTCCACAAGTTCATGTATTTCTGCGATCACTTTACTAATCGCATCTGCGTCAACTTGCATGGTTACAGTTTCGGACGTACCGTTTGGGATATTTATAAGAGCATCATTCACATCCAGTACTCCGGAACCTCTAGATTGAATTGCCTGACTAATGACGTGCGCCGCAATCTTACGTGTTTGAAATTCTGCATAATTCATATAAACCGGTTTCAACTTCATATTCAAATAATAGAAACTTAAAGCTATTGTCAAAAGAAGTGCAGGAATAATTAGTTTAAGCCACCTTCTCTTCGGCTTTCGTTTCTTAGGGACTTGCATATGAAATCTCAAAAAGCGACGCCTCCCTTTCCTATAATATGAAAGGGAGAAGCCGCTTATTCCTTGTTATGAAGTTGTTCCGAATTCCTCTTGTCCATACCATCCTGCAATATCACGAATGAGTTCAGGCACAAGGTAGTCGATCTTTTCAAATTTCATGTTGGGATAAAAGAACCCGAACGTAAACATATCAAGAGTTGCTAACTTGTACTCTTTTTCAGGATCCACAACTTTTTCACCGACATACAGTACGTCTCCGATCATCTTCAGATTCACATGTACCATAACGCCCATCATCGTTCCCCTGAAGCCAAGTCCTCTCACTTCTGTCCGAGGCCAATCGGGATGACAGGATATCTCGTAATAATCCCTTAGCGAACGACCTTTCACAGTGAGGACGCAAGCATTGATAGGATGAGGAAGCACACGATGCAAGTCTCGTTTAGTAACACTTCCTTGTGCTAAACTTCCAAGGAAAATTCCAGCGTTAAACAATCCACAATCCACTTTTGTATATGCGAGTAATGCTCGTCCAAAAAAGTTAGATAGTGGGCTTTCTGCGAAAAGGTTTTGTTTAAGAGGTATAGGAGCTGAGAAAACTTCTTCATCCAACAGTTCCGATCCCTCAGTGATCATCTGCTGAACAGCTTCAATCTCATGTGATTCCGCGATCAGCTCGTCCGCTGGTAATACAGCGGCCACCTTATCCACAATTTGACCATTTTCCAAGGTAAGTGTGACTTGCCCTACATACTGACCAAATTTTCCTGTCGCAGCTAACAACGTGTCTTCAACAATTTCACCATGGACAAATAAATGATGAGTATGCGCACCTAATATGACATCGATGTCGGAGGTTTCCTTTGCTAAAAGTCGATCTTCGTTGACTCCAAGATGAGAGAGACAAATAATGCAATCCACCGACTCGCTTATATCAGAAGCGAGTTTCACTAACAGGTCTCGTGGTTCTTGAATCATCCAACCTAATTTTCCATAGAATAGCTCATACACAGCAGTAGCACCGATCACAGCAAGTTTCACACCGTTGTGCGTCGTATAACACGTATATGGCACAGCCCACTTTAGCTCTCGCCCATCGCTATTCCTAAGGTTTGCAACAATCACATCAAACTGGGCGGCTGAATACAATTCCTCGAGTGCTTCATGAGATAACGTAATTCCTTCATTATTTCCTATCGTCACCGCATCATATTTAGCTCGATTCAGCAGCTCGATATTTCCTTTCCCCTTAGTTGCTTCTGTAAATGGATGGGACCGATCAACGAAATCCCCAAGATCGAAAACAAAACAAGACTCTCCAGCCTGTTCGTGTTCTTTACGTTTATCCAAAAGGAATTCACTGATTCCTGGCCAATTGTCAAAATGACTATGAATGTCGTTTGTATGATAAATATGAATGGTTTCTGTTTTTTCAGCGATCGTTGTCACCTCCAAATCCCATCAATAATTGAATTCAACCCGAACAATAGCAAGAGTATGCGTAACACGACAACCAGTGTTTCAGAACTCATCTTTTTGTTCAACATGGATCCCAGTGTTCCTCCGATATAAGCACCTGGAATGACTGCGAGTGAATAGAGCCAAGGAACGTGCCCTAGATAAATATGCGTCCCTGAATTAATAAGTGCAGACAAAAACACCATGAGCATTGACGTCCCGACTGCCACGTGCGGTGGAAATAGGAATAATAGAAGCATCGCAGGTACGATCATTGCACCGCCACCTATTCCAAATAAGCCTGACATTAAGCCAATAACAAATGTTAACAGAAGGGCAAACCAGATCGGATATCCATACACATGGGTTTCACCTTGTGGATCTGTGAATGTGATTTCTTTTCCGTGATTCACAAACCAATTAATAGGTTTCAAATACTTTTTGACGAGCAATAGACCCGCTAAAAAGATCAGTAAAATGCCAAAGTATAAGTTAAAAGAGCCTAAATCTAGACTCTTATTAAAAAAAGCTCCTAGAATCGTGCCTGGGACACTACCTGCGAAAAAGATGTATCCACTCTTATAGTCCACTGTTTTAGCTTTCATATGAAAAAGTGTGGAAGACAGTCCGTTAAATACCATCATGATCACGGACATCCCTACGACCGTCTGGGGTGTCACATGGGGAATCCAACCTAAGTCAATCCCCACTAATATCGTGACTGGGACAAAAATTGTACCTCCACCCAGTCCTACGAGTGAACCGACCACTCCTGATAGCATTCCAATGACAATTAGCAAAACATATTCCATCGTTATTCCCCCTCAAAGATGTCGAGCTGTTTAGGAGCCAGGTCTTCGAAGGAGAGATGAAGCATTTTCTGAAAACGTTTGGCATTCTCTGCAGCATGCCCACCTGAATTATTATTGAAAATAACGGCAACATAATCGGCTTGCTTTACTACCTGCTCTACGGTTGCTTGGACACCTTTTAACTCACTATCATTATAATCATACAAATAACGTACTTCCCGCCACGCTTCCCTGCTTCCACCCGGGTTACGCCAACCTGCTACATTGCGCCCATGGAGCCGAATAACCGCTTTATCGCTCCGAGTGACACTTGGAACGAAAGGAACACTTCCCGTACCTGCTTGCGGCTCATCTGCAATTACATGGATCAGATGGTTGGCTTCAAGGAAACTGAGTGTCTTTTCGCGGTATTGTTCTTCATACCAAGACTGGTGACGGAACTCTATGCCGATATCGAATCCTTCTAATTGCTTACTTATGTATCGTATTTCATCGACATTCTCTTTGACACAATCGAACCAAGGTGGGAACTGCACTAAAATCAGCGACAGTTTGCCCGCTTCTAGCAGGGGTTGCATGGACAGTCGGAAGAGCTCAAACATTTCTTCCTTCGATTCATACGGCAGTTCTCCGCGTATATGTCCGGTCATCCCCTGGTACGCTTTGACGATGAACCCGAAGTGATCAGGCGTTTCCCGAATCCATTTCCGGATATTCCGTTCAGGCTGGATTGCATAGAATGTTGCATCAAGTTCTACAACTGGAAAATGCGAACTATAGTCCATCAATTTTTCCTTTGCTGTGGATGAGGGCGCATACACATCAGGGTGGTCGCCCCATCCAGTTAAGCCGATTTCAATCATGTACAGCCCTCCAATCGTGTACGAATCAGGTACCCTCATCATATCATAACTAATCCGTTTTTCTGGACTTCAGAACTGTCTTTTGACAAAAAACGACCTTTGCACTTAGGCAAAGATCAGCTGTTACGATTCTTCTTTTACATAGACGGTCCATCCATGTTGCTTTCTCAAACGTTCAGCTGCAACTACTGCATCTTCTTTGGATAGAAATGTCCCCGTGACTAAACGAAATGTCATGGATGCGTTTGAAGGAGACGCTGTGTTGGACTTCTTTTTAAGTCGGTAATAATCGATGATTGCATCAGCTATTGCTTCACCTTGGGCTTTCAAGGTATGAGGATTTCTGAGTGCATGGATATCTGTTCGGGAATCCATGAAGCCCCCTTCAATGAGGATAGCAGGCATTTTAGTTTCACGGAGTACATGTAAGTTTTTCTTTCGTACGCCTCGATCTCTCAGACCCATCGCTCGCACGAGTCTTGGCTGAATGAGTTGTGCAAGCTTGTCTGCCTTCGAACTTGAACGATTCCCCTCGAACGTATACGTTTCGACGCCACCCCAGTCGCCCCAAACACCTGTATTGGCGTTGTGATGAAAGGATAGGTAGACGTCAGCATTCCATGCATTCGCCTGGTCTGTACGCGTTTTTAATGGGATATCCGTCTTACCAGTTGGATCATCCACTCGCAACAACTCGACTGTTTCATACATTTTCAGTTTCGTCTGGGCCGCTAAAAGAACTGCATTGTTAAACATCCATTCTTTCTCACCATTCGGCGTTTGTTTTCCAGGCGTCCTTAAACCATGTCCAGCATCAAGTACAATTTTAACCATCCCCTATTCTCCTTCCTAGTGCTAGTTAGTTATTCATCTGTTATATAGATACTTACTAACACAAAGGATACGATTCGGGGGTGTATAACGGAAACTAAAAAGGTGCTCCCTTAGAGTAGCCATGACGACTACTGCTAAGACAACACCTACATCGCATAATCAATACTTTCTCAAAAAACTCGGCTTCGTCTGAAACCATTCATTACAGACAAAGTGATGACACCGCTCAATGATTCGTTCTACAACTTGGGTTTGGTTCGCTAACACCCGGACCGAGAATCCGCCCATTGGTAAACGGGAAATTCCAATTCTGCAATCGATTTCGGAATCTGCAACTTCTTGATACAGCTGATTGACGAACTTTTCAGTGATGTTTTCACGTACTGCTAAAATGGAGCCTAAGTGTGTGTACCCTTCCATTGAACCAAGTGAATCCATTTTCTGATGTGCTGGCTCCAATTTGATATGGTCAAACACTGCCAATTCATCATCCACATAGATTTCGGTTATCAAACGAAGCTGCTCATAGCTAAAATTCCGGTCTTCTGGCGACCAGCCAGGGGTCAAAATATCTGAATAGAACAATGTTGACGTTCGATCCATTCGCACAACCGTTTTTTGTGTAAAACGAGCCTGTTCATAAGCAATAAGCGGATCAGGGAGATACTCCAAGTAGCTTCCTTCCTTCAAGTGGAATTCTGCTTCTTGAAGAACGTGGTTCCGAGGGGTTTTATAGACTTTAGTTGCAGATTGGGTCGTAAGGGTAAGGCGTGCTTGTTTTTCAGCCGTTATTTCCATCCGATACCTGTCACCATCCAGATAACCACCGCCTGGATTCAAAAGATAATAACATGCTTGTCCCGATGCCGAAAGATAAATCGGTCGCATCACTTTAAGCGCACCTTCAAAATAGACACGTTTCGGCACCGTCTTGCCATTTCGGTCTTCTACTGATAGACGTAAAAGTCCTGTCCACTCAGACAATTAGTGAAGACCCCTTAGCAACACATGCTCCTCTATCCAATGAATGACTTCATCAAGCCCTGAATTATCTTTAAGGTTCGTAAATACAAACGGCTTATCTCCTCGGAATACCTTCGTATCCGCCTCCATCACATCCAAGCTAGCACCAACGTAGGGAGCCAAATCCGTTTTATTGATGATGAATAAATCGGATTTGATCATCCCTTGTCCACCCTTACGTGGAATCTTTTCTCCCTGCGCTACATCGATAATATAAATAGAAAAGTCCACAAGTTCCGGACTAAAGGTAGCTGCTAAATTATCGCCACCACTTTCCACAAAAATAAGCTCCACATCGGGATGCTTGCCAATCAATTCATCGATGGCTGAAAAGTTCATGGAAGCATCTTCTCGAATTGCCGTGTGCGGGCATCCCCCAGTTTCCACTCCAATGATTCGATCTTCTGGTAATATCCCATGTTGGATTAAGAACTTTGCATCTTCTTTTGTATAGATATCGTTGGTAACAACCGCCATACTTACTTGCCCCTGCAAGGAACGAGTCAATTTTTCCACTAGAAGCGTTTTACCTGCACCAACTGGACCACCTACACCAATTTTTATCGGTTTCATATGAAATCTCCTTTACCATCACGACATGAAGATACGAATATTAACATGTTCGTGCTTCATCTGTGCTATTTCCAAACCTGGTGAAACAATACCAAAGTCTTCTACATCCAAGTGTTGAATGATTTCCGTGGCTTTTTGTAATTCATCGTGAAATTGCTGAATGGTTTTCTGTCCATCTGTTTGACCTAAAGGAATTGCTCGGACCGCATTTTGTATCAAACTACTACAAGTCGAGTACAAATAATACAATGTAGTGGAGTATGAAGATATGTTCAAATGATGACCAACAATAGTAAATACAATTGAAGGATGACCAAATGATTGTTTCTTCTTTATTCTGTCCAGATAGGTGGTTAAAACCGGAATGTCGTAGAGGGATTGAACGAGTTTTGCCATTCCTTGTCCAATTTTTTGGGTCCCTTCCCGAGTCTCCGATGGCAAATTTTGTACAGTCAGTTTATGATCCAAATCCCATAGTGTATCTAAATCATCCTGTTCCAACGCAATGAACGCAATCTTACAAGCCAGCCCATCCGTATAGATAAGTTGTTCGTTTAAAAATGCCGTCAGCCATTGGGTAAAAGACTGTCGATCAATTATCTGACCTTCCTGAATATACGTTTCCAATCCATAGGAGTGACTGAATGCACCCGTTGGAAAGTTCGAATCGCAAAGCTGCATTAAAGGTAAATACTGCTCAGTCATGACTATGTCCAATATGACGGAATGCTTGTCGTACTTTACGTTCCTCACGTACGAAAGGAATCTTCATTTGTTGAAGCAACTCTTCGACAAGATAGTCATACTGAACCAGCATGTCATCTTCTTCAAATTGTGCCGGAAGATGACGATTTCCCAAGTTATGTGCAATCGTTCCCATTTCTTTCAAACTGCGTGGCTGGATGACAATCAAATCGTCTGAAATGACGTCAATCATAATTAGGTTATGATCATCCATGAACAAGACATCGCCTGCTTGAAGATCACGTGGCTGTTTCAATCGAATGCCGATTTCTTTTCCATGATCTGTTTTCACACGTTGGACTCTCTTGACTAAATGTGCGCTTTCCAAATAGACTTTTTCAATGTGCCTCTTTTGGACTTCTGCATCATCCAACTGATGGATATTCGTTACAACTTCCTCTACTATCATGCTTTCTCACCTCAAAATAGAAAATATCGTTGTGCCATCGGTAATTTGTCTTCCGGTTCGCACGTAATATACTCACCGTTCACGTGTACTTCATATGTTTGTGGATCCACCGTGATTTCAGGTGTTTCGCAATTTAATTTCATATCTTTTTTCGTCAAGGTACGTATTCCTCCAACAGGTAAAATGATCCGTTGCAGTCCGAGTTTTTCATGAACCTTATCATCGTAAGCTGCTTGTGAAATAAAGGTGATGGCAGTAGTTTGCATCGTCTTCCCAACTTGCCCGTACATCGGACGATAAATCACAGGCTGAGGTGTAGGAATCGATGCGTTCGCATCCCCCATCAGACTCTCAACAATAAAACCGTTTTTTAAGATCATTTCCGGCTTCACTCCAAAAAATGCGGGGGACCATAGCACAAGATCTGCATACTTACCGACTTCCACAGAACCGATGAATTGGGAAAACCCATGGGTAATCGCAGGATTAATGGTATATTTTGCGACATATCGTTTCACCCGTGTATTGTCGGAGTGTTCCTCGTCGCCTTCCATCGTACCTCGTTGTTTCTTCATTTTGTTAGCCGTTTGCCAAGTACGCAACACGACTTCCCCCACGCGCCCCATTGCTTGCGCGTCGGAACTCGTCATACTGAATACCCCCATGTCTTGGAGGATATCTTCTGCAGCAATCGTTTCACGGCGAATTCGAGAGTCAGCAAATGCCAAGTCTTCGGGTATAGATGGATTCAAGTGATGACATACCATCAGCATATCTAAATGTTCATCCACTGTATTGACGGTAAATGGTAATGTCGGATTGGTGGAAGAAGGTAAAATGTTTGGATAGCCTGCAGATTTGATTAGGTCGGGCGCATGCCCACCGCCTGCTCCCTCGGTGTGATACATATGAATGACACGGTCTTTTATGGCAGCCATCGTATCTTCCATGAACCCACCTTCATTTAACGTATCCGCATGCAATGCGACTTGAACGTCGTACTTATCCGCCACGGTTAGTGCATGATCGATTGCTGAGGGGGTGGCACCCCAATCTTCGTGAACTTTCAATCCTATAACTCCCGCTTTTACCTGATCAATTAAAGGCTTCTCATCTGCAGCCTGTCCTTTTCCAGTAAAGCCAACATTGATCGGCAATCCCTCTGCCGCTTCGAGCATCCGGTGAATATGCCATTCACCCGGAGTAACCGTCGTCGCTTTCGAACCCGCCGTAGGCCCTGTGCCACCGCCAATTAGGGTAGTCACTCCGGAAGCTAATGCGGTTCTAACCTGATCAGGATTGATGAAATGGACATGTGTGTCAATTCCACCCGCCGTTACAATTAATCCTTCCCCTGCAATTATTTCCGTGGATGCACCAATGACAATGGTTACACCGTCCATAATGTTAGGGTTACCTGCCTTGCCAATTCCAGAAATTTTGCCGTCACGGATTGCGATATCCGCTTTAATAATCCCTGTATAATCGACAATCACCGCATTGGTGATAACCGTATCTGGAGCGCCATCTTCACGTGTAACAAGTGGATCTTGACCCATTCCATCGCGGATTACTTTCCCACCGCCAAATACTACTTCATCACCATATACGGTATGATCTTTTTCCACACGAATGAATAAATCCGTATCTGCCAATCGGATCGAATCACCCGTTGTGGGGCCATACATTTGTGCGTATTGTTCACGTGACATTCTAAAACCCATTACTGGCACCTACCTTCTATAGAACCATCTACTTTATTGTTAAAACCATATACTCGCTGTTCGCCTGCGTAGCAAATCAATTCAATTTCTTTCTCATCACCTGGCTCAAATCGTACCGCTGCACCCGCTGGGATATTCAATCGTTTTCCAAAGGCCTTCTCCCGTTCGAACTGCATGGCTCCGTTCACTTCATAAAAATGATAATGTGACCCCACCTGAATCGGTCGGTCTCCAGTGTTCTTTGCCGTTAGGGTGGTAATAGTTCTATCATCATTAATGATGATTTCATCATCTTTCAAGATTAATTCTCCCGGATGCATTGTACGTTCCTCCCATGTTGTATTAATTAATTGGTTGATGAACTGTGACTAGTTTTGTTCCATCAGGAAAGGTCGCTTCCACTTGCACGTCATGGATCATTTCAGGAACACCGTCCATCACATCCTCGCGTGATAAGATAGTTCCGCCAAACTCCATTAACTCGGCAACGGTTCTTCCATCTCGTGCTCCTTCCAATACTTCATTCGTAATTAGTGCAACTGATTCGGGATGGTTCAATTTCAAGCCTCTTTCTTTCCTTTTTCTAGCCACATCTGCGGCTACGACTATGAGAAGCTTATCAATTTCTCTGGGTAATAAGTGCATTTTACGGTCCTCCCATTCAATATGGTCTCTATAGTACAACCAGTCTTCACTTACCATATTGTCCATGGCCATTTACATTTATTCTTAATCCAAAATTATTCACGTATTTCTCAAACAACACTTTTCATTAACTTCTTAAAGGACTAAGAATTTAAATAGCTTATAGAATTAATCCGGAAAGCCATTGAGTCAAATAGGTGTAAATACTTAAGTAAAACATTACTTCATCATGTCTTCCTTATAAATTTGTTTAAATTGCACATATTATAGCTACATATATATGTTGACAACAGATTAGAAAAGGTGGATTCCGTAATGTCTATAAATCCCGTTATTACTTGGCGTGAGATTACGACTGCAACTTGCAAAGGCGTTTCACAGGTACTTTTTATTGAAAATACAATAACTGGTATATTCATTTTACTTGCTATCGCGGTTTCCTCCCCATTGCTTGGCATAGTTGCTTTACTCTCTTCTCTTTTCGGTACACTGATTGGAATAGCTGGTAAAGCCGATGAGCAATTGATACACCAAGGCCTTCTAGGATATAGCCCTGTTCTCACAGGCATGGCTCTTATGCTGTTTTTGACAGGTCCTTACCATTGGATCATCGCTTTAGTGGGCGCAGTCGTAACAGCATTCTTTTCAGTTACGGTCATGCATTTTATGAGACATAGTGAAATTCCTGTCTTAACATTTCCGTTCATTATTGTTAGTTGGATAATATTGTTGGCGTCCTATCGACTGGACATTATTCAATTGTCTTCCGATTTAGTTCCACAAGACTTATCTCGCTGGGACTTGCATATTGCTGGGAAAGTCAGTGCTGTGCAGGCTATGCTCAACGGTATGGGACAGATCTTTTTTCTTCATAATTTAGCGTCTGGTGTTTTGCTGTATATCGGGCTATTCTGGGCAGGTTGGCGATTCGGTGTTTTTGCGATTGTAGGGAATATTTTTGCTGTTCTAACGGCTTTTGCTTTATTTGCAGAGCACTCATTAATCCACGCAGGTTTGTATGGCTACAATGCGATTTTAACTATTCTCGCGGTATCGGTTGTTTTTAAAGATGCAACAAATCGCTTGGCAATTTTGACAGGAATTCTAGGGGCATGTCTTTCGGTTCCAATGACTGGTGCAGTCACTACCTTGCTCATGCCGTATGGGCTCCCTGCCTTCACGATGCCATTCGTATTATGCACATGGCTGTTGTTAGGGGCTCGAAAGCTACTCCCTAATTTCTAATCAAAAAAACTCGCTTCCGATTTCGGAGCGAGTCTTTTTAACAATTCATTATAATTGTTTCTTTGTAATTTCATGTACTTTCTCTTCTACCTCTTTGACATGTCGATCCAGCAATGCCTGTTGAGGCTGTGGATGATACCAAGTAATTTCCCCGCTCTCTAGGATTCCCGTGTACTCTTCGCCTTCTATTACGAGACTAAATTGATTAAGCTCGTGCACTTGATCTTCAAAAAGCGGCTCAATTATTTTAAAATCATCAAACACGCAATGACCCCCTTCCCATAGTTTTCACTTTACGTTGAACAGTATGTGTATATGGTAAAGATCGTAACCATTTTTTATGAAAATAAATGGCACGCGTGAATGGAAAAGTTCAATCAGCCAACTTTGAAAAATCGAGCCTGCGTGTACTGATGCGATCTAGCAAATAAGAGTCATGGCTAATCGCCAAAATACCAATTCCTCGCTCTTCCGCCAATTTCAATAGTAATTTCCACAGTTTTAGTTGTGTCACAGTATCCAACATGGCAGTTGCTTCATCCGCTAATAGATAGGATGGGTTCGTTAGTAACGCACGTAACAAACAGAAGCGTTGCAGCTGTCCTGCCGATAATTCATGGGGATATCGGGAAAGCCATTGCGATTCAATTTGTAATTGTTCCATCAGATAGTCGTCTGACGCCCCGGCCTCTTCGAGTAACTTGGACAACTTCCATGTTGGATTAATCGTTTGCTCTGGATGCTGCCAAATTAGTTGAATAGGATGCGCTACTTTCGTAACTGTTTTCACGATGCTTTCCCCACCTAATTCAATCAAGCCCTCTGCCGGTTGAATATAACCCGACAGAACTTTGGCCATTGTCGTCTTGCCCGAACCGCTTTTTCCAGACAATCCGACTACTTCTCCCGGGGGAAGTTGCAAGTCCAAATTGCGAAACAACCACTTCCCAGAATTACGATAACCAATTTTCTTCGCTTGGAGCATGATTACACCTAACTTTCTCCCCCCTTATAGGGAGAATGAATTTTCAGGTAGAGCTCTCCATAATGCTTTAGTATAAGGGTGTCGCAGTCTATCTCCCCTACCGGAAAAATATTTAACATCCGCAACTTCCACAATCCTACCCGCTTTACAGACTGCAATTCGGTCGGCAATTTGCACCGCCATCCTGATATCATGCGTGATCAGTACAATCCCTTTTCCTTCTACAGACAACTGTTTCAAAAGACTGACCACGGTGTGAAGGGATTCTTCATCCAGTCCTGGCGTCGGTTCATCAGCAATCACCAAATCTGCTTCAATTGCCAGCGCCATTGCCCCTAACACTTTTCTTGCCATTCCTCCTGATAATTCAAATGGATGAAGTGAGTAGGTTTTTCGGGGCAGTCCGACCTTATCCAATAACTCCAAAGTGACCTGCATCTTATTTCCTTTTTTCAAAACAGATTGGATCTGTTTTCCTACCTTCATAAACGGATCCAATGCTTCCACCGATTGTGGAAGTAGGAAGATACTTTTGCCGCGAAGTCGTTGTTGCTCAGCAGATTGAATTTTTCTCCCTTTGAACAGCATACGACCACCCCAATATCCATTTGAAGGCAATAGCCCAATAAAAGCCTGTGCCAACAAGCTCTTTCCCGATCCACTTTCCCCAATTATGGCCACGATTTCTCCTGAACGAATCGAGAAGTCTATACCATGAATCATGACTTGACGGTTACCAACCGATCCTTCAAATCCAACCGATAACGACTGTGCCTCAAAAAGAGGAGGATTTGGTTTCCCTGTCATGATGTTGCCCCCCTTTCACTTTCAGCTGTTCCCCTAGTAATCTTCCATACCAATCAACCGAAAGCACGGTAGCCAGTAATATTAAACCGGGGAATACTGCCATCCACCAAATACCTGCAGTTAAAAATCCCATCGCTTCTGATAGAATACTGCCAATTGCAGGTTGTTCCGGGGGCAATCCAAACCCTAGAAAGGTGATCGCCGCTTCATGCAAAATCGCGTGAGGAAACATTAATACGAACCCTACGACGATTTGCGGCAACAAAAGAATCACTATATGATTCCCGGCAATCCATGCTTTCGTTTTACCTAGTTGTTTAGATACATGGATGAAAGGTTCTTCATTGATCTGAAGAATTTCACTGCGTAATAAGCGATAAAGTTTTGGCCAATGTGTCAATGTTAAGCCGATAATCAGCCCTTTTAAACCACCGCCCATGGCGAATGACAGAAGCAGAAGCATAACTAAGTGAGGTAGGCTCAATAATAGATCTGCCACCCACACAATGACTGTATCTATTCTAATGTGCCACCAGGACAGAATGCCGAATGTTACAGCTAACAGCGTACTGAATAGGGCAGCAAATAAACCGATAGTGAGACTTCTTGTCAATCCGGACATCGTTCGAAAAAACAAATCCCTCCCTAGCCAATCGGTTCCAAAAATATGTGTCAGACTGGGAGGCTCATTTCTCAACTGTAAGTTCACCACCACTTGCCCATTGGAAAAAGCACCAAATGCAAGCAGAGCTAAGAGCATACTTAACGGCAACCAGAAGAACCAGCGATTGCTACGTCTGCGCTTCACTTTTTGTGAATTGGTTTCATTTCCTGCTTGCATTAGATTGCCCCCTTTCTCAATCGGGGGTCAACAGCAATATATAAAACATCCGCTAATAGGTTGCCAACAAATACAAACAGCGCACTTGCAAGGACCATCCCTAAAAGCAACGGCACATCTCCGCCCAATCCTGCTTCCACTAGTGCTTTGCCCATTCCAGGATAGGAAAATACTTGCTCCGCCACAATGGCACCTCCAAATATTTCACCAAAAGAAGCAAAATGCATCGAAACTGCCGGCAGGAGAACGCTGCGGAAACCATGAAGTCGGAACAATCTTAAACCCTTCATTCCTTTTCCTTTGGCAAATTGGATAAATGGTTGTTGATAGATTTCGATGACTTTTTCTCTAGTATGCAATGCAACATTAGCAACACCTAGAATACTAAGCGTTGCAATTGGTAGAATCACATGATGTAGACGATCCATCCACGTTACTTCCCCAGCAAGCAAACCGGCGGGCGTCCCTAGTCCAACTGGAAACCAGCCCAGGTGCACTGCAAAAAACATCAGAAACAGTAAACCAACCCAAAATCCCGGAGAAGACGCTAACACGTAGCAATATAAGCGAATCCCCTTATCAACAAATGTTCCAGTATTCAGACCAGAAAACACTCCAAGCATGAAGCCCAATATTCCTGATAATATCCATGCACCGCCCGTCAGTAAAAGGGTAGCTCCAAGTCGTTCCGCTATCAGATCCGCGACAGGAGTCCGGTAAATCATAGAGGTACCTAAATCTCCGTGAAATACTGCCTTCATCCAATGGACAAATTGCTCTAGCGGATTTCGATCCAGTCCCCAATAAGAAGAAATCCTCTCCAGCTGCTCGGGACTGACTGTCATCATATCAGCTCCTATATAAGCTCTAACAGGATCAATCGGAGAACTTTTCACGAGCATAAAGGACAACAGACTTACACCTATTAGTAACAAAACAAGCCGCACACACTTCCGCAGTAACACCTCAAATAACTTCATAGCCCGCATCATCCATCAGTCCCCTTACTCGATTAACCGCCAGTTCTGTATGAAGTCTGTCATCGGCCATCCATGACCATGAGGCTGAATCTTTTGCTTACCAATCTCTAAATCTTCACGAACGACATACAAATGCTTTACATTCACCAACCAAGCCCACGGTGCATCCCCTTCTACTGAAAAACCTGTTTCTCCATCCCATTGAGCCTTTTTCCAATAGTCATTGGCTTCTTCTGGTGAACTTGCATGGATTGCTTTCTCCATATATTCATCCACTTTTTCATTTGAATAATAGGTTGGATTATTGAAACCTTCCCCCCTAGTACTTGTACTATATAGGTTATACATTTCAAGAGGTGTATGGCTTCCCCACCCGAATAATACTGGCTCAGAATACATAAGTTTTTCTAAATCATTCCAACTTTTACCTGACGTTTCAACTTTGATACCAAGCGGTTCCATCATACTGGCAAACGCCATCGCCAATGATTGCCGCTGTTCATCACCAGTCGCATACAGCAATGTAAAGCTCGCTGGAATGCCATCCTTTTCACGTACACCTTTCGAATTCATCTTCCATCCAGCTTGTTCCAGCATCTTAGCTGCTTCTTCCAGATTGCCGTCTTCCAAGGCTGTATCTGGATTCCACCAAGGTAGCTGATCTGATACTGAATATGCTGGTGTACCATACCCCTCTAGCACATTGTCAACTAGCTCTTCACGGTCCACCGCAATATTGATTGCTTTTCGTATGATGGGATCTGACGTAACGTCATTTCCAATTGGATCTCCATTTTCATTTACTTGACCCGAAGGCAAATAAGGAAATGAAATCCCACGATTGTCCACACTTTCCAATTCGACTAACTTCATGCCATCTATTTTTTTATGAGCCAGACGTGGTTGAACGGTAGCGATGTCTACTTGTCCTGCTTGTGCAGCAGCATACCCAGCATCCATTTCTGTGAAAAGGAATGTCAGTCGTTTAAAAAACGAGTCATTTCCGTAATAATGAGGATTTTTCTCCACTATCAACTGCTGACCGCGATTCCATTCAACCAATTGATAAGGGCCAGACCCTATAGGTTTTTCATGATAGTTTTCACTATAGGCGTGTTGCGGTACGATTCCTATGCTAGCTAAGTGAGTAGTGAATGTGGAATCTGGCTGCTTCAATGTAAAAACGACTGTATGATCATCGGAAGCAATCACATTTTCTAAATTGCCCAAGTCAATGACCGAGTCACTGTTCTTTGCTTCTGTAAAAGTGAATACGACATCTTTCGCCTGTAGCTTTTCACCATCTGAAAATTTGACGTCTTCCCTAAGCTCGACTTGCCATTCCAAACCATCATCGCTTAAAGCGTAGTCTGTCGCCAAATCACCGACCAGTTGAAACTCTTGATCATAAGTTAACAATGTACTTTGGAATAGCGGTGAACCATAACGTCCCCATCCAGTAATCGGATCAAAACCATCTTCCGGTTCACTTCCGATCGCAAGTACCAACTCATCCTTGCGTGTTTGTTTATCTGCTTTGTTTTCTTCTTTAACAACTGTTACCTTTTTACCCCCGCAAGCCGATAGCACGACGACTAGCAGACAAAGTATGAATAGTGGTATCATTTTCCCTTTCACTGCAGACACTCCTTTAGCTTTCCATAATAGTAGTTCAACCTATTTATATTACGCTTCGCTACATTATATGAATGCCCGTCCAATGAAAAAGACACCATTTCGTTCAATAATGAACAAAATGATGTCTTCCCTTATTTTTTCTATCTTTACGCCTTACATATAGAGCTACGTGAATCATTCTATATAACCATCAGGGAATACGGGGATGACCGGAAACAAAAAAGCCGCGTACACTTGTGTGAACAAGTATACGCGGCTGTATTAATTAACCGATAGAACCTTCCATCTCGAACTTAATGAGACGGTTCATTTCTACGGCATATTCCATTGGAAGTTCTTTTGTGAATGGTTCGATGAAGCCCATAACGATCATTTCAGTCGCTTCTTGTTCTGAAATACCACGGCTCATCAAGTAGAAGAGCTGCTCTTCAGAGACTTTAGAAACTTTTGCTTCGTGCTCAAGTGAAATGTTGTCGTTTAGGATTTCGTTGTATGGAATCGTATCTGATGTCGATTTGTCATCCATGATGAGCGTATCACATTCGATGTTAGAGCGTGCGCCTTCCGCTTTACGTCCGAAGTGAACGATTCCGCGGTACGTTACTTTACCACCATGTTGCGAAATGGACTTCGACACAATTGTTGAAGACGTATTCGGAGCCAAGTGCATCATTTTCGCACCAGCATCTTGGTGTTGCCCTTTACCTGCGATTGCAATGGACAATGTCATTCCACGCGAACCTTCACCTTTGAGGATGACTGCAGGGTATTTCATTGTAAGTTTAGAACCGATGTTGCCATCGATCCATTCCATCGTTGCGTTCGCATCACATACTGCACGCTTCGTAACTAGGTTGTATACGTTGTTCGCCCAGTTTTGGATTGTTGTGTAACGGCAATATGCATCTTTCTTGATGATAATTTCAACTACTGCACTGTGGAGTGAGTTTGTTGTATAGACAGGAGCTGTACAGCCTTCTACGTAGTGAACGCTTGCGCCTTCGTCTACGATGATGAGCGTACGCTCGAATTGTCCCATGTTCTCTGAGTTAATACGGAAATACGCTTGTAGCGGAGTTTCCACTTTAACACCAGGTGGTACGTAGATGAATGATCCACCCGACCATACTGCTGAGTTAAGAGCTGAGAACTTATTGTCAGAGTTCGGAATAATTGTCCCAAAGTACTTCTTGAATAGGTCTTCGTTTTCACGAAGTGCCGAGTCTGTATCTTTGAAGACAATTCCCAGGTCAGTCAGTTCTTTTTTCATGTTGTGGTAAACCACTTCAGATTCATACTGCGCAGAAACACCTGCAAGGTATTTTTGTTCCGCTTCAGGAATACCTAGTTTGTCAAACGTACGCTTGATTTCTTCTGGTACTTCATCCCATGAAGTTTCTGTTGCTTCAGATGGTTTTACGTAATACGTAATTTCATCGAAATTCAACGAATTCAAGTCTCCGCCCCATTGTGGCATTGGCTTGCTGTAGAACAATTCCAATGACTTCAGGCGGTAGTTCAACATCCATTCCGGTTCTTCTTTCATACGTGAGATTTCTTCGACAATTTCTTTCGTCAATCCACGTGCAGAACGGAATACGGATACGTCTTTGTCATGGAAACCGTATTTGTAATCGCCAATTTCAGGCATTTTTTTAGCCATTTGATAGTCCTCCCTCGTTCAATTATTCGGAATCGCTCGCGATTCCTTTTTCCATCGCTTTCCATGGCAGAGTTGCACACTTAATGCGCGCAGGGAATTTAGCGACCCCTGTCAACGCTTCAATATCACCAAAATCCATAGAATCATCAATATCTTTTCCCAACATCATATCTGAAAAGGCGTGAGCTGCATTCACTGCATCTTCGGTATTCTTGCCTTTAATAAGTTGCGTCATCATAGAAGCGGATGCCATAGAAATCGAACATCCTTCCCCTTCAAACTTAGCATCTTTAACGATGTCGTTTTCTACTTGAAGTGTTAAGTGGATCACATCGCCACAAGTAGGGTTATTCATATCGATTGTAACGTTGCTGCTTTCAAGAACTCCTTTATTACGAGGAGTTTTATAATGATCCATAATAACCGAGCGATACAGCTGATCTAGTTTTTCGTTTCCCATTATTGAAAATACTCCTTTGCCATGCGAAGGCCTTCAACAAGACGGTCCACATCTTCTTTCGTGTTGTAGAGATAGAAGCTGGCACGTGCTGTTGCAGATACATCCAACCATTTCATAAGAGGCTGGCAACAATGGTGTCCGGCACGAACAGCTACACCATTCATATCTAACACGGTTGCTAAATCGTGAGGATGAACTCCATCAAGATTGAACGTAACAATCCCTGCACGCTTGCTTGAATCCCGTGGGCCATAAATTTCGAGACCTTCAACAGTCTTCATTTGTTCCATTGCATATGCGACAAGTTCGTGCTCATGCTTCTCGATATTATCTAGTCCAATGGATTCAATATAATCGATGGCAGCAGCCATTCCGATTGCACCTGCAATGATTGGTGTTCCACCTTCAAATTTCCAAGGCAGTTCCTTCCATGACGAATCATATAGTCCAACGAAGTCGATCATCTCACCGCCGAATTCAACAGGCTCCATTTCATTCAGCAACGCTTTTTTACCGTAGAGCGCACCAATGCCTGTTGGACCGCATAGCTTATGTCCTGAAAACGCGAGGAAATCACAGTCCAAGTCTTGGACATCCAGCTTTAAGTGAGGAGCCGCTTGAGCTGCATCCACCACCATGATCGCATTGTGCGCATGAGCAATTTCTGTGATTTCTTTAATTGGATTCATCGTTCCTAAAACGTTCGACACATACATAATCGAAACAATCTTCGTGCGATCTGTCATCGCATCGCTCACTTTTTCAAGTGATAACGTGCCATCTTCTTCAAGATCGATGTATTTCAAGACAGCTCCAGTCGCTTTCGCTAGTTGCTGCCAAGGAATGATATTCGAGTGATGCTCCATATATGTGATAAGAATTTCATCGCCTTCGCCGATGTTTGCACGGCCGTAGCTTTGAGCAATCAGATTCAAAGCAGTAGTCGTTCCACGGGTGAAGACGATTTCTTCTGTCGATGAAGCATTCAAGAACTTACGCACAGTCTCCCGTGCGCCTTCATACCCTTCTGTTGCTCTGTTACCAAGTGTGTGGACACCTCGGTGAACGTTTGCATTATCGTTTTGATAGTAGTTGGATAGCGCCTCAATCACTTGACGCGGCTTCTGAGAAGTCGCCGCACTGTCAAGGTATACAAGAGGATAACCATTTACTTCTTGGTCGAGTATTGGAAAATCGTTGCGAATGTCTTTGTTCAGCATTAGCGCACTTTCCTTTCAATGACCTCCGTCAACTGTTTCTTGACGCCTTCGATCGGCAATTTACTAACAACCGGCTCAAGGAAACCATGGATGACGAGGCGTTCTGCTTCCTGCTTCGAAATTCCGCGACTCATCAAGTAGAACAACTGGAGCGGATCTACACGTCCTACAGAAGCGGCGTGTCCTGCAGTTACATCGTCTTCATCTATTAGTAAGATTGGGTTGGCATCTCCACGAGCTTTTTCGCTAAGCATAAGAACTCTTGACTCTTGCTCCGCATTTGAACGTGTTGCACCTTTTTCAATTCTACCAATACCGTTAAAGATGGATGAAGACGCATCTTTCATAACGCCATGCTTCAAAATATGGCCTTCAGTATCAAGTCCCCAATGAACAATTTCAGAAGTGAAGTTTTGTTTTTGTGTTCCGCGTCCAACAACAACAGATTTCATGTCACAGCGTGAGCCGTTACCAACTAGGTGTGTCAAGTTGTCTGAAATCGTATCGCTATCGTTCATCAAGCCAAGCGCCCAATCGATGCGGCTATCCCGGCCTGCAATACCACGGCGGTTTACATATGTTGTAAACCCTTCAGCAAGTACATCCACTGCGCCATAAGTGACGACCGCGTTATCGCCTGTGAATACTTCTGAAATGATATTTGCAAGTCCTTCAGCGTGAGGGACTGTAGATAGATAGTTCTCAACGTATGTGACAGCACTATTCGCTTCAGCAACCACAATGACGTGGTTGAAAAGGGATGCTTGTGCATCGTCATGCAAGAACAATACTTGAATTGGTTGTTTCACTTCTACATTTTTCGGTACATATAAGAATACGCCACCGTTCATGAGTGCTGCGTGGAAAGCTGTAAGACGGTGCTCGTCCACTTTCACGCCATCTGTCATGAAGTATTTCTTTACGAGGTCACTATGTTCACGAGATGCCGTGAAGATATCTGTCAAAATAACGCCCTGCTCTTTTAATTCATCAGATAGTGATAAATAAGCAGGTGTGTTGTTATGTTGTACATAAATATTTTTCTGGTTTTCTGCGTCTACAAGTGATTTCGCATCGTCTGGAAGTTGGCTAAGATTCTCATATACTGCGCTTTCAACAGCATGTACAGGAAACTCAGTGAAATTCCATTTATCAATCTTTGTTTTATCTGGCTTCGGCATTGGAAGTGAGTCTACTTTACCCAGTGCATCCAAGCGGAGATCGGTTAACCAGCTCGCTTCTCCCGTAGTTGCGGAATAAGAGCGGACGTCTTCTCCGGTCAATGCCAATTTAGTTTCAACCGTCATTTTCAATCGTCCTCCCTCTTACGCTTCTTGTTCAACCGACTCTTCTTCGATTCCCAGCTCTTCTTTAATCCAGTCGTAACCGTGCTCTTCTAATTTACGAGCAAGCTCTTCTCCACCGGATTTCACAACTCGACCTTGCATCATGACGTGCACGTGATCAGGTGTGATGTAGTTCAAGAGGCGCTGATAGTGAGTGATGATCAGGCAGCCGAAGTCCTCACCGCGCATTTCGTTAATGCCTTTAGAAACAATACGCAATGCATCGATGTCAAGACCGGAGTCGATTTCATCTAGAATTGCGAACTTTGGCTTCAACATCATAAGTTGCAGAATTTCGTTACGCTTTTTCTCTCCACCCGAGAATCCTTCGTTCAAGTAGCGAGTTGCCATATCTTCGTCCATTTCAAGCATTTCCATTTTACTATCCAATTCGCGGATGAATTTCATTAAAGAAATTTCATCACCTTCTTCACGACGAGCGTTGATGCCTGAGCGAAGGAAATCAGCGTTTGTTACGCCAGTGATTTCACTTGGATATTGCATGCCTAGGAACAAACCGGCTTTCGCACGTTCGTCCACTTCCATTTCAAGAACTTCTTCTCCATCTAGAAGAACGGATCCTGATGTTACTTCGTATTTTGGATGACCCATGATTGCAGACGCGAGCGTGGATTTACCTGTTCCGTTCGGTCCCATAATTGCATGGATTTCATTTGTGTTGATCGTTAAATTGACACCTTTAAGTATTTCTTTGTCTTCGATTGAAACATGAAGATCTTTGATTTCCAAAGTAGCCATTCCAATACCTCCAGTATGCTTAAGATGAGCTTTTATCATCTTCTATTTATCATCATTCTAATCTTATCCTATATACGTAGTACATGCAAATCATTAAGAATGATTATAAATTATAAAAGAAACCTTCTATATTCTTGATATTGCAACCTATTTCCATTTTCAATTGCCGTTTTGTGAATGAGAATTTATCACGAGCTGTTCACAACCTATTTTTTAAGATTCCCGCTCTTATATAATATATTTCTCAACTACGCGTTCATCTCTTATAGAAACAAACAGCGCACCATCCTCCACTAGATTAGGAGATAGGCGCGCTGTTTCTTATGACAATCCGTTCTATAGTTTGGCAGATGTACCGTCTTTTGAGAAGCTGTCAACGACAATCGCTAGCGCTCCATCGCCTGTAACGTTCGTTGCAGTACCGAAGCTATCTTGCGCCATGTATAGGGCAATCATGAGGGCAACCATAGATTCGTCGAACCCTAACATTGAAGACAGAAGTCCTGTCGCAGCGACAACTGCTCCACCCGGTACTCCAGGTGCAGCGATCATTGTAATACCTAGCATGAAGATGAAGCCGAGGTAAGCAACAAAGCTAATCGGCGAATCATTCATGAGCATGACACCGATTGAACACGAAACGAGTGTTATCGTGCTTCCAGACAAGTGGATCGTTGCAAACAATGGAATCGTAAAGTCTGTCACCCGAGCAGACGCACCCGTTTGCTTTGCTTGACGCAATGTTACTGGAATCGTTGCCGCTGAGGATTGTGTTCCTATCGCCGTGAAATAAGCGGGTGCCATAGTCTTCATAAGACGGAACGGATTTCGCTGGGAGACAGCTCCCGCAACTGTGTATTGAATTGTCAGCATGATTAAATGAAGCACAATGATCATAACAAAAACAAAAATGAAGATAGAAAGGACTTTTGCCACTTCGCCAGTATAGGTCATATTCAAGAAAATCCCGAAAATATGAATTGGTAAGAGCGGAATAATAATGCCTGTAATCACTTTTTCGATAATCGTATTTAATTCTTCAAACATGTGCAGCATCGTTTTGCTACCAATTGCAGCCATTCCAATTCCTAATACGAATGCTAGAATTAATGCGGTCATCACCCCCATAAGAGGTGTCATTTCTAGGTCGAAGAACGATTTCGCAGCTTTGTGAGTTGCTTCAAGTGAAGTACTACCGAGTCCATTTATATATCCTGGTAATAAGTTGGTTGCTGCAAAGTATGCAAGAAGCCCTGCGATGATTGTTGACGCATACGCGAATAGCGTCGCAAGTCCAAGCAATTTCCCAGAACCTTTACCCAGTTTTGCAATTCCAGGTGCGATGAAAGCCAAAATAATTAATGGAACTACAAAATTCAGGAACCCTCCAAAGATCATGTTAAATGTCGCGAAGAATCGTGTGAATCCTTTTGCGAATCCTTCACCTATCATAGGTGTCAAATAACCAAGCCCTACTGCTAGAGCAATAGCAATGACAATCCGCCAAATCAATCCTAATTTAAATTTCATGTTCCAAACCCCTTTCGTGCATTGAATAAGTAAAACTGTTTCCATCATACATGAAAACATTTTACAAATGTATGTTACTTTCTTGAACTTTTCCCATCAAAAAACCTCTCAATATGAAATAAATGAGAGGTTTCTTCTATTATTTAGTAACAGGTACAACGGATCCTTTCCACTTATCGAGAATGAAGTCTTGAATTTCTTTTGATGTAAGAACTTCAACAAGTGCTTTAATCGCTGGTTTGTCTTCGTCGCCAGTATTCACTGCGATGATGTTCACGTATGGAGAATCAGATTCTTCAAGTGCAATGGAATCTTCCATTGGGTTGATACCTGCATCAATTGCATAGTTCGAGTTGATAAGAACTGCGTCACCTTCATCACTATTATACATTTGTGGAAGAAGTGCTGCTTCGTAGTTCGCATCGAACTTAATGTTTTTTGGGTTATCCACAATGTCTTTCACTTCAGCTTTGGTTTTGTCCACACCGTCTTTTAGCTTGATGAGACCTTTTTCTTCAAGCATTGCAAGAACACGTCCATGGTCAGCAACGGAGTTACTAATTAGAATTGTCGCGCCATCCGGAAGTTCTTCTAGTGATTTGTATTTCTTTGAATAGACACCGATCGGCTCGATATGAATGCTACCTGCGTTTGTGAAGTCATATCCGTGGTCCGCAATTTGCGTTTCCATGTAAGGGATGTGTTGGAAGTAGTTTGCATCCAAGTCTCCTGAATCAAGATCTTGGTTCGGCAATACGTAATCCTGATACGGTTCGATCTCCAAGTCATAGCCTTTTTCTTTTAATAAAGGCTTTGCTTCTTCCAAAATTTCTGCGTGAGGAACGTTGGAAGCACCGACTTTGATGACTTTTAGGTCTTCATCAGAACCACTTGCATTTCCGTTTTTGTCGTCTTTCGATCCACATGCTGCAAGTGCTAATACAAGTACTGCTAGTAAAATTCCAGTTAAAAACTTTTTCATCCATTCCACTTCCCTTTTCTTTTTTTTGACTACGATCATTCACGGTGTTGATTTACGCGCCAGGCGGAAGCTTTCCGAGGGGCTTGATTTCAGCCTCCTCGCTCGCTCTGCTCACTGTGGGGTCTTCAATCTTCGCTGATCCCTTCGGAGTCTCCGCCTTCTGCTTCAATCAACGGGCTATTATGATAGAAACCCTTTATAGAATAGTCATTATATAGTAGACAGGCATGCCTGTTTTTCCCTGGGTTATCGTTTGTCTAATCTTTTAACGGCGAAGTCTCCTGCGAATTGTAGGATGAACACGACGACTAGAATTAAGACGGTTGAAACGAGTGTGACGTCTTCACGGTTTCGTTGGAATCCGTCAAGGAATGCGAGTGTTCCAAGTCCTCCAGCCCCTATAATTCCTGCCATTGCTGTGTAACCAACAAGTGCGATTGCTGTAACAGTAATGCCGGAGATTAAAGCGGGCATTGACTCAGGTAATAATACTTTGAAAATGATTGTTGAGGTTTTCGCCCCCATTGAGCGTGCGGCCTCTAGCACACCTTTGTCAATTTCGCTAAGCGCGATTAGCACCATCCGTCCATAAAATGGAGCGGCTCCTATGATTAGCGCCGGCATGGCAGCTTCAGGACCCCTAATGGTTCCGATTAAAAACTTGGTAAACGGTATAAGAAGGATGATCAATATAATGAAAGGAATCGATCTGAAAATGTTAACGATTGAACCCGTTAGCAAATTAACGAGCTTATTTGCCCATATATGGCCAGGAGCGGTTAGGAAAAGAAGAATTCCTAGTGCGAGCCCGATAACGAATGTAAATATGGTAGAGACTGCCGTCATATAGAGAGTTTCTACTGTAGCATCCCACATTTTTGTCCAGTCTACGTTCGGGAGATATGTTTCAATCATTTCTCATACACCTCCGATTGGACACCTTGTTCATGTAAATATTGAATTGCTTTTGCTGTTGCTTCCGGGTCCCCTGTTAGTTGTAAAATCATTGTCCCGTATGCACCGCCCCGAGTTTGCGAAATGTTACCTTGAAGAATGCTGACATCGATTGGATACTCTCTTATTAAACTAGCAAGTACAGGTTGTTCTGTACGTTCCCCAACAAACGCCAACTTGACGAGTATTCCGTCCGGGTAGTCCTGACGCATGAGCGACATCACTTTTTTCGCGTCTTCCGGTTCCGTCACTTGTGAGACGAACCGCTTTGTAATCGGTTCTTTTGGTGACTGGAAAAGTTGCAGTACGTCTCCGGTTTCTACAACGCGTCCAGCTTCCATTACTGCAACTTCATGACAGATTTTTCGGATGACATGCATTTCGTGCGTGATGAGGACAATCGTTAATCCAAGGCGTTCGTTAATGCTTGTTAACAAGTCTAGAATTGCATCCGTCGTTTCTGGATCCAGTGCCGAGGTCGCTTCATCACACAAGAGCACTTCAGGGTCGTTTGCAAGTGCTCGGGCAATCCCGACACGCTGCTTCTGGCCGCCTGATAATTGAGATGGATACGCATTTTCACGACCTGCTAACCCGACGAGCTCTATTAACTCAGATGCTTTTCGCTCCCGATCAGCCTTTTTAACCCCTGCAATTTCTAATGGGAATGTGATATTTTCTTTTACGGTACGAGACCAAAGTAAGTTGAAGTGTTGGAAGATCATACTGATTTTTTGACGTGCCTGGCGAAGTTCTCTTCCCCCAATGGACGAAATCTTTCTTCCGTTTACTTCGACAAATCCTTCTGTCGGTTGTTCCAATCCATTGAGCAATCGAATTAGTGTACTTTTTCCGGCGCCACTATACCCGATAATGCCATATATCTTTCCTTCTTGAATCGTCAGGTTTACTCCGTCAACTGCAGTAATCGCAGTGCTTGAAGTCCCAAATCGTTTGTTGACATTTGATAATTGAATCATTCGACACCCACCTCACTGCTTATCATTCTGTCCAATACTAATTGCTATATAAGTTGAATTAAACAATCCGACCACTTGCCGTTGTTTTCCTCTCCAGGCGGACGCTTTCCGAGGAGCTCGATCTCAGCCAATCGAACAACGAAGAGTTCGATTTGCCGTATTTCTGAGCTCTTTGCAGAAATTAAGGCATCCACACCTTGCTCCTAACGCTTCGCTAATCCCTCCGGAGTCGCCGCCTTGCGATCCAAACAACTAAAATGTCTGAACCAATGAAGATTTTCACTTCAACATATATAATAAAAATAAAAACGCCTTTCTGTAGATTCACAGAAAGGCGTACGCTTAAAAATTCATGGCGTTCATCCGATCTCTCATCTTTCAAAGCATGCGCTTTGTGTGACTTGGCACCATTTCAAGTAAATTGACGGTTGCCGGGCTTCACAGGGTTCTCCCCTCCACCTCTCTGTATAAGAGTCAGTTATTCAATTGGTTGCTATTAGTTATACCATAGCGAATTATGGCTGTCAACTAAGCTTTTCGAGAATATTTTGAACCGATTGAAAGGCATAGACCTTCTCAGCGGGATGCCCTTTTCGAGTAATGAGCAGGCACGGAACGCTTTCAACCTGGTATTCTGTCACGAGTTCTTCCACATAGTTCAAATTTGCTTTTCCAATTGGCACAGTTGGCTTCAACTCAGTAACGACATTTAATATTTTACTTGCGACAGCACACGTACCGCATAACGGGGTGTACAAATAGAAAGCCGCAAGTTCTTTATGTTCAGCCGCATCTTTCCATTCACTATAAGTCCACTCATCCATAAGGTTCACCTGCACTCTATTTCAATAGAAAATATAAAAGACGCCAGATAGTCGGCGTCTTTTGGTATTATTCTCCGACAGTCATTTTGTCGTAGTCTTCAGGAGTCATAAGCTCGTCCAGTTCAGCTGGTTTAGTTGCTTCCACAACAACCATCCAAGCACCCTCGTAAGGAGATTCGTTGACAAGCTCAGGGCTGTCCTCTAAATCTTCGTTCACTTCAACGACTTTACCGCTGATTGGTGCATATAGTTCTGAAACCGTTTTTACAGATTCAACGCTACCGAATGGCTCGTCTGATTTCAATTCGTCGCCAACAGATGGCAATTCAACGAACACGATATCACCAAGCTCAGATTGTGCAAAGTGTGTAATACCAATTCGGTATTTACCGTCTTCTTCTTTAACCCATTCGTGTTCTTCAGAATACTTCAAACCTTGTGGTGTGCTCATTCTATTCCCCTCCAACTAGTAATTGTTATATCTATTTCTATTTTGCCACAGGTACCTTTGAAAGACAAGAAATGAAGTTAAGCCTTCCAAGTGTCTGCAAAAGTCTGCTCATTGAACCCGACAGTGGTGGTTTTGCCATCTGTCACAAGTGGACGCTTAATGAGCATGCCGTCAGACGCTAGCAATTGGATTTGCTCATCCTCACTCATAGTAGCAAGTTTGTCCTTTAACCCAAGTTCACGATATTTCATGCCACTCGTGTTAAAGAACTTCTTCAACGGCAATTCAGAACTAGTAATCATTTCTTTCAATGCTTGTTCACTCGGTGGCTGTTCAGCAATGTTCGTTGCTTCATATGGAATGTTACTTTCTTTTAGCCACTTTTCAGCCTTTTTACACGTTGTACATGTCGGATAGCCATAATAGTGCAGTCCCAATTCAATCACCTCATTGGTTCCATTTTACCACAAAAACATCCAGACTACTTAAATTGCAGTCTGGATGAGAGTGTACAAAAGTTATGAATTAAACAACATACTTCGCAGCATCGATCAACTTAACAGATGCTTCACGTTTCTTCGCAATCACATTATATGGGTTTGAGCGAGTCAATTTACGCAATGCAGAAACCATCATACGCTGGTTGTCTCCATCCACTGCTGCGTAAAGTGTTTCTTTCGCATCACGTTCGATTGCAGCAAATGCTTCTTGACAGAAGATTTCTGTGTAAAGAATCTTTTGTTGCTCTTTTTCCGCTCCGTTTTTCGCCACTGCTTTTTCAGTACGAAGAAGCGCAGACTCCATTGCAAAGATATTGTTCGCAATGTCCGCAATGTTGACAAGAACTTCTTGCTCCTGTTCAAGTTTCGTACCATAGCGTTGTGCAGCTAATCCAGCAGCGAGCAAACCGATTTTCTTCGCGTTTTTCACGATAACTTTTTCTTGGTCAAGTGGTGCGTCCCCAATTTCTTCAGGCATCATCATAAGTAATTCTTCTTGAAGAGCTTGAGCTTGTTGCAACAACGGCAACTCGCCTTTCAATGCTTTCTTCATGAATGTACCTGGTACGATCAAGCGGTTGATTTCGTTTGTTCCTTCGAAGATTCGGTTGATACGAGAATCGCGGTATGCGCGCTCTACTTCGTATTCAGCCATGAAGCCATATCCACCGTGCAATTGAACTGCTTCGTCAACGATATAGTCCAACGTCTCAGAACCGACAACTTTGTTGATAGAACATTCAATTGCGTATTCGGCAATTGCTGCTGCAATCGCTTTTCCGTCTTTTTGCTGTTCAGCAGTCATCTGGCTTTGACGTTGCTCGAAGTACCCGACAGTGCGGTAAATCAAGCTTTCCGTCGCATATAGCTGCGATGCCATCGTTGCAATCTTTTCTTTCGTCAAGTTGAACGAAGAAATCGGTGTATTGAACTGCTTACGCTCGTTTGAATACGAGATTGCAAGTTCAAGCGCACGTTTCGATCCACCTACTGTACCGACTCCAAGCTTGTATCGACCAATGTTTAAAATGTTGAAAGCGATAATGTGACCACGGCCAACTTCACCAAGCAAGTTCTCTACTGGAACTTCAGCGTCAGACAAGATCAGTGTACGTGTAGACGAAGACTTGATCCCCATCTTTTTCTCTTCCGCTCCAACAGAAACGCCAGGGAATTCGCGTTCTACGATGAATGCAGAGAACTTATCGCCATCGATTTTTGCATAAACAACGAATACATCAGCAAATCCAGCGTTCGTGATCCACTGCTTTTCGCCATTCAATACGTAGTGAGTGCCCGCTGCATTCATTTTAGCTGTCGTTTTCGCTCCAAGAGCATCTGAACCTGAACCCGGCTCAGTTAACGCGTATGCAGAAATTTTGTCACCTGCTACAGAGTTCGGTAGGTACTTCTTCTTTTGCTCCTCGTTACCGAACAAAACGATTGGAAGTGTACCGATTCCAACGTGCGCACCGTGCGTGATGGAGAATCCACCTGCAACTGCAAGTTTTTCTGAAATCAATGCAGATGAGATTTTATCCAACCCAAGTCCGTCATATTCTTCAGGAACGTCCGCACCTAGAAGTCCGAGGTCCCCAGCAGATTTCAGAAGGCGTACAGAGTGCTCGAACTCGTGGTTCTCCAACTTATCCACAACTGGAAGGACTTCGTTTTTCACGTAGTCTTCCGCAGTTTTCGCGATCATCTTTTGCTCGTCAGAAAAGTCTTCGGGAGTGAACACGCGGTCCGGTGTAATGTCTTCAGTTAGAAACGCTCCACCTTTAATTAGCTCATTTGTCGTTGTCTCAGTCATTTCTAGTTCCTCCTTTAGGTTACGTTCATAGTTTGCTTACAGTAATTCAAACACGCCAGCTGCGCCCATTCCGCCGCCGATACACATCGTAACGACTCCGAATTGCTTGCCTTGACGCTTCAGTTCACTCATCATACGAACGGTCAAAATCGTACCGGTAGCACCAAGCGGGTGACCGAGTGCAATAGCCCCGCCATTGACGTTCACTTTGCTTGTGTCCAGTTTCAATTCACGGATGACTTGTAGGGATTGCGATGCGAATGCTTCGTTCAATTCCCATACGTCAATATCGTCAATCGATAGTCCGGCGATTTTCAACGCTTTCGGAATGGCAGCGATTGGTCCGATACCCATGATTTCAGGTGGCACGCCTGCTACTGCAAACGAACGGAACTTCGCGATTGGCGTTAGCCCTTCCGCTACAGCTTTTTCGCGATCCATGACCAGTACAGATGCTGCTCCGTCAGACGTTTGTGAAGCGTTACCCGCAGTAACTGTACCTGTAACAGAAAATGCAGGACGTAATTTCGCTAGGATTTCAGTAGTCGTACCACGACGTACGCCTTCATCCATTGAAAACGTCTCTTTTTTCTCTGCGAATTTCCCATTGCTGTCGACATATCCTTTTGTAAATTCGACTGGGACAATTTCGTCATCGAACTTTCCAGCGTCAATCGCTGCTGCTGCACGACGATGTGATTCAACCGCAAACGCATCTTGGTCTTCACGGCTGATTCCATATTTTACGGCAACTTGCTCTGCAGTATGCCCCATTCCCATATAATAAGCAGGTGCTTCTTCAGCAAGCTTTGCATTCGGGCGAACGGTATTTCCCATCATTGGAACCATACTCATAGATTCAGCACCACCTGCTAGGATGGCTTCTGAAGCCCCGAGCATAATGCGTTCAGCTGCATAGGCAATGGACTGAAGTCCTGATGAACAAAAACGATTGATCGTAATCGCTGGTGTCGTATCCGGTAATCCTGCTAGCGCACCGATATTACGCGCCATATTCATGCCTTGTTCAGCTTCCGGCATTGCGCAGCCGATGATCAGGTCTTCAATCGGACCGTCATAACCACCTGCGCGTTTTAACGTTTCTTTTATAGTAAGGGCTCCTAAATCATCTGGTCGGACGGTCGCAAGCGATCCTCTGCCTGCTTTAGCGACCGGTGTGCGGGAACCCGCTACGATTACTGCTTCACGCATTGTATTTCCTCCTCTAAAAGTTCTGATTCATCAGTTACGCAATGGTTTGCCTTTGACAAGCATGTGCTGCATACGAGCCTGTGACTTCGGCTCTGCTACAAGGCTTAAGAACGCTTCCCGCTCTAAGTCCAGCAAGTACTGCTCATCAACGAGTGTGCCGTATGGCAGTTTGCCTCCAGCCAATACGTATGCGAGTTTCTTCGCAATCTTCATATCATGATCGCTGATGAACCCTGACAAACGCATGCCTTCTGCACCGAGTAATAACGTTGCATAGCCAGTTTCACCAACCACTGGGAATCTCTCATGCTTCGGTGCTTGATAGCCATTGTCATAAAGTGATAGTGCTGCTTGTTTTGCATCATATAATAGATGATCCGCGTTGACGCTAATACCGTCTGCGAAATCGAGGAAGTTGTTTTCACGCGCCTCATCAGCGGAAGTAGACACTTTTGCCATCGCAATCGATTCGAATACGTTGTTTGCGATGTTTTGGTAGTCCACTTGTACCCCATTCGGTAATCCTTTTAAGTGTTTCAAGTACAGACCGACGTTTCCGCCGCCACCAGGAATCAGTCCTACACCCGCTTCAACAAGGCCGATATACGTTTCCATGGAAGCTTGGATATGAGCCGCTGGCAAGCAGACTTCTGCTCCGCCGCCCAGCGTCATTTGGAATGGTGCAGCAACGACTGGCTTCGTGGAATACTTGATTTTCATCATTGCATTCTGGAACGTACGCACAACAAAATCGAGCTCGAAGATGTTATCATCTTGCGCTTCCATCAAAATCATTCCGAGGTTTGCACCGACACAGAAGTTCTTTCCTTGGTTACCGATGACGAGACCTTTGTAGTTCTTCTCGACTTCATCTACCGCAAAGTTAATCATCTGCATAATGTCGAGGCCAATCGCATTAGACTGTGAATGGAACTCAAGAAGTGCAATTCCGTCACCCATGTCGATCAAACTTGCGCCAGAGTTTTTCTTAATAACGCCATGCTTTTTCTTATAGCGTTTCAAGTCGATAACTTTCTCATTTACCGGAACTTTTGAATACCCTTCCCCATCAAAGTAGAAGAGCTCGTTTTCTTCCTCTTTATAGAACGTATCGAATCCTTTATCGAGCAAAGATTGAGCAAATTCAGGAATCGTTTCTCCTTGTTCCTTCATCCGTTCCACTGATTTGCTCACACCGATTGCATCCCATACTTCAAACGGCCCCTGTTGCCATCCGAAGCCCCACTTCATAGCATTATCGATGGATACGATTGTATCTGCGATTTTTCCATGCATGTCAGCTGAGTAAAGAAGTGTCGGTGCTAAGATGCTCCAGAGAAGCTCACCTGTGCGATCATCACTGTACACCAATGACTTCACACGATTCCCAAGTCCTTTTTGTTGCTTCGCGATTTCAATTGAAGGCGTTTTCATTTTCTTGACGGGGCTGTATTCAAGCGTTGACGAATCGATCTCGAAGATATCTTTGCCTTTTTTAACAAAGAATCCTTGCTTCGCTTTTGCACCAATCCAGCCGTTGTCGATCATTTTCTTCATGAATTCAGGAAGTTCGAATACCGCCTGTTCTTCCCCTTCAGTCTTGTCGTAGACGTTTTTCGCAACGTGCATGAATGTATCGAGACCGACAACATCCAGCGTACGGAATGTCGCAGATTTCGGACGGCCAATCAGTGTTCCTGTAACAGAATCCACTTCACCGACTGTGTAGCCGCGTTTTTCCATTTCACGAAGTGTTACAAGAAGACCGTAAGTTCCGATTCGATTGGCGATGAAGTTCGGTGTGTCTTTAGCTAGTACGACACCTTTACCAAGACGATCTTCACCGAATGACGTCATGAACTCGATAACTCCTGATGAAGTCGTTTTTGCTGGAATTACTTCAAGCAATTTCAAGTACCGCGGCGGATTGAAGAAATGCGTCCCAAGGAAATGTTTTTGGAAGTCTTCAGAACGTCCTTCCGCCATTGCATCGATACTAATTCCTGATGTATTTGAAGTGACGATTGTTCCTGGTTTACGAACAGCGTCGATTTTTTCATATAATCCCTTTTTAACATCCAAGTTTTCAACGATAACTTCGATGATCCAGTCTACGTCTTTCAACTTTTCCAAGTCGTCTTCCAAATTCCCCGCTTCAATTAAAGCTAGGTTTTTCTTAGAAGTTAGTGGTGCTGGTTTTTGTTTTAATAGTTTCTGAATGGATCCGGATACAACTCGATTGCGAACTGCCTGATGCTCCAGTGTAAGTCCTTTTTTCTCTTCGTCTTCTGTCAATTTGTTCGGAACAATGTCCAGAAGAAGAACAGGAATCCCAATATTGGCGAGGTGTGCAGCGATTCCAGACCCCATCACGCCCGATCCGATTACAGCTGCTTTCTTAATTTGATAAGCCACGTGAAAATCCTCCCTTTGCTTTCGAATGAATGATCATTCATTTTTTGGGTAAAAAAAATAGAAACCTTTTCTATGAATCTAAGTGTAGACCATTCCCATTGTTTTCGCAATATTTAAATCTAAAAATCTCCAGTTTTCTACGGTCTAAACAAGTTGTTATGCTGATATCGTATTTCATTGTACACTGATGGTATGAAAGGAGTCGAAAACTCATGCAATCAATCACAACCGCAAAACAATTCGATGACATTATTAACGAACCATCACGCTCAGTTATTAAATTTCAAGCAGGCTGGTGCCCGGACTGTCGGGCGATGGACATGTTCATCGAACCTATTACTGAAGATTACGACCAGTACGAGTGGTATGATGTGGACCGCGACGTACTTCCTGAAATCGCAGAAAAATATGAGGTAATGGGAATTCCGAGCTTACTCATTTTTGAGAATGGCGAGAAAAAAGCGCACCTTCATAGTGCCAACGCAAAATCTCCCGATCAAGTGACAAGCTTCCTTGAAGGCCTTACCATCTAAACGTACCTTGCATTTTTTCCGACTGCCTATGCAGTCGGTTATTTTTATGCATTTTTTAGAAATTCAGTTATACTTATGGGAGAGTATAGAAAAAATAAGAGGTGTAGAATGAATCAAATAAAGGAAATTGAACAGTTGAAAGCTACTATTGCCAAGTATGAAGAAATAATCAGCGAGACCTCCGTTCCAATTATCACCTCAATTATTGATAATACAATCCTACTCCCTATTGTCGGATATATAGATAAAGAAAGAATGGAACGTATTCGCACGAAAGTTCTTGAGTACGCGGGAGAACATAGAAATACGGAAGCAGCAGTGTTCGACTTTTCGAGTATCCGCTTGTCTGATGAGGAAGGGTTGGAAATGCTCACTCTTGAATTACAGCTCATGCAATCCGAATTGCAGTTGATGGGCATTCGTCCGATTATGGTCGGCTTCACTCCTCCTTTTGTTCGTCAAATGGTAAGTAGCGGAGTTTCTTCCGAAGTGGAATCGTATGCGAACTTCAAAGCAGCACTGCAGACACTTATGGGAGAAAAAGGACTTTCCTTTTCAAAGGACTAAGCAAGGAGGGCTGAGAAGTCGTGCTGTTCTTAAAACAACTTCAGGGTAAATCTCAATATGATGCTTCCATAGAAGCAAAGCTAAGACCTTCCGCCTGTGGACCCGTAACAGCTGCCGTGATTTTACACTATTTGAATGCCCCGATTTCCAGGGTTCCTGTCAATAAGCTCTACAAGCTATTAGGATCGACTCGGATCGGATTATTTACATGGCGATTTGTTCATAGGCTCAAGAAGCTGCTAGGTGACGAATGGGAAATTCGGAAGTGTTCATTATCCGAGGCGTTACAGGAACTAGAGAACGGCCGTCCCGTTGCAGCAAAGTTTGATAAATGGTTTTCTTTCAAGTGGAATGGACAGTATGAGTTCGACTACCACTGGGTACCTGTTATTGGATATGACAAAAATGCGAGTGATGTGATTCTTGCAATTCATGACAACGGTAGCCCATCTTCTGATAGCCACGTGCGTCTAGTCTCTTACCGAAAGAACCAAGAGATTTTATCATTTGTTAAAATTGCTCCTGTTTCCAAACAAAAAGGACACTGATTGGCTCAGTGTCCTTTTTGTTATGCTACATATTCGATCGCTTGTTTTAGCATTGCAAAGCTCTTGATGGAGCCGAAGTCCAGTCCAAGTCCTACCAACGTTTGTGCAATAGCAGGTGTAACCCCACTAACCACTGGCACAGTGCCTACCAAAGAAAGCGATTCAAAGAGAATGAATAATTGTTGTGCGACAAATGTATCCGTTGTCAGAAGTCCTGATAAATCGATGATCAAATGCTCAAGGTTAAGACGGACTGCTTCTTTAAGCACCTTTTCCTGCAACACGGATCCTCTATTGAAATCCATAATACCGATTAATGGAAGAATAGCCGTCGTGTCGTTAATGGAAGCGATCGGTACGGATAGTTCAGCAATCGCAGCTTGTGAAATCTTTAGCATTTCTTTTTCGTGATACACAAAAGGAAGGCTGAAGTAGTAGACGACATCATTCACAATCGTATCGAGAGCAGTCGTCAGTTCATACATGTCTTCTGAACTGATGGCGCTTTTTATCCCTTCATGCTTTAAAACGGTACCAATATACGAACGGTATTCCGGAACCTCACGCAGCATCATGTCTAAAGAGATACTTTCTTTCTTCGCAAAGTGAGTCCCCGCTTCTTGTCCCCATTTACGCAAATGCTCAATTCGTTCTGTCTCCTCCAACTTCAAGGCATTCGCGTATAATTTTACTAATTCAACGCGAGCTGGATAGAGTTCATATTCTAAACGCTTCATAATCGGATAGCGTTCGTTCTGTTGTGTGGTAATTAACATCGCAAGTTGCTCTGCGTTCCCAATAACTTTATCACTTAAACGGGTCAATAACTCTTTCATCTCAATTCCCCCTTTTTTCAGCTACTAGTTGTGCTGTTGCCATTTGTTTAAGGACTGCATTCAAACCATGATTCCTTAGATGATTTACTGTTCGGTCATCATAATCCGGAATTTCAAGTGACTCTAGTGTGTTGCCTAAATCTACTTCACAATGGATGGTTGCCAGTTCTTTTGATAGATGTAACATCGCCAAGTTATCTTGAATTTTGTTTTTCTCCGAGCCCGTCAGCTTGTCCAACGAATTGACGACTTCTTCAGCAGTCCCATATGTTTGAATGAGTTTCAATGCTGTCTTCGGTCCAATGCCTTTGACTCCTGGATAGCCATCACTCGTGTCACCAATGAACGCTTTATAGTCAATGAATTGAGTTGGGGTCATCCCGTAATCTTCTATAAAACGAGCCTCTGTATATTCGTCATATATTGAATGCCCTTTTTTCGTCAAGGCAATTTTGACTGAAGGTGCTAATAACTGAAGTAAATCCTTATCTCCGGAAACAATCGTTAAATCCGCGTCTTCTTTCCACGTTTTGACGAGAGAACCGATCAGGTCATCCGCTTCCATTCCTTCAACTCCGTAGTTTCTCCATCCCATAGCTTCGGAAGCCTGACGTGCCATATCAAATTGAGGAAGAAGTTCTGGTGCTGGCGCAGGTCGATTGGCTTTATAGCCTTCGTATAAGTCGTTCCGGAACGTGACGGCTCCCATGTCCCAGCAAACAGCAAGATGGGTCGGTTGAAAAAGAGTTGCTGCAGTAAGCGTGTGTCTTAGAAATCCTTGAACTCCGTTCGTAGGGATTCCATCTTCATTATATTGGAACTGTTTCCGTACAGCTGTTGCAAAAAACGAGCGGAATAACAAAGCCATTCCATCAATAATCAGTATGTGTGGACGTTCAGTACTCACTTGCTCACTCTCCTAAGTAGGTCTTAAGCTTATGTACAAATTTCTTATCTTCATCATACCATGTCTTGTAAGTTTAGCACGTTCATTTGAGTAATGAAGCCACTCATATGGGCACTCGTCTAATGCAATCTGAGCGTTTGACATAGGATGAGGAGCAGAGTGAAATTCTGAAAGGGGTAAGATTATGAATCCAAACGAAAACGTCGAGGAACAATGGTTCCCTGAGCTTCCAGAAGGATATGTTCAGCAACCTAGCAGTCAGGATGATTGGAATGCGACCGCAATGAATGTAAATCCTCAACAAACGGCAGTGAACAACTGGAACCAACCGCCTCAGCAAGGTTGGAACCAGTGGCAAAATCCATCACATCAGCACCAACAGCATCAACAGCAAGGATGGCCGGGATGGCAGAATCAGCCACAACAACCAGGGTGGCCAGGTTTTCCACAACAACCTAATGCGCCATGGCAAGGTGGATGGAATCCAAATCAGCCCGCGTATCCAGGTTCTGGTGGAAACAATATAGGTGGCGGAGGTGGCGGAAATCAGCAAGGTGCACCTACATCTGCACCACCTTCACAAGCTCCCGCGTATCCTGATCAGCAAATGTTGCGAGTGGATCCAGGTGGAATTCGTGGATGTATGTTCCGCTATACGTACGTCTGGACATCTCGAACTAGAGGATTCTGGTTCTATCCAACTTTCGTTGGCAGAACATCGGTTGCAGGCTTTCAATGGAATAGTCAGTGGCGACGCTGGGTCTATACTGGAATTGACTTAGATCGGATCGATGCATTTACTTGCATTTAATGGGATGAATTGAATGGAAGATTGAGGGAAGATCAGCTGCGGCTGATCTTTTTTTTCTGGAAGGTGCATTTCGGGAAATTGAGGTTGGGGTTGTTGATTATATTTTGTGTGTTATGAGCGGTTTTGCTGGGTTATGATCACTTTTCGCGATTTATGAGCGCTTTCCTTGGGTTATGATCACTTCTTGCGATTTATGAGCGGTTTTCCTGGGTTATGATCACTTTCTGCGATTTATGAGCGCTTTTGGTGGCTTATGATCACTTTCTCCGATTTATGAGCGCTTTCCATGGCTTATGATCACTTTCTCCGATTTATGAGCGCTTTCCTTGGGTTATGATCACTTTCTCAGATTTATGAGCGCTTTCCATGGCTTATGATCACTTTCTCAGATTTATGAGCGCTTTTCCTGGCTTATGATCACTTTCTAAGATTTATGAGTGCTTTCCATGGCTTATGATCACTTTCTCCGATTTATGAGCGCTTTCCATGGCTTATGATCACTTTCTCAGATTTATGAGCGCTTTCCATGGCTTATGATCACCTTTTGCGATTTATGAGTCAACAAACGCAAAAGGCTATCCCGGAAAGTCAGTTTTATGACCTTCCGGGATAGCCCTTATTTGTTATTAGTGATGATCCACGTAATACGTTAGTTGAATAATTGTATCTTCATTTAACTTATACGCCAAAACTAACGCATACCATCCCTTATCTTCTTTTGAAAGATCTATTGTAAACTGTTCTGCATGAGACTCAAATTGATCCACACCTACTTGAATTTCATGATTAGTTTGTGTATGTCTTAGCCCAACTTGATAAGGATTTAGATATTGACCCTTTAAGCCTTTCACAACATTTTCAAAAGTTACTTTTGATCCTTTTAAGCTCGTCACATCAACCAATTGAGGATGTGCCATTATCGTCTTTAATTTCGAAAGATTTTTCAGTGGTGAAAAATCATTAATTTCATTTCCTGATACATCTAGCGAAACTAAGTTTCTTGCGTACTGCAAACCTTCCAGACTTTTGATTCTCGCATTGTGGGCAGTTAGACTTGTGAGTGCATGCAGATCACCTAGTGTGAGATCCCCCGTAATGCCTAGCTTTTTCTGAATCTGATTTCTGAGGAATTTATCAGGTACTGCAATGACTTGAGTTAAGTCTAGTTCCACTAATTCAGATTTCGCTTGTAAGAGCTCCTGAAGAGCATGATCGATTTCTAATTGGGTCACTTGAGTCTTGGCAAGAACCTCTTCTGCTTTTGCAATACTCTTCTGGAGTGCACTCATGCTCTCAGTTGAAAACTTATCCGCATTAATGGATTTCGCCTCTTCAACTGCGGCTACTAAATCTTGTGAGTACACTCTTTCAGAGTTCGCGAAATGGAGTTTAGCGTCTCCCCATGTCGCATGATCTGAACCGTTTCCATTTCCACCATCAGTTACTACTAATTTAAGTTCTTTTGCCCCTGCTATTTTTACTTCAATGAACTTCTGAGCATCTGTAGAATGCATCATTCCGCTGTCGAATTGTTTTTCTCCATCTACAAAAACTTGGAATGTGACTGATCCGATTGAGCCGTGCATTTGTCGGTCAACTCCAACATATGAAGTGAAATAATCAGCACCTTTATCCGTTAAGTCATAAATGATTGTGGAATTGGAATGTGCACCAATCCCCTTTTCATAGGTTTTCACACTTCCATCCTCACCAGTTAATCGCAACGTATGGTTACTAATAGATAGATCTTTTAACGGCGCTGCATAGCTGTTTTGCGTCGACTTCCATTCGAAATCAGAAAGGTAGTTGAAGTCTTCCATGTTGACGACAGATATGATCCGTTTTTTCGTCAACTCATTACCATCACTATCTGTAACAGAATACACAATTTCATAGTTACCCGCTCTATTAAAGTTCACCTGGTCTAACCCAGTCACCTTTACATGCGCCGTTAAATCACCGTCTTCAGCATCGATTGCGGAATAATCTTCACGAATGTCTATCGGTGTGCCTACTTTTGTTGCTGCTGAATTAGGAATTGTGAGCTGCGGCAGACCATTCGAAATATAAAATTTTGCATCTGCAAAGTTTGCGTGATCAGATGCATTTCCATTACTAGAATCATTGGCAATGAGCGTTAATTCCTTCACACCCTTTAACGGAACCCTCACTAATTTTGCTTCTGTGTTATATTTCATAACCCCGCTATTATAGACTTCTTGACCATCTGCCAGGACTTTGAACGTAACACTCGAGTTGCTATTTTCGACGATGTTTCGATCAATGCCAACGAATGTCTCAAAGTAATCATAGTTTTCCCCTGCTAGATCATACACAATTGTTGAATTTGCATGCGTACCAATTCCTTTAGTAAATTCCTTCGTTGCACCATTCACAACTACTTTAATCGGACCGCCGGAAGAGGCATGATCCTTATTCACTGTACTCCATGCAGTTTGAGCAGATTTCCAATTGGTATCACTTACGAAAGCAAAATCACTATATACATACACTTCTCTCGTTTTCGTAACCGTGTTCCCATCACTATCTGTAACTGCATAGTCCACATGGTACGTACCAGTTTTAGAAACTGTGAAGTTGTTCGCCGTTACCTTGATTTGATTGGTCAAGTTTCCATCTTCTTTATCAATCGCCTCTACACCATCTAAAATGTTGAAATCCTTGCTGTTTAATTTAATGAATGTGAGGTCTTCAGATACTTTTAATGTCGGTTCACTAGAGTCTTTCGTAAACTTTGCATCCGCCCAAACGGTATGGTCTGAGGAAATCCCATTGTCTTTCGCATCTGTTGTAATGAGCTTTACCTCTTTTGCCCCCGTAACTGGAACCTTCACAAATTCATGCTCTGTATTTGCTTTGAATACACGACTATCCAATTTCTTTTCGCCATCTACCCACACTTCAAACGTTGCGGAAGAACCTTGGCCTCGGACAGCTTGGTCTATTCCAATATAACTTTCAAAGAAGTTGAACCCTTTATCTGCAATATCATACACAACTTCAGAATTGGCATGAATGGCAATTCCTTTAGAATACGTCGCATCACTACCTTGTCTTCGCAACGTGATAAGCCCTCCAGAAATGGCCTTATCTTTTTGCAATGAACTCCAATCCGTCTTCGCGGTTTTAGCATTCATGTCAGAAATATAAGCATAGTCACTTGTTACAGCAACTTTTGTCGTCTTATTTTCAGTTAAATTTGCATTCTTCACTTCGTAAACAATTTCATAAGATCCTTTTTTTGTTACATCTACCGTATTTGATTTGATCACTACATCTTTTGTAATGGTTTGACCAGAAAACGAGGTTGCTTTTACATAATCCATTGGATCATAGGCTTGATGTAGTTTTAACGTCACGTGTTCTTCAACAGATAAGTTCGGTTGCTGAGAGTGAACCTCCGCAGGTTTTAAGGGAGTTAACTTTCTGTCGTAAGCAACAAGTTCATACCTATATGGAACACTCGTATCCACGTTTTTATCAATGAATGAAGTGCTTGTTGTATATCCTACTACCTTGCCATTTCGAAGGATTTCGTACCCCATTGCAGCAACCTTATTGGCTGCATCGATATCATAGGACAAGTTAATTTCTTTTTTATCGGGATTGGCAGTTATCGATTGAATCGCGACTTTCGCCTCTTTTGAGAACCCAGTACCTTCGTAATTTCGTCCTAAACTATGCATGTACTCTAACTTTACATCGGGTTTTGATAAGTGTGCAACTTTCTCTTTCATCTTAGGTGTAGCTGTTACGTATCCCCATTCCTCAAAGAAATCGGTTAGATCGGTTTCAGTTGCTAGAGATAATCCAACAACTAAACGTTGCAAATTACTTCCTAATCCATTCATGACACCGTCTGGGTTTGTCCGAGCAATTCGAGACGCCTTTCCATAACTGTCTTCACCATAGCAATATTGAACTTGTTCAAGAACCCCTAAATATGTCCAGAAACCATGCTGAACCGTTTCATCTGAAAATCTCTTGTACAATGAATTCCAATCTACACGATCTTCCGTGCTATTATTAAATTTCTCTCTCATAATTACCGAGTAAAGATTATTCGTTACCTCGACATGCTCCATCGTGGAGTTATTGATGTTGTGACCCCATTCATGGAAATAGGCCCACCCGTCATTACCTGGAACACTGAATGGTTTCACAATTTGTTTAAAGAATCCATCGTCTCTTCTTGGCGAATTCCCGCCGTTAAATCCTGTATAACCCCAATCCGACCAACCATAAGGTCCTTTTGTGAATACTCTTGACGTAAACTTTGCATTAAAGAATTGGTTTCTTGGATCTGGATCATCCGCCACAGCACCACTAATTCTTTGATACTCCAACCACATCTGTTCCCACTCGTTCATGGTATCCGATACAGTCTTCCCTGTTCCTTTTAATTCTTTGATTCCCTTTAGTGCACCCGCTGCACTAGTAGAGATTGTATTGTTTTCGGAGACTAATTCTGAAACATTATAGACAACGTCTTCTGGTTTTCCATTTGCAAAGTCGTTATCGTTCACACTGATCTTAGATACGTATTTTTCTAACTCTTTTTCATACGCTGCGGGATCTGTTTTTCCGTGAACGTAAACGGGGAAGGCTGTTCCTCCGACTAGTCTCACTTTAGGAGCGAATGCTTGCTCAGTTGGCAGCGCATTGTTTTCCACATACGCAACCGCAGGATTCATGGTATCGAACGCAGGTGCAGTAATCGTATTTAGCCCTCGTTTCAACGCAAACTTTCGAACCCAGCCGTTTTTGTCATCAGCGATCTGACCTAGAACTAAGGTTGGCATAACGCCTTTTTCATCCGCTTCAACTGTTACTTGAATCGTTTCACCTGGAACGACATATCTACCCAATGTATCTAATGAAAATGAGGTTCTGGCAATCTGATGCTTACTTGCTTCTGTATTTGCGTTTCCACGCTGGGAAGCAATGACGATCGATTCGTTAGACGCATTCACGTTATTAAGTACGTCTTTCGCCATAGTTACATATGGTTGTAACTGTTCTTTTAATGGATGCTTCGCAACTTCATTCTCCAACTGCTGAATTGCATTCATTGACGCAAACTCAGGTTTTAATTTGTTCATTAATCCATCTGTGAATAGGTTGTCGACTTGCTCTTCTATTCGGTCTTCACTGTAGAAAGCTAGTTCCGATAACGTAGCCCAGTTTTGGTTGGATTTCTTAAATTTAAATTTAATACGTTTAAATTCGGTTGGCGCAAATTTAACTTCAACTAATCCGGCGACCACATTGTGCTGTCCTGTAGCTACAAGCTGATACGTTTCCCCTTTAGAAGTTTGTGAAGCATAGATTTCGACTTCCTCAGCGAACCCTTTCCGATCAGAAGGTCTTGCGCCGTACATTAGTCGATTTATCGTTTCGATTTCTTTAAATTCGACTTCAACTTCGTTTGAAAAGTCATTTGTGTTACTTCTATTCGTTTCCCGGTATGTGTTGAGGTTGCCGTCAATTGCGTTTTCTATAACGGCACTTCCATAATGACCTCCGTTGTTACGAATACTTTTGATGTTACGAGAATCTAACTTAAATAACTTGGAATAAGCGTCATTCGCATAATGAGGAAATGGTTTTGTTGCCGCTGTTGTCGCATCAATTCCCACTTTATTTATGAGGATCTTTGCATTTTCAATATCTTCTTTAAATTGTGGATAAAATGGGTGATCTTTCGCCTCAGCGTCCAATCGAGTTAGGGCATCCAGTGTATTAAACTGTTTACTTACCGAACTTAGCGAGGCATCTGTAAAGAGATTCTCCATTTTCTCAGATACCCGATCTTCTTTATAAAATTGAAATTCTGATGCGCTTGCCCAGTCCTGATTGGCTTTTGTAAATACAAATTTTACTCGCTTAAATTCTGTGGGAGCAAACTGAATTTCGACAATGTCTCCTGTTGAGCCGTTGTAGCTTCCTGAAGATACACGTGAGAAGTCCTCACCTTCAGATGTTTGGGAACCATAGATTTCAAACTCTTGTGCAAAGCCTTTCCCTTTTACAGTAGATTGGCGCGCAGCATAGACAATTCTATTGAGTGTAGTCGGTTCGTTAAAGTTCACGACAACTTCATTGGTAAAAGATGAACTATTAGGTTTCCCTGTTTCCCAGTGTGTGTTCATATTTCCATCAATCGCTTGTTTAATAGGAGAGCCTGAATAATTTCCCCCATTGTTTGTAATCGATTTAATATTCGTATTCGGCATTTTGAATATGTCATCGTATGCAGGCAAATTCGCATTCCCATACAGGTCAAATTTACGTACCACTGCTACACCGGAATTTTGGTTACTTTCTACCGTATTAGTCACGACAAGTCCTACTTTCGGGTTTTCATTTGCTAAGACAGAAATTGGACTGCAGACTACGTTAAGAGCCAATACAGTTGCTGTTGCGACCGTGATGATCTTCATATGTATTTCCTCCCCATGAATATATTTCCTACCGAGCGCACAAAAAAGCTACTCAAAAAGAGTAGCTTCGGATTAAATAAAGTCAAAAAAACAAGTAGCAGTTCGTCAACTTTACTAAACAAAAAGTAGTGTGTACTCTTCGGCAACTGGCAGACATAGTGATACACCTTAGTCCCTATAGCTTTGCGTCCCTAAATTTCTTTAGGTTTGCCTATTCAGTTATTTTATAATTTAAATACTATCATACCTTTGGTTCTTCACCATGAACAGATAGCACTAGATTCAATTTTCTTGTTTTTAGTTGAAGGCGGAACGGGTATAGAATGCATGGTTAAAGCAAACTGGAGGTAATTTTCAATGAAAAATCATGTGATTGACGTATATGAGAACGAACAACAAGTAGTTGAAATTATTGAGCGATTAAAAGAGCAAGGCTACACGACCGATGAAATTTCAGTGATTGCTAAAAAGACAAAAAATCTGCCTGAGATCACACAAACAGTAACACCTTCTACTAAGGACGGAGCGATTGCTGGTGCTGTAACTGGTGGAACAATTGGTATAGCGGGCGTGATCGCAGGGATATCCGCAGTAGTAGTTCCTGGTCTCGGTGCCTTGTTAGCTGCAGGTCCTATTCTTTCAACAATTGGAGGAGCCGTAGTAGGGGCCAGATCTGGTGCTGGTGGATTGAAGCATGCGCTGATGGAAAACGGACTCCCTGATAAGGAAGCCGAACGCTATTCTGAAGACGTTCAAGAAGGTAAAATTCTTGTGTTTGTTCATCCTAAAAAGTGAGAATGGATTCAATTTCTTGTCTATCTACCGCTTTTAAAAAGAAGGCAGCCATATTTAACCATTGGCTCCCTTTTCAACTTCTCAATTGATTGTTTCTGAAGTAACTTGATGATGATCCGTGAGTGACACAGCGACCTTTCAGATTATTCATTTTCGCCCTCTAGGTTCTCATGTGTTCGGATATAGGTAATCGAAATAATTGCAATAACCGTAACGGGCAGTGGATGAAAGTTATGGTGTTTCGACTTTTCGTTATTGAAATTATGATGTGCAATAAGTTCGTTATTTAGGACACGTATAAACAAATAATACTGATGATTTTTTTATTTCATGAGTGAGTTAGTTTAATTGTGAAATACTAATTTAAGTGTAAACTAATAAGTGTATCTACAAAAAAGGAGTGGTTTTTATGGTAGGAATTATGGAAGGTAAAGCAGGTTTAGTCACAGCATCGGGGTCAGGTATCGGTAGAGCATCAGCAGTTGCATTAGCAAAAGCAGGCGCAAAGGTAATGGTTTCTGACGTAAATGTAGAAGCGGGACAAGAAACTGTCCAAATCATCAAAGACAACGGCGGCGAAGCAGTATTTTTAAAATGTGATGTAAGTGATGAAGAACAAGTAATCGCACTTGTTAATAAAACCGTTGAAACGTTTGGCAAGCTTGACTTTGCGCATAACAACGCAGGTATTAACAAAGGTCTTGTGCCAATTGGAGAATTGGATTCTACGGATTGGGATATCACACTAAAAGTAAATCTTTATGGTACTTTTTATTGCATTAAGCACCAAATCAACGCAATGCTGAAAACTGGCGGCGGTGCGATTGTCAATACGGCATCAAGTGCTGGTATTGAAGGTTCACCAAACATGGCTCCATATACAGCATCTAAACACGCAATTGCTGGTATAACCAAATCAGTTGCGCTTGAATATGGTCAAAAAGGCATTACCATTAATTCTATTGCACCAGGGGCTACCATTACACCTGCAATTGAATATTGGTCAAAAACATCACCAGAACAGTACCAAGGTGTACTCAATTCTCTTCCAGCTGGTAAAATGACAACAGCCGAAGATCAAGCAAATGCTGTTGTATTCCTATGCTCAGACCTTGCTAGCTCAATTAGCGGTGTAACACTTGCAGTTGATGGCGGGTATACTGCTGGTAAAATGCAACAGTAATTCCGCAAAATTCAATACGCTTATATAAAAAATGGATCAGGCATCATGCCTGATCCATTTTTATTTCATTTGGTGTGGTGCATATGCATCATTCAAAGGTGAAAGTTACTCGTATGCGAACGAAACCTGTCTGTTAAAAAATCGGGAAAGGTTCTTACACCTTCTACTCCACTCCTCCCTGAATCTCTTTTTTTACTTGCACAGGATCTGTGTCGCTATACTGTGCCGATCCCTTACCGCCCGTTTTGGCAATCAGCGCGTTAAGTTCATTGTACGTGAGTCCAGAATTGGCGTTCTGTCGCTTCACTTCGTCAATATCGGTACCAGCTACCGTGTACTTTTTATCGGTTTGCAAATTATTTCGCCTCCTCTCAAACAGTATTTACTTATTTTCTGTTTTTATGAAAAGAGTTTTATACCTATGAGAGGAATTAAAATTTGATGCACTTGCGCCCCGAACCCCACCCAGATGTAAGTTTTACACTTCTTCCTTCCATTGGTTCAGCTTGTCCATTACTAGATCATACGTTTTTTGTGAAATTTCCGGTAGCTTACCTCCAAGTGCTTTCTTCGCTTCATTAAATCCTTCTTCAATTGCATTCTTTAGCAGGTCGAATTTACTTTTGTCTCCTCCAGAAATGGCGTTAGCAAACTCCACAATGCGGTCACTTACCTTTTCAGCGCTTAAATCTCCGCCTTCTCCAATTGCCGCTTGAGCTTCCAAACGTACTTGCTCATCTACAACGACTTCTTTTTTCCCACTTACTGCATCTTCCATACTAATCCCTTGTTTTTGCAGGAGCTGTCGAACTAAGTTCATCAGGTTTTCATGAGCCTTCTCACTTTCTGCTTTTAGGCGCTCAATCGTGGGTATATCCGCTTTGGTCGTTGGCTTCTCATATGCAACACTTTTTTCCTGTTGCGACGGTATATACTGATCGACTTGTTTGTTTGCATTTGAGTCACTTTTCTTCACAGTATCCTCTTTTTCTTTGTCAGGCTTTTGCATTTGCGTTTGATGATTTTTAAAAGCAGCTGGATTCGGTGTGATTTTCATTTAACTTCCTCCTCTTTTTGTATCGAACTATTCAAATATTACATCGGTCAATAACAGTTATTTTGCAATGGATAATGAACAAATTCAATTTGATCCAAAGATTCGTTTCTTGTCTCTAAAATGTTTTTGCGTAAGCAATCAGCTGCAATGTATTACTATGGAAACTCCGACGATTGAGTGAGAGGCAATTGATATGCAGCTTTCAGCAAGTCCCTTATTCAATAACTATTCATGCATTTTACTCATTCAAAGTAGAGACATACACAAGTTTTAAAAAATCTTTTAAGGTTTCTCAACTAGTTCATGAAAAGCGACCCTGACTGATTAACTTTCTTTTACAGTAATTAATGTATACCCTTTTTCTCCGTCAAAACTCATAAAAACCCTATAATTAAATAAACGGTATTGCGCAAGAGTCTCCTCTTGTACAATACCGTTTAACTTCTTGCTATAGAAAGGCCGAATCCAAGTTCTAAAACTCTACTACTTAACCTTCCACATTGTGTTTTTAAATAATTGACCGAATTGCTGGTCGTTGTTTCTGACACAGGTAAACCAAAATAACTTCAACCATTACTTAGCTTTTCCATCCTCATCTTTCGTGTAATTGTACTGAGTAGGATCCACTGGAGTAAAACCTTTTGGTGTATAGAATCTTAATAAGTCACCATTCACGACTTTATCCGAAAGCTGCAATTTAAGGTTCACTTCTTTTTTAATCTTCTTCGCGTCCTCTAATTGACTATCATCGAGTGGTAAACCTGTTTTATTATCATAATATTTTTCATTAATTGAATCGATGTCAGGGCTAACAAAATCACCATTTCTAAATGGAACAATTTCATTATGTTCATCTGATAACAAATCTGAACCGAATTGAACATATTCCTTGGTATCAATTCCTAATAGATGCAACAAGGTCGGAAGAAGGTCTGTTTGGCCACCATAAGTATGGCTGACTCCCCCCTTCATCCCTGGAACATGAATGAATAAAGGAACGCGTTGTAAATTGGCACCTTCATATGGTGTGATTTCTTCTCCCATAACTTTTGCCATCGCTTTATTATGATTATGCGAAATACCATAATGGTCACCATAAAGAACAATCATCGAATTATCATATAAGCCTTGTTCTTTTAATTGATCGAAAGCCTGTTTGATGGCTTCATCTGTATAACGCGCTGTTTGGAAATAGTCGTCAACACTTGAATCTCCAGTTTCAGCTTTATTAATGGTAACTAGATCTTGATTCATCGCATATGGAAAGTGGTTTCCGACTGTAATAAATTTCGTATAAAAAGGTTGTGGTAACGAGCTCAAGAGACTTTTAGATTGGTCATAGAATGGTTTATCTAACAAACCGTATTCAGCCATGTCTTCTGGAGAACTCGTGTCATAATAACTCGCATCATAGAAATGATCGAATCCAAATGATTTGTAAACTTCATTTCGATTCCAGAAGCTACCTTTATTACCGTGGAAGACAGCTGATGAATATCCATAATCTTTCAAAATGCTTGGAGCTGCTTGGTACGTATTTTGCGCTTTTGTAATAAATGCAGATCCTTGTGGTAATCCAAAAATAGAATTTTCCAGCATAAATTCCGCATCAGATGTTTTACCTTGCCCTGTTTGATGGAAGAAGTTATCAAAGTATGCTGTATTCTTATCTTTTGTTAATGAATTTAAAAATGGTGTAACTTCTTCACCGTTTAATTTGTAGTCAATCAGGAAGTTTTGGAATGATTCTAAATGTAAATAGATGACATTCATTCCTTTTGCTTTACCAAAGTATTTTGCATTTGGTTCCGCGTAGTTAGATTGAGTATAGTTAAGAACTTCTGAAATATCACTACTATCTGCTAAAGCTCTTTGTGAGGATGCCTTCATCGATTCTACTGAGTCATAAATCGAATAGTTATACATTCCAAGATATTTCACAATGTAGTTTCTGTCAAAACCACGTGTTAATAGTTGCGGACGACTCGCTTCAGCAAGCCCTAAATTTATGATTGACACGACTAATGCAACAGCAATAATTGCTATTGGTTTTTTATATCCAATACGATTTGTTTGTTTTTGTACTTTTCTTGAGAATCGTAAGTAAAACATTACAAATACATCCACAAAGAACAAAATATCAAAAGGCTTTAGTAACGTAAGGATACTTCCACCTAAATCTCCGAAGTTCTGAGTTTGGTAAATAGTAGGTAATGTAATGAAATCACTAAAGAATCGGTAGTACACAACGTTGGCATATAAAAGAATAGACATAAGCGTGTACACTACGAGTAGTGATGTGTATTTTTTCTTTCCTCTAAATAAAAACGAAATTCCTAGAAATAGTAATGCTGAACCTAGTGGATTGAGTAGTAAAAGGAATTGTTGTAGAGGTCCTTCTGCCCCTAATTCAAATTGTGATGTTTGAGTGATATATGTTTTAATCCATAACATTAAAACCGCTACTAAATATATCCCTAAAAAGCTGTTCAAAAGATTCCCTTTTTTATTGATCAGACTTTTCATTTTCGCACCAACCTTTCAACTATTTTAATGTGAATCTATAAGAGCTCTGAATATTAGGTTTAAAATCAGAAAAATGTTAATTTTTAATAGCCTTTTTTGTGGCTGCTAATGAATTTTACTCCCGATTGACACAGCTGTCAATCTTTATACTCTAATACAACTGGTGGATCCTAAGACACCAAAAGCGTGTTGTATCAATGTTTTAACGTTTAATTTTAGGTGCTTGTGATTATGAATGCACTGCTATTAGGCAATCGTCTTTCCTTTTCTGATCTATACTCATTTTAAATGTATTTTCGTAGTGAATTAACTGAATAATAGTACATGCAGGTATTTGACATTCTTGACGTAAACGAAAAATGAAACAAAAGTAATTGAAGTCCTGGAACGCTTAAAACAGCAACGCTATACGACTTAGGAACTTTTGTGAGTGCTAAAAACAAAACATATTCATTAACCCACAGGATGTAACATCTTCTATTAGAGTTGTAACTATTGCTGGAGCCCTAATTGATGGATTAAATTATGCTCTTATGGAAATTGGAATCCCAGATGAGGTAGCGGAAGCTATTTGTAATATTTTCTGGCGGGTAAGATTGTGGTATCTCTTCATCCAGAAGAGTGAGGATATGCGCAACATCTTGCTTAAACAACAATTTTAAAAAGAAGGCAGCCAACTGAATGATTGGCTGCCTTCTTAACATTTCAATTGAAAGTTTCTAAAATAACTTGATAGGTACCAACAAGTTACACCGTGAACTTTCCGATTTCACCTTTTAAATCTTCCGCTATGTCGGATAGGTTCTTGGCAGCGGCAGCGACTTCTTCAACTGTAGCAGTTTGTTCTTCTGTCGTTGCTGCAATTTCTCCAGAATGGCTAGCCAATTTTTCGTACAGCGCTGAAATCTGCTCAATCGATTTCAGCAAATTCACCATTACGTTTTCAACTTCTGTTGAAATCGTTGTCGCTTCAGTCGTCTGTTCAGAGACAGACTGGACTGCTAGTAAAATACTTCTGAATGCTTCTCCTGCTTCATTCACTAGAGCAGAACCATTTTTTACAGCTTCATAACCATCTGTCATGCTGTCAACAGTTTGTGAAATATCCTGTTTGATTTCACTGATGAGTTGACGGATGTGGTTTGCAGCACTACTCGATTCTACCGCAAGTTTCCGGACTTCATCGGCAACGACTGCAAATCCTTTTCCTGCTTCTCCTGCACGTGCAGATTCAATCGCCGCATTCAATGCCAAGAGATTGGTTTGAGCAGCAATGGATGTTATGAAGTCTGAGAAATTTTCAATCTTCGAAGACTTTTCGTGAAGTTCAATGACGGTTTCTTTCGACTGTCTTGTATAGGAATTAATTTGCTCCATACTTTTTTCAGTTTCTTGCACACGAGCATTCCCGGTTGTTGAGATGGACACGGTATGTTGTACAAGTTCGTTCACATTACTAATTTTCTCAGAAAGTCGATCTACTTCTTGAGTAATGGTTCCAATATCCGAAACAGCGTGCTGTACCGTTTGTGTTTGGTTCTCCGTTTCGTACGCCATTTCTTGGACAGACTCCGAAATTTGAACAGACGCAATTTTCGTTTCATCTGCACTGGCTGTAAACTCACTTGACATAGCTAGGAGCTGATCTGATGAGTCAATGACTTTTTCAAAAGCACCCCGAACCGATACGAGCATTTCTTCATATTGTTCAGCTAATACGCCAAAGTCATCTTTCCGCGTAAGCAAATTATCTACATGCTCATTTTTAGTGAAATTCAATTTGGCTGTCTGATCAATCACTTGACTGAACTCATGGATTGGTCTGGACACGCGCCGTCCAATGACGATGGATAATAAGACAGAAACGATGATTGAACCAATCACCATCACGATTGAAGTAATGTTATTGGCTTGCAATCTCTTGTTGTAATAATTTCCATCATACGATAATACGAGCAATCGGGATTGTCGATATGTGTTGTCCTCATTCGAATCTAAATCGATTTGAGGAATTAACTTATATACCGTTCCTGACTCACCCTTACTATCTTTAACTATGCCTACTTTATTCTCTTGAATTGCTTTTTTTCCTTTACTCATCAATGAATCCGGTAGAAGTGCTGCCTCCCCTTTGTCATCCTTTTTATTCATAGAATAAGAGGGTACACCATCGATATCGATCGTATAGATTCCGATGTCTTTCACATACTTATGCTTTTCTTTTAAATCAGTCGTTACATTCTCCAAATCCATCGATTGAATCAATTCTGAAAACTGATCCGCCGTAGCTCCAATCTGAATCATGTATTTCTTATCTGGTGTTGGAGTATAGCTAAACTTATTTGTCTCTTTTGTGGCTCCACTAATTTCTAACCGATCCGTAACAAAAACCCCTGCATCCATTCGTTGTTGCAAAAGATCTTTTAAACCAAACTCTTTTAAGTCAAGGCCCATGTCAGCTTCTCTCGTTGCATATTTAACAACAAATTGGTCATTAATTAGAAATATATCAAACCCATCAAAACGCTTTTTGAACGCTTCTAGATCCCATGATTCAACGTTCGGGTTTTTTTCATATTCTTCTTGAAGAATCTTCGTAAATGCTTCCATTTTACCTTCAAGTGATTGTTCGATTATTGAATAGGACACATCCGAACTTTCAATAACGCTCAGTAAATTTTCCTCAATTAACTTTTCTGTTTGCTCTTTTTCAACCTCTAGATTCTCTTGTGTTCGAATATAGTTAATCCAAACAATTGCAATGACAAGAACAGAGATTGAGATAACTAAAGTTAAAATCAAATTACGCTGAAAAACTCCCATTTTCTTCATAGTTCTTTTCACCTCTTCGTATATTAGTCCAAATGTATTATCGGCATTTTTCTTTAGATGTTTAATCACCCTTTTCGTATTTGTTTCAAATCGTCCCTTAGGGCTTAGGGTTATCTCTTTTCACACAAAAAGCCTTCGATGGATCGCTCGATCGAAGGCTTTCACTGTATTCTAGTATTAGCACTCAGAACTTCGTGATTCTCTGAATCACACTGATCATGCTTCTAAATCTTCATCCTTCAGTGCTAGTAAAATAGCGAAACCGATCCAAACGGAAGTAATGTCCATTGCAGTCTCTTTACCATTCCAGATTTGTGATTGCCACATTGCGAACCATTCGCTCCCGATAACAACGAAGCCAAAGAACCAAATTGCAAAGCCAAGAATAAATGCATAATAGCCAAATGTCTTTGACTGATTGAATTTCCGTCCTGGTGCCTTAATATTTTTCAACATATGATAAACACCGATGAAAGCAAGCAAACTAAAGATTGCTTCCGCGATAATTAATCCCCAGTAAGCAATTGTGTGTACGGTCGTACTTTCAAATGCACGCCACATAAGTGCGTTTCCTTCGAATGTTGTGTCCATCGAAAGTACGTGGTGAACAAATTCATAGTTCGAATTATAGTCCATCAAGTTTCCTGCAAATACAAAGAATCCAAAAAGTCCGGCTAGCAATAATGTAACAATCTTTAGTAAACGTAATGCAAGTGTATTCATTTCTTGTCACTTCCTCCTCTAATTTCTCTTTCAAATATTAAATCAATTCTTCGTTGAATTTGTGAAAGTCCGGAGAGATTCACCAACTGTACAAATCTCCAGCCTTCGCTCGCATTTTTGGCGATCACTGGTGCGTACTCCTCAGCAAGTAAGATTCCGTCACGGCCATGATGCACGTCAATTTTCTCTATTTTATATTCATGCATGATGTGGATCTCGCCTCCAATATGAAAAATTGACAACTATTAAATTAAACTCCTAAACATGACTTAAGTCAATAGCATTTAGAAATTTAATTAGGTACTTATACACCAACTGTCACGCCAATCTACTCTTAAAGCCTCGCATTACACCGGATATATAAAGGATATTTAGAAGCGTTTCTCTAGAGAGTGAAGTTTAGTAGGTAATAAGTAGAACTCTACTAGTGAAGAAACCGATCATTTACGTTTTCATAAATTCTGATAAGTTCAAGCGGTTAGACAGATAGAGGAACCACCGTTTTCCGATGACATTTATATTTTCACGCATAATAAAAACACCATCCACAAGGAATGGTGTTTCACTCATTCAGTGAAAGGTACCTGTGCGCAGATACTTGACTCTCACTTAACAGTTTTCTTCGATTTGATAAAAAGCATACAGCAAGCAATCATCACAAAAGCCACTAATGCCAAAAATGGTATCGTAATAAACCCAAACCAATTTATATATTGGGAATTACAAGGTACACCACTCACGCATGGCTTGATGCCTCCGAAGCCCGGTATCTTCTGTTCTAAATAATGCATGAGCGATATGCCCCCGCCAATAAGTGCTAACGGAAGCACGAACTTCTTAACTGAACTGTCATTTTGGAAAGTTCCAATCCCTAATATCAAAGTTAGTGGGTACATGAGAATCCGCTGATACCAACATAATTCACATGGAATAAACCCCTTAATTTCACTGAAGTACAAACTTCCAAACGTTGCAACTAATGAGACTACCCATGCACCATATAATAAAATCCCGTGCGGTTTAGAATCATTTTTTGTAGTCCCCGCCATCAGTTTTTATCCTTTATTTCTTGTTCTATTGCTGACTTAATGGCGTCATAGTCAAAGGGATCCTCCATCATTTTTCCGTTAATCGCAATGGACGGAGTCATTGAAACTCCCACTTCTTTCACTAAATCTTCATCGATTTTAACGCTCTCCATCGTAGCTTCCTGTTCCATGTCTGTTTTCAACAATGATTGATCAATCTCAGGATAACTACTTGCAATTTGCAGAATTTTTTCAGGTGTTACCCATTGTCCGTCATGATTTTCATCAGGCTGTGCAGCAAATAATGCCTGATGGAATGCCCAATACGAATCGGGGTTCCGCTCAAAAACGGATTCAGCGGCAATCGACGCTAATGTCGATTCTTCACCGTGGAATAATACGTTCACGAATGAAAATTTAACTTGACCCGTTTCGATATAATCTTTCACTAACTCTGGATAAATCCGTTCGCCCCATGTTTTACATGATGGACATTTAAAATCACCAAATTCCACTATCGTTACAGGAGCATCTTTCTCTCCAAGTGTCGGCTGCCCAGTGACATCAATTTGCTTTGTTTCTGTAGGCAATGATTCTTCTTTATTGCTAAATACAGCGACTGCAGCCAATATAACTACTACCAAAAGCGTTAATATAACTATAAATTTCATATTTGAATTCTTATTCTGTCTCATCAAATACCTCTTCTCTATTATTTTTCTACTGAATTATTGAATACTTGCAATGAATCCTAAGTATAGCGCAAGAGTACAGCACATCCCAGAGAAAAAGGAAACAACCGCTGGCGCCTTTTTTTTGAAGCTGTAGAAAATCAGCCACATGAAGATGATCGCCACTATGAAATACAGTATATTAATTGTATTTAACTCGAATTGCACATGCATCGAAGGAATAATGTTCCCTGAATAAAAATAATCGAAGACTGCCGAAGGACCACTCCCACTAAGAGTCGTCTCGATACTGTGAGGTGGTTCTTGTTGGCCCAAGACCGCTGTCGACACAAAAGTAAAGAAAAGCAAGATGCTTTCGAACTTTAACCACGGTATTGGATTGATTTGCTCTTGTCGCTTCAATTTTCGCCTAATCCAAAATCCATTAATAAAAGCAAAAAACAAAATAGGGATGATAGTCAAATGCTTCACTAATAAGGCTTGTCCATATGATAACATCCAAGCGTCCCCATACTCGTTTACATCGATGACCAATGTCATAAGAAATAATCCAGTTCCCATGATTGTGAGAAAACAACCAATTGCTAAAGGTGTAAACCATTTTAAATAAGAAAGCCAATTCTCTTGATTTTTTGAATACCATCCAACGATTAGGAGGATACCTACCCAAATTGTAACTGCTAAAAAGTGTAACGAGTGGACAACGAATCCACTCCATTCAGTGAGGGATGCTGCGTGACTTGCCCATCCTAACGCCAAGAGAAGAATTAAAGTAAAAGCAAGAGATATACCAGCCAGTACTTTGCTTTTTAATACTGGGAACAACGAAACAAACAGGTAAAAGAATAGTGCAAGTATAACTGTGACATTCCAAGCCTTCCCTACTTCAAAACCACTAAGTACATTTTGCATCGTTAACACTAGCCCAATATCTTCATAAAGAAACAAGATAATCCGAATTACAGGTGCAACGGAAAAGAGAATAATACCTAATACAGAAAGTTGGATCAAGCGTTTAGGGATGCTTATTGCTGGTTTCATGCGTTCCGGGATAAATTGAAGGATAAATGATCCCATTAATAGCGAAAAACAGAGATACAAAAGACTTTCAGAAATATAAATCCAACCCATTTACTTTTGCCTTCTTCCTATGATCCAGCCAAAAATCCCCCCGGCTACCGTAAATAAAATAACAAGGATTACAACAAGAACATCATTCGATGCTATTTTTGATGAATCTTCCATTGACTGTTCTACAGGTTCTTCTATTGTTTTTTCCTTTGGCACAACAGCCGGTTCTTGTTTTTCTTCAGTACCTACTGGCTCCTCTAATTCAACTTGACTTACTATGAATGAATAGGTTCCTTGTATAGGGTGTCCATCCTTGCCGATAATCTTCCATTCCACTGTATATGTGCCATTATCCAGCGGCGACAAGAACCCCCCTGTCATCACATTTTCACTCACTTGAGTACTACTGATGGTGATTTCCTTTTTACTCTTGTCAAAGACCTTCACTGTACTTGTCGATTCGATTTCCGAATTAAATTCCAGTACAATTTCATGGACATCTTCGGTTATGTCTTCCCCTTCAGCCGGTAAGGAACTCGTTAAACCGGTATGTGCAGAAACAGTGGTTGTACATGCGAACAACAAAATTACTGTCGCACAAATAATCCTCTTCATTGCTTCTCTTCCTTTCAATAGCCGCAAAAATAGCGTTGAATCAAAGTTTATTGCATAAAAAAAGCCACACACTAAAACGTTCCATTCGAAAAAAAAGGAATTGTTCACGGTACCCACAGATAAAAACATAAGATTGACACACATATTAGTTATAGCTAATATGATAATAACAAAACATATTAGAGCTGTCTAATATATAAGGGGCGATATTATGATTCAAATAGATTTAGATCTTAAAGTGAAATTTTTACGTGCATTCGGAGATAAAACAAGGGTTCAAATATTAGAGTGCATCAAATATGAAGAAAAGACTGTATCACAAATTGTTGATAGTTTAGACGGGAATCAGTCAAATATTTCGCAGCACTTAGCCTGTCTCAGAGGATGTGGAATCATTGAGGGAAGACAAGAGGGAAAATACGTCTACTACGGATTGAGAAATCAGCAAATAAAAGAGTTGTTAGGCACATTTGATCATGTACTTAGTCAAATTCAAGATGATGTTGCTTGTTGTGAAAATCATATAAGTTAAGGAAGTGCGAAAAATGGACAAAAAATGCTGTTCGACCAATACAGAACCCCAAAAAGTAGAGGAACAAACAAATTGCTGCAGTAGCACCCAAGATACTCAAATCGAAAAAAAGCAAGGTGTTACGACAAATTGTTGTAGCAGTAACACGATAGATACAGGAGCCGAAGATGAATGTTGTAACAAAGATTCAATGATTATAAAGGAAGATAGTAAAGGAACGACTTGCTGCAACAGTAAAGAACTAGAAAAGGCCACGATAGGTGCAGACGATTGTTGCGCTCAACCAAAAGAACTTCTAAATCCGGTTAATGGAAATCTTGATGAAGGAGTGAAAGAGGAATTTCGAGTTAATGGAATGGATTGCCCAGCTTGTGCGGTGACAATTGAAAAAAGTTTAAGAACTCAACCAAATATCATAGGAGTTCACGTAAACTATAGTACCGGAAAAATGCAGGTTAGTTCGACGAAAGAACTCGAATTTGAATCCATCCAAAAACAAATGAAGAAGCTTGGGTTTGAAGTTGAACCGATTAAAGTGAATAACAACTTAAAGAATTACTTTATTGAAGGCATGGATTGTGGTTCTTGCGCCTTAACCATTGAAAACCACTTGAACCATCTTCCTACTGTCAAATACGTTCAGGTGAATTTTGCAACAGGAAAAATGAAAATTGAACACGTAAATAGCCCTGAAGAAATAATTAATGAAGTAGCTAAAGCTGGATTTATAGCCTCACTCATCACTAACAATAATCAGACACCTTCCCCCACGCGTTCTATTAATCAGAATGGAGCTGTCATTTTTTCAGGTATATTAATTGCTCTAGGATTTATCGGTTCTCACACCGGAGTTTCTCCTTATCTAACGATAACCATGTATGCAGTTGCACTGGTCATAAGCGGATATAAGCCTGTGAAGAGTGCTTATTATGCGATTAGAAGCCGTTCGTTAGACATGAACGTTCTCATGTCAGCAGCTGCAATCGGGGCAGCCTTTCTAGGCGAATGGCTGGAAGGAGCCACCGTTGTTTGGCTGTTTGCGTTAGGGCTTAACTTACAGAATCGGGCAATCGAAAAAACACGCAAATCGATTCGTGGTCTAATGGAGTTAACCCCGCCAGAAGCTTGGGTTCAAGTGGGCAATGAATTAATTAGAAAGCCTGTTGAAGAAATCTCCATTCATGACGTAATTGTCGTGAAGCCTGGGGATAGAATCCCATTAGACGGAGATGTGATAGAAGGCGAATCTAGTGTCAATCAAGCTGCGATAACAGGGGAATCCATCCCTGTCGATAAAGAAAAAGGGAGTTTCGTGTATGCGGGTTCTTTAAATGAGCACGGATCACTGAGCGTTAGAGTTACGAAACTAATAGAGGATACAACGATCGCTAAAATCATTCATTTAGTTGAAGAAGCTCAAGAGCAAAAGGCGCCTACAGAAGCGTTTATTGATAAATTCGCACGTATTTATACACCTGTTGTATTCATCCTTGCTCTTTTAGTGATGCTCGTTCCCCCATTATTCGGATTTGGTACGTGGGATGAATGGATATATAAAGGGCTAACGCTGTTAGTGATTGCATGTCCTTGCGCACTCGTTATATCGACCCCAGTTGCCATTGTTTCAGCTCTTGGAAATGCTGCTAAAAATGGCGTTCTTATTAAAGGTGGAACTTTCTTAGAAAATGCAGGAACTATTAATGCCATCGCCTTTGACAAAACTGGAACACTCACTGAAGGAAAACCAAAAGTTACTGATGTCGTCGTCTTTAATGATTCAGAAGAAACCCTGTTATCAATTGCTCGAACGTTGGAGGAATACTCTACACATCCCATCGCTAAAACAATTGTGGATTACGCGAAAGGAAAAGGGATTCAAGCAAAGAGTGGTTCAGAGTTTAAGAACCTTGCAGGAAAAGGGATCCAAGCAACAATCGATCATGTGCCCTACTTTGCAGGAAACAAAAAATTGTTTAAAGAGGTCAACACCCCTATTGATAACCATCTTGAAGAAATTTCAAGACTGCAAGACGAAGGGAAAACCATTATCATTATAGGGACGGCCGAAAAGATTTTAGGGATCATGTGTGTTTCAGATACAATCCGAAAAGCAACTAAAGTAGCGATTGCAAACCTAGAAAAAATAGGCGTTGAACAAGTTGTCATGCTGACAGGTGATAACGAAGGGACTGCAAAAGCAATCGCTTTAGAAGCCGGTGTGAATCGCTATTTCTCTGAATTATTACCAGAAGAAAAAGTAGATGCCATAAAAAAATTGCAAGAAGAAGGCTATCGTGTAGCCATGGTTGGGGATGGGATAAACGATGCCCCTGCACTAGCTACTGCAAACCTTGGGATCGCGATGGGTGGTGCTGGCACAGATACTGCAATGGAGACCGCAGATATCGTTTTAATGGCTGACAACTTAGAGAAACTCCCACATACAATTAAGCTAAGCCGAAAAGCATTGTCTATTATCAAACAAAATATTTGGTTTTCGATTTTAATAAAAGTTGTAGCGTTACTCTTAATTCTTCCCGGCTTGTTAACGTTATGGGTTGCCGTATTAAGTGACACCGGCGCTGCACTGATCGTTATATTAAATGCACTTCGACTTTTAAAGGTCAAAGGTTAAAATTTCCATAATTCTTGAAGAAATTGATGTTGCGTAATCCTTTGCTAGTTGAATTTGCAGTGTTAGCTGTGATTAGATGACTCCGGTATTGAGCTGGAGTCATCTTTTTTTAGTTTCATGTAAAAAGTACCTATCCATTAAAAAGGTACCTATTATTATGAAATAGATTGAGTAAGGAGCTATTTGAATCTTTAATGCGATATCCTTAGCGTTCGTTACATCACTTCTGAAACGAATGAGGGAGAATACGGCAAACACATCAAATGCGACGCCGGCATTTCCGCTCACTACATTCATAACGAGTGATACGACAACACTCATCATAATGATCGTATGGACGAAAGCTTGGGCATAGCGCTCTCCTGTAAATGTAACTTGGTACACTTTGTTGATGACTAAACTTAAGATAGCCGCCAGTACCATCGCCGCAATTTCTTTGTATGCCGGTGAGCGATTAAGTACTTTTGCTCTTTCAGACTAAAGATTTCAATTGCCATGAGTATCTGCTCCTTTTTCCTGTCACCTTATGAGTTCCATACTAAAAGACGAACGTTAAAAATCATTAATCCACACAAAAAAGAGATCACGGAGATGTGATCTCTTAATTCGGTGTAACAGCATTGATTATTTAACTTGGAAAGGAATTAGCCGATTACGTATGAGTACGTAATCGGCTAATTCTGTTCTTCGGTAAATTGTAACCTTTGCTGATGCTAATCTCTACTGTCCCCATTTTCTACTACACCTTAACAACCGGCTCCATCACCTTCAACGTTCGCTTCACCGTATCCATATTAACACTTGCTCCAATAGGAACTGTGGCTTTATAGTAGCTATGTGCGGTGGATAAATTGGTCAATAAAGGCTTTCCAAACGGAACTAAAAATTCGTTGATCAAATCTGCGTAACTTTTCCCATAAGAGGGTTCACAGTTCGTACATTGTCCCATAATGATGCCTGCGCAATCTTCAAATTTCCCGGCCATCGCTAAGTGACTTAAGTATCGATACACCGTATTGATCGGTTCATGTGTTTCTTCCAAAAGAAGAATTCTATCCTCCGTATTGATTTCAAAGGATGTGCCCAAGGTGTCTACGAATGACGTGAGATTACCACCTACAATCGGTCCTGTCACATTTCCGGGCACCACTCCGATAAGTGGCACTTCAGGCGGATTAATAATTGACCAAGGCGCAGTTACAGTCGATGTCGCCGCAAAGAATTGATTGAAATTATAGGGCGGGGTTTCTGGATTAAAGTCTAACAATAACAAACTTTGAAAACTGATAAGGTTCGCATATTCAAACAACACATTTAATAAAATTGTGATATCGCTGTATCCCGATACAATTTTAGGATTTTGCTTGATGACGTTAAAATCCAGGAATGGTAAAATACCCGCCACTCCGACTCCACCGCGAGAAGGTAAAATCCATTTCACTTCTGGATTTTTAAACATCTTCATTAAATCCGAAGCTCGTTGTTGAGGAGTCGCCGCAAGAAAACCATTGGCGGAATACACATAATCTCCCACTACGACCTTAAGCCCCATCGTTTGCAACATCCGAATCCCTTCATTAATGCGATTAGCTGCCAGTGGACTTCCAAGCGTAACGATTCCTACAGTGTCGCCTCTTTGCAATTGCCGCGGTTTCGTAGCCAATACCCAATAGCTCCTCTTCACGTGTAAGGTACACGCACAATTCCCCCTCGTGTTTTAGCATATGTCTGCGAATTTATTTGGAGAACAATATGGATTTCCGTACATCCAGTCACCAAAAGGGAAGCCTTTTCCCATCTATTCTTTAATGAATAGATGAAGCATAGGAATTGTACAAGGATATGTGAATTTGCAATTTGATGGACGATCACTTCTACCATTTTTATGAGCGGTCGTCTGCTCAACGCAAGCAAGCAAACTCACCCTCTCACGTCACAAATTCCGGCTAAAAGTGAAAGGTACCTGCGTGGGAAACAATCATGATTGTTTGATGCACAGGTACTTGAATCTATGACCCAAAATACGAAACCCTTAAATACACTCAGCCTCTGGAATGTAAAGTATGCCCGCTCTAAAATTTAGGGCAATGCCAAAAGGTGTACAAAGTTAGAATCACAACGGATCTTTGTAAATATACGGTACCAGACCGAGGATCAAAAGCATGGAAGAAAGTCTTCAAGCGAAAAACCGCAGTCGAGCGCGTGAATGCCTATCTGAAAGAATTTTATCAGTTAAATAACGTACGATTTCGAACCGGAAAACGAGCAAAAGTCCATTTCGATATGATTGTATTGATTTATAACGCATCAAAACTAGCAGCATATCGTATTAACCTCTCACTGCAAGATCAAAAACCCTCATGATTCCTGTTTTTTGAAATACAAATTCACCTTTGGGTATGTCTTTGTAATTTTTAAAAGAATAATTATGAGATTGATTCACTTATTAATAATTACCGATTTTTCAAATGGTTTAATTTATCAAAGCTAATAATTCCATCATGTTGTAACCTAGCTACAACTATTCCGGCAAGGACACCCTGAGTTTTAGCAAAATCATGAATATTAATTTCATTAAAATCCCCTCTATAAACAAATTCTTTGTACATAGATTTATTAATGAAAAAATCCCTAGCAAATTCATTTGCTTCTTCCTCTTTTGTGTCATTGTCGGGTTTTAATTTCAATTCATTCTCAAGCGTTACAATGGGTTCATTAGGTATATAATGTTTAATAAGATGTCCTATCTCATGCATCAAAGCAAACCAGACATGATCATGTGTTTTAAATCTTCCAGTAAGATAAATTGCTGGATTATTCTTATATGTTGTAAGGGCACCCCTAACTTTGCTGTTTTCTAATGCATTATAAAACACTAAATAAATTCCAAAACGATTTAATAATTTTCTTGCGCTTCGTAATGAATTTTCGTAGTCATTATTTAAGGAAAGCAATTTAAATTTACCCAATGACTCAGTTAGTTTTTCTTTACTATAACTTATATTTGACAAGTCTTTATTTTGAATTTCAACTTCTTCACTGGCTAAACTTAACCAAATAGCTATTGCTTCAGTTTCTCCGCCATCTTCCATAAAATCAACATTAAGGTTCGAATATACTTCATCAAATTGTTCGAATTGACTAATCCTTAAAAGTTTTAACATTTCATTAGCCTGTTTAGCTAAATCCCAGTCTAATCCATTAAATATTGTGTTGAACTTAAATCTCTTCGAGAAATTTATTAATTGCTCCACACTATAATTTTTAGAATACATCTCTTCTCTTTTCAAGTGTTCCCTATACTTACTTTCGTAGTTCAACCAATAAGAAGCCGGTATATCATGAACTATATTTTCTAACTTTATAGCTACCTCTTCAGTTAATCTGCTTTTTCCGTTCAACAAATTAGAAATATGTTTTTCGCTAACTCCTAATCGTTTAGCACATTCTTTTTGACTCATTCCTAGTTCTTCTAAATATTCTTTTATAATAGATCCTGTATGGACTACAAATTCATTCCCCATAAAAATACCTCCTTTCTAGTGATAGTCTTCAATTGTTAAAATTAGTATTTCATTAATTGATTTCAAGTCAGATTCGTCCCAATCACCAATTGGCCTTACTACAATACGATAGTTTTTAGAGACATCAATTCCCCAACAATCGTTAAAATCTCCTTCTAGTTTATGTCGACGAGGTGGAGGTACGTGAGGGATTTCATCCAAATTGTTCGCAGCCCTTATCTCTGATATTCTATTAATAACTTTTTTATAAAATCCTGTATATTCCTTTTTTATCATACGTTCATTGGTTAATATCTTTTCCAATTTCTTAGTAGCATAAGAAATTTTCATTTGTATCCCCCTTATTCATCAAAATAAATTTAACACAAATTAACCTATAAGGTCAATCCAACTTAAGTGGACTAACATCAACTTTATGTACTATAATTGGATTAGAATAGGAGTGCAGAATATGCAAGAGAAAAGAAACTTTGAATACGCAAAATTATTATCAAGTCAATATTCTACATTTTTAAGTAATAATACTATCAAGAATAAAGTCTTAAAAGCATTTGATGGTCAATTATCTGTTGATAAATTTAAAAATACATTATCCCCCAGAGAATTCGTTAATCAGTTTCTGTTAGATTATTATCCTAATGAAACTACAATTAAATCTACTTTTATTAACAATGTCCTCTTTAAAACAAATAACCATGTCTCTATTTTTGAATTGAATGTAGGAAAAAGTAGGTTAGATTTATGCAAAATAAATAGTATAAGTACAGCTTTCGAGATAAAAACTGAATTAGATACTCCAAAGCGGTTAAATCAGCAAATGAAAGACTATTTCCAAGTGTTCGATATGGTATATTTAATATGTTCAGTGCAGGATCTTAAGAGTATGACCTCTCACATTCCAAGTGAGTGTGGAATTTACACTTATTACAGCACTAAAACAGGTAAATATGTTTTTAAAAAAGCTCGAGGTGCTGTTAAATCAAGTTCTATTTCAGCTTTTTCTCAACTGTCAGTCTTAACGAAAAAGGATTTGAATGTCTTTTTTGAATGTCCAACCCTTGAATCCAAAGACACTATGATTGATTTAATTATTAGTAAAAAAACTGAAAAAGAGATCAACAAAATCTTCAAACTATGTTTAAGAAGAAAATTCCAATACAAGTGGAATTTTCTAGTAGAAAACAGCTCCGATATTCTAGAAATAGATTATCAATGGTTTTTTAAAAATACATTATCTCCAAGAATAGTATACCTTTAAAGGTATACTATTTTTTTGCTTGCTGATGTATATACCTAGTTAACGTCAGATTACTCCAGGTGGCCCAATTGCCAAACTTTTCTTCCATACTTTCAATTCTTTTAACAGCTATACAATCATTTTCACTATCAATAAGAGCTAATCTATTTAGTACTTCACTTCTAACATACTTAAACCCTCGCACACCCAGATTTGTATCAGAGTTTACTATTGAAAAAAAGGAATTTTTTTCTTTTGAATATATCAACCCTAATGCTGACCCTGTTCCGTTACCCCCACCTTCTGACGGTAAATCATCTTTTAGCCCACCAAAGTCCCCAAACCCGTCAAATTCATAATCCTTATATTTTATTGCAACTCCATTATCGATTTTTTTAGTGAATTCCAGGTTTTCATAGTCTCCATTTTTATATTCTCTCGATCTAGGGGAATTAAGTAGAGTTTTATTTGCATCCGTTTCTAACTCTTGAAATTCTTCTAGTTCCATGAACTTAGAATCAACATGTTGATTTCTTATATCCAACATGATAAAATCTATTTCTGTTAAATGCTCCTCCAGGAATTCCAAATAGTCATCTAAATAAATGTCCGTAATTCTAATCGCTATGGAGGAGTTATCCCTTCTTAATTCGTTTACTAATTTTAGTAAGTCATGCTCACTTATTTTAAAACCCTTTTTAATAGAAATTACAGGATATAAATTACTGAACCTTCCTATTTGTAACATTCTTTTTTTGTAGTATTTATAATCTCGACTCAACGTGAATGATAATTCAATTCCTTTGAAGTCTTTATTATCGTATTCTTCTTCACTAAATCTAAAGAAATCAATAAATCCTTTTTTTCCATTTAGTCTTTCTTGAATCTTTTCCAAAGTAATTATATCATCTTCTGTTGGCGGTAATTTTATTTTGTTTCTCCTTCTTTTACCGGGTTTTTTCTCATAAATATATTCACCTGTATTTTCATCAATTTTATATTTGATATTATACTCATCTCTAATTATTTCAATTATGGGAATTATAGATTCACCCAAAAAATGATTCATATTACTAATAACTTTTAATTCCTCATTCCGATTTTTCATAATAGGCAAATACATAGTTATCCTCCCTCTATAAACATTGATGTATCAACGGTTTGAGCCGTTGTAAGGGTGCCAAAAAAATATTTTTGACACGATGATTAACAATAATAATTAGATATTTGAATCTTCAAACGTCCTTGGGCACGCTACGCGGTCATCGCTGGATAATACTGGTTGCGATGCTGATACAATATACGATGCACTATGGATCTCCGCATGGCTTATGATGACGTACCCTCCCATGTCTCTTGGCGTCTAAAGCGCCTACATTCCTTCGTTCGGTCTAGTCATAAGGCGGAGGCTGGCGAAGCTCCTCAAGGGACTCATTGGTCGTATGGATAATATAATGCCGGCTTCTCCGTGTCATCCAATTTTCTAGTCATTTACTACGAATGTAAAACCTTAGGCAGCTCTTTCGAGCGTGGGAATGTCCCTCATCATTTGCTCAGCGTCAAACACCATATGCTTCGTACAGATTGCGTGCAGTACCTTCAATAGTTTTCCACAGAGAACTACAATGGACTGTTTCTTACGTAATGGATTCACTTGCCTGGTTGTGTAATACTCGTGCAGGCTTTTAAATGCCTGGTTGTGCCGAATCATCGGCATCATGACACGGAAGAGCAGTGCACGCAGCTGGCTTCTTCCTCTTTTGGAAATTCGTTTCTGTCCCTTGTGCTGTCCGGAAGAATTCTCCCTTAATGTCAATCCCGCAAGTTTCAATAATTGGCGTGGATGATTGTAATGAGTAAAACTTCCGATTTCAGATAGTAAGTCAATGATGGTTGCGTCTCCAAGCCCTGGGACTGTTTGGAGATATTCGTACTCAACAGTAGCTTGAATAAACCCTGTCAGCTGTTCTTGAAGCGATGCCAGCTCCTTCTCAAGTTGGCGATAACGCTGGACAAGTGTGGCAATTTCAATACGGGCCATCTGTTGTCCTTCTGTTACGCCTATAGAGGTACGCGCACTTACAATGAGCTTTTTCGTCTTTGGCAGCTGGGGAGATTTCATCCCCTCTACCATCCGGTAGGTTGCCAGTAGTTCTGACGGTTCCTGATTCGCTATCTCAGATGGGAATGGGGTACATTCCAAAACGGCAAGCGCCATTTTCCCAAACGATGGAAACACTGCTTGGAACTCAGGAAAATACCGATCAGTCCAGCGGATCATCTTGTTTTTAATTGCGTTCAATTCTTCAGTGAGATTGCCTTTCAGTGTCGAACCGACACGCAATTCAGCCTCTGTCTCTCTTAATATCCGTGGATAGCTATATCGACCGTCTTTCACTAAACGGGCGATGACAAGGGCATCCTTTGCGTCGTTCTTTGTCTGAAGGTTGTCGTCAAGTTCCTTGGATTTCTTTACATGCATTGGATTACATATGACGAGCGGGATGCCACGATCGTCGAGAAAGTAGGCCAAGTTGAGCCAATAGTGGCCGGTAGGCTCAATACCAATGATGACTTCACTTTTACCAAATTGTTTCTTGGCGCTTAGAATGCATTCATAGAAGTATTCGAACACTTGGCTTGATTGATGGACAGGGAACGATTTCTTAAGGAGCAGGCCACGTTCATCGACCATGCAGGCGTAATGTGTGCGCTTGGCGATGTCCATTCCTATGACCAGCGTTTTATCGGTAACTTGATTAATTTTAACGTTTTGCGTAAAATTCATGATGAGTCCTCCTTGGTATGCAAATTAGGGGTCAATTCGTGCAGATTTGACACCCCGCATCATACCAAGAGGGCTTTTTATGTTCAAGTCCCCGAAAAAGCTTTTAACAGGAATGCTCCTTACTGAATTGATCAAATTTTTTAAACCTAGGACAGACATATTCTCATTAAAACCGCTATAGAGAGATGCGCTATCTTCCCTCACTTATTGAATTGAAGTTACCTTCTTACTCACATAGCCTGTCTGTCTGTCCGTCAGCTAGCCAAATCTTCAGCGCGGTAACTCAATCGTTATCAAGTTGTTCTACATTTAAAAACACGTAGGTTTATTAGCATAGCCTGTCGCTATTATAGAACCTTGTAGCAATGCGAATATTAACCGTAGGCTCAGTAATCCTCTCTTGCATCGCCTCTGGGGTAGCCACCGTCGGCTCTACCTCATCCTTTGCGAAAGTAGCTGTCCACTTCTCACTAATAAATACTTTAGAGGATTGCAATTTCTCGAATATGATATTAGAGAATGCAAGTATAACCGTCAATAATATCGATGCAACCCCTAATCGCCAAGCCGACTTTAAAAACGGTGCACGCTTTGTCTTTTGCCGTTGGAGATAATGTGTTTCTAAATAGGTTGCTAACGCAACGGGTTGTTTAATGGCTGCATCTATTTCTACTAACATGTTAATATCTTCCTTGGTTAATAATAATAAGTCCTGTTTGTATCCCTTCAGTCTGCACTACCTGAACGATAAATTTGTTCATGGACTACGTAAAAGTGCTCTGCTACAAAAAAATGCAAGTGTATTTTTAACATAGTCTACAGCACATTCGCCATCCAATAAGTAAGATGAGGCATGACGATGTTCAATATATCTCTCCTCATCTTCCAGCCAAGATAACCGTCCATTATTCTCTTTCATCTATTGTTTTATATAATGGAAGATAAATTGAACTGGTGGTGAAACAAATGATGGAAAATCCTTTGCTAAAGGATATAAAATAAGCGTATTTAAAAACTTTTGCCCATTTGTTAATAGTGAAAGGTACCTGTATGCGAAACAATCATGACTGTTTAAACAAACATGAACTCTTAAACAATTGGTACCCGAATCTAATTCCTCTCCATCTATCCACATCTTACCAGAAATCCTAATTTGCCACAATACTTGATAAATCGACATTAATCATTAATGCTTGTTACTATTTCGTGTGAATCAGAAAATCCAGATCAGTTATACTCCTAACAACCCTGGGTTTGCTATATTTTTTCTTGTTGTACACAGGAATCTTATCTCCCTTTACATAGGGTTTGTTATACTCGTTTTCGTTCACTATGGTCTTTAAAAAAGTACTGCTTATTGTATTCCTCTTCACAAATCATTAAAGATAATATGGGATTTACCTTGTCTGGCAAATGTGACGAGTCCGGCGATGTATAGTGTACTCTGGTTGCAGCAGTGGAAAAAGAAACTTCTTTCAGGTTATACTATTTTGGTTTCTAAAGAGTCTATTTCTCAATGCCTCATCACTCGCATATAAAAACAATCCCTTAATCCCGCGCTTCATTAAAATATTGACGGAATTTAATATTATTCTTTCTTTAACAGCCTCAACATTTTCAATTCCTTCTGTGCCTGAATATGCACCGATATCCTTATAGACATTGATTTTAATAACTAGTTCATCCAATTGTTCATCGTAAGTAATAGAAGGGCCTAAAATTACACCGACATAATTCAAATCAAATCCTTGTATTGTGTAAATAGAACCTGCTTCATTAACTGTTGAAGCATTCTCAGCTCAAGTAAATTTACTATCTGTTATATTCCATGGAATTTGGTACTCCCCCCTATCCTCTGTAATGTAATAAACTCCTCCATCTTTCTTATGTAAATAATCAAATGTTGAAACTACACGACTTAATCCATACTCCTTATTTCTTTCTTTTATCTCATCATGCATTTCTTTTAAAGCACCGAACACTTTAAATTCATATGCTTCGTCATGTGGTAAAGGAAGTATGCGTTTTTGTTTAAATTGATTAATCCATTCGATTACATCATCATTTGCTTCCATTCGGAATTGATTGGTTAGCTGATAGTTTTGTGAATGTGTACTTTTTCCCATTAAATTTTCTAGAGTTAGCTCTTGCCACAAACTTTTTAACTTTAAAACTTGATCACTGTCATATACAATTACCACAACTTTTGCCAGCTTCATTAACTCTTCTAATTGATTTTCTGCATAGAAATTTTTATATGTATCTTGTCTAGTCAATAATAAATGTGCTTCATCTACTAATAATATATCCGCTTTTTTATCAGGTTTATTTAACCGATTGATCAAAAGAGTTGGCTTGGCAAAGTTTTTAGCTTTTAAATGCTTTAATTGAGAAGCAATTCCTTTATAGGTTTTATACATTTCCTCATGATTCACAACTAAATATTTTTCCGTATTAAAGAAGGGCGATGAAGCTTCCGAATTATGTTCCTGTATCGTATTAAAAGTTGAGCTTAACACAACACTTTTTCCAACACAGGCTTCTACTTTAATGACGAACAAGCCCCCATATTCATTATGTTGTAATTGGACTTGTTCTTTACAATAGTTAATTACCTTTTCTTTCAAATCTAACTGATCCAACGAAAGCTCTTTAAATGCCGATAATTTAAATATGTCTTTATTCTCGATAACATGTTGTGAATTTGCTACAATACCTTTCTCATACAGTCCATTCCATAATTCATTAAAAACGCTTTGATCAAAAAATGGGTTTTCATAATAATTGTGAGTAAAATCATTTGATGTTTTACTCTTATTTTGAAGTTTATATTTTTCATCACCTCAAAAATAATTAATAAGCTTTGTTTCCAGATGAAAAGTAGCAGAACGATTGAATTTCTCATGCTTAATCAGATGCATATATTGCAAGTTCTTTCTATCTTTGTTTTTCACATGTGATTTCATCCGCTTTTTAAAATAGACTGTCTCACCTATGTAAGCTTCTTTGGAACCATTTAATATGTAAATTACAGGATAGTTTAAAAACAACTCATTATTGCTAATTTTGTTTAAAATTTTATCCTGGAATGGCCATGTTACTATCTCTAATTTGTCCATGCTTCTGACCTGCACATTCTTTACAATACTTATATTATCTTAAACACTAAAGTTGGAATGACAGATTGTAAATATTGGACAGTACTGGAATATTTAAGATTTCACTCAAATTCTGTAGATTTTTAGTATTACCGTTTTAGTTATGAGCGCTTTCCGTGTTTTATGAGCGCTATTATACTTTTATGATCACTTTTTGAGAGTTATGAGCGTTTTTTCTTTCTTATGAGCGAATTTCACGGTCTATGATCATATTCGGCGATTTATGATCACATTTCTCGATTTATGAGCGTTCACCTAACCAACGCAGCAAAACCCGATCTCCCACATCACATTTCCCTCCCACAACAAAAACACCATCCACAAGGGATGGTGTTCTGACCATATTTCACTATGGAGACGGTGGGAGTCGAACCCACGTCCAGAGGCTCTAATACGCAAACGTCTACGCGTGTAGTTTTCCTATTTGAGTTCGCGCTACATTATGCCGGAAGACAGGGCCTCCTGAGCTCTATTTCGGAAATCTCTTCTGGGGAGCCTCGAAAAGCAGCATCCAGCGTATCCCACTTTAGGTTAGCCCTACAACGCCACATGGGCGATGGTATTGCAAGGCAGATTCAACAGCTTACGCTGCGAATGCTAGGTTGTTGTTAGTTTTGCCTGTTATTATTAAGGTCCGTTTCTGACGGAGACGAGCCTCCGACGCGCAGCTCACGCTTAGACCACCCCTGTCGAATCCGTAACGTCCCCGTTAAAGGGATGTCCGGGAATCGTCTGGAGTCATCAGCAGCCTCCTGCTGATGCTAAGACTATCGGAACTGTATTACTAAGATTAGTATACCTCATCGAACGCCAACTATCAATATTGTTGTTTGTCTTTGAAAGCCCGTTGCATCTCACGTTTTGCTTCTTTTTCTTTCAAGTCGTGTCGTTTGTCATACAACTTCTTACCTTTACCGACACCAACAAGTACTTTTGCGAAACCGTCTTTGATGTACATTTTCAAAGGAACAATTGCAGTCCCTTTTTCCTTCGTCTGCCCGATCAATGTACTAATCTGTTTCTTGTGCATCAGTAGTTTACGAGAGCGAACAGGATCATGGTTAAACTGATTCCCTTGCTCATAGGGACTGATGTGCATGTTGGAGATCCAGGCTTCATTGTTACGGATGAGAACGAACGCATCTCTCAACTGTACTTTCCCGTTTCGGATCGATTTGATTTCTGTGCCTTGCAGAACAATACCTGCTTCAATTGTTTCTTCAATTGCGAAGTCGTAATTGGCTTTCTTATTGACTGCAAGGACTTTCCCTTTGCCTTTTGCCATCGTCATTCACCCTCCCGTGAAACCGAATGGCCAGTTGGCAATCCGGTTCACTTTCTTTTTCTAGGTTTTTGTTTCTTCTTCTTCGCAACACCATCGTAAAATCTCTTCTTTTCGCTTCCACCAGACTTTTTGGCAGCTGGCTTTCCAGAATGAGTCGGTTTACCGGAATCACTTTTCTTAGATCCTTTATCCTTTGCATCGCCAGAAGGTCTATTTTTCGCATGGATCACTTTAGGTGTTGTTTTACGTGTTCTATGGAATGTTTTCTTCATATCTGCAATTTCAAAGTCGATTGAAGATTCTTCAGGTTTCACAGCGGTCACACGTACAGTGACTTCATCCCCAATACGGAACTGCTTGCCAGTGTGCTCGCCGATCATCATCAATTGACGGTCGTCAAAACGATAATAGTCGTCTGTCATATAACTAACGTGAACGAGTCCTTCGATTTTGTTTTCAAGCTCCACGAACAAACCGAAATTCGTTACAGATGAAATGACACCATCGAACTCTTCCCCGATTTTATCCAACATGAATTGTGCTTTCTTCAATGCATCCGTATCGCGCTCTGCATCTACTGCACGGCGTTCCATATCAGAAGTATGCTGCGCAATCTCAGGTAGCTCTGCATCCCAATGAGCTATTGTTTTCCCTGAAACGTCTTTTTCAAACAAGTACGTACGAATGAGACGATGTACGATCAAGTCTGGGTAGCGACGGATTGGAGATGTGAAGTGCGTATAAAAGTCTGCGGATAACCCGAAGTGACCGAGACTTTCTTGATAATACTTCGCCTGTTGCATCGAACGTAAGAGCATCGTTGAAATAACAGTTTCCTCAGGAAGACCTGAAATGGACTCTGTAATTTCTTGCAATGCACGTGGATGTACTTTGTTGCCCGCACCTTTTACGACAATACCGAAATTCGTCAAGAACTCAAACAATCGTTGAAGTTTCTCTGGTTTCGGATCTTCGTGAATTCGATACATGAACGGCACTTGCATCCAGTGGAAGTGTTCAGCGACCGTTTCGTTTGCAGCAAGCATGAATTCTTCAATCATACGTTCAGCAACGGTACGTTCAATGATCTTAATCTCTGTTGGCCAGCCTTCTTCATCCACTAATACTTTCGATTCTTTGAAATCGAAATCGATTGCACCGCGATCGCCACGCTTTTGACGTAGGGTTTTTGCAAGCTCTGCCATATCGGTCAACATTGGAACGATTTCCGAGTACTTCGTACGTAGTTCTTCGTCCAACTGGTCAACAATTTGGTAGACATCCTGATACGTCATCCGATAATCGGAATTAATAATACTCGGATAAATTTCGTGGTGTGTCACTTTACCTGTATCATCGATCGTCATTTCACACGTGAGTGTTAACCGATCCACATCAGGATGTAACGAACAGATTCCGTTCGATAACTTATGTGGAAGCATTGGTATCACGCGGTCTGTTAAATAGACACTAGTTCCGCGATCATACGCTTCAGCGTCTAGCGGTGAATTTTCAGTGACATAATAGCTGACGTCTGAAATGTGGACGGATAAGGTATGCGTTCCATCTCCATTGTTGACTAGAGATATCGCGTCATCAAGGTCTTTCGCGTCTGCACCATCAATCGTGATCGTTAGCATATTTCGCAAGTCTCTTCGGTTTAACAGATCTGATTCCTGAATTTCTGCAGGGATTTTGTCTGTCTGCTGAAGGACTTCTGGAGGGAACTCGATTGCAATTCCGTGCTTGTGGATGATCGATAGGATATCGACGCCCGGATCATTTTTGTGACCGAGTATTTGAACAACCATTCCTGTTGCAGATTTCATATCACTTGGGAATTCAGTAATTTCAGCAACCACTTTATGCCCATCGATAGCGCCTAAGTTATTCCCTTTAGCAATGAATAAGTCCATAGGCAGCTTTTTATCATCCGGAATGACAAATCCGAACCCTTTGTTATCCTGATACGTACCGACAACTTTTGTTGTTTTACGTTCAGCGATTCGACTGATTGAGCCTTCTCTTCGATCTCCGAATGAGCTACTAGAAACGCGTACTAACACGATGTCTCCATTCATGGCACCATTAACTTCGTTCGGCGGTATGAAAATATCATCCATGCCTTCCGTTTCAGGTGTGACAAATCCAAAACCTTTCGCATGTCCGATAAACTTTCCACGTACAAGATTCATACGCTCTGGAGTACCATAACGGTTTGTACGGGAACGAATGATGAGTCCTTTTTGTTCTAAATGGACAAGCATTTTTACAAGTTCTTTAAATTCAGCGGCTTGTTCCATTCCAAGTAACTCCTGGATTTCCTGTACAGTCAATGGCTTGTATGAATCGTCTTTCATTGTTGAAAGGATTTTTTGTTGCAATTCTTTTTCAAAATTATCCAATTCTCATCCCTCCTTATATTGTTAGTATTACCTGAAATCGCTAGGATTACTCTTCCCAATCTAGCGACTCCAGAAACTCAAAAATCTCATCATGTAACTCGTTTTTTTCTGGTCCTAGTGTAATCACATGCTTCGATTTCTCATAGTGTGAAATCTTTTTGTCTGTAGATTCTGCATTATCATAGATGATTTGTCCAGAATTCGGATCAATCACTTCATCATGAGTGGACTGAACGACTAACAGCGGTGCGTAGATGGTATCCACTTCCGCTCTCACGTTCTCGATCAGTTTCTGGAGATCGACAAGCGTTGGCATCGACTTTTGACGCAAAGCTGTTACCTCTGCTTCGATTGTGTCTTCATCTTTTCCTTCAAGCTTTTTATATTCACGGGCGTAGTGGAGAACCCCTTCATACATATGATCCAAAGAACGCATCGACATCGGCGCATTCATTGTTACAATACCCATCACTGGACGTTCTGCTCCTAATTTCAAGGAAAATACGCCACCTAATGATAAACCTGCTACCGCAATTTGGTCATATCCCGCTTCCTTTAGTTGGTCATATGCTTGAATGACATCAGGCCACCAGTCTTCAGGACCTGTTTGAATGAGTTCTTCTGCAGGGCCACCATGTCCTTTATAATGAGGCGCAAGGGACGTAATCCCTTTTTTCTCCAAGAACCTGCCGATCATTCGTACGTCTGCAGATGTCCCTGTAAATCCATGCAGTAAAAGTACTGCTCGCTTTCCATGTTCAAAAAAGAAAGGCTTTGCATGAGAAACTTTCATGCGACCTAACCTCCAATCATTACTCAACCAGTTTTGAATAAAAAAGCCTGGCCGTACAGATGGCCAGGCGGAAATTGCTTCTTTTTATATTTTCACGATCGCAATCGCCAGTACAAAGAACAGCACGGCAAGTACAATTGTAACGCGCTGCAAGACTAAGTCTAGACCGCGTGCCTTTTGTTTACCAAATAACTGTTCGGCACCACCGGAGATGGCTCCTGATAGGCCCGCACTTTTCCCCGATTGTAGCAAGACAACGACAATTAGTGAAAGTGAGACAATCACGAGCAATGTCATTAATAACGCGTGCATAATGTTCCACCTCCTGAAACAAAACTCAACTACCATACCAGTTTACCAAACTATAGCAATAGAGACAACCGCTGATTACAGCAGTTGTCTCTAAGTTCTGCTTATTGTTACTTCAAGTTATAAAATGTTTGTTTGCCAAGGTACTGTGCTGTTTCATCGAGTTGGTCATCGATACGCAACAATTGGTTATACTTCGCAACACGATCGGTACGTGAAGGAGCACCTGTTTTGATTTGACCAGCATTTGTTGCGACTGCAAGATCAGCGATTGTTGTATCTTCTGTTTCACCTGAACGGTGAGAGATAACCGCTGTGTAGCCAGCGCGTTTCGCCATTTCAATTGCATCGAATGTCTCAGTAAGTGTTCCGATTTGGTTCACTTTGACAAGAATTGAGTTGCCGACGCCTTCTTTAATACCACGTGAGAGTTTTTCTGTGTTTGTTACAAACAAGTCGTCTCCAACAATTTGAATACGTTTGCCTAAGCGATCTGTAAGTAGCTTTGTACCAGCCCAGTCGTTTTCATCCAAACCGTCTTCGATAGAGATAATTGGGTATTTATCGACAAGCTGTTCGTACCAATCCACCATCTCTTCAGATGATTTGACAATCCCTTCGCCTGAAAGGTGATACTTTCCATCTTCCTTATTGAAGAATTCAGATGCTGCAGCGTCCATAGCAAGCATAATGTCTTCGCCTGGCTTGTAGCCTGCTTTTTCAATTGCTTCAACAATTGTCGATAATGCATCCTCATTAGAAGAAAGGTTCGGTGCGAATCCGCCCTCATCACCAACTGATGTGTTCAAGCCTTTTTCTTTTAAAACTGATTTTAGGGTATGGAAGATTTCAGCTCCCATACGAAGCGCGTGACGGAATGATTCAGCGCCTACAGGCATGATCATGAATTCCTGAATGTCGACGTTGTTATCCGCGTGCTCTCCACCATTGACGATGTTCATCATCGGAACAGGAAGTTGCTTCGCATTAACGCCGCCAAGATATTGATACAAAGGAATATCTAAATAGTCAGCTGCAGCATGAGCTACGGCCATAGATACACCAAGAATTGCGTTTGCTCCAAGTTTGCCTTTGTTTTCCGTTCCATCCAGTTCGATCAGAGCGTGGTCAATGACGACTTGGTCGAGAACTGAATAGTTTTCTTCCAATGCATCTGCAATGACTTCGTTGACATGTGCAACCGCTTTTAGCACGCCTTTTCCAAGGTATCGATCTTTGTCGCCATCGCGAAGTTCAACAGCTTCGTATTCACCTGTTGATGCGCCAGATGGTACAATTGCTCGTCCAAATGCTCCACTTTCTGTGAACACTTCGACTTCAACTGTGGGGTTCCCTCGTGAGTCGAGTACTTCTCTAGCTTGAACAAGTGTAATGATTGGCATGCAAATCTCTCCCTTTAGTTAAAATAATGGCGTTCCTGTCATCTCTTCTGGCTGTTTGATACTTAGTAATTTTAACATGGTTGGCGCAAGATCAGCGAGAATACCGCCTTCTCTTAGTGTAACGCCATCTTTTGTTACAATCACTGGCACGGGATTTGTCGTATGGGCAGTCATTGGTGAACCTTCGATTGTCATCACTTCGTCTGCATTTCCGTGGTCCGCAGTTATAATCGCAGCTCCACCTTTAGCAAGTAACACGTCCAAAATACGTCCAACACATTCATCCGTTGTCTCAACCGCTTTCACAGTTGGTTCTAGCATCCCACTATGACCGACCATATCAGGATTAGCAAGATTAAGAATGAACGCATCGATTTGGTCCTCTTGTATTTCTTTGATCAGAGCATCGGTTACTTCATATGCACTCATTTCAGGTTTCAAATCGTACGTGGCAACTTTAGGTGAAGGGATTAGAATTCTCTTCTCGCCTTCAAATTCTTCCTCTCGTCCACCACTCATGAAGAACGTTACGTGAGGATACTTTTCAGTTTCCGCGATACGCAACTGACGAATATTGTTCTGAGAAAGAACTTCACCAATTGTGTTTTTCAAATCTTGTCTGGCGAATACAACTTGGGAAGCAACTTCAGCACTGTAATCCGTAAATGTAACGAATTTCAAATTCGTAAATTGTTTTGCTGCAAATCCATCAAATCCATTTTGAGTGAACGCGCGGGATAACTGAATCGCGCGGTCAGGTCGGAAATTGAAAAATATAGCGGCGTCTCCTTCAGCAATTTGGATTGGAGCCTGCCCCTCTTTTTGAACGATGAATGGTACAACAAACTCGTCTGTCACACCTGCATCGTAGGAAGCCTGAACCCCTTGTTCTGCTGATGCATAAACAGGTCCTTCGCCATTCACCATGACATCATACGTCAACTTGATACGTTCCCAGCGATTATCCCGATCCATCGCATAATAGCGACCGGATATTGACGCAAGCTGACCAACTCCAAGTGACTTCATCATGTTTTCTGTTTCTTTAATGTACGTTATTGAAGTTTTAGGACCAACGTCTCTTCCATCTAAAAACGCATGAACATACACATTTTCAACGCCATGCATTTCAGCAAGGCGAAGCAATGCAAACAAATGCTCATAATGACTGTGAACACCACCATCTGATAGAAGCCCCATAAGATGAAGTGCACCGCCATTCGCTTTTGCTTGCTGGACAGCAGCAAGTAACGCTTCGTTTTGGAAGAAGTCGTTTTCTCGAATCGATTTGTTGACCCGTGTCAGGCTCTGGTAGACGATCCTTCCAGCTCCAATATTCAAGTGACCAACTTCAGAGTTACCCATTTGACCTTCAGGCAACCCCACCGCTTCCCCACACGCCGTTAACGTAGAGTGGGGATATGCGTTCCATAATCGCTCATAGTTTGGTTTTTTCGCATGCGCAACAGCATTTCCGGAAGTTTCTGAGCGCAGTCCAAAACCGTCCATAATAATGAGGCCAACAGGTCCTTTAGACATTTACTCCAGCCTCCGCGAGTGCGGTGAACGATTCCGGATCGAGACTTGCTCCACCGACTAATGCTCCATCGATATCACTCATCGATAAGAGTTCTTTAATGTTGCCAGGCTTTACACTACCGCCGTATTGAATACGGATAGCTTGTGCCACTGAGTCAGAATAGAGGTCTGTAAGGACTGCACGAATTTGTGCACAGACTTCATTCGCATCTTCAGCAGTTGCAGTACGTCCAGTACCAATCGCCCAAATCGGCTCATAGGCAACGATTGCTGTAGCCGCATCTTTCTCGCTAATTTCCGAAAAAGCCTTCTTCACTTGATCCGAAACGATATCTGCTGTCGCGTTGCCTTCACGTTGTTCCAGTGACTCGCCTACGCATACAATCGGTGTGAGCTTATGCTCAAAAGCCGACTTCACTTTCCGGTTAACAGATTCGTCTGTCTCGTTATAGTATTGTCTACGCTCAGAGTGCCCAAGCACAACAAATTCGACACCTATACTTGAAAGCATGGTTGGACTGATTTCACCCGTGAATGCCCCTTCAACTTCTTCATGCATCGTTTGTGCACCAATACGAACAGGTAATCCTTTAGACTTTTCCACAAGTGTTGCAAGGTAAGGTGCTGGTGGACATATAACAATATCGGCCTTGTCAGTTTCCTTCAGCTTTCCAGCAAGTGCATCGATAAAAGCAACAGCTTCATCCAGCGTTTTGTACATCTTCCAGTTTCCTGCGATAATTGGTTTTCTCATGAGTAGTTTCCTCCTTATGAACGATCTTTTAATGCAGCAACGCCAGGCAGTTCTTTACCTTCCATGAACTCCAATGACGCACCGCCACCTGTTGAGATGTGGTCCATTTTCTCAGCTACTTCAAACTTTTCAACCGCAGCAGCAGAATCGCCACCGCCTATAATTGTAAATGCATCTGTTTCAGCCATTGCTTGAGCAACCCGCTTTGTACCTTCAGCAAACGTGGCCATTTCAAATACACCCATCGGTCCATTCCAAATAACAAGTTTTGAATCTCGGATGACACTGTCGTAAAGTTCAGCAGTTTTAGGACCAATATCGAGTCCCATCCACCCTTTTTCAATGCCGCTAACCGCAACAACTTTTGTTTCTGCTGTTTCTGAGAACGAATCCGCCACTCTTGTATCGATTGGCAAGTATAAGTTGACGCCTTTTTCTTTCGCTTTTTCAATGAATGATTTGGCTAGTTCAACCTTATCTTCCTCGAGGAGAGAATCTCCTATTTCGTGCCCTTGTGCACGTATAAATGTATACGATAATCCTCCGCCAATTAACAGGTTATCCACTTTATCCAATAAGTGATCAATGACACCAATCTTATCTTTCACTTTTGCTCCACCAATAATTGCAGTGAATGGACGTTCTGGATTGGATAATGCTTTTCCAAGGACATCAAGTTCTTTTTCAAGTAAGAATCCTTGGACACTTGGGAGATACTCTGCAATTCCTGCGGTTGTTGCATGTGCTCGGTGTGCTGCTCCAAATGCATCATTAACGAAAACGTCTGCGAGTGAAGCAAATTGTTTAGCTAGTTCAGCGTCGTTCTTTTCCTCACCTGCATGGAATCGAACATTTTCAAGCAACAGAATTTCTCCGTCCGCTAACTCAGAAACTTGTTTCTCAACTGCGGGTCCAGTAGACTCGTCCAATTTCAAAACAGGTTTACCTAGCAATTCAGCTAATCGCTTTCCCGCTTCCGTTAGTCGTGAATCTTCTTTCACTTCACCCTTCGGACGGCCAAGGTGACTCGCAAGAATCACTTTTGCACCTTGTTCAGAAAGATACTCGATTGTCGGGATTGCAGCTCGAATTCTAGTATCATCTGAAACTTTCCCGTCTTCCATAGGTACGTTAAAATCCACTCTGCAGAAAACTCGTTTCCCTTTTAGATCCAAGTCTTTCATCGTCATTTTGGCATTCATGCGAACAAACACTCCTTCACAACAAAAGTTTATGATAAAAAAAGGAGGAACCGGGCAATGCCGTTCCTCCTGCCCTCTATTAAGTATAATCGGTCACAATCTGATAAGCCAGATTTTGTGTGCCCGATATATGTTTAGGATTGAATCTTATAGCCCTTTTTTGTTCATGAACAACGCAAGGTCGACACATCGTGCAGCATATCCTTGTTCGTTGTCATACCAGCTAATTACTTTTACCATGTTATCTCCGAGAACCATTGTTGACAGACCATCCACTGTAGAAGAAGCATGGTTGCCATTATAGTCTTTCGAAACGAGTGGAAGGTCGTTGTAGAACAAGTAACCTTTTAGTTCGTTTTCAGCCGCATCTTTTAACGCACTGTTTACATCTTCAACTGTAACGTCTTTTTTCAACTCAGCTACAAAGTCAACGAGTGAAACGTTTGGTGTTGGAACACGTACAGCCATTCCATCCAATTTCCCTTTCAATTCAGGAATTACCTTTGTTACAGCAGATGCTGCTCCTGTAGTTGTTGGAATCATAGATTCTGCTGCCGCACGAGCACGACGATAGTCTTCGTGTGGAAGGTCAAGAATTTGCTGATCGTTTGTGTATGAGTGAATTGTTGTCATCATCCCACGCTCAACACCGAATTTTTCGTTCAATACTTTAACGACTGGTGCTAAACAGTTTGTAGTACATGAAGCATTGGATACATAGTGGTCCGTTGCTGCATCATATTCTTGTTCGTTCACACCCATAACAAGTGTTTTTACATCGCCTTTAGCAGGTGAAGAAAGAATTACTTTCTTAGCCCCAGCATCGATGTGTTTTTGTAGGCCTGCAGCGTCGCGGAATACTCCAGTACTTTCAACAATGATGTCGACTCCAAGGTCTTTCCATGGAAGGTTAGCTGGATCTTTTTCAGCATAGACACGAATTTTTTTACCGTTAATAATTATATGGTTTTCATCCGAAGTGATGTCTGCATCCAGAATTCCGTGAACTGAATCATACTTCAACAAGTGAGCAAGCATTGGTGCATCCGTTAAGTCGTTTACTGCTACAACTTCAAGTTCCTCGTGCTCTAGTGTGTCTCTCATTACAATACGTCCAATACGTCCAAATCCATTAATCGCCATTTTTACAGTCATGTAAAATCCCTCCAAGTTTTGTTGTTATATTTAGATGGCATACTTCGGAACCTTTCCAAAGCAAGCCATTTGTAAACAAGTTGTGTTAGTCGTTCGCTAGCAAATTCACAATTTCCCTTGCAGCGCCTTCATCCGTAATAAGAACAGTTTGCTTTGTAGCTCCGCGTAAATACGAAAGAATCGCTTCCGCTTTTGCCGAGCCTCCCGCCACTGCTAATACCAATGGAATACGTTTCAAGTGATCGGTTTGAATTCCAACCGTTCGTAGGTGATGAACAATTTCCCCAGCGTCATTAAAGTAATACCCGAAAGCTTCACCTTTTGCACATCTGGAATCCAGTAACTGTTGTTCTTCTTCATTGGAATCTCGCATTGCCGCCATTTTTTTTGCATCGCCAATTCCATGCATCAAGCAATCCGTAGTCTCATACAGTTGAAGCATTTTTTGTGCGGTTGGTTCTCTGAGGAATATGGCATGTGCTTCTTCACTCAGGGACTCAGGATAATACAAGGACTTATACGACGCATTACACGTATGTGCAAATGTAGCCGCAATGACATTGGCTTGTTGCCCTATATTATTTCCAACCCCACCTCTAGCAGGGATGAAGACCGTATCCTCCGCACCTGGGTAACAACTCAAGTGTTTCGGAATTGCTGCCATTGTACTTCCGCCTGTAACGGCCACGATACGTCCATTTCCAATGCGACTTGCAAAAACAGATGCAGCTTCAGTTCCAAGTAATTCATTGGAACCCCCTGGTTCTGAACTGTCCCCTTTTACAATGTGTACATCTTGTATGGAAAAATAACTTTTAATACGCTTAGCAAGAACATTCTTGCCATATTGGAGCTCAATTAACGGTCCAAGTTGCTCCAATACACTTTCGCCCTCCGCAGTGACAGTCGCTCCCTCTTTTGCAACACGTATGAGTTGCTGATCTCTTAGAGCTTCCATTACCGAGCGCGTTTCGCGTTCAGATAATCCCGCAGTGTCTGCAAGAGGTCGTCTTCCGATTGGTCCGGATGATTTTATGAGTTTAAGCACAAGATAACGTTGTTGCAGAGTCGCCATCATTTCCGGTACCAACTTTTCCTGTGCTTCAACAATAGACAGTTTCAGAGAGACTCCCCCTTTCAACTTAGGACATCTTTTGACCACGTTGGATAAAATACGTCCCACAGAAATCAAAAAAATATATTAACTTATAATGCAACTATACATACTATTCCCGATAATTTCAAATTTAAACTCCAGATTTAAAAAGTAATGCAAGATCGACATAACTAATTACACCTGAACACAGAACCTCATCATCTTTTTCCACGACAGGAATCATAAACACGTATTGCTCATGTTTCACATCATCCTCTTCAATGTTAACAGCAGTCCACGTTAAAGGATAGTCTTCCTGGATGAGCTGCATCATCTGTTCAGCTTCGTCACACAACGGACAGCCTGGTTTCGTATAAAATAATACATGCATGAGAATCCCTCCCTATAACTTCAGTGTAAAATGAAAAAACGATCTACGCAACACGAAGTGTTGTGTAGATCGTTTTGGGATTACCAGCTTCGGCCTGCGCCTCCGCCACCAGTGGAACCACCACCACCGCCGCCAAAGCCTCCGAAACCGCCTCCGCCACCTGAACCTCCAGAACCACCTCCGAATGAGCCAGGGAAGAAGACCATGCCGCCACCACGACGTCGGCCGCCGGGTCCTCCTGAACCTCCAGAACCTCCGCCTCTTCCAGAGTTAAAGAAAATCTGAATAAGGATAAAACCGATTACGATGATTGGGACAATAGGGAACCCACCGTCATCGTCATCGTAGTTTCCCCCATCATAGGTAGCAACGGGTAATTCTGAACCTTCCAGGTCATATTCTTTAGCAATTTCGTTATAAAAAGCTTTGTATGCTTCCATAACGGCTAGGTCTGGTTGCTCTGCTTTTAAATAAGGTGTAGAAACTTGGTCTGTAATCCGTCCAATTTTCCCGTCAGGAAGAGCCCCTTCTAATCCATATCCAACAATTAAACGAAAGTCGCGGGAGCCTTTTGGACCACCAGTTTTGACGAATAATAAAGCTCCGTTTTCTTCTTTGGCATCGCCTAACTTAAGCTCACGAAACTTCTCTACCGCATAGTCCTGGAAGTCCTCACCATTCGTATCCGGTACAATCAACACAGCAAATTGAGCACCGGTTGCTTGTTCTAACCGTGTTCCATAATCGATCAGTTCCTTTATTTGACTATCAGACAAAATACCTGATTCATCTTGCACTATATCCACTTTTGCGTGAACTACAGGTTGAACAATCGATAACATAACTAGAAGCATGCCAAGCAGGGCAATTGCTCGAACAGCTATCTTCTTCATTACTCATCTGCTCCAAAGTCGACTTCAGGTGCTTTTTCAGCACCGGCATCCGATTTGAAGTATTCCTTTTCGTCAAATCCAAAAACCGACGCAACGAGTTTGCCCGGGAAACGCTTCACTTGTTTGTTATACGAAGCGACCTCGTCATTGTAATCTTTCCGTGCTACAGCAAGTCGGTTCTCAGTCCCTGCTAACTCATCAGAAAGTTGCTTAAAGTTTTCATTACTCTTCAGTTCAGGATAATTCTCTACAACGACCAACAATCGACTAAGCGCTCCTGAAAGCTCAGTGTCCGCCGCAGCTTGCTCCTGAGGTCCATTTGCGCCAGCTAGTTTCGAACGAGCCTCTGTTACTTGACCAATTACATCTTTCTCCTGTTTTGCGAACCCTTTTACGGTATGCACCAAGTTAGGAATAAGATCCACTCTTCTTTGCAGTTGCGTTTCGATTTGAGAATACGCTTGGTCTACGTTCTCGTCTGATGTAACGAATTTGTTGTAGCTAGGTACTAAAATTAGCGCCAATACTATAATTATCCCTACTATGACCCCTATGGGCCCCAATAACTTCTTCAAAAAATCCCCGCCTCCTCAATAATCTCTTCATTTTTACACTTTCAGAAGTTTACCCTGAAACCTAGATCCTCAAAACTTGTTCGTAACTCTATATACGAACTACGCTAGAAAAAGTTTCTTTCTAAACAAAAATACTCACCCGATTGTATGATTTCCATACAAACGGGTGAGTATCTTAAAGCACCTATATGCCCTCGGCGGGAGTCGAACCCACATTTCAAGCTTCGGAGGCTTGCGTGCTATCCATTGCACCACGAGGGCTAGACAGTAACTAAGTTTGCAGCGGACAAGTTATAGTATACTTGTTGGTGGATTCAAAAGCAACAAATACTTGTAAAGCGTTATATTTGACCTTAGTTGACCATACTATGTATGATAAAGTCATGGTTAGGCGGGAAACCGCATTAACATACGACAGATTCAACTATTAAAAGGGAGGAACTAAAAATGAACTTAATTCCTACAGTTATTGAAACAACGAATCGCGGAGAGCGAGCGTATGACATATACTCCCGCTTGCTAAAAGACCGCATCATCATGCTTGGAAGCGCAATTGACGACAACGTAGCAAACTCGATCGTTGCTCAATTACTATTCCTTGAATCAGAAGATCCAGACAAAGACATCTCGATTTATATTAACAGCCCAGGGGGCAGTATCACAGCTGGTATGGCAATCTATGATACGATGCAATATATTAAGCCGAACATCCAAACAATTTGTATCGGTATGGCCGCTTCAATGGGATCATTCTTACTTTCAGCTGGTACAAAAGGAAAACGCTATGCGCTTCCTAACGCTGAAGTCATGATTCACCAACCACTTGGCGGTGCTCAAGGTCAGGCAACTGAAATTGAAATTGCTGCGAAACACATTCTCTTCATCCGTGGGAAACTTAACCAGATTCTTTCTGAGCGTACAGGTCAACCGATCGAAGTGATTGAGAAAGATACAGACCGCGATAACTTCATGACCGCAGAACGCGCAAAAGAATATGGATTAATCGACCACATCATTACACGTAGCGATATGAAAGATTCTGAAGGTAAATAATAGCAAGTTCCACTAAGGCGTCCCGTTACTAACGGGGCGTCTTTTTTGTTAACTTAGCCCTTGTACAAATGCACTCAACGCTTCTGCAGCTTGTTCTTCATCGCCCCCAGAAGCAATCAATGTAACTGTACTTCCTTGTGCTATCGCTAAACTCATAACGCCCATAATACTCTTCGCATTTACTTGGCGCTCATCTCGTTTGACATATACATCGGAAGTGTAACGATTCGCTTCTTGCACAAATAACGCTGCCTGCCTTGCTTGCAAACCTGGCTTAATTTTCACTTCAGCGGTTTTCTCTATCATTTCTTTTAGCCCCTTCCTATTTTTTAATTCCGCCGACTCGAACTTTTTCGGCAATCTCATCGATTTTGCGTAAACGGTGATTGACACCTGATTTACTTACAGTTCCCCCTGATACCATCTCACCTAATTCTTTCAATGTGATATCCTGATACTCCACTCGTAAATGTGCAATTTCTTGCAACCTGTCAGGTAACTGTTCCAAACCAATGGTCGATTTGATCAGTTTAATATTTTCGACTTGGCGTTGAGCTGCAGTGATGGTCTTGTTCAGATTCGCAGTTTCACAGTTCACCAACCGATTTACGCTATTGCGCATATCACGGACAATCCGGATGTCTTCAAAACGCATGAGCGCCACATGTGCACCAATGATACTCAAGAAGTCCGCAATTTTTTCCGCTTCTTTCAAATAAGCAACGAATCCCTTTTTACGTTCAATCGATTTCGCATTAAGCTGATAATCGTTCATGATTTCCACTAACGCATCGGAGTGTTCTGCGTACATCGAGAAGACTTCCAGGTGATACGAAGAGGTCTCCGGGTTATTCACCGATCCTCCTGCAAGGAATGCCCCACGTAGATAAGCCCGCTTGCAACAATCATTCGGAATAATTGTCTCTGAGATCGTCTGATTGGACTGAAATGTATTCGTTAATATGTCCAAATCATCTAATAGCTGACGAGCCCCTTCCCGGATTCTACATATATAGACATTGTTTTTCTTGAGACGCATTTTACGGCGTACGAGCAATTCAACTTTATAGTTGTAAAGCTTTTTCAAGTTTGAATAGAGTCTTCTTGCTATAGCTGCATTTTCTGTTTGAACGTCCAAGCTAATGGTCTTATTGGAAAATGAGAGGACACCATTCATGCGGATGAACGCTGCAACTTCTGCTTTTGTACAGCAATCCTCCGCTTCGATTTGTGTCAATTCCTTTTTTGTTTCTGATGCGAAAGACATGAACTCTCCCCTTTCCCGGTGACGATCACGTCTGTTTTGTTTTAGATTCGTCTGTTATGTAAGTTACGAACCATTGTGCTACTTTTTCTGCATCATGCAACACCCGCTCATTTTCTGCGAGTGCAATGTCTTCTTGCCAAATTTGAGGCACTAACTTTTGCAATTCTTCAAGATCCCGTTCAACGGGCCATGAGGTGACGGTCTGCCCTGCTTCAGTTAGAAGTGGCATGATGTCTGTCTTATTCAGCAATACGGCATCTAAAAACGGTTTTCCGACATGATCATATAGCGCAGCAACATGCTCAGAAGCCGTATACCGATACGTTTCACCTTTTTGCGTTGTTAAATTTCCTACGTACACTTTACTCGCTTCACTTTTAAGAACGGCATCCCGAATATCTTGTACAAGCAAGGAAGGTAAAATACTCGTATACAAACTTCCCGGTCCAATGATGATTAAATCTGCCTGCTGGATCGCAACCAATGTCTCTGGTAAAGGCTTAGCATCTTGTGGGGATAAATAGACTTGACGTATTTTACGCGCATACATCGGAATTTTAGACTCTCCTGTTACGATTGTTCCATCATCTAGCTCTGCATGCAACTTAATTCGTTGATTTGCAGCTGGAAGTACTTTGCCCTTAATATTCAGGACTTGTCCTGTTTTCTTAACAGCACTGGCAAAATCACCTGTAATATCTGTCATGGCTGCAAGCATTAAGTTACCTAGTGAATGTCCGTGAAGATCGTCTTTTGTTGTAAAACGGTACTGGAAAAGCTGCTCGATGAGAGGTTCAACATCTGAAAGCGCTGCCATCACCTTTCGGACATCACCGGGAGGCGGGATATCATACTGATCCAACAACCTCCCTGAACTTCCACCATCATCTGCAACTGTTACGACTGCGGTTAAATCGACTGGGTACTTCTTCAACCCTCGGAGTAATGTCGACAAACCGGTACCGCCTCCAAACACCACAATCTTTTTGCGGTTTTTGGATGTTGTCATAGCGTCAGCCCTTTCTCTTTTCGATATGCTGGTGTGTTACATACGTTGTATAGTCATCTTTAAAAAGATTCCCAAAGTATTCGGCTAGGGTGACTGAACGGTGTTGTCCACCTGTACAACCAAATGCAATTACAACTTGCGATTTACCTTCGTTCTTATATTGCGGGATTAAAAACTGAAAAAGATCGGACAGTTTCGTTATCAAGGTTTGTGTATCGTCCCACTTCAGAACGTACTCGTAGACATCCTTGTCGAGGCCAGTCTGAGGACGCATCGATTCTATATAATAAGGATTCGGTAAAAAACGAACGTCAAAAACGACATCTGCATCAATCGGCATTCCATGTTTGAATCCGAACGATATAAAATTCAAAGTGAAGTTCTCACCTTCACCTACTGAGAACTCAGCAATAATTTTATCTCTAAGTTGTTTCGGTTTCATGCTTGATGTATTAAAGATTGAACGTGCACGACCCTTCACATCACTTAGAAGGCCTCGTTCTTTTTGAATTCCCGTTAACGGCTGTCGCCCATTTGCAAGTGGGTGAGATCTACGCGTTTCTTTATAGCGGCTTACTAGTGTTTCATCATCCGCTTCAAGAAATAGAATTCGTGTCGATACATTTTCCATTCGAGTCAAGTTATCTATCGCGTCAAGTAGAGCATCAAATAGTCCGCCACCACGAGTATCGATGACAGCAGCTATTCTCGATTTTTTATCCGCAGATTTCATCATCAAGTCGAGAAATGTAACAAGTAATTCCGGTGGTAAATTATCAATGCAATAGTAGCCCATATCCTCAAAACTTTGCATCGCTACGGACTTACCCGCACCCGACATACCTGTAATAATGACAAGTTCGAGTTCTTCAAAATGTGCGTCAATCTCCATCGGTTCAATCACCTTCCATAGACTTTTGAATTTTTTCGTCAAGTAGCTCAAATTCCTCTGTATACGTGAAAGTTCCATATTGAATACCTGGGCTTGAACTTGCAAATAGCAAGTTTGTCCGATCGCCTTCTGCCATAGGAAGAGTATTCAGTGCTTCTGTCGGATGCCATTCAAGTTCTCCTTCAATCGTTTGTGTTAGAGGAGTTCCTGTTAAGTCTTGAGCGACAAACGTATACAACATCCATTCATCCACGACTTCTTCACCATTACGTATGACCATGGTGAACACACCTTTAAGATAAGGATCTATAGGTTTTGCCCCGGTTTCTTCTGTAAATTCACGAACTGCGGTTTCCATGATCGATTCACCCGCATCCATCTTTCCACCAGGAGCCACATACCATCCTCTACGTGGCTTTTTCAATAATAAGGTTTTGCCATCTTTTACGACGAGCAGGTTTACAATTCTTTGCATAAGCGTTCCTCACTTCTCTTTTGTTCACATAGTAATAAGTATAATCGATTTCCTTGAAAAGCGACACAAAAAGAAGCTGCCAGCATGGTACACTCCGGCAGCCTAAAAGTTTATTAAAAATAGGGGGTCGTTCAACACTCTTAGTATAACCGAACACTATTTCAGTAGCGTTACAGAATTGTTAAAGGTTCGTTAAGAAAAGATTAGATACTCAAACTTGAGCTTCAAGGGAACCGGTCAATTCTTCTACATACTTTTGACAAGATTGTGCAGCAATACTTCCGTCACCTGTTGCGGTAACCACTTGACGAAGTAGTTTTTCACGTACATCCCCAGCTGCGAATACCCCAGGAATTTCCGTTTCCATCACTTCGTTCGTTTTAATGTAACCATTTGCATCTAAGATACCAAGATTTTTGAAAGGTGCAGTGATTGGATCGAGTCCGATGTAGATGAACATACCTTGAGTTTTAAACTCTTGTTCAGCACCATCTTCTGTAGATACCAATGTGACTGAATCGATTTTTCCATCTTTACCGTGCACTTCTTTAACGGTTGAATTCCAGATGAAGTCAATCTTGTCATTGGCAAATGCGCGTTGTTGAAGAATTTTCTGCGCACGCAACTCCCCACGTCTGTGGATGATTGTAACTTTGCTTGCGAAACGAGTAAGGTACGTCCCCTCTTCAACTGCAGAATCGCCGCCACCGATGACGATAATTTCTTTATTTTTAAAGAAAGCACCGTCACAAACCGCACAGTAACTAACTCCTCGGCCTGTTAACTCCGTTTCACCGGGAATGCCCATTTTACGGTATTCCGCACCTGTTGTAATAATGATCGAGCGCGCTTTATACTCTTTTGAACCCGCAATTAATGTTTTATATTCTTTTCCATCAATAATCTCTTTAACATCACCATAAGCATATTCCGCTCCGAATCGTTTTGCGTGATCGAACATCTTAGTAGATAACTCAGGTCCAAGAATCGACTCGAATCCTGGGTAGTTTTCAATTTCTTCAGTGCTTGCCATTTGGCCGCCTGGGACTCCTCGTTCTAACATGAGAGTCGACATATTAGAGCGTGCCGTATATACTGCGGCTGTCATACCAGCAGGTCCTGCTCCAATAATAATTACGTCATAAATTGTTTCAGCTGACATTCTAGTTCCTCCTCTTATTAACTACTTCCGTTCAAATCGTATAAGGTTTCTGACTTTTCTTCAACTTTTCTGCCTACTATTCACGAAGGGAATTAACCACTTTTCACGAGAAATTGGGAAGGAATTCGAACAACTCACCCACATATTTAGTAAGAGTGGGTGTGCTTATTTCATACAATGCGGCAAGTTTTGTTTTGGTGACCCCTTTACTACGGGAAGAGTGGAACATATAGTCTGCGGCTGCAGCAATCGCTTTTGGGTTTTTAAAGGGGTAGTTTTTCGTAATGCCGATTTCAAATAACGTAAACCACATTTGAAATAGATGAGTCCCTTCCTCATCAAGCGGTTTGTGCTTGGCATATAACAGCTCACTCGCTTGCATAGCGCGATTGAACGCTTGATCTGCTACTGACTTTTCAACAAGCTGATAATCCAAACTTGAAGCGAGAACTAGTTTCTCAAGATCCTCCAACTTTTCAACATCGATATAAGCAGGGTGTGCTACGATTTCTTGTTTATGAATGGACTTTCCTAATAGGAAAAAGCCGAACATCTTCTCACTAACATACTCATTGCCTATTTTGTCGAGCAAAAATTGCTTGTCCTGCGTAAAAATAGAAGTATCGATTTGCTTATCCGCATTCTCGTCAGCCCACGGTTCCAGCCCAGCCTTCGAAGGGTCGATTTCTATCAGTCGGCTAAATGCCGTTTCAGCCTGCTGGCGATGTCCTGAAAAGAACGCAGCATGGGCTAGCCAAAAGAAGAATCCAGAATCCCCTTCAAAACCTTTCTTTTGTATGCTTCGTAACCAGTAGTAGGCTTCTTTATGATTTCCAATAAGAGCAAATGTAGCTCCTAATTTGTAGCGATTTTCAAACTGATACGGTCGTATTTTTACGAGCAAGTCAACGAGGGGCAGTAGTTTCTCCTGATCGCCTTCATAATAGTAGAAAACCGCAAGATTACATAAGGCATGGACATTCCCTTTGTCTTTTCGAAGCACATCATACAATAGTTCTCGTGCATCAGACGTTTCGCCTCTATAAAAATAAGCGAGTGCCAGGTTGTTAAAAGAAGACCAAGATTCCGGATAATCCACCACAATGTCTTCAAGAACGGAAACCGCTTTGTCAAACTCTCCGGTTTCCATTAAACGTCTTGACTTTTCTTGTAACAAGTGAAGTTCTTCGTCCGCTGGTTGGTCGTCTGCTAAAAACGCTGCTTCTTGCTCTGCAAATTCAATAATCTCTTTTGCCTCTTCAGAAAGTTCCCCTTCAGGTGCTACATCCATATATTTTTCTGCAAATAACTTTGCTTCACGTAATAATCCTAGATGTGCATGAATTTCTGCAAGGTAGAAGATCACATCGCCATCTGTCGGTTCCAATTCGTACGCTTGAATAAGTAGATCCAGCGCTTCTTCAAAACGCCCTTCTTCCATTACCATAATTCCATATTGCATGACGATCTGGTGGTCTTTAGGATTAAGTTCCACCGCTCGTTTCAAATACTTCAGAGCTTCCGGAAATTGTTCTTTCTTAATTTCTGCAAGCGCTCGTTCATAATAAAAATCACCGTCTGGGACAAATGAAATAATCTTATTGTTTTTGTATTGCTCGTTTTTATCCAAACAGATTCCTCCGAAAAAACAAGAAGGAACGAGGAAAACGCTCCTTCTTGCAATATGTCTACAGTATACCATAACTTCTTTTGTACAACGTTAAACCTTAGGTTGGTTTTCTTTGCGTTCTGCAACCTGTTCAGCTGTGTAAATGATACGCACAGGATTCCCACCTGCAAACGCACCCGCAGGGATATCCCGATTCACCAGTGAAGCTGCAGAAACGACCGCTCCATCACCTATTGTAACACCCGGTAAGATTGTGGAGTTTGCACCGATCATGACTTCGTCTCCAATATCGACATTCCCGATCCGGTATTCATCGATTAAGTATTCGTGGGCTAGAATAGTGGAATTGAACCCTATAATAGAGTTCTTGCCGACTCGAATGCGTTCTGGAAACATGACATCAGGAAAGACCATGAGAGCAAATGCAGTATGCTGACCGACTTCCATCCGCAGAAATGTTTTATATAGCCAGTTCTTCGCTTTAAAGAATGGAATATAACGAGCAATTTGAATGACTAGGAAATTTTTCGCCACTTTAAAAAAAGACACGGATGTGTATAAGTTCCAAAGTGAATTCCCTTCCCCTTTTACCATAAAACGCTCCGTCTTCCTCATTTTACAGCCACACCTACGAGTTCGTAGAGATCTGAAATGTGGGTCAACATGTAGTCTGGGTTAAAAGTAGAAAGAAATTCAGGACCTTTCAGAGACCAGGCAACAGCAGCTGTTCGGACCCCAGCATTTTTACCGCCTTCGATGTCGTGGAAGTTATCGCCAACCATCAGTACTTCTTCTTTTGAAGCATTCAACCGGTCCATCGCAAGTAAAAGGGGTTCAGGATTCGGTTTTGGACGTTGTACATCGTCTAATCCGATAACCGTGTCAAATAAGTGTGTGATACCGAGCAAATTTAATCCTCTATGCACCATATCATTTCGTTTCGTTGACACAATTGCCATCCGGATCCCCTTGTCTGCTAATTGGGTCAATACTTCCGTAACCCCATCAAACTCGGCAGCTAACTGATCATGGTTCGCCATGTTCCATTCCCGATATTCTTGAATCATCCCTTCCGTCCTGGAAGGATCCATCCCATTAAACGTATCTGTTAAAGTCGGTCCTAAAAAAGGCAAAATCTCTTTACGTGTATATTGCCCCGGGTAATGTTTGCCGAGCACTCCCTCAAAAGATTGGATGATCAGTTCATTGGTATCGAGTAAAGTACCGTCCAAATCGAACAGAATTGTTGTAATTGGCTTATCCATTGGCAACAGTAGCCTCCTTTTCCAGCTTCTCATTCAGCTTATGTCTCCAGAAAAACGCAACTGCTATCGTCAACACAAACGCGGTTATGATGCGGATTAGGAGCAGTGGCCAGACTGGAATTCCTAGTGGGATGAATAATAACGTATCTTCTATGACTGCGTGACATGCTACAAGGAAGATGAACGATAGTGTGGCATCCCGGTTACTAACACCGTCTTCTTGAACCGCTTGGATCATCACCCCTGCACCATAAGCAAGACCAATGACCAAGCCAGCCACCAAAGTTAGGGATGCGTTCGGCTGGACACCGATTAGTTTCGTGACAGGTGAAAATTTCGAAGAAAACTTCTCCAGATAGTTTTGATCTTTCAAAAATTGTACAACGAGCATCAGAGGGATGACAATGAGTGCGAGTTGCAGAACTCCGAAAGATGCTTTCTGCAGTCCCAATAAAAAAATATCGACCCAGCCGTTAGGTACAACAGTTGACTCAGGTGAAATTCCATATTGCGCAATCTCTCCACCACCTCGCCAAACGAGATTGATGACTATGCCTGATAGTGCCGCTAAACCGAAGCGTACCACCAAGACAATCCAGAGTTTGACGCCCACTTTCAAAGCAACCCCCGTTTCGATGAACAGGTTGTGTGCAAAACTAAGCATGACCGCGAGGATAAATACTTCTTTCACCGTCAAATCGAGTGACAAGATTCCGGCGATTCCTGCATACAAGTTCAATGCATTTCCGAGGACTAGCGGGATTGCAGCCTCTCCACTCAATCCAAAAAGATTCATGAATGGAGAAATCAGCTTAACAATCCAAGGCAATATCGGAGTATGTTGTAAAATCACTACAAGAATCGTGATGGGGAAAATGATTTTCCCCAGCGACCAAGTAGTTTTCAATCCAGCACCTAACCCATTTTTGAGCGTGGACATACTGTCATTAGTTGTCATTGTACCTCACATCCGTTTTCATGATGAACCTACGATAAATGAGTATTCCAAGAGCTATGAGCACCCCTAAAATCGAAACGACTTGCGCTGCTCGAAGTCCTCCTCCGTACAGGCTATCCGTTCTCATCCCTTCAATGAAGAACCGTCCAACTGAATACCAAATGATGTAGAAGCAAAAAATTTCGCCACGTCTCAAGTTCACTCGTCGCAACAACAAAATGAGTGCAAGCCCTACAACATTCCACAGGGACTCATACAAAAATGTCGGATGATACGTTATTCCATCAATCGTCATCTGATTCATGATCCAATCTGGAATGATGTTGTTCTCAAGGAATGACTGGGACACCGGTCCGCCATGCGCTTCTTGGTTCATAAAGTTGCCCCAGCGCCCGATGATTTGACCTATCAATAAACCAGGTGCTGTAATATCTGCTACTTTCCAGAAAGACACCCCACGTTTTCTTGTAAAGATCAAGGCTGTAATAATCGCTCCGATCAATGCACCGTGGATGGCGATGCCTCCTTCCCAGATTTTAATAATATCTCCTGGATGATCTTTGTAGAAGTCCCAAGAAAAGGTGACGTAGTAAATTCGTGCGGAAATAATGGAGATTGGAACTGCCCAAATGAGCATATCCGTCAAAAAATCAGGATGCATCTTTTGTTTTACCATTTCTTTTTGGACAAGTAAAAACGCTAAAATGATTCCCGTTGCTATTAAAATCCCATACCAACGAACTTCGAATGTACCAAATGAAAACGCAACTGGATCTATCGCTAATAATGTATTCATTTACCGGTGAATCCCCTTTTCTTCTGCCGCAGTAGCCTTTTGACTAATCACTGCATCCAGCTTGTTTGTAAATTCTTCAGCTGCATTGATGCCTAACGTTTTGAGTCGATAATCCATTGCAGCAACTTCGATGATCACAGATAGATTTCGACCTGGACGTACAGGTACGACTAACTTCCGCACTTCGGAATCCATGATTTTCATTTTGTCTTCGTCTACACCTAGACGATCATACATTTTTTCAGGATCCCATATTTCCAAGTCAATGACGAGAACAATCCGCTTATCGTCTTTTACAGAACTCGCTCCGAAAAGGGTCATAATATCGATGATCCCTACGCCTCGAATTTCCAACATATGTTGGAGCAAAGGTGGAGGGCTACCGATTAAGATATTCTTCGCAACTTCCCGAATTTCGACGGAATCATCCGCAATAAGGCGATGTCCACGCTTCACTAGTTCGAGTGCCGTCTCACTTTTCCCAACACCACTCTTCCCAGTAATCAGGACACCAATCCCATAGACGTCCACTAACACCCCATGAAGGGTTTTCATAGGAGCTAACCGTCCAGCTATGAAATTTGTCAGCATACCGGAAAGTCTCGTAGTTGGAACATCGGCACCAAGGACAGAAATCCCCATTTTTTCTGCAGCTACTTCAAGCTCAGGGGGGAGTGCCACACCATGCGCTAGAACAAATGCGGGTGTATCTGGTGTGCATAACAAATCCATGCGCTCTACACGGAGAGCTTCTGGAAGCATTTCAAAAAACGAAATCTCCGTCTTTCCTAGCAGTTGGATGCGTGTTCGTGTATAGAAATCGAAGTAACCAGCCATTTCTAGTCCAGGACGGGAAATATCACTTATCTCAATCGTCCTATCGATTCCACTAGCACCCGCAAGCAATTCTAGGTCAAACCGTTCTTTTATATCCTTCACCGTGACTCCACTCATCTGACAGCCACCTCCATCTTCAATTGTTACCTATGCATCATTCTACCATTGTACAATGGATTTTGAACGGTTTTCTCACCGATTACTGTGCATGTCTCGTATTTTTACACAATGAATTAAAAAGCCTCCTCTCGATTCGTACGAGAGAAGGCCGACTCTATTCATTATTCGTTCTTATCAGGTGAATAACAAACGATTACAGAACCTGTTTTAGATTCCGCAAAAACGTGTAGTGTAGACGGAGAATCTTGTACTTCTTTCTTAAAGTTCATAGAACGATGTAAAAGCTGATCCTGATTGGATGTATTCTCAACATCCGGCAGTTTCAAGTTTAGGCTACCGATCGTTGATGTAATGCTACCTACTAACGAGAGTGAGCTAGGCACATACAACTCTATATTTCCACCTACACTTTTCACATCAACTTTTTCTGGAGTTTCATGGGTAGTTGTCACTGAGATGGAACCATTTAATGTTCGAGCTTGGGTATCTTTCACTTTCCCATCAATGTAGATGAGACCATTCAGTGTTTGCGTTTCGACTTTGGGACTTTCAAGACTGAGCAATCGAATTTCACCGTTAAGGGTTTCGATATCCACTTCCCCAGCTTTGACATAGCTGACATTGACTTTTCCGTTAGCTGTCTTCACACGGAGAACTTCTGCTTCAAGATTGCGCAAGTCGAATCCACCGTTCAACAGTCGCACAGAAATCTTGCGGTAGGTTTTTTTAGGTATAGTAAGGACTGTATTCACTTGAACGGTTTTCGAATTACTTGAAATCCTAAGCGTTTGGTCGTCTTTTACAAAGATAAGCTTTTCCAAGAACTCTTGCTTTGCTTCTTCTTCGGAGCTTGACGTGAACGTCTTAACGGAAAAGACTGCTGAAATTTCGTCTCCTTCACCTGGGACAATCGATAGTTTACCGTTATCGATATCCACAATGAGCTCTTCCAAATCTTTTCCGTCTTTTTGCATTTTGTGCTCAAATGTCGTTGACGCGCCAAATGGATTTTCCATATCGAACTGTTTAACTTTCTGAACTGCACTTTGCATGAATTGCATGAACTGGTCACCAACGTTTGTTAAATCCTTACGAACGTCTTCCATGAATTCTTCGGCAGAAGTTCCCGACCAACCATATTTAGCAGACTGCCCTTTTCCTTTAGACTGTTCTTCTTTTCCAGACTCTGTAAAAGGCTCATCTTTTGGTTCTTTCTGTGCCTGATCTTGTGTTTTAGATGGGTTAACGTCAATAGAAAAATCCGCTGGCTTGTTAGCAGAATCATTTTGAGATAGCGCTTCTAGTAATGTCAATGCCTCGTCCGTTGAAATCGTTCCATTTTCAAGCATAGTTAAAATGCGTTTTCTTTCGTTTTGCATTTCTTTCGCCTCCTGAGTGGAATGATGGTGCATACGTTCTGCTTATCTATACGGTTTACAACCAAAAAAGTTTCATATGACTGGATTTTCAGCTTGTTCAATTCGTGCCATCATACGACCGCGATCCCGGTTCAGAATGGGATTCAAGTACATTCCTGTATACGACTTTTTATTTTCTGCAACCTGTTCTGGTGTTCCTGTAGCGATAATTTGACCGCCTTTGTCGCCACCTTCAGGTCCAAGGTCAATAATATGATCCACGGTTTTAATGACATCCAGATTATGCTCGATCACTAATACCGTATTTCCAGTCTCAACGAGTCGTTCTAATACTTTTAGGAGTTTCGCGATATCATGTACGTGAAGTCCCGTTGTTGGTTCATCCAAAATGTAAAACGACTTTCCGTTTGATCGTTTGTGGAGTTCTGAAGCAAGCTTGACGCGTTGTGCCTCACCCCCGGAAAGTGTCGTTGCAGGCTGTCCTAATTGAACATACCCTAATCCAACGTCAACAATCGTTTGTAACTTGCGTTGAATTTTAGGGATATTTTCAAAGAACAGAGATGCGGATTCCGCCGTCATTTCAAGGACGTCCGCTATGTTTTTACCTTTGTACATCACTTCAAGGGTTTCCCGGTTATATCGTTTCCCATGACACACATCACATGGAACGTAGACATCAGGTAGGAAGTGCATCTCAATTTTAAGAATTCCATCTCCACGGCACGCTTCACAACGTCCCCCCTTCACATTGAAACTGAATCTTCCTTTTTTGTATCCACGCACTTTTGCTTCATTCGTCATCGCAAATACATCTCTGACATCGTCGAAAACACCTGTATACGTAGCTGGGTTGGAACGTGGCGTTCGTCCAATTGGCGATTGGTCGATCTCAATCACCTTTTCTAATTCTTCCAATCCTTCTACGCTTTTATACGCTCCTGGACGTTGTTTTGAACGATTCAACTTTTGTGCTAATATTTTTTGAAGAACACTGTTGATGAGCGTACTTTTACCTGATCCAGAAACACCTGTGACTGCAATGAACTGACCAAGTGGGAAATCGACATTCACTTTTTTGAGATTGTTTTCAGAAGCACCTTTAATGGTCACTTTCCGACCATCCGATTGTCGGCGCTCAATTGGCAGAGGAATGTAACGTTTCCCACTTAAATACTGCCCAGTCAATGAGTTTGGATCCGCCATCACTTCCTCTGGAGTCCCTGCAGAGACGATTTCTCCTCCAGCTACACCTGCTCCCGGACCGATATCTATCAAGTAATCAGCTTCCAACATGGTGTCTTCATCGTGCTCCACTACAATGAGAGTGTTTCCGATGTCTCTCATACTCTTTAACGTACTGATTAGCCGGTCATTATCTCTTTGATGAAGACCAATAGACGGTTCATCCAATATATAGAGGACACCCGTGAGGCGTGATCCAATTTGAGTCGCAAGCCGGATCCGCTGTGCTTCTCCACCGGAAAGGGTTCCAGCTGCGCGAGATAACGTCAAATAATCGAGGCCGACATTGACAAGAAAACCAAGTCTCTCGTTGATTTCCCGGAGGATTAGTTCAGCAATTTTCGTATCCTTTTCAGAAAGCTGCAGACTGTTGAAAAATGATCTTGCTTCAACAATCGATTTCTGAGTTACTTGACCAATATGGAGATTATCCACTTTTACAGCGAGAGATTCCTGTTTCAATCGATAGCCGTTACATGTGGGGCATGGACGTTGTGCCATATATTTCTCCATCTGTTCACGAACATAGTCAGAAGATGTCTCGTTGAAACGACGCTCCACATTGGATAATACCCCTTCGAAGTAGATTGCATTATCACGGGTCTGACCAAACTCATTTGTATACTTAAATCGTATTTTATCTTCTTTTGAGCCTGTAAGGATTTTATCCAAATCTTCTTTCGCCATTTCACTTACAGGTGAGTCCATTGAAATTCCGTAATGTTGAGCAACGGTTTTCAAAAGTTCTGGATAGTATTGTGAACTTGTCGGGATCCAAGGAACAATTGCATTCTCTTTTAATGAAAGAGAGGAATCCGGAATAACGAGTTCGGGATCCACTTCTAACTTCATACCAAGTCCATCGCAATCCGGACATGCTCCAAATGGACTGTTGAACGAGAACATTCTCGGTTCAAGTTCCCCGATAGAGAATCCACATATCGGACACGCATGATGCTCGCTAAATAAAAGTTCTTCCCCATCGATCACATCAACAAGTGCAGCCCCTTCGGAAAGACGAAGAGCCGCTTCAAGAGAATCACTGAGTCTACCTGCAATCCCTTCTTTAATAACAACCCGGTCGACTACGACTTCAATATTATGTTTTTTGTTTTTGTTCAGCTCGATGTTGTCATCTAAATCGAATGTCTCACCATCGATTCGTACGCGGACATACCCTTGCTTTTTCAAGTCTTCCAGCAACTTGACATGTGTACCTTTCCTACCCGAAACGATAGGTGCTAAGATCTGAATCCGTGTCCGTTCTTCCAGCTCAAGCACACGGTCTGTCATCTGCTCCACTGTCTGAGAAGTGATTTCAATCCCGTGAATGGGACAAATCGGCTTTCCAACGCGTGCAAACAGCAATCTTAAATAGTCATATACTTCGGTAACTGTCCCTACCGTGGATCGTGGGTTTCGACTCGTTGTTTTCTGATCTATCGAAATGGCGGGTGATAGACCTTCTATCAGATCTACGTCCGGTTTGTCCATCTGCCCGAGAAATTGGCGAGCATAAGAAGAGAGGGATTCCACATATCGGCGTTGCCCTTCTGCATAGATCGTATCAAAAGCGAGGGATGACTTGCCCGATCCAGAGAGACCCGTCATGACGACTAACTGATCTCGCGGGATGGTGACGTTAATGTTTTTCAAGTTGTGCGCACGGGCACCTTGAATATAGATTTCAGTATTTTTCATGTCTTCTCACCTTTCCGCTTTCAATTCCAATATCGTATCTCTAAGCTCAGCGGCACGTTCAAAGTCGAGCGCTTTTGCTGATTCTTTCATTTCTTTTTCAAGTGATGCAAGCAATGTCGTTCTTTCTTCTTGCGTCAACGTCTTGCCTTTTGTTACTTTATCCACAAACGAGAGGGATTCTTCAGAAGCTTGTGTCGCACGAATGACATCACGAATACCCTTTTGAATCGTTGTTGGTGTAATGTTGTGCTCTTCGTTATAAGCCATTTGTATCTCGCGACGTCGCTCGGTTTCTTCAATCGCTTTGTTCATGGAATCGGTATACCGGTCCGCGTACATGATGACTCGTCCTTTAGAGTTACGAGCTGCACGTCCGATGGTTTGGATGAGCGCACGTTCTGAACGTAGGAATCCTTCTTTGTCCGCATCGAGTATGGTTACGAGTGACACCTCTGGAATATCAAGACCTTCCCTCAACAAGTTAATGCCGATTAAGACATCGTAGGTTCCCAGTCTCAATTCACGGATAATTTCTATTCGCTCGAGGGTTTTAATTTCCGAGTGGAGGTAGTTCACTTTCACTCCAGCTTCTTTTAAGTAATCCGTCAAGTCTTCGGACATTTTTTTCGTAAGTGTCGTCACAAGCACTCGTTCATTTTTTTGAGCACATTCATTTATTTGATCGAGAAGGTCATCAATCTGTCCTTCGATTGGTCGTACCTCAATGATTGGATCGAGCAATCCTGTTGGTCGAATAATCTGTTCAACCATTTTCGGTGTATGTTCGATTTCATATGGTCCTGGTGTTGCGGAAACATAGATGGCCTGGTTCACGTGCTTTTCAAATTCCTCAAACATTAATGGACGGTTGTCCAATGCGGAAGGAAGGCGGAAACCGTGTTCAACTAACACTTTCTTTCTCGCTTGGTCACCGTTATACATGCCTCGAATTTGAGGTAGCGTCACGTGGCTTTCATCCGCCACTATGAGGAAATCATCTGGGAAGTAGTCGATTAGTGTGTAAGGTGTCTCTCCCGCAGAGCGAAGGGATAAATGCCTGGAATAGTTTTCGATTCCTGAGCAGAAGCCCATTTCTCGCATCATTTCCAGGTCGTAGCGTGTTCGCTGTTCAAGTCGTTGCGCTTCCAGAAGTTTGTCATTCTCCCGAAGTGTTTTCAGTTGTTCTTCCAACTCTTCTTCTATTCGTTCAATCGCCTTCACCATTTTCGCTTCACCTGTAACAAAGTGGGAATTTGGGAAGATAGAGACGTGTTCGCGTTCACCAAGAACTTCCCCGGTTAGTGCATCCACTTCACGGATCCGATCGATTTCGTCTCCGAAAAATTCAATTCGTATACAACGTTCGTCTTGTGATGCAGGGAAGATTTCCACGACATCCCCTCTTACACGGAACGTTCCGCGCGTAAAACTTACATCATTTCTTTCATATAGGTTATCCACAAATTTACGTAATAACTGATTTCTGTCGATTTCCAAGCCAGGACGTAGTGAAATCATATGGGCACCATATTCTTCAGGTGATCCTAGTCCGTAAATGCATGAGACAGAAGCGACAATTAAAACGTCTCTTCGTTCAAAAAGTGATGCCGTCGCTGAGTGACGTAATTTATCAATTTCGTCATTTATGCTGGAGTCTTTTTCAATATACGTATCAGTTTGTGGGACATAGGCTTCCGGCTGATAATAGTCATAGAAGCTGACAAAGTATTCAACTGCGTTATCAGGGAAGAACTCTTTAAATTCACTATAAAGTTGCCCCGCAAGCGTTTTGTTATGAGCGATGACCAATGTTGGTTTATTGATTTCTGTTACGACGTTGGAAACGGTAAATGTCTTACCTGTACCTGTTGCCCCTAGTAACGTTTGGTGCTTTTCACCCTTTTCAATACCAGCAACCAATTCTTTGATGGCAGTTGGCTGATCTCCTTGTGGCGTATATGGGGCTTGTAGGTTAAATGTATCTGTCACTGAACGTCACTCCCTAGTATTCCTCTAGTGTTTATTTTATCACATTCCCTCTCTAACCCAAAGCGAAAAGCGAACGTACGTTTTTTTACACGAAAAAACCTGTACGCATTTGCGCACAGGTTGGAATCATTCTTTTTCGTCTACGGTCCGTAACGAGTCAGTCAGTTGCATAAAAGTTGGTTTATCATTACGATCCAGGGCCGCATCAATCTCTTCCAGCAAACGTGTACGAGTTTGTTCACGGTGGATATGACTTAGAAACAAATCGATGTAGATGTCATTCAGCATTTTTTCCGCTTGCATTGAGGAACTATTTTTTCCCACAGCCTTTAGGAACTCAGCATATGAATAATTATTCTCCATCTCTCTCACCTCGGAACCCTTTTAATTATTGTAACGAATCCATCCTCTATTTTGCAAGTACTTTTTCGAATATTCCTACTCTTCTTCTTTGTTCGTCGTTAATCGAATTGTTGCTTCAGAAATGATCAGAACAACAGCCCCCATGATGAACGGTGTTACTGACAGACCATGCATGAACAAACCTGCAAGTAAAACGAAACCTGCTTGCAACCATTGGACACGCTCTGTTAAGCGGAAAATTTCTTTTGGACGTGTCTCTTCCGTATTCGGGAATAACAAATCCATCCGGAATTCATCACCCCCACGCAATGTTTGCAACGTCTGAATCGCAGATGCGAAGGCAAGCGCTCCAATGAAAACAAATGCGACGATTGGGAATGGAATGAATACTACTCCTAAAATAGATAACACAGTTAGCCGGAGCCAAAGCCAAAATGATTCATCCGTCCGGATAAACGTCCGGCGCAGCAAAAAGCTCTGTGCATCTGTACGTTCTACGTGTGCATCGGGCATGAATAAGCCGAGCCAAGACCGTTTACTGATAGACCCTTTCAAATGAGGAACTTCGGTGAAGTAATTTGCAAAACGATAAAAGCCCATCATCCTATTCTGTTCGAGCTCGATGAAATGAGTATAGGGGAATGGTTTCACGGCTGCTTTCTTCATCCACAACGAACCGTATAGAGCATAGGCGATTGCAATGATGACCAGGATAATCCATTGCTGTGATAGGACAGCGTAAAACAGTAGCGTACTTAGTACAAAACGAATGAATCGATCCTGCCACACTCCTTGTCCCTCGTTTGCTTTCCTAAAAAGGAACTCAGTTCGCACACTTACCCACATCGCGGCAATGATCAATAGTAGTAATAAGCCAAATACCTGCTTACTCCCAATCTCATATGCACTCAACATCGGTAGCGCTACGATGAAAACAATAATCGGTAAAGGTAATTTTGAAAAGAACGTCCAATTCAACGCTCTGCCTGTATAAGTCGGTAACTCCTTTTCAAGAGGCAGCAAATAGACAGCATCTGCTGGTTTAAGCAGAGTCACCGGTGTTGCGATGAACGTTGAAGCCGCAAGCAATAGTGCGATCAGCCAAGCAGCGGGTAACTCGGCAGGTACATCTTTTAACCATTCACTGTAAGCATATCCTGCTGCGCCAATGGAAAACAGCAATACAATCGCCAAATGCCCTGTGAACACATATTGTAAGTACCGCTGTAACTCCATCACATATTTACCGAAACGGTTCCCCCACACTTCACGTAAGCTGTTCATAATCAGCTTCCTCTGTCATCGCAATGTATAAGTCATCCAGTGACGCTTCAGGACGCCCTAACGCTTTTCTTAAATCGTCCATCGTTCCGTGTGCCCGCACGCTGCCTTCGTGCAAGAGGATGATTCGATCACAGTGTTTTTCAGCCGTCGACAATACGTGTGTCGACATTAAAACCGACGCGCCATTTTCCGTTCTCTGTGTAAGTTGAGCAAGTAAGGAACGAATTCCTAGCGGATCTAGTCCAACAAAGGGTTCGTCAATAATATAGAGTGCAGGTTCTGCGAGAAATGCACACATGATCATGACCTTTTGTCGCATCCCTTTCGAAAAGTGGGAAGGATACCATTTTAATCGCTTTTCCATTCGGAACTCTTTTAGTAACGCCGCAGATCTTGCTTCAAATACATCCTGAGGGAGTTCGTACGCCATCGCAGTAAGTTCTAAATGCTCGCGTAACGTCAGTTCTTCATACAAGATTGGCGTTTCTGGAATGTAACTGAATGACTTCCGATACATTTCAGTATCTTCGTCAAATGTAACACCATTGATTTCAATGGTACCCCCTTGTGGATTCATCAGTCCGATAATGTGTTTGATGGTTGTACTTTTCCCAGCACCATTTAGTCCAATCAGCCCGACTAATTCCCCTTTTTGAATGTTAAATGATACTTCATGTAGAACAGGTTTTCTTGAATATCCGCCTGTTACGTCTTTTAAGTCTAGTATGGCCATGCGTCATCCTCCATTCTTCTTCTAGTTTACCAAATCTGAAACAACAATGCCTTGTCCAGCTCATGCCGATTATCTGAAAATATGCTACACTAATGACATTCATGAAAGGAAGTGTACAAATGTCCTCTTGTATTTTCTGTAAAATCGCAGCTGGGGAACTCCCTGGAGAAGTTTTGTATGAAGATGAACACGTAATTGCTTTCATGGACATTATGCCAGTCACTAAAGGGCATGTCCTCTTAATTCCTAAAAACCATAGGGAAAATGTGTATGACCTGACTTCCGATGAGGCTTCTCATCTATTTTCAGTTACTCCTAAACTAGCAAGAGCCATTAAGGATACGTTTAACCCTGTCGGGATGAACCTTGTCCAAAATAATGGCGCGGCCGCTGGTCAAGCAGTCTTCCACTTCCACCTGCATTTTGTTCCGAGATATGACGAAACAGATGGTTACCGTCCAACATGGGACCCCAAAACAGAAGAGTTCCCTAGTGAACGAATTCACGAACTTGCAGGAGACATTCAAAAACATCTCCAAACAAACGCATAACAAATCAATTTTAGCGTCATCAGGTTTTAACAATGCAAGACTAGGTAATGAAACAAATAGGAAGGAGTGAGCAATACATGAAAGCATCTACATTTTTTGCAGGACTGGCTGTTGGGTCAGTTGCTGCTGCCATTACAGTTCTTTACTCAACTCCACAGTCTGGAAGCGAGATGCGTTCTTCCGTAGTAACTGCATCTGCTGATTTAAAGGCTAAGCTAAAAGACGTAAAAGGCAGAGTGAATGAGTTAAAAGACTCGGTTTCAGATTTCGCGAGTGAAAACGTTCATCCTGCAATTGAAGGTGTCAAAGATTCTGTAGGCGGCTGGCGCACTGCAGATGAAGGATCGCGGAACCGGTTAGAGAACGAGATTCAAGAAATCCAGTCTGCTATTGAAGAACTTGAACGTTCTGTTGCCGCTCAACAAAGTAATTTATAAGACATCGAAAGCATCCTCATTTTGAGGATGTTTTTTTCATTGTACTTTCATGTTTGAAACGATTTGAATTATTTTTTCAATTCTAACTTTTTTATTTGTTGCTTTCCTGCTATAATGAAAACATCAATAGAATATAGGAAGTAGGTGCTTGCATGTCCGAACAAGATTATTCGTTTAAGGAAGCAATGATTTACACTCAACGCCTTGCCCAGATGTCCAAAGCGTTGTGGAAAGCTGTAGAAAAAGATTGGCAACAATGGATAAAACCTTATGACTTGAATATTAACGAACATCACATACTTTGGATTGCTTATCATCTACAGGGTGCTACGATCTCAGATATTGCAAAATTCGGAGTCATGCATGTATCTACCGCATTCAACTTTTCTAAAAAATTGGAACAACGAGGGTACTTAAAGTTTTTCAAAAAAGAAGACGACCGCCGGAATACATATGTCCTCGTCACAGATATTGGCGAAGAATTGATTAAAGAAATGACCGAAAATTACTTTGTCTCTGATCATTCAATTTTAGATGGGTCACTTCCGATTAAAAATATATACGGAAAGTTCCCTGAGTTTTTGGAAATCATGTCCGTCATTCGCAATGTCTATGGAGAAGATTTCATGGAAATTTTTGAAAAAGGTTTTGAAAGCCTTGGCGAAACTTTCGAAGAAAAAAATGGGCATCTGACAGCGACAACGAATGAGCTGAAACTCGCATCTGGTGAGCATAAATAATTCCCAAATCTCTGCTCAGTCTGCTATGATGGGAAGAGATGTCCAAAGGGGGTATGCACGTGATTTTGATAATAACTGTTCTCTTTTCACTATTCTACTTGTTCCAAATCAACAAAATGACGTTCGCGCTCTGCGAATCACGAGAAATCCCTGAAGAAAAGCAAAAAAAAATATATGCAACTGTAAATGTACTGATTACTATTTTAATGTTGTCACTTTACGTTGAAGTCTTTTTGAAGGTTTAAAAAAACGAAAAGTCCATCCCCCAGAGGGAATGGACTTTTTTTCATGTCTTAGTACAAGTAAGCCGCGCCTACAATGATCAATAGAATGAACAGGACAACCAACAATGCGAATCCAGATCCTGCTCCAGTACCTCCAGCGTATCCACCCATCGAAGCACCCCCTCTCTTCTTTTGTATCTTATGCGAACCCCTTTTCAATAGTTGGGCGATTGTAGTGGGAACTTTTTTGTACTCAATTCGTTTGTATGTTATAGTGGCACTTGTTAATTACATTTACAGAGGAGTATCTAATTATGAAAAAAACAGTCCTATCGCTCACGTTGGCAGCATCAGTTCTTGCACTCTCGGCTTGTTCTGGGAATGCTTCCGATGATGAAGCAATCGTTACATCCAAAGATGGAAATATAACAAAAAGTGAATTTTACCAAGAGATGAAAGATTCTGTTGGTGAGCAAGCGCTACAAATGATGGTTATTGAAAAGGTCCTCGAGTCAAAGTATGATGTATCCGACAAAGATGTGCAGGCAGAATACGATGACGTCAAAAAACAACTTGGCGACAATTTCGACCAATACCTGGCACAGCAACAACAAACAGCTGATGGTTTCAAAAAAGCAATTAAGCTCAATAAATTGCAAGAAGCAGCGCTTACAGATGGTATTAAGGTAAGCGATGATGAACTCAACAAATATCTAGAGCAAAAGAACACAGAACTAAAAGCTAGCCACATCTTAGTTGCAGACGAAGAAACAGCTAAAGAAGTGAAGAAGAAAGTAGACGCAGGTGGCGATTTTGCGAAGCTTGCGAAAGAATATTCTACTGAAGAAGCGGCTCAAGAGTCTGGTGGCGAACTTGGTTGGTTCGGTGAAGGTAAAATGGTTCAGGAATTCTGGGATGCTGCTATAGAAATGAAAAAAGGCACAATCAGCGAACCGGTTAAATCAGAATTCGGATATCACATCATCAAACTAGAAGATACACGTAAAGTAGACGATAAAGAACCATCTAAAGCAGACAAAGAAAAAGCGAAGCAAGAGTTGAAGCTTACAAAAGCAGATACAAGCACAATCGTCGACAAAGTTGCGAAGCTTATGAAAGATGCAGACGTAAAAGTGAAAGACAAAGATTTGAAGGCTTCATTGGATATGTTTAACCAAAGCAAGCCTGAAGCTAAAGAAGACGGCGCAGATGCACCGGCTGACACTGAAGCGGATGTAGAAGACGAAGAGAAGTAATTTTGAATAAGCCACAAGTTCTGTCAGATTTTCTGATAGACCTTGTGGCTTTTTTGTTGAAGGCTTAATGTGGTTTTGGGTGGGGTTTTGGTATGATGATCATCATACCGCTCCCTCCCGCGGCACGTCACCTTCTTCTATTTGTGTTCAAGCTCGCGACCAATTCATCTTTCCCAAATTTAAAAACCAAGCTTAATTGGTGTGCTTCGCATTTAGTGATGTGGAGTGTAGGAGTTGGGATTTATGATCACTTTCCTCCAACACAACACAAAAGGAGCTTACTTGGAAGCTCCTTTTCATTATGCTTATTCAAATGTAGGCTTATAGAATGAGCGGTTTTCCAATGGGAAAATTCGTTCAGAGAACTCTCCGGGCTCTGTTTTACTCATTGCTCGGTTTAACATGTTCATTTTGGCATCGATATTATCGATATAGTGGAGCATTTCTGCTTCTGGTAACATTGGACGTTTCGGGCTACCCCACTCTTCTTTTCCGTGATGGGAGAGCACCATGTGCTGAAGGAGCATCACTTCTTCACCGGATACATCTAGTTCATCTGCAGCCTTAGAAATTTCCGTCACCATGATGCTAATATGGCCAAGTAAATTTCCTTCTACTGTGTAGTGGGCTGCAACCGGTCCGGATAATTCAATGACTTTCCCGATATCATGTAAAATCACACCTGAGTACAATAAGTCCTTGTTCAACGTTGGATACAGATCCGCCACCGCTTTGGCTAGCTTCAACATGGAAACCACATGATCGAGCAATCCCGAAACATAATCATGGTGATTCCGTGTTGCTGCAGGATACATCATGAATGCTTCTTGATGCTTTTTGATCAAATGACGGGTAATCCGTTGAATCTGGGGGTTCTTCATCTCAAAGAAGAATTGCATTAACTCATCCATCAGTTCTTCTTTACTTCTTTCAGCAGAAGGAACGAGATCAGACATTGTAATCCCCTCATCAGCTTTTGCAGGGCGAATGCTCTTAATACGCAACTGGTTTTTCCCACGGTACTCGTGAACTTCTCCTCCTACGCGTACGATAGCAGCGGCAGGATATAACCGTTCTTGCTCTTCTCCCGTTTCCCAAAGCTTCGCTTCCAAGTCACCACTTTTGTCTTGTAGGACAAGTGACATGAAGGGGCTTCCTTGCTGAGTGACCCCCTTTACGGATTGTTTGATGAACAAAAATAAGTCTACCGTTTCTCCGACTTTGTGATCTAATAGTTTTTTCATAATGCAACTCCTTCAGGTGAGTTTCCAATTTCGGAAACATTGATGGTTTTAGCTTTTGGCCAATGAGGAGCTAGCGTCTCATGACATGTAAATACGATAAATTGATGTTTCGACGATAGCTCCGATATGAGTTGAGTCATTTGGGATAGCCGTTTCGCATCGAAATGGACAAACGGATCGTCCATTATTACTGGGAATGGAGCTTGATCCGCTAATTCACTCGCAAGTGCTAGCCGAAGCGCTAAATACGCTTGTTCTTTCGTTGCTTGGCTCAATTCCGCAATCTCAAACGGTTGACCGTCTTTGCGAATTGCTTGAAATTTCCCATCCATATTAATCTCGAGTTGAGCATACTGTCCAGCAGTTAGCTGAGCAAATAAGTTGTTGGCGCGCGTTAGTACGGCAGGTAATTTTTTGTCTTTCAATTCCCCCATCGTTTGACGAATCGCATCAGCCGCTACTTGCCGACTCAACCAAGAAAACGCAAGCGCATTAAATTCGGCCTTTTTGTTTTCATAAAGCTGTTGCGTATGCAGATGCGCATCGTCAGAAAGAAGTGCTTCCGTTTTATGAAGTAAGCCAGCACGTTCATCTGTCAACTCCGAAATTACATGCTCTGCAGTTGCCAATCGTTCTTCAGATAAGACAAGTTGTTGCTCGATCCATCCTTCATCATCGTCAAATCCCTCCGCATGATGAAGCGTCTTCAACTGGTCATTCAATCCGTCTAAACTCAGTTGTAACGTTTGAATATGCTGCCAGCGATCATATGCATCGTAGAACGATTGTTTATCATGAACGCCTGCCCGCTCAAATAATTGTTGCTCTTGTTGTCGATACGCCTGCAATTCAAGCATTTTCTCTTCCATCGTTCTTGAGAGTTCTTTAACTTGCCGTTCATATGTTTCGGCTGAGAGCGAGGCATCACGCAGTTTTCGTGCCTCTTGCCTGATTAAAGTATACAGGTCTGCTTCTGGAACTTCACGTCCAAGCACTGCACGTGAAGACTCAAGATGTTGCTGGATTTTCTTATCCTTTTCTTGCTGATTGTTCAATCGTTCTATTAAGAAGCGGTTTGTTTCTTGCAATTGCCGAACCAATCGGAACAACTCAGGGATCACTTCAATTCCTCCTGAAGCAGGCAACCCACATTCGAGGAGTTCTTCTGCAAGCTGTCTGCGGGCGTTGGTTTCTTCTTGAACCTGGACCGCTAACTTGTTTTGAAGGGAATCTATGTCCATCTCATAACCGTTAGCCGCCATTGTTAACTGCTCCGCTTTGCGGATGAAATCATCCGTCTTCTTGCACAATTCTTCATAAGCCTCTTCTTTTCCTTCATAAGCTTTTACAAGTGCGCTCATTTCTTTCATGCGTTCATCCGATTGCGAAGGTCTTTGTTGTTTCTGCATGAGTCCATAGCCACTTATCGCAGCAATAATAACGCCTAGCAAAGCGATGATCCACTGTTTCTGCAATACCCCGTAGCCCGCCACTACAATCGCCGCTGCTAGCAGAATCCAAATGACTGTTTTAGACGTTGACTGTTGTTCTTTCTTAGCAAAAGAGACATACGCTTTTGCTTCAGAAAGACGCGCACGCACAGACGGCCACTTTGCTGCTTGCGCTTGTTCATCTGGGCTTGGTGCTTCGGCGGACAGCCTCTCCAGTTGCTGAGCAGTTCTTCGTTCCATCTCTTTGACACGCTGCACTTCCAACTGACTCGACTGAACTGCTCGCTCTGTTTGCTGTACCCGGTCTGCCAATTGCTGAAGGAGTTGCTCCTGAGTGAACGAACTATCTAGTTGCAAGAGAACTTCGACTGCAGGTGACTCAGATGCACCGAGAAGACTAAGAAGCCGATGTCGTTCCGTTGTTAACCGTGCAATATCTGACTTTGTGCTGACAAGTTCCTGTTGTAGTACGTGCCAATCAGATTCTTTCGCAAGTAATGCTTCAACTGCCACTTCCCGATCTTTTTGACCTTCTTTTTCCAGCTCGTCCTTCACATTCTGTAATTGAAATGAAGCGCGTGCGTGAACCGCTTCTGCTTCATGTTTTTTACTTTCCAACATTTCTTGGTCACGTATACCGTTCACCGGAAACTCATTCTGACCGAGTTCCTCGATCTCAGAAAGCAAGCGATTTCTATTCACTATAATTGGGATTCGCAACAGGGCACTCTCAAGCTTTTTAGACTCCACTTGGCAACTTTGCACCGTATTCCGCTCTGCTGATAGTTGACGTTCCAGTTCTTCTACACGGTTCAGAGCGGGTTCGTATTCATCCACTTTCGCTCTTTGTATTTTCAATGTCTCTTCTAGTTCGCGGAGTTCTTTTAATAGAACGTTCATTTGAGGATTTTTTCCCGATTTTTTAAACAGCTCCGCTTTTTCTTTTTCAAGTCTTTTCTCTAATTGAAGCAACAAATCAATTCCGGTTGTACCTGATGATAATAACGTGCGGCTCAGCTCGTCCGAATCCATTTGCTCTAAACCTTGTAACTGAAACAAAGAAAACGAAAAGACAGACTCAAAGGCAGTTCGATCATACTGACGCAAGAGGTCATTGAGTTCCGTTTGTCCACCCATTTTCCCATCCTCGAATCGGACGGTTACATCTCCAGCTGATTTCCCTCGAATCCGCTCTACTTCAACGACGCCATACTTTTTATCTTTGAGGACAACTTTCCCACCATAGTGCGAGCCTGTTTTCGGTTCATAACGCAACAGCGCGCTGTTCTTAGGCGGGAACCCAAACAATACTTGTAAAATAAATTGATAAATCGTCGTTTTCCCGGCTTCATTCTCCCCGTAAAAGACAGTGACTCCATCCCCAAGCTCAATCGTCACATTGCTGTGGCGGCCAAATCCATAAATTGTTAGCCTCTCAATCTTCAAAGCACGTCACCTCTGTTTTCATGTCGAGAGCTCATTTGAAATGAGATTCCCTGCTTCTCTTCTCAATTCTTCTTTCATTTCAGTAGTTAGTCTGGGCAAATAAGGTCCTGAGCGTGCATGCTGATACACGTCTTGCAACACCATCTTCCAATCTTCTTCATCCCAAAGGTCCATCTGCTCTTTGACGGATCGAACGAGTGGGGAATCCGGCAACAGCGAACTCTTCAGGTTCGATTCAAATAGGAGCTCCGAGAACCAGACAGTCCGATCCGCCGATTCACGCAATACTTCCAACCATTCCTCGTCTGATGAACCGTTGAACAAATGGGACGCTTCTGCGCTCATCTTGACGTTGCGAACACTGAGAATACTCGAACCATTTCGCTCAACGACTTCAGTCGCTGCATTCTGACATGCCGTCAGCCATTCGTTGGCAAGACCCATTTCGGTACAGTCTATCTCGATTTCATCAAATACAAGAACCGATGTTGGAACGAAGCTTAGTGAAGCTACATTGTCCTCAAGTTCCACTTCGTAAAAGCCTTTAACTCCCTGTTCGTTGCGATGACGTCCTTGCAAGTTACCCGGGTAGACGATAGGCGGCTCGTTATGTAAAAGTTGCCGTTTATGAATATGTCCAAGCGCCCAGTACTGATAGTCCTTTTCTAGCAACGCTTCTTTTGTAAATGGTGCGTAGACTGCATGCGTTTCTTCCCCGGCGATACTGCCATGAAGCATGCCAATGTCAATCGTCTCTAGTTCACGATTCGCTTTTGGGTAGTGACCAATCATCGCTTCTTTAATATGCCGTTCCTTATAGCTGAACCCGTGGATTCTAATACATTGACCCCGGACAATAAGTTCTGCAGTTTCCACCTCTGGACCAAATACTGTCACGTTTGCCGGTAATTGAAATCGTGTCCACTTACCTCCCAGATGATCATGGTTCCCATAGGAAATGAATACTGGAATCCCCGCCTGATTCAAACGCTCAAGTCCTTTGACAAATCTCATTTGTGCGCGCAAACTCCGATCTTCTCCATCATAGATATCCCCTACAATGAGAACAAAATCTGGGATGGCCTTTTCCGCATACTGGATCAGCTTTTCATAGGCTGCAAATGTGCTTTCACGGAGTTCAGTCAATCGGGCTATCGGCATATCCGTAATTCCTTTAAATGGACTGTCTAAATGCAAATCCGCGGTGTGTAGGAATCGAATCATAGATAGTAGACACCTCCTAAAACGAATATTTGTTCTAATTTTACCATATTGCAAGTAGATACGCGACAGCAATCAAGAGATTTCCGCTTTCAAAATGGGCAGCAAAAAGCAGAGGGACTGTGCTTTCCCCTCTGCTTGAACACGCTTTAATCATACAGTCTTATTCTTTTCCTAACTGAATCGCTTTCTTAATATCCTTCAATGAACGGGATGGGCCGTACATGAGGACACCGCCACGATAAACACGCGCTCCAAACCATCCGAGTACAAAGATGGTTACAAGCATAATTGCAATCGCAAGAAGTGGTTCCCACATCGGTAAATCCAACATTCCTACCCGTAAAAACATTACTAGTGGTGTGAAGAACGGGAAGAATGAAGCGTACTTCAAGTACACAAGTTCAGGATTCCCTAGACCTGATGCAGCTAATATGAATGCTGCAACAATCATGAGTGTCATTGGCATAATCATTTGCTGGACGTCTTCTGTACGGCTTACGAGAGAGCCTAGAAGGGCTGCTAGCGTTGCGTATAGGAAATACCCGAGCAAGAAGAACACGACTGCATAGACAAGTGTCATCGGATTAATGTCTGTAAAGTTAAAGAAACTCCCGATTCCCTCTGTTGCTTCTGAAGCAGACGTTTTAAAGGCGATAAACCCGACGATTCCGTAGATCACGATTTGGACAATCCCAAGTGTTCCGATACCGAGCACTTTCGCAAACATGTGCTTTACCGGTGACACACTAGAAATTAGGATTTCCATCACACGGGAGGATTTTTCTGTTGCGACTTCAGTTGCAATCATTCCGGAGTACAAGATGACGGCAAAGTAAATCACAAACATAAGCACGTAAACTAAAATGCGGGCTTGATTCAATTCATCCTCGGATTTCGCCGAAGTGGAGATGTTATTATTCTCAAAATTTACTTGTGTAAAAAGAGAATCCACCTGGTCGCTCGATAAAGAAAGTTCATCTGATTTAATCCCTGCCTGAACGGTTTGCAACGCATTGCGCAACGCCTCCGGCAGGCTCATTTCAATACTACTGAGCGTCGTATATTTCGCTTGGATTGTGTTGGATTCATCCAAAGAAAGTGTCAAGAACGAATCGATGTCTTCAGAACGGACTTGCTTCTCAAGATCCTTTTCACTTTCTTCTGTTGGCTCTATCGTAATATCCGACTCATTCGCTTGAAGGACTGCCGAAAGTGGATCATCTAGTTTCCCACTCGCGTCAATGACTTTCATAGTGGTCGGTTCGTCGCCGCCAATTCCGTCAATCGAATCTAGAATTCTTGGTAAGTTTGACAGTAAAAAGATTCCCGCAACTACTAGTACTGTCGTAATGATGAAGGACTTCGTTTTTGCTTTGGTCATGAACGCTTGTTTAAATATGATCCAGAATTCATGCATGTTCCTTCCCCACCTTTGCAATAAAGATATCTTGAAGTGTCGGTTCTTCAATCTCAAATTGTCGGACTGGTCCTGCTTTTAACGCCTCAGTCAGAAGTCGTTCTGCCGTTTCGTCAGAATCCACTTGATAAATTGCGCCTTCAACCGTCGGTGTTACGGAGGTCACTCCGGAAAGTCCAGAAAGTGCTTCCAACCCATAATCTGAGCGAATGCGCACATTTTGTTGGCCAAATGAGCGTTTCACGTCTTTCAATGTCCCACTGACAATTTGCTTCCCGTGGTCAATAATGCTGAACTGCTCACATAATTCTTCCACGTGATCCATCCGGTGACTGGAAAAAACAATCGTCGCACCGTTATTCCGGATATTAAGAATTTCTTTTTTTAACAATTCCACGTTTACTGGGTCTAGCCCTGAGAAAGGTTCATCCAAAATGATTAGTTTCGGCTTATGTAAAAGAGCTGCAATCACTTGGATTTTTTGCTGATTTCCTTTTGACAGTTCTTCCACTTTTTTGTTCAAATATTGAGGGACTTCAAAACGATCGAGCCAGCCTCCGATTTCCCGCTTCGCATCAGAACGTTTCATGCCTCGTAGCTCTGCTAAAAACAGCAATTGTTCTTCGACTTTCATTTTCGGATACAGTCCGCGTTCTTCAGGAAGATATCCAATTTGAGGGCTTGTCGCATAAGAAATCGGTTTTCCGTTCCAAGTAATGCGTCCTTCGTTCGGCGTCAACAGACCTAGAATCATTCGGAATGTTGTCGTTTTACCTGCACCGTTTGCACCGAGAAATCCATACATCGTTCCTTCTCCAACTGTTAGCGAAAGGTCATTCACCGCTGTAAAGTCCCCGAATCGTTTTGTTACGTGTTCAATTTGTAATGACATAAATGTACTCCTCCCCATTTCCCTTATTCTAAATATACGATTTACAAATCATTCTGTTTCATTTTTCCACAATCTTTTATATTACTTCAATACTTATCTTATAGTTTTTTGTTATAGATAAGAACAGCAACAAAATACGTCACTAACCCAACAACATATAAACTCGCTAGTAACATAGATGCGAGCTTCCACCCCTCTATTACCAACGCTGCAATCGCCAGGATGTAAGTCAGTCCAACGAAAACAATCCATGAAGCTGTACGTGCCTTAATGTGCACTTTTTCATATCGTTCATCAAATAACCGAGCCTTTTTTCCTCTTCGCCAAATAATCAGAATGATAATTGAGACCATCCCAACGCCTGTAATGAACCCTGCAGCAGTTGACAACCAATCCACTTAAACTCCCCCTTTCTATTTTTCATTCCATTTCTTCTGGGTCAAAGATATCTTCAATCGTTCGATTAAACATTTTGGCAATTTTAAAAGCTAAGATTAGCGAAGGATTATACCTTCCTTTTTCCAGGGAAATAATCGTTTGGCGAGATACTTCCAAACTTTCAGAAAGTTCATCTTGTGTGAGACCTATTTCCATTCGAATTTCCCTTATCAAGTTTTTCACTCGACAGATCCCCTCCCTTCCCATCTATCAATTCTAACAAGGGATATCATCCGGTAGTAAAGGTAACTTTACGTAAAGCATACTTTACTATTTTTTCAATGTCAAGCAACGTTTACATTCCATTCGATCGAAAACAAAAGACAGTGACTATTTGAAGGTTTCACTTCTAAATAGTCACTGTCTTAATCTATCGGTGTCGTCCGAGTATTCTGCAATACAAACTTTCTTCCTTAATTGAACGTATTTGTTATCTATTCCCCAACTGTAAAAGCTCTTCACATCGTTCATTCATCAGCTCTTTGTCCATTTCCATGCCAATCAGAATAACAATCGACTCCCGTTCTCCTGAAGATGAAATAGGAGTGAATTTGACTTTGTTTGAAGCGTATTGAAAACTGACCAGTTGCTTCGGTTCATCCAATTGGAGGTAGCCTTTGCCCCGTAGTACAGAAGGCGGTAGCTGTTTAAACCATTTCGTGACTGTAGTTTGGTTAAAAGGCGGCAAGTTTTCCAATGTGATTGTCTGAACTGTTGAGTGATCATGATGGTGATGCTCATGCGTACTTGCGGGAGAAATTGAATTTCCTACAGATAATGAACCTACAGTTTTCTCCATAAGATTATTCGCATCTACTTCCCCGTAAGCGCACTCCACGAGTTTTTTATGCTCCCCAGCGATTTTCAATACTTTTTGTTTCACTTTCTCCAGCTGTTTGTCCGAAACGAGATCGGTTTTGTTCAACAAAATAAGGCTTCCGCAAACGAGCTGTTCCGTCATCAGTTTACGGACTTCAGCTGAGCTCGAAAATACACTTTGGTACTCCGTATAATGACTCGCATCGACTACTGTTAGGATCGACATCAGGTCAAACTGTTCACGATACGGCGTACTGAGGAGGACTTCTTGGATTTCAAGAGGATTCGCGACACCCGTCCCCTCGATGAATAGCACATCAAGCGGTGATTCGGTCATCTCACGAACTAGTTCGTCCATCGTTTCTTTTAAGTCTTCCTGAAGGGTACAGCAAATGCAGCCATTCAGCAGTTCAACGACACGCTGGTTGTCAAAGAGATGTCCCTCTACGTTTGTCTCACCTATTTCGTTCAAAATAATGCCTGGTTGCAGTCCATTGCGTTTACAATGCTCGAGGAAATGGACCAACACGGTTGTTTTTCCACTTCCCAGAAATCCGCTTAGTATATAAACTGGAACTCGTTTTATCATAGGGATTCTCCTTCCTTAGCAATGCAAGTCTTTCAGTTTAATTGGTTCTGTATACATACGGCTCTTCTGGCTCATCCATTGAGATGATTTTTTTCACTTTAAGAACGGGGACTGTCTTTTTAAGTGGCTGATAGTAAATAGAGTCGAGTTTGCCTTCGACGTCAATCCATTCATCATTATCGAATGTTTCACCTTTCGGAAGATCCAAGAGCATACCGAATACGCCGGAATCCGCCACACAGTGAATTAGACCAAAGCGGAATAAGAAAGTATCATCCGTTTCTTCATCCTTGAATGTGAAACCTTTAAAACCAATCGTCTTCCCCATGAAGTATCCGGGATTTTTGTAAATCGTCTCCATCCCGAGTAAATAATCCTCATCATTTAACAGTATAGGATCTCGATCAGCAAATTGTCCCATCGCCTCTTTCATGAGTTCTTCATATCCATCCTGTCCGTAAAAAATACTCGTATCCGGTGCTAGGAACTGGTGGAATCCATTGGGGTCTGCATCCTTGCCAAACATATCAAAGTTAAATCCTTTTGCCGCGACAATACTCGAATCTAAGGTAGCAATGGGTAAAACTAAGGCGGTCACAATAGGGAAAATTAAAATCGGGTACGCAATAAATCGTTTCCATGATTTCTTCTCTTCCGCATGGTCCATGCCACAATCACAAATGTCGTTGAATTCATCTTCATTGCTCTCTTCTTTCCATGCAAAATAGCACTGGGCGATTAAAAAGAACAGGAATACAAAAATCGCGATAAACGAAAGGAACGAGTATTTCAAGTTAATGTACTTCGAAATGTTGCCGGTTACGTGCAAATAGAAAAACAGAAATGTGTAACCTAGCAAAATCCAAATGCGTGTCATCGGTTCATCACTCTCCTTTCTTTCCAATCCAATCCTTGGTTACAGTTGTAAAAATGTAATAATCATCGATCCGATGAATACTAATGCCGCTGTGTAGATAAATAAGTAAAAGACAAACTTCGTTTTAAATACTCCGAGCATCATCATCGTGTTTTTAATATCAAATTTCGCTCCGAACACTAAGAACGCGATAAGCGCACCTGTTGAAAATGTACTTCTGAATGATGCTGCGACAAATGCATCTGCAGATGAACAAAGGGACAATATGAATGCCAGTGCCATCATGACGAGTGATGCAGAAGCATCTCCGTTTCCGATCGAAGTAAATACAGACGTCTTTAAATACGTTTGCATTAACGCAGCGATCAATGCGCCTGCGACTAAGTATTTCCCTACTGAGAAAAACTCATCAATCATATGTTTGACTGTACCGAGTACTTTGTTTTTCGTCGTGCTGTTTTCAGGCATTTTTCTAGACTGCAACGTATGCTTCAGCTGAGATACACCTTTAAATTGGTAGGACAAAATCAGTCCAACCACTAATGCAACGGCGAACGATAACCCTCCACGAAGGAACACCATCTTCCAGCTGTTTCCGAATGCAACATAGGTTGAAAATAGCACGACCGGGTTAATAACTGGGCCGGTTAGCATGAACGCCACTGCTGCATGCAAGGGAACCCCTTTAGCCATCAGCCGCTGGGTGACTGGAATAATCCCGCATTCACACGCCGGGAAGACGGCTCCAAGTGAAGTCGCCGTCAAAACGGAGAGAAACCGGTTTTTCGGAATGAGCTTTGCGAGCATTTCGTCTGTCACCCACAGTTGTATCAAAGCAGAGATGATGACTGCCAGTAAGATGAACGGCAATGCTTCAATCAGAATACTGATAAAAATGGTGTTGAATTGTAGAAATAATTGGGTATTCATTGTTATGGCTCCCTGTAAAAAATATTTCGTCTTCTACTCAAAAGTTGGATGGGTAGAAGATTGCCTCGATAAATAAGACGTGTTAGTTCACTTCTATTAGGATAAAAAAGACGAATTATAGAACACTATCAATTGAATAAGGTCTCATGACATCTAATGGGATTTCTTTATTTTAGCAAACATATTAGTCTACACATAGTAGTAGACATTTAGCGTAACATTCCTCGAGCAATGAATCACTATTCATTTAAAGTAGGATACGTGTATACTAGAGGAAAAGGATGGGAGCGGATGATTGTGAGGACATATAAATTAACGGCATATGAAAAGACAGGGAAAATGATTGCAGACGAAACATTTACTGCCGAAACTGATGAGGCAGCAAAAGTGATAGGTCAATCGCTACTGGAAAAGCAAAATCTGATTGACCAGACTCATCGTCTCGCTTCTCCCGCTGGCAAATTACTATTGTTTCATGTTTAAAGCGTTTTTCTGTACAGTATGCTATTCTTTAATCAATCAGTTAGGAGGCGCGTGCGATGAAGATTGCTCTAATTGCCCACGATGAAAAGAAAGACGAAATGGTAAACTTTACGATTGCCTATGAATCAATATTTCAGGACTATACGCTTTACGCTACAGGAACTACCGGAAAACGAATTATGGAAGAAACCAAGCTTCAAGTGAATCGCATGAATTCCGGACCACTTGGTGGCGATCAGCAAATTGGTGCAATGGTGGCTACTGGAGAGCTGGATCTCATTCTTTTTTTCCGTGATCCACTAACTGCACAACCTCACGAACCAGATGTCAGTGCATTGCTACGTCTTTGTGACGTATATGGTATTCCCCTTGCAACGAACATTGCAACCGCTGAGCTACTTATTCGATCGATTGAAAAAGGCTATTTTCAATGGAGAGATACTGTAGATAAATACAAACAAAAGACGCTTGTCCGCTTTGACCGCGGATAAGCGTCTTTTCCATTTCATAAATAGGATTGCAAAGCCCGTTGTAGCGTACCAAGAGTTTTTGTTTCTCCTTCAAAACGGATGCCGAGCGTCGCCATTTTTCGGACAACATCTGGTCGAAGTCCCGTGATAACCGTCTGGCAGCCCATCAGTTTTGTGCCTTCTATGACCCTGCTTAAATTATCAATGACTTCATGTTCCATATCCTCAATTCCAGATAAATCGAGAATGAGCGTTTGAATGTGAAGGCGGCTAATTTCGGTCAACACTTTTTCTTGTATGACAGTCGTCCTATAATAGTCCAGCATTCCAATTAACGGCAAAATACTTGTTGTCCGAGTAATTGGGATAATCGGAACGGAAAGGTTTTGCACGATATTTTTTTGAGCTATAATTTCCTGATCTTTGTAGGAAGAATAACTAATAAAAAATGCATTCAAGAAGTGATCCAATCTGGAATTGATTTTCTTTTCCAGAACAAAGAAATCCTTCAACGTAAAGTCATCTGTATTAACTTGTATGTATTCTTCTATAAAGTCCCATAATGTACGTCGGATTGCAGAAACCCATTCGAGTTTGAATGCAAGTGTTAGTGAATGCTTTGCCCATGCGATTCCTTCCCTTTTAGCAAAAGATTTCAACTCATCTTCTTTGGCCTCGATTACAAAGGCAACAAGTTTATGTGCATTGTCGATCAAGTCAATATTCCCAATACGTAGAATTTCTTCGATTCTATCATTGACGGTCACAGCCTGAATGAGGAGCTCCCGTTCGAAATTATCCCTATTGTCCACAATAAACTTTTTAACTTTCGGATTAACATGGTTACTAGACATGCTGTTACCTCCTTTGATTGACACAAACAATTGAACAGTTCCCTATTTCTACGATTTTAAACCTTCTTCATGATTTTCACGTAAAAAACAAAGCCAGCATCCTTCTAAATGCGATGCCGGCTTTGTTTATTTAGTTCCCTATGAAGACTGGTTGCCGCTTCTCCACAAATGCACGAATACCTTCTAAATGATCTGCAGTGTTTCGCATCGCCACTTGAGATTCGCTTTCCAATTGAAGCACTTGCTCAAGCTCTGCACGCTTGCTTTCATGCAGAATTCTTTTAGAGGCAATCATAGCAGAAATCGGTGATTCGAGGAATCCATTCGCAAGAAGATTTGCGGCCATTGCTGCTTGTCCGTTTGGAACAAGTTCATCAACAAGACCTGCTGCTTTAGCTGTCTTCCCATCAATGACTTCCCCACCCCAAATCATTTTCTTCGCATTTGTCGTCCCAATGCGTTCTTTCAAGAAGAAGTGTCCTCCGCCATCTGGCACGAGTCCAATGCCGATAAAGTTCATAGCCAGTTTACTATCTTCTTCAGCAACGAGGATGTCGCAGCCGAGCGCTAGACTGAACCCAAGTCCAGCTGCGGAACCGTGAATGACGGCAATCGTGATTTGAGGCAGCATGTAGAGTGTCTTCGCTAGCCGGGTAATATGTTGCATGACTTCCCCCATATCCATCGGTGACTCGGGATCAATCATTTTTTTAATATCGCCACCTGCTGAAAACGTTCGACCTGCTCCCTTGATGAGTAACACCTGGATTTCCTGTTCAGACTTTAGCTCCTCAAAAGCATCAGCCAATTCCTTCATCATCACATCATCCATCGCATTCATTGAATTCGGGCGATTTAGTGTAAGTGTCGCGATCCGTTCGTCTTTTGAAAGTTCGATTGTTTGATACATGATAACTCCCCTTTTCCCCATATAAATTGACCGATAATGAAACTGAATAGTCATTCATTAACTTAATTCGGGGTTAAGGTGAAAACTCCTTTATTTTGGAACGGATTGTGGAAAGATTTCATCCAGCAATTCTAACTTTCTTTCAATGGATTCTTGATACGACAAAATATAAGCGGCTGGATCTTTCGGGTTGTGGAATTGTGTGATTCGGCCAGTCTTCGGGTCACGGAACTTACTAGAAGCACCACAGCCAATACCGATAATAGACTGCACTTCCTCCATAATCATAATATTATAGATGCTCTCTTCACCTGGCTTGGAATACCCAACGTTCTCCAAATTCCCGAGAATATTTTTCTGGCGATATAAGTAATACGGGACATATCCGTTTGCCTCTGTCCACTCTTCACCGAGCTTCATCATTTGCTCAGCAGTCGGACGATCCGCCACTTCATATTTCTTCTTGTTTCGCGTCATTTCAGAAGCGCGTTTAAACGAAAGCGTGTGAATCGTTAAGGATTCCGGTTGAAGCTTTTCAGTTTCCTGTAGCGAATGACTAAACTCTTCAATTCCTTCATTGGGCAGTCCGATGATAAGGTCCATGTTAATATTATTCATCCCCATTGAGCGGGAAAGCTTAAATTTGTCGATAGTTTCTTGAACTGTATGATGTCGACCAATTGCTTTCAATGTTTCGTCTGTATACGATTGTGGATTGACACTAATGCGGTCGATGCCAAACTTTTTAAGTACGTCAATTTTAGCAGGGGTAATTGTGTCTGGGCGGCCCGCTTCAACCGTAACTTCACGCACTTCTTCCATGAACGGGAAGGATTCAACCATGACTTGATACAGCGCATCCATTTCTTCTGCTTCAATCGAAGTCGGAGTACCTCCGCCAAAATAGATTGTTGTCACTTTGACATTTCGTTCAGTAAGCCATTCTCCAAGTTGTCGAATTTCCTCGTGTAAGCCATCTAAAAATGTCTCCACGCGACCGCTTTTCCTGTGGATCGCGTATGCCGGGAATGTACAATACGCACACTTCGTTGGACAAAACGGGATCCCGATATAGATACTCACTTCTTCTTGAACGTTATAAAGATCAGGTACAGCTTTCAATTGAATGTCTGTGATCGTCTCGAGCAAGTTCACTTTTCGTTCGGACACACGGTGTTTATCCATTAACAGTTGCTTTACGTCGTGCGCGCTATGACTTTCCTGGCGATACTTATGGTACAGTTTCGTCGGACGTATGCCCGTCAAAATTCCCCACTCTTGGTTCATGCCCGTTGAGGATTCCAGAACTTCCAATAACACATGCGAATAGAGCCGCTTCCATTGTCGGTTCTGGTCTTTCTCATTACCGCCTTCAGCAGTCTCTTTGAACTCCGCACGATAGTTATTTTCTTGAACAGTAAGTTCCGCTGTTACAATCAGGAGGTCTCCTTGCTGACGTTCTTCGAAGCGTAAATCGAGATCTCCGGTTTCCTCTTTTTTTGCAATTTTTGTTTCTTCAAAAAATAGATTTGACAGGTGGATGAACATTCGTACCCAGTCTTCTTTAAAATTGCCGTGAAGTGCAATAGTTTGCATTGCTAGCCCAACTTTCTCATGGATCTAGGTGATCCGATTGTCTGTGATACTCAGTATAGCAAACCATGAAAAGAAAAAACCAGCCACACTGGGCTGGTTTTGGTGTCAATTCATTGTTTCGTATATTTCTTGAACGGGTTTCATCAGAATGCGGTTAATTTCTTCGATGACTCCACTTAGCTTCATTTCAGCTTCTAGCATTGCCATGATTTTTGGATTTTGTTGTGATAGCTGAGCAGTTTTTTGAGCATGCTCCAGTTCATCAGGCTGAATTTCTTCTCCAGCCATTTGTTTTTGCTGCAATGTAACTTGGATTTCACGGAAGTTGCGGAACATTTCCAGTGCTTCAGGGTCTGCCTTAACGTTTTCTATCGCCTCTTTAACCGCTGAAAATTCTTCCGTCGTGCGTAGTGATTCTTCTAACTTATTAATATCGTCATAAATATTGACTACCATGTTAAATTCCCCCTAAGTAAGATTTGTAAAGTATACAATGAGTCCTTGCACAATTCCAATCATACCACCTAATAGTGCACCAAGGACGGTAATCATTTTAAATTCTCGTTTTGAAATACCTAGGACAAGGTCTTCCAATACTGAAACCGGGAACGTATCGACTTGTTCTTTCACAATTTGGTCCAGTTTCAACCGTTTCAAGGATTGTTCGAGTTGAATTTCCGCCTGCGTAAATGCAAACTCGATTACTTTAGGTGTCAAGTTGGTTGAGGTCCATGCAGCTCCAGTTGGCCAGTAATAGTGAATCGGCTGCGCGAGTCGATTTGCTACATCCAACTCTTTCAGCAGATAGTTGCGCAACGAGAGTCCAAGTCCATCCCAGTCAAATCCACCTACTAGTTCTTCCATTGGTCGTTGCTTCAATTTGGCCCATTCTTTCGTAAGCATCGTTTCAATAAGTTGAATGGTTCCTGGGGCAGCGATGAATTTCTTTGCCTCTCTTTGTACCTTTTCAACAAGAGAGTTGGAATCTCCGAAAAACATTTTGACCATTCCACCAAGTGTTCCTTTAGACTCTAGGAAATCTGTGATCAATCGTTGAAACATCAATTTTCCTTCATAAGAATCCACGAATTGATCCGCTCGGTTCAAAACATAAGAAGTCACAGTTGGGATATGAGTCTCTGCTTCTATCAGCCACTTTTCAGGAACCTTTTCTTCTACAGTTCCCGACAAAATTGCATGTTTCGCTGCAACAAATCGAGAGTCAATGAGCTCACCTGTTTTTCGCTCCAAAACGAGATCCAGATCAGAAACCCCTGCAAGTTCAAGCCACTCTGCAATCGTTCGCTGTGAGTCGAATACTTCCTTCTCCAATCGACTTTGAACGAATAGTTCTGCTTTTTCTGCCATGTCCGGTGTCAATAACCGCTTCCTAAATGTATCCGGTGTCAGTAAGTAATTCGTTACAGTTCGTCCAAGCTGCATAGCAAGTTCGTCACGGCGTTTCGGGATAAGCCCTGGGGTAAATGGAACGCGCCATTTGCCAATATATTTAGCCTCGTGAGGTCGAAATAGCATCTTAATAGCAAGGTGGTTCGTCAAGCCCCCTATGACTGCTCCGATGAGTGCCATAAACAAAAGAATCCATATAAATTGCAATCGCTTCACCTTCTCCTGTTCGATTTCTTTCATCTTATAACAGAACGGCCTGCTTCACCAACTAATTAGGCTGTCTGTCCTGTATGGAGATTCGGCTGATTTTGTTTTGAAAATCCAGTATGATGAACAATAGAAACGTGACTCGAAGAAAGAAAGGATGATTTCATGGAACGAACTGTACAAGACGCACTCGGTAGAACCGTTACCTACACCTATCCACCGAAACGAATCGTATCCCTTTGTCCAGGCATTACAGACACCTTATTTGCATTAGAGTTGCAAGATGAAGTTATAGGAAGGACCCGTTTTTGTATTCATCCCTCTCCAGCTGTATTGGATGTAAAAGCTGTCGCTGGGACGAAGGATATAAAATTAGATGCCATTTTGCAATTGAAGCCCGACCTGATCATTGCCGAGAAGGAAGAAAATACAAGAGATATCGTTGAAGCACTAGAACAACACCTCCCAGTTTACGTAGCAGAAGTCCAAAACGTGCAAGAAGCGTATACTATGATTGAAAACATTGGAGATGTAACCGATCGACGTGACCAAGCCCAAAGCTTGGTATCTGAAATCCAAGAAGGATTCCAGTCTCTTCACGGGCTAACTTCAGGTAGTGCGATGTATGTCATATGGAAAAAGCCCTATATGGCAGCTGGACGTACTACTTATATCGATTCCCTGCTTGAAACACTGGGTTTTTCAAATCCTGTTAGAGAATTTTCAGGAAGATACCCGGAACTTACGACTCATGATTTTCAATCGGCCAATCCAGACTTAGTACTTTTAGCTTCAGAACCATACCCTTTTAAAGAGAAACACATCCCTGAATTCCAAGAAATACTTCCGAATGCATCGATTTTACCTATCGACGGGGAGATGTTTTGGTACGGCCCTAGAATGCTAGAAGCTACGTCTTACTTCAGAGATAGGCTTAACTAAGCCTTTTAGTCACCATCAAAACACTTTTATAATTTTCCCATTATTTACTATGAGGCGACATATTTACACACCACTCATTTAGTGCTATAGTTGTCCTATCGACATACCTTTTATCATGGAAACTGAAATTCCGACAGGGATATTAGTAATGAAAACTTCTTTTCCATCGATACTCTGTCGAATGACATTTTGACAGTGCGCTGTCTCTCAAACTTTGCATTTCTGATTGGCCTCAGGAATTCATTTAGCCTCATATACATACAAAAACCACCTTCCGCATTATTCCGAAGGGTGGTTTTTGTCCGTTCAAGGGAGTGCATTGTAAATGGTGGACATTCGAATTGCATGCTCCATTTCATCATGAAGTGCGATAAACAGAGGATTATATGCTTCTTCAAATGGAATGGTTAACAGCATTTCTTTGTACGTTTCGATGGACTCCAATTCATCGACAAGTGCTTTTTGCACACACTGTTTAGCATCATAACACGGTATCGGTCGCTTCGGATTAGGAACAAACGAACCGGTCAGCATATAATGGAGTTGTTGAAACATTTCGTAATGACTTTTCTCGTCTTCATATGCATGGCGGACAAAGTCTTTCCACATCGGTTCTTTTAATTGTTCGTACAAAGACTTGTAAAAAAAATAGGCTTGGTATTCATCATGAATGGCTTGTTTTAATGTTGAGACAAACACGTCTCTCCCTCCTAAGTAGTTTACTTCAACTATATGCAGGGGTGAATTGAATCATGAAAGGGGTAAATGGTATGTTACAGCATTTTCGAGTACAGCCCATGTTTGAAGGCGGGCAACTACCTGGTTGGACATTTTCCTTCCAACAAGGCGCGGAGCGATTTACAGGAGATTATATGCCTGATGGAACGATTAAATGGACTACCTCCATACCAACTGATGAAGAATCCGTGAAAAAAATGATCCATGAACTAATGACCTTCCACGTGTATGAATAAGGAGTTCTTTTTTGCACAGACTATCTGTACTAATTATTCTTGGAGGGATTGTGCATGGAAGAGAAAACACCAGAGCAATTGGTAAAAGAAAAGCAACAATTGCAGGTTGAAAACCAAAAAACAGAAAATGTCTTCGAAGATAAGAGTCGTATGACCGATGAACAAAACGCATGGAAAGAGACGCAGCCTAAGCGGATGTAGCTGTTATTTGAATCATTATGGTGAACGTTCACACTGAGTAGGTATCAAATTTAAAGGGCTATTCCAAAAGTCAGGTTTATGACTTGTTGGAATAGCCCTTTTTAGTCTGCTGATAGTTTTTGTTTGCCTATCACTACATAATAATAAATTGAAGAAATCACGTAGAGCGCGGCGGTGATACTAAATGCGATTGCATAGCCCCAATAAAAACCACGGGCTACAACGAGTCCTGTTGCGATCGGCGCCATCGATGCCCAGCCAAGTTGAAAGACAGTTTGGTTCATGGAGTTGGCAAGTCCTCTATACTTATCTGAGACGAGTTCCATTGCAACAGCACTTTGAATGGGATTTCCTGCATTCATCAACGCTTGGCGAAGCAAAAATCCGAAAGACGCTAGCATAAGCGAATTCGTGAATCCGGTCAGCAGTAAAAACGGAATGGACAGCAATTGAAAAAGAATAAGTGCCTTCACTTTCCCTACCTTTTTCACAAGAAGTGGACCTATTAGTGCCGCCACTGCGGTCATGGCAGAACCAAGAGATAGAATGAGTCCGATATACGAGTTGGAAGCACTAAACCGATTAGCAAAATACAAGTTCAAATAAGGTACAACCAGACCAGACCCGATACCAATCAGCAATCCTGCAAACGAAAAGTGGAGAATGAGGATGAAGTTCTTTTTAAAACTAGTGTCTCTGTGTTCCTCGGAACTTACTTTAGGTTCTTTTTGAACTATTTCACGTACTTGCACAGGGATGGGTGGCTTGTCTTTCAACGCAAACAATGGGGGTAGACCTAAGGCGAATACTCCGGCGCCGATGTATAGGGACCATCGAATTGCATCCACTGCACCCATCTTAAAGAACAGTTGCAACCCATCTGCTAACAATCCGCCAGCAAGACTACCGACCACTTGCGAAACTGTAATAAGCGCAAACTGGATACTGAATAGCTTGACCCTTTCAGAAGGAGCTGAGTTTTCTGCAAGGAAGGGAATCCCGGATACTTGTACAAATGCCATGAAAACTCCTGTAAGTAAAGATACGTAGATAATGGATTCTTCCATTACGGATGCACTTCTCCAAAACAAGGTGACGACCGTAATAGCGGCTCCCCCTGTAATCATCCACTTGCGGCCGAACTTGTCACTCAAAAATCCAGCAGGAACGAGCATGATAGCAGTAGCGAGTGCGGTCATGGAAATCACTTTTCCATTTACCGTTTCAGGCATACCCAGTTCACGGATATACAAATTGTACATGACCATGAAAACGCCAAGCCCCATTTGGATGAATATGTTTGCGAGCAAGAAAAATTTCACGTTTCGATTAAACAATAAGAACGTTTTTTTCCAATCATGCACCAGGTTCAAATAACACCCTACTTTCTTATCCGGAAATTTCGATACTCTAAATATATGTGTTTTCTAGTGAGTACGCAATCTTTTTTAGAATTATGAAACGTATTGACATGTCTTGTATCATCGTGCATTTCTTCCACATTCCGATTATTCACACCTAATTTCGAACTCTGTGGATGATCATCCCGATTCTTTTCTCCATATTTGGGATAGTTGCCTGAGAATTTCCGATTCCTCTCTCCATAATTCCGATTCCCCTATACCAGCCCCCACCCCAAAAATCCTAATAAAAAAGCCGAAGCTCAATGGCTCCGACTTTTTCAACATTATACAGAAATTCCTGATTGCAACTTATACATTTGTGCATATTGACCATCTAGTTGAACCAACTCATCATGCGTTCCACTTTCAGCAATCTCTCCACGATCTAACACTAGAATCTTGTCTGCGTTTTTAATCGTAGAAAGTCTGTGGGCAATGATGAACGTAGTCCGCCCTTTTTTCAATACATCCATTGCGTGCTGAATAATTTCTTCGGTCTCTGTATCAATATTAGACGTGGCTTCATCCAATATTAAAATCGCAGGGTCGAACGCCAATGCACGCGCAAACGAAATAAGCTGTCGTTGTCCACTTGAGAGAGTGCTTCCTTTTTCTACAACAGGCTCTTCAATCCCTTTCGGTAAATGCTCGAGAACTCGTTCTCCACCAACTGCATCGAGAGATTCTTGTACCTTTTCCTTAGATATCCGTGCATCGCCAAGACTAATGTTCGATTCAACTGTCCCTGTGAACAAATAAGGATCTTGCAAGACGATACCCATATGATTGCGGATCGTCTGGCGTGGTAGGGACGTAATATCGTGGCCATCAATCATGATCTTGCCTTTAACTGGATCATAGAAGCGGAACAATAAATTCATGATCGAACTTTTCCCTGAGCCCGTATGACCGACAAGTGCGACCGTTTCTCCACGTTTCGCTTCAAACTTAATATCCTTTAGAACGTACTCTTCTTCTTTGTAAGCAAACCAAACATCTTCAAATGTCACATTTCCCTCGTAACGCTCCATTCGTTCATCACTCACAGGTTCTCCAGATCGATCCATCAGCTGGAATACCCGCTCTGCAGCGACTAACGAGTGTTCAAGGCGCGCAAACTGATTCACGATACCCGTTACAGGGTTAAACAGACGTGTAATGTAGTCAACGAATGCGTACAGTAAACCGACGGATACAACGCTTCCTGTTGTAATTGAAGATCCAGCGAAATACCAAATGAAAATAACGAACGTCATTGAGCGTATCGCATTGACCAAGTTATGGGACGTTGCCGCTTCCACTTTGAGCAATTTTGTTTGGTAGTCATAATGTGTCGTATTCAGTTCTTCAAATTCGTCTTCCATCTGCTTTTCGCGTCCAAATGCCTGGATAATCGTCATCCCGTTAATGGATTCATTGATCATCCCATTCATATCACTGACCTTTGCACGGATGACGTGATTGACTTTGGAAGCAAATTTCCGATAAAGAATCATCCAGATATAGAGTAGTGGTAGGACAAAAAGCAAAATTGCTCCCATTTTCGGATCCAAACTGAATAATGCGATATAGATTCCAATAATGTACATGCCACTAATCGCAAATTGAGATACGACCGTAACGTACAAATGGCGGATAGCTTCGGTATCGTTTGTCACTCGTGCCACAACCTTACCTGCAGGCAAGTTATCAAAATAACTGATTGGCAACGTTTGGATATGTTGATATAGCTCGTTTCTCATTTTCTGGACAATTCGGTTTGCTGTTGACTGCAACATTAAATACTGACCGTATCTAAAGATTGCGGTGACAACTGCTAGACCGAAAAAGATTGCGAGAAGTTTAGCTATCGGTTCAAAGTCAATTCCACCTGTTGCTGCACCCGCTATATGATTATCGATGATTTGTTTCGCAATGATCGGTCCAAGCAAATCCGCTCCTACCGCTATCGCAAGGAGTGCCATGCCGCCAATGAAATACCCTTTGAATTGTAGGGCATAGTTCACTAATCGTTTACCTGTCGTCATTATTCTCCCCCTCCGATCTGCTGGCGATCATATTGTTCTTTGTACCAGCCGTTCATCGAGAGCAAATCTTCATGATTTCCTTCTTCAGTCACACGGCCATCCTCAAGGACAATAATCCAATCCGCATGCTGAATTGCTGATAATCGGTGCGTCGTAATGATTGTCGTTTTCCCACTACGTTCGTTTTGGATGTTTTCAATGATCCGAGTTTCTGTTTTTGCATCCACTGCTGATAATGAATCATCCAAAACTAAGATCTCTGGATTTTTCACAATCGCACGAGCGATGGAAATCCGTTGTTTCTGTCCGCCTGATAGGGCGACGCCTTTTTCACCGACAAGTGTTTGTAACCCTTCAGGCAATAGTTCCAAGTCCTTTTCGAAGTGGGCAAGTCGAATGGCTTCTGCAACATCATGATCATCTGCATCCGGTTTGCCGAACAAAATATTGTCGCGAACTGAACGTGAAAATAACACATGATCCTGTGGCACATAGCCAATCCAGTTCCGAACTTGCTCTTTCGTCATCTCCTCGAGACGATTTCCTTCAAACGATAGCAAGCCTTCACCTGCAGGATATTCACGCAGTAACTGTTTGACAAAAGTCGTTTTCCCACTACCCGTTTTACCAACGATACCCAGTGTTTGCCCGGCGGATAGCTTCACTTGGATCTGATCCAAGTTTTTACGTCCTGACGTTGGATACGTAAAGCTGACATCTTCAAAACCGATTACTCCAGGACGTTCCATCTGCACAGGCATCGACGGATCTCTCACGTCTTCAATCGCATCCAATGTCTCTTGGACACGGTCGAGTGATGCATTCCCGCGTTGCATGACATTGATGAGTTCCCCAATGGCAAACATGGGCCACACAATCATCCCTAGGTAGACGTTAAATGTTACCAAACCGCCTAATGTCATTTCCTCGATTGAAACTAGATAGGCTCCATACCCGAGACCAATCATATAAGAGAGGGATGTCATAATTTTTGAAATCGGAGTAAACAGTGCATCAATGCGCTCGACTTCCATATTTTTGCGATAGACGTCTTCTGTCGCCTCTTCAAAGCGCTTCTCTTCAGCACGTTCCTGTACGTATGCACGCACCACTCGGACACCCGCCACTGCTTCTAACACGTCATCATTCAAATCACCGAATGCTTTTTGCGCGGTTACGAATTTAAGATGGATACGTTTCCCTAATACTTGCATAAGGTATGCGAGTATTGGCAAAGGTAAAATTGCCGCGAGTGTCAGTTTCCATGATACAAGGAATCCCATCATAACAATGAGAGTGGACAAGTATACTGTGGAGTCAATCAACGTCATGATTCCAAAGCCAGCTGTTTCAGAGATGGCTTGCAGATCATTCGTCGATCGCGCCATGAGATCCCCTGTTTTGTTACGTTGATAAAACGTTGGAGTCATTTTTAGGAAATGACGCATTAAATTGCCGCGCAATTTCCGTTCAATTACATTGGCACCACCAAAGAGCTGGTATTGCCAGACGTAATCACCAATATATCCAATCACGATAATAAGTAGCATAATGCCGATATATGTCCAAAGTAATTGAGCATTTATAGTATTCAAGTGGATCCCATCGATTGCCTTCCCTATAATCCATGGTGGGATGATCGCAAGGATACTTGTCATGATCAGCAAGACTAGTGCAATTGTGTACCTTTTTTTATTCTCTTTAAAAAACCAACTTAATTTCCCTAAAACCGAAAACATACTATTCTACGACCTTTCTTGGAGCAACTTCGGCTATCCGCCTTCAGGTGTCTCCTTTTTAAGCAATTTTATAGGTTGTGTCGTTTCGTTCATCACATCGATAGCTCCCCTTTCCTAGTAGTTGTATATGCAACACGCAATGCGTGAAAACATCTTATTTTAGTGAACATAAAAAGACACACGCTCCTCGTTCAGAGACGTGTGTCTGAAAAGGGAACGGTGCCCTGTAACCTAACGATTTTAGAGTCAATCTACTATAATCGCGGTGCGAAGGGCCAAGCTTGAAGTTGAGTGAGTTTGTGCGTTATACGTTTGTTCATGTCTTAGCCCTCCCTTTCCTTTCGAGTTTCGAATAATATTAGATTATCATGCCCTTTTCACTAATGTCAATCCCTTTTATGAAATCTTTTGAAAATTTAATAGGTTCTTACAAGCAACTCTTAAGGAAAAATCATTGTATTTCTCTCATTAACCATTTATGATTAATTTAACTACCTAATTTCAAATCACAGGAGGTGTACGCTTTGTTTCCCCCTTTATTGGCATGAAACAAAGCACCCATTTGGATATTCCCATACGCTTGGCAGCTTTTGCTGCCTTGATCGCCCTCACTGCATTTTTTGTTGCAGCTGAGTTTGCAATAGTGAAAGTCAGAATGACACGAATTGATCAGCTTGCTTTAGCCGGTAACAAAAAAGCAACAGATGCTAAACGAGTTGTTGATAATTTAGATGAATACTTGTCTGCCTGTCAGCTCGGAATTACGATTACCGCACTTGGACTCGGTATGCTTGGTGAACCGACTGTTGCGCTAATGCTTGAGCCTTTGTTTACCTATATGCAGTTATCAACTAGCATGACAGTCTTCCTTTCTTTTTCTGTCGCACTTGTTGCTGTAACGTTCCTTCATGTTGTCATCGGAGAACTAGCTCCAAAGACAATAGCAATTCAGAAGGCGGAAACGATAACACTCTTACTTGCAAAACCACTCATCATCTTTTACCGCACGATGTATCCGTTCATTAAGATCTTGAATGGTTCAGCAAGGCTAGTGACTCGATTGTTTGGCTTTCGAACAATCCATGCAGCAGATGTAGCACATACAGAAGAGGAATTGCGAATGATTTTGTCCGACAGCTTGAAAAGCGGGGAAATCAATCAATCTGAATACAAATATGTGAACAAAATATTTGAATTCGACGATCGGATTGCAAAAGAGATTATGGTTCCTCGAACGGAAATGATGACAATTGAAAAAGAAATGACTGCCGCTGAAATCTTCAACATGCCAGGTATCGAGCAATTCACTCGCTACCCTGTCATCGAAGGCGATAAAGATCACGTGATTGGTCTCGTCAATATGAAGCATTTGCTCACAGCGTACATTAAAAACCCAAAAAACGGAGAGTTACCGGTTACTGCATATATGCAGCCTATTATCCGTGTCATTGAAACGATGGCAATTGGAGACTTACTGTTAAAAATACAACGGGAACGCATTCATATGGCGATTCTTATGGATGAATACGGTGGAACTTCCGGGTTAGTGACAATCGAGGACATTCTGGAAGAAATTGTCGGTGAGATCCAAGATGAATTCGATAAAGACGAATTACCAGACGTTCAGATTGTTGGCGAAGGGCACTTCATCCTCGATGCAAAAATGTTATTGGATAATGTTAATAATACACTTGGCATTGAGCTTGATGAAGAAGATATCGATACGATTGGCGGCTGGTTCATGTCCCAACGTTTTGAAGCTATTCCTGGTGAAAAGATAATTGAGCAAGGCTATGAATTTTCCATTAAGGATGTGGAAGGTCATCATATTCTCTATCTAGAAGCTGAGAAGCTGGAAGAGGAAGAAGCAGACTTGGAAGAAGAAATGGTCTAACAAAAAAAGATGATTCCCAATGGGAATCATCTCTTTTTGTTATTGCTCAGGATTTTTACAGAAATATTCTACGCTGTAGATGTCTCGACGACGATCTTTCAACTGCTTAACTGTGCCATCTTGACGTTGACGTTTCAAAACTTCTAAGTCTACATCCCCGATTAAAACAGTTTCCAGGTTTGCGTTTGCTTCCCCAACAATGCCATCTCTTGCAAATTCAAAATCTGATGGTGCAAAGATAGCAGATTGTGCATACTGGATGTCCATATTAACCGCTTGAGGCAAGTTCCCTACCGTTCCAGAAATCACTGTATAGATTTGGTTTTCGACAGCACGTGCTTGTGCACAGTAGCGTACCCTCAAATAACCTTGACGGTCCTCTGTACAGAACGGCGTGAAAATGATGTTAGCACCCTTTTCTGTTGCAATACGAGCAAGTTCCGGGAATTCGATGTCATAGCAGACTTGAATCGCAATTTTACCACAGTCCGTATCAAAGACCCTCACTGAATCTCCAGCACTGATCCCCCAGTATTTCTTTTCGTTCGGGGTAATATGAATCTTATATTGCTTATCAATCGAACCGTCCCGTCTAAAGAGGTAAGAAATGTTATAAATCTCCTCGTTCTCTTCTTCAACGAAGTGGGATCCACCAATGATATTGACGTTATAACGAACCGCCAAGCTGTTGAACAGTTCTATATACTCTTCAGTGTACTCGGAAATCTTTCGCACAGACTGACTTGCTGATGGTTCATCCAAGAAGGACATCAGTTGTGTCGTAAAAATTTCAGGGAATACGACAAAATCGGAATTTGCATCTGCTGCAACATTTACAAAGTATTCCACTTGCGATGCGAGCTCGTCAAAGCAAGAAATTTTACGCATCAAGTACTGAACAACACAAATTCTTACAGGATAGCTCGTTTTATAATGACGTTTTGAAACGGCTTTGTAGTCGATATTATTCCATTCCATTAGCGTTGCATAACGCTTGGACGCCTTATCATCCGGCAAGTAGTTCGGGTTGATGCGCATCAGAGTGAAGTCATTCATGAGCTGGAACGTTAAAACTGGGTCATAGATGCGATGTTTCGCAACCGAGTTGACGTATTCTCTCGGCGACATCTCTTCTGAGTGCTTATGATAGTTCGGAATACGACCACCAATGATGATGGATTTTAAATTCATTTCGCGAGCAAGTTCTTTTCGTGCCTCATAGAGTCGTTCGCCGACTTTCATGCGTCTGAATTCAGGATGGACCATCACTTCAATCCCATACAAATTGTACCCTTCAGGATTATGGTTCGTTATGTAGCCATTATCGGAAATATCGTCCCATGTATGGCGATCATCATATTCTGCAAAATTCAAAATCAGACTAGAGCATGAACCAATTATTTGTCCATCCAGCTCAGCAACGAACTGACCTTCTGGAAATATAGTCAAGTGACTCTTCAAATGTTCAGTTTCCCAGGGGTCCATTCCGGGAAAGCAAGCCGATTGCATTGCTATTATTTCAGGGATATCCGACATTTCCATTTGTCGAACCACCATGCTTATTTCAAATGACGATAAATCAAATTCTTCGCTCAACACAAATCACCTCTTAACCTTGAATACCCTCTTTTTTGAAGTTTATGCCCAACAATAGCAAAAAAGTTGGTTTCCCTTTATAATAAGGAGTTGAAATCGCTGAGAGGAGCACAAGATATGAACAAGCGTTTAGAAAATTTGTTACTCCTAATTTGGACTGTTGCGTTAGTCGCAACATTGGGTTCCTTATACTATTCAGAAGTTAAAGGGTTCACCCCATGTCTATACTGTTGGTACCAGCGAATTTTGATGTATCCGATTGTTCTAATTGCGGGGATTGCACTCATTCAGAAGAACGGACGTATCGCGCTGACAACTGCGACATTTAGCCTCATCGGAGCTTGCCTATCCGCCTATCACTACGCTACACAAAAGCTTAGCATCTTCCAAGAACATGCAGGCACATGTGGAGATGTCCCTTGCACAGCACAATACGTGAATTATTTAGGATTTATCACGATTCCATTTATGGCATTCGTTGCATTTGCTCTAATTTTCATCGCAAGTGTCCTGATGTCAAAACAGTTAAAGGGGACCAAGTAAACTATGAAGAAACTATTGATCATCGGTGGGATTGTCGTTGTATTTTTTGTTGCAATTTTCGCACTTACTAACGCTTCAAACAAATCGAAGCTTGCTGACAATCCCTATGGAACTGACGATTTAGAACCGTCTACGATCGACTTGATTGGCAATGAAAATTACAACAGCATCGTACTGCCTGATGCAGTATCTAAAAAGATTAAATCTGGGGAACCTACTACTGTCTACTTCTTCCATCCGCGATGTCACTTTTGCATGGAAATGACCCCAGTCCTCATGCCGATTGCAAAAGAAGAAGGCGTGAAAGTTAACCAGTTCAATATGCAGGAATTTGAAGATGATGCTAAAGAAGCCTATGGTATTACAGAATGGCCAGCACTTGTTCAGTTTGAGAATGGCAAGGAAGTCGGCCGACTTGTTGGACTACAGCCAGAAGAAAATATCCATGCATTTTTTAACGAATATTACAACAAGTAAGTAACGGAAAAGAGGACGAATTAATGACATCATTTACGTACACAGTGAAAGATTCTGACGGTACACTTGAACAATTATTGCGGGATGACTGGAAAGCAGGAAAGAAAAATATCCACGAATTGCGGATGGCAAATGCTGTTATGGATTCAGAGGGAGTTCCTGTCATATGGCGCACTCCGCTAGTAGCAGGAACTGAGTTAACGTTTCAGTTGCCTGAAGCCCATTCAGAATACGCACCATTAGATGTTCCAGGAGTGAAAGTTCTCGCAGAAGATAATCACTTCATGGCTGTTTTCAAACCTGATGGCATTGCCGTCCATCCTGACGGGACAAGCCGTGAAGCGACAATGATGAATGCTGTGATTGCGCACGTTCAAGCTTCAGGTGGGACGTATGCAGAGCATATCCAACGTCTTGATAAAGGAACTTCAGGAATAGTCATTGTTGCAAAGCATCCAATGGCAAAAGCCATGTTTGACCAAATGATTGCTTCCAACGAGATTACCCGACTCTACCATGCTGAAGTGGAAGGCCGATTGAAACGTTTGAAAGGTAGTGTCAATATGCCGATTGGTCGTGATCGACATCATCCAACGCGTCGACGAATTTCAATGTCAGGTCAATCAGCGGTCACTCATTTCAAAGTGATTGAGCGAAAAGAACAAACGACGATGATCGAAGCGACTCTCGACACAGGACGTACACACCAGATCCGTGTCCACATGGCGCATTTGGGCCATCCCGTTGTCGGAGATAACTTGTATGAAGCAGCAGCTCTTCCTGACGGCACCTATCGTCTAACTGCTTTAGAAACTTCTTTCATTCATCCATTTACGGGTGAAAAGATTGTTATCACTATTTAAAGAATAGCTAAAAGCGGTATGGGAAAACTATCCCATACCGCTTTTTATTTTATCCAATTGTATCTGGGTCTGTACCTGTTCTCTCGTTACGGTTTAATTCATCAATCATTTTCATCTCTTCTGCAGTTAACACAAAGTCCCCGATTTGACTGTTTTCCAAAATCCGTTCTGGTGTAACCGATTTCGGAATGACGATTAAATCATTCTGCAGATGCCAACGTATGATCACTTGTGCAGCCGACTTTTGATGTGTTTTAGCGATTACTCCTAGAACGGCGTTATCTAATAACTGGCCCCGTGCGAGTGGTGACCAAGACGTGACCGCAATTTGATGTTCCGCGCAATAATTGCGTAAAGGGATTTGGGTTAGTAAAGGATGCAGTTCCACTTGATTAACCATAGGTGCAATATTCGCGGTAACAGCTAGTTTCTCAAGATGATGGATATGATGATTGGAAACACCCGGAACTCGAATCATCTTCTCTTCATACAATCGTTCGATAGCACGGTACGTATCGACGAATGTCCCGCTAACCGGCCAATGCGTCAAGTATAAGTCCAAATAATCGAGCCCAAGTTTTTTTAATGACGATTCAAACGCACGTAAAGTTTGATCGTACCCTTGGTCGGTATTCCATACTTTCGATGTGATGAAAAGCTCATCACGGGCAATTCCTGAAGCACGGATTGCTTCCCCTGTTTCAGTCTCGTTTTCGTATATTGCCGCCGTGTCAACCGCACGATACCCGTGTTCCAATGCATAAGTAATCGCTTCAACTGTTTGCTTGGAATCCGTCATTTTATAGACACCCAAGCCAAATCGAGGCATAGGCACGCCGTTCGCAAGTTCTTTCGTTTCTGTATAGGTCGCTGACATAATAGTTCCACTCCTTCGTTATCGCGTATTTCATATCTCAATAGTACCATTCGATGGGAGTAGTGAAAACGAATATGCTGTTAGATTTGTCAGACACATGTCACATATTTTATAGTGAGTCATTTCCTTTTTGTTGTGAATCCGGTATAATGATGTTAGAACAACTGATTCAACAGGAGGGTATCTGATGAGACTAATTCTAATCTTAGGTGTCTGCTTCGCATTCCTATCCGCAATCTTCACAGGCGGTTATGCTGACAAGCCAGGCAAAGTGAAAAAATAACACAGTAAAAAGGATGCAGCTCAATTGAGCTGCATCCTTTTTTTAGTGCAAACCAGGGTAACCTTGTTGACGCAACGCTTCGTATACAAGTATCGCTGCTGTATTAGATAGGTTCAATGATCGTATATGATCATTCATAGGAATTCGAAGACACGTATCTAAATGCGCTTCTGTCACCTCAGAAGGCAATCCAGTAGTTTCTTTCCCAAATACAAAGAAGATATCTTGATCAACAGTTGAAAAGTCGAAATCAGAGAAAGTCTTTGTCCCAAACTTAGTAATGAAATAAAATATTCCTTCAGGAAACTTCTCAAACAATTGATTGATATCACCGTGATACGTAATATCAACATGTTCCCAATAATCAAGACCTGCACGCTTCAACATTTTATCGTCTGTTGAAAAGCCAAGCGGTTCAATTAAATGTAGTTTTGCTCCAGTACCTGCACAAGTTCGTGCAATGTTGCCAGTGTTGGCAGGAATAAGCGGTTCAAATAGCGCTACGTGTATTGGCATAACTCCACTTCCTTCTATTCAGTTACAGTCATCTTCATGACTGCCTTTTTTATTTCCTTAACTACAGTTTCTTCTGTTTCTGTTTCTAATACACGTTCAAGCGCCAAACGACCAGTTTCGGATCCTATCTCACCTATGGCCCAAGCACATGTATTACGAATCATAGAACGTGGATCTGTTTCAAGTAGATTCACTAAATCTGGGATTGCTGCTTCTTCTTTAAAATGTGCTAACGCTAAGATCGCATTTCGTTGAATGGGATTCTTCCCGCGCCAAGAGCCAGACATATGGCCAAAGGTTTCTTTAAATTGACGATTTGATAACTTTAAAATCGGTTGAAGCAAAGGCTTTACGAGTTCAGCATCAGGTACGAACGATTCTTGGTCTAAATTATATTTCCGCTTGTTTTTCGGACATACAGTTTGGCACGTATCACACCCATAGATGCGATTCCCTACCTCTTTACGGAATTCTTCAGGAATAGGTTGCTTCGTTTGCGTCAAGAAAGCAATACAGCGCTGCGCATTCAATTGCCCTCCTTGTATTAAGGCTCCTGTTGGACAGGCATCCAGACACAGTGTACACTCCCCGCATTGATCCTCCATTGGCACATCGGGTTCAAAAGGTAAATTCGTAATCATCTCACCTAAATAGACATACGAACCGAACTCTGGCGTAATAATGGAACAATTTTTCGCAGACCATCCGATACCTGCACGTTCTGCCACTGCCCGATCAGCTAGTTCCCCTGTATCCACCATCGATCTAGTTTTCACTTCGGTTGAATTCTCATGTAAAAACTTTTCTAGTAAAGCTAACTTCTCACGTAAAACAGTATGATAATCAGTCCCCCAGGAAGCTCGGCAAAACATACCGCGCCTTTCCCCTCTTTTCCCCTTTGGTGCATCAGTCATCTTGGAAGGATAGGCTACTGCTATGGAAATGATGCTCTCCGCACGATCTAATAGCAAAGTAGGTTCAGTCCTTTTTTCAACATCACTTTCTTCAAATCCTGATTGATAGCCAAGATCCTGTTGACGTTTCAATCGATTTTTCAACTCTAAAAAAGGGGCTGCTGTTGTAAACCCTATTTTATCGATACCAATTTTCGCTGCATAGGCGACTAAGTCTTGTTGCAACTGAGCGATATTCACCATCTGCCACCTCCCTTATGATAAACTTGAGAAAAATAGGAACAGGGTGATTTTATGAAATTTCATATAGAACCTGCAATATTTGAAGAAGTTCCTGATTTTAAAGTAGCCATCATCCATTATAACAGCACTACTGTGTCAGATTCCCCTCAAATGCTAAAAGGTAGACTTCAATTATTTCAAGAACAACTCTTTTTTGAACTTGAGGAACTCTCAATGAATGAGATTGAAGGAATCTGGGAATGGCGAAATATTTGGAAAGCACTAGGTGCAGATCCTACACGCTACCGTCCTTCTGCAGAAGCATTGTATCGACGTGTCAGTAAACAAGATTACTTGAAAAGCCATTCCAGTGCAATCGATTTGAATACCTTATTTAGTCTTCAATATGGAATTCCTTCTGGCATGTATAACCGAGAAATACTTATTGGGGATATCCGTATAACAACGGGACTTGCAGAAGATGGCTACGATGGGTTAAACGGTAGATTCAATTCATTACATAACATCCTAATTTTGAAGGATGGGTACAGCCCTTTCGGCAGCCCCTATGTGGACTCTGTCCGGAGTGCAATCACGGAAGAGACAACAGAAATACTTCACGTATTGTTCCTCAGGCCTACTATGAGTGTTGAAGAAGCACAAAGCTTAGCGAATGCATGTGGAACCATGTTTACCAGCATTAATGGGGGCGAAGCATCAGCAACCATTCTATACGCTGGAAACCCTTCAATTGAGGCTGCAGATCTACCACCTCGCAAGAGTGCTAGGTATTAACTGCTGCCCCTACAATCGATGCTTTAACCCGCTGAATCTTCACAGAGCGGGTTTTTGTATGCAATGAATTCAGATTAGTAGGGGGCCCAAAAGAAATAGTTAACACAAAAAAAGAACAACCGAAGTTGTCCTTTTCTGAGATACCCGAGGCCGGACTTGAACCGGCACGCCTTACGGCATCGCATTTTGAGTGCGACGTGTCTGCCATTCCACCACTCGGGCAAACTATAAAAATAAATTGAACGGAAACCAAATAATGGAGGCGGCAACCGGAATCGAACCGGTGGTAAGGGTGTTGCAGACCCGTGCCTTACCGCTTGGCTATGCCGCCGTAGAATAAGTGGAGCGGAAGACGGGATTCGAACCCGCGACCCCGACCTTGGCAAGGTCGTATTCTACCACTGAACTACTTCCGCTAATAACTGGGGTAGCTGGATTCGAACCAACGAGTGACGGAGTCAAAGTCCGTTGCCTTACCGCTTGGCTATACCCCAAAACTAAAAAAGGGGCGGCTGAGGGGAATTGAACCCCCGAGTGCCGGAATCACAATCCGGTGCGTTAACCACTTCGCCACAACCGCCATAATAATAATGTTTCACTTCAAGAGACAAGTAAGATAAATGGCAGGGGCAGTAGGAATCGAACCCACACCAAAGGTTTTGGAGACCTCTATTCTACCGTTAAACTATGCCCCTGTAAAAAATGGTGGTGGGGGACGGATTCGAACCGCCGAACCCGGAGGGAGCGGATTTACAGTCCGCCGCGTTTAGCCACTTCGCTACCCCACCAAAGGGAATTTCATGGTGCCGGCGAAAGGAATTGAACCCTCAACCTACTGATTACAAGTCAGTTGCTCTACCAATTGAGCTACACCGGCATATTAAGATGGCTCAGGACGGAATCGAACCGCCGACACAAGGATTTTCAGTCCTTTGCTCTACCGACTGAGCTACTGAGCCATATTGTTTTAAAGAAAATGGCGGTCCCGACCGGGATCGAACCGGCGATCTCCTGCGTGACAGGCAGGCATGTTAACCGCTACACCACGGGACCATTTGGTTGCGGGGACAGGATTTGAACCTGTGACCTTCGGGTTATGAGCCCGACGAGCTACCACTGCTCCACCCCGCGATAATACTATTTAACAAAGAAATAATGGTGGAGGATGACGGGCTCGAACCGCCGACCCTCTGCTTGTAAGGCAGATGCTCTCCCAGCTGAGCTAATCCTCCACAATACTATGTGCTGCTGGTATATCTTATTCGTAATGATGTAAATGGTGACCCCTACGGGATTCGAACCCGTGTTACCGCCGTGAAAGGGCGGTGTCTTAACCGCTTGACCAAGGGGCCATACTATTTTAATGTTGAGAAGTTAACTGGCGGAGAGCAAGGGATTTGAACCCTTGAGACAGCGTTAGCCGTCTACACGATTTCCAATCGTGCTCCTTCGGCCACTCGGACAGCTCTCCATTATGGCTCCGCAGGTAGGACTCGAACCTACGACCGATCGGTTAACAGCCGATTGCTCTACCACTGAGCTACTGCGGAATAGATAAACTATTAAAGGATTTTCACTTAAAAGTGAAAGCCTAGCGACGTCCTACTCTCACAGGGGGAAGCCCCCTACTACCATCGGCGCTGAAGAACTTAACTTCCGTGTTCGGTATGGGAACGGGTGTGACCTCTTCGCCATCATCACTAGACATTTTCACAACACAATAATTATTATACCATATTCAAGTTGTAAATGCAAGCGTTAATTTCAATTTCTTTTTAAAAGATTTTAAAATTAATCACTCAAAACTAGATAAAACCAACATTGATAATTCAAGACAGCCTTACGGCTCTTTAACTTATGCGGTAGCTGCAATCCAGCTCCGACTCCCTGATGCTCTAGGTCATAAGTCAACTCGTCTACGTGGCAAAGATCGCCACTTCGTCGATTCGTCTTATGCTTGTCGCATCAAAACGGTCGTCTCCGCTTTTTGGGAAAGTCCTCGATCGATTAGTATCTGTCAGCTCCACATGTCGCCATGCTTCCACACCAGACCTATCCACCTCATCATCTTTGAGGGATCTTACTTACTTGCGTAATGGGAAATCTCATCTCG
>NZ_QQAK01000016.1 GCF_003384035.1 Sporosarcina sp. BI001-red | reverse complement strand
TTCGTACTGGCATCATTTAAGATGTCTATCAGATCAGTTAAGATCTGTTTGTGTTTGTTCTACCGGCAGAACCGGTTTCCCAAACGATATTTCGTTGACATTTTGCTGTTCAGTTTTCAAGGTTCATGTTGTCGTTCTCTCGAAGCGACTTGATTATCTTAACATGTCTGAGAAACTCAGTCAAGTTATTTTCGAAAAACTTTTTTCGTTCATCTCAGCGGATTTTGTAAGCTAGTTAGTTACCTCCGCGGCGACAAGATTTATAATAACATCGAATGCAATTCTACGTCAACACTTTTTCGAAAAAAGTTTTAAAATCGCTTAATGACGCGGCTGAGAGATAAAAAAACAGCCGTTTCTCACGGCTGTTAGTCTAGCACACTATATATTCGATGATAAATAAACTCGTTCTTGGAGTCCACCGACTTAACCTTGATAATGTTTTTCTCTATTAAGAATTCGATAAGCATTTCAAGGTCTACAGAATACATACTCACTTCCTCATGCTCATGAAGTTCCTGTATGGTCCATGTATCTTTTTGCGACATGACACCTATTATATGACGCGCTCCATATTCCGTTCGATTATGAATGAAGAACTCACTTGCTAAGAACATAAGCTCGAGCCGTTTCTCAATAGGCTCATCACTCATAATAAGTTCCTCATACAGTTTGTATATGGAAGGGTCTATTTTCTTCACTTGAGACCAGACAGTTACTTCTGGAAGGATCCCTTTTTCAATGACTGACAATCTTGCTAAATGGTGAAGGGATTGTACAGCATGATGATAAGCGTCCATATAATGAAGTTGTTCAAAAAACGTCTTTCCTTCCATATAACGTCTAACTAATTTTGCAAGCTCGATTCCCATCCTTAAATCCCTGCCGAAGAAAGGATGTTCTTGTAGTTCAGTTTTTAAGTCTTCTATATACTCATTACGATCGAAGAAAACTTTTCCGTAGAATAACCAATCTACAACTTTTCGTTTCGTTCCAAGAAGGAGCCATTTCTTAAGCTGATTCTCACTGATGATATGAAACGCTGCCTTTTCTTCTCCATCTGTATAGTGCTTTGTTTGAATTGGTACGGTATTCGATGAGGAGATGATTAGCAGGATTTCATCAAATGTATCGGTCAAAGGATCTCCTTCCCATCGTTTGCTAACGAGTAGCACACCGAGTGTGTCCGGAGAACTTGCCCGCTCTTGATAGATTGGTCTGAGTGTTTGTTCCATTGTAATTCCTCCCTAGATGATATATAAGTTCGCCAGACGTTCCGCAATTCCTCCTTCAAGAGGCTCCTATGTTGCTCTAATAGAATATGTGCTATATTAAGGGAGCGAATCACGAGGAGGTCATGCAATGAAACCTTATAAGAATAAAATCAATCGCATTCGGTCATTTGCTCTTTCACTCATCTTTATCGGGGTGATTGTTATGTATATCGGTCTGTTCTTCAGAAAGTATGAAATCATCATGCTACTTTTCATGGTTCTTGGTGTGTTTGCTATACTAGCAAGTGTAGTCGTCTACGCTTGGATTGGTACACTTTCAACTCGAGCCGTTCAGATCGTTTGTCCAAATTGCGGTAAGGAAACGAAGATGCTTGGACGTGTAGACATGTGCGGCCACTGTAGAGAACCACTAACAATGGATCCTACACTTGAAGGAAAAGACTTTGATGAAATTTACAATAAACCAAATAACCGAAAAAGCTAAAACAAAAACACTTACCTCTCTTCATATAAAAAGAGAAGTAAGTGTTTTTAATTAGCCTTGGATGCTTGTTTTTCACATGTTGGACATACTCCGTATACTTCTAAACGGTGAGAGTTCACTTTAAAACCGGTCACATAGGAAGCCAATCGCTCCACTTCTTCAAGCCCCGGGTGATGAAAATCGACAATACTACCGCATTCATCACAGATGATGTGGTAGTGATCATGTGTTACAAAATCGAATCTGCTGGATGCGTCTCCATATGTCAATTCCTTAACAAGACCAGAATTTCTGAAGACACGCAAATTATTGTAGACTGTCGCAACACTCATATTCGGAAAATCACTCTCGAGTGCTTTGTAAATTTCATCCGCCGTTGGATGGGATTCAGAAGAAATGAGGAATTCTAAAATGGCATGTCGTTGCGGAGTGATCCGAACGCCACTTTCCTTCAATGTAACCAGCGCATCTTTTAACATTGCACCAGACATAACGGACACCTCTATTCCATAAGGATTACTTCTTTATAATCATTATAATTAGTTTACTGAATTCGCTGTCTGGTGTCAACCATTCAGGGCCACCCAGCAACTGATTAAGCGTTAATATCCTCGTTTCGTCTCAATTACATTTTTGAATTCTCCATCATCCGTTAGCCAAACTTGAAGGTTCTGTTTAAAGATTTCAAGAGCACGCTCGACATACTTGGCTGATAACGCGGAGACATGTGGGGATACCGTACAATTCCCCAACTCCCATAGTACGCTTTCTACTGGCAACGGTTCGTGTTCGAATACATCGAGCACTGCATGAGCGATTTCACCTTGTTGAAGTGCTTCCACTATGACTTGCTCTTTAACCAAGTCTCCCCGGCCAAAGTTCATAAATACCGAAGACTGTTTCATTTTATGGAAGTGTGAACTATCCAGAATCCACCGCGTTTCCTGAGTACTCGGCAATACGGAAATGATATAATCCGCTTCGGATAGACGTTCATTAATATTTGCAAACGAAATATCCTCGTCCATTCCATCATGATCCCTGCCTGATCGACTACAGCCAATCGTATATACGCCAAACGCCTGAAGTAATCGACCTATTTCCCCGCCGATTGCACCTGGGCCAAGTATAAGCGCCTTAGATCCTCGCAATTCACTGGACTTCATCTTTTCCCAAACTTTTTGCTTTTGTTGTTCCTGAATTATTGGAAGTGCACGATTAAGCGAAAGAATATGCGCAAGAACTGACTCTGCCATCGGTGTCTTATGAATCCCACTCACATTCGTTACGAGAATTCCACGTTCCCCTAATTTTTCAAGCGGCATTTTATCAACACCAGCGGAAGCCACCATCACCCATTTCAATTCCGTTAGCTGATCAAGGATTTCTTCAGTCAAATCACTGCCGTAGGTAACGAGAATGGTGACTTTTTTTCCGCCAGCTCCCTCAATGGCATCTGAAAAGTCAAAGTGCACCTGTGGAAACTGTTCGATTAGCTCCTGACGAAACTTTTCCTTAATAGGGAAGGTTATTAACGCATTCGTCATTAGGACTCACCATTCCCTTCATTAGATACCTGCAACAATGTTTGATAAACAGTATCGATATGACCATCCACTTTAACCTTGCGCCATTCTTTAATGACCGTACCCGTTGGATCGATAAGGAATGTAGAACGCTCCACTCCCATATATTCTTTCCCAAAATTCTTTTTCAACTTCCAGACCCCATAACGCTCGCAAACTGTCTGTTCCGTATCTGCTAAGAGCGAAAATGGAAGTCCGTGTTTGTCGATGAATTTCAAGTGTGAAGCTTCGCCATCAGGACTTACACCTAAGATAACTGCATTAAGTGCACTAAACTCGGAATGGCTCTCTTTAAACGTTTGTGCTTCCAGTGTACATCCCGGCGTTGCATCTTTCGGATAAAAGTAAAGAATCACGTACTTCTTTCCTGCATAATCGGAAAGTGAAACTGGATTTCCTTTTTCGTTTTGTAACGTAAATTCAGGTGCATGTAAGCCTTCAAGCGTCGACATTTCTCATTCCCCCAATTCAGATTCTTTCCTATTATAGTATCGGACTACTCCGTCTTTTTCAATTCCTTTGGTGTTTCGCTGTTTATTAGGTAAAATAGAAAAGAAGTGATTTGAACGGAGGAATAAAAATGGAACGAACTAATTCAGAAGCAATCTATGCAGAAGCGTGTGAACATATTGTAGGTGGAGTCAACAGCCCATCTCGAGGGTATAAGGCTGTCGGTGGCGGAGCACCTACTGTCATGGAACGTGCAGAAGGTCCTTATTTCTGGGACGTTGATGGAAATAAGTATATTGACTACTTAGGTGCGTATGGTCCCATCATTACTGGGCATGCCCATCCACATATAACTGCAGCTGTCACAAAAGCGGCTGAAAATGGCCTTCTCTATGGAACACCCACCAAACATGAAGTCAAATTCGCAAAAATGATCAAAGAAGCAATTCCCGGTTTGGATAAAGTTCGATTCGTCAATTCAGGAACCGAAGCGGTCATGACAACAATTCGAGTTTCAAGAGCCTTTACCGGACGCACAAAGATCATGAAATTTGCAGGTTGTTACCACGGTCACTCTGACCTTGTGCTAGTTGCAGCTGGTTCAGGACCTGCAACACTAGGAACTCCAGATTCAGCTGGTGTCCCTAAAACGATTGCAGAAGAAGTAATTACAATTCCTTTTAATAATCCTGAGGCATTCAAAGCTGCTATGGATAAATGGGGCGAGGAAATCGCGTGTATCTTAGTGGAACCAATAGTAGGGAACTTCGGAATCGTCGAACCTCAAGAAGGTTTCCTTCCACTCGTACATGAGATTGCAAAAGAAAAAGGCGCACTCATCGTATACGATGAAGTCATTACTGCATTCCGTTTCCATTATGGTTCGGCATCTGAATTACTCGGTTTAAAGCCAGATTTGATGGCACTTGGAAAGATTATCGGTGGAGGGTTGCCAATCGGCGCTTACGGCGGTAAATCAGAGATCATGAATACCGTTGCACCACTCGGACCTGCATATCAGGCAGGAACAATGGCAGGTAATCCAGCATCGATGCTTTCAGGTATCGCGTGTCTGGAAGTGCTTCAAACTCCAGGTCTTTACGCAGAATTGGATCGTCTCGGGGCAATGCTGGAAGAAGGAATTCTCCAATCTGCACAAAAACATCATGTTCCGATAACTATCAATCGAAAATGTGGCGCTCTAACCGTTTTCTTTACAGAAGAGACGATTGTTAATTACGATCAAGCAGAGGCAACCGATGGTGAGCGATTCGGCAAGTTCTTTAAACTCTTACTGAAGAACGGCATCAACCTAGCTCCTTCTAAATACGAAGCTTGGTTCATCACGTCTGCACATACTGAGAATGACATCCAAGATACATTAGTTGCTGTAGACCTTGCATTTGCAGAATTACTTTAATATTGGACTGTTGACCAATGCAAGAATTTATTGTAAAGTAGCGCAAAAGAGACCGTTAAAGAGAGGAATACATTCATGAAACTTGGTGCCCGAAGTTTGAAAACGGGTATTGCGATTGTCTTCGCTTTGTTCGTTACACAATTGCTCAACTTGCCCAATCCCGTGTTTGCAGGGATTGCTGCGATATTCGCAATTCAGCCGACCATTTATAGATCCTATTTACAGGTTATTGAACGTATTCAAGGTAACTTGATTGGTGCTACTATTGCCGTTGTTTTTGTTCTCGTATTCGGTCATCAGCTCGTCATCGTGGGGCTTGCAGCAGTGATTGTTATTTTAGTCATGCTAAAACTAGGTCTGGAAAAATCAATTGGCCTTGCACTCGTTACCACGGTTGCTGTCATGGAAATCCAGGGAGATGACTTTCTCTTATTTGCGTCACTTCGTGTCTTAACGATTCTAATCGGAGTTCTAGCAGCATTTTTAGTGAATCTCATATTCATGCCGCCAAAGTACGAAGTAAAGCTATTTCACTCCATTCACCAAGTCCAAGACGAAATCATTCGTTGGATCCGACTCACCGGTCGGCAAGCATCCGACTTTATTGCAACGAAAAATGTAATTGTCAACTCAAGAGAACAACTGACCAATATCGATCAGCTCTACTTGTTATATAAGGAAGAACGATATTATTTGAAAAAGAACCAATATGCAAAAGCACGAAAGCTTGTCATTTATCGGCAAATGATCGTTTCATCGAACGCTAGTCTACAAGTTCTGAAAAAACTTCATCTGTATGAAAGTGAGCTAGCTATGTTGCCTGATCACTTTAAAATGATGGTGCAAGAACGTTTGGATGCGATCCTTACATATCATGAGCAACTGCACTTGAAATTTGTCGGAAAGCTAAAAGCAGATCAGTTAAGCACCGGCCTTCATGATGAGTATATCCAGCGACACGAAGTCATGGAAATCTTTGTGAAAGAGATTGTTCTTTCTAAAGAAGAAGATGAAGAGTTTTCCACTTACTATTTACTCCATATACTCTCTTCTATTCTTAACTATGAAGAACAGCTGGAGCATTTGGATAGTCTTGTCGTTACATACCAACGTAGATACGACAGTGAAGCCAATACTAAATTTGATGATGAAATCTATTAAAAAACCTAGAGGCGAATGCCTCTAGGTTTTTTAGCTCTTCATTTTCGGATCGAGTGCATCTCGCAACCCATCTCCCATTAAGTTAAATCCTAATACCGTCAACATAATAGCAATTCCGGGGAATATCATCGTCCATGGTGCAGACTGCAAGTAATCCTTAGAATCTGCCAGCATCTTCCCCCACTCTGGTTGAGGGGCTTGAGCTCCTAGACCAAGGAAACCAAGTGCAGCTGCTTCTAGAATCGCAGTTGCAATCGCAAGTGTTCCTTGAACGATAACGGGTGCCATGGAATTCGGTAAAATGTGTGAAAACAATATTCGGGCATCTTTCATCCCAATCGCCTTCGCAGACGTAATATATTCATCTTCCTTAATACTGAGTACTTTCGAACGGATTAGACGTCCAAAGTTCGGTACGTTAATGGTCGCAATGGCAATAAGTGCATTTCGTAAACTTGGTCCGAGTACTGCAACGATCGCGATTGCGAGCAATATAGACGGGAACGCAAGCATGATATCGAAGATGCGAGAAATAATAACATCTACCCACCGACCGTAATATCCAGCGATTATACCAAGAATACTACCTACAACTACAGAACCGATTACGGAGAAGAATCCGACCGCTAGAGAAATTCGAGCGCCATGAATGATTCTTGATAAAATATCGCGACCGAAGTCATCCGTTCCAAACCAATATTCGGCAGATGGCGGATGGAGTCGGTCTGCCATATTCTGATCGTTAATTCCTTGAGATGCGATCCAAGGCGCCAAGATTGCGATAATGACAAAGAATACCACGACTGCCATCCCTACAACGGCTACCTTACTTTTTCTAAAGCCAAGCCATGCATCGCGCCAAGGGCCGGACTCTTTCTCCAGTTTCGCTTCTGCAATTCCATCAACCTTTGGTGTCAGTTCAGACATGGTGCCAACCTCCTTCCTCAATCATATTTTATCCTCGGATCAATAACGCCATAAAGCAAGTCCACTATTAAGTTAATCATGACGAAGAAGAATGCGACGACTAAAATTCCTGATTGAATGACCGGATAATCCCGATAGTTGATAGCGTCGTAAATGTAACGTCCAATCCCCGGCCATGCAAAGATTGTTTCTGTGAGAATCGCTCCACCAAGGAGCATCCCCATTTGCAGACCGACAATCGTCAAAACTGGAATAATTGCGTTTTTCAATGCATGCTTATAGACAACCCAAAACATTTTTTGACCTTTTGCACGTGCTGTTCGAATATAATCTGCACGCATAACTTCGAGCATACTAGATCGAGTCATTCTTGCAATAATGGCCATTGGAATTGTTGCAAGTGCAAGTCCCGGAAGTATCAAGTGCTTGAACACTTCCCATAGCTGATCAAACCTGCCATTCAGCATGGCGTCTATCATATATAAGTTCGTTATTGCAGAAACTGGATCTCGTACTTGCTCTCGACCTGTCGTTGGAAGCCACTGAAGTTCAATGGAAAATGCCCACTGACCAAGTAAACCGAGCCAAAAAATTGGCATGGACACACCAACAAGAGCTAAAATCATTGCTGTATAATCGAACCAAGAATTTTGGAACCAAGCGGAAATGATTCCAGCGTTGATGCCGATTACAACTGCGATAATCATTGCAAACAAAGCTAGCTCTAGTGTTGCTGCAAGGTACGGCCAAATTTCGTCAGCAACAGGTAATCTCGTTCTCATCGATTCTCCAAGGTCTCCTGTAAAGAGTCCTTTTAGATAACTGAGAAACTGAATATACCATGCCTGATCGAGACCTAACTTCGCATTGAGTGCAGCGACCGCCTCGGGTGTTGCTTGTTGACCTAAAATTACTTGAGCAGGATTTCCAGGGATCGCCCGGATCATCATAAATACAACAAACGTCATCCCTAGTAATACGGGAATGAGTTGAAACAATCGTTTTCCTATGTAACTGAGCATTCGGTTCACCTCTCATGGCTCTTTTTTCGTTCGCACGCAGCACAACCTTCTAAAAAAACATGAAAGGGGGATATGGCGAATGGCCTCCCCCTTTCACTCGAACATGTGCGTTACATACTTACTTGAAGTCTACGTTTGAAAGCAAGTCAGAACCTGTTGGGTGTGGGACAAATCCAGTTAGATCTGCTGATCCACCAAGTAGTGGTGTTGAGTGAGCAAGTGGTACCCATGGTGCTTCTTCATGAAGAATTTCTTGAGCTTTCATGTAAAGCTCGTTACGCTTATCTTCATCAATTTCAGTTTGTGCTTCAAGGAATAGCTTGTGAGTTTCTTCGTTCTTGAAGTACGTATAGTTGTTACTAGCAATATTGTCTTCATCAAGTAGAACGTATAGGAAGTTATCAGCATCGCCGTTATCCCCTGTCCATCCAAGCATAAAGGCATCTGCTTCACCTTTACTTGCTTTGTCTAGATACGTTGCCCACTCATATGAAACGATTTTTGCTTTGATGCCGACATCAGCCAAGTTGCTTTGAATAACTTCTGCAACTTTTGTGCCGTCTGGCATGTATGGACGTGGAACTGGCATTGCCCAAAGTTCCATTTCAAATCCATCTTCAAGACCTGCTTCTTTTAGTAATTCTTTTGCCTTTTCAGGATCATATGCATATTCATCAACCTCGTCGTTGTAACCAGATATCGATGAAGGCATTGGGTTTTTCGCGGATTCTGCGCGACCTTCGAAGAACGAATCAATAATTGTTTGCTTATCAATTGCATAGTTCATTGCTTGACGTACTTCTTTCTTATCGAACGGAGGACGAGTTACTGTAAGACCAAGGTAACCTACGTTCATAGAAGGACGTTCGAACAATTGAAGTTTGGAATCCCCTTCTATTTTCGCTCCGTCAGCCGGGTTAATACCATCAGCCAAATCGATTTCCCCAATAGTCAAAGCATTCAAACGTGCTGCATTATCAGGAATTGAACGGAAAATAACTTTATCTAATTTAGGAAGACCTTCTTGCCAGTAATCTTCGTTCTTTTCGATTGTAATGGAATCGTTTGGTTTCCACTCAACAAATTTGAATGGACCTGTTCCCACTGGATTACGTTCGTATTCATCGTCCCCTTTAGCAAATGCTTCTGGGCTTGAAATTGCGAACATGCTCATTGCTAAGTTTTTCAAGAATGGTGCTTGTGGACGCTTCAACTGGAATACGATTGTGTTTTCGTCTTCAGGGTAAACTGCATCGATGACAGCATCTTCGTCCCCATTGAATCCACCGAACATTGAACTGTAATACGGGAATTTCTCAGCGTCGCCGCCTGCCCAACGAGCAAAGTTTGCAGCGACTGCATCTGCGTTAAAGGCAGAACCATCATGGAACTTAACGCCTTCTTGCAACTTGAATGTATACGTCAATCCGTCTTCTGATGGTTCCCACTCTTTTGCGAGCCCTGGCTGAATCGTTGTATCTTCCTCGCCGAAGTTCACAAGTGTTTCGAATAGATTAACTGTGACTTTAAATGTTTCTCCTTCAGTAACACGAGACGGATCGAGAGATGTTGAATCGCCCCCGCGACCAAATACTAACGTTTTTTCTTTCCCGCTAGCTTTCCCACCATCTTTTTCTGCGCCTTCTTCTTTGTCGTCATTTCCACAAGCAGCAAGTACTGTAGAAAGAACGAGAAGCATTACAAGCGCAAGTGACCATAACTTCCCTTTTCTCATAAAGACCCCTCCATCTCTTTTTCTTTCATTTCTATGTCAGTGTCTGCTTGTTCACTGTAAAGGTGACAAGCGACAGATTGACCATTCTCATGTTCTACTAATTGTGGAGAGACTTTTGTACAAATATCCATTTTAAAAGGACAGCGTGTATGGAACGTGCATCCTGAAGGCGGATTCGCCGGACTTGGGATGTCACCATCAATCATCACTTGTTCTTTTACATAGTCCGGATCAGGAACAGGTACCGCTGACAATAGCGCTTGAGTATAGGGATGAAGTGGTTTGGCATACAACTGCTCACTTGGTGCAAGTTCCACCATCCGCCCCAAATACATCACTCCGACTCGATCGCTAATATGACGAACGACACCAAGATCATGGGCGATGAAAATATAGGTCAAGTCAAATTCTTTCTGAAGGTCTTGCATTAGATTCAATACCTGTGCTTGAATCGACACATCAAGCGCAGAAACGGGTTCGTCTGCAATGATCAGTTTAGGATTTGTCATAAGTGCACGGGCAATACCAATTCGTTGCCGCTGCCCACCACTGAATTGATGAGGATAGCGCTTTGCATGAAACGCACTTAATCCTACAATTTCCAGAAATTTGATAACAGATTTTTTCCGTTCCTTCGCATTTGAAATACCATGTACGAGGAGAGGTTCTTCAAGAATCTTTCCAATCGTATGTCGTGGATTCAGCGACGCATACGGATCTTGGAAGACCATTTGAATGTCCCGCCGCATCTTTCTCATTTCGTTCTTCGATAAGGAGGTTAACTCTTTCCCGTCAAACTCGACAGTCCCTTCAGTCGGCTCCAAAAGTCTCATAAGTACTCGACCAGTTGTCGACTTTCCGCAACCGCTTTCACCTACAATTCCGAGCGTTTCACCTTTATTGACATAGAACGATATGTCATCTACTGCCTTTACATGGCCTACCGTTCTGCCTAATAGCCCTTTTTTAATAGGGAAATACTTTTTTAGTCCTTCAACTTTTAACAAAGGCTTTTGGTCCATCTTCCGTCACTCCTTCCTCACTATATAAGAAGCATCTGGTCTGATGACCTGTTTCCGTGTGAATTAGTGCTGGATCCTCTACTAAACAACGGTCAAATGCAAATTCACATCTTGCTGCAAACTTACACCCCTTTTTAATAGAACCCGGTTTTGGCACGTTACCAGGTATAGAGTAGAGTCGATCTTTTTTATAACGCATATCCGGTACGGATTGGATAAGTCCTTTTGTGTAAGGATGTTGAGGGTTTTCAAATATCTTTTTAACGGAAGCCTCTTCGATTACTTGACCGGCATACATAACAATTACTCGCTCGCATGTCTCAGCTACGACACCAAGATCGTGAGTAATCAGCATAATCGCTGTATCGAGTCGTGTATTCAGCTCTTTCATCAGCTTCAAGATTTGTGCTTGGATTGTAACGTCCAGAGCAGTTGTCGGCTCATCGGCAATGAGGAGCTTCGGATCACAAACGAGCGCCATCGCGATCATTACCCGTTGTCGCATTCCGCCAGATAACTGATGAGGGTATTCGTCAATCAATTCATCAGCGCGGGGCAGTCCAACTAACTTCAACATTTCAACTGCTCGCACTCTTGCTCTCTTCTTTGACCATTTCTTTTCGTGAATCAAAACCGCTTCCGACATCTGGTTTCCAATTGTGAAAAGTGGATTCAACGAAGTCATCGGTTCTTGGAAAATCATCGCAATGTCATTCCCACGTATGTATCGCATTTCTTTCTCGCTTTTCTTCAGCAAGTCATTACCTTGAAATAGTATTTCGCCACCCGTTATTTTCCCAGGGGGTTTCGGCACAAGACCCATCACAGACAGCGAGGTCACGCTTTTTCCACATCCTGATTCACCAACTATTCCAAGCACTTCCCCTTCTCTTACATGGAAATCGACGTGGTCGACTGCCGGGATCGCTCCTGAGTCAGTAAAAAAAGTGGTCTGCAAGTCTTTTACTTCTAAGACCTTTTTTCGTTCGCTCATGGTACCGCCCTCTCCCAATACTATTTTTCTAAAAATAACTTCTATTCAGTATTATACGTTTTTTTAGACGTAAATCAAGACAATTTTCAATACAATCAAAAAAGGCAGACAATTAAGGAATTCCCTTTTAATTGCCTGCCTTTGTTTATATAGTTTGAACTTGAAATAAATCGTAGTATGTTCCTTGCTTCTTTATGAGCTCAGCATGAGTGCCTTGTTCCCTCAATTCCCCATGGTCAATGACCAAGATTTTGTCCGCATGCGTAATGGTTGATAACCTATGTGCAACAATCAAGGTTGTCCGATCATGAGCAAGCCGACTCAAGGAATCTTGGATAAGTGCTTCACTCTCAAGATCCAGAGCTGAAGTGGCTTCATCCAATATGAGCATTGGCGGATCTTTCAAAAACACACGCGCAATTGAAAGTCGTTGTTTTTGCCCTCCAGATAGTTTAACACCACGTTCGCCAACTTTCGTTTCATATCCATCAGGCAGCTCCATGATGAAGTCGTGTGCATTTGCCGCCTTTGCAGCAGACACGACTTCCTCTTCTGAAGCGTCTGGTTTCCCCATCATGATATTACTGCGTACGGAGTCGCTAAAGAGGATACTATCTTGTAGCACCATTCCGATCTGGTCACGCAACGTTTTCGTCTGGATATCCCGCAAGTCGTGCCCATCGATTCTTATAGCACCACTAGTGACATCATAAAAACGAGGAATCAGACTGACAATAGTGGACTTTCCACCACCACTCATCCCTACGAGCGCTACAGTTTCGCCTGGTTTTACGGTGAAATTCATATCTTTTAAAACTGGAAACCCTTCTTCTTCATAAGCAAATTCTACGTGATCAAATTCAATTTCACCTTGGATTGCGGGCAATTCACTAGCATCTTTTTTGTCCGTCACTTCATAAGGTTCTTCCATCAATTCAAATACGCGATCCATAGATGCAAACGATTGAGTCAAAGAAGTCGACGCGTTGACGAGCCTACGCAATGGACTATATAGACGTTCAATGTATGCAATGAAAGCAACCATCGTTCCGACAGAAAGTGAACCATTGATAACTTGATACCCCGCATATGTAATGACCAACAACGGAGCGACGTCCGTGATGGTGTTTACGACAGCAAAGGCTTTCGCGTTCCATTTTGTATGTTCAATCGCTTTGTCAAGAAACTTTCCATTTGTCTCATCGAAGCGCTGTTGCTCAATCTCCTCGAGTGAAAAGCTTTTAATAACACTTACCCCTGCGACACGTTCATGCAAATAGCTTTGGACATTCGCGAGTGCCTGGGAACGCTCTCCCGTAAGCTTGCGCAATTTGCCGAAAAAGTGTTTCACACTGAACGCATAAAAAGGGAACGCAATAAGTGTCACCAACGTCAACGGCACGTCCATAGTGAGCATGATCGCAATAGCAATCAGAATCGTTGCCAAGTCTAACCACACGTTCATTAAGCCAATCATGACAAAGTTTTTCGTTTGTTCTACATCGTTGATAATCCTGGAGATCACCTCACCTGCACGCGTTTCCGCATAAAAACGCATGCTCAGTTTTTGCAGGTGTCCATACAAGTTTTGACGGATATCATACAGGATTTTGTTGCTCACTAACTGCGCATAATACTGGCGGTAATATTCAACCGGTGGTCGGATAATGAAAAATACAAGAGCCGTTCCGCCAAGCCAGTAGAACAGTTGTGTAGTTTTTTCATCTGCTGTCAGCGTTTGTGAACCAATGACATCATCGATGACAATTTTAATAAGGAAAGGGATAAATAGCGGAATTGCAAACTTAATGATTCCGATGAAAACAGTCAATACAATTTGCCAAGTATATGGTTTTACGAATTTCAAATAACGTTTCGTACTTTCACCCATTCCATCACTCCTATCTAAAAAAGCCTGCCGCAAAACATCGCGGCTGGGCTCATCAGTCTTCGATCTTCAAGTTTTTGTAAAACTCATAACGAGATGTCCAGACGTTTATAAAATCTGGAGCGAACGGACCTTTACGTTGTTTTATCCAACTTAGAAGTGTTTCTAGATTTCGACGTAAAATTTTATCAATCACTTCAGGATAACCCATTTTCTGTTTATGATCTGCATACTCATCTTCATCCAAAATGAGATAGGTCATGTCCGGAAAAACTTTGACATCTAAATCATAATCAATGTATTTTATAGAATTATTGTCAAAGACGAACGGTGAACTAATATTAACGTAATAATACACTCCGTCTTCCCGGAGCATACAAATAATGTTAAACCAGCGTTCTGCATGGAAATAACAAATCGAAGGTTCACGTGTAATCCATGTTCTACCGTCAGATTCAGTGACAAGCGTTCGCTCGTTCGCTCCTATGATCGTATTTCGCGTCCCTTTAAGGACCATCGTTTCTTGCCAAACTCTGTGGATATGGCCATCGTGCTTATAACTATGTACTTGTACTGTTTCCCCTTCTTTTGGAATAACCATCTTTAAAACCACCTTTTCGTGACCGGGAAATTTACCGCTCCATTCTTATCACAACATTATACCAACCGTACCTGAAAATAGAAAATGTTTGACCCTGTTGAAAATAGAAAAACCGGCTAGGAGTCGATCGCTCCTGCCGGCCGGTGGTGTCCATCCAATTATTTTGTCTGGTCTCCGTAACTGTTTGCACGTTGTCCTGAAGCTTGTCGTTTGTTCGCTTCAGCTTTTTGGTTTTGTTGTTTCACGTGCTGCACATCTGTTTCGGCTCCAAACTCTTCGTTCATTTGCGGATTGTTTTGTTGGTATTGTTGGTTGTTTTTCTGGTTCCGCTGGTTGTTAGTTGTCATGGATATTCACCTCCGTAACCACTAGCATATCCAGCCCTTAGATTATTATCCCGTCTTCACTTATTTATTTTTTTAATTGCTCAAGCAGCTTGCTCATTGGTTTCGATTGAGGGATTAGTTCCAATTCTTCGTCTGAGAAAAAACGATACCCTTCTGGAATAGGGGATTCGTGTTGCAGCACTGCATGAAATCCCTCAACATTCCACGTGACATGGGAGAATATATGGTTAAACTGAGCGTACGGCTCTCCTTGTTCGATTAGAAGTCCCGTATCGATCTTTAGAGCATCTTTAGAATCCATTTCCTGGGTAAGTTCAATTTGAGGAAACTCCCAGAAGTCTCCGAGTAGCCCATCTGTCGGTCTTTTTCTTAATAACCACTTCCCACCAGGTTCGGATATTGCATATGAATGGATTGTTAACACTTTCTTTTTCACTTTTTTTGTTTTAATCGGAAGTTGTTCTTGCTTCCCTTCTTCAAAAGCCTTACAAAAATCACGAACAGGACAAAGTAAACAACGTGGTTTTGGTGTGCAAATGGTTGCGCCTAGTTCCATAATCGCTTGATTAAAAGAGGATGGGTCTGTTTCATCAATTACTTCCATCACACGTTGTTCAAATACCTTTTTCGTTTTCGGAATTGCAATGTCTTCTTCAATTAAAAAAAGTCTTGAAAATACACGCATGACATTTCCATCCACTGCGTGCTCTGGAACCCCGTACGCTATGCTTAAAACCGCGCCGGCGGTGTATGGACCAATCCCCCGTAGATTTAAAATTTCAGCGCGGGTTTGTGGAATTTTACTATCGTAGTTTTCTACGACTTCTTTGACGCCCGCTTGTAAGTTTCTTACACGTGAATAGTATCCTAATCCTTCCCAATGTTTAAGGACCCGCTCTTCTTCAGCTTGTGCAAGTGATTCCATTGTCGGGAAAGATGCTATGAACCGTTCATAATATGGAATGACGGTGTCGACACGTGTTTGTTGTAACATGACTTCTGAAACCCATATGTAGTAGGGATTGGAGGTTCTTCTCCAAGGTAAATCTCTTTTTTCTTGGTGATACCAAAAAAGAAGTCTTTCGTTAAACTCTTCCTTTTGAGAAATTTTCATGGACAAACTCCTTCTAACACGGTTATTACTTTTAGGTTATTCAAATTTGGGTATATAATTAAGTAACTGTTGAAATCATTTCAATGGATATGGAAATCTAAAGGAGTGATGGAGTGGACACAGGAACACATATTGCAATGGGTATCGCCATTAGTGGACTTGCAATGGCAGATCCGATCGTTGCCTCACACTCAGCAACAATGGGGCCAGTTTTCGCAGGTATTATGTTAGGATCATTAGCACCTGACACAGATACCGTTCTAAAACTGCGTAATAATGCTGTTTATATACGGAATCATAGAGGAATCACGCACTCCATACCGGCTGTGCTACTATGGCCGATTGTTATTTCACTGATTTTGTCATTTTTCGCACCTGAAGCAAATTTCATTCACCTATGGGCTTGGACATTTCTCGCTGTGTCCATACATGTATTTGTTGATATTTTCAATTCATACGGAACGCAAGCGCTACGCCCATTTTCTCATATGTGGGTCGCCTTAAGCGTCATTAATACCTTCGATCCTATTATTTTCGCCTTACACGTAATCGCAATTGGTGCTTGGGTATTCGGAGCTCCTCCTGTTCCTACGATGAGTATTTTGTATGGCGTAGTCTTCATGTATTATTTGCTACGCTTTGCAGTTCGCGGTGCGGTAAAAAGAGCTGTTAAGAATACGATTCCAGAGGCGACGGAAATTTACATCGCTCCGACAATGCGTTTCTTCCAATGGCGAATTGCCGCTTCTACTAAAACGAATCATTATGTGGGGCGCGCATACGGTCGTTCCGTTAACATTTACGATCGATTTGATCGCAAGCCATTGCCTACTTCGCCATATGTCGAAGCTGCGATGACAGACAGAAACATGGCAGCTTTCGTTTCTTTTTCACCTATATATCGTTGGGAAATCACACAAGTAGATGTGTTAACTGAAGTTCGCTTGATAGACTTGCGCTACCGCAGTAAGACGTTTTATCCTTTTGTCGCAGTTGCACATGTTGACGCAGACTTTAACGTCGTCAACTCTTATACAGGTTGGATCTTCTCTGAAGACAAACTGCGCAAAAAGTTGAATTTCCTGCAGGAGTCCTAACTCCTGTAGGTTATTTTCCCGACTTGGCGGGTGCTAACATGGCAATTGGAAGTGCTTCTTCAGCTTGCTCGCCGCCCATCCTGTATCCCCAAGCAAAGCGACCTTTCAAGTAATCGACTTTAAAAAAGTACCCCTCGTCTCCTTGGATTTTATAAATTTCTCCAGGTACGATGGAAGCAGGATCGACTAAGTAAGATTGAGCCATTAACGCTTTACGCTGATACACTGCGTATTCGTTCAAGATTCCAAGTTGCTCTGCTTTTCTTGCTTTCTCCATAAGTCGCGCAATTTCTGTTCGCAATTCTTGTTCAGTCATTTGGCTATACTTTTTTTCATTCTCCATCTTCTTCAAGCTCCTTTTTTTCAATGAATGCATCGATTCTATCAAATGGAATCCCTTTTTGATACATCGCTTGTTTTACACGTCTTTTTCGGTCATACCCCTTGTACTTGATGCTCACGCGACGCCACGCTTTTTCTCCAGCTGTTTCAGTTATAGAAGTCCACTCATCTTCATCCGGTTCAAATTCAACTGCATTTATCGCTTCTTTAATGATGTCAAACGAAAATCCTTTCCGTTGAAGCGCGTTTTGAATTCGTTGTTTTAGTTGAGCAGGTGCGACTGAACTATGTTTACGTGCTGCTTTTTCAGCTAATCTTGTTGCAGTTGCTAGTTGTTCTTGTGGGTCATATTCTTCTAATACTTCTTCCTGGATGGACGGGTCGATTCCTTTTTCCTTCATTTCCTGTTTGATAGCATTCGGTCCCTTCTCTGATGTGTTTTTTTGTGTACGGAGGAGCGCCTCTGAAAAAGCATGATCATCTAGAAAACCTAGCTTCTTCAACTTTATGATGGCTTCTTGAATTACAGCTTCTCCAAACTCAGCTTGTAGCAACTTTTGTTTCACTTCGTGTTCACTTCTCATTCTAAATCCGAGGAAGTGAAGCGCTCGATTGAAGGCGCGTTGAATTTCCTCTTCATAAACAAGATTTTCTTTTTCCCAGTTGTCCAGTTGCATCCCTTTCGTTAATCCGAACTTTACGAGATTCGATTCATGTATGCTAAACGTATAGATTTCATCCAAAAAAATATTGTAACGTTCTTTGTCCCGTTTATGCTGGGTTATCTTTGTGATTACCGGCATGTCCATCACCCCGCTTTCTATTCAGTATACCTGTTCTCATTAAATGGGTCAGCTGATTCGTTTATCTTCTTTGAAAGGAGCTTAATATATGAACATATTAATCACTGGAGGGACTGGTTTCATCGGTTCCAAACTCATAGAATTACTTAAATCAGAAGGTCATACGATTACAGTTTTATCTAGAAGTGAGTCTAAAGAAGAAAATGGAGTTTACTTTGTCCAATGGCTACAAAGCAACGCAAAACCTGAACAAGTTCTTACACCTCCAGATGCTGTAGTGAACTTAGCTGGAGTATCCATCAATGAGGGTAGCTGGTCAGAAGATCATCAAAAAAAGATCTATGAGAGTCGGATGGAAGCGACCGATGAATTGTTGCGTATACTTGGGACCCTCAATCAGAAACCCGATGTGTTCGTAAACGCCAGCGCAGTAGGAATTTATCCAACTTCTGAAACTCATGTGTACACCGAAAACTCGCCGGAAGTCGCTCATGACTTCCTAGGGAAAACCGTACATGATTGGGAGCAGAAAGCATCCAATATGAAAGAATATGGAACACGAGTTGTCTATACACGTTTCGGAACAGTCTTTGGTAAAGGTGGCGGTGCTCTACCTCTCATTGCCCTTCCATACAAACTGTTTGCAGGTGGAACAATCGGTTCAGGACAACAATGGATTTCTTGGGTTCATGTTGAAGATGTGGCGCGGGCAATCTACTTTGCAATTTCCACTTCTTCTCTAGAAGGACCCGTTAACGTAACTGCCCCTGCCCCTGTGAGGATGTCTGAACTAGGCAAAGCGATCGGATCTGTCATGCATCGGCCTCACTGGCTACCAGTGCCGAGCATTGCCATGAAACTCGCTCTAGGTAAAAAGAGTAAATTGGTTTTAGAAGGACAACATGTATTACCTGAAAAACTGAATGAAAGCGAGTTCACTTTTACGTATCCTGCCATTCGTCCAGCACTCGCAAACATTCTTGACTAAACGATGTATAGAACCTTCACATCAGCACACTCTATGAAAAAAGGAGTGTGCTCGATATGATGGAACAACATGGTCCTGGTATCTTAATGGCAGCATTCGTGATTGTTGTCGGTCTCGCTTTCAACCCATTTGCAGCTCATGCAGATGAATTCCATTGGGGATTTAAGAAAGCAGTAAACGAAGAGCCGCCAAACGCTGGTGGTGCCCTTGAATCGATGCTAAATGAGTACGGAGCCATATACAAAGGCAAGCCCGACAAAAAGATTGTTTACTTAACATTTGATAATGGGTATGAAAATGGCGAAACTGAAAGTATTTTGGATACGCTCGAAAAAGAAGATGCACCCGCCACTTTCTTTCTAACTGGACATTACTTAAAAAGCGCAGCGCCACTTGCAAAACGCATGGTCAAAGATGGACATGGAATTGGAAACCACTCCTTTGATCATCCTAATATGGCGAAACTAACCCCCGAAAAGATGAAAGACGAGTGGACACGATTTGATAAATTGCTCGAGGAGACGACTGGTATCAAAAGGACGGTTTACGCAAGACCGCCAGAAGGAATTTTTAACGAACAAGTGCTCGATGTTGGGAATTCACTTGGGTATCGCCATATTTTTTGGTCAGTCGCCTTTATCGACTGGTATGCAGATAAACCGAAGGGCCGCGATTTCGCCTACAACGAGCTGATGAATCAGCTTCACCCTGGTGCTGTCATTCTCATGCACACCGTTTCTTCTGATAACGCACAAGCACTGCCAGACTTCATAAGAGACGCTAAGAAAAAAGGCTATACGTTCGGTTCACTGGATGAGCTCGTGATGGAATATGAAGATATTCAATTAGGACTTGCTCAGTGAAACCCAGTAAAACGTAGTATACCAAAAAACAGAGACACCGATTCTACAAACGGCGTCTCTGTCTTTTTCTTTTACAACGCAACTCGTTTCACCGATTTCATTCCTATCAATGTTAACAAAAACAAAATGCCTAGAAACAAACCATATATGTACAAATAGTTTTGTTGCGACACTTCTAACACGAAGCCTCCAAGTATAGGTCCAGTCAAACTTCCGAAGCTAAAGAATATTCCACAGAGCAAATTCCCGGTAGGTAATAGATGCTTCGGAGTAAGATCCGACATGTACGCAACTCCGAGTGAAAAAAGAGAGCCAGAAAATATGCCTCCTATAAAAAACATGACCATGATTGAGATGGAAGATGCACTTAGCCATGCTGCGCCTGTAAATGCAAGCATTCCTCCCCCTAATCCAATTAGGAGAACCGGACGGCGTCCCATTTTGTCAGACAGGATACCAAGTGGAACTTGAGAAATGATCCCTCCGAAAGCAAAGGAAGGAATAATGATGGCAACCATACTTAAAGGGATTCCATTTCGAAGTGCATACACAGGAAACATGGCATTTAATGAAGATTCCAAAAATCCATAACCAAATGGTCCAAGGAACGCGATCCAAGCAACGATCACTGTCGCTTTTGCACGTTTACCAAAATGGCCGGCGCTTGCAGTCCCTGCCATCACTTCTGGAAGGTCATTTTTCAACGTAAAAACTAGTCCCCATGCGCACAACGTCAGTAACGCAGAGACGATGAATGGTAACCCTTCATTAATTGATACAAGAGGAACAAACATTGGACCAATGGCAAACCCAAAACCTACCGATAACCCATAAATAGAAATACTTCGTCCTAGACGGTGTGGTGAAACAGTACTCGTTATCCACGTTTGTGTTGCAAAATGGAGGGCATGATCTCCAATGCCGATAAATAAACGAAGCACAAACCAAAAAACTACACTCTTCCATAAAGGGAATGAAAGAAGCGATATCATGACGATTAAACCACCTGCGATAATGACTGGTTTGTAGCCAAATCTCCGTAGTGGTGCTTCCATGAATGGAGAGACTAAAAGTGTTCCTATGTATAGTCCTGTAGCATTTAATCCATTTAAAGTTCCTGAAATACCATCTTGCTCAAAAATAGCAGAGATTAACGGGAGTAACATCCCTTGTGAAAAACCAGAAATTGAAACAATAACGACCAGCACCAAAAAACGATGTTGTTGCTGGTTTCTTAGAATAGCCATTCGCCAAACACCCCTTATTCAACAAAAACCTTTATAATGATAGCATACAAAGGAGTGAATTTTAATGAAATTCGAAATGACAGAACACGGCTTCGAAACTGAAACAGAATTCGGTAAGCTCGAAATTTCTTCTAATGAAGAAAAAGGATTTCGCCCCTACCAGCTTATGGTCTCCTCGATAGCAGCCTGCACCGGAGGAGTAATGCGTAAAATCCTTGATAAGAAAAGGATGCCTGCCCAATCCATTAACATTGAAGTGAAAGAAGTAATTCGATCACAGGATGATGCCAGTCGCCTTGAGAAAATCCATCTCCATATTTCTGTGAAAGCAGATGGACTGACAGATGAGAAGATGCCAAAAATTCTCGAGTTAACAGATAAGAACTGTTCGATGTACCAATCTGTTGCGAATTGCATTGATATAAGAAAAACGTATGAACTGCTGAGCTGATTTTTTGCACATAAAAAGACCCGGCCTCTTGTTCTCCAATGAGGGCCGGGCTTTATGTTGTAAGTAATTTGTTCATAGATTTACTGCGAATTCGCCAATAGAATATCCATTTCCAGACGTCTTCGAATCGCCTCCTTCTGTTATAAAAACTTGTTCAACTGCCCTCCTTTTTTGGATTACATGTATCATAACACATTAACTTTCAATTGTGAATAGTTAAAATCAAATTTCTTTTTTACTAATTGTACTGACCATCTATTTCCGTTAAAATAGGTGTACAGAAAGAGGTGTACATTATGCAAAACTCACCATCTAACCAAGTTGATGATTTAAAAAATCGACTCAATCAGTTTTTGGAAACGCTCGATACAATTGAGCCTGAAACAGCTGATCTTGAAGAAATAGATCGTCTCATTAGCCTTGTTGACGATTTAGAAGTTCGCATGGGCAAGATGAAATAACATTTTTAAATTGAATACTTGTTCTATAGCAGAGGTGTCCGTAGCCTCTGCTTTTTTGGATGCAGGAACTCAACACCCCCCCCAAAATGAAACAACCTGTAACACTTTTTTCTCAACTATGATATACTACTATTAATAGTCATTATAAAGTAGTAACAGATATTATTTAAGTCGGATTCCCCTATGGGAATCCGACTTTATGACTTTTATAAGCTAAATGAAAGTGAATCTCATTCTCAATTAGGAGGGGTATTATGACAACACATTCAAATACTGAGCTTCAAAAGTCAGTGAATTGGAAAGAACATATTGAACTCACTTTGGCAATTCTTTCAGGTGTACTCATTTTGGGGGCTTGGTTAATTAGCAATAATGGAGATGAACTTTTTTCCATAGGACTCTATGTAACTGCCTTTTTGATCGGCGGTTATGCTAAGGCAAAAGAAGGAATTGAAGAAACGATTAAAAACAAAGAACTTAACGTGGAGATGTTAATGGTTCTCGCGGCTGTTGGTTCAGCGATTATCGGGTATTGGGCGGAAGGTGCGATTCTAATTTTCATTTTTGCGTTAAGTGGTGCGCTCGAAACGTATACATTGAATAAAAGCCATAATGAAATTTCTTCCCTTATGAAATTACAGCCTGAAGAAGCTTGGCTCATTCAGGAAGATGGCAGTGAAGTGAGTGTGCCGACGTCTTCCCTAGCAGTAGGTGCTCGATTGCTCGTCAAGCCGGGTGAACGAATTCCTGCAGATGGCATTGTGCAAAGAGGTAGTACATCTGTCGATATGTCAGCTATCAACGGCGAATCAGTTCCTGCAGATAAACGTCAAGGCGATGAGTTATTTGCAGGTACAGTAAATATTAGCGGCGTAATCGAAATGGAAATGACAAAACCAAGTAGTGAATCATTGTTCCAAAAGATTATTACCATGGTGCAGAATGCTCAAAGTGAAAAATCCCCTTCCCAGCAATTCATCGAACGTTTTGAAGGGAGTTATGTCAAAGTTGTCCTGGTAACAGTGGCACTGATGCTGTTCTTGCCTCACTTCATATTTGGTTGGGATTGGACAACAACATTCTATCGAGCTATCGTACTTCTAGTCGTGGCTTCTCCTTGTGCACTCGTAGCTTCAATCATGCCTGCTACACTCGCAGCTGTCTCTAATGGTGCTAAACGCGGTGTCTTGTTTAAAGGTGGTGTTCACCTCGAACACTTAAGCTCATTACGTGCCATTGTGTTTGATAAAACAGGGACGCTAACGACTGGTAAACCCGTTGTGACAGATTTCATCGTACGTGAAGGGACTTCTGTTGAAGACGCATTGTCACTTTTAGCAGGGATCGAGTCTCGTTCGAATCATCCTCTAGCGATAGCTGTTACAGCGTACGCACTCACTCAAGAAGTCTCGATGCGACGTGACTTTGACATTGAAGAAGTTCCGGGTAACGGCTTGCGAGCGTTTCCACCTGAAGGAGAAGTGATCGTTGGAAGCCCACGATTTGTCGGGATTGATGATGCTAAAGCATTTCATAGTGGATCCGCTTTTGCTCTTGCTGAAGAGGGGAAAACCGTACTTTTCATTAAAGACCAGGAGGGCATTCTAGCAGCAGCAGCGCTGCAAGACGTTCTCCGTCCAGAGGCGATAGAAGCGATTCAAGAACTCAAAAAGGCTGGGTTGAAAACGATTATGCTAACGGGAGATAACGAAAAAACCGCAAAAGCCATTGCTTCACAAGCGGGGATCGATTCGTATACAGCAGAATGTCTTCCAGATATGAAAGTTAAGAAGGTCAAAGAGTTGATGGAACAATACGGTGCAGTTGGAATGGTTGGAGATGGGATTAATGACGCTCCAGCACTTGCTACAGCAACAAGTGGGATTTCAATGGGTGAAGGAACAGACGTTGCATTGGAAACAGCAGATGTCGTTTTGATGAAGAATGACTTGACGAAGCTCCCTTATACAATTAAGCTTTCAAGAAAAATGCAACGTATTGTAAAGCAGAATGTATTCTTCTCTATCCTCATCATCGCGATGCTCATCATTTCCAACTTCATGCAAATCGTGGATTTACCCTTTGGTGTAATTGGCCATGAAGGAAGCACGATTCTTGTCATTCTAAACGGATTGCGAATGCTCAATACAACAAAGTAAAAGCAATGCTACGGTATAAGCTAAGGCATTGCTTCAGACTGTAGACAAAAGGGATGGAAATCTAATCGATTCCCATCCCTTTTGTCTATAGTCTAAAGCAATGCTACAGATTATACCGTGGTATTGCTTTTTAATACTTTTATTCGTTCTGCCCGTTCTTTCGCGACTGCATTTATTTGCCCACCTATCATGAGAATGATTGCTGAGAAATAGAGCCATAGCATAAGAATTATGATGGTTCCTATACTTCCATAGGTATTCGCATAGCTTCCAAAATTGGAAACATAGAATGAGAATCCAAGAGTAGTAATAATCCAACCTATCGTCGCAAACAAAGCTCCAGGAAGCGCAGTTTTAAATGGCAGTTTCACATCAGGCACTAACCAATAGATGAGTGTGAATACAACAGCAATTAGAACAGGTGGTAATATGAATCGTAACTGATTCCACAATGTATTAAATCCGTCCTCAAATCCTAAATATGAAAAGATGAATGAACCGATCTGTTCTCCAAAGACAGGTAAACCGAGCGCCACTATCACGACAAGTACAAGCATAATAGTGAAAACTATCGACATACCACGCTGGACAACAAACGATCGCGAGTCTTCTTTGAAATAGGACCGATTTAGCGCTTTCGTTAGTGCATTCATCCCTTTGGATGCAGACCAAAGTGTTGCCAAAATACCAACGGACAACAATCCGCCATTTTTGTTAGCCAACACTTGCTCAAGAATATCACTAATCATGGATGCCACTTCTGCCGGGGCATAATCCTTGATGAACAGAATGACTTCCGCCTGGTCAAGATTCATATAGGGCAACAACGTGAAAAGGAAAATAAGCAGTGGAAACATTGAGAACAAGAAGAAATAAGAGAGTTCAGCACCAAGACCAGATACATCGACTGTTTTAATGCGCAAAATCAATTCCTTCATAAATCCATCTTTTGTTGTCACATCAAATGTATGTATGTCTCCTTCTTTAATGTCTGTTACAAAACCGCCTACTTTTGAATCCGAAAATTTGTTTCCGCCCTCATTGGAACGGTGCGATAGTTCGTTTATGTACGGTTTGTCCTGATGGGCCTTTTTGAGTGAAGGCGACCCATCGGACAACTTGTTGTTTTTTTCTTCTTTCAAAGCGGTTCACTCCTTTTCGCTTCACGGTTTACGAAGTAGCTGTTTGTGGGTCCTTCATAATGGTTTCATACTCTTCTTTCGAATCGACAAATGTCTCCTTTGTATCTGTTACAAATTCTTTCACTTGTGGTGTTAATGCCTTAAGTTCTTCTACTTGTTCCTTAATATAAGATACATCCCCAGATAGCTGTTCATAGGCAGCTTGGAATTTGTCTTTCTGATCAACCAATTTTTGTTTCAAGCTTTCAGGGTTCTTTGCATAGAACGTAATTTCGTTTGCCGCTTTTTTAGAAGTCCCTACCACTGTAGTACGTGTTGAACGATCGAGCAAAGCAGCGACACCACCTCTTAATGCGCCTAACAAGATGAATTTACCAAGTTTACTATTCCCCATAAAAATTACCTCCAAATAGATTACTTAATTGCTTACCGTATTATACCCCAGTAAGTAAAAAACAAACAAATCAGCTCAAGCTTTAAAAAAGTACTTGACGTACGCACTGAAGTTTCGCAATATTAGTACTTAATAAAGACAATTCGTTTAACTAGTTTGAATTTTCTATTTCGAGGAGGTGGATGACTTCTTATTACGACCTTTTTAGCATATGTTAGCCAAACAACAAGGGGGGAATTGGGATGGAACAAGCACAAGCATTTTTAGGTAAATTAAGCGATATCATTTGGGGGCCACCACTACTGATATTACTTGTTGGAACGGGGATATTTTTAACCTTCCGACTCACTTTCATTCAGTTTCGATTATTGCCGTACTCATTGAAACAAGTATTCTCTAGAAATCATGACAAAAAAGCAGACGGCGATATCACTCAATTCCAGGCGTTGATGACGGCCATGGCTGCAACGGTCGGTGTCGGTAACATTGTAGGGGTTGCCAGTGCTGTTGCAACTGGTGGACCCGGAGCTATTTTCTGGATGTGGATCGCGGGTCTGTTCGGAATGGCAACTAAATATGGAGAAGCAGTCCTCGCAGTTAAATACAGAGTGAAAGATGCTAATGGACAAATGTCCGGTGGACCAATGTATTATTTGGAACATGGTCTTAAACAAAAATGGCTCGGTGTCTTGTTTGCCATCTTTGGCGCATTTGCTGCTTTCGGGATTGGTAATGGAACTCAATCTAAAGCCATTGCAGATGCTATGCATAATACGTTCAACGTACCTTTCTATGTTACAGGAATTGCCCTTGTCATTTTTGGAGCTCTTGTAATTTTAGGTGGTATCAAGTCAATCGGTAAAGTAACAGCATTCTTTGTACCGATTATGGCACTATTCTATTTCATAGCTGGAGCAATTATTATTATCTTAAACTATGACTTGGTACCCGCTGCATTCGGTCTGATTTTCAGCGATGCATTTTCTGGTCAAGCAATTGCAGGTGGAGCAATTGGTACAGTCATACGTTTTGGAGTGGCACGTGGACTCTTCTCAAACGAAGCGGGTCTTGGATCTGCACCAATTGCTGCAGCTGCAGCAAAGACAGACATGCCTGGACGTCAAGCGCTAATTTCTATGACTCAAGTACTGTTTGATACATTGATTATCTGTTCGATCACCGGGATTACGATTGTCATGTCTGGTCAGTGGGACAAAGGCATCGACAAAGGCGCGTTAACAGGAGTAGCGTTCGGTGAGTTCCTAGGTGGAGCTGGACCTATGATCGTTACAATTGGACTGATTTTCTTTGCATCCTCAACAATCCTCGGATGGAGTTATTACGGTGAGAAGTGCTTCCAATACTTATTCCCGAGTCCTAAGGCTGCATTCGCTTATCGAATCGTTTTCGTACTCTTCATCTTCGTTGGAGCTACTGCAACTCTAGACGTAGTGTGGTCACTTGCAGATGTTCTCAACGGTCTAATGGCAATTCCGAATCTAATTGGCCTTCTCGGCTTGTCTGGTGTCATTGTAATGGAGTCTAAACGTTTCCACGCAAAAATGCAGGAAGAGAAACGTCTAAAAGCAGGTCTTCCTGTTGACAGTGAGACTAAATAATGGAATGATTAAGTCCTAGATTGCGAAAGGCGGAAAAAACCATGGACTTAACTCAACCAACTACTGAAAATGTCTCGTATATGATTAATCAAATTAAAGAAAAACTTCGTATGGTGAATGTAGATGCGATGAAGTCAGAGAACTTCAGCACATCCAAATATGAAGACCTTCATTACATTTACAAAATGGTAATGAAACGCGAGACGATTACACCAAACGAAATGCAAGCGATTGTTGCTGAACTCGGTTCACTTCGCGGCTAACTCATAATAGGTCTATAACAAAAAGCAGCAGCTCCCATTCCGTGGAGCTGCTGCTTTTTGTTTAGTTATTATTCAAATGCTGTACCATCTTTTAATACAAGCGGTTGAATCAAGACTTCAACCCGTCTGTTTTTTGCACGATTGGCTTCTGTATCGTTTGCTGCAATTGGACGGAATTCTCCATACCCTTTAGCACTGAACGCCATCGGATCCACTTTATCATTCTCAGCAATTATGGATAGGAAGTTGACTGCCCGCATGACGCTGAGCTCCCAGTTCGTTTTGTACTGACCGCTAACCATCGGCACATTATCCGTATGACCTGCAATTACGATTTGCCTCGGCTTTTCAAATACCAGCAATTTTGCAATGTCAGATGCAATTGAACGATATTGTGTATCGATTTCTGCACTACCTGTTTTAAATAGTACACTGTCACGTATCGTGACCAGCAGTCCCTCTTCCGTGAGCTTTGTATCAAACTGACCTTCCAACTCATTTTCAGCAATATAATCTTCTAGACTTTCTTGGATTTCTCCAAGTGATCGCTGGTCCTCTAAATAGGAAGAATTATCGTTTTCAGCTCCTAAGTCATCCTTCGGCACAGGCACCGTAGTAGGAGAAGAACTTTCCATAACACCTTTACCCCCGTCAAAAATTTCATTGAACACTGAAGAGATTTGACTGAATTTCGCCTCATCTACTGAACTGGATGCAAACAATACGATGAACAAAGCAAGGAGCAATGTTAACAAGTCTGAATAAGGCAGAAGCCAGGATTCATCAACGTGGCCATCATCTTTTTTGCGCTTACGCTTCTTCGGCAACTTCTCCCGCCTCCTTGCCTTTCGGGCTTTCGTTAGCAAGCTTACGACGTTCCTCCATAGATAGATATGAAGATAACTTTTGTTCAATTACGCGTGGAGCTTCTCCTTCTAAAACAGAAAGTATTCCTTCAATCATCATGTTCTTCTGCCGCACTTCTTCTGCTGATTTCCGCTTTAGTTTGTTAGCAAATGGATGCCAGAGTACATACCCTGTGAAAATCCCTAGTAATGTCGCGATAAAAGCTGCGGAAATCGCATGACCGAGTGCTTCGGTATCGTTCATATTCCCAAGTGCAGAAATAAGTCCGATTACCGCACCGAGTACACCGAGCGTAGGAGCATATGTACCAGCCTGCGTGAAAATAAGAGCACCGGCAGAATGTCTGTCTGCCATTGCATCTACTTCTTCACCGAGCACATCACGGATATAATCTGCGTTCTGTCCGTCAATGGCAAGTCCTAAACCATTTTTCAAGAAAGGATCCTCGATAGAATCGGTTTGCGCTTCAAGTGATAGAAGCCCCTCTCTTCGGGCTACATCCGCCCAAGATGAAAACATTCGGATAATATTTGAGTCTGAAGTAAGTTTTTGTTCTTTGAAAATCACACCGAACAATTTCGGTATCCGTTTAATCTCGTTCATCGGAAATGCGATGACTATCGCAGCTACAGTACCAACTATGATAATAAGGAAAGCAGCAGGATTCGCTAAGTTTGCAAGTGGCGCACCTTTTAGTACCATTCCAACTAATACTGCTGCGAAACCGAGAATTAACCCAAATACTGTTGATAAATCCATGTAAAGACCTCCATGTCTTTCATTCTTCTATTTATTTCGTCATAATCTGTGATTTCTTTAGACAATCCGGTCGAGAAATCTCAGTAATCTTTTCTTTTCTTGCTGTAAGCGGATTCAAGTCATTCTTTTTGCACTTTTCAAACCAAAGTTGGTACTATTAGTATACATTGTGAAAGGGGTATGAATCTATTGAATACATTTGAACAGCAATTACAAAATTACGCAGAACTTGCCGTTAAAGTCGGCGTGAATATCCAACCCAATCAAAACCTCTTTATAAGTGCTTCTACAGACGTTCGTGAATTTGTACGAATCATCGTTGAAAAAGCTTATGCTGCAGGTGCTCGTCAAGTATTTGTCGACTGGAGCGATGATGTCATCTCCCGGATCCGGTACGAACAAGCTCCAGCAGATTCATTCTCTGAATTCCCTTCTTGGAAAATTGCAGAGCGCGAGGAACTTGCGAAAAATGGAACTGCCTTCATGAGCATCGTTTCCCAAAGTCCTGACTTATTCAAAAATGTAGATCCTTCGCGTATTCGCGATGCACAAAAAGCGAGTGGACAAGCTCTTGATGGATTCCGTCAAATGATGCAAGCAGACAAATTCAGTTGGACGGTCATTGCCGCACCTTCAGCTGATTGGGCAGCTCTTGTCTTCCCTGATCTACCAAAAGCTGAACAGGTTAGCGCGCTATGGAATGCCATTTTTAAGGCAGTGCGAGCGAACACAGGCGATCCAGTAGAAGAGTGGAAACAACATGACAAGAAACTACATGAAAAAGTGGACTATTTGAATAACAAACATTATCACACACTGCATTACACAGCTCCAGGCACTGATTTAACAATTGAATTACCTGAAAAACACACATGGTGTGGTGCGGGTAGTGTAAATGCTGATGGTGCGACATTCATGGCGAATATGCCAACTGAAGAAGTATTTACAGCACCTTTAAAGACCGGAGTAAACGGTGTCGTTTCAAGTACAAAACCACTAAGTTATGGCGGAACAATCATCGATGACTTTAAGATTACTTTTAAAGATGGAAAAATTACAGATATTGCTGCTGGTCAAGGACAAGATGTTTTGGAAAATATGATTGAAGCTGATGAAGGGGCCAAATATTTAGGTGAAGTTGCACTCGTCCCTCATGAATCTCCAATTTCAGCGTCTGGACTATTGTTCTACAACACACTTTTCGATGAAAACGCTTCGAATCACTTAGCGATTGGTAGCGCGTATGCATTCAATTTAGACGGTGGTAAAGAAATGGATCGCAAACAACTTGAACAAAATGGTTTGAACCAAAGTATCACTCATGTCGACTTCATGATTGGATCCGGTGAAATGGATATTGATGGTGTCCTTGCTGATGGGACAGTTGAACCTCTCTTCCGAAGAGGGACTTGGGCATTCTAAACTTGAATTATCCACAAAGTTGGTGCAGTCCTCTTAATTTTTTCGTGTAAATGAGGTATAATGGTAGTAGTCACTGATTATCAATAGAGAGGAGACTAATAATGGCCTTACTAATCGTTACTATCCTCGGTTTTGCAGTTACCTTTGGTACAGCTGCGATGTTCATGATTCACTATATGGGCGATTCTCTAGTGTCGCACGACTGTGAAGTAATTGATCCAAAACCAGATGTCACCTACTAATCATAATCCTATATTGGGTTCTTGAGAATATTAAAAGGGCTGCCAACTGGCGCCCTTTTTCTCTATATACTATTAAAATCGGAGGAATTTTTATGACACTTCTTTCAACAATATTAGAGCATAACGACCAGTTCGTAACTGAACAGCAGTATGAAAAATATGCAACAACAAAGTTTCCGAACAAACGAATTGTTATCTTAACATGTATGGACACGCGTCTTACAGAACTCCTTCCGAGTGCCATGAACTTGAAAAATGGAGACGCTAAAATCGTTAAAAGCGCCGGTGCTCTCGTGGCCCATCCATTCGGTAGTATCATGCGTAGTCTACTCATCGCTGTTTATGAGTTACAGGCGGACGAAGTGTACATTATTGGTCATTATGATTGTGGTATGAGCTCTATAAATACAGATTCAATTATCGACAAAATGGTTGCTCGAGGGATTGACCGTGACCTATTTAAAACACTTGCTTATTCAGGAGTGGACCTTAAAGGCTGGCTTCATGGATTTAAAGATGTGACTGCTAGCGTTAAACAGAGTGTTGACGCAGTTCGCAACCATCCGTTAATGGATAAAACGGTTCCTGTACATGGTCTAGTCATCCATCCCGACACTGGAAAACTAGATATCATTGACGATGGTTATTCAGAAATCGCTACGCAAAACGACTGATTCCGTTTTATTTCCCGGGAAATAGACAATAAAAAACACATTTCCACCCAGCTTGTAAAAGCTTGTGGAAATGTGTTTTTTATTAATGAAACCATATCCGAAAACGACTTTTCAAAAATCGCCATGCGGTCTTACCCTTTCAATAATCGTCTTCAAGTTGTGCATACATATAATGATCTTCCCACACACCATTAATATATAATAATTTTCGATGTAAACCTTCGCGGTCAAACTTCGTTTTTTCGAGTACTCGAATCGATGCAACATTACGTGGCGAAACAAATGCCTCCACCCGGTGCAAGCCTGCGGTTTCGAATGCAAACTTCGTGACGAGCTCAAGGGCTTTAGTCCCCATCCCTTTTCCAGCAGACTCATGATCAATCGAATATCCGACAAAACCACTTGAAAAAGGCAAACGCTTTATGCTGTAAAGTGAAATTTGACCAACCAATTTGCTAGTTTCACTATCAAAAATACCGAAATTGTATTCCCGGCGGTCTCTCATTTGATAAAGAGACTCCCGAATTTTCTCCCTTTGCATCGGCACTGTATAATAGCTGGCATCGTGGCGGGGTTCAAATACAGTCCAATACTCTTTGTTGCGAGAAACCAATTCTGTAAAAATCATGGCGTCTTCTTCAGTTAATATGCGTAAATAGCATGTTGTTCCTTCAAGTAGTATCACGCTCAATTCCACCTTTGTACGGGTCGTTAGCCATTCCATTTTCTTACTCACACATATATGTTTATGTAATCATTTTCCTTAGTATACCATGTTCTTCCCTTAAGTAACGGTACTATACATATCAAATCAGGACAATTGTTGCGAAAACTTCATAATTACTTTTTCAAAAACTCCTATTTACTAGTATACTGGTACCAGGAGGATATTTCATGAAAAAACTGATTTTAGCTTTTGTTTTTCTTGTTTTAGCAACTGCCCTTACAATTTCAAACTCAACACTTCTCAACGGGATGACAACAATAGAAATAGCCCATAAACTTCCTATTCTTCTTATGCCTGCAGATTTCACGTATTTTATCAGACCCATTATTTTTCTATTTCTTGCATACTGGATTGTTAAATTCTATTCAAATGGATCACTTTCAATAAAAAGGATTTTGCTTTTCATAACCGCTTGTCTAGGAAATGCAGCGTGGTTTCCATTGTGGAATTATGGCTATTATGGTTGGGCCAGTCTCTTAACTACCGTTGGGTTGCTTTCCCTTTATGCGTTATATCGGACATATCCGAGCAAGCAAAATGAGTGGGGGCAACGGATCCCAGTTGCCTTGCTGTTTTCGTGGACCCTCATTGATTTTGTGATGAATGCCAACTACTTACTTGTTTTAGATGAATGGAACCGTTTAGGTCTGAGTTCTGTTCTATGGTCGATCATTAACTTAACCATCCTGACAGCCATTGCATTGCACTTTAGTTACCATCATCGAGATTGGGTCATCAGCATAGTTTTCATGTGGGTATATTTAGGGATCCTCGTAAATATTGGTTTTGAAGAACTTTTCGTCACCTTATCTACACTTTTCTTGATGGTGATTATGATCCTAGGATTGTTCATGTTCGCCCCTTCAACCACATCTAAAAAGATAAAAGTCACGTCGTCCTAGCAACTAGTAGTTGCTAGGACGACGTTTTTTCGTGTCTTTTTTCTGTATCCCTCAAACTCGTTGTGCTTTTAGACGTCCGTTTGGCAATACTGACTATACTACTTCTTCAGAAAGGAGAAAAATTATTTTGGATAACTCTAAATTACTATCATCGCTTAGTTATTTCAGTGTGTTTTTTGCGCCTTTGTTATTGCCCTTTATCGTTTGGATGGTTGCTGATAATCGTGATGTTAAACGTCATTCTAAACGAGCTCTTGTCTCTCATCTCATTCCAACCGTTTTACTAGTTGCTGCAAGTCTAATATCATTTTTTCAGTTCTTTTCAATCCGCCAAACTTCTACTGAATTTTTGAACTCTCCAAGTATGGTCACAGCACCTAATTCCATAGGCTTTTGGGGCGCGGCTCCAGTTCTTTTTATGATGATATACAGTTTTTTGTTCATGGTTGTTCTCGTATGGAATGTTGTACAAGGTGTGAAAGTATTTAGATAACCGCGAACCGTCTTTCCGGGTAGTTCCTTTTAAATGTGGTATAGTTAAAAGTGACAAAGAAAGTACAGAAAGAAGGATTTCACATGATTGCAAACACAGAAAAAGATATTGCTGCCTTGCGAAAAATCGGAAGAATTGTAGCGGAAATTCGTGAAGATATGAAAGCAGCAGCTACGCCTGGCATGACGACGAAGGAGCTTGACGAACTAGGTGGTAAACTTTTCGCTGAAAAAGGAGCAGTTTCTGCACCGATCGATCAATATGATTTTCCTGGATATACGTGTATCAGCGTCAATCATGAAGTGGCTCACGGTATCCCAGGTAAACGAGTTCTAAAAGACGGCGATCTCATCAATATCGATGTCTCTGGTTCTTGTGATGGGTACTTTGCAGATACAGGTATTTCATTTGTCCTTGGGACTGCTGATGAAGCCAAGCAAAAATTATGCGATACTGCTAAAAGTGCTTTTGATCGGGCAATGACGAAAGTGAAAGCTGGTTCCCGTCTCAACCAAATTGGTAAAGCCGTGGAACGCGAAGCAAATGACAATGGGCTGACAGTGATTAAGAATCTTACGGGTCATGGAATCGGAACTTCTCTTCACGAGGAACCCCAGCATGTACTTAATTATTACGATGCTTGGGAGCCTACGATCATGAAGGAAGGTATGGTCATTGCAGTTGAGCCTTTCATTTCAGAAAAGGCCGAACACATTATCGAAGAAGGCGACGGCTGGACATTCATCACACCTGATAAATCGCTTGTTGCTCAAATTGAACATACGATTATCGTTACAAAAGACAAACCGATTATTTTGACAGAACTTTAAACAAAAAAACGTACATCATGAGAGACTCATGATGTACGTTTTTTATTTTTTCTTCTTTTTAGGTTTTGACGGTTTTTGACCGCTTACGGTTTTAGAATTACCTTCAACTAATTTGCCGCTGTGCCATACTTTTTGAACAGGCTTATACCCTTTTGCGAGCTTACGATAATCCCGTTCTTCTGGATAAGACAATAAAGTTAGTACTTCCCCGTCAGCTCCTGCACGTCCTGTTCTACCTGACCTGTGAACATATTGCTCCACTGTATGTGGAACGTTGACGTGGATTACGTGGGTAAGTCCTTCAATGTCCAATCCTCGTGCTGCTAAGTCAGTCGCAATGAGGATTCGGATATCCCCTTTACGAAACTTGTCCAGCGTATCTTGTCGTTCGAATTTGTTCATATCTGAATAGAGCACTGCAATGGGTGCGCCTTCATAATGGAGTTTCATCTCTTTCATGCGCAACTGATCCACGTTGTTGATGAATGCCAATGCTCGGAGGCCCTGGATATGGGATAACCCGCGTAATAGATCGGTCTTATCTCGTTCTTCCGTTTTTACATAAGAGTGTACGACTTCTCCTGTTGCCGGCATTTCCTCTGCAGTCACCTTCAAACGAACTGGGTCGTTCATGAATCGGATTGCTACATCTTCAATGTCCTCTGTAATCGTTGCTGATACAACGGCTACTTGACGTGTGGAATGGGCAGACTCAATCATATTTTTCACTGCTACACGATTTTCGCGAGACAGCAACTGATCGCCTTCATCGAGAATAATATGACGGATTTCTCCCATTTTCAGTTTTTTGTTTTTGATCAACTCAGCAAGTCGCCCCGGTGTTCCGACGACAATTGTCGGTTTCTTTTTTAACTTTTCAATTTGACGTTGCATATTTGCTCCGCCAATCAGTTGCGTGACTGTCATTTCAGTCCCTGCGATCCATTCACGAATCACATTTACAATTTGCATGGATAACTCTTGAGATGGGGTCATGATCAAAACTTGTGTTTGCTGTTTCGTACTATCTGCTAGTTCCAGTAGTGGCAGCACATAAGCAAGTGTCTTCCCTGAACCTGTTGGTGATTCTGCAACAACATCACGCCCGGCTAACATTTCTGGAATCATTTGCTCTTGTATCGGCATTGCGTTTTCAAATTCCCATTTTTCTTTGACTTCTTGACTCATTCCTTCTAAAAAGGACATTTCCATCCCCACTTTCGCTCTCTTCCACTCAGTTTACCACAGTTTGTTATTAGCTCGCTTATTTCTTCTGTGCCATTCTGAACTTGTGACGTGCTTGCGTCTGTTGTTCAAATGCATATGCGTACCCAAGTAACGAAGGTTCAGAATAGGCAGATCCAGTTAATGTTAAGCCGAATGGCTCACCTGCACTTGTCACTCCTGCAGGTACCGTTATAGCTGGATAACCAGCAGCTGCTTCAAAACTGCATCCATGATTTTGAGGAAACGCCAAAATGTCAACGTCATTTTCCTCTAATGCCTTTCCCAGTGCCACTTTCTTTGCCAAGTGCCGATTGCGTAATAAGGCCTCGATGTAAAGTGGTTCGGTTAGCGTACCGCTCCGATCATTTATTCTTTTAAGCAGTTCTTGTCCATAGTGCAGCGTCTGTTCGGGGTGATCATCGTTGAAAGAAATTATATCCGTTATTGATCGGATACGATTGGTTGCTGGTGTTTTCCCTAAATAATGATTAAGTGCCGCTTTACATTCATGTAAGAGAACATTGTAGCCTAGATCATCTTCTTTTGTACCAAGATCGATGTCTGGGATGATTTTTGCGCCTAGTTGTTCTAATACGCTTAATGAACTTTTAAATAGTTGCATCCGTTCTTCAGACACTTCGTTTCTAAATATTGAACTTGCGACTCCGATACGTATTCCTTGAAGTGATTCTTGTTTTAAGCACCCTAACCAATCTATAGAATCATACTTTTGCGAAATAATCGATATGGGATCCTCTTTATCGTATCCAACTAATATTTGAAAGACAAGTGCGGCATCCGTCACGCTTCGTGTCATCGGACCCGCAGTATCTTGTGTCACTGATAAGGGGATAATACCTCTTCGGCTGATAGTCCCAACTGTCGGTTTCAGTCCTACGATTCCATTTTGTGAGGCTGGATGAATTATCGATCCGGTTGTTTCAGTACCGATAGATGCGACGGCTAAATTAGTTGCAACAGCTACAGCAGATCCTGAACTGGATCCACCCACTTCGAACTGTCCGAATGGATTAAGCACTTGGCCACCTCTTGAGCTCCAACCATTTGGCATCTCATCTGACATGAAATTTGCCCATTCCGTCATATTGGTTTTTCCAAGGAGGATGGCTCCTGCCTTACGGAGCTGTTTGATGAGAAAAGCATCTTCAGGGGCATAATAATTTTCCAATGCTAAACTACCTGCACTCGTATGCATGCCATCACTTGTATCTATATTATCCTTCAGCAAAATCGGGATGCCATGGAGCATAGAACGTTTGCCTGATGTCTTTCTTTCAAAGTCGAGTGCCTGTGCGATTTGTAACGCATGGGGATTTAACTCAAGAATCGCATTCGTCAGTTGCCCTTCTCTTGCGATACGATCCATGTAAAACAATACCAACTCTTCAGAAGTAAGTGTTTCGTCTTCTAATGCTCGTTGAATGGCGGGTATGGTAGCATCGATCACCCATTCCAATCGACTACGAATTGATTGGCTATCGCCCATTTCTTTTCCTCTCCTCACTATATTGAGTACTATTACAAAACCGGCTAAGGAAAATTTCCTCAACCGGCAATCGTCGTTACACGTACTTATAATATTCTTTCATTAATAGAAGTAATGGTAGTTCGTAGAGCTGTTTTCCTTCAATCTTGAATATACCTCGCTTCACCAATCTCTGGATGACATCCTCACGCTTCATATCCATTTTTGTTTCTTCAATTTTTAACATCGTGCTTGTTCCTCCTTGAAATAAACCTCTTTTTTCTATTCCTTTTTGGTTCCAACTATAAACCTGTCGCGCCGTATCCTTTATAGGCTATCTGTTGTAACCCAAAGTGTTTTCCATGTAATATAGAGGTTAGGACTTTTAGGAAAGACAATTCCATCGAGATTTAGGAGGATACTATGAACGCAAAAACACTTCCATTCTTACCCATCATAGTTGGTACAGATATGAACGCATACAACATGGCGATTTCTTTTCATGAAGCCTACCGTATTAATCCTGTATTGATCGGTAAAGAATCTTTATCATTTACACAACTTAGTACAATTCCTCACAAAATAGAGCTCAATCCAGAGCTATCTGACGAAAATAAGTTTGCAGATATTCTTATTGGAATCGCTAATAAGTACAAAGCTGAAGGGCGCGAACTATTACTTATTGGCACGAATGATTTGTATGTCCGACTCATCATTGAACATGCTGATCAACTAAAAGAACACTTTACTTTCAACTATATCGATCGAGAGCTCATGGACCATTTACAGATTAAATCCCACTTCTATAAGCTGTGTAAAGAACATGACATTGATACTCCTTTAACATTCTTTTACGACTGCGAAGCAGATGGAACTTTCAAGGAAGATATGAGTTATCCAGTCATCGTCAAGCCGAGCGATACCGTTGTCTATAACCAAAACAAGTTTGCTGGACAGCAAAAAGTGTACAAAGTGAATTCGCTTGTGGAATTGAACAAAGTCATTGAAACGGTGAAGAATAGTGGGTATAACGAAGAGCTCATCATTCAAGATTTCATACCGGGTGATGATACATATATGTGGGATTCCGTTATCTATTCAAATTCAGCTGGTCAAACTCAGCTCGTTACGTTTGCACAAGTCGTTCTGCAAGAACATACCGTGACTGCAATCGGAAACTATACAGCAGTGATTACGCGATTCAACGAAGAAATGATGCACAAATTAAAAAACTTCTTAGAGGCTGTAGGCTATAGAGGATTTGCGAACTTCGATTTGAAGTATGACCCTCGTGATAAGAAGTTCAAAGTATTTGAAGTGAATATCCGACAAGGACGTTCCAGTTACTACACAACTGCACTTGGGCATAATATGGCGAGCTATTTCGTGGACGATTTGATTTTCCATAAACCAAAGCCACTTGTGTTGCTCGATAAACCTTTCCTGTTCACAGTTGTTCCTAAAATTGTGCTCAAGAAATTTGTAACGAACAAGGCAGTCAAGAGAGATATTAAGCGTCTGTTGAAACAGAAGAAGTATGTAAATCCGTTGTTCTACAAGGGGGACAAGCATTTGAAGCGGAAGCTTTATTTGTTCCTAAGACAGGTCAATTATTATAAGAAGTATCGAAATAATAATTGGTGACAACTAGAAAAGCGACAAGAGCGTGTGACTGCTCTTGTCGCTTTTTTATAGATTTTATTCTCCGTGATCTACATTGTGGTAGACTTGTTGAACGTCTTCAAGGTCTTCAATTGCATCAATCATCTTATCGAATTGCTCTTCGGAGTCCGCGTCAAGCTCGAGGTCGTTTTGTGCAAGCATTGTCAGTTCAGCGACTGTGAAATCAGTGATTCCTTCAGCTTTGAACGCTTCTTGTACTTCATGGAAAGCGGTCGGATCTGCGTATACAAGAACCTGGCCGTCTTCTTCGCTAATGTCATTGACATCCACGTCGTGTTCCATCATCAATTCAAGAACGTCATCTGCTGACTTCCCTTCAATTCCAAAAACAGCCGTATGGTCAAACATGTAGGCCACGGAACCACTGACACCCATGTTCCCCCCATTTTTACCGAAAGCAGCACGTACTTCTGAAGCCGTCCGGTTGACGTTGTTTGTTAACGCATCGACAATAACCATCGATCCATTAGGCCCAAATCCTTCATAGCGAAGCTCATCGTAGCTCTCTTCGCCGCCACCTTTAGCTTTTTCAATTGCACGATCGATAATTGCTTTAGGAACACTATACGTTTTCGCACGTTCCAAGACGATTTTAAGCGCTTGGTTGGAATCAGGATTCGGTTCCCCTTGCTTTGCTGCTACATATATTTCGCGACCGAATTTTGCATAGATCCGGCTCGTGTTTGCATCTTTTGACGCTTTCTTTTCTTTAATATTGTTCCATTTACGGCCCATCGTGATCACTCACTTTCTGTTTGGATGAATCAGAGGTTAAAATCCTTTTCTTAGTATATCACGACTAAATTCATTGCGGAAAGTAAAAAACGCTGAAACTACGAGACTTGCTACTTACAGAAAAGTATGGCAAAGTAATAAGTGAACACCATACAACTTCATCACTGACAATATGTAGGGGTACCGGAGAACCGGTTGAGATGCATGCGACATGCAGACCCTTTGAACCTGATCTGGTTAACGCCAGCGGAGGGAACATATTCATTTCATAATGATTATGTGACGCGCGCTTCCGAAAATCGGGAGCGCGCGTTTTTTTGTTGCAGTGTGAAACTCCAGGAGGGGGATTTCATTGAAACGAATACTTACAGTACTGTTTGCTGCATCACTTATGACCGCATGCAGCGCAGACAAAGAATCAAGTACGTCAAGTGGCGACGACAAAGAAACTGTCCAAAAAGTCCACTTCGCACTCGATTGGACGCCCAATACAAATCATACTGGTTTGTATGTAGCACAAGAAAAAGGTTACTTTAAAGATGAAGGGCTCGATGTGGAAATCATGTTGCCCGGCGAGGCAGGTGCCGACCAGCTCGTTGCTTCAGGTAAGGCTGATTTTGGTATTGGCGCACAAGAGTCTCTTACAGAAGCACGTGTAGCGGGTATCCCAATCGTTTCGATTGCGGCAATCATTCAGCACAATACGTCTGGTTTTGCCTCTTTAAAAGAAACAGGCATAGAATCTCCTAAAGACTTCGAAGGGAAAAATTATGGTGGTTGGGGTGCTCCAGTCGAGCAAGCTGTCGTTGAATCTTTGATGGAAAAGGATAACGCAGATAGCAGTAAAGTGAAATACATCAATATGGGCTCCTCTGATTTCTTCACGGCGATTCAACGTGATATCGACCTTTCATGGGTATACTTTGGTTGGACAGGTATCGAAGCTGAACAGCGCGGAATGGAACTGAACATGCAATATTTGAAGGACTACTCCGAAAAGCTGGATTACTATACGCCTATAATTACAACAAATGAAAAATTAATTGAAAAAGATCCTGAGAAAGTGAAAGCGTTTTTGGCTGCCACTGTAAAAGGATATCAATTTGCAATTGACAACCCAGAAGAAGCTGCGGAAATCCTGACTAATGCGGTTCCTGATCTCGATCTCGAGCTCGTCAAAAAGAGTCAGCAGTGGCTTTCTCCTAAATATCAAGACGATGCTCCTCGTTTCGGGGAACAGCAATTGAAAACATGGGAGAACTATGCTGACTGGTTGGATGAAAACGGTTTGCTCGAAGGAGAATTCATTGCAAAAGACGCATTTACAAATGAGTTTTTACCGAAATAAGGAGGAAATGAACATGGCGAATGCACTTGTTAGTATTCAAATAATACCAAAGACCCCGAATGGCGAAGATGTCATTCCTTATGTAGATGCAGCGATTGAAGTGATCGCTAAATCCGGTGTACCCTATCAAGTCGCACCACTTGAAACAACGATGGAAGGCGAACTTGGGAATTTACTTAGCATCATCGAAAAAATGAACATGCGCATGACGGAACTAGGTGCACCCAGTGTCATTTCTCAAGTAAAAATCTACACCAATCCTAAAGGTGCTTCCATGGAAAAGCTCACGGAGAAGTACAGATGAAATCGGCAGTGAATAAAGGATGGCGGCCGCTTCTGGTCTTCATCCTTTTACTCGTTATATGGGAAAGTGCTGCGCGACTTTTCGATGTGCCAGGGTGGCTTCTTCCGTTACCTACTCAAATTGCCAAAGAAGCATTCACAGGCTATTCATTGTATGCTTCGCATATTATGTCCACACTCACACTTTCAGCAACTGGCTATGTTGTAGGAATCACTGTGGGGATTGTAGTTGCCATTCTTTTATTCAGGGTCCCATTCCTTCAACAAGCATTTTATCCGCTCCTGATCGTATCGCAAAACATCCCGATCATTGTACTCGCTCCGCTCCTCGTCATTTGGTTCGGGTTCGGGATGCTGCCGAAAGTTATTGTCATCGTTCTTGTTTGTTTTTTCCCTGTGACGATTGCGGCACTGGATGGATTCAGACAAACAGATCGAGATATGCTGTACTACTTGAAGATGATTGGCGCAAGCAATCGCCAGATTTTCTGGAAGTTGCAATGGCCCCATTCATTGCCTTCACTGTTTTCAGGATTAAAAATCGCAGCGACCTACAGCGTTATGGGTGCTGTCATTTCTGAATGGCTCGGAGCGAACAAAGGAATCGGTGTCTATATGACACTCGCCTCTTCTTCGTTCAAAACGGATCGTGTTTTTGTTGCCATCGTGCTGATCATTATCTTAAGTTTAACGTATTTTGGAATTATTTTAGCCGTTGAAAAAAGCGTCTTGCGTTGGCGTAGTAAAGGGGGAAACGAATCGAATGGGGCAACTCACTCTTGAAAACGTATCTAAATCTTATGGGTCCAATCATGTTCTTCAAGAAATTTCATTGTCCGTAAAAGAAGGCGAATTCGTTTCCATTGTCGGACCTTCAGGAAGCGGGAAAAGTACGATTTTCCAGCTCATCGGTGGGCTTTACACACCTGATTCCGGAACAATTTCCCTAGACGGTACCGTCCTGAATAATTCTCGTGGGCACATCAGTTATATGCCACAAAGTCCAGCTCTTTTTCCTTGGAGGACTGTCCTTCAAAATGTAGAGTTAAGTTCTGAAATCGCTGGTTCAAAACAGGATCGAGCTAAAACAATTGAGCTCATTAAGAGTGCAGGTTTGTCTGGTTATGAGAACGCCTATCCGAATGAGCTCTCTGGTGGTATGAAACAGCGTGTATCTTTCATACGCAGTTTAAATGCACCACAGTCCATCATTTGCTTGGACGAACCGTTCTCCGCTTTAGATGAATTCACGCGTCTTGAAATGCAGCAGTGGCTCCTGTCAATTTGGGAAACGTATAAAAAGTCAATTCTTTTCATCACACACGATATCGATGAAGCTCTGTTTCTTTCTGATCGTATCATTGTCCTATCCGATAAACCTGCCGTTGTGAAAGATGAGGTTATCGTTCCTTTTGAAAGATCCCGTTCTGAGGAGTTGTTGATGAGTGACCCATTCCTAACTCTGAAACGAGAAATTTACAACTTGTTACGGGGTTAGATATATGAAAATCCACTTACAGGTTTAAGATCCCCTTCAATACGGGAACAGAGGAGTATAACTTCTATTGAGGAGCGAAAAACATGAAAATTACCAAGGTCGTAAAAACAGCCATTAAATGGGGTCCCATTATTTTGCCTGTCGTTATGAAATTCGTAAATGATAAAAAGCAAAGTGATAAGATTCCTAACCGAAAAAGATAAAAGAGGGCTAGCCTACTAATTGGCTGCCCTCTTCTTTATTACGAACTTGGAACGAGTTCTTTTTTTACACCGCAAACAATATAATGCACTTCAGAACCGTCCAATGTTTCCTTTGTATACAATTCATTCACCAAATTCTCAAATTGGTCCGCATGCCCGCGGATCAATTCTTCAGTTCGCTCAATAGCCACTTTAAAGAGTTCTTTCATCTTGATTTCTTTTTCAGTCTTACTAAACGTTAAAGTAAACCCGTCTTGAAGTAATCCGGTATCGACCATCCGTTCGATGATGTCCTTAGCCTGTTGAACATCCCCGCTGACACCAATACTATGCTCACCCAGATAGATTCTCTCAGCAATCCCCCCGCCAAGGATCATACTAACTTGGTCCAGAAGTTCACTTGCAGTTTGTAAATGGAGCTCTTTTTGAATAGGCGCTACATAGCCAAGTGCTTGACCTCTAGGGATAATTGTCGCTTTTCGCACGGAATGAGGTTTTGTAATAGCTGCAATTAAGGCATGACCAGATTCATGGATGGCAACACGACGTTTAGTGATTGGATCATTCATACTTCGTGACGCATTTCCTAGAATGGTCCTATCAATTGCAAAATCCATATCGCTCGTGTCGATTTCAGCTCGCCCTTCTCGAATCGCACGTTTACTTGCCGTTGTAAACAACGCACTGATCTGAGCACCTGAAAAGCCTGATGTACTTTCCGCCAGCATGTCCAGTGACGAAGCCACGTTTGGCGCCAATGCCTTCCCTTTTGTATGGATGTCCATAATTTCACGTCGTCCTAGTGTATCAGGAAGCGGTACTTGGAATGAATAATCAATTCGGCCAGGTCGTAAGAAGGCTTCATCCAACATGTCTTTTCGATTCGTTGCAGCAATGAATAGAACGCCTTCATTATCCGCCCCACCGTCAAGCTGGACTAGAAGTTCAGTCAACGTTTTCTCAGATTCTTCCCCACCATGTGCTTTCCTTTTTCCAGCAAGTGCATCCACTTCGTCAATGAAAATGACTGCCATTTCCTGCTTGCGCGCATTTTGGAACATTGTACGAATTCGAGAAGCGCCAACACCGACGAATAGCTCAGTGAAAGCAGATCCGCTTGACGAATAGAACGAAGCACCGATTTCATGTGCAATTGCCTGGGCTAGTAATGTTTTTCCCGTTCCTGGAGGCCCTTCAAGCAAAATTCCCTTCGGTGCTTTTACACCAAACGCAACGGATCGTTTCGGATCTTTTATGATATCCAAAGTTTGGTGAATCTCGTCTTTCATCTCTTGTGACAATCCACCGATATCATTAAGGGTAATGTCAGGGAGTGGTGTTTCTTTAGACGCGCTATGTTTCATAGATGCAGCTCCTACACCCAATTTTCCTTTTTGTTGAAGTATGAGAAATGTGAGCAGCGCTGCTAACAGCAATCCTGCAATTAGATAACTCGATGTATTACCACCAGAATAACGATAAGAAACATTATATGTTTTTACGAGATGTTCTGCCAATTCGCTTTCAGGTCGTATATTCGTCACATATAGATCGTTCCCTGTTTTTAAATAGAGTGCGCCAGATGATGTTTCTTTCAAGGTCGCTCCCTCTGTTACCGTTGCTAGTTTCTGCTCTAACGCAGCGTACGACAATGGAGTTGCTATATGGGCATCACTCGTAATCCAAAACAAAAACGATGCCGCGCCAATGACTAGGAGGGACAGGACGACAAATGCCTTTGAAGTAAACGACTTGACTAACTTCAAACTCCCCAGCTCCTTAATTAAGATAACTCCATTATAAGGATTCTTTATATAAAAAGAAACTAAGTTCTCTTACAACCTAGTGTCTATCTCGTGAACACTATAGAGCAAAAATAATAGATCAACAACAAGCGTCATCCTCAGCCACCTCAAAGAAAAATACATAAAACAAGCGGATAGAGCCATATTAGCAATGTACGTCACAACTATGACTCGGGAGGTTTTCGTATCAACAACGGGAAACAAAAAGATGCAAACGGTAACTTTCAAACACTCTCTGCGGCAGAGGAAAAGTCGAACAAAATATTTGAGAAAATGAAAGAAGAAATTTCACTAGAGTTATCTGAACTCGGGAACTCGAAATCCAAACATGAGCCCATGACTCCTAACCAACGGGACAAATCTGAAAGCGAAAGATCCTATTGATAAAATAAGTTATTAAGAAAACCAGCGCCCTAAATGTTACGGGTGCTGGTTTTGCTTATTCATTATCGGTTAGTCGACGTAATTGGTGTTCAGTTAACTTATTATACGAACAGTGTCTAACTTACACTGCTGGTCTCGATGAAAACTGACTATTGTAGAGGTCTGCATAAAAACCATCTGCTTCCAATAGCTCATCGTGTGTACCTTGTTCAATCACACGTCCTTCGTCCATTACTAAAATTAGATTCGCATCTCTGATAGTTGAAAGTCTGTGCGCAATGACGAAGCTTGTGCGACCTTCCATTAAGCGATTCATCGCTTGTTGGATGAGCAATTCTGTTCTCGTATCGACACTTGACGTCGCTTCATCCAAAATCATGATAGAGGGATCCGCTAAGACAGCTCTGGCAATGGTGATCAGCTGTTTTTGCCCTTGAGAGATATTGGATACCGATTCGTTCAAGATGGTATCATAGCCGTCAGGAAGCGTTCGGATGAAGTGATCCGCTCGCGCAGCTGTCGCAGCCTCAATAATTTCTTCTTCAGTTGCTCCTTTTTTACCATACGCGATATTTTCTTTAATCGTCCCATTGAATAACCACGTATCCTGGAGAACCATTCCAAACGTTGTACGGAGATCCGTCCTAGACATCTCTCTTGTATCAATCCCATCCACCTTAATGGCACCGCCATTCAACTCATAAAACCTCATCAATAAATTGATAAGCGTTGTTTTACCAGCACCCGTTGGCCCGACAATTGCGACGGTTTGGCCAGGATGTACGTGAATGTTCATGTCTTCGATGAGTAGCTGATCATCATATCCGAAATCGACATGTTCAAATGCAACTTCTCCTTTTGCTTCTTTCAGTGTTGCATGGATCACTTCTGGGATTTCTTCTTCTTCATCCAATAATTCAAACACACGTTCAGCTGCTGCAACGGTAGATTGGATGATGTTCGCAATGTTTGCAGTTTGCATGATTGGTTGTGAAAATTGACGAGTATATGTGATGAACGCTTGAATATCACCAATGGAGATTGAGCGTTGTGTCACAAGGATTCCTCCAACAATACAAATCAGCACATACCCTAGATTTCCGATGAGTGACATCATTGGCTGAATGATTCCAGAGATGAATTGCGCTCGACGCCCTGCATCATATAGTTCCTCATTCACTTCAACAAATTCTTCAATCGCCTTTTTTTCGTGTCCAAACACTTTCACGACTTGGTGGCCCGTATACATTTCTTCAATATGACCATTCAATTGCCCTAACGTCTTCTGCTGCTTTTTAAAATACTTTTGCGAACGCTTTATGAGCGGTCGAATGACAAAAATAGAGAGTGGCAAACTGACGAGTGCGATTAACGTTAACCACGGACTAATCGTCAGCATCATCACAAGTATCCCGACCAACGTAATGATCGATGTGATGAATTGAGTGATACTTTGCTGCAACGTACTTCCAATTGTGTCAATATCATTCGTCACACGACTTAACGTATCCCCAACTGGGTGACCGTCGAAATACTTAAGAGGTAATTTTTCGAGTTTATGATTCACATCTTCTCTCAAATCATAGACTGTTTTTTGAGATACCCCTGACATGATGAACTGTTGTAAGTAAGTAAACACACTACTGAATACATATAAACCACCTAACAGAAGCAATATCTTGCCTAAGACATCAAAGTGAATCGCCGCTCCAGGAACACCTGTCAGTTTTCCATAAGCACCTGTGAATATTTCCGTAATGGCGTGCCCCATTATTTTTGGTCCCGCAATACTGAATAAGGTACTGAGTATGGCTGCTACAAACACAGCAATTAATTGATTTCTACGTGGTTTTAAATACCCCAATAGACGACGCAACGTTCCTTTGAAGTCTTTCGCCTTTCTTCCGGCCATCATCATGTTGCCGCCGCCAGGTCCCCGCATCGGTCCACCGCTGCGCCCTTGTTGTTGTCTCTTCTCACTCATGCGATTTCCTCCTCTGCAAGTTGAGATTCGACGATTTCTCGATACACGTCGTTCGTTTCAAGAAGCTCTTTGTGTGTGCCGATTCCAGCAAGTTGTCCCCGATCTAGTACAAGGATTTGATCGGCATCGATGACCGTACTAACCCGTTGTGCAACGATTACAACTGTCGCTTCTTTCGTTTCCTCTTTTAACGCTGCTCGTAAATTGGCATCTGTTTTGTAGTCCAATGCCGAAAAGCTGTCGTCAAATATATAAATATCTGGCTTTCTGACGAGTGCCCGAGCAATTGACAAACGTTGCTTCTGTCCGCCTGATAAGTTCGATCCGCCTTGTGTAATTTCAGACCCATATCCTTTTTCCATTTTAGAAACAAAGTCTTCCGCTTGCGCAATACGTGCCGCATGCTCAATTTCTTCTTCAGTGGCGTCTTCTTTTCCGAAGCGGATATTCTCTGCAATTGTTCCTGAAAACAGCGTTGCTTTTTGAGGAACGAAGCCAATCTTCGAACGAATTTCATCTTGAGAAGATTTTTTACTGCTGACTCCATTGACGCAAATCGATCCACTGGATATTTCGTAAAACCGGGGAATCAAGTTGATCAATGTCGTTTTCCCAGCCCCTGTACCACCAATTATTGCGGTCACTTCCCCCGCTTTAGCCTTAAAGCTAATATCCGAAAGTGCGGGTTCATCCGCACCAGGATAGTAAAACGATACATGGTCAAATTCCAAGGTTCCTGGCTCTTTATCCGCTTTCAACGTTCCTTCATCCAAAAATGTTGGCTTCATATCCAGCACTTCGTTAATCCGTTTAGCTGAAACTGCAGCACGCGGAATCATAATGAACATCATTGAAGCAGTTACGAGTGAAAACATAATCATCATGACATATTGGATGTACGCCATTAAATCACCGATTTGCATCGCTCCGCTATCAATGCGCAATCCTCCGAACCAAATAATTCCTACAACCGTCAAGTTCATGACGAGCATCATTGTCGGCATCATGAACGCCATCAATTTGTTTACTTTAATAGAGACATCCGTTAAATCCTTATTGGCATTCTGGAGTCGCTCTTGTTCTTCTTTCTCACGATTGAATGTCCGGACTACTCGGATTCCTGTTAAGTTTTCTCGGAACACTAAGTTGAGACGATCGATTCGTTTTTGTACAGTTTGGAATAACGGTACACCTTTTTTCAATATCAAGACGATTGTTATAATTAGCACTGGCATCGCCGCTACAATCATTAATGATAATTTCGCATCTTTTGACAGGGCCATAATTAGCCCACCGACTAACATGATTGGGGCACTAATGACCATACGAAGCATCATAATAACGACTTGCTGAATTTGCGTAATGTCATTCGTCGTTCTAGTAATTAAAGACGCCGTTCCCAGTTTGTCAAACTCTTGTAGTGAAAAACTTTCAACGTGACGAAATACTTTATGTCGAATATCGCGGCCCATTCCGAGCGCTGCTTTAGAAGAGAAATAACTAGCAACAATCGCTGCTAGTGCACTTACTGCCGTGACACCGAGCATCCCAGCACCGATTTTCCAAATATACGGGATATCCCCTGCAACTACCCCTTTATCGATAATGTCCGCCATTAGCGTTGGGAGGAACAAATCCGCCATCGATTGGATGAAGACCAATCCTACAATCGCAACAACGAGCCACTTATATACAGATAAATTCTTTAATAATTTTATCATTCTATTGACTCCCTACTTTATTTTCTAATTGCTCATTTGATATCGGCAAGTGAATCTTGAACATAGTTCCTTCATCATTTTCACTTTCCACTTCAATGGAGCCTTCGTGCATATCGATGATTTTCTTTACAATGGACAATCCTAGCCCACTACCGCCAAGAGCTCGGTTTCTGGATGGATCCGCTTTATAAAAACGTTCGAAAATGTGTTCCTGATGCTCCAAACTAATTCCGATACCTGTATCGGCAATCGTCACAACGGCGGATTCATTCTGTTTACGCAGAGTAACAGCGAGTGTGCCACCATCTGGTGTGAATTTAATGCTATTCGTAATAAGGTTCAGCCAGACTTGATCCATCAGTTCTTCGTCTGCACGCACGTCGAATTCATCTAAAGAGATATCCAACTGAAGTGTCTTTGCCAGCCATTGTGGCTCACAAGAAAGAATCACTTTCCGGATTTGCTGATCTAAACGATACGTTTTCATGTCAAAGGGATACCGATCTGACTCCATAGATGTTAGTTTCAGCAGATTGTCACTCAAATGAGCGAGGCGCAAGCTTTCCGTCTCTATGATATTCAAGTAATGAGCACGATCTTCAGGGGCTAATTCACTTCGTTTTAGCACCCTCGCAAAACCACTAATCGAAGCCAGCGGAGATTGAATTTCATGCGAAACATTGGAAATGAACTCTTGACGCATCTCTTCTAGCTCTTTCAGCTCCACAGCCATATCATTGATGCCTTCCACGAACTTTTCAAACGGATGATTTTTGGCATGACCAAATTGGTGATTCAGCTGCACATTAAAATCACCTGTCGAGATTCTTTTCATTGCATCGATTATCGTTGTTAGAAACTCTAAACGACGCGATGCGCCACCCAAAGAAATAAGCCAAATCGTCAGGAAAAATAGAATGATTGTTAGTGTTGTTTTGACAAAGCCCTCTGCTAAACTTGTGAGGTGGAAGTGGAACGCATCACTGACATACGGAAATCCGAAGTTCACAAGTGCTGAGTAAATAAAAACTATTATCCAAAAAGTACAAACCACTTTGAGAATATGGACAGTTTTTTTCATGCAATTGCCTCTAAGCGATAGCCTAATCCACGGACTGTCGTGATTTTTAAATCCGTTCCATTCAACGTAGGAAGTCGCTCTCGTAGACGATTAATATGAACGTCCACGGTTCGATCTGTTCCTTCATAGTCATATCCCCAAATCGCTTCAATCAACTGCTCCCTAGAAAATGTTTTACCCGGATAACTGGCCAACAGAAAAAGTAATTCAAATTCCTTAAGCGGAAGTTCCAAACGTTCTCCAGCTAGATCCACTTCAAAGGTTTTTCGATTCATGGAGAGACTTCCCACAATTACAGTTTGTGAAATCGCTATTCGATAACGCTTTAGCAAGGCTTTGACACGAACTACCAACTCAACAGGCTCAAAAGGCTTGACGAGATAATCGTCTGTTCCTAATTCGAACCCCTTCACTTTTTGTGTCATATCCCCTTTTGCAGTAAGCATGAGCAATGGCATATCATAAGATTTCCGTAATTTACGACATAGCTCCCATCCATCCATATTTGGCATCATGATGTCCAGGATGACTAAGTCCGCCTTGAATGACTCAAGTTTAGCCAACGCTTCAATCCCGTCGCATGCAGTGGCCACTTCAAATCCTTCAGGAAGTAAAAAGAGTTTGACGAGTTCCCTCATATGAGGATCATCGTCTACAATTAACACTTTTGCCATAGCCTAATCCCTCCTTCGCATTCATCCGTTACTGATGAATTCAATCTTCATCGGCTCACTTGGTTTTATAATAGTACACGATTGTAAACTCAGTATAAACTTTTTAAAACTTATCTTCCCTATTCTCGTCTTCGTCATCCGCGCACAAACATTTCCATTGCATTTCGTCTATCTTAGCAGTAAGATAAGTACATAAGCTGCATTGTTCGTATTCCCATAAAGTTTTAACCTTTAAGCTGTAAAAGGGAGTTTTATATAGAACTGGAAATGGCAAACCGATCATTTTATGGTCGGACAGACAGGAACAGTTCTGCGAACACCCACTTTGAGGAGTGGTGGTTTAAAACTTTCTATGAATTGTAGTACGGCAAAGGCGGCCATAATTAAAACGCACCTTCCCATGTGGAAAGTGCGTTTTTTTATGATAAAATCGAGTGGCGTCATAGCTCTGTTTTTGCACGTAACCATTTATTACTCACTCTCTGAAAAGATTGGATGTGGGCTACATATGAAAACTACTGTCAGTTATAAAAAAACGTCTGCCTTTGAAATCCAAGCCGACTTCTATCCAACAAATCGTCCTCATGCACCCGTCATACTGTATATTCATGGCGGAGGATTCATATGGGGCAGCAAGGCAGATCTCAGCGAGGAACTTCGGAATCTCTATACAGATGCCGGATTTGCAATATTTTCAATCGACTATCGATTAGCACCCGAATCCCATCTGACAGACATACTTGACGATGTCCGAGATGCTTTACAATGGCTAGTTCAAGAAGGACGCGAACAGTTTTCCGTGAATCCCGAACAAGTTGCCGTGGTTGGCAGTTCGGCCGGCGGATTTTTAGCTCTCAGTACAGGAACGTTTCCTATTAAACCAAAAGCCATCGTCTCGTTCTACGGATATGGGGATCTCTTCTCTGAATGGGCAAAGACTCCAAGCGTTCATTACCTCCAAAAAGACCTTGTGCCTGAAGCTATCGCCCGCACACAAGTGACATCGACGATTCCCACCTTAGGTACCGTACAAGAACGATTTTTGCTTTATCTTTACTGTCGACAGACCGGAAATTGGATTGAAGAAGTAACAGACCGACAAACTGCAACTAACAGGTCCGCCCTGCAATTACTGAGTCCGATCACTCAAATCGATGACACTTATCCACCCACCTTATTTTTACATGGCACAAAAGATACCGATGTCCCTTACGAGCAATCTGTCTTCATGAGGGCTGCACTTTTACAGAAGTCCATTCCTGCGAAACTGATTACGATCCCGAATGGGGAGCATGTATTTGAAAAAGACTTCCATGCGCCAATTGTCCAGAATGCTTTAAAACAAGTGATTGAATTTTTGAGAGAATACCTAAAGTGTTCCTAGTCGTTAAAAACAAAACACCTGACAAAATTGCGTCAGGTGTTCTTTTGAATCTATGGGTTCCAGTTATTCTGCAGATGCGCTCACTTGTTTGAAGTGTGTCCACAGGTGATCACAATCTTCGCGCTCGTCAACTTTAATCATCTGAACAACACTGTCGTTTTCCCCTTTTAAATAGTCACGTAAGTGCATATCTGAAAAGCCATTCTCCGCAGCATCTTCTTTCGTGCTGCAATAGTGCACTTCTTTCACACCCGCCCAGATGATAGCCCCCATGCACATTGGACACGGCTCGCATGTCGCATAGATCACGCAGTCCGACAAATCCATCGTTTCCAGTTTTTCGCATGCGACTCGTATTGCTACCATTTCTGCATGTGCAGATGGATCTGTATCTTTCATCATCGTATTACTGACTGCTGCAATCACTTCATCCCCACGGACAATGGTCGCTCCGAATGGCCCCCCGTAGTTCTTGTCCATTCCTTCAATCGTTGCATCTACCGCTAGCTTCATGTAATCCATAAGATGACCTCCCAATTTTTTTAATGATATCAGTTAGTTAACTGCTGGTTTCCAAACTTTACTGAGCAGTGTGTAAAGAACAAATGAGACAATTAAACCGGCGAAAAAAGCGAACTGATTAATGGATACTAAGAAAGGTACACTTTTTAGAAATGCACCCGACATTGGAATGACAAAGCTAATCGCCAATACTGTCATCGCAACGGGATTATATCCATTTTTGTATTCTCCATTATTACCAGGTGCTACGTAGATCGTATCTAAATTCAACTTGCGTCTCCGTTGAATGTAGAAACTAGAGAGCATAATTCCTGCAATCGGTCCAAACATGGAACCGATGAAACTATAGAAGTAAAACAGCGTGCTTGTACTTTCAACTAACTTCCAAGGCAAGATGATTGTCCCGATAATCGCTGTCAACACTCCTGCTGTTTTTACAGTAAAGATTTTCGGGAACAGAGAAGCCATTTGCATTCCTGCTGGGAACAAGTTTCCGTATACACAAAATGCAATTGCCCCAACATTCAACGCCAAGATAAGTACGACGACTGAAAACGTATTTTCAATTTTATCGATTGCAAATACGATGTTAAAAATCGCATCACCAAATGCAATTTCTGTTCCAGCGATCAATGCCACACACGTAACTGCAAAGAGAATGTAAGATAGGATGAATCCTAACGGCAATCCGATGATCATATCACGTGGACGCTTTGCCCGATGTGTAAAGTCAGACATGTTGACGACCGGCCCAACCCAGTTTGAAACAAGTGCACTCACACAAGCGATGAACACCCAAATGCTTGGGTTTGGATTTGCAGGCACGTAGTCTAAAATGGGACCGAATCCACCTGCAATATTGATACCCCAAATTGCGGCACCTGTAATGAATATGTAAACAACAGGTGATGACCAGTTTCCGAATTTCCCTAAGACATTCATTCCCACTAAGAAAAGAATGACGGTCACAGTCCAGAGTACTGCATACGAAATCATAGTAGGCGCAGCTAATCCAAATAGTGTGAAGCCATTGCCGATGGACATGTAATCAGGGATGAATCGAGCGAATATGACATTGAGTGATTCCGCCCCTACAACCGTAGTCGTACCAAAGAATACAACTCCAGCGATTAGTCCCCTCACAAGTGAAGGAATGATGGCGCCTTTGACACCGAACGAATCACGAAGCAACATGGCAAATGGCAATCCATAGAGCGATGCTGAGTATCCATTCAATACATAAAAGACAGAAACAATGACAGCTGATAACATAACAGCAAGTAAAACCTGTTTAGTCGTTAAGCCAAGAACAAAGAATCCCGCAACCGTTAAGTACGATAGAATATTATGAACGGCCCCCATCCAGAGGGTCACATAGTTCGTCATTCCCCAATCTCGTTGTTCAGGTGTTTTTGGTAATAGTTCTTCAGAATAGCCATAGGACTCATACGTTTTATAATGTTGAACTTCTTTTGCTTGCGACATGACCTACACTCCCTACTTCTTATAATATGGAAGAGCTTCATAGAATAGGTGCTTTGTAATCGATAATTTAAATTAGATCATCCGTCTGCTTGTCTACTCCCCTTGAAGTAATTCAACAGACTTTGCTTTGTGCGTTGTATATAACGGATTCGTTGGATCGTTGGCAATTGCATTTTCGATCGCGTCGATGGCTTCCTGATGTCTTCCTAGCGTGCGAAGACTGTTTGCTTTATGAAAAGAAAAATCATAGCGTGTTGGCTTAAGCTCAAGTAGCCGATTCATCACTTCCACAGCTTCTTCGTGTCGTCCGAATTCACGTAAGTAATTCGATTTGTGATACAAGAAGAACGTGTCTGTTGGTGCCAGCGCAATCGCCTTATCAAATTCGGCTAGTGCTAAATCTTGCTGCTTCTGTAGTCGGTAGCAGTTTGCAATGTAGAAATGGAATTGTAACTCCGACTGATCACTCTGCAATGCTTGATTGTACGCATCAATTGCTTCAGAGAATTGCTTCCTTTGTTGAAGGAAATACCCTTTATAATAGAGCAACTCTTCCATACTACGATTGTTGTCACTCAGTGCTGTATCGATTGTTGCGATCGCGTCGGATAAATGAGACTCTTTTGCAAATAATTTTGCTTGAAGAATCGCCTCGTTTTGAGCGACTTGCTCATTCTCGAGTATCGATAGGACTCTAGATTGTTCTTTATTTTTCGCATGTTGCATGGATGATACACGATCACGGTCTTGTTGGTGAGTATCCGCACCTGCACTAACAAGCGCTCTAATCACGTCGGTGTACAAGTAGCCGCCATCACCTAGAATTACAGCTTCAAGCAATGCTGACCAGCCCAAGTCATTGATGTGATTGACAGGAACACCTGCTTCAATACACAGTTCAACTGTTTTCAAATATCCTTTTTCACTCGAAGGTAAAAGAGCGGTTCCTCCGAAACGGTTAACACTTGCTAACTCTGCTCCCCCTTCAACCATCAGGGGAATCAGTTCATCGAACCCGTTTGCTGCAGCGCAAATGAATGGAGTAAGTTGTGTTATGTCACGCGCATTCACATCACTTCCTGCTGTGATCAATCTCGCTACCATCTCTTTATGATTCTTCTGTGTAGCCAACATCAGTGCTGTTCGACCTTGTGCATCACGGGCTTCCAGATTCGCACCCTTATCTAATGCAAGTTCGACTAAAGACAGATCGCCTTGTTTACAGCTTGTGAGCAGTTCATCAGACAGTTTGTCATTTACCATGTTTCCCTCTCCTTCCGTTCTTGTGTATCACATGCTTCACCTCAGTTGTGCATAAGAGGTGAATCATGTGTTAGTCAAACAAAGGAAAATGTTGTTATACGCGTTGTGCCAACTCTAGTAATGCTTTTTCAAATGACTCCATCGGTGGATGCGTAATTCCTGCACCAATCATTCCGATTCCTGCATCCTTATGGGCAATTGCTGTATTAATGATCGGCAGTACGCCAGATTGAATCACTTTTCGAACGTCAATCCCTGAAGGAATTCCCATGAAATCGAGCATAGGGATGGTGACATTTGGATTCTCGGCTGTTGTGATCTCTTTCATTTTTGTGGAGTAACCGATTGCGTCATCCACTGTTCCGCCTACGAGCGCAACGATTGCTGGAGCTGTAGCCATTGCAAATCCACCGACTCCGTACGTCTCAGTAATCGCACTATCACCGATATCCAATCCTGAGTCTTCCGGTTTGTACCCGGCAAACATGGGTCCCACCACTTTTTGAGCAGGGCCTGTGAACCAAGTGTTTCCTTTGGCGCCACTCACACGAATTCCGAACTCTACACCATTTCTCGCCATTGTTGTCACGATTGTGCTGTGCTCGATTCCGTGCGCTGCGTCCAATGCACACTTTGCCATCGCCATCCACGTAGGTCCTGAGAAGTAATCACTACTCAACACGAAGTCAAATACTTCTTTTTGCTGTTGGACTGTGTAACCTGTTTGAATGATGTATGGCGTTAACGCCTGAATCAGAAGTGTAGTTCCCGCTACATTACGGTTATGACACTCATCTCCCATATGCAGCGCTTGGGCGAGCATGAGTCGCAAATCGATTCCTTCAGGGTTAAGTTTCATCGCATCCCGTAACATCGGACCGAACAAATCTCTCATCCAAATTAAACGGTCGATTACACTTTCATCGTTAGCACCCATTCTGAGTATTTTCGACATCTGTTCACTTAAATTGGTATATGCGATATTTCCATAAGTTTTGTTCTCGACAATGTGCATGTACATGGAAGCAGACGTAATTCCAGCCATCGATCCGACGCAATTATGCTCATGACAAGGAGAGAATGTAATGCCACCAGACGCTGCAAGTTGTGCCGCTTCTTCTAAATTACTCGCTAAGCCTTCAAACACAATGGCACCTGTTACTGCGCCTTTCATCGGCCCATTCATCTTATCCCAAGTGATGGGTGGCCCTGCGTGAAGAATGGTCGTCTTTGTCATACCAGGTACGACATTGATGGCTTGGTCAAACCCAATGAGAACAGGTTGAGATTGAATAATTCGTTGAACCGCTTCTGCATTTGCTGCTTCAATTTTTTCTACAATCCCTGCCTCTTCCAACTTATCAAGTGCTGCAATCAGCTCTTGATTTCCCCCTCCAGGAGGAGCCCAATCTAGGTGCGTGACTGGTGTATTTTGCTGCTTGAGATCTTCGCTAAATGATTCAATTCCTACATTGACGACATTCAATTGTGTAGTAAACAATTCTTGAATTTTACTCATAGTTGTTCTCCTTTCACGACGAATTCTCTCGCTAATAGACCAGCATTCTGACTACTGCTCGCATGCGTTGCACCTGAAGCAAGTAGCTTGCTGATTTGACCTTCCAAGTTCTGACTATCTAATTCTGTTCCAAGGATGTATCCTATGACTTCCAAGTGACGTCCTTCTGCTTCTGCAGCTTGTTTTGCATCGATGATACTTGGAAGCATGACCCCCACCGGATCTTCGTGTGAACCATATCCAAGGACGAAATCCATTACAATCACACCTACTGAAGGATCCTTCGCTTCTTGTTTAAAACGCTCTATACGTGTCGAAGGATCGATCATTGGGTGAGGCTTACCTTGTGTGAACTGATCATCCCCGAAGTCGATGAACGTATGTGCTTCACTGACCGAGACATCTTTCAAACGGTATTCCGGATCTCTTTGAATATTGCTGTAGACATCTTCGAACTTTTCCATCACGATATGCATAGCTTCGTCACATAACGTTCCACCACTGAATAATCCACGAATGTATCGTTGCTCAGGCTTCAATTTAGCACGAACCTCATCTATTAGCGGCAGATTCAAAGCACGCTTATTCAATTCATCCTCATTTGCTCCTGCAAGAATAACTGCTTTCAACGCTGCTTCTTTAGACATTTTGGCGAAGTGGCCACCAGCCTGTTTGACTTTCTCTTCATCTCCACCAATAAACCACACAACCACTGGTTTACTGCATTGTTTGATTTGCGCAAGGACTTTCTCTTCCACACTTGGTGCAGGTGGTTTTGACACAACGACAATCACTTCAGTCGCTTCGTCTTCTTCAAGCGCTCGAATGCCATCGACCATCATGATTCCGCCTACCGCTTCACTTAAATCGCGTCCCCCCGTACCGATCAGCTGCGTAATTCCACCGCCGAATTCATGAATCCGGACACTGATTTCCTGACTACCCGTACCAGAAGCCCCTACGATTCCGATGTTGCCTTTACGAACTGTATTGGCAAAGCACAAAGCAACATTTCCGATAATCGCTGTTCCGCAGTCAGGGCCCATCATGAGCAACCCTTTTTCGTGGGCCAATTGCTTTAGCGCAATTTCGTCTTCAACACTGACATTATCGCTGAACATCATGACATGCAGATTTTGTTCCAATGCTTTTCTAGCTTCACGTGGTGCATATGAGCCGTTTACAGCGATGACTACCAAATTCGCTTCTGGGATATTCTCCACAGCGGCAGAAATGGTTGAATACGTAATTTCACTGTTCCCAACACTTGTTTCTTTTTTCTTATTCATCAACTCTTCAATTTCTTTAAAAGCACTTTCACACGCTTCCTCATTTGCTGCTTTTACAATAATCATCAAGTCGCTTGTTTTAGCGCTTTTCACTTCTGATGTCATAAGACCTACATTTGAAATCACTTCTTTATTCATTTCAGTTCCCATTGCAATGATCGCTTGCTCAATTCCCTCAACTTTGTTCGCCTTCGTAGATAAAGACATTAACGATACCGAGTCGATATACGTATTGGATTTCACGAGTACTTGAACAGTCATAAGTTACCTCCGATTTTCATAGTAAGTTCAATTGCTGCAACAATGCCTATGGCAATGTCTGTTCCTGATGAGGAACCGATTTTCAATACTTCGTCTACTGCAGGCAAGAGCTCTTCGTCACCTGTGAATATAAAAGTGATCAGCTGAGCGATGGATTGTCTTACTCTTCCAATGGATGCTTGCTCAATCGCACTATAGCTAATGATGTGGGTTGCTGTTCTTGCAAATACTTCGATACTTTCACCAAAAGTACGAAGCTCCGGAATCGGATGCTTGTTAACCATGAAGACTGCAATCATCCCGGTTAAATAATCATCTCCAGATGGTGTTAGTCCCGGCCCAAGTCCTAGAAGTGACTGAGCACATTTCAATGATTCTGCTAAGTCACCCGCTGCTAGATATGCGACAAGTGATTCGGTTTTCCTTGAAAGCATGACACTTACTTGTTCTTCAAATGGTGTTGCGTACTTCACAAGAGGTTTAATCCCACCGGCTTTGCCCACTTCACCAATTCTCTGTTTCACGTACTTTAGATTCTTCCTGAGAAGATCTGTATTATTTGGGTAGTCTGGTAGTTTCATTTCCCACGATTGTGTCCCTGAGAGCGAGATACCTTGAGAAGTTCCAATCCAAAGCACATATCCATCGGACCAAACGTGATCATTAACCGCAATTGGTAAGTTCTCCATAGTTAGACAATCAAGTAGTAATGTATTGGGTGCATTATCGATTTCTTTACAAGCAATTGTAAATAATTGCTCATTTTCCAAACAAACCATGTTAATCGTTCTCTTGAATATACTGTGGACGTATCCGGTCATTTTCCCTTCCTTCAAGTTTTGAAGGAAATGACGATCTCCAGATAGAGCAAAGATCATAACGTTTCCCCATTCCTGACAATGGATTCATACCGTTTTACTGTTTGAAGCACAACAGAAAGTACTGATTCTTATCAATGCCTCGCCCTCCTTTTAGTGTTCAAGTGTTGAGCACGTACTCATGCCTATTTAGGTAAACTTACAAAAGAATATCTTTTTTTAAATCTTTCACCTATACTGAACCTTACAATCCTCACTATATTCCTAAGCTTACAAACGGTCATCGTTTATTGAAACCAAAAAACGCTTCATCCACTTGTGCAACTTGCACAAGTGGATGAAGCGAGCAGGAGTGGAGCACAATGTTACAAGTTCAAGACTTACTGACAATCAAGGCAATTGATGGTTTAAAAGTAGTAGCAGGCCACGCTGGACTAAATAATGAAATCTCTCTGGTGAATATAATGGAAAATCCAGATGCCTTCGACTGGCTATCACCAAATGAGTTATTGCTATCTACTGGTTATATTTTCAAGGACGATGAAAATCTCCAAAACCGAATTATTCAGGAGCTCTCAGAAATCAATTGTTCAGGTCTCATTGTTAAAACAAAAAGATACTTCGAAAAGCTTCCTGATAATATGATTAAAAAGGCAAATGAATATGGTCTCCCTCTCCTTGAGTTGCCGTACGGTTATACGTTGTCCAATGTCATTTCAATCATTAACGAAAAAGCGTCAGGACGGTACGATTTGCTGAACCGCAAGACGTTAGATATTCATAATCTATTCTTCAAAACTTCTTTGGAGGGTGGGGGCTTATCTCTAATTTCATCAACACTTGCCGAAGCTATTGAAAATCCAATACTCATTGTAGATCAAGATTGGAGATACTTGACGAGTGCGGAAGCTAAGGGCAATCCAGAACCCATTGCTAACTATTTATCGTTATCCAAAAGCGCACCTCTATTTGACGAATCTTTCATCCGACAAATCCCTAAAAATTTCAGTTCGATGAAGCGATCGATTAAGCGGAGTTTCACATCTGACGACACGATGATTGTCTGTAGAATTCTACCCATTGCAGTTTCAAACAATGTATATGGTTATATCATTGTTTGGCAAACGATGCGGGATCTCCTCGAATTCGACTACATTATTTTAGAGCAAGCGTCAACGATCATGGCTCTCGAGCGCATTAAAGCAAAAGAAATAGAGGAAGTAAAGTTAGAAATCAGACAAGACTTTTTCGACGATTTACTTGCCGGAAAAATCAAATCCTCAACTACACTTCAAACGCTGTGTGACTTGCACGGTATGAATGCACAATATCGTTATTATTGTATGGTAATCAATATTAAACCAAGTGAAGTGGAACAATATGAGGATATGATTATTTGGAAATACAAGATGGAGAAGATTGCTAAAAAATGTGTAGCTGTTGTAAATAGTCAATCCTATAAAGCTAAAGGTGAAATCACTTGTTTCTATAGGAGTAATCGGATTATTGTTCTAATTGGTCAAAATGAAGATAACCCGGTGGACTCCATTACAGATATAAAAGCCTACGCCAACGGACTTCACGAATCTCTATCAGAGACTATAAAAGAACGATGTATGATTGGAATCGGACGTCAAGTTGAAGGAATCAGCTCTCTTTATAAGAGTTTTTCAGAAGCAAATGAAATGATTCGTCTGACGCAACAGCTTAATGAAAAAAATGAAGTCGCCCATTATGAGGACTACGCGGTATACCATTTATTAGATTCAAACATTAAAGAACATGCGTTGGTAGAGTTTTTTGAAAAGTGTTTAGGCCTATTATTTACACACGATCAGGAAAACGGAACTGCCTATATTGAAACACTTGAATACTATTTCACGAATAACTCTAACGTCACGGAAACCGCTAAAGCGATGTTCATTCATCGAAATACTCTCATCTACAGAATCGAACGTATTCAAGAAATCCTAGGCCTCGATATTAAGCATTCTGAAGACGTACTTCGAATTCAAATCGCATTAAAAATTTTCCGTATACTTGATAAAAACTTATGAAATCTTTTAGATTCTTAGCAACGTTCAGTTGGAGTTTTTCGGAACATTACTCAAAAATTAAATTGCCAGCTAACCGACGAGTTATAAAATCGTAAATTCATTGTACCTATTCATACCGCAGTAACGTTTTAGATACACTGAAGTGTTACGGTCATACAGAAAACGCATCCTCTGCATGTAGGATGCGTTTTCGTATAGTAATTCAATTTTATTCTGATACACCATTATTCTATATCATTGAAATCTGCGCCAGGTGTATATGCCCGTATGGTATCGTCACACTGTTCTAGCTTAGTAGTGATTGTTGTGCAAAGTAACTTCTGCTTCCTCCAACAACCCACAAGCAAATAGGCCTTTCACAATGCCGTCATTAGAACACGTATCCGTCACAAGATCTGCTTTTTCCTTCAACTCAGGAATTGCATTCCCCATTGCGATTCCTGTTCCAACGAATTCAATCATTTCAAAGTCATTCGGTCCATCCCCAAAAGCATAACTATTTTCAATGGGAATTTCGAGGTGTTCCATCATTTCACGGATGCCTACTGCTTTTGATGCGCCTTTTGGCAACATGTCAACTGCATTTTCATCCCAGTGAATAAAAACATAGTCCTCTTGATAGCGATCTTTGTACGACTGCATATCATCCATATTGCCATATAACTGAATTTGGTGGACAGGTGAATGAGCAAAGATTTCTGCATCCACTTCCGGATATTTCAGCTTCAGTCGGCCTAGACTTCCAGAAACAAGAGGATGTTCAGCTTCGTTTGCAGCGAACACTTCAGAATTGGAATATGTAATGCCATGTCCATTTTCTTTTGCTAGCGCGCTCAATTCTGTCAGGATTTCTGTGTCCATCGGATTGGAGAATAATTCGTTGTTTTCATAGACAACATGTTGGCCATTCATCGAAATATATGAATCGAACTCTAACTCGGTCAGTAGTTCTTGGAACATTCTCGGGGCGCGCCCTGTGCAAATGACGGTAATGATCCCTTTTTTACGAAGTGCGTGCAACGCCTCTTTGGTTGACGGTAAAATGGTTTTGTCGTGACTCATCAACGTCCCATCCAAATCAAAAAACACTATTTTTTTATTGTTCAATTCCATTCCTCCTAGCTGAGATGACTTAAGTACGTTAATGTACATTTCAAGTTCATGGTAGTAACCCTTTAGTCCACTTTCTTCACAATATATCGGTCTTTTAACGCTTGTTCCAATGAACTATGTGTTTCAATCGTTGAGAAATCCAATCCTAATTGAATGGATGTCTGCGCGATTTCAGGGCGAATCCCGGTAATTGTTGACTTCACGCCAAGTAAGTTGAGGACTTGGACAACTTCGTAAATTTGGTTAGCGACCATCGTATCGATTATCGAAACACCCGATAAGTCGATAAATAAGTTTATAATATCCGCTTCCATACATTTTGCGGGAATGACTTCCAAAATGGCTTTTGCACGATCGGTGTCGATGTCGCCGACTAGTGGTAAAATCCCGATGTTCTCGTTAATTTTAATAATAGGAGAACTCAGCTCTGCGATCAGACTTTGCTGTGCACTTAAGCGCGTTGTCATTAATGTGAAGTACATATCGGAGAAAGCTATCAGCAATTCGTCAAATGCTAAATGGATCGTTTCCCCCCACTGCAAGACAACCGTAACAGGAACCGTTTCAGTCTGCTGTCCCACAAAACGTTCAATTTGCCGCCAAAAAACTTTTCGTACACGACTAATGGCATCGACCACTTCAGATATCGACGTATTTGATGCAATCCGGCTCTTAGCAATCAATTCTGCCCATTCTGCTTTTTGCTCCTCAAATTCTCCTGAAGGACCTAACAAACTGCTAGCAATTGTTCGGTTCGTCATATTATTCTGATCCCTCAACGTTTGCTCAGTCAAAGCGCCTGCATCACTGGAGTAGATGGACTTCTTACCAGAATCACGAAGCGCGAGCCATTCATCTGTTATCGTATTGATAGTGTCCATCAAGTAGATGTTTAATTCCTTATTCCAATCCATCATCGTTTGTCCTACCCCTGTCTCTTCTTAAATGTACATGCTTACCCTATGTCCATCTTACATCAGTATCACATTTTTTGCAGAAAAAAACGGAGAGTCTCCTCTCCGGATAAGTACTTAGTGTAAAATTTTGACTCGAACCTTTTTAACTCCCCATGCCATGGCTGAATCTAAACCAGGTAGGAACACATCAATTTTATGTCCTTTAATCGCCCCGCCTGTATCTCCCGCTATCGCTTCCCCGTACCCTTCAACCCAAACACGAGAACCAAGTGGGATGACGGATGGATCTACTGCGATTACTTTTTGATTCGGGTTTGCACGTAAGTTAATACCAATTTTCGTTGTACCGGAACAGCCGTTGCAATATGCGGTATATGCCGTTGCAGTCATGGTAAGTTCACTTCCTGACTGCTTTGAAGCAGGAACGGATGTAGGAGCAGATGCCGTTTTAGTCGCAACCACTTGTTTTACTGCAGGCAAGGCATTCGATTCTTGCTTGGTGATAGGTGCAGTAGCAATGACTTGTTTCATCTTTTTCATATTCGTCGTTGAACCCGGTGCCTCTATGGAGACATTCAGTACATCTCCCGGATGAATGAGTTCGCTTGCAAGACCATTCCACTCGATTAATGATTGTACGGGAACAGAGTGTGCTAGTGCAATTCTGTATAAGTTATCTCCAGGCTGCACGTTGTACGTCAGCGAGGTTTTCTCTTCTAAAAGAGGATTATCCGCAACAAGTTCTGATCCAACTGCAGGTTGGAACGGATAAGCATTCCTACCCTCTGTAACTTCTGATTCATCTACTGAAACTGACTCGTTCGACTCGGCAACAACAGGTGCTGCTACCAGTACAATTGCCAACAGGAAAACAATTGCTTGTACAATCTTTTTCAAATGAGTTCCTCCTTCATTGATTAAAAATGCGCGCCGCTTCCATCATTCTTTCGACGCTGTTTGTAAGTATTACCACTCCTATACTTTTTAATCATTCATTTGATAATTGAAGAGTTTCTTAATTTAAAAACCAAAAAGTAGCAGACTCCCTTTACCTGGGAATCCGCTACTTTTTTAGTGGTTGTTTGCTAGCATTTCATATTCTGAAGTCTGTCTATTAATAGTTGCTGGGCATCACTGGTGATCGGCCACTTCTTCACTTCTGTGAGTAGATCTTGGCGCGTGCCAAACCCTTTTACAAACCCATTCAGACGCGCGGCAAACGTTGAGTCCACTAACATTCCTAGGTCAGGATACAAAACTTCGATTTGTTCGAGTGCCTTTGGATAGCGCTTGAGATAGTATTTTTGGTGACGTGGTTCTGCAAGGGTAAACGATTCGAACGGAGCAATTTCTGTTTCAATTCCTTCTCCTATAGAAGCTTCCATTTCCTTTTTGATACGCGTAATGTCGTGAAGTTGCTTTTCGTTACGATAGCGAAGAATAGACAAATATTGTCGTCCTTTATACGCGTCACGATTCGGATAATGATTGTTCCAAAATACTTTCAGTAGCTCTTCATAGGAGACAAGTCTAGGGTCAAAATCCACTTCCACCGTTTCCGTATGGTCGTCCAGTTTACGATACGTTGGATTTTCACTAGTCCCCCCCGCATATCCTACACGCGTCCTGAGCACAGCTGAAATTCCCCCGAACCTAGATTCCGGTCCCCAGAAGCACCCCATGCCAAATAACGCTGTTTCAAAAGGTACTTCGTGTACTCCTCGTTCTACCTCTACTATCGTCATTGGATCCATGATTTCACCCCATTTGTTTTACTGTACCCATTTTCAGATAAGGATTAATCCATAGTGGAATGAAGATGTGATCATAAATCTCGATTTCCGCTCATAACCTCTGGATTGTGATCATAAACCTCAATTTCCGCTCATAAACTCTGGATTGTGATCATAAATCTCGATTTCCGCTCATAACCTCTGGATTGTGATCATAAATCCCGATTTCCGCTCATAAACTCTGGATTGTGATCATAAACCCCGATTTCCGCTCATAACCTCTGGATTGTGATCATAAATCCCGATTTCCGCTCATAAACTCTGGATTGTGATCATAAACCCCGATTTCCGCTCATAAACTCTGGATTGTGATCATAAATCTCGATTTCCGCTCATAAACTCTGGATTGTGATCATAAATCTCGATTTCCGCTCATAAACTCTGGATTGTGATCATAAATCTCGATTTCCGCTCATAAACTCTGGATTGTGATCATAAATCCCGATTTCCGCTCATAACCAATAGAATTCATTCGCGTCTCAGAGGAGTTTAACTGTCCAAACCAAGAGCTTCACTTTAACAGGGCACTATCCAAGCGCTTTAAGGGATTAATTGGTAGCGCTTCGCTTCTTTCAGGATGGGCTAATCTTGCTGAGAAATGGAATCGGTCACATGGCGATAATAATTGGCAACGGGACACGATCCAGCATGAATAAGGGACTTCCTTGGTAGCGCTTCGCTTGTTTACCTACACGTTCTTAACACAAAAAACTGCAAGCACACCAAATTTCATTGGCATACTCGCAGTTTCTCTTATTAAAACATCTTTGTCGTCCATGTCTCGCCGTTCCACATTTTGTTCACGACACCTTCATAAAAATCAGGCTCGTGGGAAATGAGCAGGACACTTCCTTTAAACTCGGTCAGCGCACGCTTCAGTTCAGCTTTTGCATCGACATCCAAGTGATTCGTCGGCTCATCGAGCACAAGTAGGTTCGTTTCCCGATTAACAAGTTTACACAAACGCACCTTAGCTCGTTCGCCACCACTCAATACTTTCACTTTACTTTCAATATGCTTATTCGTGAGTCCTACGCGAGCGAGAGCTGCACGCACTTCGTATTGAGTCAGGTGGGGAAACTCACTCCAAATCTCTTCCAAACACGTTTTATTACTATCTGATTTCATCTCTTGCTCGAAATAACCAATAGCCAAATGTTCGCCACGTTCAACCGTACCAGTTAAGGCTGGAATTTCACCAAGTAAACTTCTTAACAATGTAGTTTTACCGATTCCGTTCGCACCTGACAATGCGATTTTCTGACCACGTTCCATTGAAAGGTCCAGTGGACTTGATAATGGTTCATCGTATCCAATCACGAGCTGCTTTGTTTCAAACAAATACTTGCTTGGCGTCCGCGCCATTTTGAAGTCAAACCGGGGTTTCGGCTTTTCAGAATCAAGTTCGATCATGTCCATCTTATCGAGTTTTTTCTGGCGAGATTGTGCCATCTTACTCGTCGCTGCATTTGCCTTGTTACGGGCAACAAAGTCTTTCAGTCCGGCAACCTCTTTTTGTTGCTTTTTATAAGCTGCTTCGACTTGTTGCTTTTTCATCTCATGAACGCGTAAAAAGTCATTGTAATCACCTGGATATCGTGTGATTTCCTGATTCTCCATATGGTATATCAAGTTTACAACACTATTTAGAAATGGAATATCATGCGAGATTAGTACAAACGAGCTTGGGTAGTTTTGCAAGTAATTGCGCAACCACTCAATATGCTCTACATCTAAATAGTTAGTCGGCTCATCCAGTAATAGAATATCTGGTTTTTCCAACAGCAATTTACCAAGTAATACTTTCGTACGCTGTCCACCACTTAAATCGTGTACGTCACGGTCCAATCCGAATTCATCCAACCCTAGACCATTTGCAACCTCTTCAACTTTTGAATCCAATATATAAAAGTCATTCTGTTCAAGATTCTCTTGAATTTGACCAGTCTCTTCTAAAATCGCTTCAAGTTCGTCTGGATCCACATCAGCCATTTTTGCAAACAGTGCATTCATTTCACTTTCCATGTCATATAAGTATTGAAACGCAGTTCTTAACACATCTCGAATTGTCATTCCTTGTTTGAGCGCTGCATGTTGATCTAAATACCCAATACGTGCACGCTTAGCCCATGTGACTGTTCCAGCATCCGGCTCTAATTTGCGCGTAATTATATTCATAAATGTAGATTTACCTTCACCATTAGCTCCAACAAGCCCAATATGCTCGCCTGCTAACAATCTAAACGACACATCTTCAAAAATTGCTCGATCCCCAAATCCATGACTCAGGTCTGTTACTGTTAATAAACTCATCTTGTACACCTTTTCTTTCTTTCCACATTCAAGGGAATCAGAACTATTACCAATTCGCATATATACGCTATCATACTAAAAACAGTGGATGACCGCCACCTTCACCATGAAAAAAACGTCTCTAAAAAGAGACGTTTTCCATTTAACCGAGGTCATGCCCAGTCACAACGATATATCCGATTAGGAACACGTTCAAGATAATAATGACGACTGTACTTGTCCATGCCAGAATTTTGATAGGCAATGAATTCGCAAACTCACCCATTTTCTCTTTATCACTTGTAAACTTCACAAGCGGAACTACCGCAAAAGGAAGAGCCAAACTTAAGATTACCTGACTCCATAACAGCAGTTCACCAGTACCTTTTGACCCTGCAATCCAAGTGACGATGAATGCCGGAATAACCGCAAGTAAGCGCGTAATGAGTCTGCGTAGCCACGGAGTGATCCGTAAATTAATGAACCCTTCCATAACAATCTGGCCGCTAATTGTTCCTGTAATGGTGGAATTTTGACCCGATGCAAGTAGTGCTACTGCAAACAACGTACTAGCAATACCGACTCCGATTGTCGGACTCAACAAATTATAAGCGGCTTCAATTTCAGTAACATCCAGTTTGGTTCCGTAAAACGCAGCAGCACCAAGAATTAGAATTGCTGAGTTAATGAGAAACGCAATTGTAAGGGAGAAGCCCGAATCAATCAGTGAAAACTTAATGGCTTCTTTTTTCCCAACTTGCGTCCGTTCATAATTACGTGTTTGCACAATGGAGGAATGTAAATAAAGATTGTGTGGCATCACAGTTGCTCCCAAAATGCCAAGTGCTATGAACAGCATGCTCGGATCCGTTAAGATCTCTGCTTTTGGTACATATCCAGCAAACAGTGCAGCTACTTCTGGTTTGGACGAAATCACCTCAAACACAAATATGACAAAAATAGTTGCCATTAACACAACAACAATGGATTCAATAATACGAAAACCTTTCTTCTGTAAATAGAGGAGGAGCAAAACATCCAATGTCGTAATCGCGATACCGACTAATAATGGAATCCCGAAAAGTAGATTCAAGGCAATCGCTGATCCAACGACTTCTGCAAGATCGGTCGCAATAATTGCCAACTCCGTAATAATCCATAAGAAGATGGACATCTTCCTACCAACCGATGCCCCAGTTGCCTGTGCTAAATCTTTTCCTGTTACAATTCCGAGTTTTGCAGATAAGGATTGCAACAGTACGGCTATTAAATTTGAGATGAGAATAACACTCAGCAATATATATCCGAAACGTGCACCACCAGCAATCGAAGTCGCCCAGTTACCTGGGTCTACATATCCAACTGCAACTAGCGAACCCGGTCCTGCAAAAGCAAAGAGTTTACGCCAAAACCCTTTTTTGTTTCCCACATCAATCGTGCTATTGACTTCTTCTAAGCTGACTCCATTATTCTCTCGAAGCCAGCCACCTTTCCTTTCGGTCATAAGTAACCTCCTAACTTTCTTTCCCTCGTGCAACTTTTTAGTTAAACTAGGACTTTTCCATTTAATGTTTACTAGCATAGCATGATTTTCCGAGAAGTAAATTACTTTGCTTGAATTTTAAAAATCTGAAAAAACTAAAAAAACCGTTCAGATTAGTCTGAGCGGTTCCTCTAACATTTATCCCTATTTAGCTTGTTTTTCAACAACTCCCATAGCCTGCTTGTGTACGACATGATTCGTCCCCCACTGATGCATCGCTTCTAATATTGGGCTTAGTGTTTTTCCATACTCCGTCATCGAATATTCCACTTTAGGCGGAACTTGAGGATAGACAACGCGTTGAATGATGTCTTCCACTTCTAACTCACGTAGCTGCTTTGTCAGCATCTTTTGCGTAATCCCTGGCATGCTTCGTTTCAACTCACTGAACCGTTTCGTTCCTTCGTGTAACAAATACAAAATGATGACTGGCTTCCATTTCCCGACTACAATGCCGAGCGCTTCTTCCACTCGGCATTGAGACACTTCACCTTCCATACTTACTCCCCCTTTCGGTATCTTTTTAGATACTATACCACTTTAAAGTGCGTACTTCCACACAAGAAGAACCCTGACTATACTAATAGAGAAGTGAAGTGGCGTAAGCAAAGCCCTTTACGCAAAACTAAGGAGGAATTCATCTTGTCTAACACATTTTTGAAATCCGTAGAAAACCGCCGTTCCATTTATGCCATTAATAATGAACCGATCCTTTCCGATGAAAAACTGGAGGAACTCATCCAACATGCAGTAAAACATACGCCATCTGCCTTCAATTCACAAACGGCACGTGTCGTTGTACTTTTCGGCGAACAAAGCAAACGATTATGGGAAATCACGAGCGACACATTAAAGAAAATCGTACCTGAGGAAAATTTCGAATCGACTGCACAGCGTATGACGATGTTCGGCAGTGGGTACGGAACCATTCTATTCTTTGAAGATATGCAAGTTGTCGAATCTTTACAAGAACAGTTTGAGGAATATAAAGATAACTTCCCTACTTGGTCACAGCAATCATCTGGTATGGTCCAACACGTCATCTGGACTGCACTTTCTGATGAAGGATATGGAGCAAGTCTACAACACTACAATCCATTAATCGATGATGCAGTGAAAGCAGAGTGGAACCTTCCTTCTTCATGGAAACTCATGTCACAAATGCCTTTCGGAAAAGTGGTAGCTCCTGCAGGCGAAAAGGAATTCCTTCCAATTGGAGAACGGTTGCATATATTCAAATAAGATCAGTCTCAAAAACAGAGAACGCATTGAACGGTGCATTCTCTGTTTTTGCGTTCTTTCTATTGCGCCGCTATGTGTTTGGCTGTCTCCTTAACAAACTGTGTATAGGGTGTCTCCGGCAACTGAGCCATATTGGAATCTGCTATTTCAGCGAGCTCACGGGCGGACGCCAAATCCCCCAGTTGCTCAGCACACAGTGCAGCATAGGCATCTTTTTCATAATAGATGGAAAGGTCGAAGGGATGATGCACATCTTCACTGATGACAACTTGTTTTAGCATGTGCAATGCCTCCTCAAAGCGACCCACCCCGTAGAGCGCCTTTCCGCTTTCTAGCGCAAAAAGATTTTGGAAGAACTCATGCTTTGGAATAGGGTCCGTCAGTTCTGAAAGCTTTTTGAGTGCCGTATCATGGTCATGCTGGAAGGAATTGAGCTGATGGATACGGATCAGTTTCGTGTACCAGACCGCATGATCATCTTCTGCAAATTCCCCGTATTGGAGCAGTTTCTTCTCATAGTAATCTAATTTTTCCTCGTCGTTGTCTATTAACGCTCGATAACCCGCCATCCGGTACAACTGCTCGACTTGGTAAAAAATCATTTTGTCTTTCGAATAGCTGATCGCCTCATTCATTAGCCGCGTCGCTTCAATCGTATCATTGACAGCAAAACGGAAAATCACTTCATATGTGTACAAATCCAGGCGTGTCAGCGGGTCGATGTAACCGCTGCGGCTTTCCACTTCAGCCTTCTCCTTTAACAGCCGTGCGAGTGCTTCTTCATACCGATGCTCCGTGAACAAGACCATCGCTCGGAAGATCCCTACTGCTGCGCGCCGCGGTACAATATTGAGCTCTTCGTAAATAGATGATGCTCTTTCTGCTATTGGCTTCCAATTTGAACGGCCTAGTAAATATGAAAACTTACTGTAAATTTCTAAAAGACGGCCAGCGGTGTAACCAGACAAAAGCTTTTGGAGGAATGGCTCTATCATTTCCAAAGCTTCCCCGTAGTTTTTTTTGTCTTCTAACTTAACGATTTTTTCCACTTCATCCAACAGCGCTTGGAGCTCGCTGCCACTCACTTCTTCCAGCAATTCAGATACTTCTACCTCGAGTCGCTTCGCTAAATAATTGAGATTCTCCATCGAAGGATTTGCTTTATTATTTTCAATCAGACTGAGCATGCCTTTTGTCATCTGCTCGCCTGCACAGGCCTCTAACGTCATTTTTCGTTCTTTCCTGAGCGCTCGAATCCGCTCTCCTAATGTCCTCATAACGCTTCACTCCCACTTTCACTTTCACTTTTACAAGTTAGTTTAATTATATTAAACTTTCACTTGAAATGAAAGAGTCTCCATGTTATTCTTTGTTTAATCCTATTAAACTTTCTGAATGGAGTGACTATTTTGGATGAAAACGTAATAAAGCTGAAGCGCGCTACCTACCACTTGTGGACTTTTGCTGCGAGTAAGATGATTAGTGCATTCGGTGCGCAAATCTATGCATTCGCCATTAGCTTTTACATTTTACAGTTGACCGGTTCTGCCACGAGTTTTGCAGCAAACCTGATTTGCAGCATACTGCCTCGCACACTTATGGCGCCATTTGCCGGATACGTTGCAGATACGTATTCTCGCAAAAGAATTGTCATTATTGCACAGATTGTCTCGTCCATGGCTATTCTTGGTCTGCTTGTCATTAGCTTGCCTAATGGGTTATCACTCCCCGCCATTTACGCAACGACCGTTGTTCTATCGTTAGCGTCAACATTTTCAGGAATCGCCTTCACGTCTTCCATCACAGGTCTAGTGGATGAAGAACGAATTCAAAAAGCGATGTCGCTGAACCAGATGTCTGTCTCTTTTGCAGCAATCGGCAGTCCGGCAGTCGGCGGCATACTCTATGGCGCTGTTTCCATGCCGGTCTTTCTCGTCCTCTATGCAAGTGCTTCAATCCTTGCCACTGTGCTTGAGTCGACAATGGATTTCAACCTGTTTGCAAAGCGGAAAGTGAAGGAAGAAGGAGCCGTTAAAGAAAAAATGCTCGACAGCATGAAGGCCGGGTTAGCCTATGCCCGATTGCAGCCGCTTTTGATGGCAATGATCTGGGTCGCCTTGCTCGTTAACTTCCTGTTTGGTGCAGTCACCGTCGGCTACTCGTTCATCCTCATTGAAAAGCTGAAGATACTTCCCTCCCATTTCGGACTGATTGAAGGGGGGATGGCGGTTGGCATGCTTCTTATGTCCATCTATATAGCGGCACGTAAACCGTTTTCCTCACCTCTGTCTGTATCCAAATGGGGGATTGTAGCCATGGGTCTGTCGATGGGTTTAATCGCAGTGCCACTTTTGATTTCCCTACCATACGGCAGCATATTCACTTTTTACTTAACGCTTTCTTTCCTCAGCGGAGCCTTGGGACCGCTCATTAACACCCCTATCCAAGTCTTCATGATGAAACTGATTGACGACGACTATAAAGGCCGTGTGTTTTCCATCTTGGAAACGATGGCGATGGCTCTCATGCCGCTCGGGATGATCCTCTTTGGATTTTTGTATGATATCTTGCCAGCGCCTTGGATTTTAATCACTTCTAGCATACTGTTAATCTTGACAGTGTTCATGCTGCTACGGGCTTCTGTCATCCGCCAAGTGACGGAGTCGAAGACTGATGAGGAACTGGAAACGGTCTCCACTTAAAGCTACGTGCAACCTGTACATTTATAAAAGCTCTGTTTCAGGACAGTCCCGCATATGCTCTCTAAAAGCTCCATCGTCTTTGATTACTTTTAGAGAGCGAGGAACCACGTTTGAAACGGAAACTTATCTTCGTCCTTATCCTAATTGTTATTGGAACGTTCGGTTATAAGAAACTAGCTCCGAACAAATCCTTGCTTGAAATATGCTTTCCTACTATTGTCGAAAAGACGGAAATAACCTTGCTAGATGCATATTTCATCAGTATGGAAAAGGCCAAGGAATTCGATTCGCACCCTGAACTCATTTTTATGAACAGCGTGAATGATGGTGAAGTGAGTGGAAGGGATGGCAAGCGTGGGAATTGGCAAGGTGTTATTGCATTGGTGAATACTCATCAACGGCTACTTTTCGTTATCGAGAAAGGGAAGTTAATCGATTATAAACTCTTAGACGGCACCGAAGAGCTGACGATCAAACCTTCCTCCATTAATGTTGATAGTACCTTGATTGTGAAATCGGCGATGAAAGAATTCCATCTAAAACCCGGATCCAAGAGCGATTCGTTTTCCAATGGTTTTCATTTCCACCTAATAAGGGATGCTGAAAATATATTCATTTCCGTGGATGGCTTGATCGACGGCAAGCAAGCAGAAATTTTTTATAACCCCGAAACCGGTGAATATTTGGGGAGAGGACAAAGCAATTAATTTATAAAAAAAGCAGATGCTCACAACTAAATGTGGCATCTGCTTTTTCATGGCTTTCAATTACAAACCAATTTTATTCCTCGAGTGATACTTCTTCTACACTGCTTCCATCTGGATTCATCCTGTATAACGAGTTTTCTGGATCTCTGCCACCAAAATCATCATCCACCATAAAATACACTTTTCCGTCTGCTCCATAGATCGGGTACTTTGCATATGCGTGTAAATGGGTAAGCTGTGTAATGCTTTGTGTCTCCCAATTATACGAGAACAGCTCGTATTCATAGATGCCCGCCGAGTTTGTGTTTGCTACGGCCTGGTACACGAGCTCAGAACGATCAGGAATGAGTACGAAATCATAGAGGTCTTGGGTATCTTCAGGAATACTGATCACCATTTTGTAGTCAGGGTTAGCCAATGGAATTTTAAAAACACGGCCTTTTGTTTCGAAGCCGTTCTCCTCCGTTTCCACATCCGCATCGTCATCCATTTGTATATAGATCGAGTCATCTTCACTGGAAACTTGAAGAGAGGACATACTGTATTTGTTCAACTCTGTATGCTGTTGATGCTTGTCGTTTTCCATCTGATAACTGTATACATCACAGTCATAAGGATACAAAGTTGCACCTGGTGAATAATTAGAAAACTTATTTGCTTGAATGTAAAAAAGTCGATTTTCATCTTTCGGATCAATCGCCAGTTCCGTCACGATTGCGTCTTTTGTGAAAATAATTTTATCTACACCTGACTTGATGTCAACTTGGTGGAGCGTGCTTGAACTTTCTTCGTCCAGCTCTTTGTCCGAATTTACGTACAGAACGGATTTTCCATCGGGCATAATAGCTAAATCTAAAATTGACTGATTTGAAGGAAGCTGTACGATTTGTTTGACCTGATTGGATTTTACGTGTAGGGTCGGTTTCCCTTTTTCATAGGTTACATACGCGATATTTCCATTTGACGAAACATCAAACTGCCCCGACAATCCTTGCTGTTTCTCTTCATCCGGAATGTTATAGGTGAACCCAAGCAACAAACAAATTCCTGTTACGAGCACAATTAAGCATGAAAACAGAATAGTTTTTCTCAAAGTCCTCCCCCCCCTGCTACTGCCCTCCATATCAAAATCAGTTCAACTGGTATTAGGAACTGAATGGCGGCTAAGGTATACACAATCCTCTTGCGCTGCGCCTTCAATACTTTCATTTGAATGAAATAGATGATTCCGTAAATCACAAGGGGAACAAACAACTTCCAAATCGCGCCATTTCCATCTTCACTGAACAATAATAATATGTATAGGAAGTACAACGTACCTAGTGTTAAAACAATGCCAATTGTAATGTTGAGAACATGTAACACCTTCACGTTAGTTTCCAGTCCAGTAGCAAGAGCAGTTTGATAAATCCCTAAGAACATACCTGCCAACAACAAATAGCCGATGATGGTGAGAATGGTTGAATACATTTGGTCCATATCTGATGCAAGATAAGTTCCACTGCCGACTACTAAGCTATTCATAATAAACAGCGTATTCTTCACCGCACGTTTGCTCATCCAACTTCTTGGATGTGCGCAGCTAAATAGAAGAGCGGAACTCATCAAGACACCAATGAGTAACCAACCCATATAGGCATCTCCTAGTGTAAATAACTGAACAAGATACACAGTGTATGTAAAGAGAAGTAAGCTGACCGATAAGCTTAACGGTAACTTTAGTAAATAAGATGCCATGGTTTGCCCCCTCACAATGAGTTGAACTATTTTTGTTTCAGATTACCATTATGCCAAGCGCGTGACAATGCCTCTTCTAGTTCAGCAGGTTATTAAACACGCAGTATAAAATAGAATCAAAGCCAGTCACTTTTTATCGCTAATTATCAATTTTCTTTTCAATTCTATTGAGTTGCTCTGTTAAAGTTTGTCTAATAAACTTTCTTACGACGACTCATTGTCTCTATTGTGAATTTTTTTGAGCGTCGTGTTGATGTTAATTAAAGCGATTAATATAAACCCAAGCATGATGAAAGTGACAATTTCACCTGTAAAAAAGGATACAATCCCCAATATTAAGGCGTATGTTCCGTACCACTTGTTATTCATAGACAACCCCTCTATTCCGTAAAAGTTCAATACATTTACTCAGTGCAAACATTATTGTAACATTTTTCTAAATACAGGTGAACTTCAATCTTCTAAATGACAGAGATCTATTGGTTGATTGATTTAAAAATCCCGTTCCACCTGAAGTTTCTAGGAGTAACGGGATTTCTAAATAATTACTGAACTGATTCCAGAATGTCCACGATTTCTAAATAACCTTTCTCCTTCGCATGTTGGAGAGGCGTGATGCCATCGTTGTCCGTGATTGACTGATCTGCGCCGTGTTTTAACAGGATTTTAATAATTTCTTGCTGCGCAACACTACCGTCACTTAGAATGACAGCTTCCATAAGAGCGGTCCAGCCCAGCTTATTTACGTGATTCACATTGACCTTCGTCTCATTCAGCAGGACTTCTACCATTTCAACATGACCACGTTCTGAAGCCGGAATGATTGCAACTCCGCCATAACGGTTGATAATCGTGGGATCTGCGCCTGCTTCGTTGGCCAACCGTAAAATATCGATATAGCCTTCTGCGCCAGCATAGAGGAAACAATTGTTTAGCATATTGTCCTGTATGTCGACATCCGCTCCCGCATCCAATAACGCTTTTACAGTTGGTGCATCGTTATTGTACGTCGCAATCATAAGTGCGGTTCTTCCTTCGCTATCTTGTATGTCCAACTTTACATTTTGCTTAATCAATTCTTTCACTTTCTCAGTGTCTCGCTGATTGGCAGCTTCTAATAGTTCAGTTGTCATTGAATCGCCTCCTTGTTTAGTCTCGGTATTCCCGTCTTTTCCGTCAGGCACACATGTCAGACTGCTAGGCCTGTTATGAAGAAATCACGCATGGGAAGCTCTAGAATCATTCGAAGCAACGATTTCAACTTTCATCCGATCTGGGTCTTCAAAATACACCGCATAATGGGACTCACCACCCGCGAACGGATGTGTATCTGGGTAAAGAATTCTTACGTTACGATTCTTCAATTGAGTGGTGATTATGTCCACATGCTCTCTGGACTCTGCATGAAATGCTAAATGATTCAAGCCAGTACGACATCGATGGTATGGTACATCTAGAAATCGCTCTTCGGTTTGGACAAATACTAGATACGTATCCCCTAGCTTCCAACTCTTCCCTTCCTGCCAATCCTGGTACAATGTGTAGCCTAGTTCTTCCAGCAGCCACCCCCAAAACTCCACAGAGCGTTCCAAATTAGAAACGTATAATTCAATATGATGAAGCAATCCTTTCACAAGCAGTTCCCCCTTTTGAAAAACGCCCGCTACTCATGTTGAATAGCGGACGTTTTGGATGCTTTTATTATAACGCAGCTTTGATCGTTTTCCGATAGTATCCGACGGTCAAGAACGCAAATATTAAATAGATTGCAATATAAACGGACATTGCAATGACGGTCGGTACCGTAACATCACTCATGAATATGAACGACGCGGATTTCAATGCAAAAATTGAATGCAGTAATCCTATCGCAAGTGGCAGTCCGAATACGAATACTTGTTTCTTAATAACGCCTTTCATAATTTCCTGAACACTGAATCCTAACTGGCGCAACGTTGTGTAACTAGCTTTCTCTTGTTCAGCCTCTGTCATCTGCTTGAAGTAGAGAATACTTCCTGTTGAGATGAGGAACACGAGACCTAGGAATCCGGCTATGAAGATGAGCATACCGCTAGATTGTAGCGTGTTCCGGTATTGTGTGTAATAGTCGGACTTTTTACCAGGACTTTCGATATCTTTATAAAGCCCCGTTGCTTCTTCAAGTTGCCCCTCATTTTGCAAGTTAAACGCCGTCGCATGATTAAGCTGCGTTTCCTCGTGTATCTTGTACTCAGACTTAATCTCCTGAAAAAGCTCTTCGTTCACGACAAGAGTCGAAGTGTAGTCAATCATATTGAATGCATTACCTTCTGCAAAACGTTCAACAGATATGGTCTTATTCAACCTTTTAGGTTCAAGTGTCAGATTAAGTGGGACTTCCACAGACTTTAGCATCCAATAGATCCCACCATCTAGAAATACACCTGAGTTTGAGCCTTTGATTTCAATTGGCAGACCGGCTTCACTCAATTGACGCTCGCTTACAATTCGAATTTGCAAGTCCTTATAAGGAAGCATCGGATTCAGTTCCTTTTCATAATCACCATCCAACTGAAGTGCTTCAATAGTAGATGCATGATATTTGATTCCGGCATTATCCAATGCCTTTCTAAACTGATCCGTCGCGGTTGTGTCCCCTTCAATCATATAATCGAACGGCTCTACCAAGCGGGTTTCTTTTTCATTTGAGTAGAATGATGAATACGCAGCAGCTAGCATTGTCAACGTCATTGCAGACAACACAGTAATAATCGTCAGCGAATTCGCATTCGCTTTCATTCGATGCATCAATGGTGCTAATGACAAGCTATTCGACAATCCTAGATGACCATTTTTGGACACCCGAATTTGGTAAAGCACCCATCCAATCGTAACTCGAAACAGTAAATATGTGCCCAGGATAACTGATCCCAATACAGCGAGCATATTGTATAACAGTAAACTGTTGAGCATATGGCCTGACAGCCAATAACCGAATCCAATTAAGACCATTCCTAAAATCCCAAGTACAGAAGAAATAACGGTTTTCGGTTTTTTGATGCGCTCACCAGACTGATCCACTTTAAACAATTCCAGCAATGTATTGCGTTTAACCGCAAACGCCATTTGTAAAGAGGTTAGCGCAAGAAGCACGACAAATACGACAATAGTTTGCAGGATCGCGGCTCCTGAAAACGACAGTGTCAATACGCCGTCTATTCCTACAAGTTTCATTAAAAGCAGTAAGAACACTCTTGAAACAAGCAAACCAATTCCAATTCCAATTGCTAGTGCACCAGTTCCGAGCAAGAAGTTTTCTGTCACTAACATTCGGGTGACGGTGAATTTAGACAACCCGATCAGCTGATAAAGTCCTACTTCTCGGCTTCTCCGTTTTAGGAAAATGGAGTTCGCATAGAGAACAAATACACCAGAGATGAACAGCAATAAAATTCCTGCTACTTTAAAAGCTGATGACATATTAAAAGAAGCAGCGGTTCGTTCCATCACGGTTGTATCATGTTGTAACGAAGCAAAAACAAAATACAATACAACACTTAAGATCAATGCAAAAAAGTATAAATAGTAATGTTTCAGGTTTTTCCGCATACTGCGAACAACGAGATCAAAGAGCGTCAACGCTGTCACCTCCAAGAATCCCTTGCACTTTCAGGATTTCTTGAAAGAACTGCTGCCTCGTCTGTTCCCCGCGATACAGCTCGGAGTAAATCGTCCCGTCTTTCAGAAATACAACACGATTGCAGTAGCTCGATGCGACGGGATCATGTGTCACCATCATAATCGTAACATCCCGTTCTTCGTTGACTTTCGCCAATGTACCAAGCAAGGACGAGGCTGATTTTGAATCGAGCGCACCTGTCGGCTCATCCGCAAACACAATCGAAGGTTCGTTGATCAAAGCCCGTGCGGCAGAAGTCCGTTGCTTTTGCCCACCAGAGATTTCACTAGGGTATTTATTCGCTAATTCCGTAATCCCAAGAGTGCGTGCAATCGATTTGAAGCGATCTTCCGCCACAACACGTTTCACGTTTCCAACTGAAATCGGCAGTAAAATATTTTCTTTCACGGTCAATGTATCGAGCAAATTATAATCCTGGAAGATGAACCCCAGCTGATCTCGTCTGAACTGCGATAGTTTGCGGTTGTTCATTGAAGAAATATCTGTTCCATTTATCTTAATCGAGCCTTCCGTTGTCCGGTCGATAGTCGCTAAGACATTCAATAATGTCGTCTTCCCGGCACCTGAAGGACCCATAATTCCGACGAATTCGCCTTCCAACACACGGAAATCCAATCCTTTTAAAACCTGCTGCACTTGTCCGCGTGTTCCGAACGATTTACGAATCGAAACAGCTTCTAACATAGTAGTTTTTTGTGACACTTAAAACGCCTCCTTGTTTCTATACACTTACTTTACTGCAGAAAAACAGTGGAGTCGTTCGATTTGGATGACAAACAGTGCGCGCAACCTTACAGTTTTGTCACTTACGGGCTGCGTCAAATGCGCTCTTGACCAATCAAAACCAACATTAAGTTTGTGTGCTTCGCCTTGCGAAGCATTTACTACCGGTATCCCGGCAGCAAAAGTATCCTTCATAGATAACTCATACCATAGTGATCATGATTCATAGAAAGCGCTCATATAACTCGTAGAGTGATCATAAATCCCATAATGCGCTCATAAACCAGGGATTGTGATCATAAATCCCGAATTGCGCTCATAAACCTTGATTTGTGCTCATAAGCCGGAGAATGAGCTCATAAAACTCCTAAATCCGCTCATAAACCCAACTACTTACGGGTTGCGTCAAAGTCATTTTCCACCGTGAACGTTATTATCATTTGTGTACCTGTCGCCCCATCTGATTGTCCATGCAACTCAATTCCTATTTTCCCAGCCGTCTGTTTGGCTAAATAGAGACCCAATCCCGTCGCAGTATGTTGGATTCTCCCTGCACCGCCTGTGAATCCCCTGTCAAATATGCGAGGCATTTCGTGCGCAGGAATTCCCGGTCCTTCATCTGCAACAGTTAGTGAAATGTGTCCTGTTTCAATTGATGTAGTCTGAATGGTTACCGTTCCGCCAGCTGGACTGTATTTCACCGCATTCGTCAAAACTTGCCTGAGGATGAAGCGGCACCACTTTTGGTCCGTAACTACTTCCACAGACTCCTCTACAATCTCAAACGCAATATTTTTCTCCAAGCACCACGGCTTCAGCTGATGTACTTCTTCTGTAGCCAATCGGACAATATCGGTTTCTTCCAATACATAATCTGCTTCTAATGAAGGCAGACGGGAAATGTACAATTGCTGATCTATGAGTAAATGGACACGCAACCATTCTGCTTCTATTCTCCGGAATGCAGGCACTTGACGATTTGCATCAATGATCAACTTCATCGCAGTCAGCGGTGTTTTCACCTCATGGACCCATGCTGCAGTATCGTTTTGCTCTGCATGCACAAATTCCTGTATGCGTGCCATCCGTTTACGATAGGAAGTATCAACTTTCTGAAGCAAATCAGACAACATTGCCTCTTGATGAAAAACGGACATAGGAAGTCCTTCTTGCCAGTCATCCGATAACTCTTCTGCAAGGCGGCCAAGTTTTCGTAAATAGGCAGTCTCCTTGCGATAGCGCCATATGAAAAATAGAACGAAGATTACGAGTAATAGTATGTTCAAATACCCGATAGAGACTTCATTAATAGCTAAGCCTTTATCCAAAACTAACAATAGATCCGTTAATAAGAGCGATCCTACAAATAAGGCAATCCAGCTTTTTCGATCAGTAATATAGACGCGCAGCATTAAGATTTCCCCTGCAACGTAACCGCCATATAGCCCATCCCTTTTTTGGTCACAATCGCTTCGTCCAGTCCTAAATCACTTAACTTTTGGCGCAACCGAGTTACGTTAACGGTCAGCGTATTGTCATTGACAAAGCGTTCATCGTCCCATAGCTTTCGGATCAGATCATCACGTGACACAATTTCATCGTGTGACTCCACCAATATGGCTAGTATGAAAAACTCATTTTTTGTGAGCTCGATTTCCTCGTTCGCACCAGAAATCACACATCGTTTCAAGTCGATTGTCGTACCATTCCACTTCAACTCATCGGTTGGTTCATCTGGTTCTGCATACAAATACGCTCGCCGTAAAGTTGCTTGAAGTTTCGCCAGCAAGACATCCATGTGAAACGGTTTTTGTATGTAATCGTCTCCACCCATATTCATCGCCATGACAATATCCATCGGATGGTCTCTTGAAGAAAGAAAGATGATGGGCACATTGGACACCGCCCTGATTTCCCGACACCAGTGAAAGCCGTCATATGCTGGCAGTTGAATATCCATAATGACGAGTTGCGGACTCGATTTTGTAAATGGCGTTATGATATCATGAAAGCTTTCTGGACCCTCTACTTTAAACGACCACTGTTCCAATTGCTCTTTCAATGAAGAGTAAATAGCTGCGTCGTCTTCTACGATAAAAATAGTTTCCTCCATGTCTATTCTATCCCCCAATGTCTGCTTGAAACGTTTCAAAAGACAGTCTCTATTTTTAAGTATTACCTGCAAAAAGATCCAATGATTGATTACTAGTTCCTCTATCCAAAATTTGTGTCAGTTACCCAGTAGTTTATCACACACGAGAACTATTCCCCGCTATTATATCGAACTAAAAAGTTAGCATTCCCTTTTTACTAATGAAATAATCAGTAACTTAAATAAAAAGTTCCAATTCACTAGGTAGTAAAAAAATGCCCACTATCAATCACGTGGGCATTTCTCTGGTACTCTATTAGTTATCAATTGAGATACCAGCACTTGCTGTACCTGTAACAGCAGAAGCTAATGTTGTGCCTGAAAGCGTGTAGACCATCAATAATCGATCCCCTTGAGCAACTGAAACTGGTGTAGCAAAAGATGCAGAACCAGTAAGTGTTGTACCCACAGTTATAAGACTTGTTAACGGTGGACTTAAGTTGACGCTTACGCCTGTAGGGCTGAACATATTACTGCCCGCTGGAGCGCGATAAACCTGTGCGTTTACGACAGCAGTTTCTCCAACCACTGCCAAGGCGACAGTAACCTCAAAAGATGCAGAAATTGCGGTCATTGATCCATTCCTTGGAACAGTGATGGCTTCGTTGACTAGTCCGGTTAGATTAATTGTGTTATTAGCAAGCATGACGCCAGGAACAGCTGTACCCATTCCAATATAAAATGGAACTCCTACTAATCCGCCAGCTAGTGAAGTCAATGCAACAGGGACAATTCCCGATGCGTAACCAATAATAGCTCCACCCGCCCAGGCTTGAGAAATACAATCCCGATCGACTGCTGCGAATGGCCCAAGTGTACCGCATCGATTACGTGCAGCATCATTTGTGCTTTCACAACAACCATACGATGAATTAGTATTTCCACATCCACGACAACCACTTATACGATTGTTTACCATGATAACACCTCCTTTCTCCGTTATCTTATTCTCTCGGAGACAAGGCGGACGGGCGTACAACCGTAATCTCTTTGTCTATACGATTTGCCTGCATCAAATTAAATCACTTTTTTAAGATTCCCTTCCAAAATGAGCTGGCTTGGTTAGGTCCGTTTTCAGTTTTCTTATTCCTTTTTTCTAAATGTACCTGCGGAGTTACGTTGGGGTCTTCATGGATTTCTTCAATAATTGGGGCGGATTGAAATTTCGTCCTTCTTTCCAATTGGTTTGAATTATTTTCAACAATTGGGGGATTGATTGTCCGTTCATCTACCGAAGCAAGAGGAGTGTTAAGAAACTGCTTGTTAGCCATTCCCTTTCGAATTCCTTCTACTTGAGATGAGGTAGGTGGGCTTTCATATAACATAGGCGTTGCATTTGTTAACTGTTTTAGCTTCTTAAAGGTCGATATGGCTTTTGTATCTTTTGGTTGAAGGTTCCTTTTACTCGGGGTATTAAGTCTATTGTCATTTTTTGTAGTGGATAAATCCTTCTTATCCCCCGGTATTGTTTCCATTAGATTTTTTATCTCTTCCATTTGTTCCGACAGCTTAGCTTGCTGTGATTGTAACTCAGAGAATTGCTCTTCTAGCGACTCCATTCTCTTTTCTACTTGGGAATTCTCTTCGTGTTTAGTAGTCTTCAAACTTTCCACTGCCTTACGATACTTTTCGATTTTGTTTCCCAACTCTTCAATTTCCAGATCATTGATCTCCATACTATTCACCTCTTTCTAATAACAAATGGACAGTATTATCTTATTAAGTGAGATTCCATAAGGTGACAGTTTCCTGATTACTTAGCATATGAATGAACTGCATGGCAAATCCCCCTTTGCCTATTCAACGCAATTTATCTATCATATGCTACGAATGCAAGACTATAAAAATTACAGGAGGTGACAACACCTATGCTTGAAAAATTTCCATGCCCTGATCAGGAGCTAATCTGCATTAATGTTGACAAGGTGTATGATTGGGTGATGAAAGAAAATACGTTCGATTTTTATCTTCCCAATACCCCAATAAGATTTGGGGGCATCACGGAGTCGACAAGGTTGAATGATTATACTGTTTCTTGTGAAGTGACTCCAGCTATGAATAATCCAGTCGTAATTCTTAGAAGAGAAAACCGATCGTTCCGAATTGACGGTCATAATGTGTGTCTGCAACATTTAACAATTCAAAAGAACTTTGACTTAGTACTATTCGTAACACTAGTTGACGGAACAGTATTGAAATCCGATACAATACCATTCTCACGATCTGAGCAAGTAACATTATGTGCTCCTGAAGGCACTAACGTTACCGTCGAATACACAGATTTAGATTGTATGGTTACCTCCCAAGGTACATTATCTCTAGATAATCAAAGACAAGAAATCACTTTTACAGGGTTAGTTCTAACGGTTTCTACATGTCAAAGCATCCAGTCTACGTACCCTGTTACTGTTGAGTTTTTGGCAGACTATTGCGAGCCACGTGCAGACTTGGCAATTGGTTCTTGCCCGCCACCCGGGAAACCACAACAATGCCATTCCATTTATCCTGAGTGAAGTAAGTGTCCCATCCGTACTAACTCTATATAAGGGCACATAGGATGAAGAGAGGATAATTCCTCTCTTCACTTTTTTAGGGAGGCGAACTAATGCAAACTGATAAGAATCAGTTAGAAACAAAATTACAGGAGCTCCGCCAGTCAACGAGTGAACATGTTCAGGAACTCAAAAAGACTTTAGTCAATTTAAGAGCGCAGCAGACGAGCTACATTAGCTTTTTCACTTATTCATTAAACATTACGCACCATCTGCAATCAGACAATATTTGCCTCGCATCCTATCACATCCAAAACACAGGAGATTACCCAATTACAAATCCTGAAATCACTCTCAAACTGACAGAAGATAGTCCCTTCTTTCTATACGGTAAATATGTTAATCCTGGATCTCCTGTTCCCCCAAAACTAAAAGATGGTTGGGAACGTCTCAATGACCCAACTAACAAAAAAGAGTTCAGATTAAAACCTATTGGGAATACGGTAATTCAACCTGGAGAAACCATTACGTTTACAAATTTCCAAATTACTTGGCATCCTGCAGAGGATTATTCAGCTAGCGTAACTGGATGGACTGTCAGTGATCAGACCCCTGGAGGGCAGGCAGCTTTGAATGCCATCAATATTAGTGGCGCATTGTCTATTGAAAGTAAGGAGGAGTACTATGAGTAGTTCTGAAAAAACGGGTCAATCGAGTTGGATTGACAAGATTGCAGAGATAGTCATTGAAAATGTATCACAACCTAATCGGACTGTTTCACAGAGTTCTATCATCTTGGATTCACAAACCATTAACTTACTTATTCTTTACATACTTATGAACAAGGAAATAAAGGTTTCACAGGAGGAACTCACACCAACTGAGCATTCTACAGATTTAGAAAAAGAGATTGATGCTTTGATAGCTGAGAATAAGCAACACTTCGAGGCACTAATTAAAGACGCACAAAACGGATTCTAATTCGGGAGGGGCTAAAGGTATGAATAGTACCGACGGAAAACCAGAGGATGTCCTCCAGCTGAAGCAACTTGTCAGACATTTACAAGCAGAGTTAAATAAATATAAAACAAGCCAGCCCTCTACTTATAATGAAATGGACTACGAGCATGAGAAGTTACTAGAAGCTCATGAGGAATTAGTGTATAAGAGTCTAAAAGCGGAGAAGCGTATCGAGCTATACGAAAAGCGGTTTAAGAGCCTTATCTCTCAAAGGGATGATGCTCTATTTGCCATTAATCAGCATAATGAAACTAAGGAAACGATGAATGTAGTGAACAGCCAACAATTAGAGGCATTACGCTTGTCGAAAGAGGAATTGGCTGAAACCGTCAGACCTGAATTGAACCAGTTAGAAACAAAACTAGATGATCTTACTAATCAGCTTCCACCCCTCATTTCTGAGCATTTTTCTGAGCTACTTCAAAACTGGCAGCCTCCATCCCATCCTCAAACTGAAAAAATCCAAAAAGTTATCCTAGCTCAACAAGAACTTATTCGTATTCTTGAAGACTATGTGCAACAACTCTCTGAAGTATAAGGATCGTTAGTGAACTTATATGTCCATAACGATGGGTAGTGTTTCAAGAACATGCTCTAGAAAGTTAGCAATATCAGGCATGTTTTCTTCTGTCAAACGGGGGATGAATGACACTTCTATTACGTTAAGCAATCCTGCTTCTTCATCTCCAAACACGTAACTCAACTTCTGTGTAATCTCGATTTCCTCTTCCCAAATCTCTTGCAGCGCCTGCTCAATTTTTGTACATTGATGGGATGGGAACGCTATTTTTTTGTAAAATCGGAGTACCAGTGAACAGGCAGGGTTAGTATTAGGATCCTCCATGATTTCACCCGCAAGATCACGAATACCTGTGCGCAGTATTACTTCTGCTTCTACTTCAGAATGACTGCGAAGGACAAAACGTAATGCCAACTCCCGGGATAATACCGCAAAGTCCATCACATCGCGCCGATTCCGGATTTCAATTTGTTCATCCAGTGTATCTAGATCATATAGCTGATTTTCAAGAGCAACTTTCAAGTTATCGAATATCGTTGGATCGTACATGTTCACTATACCTCCTATAAATTACAAACGTTTTCTTTCATAGAATCTACCGATTGATCCAAAATCGTCTTACCACAGTGCCATCCTCTTCTGTAACACTAACATCTTCTTCGCCACCATTGTTTTGAATCGTTTTGGCAGATCCAATATTGTCGTCGTTACAGGTGACGAGTACAGATGTAATCCCTAGCGAATCAGTCACTTTTAATGCTTCCGCAAGCATCCACGTTGCATACCCTCTTTGTCGCTCTGATGGACGGATGCCGTAGCCAATGTGCCCACCTACTTGGTGTAAATACTCATTTAAGCCATGACGGATATCGATCATTCCTTATTTATCGACCAAAATCAGTCGCTTTTTTCTTAAATACCATTATGTCTCTTGTATCCTCATTAACTCATTCTTCACTCACTTAAAGTGTACTATGTCAATGAATAACGATTTTTAAAAAACCAAACTTATAGCTTACTTTTTCCAGCCAGTTTTCTTACAAAATATGCTATACTCTAGTTATCGATGAAGGAGGTGAAAACGGTGAGTGAAGTACTGCTACAGCAAATCATTTCTGAGCTGAAAGATTTAAAATCTGGTCAACGTAACATGGAAAAACGCTTTGATGAAATGCAAGGGCAAATGAATAGCATGCAAGGACAAATGGGCGGCATGCACGGGCAATTGGATGGCATGCACGGGCAAATGAATAGCATGCAAGGACAAATGGATGGCATGCAAGGGCAATTAGATCGTATTGAAAGTAAACAAAATGCCATATTCGAGCAAACAGGTCAGCTAACTGAATTTCGTCAAGAGACACTTACAAAGTTTGATGAAGTCGTCAAAAAAGAGGACATGTTTTATTTTGAATTTAAACTGATGGAACACGATCGAGATTTATTTAACTTGAAAAAGCGGGCATAGCTGACTCCCCTATCACAGCTATAATACGCCCGCCATCCCCTCATAAACTTCTCATCAATGTATGATTTCCCATCTTTCCACGCATCTTACCTATAGGAGGTGAGCCTGCATGGGAAACAAAAACAATCCAAAAAAAATGAATGAACGGACGCACAACCCATTTGATACGTATCAAAACAAAGACCAAGATGCGAGCAGCCGCAATAGCAACAACCCGTTGGACAACGCAGATACGGAATTTGCCCCTGAATTTGATGCGAAAATGAAAAACAAGAATAATAAAACCAATCATGACAAAAATCAGCAATCAAATAAGAATAAGAAAAAGTAATTGCAAAAGCCGTAGAACTCTCCAAGAGATCTGCGGCTTTTTCGCTCATTTCACCTCGACTTTCACATCTCCTTCGATATAAGTCGGATACGCATTCAGTTCAAGACGGATTGGATTCGTATAGGAAGTCGTTTCAAATGCCGGACTCCAGTGAGTCGCGTCTCCTTCCCCATATAGGCTGAATGAAGATATTGAAATTTCTTTACCTTGAGCATCCATGGCAGCAGTAAATGGATCATGGTTAAAATCTTTTACTGAAAGCGACAGTTCAATCCCATTTCGGTCCGCATCCACTAGTTGTAATTGCGGGCCATCAGGAAATGTCAGCAACTCTTTTGTATCGGTATTCACTTCCACAAAAGCTTGTTCCCGTTTAATGGCTTGTGCTTTATTGATTTGCAAATATAGTTTTTTTGGCGTTGAGAAATAGTTGCTCTGTAAGAAGAATGTGTGCGTTGTCTTTCCTTTTTCGTTGCCGAAAGCTGTGACTCCGTTGGCTATTTTACTCCATACCTCTCCTCTTTCATCTACCAGTCGCATATCTTCAAACGACAAGATTTTTTTCGTGTTGTTTGGATCAAATGTAACTTGCACCGCTACTCGTAAGGGAGAATCTACTACTTCATCGATGGTGAAGTGCTGTCCATCCAGTTCCGTTATTTCGTTCAGTACATATGGCTTACTTGGTTTCGTTTGCTCAGGTACTTCAAAAGGAATTAAAAACGCAACCATTTTTTCATCAATATCCATTTCCGCTTCTATTGTGAAATTCAGATCGCTAAATACATTTCGTTTTGGAAACGTGAGCTCCATAATTTCCTGGTAGGAAAACACATCATTTGCGCTCATACCACCATACGAAATCCCTGCCTCTGGCATAGGTCTTGAATTGGTGATTTCAATCGTATTGACACTCGCTGTTTTCATTTTTTTGGACGATTCAATCGTATAGTAGACATTCATGCCCGTTTCATCCAAAATAACGCCGTCAATTGTCATCGTGACATCCCCAACAGTTTGTGAGGATCCGATTTCCTGATAGTAGTCCTCATTAAAAATCGCCTGCAGTCCCTTATCGTGCTGGATCAATGCAACAAAAGGTTCCATGCCCGGAATGGCGGCAATCGTATTCGCAAACGCTGTTGAAACTCTAATGGAAGTTACGAAGGTGAGAAGTAGAATCGCAGCCATAGCCACCATCCAAGTGACTCTCTTTCTACGTCGTTTCTGCTTGCTTCGATCAGCTTTTGCTTTTGTAATCCCTGCAAGAATCATTTGATCAGCTTCATCTAGTGGGAGAGTCTGCTGTTCCAGATGACTTTTCAATTCACTCAGCCTCTCTTCTTCTCGTTCATACATGCTCCCTTCCTCCTTCGTCTTCAAAATAGGCTCTCAGGGACCGCAGAGTTTTGTGCAGCCTAGACTTCACCGTGCCTTCTGGAATGTTCTCGATTTTTGCAATGTCTTTAATCTTCACATCTTGGAAGTATTTGAGGTAGATCAGCTGCTGTTCCTTTTTCGGTAATGTAGCAAGGGCTTCTTTCAATTCCAGCAATGAATCGTCTACTGTACTTTGACTATCAATTGCAGGGTCATGATGGAACCGCTTTTGCCGTTTCAACTGATCTTGGCAATAATTTATCATGATCCGAATGAGCCATGTCTTTGCATACGCAGGCTCCTTCACCGTCTGAATCTTGTGGTAGGCACGCACGGTCACTTCCTGTAGCGCTTCTAACGCATCATGCTCGTTTTTCAAAAAAGCGAGAGCCGTTCTCAACAAATCTTCTTTATATTGTCGCATCATTGCTAAGAATGAGGCTTCATCGCCTGCAATCGCTTTTCGACTTATTTCCAACTCATCCATGCAGCTACCACCTCGTTCCTGCTCTTCTTATTCATTAGACTTCACTGAACGTAAAAAGTTCAAGGTGAAATATAATTTTTCAACAACCTTTCCATGCAAAAAAAGCACTGAACCTCACGAACAGTTCAGCACCTTTAAAAGATAACTTCATGATTATTTTTTCCACACTGCTTCATAGTGAGCGATGTAGTCATCGACTGTAATTTTTCTGCATAGTTCCGCAATCAACTCATAAGGAATGGTGTCCATCTTTTTTAATCGAATGCAGCTTTTCCCCATATCCAATTTAGTTTTCACGTACTTCGGATATTCTGCCACGAACCAATCTAGTAAGTCTGGGAATGCGTAAATACCCATATGATAGATACTGATGAAGTTTTTCTGTGAACCAATGCTGAGAAAAGGAAGCGGTTCTTTCGGATTGCAATGATAGCCATCTGGATAAATACTATGGGGAATCACGTATCCAATCATGCCATAGGAAAGCGTTTCTTCAAATCCTCTTGGTAAATTCTCTTGAATGACTCGACGTACCTTTTCAATTACTTTCTGTCGTTCTTCCGATAATTGACGAACGTACTCTTCAATTGTGTCGGCTTCGATGTTCATGGCGATCCTCATTTCGGGGTGTAGTATTTGTACCTTCATTATCATACCTTTATAAAGAATTTCCCCATTGCAATTTAGTTAAAAATCCTTGAAAACGAAACTTTCTATCTCCTGATGTTGTACAGTAGTGAGTAGAGTTTAACAGAGAGGAGCTTTCCATTGAATCCGTTTTTTTCCATTTGGGTACGTCCTTCTGAGACGATCCATTATGTACTCGATCATAAGACACTGTCATTTAGCTCTACTGTTCTCATTTTGGCTACGCTTGCCATTGCGCCACTTTCGTTTATTCAACTTATTTTCATAAAAGAGATTCCACTTATCGGTATTCTACTCATCGCGTTTCTCGGCTTGTTAATGCTTACAGCTGCCGGATGGTTTTTGAATAGTGCACTTTATACGTGGATTGGCAAGTGGCTAGGAGGAACAGGAACTTATAAAAAAATGCTTGCAGTTGTTCCGTTGGGATCACTACCAACGATCTACATTCTACCGTTTTCTTGGTTGCTGATGATAGTCCTCATCATCCTCAGGTACTCAGAGTCGGATGTAGCAGCTACCATATTTGGGATTTTGATCGTGTTGACACCGTTTCTTTCATTAGGGTTAATGGGCTTGTCCGTTTATGGAACTGTGATTATGTCAAAGGCAATAGGAATCGTCCATGGCTTTTCTGCGTGGAAAGGATTCGGAACGATTGCCATCCTAATGGGCTTCGTTTTCGTACTGACATTCGCTGTTTCCATATTTTTCTTTTTCTTCATCTTTGCGCTCGCTTCCTTTTAACTACAAAGATGAGCATCTGTGCCTCGTGCAACAGATGCTTTCTTTATGTATTCAGTCCCCGAGCCCACCCTCGCAAGAGCTGTAAATTAGTGCGTGGTAGTTACATTGACAATCTAGTTGTACAGTTGTCACAGTACTGGGCGTCAATTGTCTGCGGTCATTAACCGCAAAGCAGGCCCCGCTACTTTTTTAAATCCAACTTCCCCTGTTGGCGGGTGTGCACTCACCTTTACAACATCTAGCTACCGACTGTTTTACGTTAGTCCACTAAGTCAATATTCCAGTTCATTCCTTGAATTTTCGTATCGATTTCTCTATATGTTTTAGATAGGTAATCCACTTGTTTTTGGATGGACTTCACATTGACCGTACTGACCACTCGAATTTCTGACTGGCTGTACCGATCGATTTGTTGGGATGATTCTTCCACGACTTTCGATAGTAGCAATCGTTGATCAAATAATTGGTCACGTTCCGTTAACGCATCGGCGAGTGTTCGCTCATCGTCAAATTGAATTCCGCAGTTGGTTCGATTTATTTGTTTGATTAACGATGTGAGCTCGTGGCGGATCTCAGCAAGTTCCGTTAACATCTCATTCGGATTTTCCGAAGGCTCGTCACCTTCTTGAACTCTCAAATTCATATGAATGCGTTTTTTCAACTGTTCAATCCGTTTTTGGTAATCTGCTCGAGCTATTAAAGCTTCTGCTAATTTCATTGTCTGATCCTCCTTCAGCCGATCTTTATAATGATGTTATTCTGCATGAATTTAATTACTCCTCTTTTTTAAAAACCGAAATAGATGGGTTTTCCTTTCACCACCATGGCTCATCCATCGGGTCATCTAATTGCAATTCTACATAATAAGGGACTAAGCAAATGTTTAATACTAACAGAAATACTAGGTAGATGAAAAATCCATAAAACCCATTTTCAAATACATTGGCCATTATGATGATTAAAGGCATAAGAAGTTGAAAAACGCTCGTCTTTTTCCTAGAATTTCTCGTTTGATAGTTTTCCTCACCACAATTTGGACACGAGGTTTTTTCATTTCCAAATGCTTTTTTGAGGGCTAACTTATGAGTCCAAATCGTTCCGCAATTTGCGCAGGCAGGTAACGCCCTTCCCTGTTTACGAATGCTACGTTTTAACACTCCATAGAACATTAAAAATAGAACAGCTAGCATCACCGTTTTCACTGAGTCATATGCAAGTAAATCGAGAATGTTTCGTGTCTCGCCCCCTTCAGCTTGTGTAACATTCGGGGCTTTTCTATTAATAAATGCAATAGTCAATGACAACAAAACAAATGACATAAGCACCATCCTATATTTCCAAACAGGTTCATACGTTTTCGATTCCCGACTGCTTTTGACATTGTCAATAATCTCTTGTTTTCGCATGTCATCTAAGGTGATTTTTTGCAGCTCCGTATTCAACTGGTCTTTAATCGAATCCATGAGAAAACCCCTCCTGTTCTTCTAATCGTTCTTTCAATTGGAGCCGAGCTCGCTGCAGTCGAGTCCGTACAGTGGCTTCAGGACAACTTAATATGTCAGCGATGTCTACCGTTGAAGATTCTTCGTAATAGTACAAAACCAACACTTCCCGATAGATCATTTTCATGGATAACAGCGCGGTTAAAACAGACTCTGTAGTCTCCTGTTCAATCAGGCGTCCTTCCGGTGTGTCCTTCGTTTTGTTCCCAACGATCTTTTCTTTCAATAGAAGACGTTTATGTGTCCAGCTTCTTAAATAATCATGGCTTCGGTTCACCGTCATCTTAACTAAGTAAGTCTTCAAAGAACTTTCTTCCCTGAATTGGTCCGACCGTTGATAGTAACGAATGAGGACATCTTGTACAATATCTTCTGCCGTACTCTGATTCTTAACGTAGACATAGGCGACGCGCAGCAAATAATCCCCATAGTTCCCCATCACTTGTTCAATATTCACTTGCGTTCCCACCTACCTTCCACTCTATAGACGAAGCCACCTTCAAATCCGATTCATTTTCTTCCAAACTAAAAACCTGTAGCATCCCTTTCAGGATACTACAGGCTACACTATTATGAACAAGAAGCGACTGCCATATCGTTATCTCGCTTCTGAATTAGAATATTCTTTTGCGCATCCAGTTTAAACTCGATGCCTCTATCGTCCAGACAATTAATTAAATAGTCCTTGGACGTCTCACTCATGTTTTCATGGTTTCCATAGATGATATATTCACTAGACTCATCTGCACACGCCCCTAAAGACATCAGCGTCACTAGAGTGACCAAAGGAATAAAAAATAACTCCTTCTTTTTCATATCGTTCTGCTCCTTTCACTAGTTTTCACTGATTCTTTTAGTAAAACATTGTCATACTTACACTACTAATTTCAGTATACGAACAAACTAGAATTATAGCTATCAAATTTTGAGGCTTTTTGACATACTTCGTGTTTTGAAGTATTGGTTGAACAGCCACATACACACACGGGTTGTTCTTACGCCGTCGAGATTGTCAAATACATGACATATCTCTTTGTTCAAGGTTGCTAATTGTCGATGACCATATGAAAAGCGTGAATGGGATCCATTCACGCTTTTCTCAAGGAGACTTCTATTATTTCTGCAAAACTTCCAAGCGCTCGCGCATTTTGTTTGTTGCCGCCGCCATATTTTTGAGCGCTGCAACGGTTTCTTCTTGTTTTCTCGTTTTCAATCCACAATCGGGGTTAATCCAAAATTGTGAGGGTTCTAGAACATTCAGTCCTTGTTCAATGACATCGACCATTTCTTGCACTTCCGGTACGCGTGGGCTGTGGATATCATATACGCCAAGACCAATTCCTTTGTCATATGAGAAATCATTGAATGCGGAAACTAGGTCTCCATGTGAACGGGATGTTTCAATTGAAATTACATCTGCATCCAACCCACTGATGGAGTCGATGAAGTCGTTGAACTCACAATAACACATGTGTGTATGAATTTGGGTCGTATCTTCCACTGACCCCGTTGCGACTCTAAACGCTGTAATTGCCCAATCCAAGTAGTCATTCCATGCTGATTTCTTCAACGGTAATCCTTCACGAAGTGCAGGTTCATCTACTTGAATGATCGGAATCCCTGCTGCTTCAAGCGCTTCAATTTCCTCTCGTAATGCGAGCGCAATCTGATACGTAACGTCTTTACGTGAAATATCATCCCGGACAAATGACCAATTCAATATGGTCACAGGACCTGTCAGCATCCCCTTCATGGGCTTATCCGTAAGTGATGCCGCATAGACAGATGCTTCCACAGTTATTGGATTCAGGAAAGTGACATCACCATAAATAATCGGTGGTTTTACACAACGTGACCCATAGGAAACAACCCACGCTTTTTCAGTAAATACAAAACCGCCTAGTTTTTCACCGAAATACTCAACCATATCCGTCCGTTCAAATTCACCGTGGACAAATACATCCAATCCGATGTCTTCTTGAATGTCAATCCACTTCGCGATTTCACGGTGCACAAAGTCTGTATATTGCGCGTCACTCGATTCTCCCTTACGCCACTTGTTACGCGTGCTACGAACTTCTGGTGTTTGTGGAAAACTTCCGATCGTTGTTGTGGGTAACAATGGTAACCCTAACGCTTCTTGCTGTTTCAAGCGTCGTTGTGGCGCAGTTGACTTCCGTTTGCCGTCTGATTCACCAATGTTTTCCACAGCTTGACGTAGTTCCGGATGGTTGCGGGCAGGAAGTGCTGCGAGTTTTTCACGTGCCGCTGTACTTTCAGCCATTTTTTCACCAATGGCCTGCTTTCCTTCTACAACTCCTTTTACAAGTGTCGTCACTTCCTCTAACTTTTCATCCGCAAACGCTAGTGCCCCTTTGATCGTCGAGTCTAATTTTACTTCCGATGTTAACGTGACCGGAACGTGAAGTAGACTGCTAGAAGGCTGAATCCAAACTCGGTCTGCCGAAACAATCTCCAGAATTTCATCTACAAGTTCAGTTTTCTCATGTAAATCAGCACGCCAAATGTTGCGCCCATCGATTACACCTGCAGCGAGCACTTTGTCTTCAGGGAAGCCATTTTTCTTCAGTTGCGTTAGATTCTTTTCTTTTCCTGCTACGAAGTCGAGGCCAATGCCTGCTACCGGCAACGCAACGACCTCTTCATAATGCTCCACTGCATCAAAGTACGTTTGTACAATCATGTTTAAATCAGGTACTTCTGCGGTTAACTGCTTATAAATTTCAGTAACTGTCAGCATTTCTTCCTTAGAAATCGATGTGGATAAAATCGGTTCTTCCAATTGTACCCACTTCGCGCCAGCTTCATATAGTTCACATAGTACGTTCACATATAAGGGAATCAACTGAAGCAAAAATGCTGGAACGTCTTTTTCCTCATATCCTTTTGAAAGTTTTAAGAATGAATACGGTCCGATTAAGACAGGCTTCCCGTCAATCCCTACCTTTTCCTTTGCTTCCAAATACGCAGTCAATGGTTTATTCTCCGTCAATTTCAGTTTCCGAGTACCATATTCTGGAACGATGTAATGATAGTTTGCATTAAACAATTTCGTCATTTCTGACGCAACTGCGTCATCATTTCCTCGTGCCATCGAGAAATAGGTCGATAACTGAACGTCTCCACCGCTCCAGTTATAGCGTTCAGGAATCATACCAAACATGACAGCTGTATCGAGCATTCTGTCATACAAAGTAAACTCTCCAACTGGAATTAGGGAAATCCCTGCGTCTTTTTGCTTTTGCAGACGCTCCAGCCGAATCTTTTCTACTGTTTCAAGGAATTCTTGCTCTTCAATCTTTCCTCCCCAAAACGCTTCAAGCGCTCGTTTCCACTCTCGATTTTCTCCGATATACGGATACCCGATTGAACTGCTGATAATTGACAAATGATTTCCTCTCCTCTTCCATATGATAAGCCGTGTTTTTTTGTACAAAAAAACACTTCTAACGAGGGTCAGAAATGTGGACGCAACAAGTCTGCTGCGTATGCGCATTCTAACACTCCCTATCGACCGTAGGGGATAGCGTCATAGAAACTAGGCAGTTGTCTGGCTTCAGCGAAAAGCTGTCACAGTGGCGGGACCGCGCCGGAATACGCACCGGCTTCACTTTTAAGATCTAGTCTAACTTTCTACTAAATCACCTATTTCTTTTGCTTTACTATTCGGTTGTCGATTGAACAAACCTATCATAGTTAAACTTTTCTGTCAAATAGAGTATTCCGTCAATAGATTCCACTATACAGATGTAGGCATTTCCCCTATATGAAACCACTCATAGTTTAAGTAAGATTAGGTGTGAGAACTATTATCAATTAAACTAATAGGAGGAATTCCATTGTCACAAGTAACGCTCAACCAACAAGTCTCTGATATTGTCACGGCTATCCCGCAAAGTGCTGATCTGTTCCGCAACTTACGCATCGATTATTGCTGTGGTGGAAAGATTTCATTGCAAGAAGCAGCGGTTCAACGAGATTTAGATCCATCTGATGTCTTAACACGCGTTCAAGAAATTGAAGAGAAAAGAGATTTACGGCAGCAATTGGAGCCTTCCTCTTTTGGTGAGAAAACACTCATTGCACACATTCAAGAAAAATACCATACAGGATTGCGTGAGGAACTTCCATTGTTAGCTCCATATGTCACCAAAGTCGCGCGCGTGCATGGAGAAAACCATCCACATTTGTTACGACTTCAAGAAATCTTTAAACTGCTACGTGCTGAATTGATTGACCATACGGATGATGAAGATCTAAACGTATTCCCACTCATTCTAGAATTTTTAGCACATCCAACACCCGAGCTGAAAGAGCAGCTGAAACCATATATTACGGAACTCGAACAAGAACATGATAATGCAGGACGACTGCTGCACGAACTAAGAGAAATCACTAACAATTTCACACCGCCTGAAGAAGCTTGCGGAACGTATCGGCTTGTATATGCTCGATTGGAACAGTTCGAAAAAGATACTTTCCAGCATGTACATTTAGAAAACAATGTTCTGTTTGACCGTGTTCGGGAAGCAATTTAATGATTAAAAGCCAGGCACCGCGCCATAGACTGCGCGGTGCCTGGCTTTTGTATTCCTTACTTTTTCCGTCCGACAAATTGAATGACTTGAGACAACCCGTTATGCCCCTCGCCTTCTTTGCGCACGACTTGTTTCTTTTCAAAGTGTAAATGCTCCCAATCCGCGAACACACCAAAATCCTCCATTTCATACAAATACGTAACATCTTTTGGTCCGCCTGTGTTGTAATCGATTTGCTCTTTTGCATACACCTCTATCACAAACAGCCCACCTGGTTTCACAGCTTGACGAATCCCTTCGAGTGTTTGTTTTCGTAACTCTGGATTGAAATGACCAAACACACAAATGACTGCGTCGTACTCATCATTTGGCCAGTCCGCTTCTTGTAAGTCTTGAACCTTTGTCTTTAGCTGAACATCCTTTTCTTTCGCAAGAGCCTGGGCTTTGTCCAATCCAGATTGAGCAAAATCCCATATCGTTACGTTACAACCTTGCTCCGCTAAAAAGACGGCATTCCTTCCTTCACCTTCAGCAACAGCAAGGACGTTCGGACCAATCTTAAAGCGTTCTACTGCTTCTTGAATGAATACATTTGCCTCTTTGCCGAATACATAATCAGGTTGTTTAAATCGTTGCTGCCATTTATTCATCCAGATATGCCCCTTTCGTTTTCATTACTTTCACTTCTTCACGTTATGCCCTTTAATATAAAGAAACAATTTTGCATAATAAGACTCTACTTTTGCAACTTCAATCCCCGATTTCTTGACTAAGTCCAGCGTATCTCGATTTAACTGGCACCCATCACAAATCTTTTCCCATAGAGGATTCAAGAAATCTTGAGTCTTACTGAGTAGCATTGGCTCCATCCGGACGTGTTCAAAAAATAAAAGGTGCGCTCCTGGTTTACTCACACGTTGCATTTCCGCAAGTGCTTTCATCGGATCAGGGATTGTACAAAAGACGAGTGTCGCAACGACCGTGTCAAATGTGTCATCCGCAAAGGGCAATGATTCCGCTCCGCATTCATGCAACTGAATCGGAACTCTTGCATAACGCAATCTCTCATTCGCTCGTTTACTCATTAAGGGATTTGGTTCAATCGCATCTACTTGTGTCGCATTCTTGTAGTAGGGGAAGTTGATACCCGTTCCTGAACCTATTTCCAACACCCTTCCTTCTGCATTCCCGACAAGCCCTGTTCTAACTTTTTTAAATCGAGTGGCTTCCAACGGTTTCATCGCCACATCGTAAACTTTCGGAAACATGGATCCCATCGATTTGATCCCTCCCTTTTATGAATCATGTTTAACGGTCGACTTGATCGGATTCGATACTCCCATGGTAACACGAACTCCCTTACATGCTTATTTCGACTAACTCTTCAGGTTAAATTTGGCAACTACAAATTGGAAATGATAGACTAGTCAATAGAGCGATTGGAGGAGAAGACATGACGACAAATCAAACGATGTCGATTCACCGGGCATTAGCTGAACTCAAAACGTTGAACGATCGAATAGCGAAAGCGATTCAGGAAGCAGACTTCATTGCAACCGATCGGAAATCCGCACAAAAAATTAATGGTCTTTCCATTGAAGATTACGAGAAAACAATTCAAGCAGGTTTTGATAAATCCATGTCTCTTATCGAACGACGTACTCTCATTAAAGACGCAGTGGTTCAGTCCAATGCCGTGACACACGTCACGGTAGCGGGAGAAACGATGACAGTCGCTAAAGCAATTGAGCGGAAAACTTCTATTCAACTTGAAGAACGTTTACTCTCTGAAATGGTGACTGCACGTAGAACAGCCATTAATCGCTTGTCGTTGGAAAATGAGACATTGACTCAACGACTGGAATCTTACTTGACGGAGATCTTAGGCAAGAAAGAGAATGCAAAAAAAGAAGAGGTCGAACTCCACACGAAATCCTTCATGGAACGGAACGAGTTTGTCCTGATTGACCCACTACATCTCAACAAACGAATTGACGAATTAGAAGAAAGCATCTCTGATTTCAAAACGGATGTGGATGCTGTTCTCTCTGAATCGAATGCAGTGACTCAAATTACAATTTAACCTGCTGATTGCATGGATAATCGAAAACGAACTCCACAAGACCCTTCTTTTTCCGGCTTTTCTTTGGGACAATAAGTAAAACCGGACAACCTACTTTAATTACTTTACTAGCAAAATAGTAGTCGTACCCTAAAAGCTTAACACTTAGCGCTCAAAGCTCTAAAACTTATCCATTAAAGTTCTTACCGATTAAAGCTTACACGTTAACGATCAAGGCTCTTTCAAATCTTGGGTGTTCAGTTACGGGATTCTTGTGTGGCCCTTCGTTATCTGCCAAGCTGATTATGCCGTGCAATCCAGAAAAAACGTTGAGCGGGGCCTTGGCCCCGCTCAACGTTTTTCTTTTTTCCCAATCAGCTGAATGTGATTCCCGTAACTCTTTGCATAATGCATCCCTTCAATAGAAAGCGTTTCCGGCAGCTCATCAGATTTAAAGAGCAGCACTCGCTCATTGTTTAGTTCTCCATTCTCTCTCTCTAGAATATCAGACCTGAGTGTTGTGTGAAGCGGAGTGGAATTTCCTTTTGACTGAATTGATACGCCATCCAATAGGACATTCTGGTCAGTCGCAAGCGTTACTTGAATTCCTTCCGTTGTTTTTTCTACCTTGCGTATGAGTAGCTCTTTCCCAAAGATTTTCTCAGTCTGTTCGGTTTCGCCAGTAAGTGCAATGGTTTCGTTCAATTTTTGATAGCCTACAAATTTGTCCACATCTATCTCTAAGGTATTAACTTCCTTCGGCAATCGATCATAGTAAATTTCAATGTCTTGACCGAAAAGTGCCGATTTGCTGGAACCTCCAGTCCAGTCAATTGGTTTGCCATCCGCAAGTAATTGAATTCCCATAACTCCTAAATCGATTCGATCGAAGTTATCCACATTCACTTTCCCTTTTATCGTTGTACGACTTGGTGTCGCTGTTATCGAGTCAAAACGAATCGTTCCTTGGTCTACGTGTACTTTTTTGTGGATCGACTGCTTTAGTTCAGTTTGCATCGCCTGCTTAGGATTATAGGGGAATGTGATTTCCCTCTGCTCAGAACTTTCGTTGTAGCTAAATTCCAACGTCAGTTCTTTAGCGAACGGACTCACCGCGTCAAATCCTTGAATTCCTTTCACTTCTGTTCCGTCTTCATTCATCGAAAACGTACCGTAAGTTGCGAACGCTTTTGTCCATACTCCCCTGATGACGTCAAATCGAGTATCCTCCAACAATCCTTTTGAATTCTTCACCGTATAATAGAGGATGGTTTGATTTTCATCTGTCAACAATCCGTCCAAGTAAAGCTCAGTTCCATCAGAAAGCATGACCTTTTTCTCGATTGCCTGCCCGCTGCCCTGTTCATTCAATTGAGCTAACGTTTCCGTCATAAGTTCATCGTACCCTAGCAATTTCTTACCGTAATATGCAAACGCATTATAGTTGTAACTAACAAAAGTGAGGGCTATTAATGCTGCTGCAACAGCTAACCATTTAGGTGCTTTGTTTTTTCGTCGTGGTGGCGTTTGTTCTAATGCCTTCCTCAAACGCTCGTTTAATTCATCAGGAGCTTTCACTTCATCTAACCGTTCCTTTTCTTTTTTCAATTGGTTTTCGATTTCACTCATGCCATTCACCTCCGAATTGATCCCTCATCTTTTTCAATCCCTGGAAAATCCGTGATTTTACAGTGCCTATCGGGACGTTCGTCATATCAGCAATTGCTTGGAGCTCTAAATCATGAAAATAGTGTAGTTCAATTGCTTCCCGTTGGTCAGAACTGAGCATAGCCAACATACCTTTCAAGTCCAGCCGCTGTTCGGTCTGTTTAAAAGAATTTGTACCTTCGGAAATCTTTAATGCTTCATCGAGACTCTCATCAGCGTTTTCCATCAGTACGATTTTGTTTTGCTTCTGCGACAGTTTTTTACATCGGTTCACAAGAATGGTTTTGCTCCAACTGTAAAAAGACTCTTCTTTTTTTAGTTGAGGAATCGAGTGATACAAGCTCACAATCATATCCTCCATCGCATCCATTGCGTCGTGAGGATTGCCCATATACGAAAGAGCCAGACGGTAATACGCATCTTGCTGCTCATTGATCAGCTGTAACAAAGCTTCCTTGTTCCCCTTTTTCGCTTTCTTGACCAATCTAACAGTCTTCATTTACTCACCTCTCTCTTATAAGAGTTTTCAAATGGTGAAAAAGTTCATTTTATTTAATAGCGTTCTTACTATAGAGATCCTTCACCTGTCATAGCGAATGATTTTATTTTTTGTTGTCAGACGTCTTACCCCTTGCCAACATCAGTTTTACATGATAAATTTATGAGAAGGAAAAACTTCATACTAAAAATCAATCTGTATAACCTCGATAATATGGTTCGAGGGTCTCTACCAGGATCCGTTAAGTCCTGACTACAAAAGAATTTTTGTAGTCGGGACTTTTTTGTATTTTCAAATTCGATAATCAGAATAGCAGGAGGAGATTAGTTGGACGTTCGCGTTTTTTTATTAGCCATTTCGGCAATCACAGTAGGCTTGGTCGAGTTAGTTGTAGGCGGCATTTTGCCTGTAATCGCTGATGATTTGCATGTTTCCATAGCAACTGCAGGGCAACTCATTACAGTATTCGCATTGGTGTATGCAATCGCAGGACCCGTGTTGCTGTCACTTACAGCAAAAGTGGAACGGAAGAAGTTATATTTACTTACATTATCGGTATTTTTCCTAGGAAACGTATTCACCTATTTCAGCACAACCTTTGCAATGATGATGACGGCTAGAATTCTGACTGCAGCAAGTGCTGCGCTAGTCATCGTCCTATCTTTAACTATTACGGCACGCATTTCAAAACCACACGTACGTGCGAAAGCATTAGGGTATATCTATATGGGAATCAGTTCATCACTTGTACTCGGTGTCCCTATTGGAATTGTCATTACGAACGCATTCGGATGGCGCACGGTTTTCCTTGGTATCGCTATTCTAACAATCGGTACCATTTTATTGATTAGTAAGTTTTTCGATAAAATTCCTACTGGTGACGTTCAGCCACTTCGGGAACAGCTGAAAGCATTAGCGAACAAAAAAATCGTCTTTGCTCATTTAGCGACGATGTTTATGCTCGCAGGTCATTATTCAGTATATGCCTATTTCACACCGTTTCTCGAAACAACGATGAACCTTAGCTCTTCATCAATTAGTGTGTTTTACTTCTTATTCGGAATTGCAGCAGTTGCGGGTGGCGCTTTCGGTGGAGGACTCGCTTCACGTCTTGGTTCTCAAAAGAGTATTTTGATCATCTTAGGTGCGTTCTCGATTAGCCTATTCGTCCTGCCTTACTCAACATTTTCAATGCCGATTTTCATCATCGTCATGATGATTTGGGGCGCGCTTAGCTGGGCTCTTGCACCTGCACAACAAGATTACATCATTCAAACAGATCCCGTATCCTCTGATATCCACCAGAGCTTTAACAATTCCGCACTTCAAGTCGGAATTGCATTAGGCTCAGGAGTTGGCGGGATTGCATTCAGTCACACAGGAAGTGTTACGAGCATGCCAGCAGTCGGAGGTTTCATCGTCATAATCGCATTTGTTTGTGCAGCGATTTCGTTATCGATGGCTGTGCAAAAGAAGATAAGTCACAAAAACAGCCACCAACAAGTTTCTGAAAGAACGAACTAAAAAAGAACCGATTCCTCAACAAAGGAGTCGGTTCTTTTTTTAGTTAACTTCCGATTTTGACGGCACGATCTTTGTTTTGTAATGTCGATAAAATACTCAACGCTGCAAGTAGACTGGTCTTCGGATTGTTCGGCATCGGATTGTTTTCAACTTGAAGGTGCATCTTACCAAAATCACCTTCTGCTTCAATCGTATGGATATTCTGTGTAACCGAAGGATCGACAATGACACACACTTTTGTCTCTTCCACCCCAACTCCTGCAATCGCAAGCACAAGTGCAACATTAACATTTTTCGGAAATCGCTCAATCGCTTCTCTTGCTGAGCCATCAAAAAGTACTTCTTCCTTGTGATTTTCATTTAGACCGAGAGAGGCTGGGGATTTCCTTGTCGTAATTTTCACACGTTCCAATCCATTTACTGCATTTGCAGATTGCAGCAAATCCAATCCACCAATAGCCCCTGAAGGCAGATAGATTGTCACATCATTGGATTCGGCAAGCCCTTTCAATTCATCATAAAAACGGATGGCTTTAAAAACACCGATACTACTGATCACTAGATTTTTCTTATCCTCAACTACATCCTTAACATATACGCTCGCAGCTTCGACTGTAGCCGCTTCCACAACGATATCAATGTCTGTGTTCAGAAAGCTGTGGAGATCTGTATAAAAGTCCACTCCAAACTTTTCACTTAACTGATTTCCGACTTCCTGGTTCCGTCCAAAGAGAGCGACAATTTCACCTTCAAAACCAGTATTGCGACTGATTTCTTCTAATAGATACGTTGCAATATTACCTGTGCCTATAATTCCGATTTTCATCGTCTGCCTCCTTACCGTGTAACTAGGTACATCCCTACCTGTCTTGTTATCATACCAATTATTCCTCATCTATCAATCCACTATAATGAAACGTCATGCATCCTTGTGTAAGGATGCATGACGTTTCAAGTTGTATATAAACTAGTTTCTAGGTCCGTGAAGGCAGCACAGAATACAATTAAATCCCTATGCACATATTAAACGAGACCTACAATTGCAAGCAAGATTGCTACAATCACAGATATGATAGGAATCAGAACTGCAACAACAAAAATATCTTTATAACTTTCTTTATGACTCATTCCGGTAATTGTCAGTAGTGTTAAGACAGCACCGTTATGAGGTAATGTGTCGAGCCCGCCTGATGCGAGTGACGCGACTCGGTGAAATGCTTCAGGACTAATTCCTGTATCTAAGGCAATTTCATAATACTTGGAACCTAGTGCTTCTAAAGCAATGCCCATTCCACCAGATGCAGAACCTGTTGCTCCTGCAAGAATATTCACTGCGACTGCCTCAGAAATTAAAGGATTTCCTTTAATGCCTAGTAACATTTCAGTCAAACGTTCAAATCCAGGTACGACTTTAACGACCGTTCCGAACCCAACTGCTGCACTCGTATTTATAATTGCCGTAACGGATCCAATTGCTCCTCCGTTAATTGCCTTAATGAATGATTTCATTTTATTAATATTTAATAACATGATTAAAACAATACCTGCTAATAACGCACCAATTACATCCCATTTAAATAAGTTCAACGTAACCAATACAATGACCAAAGGCAATATAGATAAGATAAACGAAGGGATATGTCCATCTGGATTCATAACATTCTCATCTTTAGGCTCTGTAAAAAATTCACCTTTTTGTTTTGTCGTTTTTTCTCTCCAGCTCAAATACCAATAGCCACCGCCGAGCATAACGATCGCACCAGCGATACCCATGATAGGTGCAGCCATCGCGGTTGTGTTAAAGTAATTCATAGGAATCAGGTTTTGAATTTGAGGTGTTCCTGGTATCGCTGTCATCGTAAATGTAAATGCGCCTAATGCAACTGTCGCTGGGAGTAAGCGTCTTGAAATATTTGCTTCTCTAAATAATGACAACGCGAGTGGATACACAGCAAATACAACTACGAACAAACTCACACCACCATAAGTAAGAACTGCAGCTGAAAGCACAACGCCGAGAATCGCGCGTTTCGTTCCTAGCACTTTCGTAATTGCGACAGCCACAGAACGAGCCATCCCAGTATCCTCCATCAGCTTTCCAAATATCGCACCGAGTAAAAATACTGGGAACCATGCTTGCGCAAAGGCGACAAAGCCGCCCATATATGTATCTTTGTACGCATCCAATAAGTCCAATCCGCCAGTAAGTGCAACAACACCTGCTGCAATAGGAGCTACCCAGATAATCGACCAACCTAGGTACGCTAATACCATTAAGACAATCAGACCCAAGATTATTCCTAACATACACATCCACCTTCCTTGTTAGTTTTTCATTTCTTTACTGCGCTGTATAACCACCGTCTATAATAATGGACTGACCTGTAAGTCCCCTTGCTTGATCACTTGCGATGAATAATGCAAAATCTGCAATTTCTTGAACTGACAACAATCTTTTTTGTGGCACGAGTGGGTAAATAACGTCTTCCAATACGCTTTCAAGAGATACGTTACGATTTTTTGCCAAATCGCCAAGTTGGTTGCGCACAAGTGGTGTATCAACATAACCCGGGCATAATGCATTGACCGTAATTCCAAATTCCGCTGCCTCTAATGCAGCTACTTTAGTTAACCCAATCAAACCATGCTTCGAACTGTTATACGCCGACTTCCCTGCAAATCCAATGACTCCGTTAATGGAAGCCATGTTAATGATTCGACCAAACTTTTGTGCCTTCATAATTGGCATCGCGTGTTTAATGGCCATGAATGGTGCAACTAACATCATTTTCACCATGAACTCGAAACGATCCGAAGGGAAGTCTTCTATCAATGATACATGTTGCATACCTGCATTGTTCACTAACACATCCAGTCGACCATAATGTGCAACCGTCTGGTCGATTGCCTGCTTAATTTCTTCCTCATTCGTGACATCACATTTAACCGCTAAACAGTCAAAACCATCAGCTACTAACGATTCCACTACCTCGTTTAATTTTTCCTCGTTAATATCAGAGAACACGACTTTGGCACCTTCTTTAGCAAATTCAACTCCGATTTTATACCCTAATCCACTTGCAGCACCTGTGATGAAAACAACTTTACTTCCACTCATTTTCTCTACCTCCTAATGTTATTAATATGAATATGAATGCGCTTACATGACTTTCAAAAAAAATTTATTACAAACCTTTTGCTACGGTAAATGTGGCTTCTGTTTTTTCCTTAACTTCGTCAACAGTAACCCCAGATGCTGTTTCGACTAACACCATTCCTTGGTCTGTAAAATCGAAAACGGCCATATCCGTAATGAGTCTGTGTACAACTGCTTTACCTGTTAGTGGTAACGTACACATCTTTTTCACTTTTGATATTCCGTGCTTATTAACATGGTCCATAATGACAACGACTCGTTTTGCTCCTGCTACTAGATCCATTGCACCGCCCATACCTTTAACCACTTTTCCAGGAATCATCCAGTTGGCAAGATCTCCGTTCTCAGCAACTTCCATACCACCAAGGATTGCTAAATCAATATGCCCTCCGCGAATCATTGCAAACGATTCTGCGCTATCAAAAAAGGAGGAACCTGGAACAGTTGTAATCGTTTCTTTTCCTGCGTTTATCAAATCCGCATCCTCTTGACCTGCAATTGGATATGGCCCAATGCCGAGCAAGCCATTTTCCGACTGTAATAATACATTAAAATCGGTTGGAATTTCATTAGCCACTAGTGTAGGCATCCCAATTCCAAGGTTCACATTCATACCGTCTTTGATTTCCTGCACTGCCCGTTTTACAATGGTTATTCGTGCGTCCTTCATATTAATCTCTCCTTTCTACGCGTTCGTTACGGTTAAACGTTCAATGCGTTTCTCATAATCCATTCCTTTTACAACTCGTTGAACGTAAATGCCAGGTGTGTGGATGTCTTCTGGATTCAATTCGCCTGCTTCCACAATTTCCTCTACCTCTGCAATTGTGATCTTCCCTGCCATTGCAACTAATGGGTTAAAGTTTCTAGCTGTTTTGCGATACGTTAAGTTCCCTAACGTATCCGCTTTCCATGCTTTCACAAGTGCGAAGTCGCCGACAATCCCTTCTTCAAGTAAGTAGGTTTTACCATTAAATTCTTTCGTTTCCTTGCCATCAGCAATAGGCGTTCCTACCCCAGTTGCTGTATAGAAACCTGGAATACCAGCCCCACCAGCTCGAATACGTTCAGCAAGCGTTCCTTGTGGTGTCAATTCAACATCAAGCTCACCACTTAAAAACTGTTGTTCAAAGATTTTGTTCTCCCCCACATAAGAAGCAACCATTTTTTTTATTTGTTTGTTGGCAAGCAACAATCCAAGTCCAAAATCATCGATTCCACAATTATTGCTAACGACTGTCAGATCATTTACGCCTCGTTCTTGAAGTGCTTCAATAGATTTCTCAGGAATACCACAAAGGCCAAATCCACCTACAATAAGTGTATTGCCATCTTGAATATCTGAAACTGCATCCGCAACGGACTGACATACCTTGTTCACAAAACCCCTCCTTTTACTATCTTTCTAATAGTTTACATAGTTCAGTCTTATAAGTAAAATACATATATGGAATAACTATTATTCTAACAAGGAATACAAGAGAGGTTGAAGATTATGGAATACAGAGATATTAAGTCCTTTATAGAAGTAGCTGACTATAAAAGCTTTACGAAAGCAGCTGAGCAATCCTACCATTCTCAACCATCGTTAAGTAAAGCGGTTAAAAAACTAGAAGTAGAATTAGGCGTAGTTCTATTTCGTCGTTCAAATCGCCACGTGTATTTAACAGATGCAGGGGAAATTGTTTATAAACAAGGGAAAAAAGCACTTTCGGCATTGCAAGAACTTCCTATCTTATTAGACGAATTGAAGGACGCAGCTGCAGGTGTCATAAAGATCGGAATGCCTCCGTTAATAGGGACATTGTTCTTCCCACAGATTGCTCGTGACCTTCATACCCAATCCCCTAATGTTGAAATTGAACTCTACGAACTAGGTGCGAAAGTTGTAGAAGACCTCGTAGAAAGTGGAGAAATTGACGTGGGTGTTATTGTATTGCCAACAGACGATACACTCTTTAATGTTCACTCATTTATATCAGACGAGTTCTTCGTATTTGTGCACCAAGATCATGAACTCGCAAAACAAAAAGATCTATCTCTACATGACTTAAAAGATGAAAAGTTCATCCTTTTTTCTAAGGGTTTTGCTCTTCACAATTACATCATTAGTGCCTGTAAAGAAGCCGGTTTTAACCCGACAATTTCCTATGAAAGTTCACAATGGGACTTAATCATCGAATTGGTCGCATCTAAACTCGGCATTGCCCTACTTCCTAAATCTATTTTTGACAAACAAAATAACGAACAAATTGTTATGATTCCACTGAAAGCACCACCGTTACTCTGGAGACTCGGAATCATAACAAAAAAAGATGCGTATCATTCGTTTGCACTTAAGAAGTTCATGGATATGTTTAGTTAGAGATTTCTGAGTCTATTAGTAGACTATTGAAATTCAGAACGTATAGTATCTTTACAGAAGAGAGTTATATCAATGAACCTGTTTACAGCAATTCTTATTGCTTGCGAAACTAAATTTTGGGTAGTCATTGGACTAGGGCTCGTCACGCGATATGTATTCAATCGGAAGAAGCTTGGTCTTTTTATACTCGCTTCGATTCCTTTAATCGATCTTATCCTGCACATCGTCACAGCCTTCGACTTGAATCGAGGCGCAACTGCAACCGTTGCCCATTCGATTGCTCCAATTTATATTGGTATTTCACTCGCATTCGGTAAAAGTATAATCTAATGGGCAGACGAACGCTTCCAATATTACGTCACAAAACAAGGACCTAAACCGATACGAAGAACTGGTTATGCTAATGCCATCCATTCCATGAAAGGTTCACTACGACATGTCCCAGCATTCGTAATTGGAGCACCTATGATACTTTTTACAAAATGGTACATCGGAGTCCCTCACCGCACGGCATAGTTCGAAAACACCTTAAATCTCTGGTCACTTATTCTTATAATCGACATCATTATTTCAGCAAGTTATTTCATTTGGCGGTGGTGTGATCGGAATCATTCTTTCTTTACCTTTATGGATTATGACAAATCAAGTTATTCCATCCTCGACTAAGCAGGTATCGCCAAATGGACTGTGAACGATATGGACTTTGAATTCTAATTTAATTCTCTTTTCTTGATTGTCGGTTTGACAATCGACATTATCGCTTTTGTTTGTACAGCTATTTCGTGATTGATGGCGGTGCAAAAGAAAAAATCGAACACCACTGCTACTCAGCACGTTTCTGAAAGAACTCACTAAACCTAAAAAAGTAACCGTCCATCAGAAAATGGACGGTTACTTTTTTCATTTTACTCAACACTCTTTTTAGTTACAGATTCTTACTCCTTAGGAATCATAACGAAAGGCCTCTAAAATGTACACAGCACCAAAGTACTCGTCTTTGAATTATTTTCTATTTGTAATTTCATTTTTCTAGGAAACTTTTGAACCGGGTTACTTAACAGCAAATTGAATCGATATGATAGATGATTGTCTTTTGTACATGTTCTGGGTCAAGTCGCTCAGGATTCAAGATTGCATGTATGGCGAGACCGTCGATCAGCCCATATAATCGTTCAATTTCCATCTCCAGCTGACACGTAGATTTCAGTAACCCTTGCTCTTGAAGAAATGTGAGTAATCGTTGCGTCATCTCTAAGATTTGATCGTCAGGAACGTCAAGGGTATCGCTTCGATGTTTAACATAAGCGATGAATGCAAACCATACCTCCATCTCGATTTTTGTATTCGCATTGACTGGTACAATCTCAAGAATTACTGCTACGACTAACTCTTTTGGAGAAAGCGGTTGTTGCAATACAGCTTCTATTCGTTTCGTTGCACGTTCTTGAACTAAATCCATCGCATATACTAGCAAGTCATCTTGGGTTTTAAAATAATAACGAAGCGCTCCTAGTGAAAGACCTGCTTCTTCCGCTATATTTCGTACCGTTGCCCCTTCCATCCCTTTATCCAAAATGACTCGCCACATTGCTTCAGCGATTGTATTTTTTCGTTCGTCATGATTCACAATTTTAGGCATATCTTATTTTAACATAGGTAAATAAAACAGTTGTACTAAAAAGAATCATCCTGTATACTTCGTTTTAATACAACCGTGCTAATTAGGAGGTTCTTCATGAATTTTGTTGCATATATCATCATTGCATGTGAAATTAGTTTTTGGGCAGCCATATTAGTAGGACTCGTGACGCGCTATATATTCAAAAGAAAGACACTCGGACTATTTATCCTTGCTCTCATTCCTTTGATTGACGTGATTTTGTTAGCGGTCACGGCAATCGATCTCTACCATGGAGCGACAGCCACCGTCGCACACTCCATCGCTCCACTTTACATTGGTATTTCACTGGCATTCGGTAAAAGTATGATCCAATGGGCAGACGAACGATTTCAATATTATGTGACGAAACAAGGACCGAAACCAATACGAAGAACAGGCTATCCACATGCCATCCACTCTATGAAAGGCTCACTACGGCATGTCGTCGCATTCGCTATTGGGGTCCCGATGATATTTTTTGTAAAATGGTACATCGATTCCCCAGAGCGGACTCTTGAATTCGATAACACATTGCGTCTTTGGACAATCATCTTAGGTGTTGACCTTCTCATTTCAGCAAGTTATTTCATATGGCCTCGTCCTAAACGCACAGCTAGTAAGTCTTGATCGAAGAATGAGCAGCCTTTTGTAGCTAACCAATAAAGGCTGTTCCTTATTAGTACCAATAATCCTCAAGCACAGTCAAAACTTCCACACATTTTATCCGAATAGAGGACTCTAAATCTTCACACAATATAAATAAAATAAGATATACTAGTAGCAGGAGGTGGTGTTGCTATGAAAAAGTTCATGCTTTCGTTACTCGGTGGGAGTCTACTAGGAATCCTTCTGTCGTTTATATTCATGGACTATCAAAAAATTAGTTACGAGGTCTTACACCAAGCTGGCGTTGCAAAAAGAACGGTAAAAGACGTGGATTTTGACTTCGTATTTAATGCCTCACTGCTCATACTCGGGTTCACAGTAGTTATTTACGTAATTTGGACGTATATCGAAAAGAAAAAAGACGATGCGTTTTACAATGGATTCAATAAAAAATAAGGAGTGATCCAAAAGGTCATCTACTGATGACTTTACCGGCTCACTCCTATCTATTTGAAGACTTCGTTATACATAACTTGCAATTGCATCCAACACAACTGACTGCTTGATTTGATAACGGGTCGCTTGCCAAATAGCTTTTTTTCCTTTGATGATCAGCAGTTGTGGTGTTTCGTGAGTAACGCCTGTGTCTAATGCCACCGCATTTGATACTTTCCTATCTAGCTGTGAAATCACCACATACCTTGGAAGATCCGTCACGAGAGATTCCATTTCCTTTTTGGCGGTTACACTGCTTAAACTCGTCATACTCACTTTAAATAGAAGAAACGGCTGTTCGTCCGAATTCTCCAATAGTGTTTTCCACTCCTCTATTGTTTTCAATCGATTCACGATGCATTCTCCTCACTTTCAATTCAACCGCCCAAACGTTGGTTAAGCAGACTTTAGATGCCAGTACTAACTTTAGTAACAATAGAAATTATTTTGGGTAGCATACTATGTCAACTCTCTTATTTCCATTGGTCATGAATCCATGCCGCATTATATCTATATAATTTTGATGGTCGGTATGCCCCTGTTCTGATTTCTTTTCCTGTATCCAATACCATATCTTCCACATGACGACGGAACTGAACTTTGTTTAGTTTTTTCCCTAAAATCACTTCATAGACTTGTTGCAAGTCGGGCAACGTAAACTCTTCGCCCACTAAATTGAATGCGATATTCGTATAATTTACTTTCCCGCGTAATCGATCGAGTGAATATAGTATAATTTCCGCATGATCAAAAGCAATTCCTTGCTGCTCAGTTATTTTCACTGTCGTTTTAGTGTTTGTCCCTTCTGTCACTGTAACTCTTTCTAGCGTTGCCGATATGGTGATTTCTCCAGATGTCAGCTCTAATTTAACTTCTTCGGTTCGACTGATTGTACTTCCGATCTCTTCATCCCGGGATTCTACAACCGTCTCTTTTACAGAGAACCACTTTACATCGTCCGCATCGTCCCCAGCTTGCAGCGGTGGTAACTTTCCTTGGTCGATTAGCGCCAAGTAACTGACACTGACAATTCTCATACGAGGGTCCCGGTCCACAGCACTCCACGTATACAATTGCTCCGCGTAAATCCCATCGACTCCAGTTTCTTCTTTCAATTCTCTCTGGACAGCGGTATCGACGTCTTCGTCAATTCCCATGAAACCGCCAGCTAATGCCCATTCTCCTTTATACGGATGACCTCCGCGCTGGATCAGTAGTAACTGAAGTTCCTTCCCGGCTTTTTTCCTATTGTCCAAAACCTTTTCTGTATCCATAGTGAAGATCACCATGTCCGTCGTGATAGATGGTTTCTCATACTTATCCTTTTCCGTTTTTTGATAATGCTCGATAAACTCCGTTTCACTGAGGTTCTGCAAGTACTGCTCTTCCATTGCCTTCTTCCCCTTTCAAATACATGACTTAGTCGCATTCTAATACTATCCATTCCATATGACAAGTCCAGTCGCTCCGTATTCGAGTCTTCTTCATACACAAAAAAAGAAGGGTCACCTTGCACCCTTCTTTGATTAGTTCGTCATAAGTTTTGTGATTTGTTCAATCGACCTGTCTAGCCGCTCTTCATAGGTACCGCTAATCGAGACGTATTGAATTCCCCTCTGGTCAAACATTTTCTTCAAAACCCGATTTGTTTTTTTGCGCACCTCTGGATCATTGAACGTTCGATATCCGTCTGCCACCCACAATACATCGGGTTCAATGAATAAATACAAGTCATAATTTTGAGACTGGATGGCCCCTTCTATAAAATCCAGCTCCTGACCAAGATACATGTTAGCGTAATACTGGGACACTACCGCTTCGCTGTCGATGAACAATAGCTTGTTTGCTTTTTTGATCTTTTGAAACTCTATATGCTTATGACCGAACACGATTTCTTTATAGTGCTCACTCGTCAGCAATGAGCTTCCGTCTCCGATTTCTTCACTGACAGTACGTCCGTATTCTTCTACATATTCAGTGCCAAATAGTTGAGCTAAGTTCCGTGTTAACGTGGACTTTCCGCATGATTCAACTCCCACAATCGCAATTTTTTTAGTGTAATACGGCTTCGCTACGTCCGGAATCATATCCCAATTTGCAAACACCCCTTCGTTTCGGATCTTCGTTGCACTGATTGGGAAGATTTTGCGAGCTTCGTCAATGACGACATGTTGAATATCTTCTCCATAAATCAGTCTAAACCAATGATCGTATGCGCTTTCTGAACTAAAGATATGAGTGATTTGTGCTGGGATTGCTTCAATCATTCTCCGCCCGCCTTCCAGCCACATATGCTCTTCAGTCTCCCATGCCGGGTCTTCCACTGACAACACTGTCACATTCGGCATATTTTTCGTTGCAGTCATAATCCACTGCTGCCGCTGTTTGAAGTCGATATAATTCAATCCTGCGTCCTTACACAACTTCCGATCCCGATCCTCGTCATAACTCACCACTACAAATAACTGATCTACTTGAGCTGCCGCTTTAGTAATCGCATACAAATGACCTTTATGAAAGGGAATGAATTTCCCTCCGTAGTGTCCCACCTTCATCTCTTCCATTTTAAGTTCTCCCATATTCCTCTTCTCCCTTCTTGATTTAATTGTTTGTTCTTCAACCTTCTGCTTTTTGTACGTTCGATAATTTGACCCAGTTCACATAACCGTAGATTGAATTCACTAGGAACGCCGTCCACATAATGACCATGTTCCAATCGTTTCCTCCAGTCTGTACCAATGTGATAATCCATAGAGTGATGGTCAAGATATTTACTAAAATCCAGATCACCCATTGTTCTGCATATCTTTGAACCATTAAAATTTGTGCAATTACCGAAAGGACTACTGCCATACTATCGATTCGTACTTGCTGTGCAGATAACACCGTCAATAGTTCTGCATATACCAATGCCCCGATCACGAAGGAGCCGGCAACGAGTATCCAACCCTTTCGTGTCAGCCGCTTCACGTATACGTTTTCCCCTTGCTCTGAATCTTCTTTTTTCTTGAAGTGGTTCATCCACATCCAGATTCCGATAAATTGCGTTGGGAAGTAAAATAACCAGTTCAACATAGCTTCACCATATAAACCGTATCCGAAAGCAATGTAACCATATGTGACCGTCTGCACGATACCGAATAGATAGTTTGAAACCTTTCCTTTAGCTACTAATACTACGCACAGCATACCGGCTATCGAACTGATCAACCCTAGAAGGGTATCTTGAAATGCAAAATAGAGGTACACCGTAATTACTGTGAATAACGAAATCCACACCTTCTCAAAAATCGACCACTCTTCCAAATGTCCTTTCATCTTTTCAATCATCTTCCTCACTCCTTCCACTTAGTTTCTTTATGTTACTAACTATTAAACTTAGTATATGATTGTATCTATGTATTGTCAACAACTCTTTTCCACAAAAAAATGCCCCCAACGAGACGGTTTTGACCGCACGTTGAGGACACAGTAGATGGGGTTCCACTTTACTGAAGGTACTTCGCATAATTCACAAGTATTTTTGCTGCTTGACCACGTGTTGTTCCATCTTCAGGTAGGAATTTCCCGTTCGATCCATTCACCACTCCGAATTCGTGTAACATCGCAATCGAATTTTGAGCTTCTGTTCCATAGCCAGAAATGTCTTTGTATGGCGCTGGTGCTTTTGCAACGTATGGTTTCCCATTCACGAGCGTATACGTTCTATTCAACATCGCTGCGAGTTGTGCACGAGTGACAGGATCATTTGGTTTCAACTCTCCATTGACGCCGTACACAATTCCATATTGAGACGCTGCCGCAACTTCAGATTGAATCTGTTCTGAGAAATGACTAATATCTTTAAATGGTGCCGGCTTTGTTGGTTTTAGACCAAGTGTCCGGACAATAATTGAAGTGGCTTGGACGCGTGTTAACGTCTGATCCGGTTTGAATGTACCATCTGAATACCCCGAGACGATACCTGCATCCACTGCTTTTTCAATATAGGACTTTGCCCAGTGATTTTGAATATCTTTAAATACGATTGGCGTTGGTGTTGCTTTCGTTGTAACCTTTGCTTTTGGATTTTCAGTAGATGCAACCTCATCTTCGTTTACAGCTACCACTTTAAACTGATAATCTGTGTTCGCTTTCAGATTCGGTACATCATATGTGAGAACATCCGCGCCAACTTGACCTATGAGTTCTTCATTCATATAAATGCCATAGCCCATGATCTTTTTTGTATCCACCGCTGGCTTCCATGTAAGAGTTGCAGTGTCATCCCCTTTAAGTTTTGCAGTTAACGCATCCTTAGGCACCCAAGAATAAGATGCTTCCAGTTGCTTGCCAAACTCATCCGCAACTACTTTGTAACCGGCTTCGCTTAAGTGGATATTCGCTGGATTCGGTAAATACGTTTTGAAATCCTTAGCAATTTGCTCACTTGTTGGGACGAATACTGCAGGGGTTCCTTGCATGCCTGCTTGGATTGAGCCATTCAAACCTGCTAACAACTGTGCAAGTTGCGGCTGATAGTCCGCTGCAAGCGTTGGGAATGGATTATAGTATCCCATGACGTACACTTGAACGTTCGGGTTAATCTCATAAATTGCTTTTAAGATCTGATTATATTCCATTCCGACTTGTTGAATTGCATCTGTAATCTGTGCCATATCGAATTGTGGAGCACCTGTAGCAGGATCGATTTTGATATGCTTAAGCATATCGTTTGCACCGACGCTAATTGTAATTAGGTTTGCTTGTTGAATTGCTTGATGCAGTTCAAACTTCTTACCTTCTTGCCCAATTCCTACAACTGGTTTTGTCACATTGTCTCTCAAGTCTTGTAACACATCTGGAGCTGTATAGCCTGGGTAAGCAAATCCTTTATTCGAAGAAGATAGTTTCTCCATTTCTTGTAAGGATTCAGCTAAAAAATCAGGGTATCCTTTTCCAGGTAACCCATCAGAACTAATACCAAATGCCAATGAATCCCCTAACGCTAAATAGTTAACTGGCGTCACCCATGTTGGCCCATTCGCATCAGTTTCTGCTGCGCGGGACTGCAACGGCAATGCGACCAATTGAAGAATTAATGCAAGTACAAAAACAAAACGAAATTTCACCATAAATCGAATCATCCACAAACCCCCTAGTATAATTGGTTCCGTTGTGTACAAAAATCGTACACTTACAATTATATGAGTCGTTGGATAGACTTACTACTGAGGAATGTTAATGGTTTACGCTAAAGTTTTAAACTTATAATAGTGATTTGCTCATGAATTATTGATTACCTTCTAAAGCGAATTAGGATACGAATAAAAGGGACAAGTAGTGAAACTCGATCTATAGTCAGTACATCAAATACTTCTTGCGTACTTTCTCAAATCCTTTTAACTCTTTCTTCCAGCGAGATTTCATCTCTTCTACCGTCATCCCGTTTTCAATTCCTGGACGAATCCAACCGTTACCGATTAGATTATCAAAAAACGGAGTGAGTTGAACTTGTTCGGGATAAAGATCTTTCATCGTTTTCACAATATGAAGACCTGTTTCAACTGGCTCATACTTAGTCCGATCGGTTATATGGATTTGAACACCATGAGACAGTTCACCACTATGCTTTGAAAACGTTGGTATAAAGGAAGCAGCTCTGAATGTCACTCCTGGAAGATCTAGTTGGTTTAAACGAGTTACTAGTTCTGGACTACTAATGAATGGAGCACCAATTAGCTCAAATGGTTTTGTCGTACCGCGTCCTTCTGAAACGTTCGTCCCTTCGATAAGTGCTGCACCTGGATATGCGAGTGCAGTTTCCAATGTTGGCATGTTAGGAGAAGGCATCACAAACTGAAGTCCTGTTTCATCGAAATATGAATTTCGTTTCCAGCCTTTCATTTTGACTACCGTTAAATCTGCACCTATGTCAAATTCTTTGTTAAATAACTTCGCTAGTTCTCCTACCGTCATCCCGTGGCGCAACGGAATCGCGTATTGACCGACAAATGAAGCAAACTTAGGATCAAGAACTGGTCCTTCAACTTTCTTTCCGCCTAAAGGATTTGGTCGATCCAATACAACGAACGGGATTCCTTTCTCCTGCGCTGCTTCCATAGCTAGAGCCATCGTGTAAATGTACGTATAGAAGCGAGTCCCGACGTCTTGAATATCAAATACTAGAACATCAATATTCTCTAGCATTTCTGGGGTCGGTTTTCTAGTTTTTCCGTACAAACTATAAACCGGCAATCCTGTAACTTCATCAACGTAATAGTCTACATATTGTCCAGCCTGTGCATCCCCCCGAACACCATGCTCTGGACCGTAAAGTGCTTCTAATTGAATCTCAGGATCGTTATTCAAGAGATCGACGACACTATTAAGGTTTTGATCAACCCCAGTTGGATTGGTGATTAAACCAACCCGTTTACCTTTCAACAACTTCTTCTCGTTTTTCATAAGCATCTCTACACCTAATGCAAATTTGTTATTTCCCTTCGCATTCCCGTTGGATTTCTTCTTCCCATTGGTGTACGTGTTATCGGCAAACGCCGCAGTAAATGTCGTCATGACGAGCAACGCTGTGACCACTACCATTATCCACTTTTTCATCATCTGACCGCTCCTTTATTCTTTGTAGGTTAGACCGTGTCCAAATGAATACAACGTTCCTCCCGCTGGATTTGGTATCGTCACAGGAAGTTTGCCTGTAGGTTGTACATCTCCAAATAATATAGATGCAGTTGCTTTAAAGCTGGCTGTCCTAAATCCATATTGAGCCAAGTATCCATCTACATTCGGATAAGCCATAATGTCATACGGATTTCGGACTCCTACCGCAATGACAGGTGCTTGTGTTTGAGTCAATAACTCATTTACCATCTTCATCTGAGGGTTTGAAGGTGCTCTGCTAGCTACAGTGGAAGTAGTCGTTCCGACAATGATCGCAGATGCATCTGACACTTGTGACAGCTGTTCAGCAGAGAGTGGTTCTTCTGTTTTCACCAACACTGTGTTTTCATGTTTACTTTTCACGGCTTGATACAGTTCATCGATATAGGAACTGCCGACTACTGCGATTTTCTCTGATACATTCACCTTCAACGGCAACACATCGTTATTTTTCACTAGCGTCACCGACTTCTCAGCTACCTCTTGCTCAATTTGTTTATGTGGAGCTGATCCTACCGTTTTCACAGCAGTTGAAATTACTTCATTGATTGGTGTCGGATTTTCCTCTTTCATGATTCCTCGCTTCAGCTTTAAGGACAATATTCTTTCAACTGAACTTTCAATTCGTGACTCCGATATCTCGCCACTGCGCACTGCTTCCACGAGACCCGTTGCGACACTTTCCAATCCGACTGGCATGAGAACAAGATCTGTCCCTGCTTGCACAGCGCGGATAACCGAATCCACTGGTCCAAAGTGATCCGCAATCGCACCCATGTTTAATGCATCTGTTGTAATTAATCCGTCGTATCCCATTTCCTCACGCATTAGCTCTGTAAGTACTTTATAGGACAACGTAGCAGGCACATTGATTTCAGTACCATCTTTTTTGGAAATCACCGTGGTTGCATCAATTTTAGGAAACGTCACGTGGGCTGTCATAATAGCATCTACTCCTGCTTCCATCGCTTTTTGGAACGGATACAACTCCACTTGCTTTAACCTTTCTTTGTCGTAAGGAACTTCAGGCAGACCTAAATGCGAATCGACTGCTGTATCCCCGTGTCCAGGAAAGTGTTTTGCTGTTCCTGACGTTCCTGTTCCTTTAAGCCCCTTCGTGTAAGCAACACCTAATTGAGCCGTTAGCTCCGGGTCTTCACTAAACGAACGTACACCGATTACAGGATTGTCTGGGTTATTATTAATGTCAAAGGAGGGTGCGAAGTTCATATTGATTCCTAAAGAATTCAGTTCCTCACCAATCGCTTCTCCGACTTTGCCTGCAAGTTCTTCTGATCGTGTTGCGCCTAATGCCATATTGCCAGGCATATCTGTTCCTGATTGAAGTCTTGTTACAATTCCTCCTTCTTGGTCAATCGACATGAGAAGACCATATTTTTCAGACGTCTTTTGGTAATCTGAAACTAAACGTGCTGTTTGTTCTGTAGTGACTACGTTTTCTCTGAACAAAATCACTCCGCCTAAATGATACTTTTTCACAAGTTGCTCAATTTCTGGAGTTAGTTCAGTGACATCTTTTCCATTCATCGTCCTGAAATCAGGCATGAGCATTTGTCCCACTTTTTCTTCAAGCGTCATGTCGCTGATTGCTTTTTTTATGAGGTCGTATCGTTTTCCTTTCATCTTCTTCACCTCTAACGTAACTGGCAGTTTCCCATGCCATTTTCCGGATGAACGATCTGGTTTCCCGAGTATTGCAACACGGTCAACTAGTTTTCCCTCGCTCACTTGAATAATTGCGATGCCAGGTTTTCCTGTTGTCGTAACCAAACCATTCTTGTCAACCGACGCCACTCTTTTATTGGTCGATTTCCATTTCAAGTTGTTAGAAGCCTCCATAAAATGGCCTTCTTTATATACATGTAGAGCGTTAAGCTGAAGTGTTCCATTTTCAAATTGACTCTCCGACTCAGGCACGTTTTGTAATAGGACAAGATCTTGAATAGGTGATTTGTGTGAGTAAGCCACGGCTGTCTGACTAAACAAACCAGTTGTTAGCACTAATATTCCTATCAAAAGTGGCACAAGAAAATAGACGCGAATTTTTTTCATCAACACATCTCTCCTTTAGTAATTACGATTTTCCCAATCTGTTGAATCTGAGATTGGATTGGCAACTTTTCCGTTCAGTTTAATATCTCCTACGTACCATCCCCGCCCATTAACTGAAGCATCTGTCTCATAGCGGAAGCGGACATGCTTTGTTCCCTTAGGGATAGCGACCTTCACATTGCTCCACTTGGTATTCGTTCCTGTAAGACGTGCTCCTATCTCACTCCAAACAACACCGTCTTTAGATGCTTCGACTACTCCAAAGTCAGAGTCTTTTTCAAGTTCATACCAAGTATTAAAGGATAATTCTTTGACTTCTTTTCTCACATCCAAGAGCAGATTACGATTTAGTTTGTCTCCGTATCCAGAAAACCAAGCGTCTGTGCGTTTAGGAATGGGTGCTGGTATGGCATCTGCCACACGACGAACGAAATCTCTTCGAACAACGTTCAAGGAAATTGTATTTCTTGTAGGGTGAACACGATTGGTTAGCAGAATCGCAATCGTTTGGTTTTTCTTGTTGATCACGATACTCGTTCCTGTAAATCCAATATGCCCTGCTGATGAAGGTCCTGAAAGTGCATCCATATACCAGCCTTGGTTCAATTCCCAGCCAAGTCCGTGGTCATCACCAGCAAACTCTGGTATCTGATTTTCACTTAACAGTTGAACCGTTTTAGGTTTTAGAATTCGTTTTCCTCCATACCGTCCTTCGTTCAAAATCATGTGCGCGAATATCCCTAAGTCTTTTGCTGTTGAGAATACCCCTGCGTGACCCGCAACGCCGTCCAGTGACCAAGCATTTTCGTCATGAACTTCTCCCCAAACGAGTCCTCTGCCGATCTCCGGCTGAAATTCTGTCGCAACGATTCGATTTTTAAGGGAAGCAGGAGGGTTGTACATCGTGTCTTTCATACCAAGCGGTTGAGTAATTTCGTCTTTCACAAATTGATCCAAGCGTTTCCCGGAGAGTTTTTCAACAACGGCTCCTAACGTAATCATGTTCAGGTCGCTATATGTATAGCTGCTCCCTGGCTGTGCTTCCAATGGTTGAGCATAGACAAGTTGTAAGCGGTCTTCCCGCGTTTCTCCTTGTGAATGGAGTGGAATCCAAGCGGTGAACCCTGACGTATGTGTCATTAACTGTCGTATTGTAACCGCTTCTTTTCCATTTACAGCGAATTCAGGAATGTATTTCGCTACAGGAGCGTCAAGTTGAATAGCTCCCTTTTCAACCAATTTCATAGCTGCTACCGTGGTGAAGATTTTACTAATTGAAGCGACATCGAAAATTGTATCGTTTTGCATAGCCACCGGAGTTTCCATTTCTGTGAATGAATCATCCACATAGCGAGCAGCATCTCCGTAAGCTTGCTGTTTCACAATATGTCCACTACGAGCAACAAGAACCACAGCCCCTGGAGTCGTTTTTTCTTCAATCGCATTACGAAGAACTTCATCGATTTCCTGTAAAGGCTCTTTTCTCATTCCTGCTCCTTTCACTGAACCCGGATGCAGTACAGGTGCTCCATGGCCCGGGTTATTCCAAGCCTTATTAGGAATCGAATAACTATGAGCATCAGCCGTTTCTGCAAAAACAAGTCCACTTGCTATCGTACATACGAGTAACGCAGTTATGATCTTCTTTTTCGATTTCACCATCTACTTCATCCTCTCCCTAATGTTGTAAGCCCTTTCACTTTATCGAAGATAGTTTTAAATTGCTATGCTTCCTAAGGGCTTTCCTTACTAGAAAAACTGGTAATTTAGTGCATAACTAAGTTAGTATAATTGACTGACTAATCCGACAAATAAACATCTTTTATTTGCTAAATGTTGCTATAAAACGACAAAAACACACCTTCTTTAGAGTGAGAAAGTGTGTTTTTAATGCCTATGTACTATAAAAGATATTCTTACAGATGACCTATTTTATACTTGTATTCACAACAACACGAATTCTAGATTTTACGATATTGTCCTTACTGTCTGTAGGAGTATATTAAAATGACTTCCTGAATCCATAGAACGAACGATATCCTTCTTTTTCGTAAAATGAACGAGATGATTCAGTAGCTAACATTTCAATCCGTGTACTTGGATACAGTGCGTGGACATAATTCAGTAATTCTTTCCCTATCCCGTAACCACGAAATTTCTCGTCTACGAGCATTTCACAAATAAAAGTGGTCACAAGGGTGTCCGTAAGGCCTCTTATACACGCTACCACTTCATCATCTTTCGTGACTGCTATACATGCAATGGTTGAATGGTTCCAGGCTACCTGCGTTTGCGTATAATTTTCTGCAAGATTCATCCAGCCTTGTTTAAGATACATTGCATGGATTGCAGTGTAATAGGTTTCATCGTAAGGTCTTTCTTCAAGAATTGTATCCTGCTTTTTTACATCGTCAACCTTATTTAGGAATTATTTCTCCACTAATCCCCATACATTGTCGAAGGGATCCATGAGCTGGCATATCCACGCCTTGTCTATTCCAAAAGTTGGTCCACGAAACAATCGACACCCCTTTGATTCAAAATGTGCAATGGTCTTCTTAATATCGGATACTCGCCAATATGTAACCTGCCCAGCTACACCAGATGATATCTTTTCATCACTAGGGTGTAATCCTACGGTAGCGTTAGCTAAATAAAAGGCACAATACCTTTCATCATCAAAATAAGGATTTTCTCCGAGCAATTCAATGAACCATTGTTTTGCATCTTGGACATTATTAACGAAAAATAGTACCTCTTCCACACCTAATATGCTATCCATTTCATCCCTCCGACACTGATGCTTATTCCAGATAAGCACTCGATAGTGGACTCTTAATATAGTTTAGACTCACTAAATCCATTAAAATAACCTCAATATGTAATCTTATTTAATCTTGTTAATCAATTTTTCAACCTCATTGGCGTTTTTTACTGCTCCTGTAAACCCATGGACAATAATTCCATCTTCATTAATTAAGTACGTTGTGGGAAAACCAATCACTTTATATATTCTCTCTATGTCCCCGTTATTATCTAGTAACACAGGAAAAGTTAACCCATGAGCATCCACAAACTCTTGTACTTTTTTGGTATTAAATTCGCTTTTAGTCATGTTAACTGCAATAATCTCTGCATTTTCTAAATCCTTGTGTTTTTTATAATAATTCTCCATGTAGGGCATCTCAACTTTACAAGGACCACACCACGATGCCCAAAAGTTAAGAAATACTTTTTTCCCTCTGTAATCAGACAATCTAATCTTTTCACCATATAAATTTTGCAATTCAAAATCAGGTGCTAATTGGTTGTTTTCAATACCTATATTTAAATCGCTACTCGACAATTCGTATTCAGTATCCAACAATTTATTAGGCTGATCTTCTATCATGCCACTAGGATATTCTTCCGCTACAAATTTGTTTTTAACCAAAATAATTAGCATGATAGCAATAATCAAAACTGAAACAGTTGTGCCAATAATAGACTTGGGTTTCATTAATCCATCTCCTCAAAAAATGAAAGCGATTAATCATATTCAGACAAAGGTCATTTACTTGATTCTATAATTCGCCATACATGAAAAGATACAATGCCAAAAGAATAAGCATCATCACAAAAACACCTAATACAAGACGTTTCAAAATACTCACCCACAAAATGGCCCGTTTGATGAATGGACGCTTTATTTCTAGTACTCTCCGTTGCTTGGAGCAGAAGACGGACGACTCTGGAGGGATCAGCGAAAGTCGTAACGAAGAACGGCTTTTGCGAACAAAAGCGAAGCGTTGAGAGCATATCTTTGCACTCGTCTTGAGACCCCGCAGGGATGCCTTAATTTCTGCAAAGTACACAGAAATACGGCAAAGCGACCCCTTCGCTGTTCGCTTGGCTCAAGCCACGCCCCTCTGAAAGCGTGCCATCTGGAGCGCAGGGCAACATATTTTTAGATTGCATAATGATCCGATTGCGATATAGAGCGATTGCCTATTAAGCAATCGGCCCCGTTAGTCTATAATAGTCATAGGATAAGGCGTTGATTCACCATTAACTTTGATTTCAATTGTGTCATGAGACTGATCTATTGTTAACGTATATATATATTGCTTTAGTTCATTATCGCTTGCATCCATTTCATCTAACTTGATAAGTGCTGTCTTATCCGCTGATTCCAAACTGGCTTTAACATCTTCTCGTGATTGAAAAACAATGTAATTCACTTTTCCGTTTTTATTAATCATTTGAAGTTGATCGTCAGGATTTATTGCTTCTGTTACTTTTTTGGGAACAGTATCTACTTCGTCAAGGCTTAACTTTTTCTGTGCACATGCTGATAAGGCTAAGATTGCAAGAGCAGAGAACATTATTAAAATTAATTTTTTCACCAATTTCACTCCCTCATCTATTTTGTGTTAATTAAAGAATTTGACCCATTTGACGAATGGACGCTTTATTTCTAGTACTCTCCGTTGCTTGGAGCGGAAGACGGCCGACTCCGGGGTGATCAGCGAAAGCCGTAACGAAGAACGGTTTTTGCAAACAAAAGCGAAGCGTTGAGAGCATATCTTTGCACTCGTTTTGAGACCCCGCAGGGATGCCTTAATTTCTGCAAAATACACAGAAATACGGCAAAGCGACCCCTTCGCTGTTCGCTTGGCTCAAGCCATGCCCCTCGGAAAGCGTGCCATCTGGAGCGCAGAGCAACATTTTACATATTGAATAATCGCCCGTTTATTGAATACTATGATTAATATTACTTATTTGTATTATACCAGAATTGTCCATTTATAAGTATTATAAGAATCTTTGTATTATATGTAACCTCTAGACCATATAATCCCAATATAATAAAAAAGATCATCAATGACTTAACCGCCAAATACGCCCAACTTCTAATAATCTACCTCACCTATGATACTGTTCTCGAAAACTTATAGCATTGTTGAAACAGCCAATGAGAATCAGTGGAACCTAATTAACTATCTGACACAACTTCCCAAAATGGTCTTACAGATCCAATGACGTTGGATTCATAACTTCCTTGGTTAGATAGTTTGCCACAAAAGTTTTAGCGTTAATCGCCTTTTCCCACCATTCAATAATTCATTTAAACGCTTCAATTCCTTGTCGTGCAAGGGATTGGAGCACTTGATTTTTTTAAAAAAAGTCACGTTAAAGTAGAGATTATCCTCACTTCACTAGATGCTCCATTGTTAAACTCCATATATCTCACCGCCATTCTCTTCTGTTTATCACGCCCGCGAGTTATAACAAAGTCCTATATGATGAAAATTGAATCACCTGTCATCTATCTTGCAAAATAACCTTTCAAAGGATCAACTTCATGCCTTCAGGACTTGCAACAAAGCCAAGTCGTTCATAAAAACGATACGCATCTGCGCGCTGCTTGTCAGTCGACAATTGGACAAGGCCAGCCCTCAGACTTTGCAATGGATATAGCTTGTTCAAACAAGGCTTGACCGACACGCTGACTGCGATAACACTGATTGACTCGCACCCCTTCGATTAGTGCCCGTTTCATCCCTCTTCTAGCTAGACCGGGAATGAGACTTAACTGGACACAGCCAACCACCGTTTGATCCTCAATTTCTAAAATGAGTGAGTATAATGGAGTGACTCCCCCTACAAATAAACATCTTTAAATTTGCTAAATGTTACTAGATAACGACAGAAATACACCTTCCTTAAAGTTGGAAAGTGTGTTTTCGATGCCTATGTACTATAAAAGATATTCTTACAGACGTCCTATTCTGTCCCTCTATTCACAACAACACGAATTCTAGATTTTACGATATTGTCCTTACTGTCTGTAGGAGTATATTAAAATGACTTCCTGAATCCATAGAACGAACGATATCCTTCTTTTTCGTAAAATGAACGAGATGATTCAGTAGCTAACATTTCAATCCGTGTACTTGGATACAGCGAGTGGACATAATTCAGTAATTCTTTCCCTATCCCGTAACCACGAAAGTTCTCGTCTACGAGCATTTCACAAATAAAAGTGGTCACAAGGGTGTCCGTAAAACCTCTTATACATGCTACCACTTCATCATCTTTCGTGACTGCTATACATGCAATGGTTGAATGGTTCCAGGCTACCTGCGTTTGCGTATAATTTTCTGCAAGATTCATCCAGCCTTGTTTAAGATACATTGCATGGATTGCAGTGTAATAGGTTTCATCGTAAGGGATAATTTTCATTTCATTAGTTGCTCCATCGTTATTGGCCATACAACGCACCTCCATTCTCTTCTGTTTTTGCAAGCACACGCACGGATCGCTGTACTGTCATTTTCAGCCGCATTTCTAAACTGCATGTGCTTCGACTCCTTTTCATGAACGTGGTGACCTAGGGATGCTAGCGAAACAAAAAGAGCCCAGCAAGATGCTGAGCCGCGTTATTTTTTCTCACTTTTTTCAGATACCCTTACATAAATGTGACGCTTCCCTATTCACACTTATTTCAATAACTCAGGATTCCCTCTATTAAACAAAGAGTCAATAGCACTTCGATCTTTTTCACTTATCCACTTTCTATAAGCATCATACAAAAATCGAATCTCTTCCTTATCCACTGCTAAAATGTCACAACCAGCATCGTCATATGCGTGATAAATAATGCCGCGCGTCAAATTTATAAAATAAAACTCGATGCTACTTTGTGACTTCTGCTTTAACTCTATCACGACTTTCCCAAAGTCTTTATAGCAAGTTTCACGCAATATAAGCTCATATCGAATATCTCTTTTTCTGCAACCTAATGTGAATCGGTGGAGTACCATCTGCTCCCTTTTTTCATTGTAAACATCCGGGATCAGTTCATGTCTTAACTTAGCTAATACCTGTTGTTGTTTAATATATTTTCGATAAACTTTTAGCGGTTCCTCAAGGAACAAATGATCCACAGTTGTGCGGACATCTACAATGGCAATTAGTTCATCCTCATCTCGAAATACCTCATCAAACAAAGTAATGGATCGTTGAAAAGCGTTTTCTAAAGACGAGGATTCATTAATGGAAACTTCGGGCTTTACCATTTCAAATCGTATGGCAGGATTCCAAGCATTGAATAGTGGAGGTTGCAATGTTAACCCTTTAAAGTTTTGGTCTAAAAAAGATTCTAAGTTTTGCATGGTGTTCTCCTCCATATACACTTGATAGTTATTTTTTCATTTCAGTTACAAACGATCATAAATTGTTATGCTGAAAAAGTTGTTTTATAAGGAGTGCGTATTCCAAATTCTTCTCGAATTATGTGCCCGGAAGTATTCCAGGGGCAAGCACCTTACAATTGGGATCTGCACGTAGAACGGCTTCCGGACCATGTGGACTATATATAGCCATTAGTTTTAGAGGTTCCCACCCTGTGTTAACGGTAGAATGGAACGCCCCTGTCGGAATATGAACACACATTCCTGCAGTGATTTTAGTTGGTGCACCATCGTTTACAGTTTGCTCACCTTCCCCAGAGATCACGTAAAGAACTTCTTCCTCATCAGGATGATTGTGCCGATCGTGACCTTTACCTGGATGTAAAATAACGATCCCCATACTAAACTTCTCTGCATTCGTCACTCTGGGTTCACTCATCCATTTTAGCGTTCCCCACTCAAATTCTTGAGTTTCTACATCCTCTGGATTTATATATCTTAGTCCTGCATGTTCTTTTACTTCGGTCATTGTAATCCCTCCATTTTTTCATCTCTATCCACTAATCAGTTCCCCTTAGCGTATTGAAGGTATTCAACTTTACAATTTCAAAAAACTATTAAATCGATAAATCTTTGAACTTACGCGCTTGTTTTTCAATGGCCAACTCTGTTGGCAGTCGTTCGATACTACTGGCACCGAAGAATCCTGCAATGCCTTCTGTATGTTCAAAAATGTACTGTGCATCTTCGGGTTCTGCAATTGGCCCGCCATGACACAACACAATAATATTTGGATTAATTGCCACAGCAGCATCGCGCATTTCTTGAACTTTTTTAGCTGAATCTTCAAGCGTAAGATTACTCTTCGCACCAATGCTCCCCTTAGTAGTAAGACCCATGTGCGGAACCAGCACATCTGCACCTGCTTTCGTCATCGCAACCGCTTGCTCAGGTGTAAATACATAAGGACACGTTAGCATTCCTAATTCATGTGCTTTGCGAATCATTTCTACTTCTAGCTCATAGCCCATTCCGGTTTCTTCAAGATTCGTTCGGAAAGTCCCATCAATGAGTCCCACAGTCGGAAAGTTTTGGACGCCGTGGAACCCCATCTCTTTTAACTGGCGTAGGAAGTTAGGCATCACTCTGAATGGATCGGTTCCACAAACACCAGCAAGTACTGGCGTATCCTTTACGATCGGAAGTACTTCAGATCCCATGTCCATAACAATCGCATTCGCATCTCCATAAGGCATTAACCCCGCTAAACTACCACGCCCCGCCATACGGTATCGACCTGAGTTGTAGATGATGATTAAATCTGTGCCACCCTTTTCAGCAAATTTTGCAGAGATTCCGGTACCCGCTCCTGAACCAATAATTGGGTTTCCTTGTTCAATTTGTTTATTAAGTTTTTCTAACGCAGCTTCACGTAAAGTTTGTGTCATGGTGGCTCTCCTCATTTCTTAGTGTTCTCAATTCATTTTTTTTAGTAAATGTTTTGCCATAGCCGCTGCAAACTCCGTATCATTGATATGCTGATCCAATTCAATGAGTTCTACTACATTTGTATTTAAGTGTTTTCTAATAGATGTGAACAAAGCATCTGTCGCTTCAGGGGATTCAAATAGTTGCCCTTCACCGTCAATCGCACTAACACCTTTTAATGGTAGAAACAGAGTCGTAGATCCTGTAGATTCGTTTAACTTTTCACTCAGTAGTTTACCTAGTTCAGCACACTCTTCAGGAGTCGTTCTCATCAGAGTAACATTGGCATTATGCTCATATAAAGTACGCTCCGAAAACTTTGAAGGAACGGTATTCATGGCTCCAAAGTTCACCATATCTAGTGCGCCACAGGAAACAACTTGAGGTATGCCTTCACGGGCTGCTGCTTCAAGTCGATGAGGACCTGCTGACAGTACCCCACCCACTAACTCATCACACAATTCAGTTGTCGTGACATCTGCTACCCCTTTGATGAACCCGTCACTGATTAAAGATTCCATAGCTTGTCCACCACTACCCGTAGCGTGGAATATTAGGAGTTCGTAGCCTTTTTCTTCAATATGCTCACGCAGATTTTCTACACATGTTGTCGTAACTCCAAACATGCTGGCAGCAATGATCGGCTTATCTTCAAACATAGGAATGTCTTGTTCAATCATCCCAATGAGTGCCCCAGCGGCATTCCCAAGAATTCGTCTCGAGATTTTATTTAATCCAGCGATGTCGACAACTGAATACATCATAGTGATATCTTTGGTCCCAATATAGGGATGCACGTCACCCGAAGCAACTGTTGAAACTACTAACTTCGGCAACCCGATTGGCAAGTTTCGCATTGTATGTGTGACTAGCGCTGTACCACCAGATCCACCCATTCCCATTACGCCTAAAACATCACTCTCTTTACATAACCGATCAACTAATTTCGCAATTCCTTCTGACATAACTTTCATAGCTTGGCCACGATCATGTTGGTCTCGTAACGTGGTTAACCTACTGCCCCCTAATTCAGCAACCTCTTCCGCACTAAATGTAGGCGTAACCGTTGGCTCTCCAACTACACCCCCATCAATCAAAACCACTTCATACCCTTTTAAAGCTATCAAATCGCGAACATAGCCATATTCATCCCCTTTACTGTCCAGAGTTCCTATTAACAAAACAGTTTTCTTCAAAATAATCTCCCCTATAGAAAAAAGTATTTGTTCACTCCTAAAGACAACATACAAATGGTAGTGAAAAATCTGTCATTTGGCATTACAGGAATAAAAGTTCTCGCTAATCGCTTAAATAAATGCTTTACTCTTTTCCATGACTAATCATGAAAAACGGTTCGAAGTACAATCGTGTCTTTTACAATGAATAATCCGAATATTAACATCCTACTGTAAGAATACCTCCAATTCCATACATCGTATATGTTAAAAGGTATTCATTTCATGTGTTTTTGTAATGTTTCCACATATTCTCGAGGTGACTGTCCTACATATTTTTTAAAAGCTTTACTAAAGTGGGCATAATCACTAAATCCCGTCATGTTAGCAACTTCAGCTAGCTGGAAACAGTCTTGACTTATAAATTCAATAGATTTATGCATCCTATACTCCATCAAATACGTACTGTACGAACAACCGACTTCCAGTTTAAATACTTTACTCAAATAGGGTCTTGAAATATGTAAAAGCTGCGCCAAATCCTCTAGTGAGACTTTCATCATATAGTTAACTGCAATATATTCTTTTACAAACTCTGCATACTCATAGTGTTCTCCAGCACCATTTAACATCTTCATTAAAAATTCATCTGCTTCTTTTTGGCCGATGTTTTTAAACTTTTGTATCGTTGATGACAAAACATGTTCTGTTGGGATTCGTTCAAAAGCGGAACCCCCGATATATCCCATGGTTCCCGTGTTATCCTGCATATATTTCAAATCTGATGGTGTTGAGACAGGTCCTCCATATATCATTTTAATGACCTCACGATTTACATGGTCACATTCTTTAAAAATTTCATTGACCACTCTAACCCCTTCTACTAAACTGAGCGCTTTCTTCGCACCAAGTATTCCGCCCTTTGTAAAACCAAGATGGGCACAAATGACATCAGCTCCAGCATCCAGCATCTGCTTCGCTTGGTCATTATCAAATACAAATGCGATTGTAAATAATCCTTGCCCATGGGCGATTTTTATTGCTTTCACTTCTGTCTCAAATGAGATCCCTTGTTCTTCTAATCCTTCTCTATACTGTCCATCTATCAACCCGACAGATGGATAATTGTTAATCCCTGCAAATCCCTTCATTTTAATTGCATGAATATAATGCTCTAGATTGATGGTAGGGTCTGTCGCACACAGTCCAAAAATAACTGGAAAGTCCTTAACAATGGGAAGTATCTCTCTCGAACCGAATTCCATCACTAGTTTATTGCAATCATAAAAAGGAAGAAAACCCGCTAGAGAGCTGATTCCCATTTGTCTAAAACGACCCGAGTTGAGGGCTAATATAATATCTACCCCTCCTGAGATTGCAGATTTAGCAGTTTTACCTGAACCAGAGGCCAATCCTATGATGAATTCTTTTTTGTTCGCTTTATTCATCAAATTTTCTTTTAGCCGTGTAGTCATAGACTTTTCCACCTCAGCTTTGTATATTGTCTGTAAGAGTAAAGATGAGTGCTAGAGCACAGAAAATTATAAATCTTGTCAACCATATTGTATCTTGTGATGGACTTGCTTGCTATAAAAAACGTTTCTGTGCGTCATTTACTCAACACAAAAAGAGCCCAGCAGTATGCTGAACTCCGTTGTTACACCTCATTTATTGTATCCAGACACCTTCACCTGCGGATTACGGATCATCAATTCTTTCAAAAAAGCTTCCTTGTCTAGAGGTGAAATTTTCACACTACCGAGGATTGCATGTTCATAAAACAACTCAAGGGCATCCACCGATGATAGCAACCGGTACCCTGTATAGATGTCCCGTGAAGTGGCCACAGTCGTAATAGTTTCATAAGGGATTTTACTTCTGAACGGTCCACCTTTCACCAACAAATAATTAGGATAAAATACATAGCGTACCGCAAAACTGCACCAGGCAATTACACCATTACTAAAAAGGAATACAACAGCAAGTGTAAGAATAACTCTCCAATCGGTTCCTCCTTCTAGAAGCAGCGGCCACCACGTGGCAACACTGATTACCAACATACAAATACCGATAAACAAGAGAAACGTTTTATCTATTTTCGGTTTAAATTCCATTGGTAGGACCTCTTTCAAATTGTTCATACAAGCATACATTGCTTCTTCATGCACTGAATAAGACTTCTAACTATGTCATACGAACCACACCCTTTAAAGATTCAGGTTAAGGGAAATGCCTCATACTGATAACCGATAACTAATTATTCTAGCGGTATAGTTAGACAATAAAAAAGACACCTACCCATCGTGACTGTTTCATCACGATGGGTAGGTGCATTTCGTTTACGCCAATGCTTCATCTTCATGAACATAGGCCATGACTTCTCCGTCAATTTGTATGCTTACATATTCATCCGGTTCAAATACTGGAGTCCCCATTACGCGAATCTGAATCTCATCACCGCCAAAACTGTCGTCCAGCTTCAAGTACACCATTGCATCATGTCCGTAAAAAAAGGTTTTCAATACCTTACCGCCAACTTGACCAGGCAAATGAAGATCGGGTTTACCAATGATGAACTGCTCTGGACGAATCATAACGGATGCAAGTTCACAATCTTTCGGACAGCCCGAGGCAACAGGCAGGTTTCCAAACAAACTTTTAATGTTTCCATTAAGCACTTGCGCTTTGATAATGGTCGCATCCCCTACAAATTTAGCTACCTTAATATCAGTCGGATATTTGTAGAGAGAGATGGGATCTGCCGTCTGGACGCAAGATCCATTGCGCATAACTGCCACTACATCCGCCATGGATAATGCCTCTTCCTGATCGTGGGTGACTAATATGGAAGTAGCACCTACTTTTTTTAACATCGACTTAATGTCTTCACGTAAGTCCGCTCGAAGTCCGGCATCCAGTGCACTAAATGGTTCGTCAAATAGCACTAAGGACGGTGAAGGTGCAAGTGCCCTTGCGAGTGCTATTCGTTGTTGCTGACCCCCAGATAATTCGTGTGGCATTCTAGAACCTAGTCCTTTCATGCCGACCAATTCGAGCATCTCGTCTATGCGGGAACTGTTCCGGTCTTTTCGAGATAAGCCGAAGCCAATGTTTTTTGCTACCGATAAATGAGGAAACAGAACACCCTCTTGCGGCACATACCCGATGCGCCGCTTTTCAGGTTTCAAGTTCGTTTGTTTGTCAAAAACAATGTGCCCTCCAACTTCAATCGTTCCGGAATCTGCGGTTTCGAATCCTGCAATACTTCTCAATAGTGTTGTTTTCCCACAGCCCGATGGTCCTAGCACAGCGAGCATTTGCCCTTCTTCTAGATCCAACTGGATATCCTTCAGGGCATGAACACTCGTAAAGGATTTCGAAAGATGTCTAATTTGTAATGCTTTCATCGTCTATCCCTCTTTCTTCTGTGTAAAAGATCGCATCGTCAATAGATAAACCGGCAAACCCGAGATGAGGATCAACAACGCTGCATAAGGTGCCGAGGCGGCAAACTCTGCATTGGATGTATGTTCCCAAATTTTAACCGCCAACGTATCGACGCCTGTCGGACGTAACAGCAATGTAGCCGTTAACTCTTTCATGACTTCTAAAAAGACCAACGAAAGTCCCGCACCAACGCCAGGTGCAACTAGTGGAAGTGTCACCTTGAAAAAGACAGTGAGCGGATTCTTCCCAAGTGACCCAGCCACTTCCTCTAATTGCTTTGGAACCTGTTCCATCGCTCCCCTGATAGAAGACTGTGCCAATGGTAAAAATAGCACCGCATAGCCTATCAGTAATAATGGAGCGGTTTGGTATAGAGGAAATGCATATCGCACCGCAAACGAAACCATTGCCAATCCGATGACAAGTCCAGGTAAACTATGGATGAAATATGGTAGCCGATCGGACAGCGTTGAAAACAGTCCCCGATAACGAATGGCTAGTATCACAAGCGGAAATGCAAACAAAATGGTTACAATCGATCCCCCTGCGCCAAACGCAAGTGTGGAAAACAGAGAACTAAATACTTCTGGAAAGTCGAAACCGGCAGAAGTACCGGTCAGTAACCAATACGTAATCGTTCCAAGTGGTACACCGACTGCTAACACTGCAAGGACTGTAAATCCGATAAGCGCAGGAATCGCCATCCATCCTAATGAAATGAGTTCTCTCTTTCTCGGAGTCCCTTTACCGACACTTGCATACTTTGCCTTGCCACGTATCAGCAGTTCAAGACCTAGGATAACTAGGCATAGAACTAGAAGAACCAAGGAGAGCATAGCAGCAGAAGCGCTATTGAACGCCACATTATATTGATCGAAAATGGCGGTCGTAAAAGTATCATAGTTCAAGAATGCCAATGCACCAAATTCCGCGAGCATATGCAAGGCAATCAGTATAGCTCCCCCTAATAGGGCGGGGCGTAAATGAGGTAATGTAACTTTGAAAAACGTTTGCATCCGCGAGTAACCGAGCGAACGTGATATTTCTTCCAATGCTGGATCCATACCTCGCAACGCAGCTGCAACAGGTAAATGAACTAAAGGATAACTGGATAACGCCAACACAAGAACGGCTCCTCCAAACCCTTCAAATCCCGAATAGATGGAAATCCAACTATAACTACTGACAAAAGCAGGTACCGCAAATGGTAATGTTACAACGACGTTCCACATCTTTCTTCCGGGAATCCTCGTTCTTTCTACGAACCATGCTGTCGTCACCCCAATGAGAACACTCACAAGTGTGACTGTGAAAGCAAGTTTTACGGTATTGATCAATAACTCATAGACTCGTGCTCTAAAAATCAGTCCAATGGCTTTTTCCCATCCGACTTCGCTTGCACGCATTACAATATAAAAAATAGGTAAACAGGATAATACCACTAAAAGCAATACAGGAAGCCAAAGCCAAACAGGACGGCGCTTATTGCGGAATCCGCTAACGGATTGCAATAAGCGCTGTGTCCAGGCCTCTTTCATTAAAGAAGACCTACCTCTTCAAGTAATTCAAGTGCTGCTTCGCCATTACTATATTCTCCTAAGTCGAGTGTTCCGTTTGGCGGTGTCAACTCAGAAAATGGCTTTAAGTTTGATGCTTTAGCTTCCTTATTTAGTGGGTATTGTGCGCTAATATCAGTTAGGATCTGCTGTCCTTCCTTACTTGTTGCAAATTCCATAAACTGCTGTGCTTCTTTTTTGTTGGGGCTTGACTTCAAGATACCCGCTCCTGCAACGGTCAACATATCTCCGAGATCATTAGTTCCAAAGAAGTAAAGCTTCGAATGCATATTCTCTGGACCTTTTTCTTTTGCTTCCCGGTCCCAGTAATAGTTGTTGATAAGTGCTGCTGAAACTTCACCTTTTTCAACTGCATCAAGTGCCATTGTATTCTTTTTATAGATTTTCCCGTATTTCTTCAGACCTTCTAACCAAACTTTCGTTTTCTCTTTTCCATCCAGTTTAATCATCGCTGATATCTGCATTTGGAATGCCCCACTCGTTGGAACGTAGGCAAATTTCGATTTCCACTCAGGTTTCGCAAATTCTAATACAGATTTCGGTAAATCTTTTTCGTTCACCATATCTGGATTATACGCCACGACACGTGATCTTGCGAGGAGTCCAACCCACTGTCCATCCGCATCTCGATATGCTTCTGGGATTGGTTGTAACGCTTTTTCATCCAATTTTTCCAACATACTTTTTTGCGCAAGCATGATGAGCGGTGTGGACTCTTCTGTATAAATGATATCTGCAGGGGATTTGTCCCCTTCTTCAACGATTTGGTGGGCAAGTTCATTACTCGAACCTTCCCTTGAATCTACTTTAATGCCCGTTTTTTTCGTAAACGCATCGATTAATGCAAGTGTTGCATCTTTGTGCTGTCCATTATAAATCGTGAGCGTTGCACTTTCTTTCTTTGCATCGGAATCGGTATTTTTTGCTTTATCTTCTTTCCCACATCCTGCTAGCATTCCCATTAGTAATACTGCGGATCCTAACGCAAGGATTTTTGAACGATGACGAACTTTTTTCATAATGTAATTCTCCCAACTGTTAATTTGTTTTAAGTAATACGTCTATGATCAATAATGATATTCATTATCAATTAGTCTCAAGAGATAACTTAACATATTTATATTAAAAATTGCAAGAAACAATAGCCTCTTTTTGTCTAATTTAGGTAACCATATAAATGGTTTCCATATATGTAGGATGTGTCTTTAACACAGTTTCATACATCGGACGTTTCACAACAGAGCGTTGCATTTTTTCTAACTATTCTGAGTGGCTGGTACAAAGCAACATTCTCATTTTTTCTGCATAAAAACGCCATAATCCAAATCCCTACTCCGTAATGTATAGTTCATCCAATACAGTTGAAACAACTATAAATAGTTTGACTAGAAGTGTGAATCCGATTGATTTATTTTTCAAAATATATTGACAGAACATTAAATCCAGCATATTATCAAACTAATAAATTTCCTTTCAGCGGAAAGGTTTTCCACTGGATGGAAAAGGAGTGGATTATCTCAACTATTCAGCTATTCTTGTCCGGGTAACCTGCTTGTAGGTAAGCAGACAGCTATGCCATTGTACATTCGTAAAAGGTTCAATGGATTCAAATTGTTACAGTAGAATGGTTACCATTTCGTGAATTCGTTCGATTCCAAGTGGAAGCGCTTCCGCAAATGTACGGGAAGCGAATAAATGCTTTAACAAGTACAGGCGAACAATGAACGAGCACTTCAATTTATATCAATAAATAAAAGGATTGGTTTACTTCATTTTACATATTCGTTATCCTGGGGGGATTTTATGACAAAGCCGACGAAAGATTACGTGAACCATCAAGAACAAGAAACACCGGCAAAAGGAATTAATGCGTTTGCCCTTATGTTCATCGTCATAGTCATCATGACCGTTCTTACGTATATCGTGCCTGCTGGTCATTATGATCGAATTGAACAAGATGGCCGGACACTTGTCGATGCGACATCATTTGAGTTTGTTGACAACACACCGGTCGGCGTCCTTCAAATGTTTAATAGTGTGCATTTAGGTTTGATGGAAGGCGCTAATATTATTTTGTTCGTGTTCCTATTTGGTGGAGCTCTTGGAATTATGCAGGCAACAGGGGCAATTGATTCATTCATCAAGGTTGTCGCAGCACGGTTTGGAAAGCGAGAAATTGTCCTGATTCCATTATTGGTTTTAGTTTTTGCGTTATTAGGTACGTTAATCGGATCGGCTGAAGACACACTCGTCTATATTGCCATTATCGTCCCGATGACGATGGCACTGCGGATGGATGCATTGACCGGCTTTGCTATTGTCATGCTAGGAACAATGGCGACTGGATTTGTAACAGGTATCACCAATCCATTTAACGTAGCCGTTGCACAAAGCATTGCTGAACTCCCGATCTATTCTGGGATGGGATTGCGCATCGCGATTTTCGTTATATTTTATCTACTGACAGTTGTCTTCATTTATAGACATGCTATGAAGGTTAAGAAGAATCCTGCCGCAGGTATCTATGGGAAGTTCGATCCGAAAGATCAAGTGGCGATCGATATGGACTTTAAAATGAGCAAAAGACATTTACTTGCATTACTCGTCCTACTTTTAAACTTCATCGCGCTCGTCGTTGGAGTCATTAAATTTGGATGGTACATTAGTGAAATAAGTGGAATTTTCTTATTCAGTGCGATTATTATGGGGATCATCGGAAAACTCTCGATGAATAAGATGGCAGATGGATTCGTATCTGGCGCTCGTGAAATGGTAGCTGGGGCGTTAATAATCGGGATTGCACAAACGATACTAGTCATTACGAAAGATGGCGGTCTACTCGATACGATTTTGTATTTTTCAGCTGGATTGGTTGGTCACTTACCTGCATCTGTCAATGCGATCGGGATGTTCTTTATGCAGCTGGTCATTAATTTCATCGTACCATCTGGTAGTGGCCAAGCAGCATTGACGATGCCGCTCATGACACCACTCGCCGATCTAATTGGAGTGACTAGACAAACTGCTGTATTCGCTTTCCAGATGGGTGATGGCATATCGAACACGATCATTCCAACGAGTGGAGTTTTGTTAGCTGGACTCGCGATTGCAGGAATCCCGTTCACTAAATGGGTCAGATGGGTATTCCCTTACGTATTAGTTCAAATCGGAATTACAATCATTTTCCTCATCATTGCACAAGCCATTAACTACGGACCATTTTAAACAACTAGGGGGTTTTACTATTGGTTTCAAGTCAAGATACCTTACAAAAAGAAGTCATTTCATGGAGACACCATTTACACGAGAATGCTGAACTATCCCATCACGAATATAAAACTTCGGATTATATTTATAAGACAGTTTCTGAGTTTCCAGGACTCACAGTAACGAGACCAACAAAAACGAGTGTCTATGCCGTATTAAAAGGTGGAAAATCATCATCAGAAAAACCTCTGACGATTGCATTCCGTGCAGATATTGATGCGCTACCGATCCACGAAGAGGCAGATATCGACTTCCAATCCAAAACTCCAGGCGTCATGCATGCTTGTGGCCATGATGCACACGCATCTATGCTGATGGGTGCAGCGAAAGTATTGTCGGAAAGACGGAATGATTTCAGCGGAGAGATCCGTTTCATCTTCCAGCATGCTGAAGAAGTGACGCCAGGCGGAGCCCAGGAACTTGTCGAACATGGCGTGATGGAAGGTGTCGATTATGTATTCGCATTACATGTCTACCCTTATGAAAATGCAGGCAAGTTTTCAATGCGTGCGGGTAAAATGAATGCAGCGGGAGATGATTTCGAAGTAAAAGTCATTGGACGCGGTGGCCATGCTTCCACTCCTGAACTCGCAATCGATCCACTCATCATTGGAGCAGAAATCGTCACGAATATTCAACTCATCGTCTCTCGAAAGTTGCCGATCTTACAAGCACCCGTGATCACTGTAACGAAATTCAATTGCGGAAACTCGTTGAATGTCATCGAAGAAAGTGCATCATTCGGTGGAACGATTCGCTCACACGATCCAGTCGTTCGGGTACAGGCTCGAGAATACTTAGACCAAGTGGTACACGGCATCGCAACTACACACGGTGCAAAAGCGGAAATCCAATGGGATCTCGGATGTGCCGCGGTTCATAACGATACGGAAGCAACGGAAATCACTCGTCGCGCTGCAGCTAAATTAGTCGGTGCAGAAAATGTAATCGATTTGCCAGACCCAATGTTTGGCGCTGAAGACTTTGCAGCGTATTCAGAAGTCGTCCCTGCCTCTATGCAATTCATCGGCGTTCACAACGAAGACTTTGGAAAAGCGTATCCACTGCATCATCCGAAATTTAAGATTGAAGAAACAGCTTTGCAGTATGGTGTAAATTATTTTGTGAATATCGCAGAAGAACTTTGTGGTGAATAAGACAAGGTAAACAAAGGCGGACTCAACAGGTCACGAATGATGACTTGTTGGGTCCGCCTTGTTATTAGATAAAGGCTCTAAACTGTGAATGAGTTGCGTGATATAGGTAAAGTCATTAGTTCAATCTCTCCAATTACTTTTCCTGCAAAATCATGCTCAAGCGGTTTCTCAGCAAAGAGTTCCTCATCCTGCTTCATGGCCTTCTGCACCGGCTTCAGGCGTAAGTCTAACAGTTTGTTCACTCTCCAATCCATTAAACTAAAATAGCCATTATGTATAGAACGGGCGCCTAGACTTATTCAAGAATGGTGCCAGTTACCTGATAACTATTCAGGAGTTTTTAGTGAATTTTAAGTGCATATCCCCTAGGATAGTAATGTTTATATTCCATCTTGGGTGCATGACTAAATTATTATTGCCATCAAATTCTAGAGCCATATGAATCTCATCATCCTCGGTTGTCAGGATAGCCATTCTTCTATTCTCAAGATCTATATACGCTTTAAAAACATCGGGCATCTCTATTTTCCAATCAAAAAATTCCATGACTTCACCTCCGATTATGTCAATACTAGAACAACAAATCCTCTATCTGTAATAAGATGGCCTAGAGAAAAGGATGATAAAACACGAAATACCCTGCTGCAGAAATTGTGGCCATGGTGACTGCAAATACCCATTTGTTTGTTGCATGTCGGAAGAATAGCCCACCTATGACCGCTAGACCAGTGAGATTAAAAACAAACTGGAACAAAAACGTATGGTGCTCAATGAGATAAATGCCAACGCCCATCGTTTCAGCAGCTAGACCACCGATAGGCAACGCATACAAGAAACTGCTCCACTTGTTTTCTTTGTTCCAATTGTATAGCACGTAACTGATCACACTGCATACGACGCCGAGACCATTGTAGAGCATGAAAAGGTTCCATTGGAAGTCGCCATTAAAGAATCGGGGAACATAGAAACCCAATAGATACTGCAACAAGTAAAAACTAAGATTCATGCTTAAACAAGTACAATAGAACGTTAATGGCGGCGTTGCGATTCGAATCACTAAAGTAAATAACGAGTGTTACAGTAACTATCCAAAAGCCGAATATGGTTGCAATCGAACTGAAACTCCATAAGCTATCATATGGAAAGAAGTCCGTTAGTCTAGTTATAATACCCGCAACCAATCCTAAAATGGCGTAAAGTAAATATGTATTTGCATGGCGTGTGATTTTTTCAGATGTTGCTACTACCGTCATTCCTAATCTCCTTCTCTATCGTTTCTCATGAACACTCCCCTAGCCGCCTGGTAATATTCCTTTGATTGTCCATCACAAATTAAATCCTGCACTAACTAGCGGTTTATCGAATCAGTTCCTGAAGAACCATCAAGATAGGAGTATATATGAGCAACGGAATTAGTAAAATGACTGCCCCCATTTTTTTGATTCCCTTTTTCAACATTAAAAGAGAAAGCAGAAAAAAAAGCGGGTATATGATGAAAGCAATAATTATGATGCCATCTATCGTTTGATAGAGCTTATCTGGAACTACCAATAACACTGGAATTGCAACTAATTCCAGAACACTGAAGATGATCACAGCAATCCATAGATTTCTTATTGTCATACTACTTACTCCCCCCCATCTTTAATAGTTTCTTACAACGTTTCCCTTCACTTGTTGTGCTACTCCTGTATAGTGCACATGTATCGCTAGAGGTCATCTGATCACAATCTCTCTTTGAGAAATATTTCCTTCTTAATCTTATCATCCAGTTTCGAATAATCCAATTCCTTCTTGCTAAGGTACTAGGGTTCATTCTAAAACCGAATGTCACGACTTTATGTTTACAGACAAAAGAATGTAAAAATATGAATGCTAGGGATTTTAAAGATAAAAGCCTACCCCTCCCTCTAAATTGTTGGCTAATATGCTTGGTAGGCACATACCATCCTATAGGTGCAATGGCCATGACAGCATGCATTCTTCCCAGCCTTCTCTTGAAATGTATTTCTTTGGAGGTGATAACATCCCGACTCCCCAAAGAATACCTTATAGGAGACAAACAATTAAGGAGAGAAGCGGATTGCAAATCTATACCGTTAAACAAGGGGATTCCTTGTGGATGATCGCCCAGCGTTACGGGGTTTCCGTTAATCAGATTGCATCAGCCAACCAATTGGAAAACCCTGATGCATTAGTAATTGGTCAGGCCCTTGTCATTCCGGTCTTTTCCCATAAACCCGTTACAAAGCCGGTCATAGATGTGAATGCATATACGATTAATGCAGGGGAAACAGGCGCGCGAGAAATCCAGGAAGTCGGACGTTATTTAACCTATTGCATGCCATTTGTTTATAGTTTGAAGGAAGATGGTACGTTAACGACTCTAGATGATACGGAAATGCTGAAATCCGCTGCCGCCGAACGGATTGTTCCAGTGCTTACGGTCACAAACTTCAGCGACACAACCGCTGGAACGAACTTGGCCCATACCATTTTATCGAGCCAGGAACTTCAGAAGAAATCCATTGCAAACATCCTGGTAGTCATGAAAGACAAAGGGTATCAAGGGTTGAACATCGATTTCGAGAATGTGCTCCCCGCTGACAGAGAAAACTACAACCAATTCTTGCAACTAACAGTCGACACCTTACATCCGCATGGGTATTTCGTATCCACAGCGCTCGCCCCTAAAACGAGCAGTGAACAAAAAGGATTGCTCTATGAAGCCCATGATTATGAAGCGCAAGGTAGAATTGTGGACTTCGTTGTGCTGATGACATACGAATGGGGATACCGGAAAGGTCCTCCCCAAGCCATCTCACCAATCAATGAAATTGAGAAAGTGCTGGACTATGCCGTCACCGTCATCCCAAGAGACAAGATTATGATGGGGTTCGAGATTTACGCACGCGATTGGCTTCTGCCGTTCGTCCAGGGACAGGAAGCGGAAACATTTAGCGAACAAGAAGCAATCTTCCGCGCCATCCAGCACCAAGTGGCCATTCAATACGATCCGGTGGCGCAATCCCCGTTCTACCGGTACAACGATGATGCCGGTCGCACCCATGAAGTCTGGTTCGAAGACGCCCGCAGCGCCCAGGCAAAGTTCGATCTGGTTAAAGATTATAAACTACTCGGCATCAGTTACTGGGTATTGGGCTATCCGTTCCCGCAAAATTGGCTATTACTCGAAGACAATTTCACGATTCGGAAAAGATTGTAGCATACAAAAAAAGCCAGGACTTCAATGAATGATGAATTCAGTGAAGTCCTGGCTTTTTTTAGTGGCTATGCCTGTGCACGGAACAATCATGAATGTTTAAACAAACATGAAAGTTTCTTACACAGGCACCTAACATTAAGTAATATTTTTTGCTATCAAGATATAATACACTTGTTTCAACCTAATTGTTGCGAACCTTTGAACCAAACCGATTTGATTGACAAGGTATCAGCAATATTAGTAATTGGATCGCCATTTATAAGAATAAAATCAGCACGTGCACCTTCGGTAATTCGGCCGCGATCATGTAGACCAAAGCAACGGGCCGTTTTGGTAGTAGCCGACTGAAGAGCTTCGATTGGAGTGAACCCAGCCATCACTAGTAGTTGCATTTCGTGGTGGACACTGGCTCCATGAGCAAGGCCACCAAGGTTTGGAACGGGAACTGGTGCGACATCCGTCCCCACAAGGATATCAACTCCTGCACGGTGAAGATCCATCACATTCTTAAAGCTGTTCTCCATATTGCCTTGTGGAAACGTATTGAAGCTTGAGTTCAAAATATCAATCCAATCCGGACTTAATTTGGAATTAACTCGTGGATCGTTCGCCAATTCCGATGCAGGATTACCAATAATCGATGAATTCAATACCAAGCACGGTGTAACAAAAGCTCCAGAATCAGCTATGGATTTAACCAACACGGAAGTGCACTCAGGTCTGTCGATAAACAAGTGACCCAAACCGTCGACTCCAAAATCGATGGCTGCTTTCGATGAAAGAGCCGTCAAGACGTGAGCAATGACCAACTTATCGAACTTGTGTGCTTCGGTAACGGCCGTTTTTAGAATCTCGTCGCTTAGGACAGGCAGGCCAGGTGCCCCCATGACCGTACCTTCTTCAATCATGATCTTAATATAGTCAGATCCATTCTCCACTTGGTTTTGAACATGTTTAATCGCTTCTTCAACCGTCGTCACTTGAGGTATTTCGTCGTGATCGTGAGCGTAGGCGTCCAACATTGCTTCCCGGTCTTCTTCCGATAACTTCTTTAGTTCCTTTAATACGAATTCCGGTATTTCATCTCCATCTGGCAGTAATTCATCTGGGTGCCCACCAGGAGCGGTAATCGCTGTACCAGCAGAACGGACGTCTGCGATGTCATCCACATTTTCCAGCTGAATTTCGCGCCCTCTTTTAGTAAAATCTCCATTCATTTCGAGTTCTGTTGTAACCCCGAACTTTAAAGCATCTTGTAATCCACCAATTGAGGTATGAACATGTGCATCAATCAGACCAGGTATTAATGTCGCATTTTCTCCATCGATAATTGTTGCATCGTTTGGAATGTCTCCGCCCACAGAAATAATGGACTTCCCACTAATGATAATTTGTCTGGGAGCAATAATTTGATATCCGTCAAAGATTCGTACATTTGTAATCGCCGTAATTTCTTCTAACCCAGCATTTTGATTTACTTTCTCCATCATAATTCCTCCTAATGCGTTATTGTTTAACAATTAGAAGTTTAACTGTTAGATACCTAACAGTCAATACATTAATATTTATTTGACAACCCTATTGGGTTCACTGTATATTTTAGCTACTTATAATTAGATTCCTAACAATTACAAAGGAGATGATGGATGGTCATGCCTACCCGAAAAGATACTCTTTATATGGATTTGTTTCAGATTATCGGTCTTAAGTTAAAGAAAAGAGCGGATGAAAGTATAAAAGAGCTAGGATTAAGTTCTCAACAAGGAAAAGTAATCGAATATATTTATAAAAATCAAGATAATGATATTATCCAAAAGAATATTGCGGATCGGTTTCATTTACGCGGGGCAAGTGTTACAAGCATACTTCAAGGTCTAGAGCAAAAAGGGTTCATTGAACGCAAAATCCCGGTCAACAACGAACGGCAAAAAAATATATATGTATTACCAAAAGCCATTGAAATGATTGAAGACTTCGATAACTCATTTCAACAAGTAGAGGATGAAATTGTTCAATCTCTTAATGACGAAGAGAAGAAAATCTTAAAAAAATTGCTGATCAAAATTAATAAATGCATATAAACTAGAGGATTCCGTTAAGATTTTGAAAGAACATTGTTCATTGGAGTGGGCTATGCCTGTGCACGGAACAATCATGAATGTTTAAACAAACATGAAAGTTTCTTACACAGGCACCTAACATTCGTCCTGTTTTAATCGGCTTTCAGGGCGTTTTTTGGCACAGTAATAATAGCTGCTACGCCTAATCCCCAGCACCTTACATACATTCATTTTGCTATGTTCGTTACACTGGGATACGGCTACATGCTTCCCAATTATCCAATCAACAGAAAGTCGATGAATTAATACAATCAGCGGGTATTACAAGTAAGGTCACTACCAAACTTACGCCATGTGTCATTCACATTGAACTCAACAATGCTGAAACGCTTGGGGAGTGTTGTAAATTACAAATTGCATTACGTTGGTGAGAAATTGCTATCTCGTCGCTAAAAACTGACATGAAACCTGTAGATACAGAAAAAACGAAATGATACCCCGTAGGTATCATTTCGTCACAGTAATTCGTCCATTATCCGTTCCTAACTTAACCAAATTCTTACCAGCGCCAAACGTTAAATGCTTGTTTTCCTGTCCAAATAGTTCGACTCGGCCATTGTCCGTTTTTGCATCGATGGTCGCATTTGTAGGCTCTGTTTCCGTTTGAATTTCAATTCGACCATTATCCGTTTCTAAGTCCATGGATTGATCCAAATTGTTTGTCACAACGTAAATTCGTCCATTATATGTCTTCGCCTTCATTTGACCTGTAACATTCTCAAGGGTTATTCTCCCGTTATCAGATTTGACACTCATCTCTTCGGCATCTACATCCTTCAATTCAATCTTGCCATTATCTGTTTCCAGATTAATGTCCTTTGCTTGAAGTTGCTCTGCAATGATCCGTCCATTGTCCGTTTCTACTTTCAGTCGCTCATATTGTTTCTCAGGAAGATGCACTGTTAACGTTAAGTCTAGTGAGGAAAAACCGAATTGTATAAAACTCTTTCGCTTCTCCTTAAACTGCACATCAAGTGTATCTCCTTTTACAGCCGCTTCGAAAATAAACTTCTTGTTCTTCTTCGTTTTACCTGAATATTCAACAGTTGTAACTGAATCTTGCGTCGGTACAATTTCCACAGCTGCATTGTCAGCAAAAACTGTAATTGTTGTAAATGAAAGGTCCTCAATCACTTTTTTATTGGTGCTTTTTTCAAATACACTTCCTGGCTTAAACAGGAACGAAATGCCACCCGCAACAATTAATACAACTACTAAAGCAACGAACAGTTTATTTTTGAAAATCATCAACCACTATCCAACCTTTCATTTTAGTAGGCGAAGTCGATACGAATTCATCGCTGCTTCACCCAGTAGGTCGAGCAAATTATAATTAGCAAACGCCCCCACGATTGCGCCGAAGCCCGGTATTAATTGAAACATCTTCACTAGATCAATATAATCACGGTACTCCTGCTGAAAGACTTGCCAATCCATATCATCAATCAAATGCTTCTGTTGTTCCCAGTCTTCAATGATAGGCAATGTTTCTCTCCGTGTTTCCTCACTTGAAAAAGCTAGATGGAAAATGTGCAGGATGAATAGGCGTTCTTCGTATTCATTGGTATCAAAGCCATAAACCGCGGCTGCTTCAAATAGAAACTTCATCTTAATGGACAATAGCAAGGGGAAATCAGCCAAACCGAGCATAATCCCACCTGCTCCCGTTCCGGCGCCTTCAACGACTGCTGTTTTACGGAAATTCGTCAATCTCTCTTTAAAAAGCTCATCACGTTCATACAAAGTTAAGTCCGTAGCTTGTAGCTTCTTCGTCGTAATATTCGATCCGACGAGCGTTACCTTCACCATGTTTTTTATGCTCTCCGTTATTATTTTATGAACCTTTTCTGGAATCAAGCCATTTACTTTTACTTGTGCTTTTTTAGAGGCACGACCGATGGGACCAGATCTTCTAGTCATTTTCTGCCTCCAAAAAACTAATTCCTCTTCTACCTTTGCCGTATAATCTATCATCTATTTGCACCCTTCCACCGCTTACCATAAGTATAAATGTAACTCCACTACAAAAAATGGACCTAAGATGTGATTGTATCTCAGCCTTCAGATGTAGTTTTCCACTTTCTAAACCCCAACCATAGGCCAGTGAATATGATAAACGCAACACATTCAAGTGAAAGGATAAACCACGGATACGGCTCAACAAAAAGAATACCTCAAATACCAATTATATGTTTCATTTATCTACATTTTGTTATTCAACTAAATGGCCCGTTGACGGCATAATCCTTATTCCAGAATTGCACCCTATTGCGGTATTGGGACATTTGCTATAAAGCAAACGCACCCATGATACGTCTGAATAAATTAGTTGCTTCATCTTCTGTAAGATTCCCCGCAACCATAAGTCTGAATTTAACATCCTTTTTTACTATCATACGAAGATGTTGTTGTAGCAAACCAATCAAGTTTTCTAAAATAGTCCTCGGTTTTTCCTATTGCATCGCTAATATCAATGCTTGTTTCCTTTGTACAAGATACAGCTAATAACAATGAATAAGTAATAGGACGAAAAGTATCTTTCTACTCATCAGTTTTACCTCCACTTCTGGTAACTAGTGAGTGTTTGAAAAGGGGCTACATTTAATTATTGATCATATGATATCTCATCATAATATACCACATATTGGAACTATACTCCGTTACTTGAATGAACAAAAAAAGAGCTGACGCCAGGTCCGCTTGGGTAGCGTTCAGCTCTTTACACCAAAATTATAGCCTTAAACGAAAAAGTATAGCTTTGATTGATTGTTCAATTTAATGAACTAAAAAATGCCTTGCTTTTTTCCGCGATCAGCTTGGGTTCGTATTTGTGGACATAGTGTCCGCCATTAAGCTCAATTAGTTCATTTCCCGTTGCCTTTGCAAAAGCTTGTTCTAATTCCAGCCAATTTGGGGTTGTTTCTGCGCCATCAGAAGTAAACATTAACATAGGGACACTTGGATACCCAGATTCCTTAACTTTTTTCGCGTTGTTAACAATTTGGCCAACTTCTAGAATGAACGACTTGTCAAACTGATTGCGATACAGGAGCATTTTACTTTGCTTTAGTTCGTCTTCCGAAAGCCCGATTTCGTTGAGGAAGCGATCCCCGACAAACGGAATCCGGTGCAATCCAATCCACCCGCTAAAACGGCCAGCGGCGACCGTGAGACTTCCTATTTTCATGTCCACATACACGTCGGGTACAGACATGTCAAGCCCTACGATTGCTTTTACTTCTTCTGGATAGCGTTGCGCCCAATAGAGTGCTTCAGTACCTGATACTGAATGTGGAAACAAGATGTACGGCCCAGTTTCACCTGCCTGCTTTAACGCCTCGCGTGTTTCAGCTAACATGGTTTCGATATCACGGGAGATATTAGTGTTTTCAGAGTATCCATATCCAGCTTTTTCTACTACAGAAATTCGGTATTCGTCGGATAAACGCGTGTAGAGCGTTTTAAAATCATATGCCGGATTAGGGACTCCAGAACCTGACATGAAAACTAGCGTCGGTTTTTCACTTTTTGGGCCCTCACTGTACACGTGCATTTCATGTCCGTTCACTTCAACAAGTTTACCGATTGGATGGAGTTCATTTTTCTCTATTGCCAAACGAACGTGATGGTTGATTGTAAGTCCTGCAATGGATAAGATCAGGATTGCGATAATCGTAATCAATGTTCTTACTGCATATTTAAATACTTTTTTCACAATAAGTTACTCCTAGTCTAATGAGATAGCTTTTTAATTAGTCACTTTTGGATACGTAAAGCAAAATAGCTAGCGCCATAAATCACAGCGCTTAACGCAATGCAAGCAGAAATTTGACTAACCGCATTACTGTTATAGATAATCAGGTAGAAAAACGAAACGAGATGGGCTCATAGAGCAGCAATTGGGTATGAATACGCTGATTACTGCGATGATGGCTACATCAACCGACCACCCAACCGAAAATAGAAACCAAGTTCATAACGCCAGTTCTGGTCATGATCATCCTATCGAAAGTCACCAGTCGCCTTGTTGAATCCAACTGCCGTCATCGCACTTAACGCTGGCCTCCTATGAAGTTTGATGAACAGCTTTCAGATACCGAAGTCAGCAATATGCTTTACGCTAATGCGCAGAAGGCGTCAATTCCCCGTTCCCACACCATCCAAAATGATCGAAAGATACGGTGAATAGAGATTCTCAACTGGGCCTACCTTTCTTATCCATCAAATGTCTGACGATTATAGTTGCTCCATATATAATTAATCCAGCAGCTACAAGCATACTTCCATTCTTTGGTTCCAATATCCATTCTCGCAGGTGAGGGAATAGGGTTACCATGGCAACAAGCAAGCCAGCCCCTACAATTCCAATGCCGATATATAAGGAAGAACCGGTTCCATCATGTTCCATTTCTTCGAACATTGTGTTTGGATTCGTCCATACCGGACTTTCCTGCAAATCCAGGTTCTTATTCAGCCATGAAGCTTTCTGCATAGCGCCGAATAGTTGATAAAACCATATCGTAGCAAGGGCAAATGGGAACACCATCGGAAACGTAGGAATTAGGCTGATGCAGGCGAAAGAAGCAATCATGAACTTCAATCCCAATTGATTAAAGCCCAAATAATAATGGCCTAGCCCCGGAACGAGGGCTAAAACAAATGTGATACTCATTCTCATCTTTTTGCGATCCATTTAGGATACTCCCCCTTTATGAGTTGCTGATAAGTTGTGAAACATACTCGATATGGAGTGCGCGAAGTGTTCATTATAATTTCCGATATGGGATGCGGCAGCTTCAAAAAATTCTTCTCCGTTGTACATAAACAAGATCAATGCACAGGCGGATGCCAAGGCCATTTTTAACAGCGGATTGAAACTATTATTCCGCCGGTAGGGAAGGGGTCTTCTGCTGATGGCAGTCATAATAGCCACAGTAAAATCTTCTTCAAGTGCGGGAAGAGCAGGATTATTCCATATGGTTTCCAGCTCCAGCACCTCCTGATACCATTCTCTACACGCTACACATTCCTCTAAGTGGGTTTCGATCTCCTTCATTCTGACCGGATGTAGCGAATTCTCCTGGTACGTTGTGATGTTCATCTGTACCGAATCACATTTCATCGTAATCTCTCCTTGTTCTTACGAAGGATTTTTTTCGCCCTGTACAATTGCGATTCAATGGTTTTTTCTGCAGCGCCTGTCTGTTCTGCGATTTCTCTGTAGGACAGTCCGCGAAAAAAGTATAAATAGACGACGGATTTATAGGGTTCCTTCAATTCTTTTACCAGCTGCATCAGTTCCGACTTCATCTCCTGGTCCAAGAGGAGTTTCTCGGGAGTCTCAACGGTTGCTTGATTAGAGGCTGGACCGGCAGCTACTTCGCGGTGTCTCCATTCACGCTGATTCGCTTTCCTCCAATCCAAACAAGTCCGAACTGCGATACGATACAGCCATGTTCCAAAAGCCGCTTCTTCCCGATAAGAGGACAATGCATAAAAGGCTTTGGTGAATGAGACATGAGCCAATTCTTTGGCGGACTCTTCTTCTCTGGTTATTTTCAAACATACGTGATAAACCTTACTCTGGTATTCCTTCACAAGATAAGTGTAGGATTCGTGCCTGCCGGAGAGCACATCTTTAATCCATTTTTCTTCCTCCAGAACACTCCCCCCTTACAGACTCCATATAGTTAGACGACAGTCATGAAATATACCCTGCAATTTTTTATAATCTAGTGGACTTCTGTCAAGTAGATGGACACAAAAAGAAGACTTTATTATGCTGCTGAGGACAAGAAATCCTCCATTTGCTGAGGCTTTCTATACCCTAAAGCGGAGTGAATTTGATTTCGATTATAACGCCCATCAATATACTGAAATAGTTGTGTTCTTGCATCTTTAAAAGAGACTTAAATAGGGTTCGATAGACGAATTCCTTTTTCAATATAGCATGAAAACTTTCAATAGGCGCATTATCATATGGGCAACCTTTAGCGGAGAAGGACTGCCGTATTCCTAGGGATACCAAGGTTTCACGCTATTCGTGGCTTGTATAATCGACTAAAGAAAAGGGATTACTCCCTTTCCTCCGTCTAAGAACCGTACGTGAGAGTTTCCCGCTCATACGGCTCAAGCATTTCTTCACCATTTCTGGCGGCAACCAGTGATTGTAATTTCATTTTTCTTTTTACAAAATACGCTTCGTGCAAGAAGGGATTTTTAGAAATCTGTAATTTAGGGTGCCGAATGATTTTTATTCTTCTCAAGTTTACGAGGCTATGTCCATCTGCCATGAACACCCATCTCTTCTCATACATTTCATGCCAATATTTATTCATTCTCCACCATGTGTTTTGTTAGGATGTCGGTGCTTTGCCCACTGTACTAATAAAAGATATATTGTGTTATTGATATAGGGGTATCACCAACATTTCGCGGAAAACATACGTTAAGCAAATTTTGACATAAAAAAAATTGTTTTCTATACACCAAGCCCATAAAAAGTGTTAAGAAACTTAGTTTCCACCAATTAACTGAACATATACTTTTAAAGAGCCTGCCCATTTGCCGTACGACAGTACTCCCTTTGCTTCCATTATACCAAAACGGAAAAATCACTAATAGACTACCTGCTGCCCTATACTGATACATACAAATTTGCAATAGAAGGAGTAAAGTTGAATGGACAACCAAACAACGTTACAAGAGAAGGGGACTTTCTTTCATGGTACGAAAGCGGAACTGCAGATCGGGGACTTTCTCAAGCCACTCTATGAATCGAATTATCAGGACAAAAAGTCCAACCATATCTATGTCACCGCAACCATTGATGCCGCCAAATGGGGCGCTAAACTAGCCACTTCTGGATCCAAGGAACGAATTTACATTGTCGAACCGACAGGCAACTTCGAAAACGACCCTAACGTGACGGACAAACGATTCCCAGGCAATGCGGCACGTTCCTACCGTTCTAAATCACCGGTAAAAATAATAGCTGAGTTGGGTAAATGGGAACGCCATACCGATGAAGAAATCACTTATATGATGACATCTTTGAACACGTTGCGTGAACAAGGGAAAGCGACCATTTATGATTAATGGCTACTAGTCCTTACGCATAATCTCTTCACCATCTGCATCATATTCACCGATTAATACGAAACCTAGCATTTCATACAACCGGAGTGCACCCTGATTTTCCGCGTAAACACTTAAGTAAATCGGCTGCTCTCCATATTCTTTCAATACTCGTTCAATGAGTAATTCCATAAATCGACGACCGTATCCTCTTCTCTGATACCGTTCATCAATCAGCATGCGGTCAATCCAAAGATTGGTTCCTCCTTGGCTATCCCGTAAAGATCCATACATCGCAAAGCCAACGGGAACGTTATCGACATATAACCCAACTGGCCGAAATTCCGTCCATTTCTCCGCATCCAATAAGCACTCTTCTATGGGTTCGATGAAGCCCAGCTGATCTTCAGCCACACGTAAAGATAACAACTCTCTTCTATTTTCTTCACGTACGTGTCGGATGTCATAGTTCATGAGCTCTTCTCCTTTTCCAGTGTGACGCTCTTATGTACTACATTTAATGCCTTGTCACGAACACGAATCCCCCACCTCTAACGATTACCGAGACCAGTGAGCAGCATCCGATTCAATTTGTTGGATTAACTCCGATTTTCCTTCTATATACTTATAGATATCAAACGGATATTGCACGGCTAATCGTGTTTTCAACTCCCCATATTCCTTCGCGCGAGTAGGATACGCTCTTAAAAAATCTCGAAACAAAAGATGACGAGTAATGGCAGGACTTCCTTCTTCAAATACGTGAACGTGATGACTCCTCGCATTGCCACCCTTTTGAAAAAAGCGCCTTCCTTTAATTCCATTTTCACCTTTGGCTTCATACCCAATATCACGCATCGCCTCATTCACTTGATCTACACGTGAAATCGATTGAACGACTAGCAACAGGTCGATCACCGGCTTTGCAGACAATCCGCTCACTGCTGTACTACCGATATGATGGACTTCGAGATTTACGCACGCGATTGGCTCCTGCCCTTCGTCCAGGGACAGGAAGCGGAAACATTCAGTCCGCAAGAAGCGACCCTTCGCGCCATCCAGCACCAAGTGGCCATTCAATACGATTCGGTCGCGCAATCTCCGTTCTACCGGTACAACGATGCTGCAGGTCACACCCATGAAGTATGGTTCGAAGACGCCCGTAGCGCCCAGGCAAAGTTCGATCTGGTGAAAAAGTATAATTTACGCGGCATCAGTTACTGGGTATTGGGCTATCCGTTCCCGCAAAGTTGGTTATTGCTCGAAGACAATTTCACGATTCGGAAGAGATTGTAGCACACAAAAAAAGCCAGGACTTCATTGAATGATGAATTCAGTGAAGTCCTGGCTTTTTTTAGTCTTATGACAGTGTTTCATGCTGTCAAACTCTCATGTTTGTTTCTTGCACACCATGAGTTACTCGTTTGCTTGGCAAACGCTTCGTGAACAATGGGTAGCAGTTGTTTACGATTGAGATGCTGTTTAACTGATTGTACGTATATATAAGTCAAGTGAGTCTTCTACCTCACGTTCTACTAGTGATAAAAAGTCACTATAATTTCCAAATGTAGTTAGTTTCCATTTTCTATATATATCCTTACCAACGATTCATCGCTATTTTCACCCAGACACCGTATAATAAGAGTAGCAAAAGAAGAAGAATTCATTTTTCCTTTAGTTAAAAAAAGAGGTGCAATTACTTGAAACAATTTGAAACAGAATTACCTGAGCAGTATGAAACATTAAAAAAACAGGCCAATTATACGTCTAGCTGGCGAGAGCGTTTAGAAGCAGTGGAAATGTTATCGGCTTATCAACATGAAAAAGTCATAGATCTATTAAAAAACCGTATGCAGCATGATACTGTCAACAAGGTGCAAGTAGCAGCCTATGAAGCACTTGCGGCGTTTGGCGAGGACGTAGAGAAACCATCACCTGCACGTTTTGATATTATCAAAGGCACAGACAAGATTTTCCTACGGGTGAAAAAGAGCTTGCCGAAGGACCATACCTTGGCAGACTTTGCGGATAAACTAAAACGGATGCGTCTAGATGTCTTTGATGCGTATGAAGGCGACAAAGGTGAACAATTTATGGACTGGTTAGAGGAACGTTGGGCAAAACTGTAATCAGTAGTTTTGCGATTTATGAAGGAAAGCCATTCCCTCCGATTGTGGAGGAAATGGCTTATTCTTATCTAACGGAACGTCTCATCGAAACTACTATTCAATTGGATTACTTCTTTTCTTTGATCATCTATCATTTTTGTTTAATGATAAAACATACACCTTATTCAACTAACCTAGTTCGTTACTTCAATTAGATAAAAGAGCTGCATAAGCAATTTGATCATTTTATAGTGATAGGTGAGCCCCTGAAGTTATCTCCAACTTTTCCCCCACGTCAACAACTGCCATGACTATTTAAAACAATATCCATCATTTCAAAAAAGAAAGACCATATAGGAATTCTATACAGTCTTTCCTGCAGATGAAAAAGGTCGATTATTACTTTTTTTGTGGGACTAATACTGTTCTCTCAAGTGGAACTCCACCCATTGAAACCTGGCGTTTTAGTACGACATAAGAACGTCCATCAACTAAGTACTGACCGTCTCCCTTATATTCCGCAGTTTTTCCTTGTTTTTTTAATTCATCAGTAACTGCATTTGCCTGATCCGTGAGATTTGTATATCTACCATCCAACTCTAACGAAATATTCCCTTTTCGATATCCCATGAGCATATTGAAAAAAAACAACATAACAACGAACACACCAATTGTAATTAACCAAGTAGCCATCTTTTATCCCCCCTTATCTCATTTTCTTTACTAATTTATACGGATGAATGCCTTTTAAGTTTCAGCATTCAATAAAGTTTGGACCGTTTGGGGCACTAATCTTATGCTGTTAAATGGCCCTATTGCACAAAGTCGTGTGACACCGCTATCGCCCCGTTAGGTTAAGATAATATAGGTCGAGGCGGAAAGTACAATCGCTGTTGCGGTAAATGAAATAATGGCGTTTATCTTTCGTTTTAGCTTCAAATCTAATAAACCCGCGATTAATAGTACAGCCCCGACAAGTAATAGCATGAAGGGTGAAAAACTATTTATACCAGTAATAAAAGCCCAAGTTACAACCAGAACTACAAAAACAAAAGCAACGCCTCTCATAATTCTCACTAAAAATCCCCCCTGAAAAAGTGACATGAATGTTCTTATTAAACTAAACGACTAACTATTCTGTCCCAAAGGCATTAGTTTGCTTGCTGCATTGCTCATTAAAAGTCTCGAATGGAGTCCAACACTTTTTCAATCTCTTTTTGGAGAGTAATCCCCACATTGTTATAGCAAAGGCGAAAATATAAATTGTATAGGAAATTTCGTACATTCAGCTTAAGATACACGCCGTTAAGGTCAGGTACAAGTTTCTTTTGAGTGTCTAATTGAATTTTCAAATTGTTAATCCAATTTACAATTTGTTGATCACTTAATAACCCTCTATCGATTGTTTCAAAAGCTGAGAGTGCCAAGCGCTCATCTTCATTGTGAGTATAAACAGAAGTAGAATAAAGAACTTTAGCATTAATAACTTCCAATAGCTCTATTAAATCATCTTCATGTATGTAGCGATGCTTGGCAATCTCCCCCAATGCATCGGCAGCATGAGCCAAAGAATGTGCCCATCCCTTCCCCTCTACATATCCTCTTACATCTTTTTCTTTCCTGACATAAGTGAAAAGCCGTTTTCGTACGTACTTTATTTCACTTTCGGACAAAAAGGAGTCGTGCTGATCTACATTCAGAATAAGAGGTAAAATCAATACTGAGAATGACCTTACAAATACAGAATCAGTTTCACTTTCTCCTAACTTATAAAATAGATGTTGATCATCAACACAACTATCTAAAAGTTGTTTTATCTGGTTCTTGGTTAGAACATTTTTTATCCTGATCAATTGACCAAATGTAATATAAATCAATTCATCACGCAGTTCACTGTCTGTTGATCCAATGTCCTTTAGCATTTCTAAAATCAACTTATTGAGATCATAACCAGTGAAATTGTAGTCACTTTTTTTAATCTCTATTAATTGGCGCTTTAGCTCTTCCATTGATCCACCTCATTTCTACTTTTTCTATGTATTGGGCGTTATTCTGGATAGGTTGAAGCACAAAGCTTATGCGACAAGTATCTCCCTTAGTTCTACGTAAAGTTTTACACAATAATTGCGCATCCTATAAATGATGCAACTATAAGCAATTATTTTTTATTCTTTAGCTCTAAAAGTATAGGCGTTATATTTAACAAAATCGATATAATCGTCAAGACCCATAATGCCATTGCCATACCGGGCACTACATCTAATAAAGCAGACCAATCTTCCGCCTTTACCCAATCGGACACCATACTGTAATCTGCAACAATGGTCAGTGCTGTAAATGATAATCCCATTGCCATTGCCAATTTATAATCTTTGCCCGCTCTATACATATAAAGATTTATACAAGTTGCTATTATTGCGATGGCCCCAAATAGTAACCACATTCCTATACCTCCGTTCGTACTGAAAATTCTTACTAATAGAGACAGAACGATATAGTGAATCGTTTCATAATCGCAACAAATCTGCCCAATTCTGTAACAGTACTTTTAAGTACTAGTTATACTAAAAAAAGTGATGCGAAATTTTTATCTTTTATATTTATTGCTGCCAGGTAAAGCTTTAATAACATTCCAAGCTTCAATTGCATCTTCTCTGTTTTTATTATTGTTTTTAGGATCCGCAAAATAATCTCTAGTAAATTGGTTGTATTCAAATTGTGAACCTATTTTTCTTTTGTAGAATGGGTCCTTTTTCCTTACCTCTTCCTCGTACCATGCATCCACAACATCCTGATACGTTTTCCCTATATTTTCTTTGAAATAATTTTGAATATACGTGGAGAAATGAAATTTAGGAATTACTGATTTAAAGAAAGCTCTAACTACTTGACTACAACGATGGTTTTCTATAATTACCGTATCTAATCCTAACTCTTCCAATTTTATTTCTTGCAAGGAAGGACTTCTTTTCCTGATTGGCTTTTGTATTTTTCCTGTTTCAAGAAATATTGAAATTCTGTCTATGATTTCAATTTTAGAACCAGACGCACTCATACCATGTTCTTTGCAAAAGGTTTGTAATTCTTCTTTCAACCAATAAAAATCTTGAAATTCATTTACATTTAATTCTTTTTCTAATTCAGGCCTCACTTTATACCCTACCCCTATTTTATATTCAATTTATATCGCAAAATTGTCCTTATGTAGATCGTCATGATGATATGAAAAATCTCCGCTAGAGTTTTCCTTAAGTAGTACAGATTCATGGATTTGTATATTTCTCGTAACTTTCTCTAAGACACTTCTGATTTTTTGTTTTGGAATCCCCATATATACTACCCCCTATCTTTTTCATTACAATATGGTGTGACGGAATTATTCCATTATCAGTGGTCCGTTTACGGCATAAAGTCTTTATTACGAATTAGCCAAGTTTGTGTATCAAGTATAACACTTCCATTTCTGAAAAGTATATTTATTCCCTTTAATTATCCAGAAAGTCTAAAGTAGCAAAGGTTATTGTCCCTCACTGGTACACTCTATGTCACTGGGTGGTAAAAAACAGGTCACGAGTGGTACATTACCTGTAAACCACAAAGATTAAAAATAACTCCCATTAGTGTCTGAGTTGTGCGGTGCACAGGTGCATTCAGTCCTTTACTAGGGGTAAGAACAATCGAGGTCTAACTTATGTCCATTCTTCTTTTTTGTATCGTCTTACTTGCCAACTTGGTGATTGGCATCTTTTTAGGGATATCCGGGATTGCCGGTTTCCTATTGCCATTAATTTACGTTGGTTTTTTACACATGCCTGTACATGACTCCCTTGCACTGAGTTTTTTAGCGTTTGCCGTCTCAGGCGTCCTCGGAGCCTACTCTTATTGGAAGATGAAGCACATGGATTTGAAAATTGCCCTATTTTTAAGTATCGGCAGCCTTCCTGGAGCTTTTTTAGGTGTTCAAATCAATGTCTTAACATCCGTTTTCCTAGTAAAGCTTTTCCTTTATCTATTCGTCCTGCTCGCGGGATTATCCATTCTGTTTAAGAAAAATAGGGCAGATGCCGAGCAAAAGCGTTCATCTCTATTAGATCATCGCTTATTCGTTATGCTACTTGGATTTTTGACAGCAGTCATCTGCGCGCTAACAGGAGCTGGCGGACCGATATTATTGGTACCGTTGCTAGCGAGTCTTGGCGTCAACATTAGAGTGGCGGTCGGCGTAGGTCTCTTGAACTCCGTCATTATTGCCATCCCTTCCATGGCAGGTTACTTCTCCCGTGCCACTATGGACTCGACCGCGATACTAATTGTCGCCAGCTTGATTGGCTCTGTGCTCGGAATTCTAATGGGTACACGGATTGCAAACAAAGTTCCGATACCTCAGTTAAAATTACTGATTGCAATTATCACCATCGCATCATCCGTCTATATGTTGGCAACTTTAGTGTTAGGAGCGTAAACCCCTAAGTATCACGGGGCACCGCATAGCCCCAAACACTGTTGAATTAACTAGGTTGATTCATATAAACGGTGCTTTGTAATTCCATTTAGCTGCGTTCAAGATGTCCATGTAGCTTCCTTCTTTCAAAAGTTACTTGACAACTGATCCGCCAATAAACGAACTTCGTCTCCAATCTGTGCATCTTTATGAGAAAAAAGCAACCTACCTGCGCCTATTTGAGCGTAGGAAGGTTGCTTTTATTTGTGTTTATCGACAGGTGTTTGATGGCGTCCCTCACGTCTCCTCCTGAATATTGGTACTTGCATGTGACGCGCTGGCTTCCAAATCACCTCTCAATTCCACCAATGAATACATTCGATCCCATTCCATTTGGATACTTATTGTAGATGGGCCCCTCGGACTCATCGAATCGATCTGCCGTAGTACAAACATACAGTGGGCCTTCCCATACATCTTCCAGACCACTAAATCGATCCAAAGTTGTTTCGAACTGAGTATTCATCATTTCACCAGTGGAGCTAAGAGGTAACCACATTTCAGACTCCTTATTATCTGAACGCCCCTTAAACTGTTCCATCCATCCTTTTGATCCTCTTCAAATGGATCTGCCAGAACTTCTATTCAAGCCATTATTACTACCCCTTCCGCATAATCTCTTCACCAGCTGTATCATATTCTCCGATAAATACAAAACCGAGCGTTTCATACAAGTGTACTGCACCCCGATTCTTTGTAAAAACACTCAAGTAAATCGGTTGCTCCCCATATTCCTTCAGCACCCGCTCAATTAGCAACTTCATAAACATACGCCCGAAACCTCTACTTTGAAACTGCTCATCGATCAGGATTCTATCAATCCAAAGATTGTTGCCTTCCTGGCTATCCTTTAAGGAACCATACATCGCAAAGCCAACAGGCTCGTTATCGACATACAAACCAACTGGACGAAATTCCTTCCATTGCTCGGCTTCTGCTAGGCATTCTTCTATTGTTTCGATAAAGCCCCGCTGATTTTTTGCCACACGTAATGCTAGCATCTCTGTTCTATTTTCTTCGCTTACGTGTAAGATGTCATATTTCATCAGTGCTACCTCTTTCACAGTATGACGCTCTTATGTACCATACAACTTAGAACCATTTCTAGATTTTTTCTGCCGTATCATGGACAGAAATCCACCACTTCAAACGATTATCAAGACCACTGGGCTGCGTCAGATTCAATTCGTCGGATTATATCTGATTTCCCATCTATATACTTCTCGATGTCATACGGATATTGCCCGGCTAATCGTGTTTTCAACTCTCCATATTCCATCGCGCGAGCAGGATGCGCTCTTAAAAAATCTCGAAACAAAAGATGACGAGTAATGGCAGGACTTCCTTTTTCAAAGACGTGAACGTGATGACTCCTCGCATTGCTACCCTTTTGAAAGTAGCGTCTTCCTTCAATTCCATTTTCACCTTTAGCTTCATACCCAATATCACGCATCGCCTCATTCCATTCATCGACACGTGAAATCGATTGAACGACTAGCAACAGATCGATCACCGGCTTTGCAGACAATCCAACCACTGCTGTACTGCCGATATGATGGACTTCTAGTAGCTCCGAACCAAAAATCTTTTGTAACGCACCGGCTTCATTCTGAAATTCGGTTGGCCATGTTGATGAGTAAGGAAGTACCTCCACTTTTCTTTCGGACTCCATAAAGATCTACCTTTCTAATTTAAATTGGTTAGTTCTCATCCTATCTAAACTGATCATTAGATATAATAATCTATATAGAATTGTGATAATTGCATGTCTTTCTCCTATCTAGGGATACGTCTTAAATATAGATTGAAGGTGTTATCTAAACTATATGTAAACTAACGATACCGTTCCAATTCAAAATTGTGTCTAGTGTGCGTGTTACTAAGTACCCCATATTCTTCCACCACAAGCGCATGAGAACTCATAAGAATGACCTTCTCCTACGACTATTCTTAGGTTATCAAAGGCAATTGCAGCACATTCACTTATTGATAGAAAAACTTATGGATCGCATCAACTTTTTTCAGACAAGTGTTCATGGATAAAGTCTTTAGCTAAAAAATAAGCGGTTACCGTAAATAATTGTGTGTTGATTTGATTGGTTAGTATTTGCTTTCCAAAGAAATCAAAATCATATAATCTAACTTTTATATCTTCAGTATCATCCAAATCCTGCTCATACGCTTTAAACGCTTCTAGGAGTAAAAAGGTTTTAACTTTATTAGTTTGTATAGCTGGATTCACCATGAATTCCCCAAGTAATATAGGCTTTCTTAAGGAGGTATAACCGGTCTCTTCCCGTACTTCCCGAGTTAAACCTGCTTCGGCCGTTTCATTGCTTTCTATTTTTCCAGCAGGGACTTCTACGAAAAAATCTCCTCCTGCATGGCGGTATTGTTCTACTAACACAATCTTTTGGTCTTTAGTGACGACGACTGCATTTAACCAATCGGCGTATTCATTTACATAATAATCATCTATCATATTACCATTAGGAAGTTCACACCTATCTTTTCTTATATTCCCATAAGGACTTTTATGAAGATACTCTGTTTTTATCGTTTTCCATTTACTCATAGGTGCCCTCCCACTTTTTATATTTACAGAGAAGCTAGTCGACGATACTAAAGTATTCTCTTCCAACAAAAATCTGCCCGCTTACAGCGCAATTGTGTTCCATTTTAGGTTGCTAAAACAATGCATCCATATGATAAACAGGTATATTCAACCTTACACCTAATTTTCTTGCCAGTGTCGATTTACCATATCCCCCCTGAACCTATAAGTATCACCTTTTTCATATGAATTCCTCACCTCTACAACCTACCTATTTGCAAGAAAAATTCCTTACGCCCCCTGCACTAATTTTTGAAAAGAACATTTAGTTGTGGGTTAAATACCAATTCATAAACATCTTTCTCTCAATCACATTCAGCATACACGGTTCATTCAATTGCAACTCCATATTGATAAGATTATCTAGAAATTCCGTTTGTACATCGATTCTAATATAAGGAAGCTTTTCTTGAGCTTTTTGTGAACGGATATTTGATAACTTTGCTCCAGCAAATACGTAGTCCAAATCGAAAAGGGTAAAAGCGGTGTATAGAATTTCAGATTTAGCCAAAGCGTTAAATCCTTTTCCCCAATATGGATGCCCTATCCACGTGCCTATATAGCAAGTTTTCTTAGTAGGCTCAATATCTTTCAGTGTGATGACCCCGATTAACTCTCCGGTTTCATCTAGGATGACTCTTGAATACTGCTTGCCAATCTTTTCTTGTTCCTGAACAAACTCAATGAAACTAAGAGTTCCTTCAAGCGAAGTTTGCTCATCTGTAAGCCCCAATGCACCTTTCACTTTGGGGGCTGACGTGAGTGATGACATGGATTTGGCATAGCTTTTGTCATGCGGAACTAATGAACACTTCAACACTTTAATCCCTCCCTAAATCTAGTAGGATTGGAATCCTAGCCATTCTCCTACCCATACAGGTCCAACATTTCCTCCGACAATAGAATAAGATGAGTTCTGATTCTTACTTTCAAGCACAATTGTTGGTTTCAGAAACCTGTCGTCAAACCCTTTTAGTGCATTTCAAGAATTATATCCAAACGTTCCTGCGATCACGATTGCACACAGCGATAGAACAATAATGATCGTCCCGACTACCGTAATGAGTACAGTTAAAGTTTTAGGCATCTCCGAACGCTTTTTACGAGCGGCTACTAGTAGAAAGAGGCTTAGTAGAATAAAAATTATAAAAAAAGAAAGAACCATGGAACGGTCTTTCATCATCAACCAAAGATCCATTTCATCTTCCCCTTTCCTATGACGTTCCATTTAATTATCGGGCTCAATAAGAAACTCGTTATTCCCCTTTAGACTACTCATGTGGCGATAGGATGTATTCACGAACCAGTTGCAGCATCGTTTCTTGCATATTCTCGTCTTTCTTGTCTCTATCGATCCAATACCCGATGTGATAAATGTGTCCCTTGTAATAGGTGTAGAATTCATTTGCAGAGGTCCCAACAGTCGCAATTCCTTTTTCAGTTTCCTCGTAATACTTGTAGATCAGTGCACTGTCAGTTGTAAGTATCTGCTGGTAAATGGGGACGTCTTCCGTCAGCTGCTCTTTTTTGAATTCGTTTCCTACCGTATCCACCTTGTCAGTCCCCGCGAAAGAAGCCAAAGGGTCTTTATCGGAATCGGTGATGGAGATGATCAAGAATGCTTCCGGTTGCTCATACTCGTCTTTCCCGATATAGCTGATCTGGACCTGATTCCTCAGTTTTCCGTCTTTGTCTTTTGAAGTGACGAGATAGGCTTTCTCTTCATCGACATTGAACGGGAGTTTGTCTGGATTCAGTTCATGCACCCTAGACCGAACTACCTCCGGCAAGGAAGTGTCTGCTTCATCCAGTTGAACGGGCTTGTAATACGTAACGTCCTCCCTTTCATCCAAGCCATCATATCCCTTGAAGTACTCGCTATACGCCAAACCCGTACCTCGTTCTTTTTTCAGTTCCGATTGGTCCATGGAGCAACCAAACAATAGGGAGCTCATTAAAATCAGAGCGAGTGAACCACGCGTTACACTTTTAGTGACCATCTTTTAATCTCCCTTTTTCAAATTCAATGTCGTATAAACGAATGAGTTCCTATACTCCCATCAAAATAAGGGTGTAAAGGATTAGTGGAATCAGCAAAATGACTGGCTACAGCTTATCCGTACGTACCAATAATCCAAGAATCGCAACACACTCCAGAACACGGAATGCGATCCTTGCCTTCCCTAATCCTCTGATGGTCAGGAGGCAAATCAGATTCACTTTAGAAACTCTCACTGGTTTCCTTCACTCGTGGAGCTGTTTGAGAGTCATCCCCCAAATGTACATGTAGTTCACTTATTCATGCGGATTAAGTCTTAATTGATAAATTTTTCCTTATCTCTATCCTATCATTGAGTTTCGAATAATCCAATATCGATTTTAACTAGTTTCAAGATGAAGTCACGTTCAAGCTCATAAATCTTAAGGAATTCTAGTTCATTGAAATGACAAACCTCATCCAAACACGGAAGAGGAAAAACTGAAACTGTGGAATGATGTCTTGATATTCAGGCTGTTATTGTTAGATTTGTAGCCATCGTAAAGGAATGAGTATGAGGAAGTAACGAAAGCGGCATTACGAGAACAAGAGAGAAGGAGAAAAACGAGGTGAACTATTGGAATAAAAGCCTACCCTTAAAACACTGAACACTGCACAAATCATTCAGTCTTCAGGTCAAAATTGTATCCGCACTGTCACTATATTAAAAAAGCCAGTGCATGATGAAAATCCATCAACACTAGCTTTTTTCTAATAATCGAGCATCTATGTACCCCATAACTAGAAGATTTGGTTTAGTTGCCACTCTGTTCATCTCTCTAAAAACCGATGTATTTCCAACAAAATTTCATCGTCTTCATCCGCAAGCAACATGAGTAGGTCGACGAGTTCAGATTTCGGCACATCCAGCAGTACACGTCGCATTCCAGCTCCGTCTTTCTCACCACTGTCCTTTACCACTTCAAGCGTGTTCCTCAAATACAGGTAGAACGCCACTTCATGTTTACAAACTGAGCTCAGATCATAGGGGCAGGTGCAATAGGAATAGAGTATCACTCCACTCGAATCCACTTTGCAGTCGACTTCATACACTTCACTTCCCGCCACTACCCCGGCAAACCGATTTCCTGGCATTTCCACAACATTGTCCACTCTACCTTCCCTATAATAAGTCATTCCTCTCTTAAGAATTACGTTTCGAATGTTTTCTTCGAACGTGAGCAGTTTCATTGCGGTATTCCTCCTGTTTGTTGCTTTAATTTCATTCGAATGATTGAAATTAGTATCCCCCATTAACCTTAGAGTTATTGAGATTGGCAGAGCATTTCAACCAAACGATTGGCCAGAGTCCTGCCTGAAAACAATTAGTCATACCCGCCTTTAGCTTCGGGAAGTACTATATATTCTTTCTTACTTCTAATTTTACTAACTATGAAATTTCGTAACTCAAGTAAATGCTGTGCATCATAGGTAGGTTCGCAGTGTTTCCCTGAAACAGAATGAGTTATGGTTTCACCGTTCATCGTAATTTTCCATTCATCCTCTTCGAATGGACTTTGTTCACACATGGAACCGTTTATAGGCTCGGGTGAAAAATCTTTGGGTTCTGTGATATTAACTTCTTTCATTTTCTCGTAAATCTCAGACATTTCCTCATCTGTTAGGGCCACATCCGTGGTTATTGTGCCATCTTCTATTAAATCCTTAGTCACTGTATCAGTGAATGTGTTGACTTCGTTGTTCTTTCCAATACCAAAGGATATAGAAAATCCAAAGTCATTCGGCATATCTTCTGACATAATTTGAATAGGAGACCCCGTCTCTTTGGAAGATGAATCTTTTGGATTTGTAAAATTTTTTATACATCCCACTAATACAAGTGCAACGACTACTATTAAAAGAGTAAACTTTTTCATTCACACCGCCCCTTCTTTAATACAGACGGGATGGGTTGACAGAAGTTACAACTGTATCCTGAATTATTTGTTTACTTCACTTATGATGAATCTCGGCAAGCTACCGGGGCGATCCTAATCGAATTCTCCTGGGATATCTGTCGCCGCTGCAAGGAAAAGCTTCAACACAATTTTAACTAGTGTCCGAATTGTATCTTACAAAAGCATACATTCCTAAAGAAAATCCTAACCGCCTGTCTACTTTTTGCCCCCTCAACTCTATATAGAGACAAAAGGGGGATTTAAAAATGACACACTACTTATCAAACTACGCAAAATTCAACAGTAAAGAAGAAATGGACGCAGCTGCAAGAATGCATCTCGACATCCACTGGAACATGGTGAACAAAACCGATCGCGCGGTACTTGAGATGATCCGTTGTTATTCAGTGAAATACTTAGCTGCACACTTGAAACACGAAACAATCGAAAAGAAATTAAACCTTTCGAATTCCACTGTACGCCGTACACTTCGCAAGCTAGAAAAGCTCCGAATCATCGAGAGAATTCATTATGTACGTCCTGTAATGAGTGGCCTTGGCGCTAACATCTACGTCATTTTGCCTGTAGATGACCAGGGGAATTTGGACAGGGGAACAAACGGGAAAGAAGCAGATGAGAGCGAGGTTTCAACGCCACATTTCGAAAACGAACCTTCTTTCTATCAATCTAAAAATCTTAAAGATCCTATAAAGACGTCTCAGCCTGTGGCAGAAAAGTTATCCACAACACTATTCGGGAAGATGAAGTCCTTATTGTCAATCAGCGGAGATGCTTCCAAAGCACGTGAATTTTTCGGTATCCATCGAGCCCTATCTAGAAAAATGCTGAAGTTTGAAATCCATCAAGAGAAAGGTCCATTATTCGAGGAATTAGCTCACCGTGCCACTCGCATCGCGGTCATGGCACAGAAAACAAAAACAATCCGCAACTTGCCAGGATACTTCAAGGGTGTGCTCCGGCAGCTTATTAGTGATGAACTGTTTTCCGATATCTATCAAGAGTATTCCGTTTCAGTTGATGATTTTTGTTTGCCTGGGGGTAGGGAGATAACTTCGATAGGACCGATTGATTTTTCATAACATACTTCATGAGTTCATTTCACTCCAACTCATCGACCAACCGGAATCCCTTCGTCTTCAAGTGATTCATATGATGTTCCATGCTTTCAATCAGTTTGGAAGCATCCATAATATCAAAAAGTACATCTGACAAATCTTCACGGGAAATTCTCGCAGAAACAATACAGCCTTTTACAGGTGGCGCGTCGGCTTGGCTAACATCATAAGCATGGATAAGAATTCCGTCAGCTGGCAGGAGCGCAAATAGGTTTCTCGCAATTCCAATCATACAACTGCACACATAATCTTGATAAAGTGCATAGTAATTCGTCTTCCCCATCTTTTTTCGTGAGCAATTTCCTGTGGCTGTTAGTGACAACACTTCTTCAGGAACTGTTTTTTCTTTACCCATTTCCAGACTAAGGATCAGGACTCCTTCACGGAACTGAACATGGACATTGTTGCCGAACTTCTCCACACTCTCAAAAGCGTCATAAGTTGTTAGTATTTCAAGCCATGCCTTTTCTTCATGTGCTAGCACCCTAGTCGCTAACTCATGAAGTTGCTGTTTCTCTGCGAGGAGCTTCTGATCTTTTACAATCGCCTCATTCAATTGATTTGCTAACTTTTGTTTTTTCGCTTGTCCACGACGGAACAATCGATCCAACCAACTTGGCTCAAACTCCGCCAATTGTTGACGAATGTAGCGTGTATGAGGGCTATCTTCTGTGAACTGCATAAGGTCCTCGTCCAAAATGGCTCCCCAATCCACCGGTTCTTTCGTGTCCAGGTGGATGGAGCGCAGCATTTGGACATAATCATTGTACGCATCCACTTCATGAGTGTCAGCAGAAGTAGATAAAGCATTCTTCGAACGAACAGGAGCCCTTGAACCTTGGGGACGTTTCGTACGCTTAGACGTCAATTGCTCTGAATACGAAATCCCAGTACCCGGTATCCCCACATTCGCTCGCACGCCGCGTTTCCCAACGGTAACTGACGCCCCACGGGGACCAACGGAGGTACTAATACCGCCTTTGCTAATATTCACACGTACTCCCGGTGCAATCTTAATACGTTTTTGAAATCGGAATCCCATTGGTGGTCTCCTTTCGGTTGTTAATGTTGTTAAAAAAATGAGAACTTATTTAATAAGGGACTCATAATCTGTGAAAAGTACGGCTTTAACACAATTCCAAGTAGTATACGACTTGTATCTTACACAGGCTAACAGATCTAAATTCGTATAAGTTATTTCAGTTCTTTTACCAATCGAAAACCCTTCGTCCTTAAATGCTTCATGTTATGTTGGAAGCCCTTAATTGTACTCGAACAATCGATAAGATTGAATAGAACGTCCGCCAACTCCACTTGGGTAATTTGAGCCGAAACGATGCATCCTTTTGTAGGTGGCTTACCTCCCTGGTTGAAGTCGTATGCGTGAATGAGCACTCGTTCTGCTGGCAAAATGGCAAACACTATTCTCGCAATACCGATTACACAGCTACACACATATTCTTGATAGAGAGCGTAGTAGTTGGTGTTCCCCATTTTTTTCTGCGCTAATTTTCCTTTTGTTGTTAGATATAACACTTCTGTCGGAACGACCTTTTCACTTCCAATATCTAAGGATATTGTCAACTCATCATTCAAAAATTGTACATAGACCGTGTTGCCGAATTCTGCAATCGACTCAAACGCGTGATACGTATCCAGTGCTTCGAGCCATGCGCTTTCATTATGTAGAAGTACTTGAGTAGCTAAATCTTTTAGCTTTTCTTTTTCAGCTAGGAGTTGCTGGTCTTGAAAAATTGCTTCATTCAACTGCTCTGCTAGTTCCTCCCTTTTCGCTTCAACCCTATGGAACAATTGGTCTTTCCAAGTAGGCTCATACGCCGTGAACTCCCGAGCCACCTTTTCTGCGTTAGGTCCATTTTCGGTCAAGTACGAAAGGTCCTCCTGCTGAATCTGTTCCCACTTTACGGGTTCCTTCGTGTCTAAATGAACAGAGCGCAACAGATGTATGTATTCATTATAAGCCTTTATTTCGTTCACTATTTCAGATTGAGAAGCACTCTGAGAAGCAGATGGCTGTGAATGTGCGGAGCCGTCCAACGAAAGTTGTTCGGAATAAAAAAGACCAGTTCCTGGAATCCCTGCATCCGCTCGAATTCCTTTTTTACCAACAGTGACATAGGCTTGACGACGGCCGAGAGATGTACTAACATCACTTTTACTGAAATTCAGGCTCCTATCTTGAGCACTTTTAACCTTTCTTAGAAATCGAAATGCCATTGGAATTCTCCTTTTCACTTCCACTAATTCGAGTCGATGAAACCAAACGGATAAATCGACTTACTTTACGTTTTTCGTTAAAGTCCATGCACTTAACTAAGACGTGACACGGATGAACCGTGCCAATCCAAAATCAGCACACAAAATCAGAAACAAATCCAAACCGAATACTATCGAGTTCATGATTTCTCCGATCGGATGCTATAAATCCTGGATACAAATCAGTATATCCAAGGAAACGATCGCCTATGTAAAGTACATTTTCAACACAGTTTCGAATAGTTTCCAAGTTGTATCTTACATACAACAAAATATTAAACCGTTGTAACGTAATTGCAAATAGTATTCAAACATCATCTTAAGTAAATTCGCACCTAAAATTTACGATTAACTAAGTCTTTAACTTTTATTAGGCGTATAGTGGAGTCGCTATCATGTTTTGTGCAAAGTGATAATAATTAATTCTTCAATTTACCAACAATTATTTGTAGTCCACGTAAGTTACCTTTTCCTAAAGTAGAATAATAATCGATGTGTTTTTGGACTGCAGATAGTGCATTGTTAAACTCCACTTCACCGTAATCACTTCTGATATTCTCTAGTAGTTGTTTGTTGTGTCATTGTTAAATGCTCTCTTATAAACTTCCCCTTCGAGCATTGCTAAGAATATTGTTATAAAAGCTTGAGCAGATCCTTTGTTCATGTTTGTCTGAAAGTGAATTTCTTCTATACCTTCACTACGTGTAAGTTGTCCACTATTTACTTTTTTCGCTATTTCGTAAGCACCTTAACTCATATCATTTGTGATTTTCATAAGTTATCTCCTGAATTAGTATTTAAAAATTCATATTATTAATTCCAGTTGCTTTCTAGATGAATCATTTCCAGCACATATTTATCAAACTTAAAACTAATAATCTTACTAGCATTAGTATTATCACTATCCCAAATAACTTCTACATCATTCAAAACATTATATGACATTCGCCGCAGTTTGTCCTCTTGCCCTGTTTTGGAATACAAGTTGGTTATCGAATTTGTACTGAAAAAATTATTACTATTTACTCGCGTAATTATGAGTTGGAACCGGTTTCCTGTGTAAAGCATCCCTTTATCATAACTATGAATAGTGCCAGAATTGTAGTTTACACCGGCAATCAGATCTACTATCAATTACTTAAAGAACACTCATATTCGTCCCAACCATACGAGCAGGCATCTTCTCATGCAACCGCCATACGAAACTAATCGGTCGACTTCCTTCATGGCTCACATAATCGGCAGTGCCAAAGAACGTAAAAGGCGATGTGTATCCATCCCTTTGTCTATATTCCCTTACAAACAACGCAACCTTGTTACCGTTGTGTCGCTGCTCAATATACCGTTTGCCAGTTGGGCTTGTGTCCGAAGTTCTATTTTGAGATTGCCAATGAAACAAATGATCACTAATGGCATAGTCTTCATACAGCGTTGAAGGCGAGAAGTCTTTGTCCGATTTGTTGAGTGTAATGAAAAATACATCCGTTTGCTTATCTTCAAAATATTTGATCCCTTCACGAAAAGCAGGCTTGACTGTTTCGTTGAAGTAACCAAACGCTGCTAAAACTTGATCGGAAGTGTATTGTGCATGTACGCGTAAAGGAGAGTCAAATTCAAACGGTGACGGACGTTCAACTAATTTAATATTTTCTAGACACATATCTAGGACCTGTTGGATTTCCGATTTCAACGCTTGGCTCGCTACAATTTGTTGCATTCCGTCATGCATAGTGTTAAAGCCAGCATTTTCTGGCGGCTCACTAAAGAATGAATAATACAGCATACCAATCATTAACTGCTCTTCATTAGTTCTTATTAAACCATCTACTAAGTATGTTTGATAAAACCTAATAAGATTTATCGAGTCCAAATGAAATAAAGTATGAATTCGCTTGGCGACTAGTTCTTCATAAGCACTATTGAATTCTCCTTCAATTCCTGACTCTACTTTCAATCTTTCAAACGTCCGATTTTTCCCTTTGCCATAGAAATCTGCAAGTGTTAAATGATGATAGTTCAAGAAATTAGAGAATGTTAGTTTTTCTCCAGTGTCCTCTTCAAAGTATCTAATTTTTGTTATAAGGTTCTGCTTAGTATTTCTGACTTCTTTTACATTCCGCAATATATACTCTTTTGCTTGTTTCTCCATTTGGATAACAGATCCTTTTGGCAAATGGAAAAAGCCATTTTCAATATAGTGCCGAATAGAATGCTTTGTTCTGCCTATTAACGCTCTGAACTTTTCTTCAAATGGATAGTCAGCATGGGCCTGTCCTACAAAATCCAAGACCGTCAGACACTCTTTGCGATCCTCTAGTCGTAAACCACGGCCAAGCTGCTGTAAAAATACTGTTAGACTTTCTGTAGGCCGTAGAAATAAGACAGTGTTTACTGCTGGTATGTCAATACCTTCGTTATATAAGTCAACGACAAAGATAAAGAAAACTTCACCACTTTCTAATTTTCTTTTTGCTGTATTTCGTTCTTCGTCTGAGGATTCTCCATGTAACGCAATCGAAGAAATACCCTTCTGTTTAAAATAGGAAGCCATGTATTTTGCATGCTCTACGGAAACACAAAAGCCTAATCCTTTTACTTCTTGTAAAGATGTCACGTATTTTTGGATACTACGGATCACTAAATCACTCCGCCTGTCATTTGAAGTGTAAACAGTGGAGAGCGCATTCAAATCATAGCCTTTTCTTGACCACTTAATAGCCGAGAGATCAACATTATCTGTTACACAGAAATAATGAAACGGACTTAGCAATTTCCGGTCAATTGCTTCAGTCAATCTCATTTCTGAGGCGATTCGATCGTCAAAGTAACCTAGGACATTTTCATTATCCATCCGCTCAGGCGTAGCGGTGAGACCTAACAAAATTTCAGGGTGATAATAGCTTAGGAGCGCACGATAACTCGGAGCAGTTGCATGATGGAACTCGTCTACGATCACGAAATCATAAAAGTCAGATGTCGTCTTCTCAAACATCTTTCGACTGTTCCAACTTTGAATACTCATAAATAAATGATTAAAAGAAGAAGGTTCATGTTTACCTACAAACATTTCCCCGAAGTTAGCATCCCTAAGAACAGCTCTAAAGGTATACATACTTTGTCTAAGGATTTCTTCACGATGTGCAATGAACAACAATTTAGCATCAGGTTTTTGTTGAAGAAAACGTTTGAAGTCAAACGCTGAGATGACGGTTTTACCCACGCCAGTTGCCGCCACTACTAAGTTCTTCATATGCCCATGAATGGTACGTTCCACTTCAAGTTCATTTAGAATCTCTTGTTGGTAATGATAAGGATGAATGTCTAAGATGTAGTATTCTTTTGCCTCAGCTACTCGTTCTTTCAATAACGATTGTCGTACGAGCATCCAATTTTCTTCGGCCTCAGGCAGCAAACTTTTGAATTCTTCATCATTCCAATAGCTTTCAAATGTAGCTTCAAACTTCCTAATAATGTCAAATGAATCTTTCTCAGTTACTTTCAAATTCCACTCAAGACCAGAAGTCAGCGCAGGATTTGAAAGATTCGATGAACCTATATAAGCTGTGCTGAAACCTGTTTTCCGTTTAAACAAATAGGCTTTCGCATGTAGGCGAGTTCTTTCCTTGTCTAGCGAAACACGAACCTCTGTATTCTGAAGCTTACTTAACTCTTGCAGTGCTTTATAGTCAGTTGCTTCCATATAGGATGTGGTAATTATTTTTAACCGTCCGCCATTTTCTGTGAAACTTCGAAGCTCTTCAATTATAATACGCAGTCCTGACCACTTAATAAACGAAACCAACCATTCAATCTCATCGGACGTTGCAATTTCCTTTTTTAATTCTTCTAACATGTTGGGTTCAGCATGAGAACCCGTAAATAATGAGCTCTGAGACAATGGAGTGATAGGGCGTTGAACCTTTTTCGTTTTGAGGGACCGTGTGGTATTCATTGTTGTATAGATGGATGTAAGTATCTCTGCATGCTCTTCTATTTTCAACTTCGCAAAATCATGATCGTTCAGTTTCTTCTGAAGCACATCAACTATTTCATTGCACAGTTGAATCTGCCTTAACAGTGCCTCGTCTTTATCATTCCCCTCTCTTATGTGAGAAAGAGCTATGCGTGTAATTGACGATATGTAATTGGATAATAACGTTCGTGCTTCGGCCTCATCTATTTTTTCCTTTCCCACTGTGAACAGCTCAGGAGAAAGTCCTAACAATTCGGACTTCACTTTTTCATTTATTAATTGTTCATAAATTCCTTCTTGCATAGTTGCATCACCCTTTCAACAGCTGGTATATCGGCTGGCGCCCATTCTAGTAAACGAAGATCTTGCCAAGCTATCCATTTGAGTTCACTATGCTCTAGAGCAAACATCGTTCCGCTCTGAACTGTAGAAAAATAGGTCTGTAAACGAATTGTGAATGCTTCGTAGCGATAGGTAGTCTCTTCAATAAATGATCCTACTACGATTTCACAACGAAGCTCTTCTCTTATTTCCCGTACGAGTGCAATTGCTGGAGTTTCATCTAGCTCGACTTTTCCTCCTGGGAATTCCCAGTAACCAGGAAGAGTCATCGTTTTAGATCGACGAGCACAGAGTATCTCACCTTTTTGGTTATGTATAACAGCAGCTACAACGTGTATAGGAGTGTTCATGCACAACACCTCTTCTCTATATTTAAGGTGGTTATCAAAGTAATTCAGAAAAGATAAATCTTTAACTAGTCATGTATTCTGACTTGTGTACATATTTCAATTATACCATCGATTTCCCAAAAGGGATGGAGTTAGTGAGTTATGAATCTTTTTTATAGACTAGAATTAAAAATGGTCTCATTAATTAATAATTTCTTTCTACTATTTCATTGACTTGTCTATTACTATAACTAAATACATTTAATTTCCTTTGATAATATGTGCTAGACTAAATGTGAAATCTAGGAAGAGGTGCGTTATGCCAGTCTACAACAAACTAGTTCGCGATCGAATTCCCGAAATTATTGAGATGGAAGGTCAAACACCAGTCACACGTATTCTTTCTGATCACGAATATATCTTGGAAATTCAAAAGAAAATGCATGAAGAACTGGAAGAGTATGAGGAAGCGATACATACGTCCGATCGATTGGAAGAGCTGGCAGACTTACTGGAATTACTACACGCTGCTGCCTCATTATATGGAGCGAGTCCTTCAGAGCTCGAGGAATTAAGAGCACGAAAAGCTGAAGAGCGTGGCGGATTTGCGAAACGCATGTATCTTGTTAAGGTACAAGATGATTGAAATTCATTTAATCCCCAATAGTCTCCTAGTTTTTCGACCAACAGAATACCCTAGTGTTTCAAACTGCAAAATACTTAAATCGGGTCAACTTTGATTGACTATGATGAGGGAAAAGTCCCTAAGCAAATGGTGGATATGCCAATGACCAAATGGAGCGACTCTTCTAACGGACTAATAGTATTTGAGGATGGTCTATTGAAATAACAAATTCAGCCTTCTCCTGATAATGAGTCAATTCTATATGAATGGACTCGTCAAATTTGTTATGCATCATTGCATATGTATTTCGAACGTAAGGGCCACATCTGAATACTAAACTCCCTTTTTATAACCACAGTTCCTTAAGTTTGTTCTTGCTGCGTGTTTTAAATTTTCATACGAGAAAAGTTATATTGCACAAAGAAGACCTGTCATGCTCTCTATGACAGGTCTTCTTTATTTACTCCTTTATAAAAAGTTCATCCACAGTAGTATTCAAAACTTCTGCTAGGTTAAAAGCTAACTGCAAGGTAGGATCGTATTTGTCATTTTCAATTGCATTGATCGTTTGCCTGCTTACTTTGCATCGGAACGCTAGCTCTTCTTGAGATAGCTTTGTCAGTTTTCGTAGCTCCTTAATTCGGTTTTTCACTTAATCACCATATTTCTTTTTGAACGTCCGCAGAGTTACTAAATAGATCAGGGATACTGTAAATAGAAATGGGAGGGGGGTTATTCCGTAATCGAGGTCACCTTTATCCAATGCCATATATGCTGATCTTGCTATATGGATAAGTATCATGAAAAAGACGACTATGAACGAAAACGATTGGGCTTTCATTTTAATTAGAGTTTTTCTTTCATCTCCGAGTTTGGTCAACGATATTAGTGTGAGTATAATGGCCATTCCAAATAGTGATAGCATGGCTATAAATAATACAACAATCCAATCCATTACAACATCCCCTTTAAAAGTGTCAAATACTCTTTACATTTCAAATTATAACTTGCCACTTTAAAATGTCAAACTCTTTTTACATATCTGAACAGTTATGTGTATAAAATTCTGGTTTTCTCCATCATAATCACCTGTTGGGAACATATTTTGCCACTGTGCAAAAAAAATTCCAGATTCATTTCTGATTGAATTACCTTATAACTTTGCATGTCCACTACACAGTGCTTCAGCTCCAGCGCTTAGCAAACTTCTCTGCATTAATATTGCAGCTTAACAAATCAACAACATAGCAATATCAAATATATCTTGTAATATTCCGATAGTTGCGTATAATTGTTTTTATTGTTTCTATAGACGAAATACTCTCTATTCTTTTAGATCTTTCTTCAGGAACGGAGTGCAAGAACAATACACAATGTTAAGCGGAAGAAATGCTTCACTTAACTAAGTATGTATTTCACTTACCAAAACACCATTCAGTATTAACCAAGGAGGTTCCACAATGAAAGCACTTGAGTCGATCAGTTCGTTCGCAGGAAAATATTTTGCAGTGTGGGTCATCATTGCAGCGCTTATGGCGTTTCTATTCCCCACACCGTTTCTAGGGTTAGGTGCTTATATTTCTATATTGCTCGGGGTTGTTATGTTTGGAATGGGGCTGACGTTGAAGGCGGTGGATTTTAAGATTATCGCTACGAAACCGTTGCCTGTTATTGTAGGAGTAGCTGCTCAGTTCTTGATCATGCCGCTTGTTGCGTTTGCGATTGCTTATGTACTCAAGCTTCCGCCAGAATTGGCTGCTGGTCTAGTACTCCTCGGATGCGTTCCAGGTGGGACGTCTTCTAACGTGATGGTCTATTTGGCGAAAGGGAATTTGGCATTGTCTGTTGCGATGACTTCCTTTTCTACACTGCTTGCACCTGTTGTAACACCACTATTGCTGTTATGGCTTGCAGGACAGTGGATGCCGGTTGACCCGATGTCGATGTTTAAGTCAATTGTCCAAGTCATCATTGTTCCGATTGTATTGGGTCTGTTGGTCAGAAAGTTTTTCCCGAAAGCAGTGGAGAAGAGTGTCTCAGTTGTTCCACTTATTTCGGTTCTGGCTATCCTTATTATTGTAACGGCGGTCACATCTGCGAATGCAGGCAATGTCATCTCTTCCGGTTTTGTTGTTTTTGCAGCAGTTTTCCTTCATAACGGCTTTGGATTGCTGCTTGGCTACTGCACTGCTTTAATGCTCGGATTAAATGAGTCCGATCGAAGAGCCATTTCCATTGAAGTCGGCATGCAGAATTCAGGACTCGGCGTTGCTCTTGCTACCGCACACTTTGGACCACTTGCTGCTCTTCCAAGTGTTTGGGGGGCGATCTGGCATAACATTTCAGGTCCAATTCTTGCGACGATTTGGTCGAAGAAACCTGCTGTAGGGGAACAACCTGAACAGGACCCAAGTACGCTTCCTGTTCAGACGGTTAAGCTCCGCTAAGTGGACCATGCTTAGAAACATTGTGTGGTTAGCTAGTATGGATTAACTACAATTAAAAGAGAGCTGGAAATCATTTTGATTTCCAGCTCTCTTTTATCATGCGCCTAATCTTTTCAGTGCTCCTTCGTTCTATTTTGTATAGTGCTATCACACACCGTAGTTTCACATATATAAGATAATCTTTGAAAAACTTCTAAAATCATCAATATGTTTCTCTAAAATAGCTTCTAAAATATCAAGGTCAAGTGTCTGATAGTCATGTACAGCAATATTCCGGAAGCCGACCATATTCATTAAGGAACTAGCCAAGTCTGCCTCGATAAGTTTCGCTTCCTGCAAGAATCTGAATACCTCGCGACTTGCTTTTGGTACACCTAATTTACGTTCACTTACTACATGCATGGCTAGATCGATGCTCGCTTCACAAGCTCGCTGAATATTGAGGATGATACTGTCTTGTTTTGTATAATCCGTTAAGTTTTCTCGGTTTCCTTCGTATACCTCATGAATACGACTTAAACCTCGCTCAATGACAGCTGTTTTGTTAAGAATGACATCATTCATCCCCGAATACACTCCCTCTATTTTTAATACTCCCAATGATAGGAGCACGTTGCTCGCTTAGCGCAGCGTACATGCTGTAAGCTTTCATTTTCTGAAGCTTATATTCATTTTCATCTTGAGTATAAATCGGCATTCCCTGCTCGAAAATCCGCATCGAAAACACTGTATCGATTTGTCTAATATCTATTAAGTCCACTTCATATCCTGTCATTTCTGCAAGTTCTGAAGTGAATATAAAACGTTCATAGGAAGATAGCTCTTTTCTACTGAAATATGCCAAATCAATATCGCTTCCTGCATGAGCTGTTCCCTTTGCAAATGATCCGAATAGTACGACGAAAGCAGGGTTCATCCTCTCTACAATTTCATTGATTAACAGACTTTTCACTTCTTCTTTAAGCACGTGTAACACCATCCTACTGAAATTAGACTTTACTCGTTTTCATCAGTTTACCATATGTATTATTGATTGCCGTCTGTGTCATGTACAGTCTTAATGATTTCGTGCACAGGTCTCGTTTTTAAGTTGTGTTTCTTCCCTGCCAGTTAGGAATCGTATGAGTGTAAAGTTTGGATAGTATGCTTTCTTTGTTGTAAGAACATGTAGTATTCTCATCTATTTAAACATTCATGACCCTTCCAGTAAGTCTCAATTGGCTCTCACATTTTAACCTCCCCAACATCATCTTAAGAAAAACTTCATTTTTTCATTGTGCTTTTCTTCATAGTTGTCCTTTATACTTAACATCATAGAGAAAGAAATGTGCGGGAATCACCGCGGTATGAAAGGTAGATGCAAGATGAGGAAGTTGTGGGCGTTTTTAAAGGGATTGGTCCTTTTCATTGTCGTTCTATCAATTGCTTTGAACGTTACGGGTTGGAGCGGAAAGAATAGTAAAGAGTCATTAGACGATTATCAGACTGATAGGTACGCGAGTCCGTACATCTATATGGTGGAAAGGGTTAGCGGGAAAGCGGTTTATGAGAAAAATGCGAATGAGAAAGCGTATCCTGCATCGCTGACGAAAATGATGACAACCATCGTTGCGCTCGAACATATTGAGAATCTCTCTGCAAGTGCACCGGTCGATACTGATACGTATCAGAAGATGGTAGCGCAAAATGCTTCGATGGCTGGGTTCTATGGTCGAGAGAAGGTCACGTACCGCGATTTGCTGTATGGCACGATTTTACCTTCAGGCGGTGAAGCATCCAACTCTTTGGCAATCCATGTAGCAGGAAGTACGAAACAGTTTGTCCAGCTCATGAACGAGAAAGCGGCAGAACTTGGAATGACTCGGACCCACTTCATGAATCCCGAGGGGCTGGATGATCCAAAGCAATATACGACCGCTTCAGATATGGCCAAGCTACTGAATTACGCACTTGATAACCAAAACTTTAAAGCAATATTAACTAAAGGGACGTTTCAGACAACGTCGACTGCAGAGCATCCCCAGGGCATTGCTTTGAAATCCACAGTCCTTTCTTCGTTAACTACAGAGGTACAGGACGGATTCAAGATTCTCGGCGGAAAATCAGGCACTACTTACGATGCCGGTCAGTGCTGGGCCACATTCGGTACTGCTGGAAATCGGGAGTACATTAGTATCGTCATGGGAGCCCCCTTGGCAGACATTAGTCATCCGGATCATGCACAGAAAAAAGATACATTGGAGCTGTTTGCAGATGTCAGTGCGAGTGAGTAAGAGTCTTTTCATCACCCTGTGCAACACAAACGAAATAGGAACTAAAAAACCCGTCCCAATGCACGATTGGGACGGGTTTTATGAATTTACACAAATGACACTACCATACCGCCAAGAGCTCCCGCGACGACAACCATCCACGGAGGCAGTTTCCAATACGCGAGCATGGAGAACAACACAGCAGCTAATGCAAAATCCTCAGCTTGTAAGACGGAACTGGTCCAGATTGGGGAATAGAAGGCAGAGATTAAAATACCAATCACCGCTGCATTGACGCCCATGATGGCTCCTTTGACTTTTGGGTTATTGCGTAGGGAATCCCAAAACGGAAGAGCCCCTAGAATGAGCAGAAATGCGGGCAAGAACACAGCGAACGTTGCGACTAGTCCGCCTTGCCATCCTTTCATGACGGTGCCTAAGTAGGCAGCAAATGTGAAGAGCGGACCAGGTACAGCTTGTGTTGCTCCGTATCCAGCTAAGAAGGATTCTTCGCTGATCCAACCAGTTGGAACGAGTTCCTGTTCGAGTAAAGGCAAGACGACATGTCCTCCACCGAATACGAGTGACCCGGATCGGTAGAAACTATCTATCATGGCAATCCAGACTGACCCTGTCAGTTCCCGAAGGATGGGTAATAAAACTAATAACCCAACAAACAACAAAAGACAAATCGCAGATACGCGTTTCGTAATCGGGAAAGTCGATGTCGCAGGTTCTGCTTCTTTTTGTTGTTTGAACAGCAGGAATCCTAAGAATGCTGCGATTAAAATAACGCCAACTTGAGTCCATGCAGATTGCCACAGCAGTGTACCCATCAGTGCAAGAAGTGCAATCGTTTTCCTCGTGATATCTGGCGTAAGGTTCTTGGCCATTCCGAGGATGGCATGAGCAACGACCGCCACCGCAACAAGTTTCAACCCGTGAATCCATCCTGTACTTCCGATATCCGTTGCAGTAAGTAGTCCTGCAAACAGGATGAGCGCAATGACAGAAGGAAGTGTGAATCCAAGAAACGAGACGATGCCGCCGAGGACACCCGCTCGCATGACGCCGATTCCTATTCCCACTTGACTGCTCGCTGGTCCTGGTAAGAATTGCGACAATGCTACGAGATCTGCATAGCTTTTTTCGTCCATCCACTTTCTTCTGCGCACGTATTCAGAATGGAAATAACCTAAGTGTGCAGTGGGTCCTCCAAAAGATGTTAGTCCTAGACGGGTTGAGACTAACAAGATCTCTATGTATGCTTTCATAGTTCGATTTAAATTCTCTGGCTTCATGGGACGCTCCTTTTAGTGGTAGTTCGTATATATAATTCTTATGTTTCAGGTTTAGAAGTGGGTCTTCTCTCTCCTGAAGGTATCATGACTGCTGCTAGTTAGATAGCATTCCTGCGAAAGTTTACAAAGGTTTAATAGTGTCAGTTCGCTTATCAAAGTAAATAGCGACATTGCCTACTTATGATTCATCTTAGGTAGAATGATTAAAATGACCGGCGAATGTCTTACTGGAAAAGCGCTACTTGCAATGTAGGATTGTATTTATAGCAGTAATCGTTTGCCACGTCACCTTATATCGAACCGGTAGCAAAAGGAGTGTATATGTACCACTACCACATACTAGAGCATGAAGATAATGGCATGATGGGACAGACTGAAGTGAACTAGGAAATAGGAAAAGCCGCCACACTCATATTGATTGTGGCGGCTTTCCCTGTTTATTATAGTTGTTTCTTAAGTATAGCTAATAGATATAGACAACTAATCACACCGTTGTGACAGAAAGCTCATCTTTACTATTCTTTAGTTGAATCATGGCTTGAGCAATATCTTGAACGTCCAAGTCTAAAGCATGGAATATCTTATCATAGGTTTCAGTAGAGAGGTTATCAAATCCTCCCTCTGCCCTAGAAATTGTTTTCAACCCTGTATGGGCTTTTCCGGATAATTCTTGTTGGGAAAATCCCAATTCCATACGTCGAGAAAAAATGATTCTTGCATATACAGGGGACAGTCCTTCTAATGATGCCTTTAATTCTGGGTGTCCTTCTTTTAACATGCTGGTCGTCATGTCTAAAAGGTTTTTAGCTTTTCTCACGATTCCTCAACTCCTTCTATATAGTATTCAGGATTCCTTTTGACCCTCTCATACATTTCAAATGTTAAATCTCTCATCCTATCCGTGTCATCCACATTCGGATCTCTTGTTTTCAGAAAATATTTCACAATGACACAATCAATAGATGACAATCGTTTGTCTTTTCGCCTCCACAAAACTGTAAAGTCCTGAGACGCCATATTATACATGTCCCTACTTAATCCAGCTGTATGTTGCAGTTTTTCCTCGATACATATACAATAGAACAAATGTTCCGTTTAGAAGTAAACAACTAGTTGAGGGGGAATAGAATGAATGACTTTCATCGTGCCTTAACGTATGTGAATCGTATTGTTTATCAACCCAATCATTTCACTATACAAGAGATTCACGAAGAGCGTTACAATCCTGAATATAGCGCGGGTATCTTCCTTTTAAATACTACATCCATTCGTTTTCGAGTGGCCAAAATAACGCCTACAAAGATCGGTCAATTCGTCGCAATCCGGGAAAAAGATGAGCACCATCACAATCGGCCTTTCTCTTATGATTCGTCCCCAGACTTACTTGTCATTAACACATTTAGTGAAAATCAATTCGGGCAATTCGTATTTCCAAAAGAGATTCTTGCAGCCCGCAACATTCTTAAAACCGAAAAGACAAATGGAAAAATGGCTTTCAGAGTATATCCAAGTTGGGATACGCCTACTAGTAAGCAAGCCATTGCCACACAAAAGTGGCAGTTACCCTATTTTATGGATTTGGGCGATACTCTTGCTGTGCCCTCACAGAAAATTTTAGAGTTGTATGGTTGATCATCCTCTGAATTTCTTAAAGCGTCATCATGTGGTTCATGCGTTCTAGATATGCTTCCTTCTCTTTATAGTCAGGCATGATGCTACCGACTCGACGCCAAAACGAACGGTCGTGATTCATGTGCGTTAAGTGACAGAGTTCGTGAATGATGACATAGTCGATCACGTCAACCGGCGCCATTGCAAGACGGTAGTTAAACTCTAGTTTTTTGTTGGAGTTACAGCTTCCCCATTTTCGGTAAGATTCAATGATATCGATGCTTTTAAATGTAACTTTAAGTTCTTTTTGATAGGGTTTAATGCGCGATTCGATAAGTGTTTTACATTGGGTGAAGTAGAATTTTTTCAGATTGATTTTCAACTGTTCTTCAGTCTGGCCATCGGTGTGGATTAGTTGGCAAAGAGGACGTTCCTCTCCTAGATAGAGGAATGTCCCGGTCGCCTCGTACTTTCGAGCAAGTGGGCTTACTTTTTTGTCATCTCTTTCTTTCTGTTTCTCAAGAATCCAGCTGCCCCACTTTTGAAGCTGTGCCTGAATCGCTTCTTCCGTCGTTCCATTTGGAGCTTTAACAGTGATGAAACCACTGGCATCCATCTGCAGCTGCAACTTTTTTCCTCTTCCGTATTGTACGGTATAGTGAATTGTTTCATTGTCGATGATGGTTTGCATAGTGTCCCTCTTTTACTGGTTTATTCCCGTAGGAAATACTCTGAATACGTTCCTTGAAGCAGCAAGACAATTTCACCGAATATCCCGATTACGAGAAATAGGAAGTAATACGTTGCTTTGGTGATGTCTTTGCCGAATAGTTCTTTGAAGGCTTGGATGACGAGTTGTTCGAAATTGAAAAGCGTCAAGATCCAAGCGATGATGAGAAATGTGAGGATGGCCATTGAGAGTTTCACTCCCTTATTTAGGTTTCGGATTGGGCTTCAGTAACCAGATGATGAAAACGAAAAATAGTGACATAACTGTTCGAATGATCACTTCAACAACGAAACGATCTGTACTGATGAAATCGTCTGGCAGTAGATACGACAACGCAAAAGCAATGACAAACACGAACATCCATCGAATCATCACAATCCCCTCCTGGTTTAGAGTACGCTCATTATACCATGACTTCTACTCGTTCCTTGAGGATTTATTGGATAGAAAAAAGCAATTCTACGGGACTGTTAAATCCCGTGGAATTGCTTTTTTGTGTTGGCTGTCATGCCTGTTCGAGTTACTCAGGTTTGAACAATGTTTCGTTGGTGTCCCGCTTTTCATACAGATTCCAAAATGCGTCTGCAATTGCTTCTGGATCGAAGAACGTTCCCGCTTTTACGACTCCACCAATTGTTACCGTTCCGACATGAATGCCTTGTGGTGCTAATTCTTCGGCTAATGTGAATGTTAAGTTGCGCAATCCAGCTTTACTGATTGCAGCAGAAGCTCTTGAAACCACAGGGTTCAATGCTAGCGCACCACCTGTGAACAAAATCGTACCCGACTTGCGCTCGATCATTTCAGGGATGACTTGTTGTGAACTTACTAACGCTCCGGCAACGTTGACCTGGAAATCATTAAGTAACTCTTGTTCAGTTAAGACAGAAGGATTATTAATAGAATTGGCGCCAGCGTTATAAACGAGAACCTCTGGTACCCCATATTCAGACTTAATTTTCGTGAATGCGGCTGTTAGTGATTCCGACTTCGAAGCGTCAGCTGTAATTCCAACGGCTTCAATGTTCTCTTTTTGAAGTGCGGAAACTTGTTCGTCTAAGGATTCCTGTCTTCTTGCAAGAAGTACAATTTTAAATCCTTCACTTCCAAATTTTCTTGCAACCCCTGCACTCACTCCAGGTCCTGCACCAACGATTACTGCTACGGATTTGCTCATATTTAGGATCTCCTTTTAGTTACTGTGATACGTGAAAAACGTTGAAATGCTTTGTCTATCTTCACGCGATCCTTTTATTGTACCACGTTAGTTACTGTCTTTTTGCTGAGACGACTTGGCATTCCATTGTATCCACGCTACAAGTAGTATAGGGAGTTATTCATTCTTTCAAACGTTTAGCAATCCACGGAATCCTCTGCCTGCATAATAAGACTCAACGCCGTTATGGTAGACGAAGATTGTACCGAAGCGGAAATCACAAAATAGCCCGCCTCCGAGTTTTCGAATATCTGAGGGTGTTTTGATCCATGTGGATGTTTTTTTATCGAAGTTTTCGAGTTGCTGCAGCTCTCGGTATTGTACTTCGTCTAACAGCTCAACTCCCATTTCAGTTGCCATGCCGACAGCGCTATGTGCCGGTTTGTTCTTTTTGCGTGACTCCAATGATTCTGGGTCATAGCATATGCTTCTTCGACCTGAAGGGGTTTCTGCCGAACAATCGCAAAATGTAAAGGTGTCAGTCTCGTTGTTAAATCCAATGACATCTGGCTCGCCACCCGTTCTTTCCATTTCGTTCAGTGACCATAGTTTTTCAGTGTTTGCATCGAGCTTTACTTGGACATCTTCCCACTTTATATCTGCATGACGGTGCATGTTGTCTTCAAAACGGGTTTTCAAAACGATGATTAGTTCCTCACATTGTTCCACTGGTAACTCCTTCTTTGCGATGCTTTCACTTTGGTTCGTCATGTATGTTTCCCTCCAATGTTATTCTTTTACTACCCTCTATAATAGCATGCACGGTTCTGCAGTACGTTCCTTTTTTAGGAGAACGCCCATTTCTTTGTTGCGATGCTAGACGTACAAAGTTGGCGTTTGTGTCGTCTTTAAATCCAGCTCTCTGTGAATTCCTCCATTGACTCCCTCTTCTTCCCCATATGTGACCGACTCATTTAAGGAGTTCCTGGATTTCTTGATTGAGCTGTTTGACGTTTACATTCGGTGTAGGTTCATCATCCAGTTGATACTTCTCTTTCAGTTTGATAATCCGCATGACACTTTTGTCAATTCTCTGTTCGGTAATTTCTTTCGAGTTGACTGCCGATTTCAATGCGTCAATCACCGCAATTGTTTTCGCTGGGTCATGTGCAACAAGAACGACATCACTTCCCGCTTTGACAGATTGGACGGCAGCTTGCGCAATTCCATAATGATTCGTAATTGCTTTCATCGTCATGTCATCTGTCATAATGAGACCATTGTAGCCGAGCTGTTTGCGCAGTAGGTCCGTCATTATTGGCGCAGACATCGAGGCTGGATAGGTTTTATCCAACTGTGGCAATAAAATATGAGCGACCATGACAACGTCTGCATTTGCTTCAATCGCATTTTTGAATGGAATTAACTCCAATTGTTCAAGCTGTTTCAATGTTTTGTTCACCTTCGGCAGTTCTAGATGCGAATCGACGGATGTATCGCCATGTCCCGGGAAGTGTTTAACCACAGGGATAACATTTTGTTTCTCGATTCCTTTCATCGTCTGGATACCGAGTGCGCTCACGACTTTCGGATTTGCGCTAAATGAGCGGTCTCCGATGACTGGGTTGTTCGGATTGCTATTGACGTCAAGGACTGGCGCAAAGTTCATGTTGAAGCCGAATTGCGAAAGTTGTTTTCCTAACATTCCTCCGATATTGAACGCATAATCAGACTCGTTCGTTTTGCCAATTGAAGCGGCAGTCGGCAGATTGGCAACTTGTTTGGGTAATCTGGCAACTCGTCCTCCCTCTTGGTCTATACTCGTGAACAGTGGAAGCAGATTAGTTTGGTTTGCCGCTTTTAGACTGTTCACGAATTGGACGGTTTGCTCAGGGGTTTTGACGTTGTTTGCATAGAAAATAACGCCGCCAATCTGGTACTGCTCAATGAGCTGTTCGGAGGCTTTGTTAATAGCCGTTCCATCGATTCCGGCGATAACGAGCTGGCCAATTTTTTCATCGAGAGTCATTGCAGACAGCATCTTTTCCTCCTTCGTTTCAACTTTTGTCCAAACTGCGATATGGTCCACTGCTGGATTCGGAGTGGCATCTGTTGGTTTAGGAAGGATCCATTTCAATTGGTAATCCGCACCGACTTGATAGATCCAAATGATTTGGTCGTGGGTAGCGTCTTGAAACGTTTTGACTTGTTTGGGATCCCCGAGTGTCGTTTGGAGGTCTTCATAGTGAATGCCTTTCAGATCCTCACCTGCATAGCGCACGTCGAATACTATTCCACCTCTAGTTCCAATCGTAGCATCGTGCTCAGGATAAGTGGTATAGACTCCCGTTTCCGTTTCTGTAGGAGTGCCTGAAGCGGTCCAATCTTGCTCGACTTCTTGAGATGTAGTTTTACCTGCCTTGCCTTGGAATGTCGGTGTCGCCCCTTGCTTAGCATTTTCTACAATCGCTTCGATTTGCTGGGCTGGTGTTATTGATGGTTCTTTGGGTTCAGTACCTTGTTCACTATTCGTCTGCTCATTTGAAGCAGACTTCCTTCCAGAATTGTTTTTAAGTGTGACGCCTAGAACAACGATGGCGGCAATCACTAGTACGGACACTATATAAAGTACTTTTTTCATCAGACATACCTTCTTTTTTAACGGCTTTATTGAATGAGCAGGATTGCGTGATTAAGATTCCACCTAGTATGGACAAACGCATCGTTTGCTAACACGGCTCATCATTGACTCCTAGTGTTTCACCGATGAATCAAAAAAGCAACCGACCTGCATGGAGTAACCTGCAGAAGGTTGCTTAACGTTGATTAACTAAACTAGTGAAATTCGGGAAATACTTTCTCACAAAATGTTCCGCTGCTTTCAATGGTTCCACTTAGCATCCCGCTTCTCTTCCCATAAAATCCTTCTTGCTATATATGGGGAATCATAAAATAATTAAGTCGAATTTACTGGATAAATAGACATGTATATAGAACGCTCTATATAAAAACTCGATGATGAGATGAATTATGTACAGCACTATAAATAGAGAGGATTATTTCCAAAAGACCATTGGTAAACTTGAATCGGTAGACTTGGTGGAGGGATTTGTCCAAGTTTTTTTCTACAATGTGGCAAATCTTTTTGGTAGTAAGTAAAAAAATGGCGCGATTGCGATTTAGAAGCAATCATGCCCATTTGTTTAATTGTGGATACTTCTTCCTCTTGATACGAAGAAGTAAGAGCTCATCCCCATTAATCCACCACCAATAATTGCAATTAAAGTTCCGCTTATTATCCATCCTGTAGATAAAAGAGTAGACACAAATATACCCGCCATCAATAACACAAATCCAATGAAAAATAATAGTATTCCTTTTTTCAAAGTCCCACCTCTAGTTTACTTTAGGATTTTTATTTTGGTTTCATTTATACAAAAGCGGCAGCCTGAAGGGAGACCATTATGGATAATTGCTCCTCAGGTATTTGCATACTCACCTTTCACCTGCAATCAATGAAGAGTGCTTTTCCAGCTCTCTTTCGATTCTTTTTTGATGCTTTCTGTGATATCTAGATTGTGACATCTTTTTACTATTAAAAGCCCCAATGATATGGCGTACTTCGATAGTATCAAAAATTAATTCGTTATATTTATCGTCTTCCAAGTATTTCTGAAACCACTCTTCTTGCTTTAAATACGCAATATTCTTTTCGATTTCCTCTTCTGTTACTTCCTTTAAAAAGGAGAAAATAATTGTACTTATATTGCTAATCAATTCAATTATAGTTTGCATGTAACAGGCCTCCATTTATTTAGCCCTTCCGGATGCATTAGTAGAGCATCCACACTACAATCAAAGCCCGTTTCCGACATAACATTTTACCATTGACGACCTTTTTAGTTTCAATAAGAGCATACTTTATTCAGGAAAAGGCAACAATATAATTAAATTAAAAAAGTCTTACAGAGGTGTTTTGAAGAGAATGAAAAAAATGTTAATCGCTTTTATTCTATCCCTTGTTTTTATCCTATCCCTAATCCTTATTACTTCTAATCAAACAACAATCCCTATAACAGATGAGCCCACTCAAGACTCTGAAGAGCTTAGGTTACAGGACATGCTCATGGTTATACTTACTCCTTACATTGAAGATGACCTGAATAATTATTATTATCCGGAGATTGTAAATAGCTTTTCACCTCATGTAGCCCCTTGGAATATTGAAGTGATAGAAACAAGAAGAGTTAATGAATTTCGTGGCTTTCAATTGCAAATCACCTTTGAGATTGAGCCTACTGATGGTGGACACTGGATTCCAATAGGGAAAGACCGAATGACCTATGAGATTTCTGCTGGAGCTACAGTTAAATTGATAAATCACACGCATCTGAAGACGTATGAATATCCAACCGAATCATAAATTGACCTTTACTAATTGGCCCAGATGTAAATCAAGCACACTTCCTTGTTACATAAGTTCCCGCATTGTGGTAAAAAAGAATTAACTTTCGTAATGAAATCTGCTGAATCAGTAGCGAATTTATGCTTTATTAAAGAACTTAGATTTTCATATAATCGGATAGCTCTTTTGTTAAAAACTGCGACGGATAGTCGGTTCATTCTCGAACTTATAGAAAATGTGACCTTAGCATGTTCCAGTTTTAAATCCTTCCATTACTAACTCTGCAAGGTAGTCAGGTGAAGGTCCGAATTGCCGCGCACTAACAGACTGTGTTCTTTCTTACTTTACCTAATATGCATCCCACTATGTCTGTAAAGCTTGATTCATAATTATTACCTTTTAGTTTTATCTTTTCAGAACCAATATATGGCCACTTAGGAGGACAGCTGCTTTCCAAAACCCGCCTCCATTTGAGTACTAACTTACTTACTCCTTTTGTTCCACTCTTCTTTTTCCTTTGAGGAGAAGAAAATAGATAAAGAATAGGAAGGCACCTACACCTGTTGCCCTACCAATAGACATCCAGTTGATTTCTCCGTGTTTGATTGTACTAACAATTACAATTCCGATCAGAACACCTACGCCAATCCATATGTATGATTGCCAACTCAACTTCTGGTTACCATCTTGAACTATTTTTTCTTTCAACCCTTCATCACTCCTTACTATATTTAAACTGGCCAGATTCATGAACAAACTCTTTATGCATAGCACTTCCATTGCTTGGAGTACAGGTGCCGACTCCGGGAGGATCAGCGTGCGTGCTTGAGACCCCGCAGGGATGCCTTAATTTCTGCAAAGCACACAAAACACGGCCAAGTCCCTCGGAAAGCGTGCCGTTTGAAGCGCAAAGCACCAGTTTGTATACAACACAATGGCCCAATTCTGAAAACGCAAAATTAGCTTTTACTTATCCCACTATGTTTTGAGTGCTTTAAGGGTGATTTTTTTTGTAATTCAAAATCACTAATGGGATTCCTATTATTGCTGTAATTAAAACCGGAATAAACATTTTGTTCATGAGGCAGTAAAGTAACACCGTAGTAAAAATCACAATAATTAAAGAGTGATATGCATAGTACTTTTTCATTTCTATTCTCCTTTATTTTTTAAAGGTGGTCCGATTGAAGCACTAAAAACCGTGCTAGAAATTGCGCGCGATAATCGTATAAGAAAAGTTCGAATTCATTGTTACAACTCTACTTTCATTGTCCAAGAACCACCATCGTCTTGATACACTTTCTGGAATCCGCTCTTTTCATACAGCTGTAATGCCACTTTGTTAATAGGACCAACGCTCAATGATAAAGCCGGATATCCATTAGAACGAGCAAAATCAATTATTTTTGCTAACAAGTCCTTTCCGACTCCGTATCCCCTATGTTGGGGCATGATAGCCATACCAAGCTCAGGTGTAACGTCATCTATAAAACCATATCCCGCATTTTCATAATTAAAAATCCTTATCCATACAGCCCCCACTGGGTGGTTTTGTCCGTCTAATGCGATGAAAGCATAGTCATGATCACTGCCCCAGTCTTCCAGGTATTTCGCTATACTTTGTTCTTTTACTATCTCCCGCCTGGGTGCCTGATGCCCCTCTGGGACGTATATAGACTGGTAGAGCATTTCCCATAAGAACGGAACGTCTCTCACCTCTAATGGTCTAATCGAATAATTCATAAGGGCCACTCCTTCAAACAGTTTAAAAACCTAATTCAACGTTCCAGTCCCTTAAGTTCATAATACTCAAAGTTTCGGCTCTCCCATTCCTTTGAGGTAATAAACGCACCATACTCCAAGCCTTCTACTATTCTTTTGGCCTTTTGAATAATGCTACATGACATTAATCTCCCTCACTTTTTTGCTCCTTTTACTAAAAATGATTAAGTCCTCATGCTGCAATCGAACTCGATTCTGTTATATTGGCCGTAGATCCTTATTCAAGAAGAGCTCCCATTACTTGAATTTTTGGTAATGGTGGATCAGGTGTAAAGGCGTCAATAACACCACTAATAATTAATATAGTCCATAGAATCATAGTAAATATACTTCCAATTTTAATAAACTTAATTTGCAGTTCTGACAACTCAGGGATCTCTTTATATCTCCATCGGTCTAAAAAGAAAAAACTTTCTACTGGTTTATAGAGACTCCAAATGCAATACCCATAAACAGGTATCGAAAATACTATGAGAATGAATAACATTATTCTCCCCTCATTAAGTTAGCTATATTACTTATCAGATTCTTCTAAATGAAAGTTTTGATCCCTATTCTTATTTAATACAGTTAAAATACTTTCAGCATGGTAACTAATAGTGGCCAGTTTGCGACTTGGCGACTTAGGTACAAGATATGTAGTACCAATTCTTGCTCATTCTTTGCTTTTTCACTATCTTTGCCAGTACATCTTCATCTCTTGGCTCAACACCATTTGGGGAAAAAACATATCCAGAAAAATTATCAAGCACTCCACGATTAGTAAAAAAAAGTAATTTATCATTCATCTTCATCACGTCATTTCCATCCGACAAATATGAACTGCCAGTTCCTTCAGGAATACGGAAAAGATCGTTACGTTCATTTGTTGTCTCTATTTCCCCATTCAGTATGCGGTGTTTGTCAAGATAGTTGTCGCATATGTATATTCTCGTAGATTACTTATTTAATCGTAATTTCTTTTAGTTTTTCTTGTTCGTTCTGTTTCATTGGATTTAAAGCGACTGATTCATGAGGTGAC
>NZ_QQAK01000015.1 GCF_003384035.1 Sporosarcina sp. BI001-red | reverse complement strand
TTCGTACTGGCATCATTTAAGATGTCTATCAGATCAATTAAGATCTGTTTGTGTTTGTTCCACCGGCAGAACCGGTTTCCCAAACGATATTTCGTTGACATTTTGCTGTTCAGTTTTCAAGGTTCATGTTGTCTGAAGCGCTTCTAGTAAGTCTCGCTCCCGACTGCTTTATTACTATACCAAGCGCGTCAACATAAGTCAACACTTTTCGTCAATTAAATTACTAATCATTAATTTAACCGAAAAACATGGCTCTAAATATCATTTCTAAACTGTTTATCTTACTTAGTATTTAAATGATTATGGAGTACTTATTCAGCTTCTCAACAAAAAAAGCCGCTAACTTCCTATAACGGAAAGTCAGCAGCTGTAGAAGCTTCATTATTTAACGAAAATGAAATACAAAATGAAGAGAACCATCAATATATACATAATAGGATGTATTTCCTTCTTGCGACCGCTTAGTAGCATCGTAATTGGATAGAAGATAAATCCAATCGCTATTCCTGTTGCGATACTATATGTCAATGGCATCGCAATGACGGTGAAGAATGCCGGGACAGCCATTTCAAAACGTGTCCACTCGATATTCCCCAAATTAGAAACCATCAATACTCCGACAATGATTAAAGCAGGAGCTGTTACTTCAGGTGTAATGACAAACAACAGAGGCGAGAAGAATAAAGCGAGCAAGAACAGGAGCCCTGTTACAACAGAAGCAAATCCTGTTTTCGCACCAGCTGCAACGCCTGCTGTGGATTCCACGTAAGAAGTTGTTGTAGATGTTCCGAAAATTGCACCTGTAACGGTTGCCATGGAATCCGCCAACAATGCTTTTCCGGCACGTGGCAGTTTTCCTTCCTTCATCAACCCAGCTTGAGTTGCGACTGCAACAAGTGTTCCAGCAGTATCAAAGAAATCTACAAACAAGAATGTAATGATGATGACAAGAAACTGCGTTGTAAACAATTCGCTCGGGTTATTAAAAATGGTTTCAAATGCTGCACCAAAAGTCGGAGCGACACTCGGTACACTGGAAACAACTTTATCCGGTACGTCAATAAGATGGGTCAACATCCCTGCCACGGTAGTTATAATCATTCCGTAGAAAATTGCTCCTTTAATTCCTCTAACCATCATGATCACTGTAATGACCAATCCGAAGATCGCAAGCAATACGGGACCTTGTGTTAAATCACCTAATGTAACGAGTGTATTGGGGTCGCCCACAATAATATTTGAATTTTGAAACCCTAAGAATGTGATGAACAAACCAATTCCCGCACCAACCGCATATTTCAATTGCGCCGGGATTGCGTTAATGATCTGTTCACGAAGTCCAGTTAATGAAAGAACAATAAAAATAAGTCCTGAAAATAGCACACCTGTTAACGCCGTTTGCCAAGGGATTCCGTACCCAAGGACGACAGAATATGCAAAGAATGCATTCAATCCCATGCCTGGTGCTAATCCTATAGGATATCTCGCTATGAGTCCCATAAATAATGATCCGACTGCTGCTGCCAATGCAGTTGCAACGAATACTGCGCCTTTGTTCATCCGCATTGCGTCCGAAATATCTGGGACACCGTCAAGAGATAATACAAGTGGATTCACGGCCAATATGTACGCCATCGCAAGGAATGTCGTTAATCCCCCGATGATTTCTCTTCTATAATTCGTTCCTAACTTGTCAAACTCAAAATACTTCTTCATCATCAACCGTCCTCATCTGTTTTGGATTTAAAAAAAGCATGCGACATCTACCGTCGCATGCTCCTTTAAACTCTTCAAAATGGGGACCCTTCTTAGTAAGTACTCTAGCAAGAAGCGTTCCATTCATCGTAGTCAAAGCATTTACGGTGCTCTGGTAGAGACTTTCGGGCCTTATTCCCAAGGATATACGACAATCAGCTATTTAGTTTTATTCCCACTCGATAGTACCTGGTGGTTTTGCAGTAATATCATAAACAACGCGGTTGACGTGATCGACTTCTGCAGTAATCCGTGAGCTGATTTTCTCCAAAACATCCCAAGGGATACGTGCCCAGTCAGCACTCATACCATCTGAAGAATGAACTGCACGAAGACCGATTGCATGGTCATATGAACGCTTACCGTCTCTCACACCGACACTTTTGATGCCAGGAAGAATTGCGAAGTATTGCCAGATTGAACGGTCGAGACCAGCTAATGCAATTTCTTCGCGAAGAATGTAATCTGCATCGCGGACAATGTTCAACTTATCTTCAGTTACTTCACCAAGTACACGAACACCTAGACCTGGTCCAGGGAATGGCTGACGATTGTAGATGTCTTCAGGCAATCCAAGCTCTTTACCGACATTACGTACTTCGTCTTTGAACAATGCTTTCAATGGCTCGATCAATTCAAAGTCCATATCTTCAGGTAACCCGCCAACGTTATGGTGAGATTTGATGACTTCAGCAGTTGCTGTACCGCTTTCGATGATATCCGCATAAATTGTACCTTGTGCAAGGAAATCGATGCCTTTCAGCTTTGCTGCTTCTTCATCGAATACGCGAATGAATTCGTTACCAATGATTTTACGTTTTTCTTCTGGGTTTGTAACACCCGCAAGCTTGTCCAAGAAACGCTTCGCTGCATCTACTTTGATGAAATTCATGTTGAACTTCGTGCTGAAAGTATCTACAACACTTTCCACTTCACCTTTACGTAACAAACCGTGATCGACAAAGATACATGTCAACTGATCCCCGATTGCACGGTGAATCAATGTTGCGACTACTGAAGAATCGACACCGCCACTAAGTGCACATAAGACATTGCGATCGCCGACTTGCTCACGGATCTTTTGCACTTCCTCTTCAATGAAGCGTTCCATTGACCATTCGCCTGTCGGATTACAGATTGAACGAAGGAACGTACGAAGAATCGTTTCTCCATTTTCTGTGCTGTCGACTTCTGGATGGAACTGGACGCCGTATAGTCCCTTATCAGCATTCTCGATTGCTGCGATATGTCCATGCTCGTCTTTTGCTGTTGCAGTAAAGCCTTCAGGAAGTTCTGTAATTTTTTCAGTACCGCCAATGTGTGCTGCAAAAGATCCGCTGATTTCTGCAAATAATTTAGAAGTACCTTCAGCAGTTAGTGTAGACGCTGCACCATGTGCTTCCATAGATGCTGTCTTACCGCCAAATTGCTGTGTAATGACTTCTAAGCTTGAGCCAAGTCCAAGAACAGGGAGTCCTAATGTAAAGATTTCAGGATCAATGTCTGCGTCCATTTTCGTATCTCCACCAGATAAGACAATGCCAGCTGCGTGCATATTACGAATCTCTTCCGCTGTTACTGTGTGCGGATAAAGCTCGCTGTAAACGCCTAAATCGCGGATAACTCGTGTAATAAGTTGGTTGTACGTGCTGCCTAAATCCAAAACTACGATTTTCTCTTGTTCTGACAATAATGGAGCTGCTGACATGAAATCCACCTCTTCTTATTTTTATTTCAAGTATACCCTTAAAATAGAGAAAGACGCGTTAGAAAGTGAACTCTTTCTCCGCGTCTTCTGTTTCTATCTATATCTATGAAATAACGAAAACAGACCACGGATTTCCCGTAGCTGCATTCGCTAACATAGACAGGTCATTTGTGGTGACCAGGTAGAAACATCCGAACCATATTATCGGACCTATATGAGAGCATTCAAGTATTTTATTCCTGGCATCATTCTACTTGCATTCAGTAAAAAAATCAACCAGTTGTCTCGATGATTAAATCTTCCCATATTTTACGTAATTCAGTCCAGTCTTGTTGAGTTTCCCTTTGTCCGTATAAGCCTTTCTCATACGCAACGGTTAACGTACTCATTATGTCATCGCCACGCATTCGATCCACTTCTTTTGCGTAGTTTGATAATGTCATGCCCGCGGGCTTCCTAATACCAATCCGGTTCAACTGTTTCAATAACTGTTCATATTGAATCGCAAATGTTTCCCATCCTTCTGACTTACTTCGACTCTGACGGACAGCAACCCGAGGCAGCCATTTTTTCCGAGTAGTATATAATCCAACTGCCAGTACAACAACAGCACCTCCAGCAATGATACTAACTGTCACCCAAGAACGTAACCATTCCGGAATAATTTGAAGCAACCAAGATTCCTGGTTATTTTTTCGTTTAGCAGCTTGCTGGTCTTGCTCTTTTTTCTTCTTTTCCGGGCGCTTGATTGGATCTTGTTCTTGCTCGTCATCTTTCGCTACTTCAATATCGAAATTCACATTCGATATTCCATTAAATCCAATGGTCGGTTCAAATGGCATCCAACCAATGCCAGGCATATATGCTTCTACCCAAGAATGCGCTTGGTTGTTAGTCACTGTGTAATACTTATCCCGATTATCATCACGATTTAACTGACCCGGGGCAAACCCCTTCACCCATCTGGCGGGAATGCCGACAGATCGAAGCATGACGACCATGGACGAACTAAAGTTGTCGCAATAGCCTCGTTTCGTTTCAAATAAAAATTGGTCGACATAATCTTCATTTTCTTTAGGGACAGCAACCTCGTCTCGAGAGTATACAAATCCACTTCTTCCGAAATACCTTTCAATGGCTTGCGCTTTCTGATAAACACTCGGTGAGCTCTTGGTCACTTCTTGGGCTAAGTCGTTCACCCGTGCCGGGAGTTCATCTGGCAAGTCCAAAAACTCATCCATTTCGAATCTTAAAGAATCGAGCGATGCCATGTCCGTTTCACGGAGTTCCTTCAAGCTGTATTCCGGAGGAACGAATTCTGTTTGGTATGTCATGTCTATAGGCTCATCAGAATTCAGTGTCAGCTTTCCTGAATCGATTTCTTGCTTATATAGAAGTCCTTCAATAGTCTGCAAGTCTTGTAAACCATATGGATACGGCAAGATTGGGAGAGGTTCATACATTTCCACTTCCGCACGTTGTCTAGGTGGAATTAGTACCTGCCCACCAATCACTCCTGAAAAACTCCCTTGAGACTCAGGATATTCCTCGGATGAAAACTGAATCCATCCTTTCGAGGTGTACGTATTTTTCGTCTCCATTCTCCAATATTGGCGAGAATCTACATACGCTTCAAATACAATTGAGTCATCTGGTTGAAAGGGTCCACCTAATTGCGTATCATCGGGATCGTATCCTACTTTTGAAATCCCTTGTCCGTTTCCACTGTCTCCTAAACCTGCAGCAGAGCGAATAAACGGAACAGGATCTGGCCACGCAGGTTCTTTAACAGGAACAAGAACCGCGACAATTGCAACGAATAGTAACAGCCCCCCTAAAGGAGCGATTACATTAAAATAACTTCTAATCGGCAACTTTGTTTTCGTTTTTGCAGATAAGCGAAGCGGAAACAATAGTCCCAGCAATAGCAGGCCAATCACCATGACTCTCAAGATTGCAAAAGAGGCGTCAAACGTTGTAAATGTATCCACCACTGAGAGGAAAACCACTGTCATTCCGAAAAACAGCATGATTGACTTGCGGTATTCAATCCAAAAACGGATTAAGTAAGCAAGCATCCAGAGTAAAATGAAGAATAGTCCTGTACGAAACAAATAGGAAATCTCCATCCATTGACCGGACCAAATGAATGTTAAACTTTGTGCTATATCGGATACAGTCATTTTCAACGCTTCACTAGTTAGCCATTCATTTCCACGAAACACAAACTGAAGCGAAAGAGTTATGTAAATCACCTTAATCGGAACGACAATCCACCCTGGAATGCGTAGCAAACCAAATAACAAGGACATTCCTATAAATCCATAAAAGTGGCTAATGTGCCCCGTGTCTGTCAGTTCTGCAACTGGCTTAAGCCACTCGATTGTCATGAAGTAAGCAAGTATATACAACAGTATCACCAGCCACTTATCGATCCGGACATCTTTCACCCTTTAGCCACCTCCTGAAACGAGCGTTCAAACTGTTTATCTGTCAGCAATTGAACGGTCACACCTAGCGCTTTTGCCGCTCTTACATTCTGCTCAACAAGGTTAGAGAGTGGTTCCGCTCCTTTTCTTACAACAAAACAAAATACCGGTTGCGCGCGTGAAGCACTCAGTACAGCGCGTAACAAAATAGCATCTGGATTTCCCGAAATGATCACGATTGCCCCAGCACCTTGTAGTGCAACCGCATAGTTGGGTGGTTTTGCCTCTGTCGCATCTATGGGTTGGAGACGAGCTAGTTGTGTGAGAGCTTTTCGAAGCTGACCCTCTCCTGAGATTGTCCCAATCGCAGCGTTACCAACATCCGTCGTTAAAAATGTCAAATCCGCCTTGCGTGCAGCAGCTTCTTTTAAAATGGAAGCGGCGAAACGAATTTGTTCTTCAATCGTTTCTGAGGATCTAGCATCCAGCAATAAGGTGACATGCTCACCTCGTTTGTTCTCGAATTCTTTCGTCATTAAATTTTGCGTCCGGGCAAATGACTTCCAATGGATCCATGACATCCGATCTCCTGGTTGATAGTCTCTGACGCTCGTCGCTACCGTTGTTTCTTTGATTAAAGAAAATGGTGATCTCGTTGTCCCTTTATCATGATACGAACCGATTGGCACGTATTGTACGGACTTTGTCTCAGGGAAGATTATGAGTGATGACTCTCCTTCTGTGACAATCGTTTCGCGTTTTTTTACCCATCCTAAAAAGTCCGCTATTTCTATTTGCACAGGGGAAAAATGATGCTCCCCTCTTTGTTTGCCTTGTAATTCGTACTGAAAGAGTACCTCTTTTCGAAATCCCATGACAAACAACTTTGAAGTTCCTCCTTGCGTGATCGTGGCAAACCCATCACATTCTAGTTCTTGAACGGAAAGATACAACAACGGGAATCGATTCCTACGTTTCACACGAATCGTCACTGTCGTCGCTTCACCAATCCCAAGTAAGGGATGTTGAATAACGCGTGATACCGTGATCGATTTCAACGGATATAATACAATGGTTAACGCATACAAAGTAAACGGCACGATGAAGTAAAAAATTGTCCAACTCCCCATACCGCCTTGAAACATTGCAAACGAGTATGCCCCCCCTATAATGAGCAGAACAAATAACGTTTGAATGATGAGTGTTGCACGCTTTCGTGTCATACAGAGTTCGTCCTTATGACTGGAACACGGACTTTCGCTAAGACATCGATCAGAACAGTTTCTATGGAGTGGCCGCTATACTCCGCGTCTGGATGCAAGATGATTCGATGACTAAATGCATATGGAAGTAAATACTGTACGTCGTCTGGCGTAACATAATTCCGTCCTTTGATGAGTGCAAATGCTTGGCATGCTTTCATGAGGCCAAGCGATCCCCGTGGACTGACTCCAAGGTAAACGGATGCATGGAGACGTGTAGCAGTCGCACAGTCGACGATATAAGATTTAACCGTTGCATCCACAACGACATCTGTCGCAGCAACTTGAAGTTCGAGTAAGTCATCCAGCGTAATGGCAGGAGCTGTGAGTTCAGGTGGAATTTGAGATTCTGAACGAGAAAGCACTTCAATTTCTTCATCTCTTGTTGGGTAACCCATTTTCAATTTAAATAAGAACCGGTCCATTTGAGCTTCCGGAAGTGGGTAGGTCCCCTCATATTCAATCGGGTTTTGTGTCGCCATCACAAAGAACGGTCGTGGCAGTTGCAATGTCTTCCCATCAATTGTGATGGACGATTCCTCCATCCCTTCTAATAATGCTGCTTGGGTTTTAGGAGAAGTCCGGTTAATTTCATCCGCCAATATGATGTTGCCAACTATCGGACCTGGTCTGAATTCAAACTCCATCTGCTGTGGATTGTAAATTGACACCCCAAGTACATCTGAAGGCAATAAGTCTGGCGTAAACTGGATCCTCTTGAACTCAGCGCCGATAGATGCAGCCAAAGATTTTACCATCACCGTTTTTCCTACACCCGGTACATCTTCGAGAAGGACATGTCCTCCCGCTATTAATGCTGTAAGACTGAGTTCACTAATTTCACGTTTCCCCACAATTGTTCGCTCAACGCTATTCAATATAGCATCGATGTTCTCTTTATGTGACATCCCATTTCCCCCTTGATGATTTGCTGGATGACTCTACAGTTATTTCCATCATACCGGAATTTGAACTGTCCGACAAACTAATATACAAAACAAACAGAATTAATGGTTAATAAAAAAACCTCCCTAGAGTTAAGAGAGGTTTTCGCCATTATTTCCAAAAATTATCAAACACTGTAATCGGAAGATGTCGTTTGTGTTCGGAACGTAGGTAGTGACGTTCAATTGTTTGACGCACATCGTCAGGTACCTGTTTTCCTTCCAAATAATCATCGATTTGTGTGTACGTAACACCGAGTGCCACTTCGTCTGGTAGTGCAGGCTTGTCTTCTTCCAAATCCGCAGTCGGAACTTTGTTATACAGATGCTCCGGGCAACCAAGGAATTCAAGCATTTCCTTCCCTTGTCGCTTGTTCAAGCGAGATAACGGAGTCACATCCGCTGCCCCATCGCCAAATTTTGTAAAGAAACCGGTGATAGCTTCAGCTGCATGGTCTGTTCCAATCACCGCACAATGATGGAACGCGGCCATTGAAAACTGAACTTTCATACGTTCCCTAGCTTTTTCGTTACCTTTTTCAAAGTCAGTTAAAGAAATCTCTGCCGTATCTAGTGCAAGGCGGCTAGCATCTACTGCTCCTTTAATGTTCACAGTATACGTAAGGGTAGGGTTGATGAAGCGCAAAGCATCTTGACAGTCTTCTTCGTCAAATTGCGTGCCGTATGGTAATCGGACTGCGACAAACTTATAGCGATCCGTCGCGAGCTCCTTATTCAATTCATCTACTGCCATCTGCCCTAGTTTTCCTGCTAACGTCGAGTCTTGACCTCCTGAAATCCCAAGGACGTACCCTTCTAAAAACTTGTTTCCCACTAAATACGCCTTCAGGAAATCCACCGAAACCCGAACCTCTTTTTGAGGATCGATTTCCGGTTGCACATGCAATTCATGAATAACTTGCTGTTGTAGTTCATTCATTTCAGATCACTCCTCGTGTATGAAATCGCTTACCATTTCCTGGACCTCTTGAATATTTCTCATCTTATTATCCCAACACTTCTGACTCAAATCGACAGGATACTCTTCTGGATTGAGGGAACGCTTGTATTCATCCCACAATAGATTCAAGTTGTCTTTTGCATACTGCTGGATTTCCGTGGCGGTTGGTAAATCATAGATCACTTGTCCATTGTCGATGACTTTTTCATGAAGGTCCCTTGCTTCAAAATTCGTCACAAACTTAGAAATGAATGTGTGCACGGGATGAAACATTTTAATACGATGTTCTGCATTCGGATCTTCATCATACATCGTGATGTAGTCTCCTTCAGCTTTGCCGTTTTCTTTATCGATAATTCGATATAACTTTTTACGCCCAGGCGTTGTCACTTTTTCAGCGTTGGATGAAATCTTGATAGTGTCCACCATTTCACCATTTTCACCTTCGATTGCAACAAGTTTGTAAACCGCACCGAGCGCCGGTTGGTCATATGCAGTAATAAGTTTCGTCCCGATTCCCCACACATCTACTTGCGCCCCTTGAGCTTTCAAGTTGAGGATAGTGTATTCGTCCAAATCATTAGAGACAACAATTTTCGCATCTTCAAATCCTGCTTCGTCCAACATACGACGTGCTTCTTTCGAAAGAAACGCGATGTCACCACTGTCTAGGCGAACGCCTATGAAGTTGATTTTGTCGCCAAGTTCCTTCGCTACTTTAATAGCCGTCGGCACGCCAATTTTCAATGTATTATACGTATCAACAAGGAACACACAATCGCGATGGCGTTTTGCGTACGAGTGAAAGGCTTTGTATTCACTTTTATAAGCTTGTACGAGTGAGTGTGCATGCGTACCACTCGCCTGTATACCGAATAGTTTTCCCGCACGGACATTACTGGTCGCTTCCACCCCGCCAATTACTGCAGCACGAGCTCCCCAAACAGCCGCATCCATTTCTTGGGCACGTCTACTTCCGAATTCCATCACCATCGCATCTTTGACGACTTGCTTAATACGGCTCGCCTTCGTTGCAATCAAGGTCTGGTAGTTGACGATATTCAAGAGTGCCGTCTCAATAAGCTGCGCTTCTGCTAGCGTAGTTTCAACTCGAAAGATCGGTTCGTTTCCAAAAACAGTTTCCCCTTCTTTCATAGAATAGAGGTCCCCCGTAAAACGGACGTCCTTTAAATAATTAAGAAAGTCTTCTTTATAATGTAATTCTTCTTTTAAATAAGCGATATCAGTGTCCGTAAATTTCAGATTTCGCAAGTAATCCAGAGCACGCTCAAGTCCTGCAAAAATCGCATATCCATTTCCAAATGGCAATTTCCTGAAATACAACTCGAAAATAGCTTTCTTATTATGGATACCTTCTGCCCAGTACGTTTCCATCATATTGATTTGATAAAGATCTGTATGTAATGCAAAGCTATCATCTGTATAGTTTGAACTCACACTAATTCGCCTCTTCCAATGGATTATGTAGACTACTTATAACGTTAACTACCCTTTTTCATATTCCTTGTAACTTACTTCAATTGACCATTATCCAAATACTTTTAGTCCAACAGCTCCTCCAACAATACAACTCAAGAATAGCATTCGCTTCCAACCTGCACTTTCGTTGAAGAACATGATCCCAAGCAAAACGGCTCCTGCAGCTCCTAAACCTGTCCAAATCGCATAGGCAGTCCCCATCGGAATCGATCGCATCGCAAGCGACAGGAAGACAAACCCCCCGGCAAACGAAACAACTAGAAAAAGTAATCGAAGTGGAGTCTTTTTCTGGATGAACAAATTAATACACATGACGCCAAAAATCTCGCCAAAACTTGCGATAACTAAATAGATCCAAGCCAACTCATCCACCTCCTTGCCCATTCTCGTGAGTTTCCGACGTAAGCTTAATGCCAATCACACCAAAAAGAATTAAGCCAATGAACAAGAAGCTAGTGACATTCAACGGAGCATTAAAGACAAAGAAGTCGACAAGAACAATAGCGGCTGCACCACTCCCAGTAAATACAGCATAAACGGTTCCCGAGGGAATTTGTTCACAGGCTTTGATGACGAAAAAGAAACTGAAGATAATTGCGATGCCCGTGCCAGCCCATTCGAGTAAACTATTTGCGTGACGGAGCCCCACTACCCAAAACACTTCTACCACCGCAGCCAAAACAACATAGATCCAAGCCATTTCAGAAGCCTCCTGAAGAATTTCTAAACTATATGTAAGTATATCAAATTCCCCAGAGAAAGAAATCTTCAATACCTATTGCTTTCAGTAATCAGCCGTGTTATTATCAGAACAATCACTTTTCAAACAATTCAATAAACAAATCTTATCAAGAGAGACGGAGGGACTGGCCCTACGATGTCTCAGCAACCAGCCATAATGGCCGAGGTGCTAATTCCAGGAGATGCACATGCATCTCTTAAGATGAGAGCTGACTTCATGCAGTATGCAAAGAAGGCCCTCTTATGATTCATGGAGGGTCTTCTTTTTATATAAAATAGCCGGTATTCGGCATTAAAGAAAAGGCGGGATTGAGATGACAACACAAACACAATCAGATTTGCTAGCTGCTCTTAATACGTTAAAAGCAAAGGAATGGGTGGATCTCACTCATACATTTGGACCAGATTCCCCACACTTCTTCATGTTCGAAGACGCGGAGTTCAAAACACTTTTCAATCATGATGACGGTTTCTTTGCACAACAATTCAGCTTTGCGGGCCAATATGGAACACATATAGATGCGCCCATCCACTTCGTCCGGGATACTCGTTATTTAGAAGAACTCGAGTTAAAAGAGCTTGTACTTCCCCTAATTGTTGTCGATAAATCCAAAGAGGCAGGTGCTGATCCTGACTTTACGTGCTCGAAAGACGACTTGTTAGCATTTGAGAAGGAAAACGGGACGATTGAAGAGGGATCATTTGTTGCACTTCGGACTGACTGGAGCAAACGCTGGCCAGACTCTGAGAGCTTTTGCAACAAAGACAAAGACGGAAATAACAGAATCCCAGGGTGGGGATTGGATGCCTTGAAATTCCTCTTTGAAGAACGGGGCATAAAAGCCGTAGGTCACGAAACCTTTGATACCGATTCTGCAGCAGACTTCAGAAAAAATGGAGCGCTCCATGGAGAATATTACGTACTCGAACAAGATACGTATCAAGTTGAACTACTAACGAACTTAGACAAACTCCCGACAAAAGGCGCTGTCATCTTTAATATCGTTCCAAAACCTGAAAAAGCATCCGGATTCCCAGTACGCTCTTTTGCAATCCTCCCTTAACAAAAAACAAGCATTCTGCTGTTTACACAGAATGCTTGTTTTTATTATGCTTTTTTCGATGCATGCATTTCAGTCATGCGCTCATAAAAGTCAACGAAGTTATTCACAACAGAATCCAAAAATGCGACTGTTGATGCGTCTGTTAACTCATCGTCCTCACTCAGTTTCTGATGAATGGATCCAATGTATACTTCATTGTTTGGCAAAATGAGTGGGGATAGACCCGGATTGGATAAAATTTCGCGTAAATGGATTTGAGCTCGTACGCTTCCGAACACACCCATTGACGACCCGACGATGAACGCAGGCTTATCACGTAACGTTGCTTCTCCTCCACGGGATAACCAGTCTAACGCGTTTTTCATAGCGCCAGGGATGGAGAAGTTATATTCAGGAACTGCAAATAGAACAGCATCCGAGTCTTTTACATTCTCTTTAAATGTACGAACATTTGCAGGCGGTTCACTTTCATGATCTACTGAAAACATTTCCACGTCGTTGATCGAAACTAACGTAATGTCTAAACGATCTGCATAACGTTTCTTCATGAAGTTCACCAATCTTTTATTGTAGGAAGTCGAACTTGTACTTCCGATAATTGCTTTTACTCGTATTGTCATTATTGAGGAACTCCTTTATATGATCTTTTATTTGATATACTTAAATAAGAATAGCACTTTCACCCACGAAACCTTATTATTTTGCTCAGGAATCAAAAAAACTGCACCTTCTCAAACACTAATGTGCCCGAGAAGGTGCAGAATATGCCTCAATCATTAGAACTTAAATCTTCGAATCGTTTCTTGCAATCCTTCCGCCATTTTAGCAAGTGTATCTGAGGCGGCTGCAATTTCTTCCATAGAGGCAGTTTGCTGTTCGGCCGTAGCTGCAATATTCTCCGTATGATTTGCGGAATTCATGGCAATCGTAGCGGTTTGTTCTATGACCGCTGCAATTCGGCTGGACTCCACTCTGTTTCTTTCAGTACTGCTCGTCACATCTGTGATCTGTGATGAGATACTGCTAATCGCTTCTGAAATCTGTTGGAAGGTTTTTCCCGTCTCTTGAACGAGATCAGCCCCTTCTTTTACCGCTTGATTTCCTTTTCCTATAGCTGTTACCGAATAGCCAATGTCTTCCTGAATAGCTGCAATGAGCGTACCCACTTGAGTGGCAGCGTTTGAAGATTGTTCCGCAAGTTTGCGTACTTCATCAGCAACTACTGCGAAGCCTCTTCCGTTTTCACCTGCACGCGCAGCTTCAATTGCTGCGTTTAAGGCAAGCAAATTTGTCTGTTCAGCAACGTCTGTAATCATTCCAGCGATTTTGCCGATTTCTGCAGATTTACCGCCAAGCTGGTTGACGTAATTGAATGCGGAATCCGTTTCATGCTGGATGGAATCCATATGGTTCACAACCCGTGTAACTGAGTTTGACCCTTCATGAGCAAGTTGGACTGTTGTCCGGACCGTATTCCCTGCTTGCCCCATCTCTTTTGTTACATACTCCATATCTGACGACAAATTAGCAGCTGCTTGATTGGCAGTTTCCGTTTGTTCAAGTTGACCGTCAACTCCGCTTGCTAACTCTTGAATCGCTTCTGAGACGTGCTCAACAGAACGACTCGTTTCCTCACTGCTTGCTGACAACTCCTCAGAAGTTGCGGCCACTTGCATGGATGCGTTCGAAACTTGTTCGATCATATCCTTCAGATTATCTGACATACGATTTGTGTATAATGCAAGATCTCCGATTTCATCACGATTCCTGACATGTCCAACTTCTCCGGACAAATCACCATCTGCCACTTGGGCGACATGATTTGTAATCCTTATAAGAGGCTTCGATAGATGTCCTGAGAACCAAATGATGACGACAGCCCCGGCGAGAAGTGATACTCCAAGAACTACTGCCAAAACCACCAACAAGTTTTTGGACTCGCTATTAAAATCCATTAAGTAAGATCCCGCTACAACGTTCCAACCCCACTGAGGGAACACTTGCGTATAGACAATTTTAGGCGCAACGGTCTCTGTTCCTGGCACCGCGAAATCGAAAGTTAGAAACCCTCCGCCACTTTGAGCGGTTTTAATTGTTTCCATTGTAGTCATCATGCCGTCTTTCGTCTTCGATCCACTTAAGTCTTCACCCTCTTTAACAGGGTGTGCAAGAGCGACTCCATCATCTCCAAGGACAAAGAAATACCCGTGTTCACCCATATCCACTTTAGATTCCATTGTACGGGTTCCATCTTCCTGAAGCGGACCGATCAGTTTTTCTTTTGCAATCTCTTGTGCTTCTTTAAGTGATATATTGCCTTTATCCACTTGTTCTTGTAGCGACTCCATTACATCGATCGCTAACATAACATCATTTTTTAATCCTTGCGATCCTATATCATTTAAACTACTTTTAGCTAATGTGTAGCCACTAAGTCCGATAACAAGACTTGGTATTACAAGTAAAATAGCAGAAATCAATATAAGTTTTGTACGGATTTTCATTTTCATATCTAATCCCCCCATAGGTGATATCGGTTAAAACGTGTTAATTGTGACTATTTCAATGTTTTTGCAATACTTTTTCCGTGACCTTAGGAATTGGATAACTTCTACCTCTTCATTTCTTAACTGGCTTGTATTGAACATGAAGAATTCATCCTATCTATCCCACTCATCGGATGGCGTCACCTCATAATGCATAGTACTTCAATTGTCTTGTAACCAACCAAATTAAAACCCCATCCACTCCGAAAATACCGGAGTGGATGGGGTTTTAATTTTAATAAGCGCGCGCAAACCAAACAGTATGCTTTGCGTCTTTACCACAGTTAATACATGTATGCTTTTCAACTGGTGGATTGAATGGAATGTTACGCGTCGTGAACTTAGTTTCTTCTTTCACATGCTCTTCACATGCGTCTTCTCCACACCATCCTGCAAGAATCCAACCAGGAATTTCATTGTTTTCTTGGGATGTTGCAATATGGGTCGTGAGCTCATCTAACGTTTCAATGTTCGTGTGAGAGTTTTCATCACGGAACGAACGTGCTTTTACCAACAAGCGGCTTTGCATCGTTGTCAGTTGGTTTTCAATTTCGGATACCAAGCCATCTAATGCGAATGCTTCTTTACCTTCTTCATCGCGAATTTTCAACATGGCTTGTGCGTTCTCTAAATCACGTGGTCCAAGTTCAACTCGAACTGGTACGCCTTTTAGTTCCCACTCGTTAAATTTATAACCAGGAGACTGATCCGAATCATCCAAACGTACGCGGATTCCTTTAGACTTCAACTCCGCATAGATTTCATCCAGCTTTTCCATGATTGCAGGATTCTTTTTCCAAGGACCTACCGGGATTAAGACAACTTGAGTTGGCGCAACGCGTGGTGGTAACACCAACCCTTGCTCGTCACCGTGAACCATAATGACAGACCCGATCAGGCGAGTTGACGTTCCCCATGAAGTTGTATGAACGTATTCGTGTTTATTTTCTTTTGTCAGGTATTTAATATCAAATGCTTCAGCGAACTTTGTTCCAAGATAATGGGATGTTCCTGCTTGAACTGCTTTTCCATCCTTCATCATCGCTTCAATTGAAAACGTATCTACAGCCCCTGCGAAACGCTCTGAAGGTGTTTTTTGTCCATCATAGACAGGAATCGCGAGAAGTTCTTCAACAACTTCTTTATAAATGTTCAACATTTGCATCGTTTCGTGACGTGCTTCTTCTTCATTCGCGTGCGCAGTATGGCCTTCTTGCCATAAGAACTCAGAAGTACGGATGAACGGCAATGTCTTCTTCTCCCAACGGAAAACGTTAGCCCATTGGTTAATAAGGACTGGAAGATCACGATAGCTCTTAATCCAATCAGAATATAAGTGACCGATCATCGTTTCTGATGTTGGACGAAGCGCAAGTTTTTCTTCAAGTGGCTCCCCCGCAGCTTCTGTTACCCATGGCAATTCAGGAGCGAATCCTTCGATATGATCCTTTTCTTTTTGGAAGAAGGATTCAGGAATTAACATCGGGAAATACGCATTACGGTGACCTGTTTCTTTGAATCGACGGTTCATCTCATCCTGAATGTGCTCCCAGATTTCAAAGCCATCCGGTTTGAACGCGATACACCCTCGTACTGGTGTATAATCCATCAAGTCTGCTTTTTGAATCGTATCAATATACCACTTCGAAAAATCATTCTGTTGCGTGTTTGACATGTCTATTCCTCCTGTTCAATGATTGTGCGCGAAGTCTTTGTCCACAAAAAAACACAAAAACATCCTTGTAAAAGGACGTCTTTGTGTTTTGGACGCGGTACCACCTTAGTTCGACTAATTAGCAAACATCGCAAATTAGTCCTCTATCGTTTCGTAACGGGACGAACCGGTCGTGTTTACACGACATCTCGGTGGTAGGGTTCGAACAAGAAGAGGTGATAGAGCTTTCAGCAATGCGCTCTATTTTCTGTTTCACGATTCTTATCTACTTAGCCACTTCATCGATCATTATTTCCTATACTATACCAAACAATCGTTTCCTAAACAATGGTGAAAAGCGTCCCATCCCTCACCAAAGAAAAACAGCTCCTTATTAAAATCATCTTAAGAAAAATGGATTCTTTAATATAGTCGGGGTTTCCAAAAATAGTACCCCCTCTTGTAGTGAAAAGAGTGATCGATTTCGAGTTTCATTACGTAAGCTTATTAAGAGTCGACTTGCTAGAGTACAGGTCCTATGACTTATGGTATTCTAGGAGAAAAGCATTTATAAAGGAGACTCGGATGAAACATACAGACGACGGAACCTTATACGCTCTAGCCGCCGCCAAGGATCGATCAGCATTTGAACTCCTCTATGATCGATACGAAAAACTCATCTTCTCCTTTGCTTACCGATTGACTCAAGATCGTGAAATCGCAGAGGAAGTTGTGCAAGATGTATTCGTAAAGTTATGGAATGGTACGACTACCTATAAAGAAGAAAAAGGTTCCTTTTCTTCATGGTTGTTAACCGTGACCCGAAATAAGGCCATTGACGAAATCCGTCGCTTAAAACGACATGACCACGAACCTATGATTGAAAAGGATTCCCTTATTGAACAACCGGGAAGCGTAGAAAATACGGTTGAATGGGGCGAACAGCGAAACTCTATACGGAACGCCGTTCTTGAACTCAAGCAGGAGCAACAAGAAATTATCGAACTCTTTTACTTCAAAGGGCTCAGTCAACAAAAAATCGCAGATCAGTGTAAACTACCACTCGGGACTGTCAAAGGTCGAATCCGATTAGCACTTAAACATTTAAAAGGGTTCATCGCCCAGGAAGGAGGATTCTCGAATGACTGAACAATGCGTGCATCTACTTGATTATTTCAACCGTTCTTTGACTGAGGAAGAACTACTTGCCTTCGAACACCATCTCGAAGAATGCCCTTCCTGTAGCGCAGAACTTGAGGAACTCAACTTATTAACCGAAGACCTTCCCTACTTGGCGGATGAAATTGAAGTACCGTCTACTTTAAAAGCAAAAGTTTTCGCAGCAATTGATGAACAACCAGCTTCTGTTGTTAACGATAGTAAACCATTTAGCACCAATGTAGAAGAATTCCCTCAACCGAAAAAAGTGATACAACCTAGGAAACGAAAAGGTCCACTAGTTCCTGTACTCGCAGCTGCACTCGTCGCTTCGCTAATGACAAATGCTTACCTAGCAACAATGGATGATTCCGCGCCAACTGAAGTCGCAGAAAGCGATCTCCAACTAATCGGCAAAGCCTTGTTGGATCCGCAACCTGGAGCAGACAATGCCACAGCAGTTGCAATGATGATTAAAGACAATAATGAAACGGTGTTGTTAGTAGATGCCAGTAATTTGCCAAAGTTGAAAGACAACGAATTGTACCAGGTTTGGGTAATTGATAAGGAGACGCCTCAACCAGCTGGCTCATTTAAGCCAACCGTTGATGGCAACGGATCGGTTACGCATCCAATGGATCAGCTCAAAGGCGATTGGGATACGGTCGCAATTACGATTGAAACCGAGCCGAACCTCCCTTCTCCAAAAGGATCTATTGTTCTTGCGGGTAATATTTAAATACACATAAACCAAGTAGGACCGCCGTTCATGGCGGTTCTTTTTTGTTGCAATATAAACTTTTGAAAGTTTTCTATACAAAAAGTGATCCATTCTATTTTTCTCTCCGTTAGCTTATTACAAAACCGAAAAGGGGAGATTCATGATGAACTACAAAAAACTCGCAGCAATTCCATTAAGTGTTTCACTATTATTCCCAATGGGAGCGATCGCGAATGCAGCTGATCACTCAGGCCACGGAACAACCTCAATGGCTGTTTCCAACCCAGCTACCGATTTGAGAGCGACTCTGGATTCCATCCTTTCCGAGCACGCATACTTAGCGATTGTTACTATGCAAAAAGGCATAGACGGTTCAAAAGACTTTGACGCAGCTGCAGCACAATTAGGAGAAAACACGGACGAATTATCCGCAGCAATTGGTTCCGTGTATGGGGATTCAGCAGGCGAGCAATTCAAAGAGATTTGGAGTAGCCATATCGGATTCTTCGTCGACTATGTGAAAGCAACTGCAGCAAATGATGAAGACGGCAGACAAACAGCAGTTAAGTCGTTGGACGGTTATCGCGTACAAAACGCAGAATTCCTTTCTAAAGCAACCGACAATCGTTTGAAAGCAAGCGACCTGGAAGAAGGTCTAAAAATGCACGTAGATCAGCTAATCTGGGCATTTGATAACTACAATGCAGGAGAATATGAAAAAACATACGAAGGCATCACAGAGTCAATGATGCACATGTTTGAACCAGGAAAAGGAATCGCTTGGGCAATTACAGATCAGTTCCCCGAGAAATTTGACAACCAATCTGTCGATACACCGGCTGCTGATTTACGTGAACAGTTGAATAACCAATTCTCCACACATGCAGCACTCGCAGTCCTAGCGATGCAAAAAGGAATTGACGGAGCCAAAGACTTCGATGTCTCCGCAGCTGAATTGAATGCCAATACGGAAGACCTGACGAAATCGATTGAGTCTGTTTACGGCGCAGAAGGTGCAAAACAGTTCAATGAAATTTGGAGCAGTCACATCGGTTACTTCGTGGATTATGTAAAAGCCACTGCTGCAAATGATGAAGAAGGAAGAAAAAAAGCAATGGCCAATTTAGATGATTATCGTGCTAAACAAGCAGCAATGTTAGAATCAGCAACCGAAGGACGTTTGAAAGCTGCTGACCTCGAAGAAGGCTTGAAAGTACACGTGGATCAGCTACTCGCTGCATTCAACAAATACAATGATGGCGATTACGATGGAGCATATGATGACATTCACGAAGCATACAGCCACATGTTTGGTGTCGGTACAATGATGGCAGGGGCTATTGTTGATCAGTATCCCGACAAGTTTGCAGGATCCATGCCTGCAGATATGCCGAAAACCGGGCTTGGTGGGATGAGCCAAGAGTCGAATGATTCTACAGTTATGTGGATAATGACTAGTTTGATACTCGCAATGGCAGCTGGGGCTGTTGTAATCCGCAAGACACGTACAGAGAAGAACTAATTAGGAGGGGGCTTGGTCCCCTTCTTTTTCTATATAATACATTTCATGGAGGTATTCATTATGAAAGTCCCTACATTACTTACTTCAGGACTTCTCGCACTTGCGTTAACAGGGTGTAGTAGTTCGCATGACTCTTCGGCACAAACGGTAGCTTCCCCGGAACCTCAATCCTCTCTACCTACAAAACAAGAGGCCTCTGTAAAGAAGCCATCACCAGACGGACTACTACTAAAATCAGAACAAAAAGGGATTATCCCGGTTACACTCGAAATCCCTGCAATCGGGGTGAAAACCGATATCGAAAATGTTGGTGAGTTAGAAAACGGTCAGATGGGGGTACCAGACGGTGTGGATAACGTTGGATGGTTCGAACCAGGAACATTGCCAGGAAATAGTGGGAGCTCAGTAATGGCTGGACATATCGATTCGCTGACTGGACCCGCTGTTTTTTATAAGTTGGATCGATTAAAAAAAGGGGATGAAGTTGTTGTTCGCGGTGAAGATGGGAAATCGTTGACCTTCATTGTTACAAGAACGGAAAAGTATCCTCGCAAAGATGCACCTATCGAAGAAATTTTTGGTTTCTCCTACGGTAGCCGTTTAAACCTGATCACATGTACAGGAGAATTTAATAGAAAAGCAAAGACGCATGAAGAGCGTCTAGTCGTCTATACAGAACTTAAAGGGCAAGCCGAGGAAGGTTGACTTCACTGAGTACGGGTATACTGCTACAAAGGAGTGAGATCTATGAATTCGTCACACCAGAATAAATCATTTTCTCCTATAGAAGCCGTAAATGTGATTGAGCAAGTTGCCGGGATACACAAGGGGTATCGAAGAGCCCATGCAAAAGGAATTGGATTCGATGCCCTATTCACACCGAACGATAATGCAGCACCTTTTACTCAAGCTTCATTTTTGCAAGGAGATACTCAAAAAGTCATAGTTCGTTTTTCACATAGTTCTCCAATACCCGATACTCCAGACCAACTGATCCCAATCAAAGGGATGGCTGTACAGTTTCCATCGCCGAACGATAAGCCCATTTCTCTCGTAATGGCTAATGTACCTGTGTTTCCAACTAAAACGCCGGCAGCATTTGTACGGCTCATCCAAGCATTTGGTGGAAAAGACATCTCCTTAAAAGCCAAACTCGCGACACTTAGTAAGGATACTGAATTCAAAACTATCCCACCTTTACTCAAGCGATTGAAAACACCCGCAAGCTTTGCAACAACCCGCTTCTGGGCACTTCATGCTTATATTCTCGATACAACTTCAGGTGAACGTCAAGCTGTCCGCTTCTCATTTGAACCTGTTGCTAAGGAGGATCAACTTCCCTTCACGACAAAAGATATGGAACTGGAGCTATTGGAACGAATGGTGGATTCCCCGGTACATTTCAGACTGCTGATGACGCTGGCAGCATCAGAAGATCCTATAAATGACCCATCCATTTCATGGCCAGATGATCGACTTGTTGTTGATGTCGGTGATTTAGTACTGACTGAAAAACGGGCAGACCTTGCAGATAACCATCTGTTTAACCCAACAAACGAAGCGCCCGGATTCAGCTGCTCGGATGATCCGGTGCTGCATTACAGATCTGAGGTATATGAAGAATCATATCGCAGACGGATATCTGGAAGATAACAATCCTTCGGCCAACTATGAACTAACTTCTAGTTTCTCTCACAATTATTAGGTTTTGACATAGTTTGATAGGGGTAACTTAAGGTTAATTGAGTTTGGAAAAAGGAGGTACTTTTATGATCCATTTAAAGAGTAAGATTGAGGGGAAGACAGTCAAATACGGAGGTGCATTGAAGCTATTCAAAGACGCTGGCATGGACATAGGAGGGGGCTGGGAATACGATCACGGCATGTTCGACACAATTTTGTTCCAGCGCAAGGAAACAACCATCTATTTAAGAGTCCCTTTTAAGGTGTTAGAAGGCGAACTGGATTCGTCTAATACCATCATTCACTTTCAAACGCCTTTCGTGATTAAGCACGTCATGAATGTCGGGTTGGATGAAGAAGATAGTGCCACCATGACCGTTGCTGGGCTGGAGCAATTTCAGGCTCCGCAAAATCCAGATGCACCCATTGATCGACAGCATGAATTTGCAATCGATGCTCAGATGAAGCTAGATCAGATTACTGAGGACGTCCTGTTTGCTTCTATTTAAAATCCAGCATACATACACTATTACCTCCCCATGAAAACTGCCTCTCTTGCTGAGATGAGCAGTTTTTTTATAAAGTTATTGATTGCTTTGACTCAGTTCAAGAAACCGCGTGAATGCTTCCTGTTCATCAAAAGTACTGAACCAGACATAATCTTCATTATCCAATATTCTAAAGTGTTGGCTGATCAAGTTTTGTTGAATTCTAAAGTCTCCTTCGTTTTCTACTTCTTTCCACCAAACTTTACCTCCTAGTGTCTTGCCTTTCGGCCGATCCAAACCATTATGGGCAATTGTCCGGATAACTTCCAAGGGCGCATCACCTAAAAGGGATTGAATGATTTCACTATCTGAAAAAAGAGAGACAATCGCTACCACTACAGTCCAACTAGCAGTTGTTCGATTTTTTTCTATTTGAACTAAGGTTTTCTTGGATATCCCTAAAATTGAAGCCATGGTTTCTTGGGAATACCCCGCTTCTGTTCTGATTAGGATGGCACGATGTGAGATTTGCTCGATAAGTTGTTCTGGATTCATGGGATCCCCCCTTACATAATAGTGTAATTCTACACGTATTGAAGTGATTTAACAAAGTTAATATTGATCATGGCAACTTGTTTATGCCATTTCCGTCTTGTTACCAATGAACGAAAAAGTAGGTACTAAGAAATGGAGCGACTTCGATGAAAAAGGGGAAACGTCTTATGTTTGTAATACTCGTGAGTTTGTCCATGATCTTCGTATGGTGGTTCGTAACAAGTCATGCGATGAATAAGGCACAAAATAAGCGTGCTGACGGAAAATATTCAGTTGCAGTCGTTCTCGGTGCAAAAGTAAATGGAACCACCCCTTCGCTAGCACTACGATATCGGTTGGAGTCTGCTCTTTCCTATGCAGAGAGCCATCCGAACGTCACGCTCGTTCTTTCCGGAGGACAAGGGCCTGATGAAGGTATTAGCGAAGCACAAGCTATGGTGAATTATTTATCAGCACAAGGATTTCCTGAAAATCGTATGCTAGTGGAGGATCAGTCCACTTCAACGTATGAAAACTTAGTCAACACGAAGAAACTACTTCCTCAAGAAGTGACAGGTATCACGTTAATCACTAGTGATTACCATTTAGCACGTGCAGGATATCTTGCAGAAAAAATAGGAGTTGAATGGGATGCAATCCCCGCCAAAACACCAAAAGTTGTGGAAGCGAAAGTTCGATTCCGTGAGCGACTTGCCTTGTTGAAAACATGGATTGTTGGAAAATGAGTAGGCGCATCACCTTCTATATGCTATCTACATAGGCTATTTAGAAGAGGAGGAGTTCCAATAGCCGATACTCAATTTGAACGGACTTGTTTCCAATTTTCACAGATTTTAAATGGGAAGAGCAAAACAGATGGCTCCTTGTGTTCGATTCCGTTAAAACGTCAGTTAACTGTCAATATGCAAGGAAAGAAGACCACTTCTGTGTTAGGCGTGAACGTTACATTCGAATCACTAGACACTCAAGGAAATGCCCTGAACATTGCAGAAGTCGTATTACTTGAAGAGGAAGTCCCTCATTTCTTATTTGCAGTTATGCAACAAGGCCTTATCGTGAGTGCTTTGCATAATCATTGGTTATATACGAATCCCAATCTGATGTATACACACGTTCAATCAGTCGAACCCCCCACCACCTTTGCGCAAAAGATATCGAATGCATTTGGTACACTTTCACCGCCTCCAGTGGATGTTGCATCCCATTAATACTTATAAACGAATAACAACTGATTAATAGAAAATTTCAAAAAACATATTCTCCTCTGAATTTTACTATGATAGTCTTAGTAAGTGTCATTAGTAAAAGGGGGAGGTATGGGAATGCGCGTACTTACAAGATGGTCGAACACTATCATGGAACGATATTTACCAGATCCGTACATATTTGTAGCAATACTCACACTCGTTGTATTTGGATTAGGACTTGGTTTAACAGACTCCGGACCACTTGACATGGTCGTCTACTGGGGAGATGGTTTCTGGGAATTACTTTCATTTACCATGCAGATGGTCATTGTTCTCGTAGCAGGTCATGTTTTAGCGAGCAGTCCCCTATTTAAAAAGGGACTGAGCAGCTTAGCAAGTCTGGCAAAGTCACCGGGTTCTGCAATCATTCTAGTTACCGTTGTTTCTTTAATTGCTTGTTGGATCAACTGGGGATTCGGTTTAGTCATCGGTGCCTTATTTGCAAAAGAAATTGCAAAGAAAGTGAAGACAGTTGATTATCGATTACTGATTGCTAGCGCCTATTCTGGATTTATCATTTGGCACGGAGGACTTGGGGGTTCCATTCCTTTATCCATTGCAACTGCTGATCATCCATATGCGGATTTGATGGGGATCGTGCCAACATCAGAGACGATCTTTTCTTTTTATAATCTTTTGATTGTTGGAATTCTCTTTATTACCCTTCCTATTTTAAATCGGTTTATGATGCCAAAACCGGAAGATACGATCGCCGTAGACCCGGCACTTTTAGAAGATGAATTGCTGATAGATGAAGTCACTGAAAAAACACCTGCATCACGGTTAGAAAACAGTTGGATTCTTTCAATGGCCATTGGTGCTCTTGGACTCGTCTATTTAGTTCATCACTTCGCGGTGAATGGATTCAACTTGAACTTAAATATAGTCAATTTGATATTCTTCATATTAGGCATCATTTTCCACGGTACACCGAAGCTTTTCCTAGCAGCTGTTACTAATGCTGTGAAAACAGCGGGTGGAATTATTATCCAGTTCCCTTTTTATGCGGGCATTATGGGTATGATGGTCACATCTGGATTGGCTGGTGTGATCTCAGAAGGGTTCGTTAATATGTCAACTGCAGCTACATTCCCATTATTTTCGTTCTATGCAGCCGGAATTGTAAACTTCTTTGTTCCTTCCGGAGGCGGACAATGGGCTGTTCAAGCACCGATTATGCTGGATGCTGCCCAGACGTTAGGAGTTAGTTATTCTAAAACTGCAATGGCCATCGCTTGGGGTGATGCTTGGACGAATATGATTCAACCGTTTTGGGCGTTGCCAGCACTCGCAATCGCAGGTCTTCGTGCAAAAGATATTATGGGATACTGTATTTTTGTCCTTTTACTTAGCGGTATCGTCATTAGTGTCGGTCTATACTTCTTCTAAGTGTTTCTGAACATTAGAAAGGACGATCCAAGAGTCACTTTGACTTTTGGATCGTCCTTTTTATATTAGCTATTCAGATATTCTTTCACTGCTTGTGATACTACTTTACCTTCAGCGCTACCTGCAGTTTCCTTCATTATCTGACCAACGACTGGGCCCATAGAACTTTCTTTGCTAATGCCAAGTTTGGCGATAAGTTCTTTAACTTCATCTACAGAAAGTTGTTTTGGTAAATAGTGCTCAACGATCGTAATCTTTTCAGCCTCTGCAGCAACAATATCTTCACGATTCGCTTTTTGCCCTTCTTCGAGTGATTGCTTTGTTTGCTTAAGTTCCCGCTGAACCACTTTCAACTCTTCCTCTTCCGTCAATTCACGTTTAAGATCGAGCTCTTGGTTTTGAATTCCTGCACGAAGCAAGTTAATGACACCCTTCTTAACGGTGTCCTTTTCTTTCATTGCTGTTTTCATATCAGCCATTAATGTCTTTTTTAGTTCTGACATTGCAATCCCTCATTTCAGAAAGTACGTTCAGCTCTAGTATACAAAAAAATCCCCTATACCACACTCCCCGTGCCTTCACAGTAATGAATAGTTCAATGGGAGTGGATATGTTAGGGCAGAAAACTGCGTAAAGAAGCTCGGACTACAAATAGTCCGAGCCATTTTGCTTTTATCGTGCGAGTCTCTTTTCAACATCATCTACAATATCTTGAACCGAGTTCCCTTCGATGCTGACAACAGGGAAATCGTATTGATCCACATTGACATCACTCAGCGCTCGGACTACACCGAAATCATAACCACTTACACGTTCGTCCGATTCAAACATTTTCACTTCATGTCCTTTTTCCTCAAGTGCCTGTTTCACATCATCAAATGGTTTTTCAACTGCAATTTTAGCCATAAAAAAACTCCTCCTTTTAGTACCAATATGTTTTATGTTTATATTATTATAATTCCCCATTATCTACATTTTTAAACTAACTCAATTTAACTATGTTTCCTATCCATTCTCCTATTCCCCTTCCCTATGCCGTATTAACGAGGTTCATGGTCATTTATATCGGGTATTCTCTAGTAGACAGTTCGAAAAGGAAGTGAGATATTCTTGTTTGGTATTTCAGATTTATTTGCGCTAATAATATCTTCTTTCATCATTATTCCGGTAACAGTTTTCATACGGGAATTTGGATATTTGTGATTACAGCCAGGGAAACTTACCACTCGTGACATCTTTATTACCACTGAACGCCAAGAAATGTACCACGCTACGCCAATGCGTTTACCACTCTAATACCTTTGTATAATTAGTGAGCACACCTTTAAGTGTGACATTAGTTATATGGAGGTATTTTTGCATGATTCAATATCGAAAGATACTGGAATTACAAGACGAGGGAATTAGCCTAAGGGGGATTTCAGCAAGTACAGGTAATTCGCGTCAAAAGGTAACTGAAGTTCTAACCACTGCAGATCAAAAAGGACTCATCTGCCCATTGGAAGAAGAAATGACAGATCAATGGATAGAGGAATTTCTCTTTCCCGAAAAAACGTTAGAAGGTTCTGGGAGACACCCTTTAGACTTCGAACGTATTCACAAAGAGTTAGGGAAGCCCAATGTGACTCTCTCGCTCCTACATCATGAATATGAAGCTGAATGTAGAACTAATAAAAAGATTCCATACTCCTATCGGAGCTTTCTACGTCACTACAGTAAATATGCCAATAAACATAAAGCTACACTACGTATCCGGAGAAAACCTGGTGAAATAATGGAAGTTGATTGGGCAGGTTCCACTTCGTCTGTCATTGACAGAGATACAGGAGAAAGAATAAAAGCTTATATATTTGTGGCAACATTGCCGTGTAGCCAAATATCATATGCGGAAGCTACCCTATCAATGGACCTTCGGTCTTGGATAGATGCCCACAATCGCGCCTACGAGTATTTCGGTGGTTCTACACAGATCGTTGTACCAGATAACCTTAAAGCCAGTGTAACAAAGCATACATCTAGTGAATTGGTGCTGAATCAGTCGTACAGGGAAATGGCCGATTACTACAGTACAGTAGTCATGCCTGCGCGAGTCCGGTCACCTAAGGACAAAGCAAGTGTAGAGGGGGCAGTTAGAGTTATATCCACTTGGATTATTGGAGCTTTACGCAATGAACGTTGTTTTAGTTTAGAGGAGTTAAATAAAGAAGTATGGAAAAAGCTAGAAGAATTCAATCATCGGCCTTTTACACGAAAAGAAGGATGTCGCATGTCGGCATTTAATGAAGAAGAGAAATTTGCGCTTTCTCCTCTTCCCGCTATGCCTTTTAAAATGTCTCACTGGAAGACCGCGAAAGTACGTCCAGATTACCACATATCTATTGAAAGCATGTTTTACTCAGTTCCATATGAGTATATCAATCAACAAGTAGAGATGAAAATCTCTGACGATCTTGTGGAAATCTTTTTTAATCATATGCGAGTCGCTTCTCATAAAAGATTATATGGGAAGTTTGGTCAGTTATCTACTGTTCGTGATCATATGCCTGATAACCATAAGTTGTTCGTAGATCAGACACCCGATGCAGCTATTGAATGGGCGGAAAGCATAGGTCCAGCAACATTAAAGGTCGTTCAATACATTATGACCAATACTTCTAATGAAAAACAAGCAACACAATCGATATTTTCCTTAAAGAAATCCGAGCGTAGTTATACGAAATATGAGATAGAGCGTGCATGTAAAATGATTGGATCTATCACTAAAAGACCTACGGTCACGAGTGTGCAAGCACTCCTCAAGAGCAATAAAAAGAACGACCTAGAGCAAGAACTGGAACGCGCCATAGAAACTATCGAAAATAACCATAGCTTCACACGAGGGGCTTCATATTATGGAGGGACGAAAAAATGATGAATGATCAATCGGTATCTAAACTATACGAAATGAAATTAAATGGCATGGCAGAAGCTTATCAAGAACAAGCAAACAATAAAGAATTTCAGAAGATGAGTTTTGAGGATCGATTCTCGCTACTTGTCGACCTAGAATATTCTCGTCGGAAAAGCAATAAACTTCAGCGTTTAATTAAATCAGCTTCTTTCATGAACTCTACTGCCTGCATCGAAGACATAGAATATTATGCAGATAGAAAACTGGAGAAAGAATTCATATTAAAGCTCGCAAATGGTGCTTATATCCTTGATGGACACAACATCATTTTAAAAGGACCAACAGGTTCTGGGAAAACATTTCTAGCTAGTGCATTTGGCGTAGCGGCTTGTCGGCAATCCCACACAGTAAAATACATTCGATTACCTGAGTTATTAGATGAACTGTTACTTGCCAAGTTAGCAGCAGATGGAAGCTATAGAAGATGTCTTAAAAAGTACGCTAAGGTGGATTTACTTATCCTTGATGAATGGTTATTAACAGATCTATCAACCGATGAAGCAGCTATCGTATTAGAAATTGCTGAATCTCGCCATAAAACCGCATCTATTATTTTCTGTTCACAAATTGATCCAAGCGGATGGCATCTTAAATTAGGAAACGAAACCATTGCGGAAGCTATATTAGATCGTATTGTCCATGATTCTTATCAAGTTTTAATAGATGGCGATGTTTCTATGCGAGAGCGTCATGGATTAGCTGGATTTAAATGATTTAAGAATACGGTGAAGACCTCATAGTTAAGTACTATCTCCATAAAGATTTACCTGATGAACTCGTTCATTGAGAGGTACCGAGGTGATTAATGAAAGTTTAAATAATAAGAGATTTAAATAAGACAAACAGCCACCGGAACGTTCCGATGGCTGTTTATTTATATACGTCTACAACGCTTTGACTGCCAAATTTCCATAGTGGTAAACGCATTGGCGTAGCGTGGTACATTTCTTGGCGTTCAGTGGTAAAAAAGATGTCACAAGCGGTACATTCTACTGGCCGTAATCAGATATTTGCCCGTTACCTACTTATTTGGCGTGAAAAACCCCCGCCTCACTATTGGATCTGGGCCTCGTGTATACATGTTCGGAGTCTTCGATATCCGTAAATATTATCATATGTATAGTTGGTTCTCTTTCGATGATATAAAAAGAAAAAGTAATTTCGCTTATATTATGGTATACGCATCGCCAATTCTTTCAAATGTCATATTTGCTCTCACATTGAATACCTTAATCGCAAATGGATTTCTTGAAGAGCAGGCAAGGTTTTGGAATCGGTTTATATTTTATGCATTTTTTTATGTGTTAATTGATGCAGTTCCTATGCTTATGACAAATGGAAAACCGAATAACGGAATGATTATATATGAGCTAATCCGATACGGTAAACGTGTAGATTACTGTGAAGATGACATTATTCCTTCCACCACACAAGTAGATAAAGAATATGAAAAAGAAATGAAAAACATTGAAGAAGTGCAAGAAAAGATTGAACAAGAAAAGAAAGGAATATGTAATAAAACTCCTGAGGAGGCAGAGAAAGCTGCTGTAGGGCAACAAATACAAGAAAACATTCAAGACACTGCCGCGGAGCTTACAAAAGAAGAATTTAGAAAAGAAAAAGAATCTGACTAACGAAAAGGAAAGAGGTCTATTTCAGACCTCTTTCCTTTTATTGTGTTCTCATGATGTGCTCTCCGTTAGTATCTCGTTCTTCAATAAAATCAAAGCCTAGTTTCTGATAGAGTCGAACTGCTTCCTTATTATCAGGGTATACACTAAGGTAAATTGGTTGCTGTCCGTATTCCGATGTTACTTTTTCAACTAACATTTTCATGAATTGTGTACCGTAACCTTTACCTTGGAATCGCTCATCAATCAGTAACCGATCAATCCATAATCTACCGTGCTCGCCTTCTTCTTGGAAAAGTCCATACATTGCAAATCCGACGAGTTCTCCATTCACATAGAGTCCAACAGGTTTGAACTGCTCCCACTCAACGGAGTCCTCAAGGCATTCATAAGGTGTTTCTATATATTCTTTTTGTGACTGGGCAACTTTCAATTCAAGGATATCTCGATAGTTCGTTGCCGTTACGTCATGAATTTCAAGATTCACGACTTTTCAACCCTTTCTGTTGTACTGCATAAAGAATCTATGCATACGTGCTTACTATTTGAACTGACGTCATTCCCCGAGATGAGGTTTCACTTTTTCGTCTTCTGTTTGAATCTGTTCAAATTCTTCAGCAATCTCAAGCACTATACTAAGAATGATTCTATTTTCTAGAATAGGATCACTTGCTAATGTGAGATGTAAGTGTTTGACCACACTAGAATACGTAACCCCCGTTAACCAGCATGTCTCAATCTGTTGTAAAAACGCTACTACTCTTAGAGAAATTTCTTCTTTCATACCGTGCATTTCTTTCCACATCAACAGTTCATAGAGCGTGTTACTCGCGAGTCTTCTTGGAGCAAATAGCTCATCTGCGACATCTGTTCCAGCAGCTTGTAAGTTAACACGCGCACGCTCTTCAATCATCGTACTAATGATTAATAAGTTTTTCATACTATGGCTGCCGACTGCAGCATTTCCATTAATGGCGTCCTTCGCTTCTTTCAGCATTTCAGTCAGCGTATCATTGGACATTCTTCCTAAATTGACATTGGCATCCGTCATTTTATACGGAAGCACAAAACGGTTAATAAGGAGCGCAATAAAAACTCCCGCCAACACCATTAATAATCGTTCTACCGTCAAAAATTGAGTTTCTCCCGATATTAAAGCGACAGAACCGATTGCTGAGAACGTTACTAGGATTGTACTGTAGCGATACACTTTTACATAACTCATCAAATACCCTGCAAATAATAACAATCCTGTGCGTACTGCTGTTACTTGGAAGATCGAGAATACAATCCATACGAGTGTTGCCCCAACAACTGTCGCAAATATACGATCTCGCATTTTTTTGTGCGATTGTTCATAAAACGGGATGATGACCGACAAAACGGTAAACATCATCCATCTACCTTCTGTTAAGTCGAAGAAGTCCATTAAGAAACCAGAAATTGCAATCCCCGTCGCCATACGAACCGCATACGACATTTTTAGTGATGATACATGAAGGGGTGCCGCATTCAATGTGAATTTCTTGAATTTCAGTGGAATTTCTTCGATTTTCCGAGTGATTTTACGTTTTTCAGGTGTTAACTGCTGTAACGCGAGTAAGCTGTCTGTCAGATAGTCAATGTTATTCAGTAAACGCAATTGAGTTGAGGACTGGGGCGGCTCTGTCATATAACTTTGCATCACTTCTTCTGATGCTTTACTTAGTTCCCGCGCATTGATTTCTTTGGAATCCCCTTCTAACGCTTTGTTTAAAATCATTCTCACATCTTGAATTACTTTTCCTTCTGCATGTCTCGGCTCCAAGGTATCTAAAAGTGTATCCATTTTCTCTAGTGCAGCTGTGATATTTAACCGTAATCGTCCCTCTTCGGTTAGATAGTAGTCTTCTTCGCGCTGGTCATAGATCATGGAACGGAGCGATCCAATGGACTTTCGAATTGCTGTATCCATTTCGGTAGAGTCTTCCCCCGCCAGCTTCTTGTCTATTTTCCCCAACAGTGAGGTACAAACACTTTTCACAATCGGATCTCCATTCTTAGAGATCCGTTTCCGATTTACAAGCATTTGTAATGCCATGATTGAAATGGCACCAACTACAAGTCCTACTAATCGGAGTGGTAATTCAGCTCCCGTTACAGGTATCGCTAGTAAAAATAAATATTGAAGTGAAAATGGTAAATACAGTGGATTTTTCAAGTTGAATATCAATGTGTAACTGATGATGAACATCATTACAAAATGGATTGGTACCGCTGTCCATACAGAGAATCCAGCGGCAAATGCTGCAATTCCAGTCAATAAATTCAAACCGGCAAATTTAACTGTGTTCTGAACAGGGTGGATTGTCAGATCACGTTCTAGCAACATGAGCATCGCTGTAATTGTAGCAACACCTATCAAGATATTGTTTTGTCCAAACAATGCGCCAAACAACAAAATATAAGCCATTATTCCAACAAATAACAGGGTATTGCCTATAATCTTCTTCTTTGTCATGTTTTATTTTTTCATTCCTTTTCAAAACCTAATTGTTTATTAGGCTTCGGATTTGTATTATTACTTTAACCCAAACTACTATTTTCACTAACAAATGTACTTGTATTTGTGTGAGCAATTTCAGGACTTAAGACTTTTTCATCCACATTACCTAAGCATCATTCTCACCTATAACGAAACTCTATAGATGAAGAAACGTATCATACACAGCATACCCAATTAGGAGGCACTCTACATATGAAGAAAACAGGACTTTTGCTACTTATTATTTTTTTACTTGCAGCATGCAGTTCTAATAAGGTACCGTCACAGAAAGAGGACGACATCGATAGCGACTCAGCTGAAGAGAATGCGGAACAAACGAATGAAAACGGTAAGGAGATTACCCCAACTTCATCTGACGAAATCGTGGATAGTCAAACATCTGATGAAGACGGAGAGTTGTACGACGAAGCAAAAATGAGGACCGTTGAAATCCCTTCCGTCTATGACAATGAAGGGAATTTCCCTAAAAACCTTACACAAGAAGAATATGAACAGTTAGCCAAAGAACAAGGAATTGTCCGCTATGCACTTGATGATCACCCAGTGAGAGGCATTACAAGCCAAGGCGGTAAGGTAACAAATGTAACCAATCTAGGGGATGCTTTGATTGATATTACAGAAAGTCGGGCTTATCAATTACAAGATTCTGTACTCCCTGAGGCCTATCAATTATTTCTTCAAACACGTGCTGAGGAATTCGCTACCACCCCTGATTCCGAATATCGTACTTGGGAGGAAGCGACTAATCTAGAACGAAGTATCATGCAAATTGTTCTTCTGATTGCACCTTCCTTAAATGATCTTGGATATCTCATTGAGAATGATGAGTTTGAACACCCGGTATTCCCAATCATTCAAGAAGATTTCTTCGACCTTGGATCTCCAACTGTATTAGTTCCTGGTCCACAGACGGGAACGGATATGGCGCTATTTGAAGAAATGATGAAAATGAAAACGATGTGGGAGGAAATTGGAAAGTTTGATAATCCTGCAGAAAATAAGGAAGCATTTGTAGAAACATACAAAACACTTCGTAGTGAAACAAATAATTTAATCGTCCGTGTAAATTTCGCACTTACTGAATGATAAAAAACCCGCTTTGCACATTGTGCAAAGCGGGTTTTTTAGGCTACATCAGCTGCTGCTGCTGCTAAACGTTTTTCGGTTCGGGTGACAAGGAATATACTTGCTTCGTATAAACCTATCATCGGAATTAGAATAATGAGCTGACTGAAGAAGTCAGGTGGAGTAATGAGTGCTGATATGACTCCTAGCACTACATATGACCATTTTCTCACCTTTTTCATAGATCCTGAAGTAAGAATTCCAATCGCGGAAAGGAATAACGCAACCACAGGTAATTCAAACAGTAAACCAATTGGCATTGTTGTTATCAAGAGAAAGCGTGCATACTCTTGTGCCGAAACCATCACGTCAAAGTTCATACTACCGAGTTTGACTAAGAAATTGTAGCTAAGCGGGTTCACAACAAAGTAACCAAATGCTATTCCTGCTACGAACAATATTAGGATCGCAGGAGAGTATAGACTTAAAAAACGACTTTCCTTTTCATTTAGACCCGGTTTCACAAATTTCCACAAGAAGTGGCAGAGAAATGGAACAGATAGTCCAAATGCAAGTGCAGCTGAAATGGTCGTGTAAAACGAAATGACTTCCATCGGACTCAAAACAATTAACGTGTACCCGTGTGTAATGTAAGGGAACCATACGTTAATGGTACTGAATGCGGCGATGAAAAACACCAAGAAAACAACAATACTTTTGATCAGCTGTTTTCGTAATTCACTTAGGTGTTCTACGAGGTTGGAATCTCCACCCTCGTCTTCGGTTTCATCTTTTGTTTCTTCGGGTGGAATAATTCCGTTCTCGTCCGTAGGAGTCGTGAGTGCTGGTGTCTTTAAGACCTCTTCATCTGCAGCATCCGATTTAGCTTCTACGGACAATTCAGCTTCTTCTTTATTCTTTTTATCTAATGGACTTAATATTTTCCGATTATGATCTCCATATGGATCCATCGTTTCACCTACTTCTCTGTATCAGAAGTTTTGCTAGCTTCAGTTTTTTTAACTTCAGCTTTCTCATCATCATCCATAATATCTTTTGCAGACTTTTTAAATTCAGCAAGTGTCTTTCCTACCGCAGAACCAACCTCAGGTAATTTACGAGGTCCGAACAAAATTAGTACAATTACAAGAATGATAATAAGCCCTGGTACTCCAATAGCTGCTAAGTTCATATCTTTTTTCCCCTTCCAAATTAGACGAGCATGCCGCCTTGTTTACGGTATTTCTGAATCCCTTCAGCTGTTCGGTAAGCTAGTGCTCCGACAGTAGCCGTTGGGTTATAACCACTATTGTGATTAAAGTTTCCTGCGCCTACCACAAAAAGATTTTCCATATCCCAATGCTGTAGATAGTTGTTTACGACACTTGAATCAGGATCCGCACCCATTATTGTACCACCCGTATTGTGCGTAGATTGATATGGTGCAACGTCATAGTCGCCTAAAGGTCCACCGCCCTCAGTCTTCTTAGCGCCCATACCTTTCATAACCTCAACAGTCTTTTCGGTAATAAATTTGTGTAAGTTTCGATCTTGTTCCGTAAAGTTGTACGTTAACCCTAACAATGGTACACCATATTTATCTTTGTATGTTGAATCCAGTGATAAATAATTATGTTTGTGTGGCATCGAAGCACCTTGTCCAAAAACATATAGCGAACGTGTATAGTTTTGAATGGACGCCTTTTTAAACTCAGCTCCCCACATAGGGACGTCAGAAGGGACCGGATTGCTTAAAATTGGACGGTCACCGGATTGGACAAATGAAATACTAGCTCCATGAATGAAATCCAATTTGCTATGGTCAAAGGCATCACCATTGAAATCATCAATTGTCATTCCAAGTGCGCCTGCACCCATGAATGTATTCATTTGCTCATCAAAGAACCCTGCAGCTCCTGGTTCAATCTGGTAGCAATAATTTTTTCCAAGCGAACCTTTTCCAGTTGCCGGATCATACTGTTCACCAATATTCGATACCATGAGCAGTTTAGCATTATTCATCACATAACTAGTGAGCACAACAACATCGGCAGGCTGGATGAACTCTTCGCCCGATTGCGTATCGACAAAGCGAACCCCTGTTACCTTATTACCTTTTTTCAGAACTTCAACAACATTCGCATCGAAAATAATATCATAATTTCCTGTCGCTCTTGCAGTAGGAATTACTGTAACCTCTGGTGAAGATTTCGCACCATACTCACAACCAAATCGCTCACAGAATCCACAATATTGACAGCCACCGATTTTTGATCCATCTGGATTTTCGTAAGGTTCTGAAAGTGTTGCCGCAGGAACCATATATGGATGATATCCAAGATCAGTTGTTGATTTCTCAAACTTTTTCAACAACGGTGTTTTTTTCATTGGTGGTGTCGGAAAGGCAGATGAACGCTTTCCCCAAAACGGGTTCGTATCTTCACCCGACAGACCAGCTGTTTTTTCAAACTTATCATAATAAGGTTCCAGCTCATCGTAAGTTATGCCCCAGTCAGACAACAAATAATCTGATGACAGCTTATTTTTACCGTATTTCTTATCAGTTTGTGATTTAATCTCAAAATCATATGGAAGAAAGCGATATGTCATCCCGTTCCAGTGGGTTCCAGCTCCTCCTAAACCTTCACCTAGAAGGAATGACCCTAATTGACGCATTGGCAATGCACGTTGTTTGATATTATTACGAACTGTCACAGTTTCTTTAGACAAATCCTGCATCAACTCGTACCTTACTGCATAGCGATACTCGTCATGCACCATCGAGAAGTCTCTTGTGCCACGATCTTTTCCTCGCTCTAACCCACGTACTTTCATTCCCGCTTTCGCACATTCAGCAGCGATAATACCGCCTGTCCAACCAACACCAACTGTTACTACATCTACTTTATCGAGCGTCTTTACCACTGTGACTTACCTCCCTCTTTGATTAATGTTGCATACTGCTAATGGATTTAGGCTCGAACTTCTTAAATTTATCGTCCTCAATGTCATTGATATAAGACATTTGATGACCCGGGAATCCTTTCATCTTCCATCCTTCCATGTTTGCATTTCCGTTATAAATCGGATCTGCATAAGCACCTTCTAGAGTTGCCGAACGGAGTAAACCGAAGAAGAATGAGGCAGACGCCCCTTTCATTGGCACAGCATTCTTTTGCAAATCAGTAAGGATTTCATCCATCTGACCAGCTTCGATTTCTGTGAAGTCCTTGTCAAACCTCTTGTTCGCTTCGCTGTCCATTAATGCAATACCTACACGGTAAATGTCTGAACGGCTCATGCGGCTTTGGTATCCTTGCGTTGGCTCACCCTCGTAGAATGGGCCTTGCATATATTCCTTCGCATTGCTGCCATAATTACCAGCAAGTTGATTGTCAATAAAAAATGGGACGCCTAGACCGATTGCACCTGGTCCTAGATCATCCTCAGGAAAAATACGTTCTGTAGCTTGGGAGAGTACGTCAAACTCATGTTGATTTTGAAAAAACATAAGTCCTCGATTCGCATCGGAATTTTCATGCTTCATATCCATAGTATCGTTGCTGGAAGTATCACTTTTTTTCGCGTTAAAACCAACCAGTCCGCCAATTAGTCCTCCACCGACTAACGTACCTGCCGCAATACCGCTTGTTTTCAAAAAGTCCCGTCTTGAGACACCTTTTTTTGAATCTGCCATGTAAATTCCCTCCTAACTAATTTATGTGTGTGGCATTAATTCTTTATCCTTCGTTTAATTGTATAAACGAATTACAAGATTACGTGAAAAACACGTCATTTTTTGTCGAATAATGTCGATATTCGCGTTTTATTTTATCAGAGTAAAGGAATAGGGTCAATAACTATTTCGGATTCTAAAATAATTTACTGTCTAATTAAATTTCCCTATGAATGTTTTTGAACGTTTTTGAAATATTTTGGTTGAGTTCAGAATACTCTAGGTATATGATGAATGTAACGAGATTGGTTAAGGGGGATTCCCATGCTAGAGACTGAACGTCATCATCTAATAGTGAAGTTGTTAGAGCACAACCAAACGGTTCGCTTGCAAGACATCACTACTGAAACAGGTTCTTCAGAGTCTACAATACGACGTGATTTAATAGAATTAGAGCGCCAAAGAAAACTAAAACGAGTACACGGTGGTGCAGCAAAGCTACAAGGAAAACTCCAGGAATCTTCTATGTCTGAAAAAACATCTAAAAACCTTCAAACAAAACAACAAATCGGTCAACTAGCTGCTTCTTATATCCAAGAAGGCGACACGATCTACTTAGATGCCGGGTCTACCGTGTTTGAAATGATTCCCTTTCTTCCTCCATCTATCATTGTCGTGACCAATGGAATTTCTCATACGGATGCCCTGCTTGAACGTGGTTGTAAAACGATTCTAACGGGTGGGATTGCAAAACCTTCCACCAAAGCTTTAATTGGCAGAGGTGCTGTTCATAGTCTTCAACACTATCGTTTTGATAAGTGTTTTCTAGGTGTGAATGGCATCCATCCGGATTATGGGTTTACCACTCCTGATGAAGAAGAAGCACAAATCAAAGAACTCGCGATTCAATTATCAAGAGAAGCTTATATTTTGGCAGACCATTCTAAGTTTCAAGAAGTGGCCTTTGCGAAGTTCGCTGGCCTTTCACAAGCAGTTGTCGTAACGACAAGTGAGAGCTCCGAATCCTTACAAGCATTCCCGAAGAATACGAAATTGGAGGTGATTGTCGAATGATCTATACAGTGACGCTGAATCCCTCATTGGATTATTTACTGACTCTCGATTCCCTATCACTAGGTGCGTTAAATCGTTCGACCTCAGATCATTTTTTAGCTGGTGGTAAGGGCATAAATGTCTCACAAGTGTTGACGACGTTAGGTGTCCCAAGTAGCGCACTTGGCTTCACTGGAGGGTTTACTGGACAGGAAGTTGAACGACTCCTGCAAAAAGCCGGCATTTCTACAAATTTCATATCCGTCGAAGGAGAAACACGAGTGAACGTGAAAATACGTGCTGCTGAAGAAACGGAAGTAAATGCAACTGGCCCCATTATCGACGCTCTCCGTTTTGAAAAGTTGAAAGCACAAGTGAAAAACTTAGGCAGGCATGATGTACTCGTACTATCTGGCAGTATCCCTTCTTCGCTTCCTGAAGACACCTACGAACAATTTGCACGGTTATGCAAAAAGTCGGGTATCCGTTTTGTTGTCGACGCTGAAGGTACTTCTTTGTTAAAGACACTTCCTTACCGCCCGTTTCTTATTAAGCCGAACCACCATGAACTAGGGGAAATGGTCGGTGCTGAAGTAAATTCGCTGCATGATGCAGTGAAGCATGCGAAAACGCTCGTCCACCTTGGTGCCGAACAGGTAATTGTATCGCTGGCCGGCGCGGGAGCCGTGTATGTAAATGATTCGCTTTCACTCATTGCCAATGCACCTAAAGGCACAGTTCAAGGATCTGTCGGTGCTGGAGACTCCATGGTTGCTGGATTCCTCGCGTCACTTGAACAAGATGAAACAATAGAACAGGCATTTAAAATGAGCATCGCTTCCGGAAGTGCTACCGCGTTTTCCGATCGATTATGTACGAAACAACAAGTTGACGCGTTACTACCTCAAGTTGTAGTGACATCATTAGAAGGAGGGAATGGACAATGAGGATTACCGAATTGTTAACGGCTGATACGATTTTACTTGGGCTTAAGGGAACAGACAAACCAACGGTCATCGAAGAACTAGTGGATGTGCTTGACAGAGCCGGGAAACTAAATGATCGCTCTGCATTCAAAAAAGCCATTTTGAATCGAGAGTCACAAAGCACGACTGGGATTGGCGATGGTGTCGCAATCCCCCATGCGAAAACGAGTGCCGTTAAGGTTCCAGCGATTGCATTTGGTCGTTCGGAAGCGGGGGCGGAATACGAATCGCTTGACGGACAGCCGGCTCATTTGTTCTTCATGATAGCAGCTGAAGACGGTGCAAACCGCATGCATTTGAAAGCGCTCGCACGGTTGTCCACGGTACTTATGAACGAAGACGTACGCAAGCAATTACTCAAAGCTTCATCGAAAGAAGAGATATTGTCACTCATTGACGCACATGATCAGCCGGATGAAGAACCCGCTCCTTCGACGCCGCCACCATCGGCGGATTCGTCTAAACCATATGTAGTTGCTGTTACTGCTTGTCCTACAGGGATTGCCCACACGTATATGTCCGCAGATTCACTCAAAAACAAAGCGGCAGAGCTCGGAATCCCGTTCAAAGTCGAAACGAACGGATCGGGTGGTGCACAAAACGTGTTGACTGCTGAGGATATTGAGCGTGCAACGGCTGTTATTGTTGCTGCGGATACCAATGTCTCAATGGGGCGTTTCGCTGGGAAACATGTAATTGAAGTTCCTGTTGCAGAAGGGATTCGGAAGCCGAAGGAATTACTTGACCGCGCGGTGAAACAAGATGCACCTGTGTATAAGGGCAGTTCGAGCGCTGATTCAGAGGCTGGTGAAGAATCAGCATTGACTAAAGGAATTGGATCTACAATTTACAAGCATTTGATGAGCGGTGTGTCAAACATGCTTCCATTTGTAATCGGTGGCGGGATACTTATTGCCATCGGATTCTTGTTCGGGCCAAACTCATTTAAACCAGATGACCCGTCCTATAATGCATTTGCTGCTGTATTGAATACAATTGGTGGCGGAAATGCGTTCGCGTTAATGGTTCCTGTCCTCGCAGGGTTCATCGCCCTTAGTATCGCGGATCGTCCTGGTTTTGCCCCTGGTATGGTCGGTGGATTAATGGCTGCTACGAGTGGTGCTGGTTTCCTCGGTGGAATCATCGCAGGTTTCCTTGCCGGTTACTTGGTAGTCGGATTAAAGAAGTGGCTTTCTGCACTTCCTCCTTCATTGGACGGGATTAAGACGATTTTGCTCTATCCATTACTTGGAATCGCAGGCACAGGACTTATCATGCATTACGTCGTGAATACGCCATTCAGTGCTCTCAATACCGCCATTTCCGCATGGTTAACAGGACTCGGTACAGGGAATGCGGTAATGCTTGGGATTGTCCTTGGATTAATGATGGCAATTGATATGGGGGGGCCTATCAACAAAGCTGCCTATTTGTTCGGTACAGGATTACTCGCAAGCGGCGTGTACGAACCGATGGCTGCAATCATGGCAGCTGGAATGGTTCCACCTTTCGCCATTGCAATCGCAACAACCGTTTTCAGAAACCGATTCTCTCTTCAACAACGGGAAGCTGGCAAAGTGAACTACATTATGGGGGCATCATTCATCACTGAAGGTGCGATTCCATTCGCAGCAGCAGATCCGCTGCGCGTCATTCCCTCTGTAATGGTTGGTGCAGGAATTGCTGGTGGTTTATCGATGGCGTTCCACATCGGTTTACAAGCACCTCATGGCGGGATATTCGTCTTCCCTCTCGTTGACGGAAGTTGGATGCTCTATTTACTCGCTGTGGCCATTGGATCGATTGTATCCGCGATTCTCCTTGGTATTTTGAAGAAGCCTGTGTCTTCTTAACCTAAAAAAGTCGACTTCGTCATATGCGAAGTCGACTTTTTTCTATTAAACAGGTCTTATCGTGATTTCATTGACGTTGACATAGTCAGGCTGTGTAACTGCGTAAACAACCGCTTTTGCGATATCCGATGTTTGAAGTTTCTTGCGATCGCCCCAGTCGTACTTTTCCCCTAATCGAGTGTCGACCAATCCCGGAGAGATATTGGTCACTCGGACACCTGTTTTTGCAAGTTCTTTTTCGAGACCCATAGAGATTGCACGGACGGCAAATTTAGTTGCGCTGTAAACTGTGCTTGTTTTTGTCACTTCTGTTGCAGAAACGGAAGCGATGTTAATAAGATGACCTGCCCCTTTTTCAAGCATGGATGGCAGTACGGCGTTGATGCCGAACAAAACACCTTTAATGTTGACGTCAATCATTTGCTCCCATTCTTCCGTTTTGCCAGAACGCACTTCTGCTGTAAGTACTTGCCCGGCATTGTTGACGTAAATATCTACGCCGCCAAAAGCATCTTTCGCTTTAGCTGCGAGTGCTTCCACATCTGATTGGCTGGATACATCTGTCTTCACAACAAGCACGGAGCCGCCATTGTCTGTAAGTTGTTTTGCTAATTCATGTAACTTTTCTTCGTTGCGTGCAGCAAGAACAACGTTTGCTCCCTGTTCCGCAAGTTCCTTTGCAATACCTGAGCCAATCCCGCTGCTTGCACCTGTAACAATTGCCGTTTTCCCAGTGAGTTGTTTCATCCAAAATCCCTCCTACTAGTCGTTGAAGTGAGTGTATCATACCCTACAGACACGAGCTTGATTAAGGATTTTTATTGTTGTTCATTAAAAAAAGGACCGTCTTCAATAGGAGAAGGCCAATGAAAAAGTCCTTTAATATTTGTTGTGTATAGGAGACTGTTGATTTCCCCTTCAGGCGGACGCTTTCTGAGGGGCTCGATTTCAGCCTCCTCGTCGCTTCGCTCCTGCGGGGTCTTCAATCTTCGCTGATCCCTCCAGAGTCGCCGCCTTCTTCTCCAATCAACGAGGATTCTTCATTCGTCAGTAGATAGTCAAAATCTTCATAATCATAAATGGAAAGATAATGAAAGAGGCACCATTTCGTTCAAGTTTGAACGAAATAGTGCCTCTTTTTTAACTATACAACTTGTTAGCTTGAAAAAAGTAAGTTTTTTCATGTCCTCCAATAGGAGACGGTTCTTTTTGTTTCACAGTATATAATTCCCTGCAATTCCTGCAACAACGCCTAGCACAACGACAGATACACTGACGAAGACGAGAACACGTTTAGGGAACGACTTTGAAACGAGCAATAATGACGGCAAACTAACAGCTGGCAATGTAAGCAACAATGCTGCTGCCGGGCCACCGCCCATTCCGTATGCCATGAATGTCTGGATGATTGGAATTTCTGCAGCTGTTGGAATGACAAACAACATGCCGCCAATCGCAATAAGCACTAGTAACAAAATTGAACTTCCTGTCGCTTCCCCTAATTGTGGGAACAACCACCCTTTCACTGCACCCATCAACAAAACGGATAGGAAGTACGCCGGTAATATGAACAATGTCATTTTCCCTAGACTCTTGAGCCAGCGCATAAGAAACGAACCTTGTTCTTCCTCAGCAGCTTGCTGTAATAACTTTTCCGTATCCACCGGTTTAACGGCTGGGGCGAATCGGTTCGCTAAATAGCTCACACCAAACGTCAAAATTATTCCAAACACTAACCGAAGCGCCGTGAACTTCCAAGACAATACGAATGTCATGAACACGAGCGCCGCTGGATTTAACGTTGGATTTCCAATCCAAAATGCAAGTGCCGCACCAACTGATACATTCTTTTTGCGGAGACCTACTGCTACAGGGGCTGCGCAACACGTGCACATCATGCCCGGTACTGCAGCGAGTCCGCCAGCAGCTGTACTTGCGAATGATGTTTTACCAAGTACACGAATAAGCCAATTTGCTGGCAGAAGCACTTGCAATAATGAGCCTAATAGAATTCCGAGCACTGCGGCTTTCCATACTGCAGCAAAATACGTTACTGCATAGTCCCACGCTCCTGAAAAAGAAGCTGACTCCGCTTTTCCGGGGTCTGTTCCTAAAATTGAGTCCCCGATGGAATGTGTCGTAATCGCAGTAATACTCTTGCCCACATACGGCATCCATTTAACATAGGTAAGACCAATGATCGCAATTGCTAAAAACGTTAAGCTATATAGAAGAACTCGTTTAGACTGAGTTTGATGATGTACTTCTGTCGTATTCACGATATAACCTCCATCCAAAAATTGAAGAACTGAATAATTATAGCATTAATGAACGACATCTGCGTTAAAAAATATTAATCGAAAACTCCAACATTGCTAGTACCAGTAAAAATATCTTGTACAACTAAATTTCTTCTGGTAGTATAAAAACAATTAAATTGCTCCTTTAACACGGTCCAGAGAGGCCGGAAAGGGTACCGGATTGTAAGACTGGCTCTGCCTTGTCTTACGTGATTTGTCGTACTTTGCCCTTGCTGTCCTCCAAGACGGCGAGGGCATTTTTTGTGCACATTTAACTACTGAGCACTCTTTTAATAAGCGTTCTGTGAGACGCAAAAAGAGGATGGCAATCGCCGTGAATAACGGTTCCATTCTTCTTACGTTGAGCAACACCCTACAATAGGAAGGCGGAACATACGATGAATTATCAAAAGAAAACGGTGGTGGCTTCAGTCGCCGGTCTTACTCTTGAAGGCATGGATATCATGTTCATTTCCTTCGCAATGACGATGATCATTGCGGACTTCGGAATCGACTTTGCAACAGGCGGTCTGATCTCATCTGTTACAAATATCGGTATGCTCGTCGGAGGCGTGCTCTTCGGGATTTTAGCAGATAAATTCGGACGCGTTAAAGTGTTCACATATAGTATTCTATTGTTCGCACTTGGAACAGCCCTTACTGGACTTGCAGCGAACATTGAACAAATTTATATCTACCGCTTCATCGCTGGACTTGGTGCTGGTGGAGAATATGGAATAGGAATGGCACTCGTTGCGGAAGCATGGCCTAAAAACAAACAAGGTCGCGCATCCTCTTATGTTAGCGTTGGGGCTCAATACGGTGTCATCTTAGCTGCATTGCTAAGCGCACTCATTTTACCTGCGTTCGGTTGGAGAGCATTGTTCTTCGTTGGCATCATCCCAGTCATCTTTGCATTCATCGTGCGTCGTAATTTGGATGAATCCCCTGAGTGGCTCGAATCTCAGAAATTGAAAAAAGCTGCGCAGAAAAAAGAGAATGCCGGGAAACTTCGTTTGCTTGTTGCTTCCCCACGGGTTGCATTTACAACAGTTACACTCGCTGTCATGGCGACTGTCCAAATTGCAGGGTACAACGGCTTGATGATCTGGTTGCCTTCAATGTTGCAACAATCACAAGGGCTTTCTGTTTCAAGTTCGGCTCTATGGACAATCAGTACAGCAGTTGGAATGATCGCAGGTATGCTCGTCTTCGGGCAAATCATGGACAGACTCGGTGCGAAAAAAGCGTATGGTCTCTTCTTAATCGCATCAGCCATAGCCGTCTTCCTGTACAGCTATGCAACAGGCAGTGCCGGGGTTCTGATTGGTGGAGCTATCGTTGGGTTCTTCTCTAACGGGATGTTCGCAGGATACGGAGCTTTGATCAGCAGTTTCTACCCAGTGGAAATCCGAAGTACTGCAACGAATACTATTTTCAACTTTGGACGTGCTGTCGGCGGTTTCTCACCAATACTCGTCGGGTACATCTTGCAAAACTATGATATGACTGCTGCGATGATTTACCTCGCAATCCTGTTCTGTGTGTCATTCATCTTCATGTTGACACTTTCGCATACACAGAAGGAAAGTCCATCTAGTGTAAGCACACCTACTGTAGACTTAAATTAATCCATAAAGAAAGCCGTCCCTCTAAACTTGGGACGGCTTTCTTATATATAGATCACTTTGCTAGCGTCAGCAACATCTCTCGAATGGTCTTACAAGCAACTGCTGTCGAGGCACCTGACGGATCGTATTGTGGTGATAATTCTACGACGTCTGTCGCTACGATATTTTCAAGTGTTTGAAGGTGTCCAATCGCCGCGAGCAATTCCCGGTATGTGAGGCCACCAGGCTCAGGCGTTCCGGTACCGGGGAATGTTCCAGGATCCAGTACATCCAAGTCTATCGTCACATACACGGGGACGTCTTTCAACGAGTTTACCACTTCGGGTAACGTATCAAGTGTGAACTTTTCCAAATGGGTATGCGTCTTTGCCCAGTCAAACTCACTCTTCAAGCCGGAGCGGATTCCGAACTGAAAGATGCGTCCGTCACCGAGAAAATCGTGGCAGCGCCGAATAACGGATGCGTGCGATAGTGGCTCCCCCATATAGTCTTCTCGTAAATCGGTATGCGCATCAATGTGGATGACATGCAGATCTGGGAACGTGTCGTAAGCCGCTCTGATGGAAGGCAAGCTGACTAAATGCTCTCCTCCTATCATGAGAAACTTCTTCCCATCCGCCAAGACTTGACCGCTGAACGTTCCAATTTGTTGAAGGACACGCTCCGTATTCCCGAACGGTAATTCCAAGTCACCGTGGTCGAAAACGCAAGCATCTTCGAGGTCTTTATCCAAATAAGGAGAATACGTCTCTAAGCCATAGGAATCCGGACGAATCGCTTGGCCTGCAAATCGGGTACCAGGTCTGAAACTAGTCGTTCCGTCAAATGGTGAACCGAATAATACGATATCCGCTTCTTCATAGGGTGTTTCACAGCCGATGAAGGGATTTGTATTCAACACATTATTCTTCACTATCTAGCGCCTCCCGCACATAACTCGGCAATGCAAATGCTCCGCGATGAAGATCTGTATTGTAATACTTCGTCTTCAAACCGAGTGCGTTCCACTTTGTCGCATCTGCATCTTTCAATGGATCAAGAGATTTCGAAGCGAAACCGAACAGCCAGTGGCCCGATGGATACGTCGGCATATGATATTGATAAACACGTGCGACAGGGAAGATTTTTTTAATCTTCGTGCGCGCTTTTTTCATGTTCTCTGCATACTCCGAGAAATACGGTGACTCATGCTGGTTGATCAAGATCCCTTTGTCATTTAACACACGATAGCATTCCTTGTAAAAGGCTGTCGTGAACAACCCTTCTCCTACTGAAACCGGGTCAGTAGAATCGACGAGAATTAAGTCAAAAGAAGCGTCTGGTGCATTTTGGACATATGCAAGTCCGTCACCGAAAGCGAGTTCCATGCGCGGGTCTTCTTCTACACCTGCTGCTGTAATTGGTAAGTACTGTTGGCACAGACGGAATACTTGCTCATCTATTTCAGCAAGGACAACTTGTTCCACGCCTGGATAGCGCAATACTTCACGCGCAGTCCCCCCGTCTCCGCCGCCGATCACGAGCACTTTCTTAATCTCTGGATTCGTTGCGAAAGCCGGGTGGACAATCATGTCGTGGTAGATGAATTCGTCTTTTTCGTTGACCATCATCAAGCCATCTAGCGTGAAAAACGTACCGAATTCTTTGCCTTCATAAAAATCGATTTGCTGGAACGGCGACTTTTCGCTGTGCAGATGCTTTTCATATCCTACAGAAAACTTGCAGTCCTCGCTCCATTGTTCTGTATACCAACTCATACGTTTGCACCTGCCAATATTGGTTTCACAGTCACTTCTTCAATCTCACGCTCTGCAAACTGACGAATCTTTTCGACCATGCCACGTGGTACTTCAAATGACTCCACCTTTTTGGCTTGTAGCTTCTCAGCCAAATAATCAGCCGCTTTCCAAGGGCTTACTGAATCGCCACATGTATAAACATCTACAGAAGCAAAGCCGTATTCTGGCCACGTGTGAATCGTAAGGTGAGATTCCGCGATGATGACAGCGCCCGATACCCCGTATGGATTAAAATGATGGAACACTGATTCTACAATGGTAGCTCCTGAATAATCAGCAGCCTCTTTCATGAACTGCTCAATCACTTTGTTGTTCTCTATAATTTCACTCGGGCACCCATAATATTCAATCAACACGTGGCGTCCTAGCGCCGATAATTCTAAACTCATCGTTAAAATCCCCCTTTTACGACAGTCACGCTGCCACTTTGTTTTGACTCAGATAACACGCTTCCGAATGCTTGCTCATAATAGGCATAATGCTGGATCACTTCACACGTTATTCGTTCACCTGGAATCACTAATGGAATTCCAGGCGGGTAAATCATTAATGTATCTGCACTAATTCGACCGATGGCATCATCTATCGCTACTGATTCTTGTTCTGCATAAAATGCATCTCTCGGTGTCATCACGAGTTCATTGACAGAATCCACCACTGTCCATGCAGAGTGGAGAACGTGCGGTTTTGTGCACGTTCGTTCTATATCTAGCAATGCTGATGTTAGACATTCGATTGTAGTTGTTGTATCCGCTGGCGTCACCACCGCCATGACGACATACCCTTCTGCAAGCTCCATCTGAATACCATAGCGTTGTTTTAATAGTGAATAAACTTCAAAACCAGTCCGTCCCAGGCCGTTCACCCGGATCACTAACTTCGTCCAGTCATGGGACTGAAGAAAACGATTGCTGACATTATTGTTTTTCAACACTTCATAATGTCCGCCTGATTCAATTAATTCTATAGCCTCGTCAATAATCGGCTTCAATCGTTGAAATGCATTAGCCCCATGAAGGGCAAGTTCTCTTCGAGCTGCGTCCAATGAGCTCATCAGCAGGTAGTTGGCACTTGTCGTTTGGAGCATGCTGGTCACTTTCCGTACTTTATCTGCAGTAATGCGATTGCCTTGAAGCAATAAAAGCGAACTTTGAGTAAGCGAGCCGCCCGTTTTATGCATGCTCGTTGTAACAAGATCTGCTCCCGCTTGTATGGGGTCAATCATTCCCTCCATACTCCTTAAATGCGCACCGTGTGCAGCATCGACTAGTACGATGGCACCTGCTGCATGGGCTATTTCACAAATCGTCTTCAGATCGGTCATCGTCCCGAAATACGTTGGATACGTAACGAGCACTGCCTTTGCAGTTGGATTTTCTTTCAGTGCTTTCGCGACGTTTTCTGCTGAAACACTATGTGAAATCCCAAATTGTTCATCCACTTCCGGTTGCATGAATGTAGGCAAGACACCACTTAAGATCATTCCGTCTATGACCGATTTATGGCAATTACGTGGTACAAGGAGTGTCTCCCCTGGTTTACACGACGCGAGAAGCATCGCGTGGATCCCGACAGTTGTGCCGTTGACTAGAAAAAACGCATGATCCGCTCCAAAACTTTGTGCCGCTAACTCTTGTGCATCTTTAATGACCGATTTCGGATGGCTTAACAAGTCTAGCTCCACCATCGAATTGACATCCATTTTCAGCGCTTGCTCCCCGATTGCATCGCGAAACGGAGTGTTCAATGCTCCCATTTTGTGACCCGGTACATCAAACGAAACCGTTTCAGAATTCGCATATCGGACGAGCGCGTCAAATAGTGGCGCATCCGTTTGGAGAAGATTTCTTGTTGGAACTGTCGTCTCTTTGACGATGTTCATCAGCACCCGGCTCCGATTGTGTCATGTACAGATTGCGTTAACGCATCCACTTTGTCTGTCCGCTCCCAAGGTAAATCTAGTTCTGTACGGCCAAAATGTCCGTATGCAGCTGTCGCCTGGTAACGTGGTGCCCGTAAATCTAGCATGTCGATAATCCCTGCAGGCGTCAGATTAAATACTTCTCGTATAGCACGAAGCATTTTTTCGTCTGAGACATTTCCTGTTCCAAACGTATCAATTGCAATACTGATTGGCTCACTGACGCCAATTGCGTAGGACAGCTGAATTTCACACTTCTTCGCAAGTCCAGCAGCAACAATATTTTTCGCGACATATCGTGCAGCGTATGCCGCGGAACGGTCGACTTTCGTACAGTCTTTTCCAGAAAATGCACCGCCACCATGACGAGCTGCTCCACCGTATGTGTCGACGATGATTTTTCGTCCTGTTAACCCTGCGTCTCCATGAGGACCACCTGTGACAAATCGACCCGTTGGATTGATCAGCACACGGATTGGTTCAGGTAAATTGAATTCTTTCACCGTATTAAAAATGATTTCCTCTTTCACATACGCATCGAACGCTTCTTTATCAAAGTCACCGTCATGCTGGATCGACATTAAAATCGTCTCGATCTTTGGCGTTTCTTTCGATGTATAGTCAATCGTTACTTGAGATTTCATATCGGGACGTGCCCAGCGGAACTGACCGTTTTTCCGGAGGACAGACGCTTTTTTCACAAGCGCGTGTGCCAGTTCAATCGGCAACGGCATGAATCCTGCTGTTTCGTCCGTTGCAAACCCGAACATCAGACCTTGGTCCCCTGCACCGATTTCTTTCGTATCACTCGACGTATCTACGCCCATAGCGATATCCGGTGATTGCGTATGGACAAGCACTTGCACGTTACAAGTGTTGCCATCGATTCCTAATTCATCGTTCACATATCCTATTTCCAGAAGCGTTTGCCGAGCGATTTTTTCAATATCCAACACCGCTCCTGTTGTGATCTCTCCACCAACAATTACAGTGTTTGTTGTCGTAAACACTTCACACGCAACCCGTGAAAACGGGTCCTGTGCAAGCGCTGCATCCAAAACTGCATCCGAAATTTGGTCCGCAATTTTGTCTGGATGTCCTTCTGACACTGACTCTGAAGTAAATAAAATCTTTTCAACCAATTGTATCCGCTCCTTACAAAAAATGTGTTTTGGAGCACAAAAAAAGCTCTCCTACAACCTAAGGAAAGCTTCGATCTGCATCAGCTGCTTATCCTCTTATTGTTCACAGTTCCATAACAAAACTGCGCTCAGGTTGGGCGCCCTATCCAGAAAAATATACTGAATGGGTTTGCCACCGCATCGTCGACCCCTCGTCTCCACGGCTACTAATAAGAATGACTTTATTCATGCTGAAAATAATAGTATAGGATTGTGTTTTTCATGTCAATATATTTTCACAATTTAATTGAATGAAAGTTCAAATGGTTAAATAGTGTTATGAATTTATATATACAACTATATATATTGGCTCAAACAATTCCATTGACCGCCGTTGTTTTCCGCTCCCGGTGGACGCTTTCCGAGGGGCTCGATCTCAGCCTCCTCGGCACTTCGCTTCTGCGGGGTCTTCGATCTTCGCTGATCCCTCCGGAGTCGCCACCTTCCGCTCCAAACTACTAATATACCTGAACCTTTACTTCAACATTTATAGACTTCTTCTGTTAACCGTAGCTTCAAGAAGAGAATATTGATAGACTGGAAATCAAGTATTTCAAATCATTCTAAAAGGTGGTCAAGATCTAGTGAAATTGATTTTTATGATTTCCGCATTCCCGCTAACCATACTCATTGTAGGAATTGCAGGGATTATACTGTATAAGAAGACCCTTCGCCAAAAAAGTTGGTTCGATGGCCTTCAGTTGGAATTCGAATCTGTGAACTGCCTACATAGAAAAACACTTCCCTACGCAGAGACATTCGGTATTTCGTTCAAAAGGAAAGAAACGAGAGTTAAGAAAGTTGTTCTGAACAAATCAGAAATACGTAAAAACGTTACTTACCGACTCTTCTGTGAATCCTGCCACAAAAAGCGCTCCTTCCATCTGATTGAATCACCCGAAGTGAGTGCCTATCAAAAGCACAAGATCCTCTATCTCTTAGGGACATTTGCGACCATTTTTCTTGTATACGGTGTCATTATCGCTCCTGTTCTTACATTCGTTTCTAAATTGTTTAATCTTTAACGAAAAAAGTAAACCCCATCGCAGTTACGACACCAAAAATTATTGACCATAACGCGATACTGACTGTCATCCAAATGATTGTCTTCTGTTTGGAAGCACCAAATAGAAGAGCGAAAAAGGCTGCGATGTGTGTACCGATAAGAATCGGTCCCGCTAATGCGAGTCCGGCAACCCCGTATTTATCCATGATTTTTCTACCACGGAGTTGCCTTTTAGATTCACCCTCCGTATTATCACCTTTTCGTCCCCTGTACCATTGCTCCATTCGCTGGTACAGAAAGATGAGCAGTACCACGGTCAGCATATTTCCTGCAAAGGCCGATACTATGACCCAGAATGGAGACAGGCCTCGGACAATCCCGACCGGAATAACAATTGCAATTTCAAGAGCGGGCACGGCTGCCCCTAAAAACACTAATATGTACTCAACCATATTTTCTCCTTCCTAACTTACAAAACCTTGCTTTCTTCTTTCAAGTCTTTTAAGGATTGCTTACCTCCACACACTCAGCCGCTCTGATTTATCGACAAAAATAGCAGACATCGCCGTGAGTCTCGCAACGAGCAATTCTTTTCGACCTTCAGGTGTACGCGTGTAAGTCAACCTAGCATGGTCAACATGATGATTCCATTGTTTCAGGAAAAACTCTGCGTATTCTTTTTTACGACCTATTTCTTCAGGAACTGCATGGAAGTCACGTCGTTGGATGAAAAGAAGTTTTGACTGACGTACTAACAAGTATCTCGGGTTTTCAATAGGGTCAAGCAACTCTTGCATCGCCTTGAGAAAAACCGTTTGTTCATGGATAGTTCCCCGTTCCAAACTACAAGATATCGAATCTCCTCCCTCTGTTCAAATGCGATTTTCTTTCAGAGGAATGGATAGTAAGCCAGCATGAAACAGTGTCTCATAGACAGCAGTCGCAGCTTGAATCATACTGCGTTCCAGTGAACGATGGCGAATCATCGCTTTACCTGACTTCCATAAATACGGAGAAGCTAATACAATCCCGACCAGTAACGCGATCATCAGCCGTTCTTTCGATATATTGAAAGGGACAGGTCCCATTATTTCTCGAGCCGCTTCAAAAAACACTGCCACTCCGACAATGACTAATGATTTAACAGTCGCTGCGTATACGAACGGCTTCGGAATTCTCTTCCGTTCGGCGACAAGCTCTTCTTTCCGCTCACCGCGTTCTGCATTTCCTATAGCCTGCTGCCACCTTTTCTGTAATGATGTTCGGTCCACGGCGCGTTTAAACGTCTTCTGATTTTGTTGCTCTGCAATACTTCCAGATTCGAGACTTCTCGCTAGATGGAGCCTATCGATGCCTGAAGAAATGCGCGGAAGTTCTGCATCCAGTCCGATTAACGATTGGAAGCGTCTTTCCAAGGCAATCTGGTCTGGACCGCCTCCTTCCATTACCGGCTGAATACATACTAAATGCCAGATAGCAGCAGTTTTATTCGGATTTCCTGCTTGAGTCCGAATGGCACGCCCTCTCATCTGATTGCTCAACATATAACTTCCTACTGTCGAGGCAATAATGAGTGAATTGATGGCAGGCGCATCCCAACCTTCTCCAAGAAGCGCTGCAGTACCGATGAGCACTTGGATTTCGCCTCTAGAAAAAACTTCTGTCATGAGAGAGGTCACCTGCTGTCGATTGGAACCCACTTCAACGGAGACATACCCATCGTCTTGCACTAAAGGTACTGAAGAAAGTTCAACCCCGCTATTCATAGCAAGTTCAGTAAGTGTCGCCCATGCGGTCGCTGGAATAATGATGAGCGACCCCGTCAGCACGCCAAGTCGCGAATCCGTTCTTGGTGATCTGCGAAGTCTTTCAAAAATGGGAGCAACTCCAAGACGTACCAACGGTTTTTCATCATCCGCTGACGTTGGCAGCGCCTCTTTATGGATGTAATCCGTCAAAATCACTTGCCGCAGAGAAGTTCCTTGCTGCTCGGTTTCGAACGATACGATCTCTTCAATACTATTTAGTTTGGTTACACTTTTCACTAGAGTCTGTTGAATTTCATGACTCGAACGCAGCGTAACCGTTCGTCGTTCAATCGCATTCATTCTGGATAATTCTAATCTCATGGGCCTCAAAACAGGATGGTCAACCTCGTAAAATGGATCTTTATACAAAACACCATTCAATAGTTCTTCAAGCCAACCGAGAGAAAACTCTGGGATATTCTTTTCATCTGCTCCGATGATTTCGAGTCCGTCCTTCCAACTCTCACTCCCTGCATTTCTTAAAAACAACAGCAAGCTTGAATAATATGCAGGGTTGCCAAGTAACTCATCCATGTATTCTTCCGGCGTACGAATCCATGGGTGTCCCTCCAACATTTCGAGGAATTCCTGGTTGGATAAAAGACGCTCGACAAACGTATCCACTGACCGATGGAACTGTGCAATTATTCCTGCTTCTTCCGGTGAGGGGATAGATGCATAGACATAATCCTGATGGGGACAAAGATCCCCTTCACGAATTAGTTCGGGGACGTAGATTTCTTCATCAATCGGACCGCAAAGCTGTATGTAGTTGTTCCATTCTCTTTGCCCAGCGTCGTACGGCGGTGTGGCTGTGAGTGCAACAATGTTCGGTTCGCTCAATCGATCCCTGATTGTCATTGCACTTTGCCACCACGACGTGCGTAAGTGATGGGCTTCATCCAAAATAATAGTTTTGAAATTCACAGCATCGAATGCTGCGAAGAACGTTTCAAGATGTTCTCCTTTTAACACACTATGTAAAGATTGGTAGGTTGTCACCGTCATTGCCGCCGGGTTTCGTAAATCCGTTGAAATCCAGTCTGGCTGTTGAGACTCTTGCAAAAATGACTCGACGAAACGCTCAATCCACTGATTACGAATCGCAAGCGTTGGTGCAATAATGAGTGTGGGTTCATCTAATCTGAGCATCACTTCAAGACCGAGAACCGTTTTCCCTGATCCTGGCGGTGCCACTAGATGGAGGTGCCTGTTTTTCAAATGGTCATCCAAATCTGCAAGAATTCGCGCCTGATAGGATCTCCACGGATGGCAAAAGGTTATGTTTTCGTTAAATACATTCATAAACTTGCCTCCTCTCCAATTACACTATCCTTAGTTATTATACGGAATCTTGCTATGAATAGTTTCAGCAATGTGTTCTGTCCCATAAGGAAAACCAGCTCCCTTCCTAGAAGCTGGTTTCATTCCCTATCTATTCGGCTAAAAGTGCGGCACCGTAAGTTTCCAAGATGTAACGCGGAACAAAGAACCGGACGGTGACAAGTGGATCGACGACTTGACTCACTTGAACTTGCCCTACTGCGCTCAGCAGCATGGTCACTTCAGATAAACTGAGTTTGGTTCTTGCTGCCAATAAATCTGCTGTCTCTTCGACTGCAATCTTTACCGCTTCGTCCAATGTTTCCGCCGAAACTAAGAACGTGAATCCTTTTTCATTTTCAAGCAATGGATGATTAAGTGGCGTGTTTTTAATGACATCCAGCGTGACGACAGCACTGCCCGGCACTTCAATTCCAGAAACACCAATTTCGCCATCTCCCATCGCCGCATGGAAGTCTCCTAGCGCAAACAGCGCACCTTCAGCGAAAACCGGGAAGTACAGGACGGCCCCTTCCGTGATCAGCTTCGTGTCCATATTCCCGCCATGTGCCCCCGGGGTTCCGCACGAAATCGGTTCCCCTTCAGGAGCAACGCCAATAACGCCAATCATCGGATTTAGCGGAATGGAAAGCCGATTGTTAAATTTAGCAACACCGTTTTCGATTGGTATGATTTTAGATTCGAGCTCCGTCAGACGGTGTCCCATCACACCAAGATCCGGCCCCGTTGCCATAACTCCTTGGTCGCCAATGTTCAGCTTTTGAATGGTCACTTTCAAGATATCGCCAGCAGATGCGCCATTCACAAAAATGGGGCCGGTTGCGGGATTAATGGCATCCCAGTCAATCCCACTAATTTTCGTATCTGGTGACTGGACTTGGTTTTTAAAGCAGTCATATGTTTCAATTTCAATGGTTGTTCCGGAATTGATTCTCTTTACTGGCGGATGTGTTTTACTGAATGCGTAGATGACATCCTGGTGCGACAACGTTTCGGTCACTATTCATCATCCTTCCGTTAGGTTTCATCCATTCTAGCAAGACTTTTCAAAGATTGCGAATAATACTGGATGCACTCTACTAAAAAACAAGATAGGAAACTCCCCTATCTTGCCAGTTATACTTGTGATTTAGATACTGACGGTTCAACTTCCACGTCCACATTGCCTTGAATAGCTTTGGAAATCATGCAGTTTCTCTCTGCTTCCACTATGAGCACATTCAACTTTTCAAAGTCAGACGCACTCGCTTCTGGTTTCAATGAAACTATTGGTCTATGAATAATCTTTTTATACGTGAAGACACCCATTGTCACATCGACAAATCCAATAGATTCGAGCGACATGTTCCCGAGGGGCAAGTGAGCCCGCTCAATCATCGCTGCTAATGTAATGATATAGCACGTAGCCGCTGCACCCAGTAGCATTTCATCGGGGTTTGTGCCAATGTTCGGACCTTCCATTGCTGACGGGATTGATATTTTAGTTTGAAGATTTCCTGCTTCAATATACCCTTCACTATTACGGCCACCTGGCCAAAATGCTTTCAAGTGAAATTCATGTTCTGCCATTTTCTACACCTCTTCTTCTACACTCATACTTTTGGCTTTACCCTATTTGAGTTGCTAATAATCCACTTTGTAGGGCGAATGCAATATGTCCCCTTTCCTCTTCATTCACAGTATACTAGTTTAAAAAGATTGCACTGGAATTAGGCGGTCTGATGATCAAGCTCGGACAATTTTTATCTGCACGCGCAGATATCACCCCCCCCCCCCGCGAAGCGCCACCAATATCATCTTTCAATCACTTGAATTGTGTCCCTTTATCGAGAAACTCCGCTATGTGTCGGACAAATCCCTCTGTGTGATGGAGAAACACGGCTATGTGTCCGAGAACCCTCGCCGGTTGTCGGACAATTCATCAGTTCTGTCGGACAATGTGAATTCAGTCTTCCCCATAGAGTTGTCCCTTCCTAAACAAGCGAAGCGCCACCAATTTCATCTTTCAATCACTTGAATTGTGTCCCTTTATCGAGAAACTCCGCTATGTGTCGGACAAATCTCTCTGAGTGATGGAGAAACATGGCTATGTGTCCGAGAACCCTCGCCGGTTGTCGGACAATTCATCAGTTCTGTCGGACAATGTGAATTCAGTCTTCCCCATAGAGTTGTCCCTTCCTAAACAAGCGAAGCGCCCCCAATTTTATCTTTCAATCACTTGAATTGTGTCCCTTTATCGAGAAACTTCGCTATGTGTCAGACAAATCTCTCTGTGTGATGGAGAAACATGGCTATGTGACAAACAAACACCACCCACCGATCGACAACTCACTCTATCTGATCGCCAATTCACACAAAAAAACCGGGTGCCCAAAGGCAAACCGGTTTCAAGACTTCATCTCATGCAAATGATTTGTGCAGTTAAATAACTCACACAAATTTTCATTGTCACTGATTTTAACAATCGTCAACGACGTATTCCCAAGCGGTTCTTCATACGTCGTTCCAGGCAACAACTCAGACAATAACCGTTTGATGAATCCACCGTGACTGACTGCAAGTACGCGGCCATCTGGATAACGTTGCTGCATCTCTTCAATGAACGACATCCCTCGGGTGATCACACTATCATGCGACTCCCCTTGCAAGTCAAGCTGCTTCCAATCAGGACCCCACTTTGCCAAACGATCGGCTTCCGTCGTCCCTTCGATCAATCCACCAGCACGTTCACGCAACCGTTTGTCTTCAATTACTTCAGCATGAGTCAACTGCAACCCAATAAGTTCTGCAGTTCGTTTTGCACGCTGCCAAGGACTTGTGTAAATTACATCCCACTTATCTGCCGCAAATCGCTCTGCTGCACGTTCCGCCATCATAATTCCTTCATTATCCAAGGGAATATCCGTACTCCCTTGCGCTCGTCCTTGTTTGTTCCAGGCAGTCACCCCATGGCGTACAAATCCAACTGTCGTCATCCAAGCAGCCTCCTTTTCAAACATTGTAATGTGTATTACTTTATCATATACCCGCTAACTTTCAAAACAATCTAACAACATTCGAACTTATTCGACAGCGCGATTCATAGACTGTTCGACAATTACTTTGCCTGCCTTAATTACGAAGTTTGCAATCGGTTGGTCTTGAATCACGTCACTCAATTTCTGAGAATCAAACACAACCAAGTCCGCCAGTTTCCCTTCAGCAATTCCATAGGTCTCTTCAATACCTAGACATTTTGCCGCATTGTACGTAATCATATCGAGAACAGTTCGCTGCTGTTCAGCAGATCCCATGAATTGTGTCTCCGCAAGCAAATATCCGATCAGTAACAAATTCGCATTGCCAAACGGTGTAAAGGCATTGCGGATATTATTTGAAGCGAATGCCACATTTACCCCGTGTTCAAGCATCTGTAGAACTGGTGCCATCCCACGTCGTACGTTTTTCTCATCGTTGCGTCCATTCAAATATACATCCGTTGCAGGTAGCGGCATGATCGTAATCCCTGCCTCCGCAATTTTAGTAAATAACGTAGACGCGTCTTCAGGCTCAAGCGATCCAAGACTCGTCACATGACCGAGCGTCACACGCCCCTGCATCCCTCGCTCCATCGTCATATCGCAAATTCGATCCGTCAGCATGTACCTAGGATCTTCCGTATGATCGGCAAAATCCACATGCAAGTCTAGCGGTAGATCATGCTTTTCCGCTAGTTCAAAGACCATTTCCAAGTGGCGAATGGAATCTTTCAGCGTCTTTTCATTGTAAGGGCACCCGCCAACAACTTCCGCACCCATACGAATGCCTTGTTCCATCCGGTCAAGCGTCCCTTCGGACTTCAATATCCCTTCTTGAGGAAACACAACAATTTGCAAGTCGATTTTTTCCTTATAGACCTCTTTCAATGCAAGCAACACTTCCACGCCAAGCAACTTCTCGATATGATCGACATCAGGATGAGCACGCATAACCGTTGTTCCTTTAGCAATCGCCCACTGCAACACTTTCTCAGAACGCGCATACACATCTTCATACGTATACTCTGCTTTCAGTTCAGCAGTATTTTTAATCGCCTCTTCAAGTGTTCCGGATACATTCGGTTTTCGTTCTTCTAAAAATGCTTTGTCCGGATGGATATGCCCCTCGACTAAGCCTGGGAGAACAACTCTTCCTTCACAGTCTATAATGCGATCCGCATAATCAGATAACCTTGTTCCGATTTTCCGGATGAACCCTTCTTCAATCCAAATATCCTGCAATTCTTGATCATCCCGGACCCGTGCATTTCTAATCAGCAACGTCATCATCTTGCTGCACCTCCATTAGTTCGTCTCTTCATTCTCTTTCGGCACACTCAACCGTTTCACAACCTCTTCATCCCGGATTATCGGTTGGATTTTCACATCGTCCAACGAATGCAGGTTGATATGACAGTACCCGTTCGGATTCTTCACTAAATAATCTTGATGGAACTCTTCAGCTTTATAGAAGTTATCGAGAGGTGCAGCTTCCGTTGCAATGTCTTTCTTATAGAACTGCTGTTCATCTTTCACAATTTCTTTTACAGTATCTGCATCTGCATCATCAGAATAATAAATTCCGGAACGGTATTGAACACCTGCATCATTTCCCTGCTTGTCAATGGAAGTCGGATCAATCACTTGAAACAGATGGTCAATGAGGGACTCTAATGATATCCGGTCAGGATCATACGTCACTTCTACAGTTTCCACGAATCCTTGGTCACCTTTAATGACGTCTTCATAACTCGGATTTTCTCCAGTTCCGTTGGCATATCCGGAAACCGTATCTTGGACACCGTAAAGTTTAGCAAAATACGCTTCCACGCCCCAGAAACAGCCGCCCGCAAAGTATATCTTGTGCAACTCGCTATCGTCATAGTTCAAGTGTTCGTTAATATTTGTCACGTCATCTTTCAACACGTACCCGTCTTCTTGTTCAGGCTCCGTGCTCGGTCTACCGGCATTGGCACCGCAGGAAGCTAGAAGGAAAACTGCACAAACCATTGAAAACAACATCGCCTTACGTTTCAACATAACACTCCTCCTATTCTTCAGTTCGTTTTGAATTCATAGCTCACATTCTTTCTATCAGTTTATCACACAACACAAAAAAGCTACCCAGTTCGGATAGCCTTCTATGCTCCTATTACGCTGTGCCGAGAACGACACCGCATTTCTTCAAGTACTGGCGATACGCGATGCTCACACGATCTGATACAAGCGATAATTCTACTTGCAAATCGAGTGGCAGTTCTTCAGGTTTCTGATTTTGAACAATTGGTTTGTCTTGGGTGAATATCAAATCTTGGAACGCTACAATCTCTTCATCTGTCTGTCCGGTATCGTAGTTGAACGACAAAATTCCATACGCGACAGAATGCGTTTCTGACATAGGTCGCACCGTCAGTAGTATTGTCATCAATCTATCATTTTCTGCATCTCGCTTCGTAAAGCGTACCGTGAGCGGACGAACAATCTCATACGTATAGTACACGTATTTTGCCACTCCAGTCCCATCTGCATCCGGTTGGAATATACGGATTTCATCTGAATACATTCTTCCATCGACTTCGTTCATCTTATACGGTTCAATTTCACGATGCGCTTCTTCACCAAGATAACCTTGGTGAACAACAGCTAGATGACCTACATCCAAGAAATTTTCCACTATTCTCGGTGGAAGCGCTTCTGCTTCCTGGGGACCCCAAATGACACTTCTCCATTCATCTGACTCCATTTCTGGATACGTAAAGAAATCAGGTTCATTTCCTGAAAGATTCACCCAGATGAATCCATACTTTTCGATGCAAGAATAGGTGATGGCTTTCGCTTTTTTCGGAATCGATTTCCCTTCAGGCAACTGAGGGATTTTCACACAATCCCCTTCGTCTTCGTATTCCCAACCATGATATGGGCAGACAAGACAATCATTCTTCACTTCACCGAGCGATAGTGCAGCCCCCCTATGTATACATAAATCCTTAAATGCATGAACCCCTTTGCTATTTCGGAAAATCGCCAGTCGTTCTCCCATTAATACAATTTGAATCGGCGCTTCTTGGACATCTTGAGATCGACAAGCAACGAGCCACTCTTCTTGCAAGACAGTATCTTTCAACATGGATAGATCCCCTTCCACTGGTTTGGTTACCCCAAGTGTACGAAAGGATTCTCGATAGGTCAACCGAAATACGAACTAATTTTTAAAAATTTTTAAAAATGTTCGTAATTAGACTGTACAAATCGATTTTCATTCTTTATACTCCAATCTATACCGTAACAAAAACGAACTAAGGAGTGTTCACGTGTCAAAGAAACGTCCTGATGGTTTGCTCATAGGTGTTAATGAGAAAGTAAGTTATCCAAAAGCGATCGCACTCGGATTACAACACGTACTCGCAATGGATTTGTACATAGCGCCCATTATCGTGGCGGGCTTACTATCGTTAAGTACTGAAAATACTTCGTTCTTCGTCCAAATGTGTTTCCTCGCAACCGGACTTGCTACACTCATTCAAACTGGATTCGGTTTAAAACTCCCAGTTGTTCAAGGCCCTTCCTACGTACCCATCGGTGCAATTGCCGCAATTGGGGGCAAGCTAGGACTCGGCGCGATTGCAGGAAGTCTCATTCCTGGAGCCATCATGATTGCACTCCTTGGTTATCCTTTAAAAGTATTCGCAAAAACCGTCCGTAAAATTGTTCCACCCATTGTTGGAGGAACTGTCATCATCATTGTAGGTATCGCGTTAATGCCCGTAGGCTTGAACAATATTTACTTCGCAGAAGGGACCATCGGACAAAACGTAGCCATCGCTTCAATTTCTGCCGGTGTCCTTGTCACGTGCATGGTTCTCGGTAAACGATTGCCACGATTCGGCTCGTTTTTCCGACTCGTCTCTGTTATTCTCGCAATTGTCACTGGCTCGATCGCTGCTAGTTTCTTTTATCCAATCGACTTCTCACCTGTAAAAGACGCTGCATGGTTCTCACTTCCGACATTATTGCCATTCGGAAAGCCCGTATTCGATATGGGTGCAATTCTTACGATGATGCTTGTCTACTTAATCATTCTGCTTGAAACAACTGGTACGTGGTTCGTTGTTTCAACGATTACAGAAGAAGAGCTGGATGAAAAACGTCTAAATCGTGCATCATTCGGTGAAGGACTCGGCTGTTTCATCGGTTCCCTTTTCGGGAGTACGCCACTCACTGGCTACTCATCTAACGCAGGACTTCTAGCAATTACAGGAGTCGGCAGCCGCATGGTCATCATGGCAAGCGGATTCATTCTAGTATTACTGGGGTTCATCCCCAAATTATCCGCAATCATTATTTGCATCCCAGAATCCGTCATTAACGGGATCTTCGGTATTGTCTGTGTTGCAATTGTCACGAACGGCATGAAAATCATTCAACCAATCATTATTGACGATCGCAATATGATCGTGATCGGCGTTCCAATTTTGCTGACGATTGCTGTTACTGTGCTTCCGAAAGAAGTGCTCGCAACCGTTCCGAACTGGGCGAATTACCTTCTCTCTTCAGGGATTTCAGTCGGTGCACTTGCGACTGTGATTCTGAACTTGATCATTCCTGTGGATAAAAACTTAGGACAAAAACAAATCCAAACAGAACAGTCGAATGATACAATTTAGAAAACCCTATGTATTCCTTCCACAAGAAAAGACCGCTAATAATAACTCATTAGCGGTCTTTTTTCATGCACTTATATACATTCCATTTATTAAATTGTCGCTGCCTATAATTTCAACAACGACGTCCAACATATTCTAGACCTTTTAATAAAGAAATATAGTAACTGATAAACTTATCAATTAGTATGGATTTGTTGCAATGAAGCTAGCTGTTTTCACATAAACCCGAGGATGCAGTTTTAATTGGTTTACAATAATTTCAGCAATGTCTTCAGCTTGAATTAGTTTCGTATCATCATTTTCAGAAATTAAGTTTGACTCTAACGCTAAATCAGTGGCTACCGTACTAGGTGCTAAAGCGGAAACCCTAATATTATTCCGACGAACTTCCTGCGCTAATGATTCAGTAAACCCGATCACACCAAATTTAGACGCACAATAGGCACTTGATGTCGCTGCCCCATTTAGCCCATTGGTCGATGAAATATTAATAATATCTCCACCATTTTTTTCAATTAGCTGAGGCAATACGGCACGGGTAACATAATAAGTACCCATTAAGTTTACATCAATTATTTTTTTCCATTCTTCCGGATCCATATCTAACACTGACGCAAATGCTCCAATACCTGCATTGTTTATTAAAATATCAGCAGGACCTAAGTCATTCGTTAATGTCGTAATTGCTGTTTCCACTTGGTCTTTAGATGAAACATCAGCCGTAACGTAAGCTACTTTGACACCTAACTCACCAAGTTCAGCAGCCACATTTTTTAAAGTTGATTCATTTCTTGCGAGTAACCCAACATGTACCCCTTCTTTTGCCAATGCAACAGCAACTGCTTTACCAATTCCTCTCGCTGCACCAGTAATATATGCGGTTTTTCCTTGTAGTGATTTTGCCATATTAGCGTCTCCCTTCCATGCTTTCCATATAACTATAGCTTTTATTATACTACTCTCTGCCCACACTAGCATGGACTTTGTTTTTCGGTTGTATTCTAATTATGCTTTATGACTCTTTGAAGGCTTGAAGATCCCCCAAGGTACTTCCCTTATACAACACATGGTCACTTAATAAAACAGCACTTATTTATGGTACGGTTCACCCATCTATCTTTATTGTTTAATGATAAATCAAACACCGTATTAAACTAACCTGCCTCTTTAGTTCATTAAGAAAAAAGAGATGAAATAGCAACTTGATGATTTATGCCTCTATTTACAATTTATGTTTTGAAAAGAGAGACTATTAAGGTGTTCAGGTATAACCTGTTCTTTGCAAGACAGGATAAGTCTGTACCTATATGCTTCTTTATATTAAAAACATGTTCAAAAAATAGCTAGTGGCCCATAAGGACCTTCGATAATCTCTATTTTCGTTTCAAAAATCCCAGTCAAAATGTCGGGATTCATAATCTCTTCCACTGTTCCAAAAGCGGCAATTTGTCCATCCTTCATAGCACAAATTCTATCAGAATATTTGGCTGCGAAATTTATATCATGCATAACAGTCACAATTGTTCTCCCAAATTCATCAGCAACATGTCTCAGGTACTCCATCATTTGAACAGAACGAGCAATATCAAGATTATTCAGAGGCTCGTCCAAAAGTACATATTCCGTCTCTTGGCACAACACCATTGCAACATATGCCCTTTGTCTTTGACCACCTGAAAGTTCATCTAAATATCTATTTTCTAAATCAGTCAAATCTAAGAAGTCTATATACTTGGATATAATAGCCTCGTCCTCTTTAGTTAACCTTCCTTGCGAATATGGGAAACGTCCATAACCGGCTAGCTGTCTGACAGTAAGCCTCGTTACAAAATGATTTTCTTGTCGTAAAATAGTTACAATTTTTGCTAAGTCCTTTGATTTAGACTTAGAAACATCCATGTTTGCAACCTTAATTTGACCCTCATCCATATCCAAAAGTCTGCCAATCATCATAAGTGTCGTAGACTTCCCAGCGCCATTGGGTCCAATTAAAGAAGTGAAACCAGCTTTTGGTATTTCAATATCCAAAGGTCCAATTTTTACCTCATCAGTATAGTGCTTTCTAGCATTATTAATTTTTATCATAGGGCCCTCTTCCTTAAAATCACAATTAAGAATATTATTCCGCCTACCAATTCAATAATAACTGATACTACGCCTTGAGCATGGAATACATGATTCATTATAAAGTATGCACCTGTCAGTACTACAAATCCTATAGCAAGAGCCATCGGGAAAATATATCTATGGTCATGAGTAGGCGCTGCTTGATAACTCAACGTCGCAACCAAAAATCCAAAGAATGTAAGTGGTCCAATTAAAGCTGTTGAAATAGACATCAAAACCGCAACTAGTATAAGTATATAAATTATACTAGACTGATGCTTAACACCAACAGAAGTTGCAACATCCTTCCCAAGTGATAAGACATTTAACCTATTTGAATAAAATACAATTAAAAATCCTACAATTATTACAATAGGAATTACGACTGGAAAATAAGCAGCATCCGCATTATTGACAGAACCAAATAACCTTGCCTGTAAAACGTCAAACTCTGACGGTGATAGGATTCTTCTCATAAAACTTGAAACAGACCTCAGTCCAGTACCAATAATAATTCCAACTAAAAGCATTAGTTGTAAGTTTCCGTACTTTCCAGAAAGCAGCCATCCATATAGCATTAGACTCATCAAGATCATAAGAAGGACTTGAAATAGAAATGAACCAATCCCACTAAAATTAATGATGGCAGTAACACCAAATAAAAATACTGTACCCGTTTGAATTGTTGTATAAAGCGATTCAAACCCTAAAAGTGAAGGCGTTATAATTCTATTATTTGTAATTGATTGAAAGGCAACGGTCGATAAACTATGACAAATCACAGCAATAATCATTGCAATAATAGCTACAATTCTTCTCTTAACAACGGGTATAAAAGAAGGTGAATCTATTGGAACTGGATTGTTATAAACTAAAAGACCATACGAAGAAAGAGCACCCAAAACAATCAATGTGATAAGCAATATCCAATAACGTTTCTCATCTTTCTTAGAACGAAAAGCCTTAGCTGATCTATTTTTATTATGGAGGCCAGAATGAACTTCAACATTTTCTTTGTGTCTAAATTTTATTGCGCTCATCTTGACCTCCCTGGCTTTCTTTGTCTTAATAAAATAATAATAAATACAATTGACCCTACTGTTCCAAGTATTAAAGAGACAGGCAATTCGAAGGGCATTATAATTGTACGAGAAATTATATCGGAAGCAGTTATCGTACCCATTCCTATCACACATACCCAAGGCAAATTGCTTCTGAGGTCATCTCCTCTAAAAATTGAAACAATATTTGGGACAATTAAACCTAGAAAAGGCAAGTTTCCTATTACAGTTGCAACAATTCCAACTGCTAAAGAAATTAAAGCAGTAGCAATAAGAATGATTCCATTATAATTTACACCTAAACTTGTTGCCACATCTTCTCCCAAGCCAGCCAAGGTCAACCTATTCGCATAGATAAAAATCAGGACAGTAACGACAACGATTACCCATAAATATTCATATCTTCCTATTTGGACATTCGCGAAAGAACCCACAAACCAACTTTCAATATTTTGAGTCATTTGAAAAACAAGTCCTAAAAATGTCGTAACGGCAGAAATCACTGCCCCTAGCATTAGCCCAATAATCGGGACAATTAAAGATGAACGGAGTTTAACTTTTCTTAAGAACAAAAAGAAAACCATCGTTCCAATAAAAGAAAAAAGGATGGCTCCAGTCATTCTTAGCATTAAAGGTGGTGCAGGAAATAGTAAATAAACTACCAGTAGTCCCAACCCAGCCCATTCAATCGTTCCTGTTGTGGTAGGTTCGACTAGTTTATTTTGTGTAATAAGTTGCATGACGAGTCCACCCATTGCCATGGCTGCTCCAGTAAGCAGTAGCGCAGCTGTTCTTGGAATACGGGTTATGAAAAACATATTCACCCCATCTTCTTGTCCTCGTAGCTCATAAACGCCAGTAAACAGCGATATAATTGTTAGTATTCCAACAATTATAATCGCAATTACAAATGATTTTGTCCATATTTTATTTTTATTATAAAAATGAGGTTGAGAATTTTTCTCAACCCCACTAATGATATTTTTCGGCACTATGTGATACTCCTTTATACTACTTACCTAAAGCTTCTTTAAGGTCCTCAAATAACTTTAAATAAGTTTGAATTGATTCATTTAAGTATGTGTCAGCAGGTGCATAAACAATTTGTTCTTTAGTAATAGCTGTTGTTTTTTGAAGAGCAGGTGATTGATCAATAACATCTTGTGCAGGAACTTTATCAGTTATGCCAGTTATTGAAGCATCACGGTCCATTACGAAAATCCAATCAGGATTACTTTGTGCAATAGCTTCAACTGAAACTTCATCACCTTGGTGATCTGAGGTAGACTCTTTAACTTCTAATGCTGGAACCCATCCAAAGATTTCATACATTGGTCCCCAAACGCGTCCAGAACCAGGAGCTGCAAAACCAATATCTCCACCCGAAACGATAACACCCATAACTGTATCTGTTCCATTATATGCAGACTTAGCATCTTCGATAGATTGATCAAAATCAGCTATTAATTTTTCAGCTTCTTCATTTTTATCAAAGATCTTGCCCAAAGTAACTGTATTGTCTTTAAGTCCTTTTACCAAGTTTTCACCAGGTGTCTCAGTTTCCTCAGAAACATCAACATTGATATCAATAACAACTGCATTTGGTACTAATTTTTTTATATCATCATAATAGTTAGCAAATCTTTGTCCAACTATTACAAGTTCAGGGTCTGCTGCAGCTAAAATTTCAAGATTTGGTTCACGATGATTCCCAATGTCTTGGACTTTTTCATCCTTTACATAGGGTGAATCTGCAGTCATTACAGCCTTTGGAACAGCAGCTAACTCAATTCCCCAATCAGCTAAAGTTTGAAATGATCTATTATCTAAAACAATTACATTCTTAGGGTTTATAGGAACCGTAACAGTTCCATGTATATCAGTGATTTCAACCGATGTAGCTTCAGCAGGTTCTACTTCTTCCTCCCCAGCTTCCACTTCACTAGATTCAACTTCTTTATCCTTATTTTCAGCTTTGCCTGATTCATTATTTGTGCCTGAGCAAGCTGTCAACATTAAAACAAAGACTGCCATAGTAATGACTAATTTGAATTTACTCAATGCTTGTACCTCTCCTCTTATATGTATTATTGACTATTGAGTTGATAAATTATTATCTCTGTTCAATTCACATAGTGCATAGCAATGAAAGAACCTAAGTGATAATGATTATCAATTTCAATGTCCTGATTAACTATAACAAATTAGAAAATATTTGCAACACTTTTACCAAAATTTTTGATCATTTTATTTTTATATAAATTTAAACAAACAAAAAAGACTGATTCCTTTAAACCGGGAATTAGTCCATTTTTCAATAAATAGTTACACATTAGAAATCTCATAAATACTATGCCAAAAAGCTTAATATCATGATACCCGTTTCAATCAAAACTTTACCTCATTAAGTAATATTCTTATAAACAGTTTTGATTCAAAGCTCATAAACATCCAATATATTATATTTATACCAAACAATAAGGAACTCTATTTTTTTGTTTTTTATGAGTTTATAGTATTACTTTCATCGACCCAAGAATTCATTTCAACGATTTCCTCTACTGATAAACTCTGTTCTTCAGTAACTTTTTCTTCTACAAAGTACTAATTCACTTCTTACCACTTGGGATAGTTTACAGTTCTGAAACTTCTCTATATGTGAATGCAGTGGCATGGTTCCCTCCATATGCATCAGCCTCCAAACTCAAATCCAAACGCAACATACAAGAACATTGCTAGTTCAGCAATACCAAGACCAAGCACTATGAACGGAATCGCTTTTTTAGGGCCGTCTTCAAATACGGCACCTAGCGTTCCTGTCACTAAGAAGATGGGGCCTGCGAGTATAGTTGAGATTATTATGACCACTATCCCCATGAGAGGATTCGTGAAAAATAGTATAAAAATGGAAGCGATTTGTAAGACAAAGACAACAAACATGGCAAATGCAATTCTACCGGCTATCGTACTAGGCATGAATTCCTCCTCGAATTTCTAATTGGGTAAGACCTTTAGAAGGTGGGTTCCTTCTTCTCATTAGATGAACAAGCCTTCCTTAACATTTGGGCCCGTTAATGGAATATATGCTTACCCCTTATTAAATTTCCTAAATTCATTTATGTAGAAAGCTACATAACCGCAGTTTGGACATACTGCCGCTTTAGGTTTAGCGGAAACATTGTTGAAAACCCCTTTGCCCTTTTGAATAACCTTAATTCCATACATCCCACCTTCAACACTCACTCTGCAATTCTCTATCATTTCAGTTTGGCATTGATTACAAATTTTTTTCATTATAAATCCTCCATTTATTAAGAGAAGTTTACTCCTGACGTTTTCTTTATTACGATTAAAGCGCCAGTATGTTTCAATATACTCTTTCATTATAGGTAAACTTATTACTCTTCTTAATCGGACACTTTGCAGAATAGACCTATTCTCCTTTGCATTCACAGTACGCTTTAAATGATATATATTTTACTGGCAATTTTTTCGTTTGATGATTCTGTAGTACTTGAAGAGGTTTTCCAGCACCCTCAAAGTGAAATCAGCCGGATTGAGTTTTTAAATACCAGGTACAAGCAACAGGATAAGTGCGATACTAAACGTGGAAGTGATCCAGGTAATTACGAGCTTCCTCTCTAGTTTGGCAGTGGACTCAACCGCCTTATGCACGATCGATAAAACGAACAGGTTCATGAAAAACAGGAAATAGAATACAACAATGAACACCAGCCATGGATAGGCAGTGAAAATCTCTCCTACAGGTGTTAACGTGAATAGCAAGATAAAACTCACCAACGAGATCATGAGCCATATAAAGATGATACTAAACATTTTGCTCCAAATCTTATGTTTCATGAATGAGCTATGTTTTTTTCCATAGTTATAAAGTAGATGATTGCAAACGAACAGTACAATCGAACTAGCTATAATGATGACAAGTTGCGGTGATTTCATGTTTTCAATTCCATTCACATCATTTTGTAAATAATAATCACTTACAATGGCACACAAAACCAAAAATATGATGCTGATCAGTTGTTTCATATAATAAGTAATCACTGTGACGTCACCTGTTTTCTGAGAAGGACGAAAATTTTTTTGACGCTGTATAAAGAAAGGGTGACGATTACTGCTGTTATGGCATACTTAATGAGTCCAGGGATTTCCAACTGTTGAACATGAAAAGAATTTGTCGAGTAAACCCAAGTCAAAAGAAATCCTTGTAGCAAATCTGCAAACCCTATCGAGATGAGTACAACCAAAAAAGTCCCCATAATAGCTTTCATATATCCCACTCCTTTGTATAACTTTACGGAAAGCTGTGTTAAAAGGTTTCACGCACTTGTAGGAGAACGACCTAGAACTGAGAATCTATGAAGCTCAGGTCCTGCTTTGTATCATGCATGTTGACTTCTATTTTGGAGAACTGAAGAAATGGGGAACTTCCTCATTTACCACAGTATTTATAAATTCCATGGATAGACTCCAATCTTTGAATTAATTTAAGTTGAACCTGTTGAGTAAAGGTGCTATTCGGTTGTTCCTAGGCATCTTCCAGTTGAGAATGAATACCTCTATTATCTTAAAATCATGACAACCGGTTTCTCTACTGAAGTTTCTATGGAGACGCAGAAAGTTCAACCTTTACATTATCGGTTTACTCATAAAGGTTTCTTCATATAATTTCTTCTATAATTTCACAACAAAAAAGCACTGCTTTAAGCAATGCTTGATTAAAAAATATTTTGTTATGTTAGAACACATTCAACTCGATTGAACAATCCCTACTGTTTAAAACTATCTCTCCTCCAATAGGGAAGGTGAAACTCGGTTGGGTGTGACCGAAATCAACGTCATAGAGAACGGGTATTTGTTGAAGTATCGGATGTTTGTCTAGGATATAACGAATGTGCTCATCAGTAACTTTGGATCCACGTTGGAACCGTCCAATAACGAGTCCGCGGATTTCACCCGCCACTTGCAGCAAGGAAGCCAAATCGCGAGCAAACGTCTCGGGAATCGTCATTTCATCATCTTCTATGAACAAAATCGACTCCTTTAACTCAGGCATATACTCAGTCCCCTGCAATAGGTTCAGCGTACACAAATTCGCACCAAAGACGCGTCCCGTTGCCACTCCCTCGTTATAAACTTTCCACTTTGTCGGTTCAAACGATCGATTTTCCTGGTCCATATACCATGAATCGTCACTCCACTGCTTAGAAGGTGTGAGCGCAACCTGTTCATCTTGCATGAGACATTTTTTGAAGAACTCCGTCTGCCATTCTCGTCCAATATCCATCGAAAAACTTGAAAAATGAGGTCCCGAATACGTGACCATCCCTGTTTTGGCCGTAATGGCTGTCGCAATTGCGGTAATGTCACTATATCCACAAAATACTTTAGGGTTGCTACCAATCAGTTCATAATCCAAATACGGTAGCAATTCATTGCTATTGAATCCGCCAATGACCGTCAAAATGCCTTTGACAGCAGGATCTCTGAACGCTTCATGGACATCCTCGACTCGGTGCTCAATGGAAGCGGAGTGGTGTAGATCCGACTCAAACGCGAACTTACCGAATGTCACCTTAAAACCAAGTGCTTCCAGTCGTTCTGTGGCGCTCTTCACTCCAACTTCAGACAATATTGCACCACTTCGACTCGGTGCAACAATACGAATCTCATCACCAATTTGTAATTTAGCAGGGACGTTCATTGGCTCACAACCTTTTCAACTAGTGTCAAACTATTTTGATTCATCATAAGACAATGACCCTACGAGGTCAAACTAAAACAGGTACCTATTAGAAGGTACCTGTTTTAGTTAGTTATTACGTCGTGCGAACTCTTTCATCGCATTGCGCATGAAACTGGCAAGCCCTCCGCCAAACTGATCGATGTTCGTTGTGAATCGTTCATCTGCCACATACATCTCCCCAAGTCCTGCGAATGCTTCCAATGAGTACGTACCGATCGTATTCAAAAACTGAAACCACTTCCCAATTGCTTTTTGGGCTTCCTCCGAGTCCGGTTGGAGATGTCGTACGTCAGCAAGGCGTCTGTAAATCATATTCATTTTTTCCTGCTGCTTACCACCGAACTGTTGTAACTTCTTACTCGTTTCATCCACCACTTCATCCCCCCACCGGTCTCGCGCTTCCTGTTCATAAGGATTTAAGTTAAAATCGAATCCTTTGAATCGCTCTTCACGTGTCATCGTCCCTTCACCCTTTCCTTCTTTTATCGTTTGTTCAATCGTTCTGATCATGTCGTCGAGTTGACATCGCTTCTGATGGAGCATCTGTTGCTGACTAACTAACGCTTCCAGTCGATTGAATGATGGATTCGTCAGTATTTCTTTAATTTGTTTCAACGAAAAACCAAGTGCTCTGTAAAACAGAATCTGCTGCAGCTCAGCAAGATTTTCGTCGGAGTAAACCCGATATCCCGCTTCACTTGTTTTTGCAGGAATCAATAATCCTAGTTCATCATAGTGATGCAACGTTCGGACACTTACGCCTGATAATGCTGCTACTTCTTTCACTTTCATACCCATCCTCCTTTCCTATGATCAGTGTAAAGGCTGACGTAACGTAAGAGTCAACAGTAAAAAGGAGACTGCTTATTTTTATAAGCCGCCTACCTTGAAGATTCATATTCGAACCAATAATAAGCCTGAGCTACTCAGATAACATTCGTGAAGTAGATAAAGATCACTCTCCAGCAACGTATACCCGCGTGAGTTGAATTACACTAAATCCTTTTAAACTAATATCCATGTGAGATCAGATTGTGATGGAATTCAACGGAACGGATTGCTGAATAGTTCCAATTCCTAATTCTCATGGTCCCATTTCTTATGTCGATTGCAGTATACTTAGATTATATTGTTTCTTATCGAGGTGATTATATGGAGTTTCTTCACTCCTTACTAGACGAGCCACTAATCTTATTATTCATTATACTATTTCTTGGCTCCTGGTTTGGCTCCCTTTCTATTAAAGGTCTGAACTTAGGAGCAGCTGGAGTTTTGCTAGTGGCCATGGTATTTGGACACTTCGGTTTCGCGATTTCACCCGTCATCCAAAACTTCGGACTAAGTCTATTCATTGTCGGCATCGGATTACAGGCTGGGCCGAAGTTTTTCCGTATGCTCCGATCAAGTGGCCTGATTTTTGGGATTCTATCGTTCCTAATCATCCTCTTTGCGGTGGTAACGACGATCGTGGTCGCGAAAGGGCTCCACTTGGATCCGGCGCTAAGTGTCGGACTAATGACAGGTGCCCTTACGAGTACACCTGGTTTAGCCGCGGCCTTGCAAGCAACTCATGATCCCCTTGCATCTGTCGGTTATGGGATTGCTTATCCATTCGGAGTGCTGGCCGTCGTATTATTCGTCCAGTTATTACCCCGCATCGGGAAGGTAGACTTACAAAAAGACTTGGAAGATACCGCAAACCCTATTCGAACGGTAGGTTCTCCCGTACTCACTACGCTTGAAGTGACGAACCCGATGCTTCATAAGAGCAGCTTGAGCGAGTTAAATTTCGCTCCTTATGACGCCGTTGTCAGCCGGGTCATCCGTGATGGTCATACGATGATTGCGTTAGGTGATACGATATTGCTAAATGGAGACAACTTAGTGGTCGTTGGCAACGAAACGAAGCTTGAGGGATTGACTGCCTATATTGGCAAACCTGTCGATACAGATTTAGACAATCCCGACAATGTTCATCTTCGTAAAGTGACTGTCGATTCTGATGAAGTCATTGGAAAAACACTGAAAGAACTCCGTTTACGTAAAGATCACGGGACGACTGTAACACGTATTACGAGGGAAGGGATCGAACTGACGCAAAACCCGAATTTGCCATTGATTCGAGGGGATGTGTTGACGATTGTCAGCACGGAACAACGGCTTGATGAAGTCGAAGAACTATTCACCCGTAAGAAACTCACCATCACGAATTTGGATATCTTCTCAATAAGTGTCACGTTACTGCTTGGTGTATTGCTCGGGATGGTTCCTATTCCAATACCAGGTCTTGGCACCATTAAGCTAGGAACTGCGGGTGGTCCGCTCTTTGTTGCATTAATCATCGGGCATTACGGCAAGATCGGACCGATTCACGTACGCTATTATGGTCCTTCCAATCATGTCATCCGCGAGCTAGGTTTGGTGTTGTTCCTGGCGGGTGCCGGAACGACAGCAGGTGCCGGCATTGTAGAAGTGATTCAGACTGAAGGTGTGAAGCTCATATTTGGCGGTGTTCTGATAACACTAGTCCCTATTTTTGCTGGCTATTTCGCGGCACGGAAATTGCTAAAACTAAGTGTCGTCCACTCCCTAGGCGGACTTTCGGGTGGTATGACAAGTACACCAGCACTTGGTGCGCTGAACCAGCTCATCGACTCGGAAGACCCAGCGATTGCCTATGCAGCTGCGTATCCATTCGCGCTTATACTCGTTGCGATCGCCTCACAACTGATTGTGTTCTTCCTATAGAAAAAGACCCTATACATCCACCGCTTACAACGGCTGGTGTATAGGGTCTTTTGTTACGTCAGGTCTACGCATCCAAACGAATGCGAGTATAGCTCCTCCTATGAGAACGATTGTTGCGAAATAGAAAGGATAGTCCAGGTTAATATCGAACAGAATTCCTCCTACGATCGGGCCGATCATATTCCCGATGCTCGTGAACATGGAGTTCATCCCTCCAACAAAGCCTTGTTCATTCCCAGCAATTTTAGATAAGTAGGAAGTCGCCGCTGGACGGATCAGGTCAAATCCGACAAATACGACCATCGTTACTGCTAAAATCGCAAAATACGAACTCACTACGGTCATCGCTCCAACTAAAATAGCGGATAAAACTAAGCACAAGTAAATGAGCTTCTTTTCACCTATCCGTTTTGCGAGTCGGTCGAACAGGACAACTTGTGCAATGGCACCGACAATTCCACTTCCCGTAATAACAATCGCAATATCTGCAGGTGTGAACGCAAACTTGTGATCGACGAACAGGCTAAAAATGGATTCGAACGCTGCAAGTCCGAATGATAAGACAAAAATCAGAAGGAAAACGATGAAGTATATGGGCGCAAAAACCCGAGTCAACCCCGGTTTTTTCGTATTCATCGTTTGTTCATATTGACGGTCAGGTTCACGTAACATAATTAGCGAGAAGATTGCGGCAAATAGTGCCAGACCCGCCGCGAAGAAAAACGGAACCCGGGTACCGAGAGTCGCGAGAAATCCGCCTACTCCTGGTCCTAGGATAAAGCCAGTGGAAATCGCTGCGGACATATAGCCAAGCGCTTTCGCCCTAGTTTCATTTGTCGTGATATCTGCGATGAACGCTGTCACTGCTGGCATGATGAAGGCTGCACTGATCCCACCGACAATTCGGGATGCAAACAGCACCGATAACGTTTGACCAATAGCAAACAATAGTTCAGATGCACTGAACATGACTAATCCTATGACAATCATTTTCTTCCGTCCAATTGAATCTACCCAACGTCCCGATAACGGTGACGCTACAAGCTGTGCCACTGCAAAGAAAGCGACTAAATAGCCGACTGTTTTTCCCGAGAGGTGCAATTCATTCATCAACGTTGGCATGACGGGAATCACAAGACCTATGCCTAAGAAAGCAATGAGCAAATTGGTTAGCAACAACCATAAAGTTAGGGATGGTTTTTTCATTAAAATACGCTCCTACAGCCAGTATCGATCCAAAATAATATATTTCTTCATCTTATCACGGTTATGGCAGGTTACCTAGCTAATTGTTTTAACGAATACATTGGTTGTGACTAACTATTGTCAGCGCGCATTAAAAAGCTCCGGCACCACCACCGCCGCCTCCGACTCCGCCGCCTCCTCCCCCAGATGATGAAGATGTTGTCGATGCAGCAACTGCACTACCTGCCCGATTCAATTGCGTGTATGCAAGCGTACCGATTGGGAAGTAGTACATAATCGGCAAAACACCCCCTCGTTCGTATGTGGAATCTGTTGAAAACAATTTCTTTTCATCTATTGTCTTTGTACCAATCCCAAAAATCACCGCACGCTTCTGGTCATCATCAAGTTGTTCATTCAAATCTGATTCTGTCACCTCTGGCAATCGCTTCTGGAAATCTTCCCATTGATACTGAAGCCCATGTCCCTTGACTGTTTTCGGACCGTACAAAAACCCAAATAGTACGAGAATGATACTAGGGAATATTAAAAACAATAGCCACATAGGTTGGTTATAGATTCCAAATGCAATCATAGGTGCGATCAGTAAAAATCCTGCTATTGCGGATAAGACACGGACTCCTTTACCGCCGCCCTTCAACTGGTTCTCATCTATTTCCTTATAAATAGACTTCTCCCAGGCAATTTGCAATTTATTGTATTTAGTGACTTCCTGTTGAACTGATAGTTTGTCTCCTTCCAACACTTCCAAATCACTGTAGGAAAACGTATCGCCGCTGCCAAAACCATCGAATAACCATTCAATGAGTAATCGTTCGTGCTCATACTCCGTATCCCGATTAATTACACGAAATGCATCTTCTCCTTCTCTTTCAATGTATCCTTTTCGAAGAAGTTCTAATAATGCAGTTGTTTGAACTTGTGTACTTTTCACATGGGGCACCGTGTATCTAAGCGTTGAAGGCAAGCTCATAATCGCCTCTGGAACAAAATAGGCTTCCGGATAATCCATCATTGCTATCGCTCGACGTTTGTTTTTTAGTTGCTTGACATATACACCTATAAGAAGCAATAGCAGTACAGCACCTCCAAATATGAATGGCGCCACCTTCCCCGATAACTTGTGCATCTTGTCAAAACGAGCTTGAGCCGCTATGAGTGACGCTTGCTCCTTTTCCAATTCGGGTCGTACTTGTTTGTCACTTGTACGTACAGCTCCTGGAAACAGTGCTTCGTCAACACCTACACGTACATCTGCATTTGTCCCAGCTGATACTTCACCGAGATTAAATACAACCGTTCCCTCTTCATCCGTCACTTCAGATCCACGGGCTGCATTATACCCCATCGCAATCACGTCTTCCGTTGCTTTAGGTGGTCGAACGGTGATCACTACGTTTTCAAAGTCCGTTTCGTTACGGTCATCAAAAAATGGCCAATAAAATTGTGCCATGTCCGCGTATTTTTCTACACCTCCTACAATTGTGTAGGTTAATTCAATAGCGACAGTCTCATCTTTTGCCTTCCGATGAATTTTATAGTTGCCGTTCTTCCCTTCGATTTTTAGGGGTTTCCCATTCTCTTCAGCATGAAGGTCACTGATTTCACTACCTTTTTTCGGATATAGATCACGGGTGATCCCATTGAAGTCACCATCGAATTCGTATGTCAACAGTTCCTTCACTTGTACATTCCCATCCGTTTCTAGGTGTGCATCAATCTTAAAATCGTTGATTGTGAAGTCATCTGCAAATGCTGGAATCGGGAAAACGATCAGCAATACCAACATCACAACACTTAACAATATCTTTTTCACGTCCATCACTCCCTTTCTTCTCTTACGAATGTTCACCGTAATAGTTTCAAAGTTCGAAAGACTTTTCTGTTTACATGTCTCTTTCCCTAAATTCACCAAAATAAAAGCGTCCCATCCATTTTCGGATAGAACGCTTTCGACATCTCTATTTATTGCTCCAATAGCCGATAGTCAAAATCAGCAAACGACTCAATGAGCTGACCTTTTTCATGGAACGACAAAGAACGTGTCACATCGTTCGGGATAATTAAGCAATGCACACCTGCGCTAATTGCCGCAATCGATCCGTTATAGGAGTCTTCCACTGCAATTGCTTCATCTGCCGTAACACCTAATCGTTTCAATGCCACGTTGTAAATCGCTGGATTCGGTTTCACTTCTTCAACATCGTCCGCTGAAACTATAATGGGGAAGTACTCTATCAAGCCATACTTATTGAGAAATCCTTCAATCCAATTACGATTTGAACTACTCGCAACTGCAAGGAGCACACCACGTTCTTTCAATTGCTTCACAGTCTCTAAAAACCCTTCCCGCAACGCCAATTGTTCCCGAATTGTTTCAAACCGGCTATTGACCTGATCATAAAAAACAGTGCGATTCATTGGTACATCCAACGATTGGTCGATAAAATCAAACAAGTCTCCATCCGTTGACCCCACTACTTTCACGAATTCTTCCAACGTCAAATTGAAGCCATGCTGTTCCTTCAAGATTTCTTGATAGATATCAAACCAAGCTGATTCTGTATCAATGATCGTTCCATCAAAATCGAAAATAACTGCCTTCTTCACTCTTGTTCCTCATTTCTTCATACGAAGTAATACTTCTGTCCCTATTATAGGGGCTCAGACTCATTTGGTCGACCCATACTCTTGGATTCGTTTTGTTATCAGAATACTGTCGTTAATCTTTCTTTCATTTGTTATACTTAATCCATAACCGAGTAAATAGAAATGAGGAGACTACATGCAATTAGTGACACTAGCTACGGCCTTACCTAAGCAAATTAGTACTGCAAAAGGAAAAGAACTCGTCACGGGCATTTGTAAGGAAACAATTGAAGAAGCATTCTTGTCCGTTGATGGTTTCAAGGGCGATGATGTAGCGGATAAAAAACACCACGGTGGACTAGATCGTGCGGTTTGTCTATATCCTCATGAACATTATTCTCAATGGAATGAGGAGTTTGGATGTGTACTTCCTCCCGCTGCGTTCGGAGAAAATATCACAGCATCCGGAATGACTGAAGCTGAGGTTTGTATTGGCGATATCTTTACTTTAGGAGACGCTATCATACAAGTAACTCAAGGAAGAGTCCCATGCAATACAATTGATCAGCGACTTGGATATCCAGCGATGAAGGGCATGATTCAGACAGGATTCACAGGCTACTTATGCCGCGTTCTAAAAGAGGGGCTTGTTCGGTCAGATGCTCAGATTACGTTACACAAAAAAGATCCCCATGGAGTCACAGTACTTGAAGCCAATACAACGTATTTCCACAATCCAAAAGATGTCGAAGGACTCCGTCGTGTGCTAGCAATTGAAGCACTCGCTGGCGATTGGCGTGATAAGTTCGGCAAACGCTTAGAAATAGCTTTGGCGAACAGGTAGTATCTTAAACTGTTAGGTGAGAGAGAGGTTGCCAGAAAATTTGTACTGTTGTATACTCGAGTCACTTACATAACTGACCGTACGGGTGCTTGAGTGAATCAGGCTGAGATAGCAGACGAATCCGCTGCTGACCGCATCTGATCTGGATAATGCCAGCGTAGAGAGCCGTGATCTGAGGATCATTTGGGTACCCGGGAACCCACTCCTCGACCGTCTGCGCTTTCAGACGGTCTTTTTTTGTGAGAACACAAGCAAAAAAGGAGTTGGAGTTCCATGAAAAAGTTAACATTCACCGATTTACTCATTACGATTATGGTAGGTGTCGTATTTGGGATCCTTATGAAGTTTTGGGATGATCTTTATACGGTTGTCAAACCGATGATGCCTGTTGCGCGACAGCTGCTTTATGGTATGTGGTTCATGACTGGCGTGTTTGCATTTCTACTCATCCGTAAGCCGGGTGTTGCATTGATTGCCAGTATTGCAGGTGCAGGTCTTTCTGCATTTATCGGACATGGGTTGGAAGTTCTAATTTACGGGTTTGCTCAAGGTTTAGCTGCAGAATTGCTGTTTGCGGCATTCCGTTATAGAAAGTTCTCTATGGTCATTGCGGGGGTTGCAGGAGTCTTCTCATGTGCTGCGAGTTTCGGGCTGGACATGTTTTACGGATATGCTGACTTGGAAACTTGGGCGCTCGTTGTAAAATATGGATTGCGCGCAATTAGTGCATTCATCTTTACGGGTGTATTTGCAGTACTCATCGTTCGTGCACTCGAAGCGACAGGTGTTACTCAATCCATACGACCGGTAGCGAAAGAAGAGTATTCGCTGCTGGACAGGTGATTTGAATGAAAACTGCGATAACACATCATCGAGAAGCCGCATTCAGTATGACGAAGTTGCGATTGAAGTTTCCTGGAGAGGAAACCTTGTTATTCAAGGACCTCTCCTTCTCAGTTCGTAAAGGTGAAAAAGTGCTGTTGCTCGGTCCTAGCGGCTGCGGGAAGTCAACGCTGCTGCAAGTTGCCAGTGGCATCGTCCCGAATTCCTTTGAGTTACCAATGAAAGCAGAAGCACTTGAGCTCCCGGATTCATGGGGATTTGTCTTCCAAGATCCCGACACTCAATTTTGCATGCCTTATGTAGATGAAGAACTCGCATTTGTATTGGAAAACTTGAACGTGCCACGCGAAGAAATGCAAGTGCTAATTGTTGCATCGCTGGAACGTGTCGGCCTTCATCTAACTGACTTACACACTCCAATTCTTGAGCTTTCTCAAGGTATGAAACAACGGCTAGCCCTTGCTTCTGTGCTACTGATGGAGCCGGAAGTGCTGTTTTTGGATGAACCTTCTGCCCTTCTAGATCCTGAAGGTACTAAGCAAATTTGGACATCCATCCAAGCCGCAACAGCTGAGCAGACTGTCGTCATTGTGGAACACAAGATTGAGCAGATCGCTGAGTGGATTGACCGTGTCGTTCTGTTTACGGATGATGGAAAGATAGCAGCAGATGGTCCGCCTGATTCGATTTTCAAAGATTATAAGGAAGAACTCATTCGATATGGCATTTGGTATCCAGGAGTATGGGATGACTATTTGAATTCAAAAGTATTTAAGACGTTGAGTGAGAATCGTTCATCCACAAGTACGGTTGAAGTTCTTCACGCGGAGGAATTCAACGGGTATCGCGGTAAGAAATCCGTTATTCACGTGCCAAGCGCATCTATTCGCCAAGGTTCTTGGGTGACGATTTTGGGAGAGAACGGTTCTGGTAAGAGCTCGCTACTGCTTTCTCTTATGCAGTTATTGAAAACGTCAGGTGCGTTGCAAGTGAATGGCGAGCCTATCGTACAAAAGAAGCGTAGGAAAACACTTCCTGCTGGACTATCGCTCGTCTTCCAAAACCCGGAACTTCAGTTTGTAACGAATTCGATTACGGATGAATTGACGATTTCGTTGATGAGTGTTTCGTCTACTGAAGCGAATCACCATGCAGAAGAAATGATTGAGCTGTTCAACTTACCCGTCTCAGGTAACCGCCATCCCTATCAGTTATCGGTTGGTCAAAAGAGACGCTTGAGCGTCGCAACTGCGCTAACTTCATCCACCGACATTTTGTTGTTGGATGAACCGACATTCGGTCAAGATGCTCGCAATACGTTCGGGATGCTAGAAAAGTTGGAGTCGTTGCGGAGGAATGGCATGACGATCGTGATGGTAACACATGATTTAGAGATCGCATCACATTTCGCGACAGATATTTGGACAGTTTCGGATGGAGAGCTCGTTTCATGCACGCGTAAAGGGGGTGTTGCGGATGCCCGCTTGGTTTACGCCTAATCGAGAAACATGGCTATTTCGAGTGAATCCGGCGTTGAAATTCATGATTTTTGTTTTGCTGCTACTCTTTACGCTGTTCACTAGGAATTTAGCCTTTGTCAGTTGGCTAGCTGTCCTATTCGGGATTCTACTCTATGGATTCAGTGGATATCCGATCCGAAAGTTAGCACTACTTTCAATTCCACTTATTATCTCTTTTGCCTCTTCAGCGTTCACAATGATGCTGTTCGGTAAAGGAGATACAGTGATCTGGCAATGGGGACTCTTTAAAATTTCTGAAGAGAGCATACAGCACGGATTGCTACTCGGTACAAAATCGTTAACATTCGGGTTTGTCGGTTTTACATTTCTACTCACTGTGCAACCGGTACTGTTCTTTTACGCGATGATGCAGCAATTCCGATTACCTTCAAAATATGCGTACAGTTTCATCGCATCGATTCGCTTGCTCCCTGTTGTGGTCGAGGAGATTCAAGTACGGAGTAACGCACTGAAAGTTCGCGGCATTACGTTCTCTCGTGGGATGAAGGGTTGGGGCGAACGGATTCAAGCATACGCAGTACCTCTATTTGCACAAAGTATTCGCCGTGCGCAGCGGATTGCTATTGCGATGGAGGCAAAACAATACCAGATGGGCGCCGCCCGAACTTACTTCTACCCGACTTCATACAGTCGGATGGATGTGGTGTTTATCGGCGTAATTTCCGTGAGTATAGCTAGTGTTTCGATGGTTGCGTTTGTGATGAATTAAGTGAAAACAGGAGCCTCCCGGTGATGGGAAGCTCCTGTTTTTGTTAGGATATTTCAATAAAACGACTTCGCGGAGGCGAAGCTCCCTTTAATTTGTTTTTAAAGTGCTTGATTGGTCGCGAAATTGTGTGAAGTTGGCGTTTGGCTTACTCCGCGAGTGGGGTTGGATGGGATGCTACTTTGCGTTTATGAGCGTTTTGCGTGGTTTATGAGCACTTTGCAGAGTTTATGAGCGTTTTGCGTGGTTTATGATCACTTTCCTAGGTTTATGAGCGCTTTCTGTGATTTATGATCACTTTCCTAGGTTTATGAGCGCTTTCTGTGGTTTATGAGCACTTTCCTAGGTTTATGAGCGCTTTCCGTGATTTATGATCACTTTCCTAGGTTTATGAGCGTTTTCTATGGTTTATGAGCACTTTCCGTGATTTCAGAATAAGGTAAGGAACTTCATCTAGTAAGTTGAATTGGTTATAGGACGAGAAATCATTTACCAGAGATCCGATAAGTAGATCGCCTATTACGAGAACATCCCTTCCGCATTAATTAGCGGAAGGGGTGTTTCTCTTTTTCCTAATCATCCAGAAGAGTGTTCCTATTAACGCGAGTAAACTTACAACCAGAGATACTCCGAAATAAGGGGGCCGATATGACATTTCAATTGTATTGGTACCCGCCACTATCGGTATACCCGTAAACGCATAATTCGCTTTCAACACAGACACTTTTTTTCCATTCACTTTAGCGGTCCACCCTTTTTCAAATGGAACCGGCATGATCGCCAGACTGTCTCCATTTGAATTATCCAACTGTACAATTACACGACCGCCTTTCCACTCTACGATTGGTTCAGAAGTCTGTTTGGCTTTCCGCTCAGCCTTCTGAAGTGTGGAATAATCCTCAGCGTAAAGAGCTAAATCACTTAATGTATACGTCCCTTTAGGCACACGGATTCGAATCGTTTCTTCAGATGGGACCCGGATCGTCATGTCATTGACACGCGTGCGGTATATCGAATCCGACCGTTTACGTGTCGTTTTGTAGTCATTCACTTTGAGTTGAAAGCCTATGTCTGAAGTTGCGCGCTCTAAGTGAAAAGAAACATACACGTCTTCTTTCAGAAGACGGACATCCGACACTTTTAAATCGATTCCGCCATTCTTTCCTGTCACTACAAGTTTGTCATCTTCATACGTAGCTTGGATAGGATGAATGGTCACCTTGTCCATTACATTTTTCGCAACTGGAACAGATTCTGATGATTCATCCCACCCATCCAAAATTACACCATCTAACATCGCGTGCTCCCGAGCAATCGCAGGACTTTTCGCCAACTGTTCTTCTGTATAGACCGTATTCGTAGTTCGGACAAATGGTAGACGGTGTTCGTTTTCAAACGCTTTGAAATCACCCTTTTGCGCGACTTTTTCAAAACCGAACGGAACCGGATTCCCCTTATCTGAACGAACCGTATATCCTCCGTTCAGTAAGCTATAGAGGTTCGTTCGTCCGCCAAATCCCGCATATCGACTGACACTCTCTCGTCCCATGTCGATCGATAAGTCGTCTAAGTAAAAATGCAGCAAGTGCTGATTTAAAATACTCGAGTAAATACTTGTCCCTAAAAAGTCCTGGACAATCGGTGTGTTGTTGCGTGTACCAATCATCCAATCGATTCTTGTGAGTGGATCTTTTTCACGCGACGTCAACTGCTGGACCAGTTCGCGTGATTCTTCCCCGTTGTAGGCTTCACTCTTGAAAAAGGACTGCGGAATGCCTTGTCCTTGAACTTGCTCTACTTTCTGATGATTTCCTGTGAGCTTTTCCTCTTGAAACATGTTTACTGTGACTAAACTGGAACCGATAATCACGATCCACAATGCAATATCCCAATGTTTAAATTGCCGAACAGCAGCAAGAATTGCAACTGCACAAGTTAGCAGTGCCATCACAACTAAACTGTCAGCATACAAACTTGGCTTACCTTCCAATTCCATAATTGAAAATAGGTAATAAACCACGATTGTCCCGAACGCCCCAATTACTACATGCTTCAAGTAGATTTCCTTCCAATTCTGCATTGCGACAGCTGCCAATCCACCTGCAACTAACATTAGCATGTGTTCCCATCGAAATTGTGGTGCGGATAACCCATTAAACACACTTCCAACTGCAGGAGATGCGTGAAGAATTGCTAACAATACGGTCATAAGAGCAAATAACCCAAATGCTTTCTTTTTATACAATGGAAATAGAATTAGGCAAAGGATCACAATAGCAGGTAAGACCACTAACTTCCCATCGGATAAAATATTCTCCGTCATATCGAACAGTGGAATGTCCCCTTCAAATGGTGGTCTGAAGTTATTCAAATACCCGTAAACAGCCGGAACAAAAAATGGACTACTGATTGCTGCTCCAAGCACCCCACCTAATAGAAATTGTATGATTTGCTTCGTCCGCTTCAACTCACCCTCAACCAAAGGGATAATCCATCGAAAAACTATGTAGATCAACGTTAGCAAGAAATTAATATAGGCAAAATAGAAATTGTCGATCATGCTGAGTGCTACCGCGGCAATGAACCAACCTGGTTTCCCGTAGCGCATAATCCGTTCTGCACCGATGAGTAATAGTGGTAGAAAAATAATAGCATCTGCAAAGAACTCCCAATACGTCACATGGCGGAAGTACAAAATACTAACTCCATAAATAGTTGCGCCGATATAGGCGAATCGTGTTTTCAAACCGATTAAGCGAAAGAAAACTGTTGTGATTAGCAGAATCACAGTCAGCCGAATGATACTGACAAACACAGTTACATCTGCCCAGTGTTGAAGTCCAGGAGTAGTCAGAACCCCTATCCACTCTAAGACTGCTGTAACTAAGGCAGTTAGTAAAAAGACTATGGATGTTGAAAAGTAATAACCTAGTTGTGAAAAAGTTCCGCCCCCTAAGCCAAAACGTTCTGAGTAAAAGAAGTTCCCGTCACGCATGGATTCATAAAGAAAATGTTTGAAAGGAATCATTTGTGATAAGCCGTCGTTCGGACCTACCACGTAGCGTCCTTGCATCCATTCTGACAACATGAACCAGTGTGCAAGTATTGCTGTAATCACACTCACAACAACAAGTCCGAGCCAACTTTTTTTAGTCATCATGCCGCCTTCAGCACCTTTCCAGTCACAACGAATGTCACAGGAACTGTAATGATTAACGCCCCCAGAGGCGCAATGCTACTGCTCACATGCAATCCGTCTACTAGAATGTAGAGCAACACAGCAGTCACCACGATATTGACAAGTTGAGTCACCGGGTATATTAAAAACTTTTTTAGTGTAGGTTTCACTTTATAGGTCACATAACTATTCAAGAAAAATGAAATAACCATACTTAAAATGACAGCACTAAAATGAGAGATCATATAGGCTAATCCAAGCCCTTTTAATCCATACAAGTAAAACGCATAGTAGGTGGCTGTATTAATTACGCCAACAATGGCGAATGTGATGAATTCACGAACTTCGAATTTTGGCATGAGAGACTGGTTTTCCTTTCACCGCTTCGCTTGTCCGTCGAACGAGGTAATGCGGGCGTTTTTTAGTTTCATTGTAAATCCGTCCAACATACTCTCCGATTATGCCTAAGGATAACAATTGGACTCCACCAAGAAAGAGGACTGCTGAAATAGTCGTGAAATAACCGGGTACGTCTACACCGTTTCTTGCGATATCAATTAACGTGATAAAAATATAGCTAATAGCTAAAAACATGCTTACCAAACCTGTATAGAAGCACAATCGCAATGGCTTCGTATTAAACGACACGATACCATCCACTGCATAGTTGAGCAATTGCTTAAATGACCACTTCGTTTCACCATGCTGTCGTGTGACATTATCATAACAAATCGTCTTCTGTTCCAATCCAATCCATGAATACAACCCTTTGGAAAAACGATTTCCTTCACTGAGTTGCAACAACGAATCGACCGCGCGACGGCTGAGCAAACGGAAATCACCTTCGCCATCATGTAACTCGACATCGATCGTTTTGTTCACTCCCCAATAATAAGCACGCGACAACAAGGACCGAATAGGAGAATCTCCTTTCCGATTTCGCTTCGCAATGACCTGGTCATATCCCTCTTCATATCCACGAATTAATTGGGGTATCAATTCTGCAGGATGCTGCAAATCGGCATCCATCAAAATCACGGCATCCCCTTTTGCATACTCAAGACCTGCCAAAATAGCAGCCTCTTTCCCGAAGTTTCGGGTAAAAGACACGTATTCAACTTCTGGATAATCGATAAGTGCCCCACGAATTTCATCCATCGTTTTATCGTTGCTTCCATCATCGACAAATAACACTTCATAAGACAATCCACTGAACGCCATTATGCCATTCAATGCTTTCATCATAGTAAAAATATTGCCTTCTTCGTTATATGAAGGGATGACGAATGAAATGAACACATGTTTCATTCTGTGCACCTGCTTTCTAATTTTGTGCTAACGGCTTTCCTTCTAATACCCGTTTTCTATTGAAATATCACTTTTTCCAATAGAATGTGTGTTCATAATTTTCCAATAGTAAAAAAGATGGATACACCTCATAGAATTTCCTCCTTACCGCCCGCTCCTTGAATTTTCAACAAGTTCTGGCAATTGTCTCCTTTATTGCAACGACTCCACATTCAGCGCATACTTAGTTACGTACATTTAGAAGACAGGAGTTTAACCTATGATTTCAACTAAAAACATGATCTCCCAAGATCCTTGGGAAGCTTATTTAGACGTGGATACCCACGGACATCAAGTACTTTCGAGCATTGAATTCACCACGACTTACTTATGCAATATGCGTTGTGAACACTGTGCAGTCGGCTATATGCTGCAGCCAAAGGATCCTGACGCACTTCCGATAGAGTTGCTTATCCAGCGATTAGAGGAAATTCCTCATTTGCGTACAATCAGCTTAACAGGAGGGGAGCCGATGTTTTCCAAACGGTCGGTTGAACGATACGTCCTGCCCCTCCTTAAATACGCACATGAACGTGGCGTTCGCACACAGATGAATTCCAATTTGACGATGCCTCTCGAGCGTTATAAAATGATCGCACCCTTCCTCGATGTTCTTCACATTTCCCATAACTGGGGTACTGTTGAAGATTTCGCTGAAGGCGGGTTCGCGAATATGGAACGCGTTCCTTCGTTTGAACGACGTGCAGAGCAATTTCAACGGATGATTGAAAACAGCCGTGCACTGGCAGACTTAGGCGTGATGGTCTCTGCAGAAACGATGTTAAATCGCAGAACACTTCCTCACTTACAAAAAATCCATGAACAAGTAGTACATGAAATGAAGTGCGCACGACACGAAATCCATCCGATGTACCCGAGTGATTTTGCTTCAACACTTGAAGTCCTCTCTTTGGATGAAACTCGCACGGCGATAAAAGAGATTCTTCAATTCCGTGATCCTTCCACTTGGATGCTGTTTGGAACGCTGCCTTTCTATTCTTGCAGCCCCTCAATAGATGATCAGGAATTATTGGCTCAACTTCGGTCAAGCTCTAACGTGTCTGTTCGAAACGATCCCGATGGACGATCCCGCTTGAACGTTAATATCTTCACTGGTGATGTCATTGTGACTGATTTCGGCGATGTGCCACCACTTGGAAATATTCAAGATGGCAATCTCCCTGATATGTATGAAGCATGGCAACAGCACCCACTAGCGAAATCCGTTAGCTGCCATTGTCCAGCTGTTCGTTGTCTTGGTCCAAACTTACTCGTGAAGAATGCGTATTATAATGATATCGACTTTACAAATAGGGAAGCCGTCCTGGTATAATTGTCTCTATTAGATAAAAAGGGGATGTAACGTTTATGTATTCAAAAGTTTTCTTAGCTACCGCATTTTCAAGCAAGTCACAAAAAGAGGTAGAAGTTTTGAAAGACTGCCTATTTTGCATTGACGAACATGGCATAATCAGCCGTATTTTACGCCCTGACCATGGCGATTACGACAAAGTACTCAATGAATATGTACATACGCATTCTTTCCAAAAAATTGATGATGGGTCCTATTTACTTCCAGGATTTATCGACTTGCATATACATGCCTCTCAATGGGCACAAGCTGGAACAGCACTGGATATTCCCCTTCATGATTGGTTAAGTACGTATACATTCCCTTCTGAAGCGAAATTTGCAGACCTCGACTATGCGAAATTAGTTTATGAAGATGTAGTGAACACGCTTCTAGCTAACGGCACTACTACTGCCCTTTACTTTGCTACGGTTCACAAAGAAGCCAGTGTCTTACTTGCCGACATTTGTGCAAAGAAAGGACAACGCGGCCTAGTTGGAAAAGTGGTTATGGATTTAGCTGAAGAGTGTCCTGACTTTTATCGAGACGCAGACACTCAGACTGCTTTGCAAGATACTGAGGAATTCATCCTCGAAGTAAAGAAAATTGCCGAAACGGCGAAGCAAGGCGTCTATCCAGTTGTCACACCGAGATTCATCCCGACATGTACAGATAAAGTTCTTGAAGGTCTTGGTGCGCTTGCAGCTAAGTATGATACACATATCCAGTCACATTGCAGTGAAAGTGATTGGGCCCATCAGCATGTGCAGCAACGTTTTGGAAAGAACGATGCACAAGCGCTTAACGACTTCGGATTGTTGCAGGACAAGTCTGTCATGGCCCATAGTAATTTCCTATCAGATGATGATGCAAAGTTGTTCGCTGAAACCGGTAGTGCGATTGCTCACTGCCCAGTATCTAATGCCTACTTTGCGAACAGTGTAATTCCCATTGCAAAATTTGCTAGTATGGGCGTCGATATTGGCCTAGGATCAGATATTTCTGGTGGGTTTTCACCAAGTCTGTATGATAATTCACGTCAAGCAGTTATGTCTTCACGCATGTTAGAAGATGGTGTCAATCCGGACGTGTCTGCAGAAGAACGCGGAGTAAAAGATTCGCGCATAACGATTGCAGAAGCATTCCACTTAGTTACTGCTGGTGGTGGCGCAAGTTTAAGTTTGCCAATTGGGCGGCTGGAAGAAGGGTATACATGGGATGTTCAGCGTATTGACACGACAATTCCAACTGCTAAGCTTCCATTGTTCGATCCTAACGAGCCGTTACTCGATATTTTCCAAAAGATGATGTATTTAGTTCGTCCTGAAAATATTCGTGACGTTTGGGTCCAGGGTGAATTGGTTCATTCTCGTAAGTGAAGGAACTGCCAGTTGTTTGACCCTAGTTAGTTTAATTACAAAAGGGCTGTCCGCAAGTCAGTAAATACTGACTTGCAGGCAGCCCTTTTTTCCTCAATGTTCAGTCCTGTAGTTGAATGCTACTTTCAATCGCTAACAGGTTTTCTCGATAGCGTCTCATCTCACTTCTGGATATATCTCCTTTTTCAAATGCCGTCTGAATGTAACTTCGTTCAGTATGAAGGGCAAAGTCGATCCACTCATGCAAATGATGAGCTGCTTCTCTTGGTAAACCATAGCCACCCATTCTTTCATAATTCAACAGGAAGGCTTCGATTAGCTCTGCTGAGAATTGACCATCTTCAAGTGATTTCAATTTCTCAGTTATGAATTGACCATTGCTTTGCAAAAGAATCATCCGCTGTTCTTTGCGTTGATCTGATGTGAGCGGTGTCAAATGCATTCCTTGAAGATGTCTTTTCAAAAGCCGGCTGTAAAACGCGTTCACTCTGTACTTTTTTTCTTTCGTAATTTTATAAAGTCTTTTGTTCAACCTTCTTAGAACCGGGAATGCAAGTTGGATACGGATACGATCCCGCTTTACTAACTCCCGTGTATTCTCCAGCTGCCAATCCATAATCAGTTGGCGTAGTTTTCGCTCACTATTGTTCATTTCCTTTAAATTACTGAGAGAAAAAATTCGATCGTTGTACATCCTAATCACTTTGCCGATTGCACTCTTGTTCTCGCTAGTTCGATTTTTCCTTAACTCCTTTTTCACCTGGCGAAGCATCACAATTTCCCACTCAGGGTCATGTTGATATAAAGTTCCTTCGACCTTCGGTGCAAAAAAGTGTAACGTGAAGTTAGCCAGCAACAGGGTTAATAATATGACACCCGCAGCGATGAACAGCAACAAATCACGTCCCGCGAACGGGGTACCATCACTTAAAAATAAAGGAAGAGACAACACACTGACTAATGTAATGGTTCCCCTTACTCCAGAAACTGTATAAAGAAAAGTATCCTTAATTCTTCTTTTGCTCACAAGTTCCGACGTTTTCTGGAAGTTATTGAATAGGACAATCCACAAGAACCGCAATCCGAGCAGTACTGTTGTAATGGCCAAAATATAGCCAAGCAGCGTGATAATATTATGTTGTTGGTCATTTAATATCGCTTGCAAGATATTCGGAATCTGTGTCCCGAGTAATACAAAAACAATTCCGTTCAAACTAAATGTGATAACTGACCAAGTGTTCTTGGACAGTAAATTCAGCTGTGCAATTTCGACGTTCAACTTCTTATAGCTGAGTGAGTGGACAATACCACCACTTACCACTGCTAATATCCCATTGACTCCCACTTTTTCTGCAATAACAAAAATTAGAAATGGCAAGAGGACCTCCATGAGAATAAACGATGTGCTATTTTCAATCCCGAGTTCGCGAATTCGTCTCATCAGCGCGATTTTCAAAAAACTCAACACGGCGCCAAGTAAAATCCCGCCTATTGAAATGACTATAAAAGTGGTACTCGCATGGAACAGTGAAAATGTTCCTGTCATGAGAGCAGCTACTGCAAATTGAAAGGATACAAGACCTGATGCATCATTAATCAGAGATTCACCTTCAAGTGTATGCATAATCTTGTGGGGAACTTTCACTTTTTCTGCTAGTGCACTGACTGCAACTGCGTCTGTAGGCGCAAGTGCAGCGGCGAGAGCAAACGCAGCCGCTAATGGGATGGATGGCAGCAACAGATGAATGAATGCGCCTAGCAAACCGACAGTCACAAACACAAGACCTAGAGAGAGAGACAAAATTGATTTACGCTCTCGCCAAATTGCTTTTTTATCTACATTCACACCATCATTGAACAAGATCGGGGCAATGAATAGAAGCAGGAACAGTTCTGGACTTAACTCCAGAGAGTGATTGGTTAACGGAATGGCTAGTACAATCCCTAAAACGATCTGGATGAGCGGAATTGCAATCGTTGGTAAAAACCGATTGAGTATATTGGAAAGGAAAACTGCGCTCAACATGAGCAATATGACTTCAAAGATCACCATTTCTTCACCTTCTTCATGTGTACACTATTTTGGACTTTGTTATCAGACTTATCCCAAATAGCTTGTTACTTATTTTTTCTCTTCGATAATTTCTTTCAATCCTGCTACATAAGCAGGTCCGAAATTTGAGATATTAGACAATAAAAGTGCCATTTCTTGTGGAGTTCTATCCATTCCACGTCCAAGCCATTGTTGTATAACTCCTAGGTGGGCTGAACTGACGTATGAGACCAGATAATCCATAGGAACAAGCATCTTTTCGGGTTGTGTATATCTAAGGAACTTCTCTAGCATCTTTTTTTTAATTACTTCTTTTACACGTACCTGGAACGCGCTATTTCCATTTGGTCCGAGCAATACCCGGATAAACTCATAATTCTCTTCCATGTATTCAAATAGCTGAATGATAAAAGGAAATGGTTCATCCAAATTAACCTGATCATATTGATTGAGTGACAAGTTCCCCCACACTTCATCCGCAATTTTTTCCATGTCTTCAAAAAGTTCATCCTCACTTTTTTCAAGAAGATCATATTTATCCAAATAATGCAGGTAGAACGTTCCTCTATTAATATCCGCCCTTTCCGTCAAATCACGGACTGTCATCGCTTCAAACCCTTTTTCCTCCATCAACTGTGCGAAAGTCTCTTTAATTTTTTGTCGTGTCCGGAGAATTCGCCGATCTATCTTTTTCTCAACCATTTCACTCACTCCTTTTAAAGAAGTTCTTGAACAGTTTCTCTCTTACTGTTCATTAATGAACATACTGTTTAAAGATGACGATTGCATGCTTCCTACAACTGATTATACTATACACAGAGATGAATACACAACACAGTGTTCATTAAAAGGAGGAGTTACCATGAATGTGTTCAAACATAAACTAGTTTTCATTTCCCCAATTATCATCTTAGCGGTGATTACGCTCTTTTCGCTAACGATGATTCCATCTGTCAGTCCATCTCCAAAAGAATTGCCCATCGCACTGGTCAATGAAGACACGGGTGTCTCATTACCCGATCAGTCCCAAGTTAATATGGGGAAACAGATGATAGAAAGGGTCCAATCACAGTCGGTTCCAGGTAAAGTTGCACCTGTCAAATGGATCTCTGTTGACAGTTTAGCCAAGGCTCAGAAAGGGATGAAAGACAAGGATTATTACGCTGCATTTGTCATCCCTAAATCCTTCAGTGAAAACCAGCTATCTTTGCAGACCCCCAAACCCATGTCACCTGAGATACAACTGTACATTAACCAAGGGATGAACTCCCTGGCTGCCAATGCAGCGGGACAAATACTCGATGGCATCGTTGAGGGAGTTAACGAAGGTGTTCGGACTCAACTGTTGAGTTCGCTTAGTGCCGGTGACGCAAAACTAACTGTAGAACAAGCAGCAATGATTGTGGAGCCCATCCATAAAAAAGTGGTCAACGTAAATCAGATTGGAACAAAGAGTGCAAATGGAAACGCTCCAGTTTCATTATTCCAACCCGTGTGGATGGCTAGTATCGGCGGAGCCGTTCTCGTCTTCTTTGCTCTACAAAAGAGTTTCTTAACCGGAAGAAAACAAAAGTCAGCAGGGATCTCTGCCGCGATAGGAATCGGTGCAATTATGGCATTGCTTGCAGGGTTCTGGACCACTTGGTTTGCAAACTCCGTCATTGGACTTGCGATTCCAAATTTCTCAGATACGGCCTTGTTCATCTCACTCGCCTATTTCACGTATTTCCTACTGATTTCTGCAGTACTTTCCTGGCTAGGCATGAAAGGTATTCCGATCTTTGTTCTGACCTTATTTTTTGGTTTGCCGCTACTGGCGATGCCAAAAGAGTTTATGTCTTCTTTCTATCAAGATTGGGTCAATCCTTGGCTTCCTATGCGTCCAATGATTGACGGTCTAAGGGACTTGTTATTTTTCGGCAAAGGATTCGAGTGGAGCCATTCAGTTGAAGCATTAACATTTATCGCAATAGGCAGTCTCCTTGTGCTTTGTGGCTCCATATTAAAAAAAGATCGTCGTCTACCAGAACAACCAATTGGCTGATGTAGTAGTCTGAATGTTTCACACCCACTCTAGAATGGTATAATAAGGTACTGACGTAATTAAGGAGTGAGTCGATGAAAGTCAATGACGAAGCACGCGCTAAATTACTACAAGAAGTGAACTATTTAACTGACGAAGAACTCAATTGGAAGCCTTCAGAGGATAGATGGTCAGTCCGTCAAGTACTTGAACACTTATACTTAATGGAGGGCGGTATCGTCCAAACCATTCAGAACCAACTTACAAAAGGGGAACAACATGAAACAGCTACTAAACCAATTGAACGGGCTGTAGATCGGTCTACAAAAGTAGAAGTGCCTGATTTTGCAAGGCCAGGAAATACATTTTGTACACTTGACGAATTAAAAGAAAAACTCACAGCGTCCCATAAAGTACTCGAACAAATTGAATCTACGGTTCCTAAAGGGCAACTAGAAGCTAAGTCTTATCCCCACCCTGTGTTTGGTGACATGAGCTTAGCACAATACATCCCATTCGTCGGGTACCATGAGCTGCGACATATCGAACAGATTCAAGAAGTAAAAGAATCTATGAAAGCAACAAAATAAGCACCTCGTTGTGAAATAAATGAGAGAAAGGCCGAGACGCTGTTAACGACGTCTCGGCCTTTCTTTGCACTTTTATTGACGTAGCCAAATCAGATTCTGGTCTTCTGCAAAATTAGCGATGTTATAGACAACTAATACGTCCTGAATCCCTTTCTCTTTAACGATCTGCGCCATGCTCCGATGATCATAGCGCAAATCAACCATATAGATTTCTTCAAAATGATTTACTAGAAAAGGAACTAACGCATGAGCATATGAGTCTTTGATGATCATTAGTTTCCGCCCATTTTTCACATTGGAATGGATCGTCACAGCACGATGATTGCCACCTAAAAACAACGAATACTGATCACGCTTTTCAAGAAACTCCCATGCATACAGTGAATCCCTTTCCGATTCACCATCGTCTATATCGACGTCATAGGATACATGGAAATTCGGCTCGAACACGTCGATTTTATCTGCAGCAATTGAGGGGTCATTTGCCTTTGCATCATACGTACCCCTGAAGGTTTCAGATACAGTCCGAATGGTAAACTCATCTGTTGGGAGTGACGTCATCCCCATCTTTTCCATTGTCGCGCGGTAAGCTACATACGCCCCATGTGTCGTCCAGTGATGGTCCGTATGGAAATAGATCGGCTGTTCTTTTGCTGCTTTTAATGCAGCGGTTGCCTCTATCCAGCCGATGTCCCCTTTCACTTGTTCTTCAACGCGTTGAATAGCATCTGTTTCACTAGCTGTTTGAGCGAACTTTGGCAACTTTTCAGGATACATTTCGATAGAGGTCGTGGCGAGTAACCCATACACTGAAACGCCTTTTGTCTTCTCTAGAAACTTTGAGATACTCTCACTATTGGCATCGAGTTGCTCTGAAGGTGAGACAAACTTCTCGAACAAATAGCCATCGTCCCCAAAGTACACGCCATTGTTATCCTTTTTCAACATCGTTTTTTGAGCAGATGCTTTGATGCTCGTCCAAAAACGTTTATGAACAAACTGATCACTCAAGTAAGTTTCTACATCTTTTGTAAACGCTCCTGTTCTGATCCTGTCCAGAGACACTTTTGGAAATTGCATGAGTGGGCGGTTTTCTGCCTGTGAAAACGATTGGTCTTCTGTAAGCAGGTTCATACAGGCAATGGAACTAATAAAAATGATGAATACGACAATCATTATGGTATTCAATCGTTTCAAAGTTCTTCCCCTCCTGTCTTGCTCAAATTTCAGACTGTCTTAAAAACGGAAGTAAAGAAATGGATTAAACGAATCGTCGACTAAGTAGGCGGTCGATAGCGTTAGAATCGACATGAAAAAGATCACTTGTAAAGCTGTTTGGATCCATTCATTTTGAATGATTTCACTGCGTTTAACACACCGCTTCCACAGTAGAGTAAACAGCGGTGTTGATAAAAGTCCTGCACCCAGCAACAAAATACCATTCGTATAAAGATCATATAGAAATGCTGTATTGTAGAGTGGGCGTCCTCCCAAGCCTAGCATCACTTGGGCATAGCGAAATCCTTCTTTTATATCTTCAAAGACGAATAACACCCAACTGAACAAGATGGCGATGAGTAAATAAGCATGCTGGACAAAACGCGGGAGTTTTTCCAGCCAATTGAGCAGACCTGCGCGTTCGAGTCCGATCAATACTCCAAAATACAATCCCCACAACACATAATTCCAACTAGCACCATGCCATAATCCCGTCAATCCCCAGACAATGAACAAATTACGATAGAGGACAAACTGCCCTTTCCGACTTCCACCAAGTGGAATGTAGACGTAATCTCTGAACCAGGAACCGAGAGTAATATGCCAACGCCGCCAAAACTCAGAAGCATTCTTTGCGATGTATGGGTAATTGAAATTTCTAGGGAAGTTGAAGCCAAACATTTTCCCTAGACCGATCGCCATGTCCGAATAGCCACTGAAGTCAAAGTAGATTTGGAATGCAAACGCAATAATTCCAAGCCATGCAGCGAATACGGTAAGGTCTGCAACACCCTGACTTTCCACACTCGTCCACAGTTGACCTATCGTATTGGCGACCAATACCTTCTTACCGAGTCCGATGATGAATATCCGAACCCCATCTGCAAATTGACTGAGCTGGAATGACCTATTCATCAATTCTTTCTCGATTATTTCATAACGTACAATAGGTCCTGCAATCAGTTGCGGGAATAAGGAGACATAGAGTGCAAATGTAACGAACCTTTTTTGTGGCCGTACTTTCCCTCGATACACATCAATTGCGTAAGACATTGTTTGAAATGTATAAAACGAAATACCGATGGGGAGTGGTAAATCCAGTGGTTCAATGCCTGTTCCAATGATGGAGTTAATACTTCCAATTAGAAAGTCAGCATACTTAAAAAATGATAAAACAGCTAGATTCATAACGAGTGAGGACACGAGTCCCAGTTTTGCATAAAGCGGCCGCTGTTCTCTAAACCGTCCGATAATGCGTCCATGTATGTAATCTGTTAGTGCAGAAAAAATCATTAATGCTATGTAAATAGGTTCTCCCCATGCGTAAAAAAAGAGACTGACGCCAAGCAGTGTGAAGTTTTTGATGGACCGGGGACTGATGTAATAGAGTATGAGTGCTAAAGGCAAAAAGAAAAAAAGAAATGTTAAGCTGCTAAAAACCATGCGCGGTCCCCCTCACCCGTCCAATTAGAAAAAGGCACACACTGTGCCTTTTACGTTTGTCAGAAGCTATCGTTGAATGCTTTCTCGATTGTTTCTGGATTTGTATACGTCACATACAATAGGTACTTCCCTTTTGTGACAATTTTATTGTTCTTCACTTTTTCATATTGCTCGGGTAAGTATTGCTTCCATGTTTGAACTTGTCCAGCCAGTTCATTTTCAAGTGAAGTCTTCAATTCATCGACCTGGTCTTCATCTTTCGCTTCCAGTAAGATGATCTCATCTGCATTGACGCTCATAAGTGCAGCTATGACTGTCCCATGTGCGAGTAAATTTGGATTCAGTTTCATTTTTTCAATCCAAATATCCGCCACCGAGTTTTCATCTTCTGTATCTTTCAAATCCGCTTCTTGAAGGGTTTGACTCAAATCATCGACACCTTCCGCTTTCAACTCTGCCGAAACTTGGTCCTTAATGTTCGAAATGATTTCTGTGAAAGTCACTTCAGATACCTCGTCCTGATTCGGTTCGTCCGAAGACTGATTGCCGCAAGCCGCCATCACGACTGCCATGAACACTACTAAAATTCCTGCTAATTTTTTCATAAAATCCCCTCAATCCACTCAATAATTGTTTCTATTAGGAGTAGTCGGATGACCTTCTTAAAAGTTCCATTATTATTTCTAAAAAATGAACGTTGCGAAAAAGTCGCTCCCCTAAACTTTTCGTATGAAGGATCCCATCAGATTCCTAGGGAACGTTCAATAAGCAGGACGCATACCCTATATTGAGCCTATGGACTTAGGTAGTCATCTTTAGATGGAAAGGGTGGAATGAATGGCTTTAGAGAATAAAAATAATGGTGCTGGCGTTCACTATTTTGCAGACGTGAACAACAACCCGTTTTTTGTGAAAGACAATAAGAATTACATTAACATCGTAAGCAGCAAGCAATTGAATTCACTTCAAGACGTCTCAGTGTTAGATATATTCCTAAGTAAAGACAGTATCATCGAACCTCACTATCACCCGAATGGATCTGAACTTACGTACTGTATATCCGGCTCCGCTACCATTTCCATGATGAACATTGACACAAAGGAATTCCAACATTATCGTACGACCCCAGGACAGGTGGTCAATGTTCCACAAGGTTGGTGGCACTATATACTGGCAAACGAAGATAATACCCACTTCCAGGGAATATTCAACGTTGGAGTGCCCGAAGTAGTTTTTGGATCAGATTTGTTAACTCGAACGCCAGCCGATGTATTCCCGTACGCTTACGGCATAGACCAAAACCTCTGGAAATCCGTCATATCCAATGTTGTGCCAACGACCGTAATAGGTCCTTCTTCAAAGAAATAATGTAGTGTGTCAGAGTAAACCTCTTCAACTAGTTATCAATAAAGCTTTGTCGAGATATTTGTGGAAATTTCGGTCTGAATCTCTTCCGCTTTCTCTACATCCTTCACAGCTAATCCTGTACAAAGTACATCGATCAAAAACAACTGTGCGATTTTCGATACTAATGACCCGCTATCCAGCGGGTTTTCTTTCGCTGATCCGAGTAGAATATGATCTGCATATTGGCTTAGTGGAGATTTCAAGTAGTTCGTCAATACGATAATCGTGGCACCTTTCTCTTTTGCAATTTTAACAGAATCGACAATATCCTTTGTACCACCAGATATACTAATTGCGATGACCACACTATTTTCGTTCAAAGAAGAAGCGAGCATCACTTGAAAATGCGGATCTATGACAGCTGTTGCTTGACGACCAATTCGCATTAACCGGCTTTGCATATCGAGTCCTGCAATTCCTGAAGACCCCACTCCAAAGATGACAATATTGTCTTTTTGTTTCATCACTTCGATAGTCCGTTGCAGTTCCTTTTCATCCACAAGTGCTGCGGAATCTTCAACAGTTTTCACCATATTACTGCGGATTTTATCCAAATAGGTACCGTGCTCTGGCACCGTAGCATCAGCCGCTAACTCTTGTGCATAAGAATACTTGAAATCTTGGAACCCTTTATATCCTAACTTTCTGAAAAAACGAAGTACTGTCGCTTCTGCTACACCGCTCGCCTCACACAATTCTGTGAGGGATAAGTAGATTACCTGCGTCACATTTGCTGTTAAATACGTATAGATCTTATGCTCTGATTTGGTAAACTGTGGCTTATACTGCTCCATGATCACCGAAGGTTTCATCCCTTTTAGTGCTCCTGTTTGCATACAAATCGCCCTCCCATCTCTTAGTCATTGTGAACAGGATTGTTGTTCAAGAAATGTCGTACCGCCCCTAACAGATTTGCGTCATTTCCTTTTTCCGCTAGAGTTAAGACTAAACTCTCTTTGTGATGGGGCATGAGTTTTGCCACTAGAGATGTCTGAATCGCTTCTTGCAAAAATGAACCTTGTTCAGAAATACCCCCACCAATCACGATCGCAGATGGATTCAAAATTTGTACAAGCGATCCAAGTCCAGTCGTCAAATCATCAATCCAGATAGTGAAAATTGAATTCGCTACCTGATCTCCTTCACGCACTAAATCAAAAAAGGCGGGTAGTTCTAGTTCCCCAAACTTATCACTTACTAGCAACGCTAATGCCGCACTAGACGCATATCGTTCATAGCAACCCGCTTGTGAACACGTACATACCTTTCCCCCAGGGTATAAAATCATATGACCGATTTCACCCCCGGAAAAAGTAGCTCCTCTATATAAACTTCCATTCATGAACAACGCACCACCGATGCCAGTTCCAAGGGCCACCGTCAAAAAGTCTGACATATGACGGGCAGCTCCTAGCCACTGTTCTCCCAATGCCGTACAGTTCACATCATTTTCTATTGAAGCAGGTAGTTTCAGTCGTTCCGTCACTTGTTCACACACATTCATCCCTGTGTAGCCAGGAATTGTATCGGTAGCATAGACAATTGTCCCCTTGACAGCATCTACATGTCCTGCTGAACTAATTGCTATTCCTTGTAAATTCTCTACTGCTTGCATCTCCTGACAAATCATTAAGATTTTGTTCATAAGATGCAAGCCGCCTTTCAATGCTTCTGTCGGATACGACTTTCGATTCGACAGCGTTCCATATTCATCTGAAATTGCTGTTTTTATCGATGTACCGCCAATATCGATTGCTCCCATATACATAGCGATTCCCCTTCCTATCTGTTCCATTTACTATATCATTTCAAAAGGAAGAGGACAGCACCTAACATACGGCGCTGTCCTCTCTTTGCTTCCTTATAGACCTTTTGGCTGGTCGTAATACGTAAGTTGTGCTGAAGAATCCTCCGCCTTACTCTTTCCTTTGAACAGCAAGCTGAACAAATACCCGAATACGAGAGAAGAAACAAGGTTAATGAGTGAATACGCCCAAAGTGTCGTATCTGTGAAATACGAAACGTAGATAGCGATAAGGGACGTTACGATGAAACCTGCAATTGCGCCCTTTGTATTCGCACGTTTCGTCAACACGCCAAGTGTGAATGTACCACCGATAATACCGAGTACAAGACCCATCAGACCGTTAAACCATTCATATGCAGAAGTTACGTTAGAGTATGCGAGAACGATTGCAAAGATGATGGATAATACACCTACGATGATGCTTACGAACTTCGCGATTTTCGTTCCTTTTTCATCGGTCATATCCGGACGTAGAACCTTTTGGATATCCAACGTCCAACTGGTCGCAACACTGTTCAATCCTGTAGAGAGTGTCGATTGACCTGCGGCAAAGAGTCCAGCGATGAGTAATCCCGAGATTCCTGCCGGTAATTCAGTAACGATGAAATTCGCAAAGATGAGATCTTTTGCCCCGTCAGGCATGTCACCGCCAGCTTGCTTATAAAACACATACAGCGACGTTCCTATAAAGAAGAACAACGTTGCGGTACCAAAAGAGAGGACACCGTTCATGATAGTCATTTTGTTCATCTGCTTCAAATCCGTCGTAGTCAAATAGCGCTGCACCATGTCTTGACTCGAAATGTATGAGAACAATGTAGATAATCCAGCACCAAGGAAGATGATGAACAAACTATCATTGAAGATATTCGGGTCAAAGATTACTGCTTCACTAAAGAATTTGTTGTCTTGGACACCAACCTTAATAATCTCAGGGAAGCCGCCTTTAACAGAAACGATAAGTACGATGAGAGCGAAAACCCCGCCCCCTATTAAGACAATCCCTTGGATGAAATCTGTCCACAGTACGGATTTTATTCCACCAATTGATGAGTAGATGGTTGCAATGACACCCATGAATAGAATGATCACTACAGTATGTATCCCTGTAACTGCTGATAACGCGAGCGCTGGCAAATACATGATGATCGACATACGTCCGACTTGGTAAATGATGAAAAGAGAACTTCCCATAATCCGTAAGCCTTTGCCAAATCGCATTTCTAAATATTCATATGCTGTATCGATGTTGAGATTCCGATATACCGGCAAGAAGAAGTGAATGGCCACCGGAACGGCAATGAACAAACCAATTTGACCTGCCCAAAGCTGCCAGTTTCCAAGATACGAATTCCCCGCTAGTGACAAGAAAGATATCGGAGAGAGTAACGTTGCGAAAAGACTAACAGATGTAACCCACCACGGGATGCTACCGTCACCTTTAAAGAACTCTTTCCCCTTCATTTCCTTCTTGGCTACGGCTATTCCGATATAAAGAATTAAGAGCAGGTACGCAACCAATATCACATAGTCTATTACAGCAAACTTTCCATCCATCCCTTTTCCCCCTAACAACTCTTTGTCTATAGGTAAGCGCTTACTTATTCAATAGAAGACTTTCGAAAAAGTCTTCTTTCATCAGTTGCTCAAAAACGTGTGTGCGAGTTCTTGCGCTACTTTCACTTTGTCTGCTGAAAGCTGTTTCATCGGTTTGCGACAAACTCCAGCTTCCACGCCTTGTGTTTTCAACATTTCCTTGATTGTCTGATAAAGACCGTTTGCTAGAATGCCTGAAATGAGATCGTTCGTCACTTTTTGGATTTCACGCGCTTCGGTAATTTTGCCCTCTTGAGCGAGTTCAAAAATAGAACGTGCACGTGCACCGTTGACGTTAAACGTACTGCCAATTGCACCATCGACATTTAACACCGCTGCAGATAACAACATTTCGTCAAATCCTGAATAGATGAGTTTCTCAGGGTACGCATGTCGTAAACGCTCCAGTAAATAGAAGTCGGGCGCTGTGAATTTAACACCGATAATCTTCTCGTTTTCGAACAACTCACCAAATTGCTCCAGACTCATGTTGACACCTGTTAGAGCAGGGATCGAATAGATGATCATCGTATTGTCGACACTGTTAATAATCGTATTGTAGTAGTCTTTAATCTCTTCGAAATCAAATTTATAGTAGAACGGTGTGACGGCAGATAAAGAATCGTAGCCAAGATCTGTTGCGAACTTAGCAAGCTCAACAGCTTCATCAATGTTAAGGGCACCGACTTGTGCAATCAGCTTCACTTGGTCTCCAGCTTCGTCTTTAACAATTTCAAAGATCCGCTTTTTGTTTTCAGTAGAAATTAGGAAATTCTCCCCTGTGCTTCCGTTGACGTATAATCCGTCTACTTTAGAGACATCGATGTTATGACGTACTAACTGGCGTAACCCTTTTTCGTGAATGTTTCCCTGCTCGTCAAATGCACACATTAGTGCTGTAAAAATACCTTTCATGCTAATCCGCTCCTCTTTTTGTGATGATTTTTGTAAGTCTCTTATTTTCTATGAATCGCTGTTGCAAATTTTTCTGTGATATTCATAGGTCGTGTAATGGCGCTTCCTACGACAACTGCATGTGCACCTAGTTCAATTGCTAACTTTGCTTTTTCAGGAGTATCAAAATTTCCTTCCGCAATGACTGGCACGTTCACTTTCTCAACCAGTTGCTTCACCAGCTCTAACGGTTTCACATCTTTTGAATAAGGTGTGTACCCAGCTAATGTCGGGGCAACAATGTCCGCCCCTGCTTCTACAGCAAGCAACCCTTCTTCTAGCGTCGACACATCCGCCATAAAGAGTTGTTCAGGAAACGCCTCTTTTGCTTGACTGAGAAGTTCTTCAAATGTTCGGTTTCCCGGTCTCATTCGATTTGTCCCGTCCAGTGCGATAATTTCAACACCTTCTACTGCCAGCGCAGATATTTCTGCGAATGTCGGGGTAATGAAAACCGCCTCGTCTGGATAGTCCTTCTTAATGATCCCGATAATAGGGAGATTTACTTCTTGTTTAATCGCCTGGATATCTACTACTGAATTTGCACGGATGCCAACCGCTCCGCCCATTTTTGCGGCGAGCGCCATTTTACTCATGATGAAGGAGCTGTGTAGCGGCTCATCCTCCAATGCCTGGCAAGAGACAATGAGGGAATGTTGTAAGGTGTTTAGTAAATCTTGTCTGTTCATGAATAGTCTCCTTACTGTTTGACGTTGAACGAGAATTTGACTACTATCTTTTTTCATCGCTAAATAGAAAGCGTTTTCAATATAGTGGCACTATATCATTTATGAAAGTTAACTGTCAAATATTCTTATTTTGTGATTAATAATCCGTCATTTCGATAGAGTTGTGATTGTTAGACAGTTATTCTTGAACAAAAAAAAGCAATGACTCGACATGGAGTCATTGCAAGGATTATTTTCTATTATTTCTTACATGAAATAAGAATACCAATTATTCCAGTAACGATCACACCAAAAGTAGCTAACTTCCGATAATTGGTTGCTGATTTGAATTTGACGTGATCCGGTGTGATTTCATACACACCAACAGGTTTGATAGAGAAAAATCCTCCACCACCTTCTCCTCCGCCAGTTTCTCCTCCACCACCAATTGCATACTTCAACTTAGCGACTGGAATTACTTTGGTCAAACCGACTTCAACTGGTTCACCATAAATAAGCGAGACATCTTTTTGATTACCAAACTTTTTGAAAACCGCTTTTATCGCCGTTTCTTCAAAAGGCATCCCCAATTCATCATGGCTGTCCTTTTCGTGATCATTCATCTGAACTCCCCCACATTTCTATGCAGAATTTTAGTACTTACAGTACATCTTACTATCTGTTACGAATGAACATGCCCTTTTGTTTCATTACATCTTTGTTTTAACACGTATTCTTTCACTACAAATTGAACTCCTCGTTTTCAATATGTAATTTCTCTTATTTGTACATAAAAAGGTCCTCACTTGCAGTTTGTCTGCAGAGTGAGGGGGAGTGAACAGGGGAATTCATGAAAACGCACGGAATGGGCTTGGTTGTGCCGGATCTAGCGACACTCAGATAAGATCCCCAAAATTAGTTTCCGTTCTGTTCTTCTTCGTCATGGTTTTGTAAATTAGTTGCAACATAGGTTTTACCCCATTCATACATCGCATCTAAAATCGGCATGAGCGTTCTTCCTTGTTCAGTTAGGGAGTACTCCACTTTTGGCGGAACGACTGGATAGACTTCACGATGGACGATTAAATGGTCTTCAAGTTCGCGTAATTGGTTAACGAGCATCCGTTGCGTAATTCCAGGCATTAAGTTCTTCAATTCACCAAAACGTTTTGTTCCTTCTTTTCCTAAATGCCAGAGAGCTAGCATCTTCCACTTTCCACCAATAATCGATAGCGTTAGTTCCTTTTCACAATTAAAATCTTTCTCACCTAATTTCGGCATATTACCCCTCCTGAACCTAATGATCATCAATGGTATACTTTAAGGCACTATGTATACATTAATGTCGTAGTTTGATTTTATACTTGTACCTATTATAATGGAACTATTCCTATTCGCAACTGTAACAGTTCATCAAAGGAACCGTTATAATTACGAAGTTTTATTATTATATACAGAGGTGAAATGATGATTAGAATCGGTTTAGTCGGAACAAATTGGATTACGGAAAGATTATTAGACGGTGCAGCTCATGTCGAGGCACTCGAAGTTGCCGCGGTTTACTCAAGAACAAGTGAACGCGCAGAAGAGTTTGCAAGTAAACATGGGATTCCCCTTCAGTTTACGGATCTCAAGGAAATGGCGAGTAGCGATAAAATTGACGCGGTGTACATTGCTACACCAAACTCCTTTCACGCAGAACAAGCAATCCTTTTCTTGCAACATGGAAAGCATGTATTATGTGAAAAACCGGTCGCGGCTAATGCGAAAGAAGTTCACCGCATGATTGAAACTGCGAAGCAGCACAATGTCCTCCTAATGGAAGCTATGAAATCTACTCTCCTTCCGAATTTCAAGGTGATACAAGAGAATCTCCATAAACTAGGGACGATAAGGAAGTATTTCGCAAGCTTTTGCCAATATTCATCTCGCTACGATCAATATAAAGAAGGTATTGTCCTGAATGCTTTTAAGCCTGAGTTTGCGAATGGTGCACTGATGGATCTCGGCGTCTATTGCTTGTATCCGTTGATTTCCCTATTTGGGGAACCTCTCGAAGTAAAAGCAACGGGTTCACTACTTGAATCCGGCGTGGATAGTTCGGGTAGTGTTACGTTGAAATACGAAGGAAAAGATGCAGTTTTGATGTATTCTAAAGTCTCTAACTCTGGACTACCATGGGAAATCCAAGGTGAGAATGGTGTCATGTTAATCACAAAAGTTTCTGCACCGGAACACGTGGAAATTCATTACAATGATGGAACGGTTGAATCGCTTACCGTCGAGATGCCTTACCCATCGATGTATTATGAAATGCAAGAGTTTGTAGACCTAATTGAACAAGGTAAAACCGAATCAGACGTCAATACGTATTTCAATTCATATACGACCATGAAAGTGGCGGACGCTATCCGAAAAGATATCGGATTGGAATTCCCAAATGATCATTTGCGCTAACTAAAGGATAAGGCTCGGACGATAGAAACACTTCGTCCGAGCCTTATTTTGTCTAACAGTCATGTTAGGGGATCGAGTATAAACTTGTTGAGTACATGGAGCACACCTTCATCATTATTCGTTTCAGTAATATAATCCGCAATGCTCTTTAACGCATCTACGCCATTTCCCATCACTACACCTAATCCTGCCGACGTGATGAGTTCTACATCATTATGATTATCACCGATTCCAATGATTTCAGACTGCTGGATTCCAAATTGTTCCGCCAAATATAGCAAAGCAGTCCCTTTATTGGCTTCAGGGTTTGTGACCTCCAAGTAGTGAGGCTTCGATTTGGCAATATGTGCATCTGAACCGAACTCCCCATGCAACTCGATTTGCAAGCGATCTAAATACTTCGGCTCGCCAATGAATAACACTTTTGTGAATCCCTTGTCCGCAAGGCCGCTCAAATCGTCGACAACGGTATAGGGGACGTTACTTTCTCTAGCATACCCCTGAATCTTGTCATTGTCTTCAGCTACGTAAACGACATCGTCTTGATACACCTGAACATGTACATGGTGCTCCTGGGCAAACTCAATAAGTCGTTTCGAGATCACATGAGAGACTGATCGTTCAAACCAAATCTTCTTCTCTTCTACATCTTTGATGACTGCCCCTTGGTACGTAATAAGCGGGACATTCAAGCGCAGTTGTTCGGCGAACTTTTTTGCTGATGGAAACATGCGACCCGTTGCAAGTGTTACGATGACCCCACTCTCAATCACCTGTTGGATGGCAGTGATTGTATCAGGAGTAATCTCCAACTCATCCGTCAATAGTGTCCCGTCAAGGTCGATTGCTACCAATTTATACATGAACTTTCTCCTTTATCGTTAACGAATCGCTCGTATTCCTTGGGTTTTATTGAAGTCCTTCAAACAATAATACCCTTGCTGGGGATGCATCCGTTCCGACTAACTTCAGTGGAGCGGCAACCATGAAGTAGTCGCCTTGCTCCACTTCTTTCAAACGAAGTCCTTCGATAATAATAATGTCATTCGCAAATAACGTTTTGTGCGTTGGGTGTCCTTCTTGGCTTCTTTCCACACCAAGTGCATCTATGCCTATTCCCCGAATACCGATTTGAGCTAGGTACTCTGCACCGTCTGCAGCAAGAAAAACGAAGTCAAAGTCAAACTCTTTTTCAAAGGAATTTTTAGTCTTCAATAAAACAAAGTCGTTCTTCTGAAGGTTGAATCCTTCTAAGTCTGTTTTAGAAACTCCAGACTCAACAGTTGTTACATCGATTACTTTACATTGTCCGACAAGGTTCGTAAGTGGAAGTGTTTCAAAGGTATCACCTTCTACAACCATATGAAGAGGAGCGTCAATGTGTGTGCCTGTGTGTACATCTAATTCCAAGCGCGTTTCAGTTACATAGCCATTTGTCACCCGTTTCAATTCAGGCTGCTTTTCTGGCTTGTTTTTATAGACTGTCATTCCTTCATAGATCGAACTCGTTACATCATACATTTTCATCATTCATGACCACCATTCTGTATTAGGTTCTATCGCAACTATACCGTCATCCTTGCACATTCGCCATTACCCTGTCTACAGGCAGGACCTTTTCGGATAAAAACAGCCTGAGTCACCATAATAATTGGGCTCAGGCTGTTCAACAATTCTATTCTAAATTTGCATGACGTCCGTACATGATATTTGAGTGTGAGCCACTTTTCTCCATCACACTCAAAATGAGAGCATCGTAAAACAAGAGTAGCGCCTGTTCAAACAAGGAGCCCATAGGTTGAATGGATTTCCCACTTGCACTATCTGCCTTCGCTTGAGCAGGGATTACGATTGTATGATCTGCCAACTTCCCGATTGTTGAGGTCGGATTCGTTGTAACAGCTGCAATTGTCGCACCGATGCTTTTCGCTTTCTCTGTCATCGCAACTAAACTCCCTGTTTCACCTGATCCAGAACCTACAAGGAAGAGATCCTCCTCCTCCAAGTTAGGCGTCACGGTTTCACCTACAACGTATGCGTCAAGGCCGATATGCATCATACGCATCACGAATGCCTTAGCCATAAAACCAGAGCGTCCTCCACCAGCTACGAATATCTTTTTCGCACGAAGAATGGCGTCCACTAATTTTTCAGAGTCCTCAACATTCACAAGTGAAAGCGTGCGTTTCAGTTCTTCCAGTATTTCCTGTGTGTAGGCAGTTGCGTTCATATTACACTAACGCGCCTTGCTGGATCATCTGTTTGATTTGTTGAGCTGCTGCTTTTTTATCTTCTTTGCTAGTGATTCCGCCACCTACAATGATAAGATCCGGTTGAGCTTTGATCACTTCCGGAAGTGTTTCGATCTTAATACCACCAGCAATTGCTGTTTTTGCATTTTTAACAACGCTCTTAATCGTACGGAGGTCTGCGAATGAATCTTTTCCTTCAGCTTGGAGATCATATCCTGTGTGCACACAAATGTAATCCGCACCTAGCTGATCAAGCTCGGCAGCACGCGTTTTAATATCTTTTACAGCAATCATGTCCACTAAGATCTTCTTGCCAAGCTTTTTAGCTTCTTCGACAGCGCCACGAATGGATGAGTCTTCTGCTTGAGCAAGAATAGTAACGATATCTGCTCCTCCAGCAGACGCGTTCCCTACTTCATATCCTGCAGCATCCATAATCTTTACATCTGCGAGAACTTCCAACTTAGGAAATGCCGCTTTTACTTCTCTTACAGCAGCGAGTCCTTCTTTGTTAATGACTGGAGTTCCAATTTCGACGATGTCGATAAATTCTTCTACTTCTTTCACCACTTCAATTGCTCCCGGGATGTCGACTAGATCTAATGCTAATTGTAATTTCATATAGGTACTCTCCTTTTATATGTTTTTCTGTGCACACTCAGTGTAAATCCAGAGTTGTCTTTTGAGAAGTACGCACTTTAAAATCACATACTGACAAGGAGTATACCGTCAGATTGTTTTTTCCAAATGGATTACTGTTGGAGTGTATGTAATAACCAAGTTTCTACGCACTTTACGCAAATAGCACAATGCTATCTCATAATTGACGTCATCAACTTTGAAACGCTTTCATTTTTTAAGTTAGTTCGCCAATTGTTTAAAGTATACTTTTTTTCACTATATGTTTTAAAACTGCGTACTTACATTTCTCTCTCGGTACTCTTATACTAGGTACTGTTGGAGTTTTAAATAACAGGAATCATTATTCAGCCCATTGGAGGGGAAACCTATGCAATTCAATAATTTCTCTTCACAAACAGAGGAGCACAGCAAACGAAATGCGCAAGGAATGACTGTTGTTTTGTTTGGTGCTACAGGTGATTTGGCCAAACGAAAGTTATTCCCTGCATTATATAACTTGTATGTAGAGAACAAAATGCCAGAAGCTTTTTCAGTTATTGGACTCGGTCGTACCCCTTATACCAATGATGTATTTCAAAAAAAGGTGGAGCAATCCCTTCGGACATATTCTAGAGGCAACGTGCAAGATGAAGGACTACAACAGTTTTTATCCTCCTTCCGTTATTGCACATTTGACGCTACAGAAATAGGGTCATATGAAAAGTTGAACGAACTCATTGAACAACGTGAACGCGAATTGACTATCCCTGAAAATCGCCTATTCTACTTGTCCGTTGCTCCTAGTCTCATCGATGTTATTACGTCTAATCTTAATACCAGTGGGGTCAGTCAAACATCTGGATGGAAGCGACTTATTGTAGAAAAACCTTTCGGAAGTGATTTGGCATCTGCCCGCGAGTTGAACGAAAAGTTACGAATAGCGTTTAATGAAGATGAAATTTATAGAATCGATCACTACCTCGGTAAGCCAATGGTTCAAAATCTGGAAACGCTGATTCTCGTGAATCCTGTATTGGATTCGTTATTCAATCACAAACTAATTGCTAATGTACAAATTACTGCTAGCGAAACGGTTGGTGTTGAAACTCGTGCTGCCTATTATGACAAGGCGGGTGCAATTCGAGATATGGTGCAAAATCATATGTTGCAACTCGTTATGATGACAGCACTTCATCTACCTAAAAAAGCACATCCTGAAGAAATTCGTTCAAAAAAAGCGCAAATCATCGAGGCATTACGTCCGATTCAAGATGAAAGCTTACAAACCGATTTGATACGTGCTCAATATGCTGAAGGAGATATTTTTGGTATCGACGTGCCTGCCTATCGAGAAGAACCGGGTGTGCCTCATTCGTCCATGAATGACACGTATATCGCAGCCCGTTTATTTATCGACAACGAATTTTGGGAAGGGATTCCATTCTACATTCGAACCGGTAAACGCTTGGATAAAAAGTCGACTCGTATTGTCTTTGAATTCAAGGAACGGCCGTCAGAATTGGAAAACTACCGTCCTGAAGGACTTGCCCCGAATCTGTTAATTCTTGAAATCAGTCCAAATGAAAGTATTTCGTTACAGGTGAATATGAAGGATCCTTCTACAAATAAATATAAACCTTCTACGATAACATTCACCACCAACTCAACCAACCAACCAGAGGCTTATGAACTTTTGCTACATGACGCAGTGCTCGGCAATGCTACGTTCTTTGCCAATTGGAAAGAAGTCGAATTGTCTTGGCAATGGATTCAGCCTCTACTCGAAGCATTCGAAGACAATCGTTTGCCATTAGTCACGTACGCCGCTGGTTCAACGGGGCCAAAAGAAGCTAAACAGTTACTTGCAAAAGATCACTTTACTTGGTGGTAAACAGACCATCTTCCACACAAAAGGAGATACAATACATGTCAGTTACATTTGATTATACAAACGCAATGTCCTTCATGAAAAGCACGGAGATGGATAATTTCAGTGAATTTGTAAAGCAAGCGCATAACCAAATCCACGGCCAACGTGGTCCTGGATCGGATTATCTTGGCTGGGTGAATTGGCCTGTAGAGTACGACAAGGAAGAGTTCGAACGTGTGAAATCTGCGGCTTCTCGGATTCAACAACAATCGGGTGCATTAATTGTTATTGGAATCGGTGGATCGTATCTCGGCTCCAAAGCTGCAATTGAAGCGCTCTCTCATACATTCCATAACCAAATGGACGACAATACAGAAGTATACTTTGCTGGACAGAATATTAGTTCCATTTATATCGAACACCTTCTTCAAGTGTTGGAAGGTAAAGATATTTCAATAAACGTTATTTCAAAATCAGGTACAACAACTGAGCCTGCGTTAGCTTTCCGGATTTTCCGTGAATTCATGGAGAAAAAGTACGGAGAGGACGAAGCACGTAAGCGCATTTACGTGACAACGGACAAAACTGAAGGCGCACTTCGAAAGCTTGCGACTGAAGAAGGATACGAAACGTTCGTGATACCTGAAGATATTGGAGGCCGTTATTCTGTTCTCACACCGGTTGGACTTCTCCCTATCGCTGTCGCTGGGCTTAATATTGACCAAATGATGGCTGGCGCTGAATCGGCTTATCATAAGTATAATAATCCTGATATCGCGACAAATGGCAGCTACCAATACGCAGCGGTTCGAAATATTTTCAATAGCAAAGGGAAATCCATCGAGCTATTAGTGACGTATGAACCTGGTCTACATTACGTTTCAGAATGGTGGAAACAACTTTTCGGAGAAAGTGAAGGTAAAGATGTTAAAGGTCTCTTCCCCGCTGCGGTCAACTTCACAACTGACTTGCACTCAATGGGACAATACGTTCAAGAAGGTCGCCGTTTGTTCATCGAAACCGCGCTGCAAATTAAGAAATCACCAGTTGAGCGGACAATTCAAGCAGACGCAAACAACATTGACGGACTGAATTTCTTAACTGGAAAAACGATGGACGAAGTAAACAAAATGGCTGCCCTCGGTACAACCCTTGCCCATATCGATGGAGACGTTCCAAACTTGTTGATCGAGTTGGATGAGTTAACTGAATACACGTTTGGTGAACTCGTCTATTTCTTCGAAAAAGCGTGCGCGATCAGCGGGACACTCCTAGGTGTAAATCCATTTGACCAACCTGGAGTTGAAGCATATAAGAAGAATATGTTCGCGCTCCTTGGTAAAGATGGGTACGAGGAAGAACGAAAACAGTTAGAAGAGCGGTTAGCGGAGATTACGAACTACTGAAACCAGAACGGAGGATGACTATGAGCAATCAGCAAATCGGTGTTATCGGACTTGGTGTTATGGGGTTAAACTTAGCCTTGAACATGGAGAGTAAGGGATTCCCTGTTGCGGTCTATGATTATTGGACAGATCGAACAGACGAATTTATCGCAAATGAAGCTAAGGGAAAAAATATCATAGGAGCTTCAACACTTGAAAAGTTTGTTGCGTCCATTGCAACACCCCGCAAGATTTTAATGATGGTTAAAGCCGGTGAGACAACGGATTCGGTCATCCAATCTCTTCTTCCACACCTTGACACTGGCGATATTTTAATCGATGGAGGCAACACATTCTTTGAAGATACAAATCGTCGGACGGCTGAGTTAAAAGAATCGGGCATCCATTTCATTGGTACTGGTGTCTCTGGCGGAGAAGAAGGCGCACGGTTCGGCCCTTCCCTCATGCCAGGAGGACCGAAGGAAGCGTATGAACAGGTGAAACCAATCCTCGATGCCATTTCAGCCAAAGTGGACGGCACCCCATGTAGTGCCCATATGGGTCCTGAAGGGGCTGGACATTATGTGAAAATGGTTCATAACGGAATTGAATATGGCGACATGCAGCTTATTTCAGAAGCGTATTTCATTATGAAACATGCACTTGGAATGACGCCGACAGAGTTACATGACACATTTGCAGAGTGGAACACAGGTGAACTGAATAGTTATCTGATTGAGATTACTTCTGAAATTTTCGCGAAGATGGATGAAGAGACGGGTAATCCGTTACTCGATCAAATTTTAGATAAAGCCGGTCAAAAAGGAACGGGTAAGTGGACAAGTCAAAATGCTTTGGACCTAGGAATCTCGCTACCAATCGTTACTGAGTCCGTCTTCGCCCGATTCATTTCTTCCATCAAAGAAGAGCGTGTTACTGCGAGTCAATTGCTGACAGGACCTGAAGTTACGCCGTATTCAGGCGATAGAAAAGCGATGATCGAAGCGATTCGAAAAGCGTTGTATATGAGTAAAATTTGTTCATATGCACAAGGATTCGCTCAAATGCGTGCTGCTTCCGAACAATATGGATGGAACATTCCATATGGCGAGGTTGCAATGATCTTCCGTGGGGGCTGTATCATCCGTGCACAGTTCTTACAAAACATCAAAGACGCATTCGATCAAAATCCAGAGTTGCCGAATTTGTTGGTAGATCCTTATTTCACGGAAATCGTTGGTAATTATCAGTCAGCACTTCGTGAGGTGTTGGGCCTTGCAATTCAACAGGGCGTCCCAACTCCTGCATTCTCTAGCGCTCTTGCTTATTATGATAGTTATCGGACTGCGACGCTGCCGGCTAACCTAATCCAAGCACAACGCGATTATTTTGGTGCACATACGTATGAGCGAGTAGATAAAGTCGGGTCGTTCCATACGGATTGGTCGAAAAAATAATCTAAATACGTTTTAAAGCCCCGCTAATCCTTTTAATAGGTTAGCGGGGCTTTCTATTTTTATCTCAAGTTGCACTACTTGACTTCATTCAGCATGGAGCCAATATCTGATGCTGCTGTAGGATAAGCGAAAATCGTCTTCTTCATTTCTTCAAAGGTTAACTCTAGACGGATCGCAGTCGAGAAATGATTGATGAGATCATCTGCATTGTCGCCTAAAATATGCGCACCCAGAACGGTTCCTTTGTTAGCATCCGTAATGAGTTTGAACGCAGCAGCTTGCTCGTTCGTCCGTTTAAACGTAAACCAATCTGTTATTTCCTGATAGGTTACTTTGGTTTTTTGATCAGACTTTTTAGCTGCCTCTTCTGTTAACCCAACGGAACCGATTTTAGGGACGGTGAACGCAACAGACGGCACAACTGGATAGACAATTGGCGTGTGGTTGCCATGTAGTAAGTTTTGGATGACTGCATCGGAATCTCTTGAAGAAATTGGAGTAAGCGGCGGTGCTGATGTTTCGGCAGCATCTCCTGCAGCATATACATTTGGGTTGCTGACGCTTTGTAAGTATTCATTGACTTGAACGCCACCCTTTTCTCCAAGGGTCACGTCTCCTTTTTCAGGATTAACGTCTAATGCTGGAGCACGCCCTAATCCATGGACAACTAAATCGCCTGTAAAGGTCAGCTTAGTATCGTCTTTTTTACCAGTTACGGTAAACGTACTCCCGTTCTCCTCGACTGACTCGACACGTGTATTTAGATGTATTTTAATACCTATCTGTTCAGAGCGTTTGACGAGTAAATCGACTAAGTCAGGATCGAATTGTTCAAGAGGACGGTCCCCGCCATGAATAACTTCCACTTCTGCACCAGCACGCGCTGCAAGATGCGCAAATTCCATTGAAATGTAGCCCCCACCCGCAAAGATGATTTTCTTAGGTAACTCTTCAAGAACGAGGAAATCATCGCTGTGAATCATTAAGTTTTCGCCCTTGAGACCTAACTTCACAGGTTCTGCTCCCGTTGCGATAAGGATTTTCTTCCCTGTAATCACATCATCGCCTACTCGGATTTGCGTATCAGATTCGAACTTTGCCTCTCCATGATAACCATCAATCCCGAGCTCCTTAAATTTCTTTTCGGTGTTTTCAGGAATCGGCTCCGTAAACGTTTTCTTAAACGCCGACAAGTCTTTCCAATCGATATGTGCATCTCCAGAGAGTCCTTTTCCTGCCATTCTCTCCTTCCAATCCATCCATTCCGCTGCACCTACCAACACTTTTTTCGGGTCACATCCCCGTTGAGGACATGTACCGCCATATGTACGTCTATCTATAATGGCCACAGTCCAACCTGCTTTTTTACAGGCTTGAGCAGTACTAGATCCTGCTGTTCCTGTCCCGATTACAATCAAATCATAGTTTTTCTTCATACTGGGTTTCCTCCTTTTCCTTGCATTCGTAAACAGTGGCTGTTTAGGTTGCACAGCCCTCAAAATTTTAAGGCTTGTATCCACCTTCAACCAAAAAGTTAACGTTATACAAGTCATTCATACTACTTATTTTACCCTCGTTTAACTGTTCTAATCTTATTTAACTATCTGCCTATTACAGATGTTTGACGCAAAAAAGCTGATTCCGCTAAATTAGCAGAACCAGCTTTTATCAACCATCCTCATCGAATTTCTTACAAGTATTATTGTGTCTTCTTCAAGAAGAGAGAGAGCACAACATTAACAACAGCCAATACTAAACTAAAAATAAATACCATAGAAGTACCCGCCGCTGTTGCTGCCATTATTGTTGCGCCTTCTGCTAAAGCTACTCCTTGTTTAGCAGTTAGAATTGAAATCATAATGGCAATTCCGACAGCTCCTGAAACTTGCTGTGATGATTGGGTAACCGCAATGCCATCTGGATAGAGCCGTTTCGGCAATGCATTCAGCGTATTCGTCTGAACGGCTCCTATCGTCAACCCCACCCCAAGCATCATCACTATATGTGTAACAACCATCATCCACAAAGCAGTTTCTGTTCCATACTGTGAATAGAGGGCATATCCTACCACAACAAAAAGCGTTCCTGGTGTAATGATTGCACGCGGACCAAACCGATCAAATAAGCGTCCAATCGGAGGAGCAAGAATACAGTTCAGCAGGCTGCCTGGAAGTAAGACAAGTCCGGTTGCAAAGGCTGAAACGATGAGTGCCACTTGCATGTACATCGGCAAAACAACGAGCATGGAAAGCATGCTAAAGAACGTAATGCTATTCATTGTGAATCCCAACACAAATTGTGGATGTTTGAAAACAGTTAAGTTAAGCATTGGTGACTCGAGCTTCGACTGGCGGACAACGAATAAGAAGAGCGCAACGAGCCCGAGGACGATTGTTCCGATAACCTGCATACTTCCCCAACCGTAATGACCGCTACTACTGAATCCATACACAATTCCCCCGAAACCAAGTGTAGACAATATGACCGAAAGACTGTCGATTCTGGTGTTCCGTACTTCATTTAAATTTGGGATGAAGATGTATCCGAATAGTAAAGAGAACAACAAGACTGGTAATGTGACCCCGAAAATCCAATGCCAAGAGAGAGTGTCCAGAATCAGCCCTGCAACGGTCGGCCCGAGGGTGGGGCCGGCAAGAATTACAAGGCCCATGATTCCCATGGCGCCCCCACGTTCGTTCGGTGCATAAATCGTAAAAATCACATTTTGCGTTAACGGTAACACGATTGCAAGTCCCGCTGCCTGAATGACACGTGCAATGATTAGCACACCGAAGACAGGCGCCATTACAGCAGTAATCGTTCCGATAATTGACAAAGTCAGCGATGCGATGAACAGCTGACGTGTCGTAAACTTTTGCATCAAATTCCCTGTAATCGGTACGAGAATTCCGAGCGTTAAGAAATAGCCGGTAGCAAGCCATTGTATTGCGGTTGTACTTACTTGAAAAATGTGGCTAAGTTCTCCTAGCGCAATGTTCAAGGCAGTCTCACTGAACAACCCGACAAACCCCGCTGTGAACAAAGCCAACATGATAAACCCACGTTTAATTTCTCGTTCCTTCACCATACGCATTAAAACTCCTTCATCAATTCAGGTATGACGTTCGATATCGTTTTTAAAGGGATTGAAGAGTTTTGCGCTCGACATAAGAGCAGCCCGCCTTCTATGGATGCGGTCAAAAACAAAGATACTGATGACGCCTGATTATTTGAAAAGCCGTCTTCCAACAATTTCGCATGGAATATAGATTGGATTTTTTCATAAAGTGCTCTGCAAGCATCACGGGCGGGTTCACTTAGAAGAGACATCTCACTAACGATGCTACTGAACGTATAGCCCGCAATCGTCCCGTCCCTATCCAAATCCTTTATCATCTCCCCAATGACAGCACGAACTGCAGCTTCTGTAGAAGATTCACAGTTGAAAAGCAATTCGATATCTCTCGTAAGAGTCTCGTTAAGCGAGTGCAGACATGCAATGAGCAACTCTTCCTTACCTCCCGGGAAATGGTGATAAAGGGCACCCTTCGTAGTTTCACATGCTCTCAGCAATTCGTTAAGCCCGACAGCTTTATATCCTCTCTGCTGAAAAAGTTTTGTCGCAGTTTCAATCATCCGTGTTTTTGTGTCCACAATCCTCTTCCTTTCTTCTGCATACCAACCGGTCTGTTTTTACTATAGCAGAACGTTCACTAATGATGTAAGGGTTTTTTCACATAGATGAATACGTAAAAAGCTCTGGCAATATGCTCAGAGCTTACCTACACTTTTTCTAATTTCGAATCTGCTGAATTTATCTAAGTGTTTTTAACGAGTCGCTCCAAGCAATAATTTGGTGAAGCATCAAATTCACATTATCCAAATGTAGATCTTGTGGCTTCAATACGGATCAGTTTTCAAAGTCAGTAAAGAGAGAGCGAGCGTCGTTATTATGAAAATCACCTTTCCCAGTTTAAAGGTCGGCCGATCTTTAACAACCGACAACTGTACCCGATAATTTTAGATCACTACATCACAAACTTTTAATTCTCTAGTAAAACATCAAATTCTTTAACATAGACTGCATTTCCAGTAATCTCTATATCGTAATTATCTTTACTCTTAGAAACTTGTACCATGACTCGCCCATCTTTATCAATTTCATGACCTTGCTCAACTACTAGATTTAACGGTTCTTTAAAATTGTTAGTTATGTACTTAGCATAGTATGCGCCCATTACCCCTGAAGCTGTCCCAGTTACCACATCTTCAATCGTGCCTGAATATGGTGAAGAAAAGTGTCTTGCGTGCATGTTAGCACTAGAATCATAGGTTTCCATACAAAATGGATGAACTGATGCTTTTGGCATTTCTTTCAATACAGTTGGGAACTTTTTATTATCTGGTTTCATTTTTTCAAACGTTTCAAGTTCTTTAATTGGGACTAATAGTGTCCAGACACCCGTACTACCGAATAGGACTGGTAAATCATCATCAAGATCTTCTTGTTTTAATCCAATTGAGTTGGCTAAGTCTTTCTTCGAGCCTTTAAACTCTTCAAACAGTGGTGTAGCCTGTTTCATTGTAATGAAAATTTCATTATCAACGGTTGTATTTATTTTTATTGGCAAAATCCCCGCCCTTGTTTCAATTATAATATCTGTTTTGTCACCCAATAATCCTTTCGTTTTTAACGCAAAGAGAGTTGCCATGGTTGCGTGACCACATAAATTCATTTCATGACATGGAGTAAAGAAACGTATTTTCAAGTCTGCTACTTCTGATTTTACTGGAAAAGAAGTCTCGTTAAATCCAACTTTGAAAGCAATCTCTTCCATTTCTGCATCTGTCAATTCATCCCCATTTAAAACCACTCCAGCAGGATTTCCCTTATTCGGTATTTTACTAAAAGCATCATAATGATAGACCTTGATCGATTTCATAACCCATTCCTCCATTAGTCAATTTACTACTTCGTACTATTTTACCGTTCTTTACGAAGTTCTTCCCCAACAAAAAGGGCCTTTTGTTGAAAGAGAGCAAATCCCTGTTTAAGGATTGCCACCCCTACCTGGTCTTCATTTGATTTGAATTTACTTTCTACCCGGATTATTCTTTTCACTTCCAGCCTCCAGTCCTAGCTTTATCTAATCTAAAACCTTATTATTTGTTGAACTAATAAACTGGGCGAATTGCTGATCTTAGGAACTGAGCACATCAATTAAATTCTATCTAGATTTTCCTTCAATTTATGAAAATCCATTCAATATGTTCAATACATGCTGAGAGTTATGAAACCTCAATTCAAATCCACGTCAGAATAATTATTTGTTAAAAAACTCATTAAATGGATCTGGATTCAAGTTCTCCATTTGCAGCTCCAGCTCATACCACTTCGTCGTTGCCTCATCCATTTGGCCAACTGACAATGGAATGTTTTCTTTTTCAATTTGTTCCTTCACTCTCTGGGACTGTTCCAAATTATATGTAGATAGATCTGTTCGTTTAAAAGAAATTCGATCCCCATTGGTTTGCTTAAATTCAAACATCCAAGCAAATACCGGTTCCTTAGAATATTTGTTAGCGACTCTTTTCAGGACATATGGAGTAATCTCTACACTTTCCACCGACGACCAATCCACTGTCTGTTGTTTCCCCCACCAGGTGGACACAACAATTCCCTCTTCCTCATGGATCGCCTGATAATCATTCCAAGTGATAAATAGAAATGCAGCAGTGAGAACAAACAGGCTTAGGATGAGTCCAGTCAACTGCTTCCCTCCGTGGGTCCAACCAAACAGGATTTTAGGCATAATGGAAAGAACCAATGCTATTAGTAAAAGAGTTCCTATTAAACCAATTGTGGGAGAAGAGGTTGGCTGAAACCATAGGAATCCCTCCCGTGCAAAGGTTTCGTTTTTCAGCTTGGCGTAGTTATTGAACACTAGGAAAATCGAAGGTATCAAAAGTGTGACTTGCACAAAAATTGAAGTGAATTTCACCAAACTCTGTTTACGTAAGGTTTGCCCGATTCGAAGCCATTGTCCCGCCATGAATAATGGAAAAGCAAGCAAGAATAACAAGAAAAAATAGAAAATCCCTTCCGTAAAAAGAAGTCCTGTACAGGTAACACCAAATATAATTCCGCCAGCTATGAGCAGAATCCCTATCCCTTTTTTCAACAATCTCCTCACCCCTTTTCTTACGTTCCTTACTTCTCTTACGAATCGTCTCTTTTGAAAGTTTCAAAGTCGTACTGACGATTCATTCTTTATCCAACAAAAAAGAGTGCCTTCACGGCACCCTTTTGACATAAATTTATTCTATTTTCTTCACCTTCACGCGATACGACAAACATTCATGTAATGGCACACACTCTTGATACCGCCATTCTTCAAAATCCATCGCGCCTCCCGGAAAAATACCGACGATTGTCAAACCCGCCTGTTCACACAGACCACTGATTTCCTCTAGTGAATAACAGCGAAGGGACTGTGTGACTTTCTCCTCAGGATGATCCGCCTTCCACCAACTATCCAGCATACGATGTCCTTGTTCATCATAATGATACACACGATGTGCTGCGTCTACCGTCATCTCCCGGCCGGCCACCTGTTGCCAGTACCGTGGCTGATAGATATCGATCAATGCACAGCCATCCTCTTTCATCCATTTATAAATCCGGTGCAACAGAAGAAGCTGATCCTCGTCTGTGCCAATTCCAAAACCATCAAAGTAACTCACTACGTCAAATGTGTCCGGCAGTTCAAACGTATAGAAATCTCCGCAATGACTTGTCACTAATCCGTTGGAACGTTCTTTAGCGAATTCGACTAGCTCTGGGACAAGCTCCAGTGTTGTCATTTTCACTCCGGATTCCGCCAAAGACTTTGCCAAATCGCCTCTTCCCGCGCCAATATCCAGCATCTCGCTAAAAGGCTTTCCAACTTGTTCTTTCACTTCAAGCGCTAACTTGTTATAAGCATCTTTCATATCTAAACTCTGATTCATCCACTCAAATTGTTTCCGATAAAAGGGTTCTACCCATGATTGTGTCATTTAGATTCCTCCTGTAGTTTTTTCATTTACAGTGAAGAATTCAAGTACAATAGCGTCATGGTCAACCCTCCCTTTACTAGTTAAGGACGATTATACAGTATTTTCTGATTAAACACTATGTCAAATCGTAATCTAAGAAAATTACAGTAACGATGTCTTCAAATAAAACAATCCACCATTAATGATTTCAATCCGAATTGTCGTTTCATATTGTTCCTCAATCGCTTTTTTCTCAATAGCATAACTTTCCGGCACATCTTCCACTCCTGTGTAGAAATAATCCAGTACTCGTAAATCTCTAACTTGTCGTTGTTTCGCTTCTTCTACCCATGTGTGATCATCCTGATTCACTACGTTTCCCATCACATCTTCTAGTCGATCCAAAGCCCTCAATGGAGGTATATTATATGGTAAATAGTACGTATTCGCTGCTACGGATGGTCCCAATTCTAGTTTACGGACAGACTCTTGAAACCCATCAATCACTGCTCCATTCATTAAATTCATTCCTAACGAATACAGCATTTCTTTTGTCCGATCACTAGAATAGGTAATTTTATAATTCACTCCGAGCCATGGCGTTAATGTGACCTGGGTCGCCTGACCGAGCCCAGGCTTCTCATACATTTGAACAAAGGCTCCTTGTTCTTTCGTCACTTGAAACAGTTGATGAAGTCTTGGTGAGCCAAAGTGAATTCGCTCTCCTGCCATAGATGTTGAAAACTGGCTAGGATTCGTAATCAATGTCAGCTTCGCTGGATTCGGTTCTACACCGCCACTCTCTACGTAACTCCAGTAATACGGACGATTCATAATACGTTTATCCATGTCGATTGTTAGCTGAACCGTCAAATGATCGTAGCTTGAGTCAAGTACCCCACAATTGTTTTCATGGAAAAACCGCTGGATGTACTGATGAATTTCTTGCTGGCGCATAGACACCTTCCTTTCACTGAACTACTCAAGAGATCGATCGTTTACCATCCGTTAAGATATGGTCTAATTCCCCGACTACTTTTTCAAATACACCAATCTTTCGTTCCAACAATTCCACCATTTTGTCTTCCACAGTCTGCTGGATCGCTAAATTATAAATATGCACGTCTTCGGTCTGTCCAAGTCTATGAACACGACCAATCCGTTGTTCTAGTTTCATCGGATTCCACGGTAAGTCATAATTGATGACGTGGTGGCAAAATTGAAGATTAATCCCTTCACTCCCTGATTCAGTTGCAATCAGCACTTGGGCATTCCCTTGGAATAACTGTTTCATCCACTCTCTCTTATTTTTGCTAAACTTCCCGTTGAACAGGACACTTGTAATGCCTTTCGCATGTAAAACCGCTTGTAAATAGGCTTGTGTTGCACGATATTCTGTAAAAATGATCACTTTGTCATCAGCATTTTGGATGAGCTCCAAAGCTTTTTTGGCCTTAGTATGGATACCCAACTCCGTCAGCTTCAACAAAATCTCTTCTATCTGGAATCGAACTTCTGGTTGGACGGATGTTTGATGTAATTTCTCTAACGTCAACACAGCCGATAGTTGACTGCTACACATTTCTCGCTGGAGGGTGAGCAACGTAAACGAATCTGAAACTGGTAACTTCGAAATCATCGAATAGACAGCTCGTTCTTGTTCTGTAAACTCGAGCGGAATAATTTGTACAAGACGATTTGTCCACTCTATCCCTGTCTCATGTCTGATGTTTCGTACCATCACTTGTTGAATCAATTCCTTCAAAAACTCATCTTCTTCTACATGGTGTTTACTCGCAGAAAACACACTTTGAAAGGTTTCTAAATTCCCTAAATGGCCAGGCTTCAGAAGAGAGATCAGGTTAAACAGTTCGAACACATCATTCTGAATTGGGGTTGCCGTTAGCAGCAAGCAGAATTTTTTCTTCAATTGCTGAACGAACTCATAGTTTTTCGTTTTAGGATTCTTGAGTTTATGGGCTTCATCGATAATGACCAAATCGTATTCTTGTTGAACAATCATTTCTTTATGGGGGCTTCGCTTCGCCATATCGATACTCGTCACGACAATCGGACAGTGATCGAGATTGTATTTTTTATTGTAAGCAATGGCAGGAATATGAAACTTCTGATTCAATTCTGCAATCCATTGGTTGGTTAACGAGGCTGGCGCTAGTATGAGCGCTTTTTTCACGAGTCCTCGAATTAGATATTCTTTTAACACAAGTCCTGCTTCAATCGTTTTTCCAAGTCCCACTTCATCTGCTAAAATGGCTTTCCCATTCATCCGCTCTATAACCGTCTCCGCTGCCTCTAATTGGTGTGCATACGGTGTAAGGTTTGGTAAGTGTTTTGGGGATTGGAGACCGTGGAATTCGGGAATCACTTTCGCTCTTTCCATGTCATAACACATCTGATAGAGCGTCCAATTATCAAATTCTTTACGGTTTTCGAGACGTTCTATAAATCCTTCTTTCCATTCCGATGACCGCTCAACTCGCATATCTATCCCCTCATTCAACTATGTCTTTTAAATTATCATGCCCAAAGAATAGTGTTTTTATGTGTATACTCTTTATAGTAACTCCTCTTCAGATTTCTTTATTTACAATTCTAGATGCCAAGGCTTGAGAATAATGCTATTATAGGAAAGTTCATAAGCAGAAATGCTTGGGGGTACATGGGAAATAGGAGGAATAATGATGGAAGAAAAAAATACATTAAAGCTTGTACTCGCCGGAATCCTGCTTGGTATTTTAATGTCGGCAATGGATAACACGATTGTCGCGACAGCATTAGGTTCGATTTTGGGTGATTTAGGCGGCGTCGACAGTTATGTATGGATCACTTCAGCTTACGCGGTCGCTGTTCTTGCGGGGATGCCAATTTTCGGTAAGCTCTCCGATATGTTCGGACGCAAACGCTTTTTCATATTTGGTATTATCGTTTTCATGATTGGATCCGCCCTCTGTGGAGTGGCACAATCCGTTCCACAATTAGCGGTCTTCCGTGCCATTCAAGGAATTGGTGGCGGTGCGCTGTTGCCAATCGCATTTACAATCGTATTTGATGTGTTCCCTCCTGAAAAACGTGGGAAAATGACTGGCTTATTAGGCGCAGTTTTTGGGGCATCTAGTGTCATCGGACCGTTACTCGGTGCTTGGATTACAGAGACGTTTAGCTGGCACTGGGTATTTTACGTCAATATTCCAATCGGGTTGGTATCGTTATTACTCATTGCACGTTTTTACAAAGAAGGTACAAAACCTGTTAAGCAAGCAATTGACTGGCTCGGGGCGATATCTCTTGTCACTGCGGTGGTCAGCCTCATGTTTGGCCTTGAATTCGGTGGGAAACAATTCGCTTGGTCTTCTTGGCAAAGCATTTCCTTATTCAGCATCTTTGTAATCTTTTTCGTTGTCTTCATCTGGGCGGAAACTCGAGCAAAAGAGCCGATCATTTCGTTCTGGATGTTCAAAAATCGTCTGTTTGCATCTTCACAAGTACTCGCCTTTCTCTATGGCGCAACATTCATCTGTTTGACGATTTTCATCCCTATTTTTGTCCAGGCGGTATACGGTGGCTCTGCAACAAACGCAGGAATTGTATTAATGCCGATGCTAATTGGAACTGTTGTAGGAAGTGCACTTGGTGGAATTCTTCAAACCAAAACGTCTTATCGTAGAATCATGGTCATTTCAGTGATTGCCTATTCAATCGGTATGATCCTAATGAGCACAATCACTCCGGATACAGCACGTACACTCTTATCGGTTTACATGATATTTGTCGGATTCGGTGTCGGTTTTTCCTTTTCTTTATTGCCTGCAGCTTCTGTTCACAAAATGGATTTCAGACACCGCGGTTCTGCCAACTCGACGAACTCCTTTTTCCGTTCGTTCGGCCTGGCCCTCGGAATTACGATTTTCGGTGCAATTCAAACGAAGTTATTAGCAAGTGGACTCACTTCAGGTTTTGCGAAAATGCCTGGTGACAGTGCAGGTGGAGTCGAATCGTTAGGAAACATCCAAAACGTATTCCTACCTGAAACGCGTAAAATGATTCCAACTAATATTCTCGAGGTAATCACAAACGCCATGTCTGCGTCTATCTCAACGACATTTTTATGGGCGCTTATTCCAGTAGCGATTTCAATTATCGCTGTATTCTATATGGGCCCTGAGCGACTGATTCCTAAAAAAGAGACGGAGAAATAAATAGCAAAGAGGCACCGACGAGTTAAACGTCGATGCCTCTTTTTAATGGCTTCACTCAGTCTTAGAGACAGGAAGTTTTCTTTTAACTTGTTTCAGTGTTGCGACAATCAGAAAACTAACGATTACAAGCAATAACCACGAACTTACTTTTCCTAGATGGACCAGACTCCACGTATCCGTTTGGTTTGGATATTGCCAAGCTCCGAAAAAGGTGGCGATATTTTCTGCAACCCATATGAAAAACCCAATGAGTGTAAAGGAGAGTGCAATCGGCATTCGGTATCGGCTCCCATTCACTTCGTAGGTCACCCATGAACGCCAAAAGACAATTAGTACAAGTCCGGATAGCCACCAGCGAATGTCGATCCAGAAATGATGGACAAAGAAATTCAAATAAATTGCAGCTGCAAGAGAAACGACCAATAGGAATGGCGGCCATTTTTCTAACTGCACATCAAGTCGTCTCCATGCCTGGCACAGATAACTTGCAACACTCGCATACATGAATCCACTATAAAGAGGCACTCCAAGAATTTTCATATACCCTTCTTCAGGGTACGACCAGGATCCCATATTCACCTTAAAAATCTCAAGGGCCAGTCCAATGAGATGAAACAAAGTAATCACTTTGAGTTCATCTTTCGTTTCAAGCCCAGATCTCACCATCCACCATTGCATCAGCAAGAATAGGAGGAGCAACCAATCATACCTCGGCAGCCATGGAAGAGGTATGACTTGTGTCAATGCTAATGATCCAAAAATGACGACCGGAAACAAACAAGACAACGCTTGCTCCCAACCAAAATATATTAGTTGCGTGATGAATCTTTTTAATCGACCAAAATGCAAGGCTTCAGGAGACGTGACCTCTTTCCATTCATTAGCCATCTTGCTGAACCTGCTCACTTTGGTATTCCAAAATGTCTCCTGGCTGACAGTCAAGTGCCTTACAAATCCCTTCCAATGTTGAAAACCGAACCGCTTTAGCCTTACCCGTTTTTAAAATGGACAAGTTTGCCATTGTGATTCCCACTTTCTCTGACAACTCCGTGACGCTCATCTTTCTTTTTGCGAGCATAACATCGATATGAATAATAATTGTCATAGCATTCACCTCACACCGTTAACTCATTTTCAGATTTAATTTCGATTGCGTTCTGTAACAACTTCTGGAGGACAGCCGCAAAAACAGCGATGACTACGCATCCAAAGATAATACCTAAGTCGATAACGATGATTCCCGGCGCATCATCTGCCTGCGCCATCCTTATCAACAATGGCATGGATACCACATAGAAAAGACCAATTAAGATTGCGCAACGTTTGATCCATTTCAGTACGGTAACGGAAGCCTCTGAAAACGCTGTGTTATTGTCTATATACGTTAACAGTTTCATCGTTTGATAGAGGGCCATGAAGTAAATAAGTGCCGTTGCATACAGTCCTATTAAGAACGGATAGTGCAAAAATGACCATTCCGGAACTAGCTCTACAAAGAATTCCGCAATTCGTGGCCCTATAAAGATACAAAGCGCTAGAATAGGAATTGCCATAATCACTAGCGTGATCTTTAAAAACATCGTTTCACGTTTCAAACAAAACACCTCATTTGTCTAGTATTGGTAGAATAACACAGTACTTTTATTGTTTATCAATAAATAAATATCGTTTATTAATATACAATTACATTTAATGACGACGTGGATTCAAAAAGGCTCCCCACTCTCGAGAAATTAAGCGTGCTAGAAATCGAAAGTATTTAATGAATATATAGATCCACAAAAAAACAGCCGGAGAATTTCCTCCAACTGTTTGCCCCACTTATTTAAACACAGTTGCCGCTTTAACAGCTTTCTGCCATCCGCTATACAAGTGGTCTCGTTCTTCTTTTTCCATTTCAGGCTCAAATGGACGATCTAAAGACCAATGAGCAGCGATTTCAGAGCAGTCTTTCCAGAAACCTACCGCGAGTCCTGCTAGATACGCAGCGCCAAGTGCTGTCGTTTCGTTAATGGAAGGACGCTCAACTGGTACATTCAAAAGATCTGCCTGGAACTGCATAAGAAGATTATTCTCGACCGCTCCACCATCTACTCGTAATGTTTTCAACGAAATCCCCGAGTCAATTTCCATAACATCCAAGACGTCTTTTGTTTGATAAGCAAGTGACTCTAATGTTGCGCGAACAAAATGCTCTTTCGTTGTGCCGCGTGTTAAACCAAATACAGCACCTCTAACATCGCTGTCCCAATAGGGGGTTCCTAGCCCTACAAACGCGGGTACAACATATACACCGTCTGCCGATTCTACCCTTGAAGCGTACTGTTCACTGTCTGAAGAGTGGCGGAACATGCGCAGTCCATCACGCAACCATTGGATCGCAGAACCTGCAACGAAGATACTTCCTTCCAAGGCATATTGAACTTTTCCATCGATGCCCCAAGCAATTGTCGTCAACAGTCCGTGGTCTGATTTCACCGCTTTGTCCCCTGTATTCATTAGCATGAAACAGCCAGTACCATATGTGTTTTTTACCATCCCGGTTTCAAAACAGGCTTGTCCGAACAAAGCAGCCTGCTGATCCCCAGCGATTCCTGCAATTGGGACAGCATGTCCGAAAAATTGTTCAGGATCTGCATGCGTATAGATTTCTGATGATGGGCGGACATCAGGTAGCATTGAAGCCGGGACACCTAGAATTTCTAAAAGCTCTTCATCCCATTTCAATTCGTGAATATTGTACATTAACGTTCTGGACGCATTCGAATAATCCGTTACGTGTGTCGTCCCTCCAGACAGTTTCCAAACAATCCACGTATCAATTGTTCCGAATAACAGGTCCCCATTTTCAGCTTTTTCTCTGGCTCCTTCTACATTGTCTAAAATCCATTTCACTTTTGTTCCAGAAAAATAGGCATCAATGAGCAATCCTGTCTTTTCTCTGAATAGATCGTTGTAACCGCTTTCTTTCAACTCTTCACATATTTCTGCCGTTTGACGTGATTGCCAGACGATCGCATTGTAAATTGGATTTCCCGTATGCTTGTCCCATACTACTGTCGTTTCCCGCTGGTTCGTAATGCCGATCCCTTCAATTTGTTCTGCTGAAATATTCTTTTCTGATAGAACACCAGCGATTACGGAAAGAATAGAGCTCCAAATTCCGTCTGCATTGTGTTCAACCCAGCCCGATTTCGGAAAGTGCTGTGTGAATTCCTGTTGTGCCGAGTGGAAGATCTTACCCTTTTTATCAAACAATATCGCTCGTGAACTCGTAGTCCCCTGGTCTAACGCCATAATATATTTTTCAGTCATTGTCTCTTCCTCCTATACTTAACTCTTCAAAACTTGTTGCTCGTCGCATGACTAGTTGTCGTTTCAACACGCTCTGAACTTGTCTCTTTTCGAATCGAGTACTGTGCAGCTACTAATAATGCTAGCACAACAGCACCAACTATCCAGAATGCGATACTATTTTCACCAATAAAGAATTGTTTATAAAAAAGGGCTCCCATTGTTCCGCCTAAAATTGGGCCAACTACTGGAACCCATGCATAACGCCATCCTGACGACCCTTTTCCAGGGATTGGTAAGAAAAAGTGTGCAATCCGGGGACCAAGATCACGTGCTGGGTTAATGGCATATCCTGTCGTACCGCCAAGGGACAGCCCAATTGCGATAATTAGCGCTCCGACAATAAGGGGGTTAAGTCCTTCGGTAAATTCGTTGGCACCGATTGATAATAAACCAAGTAACAATATGAACGTTCCGATAACTTCACTCGTCAGGTTGGATAGCGGATGCCGAATCGCTGGAGTTGTTGCAAACACATCTCGTTTTGCGATTGGATCTTCTGTTTCTTTCCAATGCGGCAGATATTGAAAATAAACCAATACAGCTCCAAGTATCGCACCGATCATTTGAGCAAGGATATACGTTGGCACATCTGCCCACGGGAAATCCCCTATCGCCGCAAATCCAATTGTTACAGCTGGATTTAAGTGTGCTCCACTCGCTTGGCCGACTGCATAAACGCCAAGTGCAACCGCTAATCCCCAGCCTACTGTAATGACAATCCATCCAGAACCTTCTGCTTTCGATTTCTTCAGAGCGACACCTCCGACTACACCGCCGCCGAACAAGATTAAAATCATCGTCCCAATCAACTCTCCTGCAAATGGAGTCATACCATTCTCCCCCTACTTAAATTTAATGACATGGATCATTGAGACAAGCGCACAAAAAAAGTCCACAATTAAAATCTTGCCAGACGCAAGAAATTAACTGTGGACTCCTCAACTCAACCACGTTTTATGAACTTGTCCCCAAGTATAAAGCGGTTTCATGGGTCTGTCAACAATGGATTCTGAAAGTTCTCTTTTCCTCAAATGACTTCCATAGTTCACGATCAGAGGTTGTCACTGCAACAGCACCTGCTGCAAGTGCATCTTCAATATGCTTCTCAGTACGAATGAGGCCGCCGTTAATAATTGGAATTCCTGTGCGTTCATAGACTTCTTCTATCAGTTCAGGTATTACACCTGGTAACATTTCAATGAAATCTGGCTGGGTCTGATCAATTAGAGAATAACTTTTTTCCAACGCAATCGTATCGAGTAAAAACATGCGTTGAATGGCAAGAATGTTTTTGGCTTTTGCCTTCATTATCATATTGGAACGCGTGGAAATAATACCTGCAGGTCGAATATCATTACACAAAAAGTCTGCAGCATAGTTATCTGTTTTCAGCCCTTGAATAAGATCCGCGTGAATGATTAGTTTTTTGCATCTCTTATCTGCTTCACGCTTCACTGTTTTCAAATTACTAATATGCACTTCTAATAAGACTACATATTCGAATGGACTGTCTAACATCTGCTCAAACTGTTTTAACGTGCGGGCAGCTGGTAAAATCTTTTGATTGTGAAAAGGCACTTGTTAAACCCCCGTCTATCAGTATAGTATTATACTATCTCAATTAGACAACTGAAGTCGCTTTTATCATCTCGTTATCCAATTCTTTTTCATATGTTTGCCGTTCCATAGCCATCCAATTGAAAACACGTGCCATCTCGTTTAGTACATCCTTCTTTGCATCCTCAACATTTTTTATATTGAAATAAAGATCACCTGTCCGACGAATGAAGAAATCCGTTGGTTTTACGCTCATTTCCTTTTCAATGGCATAGCGCAGTTTCACATACAGAATCCGCGGCATCGCTTGGTTTTCATCGTATGGAATCATAAAGACTTCATCGACATTCGTGCCATATAACGCAGCTAAGTGTCTGCTTTCTCTTTCTGTAAATCCAAGCAGCTGTCCTCGCTTCACTGCTTGGTCCATATATCGATTATGATTCGCAGATCCACCGAAATCACCGCCAGAGATGGAAATCTTTTTCGTACTGCACCGTCTGAACGTCGATCCTTTTTCTTGTTGAAGGAGCTGTGCAATCTTGTTGACTACGGTCTCCGCCATTTTACGATAACCCGTCAGTTTCCCGCCTGCTATAGTAATTAACCCTCGTTCCGACTCCCAAATTTCATCTTTACGCGAAATCTCAGAAGGATTCTTTCCATCTTCATGGATAAGTGGACGTACCCCTGCCCAGCTCGATTCTACGTCTTTTTCAGACACTGCGACTTCGGGGAACATGTAATGGATCGCATCTAAAATGTACGTACGATCTTCTTCAGTAATTTGCATTTCTTTTGGGTCACCATCAAAAAACGTATCTGTGGTCCCGACATAAGCTTTTCCATCACGGGGGACCGCGAAAATCATACGCTTATCAGGTGTGTCAAAGTAAATTGCCTGATGCAGTGGAAATACACTTTGGTCGAACACTAAGTGGATACCTTTTGAAAGAATAAGTTGTTTTCCATTGGAATGTCCGTCAATTTCCTTCACTTCATCTACCCATGGACCTGCAGCATTGATCACTTTCGAAGCATGAATGGTTGTCATGCCTCCAGTCAGCATATCTCGCACTTGTACACCCTCAATTTTGTTGGAAGCGTCATATAGGAATGACTCGGCTTTTGCATAGTTAACAAGTGTCGCACCTTTTGAAGCTGCTGCTTTTGCCACTTCAATTGTAAGGCGTGCATCATCCGTACGGTACTCAACGTAATATCCGCTTCCTTGTAGTCCTTGTCTTTTAATGAGCGGGGCTTTTTGAATTGTCTGGTCCAGGTTCAGCATTTTTCTTCGCTCTGAGCGCTTAACACCTGCTAAAAAGTCATACACTTTTAGTCCAAGAGCTGTGGAATAAGGACCGAATGTGCCTCCTTTGTGGAAAGGCAGCAACATCCATTCAGGAGTTGTTACATGAGGGCCATTCTCATAGACAATTGCCCGCTCTTTTCCAAGCTCCGCCACTTCTTTGATTTCAAATTGTTTTAAATATCGCAGTCCACCGTGTACTAGTTTTGTGGAACGGCTCGATGTACCTGATGCAAAGTCTTGCATTTCAACAAGCGCTGTTTTCATCCCCCGCGCTGCTGCATCTAATGCAATTCCAGCCCCTGTAATCCCCCCGCCGATTACCACCACGTCAAACTGATCTGTATTTAATTGGCTGAATAGTTCGTTTCGATTCAATGCTGAAAATGTTATCATCTGTCTCGTCTCCTCTTTGTATACGAGTTTAAACAACAAAAAAGAGACCCCAAGAAAATAATCGCATTAACTGCAATTATTTCTTGAGGTCTCTCAGTAGCTCAAACCCGATATATTAACTTGTTGACTAGTATAGCACAGTCAAAAGAAAAGACAAAACATCTAATTTGAATGTTCTTGATACGATAGTTCAATTTTTCTTTTTCAAACTAAGCAGTCGAATTAGTACTATGGCGAGCATAAGGAAGATAGTGATTAGGCCGATAACACCCAGCCAGCCGAAGTGAGACCAGAAAAAACCGCCTGCTGTTCCACCAACGCTTGACCCGAAATAATAGAAAAATAAATATAAAGAAGACGCTTGGGCTTTGTCATGTTTCGCACGATGGCTCACCCATCCGCTCGCAATCGAATGACTTCCGAAGAAACCAAATGTGAAGATCACAATCCCTACAATCTTTAAAATCAGACTAACGTTCAGTGTAATAAGTGCCCCAGTCAACATTAGGACTGTACCAATCAGCAGGATATTCCGGCGGCCATACGTATTCGCCAACTTCCCAAACCACGTTGAGCTTACAGTCCCCACCAAATAGACGATGAAAATCCAACCGACTACTGTTGTACTTAGAGAATAAGGCGGTGCCAGCAATTTAAAACCAATATAGTTGTACAGCATGACAAAACTGGCCATGAGAAAGAATCCAATTCCATACAAGTTCATCATGGCAGGGTCCTTCAAGTGAGACACCAATGACTTCCAAAGATTTCCGAGTTGAAGTTCCCGTGCAACGAAGTGTTTCGAACTTGGCAATGCCACCACAAAATAGGCACTAATCATCAAACTCAACACACCGATAACAATCATTCCGATTTGCCAGCTGTAAAGGTCTGTCAACGTCCCCATCATGATCCGGCCTGCTAATCCCCCGACGGAATTCCCGCTAATATAGAGTCCCATCGCAACACCCAGATCTTTCGGATGCATCTCTTCTCCTAAATATGCCATCGCAATAGCAGGCAGACCTGCAAAAGTGATTCCCTGCGCAATACGCAAGATCAGTAACACTTCAAATGTAGGTGAAAACGCTAAGGCTAGCGTTAAAATAGACGATGCAAAAATTGAAATCGTCATTAACCGTTTTCGTCCCCAGGCTTCTGATAACGAACTCACAATCACCAGACTGACGGCTAATGCGAATGTCGTGACAGACAACGACAAACTCGCAAATGCCGGAGATATATGAAATTCCTCCGAGAATTCTGGCAGAAGCGGTTGTGTTATATAAAGGTTCGCAAAGGTAATGAAGCCTGCTGCGAATAATGCCCAGTTCGTATGCTTATATTCTTTTGTCCCTCTTTGTATAAATTCCATTTCGTATTTCCTCAACTCCTAACGTACCATTCGCCTTGCAACTTCTCTTTAAAGTATAGACCTAATTATCCTATTCGATAAAAATGGTGCTTACTCTTTGGAAATGAAGATCCATCAAGTTACCCCAGATTACCCTATACCTATAAGTTTCAGTAATTCCTCCTGGATTCTTTTTAATAATCGTTTATACTAGAAAAGTATCTTCACAGAATATACGTTCTACTATTTTCATGAAGTATCAAACTAACAGCTAAAGAGGGTTTCAGATGAAAGGCAGTTCACACTTAAGTATCGGGATTGCGGTTGGCGCAATCGCCGGATACAGTACACAACCAGACCTAACAACACTTTTAATTTGCGCAGGCATCGGTGGGATATCTGGAGTCGCACCTGATTTAGACACAAATGGGCTTGCCAGTAACTCCATTACTTTATCGAAAAAAGTAAGTAAAGTATTGATGGAAACTGCAGGCATCGTGATTTTACTTACGCTCATTTACCAAGTGATGAGAGAGGGAATGGGTCAAGACATATACATATACGGTGCGATTGGTCTCGCCCTTCTGATCGTGTCCCGTCTCATCACACAACGGCGAATGCTCACGATTACGGGTATCCTTGTCCTGTTGCTTGGCTTCGTATTGGATGAATCCATCGGAATCCTGCTCGCAGGAAGTTACATCGTATTCGCGTCCTTTCTGCCCCATCGTTCCTACACCCATTCACTGCTAGGCGTCGCATTTTATGCATTGATTTTGAAGTACTTGCAGGTAGAATGGCCAATCGAAGGGATGATGGTTGCCGGATTGGCTGGTTACATTAGCCATTTAGTGGCGGACATGAAAATACTGCCTGTCAACCGACGTGGTGTGAAATGGTTTGCACCATTGTGGAAAAAAGAATTTTAATTGATCAAAAAAACGAGTATCCCCAAAAAAGGAATACTCGTTTTTCATCATTACTTTCAATCCACTGATGACATGAATTTCTTGATAGTCCAATAGAAAATCCAATACTGGCCTGCTGCAAGAAGTAAAATCCCTGCAATCATCCATGTTTTACTAATCGGTAACAACATATAGACAGCTGCCATAATTGGTAACGCCCAGGCAAAATACGTGTACACTTTTTTCGTCGCTTGTTTTGTTAGGTCTTGAAAGAGCTCGTCATCTTCTAAATACTCTTGCGGCTTAAACGTGTTCATCGTTATTTTGTGTTTTGGCATTCTCTTATTATGTTTCGCGATGTTAAAAACAAATAGAATCAGGTAAAGAAAGACGGCTGCTAACATCACAAGTATGAAGATACTTGAATAACTACTAAGGCTAATCTCAAATTCGAATCCACCTTGTGGAAATGTCTTCACTGTTCCAGCATATCCGACTAATAGAACGAATCCCAAAATAATTAAAATCCCAGCCATTTGCCAAAGCGGATACGTCAATCGCATATCATTCCTCATTATCTATCTCCCCTTCCAACCAAAAGATTTCATTAATATCACAGTCAAGCGCCTTTGCCAGTTTCAGTGACAGTGTAACTGATGGTGAAAACTCCCCTTTTTCGATAAATCCAATCGTCTGTCTAGTAACTCCAACTTGTTTTGCCAATTCTATTTGCGTGAAGCTGTAACGTGCCCGCAGCTCCTTTAATCGATTCTTTAACATTGCGACACCTCTCCACTTCAATGTACACTATTCTTAACATAATGTATAGTATTCTTAACATACATATTTTATAACATGCAAAAAACACTCAAATTGGCAGGGCCTTTGAGTGTTTTGATGTGAAATGTTAGTTAATTATTTTCGAACCTTCAGAACCCACCAAATTAGCACAATTTGCAATGGCAGACGAACCCATAATGCAGCTGGAGACAAATCGAAATTCTCTGGTGTCAGTGCCATATAAATGTTGACAGGGAACACAAGCACTAAAAAGATGGCGATTAACATACCTGCTCGTTCACGTGTTTGCTTTAGAAATAACCCGAGTGCCAGCAAGATTTCCATGATCCCTGAAATGTATACAATCGCCGGACGGAATGGCACCCATTCGGGCATGGCCATAATGAAAAATGAATCCAATAAGAAGTGGCCAACTCCCGCCGCTGCAAAAAAGAGACAAAAAGCATATAATGCGATTTTCTTCATTGAAAAGACTCCTATCTTTGACGCAAATGAATTTGTTTGGTGACGCCTGGCTATTACACGCAGCTCGAAACCCTTTTTTGCTCATAAATCCCTGTTTCCGCTCATAAACTCTGATTTGTGCTCATAAATCCTGATTCCCGCTCATAAACTTGTGATTATGCTCATAAATCCCAATTCCCGCTCATAACTTCGTGATTGTGCTCATAAATCTCAATTCCCGCTCATAACCATCTGATTATGCTCATAAATCCCATTTTCCGCTCATAACCTCGTGATTGTGCTCATAACTTCGTGGTTGTGCTCATAAATCTCAATTCCCGCTCATAACCTCGTGATTGTCACCACTAACTCTTCCCCGTTGCACGCGGAACAGCTACCTATGTCCGATGTGAAAATCCCCCAAGCATGACCACCTTACACATTCCCAGTTCCGGTTCCAGCGCTCTAACAAATACCCCACTACTTTTACATCCCTACCCTAAACAGTTCCCTATCCATGTTTTCTGGAAACGTGTTCGTCACGGTAACAGTGAAAACCGGTCCACTGATAAACGTCACATACACATTTTCCAATTTCACAACGATTGACGTCAAAAATTCCTGTTTTTCATCTTTATAACCATACCCGATTACACGTTGAACACGTGCTCTTTCCAGATGAATCGAAGAACTAACGATTACAGGCTCTCGAAATCCTTCAACGCGTTCGAATCGGGAGAGTGTGTCAGCGTCATGTGTCTCGTCAATTAGCAATTGATCATCGCCTTCTGCTGTTTCAGTCCAAGATAGAATCCAATACACCGGCCGCTCTGAACTCCCCTGAAATTGGAAGGGTAGTACGGGACTTCCGCAAAGATATTTCCACCCTTCACCACTTTGATAGGCATGAAGTTGTTCAACTAGAATACTTTTCAAATCCATCCCAATTATTGATTTCACACTTGCTTCATCCACACCAGCACTCTCCTTCCTTTTATAAAACAGTTAGAACTTATGCTTCTATATCTATTTCGTCTAGCACTTCATCAGTCTCTTCATCTATGAGCTGTAACACCTTCATTTGATCATCCATTTCATCCAATTCCACATACCAAATGTACAGACCATTCACATCATATTGTTCAACAATTTCTTCACCCATCATATTTAGATCCAAGGTAACGACTCGTTCGTTATCCATTTGTAACACTTGCCCGTCTTTTAATTTAATGAAGCCATATTTCAAATTACCTTGTCCCTGATACCCACCGAAGAGCGTATGGTCTTGGTTGATACCACTCGATCCCCATGTATGGAACCCTGCCTTCCAGCCTAGGACTCCCTCTCTCGCATAGATCGCCCCGAGCAACGCTCCTGTTTTTTTGATAAAGAAGAATAAAGAATCCTTATTCAACTGGTAACCAGGAATAAGAAGCAAATCCGGATTCACAGCCAAAACTGCTTCCTGCGGAGTCTCATAGGACTCTTCGCTTTCAATAAAGTACCAAATTGCAAGTGCTCCTGTGAAGAGTACGATCAGTATGGGGATACTCCATCTTCGTGATACTTGTCGTTGCATGCCCTCATCCCCTTTCTTTTATTAAACACATCTTTATATTTGAAGTATATATTCTTCAATGCCTGAAGATAGGTCTGTATAAAAGACACACAAGTAGTCATTCTCCATAAACAACCTCCTCGTATATTTATAGAACTCGTGCTAGATCGATACTTCTTTCAAAATCGTTAGCGTTTCTTGCAAGAACCCTTCTCGCATCTGTACATTGACTAAAGATACTCCAGCTTCCACTCGATCATAGCGAAATGCCCGAATTACTGATTTCAGGATCCCCATAAGCATGCGTTCCCTCTCCGTGAATGGTCGTTGAGCAGTATATGATTCTATAAAAAATTTAAACCGCTCTTGTTCGGTCAGGTTTCCGGTATAAGGCGCATGCCACGCATGGTACACTCCTACTGCAACGGACTCATTCAAAAACACTTCATTCCCCGCTATATTAAAATCGTAAATCCCTAGGGTTCCGTTCTCTTCTCTCACCATATTGTAATAACAAAAGTCCCCTTGAACAGCTCCTTGCGGTAGTTGTGTCCAAGCTTCTTGGAGGATTTTCCGATACTCAAAGTAAAGAGTTTCGATAGTGGTGAATAGAGGATGACCTTGGTAATAATTTTTGAAATCTAAGAAACTTAATTCGTTTTCATCATAGTCCCCAAGGTTTTCAGTCGCATTGCCGCCAAACATACTCCAGGAAGTCACTGTAGTGAAAGGAGATTTGAGTTGCATCGAAATTTGATGTTGTACGCCTAACAAACGACCAATTTCATAGAACAACTCATCTGTCATACAGGTTAGTTCATGGCCAGCTAGCTCATGTTCTAGAGTGAAAACCAATCCATCCACTTCTTGTACATACGAACCATTTCTATCCTTCAAATACCTTGAGACATTCATATCGTTTTCATGAAGAAGGGAAGCAAATTGACAGCAAGCATCCCAATAGAATGGCTCCGCACGTTCCCCTTTCAACAGGTAGATAGAATTCGAATCCAATTTCACTTTAGCCAGCACTTTTTTACCTGAACGCAAACTCTCTATTTCTTCGGGTCGTATATTATAGTTTCTGCAGATCATTGACATTTTTTCAGTCTCCATGTTAACCTCCTGATGAATCATTCCTCATTACCTATTCCTGTTCAATATCTCTCATTGTCAACATAGGTAGGTCACTTGAAATGTAACCCAATTCAGTCAATTATCTTTATGAACATCCTACACTATATGGAAATCTCCAGGAAACTTTTTTTCGAATTGAAGACACACAAAAAGCCACCTACACGTCACATGTAAATGGCTTTTATGCGTCAATTCTTTCAGTGCTTAATCTTCCGTCGGTGCATAGTCCTTATTGAACCAAAGCTGCTCCTGATCGTCCACTTCACCATTGTAGTTAATGAAAATTTCTTCTCCAGCCTTAATTGCTTTATAGGCAAAGAAGTCGAACGTCTGGTTATCGAAATTAATGTCATACCAAGCATTCGGCTCATAAGAATGGTTGAACAGCATACCGTATCCTAAAAGAATCGCAGAATGATTCACTCCGTATTCGAAAGCATAATCTCCGAGAATCGTTTTCTCAATATGCTCGTGTTGCTCGTTCGGATAAGAAATGACCGGTGCCGCATGTAACAACTGACCTTTTTCGATATCACATGTGGCAAATACGCCTCTATTGAATTCTCCATCACTTATTTCAGAAGTTTTTACTTCAATCATTTATTCGCCTTCTAACTTTTGTATTTACTGCCCCACTATAGCATAAATGAACCATCGAATGCTCTCTAGAACTCTATCTTAAATGGTTTGCCGTCTACGATTAGATGCCTTCCCCGTAGTAATCGAAAACATCGGCCAAGTCGGCGTAAATTTGATAACCGTTTCCCCAGTATTCTTTTATCCATGCGAGCATCTCAATCATCTGTTCACCGTGCTGTGCCACTTTTTCTTCCAATCCTTTTGCTTCTATCAGCTTCGCGAGACACCAGGATGGATCCGGAAGAGTATCAAACCATTGCTTCTCGCCATCATCCATCGGATCTCCATAATACACTTCCCACTCTGCCGGCAACATCTTAGGCCATTCCGTGCCCAGTCCGACGTTTTCTATGACTTGACGGAAATCCAGCATGAGTGAAAACATAAAGCCCTCTTCATCTGCATCCGGTAATTCTGGAAAGGATAGTTTATAGGACTTTGGAGCAGGTTTTGCTTTTACTAACTTTTGAAGAAATGTAGGCTCCGGGGTACGATCCTCCCATTTGTAATTTCGAATCGCGTAGAGGATGACTTCGCTGTGAACTTGCATCTGTTCAAATCCGGGCAGCTCATCATTTTTAACAGTTACGAGTTCTTCAAGTTCCATTTGTTCTGAAAGCGACAATTTACTTCGAAGTTCTTTTATCCGTAACTCATGTAATCCAATTGCACTACGGTGCCCCTGTTCAATATTCATACACATATTCCCCCCATCCCATTTTACATCCCCTTATTAAAAATATACCGCCATCCAACAGTAAAAGTGACGGTATCCTATCAATTACTTTTTTTCTTCAGGAACCGCACAACTACCATCTGTACACGTTGCATCTACCCCATTGTCTGGTGACAAGTTTTGAAATGCGGATACTGGCTTTTCTTCTTCCAGGATTTTCTCCATTGCTTGTAGAAATGCTTCTGGAGGCTGCGCACCTGAGATTGCATACTTCCGATTGAACACGAAGAATGGAACGCCTGTGACACCTAGCTGTTTTGCTTCTTCGATGTCTGCCCGAACTTCATCTGCATAAGCTTCCGGGTTACTGGCAACAGCAAGTGCTTCTTCTTTGGATAAACCTGCTTCAACCGCAAGTTCAACAAGAATCACTTCGTTGCCTACGTCTTTAGATTGTGTGAAATTAGCATAGAGCAATTTCTCCGCTAATACAGCGTCTTTTCCATGCACTTTCGCAAACTTCGTCATTCGATGTGCATCAAACGTATTTGTCGGTTTCATCGTATCAAAATTGAATTCGAGTCCAACTTCTTTAGCTTGTTCGACAATCGAACCCATCATCTGTTTCGCTTTCTCAGCGCCGCCAAACTTAGCTCCCATACTTTCATAGAAATCTTGCCCATTATATTTCGGAGAGTCCGGATCCAATTGGAAACTTTTAAACTCGATGTCTATGCGGTCTTTCCCTTTGATTTCATCCAGCGCCAGTTCCAACTTACGTTTTCCGATGTAGCAAAATGGACATACATAGTCCGACCAGATTTCAATTTTCATTTAATACACTCCCTATTTGTAGTCTGTTCATTGTGACAACTATACCACTCAATAATCTGGAAACGAATTAGTACGCTTTTGTAGTTCAATACTACAAATGTTAGGAATAAACCAAACCGGGTATAGATTATATAGATATAATTTCTTCCCAGCTTCAAGTTACCTGCGGAAGATCTTAAAACGTGAACGATAGAAAGGTTGGATATTATGAAAGTACTAGTTATTGGAGCGAATGGACAAATCGGTAAAGAACTTGTTTCGCTAATTCAGAAGAGTGATTCGTTAACAGCCAAAGCGATGATACGGAAACAAGAACAGGCTTCTTATTTCGAAGACTTAGGAGCTGAAACGGTCTTAGTGGATTTAGAAGATGACACGAAGAAAATTGCTGAAGCTGCTGAAGGCGCAGATGCGATTGTATTTGCAGCCGGGTCCGGCCCGAAAACGGGTCCAGACAAAACAATGTTAATTGACTTGGATGGCGCAGTGAAGTCAATCGAAGCTGCAAAACAAGCGAACGTAAAGCGTTTTGTATTGATCAGTTCCTATGACACAACTCGTGAAGCAATCCAAGAAGCGGATTCATCATTCGCCCCTTATGTAGCAGCGAAACATTATGCAGATGATTGGCTCCGCAGAACGGATTTAGACTATACAATTGTTCATCCAGGTATGTTAACGAACGACGACGCAACTGGTAAGATCGAAGCTGCTGAGAAAGTCGATGCGAACAAAGTTCCAAGAGATGACATCGCTCAAGTGCTTCTTGCTTGTTTAGAAGACAACTCAACCATCGGTAAGGAATTCCAAGTAATTGCAGGTGACACACCTGTAAAAAAAGCAATTGCTTCATTAAAATAAATCTATTAAAACCGTATTCCAATTTCAACTTTGGAATACGGTTTTTTGCATCCTCATTCTACCCCTTCTTCTTCTCAATGCACCTACACATCGACTTGAATCACACTTCCTGTAGGATAACTTCAGTAGTATTGGTTTCATTTTTTCTCTGCTGGGCCTTTACTATCCAATTGCCTTTTATTCTCTAATACGAGTTTTTCGAAATAGGAAAGCTCTTTTGGTTTGTCTTCTGTCTCTTCGGTAACAGGGATCGGGTTTTCTGTGTGACTAGGAGGTATGGCTTCACGGACAATTTCATCTGTTGAAGAAGGTATTGACGGCCCCATCACCTGTTGGTCGTTAGATTGATAGGATGTATCCATCTTACCAAGCACCTTTGCTCCGTTGTCTTGAGGTCTTCTAATTGAGTTAATATCAACTTTCGGAACAGTATTAGGTTTCTTGATGGTACTCTTTTCAGCGTCTTGGAATGGCTGATTATTGATTATGTTCGTTAAATTGGTGTTCAAAAGCTCCAACACATTAAATAGTTCTGCATATTCAGGACTATTTGTTGCAACGTCCATATGTTTGTCTTTGATGAAGTTGACTTGATAAAAAGGATTTCCAACGTCCCGAAATTGCATAACTAACGCTAACGTATGTACTTTGTTGGATTTAATATCCTTTGGCAGTTTGCTCATGATTTCTTGTTTAATATACTCTAGCAATGGAATATTTGTGGAAGCATACGACATATTGATAACTTCCGAGTTCTCTACCATCGCAACTGCTTCCAATTCAGAGAATCCAAAATTATCAAGTGTGTAAGTCATGTTAGCTCTTGGTTGAGCCACCGGTTTTCTACTATCCTCAATTGCTCGCCAACAAAATATCTGACGTGTTTCTTCATGAATCGTAATTCTAGTCAACGCATCAATTGAAACACGCGTTATCGTACTTTCTGGATTACCCGCTGGTGGTTGGAGAGAGCTTAACCTTTCTCTTTGCTTAGCCAATCTGCGTTCTTCTAAAGTATTTGCTTTGGCGAATAACGGAATCGCTAAAACTAGAAACACAAATCCACTTAGGCCTCCTATCCATCCAGCCCCTTTAAATAGTGCAAGAGCTAAGAAAACAAAACCTATAAGGGGTAAGAGACAACCAAGACACCCTAATAGATTGGATAATTTTGTAGAAATAGGTTTCATCCTCCTTTGATGATTGGTATACTTATTGTAGATGAATAATTCTTATACGATTTCAACAATCGTTTAGTTTCACTAGTTGTAAAGGTTCATTTTGTGTATTAGTGGCTACTCGTAAAAATTTATTTGCAACAATTTCACAACGTTCTAAGAGAAAAAGTCTTTTGGCTGTATACAACTAATGAGGAGGAGAAAAACAATGCCCATCTTATTGACGATTGGTGCGTTTCTTTTGATGTTGTTTGGTTTCAATAAACTCATGGGGTATCGCAAAGGGAATATTACTTTAGATTTGGATGAACGTTACACGAGTTCCACAGAGCAGGCAATTGCAGTAACGGAAGAGTTGCAAAAACAAGGTAAAACTGCGGAGTACAAAGGAAAAGGTCATTTCTTGGTTGACGGGTTACCTTATATCGTTCACAAACGAAATGTTTCAATGAGGGGAATCCCTTTGGAGCGCACAGTGCTCGTACCTGAAAACAAGTGAAAATAGTCTACACTGAGTGTTGCCTGAACGAGTGAATTTGACATTCATTCGTATACAGGCATTTTTTCTTGCAGTTAAAATTCAACTTACTTTACACACCACTTCACCACCACAATAAGTCTGTTAGTCACGCTTCCCCTCAAAAAAGCACCAGATTCTCACTGACTTCGTGAATACCTGGCACTCATCAAAACTATTAGATGAACTTTACTTTATCTTCAATTGCAATCCTCGTTGTTGAATACGCAGGGGCATTTTCTTTCCCTATCGTTATTAACACAATCGGAACATAACGTTCTTCTACGTTGAACCGCTCTGCGAACTTCACTTTGTCAAACCCGCCCATTGGTCCTGTTGCATAGCCACGCTCTTTCGCGATAAGCATGAATTGCATTGCAGCGAGCCCAGAATCGAACGTTGCCATATTGATACGGGATTGTTCAGGTGCATGTGGATACGCTTTGTGAGCATTCCCCACGAGCACTGCTTTGCTGGCATCATCCACAAAACCAGCTTCAGACATGCTGTCATAAACAGGATCTATATTCCGATAAAATTCTTTGTCTCCCAATACGGCGATGACCGCAGAGGCAGTTTCAATCTGCTCTTGGTTGTACGCAATCTTTCTTAAGTCTTGTCGTGCTTCCGCATCTAGAAAGACTAGGAACTGCCATGGTTGTAGATTGCTAGTCGAAGGCGCGAGTGTCGCTTGCTCTAGCATCTCCAGGATTTCTTCTTTCTCGATGGTGAAGTTAGGATCGTATTTTCTCACCGAACGACGTTCTTTAATTAAGGTAGAAACCAAATCTGACAATTGAACCCCTCCTATTGGTGGAACAAATCTGTACTTTGCTCCACAGTAGCATACTTTTAGTAAGTTAAACTGTCAAGCGTTCTATGGATTGTAGTGTTTTTCATTTTATTCTTCAATTGGACTGACGATATGCATGCTCTCTAACAGAGCCCTCGCATCCTGATTTAAATAGGTAAGTGTATCTTCCCTGCTTACTAAGCCCGCATGCTCTTTGACCATCAATTTAAAAGAACGAATGTTAAAGTGGACAGCATAATCATTAATGGCATGAAGTACTTTAATTTCTGACTGAGTCAATCTTCTTCCATCTGAGTTCAAGACAAACTCAAATAGATCTTGTGCATTCCGCTGGAGACGATGCTTGTGTGTTTTTACCAGTTCAATATTATCCTCCATATACTTTCTGGCAGTTATAAAGTCCAACTCATCCACACATTGATTGATCATTTTAAACAATTCATTAGAATTCATACGACCACCCCTTTACTTTACCAACCCTTACCAATATACCATTTCATAGTTCTTTTTCCACTTGAATTTCAAATTTTTGTACTTACATATCCCGCAGTCTTCTCTTAAAGAGGGAACGTTGGATTCGTTATACAGTGTCCTATATCTTCTGCGTATAACTTTTCACAAAGAAAAACACTTTCGATTGGAGATACGTTACATGTATCTCCAATCGGAAGTGTTTCTAGAATTCAAGTTAAGTTATACATACCTCTGCGATCTGCTTCTTTTCACATCTTGCACGTACTCAAGCAATGAGAGCGTTCATGCTTCCCAATAACGCTTTCGCATCTTCATTCAAGTAATCGAGCGTCTCTTTTTTACTGAGTAATGCCCCTCCTTCTTTTATCAACAGCTTAAATCCTCGAATATTAAAATCAGTGGCATATTTGTTGATCGCCTGAATAATATTCATCTCTTTTCTATTCAACATCTCACTTCGTCGATCTCGGTCTGAAACAAAGTCGAACAGCTCCTGCGCGTTGTGGTGAAGCCGATGTTTATGTCCGTTGAGAAATTCAATATTTTCTTCCATATATTTTCTCGCGGAAACAAAATCCAATTCGTCAACACATGCATTAATGGTCATAAATAACTCTTTTTCACTCATAGCAACCACTCCCTTTTAACTAATACCACTGTACCACTTCAAGGACTAAAGTTTTATTAGAGAACAATTAGAAATTGATTAGAGTTTGCATTTCTGAGGCTATTCAGGATACTCCCTGACTAGATCACGTTCTAATTCGGGTGGATATACCGGTTTTTCTTCTATTGTTCACTATATACAAAAGGAGAAGCCTATGCATTCAGGCTTCTCCTTTTGTATATAGTGCCCGAGTAAGTTACTAAGGCTATTATGCATTTTTCTTAAGATTTGCTAGTGTGAGTAAGCCGCCTGTTTTCAGATACTTATTCATCCCCTCGGCTGAAAGATAGGCAACAGCTCCAATCGTTCCAGTCGGGTTGTAGTTACTATTGTGGGGGAACGCAGAACCTCCCAATACGAATAAGTTTTCCATATCCCACATTTGTGAATAGGCGTTAACCGCTGAATTCTCAGGACTGTTCCCCATAATTGCTCCGCCAAAGAAGTGATCGGTATAAAATTTATGGTCAAATTCTATGTCGTCCTTCACCTCATCAACGTTCATCGTATCTGCGCCCATTTTTTTCATAATTTCCGCACAACGTGCAACTCCTGCTTTTGCTCGTTCACGGTCTTGTTGCGCATAAGTAACTGTCACACGCAAAAGAGGATTTCCCAATGCATCTTTATAGGTTGGATCTAAGTCCATATATGTTTCTTTGTTCGGCAAGAATCCACTTTGAGAAGTGATGAACAAATTGCGATTTGCATATTTCAACGTTTGTTTTTTGAAGTCCTTCCCCCAGGCAGGCGTCCCTTCTGGCACTTGGTTATTCGCAATAGGCCGTGTTCCTAACTGACCATAGTGGACCTCATATCCATGTAGAAACTTAAGATTAGTATGATCTTCGTTGTCTCCACTAAAATCGTCAATCGTTGCGCCTAATGATCCTGTCCCCATGAAGTTGTTGAATTTCTTATCTTCAAAGAAGCCGCGTGCCCCAATGTAAGTCGATAGGTTATTGAAGTGACCTGTGAAGTTTTTACCGATGATGCCTTGTCCTGTTTTCGGATTATAAGGGGTTCCGATTTTAGAGACTAGCAATAGTTTCGTATTTGTAAATACAAATCCTGCAAGAACAACAATATCGGCTGGTTGTTCAAATTCCTCTCCTGTGGTCGTATCTGTATAAACTAATCCCCTTGCGCGCTTCCCGTCATGAGTTACTTGCGTTACGTTTGAATTATTTCTAAGTTCCAAGTTTCCTGTTTTTCTGGCAGTTGCAAGAACGGTTCCAATCGGATCGGCTTTCGCTCCAAAGTCACATCCATACTCTTCACAAAATGCGCAATACACACACCCATTTAACTTTTCCCCATCTGGGTTTTCATACGCTTGGGAGAGATTTGCAGAAGGCATATGGTATGGATGATAACCCAAATCAGTAGTGGCTTTCTTAAACAACTTAATTGTTGGTGTATCTTTCATCGGCGGATTGGGGTACTTATCCGATCGAGGAGGGCCGAGTGGATTTTCTTCCCCTGATATACCCGCAGTTTTTTCAAATTTATCATAGTATGGCTCTAACTGATCATACGTAATGCCCCAGTCCTGCATGGTAGACTCCGTCGGAATTTTGTCTTCCCCATAGCGTTCAACCGTTTTACTGTAGATTTCAAAATCGTATGGTAGCCAGCGGAATGTCATGCCGTTCCAGTGAACCCCAGCACCGCCCGTATTGTTTCCTAGTCTGGCTTTTGAATTATTTCTAACTGGAAGTGCCGTCTTGTCCACGGAATTTCTAGAAGTGATGGTTTCCTTATTAAGATTTTGCATCAGATCATATCGCTTTGAATAACGAAGCTCATCTTTTGTCCCTATGAAATCTTCGTGTTTTTTGTCATGACCCCGCTCGAGTATGACTACCTTATGTCCCGCTTTCGTTAGTTCTGCTGCAGCGATCCCTCCAGCCCAACCTGATCCTACAATAACCGCATCTACTTTAGGTAATTTTTTTACCATTGTAGTTCCTCCTCTCAATTTTTAGCTTAATGTCCTTGATAGTCCCGTAAACTAACAGGCTCCATTTTCTGAAACTCATCACTTTCGATTACGCCAGCGTAAGAAGCTTGTGAACCAGGGAACTCTTTCATTTTCCAACCTTCCATATTTTTGTTACCGCCATAAACTGGATCGGAGTAAGCTCCTTCCAATGTGGATTGGATCAGTAACGCCATAAATTCAGATGCGACGAGTCCGGTCATTTTCACTTTATCGTTTTCAAAGTCCTGCAGAATTGCAATTTGCTGATCCGACTCAGCTTTATCAAATGTAGTCTTAAATCGTTTCTGACTTTCATCATCCATCTTTCTAATTCCTTGAAGGAAGATGTCGCCACGGTCTAAAATGGATTGTTCTCCTGCTGGTCCTGCAGGTTTATCACTTGGATCTAAAACAGCTGTATATGGACCATGCCTATAATCTCTTCCATTGATCCCCCAACGTCCAGCCAATTGTTTGTCGATATAGTAGGGAACATCTAATTTAATAGCACCCGGTCCGTGGTCGTCCTCCGGATAGATTTGTTCGGTTGCAGCCATCAGTACCATAAAGTCCTGATGTCGAGTAAAGAATTGTAATGCTTCATGTACATCAGTTGCTTCAACCTTAGGCTTCTCAACCTTTTGAATCTTTTTGGAATCGAAACCATTTGTTATAAAGCCTCCAAGTAATGATCCACCAACCAGTCCACCTGCTACCAAACCTGAATTTTTCAGGAACTTCCGGCGACTCATGTCTTGTTGCATTTGTTGTTTTGTATTCGCGTCATCTTTTGGATATTTATCCGCCATAATAAGTACTACCTCCCCAGTTTCATTGTTTTTCATACTTTCCAAAATTCACACTCTGACCTATTTTTAAAAATATGAACACAGACACGTATTGCCCCATAAAAATAGAGTGAATGATGTTTTCAATTTGAGTATTGACGAGTTCTTACAAATCTAGTCATTCATTTTCAGTAGTACATCACACTCTTCTTTAAACTTCATGGATATCTCTCACTGATTAAGGGTAAATCAGAGATATACATAGTTCTAAAGGATTCATACAGCAGGAAGGGGAGCTAAATGGATAGAGATCAGTTACACACCAAAAGGATTACAAGCCTATTAACAATCTGTGCTGCTTTTTTGATGGGATTTATAGATGCGTATACATTCATGGAATTAGACCATGTTTTCGTGAGTGCCCAAACTGGCAACATGGTAACCTTTGGGGTCAAGTTATTTACAGGTCATCCATATGAGGCGTTGGCGAATATGATTGCTTTTGTAGGATTCATGTGTGGCGCATTTATAGGAGAAGTTCTTTTAGCTCGCTTGAGGCTGCCAGGGTTACGAAGATATCGGCTATTCTTATATGTACAGGCATTTCTTTTAGTAGCGTTGGCCCTATTTCAGTCAAAAATCGAATTGTCTGTGATGGTATTTGTATTGGGGCTACTTTCCGGTTATGCACTGACAACATTCCGAAAAATTGGAACTACACCTGTCAATAATGGAATAATGACAGGGAATGCAAGGAATATGATGAATAGCCTATATTTGATTCTATTTGAAAAAGATGAACAGGCAAAAAAGGATATGCTACATCTCTCCATTGGGATTGTTACATTCGTAGCCGGGGTGGGCGCGAGCGCGGCAGTCAGCGTTTGGAATCCTATGGCGATATTATGGATTGCCTTCGGAGTTGTCTGTTTTTCAATCATTGCGTTGTTTTTCTATAAGTGGACATAAGGTGTGTATGCATTCAATTACTGCCCAGCGTTCTATATAACTCAGTTGCTTCATTAGCGTAACTAGATAAAAACGTGATAGAGTAATAGATATGACGACTGGCTTTGTCAGTCCATCTTTAAAATCTTTTCAGGAAGCTACACACTTTAGAATAGGAGTGGTCGGAATGAATGAAAAACAATTTGACAAGGTGAAAAACGGTAAAGGGTTCATTGCAGCGCTTGACCAAAGTGGCGGCAGTACCCCTAAGGCACTTGCAGCATACGGCGTGAATGAAGATGCGTATGCAACAGAAGATGAGATGTTCACTTTAGTACATGATATGAGGACGAGAATCATCACCTCTCCTGCCTTTGACGCGCAGCATATCCTAGGTGCAATCCTTTTTGAACAAACGATGGACAGTAAAATTGAAGGCATGTACACAGCTGACTATTTAGCTGAAAAGAAAGGGATTGCTCCTTTCCTTAAAATTGATAAAGGGCTTGCGGATGAAGCAAATGGAGTCCAGCTCATGAAGCCTATCACCGATTTAGATGAAACGTTGAAACGAGCTAACGAGCGTCATATTTTCGGAACAAAAATGCGTTCTGTTATCAAAGAACCCAATGAAGAAGGCATCAGAGCGGTTGTCGATCAGCAATTTGAGGTCGGAAAGCAAATTATCGCTGCAGGTCTTGTTCCGATTATTGAACCGGAAGTGGACATTAACAGTGCCAACAAACCAGCTTGTGAGACATTATTAAAAACAGAACTTATTAACCACTTGGATCAGTTGACTGATGATGAAAATGTCATGTTAAAAGTGACAATTCCCACCAATGTCAACTTGTACAAAGAGCTTATTCAACACCCTAGAGTGGTACGAGTTGTCGCACTATCGGGCGGGTATTCAGCAGATGTGGCCAATGAAAAGCTGAAAGAGAATGCAGGATTGATTGCCAGCTTCTCTAGAGCTCTAAGCCAAGACTTGAACGCTAACCAAACAGATAGTGAGTTTAACGAAACTCTTGGACAAGCGGTTAAATCGATTTACGAAGCATCTATTTAAGCGAAATGCCTGTGACGAGACCAATTTTATTGGTTCTGACACAGGCTTTTGTATTGTTCGACCACTATCTACATTTAGTTAGACCTTATAACAGACTTCTAAAATGTAGGAGAAAATGAAAATAATGCTCAATGGAATAATTTGCAACAGCAAAAAGACCCGCATCTGCTGAGTTCGGCAAACTACGAGTCTTTAAGGTGGATATACTGAGTAAACCACTTTGTACTACTTTCTATTTCACAAGCGTCACAGGACAACTCATACGCTTTACTACTTTCTCACTGACACTCCCAAATATAAGTCCTTTAAAAGCATTCAATCCTCGACTACCTATTATTAGCTGGTCAACTTCACTTGAATTCACGTATTTAATAATCGTAGGACCCGTATGCCCCTTCAACAACGTGACTTTTGGTTCCACACCAACCTCACGCGCCAACTTCACTACAGGCTGGACATTTTTCTTTTGATACGCAGCTAGATTTTTAGGACTTTGCGTCAAAAGCCGTTCGTCTTCCACCTTATTAAAATCTGTCACAAAAATAATCTCTAACTGCGTTTCCGGCAAGTGCTGAACCAACATCAGCGCGTGTCGCGTCGCACGTAATGCACTCTCTGAACCATCTACAGCCACCGCAATATTCATAACCGACCTCCTTAGATTTGCTCGCTAGTCAAAGAGTCATATAAGTAATACAACCGATTCTACCAGACATTGAACAGAATTCAATGAAAGCGCAACAAGATTTTATTAGTGAACGTAAAATATTTTACGAGTGGGTGAAAGATGAAAAGTCACTCTACTTCTTCTGCACAAACTGCCAACGTCCTTTTAATCTCGTCACGGACATCGTCTTCCTCATACTTTAAGGTTTGCATCGTTACCTTCGGATCAATAAAGGCATCTCGATTCTGCATTTCAATTTGTTTCCCCATATGGATTGCATGCTCTTTTCCGTTCGCTGCGACCGTTTCATCCATTTTTTCAGCAGAAGGTTTCAATTGGTCCAAGGAAGCTATTTCAATGATTGTGTCAGTTTGCCCAAGACTCTCAGCGATCATCTTGTAGAACTCCTCATATTTCATATTGATGCCTGAGATGGCATAAGTCGCTCTGTGCTTACCATGCTCCAATGCACCGACAGCTGCTTCTGCCACTTGCTTCGTTGTAACCATTGCAGTCCCGCCAGCAGGAACCTTTACAACGTCTAGTCCTTGAACCCGAGGGAAAAAGCTTTTCCATAACGGGGTGCGATGCGGCATTGTTCCAAATATGTATGGTAGACGAAGCGACATGACATCCATGCCTCCTTCCCCTTCCATGAAAGCCATTTCTTCCTGCAACAACCTTGTTTTCACATAGGGTTGCTCCTGCAAGTTTAAATCGGTCCACATGTCCGCAGTTTCAGTATGGTACGAACCAAAAATCACAAACTTCTTTATGCCCGATTTCCTTGCCAAGCGTGCGAGCCGTTGTGTCGGCAGAACATTGTTTTCATAGTAGAATCTCATGGCAGGTGCTTTTGGGAGTGTTCGTTCATCTAAACCTGCGGCGTAGACAAACGCATCTTTTCCTTGCAACATATCCAACACTTGCTCATCTGTCATCTTGTTAATATCCCCGATATTTCGATCCTTCACTTGTTCAGGTATTACCTCAGCCATCACCTTTTCGTTACGGGCAATTGTAGAAACTTCGTACCCCTTGTCGAGTAACTCGTTAATATTCTCAAGCCCAAGTAAACCAGTTCCACCCAATACAAATACTTTATCCATTTTGCAAAACTCCCCTTCACATAGTGTTCAAGTATTCTACCCTTCTGTTGAAAGGGGTAATCCATTTGCGGAATAGTGTGGAAAGCTAAAAATTGACGCAGGAAGTATTTCCCGTTGCGCCATAAATAATTTCAACAACGAAAAAAGACACGTCCCGTTTATAGGAGGCCACTGAAAAAGTCCTTTAATATTTGTTGTGTATAGGAGACTGTTGATTTCCGCTTCAGGCGGACGCTTTCTGAGGGGCTCGATTTCAGTCTCCTCGTCGCTTCGCTCCTGCGGGGTCTTCAATCTTCGCTGATCCCTCCAGAGTCGCCGCCTTCTTCTCCAATCAACGAGGATTATTCATTCGTCAGTAGATAGTCAAAATCTTCATATTGACAAATGGAAAGATAATGAAAGAGGCACCATTTCGTTCAAGTTTGAACGAAATAGTGCCTCTTTTTTAACTATACAACTTGTTAGCATGAAAAAAGTAAGTTTTTCAGTGTCCTCTGTTTATAGGTTCGTGTCATTAAATCATTTTCTTAACATAACGATTACTTGACAGTCAATTGACGAATTCCATTTTCAAGTCGCTTGTCAACTTCCTTGGCGTCTTCAATATGCTCAATAATGAGTCCGTGTGCTTGTGAGAAAAGTGTTTTTGCATCAAGAAGTTCACTTTTTACTTCCGCAGATAATTGTTTTTGCTCTTCAATCATTTTCTGGATCGAACCAATATCACCCTGGCTCTTTTCGATTGTAGTTAAAATACGTTCGATTTTCTCAGTTGTAGCGAGGCTAACTTGCACACCTTTATCCACAAGTTCAGCACTTGTTCTTGTAGAATCCAGCGCTTCTTTAATTTCACTACGTAGTGACGAAGTCAGAGTTTGTATGCTCGCAGTACTTTTTGCAGTACTTTCCGCTAAATTGCGGACTTCTTGTGCAACAACTGCAAAGCCTTTTCCAGATTCCCCAGCTCTAGCTGCCTCGATGGATGCATTCAATGCTAGTAGATTCGTTTGTGTAGCAATGCCATCGATGACTCCAACAATCGATTGAATCTCATCCGAGCGCGCACTTAAGTTGGTCATGTTTTTCTCGGATGCTTGGATTTGTTCCCCGAGAGTTTTAATTACTTCTGCTGTAGCATTTACTTCCTGTGTTCCTTCAGTAGCTTCGGTAACCATCACATTCGATTGATCTTCCAAAGAACGGCCTTTTTCATATAGTTCATCAGACTTTTGAGTCGTTTGTTCACTCAGCTGGTCAATATTTTCAAATCGTTCTTCAATTTGACCAACCGCGTCACCTAGAACATCATGCTGTCCATTAACTTTCTCGTGTTGCATCACAGCCGCCGCTAACTCGTCTCTTAACTCCAGCAAACGGACCTGATCTTGCTCTTCTTTTACAGCTTGGCTTTCTTTTAAAGCCGTTAACTCTTCTTGGAAATTATCTATTTCTACTAGTTTACTTTTACTTTTGAACATATGAACTCCCCCAAGTTATCTTTATGTTCATAATTATAGCATAGAATGACCTATTCTCTTTAAGTATTTTAGGGTAAGAAGTCATGTCTTGGACTTTTTGTGACCAATGACACCAGTAAATAGGTCCATTCTCTCAAAGGGTAACTTGAATACGAGTTATGAGAGTCTGGTTATACTTGAATCTTTAGACACGTGAACAACACCGCCGCCCGAACGAATCGATTCTGTTGCTGCACACCCAACCGCTACACTCATTCGTCCGGCAAACGGCGACGTAAGTGGTTGTTTATCACGAAGGATAAGCTCAATGAAGTCTTGTGCAATTTTGGGATCTGCACCGCCATGACTTCCGACTTCTGGCTTCAACTCATACGTCACATTACTAAACTCATTCCATGTATTGGTTTTGCGTGTCTTCAAATACACTTTGCCATTCACTTCATCGTTTTCAATTCTTCCTTTTGTCCCGATAAACGTATAGTTCCGCTCATAGTCTGGTGTAAAATGACATTGTAGGTACGACGCTTTTATACCGCCTTCTAACTCCATGATCAGCATATTGTTGTCCTCGACATCAACTTCTTTGCGGAACGCACATTCCGTAAATGTATGCGGTACATACTCAGGGCAAGTATCTTTCAACGAACATTCTGGGCACGTCAAATCATTCGGCATCTCGCCACCGTAATAGTCCAATCCTCCGAACGCAGAAACTTTCGTTGTATATTTACCTGAAATCCAGTGAATGACATCCAAGTCATGAGATCCTTTTTGAAGCAGGAGTGACGTCGTTTTATCACTTCTTGCATGCCAATCATGGTAGTAATAATAACCACCCAATCCGACAAAATGGCGAACCCATACTGTTTTCAACTCTCCAATAGCCCCTGAGTCAATTAACCCCTTCATCGTCTGATACATGCTCATATATCTCATATTAAAGCCAACCATCAAATGCTTACCTGATTTCTCCCAAGCCTCGATGATCCGGTCGCAGCCTTCCACTGTAATTGCCAGCGGCTTTTCAGAATACACATGCTTGCCCGCCTCTAAGCACGTTATCACATGTTCTTCGTGGAGATAGTCTGGTGACAGCACAGCGATTGCATCGATATCATCCCGTACCAATAACTCTTTATAATCTTTCGTTAGAAAAATTGGTGTTCCTACCTCTTCTTGAAACTTCTGTTGACGCTCTTCCGATAAATCCGCCAATGCTACAATCTCAGATTCACCTTCTGGCTGATGCCAATATAGCGCTAAATTCCTTCTTAATCCTGCTCCAATGACTCCAATTCTTACTTTTTTCATATGTACACCTCTTTTAATTATAGCTAGGTTATCACTTGTAAATTTTCGATAGATCCTAATAATCAAGCGATTTTTAAACCTTGAAATAACTATAGCATACAGTAATCGATGAAATTCCCTAGTTGGTAGTATTAGTATCCTTGTACTAATAGAGTCTGATTGTTTATAGATACTTTGTAAATCATCTCCAATTTGAATAAACCATCACGCTTAAGGAAATATTAACCTTATTACTACCTTAATCTGAAAGTGGGGATTCCAATCGAAGCACTAAAATCCAAATTGGCGGGTATTGAGGATGCCGTATTCAAACAGATTGAAACTACTGAAGACGAAGTGACACTAATCTATTTCAGTTCTCTTGTCGACAAACTCACATTACATCAGATGGTTATCCGTCCCCTTTCTGAAGGAATTCTAGAAAACTCGTCTGAAGTAATTGTGCAACCTAACATTTCCGAACTAATTTCAGCTATCACGGAAGGAAGTACGGTTGTCTATTTTCCAAAACAAAATGTTTATTTGAAAGTAAATACTTTCAGTGCACCTAGCGCTTCGATTACAGTTACCGATACAGAATCTACTGTCATAGGCCCCACTAACGCATTTACCGAATCACTAGAAACCAATCTATCCCTTATTAAACGAAGAATTCAAAATCTGAACCTAAAAAGCAACAACTTTGTAATTGGGACAGAAACCCACACGCAAGTTACTGTTCTATATATGGACAACATTGCTAATAAAGAAAACCTAGACATAGTGATTGATAAAATCCAGAATGTAAATCACCCTGGATTTAATGATAGTTCAATTCTACAAAAGTTAATGGACAATCACCCTTTTTCACCTTTCCCCCAATATCACGAAACAGATCGTCCAGATAACGCTGTGTCTGCCCTATTGGATGGACGCATTGTCATCCTGATGAATAACAGTAATGGGGTAATCATTTGTCCTATTTCGTTTTTCGAATTGTTCATATCTCCCGAGGACTACTATAACCGCTGGATGACAGCGTCGCTTTTACGTTCAATACGTTTCTTTGGTTTTTTCTTAACGATTATCATGACACCTACTTACATATCGGTGTTAACCTATCATCCTGAAATGTTACCGTTTGATGTTTTACTAAACCTTCAAGAATCAAGAGAGAAGGTACCTTTTTCTCCCCTCATAGAGGTCCTGTTCATGGAACTCGTTATAGAAATATTAAGAGAAGCCGGATCACGAATGCCCACGAAGATTGGACAAACAATTGGTATTGTCGGAGGTATTGTAATAGGAACAGCTGCGGTTGAAGCACACCTTGTAAGTAATACATTGATTGTCCTAGTGGCAATATCAGCCCTATTATCCTTTTTACCTCCGAACTTCATCATGAGTAATACCAGTCGCTTTATGAGGTACATCTTTATTTTCGCAGCTGGTATGTTTGGGCTGTTTGGTCAAATGATTGCATTTGCTTGGTTGTTTCATCATTTATTAACGTTAACTTCACTGAACACGGCCTACATGACCCCCATTATCCCTAGAAAGTCATCGGATCTACTAGATTCATTTGTTCGTATGCCAGCAAAGTTCCTTAAACACACTTCTGGTATTGCTAAAGCACAAAGTAAGAAGTCACCTCCCGTTGAAAAGGAGGAATGAGCAGTGGATATGAATAAAGTAAAAACCTTAAACCGTTATCATGTAATCTTCCTTATTCAGAATGTAATTGTTGGGACATCAGTGCTTTCTTTGCCAAACAGATTAAGCTCCATGGGCTACAGCCAATGGTGGATGCCTTTGTTATTTGGGATTGTCGCGAACTTACTTCTAATTCCGATCATCTGGTTAGGGTTGCAGTATAAAAACGATACACTATTCGTCATTCACGAAAAGCTATTTGGTAAATGGATTGGAAAGCTTATTAATATAATGCTTCTTTTATATTTTATCGTTATCATAGCGGCTGTCTGTTCAAGTTATATTGAATTAGTTCAAGTTGTCGCCCTTATCAACCGTAAAATCACTATTCCGTTACTAATCTTTCTATGTATGGTTGTCTATATTGTAAGTGGTGGTATTAAATCTATCGCTAGGTTTTGTATGATTAGCTTTCTTTTAACATTATGGTTTTTATACTTTTTGAAATGGGGGGTAATGGATGGCAACATTAGTCATACGTTGCCTCTCTTTAACTTCACAAAGGAAGAGTTTTTCACAGCATCCAAAAAAGGATTAATGGCGATTGGTGGTTTCGAACTTATCTCATTTTATTTCCCACACATCATCAATCAGAAAAAAGCTTTCAAACATGCTTCGATTGGATTATGGATTAGCATAGGATTTACATTCTGTTTTTCCCTCGTAAGTGTCATGTTTTTCTCACAATGGCAGCTTAAAAATGTACTTTATCCTGTTCTGAACTTGTTCAAAGAAGTTGAGTTATCCTTCCTGGAGCGAATCGATGTACTCGGTATCACAATGTGGGTTTTCCTTATTCTATCTACTGTTGCTGCTTATTTATGGGTCGCGAAAAAGGGATTGGATTCAATTCGTTCAACTCCTAAAAAGATTCATCTTTATATAATAGCGGCAGTAGTTTTCGTACTCGTTGAATTCCCCTACATGGAGGAGTTTCAACAACTGATGTTTGAACGTGTGTTTTATTTGATGTATGCGATGTTTCTGTGGCCCATTTTACTTTGTTTCATCCATATCCTTAAACCAAAGAAGAGCGAGGGTGGCGAATGAGGAAAGTTATAATCCTATTTTTTCTCGTTAGTGTAATCTTGACAACTGGATGCAGTGATCGTGAACAAACACAACCGTCATTAGAGGATTTGGCTTTAGCAAGCAGCATGGGATTTGACCTCGGCGACCATGGTGAAATGAAGATGACTATAGGAATTCCACTGCCGCCCAACGATTCCCCTGTCCCAACACAAGTATTTTCTATTCATACAAATATGATTCAAGAAGGTCTTGTTAAATTATCTTCGGAGTCGGACAAGATGATTGTTTTAAATCAGCTGCGAACGCTATTATTTAGCGAGGAATTTGCCAGAAGCGGAAAAGTAACCGAAGTTGTACAACATCTATACCGTGATTCAACACTCGGAAATAATGTCCGCTTGGTTATTGTGAAAGATGATGTAGAAGATGTTTTGAGCGGGAATTACTCAGAAAATGAACATATGGACGCTTATTTAAATGATTTGTTTCAACCAAACTTGCATAATTCATTCAGCCCTTTTACATCGATCCATGATTATATGAACACACAAACGAGTCCTGTATACCACACGATGATTCCCTATTTAGAAAAAAAAGAAGATGTACTGAAAATAACAAAAATCGCTTTGTTCGATAACAAAAAAATGATTGATACAATTTCCACTGAAAAGTCTTTGTTAATCCAAGCATTAAGTGGTGTGAACAAGCTCTCCCCAATTTCAGTAACATTTCACGGCAATGAAATAGATAAAGAAGCTTTTTTAGAACAAATCGATAGTAAAGTGAAGATATCCAGTAATAAAAGTACTGAAACCCCTAAGGTTGCTATTGAGCTTAAAATAAAGGCAGTACTAATTGAATATAAGGGAGATCGTGATTTAACTAATAGTAAGCAATACAAAAAGCTAGAAAAGGAAATTAACGCACATCTAAAAGAAGAAGTTGAAGATACCCTTCAATATCTTCAGGAAATGGAACTAGATCCAGTTGGAATTAGTGAATACTTTAGAATGTATTACAAAGGGAAATGGACAGAGGAACTTACAAGAAAGGTTACTTCTGACTTAGACTACAATGTTACTGTCAATTTAAAAATTAGAAACACGGGAACGTTACGGTAAAATATATGGTTTCTTTGCAGGTAACAATCGAACGTATTTTTTAATACGCCTGATCAATTGTAGTGTATCTTTTTTCATGACTCTGTAGTATTGGAATCCTGTTGGCTAGCAATATTTCCAATCCCCTGCCTAATATTAGAAAGACTGCATCTCTGCAAATCATAGTACTGATTCTTCGTTCAATAAAGTTACTTTCCAGTGCATGAAACAATTCGGATTGTTTCATGCACTGGCTTCTTTATGTTCACAGAGAACCTTACCAATCATTGTACATCCAGTAATGCTCATAGAAAGTAACATCTTGGGAAAGCTAATAATTAGTCTGATGAGTAATTTAAGATTTCTATCTCCCCTCTCAATTTTAGGCATACTAATTCTTTGAACTATCTCTAATTCTCCACTGACAGATCTCCTCCTATAGAGGCTTGTTCAGCAAATCTTCTTATAGAAAATTGAATGATGAGGTGCAAATCCATGCATGCAACAAAAGACTATAACTTATTACTTCTATGCGGAAATTTGGGTGATGGACACAAGCAAGCTGCCCACGCAATTGCTGGATCCGCACGGGAAAACAGATCTGATATAGTAACGACCGTGATCGACTTCGCGGAATGGACACACCCACACATACATGTCATCGGCAGTTATTTTTATACAATGTGGCTCGAGAAACTGCCTTCGTTATATGGTTACTTGTTCCAAAAAACAAGACTAGATAATTCAATTTCTTCGGTACTTTTAAAGAAAATCCAGATTTACACATTAGGACGATTGATTACTTTGTTGAATGAAGTTCGACCTTCTGTGGTCGTTAGCACATTCCCTTCCGCAGCCGCCGCTATGTCTATGTTAAAAGCGAGTGGATTAGTAACGATACCCACGGTTACGGTTATCACAGACCATACTGATCATAGTTATTGGATACATCCACATACTGACCATTATTTGGTCGGTTCGGAGTATGCTCGTTACGGTCTGTTACGTCAAGGTGTGTCAAATCACAAAATTACTGTAACGGGAATCCCCATTCATTCACAGTTCAGCCTGACCTACGATCGTCAACTATTGCGTGAGAAGCATTACTTGCAGCAAACAATTACAACCGTATTAATTATGGGCGGTGGTTTAGGGATGATTAGTAAGTCGTTCATTCATATGTTACAAAAAGACACTCGCTTGGACTCGATTCAATTCATCGTTATTTGTGGGCGTAATAAAAAATTAAAAGATAAACTTTCTGAGCAATTGAAAAACCAAAAACATCGTTTTATTGTGAAAGGTTATATTGATTACATCCATGAACTGATGGCACTCTCCGATATGATCATTACGAAACCAGGCGGGTTAACAACGTCAGAAGCGGTGGCTCTTGAATTACCGATGATCTTATACAAACCGCTCCCTGGCCAAGAACAAGATAATGCCTCTTTCTTACTGCACGCGGAAGTCGCACTTCAAGCGAAGGATGAAAAAGGTCTATTGCAACAACTGGTAAATATCTTACATGATCCACAAGTGTTGTCCACACTTAAAATGAACGCAAAAAAAGTTCGCACTAAAAAAGCCGCTTATCACGCCTTAACCAGGATAATGGATACACATAGAATGTTTTACTCGAATACTGACAAAAATACTCGCTGAGTAACTAGTTTTCACAGAAAGGGCGATGAAGCGTGAGAAAAAGCTTGCAATGGATTGGAATAAGTTTTATCGCCATTTACGTGTTTCTTCCTTGGATTCTGACTAGAATTTTTGGTCTTGGGATTTTTAGAAAAGGCGGGAATGATGGGCAGATTGCATTTACGTTCGATGACGGTCCTGATCCTTTGTATACGCCACATTTGTTGGCTCTCCTAAACAAGCACGAAGTGAAAGCAACTTTTTTTGTCCTGGGGCATAAAGCAAATCAGCATCCAGACATCATACGCAGAATTCACGAAGAAGGTCATCAAATTGGAATACACAATTATACACACCGCCCGAACTGGTTCATGATGCCATGGACCACTACTCATCAACACATCAAGAAGACATCTGATATTATCGAATTCATAACAGGCATAAAACCATTATATTACCGTCCTCCTTGGGGAATTATTAATGCATACGATCTTTTCTTCAGAAAAAAGTATGACATTGTGCTTTGGTCCATGATGCCTGGTGATTGGAAACGGGATGTTAGCCAAAATAAATTAAAAGGCTTGTTACTGCGTAATATCAGGAAAGGATCTGTCATCTTGCTTCATGATAGCGGGGAGACAATTGGTTCGGATCAGGATGCCCCGAAGTATATGATGGTTGCTTTGGATGATGTTTTAATGGATGTAAAACAAAGAGGTCTACATTGCGTGCGCATTGATGAAATGATTAAAAAAGCAGACGTTGAATAGTATTTCCCACCATGATGAATCATTGACGAAATACTAAAGAATCATCCGTTATACGAAAAAAAGCACTTCATAACGACAGTGCTTTTACTGCTTACTATTTACCTTTACGTCCAATCAGCAATGTTATTTGAGCAATTGTAAATGGCAGCGATGATTTCTTTCGATAGGCTACATATTTCGCTTCCCAAGAATCTGCATATTTCTGTTTAAAGTTTTTTAATCCTTGGAAATGATAAAAGTATTGTCCGTGTAAAAAGATTTGCGCCGCAATCTTTTCACTCAAAAAGGAATATCTCGATTTCCCTACATTCGACAAAGGGGACATGCCAATATTGAATACATGATAGCCCTCTTCCTTTGCCCATTCAAATAACGATAGAAAAATAAAGTCCATCGTTCCTGACGGTGCATCAGGATTATATCGCATAAGGTCAATCGAAATTCGTTCACCGTTATCATACATCGGCATTAAACTGGCGAAACCTATAATTCCATCCTCATTTCTTAAAACAGCGACTTGTGCCGTGTTCAAATAATCCTCGTCAAAAAAGCCTAAAGAAAATCCTTTTTCCCTTCTTCCTTGTAACCACCTGGTCGAGACATCTTCTAATTCCTTCAACAACTCTGAAGAAAATGGCGGACTGAGAATTTCAACCACATGGTTTTCTCTCTCGAACTTATTTTTAACTGCTCGAAACCCTTTCATTTTTTTTCCGGATAACGTAAATGTCCCTAAATCTACAAATGCTTCTTCTCCCAGCTTAAAAAATCCATACCCTTGATCATGTAAAAGAGCTAACACCCTTGTACTTACTTCATAGAATACTGGCGTATACCCATATAAATCCGCTGTTTTCAAGAAATCTTCGATAGCTGAAGAATAATCTGATTCTATGCCAACCATATCACCAAGGACAACAATCTTATCTGCGTAAACTTGATAAGAAAATAATACAGTCTCTTCTTTATTCCAATATATATATTTATCATGCAGAAAGATTAAATGAGAAAACTCAGTACCCGCATACTTTATTAGATGATTTTCCACATTTTCTGCCTGGTCAACTGAAGATAGCATTTCCATTTGTTTTGGTTTACGAATGAGCGAACCTATAAATAGAATGACTCCGGCTATCACGAGCCCAATAACGGCACTGTAAAATAAGTCCCGGGAATCAGTAATGATATAGTCACGCAATTCAATTGGAATATGAATTTTCGAAGTCGGTAAGTTCAAATAGCCAATGAAAACATACATCGAGGTGATGAATGCAACCACAGCCACGTCAATTAGAATAATTCCCCATGTTAATACATAACTCTCACGGTAAAACTGACTTTTGGAGACAATTAGCAGTCCCATTACTATCATTAAAAAGATAGCCTCTTCATAATCAAATCCTTTTATTATTGAAAATAAGGCAGCACTGCATAAGACGATAATTGTAAGTTGATATGTCCTTTTTACCCTATATTGGATGCCCCTACATAACCCTAAAAGGATAAAACCAGCAGCTACAGTCAAATGATGGGACAAATTCATAATCGGAAGGGATAGGAATTCCTGCATAACCTTTAGACGACTTAAAACTCCCGGCACCGAGGCAGACAGTAAAAGAACAATACCCGAGACGAATACCAATATCGTTAATAATGTGTGACTCATCTTTTGAGCGATGACGTTTGGAACGTCATCCCAAGAATGGTTCCATCGTCTCCAGTATTCCTTCACGAACAGTAAAGCCGAAAATAGAAACGGAAGGACAAAGTAGCCAACTCGATATAATATCAGTAAAAATAATATTTTTTCATCCGCTATTCCTATACTTTGAGTTCCCCACAAGAAAACGAGGTCAAATGAACCTACACCCCCTGGAATCATACTTACAATTCCCGCACTAGAAGCAATCAAGAAAATAGGAATCAACGCAGATAACTCGATAGGAATATTCAAGACAACCGTTAAAAAGAGTATTACTAAAAAAACCGATATCCATTCAGCTACCGAGGTTATGATGAGCTGAACAGCCGCTTTTGCACTAATTGAATACGCATTTACTTTTCGATAGCGCATGATAAAAATTCCTATAAAGATTGGGAAATACAAGCTCAATAGGATCACGGCAATCAGGAGCCATTTTGTTTCTTTTAATAGGGGGAAGTTCCAGTAAAACAAAGGAACAATCCACATTAGTAAGGAGATCCCTGTTAAATAAAAGAGGGTCACAGAAGCGATATTTTTCAAAATCCCTTCCTTTTCCTCCTTGTACTTAGAATAGAAATAACTGCGTAGCATTACCCCAACGAGACCACCGAATCCGATAAGATTCGAGAACGTGTTGGTGATGAACGAATGTTGCAACAAACTCCTCGTTCTCACTGTAATTTTCAGTACTTTAGCCAATATCACATCATAAAAGAGCATAGGAATGATTGCACTAAAAGAAACAATTATGACAAGCACAAGTTCCCATGGATGTATTTGACCCAGTTCATACCGAAACGAATTGATGTCAATCCCACTCACTGTTTTTTGTATTTCAAAAATCGCGAATGCCAGGAGCAATATGGGAAACGATATCTTTAATACTGTAAGTAGTTGATCTTTATTCACTTTAAAAATCATCTCCACCTGCTCTCTTCAACCATTTCGTATGAAACCGACAATGCTACATTTCCAGCTTGGCCTTCAAAATCTTTCCGATATAGAGCTAAATTCCTTCTTAATCCTATTTCAATAACTCCAAATATTACTTTTCTTATCTGTGTACACCATTTACATGTCCCTTGTACATTGACGAAAGTCCTTTATCAAGACCCCGCAACAATAGCATACTATAATTGTCCTTCTGTGTTGATCATATTTTGCAGACGCCACTAAAGTAATATAGGAAGTAGTTGAGTTTCAAACCACAAGCATGGGTGTAAAGTATAGAAATTTCCTGATCCTCAATCTCCTTGCAATAGTCACCTTACTTGAAAACGTATATCGCGAACGGTCTTAACATCGTCAATTGGTGAAATGAATACCTCAGACGCTCTATAATCCTGCTCCACACCTGCTTTGGCAATTACAAGTACAGGAAACAAACTTACCCGATCAATGGGTAAGTCGATTTTCTGAAGTCGATGAATAACTAATAAGAGCCCATCCAAGTCCTCTTTTTCATTCGTATGAAAAACCGAACCGTCTTCCTGTTCCGTTGTATCGATAACGACTTCATAGTGTTTGCACGATTCAAAGTCTTTTAATTCGTAGCAGGACAGGTTCGCGTCTGCAAGTCTCAATCTTAGAATTGTCTCTTCTAAATCTTCCAGGCCATCCTGTAAAACAAGCAAGTCATCATTATAGAAATTCGGGTAGAATATCTCAGGACTTTCACGGGCAAACTCCTGACCTATAGAGTTTACATTCCCATAACTCTTAGTGAGGTCAAGCCACTTATCATTTACAGAAAGCACTTCCAAAGGATATCCGGTATCCGCCGTTATTTTTTCATTCAGTTGATGGATAATGGGTAAAGAATCATATAGTATTTCAAATGCAGCTGGGTCAAACAACTGAATATCTTCAGGAAGATTTATCGCCAAGTCCTCTTCATACACCTCATTTCCGATAGTGATCGATGAAAATCCAATTGCTTGGAGTGCTTTTATTTCTTCGCTCTCCTTATATCGATTGTTTACGTCGTCACGAGTTATGAGTTCTTGATAATTATCGTTCGCGACCTCTCCCTTTTTGTTAATACGAATAAGAAACTTAAATCCTTGCCGATCCAGCGTTTTCACATGCACTACAGCCTTATAGCGATCATCATCCTCTCCTAATTTCCAATCTACAATATCAATTGTTCGTCCAAACTTATCTTGTGCATATTCGGATAACTCATCTTCCATATAATTGGATCCCCGTGCCATGTTAGAATAGACCAGAAAAACATAAACCGAATATCCCACGAAAACTACTGCAGCACTAAACAGCAGAAAACTTATAAATATACTTGAAATTACTAGTTTCTTTTTCATTTTTTTCCTCATTTAATCAGTTTTTTAATTATTCTTTCATATCGTATCGTCCTGCGCTATCACTTTCCAGGCAAAGGAAGTTTGACTTAGCCGTAATTAGGTATGGTTAGGTATGACTTACGAGCTGTAGGGCAATCCTAACTATTAAGAATAGGATTCATCAAACAGCAAAATTGAGGTCTAGGTCAATAACCTCTATTATATAAAGAATGTCAGGTCCGGATTTCATTTTAACAGGTGTTTTAGGATTTGCTAATCCAATATGAGGTGATGAGTGTTAATGGTCAATTCACAAACACTGGGTGATTCCCAGACGTTCGATTTAAAAAAGCATATCCCACTACTTGCAGTGTTATTGTCTGGTGCGTTCATTACAATCTTAAACCAGACGCTTCTAGCGACTGCGCTCCCCCCGATTATGAAAGATCTCAACATCAATGAAAGTACTGTTCAGTGGTTGCAGTCGATTTTCATGCTCGTCAACGGGATCATGATTCCGATTACAGCTTTCTTAATAGGAAAATTCACTACTCGAAGTTTGTTCCTGACGGCCATGGGGACATTTGCGGTAGGTACGCTTATCGGTGCCTTCTCTCCTAACTTTTCCTTCTTGTTAGTGGCACGCGTGTTACAAGGCGCTGGCGCAGGTATTATGATGCCGCTTTTGCAGACGATCATGTTCCTCATCTTCCCAGTTTCACAACGCGGGAAAGCGATGGGAATGTTTGGTCTCGTCATTGCATTCGCACCAGCCATCGGACCAAGTTTGTCGGGTTACCTCGTTGATAATTTCCCATGGCGCAGCGTATTTTACGTAGTCCTACCAATCGCTCTTGTGATCATCATTGCGGCGTACTTCTTGCTGCAAAACGTCACCAAGCAAACAAATCCAACAGTGGATTACCTGTCAATTGTTCTATCCACATTAGGATTTGGCGGTCTTCTCTATGGCTTCAGTGTTGCAGGTAACTTAGGCTGGCTAAGCCCTAACACACTTATCTCACTCGTAGTCGGTGCAGTTGCCCTCTTCTTGTTCATCAACAGACAGTTGAAACTTGAAGAACCAATCCTTGAATTCCGTGTATTCAAATACAGCATCTTCTCCATTGCAACTGGACTTGGAATGATTGTCTTCGCTTCGATGATTGCAACAACTGTCATTCTTCCAATCTTCATGCAGAACCTACTTGGGTTCAACGCATTGCATTCAGGGCTTATGCTATTGCCAGGCGCAATTGTCATGGGAATCATGAATCCATTGACAGGGACGCTGTTCGATAAATACGGGGCAAAGTGGCTGCTGCGTATCGGATTTACGATTTTAACCGTGACAACATTCTTCTTTGCAAACTTGTCGCAAGATACAACATTTACGTATTTAGCAGTCTTAAACGCAATTCGAATGGTTGGGATTGCAATGGTCATGATGCCATCTACAACGCTTGGTTTGAATCAGCTACCGAATCACCTGATTTCTCATGGTACGGCGATGAATAACACCTTCCGCCAGATCTCAGGAGCCGTTGGAACCGCAGTGCTCGTTACGATTACCATCACTGCAGCAAGCGGAAATTCGGTAGCCGGAGAAATAGACGGCGTCAATTTCGCATTCGTGGTTGCGGGATGCATCGCAGCATTTGGACTGTTGCTCTCATTTGCAATACGTGATCCGAAAAAACCCTCAGTAGATGCTTAAATGTATACAAAAAACTCTCCAGACACTGTATAAGTGTCGGAGAGTTTTTGTTTTCACAGAAAAAGTGCCATAGATAAGCTGTCATAATACCGTTCTCCGTCAAACGAATCTTGGTGGAATACCCCTTCTTGCTTAAATCCAAGTTTTTCATAAAGTCCAATTGCCACTTCATTATCTGCCCGAGTGACGAGCATGATTTTTTCAGTTTGTCCATTATCTTTGGACCAGTTGATCAATGCATTCATTAGCAAGAGGCCAAGGCCTTTTCCCGCATGCGACTGGCGTATGACAATCCCTAATGTCCCCACGTGAAGGAATCTACGTTTCGTACTGGAATCAATCGTACCCATTCCAACGATTCTTTCCCCTTCCATTAAAAGAAGCATACAGTTTCCTTTTTCTTCTTCCATATTTTTTATGGACGCAGCCACTGCATCCGCAGATTGGGGATATTCATCACCACCAAAAGATAGGTAATCTGTTTCACCGCCGACTACATTGTAAAACTTAACTATGCTCTCCGCGTCCTCTGGCTGTGCATTCCTGATCGTTATCTCTTCAATAGGTTTCGTTATATCTGTCATAAGGACTTCCTTCTTTCCTTCATCTAATTGAGGTGCTTCTGTTGCACCATATACCATGGTTATCCCCGGAACACCTTTACTTCCACAACTGCAAACTCGATGTTTGGATGATCAATGAGTTGTGGCAAGATTGTCCTTTGCAACTTGGTTTTCGCACTCGTTCCTTGTTTATAGTCCACTAAATAACGTAAAACCAAAACAACTCCTGCATCATTCGTATCTATTGAAAACACAGGTCGCATTTCCTCTTGCTCATTCACCAAGCGAGAATTCGTTTGTTTGAGTTGTGGCAAAACAGTCTCGTTGAAATAGGACTCTCCTGCTTCGCACATCATCCGTTCAGCTAATTGCCAATCACTATCAAACGATAGGACGTACTTAATTTCATGCCAGACAAACGTGTTAGCGACACCGACCATTTCAATAGACTCATTGAAGATAATGCTATTCGGAAGTTTAATAATGCGTCCTGTATTCGAATCGGATGATAGCCCATTTCGGACTTCTAACAATTTGAAACTGGTTGTATTGATTTCAATAACATCCCCGATAATTCCATTAATTTCTACACGGTGTCCAATTTCGAAATACTTTCGATACTTAATGACAAAATAACCGATAATGTTGTTCGTCAATCCTCTGACCATGAACACCGCAATGACGCCCACTAATAATGCAATCAAAATCAGAACATTAATCGCTTGAACCCATATGAATAAAACTGTAACGATTGTCAGTGTCACCACGGTTTGCTTCGCTGCATTATGTAACTGAATCTTCTTTGTGAAATTTTTGCCACTGCGTGCAGTTATTTTTTTGAGTAGAACATACAAGAACAGTCCTAGTACAAGTATCACCGCTGTCAATGCCACTTTGTTCAAGTATGCATCCGGCGTTTTCAAGGTGGATTGCAAACTATCAACAAGTCCTAGGAAATACTCTTTTACAAAGTCGGGCATATGTTCACACTCCTTTTTACGACTTTCCACTAGTATACCTTAAAAGTAACGAAACCTAGACTGAAGGAATGTATGTAACGAGTACGTCTACCGACATCATAATTCCCAACAAAAAAGGCGAACCCTTAGTTATGAAGGTTCACCTAGACTTTACCTATTCAGAAAAGACGAAGCAGCCAGATGATTCGGCTGCTTGGACTAGGTTGTGCAAGATCTTTTACATTACCCTATTAACTCGATTGCCTGGTCCAATACTTGGTCACCTTTCATCATTCCGTAAGCTAATTGATTGATGATATCTACCTTTATACCTTGAGGTTCCAATTGTTGTTTAATTTTCTTTTCCAAGTATCTGACTTGTGGTCCAATCAAGACTACGTCTAGATTTTCCAAGTTATTTTTCAATTGGGATTCAGCAACTGCACTAATCTCTGCATCTAGGTTTCTTGCTTCTGCAGAGTCTTTCATTTTTTTCACTAACATTGATGTCGACATTCCTGCAGAACAAACTAAAATGATTTTCATTTTTTATCCTCCTCAATGGCTTGCATCTTTTCGTACATATCAATCATCTCATTCGCTAACTCTTTTACTGTCATCGCGGTCATGAGGTGATCCTGAGCATGGACTAAGATAACAGTTACAGGATTCGTTTCTCCATTGGCTTCTGCTGTTAATAAATTTGTCTGATGGTGATGAGCGGCCGTGAATTCTTCATTTGCTTCCTCTATCTTTTGACGAGCTTCGTCGAACTTATAAGATTTCGCTAATGCAATCGCTTCCATTGAACTGGACCTAGCGTTGCCCGCGTGTAAAATTATTGTGAATGATAGCATTTGAACTTCTTCAATTGTGTGCATCCTTAATCTCTCCCATCTGTTGTTTTAACGCTCTGACGCCTACCATAACAAATGGAATGTACATCATCGTAGCAATTGCGAAGTTGAAAATCTGTAATGCAATTCCTCTCCAGCTTCCGCCGGTTACTAAGTAACCACTTAAAATTGGTGGTGTCGTCCATGGAATTATCGCAACTGTTTTCGGTACTAACCCTGTAGCGAGAGCGAAATAAGACGTAATTGTTAAGATAACTGGAATCATGATGAATGGAATTAGCATCGCTGGATTGAGTACAATCGGTAATCCAAAGATCACTGGCTCGTTAATGTTGAATAGTGAAGCCGGCGCCGAGAGTTTACCCACTTCCCGATACGGGTGGTTTTTCTGTTTCCGTATGACGATGAATATCGCAGCAATTAATGCGATGGTCGTACCTGATCCACCCATGAACACATATGCATCTAGGAATGGTTTCGTTACTGTATAGGGAACATCGAATGCTGAAACCCCACTATTGAACAACTCTAAGTTTTCCTGAATCAATGGAAGGTACAGCGGCTCCATAACAGCCCCTATAATGTTCGTACCATGTAACCCAAAGAACCAAAGTAAGTGATTCAAGAATGCAATTAAAATAGCAGCTGGCAGCGTATTTCCGAGCCCTTGTAGCGGCTCCTGAATCGCTTGGAATATCACTTCAAATATACTAATTTCAGCAAACACACTCATTAAAGCTTGGAAACAACCTACTAAAATCAAAATAAGCGTCGCAGGAATCAATGCCTTAAACGATCGTGCAACACCTTCAGGGACGCCTTCTGGCATTTTGATCGTCCATTTAGAGTTTACTAATACTCGGAATAGCTCAGTCAGTACAAGTGCAAGGATGATGGCGACAAATAGTCCTTGGGCCCCTAGCCAAGCGAAATTCAATCCCCAATCTTCGGTCACTGGAACAAGCATGATGTATGCTGCCGCTGAGATCAAACCTGCGGACAACCCATCGACTTCATAAGACTTGGCAAGATTATAGGCGATTGAAAAGGCGACTAGCAATCCTAAGACCGCGAAGGTACCGTTCCATATACTGCCTCCAACCGCTTGCCAGTTTCCTTCTCCTAATATACCATTCATCCATTCAACAAAACTGAAAGAACCTAAAGGTGGAAAGTTATTGATGAGAATAGCGAAAGATCCCACAATGATCAGCGGCATGATCGCTACAAATCCATCACGGATTGCTACGAGATGACGCTGTGCCCCAATTCGTCCAGCAATTTCAATAAACTTCTCCATGAACCTACCTTTCATTCCAATTCCCCCTTGAATTGTGGTAGGTACTCTTTGTGAGCTGCTAGCAACTCATCAAGTACCATTTTACTTCCCTTTTCGTCTCGCATAAGTGGATTCATGAGCATTGCAACGTATGCATCATGATAATTACCAGATAGCCCTGCTTGAATAACAAGTTCCTCAAATGCTTTCATCTCGCAAACGATCCCTTTGATAGTGAGTGGTAGCGGCCCAACAGAAATTGGCTCTGGTCCATTTCCCGTAATCACACTGTTCACTTCAATTACTGCATCATTTGGTAAATCAGGAATCGCACCATTATTAAAGGTATTTACCGTTTGAATGTCTTTTCTATTATTATAAATGGAATCCATAAGGCTACAGGCGACTTCACTATAAAAAGCGCCCCCACGCTCTTCTAGCTCTTTCGGTTTGTCTTCCAGTTCAGGGCTCTTATAGAGTTCAAATAACGATTTCTCTAACTCCTGAACTTTTTCGGCACGCGTGCCATGTTCGTTAAACGCTTGAATATCCTTCTTCAGAACATCTTTCATCTGGAAGTAATATTGATGATACGGATTGGGCAACAGTTTCATGGAGTCTATGAAGGTTTGAGACCATCCTAGATTCACAATATTAGCTGGCGAATAATCGAGCCCTGACTTTAGTTTGCTCAATACATCCTCTGTCCGATCGACGCCGTTGACGGTCACTTTTCTTCCAAAAACAAAATGATTCATGCCGATGAATTCAATATCCACATCACTTGGTGAAGCATCTAAGATTTCAGCGGTTGAATGTCGCATATTGAATGGAATGTTACAGACTCCAATCACTTTCTTATGCGCGGAATACTTCAACAACGCTTCTGTAATCATTCCTGCGGGGTTCGTAAAGTTGATCATCCATGCGTCTGGACAGATTTCATGGATATCTTGCGCCATTTCCATCATGACAGGAATCGTCCGAAACGCTTTGAAGATTCCTCCTGCTCCATTCGTTTCCTGGCCGATGAAACCATGACTTAAAGGGATTCGCTCATCTTTCGCTCTTGCTTCTAAACCACCAACACGTATTTGTGTTGATACAAAATTTGCGCCTACAAGGGCTTCTTTTCTATCCAATGTCCAAGATATGTTTATACACTTACCAGATTTCAAAATCATTCTCTTTGAAAGCTCACCAACAATCCTTAATTTCTCCTTCCCCTCTTCAATGTCTACTAATACCATGTCTGTTACTGGAAACGAATCATGACGACGAATGATTCCTTCAATGATTTCAGGTGTATAGCTAGATCCTCCACCGATGATAACGATTTTTAAACTCATGCTAAAAACTCCTTTATTGTCAATGTGAAAGCGGTTTCAAAATTTAAGTAGTAATAAATTAATAGACTTGTATTTGGACATCCTTGGTGCAAGCTGATTATCTACACAATCGAAGTAATTTAACTTGTCACACTTTTGGAATTCCTAAATCAAATGTATCATACATTTAAATAGTTGTATATAACAATAATACATATTATTCAAAGGTAGCTACATATATGCGTAATTTGTTATTGTATCTGAAATCTTGTACACTTTAAACATCACCAATGAAGGAGCATTGCAATGGAAAAAAACCAAGCACTTCATGCGTACATTAAAGAAGACTTGTTGAATCGCATAAAATCAGGGACTTATAAGGTTGGGGATAGAATTCCAACTGAACTAGAATTGTGTAAAGACTTTAACGTTAGTAGAACCACAGTTCGAACGGCACTTAAGCAACTAACGATAGAAGGATATCTCGTTAGAAAACAAGGCAATGGTACCTTTGTTGCGGAACAAAAAGTGAAACAGACGCTTTCACATACCGTGAAGCGCTATAGCGATCAAATCGCAGTCCAAGGTAAAAAAGCAGAAATTTCACTCGTTAGTCTGCAAGTGATTCCTGCGACTGAGTTTCTCGTGCAAGTACTGAATGTTTCAGTCAACGATCCCATTCAACGGATTGAACGCATAAGAAAAGCAAATGGTGAACCAACACAATTTGAAATTGCTTACGTTCCCTGGAAGCTAGCACCTGGTATTACGAAAGAGCACGCGGAGACGTCTCTGTATGAAACCCTTCAAAGAAACTATCATCTGCAGATTGCCAAAACTACAGAGCATGTTGAAATTGCCTTTCCTGATGAACGGGTAGCTCACCTTTTGGAATACAAAGAAGGCCTGCCGTGTTTCTATATTGAAACAGTTGCTGAAGCTGCAGACGGAATGGTTATTGAATACTCACGTTCTTATTTCAGAGGAGACAAAACAAACTTCGTCATTAGTCGGAATTACTTGGAAGAAGAAGGATTGTAACCAACTAGGAGGGATGAGGATGAAAGTACTTTTTAACGCGGATGATTTCGGGTTAACCAAAGGGGTAACAGATGGGATTATTCAATCTCATATACACGGTCTCGTTCAATCTACGACGTTAATGATGAATGGACTTGCGACGGAATATGCAATTGAAAAAGCAAAAACAATGCCTTCCTTACATATAGGCATCCACCTCGTTCTCACGTATGGCAAGCCCTTAAGTATAGGTGTACCAACACTTGTTAATGAACAGGGTGTATTTCGGTATACGAATGCATTTGAAGTAATGGATCCGCCCAATATAGAAGAGGTAGAGAAAGAATGGCGAGCCCAACTCGATGCGTTTCTTGCGACAGGTTTGCCGCTGCATCATATTGACAGCCATCATCACGTTCATGGATGGGGTATTTTAAAGGAACTGATCATCAAGTTAGCCATCGACTACCAAGTTCCGGTTCGTTATACAGATTCCTTAAAACATCAACCGGATATCTTGTTAACCGATGCTCTTTGGTTAAATTTCTACGAAGATGGTGCCAATGAAGACCTTTTTTCACATTTACAAGGTCTTGGATGTACGTCTGTTGAAATCATGACCCATCCTGCCATCGTCGATTTGGATTTAAAAAAGGCTAGCTCCTATCTAGATAAACGCGAAGAAGAGCTCCGCTTATTATGTACTATGGAAGTTCCTGATTGGGTTGAGATGATGGGTTAGGGAATGGAACTCATCAGGCGCGACAAACGCACCTACTTTTTTTAGGAATCATTTCTTCCAAATTAATTCAAAAAAAGCATCCTCTGATTTGAAGAAGCTACTTTATTCCCCTATTTTGATGATCCTCGCTACAAAGTGAAAGACTGTTGTAACGAGGATTCCATTAGTAATTAATAGAAAAGGTGATTCGCGAAGAGAACTGCTTTTAAAACTTCAACATTCAATATCATTGGTCTTGAACTTTTCATGCATAATTTCACTTTAAACGACATTACTTTGAGGGAGCAATTAGATAAGTATCTTTTAAACTTCCTGTTTCTTCATTAAAAGAATTACGTTTTCACTTTTGCTGTCCAATTGACTAAAAAGATTCCCCCAAAGATACACAAACCGCCAACAATGACTGTGGGTCCAATCGTTTCGTGCAGCAGCAGCCATCCTGTGAGAACGCCAAAAAACGGAGCCAGAAATAGAAATGAACTGACTTTGGCAGGATTTCCTTGTTGGAGTACGAAGAACCACATCGTAAATTGGACGACGGAAGCCATGATCGCTAGCCACAGAATGACAAATACCGAAGTCGGATTAAGTACTAATTGCACCTTTTCAAAGAGTAAACTGCAAAGTAACAAAACCAATCCGCCAAACAACATTTGATAGGCAGATAACACCCACGTATTCAGACTCTTCCCCCAACGATTCACGAGCAGCGTCGCTATGGCCCACGATATAGCGCCACCAAACCCTAAAATGGTCCCAAACTGAAAATCAAATTGACCGCCCAGCGTAATCATTACTCCGACAAATCCCAGGATCACGCCGCCCCATTGAACGAGGTGATATTTCATTCCTAATATAAGTGATCCAAAAATAACAACGAGCAGCGGATTCATGAACGTTAGAATTGCCGATTGTCCAGCTGTGATCGTTCGTAAGCTTATAAAAATCGCGGCGAACACACCCGCAGTTTGAAATAAGCCAATCAGAAAAACTTTCATCCACGTACTAAAGTCCTTGGGCAATGGCTTTCTAGTAATCCTTACATATATGACCATTAGAATACCTGCCATAACAAACCGCACCCCTACCATTAATAGAGGCGAAATATATTGCAAACCAATCTTCCCAACCGAAAAAGAAGATCCCATGAGAGCTGTCGATACGAGGACAAACGTAATTAGCACAAATTTGTTCATAGGTCAGCTCCTTATTGTTTGTGTACAGTACCTTGCACAAATATACTTATCTGGACTTCCTATTCTCTCATCTTATCCAAGTATTACGTGTCGATGCAATTGTAAAAAGTAACTATACTTGGTCTATCTCCCTGCTAACTCATTTGTCTGCACAGCACATTCGCTAACAAATTGGTTCATTTCTACATATCCGTGGTAGATACTAATTATACAATTAAACATTTCAGTTGCTGTAAACTACCATTCAAAGAAATGCTTATTCGATTTAATTTACTTCTGGCCTTCAGTGCAGTTGAAATTATAAAGGAGGAAACGATTTGTCAAACCTCAATATACTACTTATCGTAGTGCTGATTGCATCAATACTCTTAAATGTTGTATTGTTCACCAAATCTTGTTCAAACGAAAATTCATCTCAGCCGTTGGGGGACGGAGAAATCGATTATGCATTCAGTCATCTCGCCAATGACCCAAAGACACTTCTACTAGATACAATTAGCGCTGCAACTAAAACAATCGATATCGCCATCTACAATTTCGAAGACCCCGAAATCGCACAAACCCTCTTTGAAGCGATTGATCGTGGCGTTAAAGTAAGGGTACTTACAGATTCTGAGAAAGCGCAGAAAAAGAGCCGTGCCAAGTTATTAGATCGCCTAACAGCAAAACAAATCGACGTGAAAATTGTCACATCAAAGAAGATGCACTTAAAAATGACATTGGTTGATGGTCGACTTGTCGCAATGGGCTCTTACAATTTCACGGAGGATTCTGCTACTGAAAATATGGAACAGCTAATAGTGATCACAGATAAAGAACTAGCGAAGAAATGGACCGACGTATTTAATAAGGTATGGGGGCAAAGTGATACAGAAGAATGGTCGAAGTGAAATGAAAAGGCGCACTAGCGATGTGAGGTAACATCGCTAGTGCGCTTCTCTGTTTTTTAAAGTTTTTACTCACTTAACTCTTCAGCATTCTGTGACTCAAATTCATCCAGCAATGCTCGCACTGCATCTGTTGTTTCTGTGTACATCAGCTGATTTCTCAATTCACCTGCTCCTCGGATTCCTTTGACATAGATCTTAAAGAATCTACGGAGCGGCTTGAAAGGAAGCTCTTCAATTTCTTTTGAATATTTATCATGGAGATCCAGATGAAGTCGTAAGAGGTCCATTAGCTCTTTACTACTGTGCTCTCTTGGCTCTTTTTCAAAGGCAAAGGGATTTTTAAAGATTCCGCGTCCTATCATCACGCCATCCACACCATACTTCTCGACGAGTTCCAAGCCCATTTGACGATCCAGGATATCCCCGTTAATGGTTAACATTGTATCTGGTGCAATTTCATCACGAAGTTTCTTGATCTCTGGGATGAGTTCCCAATGCGCTTCGAAATTACTCATTTCTTTTCTTGTACGCAAGTGTATCGATAAATTAGCGATGTCTTGTTCCAATACATGCTTCAGCCAGCCGCGCCATTCTTCTATATCTGTATAGCCCAGTCTCGTCTTTACACTGACAGGCAATCCTCCTGCTTTTGCAGCTTGGATAATATCCGCTGCGTTATCGGGATAGTTGATTAGCCCGCTGCCTCTTCCTTTCGAAGCTACGTTAGGGACAGGGCAGCCCATGTTAATATCGATACCTTTAAATCCTTGTTCGGTCATTCCGATACTCATTTCTCTGAAGTGTTCAGGCTTGTTCCCCCAAATATGAGCCACCATAGGCTGTTCGTCTTCTGTGAATGTCAAACGTCCGCGCACACTGAAGATTCCCTCCGGATGACAATAACTTTCTGTATTCGTAAACTCTGTGAAAAACACATCGGGTCTTGCAGCTTCCGCCACTACATGGCGAAACACAACATTCGTGACATCCTCCATAGGTGCTAATATAAAAAATGGTCGTGGTAATTCACGCCAGAAATTCTCTTTCATATTCAATTTCAATTCCTCTCATTATGGATGCCAGGTCATCCCTTCATCTAATAAGTGTCGTAATACTGGAAATCGAATTAGACAGGTTTCATTTCCCATCTATCGATTATTTCTTAACGTTAACTATTTTACATGACTAACGGGTTGGTGGGAAGAGACGGACTATAATAAGCACGTATACATAAAGGAACCGATTTAGGTTGAAGGTAGTTTTCCATGAAAACTGGTTCATTAAAAGTGAAACTTGTAATAAAACGGTTTCAGCTCTTCCCTTTTATGAGCTAAGTATTTTCGGGAGCCTGCGTGCAAGTGTTTCGTGTTTGTATCTTGCTCATACGCCGCTAATTCCATTATACAAAAAGCCCGTCGGGACATTCCACTATCTTTGGAATTCTCGACGGGCTTTTATCGTGTAGGTAACCGCGATGATTGTTTCATTTTAAAATAGAGTTTACAAAGCAGCTGAAACTGGAATTGTTTGATCGACAGGGAGCATCTTCTATATCAAATCACTAGCATAGGTGACTTGGTTGCGCCCGCCGGTTTTATCGGTCCTCAGCAAAACCTATGCAAATTCGTCGCCTCCATATATGGCCGCGATATCTTCCTTTTTAGTCTCCTCTTCCAGTTCTCCTGCCATACCCGGTCCCCGTCATATGACCAAACGTATCATTAATGTCCTTGAAGCAATCGATAATAATCAACAACTAAGAGATTGGTTGCAATTGTCCATCATGTGAATTGAGGTTCGATGTCATACTTCCCTGTAAGTAGCGTCAATTCTTGAGATCCATTAACTCGTCCGTTTCGTCTAGCTTTTCATTCAGTTCCAGCCCTTCTATTTGCTTTTTTCATTTGGTTACGGTGTGCTAGACATTTTCACAGCGTTTAAACAGTCGCCTAGGTTTTTGACACATGTATCCGTCTTTATAATTGAATACGTTCTAATACAACCAGCTGCTAGCCCGTCCGCTCAACTATTGCTTGAATAGACTGTTACGGAAGGGAGGTGAAAAAAATGAATTATCATAAATACAGTTATCGTAACTCGAATAGATCTAATAAATGCAATGAGTGTAAGGGATGTAATAACTGTTGCGAATACGATTACGACCCGTGCAGGTGTAGACGAGGTCATACTGGCGCTACTGGGGCTACTGGGGCTACTGGCGCAACAGGTCCATCTGGTGGTGCTACTGGATCTACTGGAGTTACTGGATCTACTGGGGCTATTGGAGCTACCGGTTCAACTGGCGACACTGGAGCAACTGGGGCTACTGGAGCTACTGGCGACACTGGCGCGACCGGATCTACTGGGCCTGCTGGCGACACTGGCGCGACCGGATCTACTGGGCCTGCTGGCGACACTGGCGCGACCGGATCTACTGGGCCTGCTGGCGACACTGGGGCAACCGGATCTACTGGAGCTACCGGCGATACTGGGGCAACCGGATCTACTGGAGCTACTGGCGACACTGGCGCGACCGGATCTACTGGAGCTACTGGCGATACCGGGGCTACCGGATCTATCGGAGCTACTGGTGATACTGGGGCTACCGGTTCAACTGGCGACACTGGCGTGACTGGAGCTACCGGTTCTATCGGAGCTACTGGTGATATTGGAGCTACCGGTTCTACTGGCGACACTGGCTCGACTGGCGCTACTGGCGATATTGGTGCTACCGGTTCTACTGGCGACACTGGCTCGACTGGCGCTACCGGATCTATCGGAGCTACTGGTGCTACTGGCGATATCGGGGCTACCGGTTCTACTGGAGCTACTGGCGATATCGGGGCTACCGGTTCTATCGGAGCTACTGGCGATACCGGGGCTACTGGTTCTACTGGAGCTACTGGTGAAATTGGTGCTACCGGATTAACTGGAGCTACTGGAGCTACTGGCGATATTGGAGCTACTGGTTCAACTGGCGACACTGGCGCGACTGGGGCTACCGGATCTATCGGAGCTACTGGTGATACTGGGGCTACCGGTTCTACTGGCGACACTGGCGCGACTGGGGCTACCGGATCTATCGGAGCTACTGGTGATACTGGAGCTACTGGCGATATCGGGGCTACCGGTTCTATCGGAGCTACTGGCGATACCGGGGCTACCGGTTCTATTGGAGCTACTGGTGAAATTGGTGCTACCGGATTAACTGGAGCTACTGGAGCTACTGGTTCAACTGGCGACACTGGCTCGACTGGGGCTACCGGATCTATCGGAGCTACTGGTGATACTGGAGCTACCGGTTCTACTGGCGACACTGGCGTGACTGGAGCTACCGGTTCTATCGGAGCTACTGGCGATACCGGGGCTACCGGTTCTACTGGAGCTACTGGCGATATTGGAGCTACCGGCTCGACTGGCGCTACTGGCGATATTGGGGCTACCGGTTCTACTGGCGACACTGGCTCGACTGGCGATACCGGGGCTACCGGTTCTACTGGAGCCACTGGCGACACTGGCTCGACTGGGGCTACCGGATCTATCGGAGCTACTGGTGATACTGGGGCTACCGGTTCTACTGGCGACACTGGCGTGACTGGCGCTACTGGTTCAACTGGCGACACTGGCTCGACTGGCGCTACTGGTTCAACTGGCGACACTGGCTCGACTGGCGCTACTGGTTCAACTGGCGACACTGGCTCGACTGGAGCTACCGGTTCTACTGGCGACACTGGCTCGACTGGAGCTACCGGATCTATCGGAGCTACTGGCGATATCGGGGCTACCGGTTCTACTGGCGACACTGGCGCAACTGGAGCTACCGGATCTATCGGAGCTACTGGTGATACTGGTGCTACCGGTTCTACTGGAGCTACTGGCGATATCGGGGCTACCGGATCTATCGGAGCTACTGGTGATACCGGGGCTACCGGTTCTACTGGAGCTACTGGTGATACCGGGGCTACCGGTTCAGCTGGAGCTACTGGCGATATCGGGGCTACCGGGGCTACCGGTTCAACTGGCGACACTGGCGCAACTGGAGCTACCGGATCTATCGGAGCTACTGGTGATACTGGTGCTACCGGTTCGACTGGCGACACCGGCTCGACTGGCGCTACCGGATTAACTGGAGCTACTGGTGATACTGGTGCTACCGGTTCTACTGGCGACACTGGCGTGACTGGAGCTACCGGATCTATCGGAGCTACTGGCGATACCGGGGCTACCGGATCTACTGGAGCTACTGGAGCTACTGGCGATATTGGGGCTACCGGTTCTACTGGCGACACTGGCTCGACTGGCGCTACCGGTTCTACTGGCGACACTGGCTCGACTGGCTCGACTGGCTCGACTGGCGATACCGGGGCTACCGGATCTACTGGAGCTACTGGCGATATTGGAGCTACTGGTTCTACTGGCGACACTGGCGCGACTGGGGCTACCGGATCTATCGGAGCTACTGGTGATACTGGGGCTACCGGTTCTACTGGCAACACTGGCGTGACTGGCGCTACTGGTTCAACTGGCGACACTGGCTCGACTGGCGCTACTGGTTCAACTGGCGACACTGGCTCGACTGGCGCTACTGGTTCAACTGGCGACACTGGCGCGACTGGGGCTACCGGATCTATCGGAGCTACTGGAGCTACTGGAGCTACTGGTTCTACCGGAACTACAGGCAACACTGGTCCTACGGGTGCTACTGGTACAACTGGTACTACAGGATTAGCTGGTGCAACCGGATCTACCGGCGCTACGGGTACAACTGGTACTGCTGGATTAACCGGTGCTACCGGATCTACCGGCGCTACCGGTACAACTGGTACTGCTGGATTAACCGGTGCAACTGGATCTACCGGCGCTACCGGTACAACTGGTACTGCTGGATTAACCGGTGCAACTGGGGTTACCGGCGAAAGAGGTGTAACGGGTGCTACTGGATTAACCGGTGCAACCGGATCTACCGGCGCTACCGGTACAACTGGTACTGCTGGATTAACCGGTGCAACTGGGGTTACCGGCGAAAGAGGTGTAACGGGTGCTACTGGCGCCACTGGAACAACCGGGGCTACTGGCGTAACCGGTGCAACCGGATCTACCGGCGCTACGGGTACAACTGGTACTGCTGGATTAACCGGTGCAACCGGATCTACTGGCGCTACGGGTACAACTGGTACTGCTGGATTAACCGGTGCAACTGGGGTTACCGGCGAAAGAGGTGTAACGGGTGCTACTGGCGCCACTGGAACAACCGGGGCTACTGGCGTAACCGGTGCAACAGGTGTAGCTGGATCAGGTGCTATCATTCCATTTTCATCTGGTCTTCCTTCCACACTTACCACTGTACTAGGCGGTTTAGTTGGTACAACTAGCCTTGTAGGATTTGGAAGTTCAGTCAGCAGCGTTAGTCTTGCTGGAGGAACTATTGACCTTACAGGTGCATCGGGCACTCTTCTGAACTTTGCCTTCTCAGTTCCACGTGCTGGAACAATTACGTCAATTTCTGCATACTTCAGCGTAACTGCGGCACTCTCTCTTGTAGGATCATCTGTAACGATTACAGCTCAATTGTATAAATCATCCACTCCAAATAACATTTTCAGTCCAATACCTGGAGCCGTTGTAACCTTAGCTCCACCTCTCACAGGTGCTATTTCACTTGGTTCGATTAGTAGAGGTCTTACGAATGGTTTATCCATTGCAGTTGCACCTCAAGAACGTTTATTACTGGTGTTTTCAGCCAGTGCTACTGGTTTGTCGTTAGTAAACACAGTAGTAGGTTACGCAAGCGCAGGTATTGCAATTAACTGATGCAAGATATAGTGCACTTTAACACAAGGTAAATTCACCTTACTTGAAATTTAGACTCCGGGTCATTCAAGAATTGTAAAAACATCTTGAACTAAGCATGTCACTTTTAAACACAAATGAAGAGCAGGTCAACCATAGCAACCCGGTTGACTTGCTCTTATTTTCATGTGCATTCTGCTACAAAAATATTTGCTGTATCCTATTCCGTCCATCGAATGAGATTTGGAGAAGGATCTAGTATGGATTGATATTGGGCCTTATCCCCATAAATCCCATCTGGATCTAACTGTTGATAACGATTGAATTTATCCAAGCGATCCTCTTCCTTTGCCCACCCTAAATGCTTTAAACGCAAGTTAGATAGTTCGTGCTTCAGTTCAAATATATTAGCTGGGAACCGTCCGCAATGCTGGGGTGTTTCCTTCCACGTATACTCAAAGTCTTTTCGATATCGAATAAGAAATGGACGATAAACGGTATGAGCTTGCCATAATGGATCCTCTCTATAATGAGCATCATCCCAAAAATCGAATAACCGAAAACAATATACATCTATGTCCTTACGAGAAATCAAGTGAGAAATTTCTTGGACAAATTTAGTTTCAAAAACCTCATCTGCGTCTAAATTTAGTATCCATTCCGGATTCGTTTTTAGTGTCTCAGACCATTGCTGTTTCCTTAGTTCAATTTCATTGGAGAACTTGGATGTTTCATTTCGAACTAGATTCAGCGGAATTCCATCTAGTAATTCGATACAAAGTTCTGCAGTATTGTCCGTACTGCCATCATCGATAATAGTAGCTTCATGGATATACTTCCTAAGTTCAGTTAATGTCTGCCTTAAATAACGGTCACTTTCATTTTTGACAATCATCGAAAGTGTTAACTTTGGGACAGTTGCTGTTTTTCCGAGAAACTCCTCAGCCCCTTCAAGGTCACTTGCACGATAAATATGATATGCAGGGAAATAAGTATCTACATATAAAGGAAATCCTAACGCAGCAGCACGAACGCAAAAATGCCGATCCTCTCCCCAAAACGATAAGTTCCGGATCTCTTTAAAGTTTACTCCAGCTTTCAACGCTTTTTTGCTTATTAACGTACATGCGCCTAAACCGCCTACTTGGTGTATTCCAGGTGTCCTCATTTTCTGTAAAAACTCTTGGTAACGTGTGTTTTTTTCTTCATCAGATAAGTGTTCACCTCTTACTTGTTCCCACTGTGTATATACATCACTAATCCATACCTGAGGCTGTTCATGAGCTTCTGTCTGCCATTTAGTCCAAAATATTTCAGAGATTATATCTTTTTCAGAAGAAATCAGGTGCTCAATGGTTTGTGGATACAGAAGAATATCCGAATCAACAAAAAACAAATAATCATAGTCTTCCTCTAATGCATGTTGAATAATTTGATCTTTCATATTTGCGACTTTCCAAACAAGATGTTCATTCCAATAATGGGTATTTTCATCCGATAAATAGTCGTCGTTATAATTAGAAGATCGTACGGTAACATTTTGGTTCTCGTTTGCGAATTGCGTGAGTAATTGTTTAGATAGCTCATCTTGGTTATCATCGAAGAATAGAAAGGTTAGCTCAATTTTTGGTTGATGTAACCGCTGAAGGGATGTTAGAAATTCTTTTAAAATAGCTGGCTTCTGATGGACAGGACACCCCACAAGGACACGCGATATCTCATTCATTTTGCTCAAGCCCTTCTATAAGAACAGACTCTAAATACTCTTTGTTTTGAAGAATTCTTGAATCATCCGGTCTATACTGTCTCGCCTTTTCGTTATGTTCATAAGCGATTTTATGTTGACCTAACTGATCGAAACAAACACAGAGTTGTAAGTGAGGGAGCCAGGTCGAAAATTGAGGAGACTGCAAACCAAGATTTTGGCTAGATAGCGTAATTTCGGTTGCCAGCGTGTACCAGAAAATTGCTGCGTGTAATTCCTTCTTTTTTAAGAAATAGAAACCTAACCGGCAACAAAACTCGGGGCGTGGATGATCATATTGAAAAGATCTTAAATTAGACTCTAATTCTTTCTTATAGTCCCCTAGCTCCAAAAAACAATCCGCTAGTCTTCCACATGCCGAAATATTATCTTCTATCCACCCTTTCTCTGTTAAAAGGAACCTTTCATAAAACTCAATTGCTCGTAAATACATTTGATGGTCTTTCAATTCATTGGCAAAGTAAAATAAATCTCGTGGCGAGAACTCCACACGGTTGGCTAATTGCTTTTCATAAATAAGCAAATTCCGATTCGTATCATGACGTACACTATGATGTGTAACGGCAACATCGCTGTGAACAATAGCCCCATATACTTCTAAATATTCATGAACAGCCCCAATCCATTGAAACTGATTTGTACGTTTCACTAAACGATTTCGTTTCAATCGCGTTAGGACATTCCCGTGCTGATCGGTTGAAAGGTTATAGTCCATCGTCACCGAATCAGTTGTTAAATCGAGACTCCCTTTTAATTCTTTCAGCTTTTTTTGATCCTCCGGCAAAAACACATCGTCCGCATCCAACCATAAAATGTAATCTTTTGTTGCTTGTTGAAAAGCATAATTTCTCGCCTTTGCAAAATCATGGACCCATTCAAAATCATAAATACGATTGGTATATTTTTTTAACACTTCTTTTGTTTGATCGGTTGACCCTGTATCTATGATATTGATTTCATCCACAATATCCTTAATAGACTCTAAGCAACGGACAATCGTATCTTCTTCATTCTTAACAATCATACATAAACTGATTGAAATCACTTCATACCTCCTCTTCGTCCCTCTATTTGTATGTTTCAATGACTCGTCCGTTGAATCATCTATCGGTTCTATCTTGATCCCCTATCCCCTATCTCTTCGTTCTCTTTTACTACACCAATGTAAATTCTCGATATTCCAATATATGTGCCTATGTCTCAAACGTTCATTGCACAAAAAATCCCCCCTGCCAATTCCATTATCGTTGGATTTGGCAGGAGGGATTTTGTTGTAGTTGCGTAAACACCCTAATCTTCTAGCTAGAAAATCATAGTTAGTTTACAAAAATTATAGCTTCGCTACTGAATTAAGACGCTGGGTTTACTTGCATTTCGATATTGATTTTGATGTCTTTGCCAACAAGTACACCGCCTGTTTCAAGAGCAGTATTCCAAGTCAGACCAAACTCTTCTCGGTTGATCTTCGCTTCCGCTTCGAAACCATATACTTCTACACCCCATGGATTCGTCCCCTTGCCGCCAAATTCCACGTCAAAAGTTACCGGTTTTGTGATGCCTTTAATCGTTAAGTCACCCGTTACTTTGTAATCGTCACCTTTTTTCACAATGGAAGTAGATTGGAATGTGATGTTCGAAAAGTTCTCTGCGTCAAAGAAATCTGCTGACTTCAAGTGATTATCCCGATCTGCTGAATGTGTATTAATGCTTGTAACGTCGAAATCGAAAGCAATTGAAGCAGTTGTAAGATCCGTTAAGTCGGCCGCCTCAACTGTAGCAGTGTACCCGTCAAACTGGCCTTTCACTTTAGATACCATCATGTGTTTCACTTCAAAACCTACTGTTGAGTGCGATTGATCTACTGTCCATTTTGTCATTTGAATTTCCTCCAATTTATAGTTGATTCTCTTGAATCTTTACCGAAAAATTTGTTCATACCTAGATTTTGCGACTTTCACTTCCGCCGTTGTCAGCTGATGTCCTGCATGCTCCCAATGGATTCCAACCGATGCACCTGCTTCTTCCAACAAGTCTTTCAACTCAACCGATTCTTCCTGGGTACAAATCGGGTCGTTTGCTCCCGCTCCAATCCATACATGAATCCCTGTTAGATCTGGCATAGGGACATTGCGAATTGGCACCATCGGATGATGTAGAATAGCTCCCTTTACTGCATCGGCATAGTGGAATAGTAGACTAGCTGCAATATTAGCGCCATTTGAATACCCAATAGCAACGATATTTGACGGATCGAATTGATGGTCAATTGCCGCCTGTGTTAAGAACTCTTTCAGTTCTTTCGTTCGGAAGACCAAATCTTGTTCGTCAAAAACACCTTCTGCTAACCGTTTAAAGAAACGAGGCAACCCATTCTCTAATACATTCCCACGCACACTGAGCACGGAAGCTTCAGAGTCAACTAGTTCCGCTAACGACAACAAGTCATGCTCCGTACCACCTGTGCCGTGCAGCAACAATAACACCGGCTTTTTGGCACTAGTTCCTCTTCTAAATACATGCTGCATAATGGGCCCCCTTTTCTTTACAAATACTCTTTTTCGATCTGGATTGTGCTACGTACGGTGTTGATCGGCCGGACAATCGCCTCGATTTGTTCTCGTTTTCCTTCCAAAAATGGTGGCAGCGACAAAATCTCACCAACGGTTTCATAAGGTTCATCCCCCATGAATCCAGGCCCATCTGTTGCCCATTCAAAAAGAATTCCAGGAGCTACACGAGCGTATAGGGATTCAAAGAAAAATCGATCTACATATCCGGAATTGTTTAAACCAAATGATTGCAACCGATCTATCCACTCGTTCAACACCTTTGTATCTTCCACTCGGAAAGCGGTATGGTGTACCGTTCCGTATCCTTGGCGGCCATCCGGAAGTGACGTGTTGTGCTCCACAATCACTTGCGCTCCATTCCCGCCTTCCCCCACTTCAAACAAATGCAGAGATCCTTCTGCTGCCACTTCTTTAAACAACATGACCTTTTCAAGCACTTCTTTAAAATAGTCAAACTGTGAAATCCGAATGTGGATCGGCCCTAATCCCGTAATTGCAAATTCAAGAGGCACAGGACCGTGCTGCCAAGGAGTACCTGATGCGATACCAGTGTTGTGCTCATCAGATATCAACATATAGTGTTGATCGTCAAAATCGGTGAATGAAATAGTTTTTTTACCAAAAACTTCTTGGATTGCCGTATGGGCCACGTCGTATTTTTCAAAGCGCTTTACCCAGTATTCCAATGCTGCATTTGTCGGGACACGAAAAGCAGTTTTGTAAATCTCATTCGTGCCATGAGTCCCTTTTTGAATGCCAGGGAAATCGAAAAATGTCATATCTGTACCGGCTGATCCTGTATCGTCCGCAAAGAACAGATGATACGTCCGAATGTCATCCTGATTCACCGTTTTCTTTACTAACCGCATGCCTAAAGTGTATGTGAAAAACTCATAATTTTTTTCCGCACTGCTCGTAATAGCCGTCACGTGGTGAATGCCTTTCAAACCGTTCATGCTATTCTCCTCCTTCTAACCTTATAAAATTATCTTGAATTAAGGATATATAAGCAAAAAATAAATAGCTTGAACTTCCAAGCTAATTTCGCTGATACCTGATACTTTCTTATGCAAGTTACTCTTGAGTGTTATATGCAAGAAGTTCATCCTTCGTAATTTCTCCGTCTGTTGATCGTGAAGAATTAATTACTTTGAATTCAAGGTAATAATAGCACGTCAATTTTTGGTAGTCAATAAGTTTGTTTAAACATTCATGATTGTTTGTTGCACCTTGCAATAACCACATCCTTCTAAGAAACCACTGTTTTCCACAAATTTATTACTCTCCTTGCTAGCTTTCACAAAGCCGGTCGCGTAGACTTATTTCTGATTAGTGCCTGTATATGTAGCCCAACTAAAAATAAAAAAACCCTCTTCTTAATTAAAGAAAGAGAGGTGAAGAGCTTTCATCATTTTCCTATTCAATCTACAAGTTTAATCTTCAAATCGCCTATTCCAACATCAATCTTCATCTCAATCACTACATCACTATTTCCATAAGAATCATTCACATAGATGCCTTTCCCCTCAGAAGTGAAGCCTTTGGCATCAAGGCCTGCGATTCCTTTTGAAACAATCAGTTTGACCCCGGTGTTTGCTGGTAAAAGGATCGTCGCATCACCGAGTCCAAGATCGATGTCGGCGTTGAAGCTATCTTTCCAGTCACCGCTTAAATCGATGGTTGCATCGCTTAAACCTGCTTCGATCGATAACTTGCTGAGTTGGATGCCTGACAGGTTTAGTGTCGAGTCAGAGACACCCATCTCAATATTCAAGTTGACTGGTATCTCATTTGTCAGCTCGAGGTCCCAATCGTTCCGGATGTTCCCTAACCCGGTAAATAATTTTCCTTTTTGCTTGATGACAGCGCTGCCGACAGTACCTTTCTTCTTATAAGAAACTGTGGGTCTCAATTTTTTCTTGTTCGTGTCAACTGTACCTTTGACCCAGGCATCCTTACCATCCGTAATAGATACATTCGCAAAGCCAATCTGTATATTAGCGTTCAGTGATTTTACGTCATCCTTTTCGATTAAAATGTCACTGACCTGTTTCCCCGAAAAGAACCAATTATATCCCCAAATCCCGATAGCACCTAGTATCCCCACTACGATTACTGCCACTATAAGCTTCCGCATATAGAACACCCCTTTCCCTTTGACTTTATCATATCCGATTTCCTGCACAAATTTGCCAGCCGTTTGCATGAAATTCAAATCAGTCTTAAGTCTGAGCATAGATAGATTGTGTCTTAGATGGAATGTAGTTCTTGCGTAGACTAGTCATTCGTAGCAGTAGTGCTTCTATCGTAAAATGGGTAACGCTTAGCTCCGTAGCACTTAAACCATTGGGGGACTGGAAATTAGAACTGTGAGTACCTATTCTCGAAACTATTGTGCTTGTTAGTCCTAAGGGTACCCTTTATTATCACAACGTATTAAGCCGTAATTCATAAAAGTACTGAACAATTGGATGCTTTAACTTAATTTTCTCCTTCATGTTTAAAATTCGTTTTTTCCCCACCCTCCTGTCCACCAATGCTAGAATATTTAATAGGATGTCATTGCTCTCTACACTCTCCTCTATAGGAGTAGATAAGAACTTATTCGCTACAACGATAAAGTTTGATTTACTTAAGGATGACTGCGCTGACAAAAGCTCCTTTGCATGATCTGATAATTTTCTCCCCCTCGCAATTACTTGTAGACGATCCTCCGGGACCATTCCCTTGGTCTCGTTTCTTACCGCTTCGATTTCATCATTGCTAATAGGAATTTGGATAGCTGAATCATTCTTAATTTCTAGCTCCGTTTGATACCATGTGATTGAGGAACTTATATCATTCATATTGAGTACATTCTTTTTATCTACCGCAATATAACAAATCCCTGCTTTATCCGGTAAATAACGATAGCTGCTTGCGCGGTATTCAACTCTTCCATTTAGTGCAGGACAGAGAAAACCTTCCAAATTTTTCTTTAATTTGCTCCAAGTCATGAAATTCTCCTTCATTTAAATATTTTAAATAGTGATTGTGGCAGTCGTTCTATTATCCATAATACAATAACTTGTCCATCTCCATGGTACCGCATTGCTGCCCAGCGAATGAAAAAGAGTTCAAAACTAACCACTTATTCTATTCAATCATCATACTCTTTTAACTATAGACTGTTTGGTATCCAGAACATGCTTTGACATAATTTCAACGAAAAAGAACACAGAATGCTAAAGTATCACATTCTGCGTTCTCTGTTTTATTTTATTCTAAGGCTCTTCCGTAAAGTTTATTGCTTTGAAATTAATAATAGATCGGTCCTTCGACACCGCGTTTTCCATATTATTTATAGCAGCGATCTCTTAACGCAGCCTATTTTAAAAATTGTTCTTCAAAATGTTTCAGTTGGTAATCTAAAGTTATAGAATCGTTAAACATAAAGGCATTTCCATCCACTTCAATTACATGGTCATTCTTCACTGCTGGCATTTCTTTATATAATTCTGTCTCTTGATAAGAGTTATCTTGGTCATTGTATTTACTTACAACCAAGTAGTCCCCAACATAGTCAGGTAATACTTCTGAGGAAATCATGTAGTATCCTTCTTTACTTGTCATTTCTTTTACTTTTTCAGGCATTTTCATACCCATTGCTTGATAGAGAACCTCCGTGCCTCTTCCCCAGCTGTTCCCAAGAATACCTATATCTTTATCGTAACTTTCCATTACAGTCACCGTTGCATTTTCGCCAACTTTTGCTTTAATTTCATTCCCTACAGTAGTTGCACGTTTTTTGAAGTCATCAATCCAGTCTTGAGCTTCTTTTTCTTTGTTTACCAATTTACCAATTTCTAAATGCTGTGTTAAATAATCAACTTTATTATACGTATAGGTAACTGTTGGGGCAATTTTCTTCATTCTATCTAGGTTATTATTATCACTATCTCCAATAATTAAATCTGGTTTTAATTCAATAATTTTCTCTAGATCCTCATCTGAAACAGTTGTAACATCTTTTAATTGATCTTTAAATAATGGACTTGCCTTAGACCATTCGTCCACCCCTACGATATTAATGCCAAATGAGATTAGGTCACCTGCATTACCAGTCAAAACTACGACTCTTTTCGGATGAGCGGGCACTTCTATAGGTCCGTTTTCAGATTGATATGTAATTGTTTCACTTTCATCCTTTTTATTTGCATCCCCTGCTGCCTGATCCTTTGTGCTATTGCCACAGGCACTAATAATTAGTACGCACATGATAATGAAAGGTAGTAATAATTTTCTCAATTTATGATTCTCCCTTGTACTTGTTATCAACTCTATCGTTATTCAAATGATAATGATAATCATTCCCACTAAATAATAGGTTAGTTTTAATTTCTTGTCAATAGCTACCTAAGATATATTTTCTATTTCTATCGAACTTCTTCTCACAATCTCCAGATAAAGAACATTAAGGAGGAATATCAATCGTTCTATTCGTTTGAAGATGAGAAATTGGTGTATAGATTCATTGCCGTCGAAAAATACGCTTCGGATATCCAAGAGCCATGGGATGCTAAACAATTTGGAGGGTTTAAATAGATACTTAATGAAATACAAAAAGAGCCTTGTTAAATAAATTAACAAGGCTCTTTTAACTATCTTTTTTTATAACTGTAATTTAGGAGAAAAGGAAGACGTTGTTAATAAACTTCGTGATTGCTTTCTTGTTTCCACAACAGAATTTCATTAGCAACTTTTTCAGGATCGTCCCAATGAAGGTGGTGTTGAGTGTTTTCTATTCCTACTACCTTTACTACTTGAATGCCTTTTTTAATTTCCTGTACTCCGTTTTTCCGGGCTGAATCAGTCGCTTCAATTGTTGCATGCAGTAATAAAACAGGGCACTGAATACTATCAAAAGTAGTCGAACAAGGCTCTTTATAGAATGCCTTAATAATTGCTTGAATACTGAAAACATCAGACTTAAATACATAGTTATCGTTAACCTTTTTAAAGCTAGATGCTATCAATGAATCAAGATTTGTATCCCATTGCTTTGTTGTGTAACTTTGGTATTCTTTGACCACTTCGTCCCAAGAACCATAGTTACTGGACTCAACATATTCCTTCCAATCTACTAAGGCTTTTTCCTCTGTCAGTCCATCAACATGTTCAGGAAACGCATATCCTCCATCTAATAAAATAACGCCTTTTACCTGAGTCGGAAAGATTTTTGCTACGCTTAGGCACAGGTCTGCTCCCCAAGAATGTCCCAACATGTAAAAAGGTTTATTCGTAATCTTTTGTATTACTTGATACATACTCTTTGCTAAGGAGGAAAACATATAATCCTCCTCCAGTTTTAAGGATTCAGTTTCGCCATGTCCTGCGTTATCTATAAGAATGAGATGAAAATCATTTTTCAGGTATTCAATAAGCCCATAAAAACTATTTAAATCCCCAGTCATTCCGTGAAGACAAACAAGTGAAGGAAGGCTGTTATCCCCATATTCACATCCGTGAAAAGTAGTGCCATCTACAGCTATTTGAAACTTCTTCAATTCTATTCCACCCTCTCTATTTCACCTGTTTTTGTTATACTCTTCAATTTGTTTATCTCCAGCTAATTGTCCCGTTTTTTGTAGCGGTATCTAAATGATGGTACTGCATTTATCCATTTAGGTGCTGATGCTAGTTCAATGAACCCTGTGGATGAAAGTTGTTTCACATTAGAAGTCTTTACCTTATCTCGTGATAATGAATTGAGCAATTGCGGCCATTTCCTTTAGCCCTGTAAAGCGCCTGATCCACACAATTTAAAATGGTGACTTCGGTGTCGCTCTCTGAAAATGTAGATGCTCCAATACTAACGGTTAATCGATGGATAATTTCCCAGTTTGCATTTTCTACTGCCTTATTAAGCTTAACAGCAAGTTGAAGTGACTCTTCAGCATTCGTTCCTGGCAGAATGATGACGAACTCTTCACCGCCTAAACGCGCTACCCGATTCGCAAGACCAATTTCTTGCGTCAGTAGTCCCGCTAGTTGAACTAGAACGCTATCACCAGCAAGATGCCCATATGTGTCATTGACATTCTTGAAGTGATCAATGTCCACCATCAATAACGAGAACACAATTCCTTCTTCAGTATATAGATCAATATGACGTTCTAACTCTTTTTGGAAAAAGCGTCTGTTCGAGATATTCGTCAGCTTATCTGTATTGGATAATTTCAAGAGTTCATTATTCATTTCCAAAATCTCGCCTTGCTTCCTTGCGATTTCTACATACACTTTTTCTAATTGAGCAAACGCTTCTTCCCTATCAAGATACGCCTTTTCAGTCGTTTTCTGAAGAGAACGCAGTTCCAGTTCATAATCGATTCGCTGCTTCATCTGGATGAACAAACAGTCAATGACAGGTACACCCTCATGCACATATCGTCTCGCATTTAAAAGAACAGGTATGGATTCACCAGCTGCATTTGTTAGATTGATATAAAATTCCTCCACAGAGTTATGCAGCTGTATCGTTGGAAAAAAGTACGTATGGAAGAACATACGATTGACTTTTGTTAACAAAGTCTCCATGTGCTTTCCGACCATTTCTTCTTCCTGATAGCCCATCCATGTTAGAAAGCGAGTATTCACTTCATTGATACAGCCGCTTTGATCAATACTAATAAAACCGCATGGCGCTTCTTTTAACCGTTCCTCCACTACAAATCATCCTCTTCAGCATTAGTTAGCAATAAACTCTTCTATCAGTTTTTTCGTTTCTGTCGGGTTGCTCATATGTGGATAATGACCTTTAACCTGCATAATGTGCAGCGTGCTTGCTGGCAAATGGGCATGCAAGTATTCGCCTACTTCTATAGGCACAATACTGTCATCCGAGCATTGAATTATAAGTGTCGGCACAGTCATCGATACTAAACTTTCGCGATGATCGGACATAAACGTCATTTCGGCAAATTCCCGTGCAATTTGAGGATTTACCGAGACGAAACTCTGCTCCAAACTCTTTGTCAGCTGAGGATCTTTCGCCGGATCCGTTACGACAGGCGCTAAATAGTTCGCCCATCCGGTAAAATTCATTTCCATCATCGTCAGCAAGTCCGCAATGTCACTCGCTTCGAATCCGCCCGTATACCCTGGCTCATTGATATAGCACGGAGAAGGTCCAATCATGACGAACTTCTTAAAGCATTCCGGTCTCTCAATTGCAGCGAGCATGCCAATCATCGAACTTACTGAATGTCCTACAAAGTGGATGTCCTTCAATTCCAACTCGTCAATGATGTCTAAAATATCTTGCTTATAGCCATGAGCCGAACTGTATTTTTCGGAGTGATAAGCTGTAATATCTGAATCGCCTGCGCCCACATAATCGAACAGCACGACTCGGTATTGCTCCGCCAAAGCTGGTGCTATGTACTGCCACATACTCTGATCGCACCCGAATCCATGAGCCAATAGGATGGTTTGCTCACCTTGCCCTATTATCTTCACGTGATTGCGCTGCTGAATGGTTTTCATAGTAATCCGCTCCTTTACTAATCTCTACTCGTATTATAGATTTAAATGCGGATAGTTGATAGAGATAGGTTTATTGAAACAACTCAACGACTGCATATACTTTGTCTATCGGTACCTTTGCTTGTATTTCATCTGCAATTTAGGTAGTTTTTGTGATTGTAGTATTGAGGATCTGTGCACGAAACTATTGTGTTTGTTCAAACAATCATGGACAATTAAACATTCTTGTTTGCTGATTACACTATCACTCTTGTTCTCTAATTCTTTCATAAATAGTACGAAAGATAATTTCCATTTTAGGTGCATCAGCAAATTTCATCGCTAGTAGTGCTTCATTAGCTTGTTCTTCCCCTTGCTCAATTTCTCCATTTTTTATCAAGAACAATCCAATTGCGAATTTGAATATTACCTTTTCCAGAAAAAACGTTTCATCTATAGCAAGATTTTTTAGTGTCACTATAAAATCTTCTGCAGCTTCCATTTTATCTTGTTCAATGCAAACCAGCGTTATATTTACTAGAGTATTAATAAGAGTTTCAAAGCTTTGTCGATCACTATGAAACTCTTCTGTCTTTTTAATGAGTTCTTTGGATAAAACAATGGACGTTTCAATAGGAAGATACGAAATAGAATTTCCGAATAACACCAAATCAAATTGGGTCCAAAGTTCGCACTGAAACAAGTAATCCGTTAAATGGTTAATATACCTTTCGTTTATTTCTTTCTCCCTACCATCAAGGCTCTTGTAATGAGCGTCTAATACAATAGCGGACAGCTTAGAGTAATTGCTACCGGTTTCTTTAAACCGATTCCATTCTTCACTAGCTAATTTCTGTAAGCTTTCAGGATCACTTTCCATTACAGCTTTAGGCAACAGTTCTAACGAAGGGATGGTGCCATGTGCTCTCTTTGTAAGAAATTCAAATTCCCGCATCGAAATCTTCATTTTATCCAACATGTGAACTAGTTTCTCTACCGTCAGATCCGCTTCATCCCTCTCAAACCTGGAAATTGTAGATTTAGATACATAATCATCAGCCAAGTGTTGAAGGGTAATCCCTCTTGCCAATCGTATCTCTTTAAATACTTTTCCTACTATCAATTCCTCTCCACCTTTCCCTTATAAGGGAATATTTCCTTAGTATTAGTTTACTTATGCGATGATGACAATACAACAATTCGAATGGAGGTTAATTATGCGAAAACATTTAACGTCGCTGATCAGATACATCTTTTCTAGGGTTGAGATCATCAATCCGACTAATGCCACCAGGGGTGAAATGCTTAAAGAAATAGGAAGAGAGTTACAGGAAGAGTTAGCGGAGATTAAGCAATTGAAGAAGCCTTGATTTGTTTCTCGTATGCGTCTAATCTCATAGTGTTTACTCTTTAGGAATTAGAGAGAACTATAAAGAACATCAATAATCATTTACTTCAATCTGATTTCTAACAAAAACGCCAACTCCCGAATAGGAGTTGACGTTTTTCAATTGGAACGGACTATCTATCACCTGTCATCCAGTTCCCCTGAACTTACAATCGCTAGTACTTAAGACAACAATTTTTCAGTCGTATTTCCAGCCTCATCTGTAATGACAATAGTAACGAAATTCTTTTCAGCCTGATAGGAGTCCAGTTTGACTGAATAGCTACCGTCTTGGTTCAATAGGAAAGGTACTTGTCTACCTGTTTTCTTTTCAATGGTGACACTATAAAAGGCGTGTAGTTTATCATTCAAGTCAAATCCATTCCCGTGTTCTATTAAAGTATTATTGAAGTCGATATATTGGTCGGTTATTTGTCCTGAAAGATGTAAACCGTCAATTGATCCTTCTATGATAGGGTTCATAGATTTGATAAAAACAGGTCCTATGCTATTTGTAAGAAGTGTGGATTTTGCCGCTCCTGTAAAATCGACAGAATAGATACCGTCCTGAAGCGTCGTGTCTTGCATTGTCCAAGAGGAGGTGTAGTTACGGTTAACCGGGAATTTACGTGTACCTAAACTCATCCCATTATCATAAAACAAACTATCAATCGGCTCTTTTGAAATATAGTCAATAATTTCAAGAGACGGGTAAGATAAATCACTAGTAATCGATAATGTGACATGAACTGTATCTTCTACTTCAACGTTGCTAAAAGAGATATCCTTCTTGGTTATACTAAATTCCTCAATAGCGGGCGTGACGGTAGCTCCATCGCTAAAGTCTGCAGCGAACGGCAGAGACACTTCAACGGTTTGATCCTGTTTTACAATATGAATGTAACCTAAAATTTCATCACGATATTTTGGGTGTTCATTTTCACAAGCCGTTAACGTTACCTGAAGCAAACACTCACCGTCTAATATGAACGATGACTGATCGACTGTTACCTTTGCGCCTTGAAAAGGGTATGTAGTATGGACTTGTACGTCGTAAATTCCGCCATCTCCTTTACTATCTTTCACAACAATTGTTTTTGTAATTGAAACGTTCTCGGTTAATGGAACAGCTCCGAAAGTTACTGTCCCCTTTTTGTTTTCAACTATTTTTCCTGCGCCGTTTACATCCACTTCTTCAGTTGTGTATGCCAGAATAGCAGGATGAACAGCTGCATATGGCTGAACACGTCCAGCGCCTTGGTCAAATACAGTATAGGTTTTTGTATTAAGTACTTTAGCGGTATTTGAGAGAGCCACTTTAATATCATAGGGTGTCCATTTTGGATGGGCTTGCTTAATAAGTGCAGCAACGCCGGCGATATAAGGAGCTGACTGGGATGTTCCTGTTTCCTGTTTGTATGCACCCTCATATTCCAAAGAGCCCTCTACACCGTATCGTGGCATAGTGGATAAGATTTCTGTACCCGGCGCTACAATGTCCGGTTTAATATCAAAGTTTGGTCTTGAAGGTCCACGGGAGCTCGAACTGTCCACTTCATCTGATAAAGTCGAATTCCCTACGGAAATACCTAATCTAGATGTTCCCGGAGCCCGAACCGTCCCTCGAACCGATCCGGTGTTACCAGCAGTGCTGATCGCAACCACTCCAGCTAGGACTGCGTTGTTAATAGCAATGGACAATGCATGACTTTCCAAGTCACTGTCATCGCTAATTGAAAGATTAATGATGTCCATCTTTTGGAGAACCGCTTCTTCAATGCCTTTGATGATCGTCGATATATCTCCACCTGTATAAGCGCCAAGTACACGGTAGGCGTAGAGGTCAACTTTCGGCGCCACGCCTTTAACACCATTTCTATTGTTACCAGCAAGAATTCCTGCAACATGCGTTCCATGATGGGTTGCAAAAGGAGCGCCTGTGGATGGATACTTTTCAGGCGCCTGGATTGGACGTTCATCTGGAGACGTTTCGGAAGGATCGTCATCAGCTCTTAGACAACTATATTTTTCAGGATCGGATTGATCAACAAAGTTTCTCCCTCCCTTATACGCAGCTTTTAAATCCGGATGATTTTTATCAATCCCTGAATCCAGCACCGCCACCTTAACGCCTTGCCCTTCAAGTCCCTCGTTCCAGAGTGCCTTTATCTCCGAATAGACAGGATCGCCTTCCGTTCCCATTACAGTATCACTAGGTGCTGAAGCCAATCCCATTGCTTTGGCTTCCACGTTCAGTTCAATGTGGAGTACACCTTTTATAGAAAGAAGTTGGTCTTTATCCTTTGAGTCAATGGTTGTGGAAATAGCATTCAGCACTGTTTTATATGTATGTATGTTTTTATATCGGATATTTCCTGTATTCATTTCCTGAATGACTTGCTGTTGTTGTACATTCACTGCTGCTTCTGCCTTTTTTGTGTCCTCCACAGTGAAAAAGATTCCACTCAGCTCCGCCATCCGTTTTTGTAAGACAACCGGCTCTTCAGATAAATGAATAATGACATCCATTTCTTCTTTAATCGATGTTCGCTGATCTACATTCTGCATAACACGTTCTCCTTTTTCATCTGAAATTTTTTCTTACTGGAAAGGTCCATAGTTTTATTCTAACCTCTGAATAGGTACTAAATTTAAAAATCAAACACAACCAAAACTTTCAACAGAAACTGGCAGGGTTCTGTCGAGAGTTAGTTGGGTTAGAGTACGGAACAACATCAACGAAATTCAGAATCGTATCATGCAATGATTTTAAAAGATAAAAAATTGATGAATAATTCTGTAATTAATCACGATTATATCATACAATTATTTGGCCAAATAGGACGTGACAGCATTTTAATAGTTTGAAGTGCCTGTACAACAATGAATTCAATGTTGCACACACACTCTTGTTACAACAGCATCCGCAAATACGATTCAAAGTTTACGCCGGCCACTGTGGGAATACGCTCTTCAGATGTCGACTGGATTGCGGCAGTTAAAAACTTCTCTGCAAGCTCCATGGTCTCTAAGGTATCCTGACCGCGCATCAAACCGCCCATCATGACAGAGGCAAACAGATCACCCGTTCCGGAATAACTCTTGCCGTTATATTCTTGAAGTCTCATATAAGAGCTGGCGCCATCGATGTACATATTGCCGACGCTTCTTGTTCCTGAAAGGGCTGGCGGATTCAAACCGGTAATGATGACCTTGGCGTTAGTATCTGACTGCAGTTGCCAGCCAGCCTCCTCAATCGCCGCTACATAATCCTTATTCGTCCGGTACGTTTGCAGCTTGTCATACGACAGACCTGTCAGTAAACAGCATTCTGTCACGTTCGGTGTAATGACATCTGCACGCTTCACCAGTTCCTTCATATAGCCAATCAACTTGCTAGTAAACACATCATACATTTGTCCCCTGTCACCCATTACCGGATCCACAAGAAGCGTCGTCTCTTCCTTGTGGAACATATGTAAAAAAGAAAAAATATTTTCAATCTGCTCTTTTCCTGTCACAAAACCCGTATGAATACCATCAAACGCAGCACCCATCTTGTGCCACTCGTCTGTGAAATGAGTCATCTTCGCCGTTAAATCTTCGCAAAAATAGCTGGGATACTCTGTCTGTGACGTTAAAATGGCAGTAGGCAGAGGAACTGCCTGTACCCCCATGACAGATAATACCGGAATGGCCGCTGTCAGCGAGCATTTTCCAAAAGAAGACATGTCCTGGATAATCGCAACCTTTTTCAATAGATGCCCTCCTAACTCTTCGGTACTTTCACTTTTTCCATCGTACCATAAGAAAGGGAAACCAAGAATACAGAAAATCTCAATTTCTTCCTCTCATCACTGACCCCTAACATTTTAATCAAACTGACACTTTCATGATGGTCAGCCATTCAGTAAAATAAGAATTATCAACTTTCCATAACACGAGGAGATGGATCCCCCCATGCAAAAGATAGAACGCCAAACATCAACCCAAATACGCACAAACACGATGGATTTAGTGCTGACAGCCATCCTGTCGACCATTGTATTACTGTCCACTGTCTTCATTAACATCAAGCTTCCAATAGGACAAGGCGGCCTCATCCATTTAGGGACAGCAGCGCTTTTCACCGTTTCCATTCTATTCGGCCCTAAAAAGGGAGCGCTTGCTGGAGCGATCGGGATGGGCTTGTTCGATATTTTCGGCGGCTGGATGATCTGGGCGCCCACGACCATCATCGCTCGTGCGTTGCAAGGCTACATCGTCGGTAAAATCGCATGGTCAAATGGTTATCGGGGAGAAAATACACTGCTCAATATCCTGGCAGCCGTTGCGTCCACGCCTGTTATGCTCGCCGTGTACTACATCGGGCAAGCCATCATGTACAACAATTGGGCGGCACCCCTCGCATCCATCCCAGGGGACCTCATTCAATGCGGGGTCGGGTTGCTGATTGCCATCCCGCTGTCCATCTCTTTGAAAAAAACTCCCTTCTTTCGAAATAAATTTTAATTAAAAAAGCAGCGAAGGCAAGCCATTGGCTCTCTTTGCTGCTTTTTTACATGCTTTGTGTGTTAACTTTTTGTGTTTGTTTCTGATGCAGGCATCCCTAACTCTAAAGGCAGGACACCATCTTTCCATATGAGGAAACGGTTAGTCTTATGTATAATTATCTTGTTTTGCTGCTTGTGCATGGTACAAGTCGGACACTATTTGGAGTTGTGTCTTACACAGCATCTCTTATTTGAACAAATGATAATGCAGGTGAAATATCAGCGTTCGTAAAATCACACTTTTATGAACGCTTTAAAAAGGATTCAAAAACAGCGAAAAGAACGTCCATAAATGTATCGAAACACTTTACGAACGTTCATTAATTTGCACATACTTTCACGGACGCTTTTCAGGTATAATGAGGGAAAAGAATCTTTTTTCGAGGTGAATTATGGAACAACGCAAATTTGGTTACATACGAGTCAGCAGTAAAGATCAAAATGAAGGTCGGCAATTGGATGCTATGAAAAAGTTAGATATTAATGAACGCGATATTTATTTGGATAAGCAAAGCGGAAAGAACTTTGAACGTGTAAACTATCAATTGCTTAAACGGATTATCCGAAAAGGTGACGTATTGTATATCCATTCGCTGGATCGATTTGGTCGGAACAAAGAAGAAATCCTGCAGGAATGGAATGACCTGACGAAGAACATCGAAGCCGATATTGTTGTCATGGATATGCCTTTACTCGATACGACGCAATATAAAGACAGCATGGGAACCTTTATCGCGGATTTAGTTTTGCAGATCCTTTCCTGGATGGCTGAAGAGGAACGAGAACGCATTCGAAAACGGCAGCGTGAAGGAATTGATTTGGCGTTGCAAAATGGGGTTAAGTTTGGAAGACCTAAAGTTCTGCTTTCAGAAGAGTTTAAAGAGGTTTATAGGAAATGGAAAGCTAAAGAATTAACAGCCGTGCAAGCAATGCAGGAAGCTGGGGTTAAGAAAACTAGTTTTTATAAATTAGTGAAAGCACTCGAAGATGAAACATCGAGCACATTATAATAGAAGAAACTCTTAAAACCTCCTTTACCGAGAATGGCAAAAGAGGTTTTTTTATATACTTACAACGATTGCTTTAAAGTTTCGGAATTTAACAGTTTTATAATAACCAAGTTTATATCTCGTATATACCTATAAATATTTGTCCAAAGTTGTCTCAGATATCGTTAGATAATGCTGAACTAAAGTTTCAAGTGATTTATGTCCCGTTTGTTGCGCGATAGTTGGTAAATCTGCACCTGCTGTGTGCATCGCTACCACCTGGCTTTTTCTGAAATTGTATCCGGTAAGTCCCCCAGTCCACCGCTTCAAAGCCTTACAATAGCCTATTTCACTAATAACTGCGCTCTCATAGCGTTCATTCTTATATACTCTTCCTACAAAGTAATCGTCTGAATTAAGATTGTATTCATGTATATATTCTTCAATTGCAATAATAACTTCTGGTGTGAGCCGTTTAGTATGCCACCTTTTTTGTTTCTTCAAATAAACATGAACGGATCTGTTTTTTAAATCAAAGTCTGATATTTTTAAACGAACCATTTCATTAGGTCGGTTAGCAGTTACAAGATTAACTAAACAAATTGCTTTTGCTCTTATTGGTAGCTTATTAAGAGTATCCATCAATTCTCTCTTATCAATGGCTGATTTTCCTCGAACCTGAATTAAATGAGCATATTCATCTTCACGATACATTTTCCGCATCGCTGAAAGCTCGTATGCAACTCTAGCCTCTCCTTTAAATTCTATACTATGCATTACACTTAAGTATTTTCTAATAGCTGCCAGTCTACGTTCCCATGTCGTTTTTTTTATTCTTTGTATGGTCAACGATATATATAAATAATCAAGCAGCGCCTCTGTTCCAATTTGTTGGCTAGTATTGGTGCAATATTCTTTGAACCTACGAATATCCCCCTCATATTGTCTTGGGATCTCCCCCATCTTATTTTCAATATCAACTTTTCTGTCGTAATGACGTTTTTGGGTCTCAAATGTATCTTGGTGCTTTGCAAATTTAAAATCTGACATCCCTTTTCCTCCCCAATTCTTTTAAAATCAATCTTGACCAACATTTTGACAGATTGATTATGAAAATAATTATGAGGCAATACAAAGGAGGCAGAGAAGTAAAATAGATAATACCAGTGAGTGACAATACATTTACCGCTCCTATCATACGGATAATAAATGTACTTTTCAGAAATGGAAATGTTATACTTGTTATACAAACTCGGCTATTTGTAATAAAGCCGGTATACCGTTAACGGGCCATTATAAGGTGAAAAGTTTAGCTGATAGGAAAGTAAGTGTAACGAAAAAAGGTCGAAGGGTGAAATGATGAAAACTTACAAAGATCGATTCTATCTACTGTTGTTGGTGGTGGTGTTGTGTCTGGTTGGCTGTTCGCCTTCCAGTGACAAGACTGATGGTTATAAAAAAGCAGGAATAAATGAAGAGTTTCCAGTTCCGGCTACTGCAAAGTCAAGCGACGTACAATTCGACAATTCTACTATTGAAAAGGGCAAAAAATATCGGTTGAAGAACATCGGAGGAGAACAAGGACTCTATCCACCCAGTGAGTATTTTGAAGAGATTAATTTGTGGGGGTGGGAACTATTGAAAGAAGAACAAATGGGACATGCTAACTTCTTTAAAAAAGGAACTACTGTAATCTCGGTTGTTATTCATGAGGATGACTTTGAATTGTATGAAATGAAGGAAGGATTTCCGTTAAATTAAGTGGATTGTCCTTTTTCCTCCGTTACCGTGGAGCTGGGATTCCAAAGGAGGGGTCTGGTTTGGTTCAACAAGAGGGCCACTTTGTTTATTGTATAGGACTATAATCCATTTAAGTTTATGTGTGGACTAAGAGTTATAAAGATGTGAAATGTATTGGGGGTTTGGTCAGTGGGGGAAGGGCATTGGCACGTTGGTTATTACGAAGGGAAATATTGTATAGAAGCTATTGGATTTGAAAATGAGGAAGGTACTTGGGATGTCTTTTTTAATCACATAGATGATGAAGATGTACAAAAGCTGCTGGGTTCAGAATATGAAATAGATAATGATTTCGGTGTACTGATTTTTAAGACAAATGATTATGAAGAGGCTCAAACTAAATTTCATATATGGGTAGAAACTATACTTCTTCCCTTTCTAGACAATAAGTGAATTTGTTCCAAGTCGGATATTGGGAACAGTAGATAGGATACACAGTGGTTAAACTTAGGGCAAAAGTTGCCGATTAAGATTACGCCTATATAGCAATCGGGCCAATATCTGAATTCGGAAGTCCTTCGAAACATATCTTATTAGAAAGTATGTTCGAAAAGGTGATGGGGGATATTGGATAGTCAACTTATTTCATTTATTTATGGTTTGCAAACGGAAAACCCTAAACAAGCAGTAGAATTATGGATATTGGGCGTGAAGAATCGAAGTGGTGCCGTACAATATGCCGTGCTTTCGCCGTCTCTTCAGAAACGTACACAGAAAGAGTTTGAAGAAAAGGGTTGGGTGACTGGACAATCAAGTCCGTGGGTTGGCAATGTTCATTTTGTAAAAGTAAATAAGATTAGCGATTCAAAAGTAAGATATACAATTGCATATGATCTATTAACTTCATATGCAAACTTTGGAAGAGGATATAAGGTTATTACTGTTGAAAAGAATCCAGATCCTAATAGAACAAATTGGTTTATTACTAAAATAAAAACAACGTATTTTCCAAATGAAGCTATTACTCCTGCTGAAACAGTGGCTAAATAAAGACCAATTTATATCAATTACTTGAAATAGAAAAAATATCTTCTTCAAGTAACGGGGGCGCGCGACAAGTTCTGTGATAAATGCCTTCGGCATGAAAACACAGGGAATTTATAATACAAATTTCAACTTTACAACAGAAGATAGGAATGAGGAAACCATGTATTCCGAAACTATCTC
>NZ_QQAK01000014.1 GCF_003384035.1 Sporosarcina sp. BI001-red | reverse complement strand
CCCCCCTCGAGATGAGATTTCCCATTACGCAAGTAAGTAAGATCCCTCAAAGATGATGAGGTGGATAGGTCTGGTGTGGAAGCATGGCGACATGTGGAGCTGACAGATACTAATCGATCGAGGACTTTCCCAAATATAAGTTAAAGAGCCGTAAGGCTATCTTGATTATCAATGTTGGTTTTATCCAGTTTTGAGCGAACAAGCTCAATTTGTCTGGTAATGATGGCGAAGAGGTCACACCCGTTCCCATACCGAACACGGAAGTTAAGTTCTTCAGCGCCGATGGTAGTAGGGGGCTTCCCCCTGTGAGAGTAGGACGTTGCCGGGCAATTTAAAAAGCGAGTCGAGGATTTCATTCCTTGGCTCGCTTTTTTATTACCCACATGTAGTATATCATGATAGAAAAAGGAATGTCCGGGCATATACTATATAAAAAGGAGTCTGTGAATGAATACTGGGTTGAGAGTGCTCCAACGATTTGTAAGAGAACGATTCTTTGATCAAGCCGCTCAAACCGCTTATTACTTATTGTTATCGATGTTGCCATTTTTTATTTTCGTAATATCGTTACTGAATTTGTTTCCGGTCAACGAAGAAATCTTATTCCGATTTTTACGACCCTTCATTCCTGAGCAGTCTTTTCAGTTAATTGAAGACAATGTCCGGGAAGTGCTACGGAATGGTAAAGGAAAATGGCTTTATTTCAGTTTAGCAGGGGCTTTTTGGTTATCATCTGTTACGGTACAATCTTTAGCACGTTCCCTGGACTTGGCAAATGGCTATATACGTAGAAAAGGATTTTGGTTATCGCTATTTCGTGACCTTGGTGTCACATTATTGTTCATGCTCGTTGTACCACTCTCAATATTACTCCCATTTATTGAAAATATTCTTCATCAAGTAATCGCTTACTACGATCGAATTGACGATTGGAAAGGCTGGCTGTTTTTGTGGCCAAAAGTTAAATGGGGACTAGGCACACTGTTTTTGTTTGCCTTTTTCCTACTCTTCTATAAATTTGTTCCGAGTGGTAAAGTATTGTTTCGACAGGTCGTTCCAGGTGCGTTCCTATCGACGATTGGGTGGCAACTGTTTTCTTATTTGTTTGGCGGATGGGTGACTGCCGTGGATTACACAAGGTTATATGGTCAGTTGGCTGGAATCATTATGCTTGTGATCTGGCTTTATATGACTGCTGTCATTATTTTGGTTTCAGGGTTGTTGAATGCAGAATGCAGTAAGTCCAAAAGAAGGAAGTGGGATAGATGTTAACAATTCTAGCGGTCGATGATGACCCGAACATTTTAGAGCTGGTACGCATTACATTATCCGCAGCCAGCTATACGGTGATAAAAGCAAAAAATGGACGTGAAGCTCTTGACCTAATGGAGCAAGAGATTCCTGATCTAGCGGTAGTTGATGTCATGATGCCTGAGATGGACGGCTATACACTGACGAAGAAACTACGATCAGAATGGGATATTCCTGTTCTTCTACTCACAGCAAAAGGGGAACTAGAGGATAAGGAAAAGGGGTTCCTTGCAGGATCAGACGACTATCTAGTGAAGCCATTTGAGCCTAAAGAATTACTGTTTCGCATCCGTGCCATCCTACGACGTTTCGACAAAGCTGTTGATGTCTTTATCCAAGCAGGACCGCTGTCCATTAATCGCCAAACATATGAAGTATCTATAGGGAAAAAGGTGTTGCTCTTGCCCTTGAAGGAGTTTGAACTGTTGTCTGTTCTTGCTTCACGTGCGAATCAGGTGTTCACGCGTGAGGTATTATTGGATCGAGTATGGGGATTCGATTATGAAGGGGATGAACAGACGTTGAACGTTCATATTAAGCGGTTGAGGGACAAGCTGGAAGGACTCCCGGAGCAAGTAAGTATTGTAACGCTACGGGGCGTTGGCTATAAGCTGGACACAGGTGCCTTATGAGGTCCCTCTATGGAAAGTTTTTGCTCTATACCGCAGGGATCATGGTATTCAGCGCACTAACAGCGTTTCTTGCAGTCAATACGTATTATCATCAAAACTTGAAGGGCTCTAACGATGAAAAAAATATGAATATTGCTCGGCAGCTCGCAGGTTACATTGAAGAGACGACACCCGAAGATTTGGATCTCTACTTGAAAACCCAAGCAGTTGTGGGGTATAAGTTGTTGCTTGTAGATAAAGACTTAAAAGAGCGGCGCTACGGTCAACCCTACCGTCTTGATAACTTAGAAAAAGGAGACGTGGAGTCTGTACTTCGAGGGGAAAACTATCATGGCATGAAAAACTTTCCGACAGAAACATTCGTTACTGGCTTTTTTGCGGATGAAACCTCCAATACAGTCGGTGTCCCATTTACATACAGGGGTGAAGAGTATGCCCTGTTTTTGCGTCCGGATATCAAGTTACTTTTTACTGAAGTACATTTCTTACTTGGCGGCATGGTCATTGTGATGGCTATTGCAAGTTTATTGGCAATGCTTGTCGTTGCGAAGCGGCTGATCCGTCCAATTACCCAGTTGACGCTTGCGACGAAGAAAGTCGGAAAAGAAGAATTCAGCGGTATCTTGCAGATTCATCAGAAAGATGAGATTGGTCAACTCGCGGAAAGTTTTCAAAAAATGACCGAGCGTCTTGGGGAGAACGATTTAATCCGTAAGAAGTTCATCAGTGACGTGTCGCATGACTTTCAATCACCGTTATTGAACATTAAAGGATATGCTGGCTTGATGATAGATGAATCTCTCTCCCCTGAAGAGCGTGCAGGGTACGCAAGAGTCATCCAATCTGAGACGGATCGGTTGTCTTCCCTGACAAAACAGTTGCTATTGTTGACGTCACTCGATCAGATGATGAGCCCATTGAATCCTGTTTTATATGATGTCGGTGAACAGCTGAAAGAGACCATACGTAAATACCGCTGGCTCCTAGAAGAAAAACAGATTTCACTCTCTATGGAAATTGAGGATGCAGAATTGACCGGAGATCCGGCGTTTCTTGAGAAGGTATGGGAGAACTTGTTGTCCAATGCATTGAAATATACGCCGGATTACGGCAACATTGAAGTTTCTTTAGTTGCGGATGAAACCTCAATAACTATACAAATCGGTGATTCGGGAATCGGCATTGCAGAAGAGAACCTTCCGCATATTTTTAATCGTTTTTATCGTGAAGACGATTCTCGGACAATTGTCGCTGAGGGGACAGGTCTAGGGTTATCCATTGTCCAGCAAGTGATCGAGCTACATGATGGGGAGATTACCGTCACGAGTGTAAAGGGGAAAGGGACCGTCTTTACGATTACTCTACCCCAATTGTAATATGCTGTACATGTTGCGTTCATGTTGGGGTCGTATGATTAAGGTAATCAGAACGACACAGGAGGAATGCAATATGCAGGAAAAATGGAGTATACGTTTAATACGAATTGCTGCAATTTTTGGGTTGGTAGGAACTGTGCTGGGTTCACATATGGCGGGATCAGGATCATATGCATTTAAGCCTATCCACGCGCACATCTTATTAGTAGGCTGGCTATCCGTATTTTCATGGGGCGTATTTTATAAAATTTACCGCGTTCGTGCAACGAAACTCGTGGCAATTCACGGTTGGGCAGCCATCATTGGGTCAATTGGCTTGACTGCGGGCATGTGGCTTCAGTTCATTCACCCATTTAATATTAACGAGACATTCGCGCTCGTCTTTTACATTGTAGGTGGCACGATTCTATTACTCGCTTTTGCGCTATTCGTAGTTATGACGTTTCTCATTGATCGTACAGGAAAAAGATAATTCCTATAAAAACCACTCCTCCAAGAGGAGTGGTTTTTTCATGGTTGTGCATTTTGTAGGGAATCTGATCAATAGAATGGGGAATCAACTCAATAAGTAGAGACCCGCTGGATACCGCAACCACTCCACTCCAAAATCCAACTGGCCATAAACAAGCAAAAAACCTGCGCATCCATCACATTACAGTGACAGACTCGCAGGTTCTTAACTACCTATTCATATACGCATTTATCATCACAAGCCGCGGTACCCAGTTTCCGCTTTGAAACGGACTTCTGCATAAGAAACTTCATCTGCTTCATGACGTTTCGCACCAATGTATGTCCCGATGATTGCTGCTAGGAATCCAGCTGGTATGGAGATAATCGCTGGGTTTACGTATGGGAAGAGTGGATCGCCCACAAAGAATGCAGCGCCAGGAACAGGGTTAATCACGTTAGGACTAACCGCAACCAATACGAGTGCTGTGATCAAACCTGTCAGCATGGATGCAACCGCACCTGTCGTATTGAACTTACGCCAGTATATTGTCATTAAAATCGTTGGAACATTGGCAGATGCAGCAATACAGAATGCAAGTGATACGAGGAATGCTACATTCAGTTTTTCTGAACCAAGTGCCAACAATATAGACAGTATGCCAACGGTAATTGCAGCAATACGCGCAGCTCGTACTTGCTGCTTCTCTGTCACTTTACCTTTCATGATGATCTCGGCATAAAGGTCATGGGCAATGGCGGAAGCACCTGATAACACGAGCCCTGCTACTACTGCAAGAATCGTAGCAAACGCAACAGCTGCGACGAATGATTCTAATGCGTCTCCACCTAGTACACCTGCTAGCATCGGCGCAGCCATGTTACCTGCTGCATTTTCTGCAATGATCGCCTTCGACCCAACGAACTTCGCAGCTCCAAAGCCTAGGAAAATCGTCAACACGTAGAAGATTCCGATAATCCACACTGCATAGACAACTGACGAACGCGCAGTCTTTGCATCTTTAACAGTAAAGAATCGCATCAAAATGTGAGGAAGACCTGCAGTTCCTAACACAAGTGCAAGCAACACGGATATTAACCCAATCGGATCTTTATACACTACTCCTGAATGGAGGAAGGACTCGCCGTGATCGGTCGCAGTCCGCATCACATCGAACATCCCAACAAAGTTGAAGTTGAATTTCATCAGCACGAGGAACGAAATCACGATTGTTCCAATCATGAGTAAGATTGCTTTAACGATCTGAACCCAACTGGTAGCTGTCATTCCGCCGAACAGTACATAAATGAGCATCATTACGCCTACTATGAGAACGGAAATCCAATAATCAATTCCAAACAATAACTTGATTAGTGCGCCCGCACCAACGAGCTGGGCAAGCATGTAAAATAACACAATCGTAATCGTATTCAGCGCAGCCGCACCACGCACTTTCTTCGCACCAAACCGCGAACCGATCATATCAGCCATTGTATATTTGCCAAGGTTACGAAGGGGCTCAGCAATTAAGAACAGCACAACAAGGTAGGCTGTTAGAAACCCGACACTGTAGTAAAACCCATCAAATCCATTCAATGAGATCGCACCGGCAATTCCGAGGAATGAGGCAGCGGACAAATAGTCGCCTGCAATGGCCATCCCGTTCTGCCAGCCGGTCAGTGAGCCACCCGCAGTATAAAAGTCACTGGCAGTCTGCGTTTGTTTCGCAGCCCAGTACGTAATGTAAAGAGTCAATAAAATTACAGCAAAAAAGATTGCAATGGAAATGAAGCTCATGAACGGAATCCCCCTTAGTCTCTAACGTGTTTTTGGATAATCTGGTCAATATCTTTATCGAAGTCACGTGCTTTTTTAACGTAAATTTGTGTAAATACCCAAACCATTACGAATAGTCCGAATGCGTACACCCACGTCCATGTCATCCATCCGGCAGCCCGTGTTTCTAAAATAGAAGTGTATCCTGTCAATATAGGCAGCAGGAGATAAATCGCAAAAAATGCAATGACATAGGGTGTCAAAAAACGATTTTTCTTTTTGACAAGATTCTTAAATTCAGGAGTTTCCACGATTTTTTCATAGTCCAGTTTCCCATCCGCCGTACGTGGCAGCTCGTGTTCTCTGCGCAACTCAGATTCTTTCAACTCAATCGTCAATTCCCCATCCCCTTTACGGTTTCGTTTGGATTAGTTGGATCTCTTTGGAACCCATTCCCCTAATGAATTCCAAACAGTGAATCACCTTCCAACAATCCTATTAGTCCAACGTATCAAATAGACAGAAAATAAGCAATATTATTTTTATATAAGATAGTAAGCTATCATCAATTATCTATATTTAAAAACCGTGAATGCCTAATTATAAGCACTCACGGTTGTATCCAACTAATTCAATGTCTCTTTCAAAACAAGCTATTTGTTTAGTCATGTATCTGAGGGATGGAAGGTGATGAACGAAGCATCCGTAACACGAAGCCACTGACCCTCTTTCAGTTGTACGGTGCTTTCTGTACGACCGATCGTCCCACCAACCAATTCATAAAGAATGGCATCCTTTTCTTTCTCAAGAATTTGTAAGATCCCGTAGCCTTGGTCCACAGAAATCGTATATTTCCCAGCCTTAATATCTGTCCCTACTTCCCATACGCCCGCAGACAGTTCAGTATTCAAAGAAGTGGGTGAAAGGAAAACTTCTACAGAATCATACCCTCCATCTGCTCGAACTGTATAGGACTCATCTATAGAAACAGTGAGACTTCCAGCACCCGCATAATCCCCAACAATCTCCCGTAAGATCTCCTTACCTTGTGCATCGAACACATAGATATTACCAGTGGGGTAGCCCGTAATCATATAACGTCCAGTCTTGAGTTTTAATTCTTCCCCGGTCTTAGGGACGACTGGTACTGATACAGCTTCAGCTTGAGGATTACTACGATCCACAGTCGTAAAGAGTGCGGGGTTCACAAGCTTAATCAATTCATCTTTTTCATCACCTAACAGCTCGTAATTCTGTTCATATCGAACGGCTTGTTCAGTGGTTGGGATGTGTTTTGCCTGACACCCCACAAGGAGCAAGAATACAAACACAATAGCCCGGCCATTACGCATAATATTTTTCATAATACTCCACCGTCCCGAGTGGCCCTACTGTCAGATGATGCCCAAATCTGCCGAGCATCCGCTCAACCCAACGTGTTTGTTCCGGCAAGGTTAGACCTTCCAGCGGTATACAGAGCAAATGCTCTGCGATGTACAAGTGATCAGCGGGAAGTTCATTCTTCGTCTTCAGTTCATCATAATCCACTGGTCTAATCTCTACTTTTAAATAGACTTCGCGATCTTCTGTAAAACGTTGTTCATGAACAATTTTACCTTCTTTTAAGAAGATGACGCGGTCTGCATATAAATCGAGATTTTCTAATAAGTGTGACGCAACGAAAACTAATTTTCCTGCCTGTTTCATGTCCAACAAACACTCAGAAATCAGTGCAACGTTCGTAACGTCGAGTCCATTCATCACTTCATCCATCAGCATTACAGTTGTATCTGCTGCCATCATCATCGCAAAACAGAGCCGCTGCCGCATTCCGAGTGAATACGTTTTTGCTTTCTTTTTCACATAATGGTTCATCTGCAGTTTGTCGATGATGGCGGGGACGCTTTTTGAAGAGCCATTCCACATCGATGCATACAGTTTCAAGTGATCGGTGCCGGACAGTTCATCAAACAAGTCCTTCTGTTCAGGAAATGTTGTCAATTGTTTATGGATCAATACCTCTTCTTTCTCATTCCGGTATGTGTGTTTCCCATCAAAAAGTACCTTTCCGGAATCAGGTTTCGTATAATTCGCAATAATATTGAATAATGTCGTCTTTCCTGTTCCGTTCGGTGCTGCGACACCAATGATCTCTCCCTTTTTAGCAGTGAAATTCAAGTGATCCAGTACAATTTTATCCTGATAGGCGATTGATAGATCAGTAAGCTTCAGCAAGATCGTCCCTCCTGTTTTAGTTTGGTTTATCGTGTCCCGATGGATGCGATGTGTATTGTAGTCTGGTCTTCATGTACAGAGTGGCAAGCACTACGAGTGTTAAGCCAACGAACCATGAAAGTGCACGCCTATAGTCCATTGACGTGCTTGTAAACTTCAGCGCAGCCTCTCCGCTCAACACAGAGCCGATATCAATCATGACAAGAGGATGTAGCCAGCTCGCATCGATACCCGCTGAAAGAAGCAGGGAGGGTAGTAGCAGCAGAAAGACGATGGATAAAACCGTTGCGTACATATTTTTAGTTAGACCGCTTACTAAAATGGTAGTAACTAATAACAGCAAACTAATGAGTAGAAACGACAGAAGCTGCAAAAGGACATAATGGACAATCGAGACGGCAGTAAAAGTACCACCTGAATAGAGCAGGATAGGCGAGGTAAAACTACCCCAACCCGTTTTCAATCCTACATATACACTACCAATCCCAATTCCTACAGCGAGAAAAACGAAGAGTTGGAACAGATGTATTCCTACTTTGCTGAACACTTTCTGTAAGAATGAGACTGGCAGTCCTCTCATGAGGGAGCGGTTTTGCTGATCATGTAATAACATACTGCTGCCGATCAGCAAGACAATGAGACAGAATGGTAATCCGCTAATTGTATCGAGCGCAGCGGGTATGTAATTGCTTGCAACGAACGGATCGGGAACGATGGATACATGGTGCTTCTGGTAATAGTTCAACAACGCCACTTCTTTATGGATCTCTTCTTTAGTGACAATGTAATTTGGATGTATTCCTTTGTTTCCAGCTTCGTGTAATGCGAGCCGGAGTTCGTTAAGCCGTAGCCCATCCGTAATGTATGAGTCGTTTTCTTCTTCATCCCATAGATAGAAGCGTTGCATATTGATGAGGGAGGATTGCTCGGTAAGGTTATCGTAGATTTCCTGCCCCTCTTTCGTTTCTCTCATCTCCTCAGGAAAAGCTTTGAAAATAGTGTGGAATTGTTCTGCTTCCTCGTTTTTCTGATCTTGTAGCGTTTTAATATCAGTTTGACTGTACTGCAAATAATAAATTGGGAAAAACAGAAGAATCGCAATCCCGAGTAGCCAATTCTTCCGATTGTGTAGCACCATCTTGGTTTCAAATAGGAGGTAGTTCCATCTCATAACTTGTTTCATTCCTTATCAGATGATTTCATCGAGACTGATAGAGCCTTCGTTTAGTGACGACACGGGAGAGGACAAATAGGACAGCTTCTATGATTGCAGCTGCAACCAGTAGTACAACAACCCCTTTAGCCAACGTAATCGTCTCCGTGTTTAATAAGAAGTTCTTTTCACCCGTCACTATCTTTCCGAAATCAAAATAGGTTTGCGGAAAATAACTGATATCGATTCCTAAGATTTCTCGAGTCGTTCTTGGATCGTAGAGACGTTCCGAAAAGATCACTAATGTGCCAAGCATTAGGACGAGCCACTCGTTCTTCAATAGCAGACTGAGAATGACATTGATGCGTATGATAACAAGTACTAATAGTGGGAGGGCTGCTAGTGATAGACTTACAAATTTCATCATACTGATGACTCCATAGTCTTCAATTGTAAATGTATTTTGGGCGGTCATAATCGGAACATGCAAGTTACCGTAGCCGAACCCAAATTGTGAGGATATAACAAAAAAACCTGCGAGAAGTACAGTTACTAAAACGAGAAGTGTATAACTAAATGCAGCTAGTGTCTTCAAATTTAACTGTCGATACCACGATAATGGAAGACCTTGTAACACCGTCCGATGGGAACGATCTCGTGACAAAATATCGCAGCTGAAATAAACGGCACAAAATAGGAAGAAATAAAAACCATACGTGTGTAGAAATGTCTGCAGCGATTGGAACGCAGTCTTCTCAAATAGAAAGGCTTCCGTTATAGGCCGATTATTCAACAAGTAATCCTCATAACGGAGCATTGTCTGATGATACAGATGTTCCCGATCTTTGACAGGATATGGAGAGCGTTTGAAAAGACTATTATCATGTAGATAAACGGAAGGATCAGACTCAAGATAGTAGGCACGCAGGTGGAGATAGCGTAAAAAATTGCGATCTTCATAAGAGTGGAGGAATGCGCTGAACAATCCGTGGTAATAATCGTTTCTGGCGAAAACTGGATCCCCCGTCATTAAAATGATGCCAGTATTTCCGTTCTTCAAGCGCTGAGTCTGTTCCACTTCTAACCCGGTTAAATATTTCCGTATTTCGTCAGGGTGGAACGTTTCCTTAGTTTCTCGATTCGGGACAATGAGAAAGCAATAACTGATAAGTAAAACCCCGATAAACAGAAGAAAAGGAATGGTGCGCTTACTTTTGGCGGTCAGTAAAAATTCATGTTTCAAATAGGTGCGATTCATCCCAGCTTCCCCTTTTTAGTAAACTCATCATCTGCCAACTGTAAGTATAATGGAAATCTATGAGTCAAATATACAGCCTATTCTAAAAATTACAACCCCGAATTAGTTGCGATTTTTAGTTGAATGAACAAAGGAAAGCGTCTCACCATGCTTCAAAACCTTCAAATCACTATCTTCTAGTTCGCGCTGTGCCCATTCGGTAAGTAATCGATTCAACGCTTCTTCTGTAGTGTCATCAGCTAGATAAAAAGCTCCGTAATGCATCGGAATGAACACATCAGCACTGACATCCACAAACGCCTGAATCGCTTCTTCCGGTGTCATATGTTGAGTCCCCATGAACCATTCAGGCTCATACGCCCCAATGGGCATGAGCGCATACGTAATATGAGAGAATTTCTTGCCAATCTCACAGAAGCCTTTGAAATACCCACTATCACCGGCAAAGTAAATCGATTCAGGTTGTAACGCTTCAGTTGAAGGTTCCATATGCCGTTGAATGATCCACCCACCCCAATGCGACGTATTCGTATCGGTCAATGTACGTTTCGTCCAATGTTGAGCAGGAACAAAGTGGAATTCCACAGAACCGATGCGCACTTGACCCCACCAAGGAAGCTCATACACTCGATTTTCCATCATCAGTTTACGTACTTTGCGCCCAAGTCCTTCAGGAACGAGTATGGCAGGGGTCCCTTTCAGTTTCTTCAATGAGGGGACGTCCAAATGATCATAATGCGAATGTGAGAGCAAAATAATATCGACTGGCGGGATTTCTTCCAGAGTGAGTCCGGGTTCTTCTAGCCTTCTACCAAATCCCATCCGACTTGCCCAAACGGGATCTGTCACAATGGTTAGACCAGCAAGCTGTATGAGAAACGTCGAATGCCCGATCCATGTAATCGTCAACTCATCCTGATTCGTGTGGAGTAACGTCAGCTGCTTGTCGGGGGCCTGTCCGATCGTAAAGCTCATGTCTTTCTGTTTGCGGAAACGCTCCTTTTGCCAGCGTACCAATTCACTAAAGGTTGCAGGACGTGCAGTTGGATCTAAGTTCCGGTATCGTTTTCGATTCATATGTCACCACTCCTTCTTTAGGTAAGTGTAGTCGACTTAGCACTCACATGCATGTGTAACACAGCAAACAAAAAAGCAGGCACCTTAGTTTGGCACCTGCTAGCTTCAATTTAAGTTTACATACTTGAATTTTCCTCATCTTCACTCGGTTTCGCACGGTAGACAACAAACGACAGAACAACAGCGACTATGGACATACCAAACGCTATGAAGTATACCAATTCAACCCCTGAAACTAACGCTAGATTTATCGACGCAGGTTCTGTTGGAGTCGATGATTTCTGTAAAACGTGTAACTGACGTGCATTCATGATGCTGATGAACACCGACACCCCGATCGCTCCTGCAACCGGCTGTAGCGTGGACATCACGGCAGTTCCGTGTGGATAGAGTCGTTTCGGCAACTGGTTAAGTCCATTGGTTTCAGCAGGCATCATGATGGCGGAAACAGATAGCATAATGAGGATATAACTGACTACAACCACCCATACAGGCGTATCGACGGTTAACTGACTCATCATGAACATCGTACCGCTCAACACGAGTGTAGCGGGGATCATCAACACGCGCGGTCCGAATTTATCAAATAAGGCGCCCATAAACGGTGACATGATCCCGTTCAAAATACTTCCTGGTAACAAAACCAAGCCAGCTGTCGCTGCAGTGAGAGCCAGTGGACCTTGCATATAGATCGGCAAAATGATTTCTGAAGCGAACATCGCCATGATAATGATTAGAAACATCACGACAGCATGTGAGAACATCGGATAACGGAATACGCGCATGTTCATGATTGGTTCATCGAGCTTCAACTGACGCCAAACGAATAGGGCAATTCCGATTACCCCCATCCCTATGAACAACCAAACAATTGGGCTTGCAAATCCTTCTTTACTCTCTCCAACGGAACTGAATCCATATACAATGGAGCCGAAACCGATTGTCGAGAACAATAAGGAAACGAAGTCTATTTTAGGTTTCGTCACTTCGGACACATTGACCAAATACTTATAGGCAAATGCGATCGAGAACAAAGCAAATGGGATGACGATGATGAACAAATAACGCCAACCTAAGTATTCAACAATAACCCCTGATAATGTGGGTCCAATTGCTGGGGCAAACATGATGACGAGACCAATCATCCCCATCACTTTTCCGCGCCGTTCCGGAGGATAAATCAATAGGAAGACATTGAAAATAATCGGCATCAATAAGCCGGTTCCTACCGCTTGGATCAAACGTCCAATCAGTAAAATCGAAAACGTCGGGGCACTCGCACAAATGATTGTACCTAGCGTAAATACAGCCATTGTTCCTAAGAACAGTTGTCTCGTAGTAAACCATTGAAGGAGCAACGCAGAAATTGGAATGACAATGGCCATGACGAGCATGAATCCGGTCGCCATCCATTGGACGGATGTTAAAGAAATCGAGAACTGATCCATAAGTGTTACGAGCGCTATATTTAAGAGTGTTTCATTTAAAATAGCGAAAAACGCCCCAATAATGAGCGTTAACATAATAGGAAGGACTTTCACATTCGGGTTATCCGCTAAGTATTCATACTGTTTCTGTTCCATTCAAAAACCTCTTTCGCCGTTGGAGTTTTGTGCTCAACTTCTGTTCATGTTGCTGTCGAATTATCCCTAACATGTGAACGAAAGAGGCAACTGGATATGCTGAAAAGCGAACTTCTATTTCTGTGATTGCTTAGTTCAATATTGTGGTTCAACTCACGAAGGCTATCAATTTTTGTTCATAATAGAATTCGTCTAACGTGTGTAGCAACTTTATGTGAACGCATTCTAATCGTTAAGTGAAACTAATTATAATTGATTAACGAGGTAATTCAAGTTGTAAGACATACTCATTAAAAAATATGTTAAACTTCTTGTCGAACTCAACGATTTTCTACTAGCCTGTCCCATATTCGAGGGTACATGTTATAGTGAATACTACTTTCTATAGTATGTAATCTATACATAAAAAGAAATTATTAAGGACTTAAATGTGTGGGTCACATGAAAATTAAAACAAGAAGGTAGGTGTAATGATGGGAATAGGATATATAATTACGTTGATTTTATCCATTACAATAGTGATCAATCTTTTATTGTTGGTAGGTGTATTGTTTTTTGAAAGAAGAGACATTGGAAATACATGGGCATGGATATTGGTCATGGTGTTTATTCCTATAGCAGGCTTTTTCATCTATCTATTCCTTGGACGAAACTTGAAGCAAAAGAATTTCTATAAGCTGACAGATGAAGAGAGAACGGAAATTGATACCGAAGTAAACCATCAACTATCAACGGTCTATAGAGAGTATGTTCAACAGTCTCCGTTACTTAAGAAACATGAAGAACTCATTCACATGAACTTAATATCATCGGATGCGTTATTGTCCACGAATAATAACGTTCAAATTTTTGACGATGGGCATCAAAAATTTGATTCCCTTATTGCGGATATCCAAGCTGCTGTAAAAGAAGTTAATATTCAATATTACATTATCCAATCAGATGTATTAGGTACTAGACTTCGTGATGCTCTAACGGAAAGGGCAAAGGCAGGGGTGAAAGTTCGTCTTCTTTACGATGAAGTCGGATCTAAAAAAACGTCGCCTAAGTTTTTTGATGAATTGCGTGCTGCGGGTGGCGAAGTCGAAGTATTTTTCCCATCGTTTTTTAGATTAATCAACTTTAGAGTGAACAACCGGAATCACCGTAAACTGGTCATTATCGATGGTCGGATCGCGTATATTGGCGGATTCAATGTAGGGGACGAGTACCTGGGGCTGGACAAAAAGTTTGGATACTGGAGGGATACACACCTTCGTATTAGAGGAAAAGCCGTCCACCACATACAGGGCAAGTTCATATTAGATTGGCACCGAGCTGGCAATAATAAGCCTGGTGAGTGGGATGAGTACACATTTACTGAAGAGCCACAACAAGGGATGAGCCCCATCCAGGCAGTTTCGAGTGGTCCCGATTCCGTCACAGAGCATTTGAAAAATATGTATATCAAACTTATCTTATCTGCGAAGAAGAGTGTCTATATCCAAACTCCCTATTTCATACCGGATACAAGTTTTATGGACGCATGTAAAATTGCGTTGTTGTCTGGAGTTGATGTGCGGATCATGATTCCATGTAAACCAGATCATCCATTTGTCTATTGGGCGACGTGGGCGTATGCAGGAGATCTGCTGGATTATGGAGCGAAAATTTTACTTTATGAAAATGGGTTTTTGCATGCAAAGACCATCGTTGTTGACGAGGAGGTGGCGGCAGTGGGGACAATGAACATAGATTCTCGCAGTTTCCATTTAAACTTCGAAGTCAGTGCAATCGTCTACGATGAAAAGGTAGCGCAAAAGCTGCATAGTTTGTTCTTGAAAGACATTGAGGTCAGTTCAGAACTGACACCTGAACGCTATGCAGAACGCTCGCTTGTCATTAAATTTAAAGAAGGCATTTCGCGTCTTCTATCACCTGTATTGTAAAAATAGAACAAAAAAGGAAAGCCTTTCAAGAGACGGCTTTCCTTTTTACTTAAACAAACACTAAGTTCAATTTGCCTTCTTTCAATTCAAGCATGGCATCAAATTTCTGACCGTTCGCATGCGTAAATCCTTTAATGACGTTTGTTTTTCCATTCGTACAAAGCAGTTTCACTTGTGCTTGTGTTAGTTTCTTTTTCAAAAATAACCCCGGAAACGTTTGCTTACAGCCACTTTTATAGTTGCTACAGCCGTAAAATTCTTTTCTTGCGACGATCATACCGTTTCCACATTTCGGACAAGGTGCAACCTCTGTAGCTGTATAGGATTTTCGACTAGCAGATTTGGATGGTGGCAACACGATATCGATCTTTTGTTGCTCGAGTTGCACCGGCACGTCTTCAAGTAACTTATAAATGAATTTCGACACACTTCCTAAAAAATGCTGACCCGTTCCTTCACCATTGCCGATTTTTTTCAAATATGTTTCCCATTTCGCAGTCATTGAGGGGCTTGCGAGCAAACTACCCTCGATGGCTTGGCAAAGGACGCGACCTTTATCCGTAATCGACACAATGTTTTTCGTGACAGAAATATAGCCATGCTTTTTAATCGTCTCGATAATATTACTTCGCGTCGCTTCCGTACCGAGCCCTTCAATTTCTTTTAGAATATCCGTCTCCGTCTGATCTTCAACAAGCTTCCCGCACGTTTTCATCATCGCAATTAGTTGGCCTTCAGTGTACGGTTTTGGCGGCTGAGTCGCACCTTCTTTAATCCCGATTTCACTTTGTACGGCATCATGTTGCACTAGAAGTGGAAGAGCAGGTTCGTCTGCTTCTTTCCCTTTTTTCGGAGGTGCAGCAAATAGCTCTTTCCAACCTTTGTCCACTTCTGTTTTCCCCGTCGTAAAAAAGGGAAGTCCGTTGACGTCGGTCGTTACTTTCGTTTCTGTATATAAATAATCGCGGTGGAACATCGCGAGTGCGGTACGTACAACTTCTTCATATAAATTACGTTCCAACGGTGCTAATCTTGCGATTGTCGCTGCTGTGGGAACCTTTTTAGTTGGGATAATAGCATAGTGTTCTTGTACTTTTGAACTGTCGACGAAACGTTTTTTAGGCGTCTTTGAAGCAATTTCGAATGGTTTTCCAATAAGTTCTTGGTATTTTTCAACCGATGCTGCTAGGTAATTAAATTCACTCGGTGTGATATGCCGCGTGTCTGTACGAGGATATGACACGAGTTTCTTCTCGTACAGCGTCTGCATTGTTTTCAAGACGGTCGCAGGACTAGCTTTCCAGCGACGGTTTGCAGTTGCCTGCAGCGTTGAAAGGGAGTGCAGCTGAGGAGGCGGCATGCGTTTATCCGTTGTCTTCAATTCCGAGATAGTGCCCGGTGTTCGCTTCGTGATACCGCGACTATTCAACGCATCAGCTATCAATTCCCGTTTCGGTTCTTTCAACTTGGCTTTCCCTTTGTATGTTCCGTTCGCAGCTGTAAATAAAGCCTCCGCTTCAAAAAATGGTTCCGACACAAACGTCTCAATTTCACGCTGCCGCTGATAAATCAAATAGACCGTAGGAGATTGAACGCGCCCGATTGGGAACACTTCCTCGATTCCTTTGGCTTTCAATAACAACGTGTACAACCGCGAGCCATTCATCCCAACCAACCAGTCACTGATCTGGCGGGACTTGGCTTCTTCGTACATCTGCAAATCCTTCTTATTATCAAGTAAGTTCTCAAATCCTTTGATCACTTCCTCGGATTCAAGAGAATTGATCCACAAGCGTTTGATGGTTTGGTTACGAGCACCTGTCTGATCATAAATACTATAGAAGATATTCGATCCTTCGCGATCCACGTCACATGCGTTAATGACGGTATTAGTGCCTTTAATGAGCTTTTTCACGACTTGAAATTGCTTGAACTTTCCTTTCGACACTTGAAACTCATAGCGTTCCGGTAAAATCGGCAAACTTCCAAGTGACCAGCGCTTCCAAGCTGGATTGTAAGTATGAGGTTCTTTCAATTCCACGAGGTGCCCAACACCCCATGTCAAAAAAGCCCCCTCCGGAAACGTGGGGCATGGATGGATTTCCATATAGCCTTCGTGTTTACGGGCAGTGAAGGCATCTGCATAGGCTTTGGCTTGGGAAGGTTTTTCAGCTAGTATGACCGGTTTCATGGCGGCACCTCAATTTTTCGTGTTTAGTACGTTGGTTCTGTTAGATTGATTATCTCATATATTGAAGCGGGGTGCTATTAGAGGGTGGAATAGTCGGGGCAATAGAGGTGAACCTATGAATTGGTTTATTATTTCCTAATATGTAGTGAATTGATGAAACCCTCTGGAAATTTATTGCGTATAGAGAGTAGAAGGTAGGTGCTTACATGGGAAATCCCATGATGGTACTTGTGCTGGCTTTGCTACTATCCTTTTAAAAGTTATTTTACGGGAATTGAAATAATTTAATTGTCGTCGGATAGTGAGTGAATAATTTTTCTGTAAGGAAGATTTTGTATCCTTTTTTAAAAGAGAAAGCAGTAAGGTACTTATATATAAAGTCATTGGTAGAAAGGAAGTTCCTATATGAATATTTGGGCGTGGATTGGGCTTTTGGGGATCATTCTTCTTACGCTGATACCTCTAAAAAAAGAGAAAAGAACGAAAGAGGACTTTAGAAAAGTAATTGTAACGGTATTGATTGTGCTAGGAATTATCATTGCGGTGGTAATTTTTAGCGTTAATTATTTAGTTGCACTGATTACTGGGTTCATTGCTTCGATTGTGTTAGATAAGAAAACATATACAAAAAAACGATTAATAATTTACGGATCGATTGTTCTAGTTATCGGAATTGCAGGATACTCGGTATTTAGAGACAATCCAAATTACGTTATGAACCATTTAAAAGATAATCCGCAGTCGACTTCTTTTTATTTGGAGGAAAATGGGGAAAGGTTAATTACCTATCATTCAGATATAGTTCGACCATTGGCAAGTACTGTGAAGATGCTGATTGCTGTTGAATACGCCATGCAAATTGATGCCGGCATATTAAATAAAGATGATGCTGTCCCAGTAGACGATTTAAACCGTTATTACATAAAAAATACGGATGGCAACGCACATGAAGAGTGGTTGAGGACGATGAATGAAGAAGGGAAAGTTAATAATAATAAGGTGATGCTGCATGACGTTGCTAAAGGAATGGCGACCTACAGCTCTAATGCCAACACAGATTATTTGATTGATTTGCTGGGCATAGCTGCTATTAATGAGCGAGCACAGTCACTTGGTCTTACGCAGCAGGAGGAAGTTTATCCGATTGTTAGTGCTCTTTTAATCCCGGATCACATAAAAACCGAATCGATGGATGAGGAGCAATTAATAAAAGAACTTGAATCGTTACCAAATGAGGAGTATCGGGAATTAGCTAGGGAATTAAGTAAACAAATGAAGATGGGAACTATCAAGGCTGAAGAAATAACGTTTGAATCGGCTTTGAAGGTACAGAAAGTATGGTCAGATCGTTTGATTGGTGCATCGGCTAATGATTACGGAAAGTTATTGGGAATCATATCGAATGATGAGCTTCCAGCAAAGGCAGCTGAAACTGCAAGAGATTTGTTGGAATGGCCAATGCAACTTAACGAAGGAAACCAGGAGCAATTTACCCATTTAGGGGCAAAAGGTGGATCGACCGCGTTCGTCCTTAACGATGCATTATATGCAGAAAACCACAAAGGACATAAGATTGAAATGGTCCTTCTAACAGATGACTTGAACATCTGGCAAAATATATTGATTAGTCATAACTTGAATTCCTTTGAATCGAAATTACTCAGTAGTGTAGAATACCGTCTGAAAGTCCAGAAAGAACTCACCCAATAGTAATTAATCAAAAATAGCATTGAGGATTTATAGTGAATGATGGCACTATACATTTGCCGCCTCACCTATGTATTCAAGTATTAGGGAGCATTCTTGTTAGAAGCTTTTTCTAGGATTTGAATAGAAAAAGCCCTCTTGGTATGATGCGGGGTGTCAAATCTGCACGAATTGACCCCTAATTTGCATACCAAGGAGGACATATTATGAATTTTAAGCAAAACGCTAAAATTAATCAAGTTACGGATAAAACGCTGGTCATAGGAATGGACATCGCCAAACTCATATATTACGCCTGCATCCTGCATGGTCGATGAACGTGGCCTGCTCCTTAGGAAATCGTTCCCTATACATCAAGGGGTTCGAATACATTTATGAATGCATTCTCAATGCCAAGAAACATAAATGGAGTAAGTAGGTTATGGAAGAGAGTCTATCAAAATAGAATTGATAAATTGTGGAATTATTGGTAATCTTAATATACAAACTATTAAAGGAGAGATTTCATGAAGCGATTATCTACAATCCTCACCGTGCTATCTTTGTCTTTCGTTCTAGCTGCACAGCCAGCTGCGGCAGCAGGATTCCCGGACGTTCCAGATACCAACCGTTTTCACGATGAAATGAATTATTTAGTTGAACAGGATATTATCAGTGGGTATTCCGATGGGAACTTCCAACCCAAGAAAAATGTAACACGGGGAGAGGTTGCGATTATGATTGGTCGTATGCTGAAACTCGATGGTACGCAACGAAATACGAAATTCAAGGACGTTAGTAAAAATCATGGTGCAAGCGGCTATATTCACTCAGCTTGGGACCGCGGTCATTTGAGTGGTTTTGCAGATGGCACGTTCCGTCCAGACACCCCCATCTCACGTGGCGATATGGCGATGATACTTTCTCGTATTTTTTGGTCTCAAGCGGGTACCACCGGAGAATTTAGTGATGTCGGGTATAATATGAAAGCTTCTTATGCGATTGGAACACTTGCAGGTTCTCACGTACTCACTGGATATCCTGATGGTACGTTTCGACCCGCTGCATTCGTGACACGTGAGCAATTCTCAGCATTTATGGCCCGTGGACTGAGCATAGAGTTTAAACAGCGTACCATGAAAACAGACGGGTATGCGTATGATCTGACGAAAACGTATATATACGCGAAATCCCAGGGCGAATTCCAGATTTCTTATAAGAAAGTCCACACGGAATTTGGAGGAAAAGCGTTCTACGGATATCTGTGGGAATACAAAGATACAAGCGATGGCAGTATTGAATATATCGACCAAACAGAAGACAAAGACGGACTTTACATGGTATTTCCTATTCCGCACGGCAGTAAAGAGTTAGCTTATCCAGTAAAAGTAAACTCCAAATGGCAGCCGGGTATGGATATGCTCGAATCCAATACCATAACGGGAGTGAACAAAACTGTAAATACGCCTTATAAAACATTTACAAATGCAGTAGAAGTGTCTAACAGCAATGGCCAGAAAAGGTACTTTGTGAAAGGTATAGGTGAAGTGAAAGTACTGGATAAGTCGGGGGAAACAGTCTCGGAGTTAAAATCGATTCAGTAAACTTGAAGAAGAAAGAGCAGAAAGAACAGGCAGGCTTTAGAGAACTATAGAATAGCCGAAGAGAAAAGGGTATTTTACTCAAAGAAGAGGATGTTGTGTTAGCTCACCTGGTTCAAATAGGAAATAATTGTAGAAAAATGATTTCATCAAGAAAATGTATGAAGGTGGATACGCGCGCGGTGCGGTCCACTATTCTTTCGATAAGGATAACTATATTAATGCTTGCTCTACAGTATCAGAATTCGACTGGAAAGTTAACAAACTTCGTGAAGAACTGAGTTTAGCTGTGAATCGATTTAATGTACAATTTTGAAAAGCCATTCCAGATGGATCCGGGATGGCTTTTTTGATAGCTATAATTATTGATGACTCATTGATAATAAGTACTGGTCGTCTATTATCGCACCACAGAAGACGCCATTCTAACATAAGTATGCCGCCTACCTCTAATAGCAATCGAATAGGTCATAATATTTTCCGGCACCGCAATTCCATAAAAACCAGTATCTCCGATGTGATAAATATCGGCGCCTGCCATCTTGCTGTTGAGTGCGATTTGGCGGATTGTTGCTTCGTCGGCACCTTCTTGACTTGTACCGATCGTGAGCATCGCTAATGCTCCTTTTGAGTGGACGAAACGAACGTATTTTTCAGCGGTTCCAACCGTAATACCAGGTATGGTTCCGGGAGCAGGCATTAAAATAACATCTGCACCTGCGTCAATGAACTTTGATAGAGTATCTTCTGAAATAATGCCGCTGCCTGTTTCATTTGTGACACCAGCTCCATGCATCTTCCCAGCGATAATCATTCCTTCGGCACCAAAAACCTTTCGGGCTTTTTGAATAGCAACAATCGTTTCATCGTTGGTCACGCCTGTTTTAGGATTCCCCGTTAAACAGATGAAATCAAATCCTAGTTCTTTTGCTTCTGTTAATGTTTCTTCGGTGGCCATTCTGCCTTTTGAGATTGTATCTAACTTTTCGATTTGGTTGGCGTTCAGGTCAACAGGTTCCAAATTTAAACCGATGGGACGTCCTGTTAATTCTTTTACCTTTTCAATGATGGACTCATTCATATCACATTCGTATCCAGCGACAGCAGGAGTAAAAACATCAAATAAATTTAGTAATAACAAATCCGCGCCAAAGGACGCTGCAAGTTCAGCATTTGTGATTCCTGGATAAAGTGGTGCCACAGAAGTCATCGTCTCCGATAACATTACTCTTCCTTCACACGCTCGAATGGAGTTTTTTAATTCCTGACCATTCATTTTTTGAAAATCAGAAGCGGTACAATCTAATAATCGTTTCACAATAAATCCCTTCTCTTTTGATGTACATCTAGATCATGTAGTTATCGGCTTATACTTGGATAACATCGTCTGTTCAACGATACACCGTTTATTTATGTTAGCTTGATTGTCTCATATATAGTTGTGGCTTGGTAGTGGATTCACATTCATATGATGGCAGTATAAAGGGAATAGCAGCTCTTCCTCAATGTGGACTAATTGTCTGTATATCATTACGATGAATGTAATTTAATTACTTGTGGAAAGGGGTGGATCAAGAAGCAAAAGGTTCTTGACCTTTATGCATACTTAACGTATTTTGGGGAGCTGTCGAGGAAACATGCAAATACAATTGTAAAAGATGGATTCTTTGAACGAGCATTTAGAAGACTAGGAGAACTTTTTGGATATGCTTCTTACTCATTCATCTTAAGAGCTTAGGGGGAGGATAACTACATGAAATCATTGATTTATATCGATCCCGCAGTAGATTTACTTACCAAGGAGTTTGTGCAAGTCATCATTGAATTTAAGATTAGTCCTGCTCATGTTGCGATCGCAGCTGATCCATTTTTGTCTTTAGAACAAGCAAAAGAACAAGTTGAGCAAAGTCATAAAGAATTTCAAACTGAGCTCGTGACTTTAATATCGGGCAATCATTATCCGTATACCATCCTGCACCAATATAAAAATAGTTTGAACGGTGTTTCGATGGAGCTTCCAGGAATCGCAATTCAAAAGTTGCTGTCTTCTGAAGTGATCCGAGCAATCTATCCTAATCGTGAAATGAAAATTCCCGAGAATCCAATAATGTGAAGGGTCCTTTATAAAAAAACAACCCATCCGTGTGAAAGTTGATGCGTGGATGGGTTGTTGCACAGGAAGCAGTAGATCGTTTGACACTTACCTACTAGTAAGTTAGTGTTTGTGTATGGAAAATAGAAAATCACAAATCATCGAGTTAACATTAAGAAATATTAGTGAGAGAGGCTACTTATCATTTAGTTATGACGATTTAGCTAAAGAGTTGAATGTAACAAAGGCGAGCATTCACTATCATTTCATGAAAAAAGAGGACTTGGGCTTAGCGGTCTGTACAAAGATAAAAGATGGTCTAGAGACAACGTATAACTCAGTATGTCAGTTGGATGTCACGCCTGAAGAAAAGTTATGGGCATTCATTTTTAGAAGGACTGAAAAAATAGGAAACAATGAAATATGTCCATTATCCTCGTTGCAAGCGGATTATAATTATATTCCCGATTCCATGCAAGAAGCTGTTCATGGATTGAGTGAAATGGAAATTAGATATACCCAAAATCTACTTGAAGACATATATGGTGAAAGGAAAGGTACAGCATTTCAAGATACCCATGCAATAGCTGCACTTATGATTGCAAGTGTAAAAGGGGCACTTCAATATCGACGGGTACTAGGATCGGAATTCCTTTTAACTGTGTCCACACAACTAAAAAAGATGCTCGACATGCAGAGGTAACTATACTGAAATTTATGGAGGAAATTAGATGAAACATAGAGTAGTAGTAACAGGATACGGAGTTGTATCTCCATTAGGAAATGATGTAGAGACGCTTTGGGAAAATATTAAAAGTGGAAAATCTGGTATTCAACCCATTGAATCTGAAGAATTCAAAGAGATTAATACGAGGATTGCAGGACTTGTATCTGACTTTGAAGCGGAACAGTACTTTGACAAAAAAGAACTGGGGAAATACGATTTGTTTGCGCAATATGCTTATGTAGCTGCAAAACAAGCTATCGAACAATCTGGAATTGGTGAAGACTCAGTGGATAAGGAGCGCGTTGGTGTCTATGTAGGTTCAGGAATTGGCGGAATAGACACGGTTATGGAAAACCATAAAGTCCTCCTGGATAAAGGCGTTAGAAGAGTATCACCATTCATGGTGCCGATGATGATTAGCAATATGGCAGCAGGCATTATTGCCATTAAAAATGGATTAAAGGGTCCAAGTTTTTCTCCTGTTTCAGCCTGTGCAACAGGCAATCATGCGATTGGAGAAGCATATTTAAACATTTTACACGGATACTCTGATGCGATTGTGGCAGGTGGTGCTGAGGCAAGCATTAATCCACTGTCGTTTGCAGGTTTCTCGAAAATGAGAGCGATGTCTACACGCAATGATTCACCTGAACAAGCAAGCAGACCTTTCGATAAAAGTCGTGATGGATTTGTCATGTCTGAAGGATCCGGTATTCTCGTGTTAGAAGAGTATAATCATGCGATCAAACGCGGTGCAACTATCCTAGGAGAAATTGTAGGATATGCGTCAACAACGGATGCCTTCCATATCACGTCTCCAGATTTCGATGGGGCTGCCAGAGCTATGAAATTGGCGATGGAACGGGCACAAGTAAATCCAGAGGATATATCCTACATTAATGCCCACGGAACGAGTACGTCAGAAGGAGATATTTCAGAAACAAAAGCGATAAAATCAGCATTTGGTGACCATGCGTATAAGTTGAAAGTCAGCTCGACGAAGTCTATGACAGGACATCTATTTGGGGCAGCAGGCGGAATTGAATCCATAATTACGCTGAAGAGTATAGAGCAAAACCTTGCACCAGCGACTATCAATTTAGATACACCGGATGAAGATTGCGATCTAGATTATGTCCCAAATGAAGCGGTGGAAATAGAAATGAACTATGCAATTTCAAATGGATTTGGGTTTGGCGGACACAATGCTGTACTTGTTTTTAAGAAGGTTCAACCATGAACGGGGATATGCCCATGCAACTTTCAAGACTAACAAATAGCACTAGAATCCCGAAGAGTCTAGACTGAATCTTATACAACGTACTTAAAATAAACGAATTGGCATCTCCAATAGGGGATGTCTTTTTCATGTTTGAAAAAGATAGACATATTTTTAAAATCTATATTGACATTTCATTCTACAAGTGTAGAATATAAAAATATAAACGTTCTACACTTGTAGAATGAAAGGGAGGAACACGATGAAAAGATTGCCGGATTCAGAGTTGGAAATCATGTTGATTATTTGGGAGGCAAACGAGGGCGTAACACGCACTTATATCCAAGAGCATCTAGAACAATCCAAAGTGCTCGCACCTACTACGATTCTCTCGTTCCTATCAAGACTGACAACGAAAGGGTTTTTGCGGATCGAAAAGGAAGGAAAGACCAACCTTTATACTGCGCTAGTTAGTCAAGAAGACTATGCGCATAAGGAAAGTAAGAAAATGTTGGAGCGATTCTTCGGGAATTCCGTGAAAGACTTTGTAGTTCAACTGAACGATAGTAAAGCTGTAGATAAGAAAGAAATCCAAGAATTGAGAGAGTTTCTAGATAGCTTATCCCCTGAGGATGAAGGCAGATGATTCAAAAACTATTTCTGAATATGTTGGAAATATCTATACTTGTTTCCATCATCATTTTAGTCGTTTGCTTACTTTCACCTGTTTTGGATAAAAAGTATATTGCTAAATGGAAGTATGTTGTATGGCTTGGAATTACAGTTCGTCTACTCGTTCCCATCCCTATCACATTGCCGGATGCGCCCATACATATTAACCCGGGTCAAGTGATACAAGAGTCCGCTAACTGGCAAGCGAGTTTATTCCCAAATCAACTAGTAACTGAGGGATTAAATAGCCAGAATGCAGTCGGAAGTTCTATTAAAAAACCAGATAACTTCTTTTCCAATCTAACACTGCTTAATGTAGCGATTGGAATTTGGCTAGTCGGAACAGTAATCTTTTCTGTGTATCATCTAGTTGGTTATTTGAATTTCACAAGAAACAGCAAACGGTGGTCATTGGCAAGGACTCCTGAGCAAGAAAAGTTATTTGCTCAAGTAAAGTCGGATATGAACATTCGGAGAAATGTCTCATTACGCCGTTCCAAGATTGTAAAAAGCCCGATGATGTATGGAATAATTCAACCAACTGTAATCATCCCTCATACGGAATACTCGGAAACAGACTTGTACTTAATTTTAAAGCACGAATTGACGCACTATAAACGACATGATATTGAATTGAAATTCGTACTGTTTTTAGTTAGGTCGTTCTATTGGTTCAATCCGTTTGTCCACCTTTTAGCAAAGAAATTCAATGAAACCATTGAGCTGATTTGTGATGAGAATGTGGTGAGTGGAAAAGATAGTAGTTATAAAAAAAGATACATGGAAACCATTTTACATTCAGTTGAGCAACAAACGAGCAAGTCGAGCATCTTTACATCAAATTATAATGGAGGATTGAAAGTCGTGAAAAAAAGATTTAAAAACATTTCATTCAATGGAAACAAAAAGAAGGGGATTGTCGCGTTATCAGCATTTGCAGTTGTTTGCGTAGCATCCAGCTCACTCGTGGTGTTCGGTTCTAATACAGGTCAGGCAGACGCGAAGAAGGCGGTTGAAGAATCTCCAACAACGTCATATAAAGAAAATAGTACATTGTCAAAAGGAAAAGCCGAAGCGCACCAGACCTCAGAAAAAATCGTCGGTATTCAGGCAGAATCAGAGCGTAACATAGAGCTTGAAAAAACGATCATCAACTATTTTGATATTCCCAAGGAAGACCTAGGGACTACCAAATACTATTATAACTACGTTGACTTAGATGGAGATGGGAAAGACGAAATCCTCACTGTTGTCATGGGACCTTATTCAAGCGGTTCTGGAGGAAGCACGGCATTGCATGTAACGCAAAAAGATAATGGCGAGTTGCAAGTAAAACAGGCACTCACGCTCATACAAACTCCAATCATTATAAGCGATAAAGTCACAAACGGATCTAAGGAAATCGTAGTGATGAATAGCGGTGGAGGGGCGGAAGGAAATTATGTGACGCTCACTGCAAACGAAGGGAAGTACAACGGTGTGAATGACGGTACCCCAATTAAAGGGCTGGAAGGAATTACGGGTCAGGCAATCATCAACAATGATATTGCTAAAGACATGGAAGAAGATAAGGGGCTGTATTTGCAAGAAAAGTAACCATCCCAACTCTTTGCCGAGTTAAGGGGGGAGCTTTCACTTCTGAGTTTCCTTTGAATAACATAAGTAATGTATAGCACCGTTAATTACCATCTAGCAGTAGCGGATATCTAACACCATCTGCTACTGCCTTTATTCTAATTCAAGGTCATTTTACTTACATAAGAACACTTCTATACTTAATGGTCATACAACATAACAGGAGGATTAGTTCCGCATGAAGACACCCAGATTTGAAACTCGTAAAAAAAGAAAGAGATTAAAAATGCGTTATTTAGCAATTCTGTTTGTCTTTCTGTTTGCAACCGGTTTTTTTATAGGAAAAACCTATTCTGTTTCTGAACCTTCAGCAACGCTTGGAACTATTAAAAAAGGTGAACTGCCTATTCCAAAACTTGTTGCACCGATTATTATAAACCCTGTTGAAAAAGAATCTGTTGTTGAAAAGCACAAAGTAGATCATTCCGATTTAGAGGAAAAACCAGTAGGTAAGGTAGTCTACTTAACATTCGATGATGGACCAAGCAGGTTAACCAACCAGTTTCTCGACGTGTTAAGTGAGAATGATGTTTTGGCTACGTTCTTCATGCAAGGAAGCAACTTAAAAAAAGAAATCCTTCAAGATAGTGTAAGGAGAGCAGTAAAGGAAGATCATTACGTAGGTGGCCATAGTATGACGCACAATTATAAAACCTTATACACAAATCAACAATTTGTCCCTGAGATGAAAGAAACACTTAACTTAATACATGAAATTACAGGAACTACCCCACATTTAGTGCGTCCCCCTTATGGATCTGCCCCTGGTTTGCAGAACGAAAAAATTCGACAGCAACTAGAAAACGAGGGGATTAAAATTTGGGATTGGACGATTGATTCGAATGATTGGAAACTTCGAGGAAAGCCCTCTCAAATTATCGAAAACATAAAAGGCGGTACCACTAGGGATAGAGAAGTTGTCCTGATGCACGAAAAACCCCAAACCTTGGCGGCATTACCAGAAATCATTCAATTCTACAAAGAGCAAGGATACAAATTCGGTGTCTATGACGACGAGCATCACTTTGTTCTCAACTTCCAGAACGATGATGCGCTTTAAGCGTTTTTCTGCACAAATGGGTAGACTCCATTTTTCTATTCCTGTTCAGTTCTTCGAACAACTTGACTATTTCATAGCTTAATTTCTCCTTCATAAAGACTAAAATGGAAAGGTACTTTATGAGATAAAAAAACTATATCAAAGCTTTTATTCGATCAATTCATCAGCGCCATTGGAATTCTTAGTAAGATTTACTTTGGTTTGACTTCGACAGCTTGGGCTGTCACTGGTGAATTCACTTGTCTTGGGGGAGATCTCCTAAAACTATTGGGAGTAGAAGAAGCAATTGCCCATGGCTACGCGTTTGCATAAGGTCCGATTAAGTATAGTCAAGAGTATCCTTTTTATATGTATGCGTAATATAGAGTGGATTAACCTGCACTATCGAAAAAAGGTGGCTCCAAAGTCCATTTGACTTTGGAGCCACCTTTTTTTAGATAAATGAGAGACTCTAACTTAATTATTTTCTCTAACCTTCTGTGTATCCCGGACGTTTTTCTGAACCGTGATGGCTGCAAAAATACTCAAAACAAATGCCATTCCATAAAAGCCTTTTTCACTCAAAATGATACTGCCAGCATTGTATAACCCGATTGCCATAAGTGAAATGGCTACAATAAGGGCAAACCAGCTCAGTCCATAGTAAATGTTGGTGACGGGGATATCCTCATCTTTGTCTCGCACTGCTTTTTGCAGGGAAACTGCTGCATAAAGACCGAATATCAAAATAGCAAAGTAGTATCCTTTCTCATTCAGCTCCATCGCAGCATTAAACAAACCGAAGAGATACGCACTGATACCGATGATGAGCGCTACCCAGGAAGCGCCTTTAAATGCGGGAGTAGGTTCCCCGTCTTTTCGGTCAACTTTGCGTTTAGGTTCATCTGTACGTTCTCTATCAAAAAAGTCTTTATGATCATTCGTCATTGGAAGTTTCTCCTCCTCTTTTTTCAACCTTATATCCAAACGTGCTCTATAGCAACCCTTTTTGAACTATTACGTTAATTTGTTGGAAAAGGATAATTTTCTACATGGAGTAGTATATGTGAGGAAGGCACATTGTGATTCCGATTGGATTGATGTGAAGAGAAGAGCTGCGTAGCAGGAAGGAGGTGTTCGCGACAAATAATCTATTTGAACTTCAAGTGAATACAAAAAAATTAGCGAAAAAGCCGGTTAAGGCTTCATCACTAATCTTTCTTGTCTTGTCCTAATTCGTTTCATCCAAATGTGATTTTATTTTCTGTTGAACTTGTTTCTCGATTTTTTCGACCTTAGCATTATTCACCTTGCGCCGCGGTTTTGGGTGGAACCATTCCAGCTTACCCTGACGCAACAACCCTTTGTACTCCTCACCATCAATCAGTAGTTTAAATTGAAGGGCTTTATGGACTTGTTGATTAAACATGGGCGTCACTTCAAATTCATCAAGTTCTTCATCAACTGGATCGACTTTGTTATCATCTAACAGTCTGAAAACCTCTGATTCAACCCACAGTAGCTGTTCTTCATCTAAATCTTGTTTAGGGTGTGGGTTCAGCCAATGAATTTCACCTTCAAGGTAATCACCTTTGTACTCCTTGCCATCGAGAGAGAAACTAAATTGGTTTCTTTCATAAATGCGATTATCATAAATTGTTTCTACTTCAAAATCATCAACCATTTCTAAACCCCTCCTAAAAATGGATTAATTCTCTATCATTATAAGTTGAAGTATAAATAACTGATAACGTTAGTGCAACTGATTGAAATCGATTACACGGTCACATATTCTTTCTAATAACTGTTCATCATGGCTAATCACAAGAACACCAATAGCGCGTTTCTTAGCAAGTTGAAGAATGGTGTACCAGATTTGAGCTTGGGTGATTGCATCCAACATGGTCGTCATCTCATCCGCAATCAGATACTCTGTATTGGGCGCGAGCGCGCGAGCAACACAAAAACGCTGCAATTCACCACCTGATAGTTCGCTAGGATAGCGTGTCATCCATGAGGGAGCGATACCTAAAGCGTCAAAAATCCTTGGATCAACATTTCCTGCTTCAGCAAGTACGTTTTTCATCTTCCATCTTGGATTAATTGCTTTTTCAGGGTGCTGCCAGACTAACTGTACCGGATTTGGACCTGTGGATTTAACTTTTTTCTCATTCACTTTCACGATACCTTCTTCAGGCTTTAAGTAATTCGCTATGACCTGAGCCAAAGTGGTCTTCCCAGAACCACTTTTTCCATAAAGACCTACAATCTCGCCAGGTGCAATGCTCAAGGATAAGTTTCGAAACAACCATGGTTGTCTTGTATGGCGATAACTGACTCCTTCGACTTCAAGCATGGAAACACCTCACCATGCCGTTATCAACCATCTTTGCTTCCGGTTGTTGCTGTGCACAAAGATCGGTTGATAATGGACATCGGCATCTATACACACATCCAGTAGGTGATTTCTCAGTAAATTTCTGTACTTCGAAGGTGGGAAAGAAGTTGTTTTGCGGTAATGCGTTCCAGAGCGCTCTTGAGTATGGATGTCGAAGCGAGTTTCCTGTTCCTGAAAAGTCTTTTGCATTAGCGACCTCAAGGGTTTGACCAGCATAAAAGACTGCAACCCTATCGGCAATACTATGTGCTGCATTGAGATCGTGGGTAATGAACATGACCCCTTTGCCAGAATCAGAGAGGTGTTTGATGAGTGCAAGGGTTTCATTGCGTGCATCAATATCTAATCCTGGGGTGGGTTCATCAGCAATAATAAGTTTTGCCTCGCTTGCCATTGCCATCGCAACGAGTACTCTTCTAGCCATCCCACCGGACAATTCGAATGGATAGAGGTCTCCGATTTCAGGTGGTAGACCAAGTTTTTTGAAAATATTTTTCCTTATGTTCTTCCTATCTTTCTTCTTGATGACTAGTTCAACCTGTTTACCGGTCTTCATCAATGGATCTAAGGCATTAATAGATTGGGGGATAAGGAAAATGTCCTTACCGCGTAACTGGATCTGTTTTTCAATAGTAAGCTCTTCACCTTCAAAATATAATTTCCCGCCAAGCTCAGCATTCTTCGGCAATATTCCTAAAATGGAGTTGGCGAGTAGGCTTTTACCTGAACCGCTCGCACCGACAACTGCTACAATCTCTTCACGATGTATGGTCATATCAAAGTTCGTAATTGCCACCGTCATCATCTTACGTAACTCTTTTCCATATTGATGAAAATGCAAGGATAACTGACGTACTTCCATCAATGGACGATACTTTTGTTCAATCATTCTATAAGCCACCTTCCAACTACAAATCTATCCTCTATAAATGATCTCCTGAAAATGGGTCAATCCATTTTTGGAGTTGACGTCCGAGAATGTCGAATATACCGACCATAACTAAAAGAGCAAGTCCTGGAAAGAGTGCCAACCACCACATACCTGTCGACAAATATCGCATTGCCTCCGATAGAATGATGCCGATTGCCGGTGTTTCTGGTGATAAACCGAATCCGAGGAAGGTAATGGCTGCTTCATGTAAAATAGCGTGTGGAAACAATAGAATAGAGCCAATTAGCAACTGTGGAAGCAAATGTGGCAATACATGGTGTGCGGCTACCCATGCTTTGGTTTTTCCTAGTTTCTGTGAGATGGCGACGTACTCTGCAGAATTTATCTGTAATACTTCTGCTCGTAACAAGCGGGTCAGACTTGGCCAATGCGTGACAGCAAGACCGATGACGACTCCTTTAAAACCACCTCCGAGCGTGAAGGCTATCAATATTAAGAGGACGATATGCGGTACGCTAAGGAACAAGTCAATTAACCAGGTAACACAGACATCAACCGCTTTATTAGTCAGGGTGAGCAAGCTTAGCAGTAGCGCTATGAAACTACTGATGATCACAGATAGTAGACCAACGCCAAAACTCAAAGAGAGCCCTTTAAGTGTTCGCGCAAGCATGTCGCGGCCCATCCAATCCGTTCCGAAAAGGTGCTCCAATGAGGGCGCGATATTTCTTAGCTGTAAGTCAACGACCAATTTGTCGGGAGTAATAAAAAAACTGCTAATGAGCATGCCTACCAATATAGATAGCGATACTGAAACGATGACAGTAGATTTCACTCGCAGACTCCACATGTTCTTTCGCTTTCGTATGATGTTGTTTGAAACACTCATGTGGTTCTTCTCCTTCTCACCCGTGGATCAATCACTTGATACAACAGATCCGCAGTCAAGTTGCCGGCAAATACGAATAACGTACTAAAGAGGACGATTCCTAAAAGAAGGGGCACGTCACCGCCTAGACCCGCTTGGACAACGGCCTGACCAAGACCTGGATAGGAAAATACCTGTTCCGCGAGAACTGCTCCGCCAAAAAGTTCACCAAACGATGCGAAATGTAGGGAAATGGCAGGTAACGAAATACTTCTAATCCCATGTCGCCAAAGTAATGAGAAGGAGTGCTCTCCCTTCGCTTTAGCGAAACGGATAAATTCACTATCCAGTACATCAATCAATTTTTGTCTCGTATGCAATGCGACATTAGAAATACCTACAATACTTAGTGTTAGTGCAGGTAAAAACAAATGTCTGATCCGCTCGTAAATTGTCACGTCTTCATTCAATATCCCGGCAGGCGAGGCCAGTCCGACAGGAAACCAACCAAACCATACTGAAAAGCACATCAGTAAAAGTAATCCAAGCCAAAATGCTGGCGTGGAAGCGATGGTGAAACAGAATCCTTTTATCGCCACATCTAGCCAAGTTTCTTTTCGCATGCCGGCGATGATGCCAAGGAGATAACCGAGAATTCCGGATATCGCCCAAGCTATCCCCATTAAAGCGAGTGAAGCGAAAAAGCGTTCAGCAATTACATCAGCAACAGAGGTTCGAAAGGTCAATGAGGTACCGAGATTGCCATGTAAAACTGCATTCGCCCAATGGGAGAATCGCGTTGTATAGGTATCATTCAATCCCCAATAGGCAGCGATGTTGTCTCGTTGCTCAGGGCTGACACTTGTCATATCCGCACCGATATAGGATTGGATAGGATCCACAGGGGAATGGCTAACAAGTGTGAAAGAGATAATACTGACTGCAACTAATAGAGATGCTAGCTTAAGTGTGTTTTTTACAATGAACCAAGTTCCTTTTTTGGCATACAAAGTATATCCCTCTTTCTACTCTTTCCAATGCCATTGTGAAATGTAGTCAGTCATTGGCCAGCCGTGTCCATGTGGTTGGATTTTTTGTGGTCCTATTTCTAAATCATCTCGTACGAAGTAAAGGTGTTTCATATTAAGTAGCCATACCCATGGCGTATCTCCTTTAGCTGAAAAGCCTGTTGAGCCATCCCACTGTGCCTTTTTCCAATACTCATTTGCTTCTTCTGGGTCTTGGGAGTTCATAGCCTTTTCCATGTAGTCATCAACAGTTGGGTTTGAATAATAGTTGGTATTGTAGAAATCCTGACCCATTGTCGTGCTGCTGTATATATTAAACATTTCGAGCGGGCTATTACTGCCCCATCCCATCATGACAGGATTCGAATACATAACATGAACGAGTTCGTTCCAGTTTTCACCTTTGGTTGTGATGTCGATGCCAAGCGGTTTCATTGCGTCGGCGAAAGCGAGCGACAAGGATTGACGAATTTGGTCATCTGCAGGGTAATACAAAGTGAGTGCTGCTTTAATGCCATCTTTTTCTTGGATCCCGTCTTCATTTAGTTTCCAACCAGCGGCATCGAGAACTTCTTTTGCTTCTTCTAGATTTCCGTCTTCAATGACTGTTTCAGAATTCCACCATGGCAAATGATCTGCTACAGTAAATGCTTTCGTTCCAAAGCCTTCAATGACTCCATCTACTAAATTTTGTCGATTGACTGCAATGTTAAGTGCTTTGCGGATTGCCTTATCTGCGGTGACATCATTGCCGATTGGATCTCCCTCTGCAGTTTGTTCACCAGAAGGAACGTAGGGCAGAATGATCCCTCTGTTATCGACACTATCTAGTTGTACTAGCGTCATGTTTGGAATTTCTTGCTTGGCAAAGGAAGGCGTAACATATACAATGTCTGCTTGTTGTGACTTTGCAGCTGCAAATGCCGCATCTTCTGACAGAAAGAGGAATGTGAGTTTTTTGAAATAAGGCTCTTCTCCGTAATAAAGAGGATTAGCCTGAACGATCAATTGCTGACCTTTATTCCACTGTACAAGCTCAAACGGCCCCGACCCGATTGGATGTGTACGATACGAATCGTCATAAGCGTGTTCAGGGACGATTCCCATTGTTGCAAGGGAATAGAGGAAAGTAGAGTTAGGTTGTTTCAATGTGAAAGTGATTGTATTCTCATCTACTTCTTCTACTTTTTCCAGGTTCGTCAAATCGACGACAGACCCGCTGTTTTTCGCCGTTTCAAACGTGAAGTGTACGTCCTTGGCTGTCAGTGGTTCACCATCAGAAAACTTGACGTCATCCCGGATGTGTACTGTCCATATCTTACCGTCTTCGCTGACATCGTAGGCTGTTGCCAAATCATTTTGTACGTTGAAATCTTTATCGAACGTCACTAATGTACTCTGAAATAAAGGGGAGCCATAGTGACCCCATCCTGTTGTGGGGTCAAAGCCTTCATCGGGCTCCCCACCAATGGCAAGAGTTAGCGCATCTTTCTCTTTAGTTGCTGTGTTGGATTTGTTAGAAGGCTTCTCTGTATCCGAACAGGATGCTAGTAAACTTGCGCTGACTGATAAAATAAGTAATAGAAAAAGCGTCTTTTTCATAGGTCTACTCCTCGCATATGTTGATGTGCCTAAATAAGCATTAATTAAACAAATAGAGCAGAAAAAAATACATCTCCCAGCAGAGTGCTAGGAGGTTTATTTTTTTATAAGAACCCAATTCCTTTAATATTTCCGAAGGGGATTGGGCTCGGTACCGAACCATTCTTTATTAACTAAAGAGTGGCAATCTGCAAAAATACGTTCAATTAATTGTGTTGTGTTTGCCATTACCCGAATTGACAGCCCAGCTTTAGCTAACTGGGAAATGCCCACCTTAAACTTTCCGCTTTGATCATTGATAACTTCAACTAACTTTTCTTCCAATTCAACATCGGACTGCTCGCTGACAATTAAAAATGAACCTAGGTGTGTGTACCCTTCCATTACCCCGATACTATCCATCGGTTTTTCATGAGGATTCAAGTGAATATGGTCGAAAACAATTAGCTCGTTCTCTAAGTAAACTTCAGTTTTCAATCGAATTGAATCATAGCTGAAAGCTTCACCATCGGGTGACCATCCAGGTGTTAGAATGTCTGTATATAAAAGCGATGCACCTTTATCCATGCGGAAAATTGTCTTTTGATAATAGCTAGCACCTTTGTATGCAATCAAGGGGTCAGGTAAATATTGAAGGTGACTGCCTACTTGTAGAAAAATTTCTGCTTCCTGATATGCGTGTTTTGTCGGTGTTCGGTATACCTTTGTAGCAGATTGGGTCGTTAAGGTAACCATTGCCTGTTCACCAACAGTTATACGCATCCGATACGTATCGCCATCCAAATATCCACCACCAGGGTTGAGCAAATAATAACAAGGCTGATTGGAACGATTGTGATAAACGGGGCGCATCACTTTGAAAGCCCCTTGAAAAAACACATTTTTAGTTATGGTTTTTCCGTATTGGTTTTTCTGGGCATCAAGCTCCAGAATGCCAGTCCAATCAGACATTTTTCTCTAACCCATTGAGAAGTGCGTCCTGATTGATCCAATCGATCACTTCGTTAAGTCCATCCTCGCTTTTGAGATTGGTAAAAACAAAAGGTTTATCTTTACGGAATATCTTCGTATCCGATGCCATCACATTCAAGTCTGCACCGACTAAAGGTGCCAAATCAGTTTTGTTAATGACGAATAAGTCCGCTTTGATCATCCCTTGTCCACCTTTACGGGGGATTTTTTCACCTTGGGCGACATCAATGATATAAATCGAGAAATCTACTAATTCCGGACTGAATGTTGCTGCTAAATTATCTCCCCCACTTTCAACGAAAATTAGTTCCACGTCAGGGTGTCTTTCTTGTAATTCTTCGATAGCAGATACATTCATCGAAATATCTTCACGAATTGCTGTATGCGGACAGCCACCCGTTTCCACTCCAATAATACGGTTTTCAGGTAAAATACCGTTCTGTACTAAAAACTTTGCGTCTTCTTTTGTATAAATGTCATTCGTGATAACGGCCATACTAATCTCTCTGCTTAAATGTCTAGTTATCTTTTCGATGAGCATCGTTTTACCTGCACCTACAGGGCCACCTACACCGATTTTTAGAGGTTCCATTAACCAACACATCCTTTTGAAAAATAAGTAACTTCTCTTCAGTTAGACAACAATAAACTATTTCACAAACCATCCTTCTTTACAAATACTGGGAGTCTTAAGAAGAAAAAATACGTATATGCACACGTTCATGTTGCATCTGCGCTAATTCGATACCAGGGGAAACGACACCCAAATCTTCCTCGTCTAAAAGGTTTATCTTTTCAACAGTTTCAATTAGATTATTTTGCAGTGAATAGATAATCTGCTGACCTGATGTTTGTCCAAGTGGGATAGCGCGTACGGCGTTCTGTACTAAATTGATGACCGATGTATACAGGTAATACAAAACAGTCGTATCACGATCTACTTTTAGAAAGTGTCCTGCAATCGTAAAGACGATAACTGGGTGACCGAATGCACCGTTTTTCTTAATACATTCTTGGTATACAGCTAACATAGGGGCTTCATAAAGCTTTTTCGCCATTTTTAGCATTTGCACGCCCATACGATGAGTCCCTTCCCGTGTCTCTCTTGCAAGACATTGAACTGTAAGCAATCGATCCAGCTCCCATATTCTGTCATAGTCTCCCGAGTCTAGTGCGTCATATACGAGCCTCGCTGCGAGGCCATCCGAGTATGTGAGCTGTTCTTCCAAGTACACATGTAGCCAATTAGAAAAAGTTTCTGCGTTGTGAACGAGGTCATTTTGAATATAGGTTTCCAATCCGAATGAATGACTGAACGCTCCCGTAGGAAAGTTTGAATCACAAAGCTGGAACAGGGATAACGTTTGATTATTCATCGTGGCTGTGTCCGATATGGCGGAACGCCTGCTTTACCTTTCTTTCTTCTCGTAAGTAAGGAATCTTCAATTCTTTTAATAAGTCCTCTACAAGATAGTCGTATTGAACGAGCATTTCGTCTCCTTCAAACTGTGCGGGAAGGTGACGATTGCCTAGTTGGTGCGCGATTTTACCCATCTCATAGATGCTACGAGGTTGAATGATTATCAGATCATCTGACAGAACATCGATGATGATCATATTCCCTTCATCCATATAGAGTACGTCGCCAGCTAGCAAGTCTTTAGGTTCTTTCAAGCGAATGCCAATCTCACGACCATGATCCGTAGTAATTCGAAAGATCCGTTTTACTAAGTGATCGCTTTCTAAATACACCTTTTCTTTATGGCGTTTCTTCAATTCTTCCTGTGATAATTGGTCTATATTAGTCACTACTTTTTCGATAATCATCAACTTTTCACCTCAAAATAAGAAATAGCGTTGACCCATAGGGACTTTATCCACCGGGTCACATGTAATTTTTTCACCATTAATTCGAACTTCATATGTCTGCGGATCCACTTCGATGTGAGGTGTTTCCGAATTCAACTTCATGTCTTTTTTTGTAAGGTCACGTATGCCGCGAACAGGTCGGATCATTTTTTCCAGACCTAGTCTTTCATGTACTTTGTCGTCATAGGCTGCTTGGGAAATGAAAGTCATTGAGCTTTTCGCCAATGTTTTTCCAAGTGAAGCGTATGAAGGTCGGTAGATCATTGGTTGAGGGGTTGGAATCGATGCATTGGCATCCCCCATCAAACTGTTGACAGTCAGACCGTTTTTTAGAATCATTTCTGGTTTTGCACCAAAAAACTTGGGATCCCATAAAACTAAATCAGCCATTTTTCCTACCTCAATCGATCCTACATACTCAGAAATACCGTGTGTAATAGCAGGGTTGATTGTGAATTTTGCGATATATCTTTTCACGCGATTGTTATCAGAGTAGTCAAAATCGCCTTTCATGATGCCAAGCTGTTTTTTCATTTTGTCTGCAGTCTGCCATGTGCGTAATCCTACTTCACCTATTCGTCCCATTGCTTGTGCATCTGAGCTAGTCATACTGAACACACCCATATCTTGCAATACATCTTCTGCAGCAATAGTTTCACTACGGATACGAGAATCTGCAAAGGCGATATCTTCTGGAACGGAAGGATTCAAATGGTGGCAGACCATCATCATATCTAGATGCTCGTCAATCGTGTTCACGGTGTACGGCATCGTTGGATTTGTAGAAGATGGTAGTACATTCATCATCCCCGCAGATTTGATCAAATCCGGAGCATGACCACCACCAGCACCCTCAGTATGATACATATGGATCACGCGATCTTTTACCGCGCGCATTGTATCTTCCATGAAGCCACCCTCGTTCAATGTATCTGCATGAAGGGCTACTTGAACATCAAATTTGTCAGCGACAGTTAATGAGTAATCCAATGAGGAAGTAGTCGCACCCCAATCTTCGTGTACCTTCAGACCAATAGCCCCTGCACGAATTTGTTCCGCCAACGGTTCTTCAGCTGCAGCATGTCCTTTGGATGTCAGGCCGACGTTGATAGGAAGTCCTTCTACTGCTTGTAGCATCGTGTGTATGTTGTACGGACCAGGAGTCACGGTGGTAGCGCGGGAACCAGCCCCTGGACCAACTCCACCTCCAATGAGTGTGGTAGTACCAGCGGTTAGAGCAACATTCACTTGTTCAGGATTAATAAAGTGAACATGTGTATCGATGCCACCAGCAGTAAGGATTTTCCCCTCACCAGCGATTACTTCTGTAGAGGCTCCAATTACTATATCGACATTGTCCATAATCAGGGGGTTTCCGGCTTTACCGATGCCAAAGATTTTCCCGTCACGAATACCGACATCTGCTTTATAAATACCTGTGTAGTCGAGGACAATGACACTCGTTATAATCACATCGGGGATACCATCGCCACGAGTGACGAGAGGATGCTGTCCCATACCATCACGAATGACCTTGCCTCCACCGAAAACAACTTCTTCTCCATATGTCGTGAAGTCCTTTTCAATTCTTATAAACAAATCGGTATCTGCAAGTCTAATGGAATCTCCAGTCGTTGGGCCATACATTTGTGCGTATTGCTCCCTTGACATTTTAAATGTCATTTCGATTCCTCACTTTCTAAAGGACCGTCTACTAGATTGTTGAATCCATACACTTTGCGTTCGCCGGCGTAGTCGATGAGTTCAATCTCTTTTTGATCACCAGGTTCAAAACGTACAGCAGCGCCTGCTGGAACGTTCAAACGTTTACCATAAGTTCTTTGTCGGTCAAACTTCAATGCGGGATTCACTTCGTAAAAATGGAAATGTGAACCGATTTGTACCGGTCGGTCTCCTGTATTGAGAACGGAAACTTGAATGCTTTCTCTATCAGCGTTACAGACGATAGGTTCGTCTTTTAAAATATATTCTCCAGGAATCATATTTCCATCGTTCCTTTCCATGCACAAAACGTGTTAAATGTGTGTGTCTCTAATGCCTCTTATCGAATCGGATCATGTACCGTCACAAGTTTTGTCCCATCTGGGAACGTGACCTCGACTTGGATGTCATCTATCATTTCGGGGATTCCTTCCATTACATCATCACGCGTTAAAATGGTTGCCCCGAAGGACATCAAATTAGCGACGGATTTGCCGTCTCGAGCACCTTCCATAATTTCATTTGTGATGTAAGCCATTGCTTCAGGGTGATTTAGCTTTAACCCTCGATCCTTTCTGCGTCTAGCTACGTCAGCAGCGACGACGATTAAGAGCTTATCGATTTCGCGTGGTAATAATTGCATGACTTGCTTAATCCTCCTCAAAGATAAATTTTCCTACTCCAAGTACTGTCAGAATATTCAAACTTTAAAAGAGCGAATAACTCATCACTTGTGAAAAAAATAACAAATTAAGGAAATTTAATAAAAGTTAATAAACCTTTCGAATGAAAATTTGAGAAAAAATAAAAACACTCATATTCCATAAGTAAGGAGGCTATTGCTTATTTAGTTGTAGGTAAAAGTTTCAATTGTGTGTCGTTATTTCAACGGGGTGTTGACAGAGATGGGGTTCTCCGAAACGACAAAGGAAGTTACGATATTATTAGCATGCATCGTGTAGGATGGATGATGCTGTTGTTATAAAGAGGCAGTCAAAAGCTTGCAGTTACTTGGAGTAGGGTGGTTTCATGAATCTACTTGTCGTAGACAAAGATATCTTGTTCACACCAGGCAATTCTCAGATTGCATTTGAGCCAAACCTAAGCGAAGACAGGAGATTATGAAACATTGAAACAGTAATGAGATTTGACCGTTCTAGACTATTTTAAATATTATGAGGGAAAAAGCAAGTCTAACAGCTTAATTTTCCTATTTTTTCTTAAATAAATGAATTTCATAATCCTAAGCCCTTATACCAAGGGTTTGAAGACGTCAAAAAAAGTACCTCCCCAAGTCTAGTATAATGGTAGTCGACTAAAACATACCAAAAGACTGGAGGTACTCCCTTTGACCATTATACGACAACAAAGCCTATTTTGGCATTCAAGAATTATATGAGATGGAACCTACCCAACAAAAGTAAGAAATTGTGGACGTAATTGATCTGAATGTAATTTTCTTTGAAGTCAATAAGAAAACCAATGTTTGTACACCTGTAGAGCTAAATTACGGTGCCAGCCCGATGATCAAAAGATTGGAAGAAAGTTTTTAAGCGTCGAATCGCTGTCGAGCGTGTGAATGCTTATCTCAAACAATTTTATCAGCTCAATAACGTACGATACAGAACCGAAAAACGAGCAAAAGTCCATTTTGATAGGATTGAATTGAATTACAAGGCTTCAAAACTAGCTGCAGATCGTATTAACCTGTCACTAAAAGTTCAATAAGCCGCATGATTTCTATTTTTGAAATACAAATTTAGCAACGGGTAGGCCTTTGTACTTTTAAAAAGAGAAATTATGAAATTGATTCAGTTACTATTCCTTTATCCATTTTCATTCTTTGAACGGGACAAAACAAAGTTAAGTCATTCCAACCTCATGACTATGGACTTTAACTCATTGAACGTTTCGTAATCTTTCTTTGTATCAACATCGAAGACAAGCCTTCTATCTGCACACGGTATTAATACGCCTTTTTGAAGAAAACTTCCCCGTAAGATTGCCCGTGCACCCTTGTCTCCGCGTAATTTCATGAGGTCACTATACATAGAAGATGAAAAGAGAACGGGTGGCATAATGGATTGGTCAACTGTTGTTGCAACAAAATCGAGTGCAGGGTTTTGTTTAAAGCGGTCAATTAGTCCGGAAATCATTTGCAGGGTGACAAATGGTTGATCTGCCAGCAAGACGATCACGCCCCTTGCTCCATTTTCTCGTGCCTGTGTAATCCCGCAGCGCAAAGATTCAGATTGGCCTTCATGGGAGGTAGTACATTTGATGATTTTACATCTAGCGTTCTCCTTCATCCTAGAGGGTATCCACTCCGCATGGTCGTATACCTTTGTAATTACGTACACTTCCTCAAGCGAAGATTTTAAAGCGGTTTCGAGGGCTAAGCTTCCTAACGTCATACTTCCAACAGGTAACGCTAACTTTTGAGACTTCATACGACTGCTGTTTCCAGCGGCGAGGAAAACGCCAACAATCTTCATAGGTTTTTTCCCTGTCTAACCGCGATGAGTTCAGCCACGATGCTGATCGCAATTTCGTCAGGTCCATCTGCACCTATTGAAAGCCCGATAGGTGTGTGGATTTCGCTTGGAATTTCCCCACCAAATAACCGACTTGATCTTTTTTTAGAACCCAGTATGCCAACGTACAACAACTTCAAGTTGAGTAAGTGCTCCACAATTGCTGCATCAGTTTGAAAGTCATGTGTCATGATAACGACGGAGTCTAGTGGACTAAAATTTACATGAGTAATTTGTTTTCGTATATCACCTATTTGGATTGATGTTGCAGTTGGAAAGTTGTGTTTGTTGCAGATTCCATCTCTCCAGTCGAACAGATGGACAGCATATCCAACCCGAGCAGCAAGCACGGCAAGGGGGCGTGCATCGACCCCTGCCCCTAATATGTAAAGGGCAGGCTCGGGCCAGATAAGTTGTGAATGGAATGTTTCCTCACCTATCTGGAATTGTCCGGCTTTAGTGTGGAATGGTCTCTCTATATCACGGTTTAACAGCACTCCCACATGGGATGAAACATCTTGATCCATGTAGGTATAATCATGGAAGTCTGTCATCGATTGCAATAAACGAACGGGTTCTTTTTTTAATAATTGTTTGTAGATAATGCCAAGAAATTGTCTGAAGTTCTCATCAATATCACGTACTAACACTGTTACAACTCCATTGCATCCTACTCCGCGTCCCCAGCCTAGATCATCTTCGGCACTAAGATCATAGTCTACAAATTCAGCTTTCCCAGTATGAAATAATTGGCTGGCCCGCGTCGACAAATCATTTTCCAGGCATCCGCCGCTAACTACACCTATGCGGTTCCCATTTTCTTGAAGGAGCATCCAAGCCCCTTCCTTCCGATAGGAAGATCCATCAACATTCACAATCATTGAAAGAACAACGGCTTGTGGATCATTTAAAATCGTTTTAATCATGTATTGGATGGAATCCATATGACCACCTCATTTCTTACAATCTACTATTGCCCATGAGTTTGCGTTCTATTCCAATACATCTTAATTGAAGTTGCCTTATATAGTTGCGTGGTTATGGAAAGGATATAAACAATACACGGGAGTTTTGTGAGGTGTGGTAGTGCATGCATAGTTATTTAATTCCGGTTTTGATGGGAGTCGTATTTGGGTTTTTGTCGAGGTTACTTTTGTTACGAACAGATTTCAGGCAATATCCCACGTATCCCACGGGAAGAATCATTCATCTCTCTTTTGGCTTTATTGCTGCATTCATTGGCTCTGTCGCAATGCCTGCAGTACTTGAGTCGAATTGGACGGCTGTTACCTTTTTAGGCTTAGCCGCAACTCAGTTTCGAGAAGTCCGAAAAATGGAAAGAGAGTCTTTGCAAAGTATCGATAATAGTGAACTAGTGAAGCGCGGTTTACCTTTTATCGAAGGTATGGCACAAGCATTTGAAAGTCGAAATTATTTGGTCATGTTTACTGCACTAATCACCACGTTTTGTGCAGTTTATTCACTTTGGTTAGGAATAATCTGTGGGATCATCCTTCTGCTCATAGTGAAATTCAACAAGTCAGGAAAAGTATTAAGTGCAATTGCGGATGTTAAAGAAGCCAAGATTCGTTTCGTAGGACCAACGCTTTTCGTAGACGATATCCTCATTAAAAATGTAGGACTTGAAGTAACAAGAAATGTAATTACAGAAAAAGCAGTAGGGGTAATTATTACTCCGAAAAACCAAAATAGTGTGGTCACATTGTCTTACCTTGGACAACGACAGGCAATGTTGCACCATGTAGCCACGGTCCTAGGAAGTTATTTGGACTCAGGCGAACAGGCATTAGTCCCCATTACGAAAAGAGATATGGAAGATGGTCGAATTGCCTTGTTCATGCTACCAAGCGAGAAGGACTTTCATCAAGTAAAGGCAGTGTTGGATAAAGTACCGATTTTGGATAGCGCAATCCGAATGCCTGAAGAAGCTGACAAAGGAAAGTAATGATATTCGGTATTAGAAGGAGTTGAGCGAATTGGAACGGCAACACGCAGGGATTGTAGCTGTGATTACCATGAGTCCGGAAAAAGTACAAAGTGGAGGAGCACCCGTTTTCATTGTGAAAGACAACAAGGAATTACAGACGATAGGGATGACACTTGAAAAGATTATGGATGCAGCGGCGCATGAAATTGATGCAAAAACGCTTGTTATCGTAGCACATTAATAATTTTGGGAGGGTTTTAGTGAATGACGAATAAGGTATTTACAACTGTCGGTAAACCAGAACAACGAATTGACGCTGTAGAGAAGTCGACAGGGAAAGTCAGATATGTAGGGGATTATTCAGTACCCGGTTTGATGCATGCAAAACTTGTGACGAGTACACAAGCGCATGCCAAAATTACATCCATAGACACAACAGAAGCTTGGAAGGTGCCTGGCGTACGTGCCATTGTGACAGGTGAGGTATTTCCATACCATATCGGTCCTATATTAGCGGACCGACCTCCTTTAGCATTCGAAAAGGTTCGATACTACGGAGAGCCAGTTGCTATCATTGTGGCAGACCATGAATACCAGGCGAAACTAGCAACAACGAAAGTGAAAGTGGAATACGATCCTCTGCCCATTGTGAATTCTGTACAGCAGGCATTCCAGGCGGATGCACCGCTCGTCCATGAGAATGCAGGAAGCTATACGAAAATTATTAGCAATGTATATCCGAAAACTGGAACGAATATTGGCAGTCATATTAAAATTCGTAAAGGAAACTTTGAAGATGAATGGGAAAACTGCGAAGAAACGATTACTGCGAACTATTCATTTAATTTGTCGGATCATGTGGCATTGGAGACAAGAAGCACAAGAGTGGAGATCAATCCTAGAGGGAAAGTCATAGTCCATTCTTGCAGCCAGTCTCCATTTACGATAAAAAAAGTGCTTAACCAATTTTTTAATGTGGAAGTTGGAAATGTTTTAGTTCATATCCCGATGATTGGTGGTGCGTTTGGAGGCAAGGGGACTGTTCAGTTAGAACCTTTAGCTTACTTAGCTTCGAAATCAGTCGGGGGAAAGTTAGTGAAACTTGAAATGGATCGGGAAGAAGATATGATAACATCGCCTTGTCGTGTCGGCCTGGACGCAACGGTTCAGCTTGGGGCAACGAAAGAAGGAAAATTAGTTGCAGGAAAATATACGTATTTGCTTGATTCAGGTGCTTATACGGATCAGGCAGCGGGGATCACAAGAGCAGCGGCTATAGATTGTACAGGTCCTTATGACATACCAAATGTATGGTGCGATTCCTATTGTGTCTATACAAATCATCCATTTGCTACTTCTTTTAGAGGGTATGGACATCCTGAACTCACCTTTGCCGTGGAAAGAACGATGGACCAACTGGCTAAACAATTGCAGATTGACCCTATTCAATTGCGCATTATCAATGGCATTAAGCCTGGACACACGACACCAACTCAAACGGTGTTGACTGCGAACAATATAGGAGACATCGAAAAGTGCATCAATCGTGCAAAGGAACTCATCCAATGGGATGAAGGGCAAAAAATGGTGAGTGGCAAAAACAAGGTGCGTTCTAAAGGAATCAGTATGTTCTGGAAAACCTCTACGACGGCAACGAATGCAGAAGCGGGTGCTATTTTGACATTTGAAGCCGATGGAAGCGTGAATTTGAATTGTGCAGCCATCGAGTTAGGACAAGGGACAAAAACCATTCTAGGACAAATTCTAGCGGAAAAGTTAGGGATGGGAATGGACAAAATCCATGTAACGATGGAAACAAATACACAGTATGATCCACATCAATGGCGAACCGTTGCCAGTAGCTCAACATTTTTAGCAGGACGGGCAGTCATTGCAGCTGCAGATCATGCGATTACCCAATTGAAAAAGACTGCGGCGACTGTGTTGAAATGTTCACCTGACGACTTGGATATTGGCGGGGGGAAAGTGTACTTAAAACCTGATCCCGCTTTCGGTGTTGATATAAAAGAAATAGCGTTGGGATATACCTATCCAAGTGGACATTCGATTGACGGACAAGTCGTCGGAATTGGAAAGCACATACAACGACATTTGACGCCAATGGATGAAGAGACAGGTTTTGGTAAGCCAGGGCCTTGGTGGTCTGTAGGAGTCCAAGCGGTGGAGGTAGAAATGGATACACGAGATTTCACGTATACCATTTTAAAAGGCGTCACCGTTCTTGACGGGGGGACGATTATTAATCCGAAAACAGCCCAACAGCAGATGCGTGGAGGGATGTATATGGGACTTAGTTACGCAACGAGTGAAAAGTTTATCTTCGATGAACATGGGGTTGTGCAGAACACAGGTCTTCGTAATTATCCGATGCTGCGTTATGGCGAGCAACCTGCACAATATCTTGTGGACTTCATCGAATCACCAGCTGCAGATGGTCCTTTTGGGGCAAGAGGAATTGGTGAGTATGGGGTCATTGGTGCTCCAGCCTGTTTAGCAAACAGCCTTTCTTATGCGCTTGATGTAGCCCTTAATCAATTACCACTCACACCTGAATCCATTTGGGAAGCGAGTAGGGGGTCAGAGGAATGATTGCTTTTGACTTCAAATATATAAAACCGACAACTGCTAAGGAAGCAAGCAAGTTGTTTCTTAACGCAAAGCAGAAAGGGAATAAAGCAATGTTCTATTCAGGCGGTACGGAAATTATTACATTAGCTCGTGTAAATCAGTTGCAAACAGATATGGTAATCGACATAAAAGGGATTCCGGAGTGCAACGTATTGGAAATACGCGGTAACGAATTAGTTATTGGCAGTACTGTTTCCTTAAATGACATTGCTAAATCAAAACTATTTCCATTATTAGGAGACACCGTCCAGCGAATTGCGGATCATACATCAAGAAATAAGATTACGATTGGCGGGAATCTAAATAGCGAACTGATTTATAAAGAAGGCATATTGCCCCTGCTGGTAGCAGATGCAAAAGTGAAATTAGCAAAAGGGTTGGAACAACGTATAGTCTCACTAGAATCTATTTTTAAGAAGCAATTGGAGCTAGAAACAGGGGAGTTTCTTGTCCAAATAATTGTGGATAAAAGCTACTTGGACCACCCTCATATGGCTAAGAAAAGGACAAAAATTTCTAAAGTAGGTTACCCGGTAGTTTCTGTCGCTGCACTAGTTAAGGAGTGTCAAATACAGATTGCATTTAGTGGTGTCTGCCAGTATCCTTTTCGATCGTTCAAGTTGGAGTCCGTCTTAAACGATACTAAGGTTCCGGTAATGGAGAGAATTGGAACAGCTATGCAACATCTTCCCGAAGATGTTGTGGATGACATTCAAGGAACTAAAGCATACCGTACCTTTGTCTTGAGGAATGTGTTAAAGGACATACTAGAGGAATTGGAGTTGACGAAATGAATTCGCTTAGCAAAACGTCTAAACAACTAATTCAACTGCATGTAAACGGTGAAACTCATGACGCGGTTGTCCGATCTGCAGATACACTGCTCATTGCTTTAAGAGAACAGCTTGGATTGACAGGTGCCAAACGTGGTTGTGAAAATGGAGATTGCGGTGCTTGTTCAGTCCTTATCAACGGAAAACCCTCACATTCCTGCTTGTCGTTAGCTGTTGAAGTTATTGATCAGCCGATTACAACGATTGAAGGACTTATGGATTCACCTGTTTCAAAAGCCTTTGTCGATAATTGGGCGATCCAATGCGGTTATTGTACACCTGGTTTTATCGTGAATTGTCATTCGCTAATTACTACTCATCCTGATGCTAATGATGAGTTAATAGAAGAATGGTTACAATCCAATATATGCAGGTGCACGGGGTATGAAGAGATACGGGAGGCTGTTCATACTTTGTTAGCTTCTGGACAGACAGAAAACGAATAAACGTCCATGACTTTTAAAGTCATAGACGTTTTTCTTTAAGCCTTTTTGAAACTGTTATTGCCGCTGTTTAAAGATTGGATAAGTTGAAGGGTCTGTGCGGCTTGCTCAATTTGTTGCTGGACTTGCTCCAATTGCTGTTGTTCAGCAGTGGTGGACTGGGTAATTGCGAGACCTTGCATGTAATTCAATTGTTGAATCGCTTGTTGAAGCTGCTGCTGGGCTTGTTGTAAGGGGGCTAAGTCGCCCATGACAGTCATTTGCTGAATGACTTGTACTGCTTGCTGCATCGCTTGTAACGCCTGTTTCTTTTTTAGACTAAACTGTTGTTCAGTTTGTGATTGGTTTTCCCTGAGCTGCTGTTGTTGCTGTTTAATTTGTTGTTCTTTGTAGCTTTGACCAGATGCACTACTCTTCATTGTCATACAAATCGCTCCTAACCAAAGTCATCGTATTGAATATCTATAGTTTGTCCTAATTTGTACACTTTATGAAAAAATTTATGTTATAAAGCTGAAAGTATTCTTTCGCCTGGGACTCCCAAAGAAAAGATATAGGTTTATCCATCAGTGAAGGAACTTTTCCAGAGTTGAACAGAATCAGAGATGTAAATGATTAGTTAATATCCATAAATACAGCGCGCATCTTGGGCACGTCTTGTTCGTCGGTCTCGGAATAACTGCCGTATATAGTTATAGTACTGCCCTCTGGTATTTCCGTTCGTTCACCTAAACGAAGATCGTCGACCCATAGTACTTCTTCAGACGAATCGGTGATGTCGCTTTTCAGTCCATATCGTCCTTCTTCAATAGAGAAAACAGTACCGGTAAAACTCACTTTCTTATTAGCGGGTACTTCTCCTTTGGAGATATCTTCGTACTTTACTTTAGTAGAATCAGCTTTCAGGCCTTCTTCTAACCCCACTTGATCTTCTGCTGTTTTAGAACCCGCTTGTTGCTGCGATTCCGACGTAGCCGGTTTTTTATCAGAATCTGAAGTCTTCTCAGATTTGTCCTCATTGTTGCATGCTGCGAGCATGATGCTTGCTACTAGTAAAATGAATAACTTTTTCATTTTCATCGCCTCCCGTGTTAATGATAATCAATTGTGCGTAAAAAGAAAACTGAAGAAGCATATATGCCTAAAAAAAACCTGAGAAGAGTATATCTTCACAGGTTGAGTTGCTGTGTGACCATCGCTATTCTTTAATCTGCCAGAACAACTTCGCGTTCTTCGGTAATTTCCCGAAGATGAAGCTTGCAAAAGGTACGAAGCGGTGAAAGAACCAGATGATAAGATAGCAAAGAATGACTGTAATCGAATACTGCAAAAAGATTGTAATGTGCCATGAAATCGGTGTGCCACGTGTCGGTAAGTACTTCATCACTTGGAACAGTACGAGTGGGTGCATTAAGTAGAAGCCGAACGAATAGTACGCAATACTACGCATCCTGTGGACAGATTTTTGACTTGACCAACGCACTATATACTCAGCAAAGTAGAAGAAGAACAAACTGCCGATCACTTTGAACAAAATCCCGATCATCTTATAATAATCATCGTCAATAGGCAACCGGTCAAAATACGTATTCCGGTATCGGATGAACACATAAGTCAATCCAAAGAGAAGACTACTGATTCCGGCAATCGCCATCTTCTTTTTCGTCATTTTTTCAATAATGGTCTCGTAGTACACCCCAATCCAGGCACCCAGCATATACGAGCCGATAAAGCTGAACATGAGAGGTACAGTGACAAAGTCAGTATGAATTGAAAATTGGAAATAGGCGTATTCAGCGAGAATTCCGAAGAGCCATAAGTACTTCCGGAAAAACGAGAATTTGCGGACTAGCATCATCAGTAAGGGGAATACTAGATAAAACTGCACAACAATGAATATGAAATAGAGCTGATATTTACTTTCCCCAAATAGGATCCGGTGAAGGATGTCCGACAACACAAGTGGACGATCCTGATAATGCCACATTTCCACTTCGTAAATGAGTGACCAGACAATATACGGAATGAGAATATACGTTACGCGTTTTTTCCAATAGGTGAGCAGTACATCCTTCGTAAAAGGACGATCCCGATACATGTAGAAAAACACGATCCCCATAATCATAACGAACATTCCGCCCTCAACCCGAATAATATTATTCAGAAAAAAGTAGAATGTGTTCTGAATTGAAGGTGCTGGAAACAAGTGTCGGTATTGAGCCGTAGTATGTACAAGCACAACAAATAGCATTGCAAAAAACCGCACATAGTAGATGGAAGCGATTTCTTTTTTCATCGAAAATCATTCCTTTACCGGCTTATTGTATAAGTGAACTGCCAGTATACCGTAAAAATAGAATGAATTGCAAAGTAATCCATGTCGGTGAACTGTCGGTAGTATTAAGAATTCCTTATGCGGGTTCCCGTACGTCGAAGTAATTAATAAACTAAACTCATATTTAATAAAAATAGGAACGTTGTCAACTAGACTAATGAATCGAGAGTCAACTATTTAAGGAGAATGACAGTAAAGTAAATGGTGACTAAAAGAAGAACGTAAACCATTTCTTTTGTCATGAAAATCACATCTTATTTTTGTTAGGTGTGAATTTCTAACAGATTGTTCTATAAGGAATATTAGAATAACAGATGGTATGATAGGTGATACTAAGCACGAATTCATGTCTGTCTGAAGAAGGTGATTAGATGAGAAAAGGACTATACGCTGTTATATTGGCCGGTGGGTTAGTTCTGAGTGGATGTTCCGTAGGGGAAAAGGCAGACCCGGATCTGTTCCAGTACAAAGATAGTTATGTGGGGGATGCGAATAAGTTAGGGGCTATTGCAAAAGAACTTCCCGGTTATAGCCAATATGAGGGAATGGAGTTAAAGACGAAGAAAGAACCTTATGAAGTGAAATTATATTATGAGACAGCAGACGGAGAGTTTACAGATGAAATGATGATGCGAAACGCGACCGCGTATTTTGTACTCGTCCAAAACACTGACCTGGTTACAATAGTGGTGGATGGAAAAGGACACACTGCAAAAAGAAAGGGTATGGAAGAGTGGTATGGTGTAGACTTAAGAGACGTGAACAATGAAGTAGAATTGAAAAAGCTAGAGGATGATAAGCCAGTGGATTCGGATGAGATTGCTGTCATCTTCGAAGAGAAATAGGTGTCAGATGACTTGCGTTTGTCTGCAGTGAAATAAGGGAGATGAAGAAGGAATACTATGTTAGGATCAGGAATCATCATTGTATTGAAAATGCTTCTGCCAATCATTCTTATGATTTTTGCGATATCTGCGGCGCTAAAAGCGTTACGGGGATACGAAAATAAGTCAAAGAAGAAGTTGGAGATGGAACGGAAGAAAACCGCTAAGTTGCAAAAGACCATTGATAAACAAAATGCGCGTCTAGAAAAACTAGAGCAAAAGCAATCAGATGACCACTAACAAGAAAGGGATCCGAAATGGATTCCTTTTTTGCTGTGTGTGGCTGTATAGGTAGGTGGATAGATTCAGCGTGAGCGCATCTAATTAAATCCTCATACCCGCATATCTTAGTTTTGTGGTGAATAAGAAGAAACCATTTTGAAAAAGATTAATCAAAATGGTTTCTTACCTAGTAGGTACAAGCTTCAGTTTTATAAAAAAGAATGCCCCTTATCCAGCTATAATCTGTTCTTATTGTGTAGGGGGGAGTAAGAACATTTTAGTTATGTCCCATATCTAAGAAAGAAAAAGCTAGCTACCCATGCAATAATTGCGACTTGAGTAATTATATACACTAAAAATTCAAAAGTAGAAAGTTTCCGATCTCTCTTCGTTTTTTTTAACTGTCTCACATGAAAAAATGAACATAAAAGTAGTATGGCTATAGACATTCCGTATATATTTTCCAAGAAACTGATCAATATATCATCACCTCTTTGTCCCACTTCAGGAACAGTTGTATGGTGCAAAATAAAAGTTAGGAAATCGTCTGCCGCTAGTTTGAAGAAAATTTATTATTTTGTGTACGTTATGCGTTTGCTTGAATCGGTTTCGTTTATAACCTCATCTCACAATTTCAAGTAAAGTATAGGGAAATAAAACTCCGCTATACTTAGAACTTTGGAGGTTCTCGAAGCTTAGTAGCCTGTTCAAATGCAAAAGCAAGTTTTAGTAAAATACCTTCACTAAAAGCGGTGCTAGCAAAAGTTATACCAAAAGGTCTTCCACTTTCCATATATCCAGCCGGTATAGCTATGGATGGATATCCAGCTTTAGCACTAATTGTTGATCCAATATATGAAGGGAACACAATGGCATCAAGATCATACTTTTTCAATGCATAGTCAATTCCTTGATCTTGAGAAAAATATAAGTCCTCTATTTTGGATTTTAAATATTCAGGACTTCTTAATGTGTTAGAAAGTCTTTCTGTTCGTTCCAATTTATCCTGTCCATATTTCAAAGCTTTTTCTTTGATACTAATATTAAATTGAATTAAATCAGATAAAGAGTGTACAGTCATATGAGAAGGTAATTTAGCAAGATAGTTATCAAGACTATGCTTTAACTCATATAACATTACGTCACCCTTCCACTCTCTATGGATAGAAGGAATCTCGATATCTTCAATAACAGTTGCTCCTTGTTCAATTAATACTTGAATCGCATTTTTAAACAATGATTCATCATACTCTCCTGATTCAATATATGCTTTTGGAGCGTCATTGAATATCCCTATTTTTGCGCCGTTTAATCCGTTCGAATCTAAAAAGATTGTATAATCTTGTTTTATCCTACCCTCACTTTTATAGGTGGCAACATCATTCTGATCTATTCCTGTTAGTGCACCTAATAAAATGGCCGCATCTGTAACAGTCCTTGCAAAAGGTCCTGGTGTATCCTGGGAGTATGTGAAAGGGATAATACCATGACGGCTAATTAATCCCACAGTAGGCTTAATACCTACTACTGAGTTCTGAATAGCCGGACTCAGAATAGAGGCATCTGTTTCAGTACCTACCGATAACATTGTGAAATTCGAAGCAACGGCCACTGCGGAACCTGAACTGGAACCTCCCACGAATAGTTGTGGATCGCCATAAGGATTTAAAGTTTGTCCTCCTCTCGAACTGTAGCCTGCCCACATTTCACTAGACATTCCATTTGCTAATTCTGTCATATTTGCCTTACCTACGATAACTGCACCTGCTTCGCGTATCCTCTTCACTAGAAACGCATCCTGATTAGCTATATGATTTTCTAATGCAATTGTTCCTGCACTTGTATGCATAAAATCATTTGTTTCTATATTGTCTTTGAGAACAACCGGAATACCATGCAAGGGACCTCTTGCGCCTTTTATTCTTCTTTCATGATCCAGTGCTTCTGCAATAAATATTGCTTCAGGATTTATTTCCAGCATAGAATTAATGATGGGTCCATTCTGGTCATACATCGCCATTCTATTTAAATAATACATTACTAACTCTTTTGAAGTAATTTCATCATTATCCATAGCTACTTGAATTTCACTTATTGATAGTTCTTCTGTAAAAAAACTTTTAAACTTTATATCCATTAAAGTTGATCAGTCCTTATGTTTTATATTAAACAGCTGTGTAGTAAGTGTGATATAGAAGGGAACTGATCTGGCGTTACTTCACAGAAATATGATCCCTCTTTAAAACAATGGGGTCATCGCTTACCTTTTTCTAGACATCCCATAACGGTATCGCCGAACGATCTGACATCAGCTAAATAATCATATCCCTCTGGTGAGCCAAAACTATTAAACATACGGACAGCGACTATATTTTCTTGAGGAATAACTAATAGGGTTACTCCTGTATATCCAAGGATTTGATAGGAACCTATTGGTACATCTTCGCCTATTTCTGTTTTTAAAGCGGGTAGATCCTTTATAAACCATAAAAAACCGTTCTGAGGTAAATTATCATCTAAGTGTGAAGGGCTTTGTAATTCTGTTGCTAAAGAAATAATTTTCGTTGGAACTATTTGTTCCCCCTCAATGGTGCCTTCATTTAAATGAAGGTATCCCCAATATGCTAACTCCCGCGCAGATACATACATGTTCATTGTATCGTCCTTAGTACTATTACTGATTTGCCAATTTCTTTCCTGGTCATATTTAAGAATGACTTCTGCAAGTTTTTCATGTTTTTTCGAATACCAATTGGACTCTGTAAAGTGTAATGGTTTAAATACGTGTTCATGTAAAATATCTGATACTGTCATTCCAGTAGTGCTTTCCACTATATCAGTTAAAGTTTTAATACCAATTTGTCTATAGGTCCAGTTTTCTCCTGGAGGATACTCCCGATAAGTTATACCTTCTTTTTCATTTAACCCGTGGGTATGCGTTAACAAATGTCTAATAGATGTGTCTTTCCATACATTGTGATCAAGGTCTGGTTTGTATGTTAAAACTAGGTCATCAATATTAACTATGCAACCGGAATAAACGGCGTAAGCTACTGCAAATCCAATATAGCTCTTCCTTACAGATGCCACGTGAAACTGGGTATCTTCTTGAACAGGTCTAGCTCCATTAGCAATAGATTGATGTCCAAGATATTCTTCTAAAACCACATGATTATTATGGATCACAATCGTTGCAGCCCCACTACAAATAACCTGATTATAAGTATTAGTTACGTGGTCTAGAACTGCAGAAAAGCTTTGTTTAAGCTTTTTATTAATGAACAAGTCTCCAATCAATCCTTTCTATAGCCGCAATATCATAAAAGAATATTCATCTTCATAGTGCCAGTTTGAAGCAATATCTTCACCTAGCTTTTGTGAAGTTTTTTAAAAATATAATCCATGATAGCTCCTCCGATTATTGCTGAATTTAGTAATTCATCATAATCATTAAATTGTATCAAATTTCCCAATAGATTATAAGGTTTTATTCAAAATAATCAAATTATAACTCTGGAACTCAATATTTAACTCCACACAAATCTTTCTATGTGATAGACAACGTAAAAAGGGCTGCCGCAGCAGCCCTTTCTTCACTTCAACAATCCAGCGTTTTCGAGGAATTCTCGCGCCACATCCTCAGGATTTTCCCCATCAGAGTTTACGCGGAAGTTCATATCCCGCATTTCATCGTCCGTCACTTTACCCGCGAGCTTATTCAACACATCTTCTAGCTCGGGATACTTTTCAAGCGTTTTATTCAAAAGAAGGGGAGCACCTTGGTATGGTGGGAATAGTTCTTGGTCATCTTCAAGTACTGTCATTTCGTATTCCTTCAATTCACTATCCGTCGAGTATGCATCCATTAAGTTAATGTCACCGGTTTCGATCGCTTGATACCTCAATTTCGGTTCCATTGTTTTCACAGAAGGGAACTCCAGGCCATATAGCTTTTGAATTCCTTTATAGCCATCTTCTCGGTCATTGAATTCAAGAGTAAATCCTGCTTTTACATTCGTTCTGACTGAAGCTAAGTCCGAAATGGTCTTAACGCCGGTCTGTTCTTCAAACTGTTTGGAAATTGCCAATGTATACGTATTGTTATACGACATCGGCGGTAGCAGCGTCATGTCAAATTGATCGGCAAGACCATCACGCGCTTGTTCGTACACTTCCTTGCGATCATTGCTGACAGCTTCTTCTTTCAGAAATTCTGAAAGTGCCGTCCCTGTGAACTCAGGATACATGTCAATGCTGCCTGATTTCAGCGCATTGAAGACGAATGATGTTTTCCCGAGACCGGGTTTCAGTTCGACAGTTAGGTCAGTTTCCTCTTCAATGAGGAGTTTGTACATATTAATGAGGATGTCGGGTTCAGCCCCGAGTTTAGCCCCGAGCACTAATTGCTTATTCGAACGCCCTGACAAAAATGGGAACACGATAACGAGCAACGCAATCATGAAAAATACGATGAGAGCGGTAGTAGCCCTTTTAAATGAAAGACCTTCGAATTTCTTAAGTAAAAAATCAAATGCGAGTGCTAGAAGTGCTGCAGGTATCGCTCCTAATACAATAAGAGAGGGGTTATTACGGTCAATTCCAAGAAGGATTAAATCCCCTAGACCACCCGCTCCGATGAGTGCAGCGAGCGTAGCTGTTCCGACAATCAACACCATCGACGTACGGATACCAGCCATAATGACAGGCATAGCAAGAGGAAGCTCAACTTTGGTCAGTCGCTTCCACGTCGTCATCCCCATTGCAGTGGCAGCTTCTATTAATGAAGGATCGACTTCTTTGATCCCTGTATATGTGTTACGCAGAATCGGCAATAACGCATATGCAACGAGTGCGATAATCGCAGGTACTTTCCCAATGCCTAGCAAGGGAATGAGTAATCCTAGCAAGGCGAGGGAAGGGATAGTCTGTAACACTGCACTTGCACCAATGACACTTTCCGCAATTCGTCTTTTGTTCGTTAGATAGATTCCAAGTGGAATGGATATTAAGACTGCAAAAAAGAGCGCAATCAAGGAAATTTGTATATGTTCTAATAGGGCACTAGCCAATTCCCCCTTACGATCTTGAAAAACTTCAAAGAAATGAGTCATGCCGTCGCCGTCCTTTCTTTCGCCTGTGAGGCTAAAAAGGCGAGCAACGCTTCACGTGATAACATGCCGACGATGATGTCATTTTCTTTGATAGCAACTACTTCAGCTACTAGTAGTGCATCCAATACCTTACTCCATCCGGCGTCAATTGCTAGTGTAGTAGCATCAATATGTACAACTTCAGACGCAGGTTCCATATGATCACGGATAACAAACGGTTGAGATCCACCACTTCTGATGAATTCCTGTACAAACGGCGTAGCAGGGGCAGCTGTAATCTCATCAGGTGTTCCAAGCTGTTCTATTTTCCCGTTTTTCATTATGCAAATACGATCACCTAGTTTCATTGCCTCCTGGATGTCGTGTGTAACGAATACAATCGTCTTTTTTATCGTCCTCTGTAAATGCAACAAGTCTTCTTGTAGTTTCGATCTACTGATTGGATCGAGTGCACTGAATGGTTCATCCATCAATACAATATCTGGATCTGCGGCAAGTGCCCGAACGACTCCAATTCTTTGCTGTTGTCCACCGGATAGTTCACTAGGTTTACGCCCTCTATATGTATGAGGATCTAACCCGACCATATTTAGCAATTCAGTTACCCGCTTGTGAATACGGTCTTTTTTCCACTGTTTCAGTTCAGGAACTATTGAAATGTTTTCTTCAATTGTCATGTGTGGAAATAATGCAATCTGCTGCAAGACATACCCGATTTGCCAGCGTAACTCGTGAATCGCATAATCACTAATCTTTTTATCTTGAATACGTATTGTCCCGTCTGACAGTGGGATAAGACGGTTAATCATTTTTAATGTTGTGGTCTTTCCGCAACCGCTTGGTCCAATCAGTACAAAAAATTCCCCTTCTGCAATTTCGAAATTGACTGACTCTACGACGTTCGTTTTTCCATCGTATGACTTGGACACGCCTTCAAACTTGATCATCGGCACCGCTCCTTATTTTCCGCAAACTCTCTTACCCTGGATTTACTAGATAGAGATCTATATACCTATATCCTTAAATATAGAAAAAAAACCTCATCCGTACAAATATTTGTACGACTGGAGGGAGAAATCTATTCTATTATCTTTTTTTTCCATTGGATAGAGGTTTGTAAAGTAGTCATTTGTCACTTTACGAACTTTTCCACTTAAGAACAATACAGCAATAACGTTCGGTACGACAACAATTGCAAGTAGCAAATCAAGGAATTTCCAGACGAATTGTAGTCAACCAAGCGCATCACTTTTGAAAAACCGGGCGGAAAGTCGTAGAGAATAGGATGAAATTCAATCAATTGGGTTGAGGATGGATGTTTTACTTGGTGATTAACAACTACTAAGGGAATTCCCTATTTAGAGTCTATTTACTTTAATGCCATATCTTAATAGAATCTCGTTTGATACAATAGTCTTAAAGAAGGAGGAAGTAAAATGAGAAAAACCTCGACTTTAGTATTAACTGTAGTAGTGGCAATTTTTGCACTTACCATTGTCCTTATGTCTTTCCAATTAAAAACGAACAAAGCAGCTGGGGATGAAGTCGTAGCAAATGTAACTGAAACTGAATCTGAATCTGGTAGTGCCGCAAGTGGTGAAATCCAACATAATCCGCCCTCCATGGATGACGTTCCAGAAGGAGAACTCGGAGATGCGATCAATCGCGGATATGATCTAGTGAACGATACATCAAATATACTACGTGGAGAAGCTGTCACTGTAGAAGATGGCGAAAAATTAGTGAACGAACTGTCTTGTACGAGTTGCCACGCCGGTGCAGGACTAGATAGTGAAGTTTCTTCCCTTGTAGGAATGTCAGCGGTGTATCCGATGTATATCGGACGCTCTGGTAAAGTTGTTTCATTAGAGGATCGTATCAATGGATGTATGATTCGAAGCATGAATGGTACAAAGTTTGAAAGTGATGATCCAGATTTAAAAGCAATGGTTGCTTATATGACCTATATTTCTGAAGGAATTCCAGTTGGTGCTGAGCTAACTTGGCGTCACCAGAATAGTGTAGACGATATGCCGATTCCAAGTGTTGCAGATGGAGAAAAGGTGTATCAGCAATCTTGTGCGACATGTCATGCAGGTGACGGTAGCGGAACAGGTTCGAACACTGGTCCGGCTTTATGGGGAGATGGCTCCTTTAACGATGGTGCAGGGATTGCGCGTCTAACAAAAATGGCAGGCTATGTGCACAACAACATGCCGGTCGGTAATCCAGGAAGTTTGTCAGACCAGGAAGTTGCTGATGTTTCAGCATTCATCCTCTCACAAGACCGTCCTGAGTTCGGTAACCACGAAGGAGATTGGCCAAATGGCGGACGTCCGACCGACTTAATGACTAAAGAACTTCGCGATGAAGTTAAGGCCGGCACAATCGACTGGGAAGCGGTTATTGGTAAGAAATAAAAAAAGCCTCAACTCTGCGAGTGAAAACGTAGAGTTGAGGTTTTTTGTCGACTTCTGTTTACGCGTGGACAGGAATGGATCTTTCCAACAATTCCGCGAGCTCTTGTGCAGAAATTAGTCGTGAGCCACCGCCTTGTACGGTAGTAGCTGAACCGCCACCTTTACCTTCGATGATAGGAAGTGCGATGGATGAAACTGTTCTCATATCTGGAGATAGAGAGTTGGTACGGGATGCGACAAACTGTAACTTATCATCAGTCTCAGAAACGAGTACCACAATTGCACGTTCACAAAGAGCAAGTGTTTTACGAGCGAGCTTTTGCAATTCTTGCATGGACCGATCTGTGTACGTTTGACGGATGACGGTAGTTTTTCTTCCAGCAAGAGATGCAGCTTCGACGTCGAGCAATTGTTCGTAAGCGGCTTCTAATTTCTTTTCCGTAGTATGTTGCGCATCCAGCAGTTTTTGTGTAGCTTCGGCTGCTTGAACTAAGGGGGTACTCAGTAGCTGAGCGACATCTGAAAGTTCTTCATGAACCGCTCCGAGCTGATCGAGGACTCTTTTACCACAGACAAAGTGAATCCGAGTATTCTTTTTCTGCTTTTCAGTTGATAGGATTTTTAATGATCCAATTTGTCCAGTTGAGCTTGGATGTGTACCTCCGCAACCGTTTGTATCGAAATTTGGAATAATGACAAGGCGAATTTCCTCATCGACACTTACTTGCTTGCGAAGCGAATAGGCAGACAGTTCTTCTTGAGTCACCCACCTTTGCTCAATCGGACGATTTTCAAGGATGACTGCATTGGCAAGTTTTTCAGCCGCACGCAAATCACCGGTAGAGACCTGTTCAGTTGCGAGGTCGATGGTCACGAATTCTCGACCGAGATGAAAGCTGACGGTAGGATAGTTAAAAAGCTCAACAAAAGCAGCTGTCAAAATATGTTGACCCGTATGTTGTTGCATATGATCAAATCTGCGATCCCAATCGATTTCTGCTGAAACCGTTCCTCCGGAGGATAATGGACTTTCTAAATAGTGTCGAACCTCTCCGTCCACTTCTTCTACGTCTACCACAGCAACGTCTGCAATGTGACCGGTATCATGGGGTTGCCCTCCTCCAGTAGGATAAAACGCAGTATTTTCCAGTACTACGAAAGGACGTCCTTGTTCGTCGATTGCATGCTGTATCACTGTCGTTGTGAAGCTGGTACGGTAAGGTTCTTGATAATATAGGCGTTCTTGTAACATCTAAAAACTCCTCTCAACCTTGATTTTTTCTCATGTATTCATTGTACGAGGTTGAGGTTCTTTATGCAAAAACGTCTGGACTGCATTAGAGCAGTTCAGACGTTTTTGGTGGGAGGCGCTTTAGTCGCCGCTGTGCAAGTGATGGTAAAGTCATCCCGGTTAATATAATGAAGATCCCGATGATTTGCATGAACGTGATATGTTCTCCCACTAATACAACAGAGGCGGTCATTGCGACCGGGAGTTCCATGGCACTAAGAATCGATGTCATCGCGGTCCCCACTTTAGGAACTGCGATGGAAAAGAGATAAATGGGAATGATAATTCCAAATAAGCCCAGAATAAGTCCATACAATAAGAGGCTTGAAGTGAATAGTTGTCCGGTCCAAACGATTTCAGGCGATTGGAAGAATAAGATTACAATTGCTGCAAAGAAGGAAGTGAAGAGTAGGCGGGTTGTTGTATCCATACCTTCAACCGCTTTCTGGTTGGCCATCACGAATGAGGCGAAACTAGTTGCAGAAGCCAGGCCAAATGCCCAGCCTTGCCAAGGGATGCCACTCAGATCGACATTTAAAATTCCTGCTGCAAAAATCGTCCCTGAGAAAAGGAAAACGAGTGAAATCACTTCCACCCTCTTCGGGAAACGACGCCTTGCGATACAGTCAAACAGCATGCCGATCCACGTAAATTGGAAGAGCATAACGACTGCCAGTGAAGCAGGCATATACTCAACTGTTTTTCCATATACAATCCCTGTTAAAGCAGTGAAAAAACCTGCAAATATAAGTGTCCAGCCCCCACCAAAACGAGGACGTTTGTGTTGAATAATAACGTAAAGTAAAATGGCTATTAAAAATCCTATGAAGTATTGGCTAGTAACAGCTTGAGAAGCTGAGTACCCGTCTTTAATGGCTAATTTAACAATTGATGAAAGAATGCCGTAACTACTTGATGCAATAATTACGAGTAGTGGATATATCCAAAATTTCATAATGCATTTCCTCCTAAGCTAACTAGTATATCATGCTAATTTCCATTTTGATACATAGGATGTCAGACCTCTTGTTATTTCCCGGGAAATGAATGCATAAAAAAGACACCTTCTGATTAAGAAGGTGTCTACAGAAACACTTATCTGCCTGCGTATTTTTCTTCACTTGATGACTGATCTTTGGATTTACGGTGGTTTTCCTGCTTTTCTTCTTCCCATTCCATCCTAGTGTCTTCAACAGGGACAGCATCCACTGTTTGCATATCCTCGTGCATATCGAAAAGGGATTCTTTGTCAGTCCTTACAGCGTCAGGGTTATCCATGTAAGGTTGGATTACCTCTTTTCGATCTTCGGAAGTAAATACCTTTGTCTTATGATTCATGAATAGTCCTCCTTTAGGAGTTACTCCGCTTTGACGAGTTTAAACAAAAGACTGGACAGTGCTTTTTGCTCTTCTTTGTCTCCGACTTTCCAAAGTTCTTGAAGTACGTATTGTTCACGATTTTTAGGTTCTTCATGTTTCGCCAAATACCCTGCTACATATTCGGTTGCCTTGGTCAGTTGTTCGTCACTAAGACCCAACTTTTCACCTTTATTTACTTTGTCGGAGAGATATTCTTTAAAAGATGAAAAGTTCTTTAAAATATCTTCTTTCTTTTCACTGTCCATTTTATTCAATTCGCCTTCAACTTTGCCTTTAACGTCCATAGGAAGCATTCACTCCTTCTATTTGATACTAACAGTATTAACTCATTGTCGAAAAATAAACATGACAAAATAATTGTTTCTAAAGTTACCCTTTAGGGGAATACATATTTACACATGGCAAGACCAATACATTAGGGAAGGAAGTGATGAAATATGAAGCAAAAAAGGTATGTAGGGACATTTCATTCTATTGACAATGTGTTAATTAAAATTACTGAACTAAAATCGTACGGCTATACAAAAGATGAGATCCTCGCAGTTTCCAATTTGGAAGATAACGACAGAATGCTCGAAGGACAAACGGATATTGTATTAGCAACGAGAGAGCAAGATGGATTCCTTGGACGTATGAAATTCTTTTTTACGAATGATGAACCAGCTAAAGAAGCGTTTGAACAGCTCGGCTTCAACGAACAACAAACCAAAGCTTTCTACAATGAAGTCAAGGATGGCGGGGTAGCCATATTTGTATTGGATAATCCGAATTCACCAAGGCATCCCGATCTCTTGAGCGAGAGCGGTAAGATCGATGCCACTCAATCAGACAGTTCAAGCGAGCTTTCGGAAAGTGGAGTCCCTCTTGAAAATGCGGGTGAGGATGCCGATGCTGAAGAAAATGCTGGCAGATACCCTCGCATCAATACGAATAATCTTTAACCACAAAAACCGACTCAAGGCGAGTCGGTTTTTTTATGGGACATCTACGATCAGTTGGCGACTGACCGTAATTCATACATGGGTTCACCCTTCAAATGGAAAAAACTCAAGCAATGAAGAAATTCGTACCACCATAAAAAAAGTTGCTAGCGCGTCAGAAACTTCCGACGTTCTAGCAACACGTTATTGCTCTCAATGACGATCATCTTTCATTTCGCCAATCTTTTCTTGTACATTGCCTTTGATCTTATCTAGCTTACCTTCTGCTTGCTTTTTAGTATCTCCCGTTGCATTCCCATATTGGTCTTTTGCTTCACCTTTAGTTTTGTTCACTGCACCTTTTACTTTGTCTGAAAAGCCGTGATCTTCACTCATATAAAAAACCTCCTAATTTTGTATGTAGTGATTTTATACCCCTATATAGAATAGGTTAAACACGATTTAAAATAGGGTATAGATAGTATAGACTAAGGAAGTCGTTGGGAAATGTGCCTTCATTCTTAAAGCGAAATAGTTCGAACCAAGCTATTGGAAACCAATATTTATTTATATACTAATAGATATCCAATGAAACGAACTATATGGAGGTGATGAGATGATTCGCAAAGGGAGATTCGCACGCTGGAACGGCAAGGAATACGAGATTAGTTCTAGGAACAAACAAGTCTACTTAGCGACGACAAACCCAGATGATCTACAAAATGGTTTTTCACGTCTTGGCGGCTCCACGACATCCTTACTTCGGGCAGTGGAAGTAAAAGAGTTGGAAGACGCTTATGAAATTGTACCCTATGCGATACTGGGGGGGCATCGATTTGCAATCGAAGGTTATGATTCTCACACTGGAATGGTGAAACTGGTGACCAATAACGCATTTGCTGTTAAAAAAGTAGAACTGCACCCATATGGAAGTGATGAATACATGATTGAACTTTCTTTTGAAAGTATAACCGTAGAAGAAGATCGCATCCCGATACTTGGTTTTGAAAATCGTTACGCCTAAAAAACCCGTCAGCTCTCTTAAGAGACTGGCGGGTTTTACTGTTTCAGCAACTGCAACACGGATTGTGCTTGCTGCATATGGAGAGACAATACATACTGCCCCACTTGCGCAAGTAAGTTCGCCTTTGTTAGGGCCATCATTTCTTTTGCGATATCGGCATCTCGAATTCGAGATTCAGCACTGGTCAGATTTTCTTCCATTGTCAAGGCGTTATTGTAAGCATGTTCTAGTCGGTTGCTGATTGCACCGAGTTTTCCCCGCTCAGATGAAACGGTTTGAACGGCCTTATCCAACAATCCTATTGCTCTTTCTGCATCTTCTTGAGTCGCAATCGAAGCGTCGTCAAGACCTAAAGAGATCGAACTCATGGAATTGATGCCCATAGAAATTGCTTGTCCTGCGTTGGCGCCAACTTGTATTTTCAAATCTGTCTGAGACCCATCTAAAAGAGGTTTTGTATTGAATTCTGTGTCTTTAGATGTTCGTTGTATTTCTTGTTTAAGCTGCTGGAACTCTTCGTCCAGCATTTTGCGGTCCTCATCCGTCAATGTTCCATTAGAAGCTTGAATACTCAACTCCCGCATGCGTTGCAACATGGAATGTGTCTCATCCAGTGCTCCTTCAGCTGTTTGAATAAGTGAAATTCCGTCCTGTATATTGCGTTGCGCCATAGCCAATCCTCTAATTTGACCTCGCATTTTTTCTGAAATCGCAAGGCCGGCAGGATCGTCTGCTGCACTGTTAATGCGTAAACCAGTGGAAAGACGTCGCATGGATGTAGCCGCGTGAGAATGCTGGGCATTCATGTTTCGAATGACCATGAGTCCTGTAGATTGCCATTGCCCGAGCACAGAAATTACCCCCTTTTATGTAACATCGGCCAGTATTCTGAATTGTTGATACAAAAAAAGCAGCCAGGGATATCCCCCAGCTGCCTATAGCGAATCTAGAGCAGAGCTTACTTTGAAGAACTGTCTCCTGTGAATGAGTCAAGTTGCTTCATCATCTTATTCCTGGATTCTTCGTTACGCATTAAGTACGCAACTCCAAGACCGAGAGCCACCAGTGCCGTCTTTTTCATAATGAAACACTCCTCCTCATATCCATTCGATTCTTCTATAACCTACCCATATTCAGCAAAAGTATACAAGAACTTCATGTTCTCATCGTTTTCTAATGTATTCTTCATGGTGTTCACATTTCATTCTTGTAAAGTTGTATTTACAAACAGAAAACATTTGAAGGAGAGGAATTAATATGGCGATCGAAATCTTTAGTAGAAAAGAACAAAAGTATTTGATCACACGCCGTCAATATGCAGATTTGGTAGAAAGTATCGGCCCTAAAATGCGGAATGACAAGAATGGAACGGAAGGTAGATATTCCGTTACGAGTCTTTACTTCGACAGTCCAGACAAATCGATTTACTTTGAAACAAAAAACAAATTGAAGTACCGCCAAAAACTTCGTTTGCGTGTTTACGACGAAGCTGACTTAAACAGCACTGCTTTTTTTGAAGTAAAACAAAAGCACAAAAAAGTGGTCAACAAACGCCGCATGATATTGCCGTTGAGGGAAGCATATCGCTACCTTGAGGGGGATAGTAAGGAAGATTTGTCTGATGTTGAGACATCTAATCCACAAGTCATGAAAGAAATCGATTATTTCCGAAAGTATTACAACCTGAAACCTGAAATGGTTGTCAGCTACAGTCGCCACGCGCTTCACGGCGTAACCGATCCTGAATTACGAATCACGTTCGATTTTGACTTAAGATGTCGAAAAGATGACCTACATATCGAGAATGGCCCATATGGTGATCATTTCATTGATTCGGATCTTGTCGTTTTAGAAGTGAAAGTAGATAATGCCGTACCACTTTGGCTTGTACGCATTTTGCAAGACTTAAATTGCGAACAGCGTAGTGCGTCGAAGTTTTGCACGAGTACCGAATTATTAAGTGGCGAAGTGATGCCACCTACGGGCTATACGGAACCAAGTGAATTAGAACAACCAACAATTGGAGGAATGGAAAATGGATCAGATCACGAGCTTGTTTACATCTAATGGATTAGAAAGTGCACCAACAATTTGGATGAGTTTGGCGGCAATGATATTAGCATTTGTTCTTAGTTTAGTCATTACGAAAGTATATCAAATCACGTTTACAGGAGAACGATATTCACAAGCCTTTGTCCATACAATTATTATGATGAGTGTTGTCGTGTCTGTTGTCATGAATGTAGTGAGTGACAATGCCGGAGTTGCATTTGGTTTGTTCGCTGTATTCTCCCTTATTCGTTTCCGAAGTGCCGTCACAAACGCGAAAGACATTTCATACATTTTCTTCGGTCTGTGTGTAGGGATGACAGCGGGATTGTTCCAGTTCCCACTCGCAATTGTACTAACTTTGTTCGCAAGTCTGGTCTTTTACTTATTGTACAAAGTCGATTACGGCAAAGGAAAAGATACACAACTGTTGAAAGTGACTGTACCTGAGAACTTGAATCATGAAAACTTATTGGATGATATTTTGGATGAAAAAACAGATTCCTACCAGCTTCGAAAAGTGGAAACTACAAATCTGGGTACGATGATTTTATACACATTCGCGATCCGCAGTAAAGTCGATACAAAAGACCAAGTACTTCTCGATGCGATACGGGAACGTAATGCAAACTTGAAAGTATCTCTTTCTTACTTGGAAATGCGCGATTAACTAAAACTAGGTCATCCCTTCAATAAGGGATGATTTTTTTGTTCCGTGTTCGACACCATGCATGGAAAATCGTATACTAATAACAACTAAACAATATAGTAATTGGAAAGGAGGATGTGCCTTGACGAAGAAACTGTGGTTTCAATCAGGTGTCGCCATCTTACTGGCGTTATTGATTATTAAATTCTTCTTGGAAATCAATTACATCTTTGCGCCTATTGGAATTATTGCTAAAGCCATCATCCTACCGCTCGTTTTAGGTGGTGTGCTGTATTACATGACAGAACCGATTCAGCGGTTCCTCGAAAAGCGGAAAGTACCCAGATGGGGAAGCATTTTAATCATTTTCGTCATCTTAATTGGAGGCGTTTATGCGTTCTATGCAGTTGTCGGCCCGCCTATCGCAAATGAGGTTAACAAATTAATCGATAATGGACCGACGATCACCAAAGAACTGACCCATTTAAAAGATGTGGCGCTCGAACAGAAGAAAGACCTGCCCCCGCAACTGGAGCAATCACTCAATAATGCAGCTGATAAAATACAGTCCTATGCGCTGAAATTTGGCGGCTGGTTTGTTTCATTCTTACAATCATTCGTTCAAGCAATTGTTTTACTTGTACTCGTACCTTTCTTCTTCGTCTTTATGTTGAAAGATCATGAGAAATTGGCTCCTAAGATTTACAAGTATTTCAATGGGAAGCGTCGTGAGTGGGTTAAAAAAACAATTCATGACATTGACCACGTATTGCGCAGCTATATTCAAGGTCAATTTTTAATCAGTGCTATTCTCGCAACGATTATCTTAATCGGTTACTGGATTATTGGTCTGCAATATGCTCTGCTCATCGCCATTTTTACGTTGTTTATGAACTTGATTCCATTTATCGGCCCGTGGATTGCCGTAATGCCTGCAATTCTCATCGCATTTGCCCAAGATCCGAAATTGGTCATTTGGGTGGCAGTCATCACGTTAATCGCTAACCAAGTAGATAGTAACTTCATTACCCCTAACGTAATGGGGAAATCACTCGATATTCATCCGCTCACCGTTATCACCTTGCTGCTTGCAGCTGGTAATATTGCGGGGTTTGTCGGAATTATCGTGGCTGTACCTGTATATGGAGTAGCTAAAGTCATCGTCACTAACATTTACGCAGCTAGAAAAGACATTAAAAAGACTGCCACAAAGACGGTATAGAAAAGACATTACCATAGAGATGTCGATGGACCTTTTTTAGAAATATGGATTTAGAGTCCACGTCTCGTGAGTAGAATGACTACCTATAAAAAACCAATAGTGCATTAGGCTGTTTACCTCAAACGAGGTAAACGGCTTTTTTTGTTCATATTCAGTTCATAAAAAGTGATTATAGTCATTTTAAAGGTTGTCGTGAGCATAACTTTACGCAAAGTAAAGCCAAATAGAAATATGGTGTAGCGGAGTATGCGCTTTTTAGCAATCGTGCAAATAAAGTTTAACTAAACAGGAGGAAATGCAATGGGTTTTGAAAGTAGAAAATTGCCGAACAACGGTGATTGGGCAGTTGAAGCACAAGGACTGATTAAGAATTTTGGGGATAATCGTGCAGTGGACGGTGTCGATCTAAACGTACGCGCGGGGTCAATTTACGGTGTACTTGGACCAAATGGGGCCGGAAAGACTACTACCATCCGTATGTTGGCTACGCTACTTCGTGCAGATGCAGGTTCAGCACGTATCTTTGGGCATGATGTGATGAAGGAGTCTCAGATTGTACGTCAATTGATCGGTGTGACGGGGCAGTATGCATCAGTTGATGAGTCGCTCAGTGCTACTGAAAATCTGATCATCTTCTCCAGGCTTTTAGGACTTGGTCGTGCAGAGTCTAGAAAAAAAGCGATGGAATTGTTGGAGGAATTTGATCTGACGGAGGCCGCAAAACGACCGTTAAAGAACTTTTCCGGTGGTATGCGCCGTCGGCTGGACCTGGCAGCAAGTCTAATTGCCCAACCACCACTTCTGTTTTTGGATGAGCCGACTACTGGATTAGATCCCAGAACACGTAACCAAATGTGGGATACCATTCGTCGGCTAGTCAATTCAGGCTCAACGGTATTATTAACTACGCAGTATTTACAAGAGGCAGATGAACTCGCTGATCGTATTGCCGTCATCGACCATGGCCGTGTTGTAGCTGAAGGAACTGTTAACGAGTTAAAGTCATCAGTGGGGACTTCCTCTTTGCAATTGAGCATCCAGGATGATAAGGATCTTGAAGTTGCTCGTCGAAAAGTGGAAGAGGTGCTCAAAGTCAAATCCGTAGTCTCACCGGAAGGCAGCAGAATAACTGCGCCAATGGCGGATGCAGATTTGGTGACCGATTTACTTATCTCCTTCCGACAATCCGGAATTCAACTAGCAGAGTTAAGTGTACAGAAACCAACGCTGGACGAAGTGTTCTTGTCCATCACTGAAAGCAGTAAGGGCCAGCATGAACCGAGTTCGGTCGAATCATCGGGAGGTATGAAAGGATGAAAACTACTACTATGACACAAGGAACCAAACGTCAATTGCGTAATTCGACAAGCTTGGGCCAAACAATCAGGAACTCACTAACAATGGCATACCGGGGATTGCTCAAGATTCGACGCACTCCTGAGCAATTGTTCGATGTTACGCTTCAACCGATTATCTTCACATTAATGTTTACGTATATTTTTGGAGGTGCAATTTCAGGCGATATTCAAAGTTATTTGCCGGTTATTATCCCAGGTATTCTTGTACAGACAGTTATTACAACCTCAGTCGTTACGGGTACCCAATTGCGTGAAGACATGGATAAGGGAGTTTTCGACCGATTTAAATCACTACCTATTGCACGCATTGCACCTTTGGCTGGTGCGCTGTTAGCGGATACCGTACGCTATACAATAGCGACAGTACTTACGTTCTCAATGGGATTTCTTATGGGATATCGCCCAGAAGGCGGATTGGGCCATGTAGCGATTGCTGCGCTTCTTGTGATTGTGTGTGCTTGGGCTATCAGTTGGATTTTTGCCTTCTTTGGTGTCATTGCCCGTACAGCTTCAAGCGTTCAGGGGATCTCCATGATTATTCTGTTTCCCCTAACGTTCCTCTCAAATGCATTTGTATCAGCGGATACGATGCCAAACTGGCTTCAATGGTTTGTTAAAATCAACCCGATTTCGCATTTGGTAACTGCTGTAAGAGACTTAGCTAACAATGGTACTGTTGGATGGGATTTAATCGCTTCACTACTTGGTGCAGCTGTAATTGTTGCTATCTTTGCACCAATAACAGTCCGTGCTTATATGAGACGGACATAACTTAAGACAAAGTGTAGGTACACGATTCGTAATTGATTGTGTGCCTACTCTTTTTTGAAGATATTCAATTTTTCATGTAACGTGTAGAGAACGAGTCCATTTTAGCCTTATGGGTAAAACTGTACGGAAATTAAGGTTCGCCATTGTATAAGAAAATCTTGGTGTTACTTAAAGTGAAAAGAACTTCTGCCTATATTATAGATAAACAAAAGGATGAGGTGAATCCCCATGACCCAACTATTAGTCGTAGATGACGATCCACATATCCGGGAATTAATGAAAGTTTTTCTTACTAAAGAAGGACTTTCGATTGTTGAAGCAGCAGACGGTGAAGCAGCATTGTTAGTTCTGGAATCAGAAAAAATCGATCTCATTATTTTAGATATTATGATGCCCAATATGGCTGGCTGGGCTTTTTGCCAAGAAGTGCGAACGTATTATTCAGACTCCTTACCCATTTTAATGGTAACCGCTAAAGGTGAGACAGCTCAAAAGGTAAAGGGATTTGACCTTGGTGCGGATGATTACTTAGTAAAGCCTTTCGCACCTGCGGAGTTGATGGCTAGGGTTAGAGCGCTGCTCAAGCGGTATAAAATCAGTGTTTCTAACCAAATTGAAATTGCCGATGTTTTAATTGATCGAAGCACATTAAAAGTGAATTTCGGAAATCGTGACCTGTCGTTGCCATTGAAAGAATTTGAACTGCTCTTTAAACTTGCGGCCCATCCAAAGAAGATTTTCTCTAGAGAACAACTGATTGAAGACATTTGGGGATTTGACTACGATGGGGACGAGCGGACAGTCGATGTACACATTAAAAGGCTGCGACAACGATTATTGATTAAGGAAGCCCCATTTAAAATCACGACAGTTCGGGGACTTGGTTATCGTTTGGAGGTGGACATTTGAATCTAAGAAATGTATGGAAGCGAATTTTAGGATTCTCTCTGGGTGTAATTATTCTCCTATTGTGCTGGTCTTGTGCATATTGGCTAGCCTCATTCTTTTATAAGGCTGGCGATGTGGTGCCTTCAGAGTTTGCAAAACAGCTTATTACTTCGTTTTTGGGAATCTTTTTGTTTGGATGCGGTATGTATTTGACGTCCAGAGTAAAATGGGTGAAAAATCACCAAGATAACCAATTAAGTCCTATCATTCATGCGATGAAAATGATGGCAGACGGAAACTTTAACATTGACCTTTCTTTCTACAAGGATGCTTTTAAAGGGGGAGGACGTGATCATCCTTATTTCAAAATTATAGAAAGCATTGACCATATGGCTGAACGACTTGGAGAGATGGAAGAAATGCGTCAAGAATTCATCTCCAACGTTTCGCATGAAATTCAATCGCCATTGACCTCGATAGGTGGGTTTGCTCACGCTTTAAAGCATGAGACGTTAACTTCCCAGGAACGGAAGCGTTATTTGGAAATTATTGAAGTGGAAAGCAATCGGCTGTCGAAACTCAGTGATAATCTATTAAAGCTCACTACCTTAGATTCTGATGATGTTCCATTTGAACATACCCAGTATCGACTAGATCATCAACTTCGACGAATTATTTTAAGCATAGAACCCCAATGGTCAGATAAAGAGCTAAATATGAAGATTTCGTTGGATCCCTTCTCCATTTCTGCGGATATGGATTTAATGGATCAGGTTTGGATCAACTTGCTGACGAATGCCATCAAGTTTTCTTCAAATGGAGGAACGATTGCCGTTAGTGTCACTGAAACGAATGACCAGCTGCTATGTGTCAAAATACAAGACACCGGAATCGGAATGAGTAAGGATATGCTGATGCACATCTTTGAACGGTTTTTTAAAGCGGATCAATCTAGAAATCGTAATGCAGAAGGAAATGGGCTAGGCTTATCTATTGTTCAAAAGATTGTAGAATTGCATAATGGTAGCATTCAAGTTGTAAGTGAACTTGGGATAGGAAGCGAATTTACTGTATGGTTGCCAGTAGGGACCAAGGGTATTCAAACCTAGTATAGTTCAATCTTGTATTCGACACTACTAGCATATGGTGGCAGACTAATTAAGCAGACAAATGTTCCATCTGTCTGCTTTTTGCTATTGGAATTCCTAAAAACGCAAAGGATCACCTGTTGTCAAACGGTTCATGTATAAAACACACTCATAATCATCCTTACTGTCTAAAATCCCTAAACGAAACACTCTTTATAAAACCAATTATTTCATTTGTTTGAACCTGCTCTAACCTACCCATTTGCCCACCCAGCCTAATAGGCCGGTGCATAGATTGAGGTGAGGTGGTGAAAGTGACTCAGTCAGGTAAATTTGCACAAGATCCTGTGCATGTAGAACGAGCTGAATGGAAACGTCAACAAACGAAAGCACGTCTGCAACAACTTCTCACGGTTGTTTCTCCAGTTTTTTTACTTGTGTTATGGGAAGTCCTATCCCGAACAGGCATGATGGATATCCGTTTCTTCCCACCGCCGACTGCAATCCTGCAAACTTTCTGGGAACTGCTAGTTAGCGGAGCAATCGCGGAACATGTCGGTGTCTCCCTATATCGTATTGCGCTAGGATTTCTTGCAGGGGTCATTCCCGGTATCATTGTCGGTCTGATGATGGGGCTATTTACGCCAATCCGGCACTTTGTTTCGCCACTCGTGATGGCACTCATGCCGATTCCAACACTTGCGTTGCTTCCGATTATCATCATTCTATTCGGAATTGGAGATTTGTCGAAAGTCATTACAATCGCAGGAAGTGTTTTCTTTCCAGTTGTCATTAATACTGCTGCGGGTGTACTTAACATCGACAAAATATACCTAGACGTCGCAAACAACTATGGGGCAAGTAAGTCCCAATTCTTTTTCAAAATTGCACTACCTGGAGCACTTCCGGTCATGCTTGAGGGAATTCAGATGGGGCAGGCGATTGCGCTATTAACAATAGTAGCTGCGGAGATGATGGGTGCAACTTCGGGTATCGGCTATCTGATTTGGACGTCGTACAAAGCATTTTTACTTCAAAATATGTTTGTCGGATTGATCATGATTTCGTTCTTTGGTTATATATTCTCGTTGCTGTTGAGGGGTCTTCAGAAAAAACTGCTGCCGTGGAGGTGAACAGATGCCCCCTAAAATTGAAATTGATGATTTGACGAAAGTGTTCGTGAAGAAAACGGGAAGTGTGACAGCCCTACAAAATATCTCACTCACAATTGAAGACGGTGAGTTTGTCTGTCTTGTAGGTCCGAGCGGATGTGGCAAAACTACGCTTTTGCGCATTCTGGCGGGACTTGAGAAACATAGTGCCGGAACCTTTAAGATTAACGCTGAACAGTCGAAGCGCCCGTTGCAATCCATGGTGTTTCAAGAAAAAGGGATATTACCTTGGATGACGGTTAAAGACAACGTCGCGTTCGGTCTTTCTATGCGAAAGGCTCCGAAAGACGTCATTGCAAAACAAACTGCTTATTATTTGGAGAAAACGGGTCTTACCCAATTTGCTAGTCTTTATCCGAGTGAGTTGTCTGGAGGTATGAAGCAACGTGTAAGTATTGCCCGTGCGTTTGCCAATGATCCAGAAATTTTGTTGATGGATGAACCATTTGCTGCTTTAGATGAACAAAACAAGTTTATTCTTCAAGAAGAATTATTGAGTATTTGGGCAGAAACGAAAAAAACGGTGTTGTTCATCACTCATAGTATTGACGAAGCACTCATGCTGAGTGATCGAATCTTACTTATGAGTGCACAGCCAGGGCAAATCATTCAGGAAGTCAGGATTGATCGCCCACGTCCGCGCAAAATTGAGGAAATACGGAAAGATCCCGAATTGGCAGCACAGTTTGTCGACATTTGGCAGCATCTGCAAAAAGAAGTGCAGAAATCGAGAACGTGACGAAAGGGGAAGCGTGTGAAACAGTGGGTGAAAGTAGGTTGGTTTGCGGTAGTTTTAGGTGTTGCCACTGTACTTGGTGGATGCGCGGAGAAAGAATCATTAAAGCCTGCAACTGTTACAAAGCCGAGCGAAGGAGCTGAAACAGGTCAGCTCACACCGCTCAAAAAACGGACGAAAGTCGTCATTGCAGAAGATGGGGCGGCGTCCGGGGCTGGTTTTTATATTGCGAAAGAACGCGGGTATTTCGATGACTACAACATTGATGTGGAATTCACCGATTTTGCCAATAGTGATGACATGCTTCCGGCACTAGCTGCTGGAGAAGTCTCGATTGCAGGTGGTGTTTCTACCGCTTCTTTCTTCAATGCAATTGCACAAGGCATTGATGTCCGAATTATTGCAGACAAAGGGCATAACATGCCGGGCGAATCGTATTTTTCATTCGTCATCGGCAATCACATGAAAGACGTCATTACGGACTATAAGGATTTTAAAGGGAAAAAGGTTGCGGTATCATCACGCAACTCGATTGATGGATACATCTATGAGGAAATGTTGAAGCATGCGGGACTCACAGAGGACGATGTAGAATACGTCAACATCGCAGACTTCGGTGCAATGCTCGGTGCCATTGACTCTGGCACAATCGACGCAGCACTCAATATTGAGCCTTTGATTGCACAGGGGATTGACAAAGGATTTCATGTGCGTTTCGGTGATGCAACAGATTTTGCACCAGAATCACAGATTGCTATGGTACTCGCATCGCCACAGTTCATGGAGGACGAAGAATTGTCCATTCGCTTCATGGCTGCCTATTTACAAGGAGTTCGGGATTATAATGATGCGTTTTTCGAAGAGGTAGACGAGGACGCGATCATCGACATCATGGTGAAGCATACAGCGCTTAAAGATAAAGAGTTGTGGGATAAGGTTTTTGTAACGGGTCTCGATCCAGATGGCAAAATGTTCGTGGATGATATTCAAAAACAATATGAGATGTATAAAGCGAACGGTGCGATTATTGGAGATATCGATTTCAACAAAGCGATTGATACATCTCTCGCAGAAGAGGCAGTTGAATTACTCGGGGAATACGAGGCTGCTAAGAAGTAATAAAATAGACTGTCCGAAACGTCAGGTTGTCTGACGTTCGGGCAGTATTTTTATGGAAACTCATACAATTGCCTTTTTGCAGCCAGAGCCGTTTGCCAACTATGAAGGAACATGCCGATTATAATAACCACGACACCTATTAAAGAAATTGGGCCAGGAAGCATGAGATTCAGTAGCACCATTTCACCAGCCATTGCAAATATGAGTTCCAGTGACTGCGTCGCTTCAACGGCGGCAAGTCGACCCTGATCATGTTGGACAAGATCAGTTGCCATGAAAAACAAGGTCGTCGCGATGACACCTGAACTCACCCCTACGACAAACGACTGTCCGAGCTGACTCCAAGAGGGAAGCCCGACTGTAGCCCAAGCATAGATGGCAAGTGCTATCCAAACAGGAATCGTCATTAGCGTCATGGCAAGTACCCGTTGAAATGTATCAAGAGAACCACCTAACAGCTCCATCATTTTACGATTTCCAAGGGGATAGGCGAATGCTGCAACTAGTACAGGCAACGTCCCAAGTGCGAGGGATTTTCCTGTGACCGATTGGGCATGTGGGATTTGAATCAAGACCACACCCGCTAGAATGACTAGTGAAATTAAAAGCGAGGGTAGGGGAATCCGTTGTCTGAAACGGCGTTGTCCTTTCGCCGTTTCAATCGTCATGAAAAACAGAGGTGCTAGTAGAACTCCCGCTACAATCGTCAGTTGCCAAGTTCCTGCTAGCAACCAGCCTGGGGCATAAGCTGCCGAAAAGGTTAAAGGACCATAAAATAACACAAAGGCAACAAAACTCCATATAAAAAAAGGCCACGGTTTGGCGGTCATTTCACGCTTGACCGCCCCGAGGCCCTTTCGTGCACCAACGATTGCAAAAAGAAACGGAACCATGAAGAAATAGCGGAGTGACGCACTCCACATCCAACTGCCCCCCGATAGTTCCATCGAGCGGTTTAGCACAAATGTAACCGCAAAAAAGACAGCGGCAAGTACGCCTAGCCAAATTCCTTTCATAGTGACGCCTCCTTATGCGCGAGATTCGTACAGTTTTACAGCTTCAATAATGACTTGCGCCGCTTTTTCCATCGTTTCTGCAGATACAAATTCGTAGCGACCGTGGAAGTTTTCTCCACCAGCAAAGATATTTGGCGTTGGAATGCCCATATAGGAAAGCTGGGATCCGTCAGTCCCACCTCGAATCGGTTCAATAATAGGTGAAATACCTAGGTTGTTGAATGCTTCCGAAATGATATCTACGATTTCCATATGTGGCTTAATCTTCTCGCCCATATTGAAGTATTGGTCTTCTAATTCAAGAACGACTGCATCTGTGCCATAATCCGACTGCATCTGAGAGACCGTGTCAAAAAACAGTTTCTTACGTGATTCGTATGATTCCTTGTCAAAATCACGAATAATATATTCCAGAACAGTATTCTCAACAGAACCTTGGATGTCCATTAAGTGGATGAACCCTTCACGCGCATCCGTAAGCTCTGGGATTTCTAAAGCAGGCATCGCTGCTTGGAATTCTTGTGCCCGTAAGATAGAGTTCACCATTTTCCCTTTTGCTGTTCCTGGGTGGACGTTGGTTCCTTTGAACGTAACACGAGCACCAGCTGCATTAAAGCTTTCATATTGCAACTCACCCAGCGGGCCACCATCCATTGTATACGCAAATTCTACGCCAAAAGCATCTACGTCAAATTTGTGTGGTCCACGTCCGATTTCTTCATCTGGTGTGAAAGCAACACGTAGTTTGCCGTGCTTCACTTCTGGGTGCTCTTGGAAATAAGCCATCGCCGTCATGATTTCCGCAATGCCGGCTTTATCATCAGCACCGAGTAGTGTCGTACCGTCTGTTGTAATCAACGTCTGTCCGATATAGTTTTGGAGCTCGGGGAAGCGACTAACAGAGAGAACCGTGTTTCCATTTAAAACCAGGTCACTGCCGTCATAGTTGTCATGCCGTTGTGGGTTTACATGTTTACCTGTGAAATCAGGTGATGTATCTACGTGTGCAAGGAATCCGATTACAGGGATTTCCTTGTCTATATTTGATGGAAGTGTTGCGAACAAGTAGCCGTTTTCATCGAGAGAAACGTCTTCCATACCGAGTGTTGTGAGCTCTTCCTTCAATAGATGTAACAGATCCCATTGGTTAGTTGAGGAAGGCGTGGATAAGCTTTTTTCATCTGATTCAGTATCAATCTTTGCATAACGAATGAATCGTTCCAGTAATTGTTCTTTCATAACGTAAAAATCCCCTTTCCATTCTATGTAGTAGAGAGTCAACTCATGTGGTCTCATGAATTGAGTAGACGACAAAACCGACAGAATTAAAATACTCTGTCGGGAGTTGAAGTCGGTGCTCTCTAGATTATTCGACTGTGTAATTCTTGTGAGCGACAACGGTCAGTGTGGAGGCTGCTCCAATCAGATCGGCGTCCTCTTCAGAAATTTCTACAATTACGGAGTTCTCTAAGATCTTGTGGATGGTCCCTATAACGAAAACATCATTACGAGTGAATGAAATTTTTTCGCCAATTTTACGCGCTGCGATAAAATCAGAGACAGGATGTTCCTTACGCGGAAAAGCCAAACGAATCCCTCCTCTAGTCTGTTTCGATTTCTTTCGAATTGTGAAGACCCATGGCCATTCAGAAAAACAGACAGTGTTTCGTGCGGTTGGCCCAGTGGTTTGGAACATTAAAAAGTGTAATACTCCTATAAGTATAGCATAATTCGAACAATTTCGCGCTTTTCTGGTCGAAGATGGTGGAATTGATTGACCCAATACCAGAAGGGGTATATCATATACGTAGATAAAAGAGGAGGCCAGATCCATGGAATACGATGCAAAAGTAGTCAATCGTTTAAAACGAATAGAAGGCCAAATTCGCGGTGTCCTACGGATGATTGAGGCTGGCGATGAATGCAAAGACGTCATCACACAGTTATCTGCGTCTCGCTCGGGAATCGATCGGACCATCGGGTTAATTGTGAGCACGAACCTGATTGCTTGTATGGAAAACGAAGAGCTGTCGGATAATCCGCAAACAAAAGAGGCGCTTGTAAAAGAAGCTGTCGACTTATTAGTAAAGAGCCGCTAACTGCTGGCTCTTTTTTTGTGGGATTAAACATTAAAACCTTCTTACGGTTCTCTCATCAAGTCCTAATAAACATCACAGGGTCCTCTCAGACAGTGGGGTTATGATATAAGTATCCCAACAGGAAAAGGAGAGGAACAAGATGAAAAAGACATTGATCACAGCAGTTAGCGCATTACTTATTTCCGCAGGAGGTGCTCAAGCAGCGACATATGCACACGCAGATCACAATGCAAATGCTCAAAGCTCATATGCACACGTACAACAAAATTCAAACTACGGTCAACAAGTGAACCAAGACATCACAGGTCTGGAAGAGTATGCATCAATTGCTTCCGTCATCGACCCAACTAGCTTCACTACACGTGTTACTGAAGACAACGTGAATAACCGGGTAATTCTTTTCTCTGATAACTACGGCCGCACACAGTACAAGAGTGTCTTCGTGAAAAAGACAGGACTTCTTAAAGTCATCAACTTAAATGGTGGCGGAGCAGTTCTTGTAACTACTGTGAAAGCAGACACAGCTACTCCAGCGCCTGAAGTGAAACCAGTTGCATCATCAGGTCAATCCGCTAGTGCAATCAGTAGCCTGCCTGAATACAAGACATTAGCAGGAGCTGTCGATTTAACAGACCTAACGCCTGTCATCGTATCAGACAACTATAACAACCGCACAATCCTTTTAAAGGACGCAAACGGACGTGAACAATACAAGAGTGTCTTCGTGAAAAATACAGGTCTATTAAAAGTCATCAACCTAAAAGGCCAAGGCGTTGTCATTGAAACAGTCGTAAAAGAAGACGCTGCAACACCAGCTCCAGAAGTGAAACCAGAGCAAAAGCCTGAAGCAAAACCACAACAGCCTTCAAGCACAATCAGTAGCCTGCCTGAATACAAAACACTCGCAGCACACGTAGACCTAAGCGCACTTACACCAGTTGTTGTCTCTAATAATTACAACAACCGTACAATCGTACTAAAAGACGCTAACGGACGCGAACAGTTCAAAAGCATCTACGTAAACCGCACAAACATGCTCAAAATCATCAACCTAAAAGGCGGCCAAATCTTCTACGGCGCAGCCCAATAATTTATTCTTACCCGCAGGCAAATGTCTACCAAGACTTTGGTTTGCGGGTTTTTCTTTTTCCCTATCTCTTTATGTTTCATGTAGTTGTTTGTACTAGAATGTCCCGTTGATTGGAATGTAAGTCGGCGACTCCTTAGGGATGCTAAGGGAAACAACCTAAGTTCGAGGCGTCCTGCCGCGACGGTTGCATGACCTACATCCTGTAGGCCCGCGTCCGACTGTAACGAAAATCAACCCTGTAATTATGTAAATTGCCAAACTATCGAATTATTTTGATTTAACTGTTGACTTTCTATTTTCAACCACGTATACTCAGTTCCAAGATGGAAAACTGAATAAGTCACAAACTCTTATCAAGAGCGGCGGAGGGACTAGGCCCTGCGATGCCCGGCAACCGGCAAGCTTACCAGCTTGCAAAGGTGCTACTTCCTACAGATCTATTTAAGATCTGAAAGATAAGGGGAAGTGCCAGCAATGGCAGATCCTCTTCTATAGGTAGAAGGGGATCTTTTTAGTTTCCCCATCACCCGTCCGGTGTGCGCAGTTCCATCAATCTAATTTCCGGAGGTTATGTAAATGACAAATTTTCAACCCGAAACAATTTTGCTGCACGGTGGTCAAGAACCCGATCCAACTACAGGATCACGAGCTCTTCCGATCCACAGAACCACGTCATTCGTATTTCGTGACACAGACCATGCCAAAAATCTTTTTGCGTTGCAAGAAGCGGGTAACATCTACACACGTATTACGAATCCGACAGTCGCTGTATTTGAAGAACGTATCGCGCTACTCGAAGGAGGCGCTGCAGCCGTTGCACTCTCATCTGGTATGGCGGCAATCGCGTTCTCCATTTTGAATATTGCCGAAGCCGGTGACGAAATCATTGCAGCAGCAAACCTATACGGAGGTACGTATAATCTATTTGCTACAACGTTGCCGAAGTACGGGATCACTGTGAAATTTGTCGACTCAACTGATCCGGAAAACTTCCGTAACGCCATTACGGAAAAAACGAAAGGTGTATTTGCTGAAACAATCGGTAATCCGAGCTTGCAAGTACTAGATATCGAAAAAGTCGCTTCCATTGCACACGAAAACGGTCTTCCACTTTTGATCGATAATACGTTTGCGTCCCCATACGGATGCAACCCGATTGAATTCGGTGCTGACGTTGTCATCCATTCCGCAACAAAATGGATTGGTGGTCATGGAACAACGATTGGCGGGGTCGTGGTAGACGCAGGAAAGTTTGACTGGACGCAAGGTAGATTCCCTGGTTTCACTGAGCCGGACGAAACGTATCACGGCTTACGCTACGGCATTGACACGGCAGGCGCTGCATTCGCGACAAAACTCCGTGTGCAAGGACTTCGTGATTTCGGCCCATGTCTAGATCCTGACAGTGCGTTCAATTTCCTACAAGGCTTGGAGACGCTTCATTTGCGAATCCAACGTCATGGTGAAAACGCTCAAAAGGTTGCACAATTCTTAAAAGAGCATCCTTCTGTTGAATGGTTAACCTACACGGGACTCAACGACCATCCAACAGCAGATCTCGCCAAGAAGTATTTGAAAAACGGAGCAGGGTCCATTATCGTATTCGGTATTAAAGGAGGTCGTGATGCAGGACGTCGTGTGATCGACAACGTAGCTGTCTGGTCACACGTTGCGAACGTTGGGGATGCAAAGTCGTTGATTATCCACCCAGCCTCCACGACCCACCAGCAGCTATCGGGTGAAGATTTGAAAAATTCAGGAGTTACCGAGGAACTCATTCGTCTCTCAGTTGGTCTTGAATCTGCCGAGGATATCATTGCAGACTTGAAACAAGCAATTGAAAAAGCGGCGCCGGTAAGCGTATAACATCGAAAAAACCCGAATCCTCATTTGGATTCGGGTTTTTTGTATTGTCTTATTTATGTCTGGCATGTTTGTCATGTTTCGTCTCTTTTTGCAACTCTTTAAAAAGGGCCGCGACCATAAAGAGGATGATGAACGAGAATGGCAGAGCAGCGATAATAATCGTATTCTGCAAGGCGGAAAGACCACCAACAGATAGTAAAATAACCGCAATTCCCGATTGGATTAATCCCCATATCATCTTCACACTGTTAGGTGGGGTTAACGAGCCGTATGTCGACTGCATCCCGAGTACGAATGTTGCCGAATCCGCCGAAGTGATGAAGAACGACGTAATCAGTAAGATGGCGAACGCAGATGTTAGTGTAGCCCAAGGTAATTGGCTAAACATCTCGAAAACTACAAGTTCAGTACCAACAGATGCAAGATCTGCAGCACCTGACTTTTGAATTTCAATCGCAGTCGTACCAAACGCCGAGAACCAAATGAAACTAAGAATACTTGGTGCGAGTAATACGCCCACCATGAATTCCCGGATTGTGCGTCCTTTTGAAACACGAGCGATGAACATACTAACGAATGGAGCCCAAGAAATCCACCATGCCCAGTAGAAAATTGTCCAAGTATCGAGCCATTCCCGATTCCCTGCATTCAGTGGAGCGGTACTCAAACTCAAATCGATGAAATGAGACACATAGCCTCCCACTGAATCTGTAAAGATGTTCATAATGAGCAATGTCGGACCTAATATAAGCATAAAGCCAAGTAAGGCGAGGGCTAAGACAAGGTTTGTATTCGACAAATAGCGAATTCCTTTGCTGAGTCCAGACCATGCTGACATGATGAACAGAACGGTAACGACGGAAATAATAATGAATTGGGACCGTATGCCGATTTCAAACCCGAACAGATAGTTCAGGCCGGCATTAATTTGAACAGCGCCGAAGCCGAGAGATGTGGCTACGCCGAATGACGTTGCAAAGACTGCGAGAACATCGATCATGGTTCCCCAAGGCCCTTTCATTTTGTTGCCAAATATCGGCTTCAGTGTTGCTGAAATTAATCCTGGTTCCCCTTTACGGAATTGGAAGTACGCTAAGCATAGCGCGACGACTCCGTATAAAGCCCAAATGTGGATTCCATAGTGAAGGAAAGTTTGACGCATGGATTCTCTGAAGGCTGCATTCGTCCCAGGCTCTGCAGTTGCAGGGTTTACGGCGAAATGTGAAAGTGGTTCTGCAGCGCCATAAAAGACGAGTCCGATTCCCATTCCAGCTGAAAACAGCATGGCAATCCATGTGATTGTAGAGAATTGTGGACGATCCGTGTCTTTCCCCAGTCGAATTTTGCCATAAGGACTGAAGATTAAGTAGATACTGACGCCAACTAATAGCGTCATTAATAACATGTAGTACCAACCGAATGCAGTGGACACGAAGTTTTTCACGATACCAGTTCCCGCTTCAAACCGCTCTGGATCAATGACTCCGTAGCCAACGGCCAAGATGATTAGACCAATCGTTATATAAAAGACATTTGATATTTTTCTCATGGTTCCCCCTTAGTGACGATAGTTTTCACAAGCAGTTTACCACTATACTATTGATTTTGAAGAAGTGCAACCGTATAGCCAGCGCCCTTCAAGGGAATTCTAAGCTGATGGATTGTTTCTATTATTTACAGTATTCAATGAGGATATACTTAAATGAGAGCGTCTTGTGAAAATAATGTTCCCCATATGGCATTAAATTTCATTGCTGTGCTCATAAATCTGGAAAAGTGATCATAACGAGAGGAAAGTGCTCATAAACCAGGAAAAGTGATCATAACAAGAGGGAAGTGCTCATAAACCAGGAAAAGTGATCATAACGAGAGGGAAATGCTCACAAATCAGGAAAAGTGATCATAACGAGAGTGAAGTGCTCATAAATCAGGAAAAGTGATCATAACAAGAGGGAAGTGCTCATAAACCAAGAAAAGTGATCATACCGAGAGGGAAGTGCTCATAAACCAAGAAAAGTGATCATACCGAGAGGGAAGTGCTCATAAAATCTCCGAAATGCTCATACGACTATCTCTGCCGCGAACAGTATCTTATCCAACCACTCCTTAGATTTCGTAAAAGGTGTCTTTCACAAATCACAATAAAGATTTAATTGGTGTGCTTCGCCTAGCGAAGCATTTACTACGGAAAATGGTGCGACACCATATCGTTCATTAGGAGGAATTGATGTGTAAGTTATTTGAATACTAGAAGAATGCTCATAAACCTCACAACATCCCCACAAAAAAACTGCGGAATCATCAGCATGCCTGATAACTCCGCAATTTTTCAATCTTCATCTTTAATATCACGATCGGGCGGTATCGGTTCACTTCGCCACTCGTCGATTTGTTGCTTAAGTTGTTCTAATTGTTCGAAGTATAGACCGAATTGACCCTCATTTATCAAAAACTGCGTACCGTCGTGGACGGAACGAATTCGCTTGTCCAACACATATTGTCGGACTTGTTCAACGGGCATTCCTAGTTTGGCAGCCGTTTCTTCAATGGTCAGATACATACTTCACCCTCCGTCAAATCAATTTTGCGAGTGATAACCGTTTGTTGAGTGCATACATGAGTGGAATTCCGATTGCCATGACAATAAATTCACTGATAGCAAGAAAACCCCACGTAATCCAGAATGGGAGGCCAAACACTAAATGCAGTTGCCAAGAAATGATGCACATCGTTGTTGTAAAGACTGCCGTATTGACCATCATACGTTTCACGGGACTCGAGATTTTCCTAACAAGAAAAACTGTGATACTTAACGAGATAATCGTATGGCCGACCCCAAATAGAAGGTCGATGGGGCCGACTTCCGATAATAGTAAGTTCGACACAAAAACACCGATGACGATGCCTGCGAAATATTTTTTATTGAAGACAACCAGGTGATTAAAAATTTCCGCTAGACGGAATTGAATGTTCGTAAAGCCGAATGGTGCAAGGACAATCATAACGGCGACATAAAGTGCGCCAATGATACCGCTTATTGCTAGTGTTTTTGTTTTCATTATAAGCTCCTTAGTTTTTTTTCGTGGGAGGATTTCGAACCACGTATTTTGAACGCAATTCAGTTTAGCACTGAAAAAGAAATTCGTACAGTAGTCGAATAGCGATTACACAAGTTTGTTATGACTAGAACTGGGAATATAGTGAGTAACTATAAACAGAACTATTACGGTAGGAGGACTGAAGATGACTAACCAAGAGAATAAGGAAAAAATGACGAGAGAAGAAGCAGGGCGTATGGGTGGCAAGGCGACTGCAAAGAAGCATGATAAAGAATTTTATCAAGAAATTGGTAAAAAGGGTGGAGAAGCTACCGCGCAAACTCATGGCAAAGAATTCTACGAAGAAATCGGACAAAAGGGTGGGGTAGCTCGCTCGGAACATCGGGTTAACAAAGACTAACAGCAAGTACCGTATTCTGGTTGCGTATGAAGTAGAGGAGCTTGCCACAATTTGTGTACGTGTATAGTTTAAATAGAAGAGTTTTGTTAACAAATCAGATCATCAATCAGGTAAATCAACACTATTAGGGGATTGTTTAGAGGGCGCTTAGCTTAACTTATTTCAGGACGGACCATCCCTGGGGGCAAAGATATCGTGAAATGAGGATATTAGTCGAAAACAATACAGTCTGGTTAAGGGGTTTTTCAAGAAAACTTGTGTTTTATGTATCAATAGAACATTTAGATATAAGGATTTTAAAAAATATGTTTTCATTGAATCAGGTGGGGAACATAAAAAGGAGTAGTACTCAAAGGGCAGGCAGTGGGCGCATATCACTTCCATCCTCACTAGACGGAGCATGTGTCCGCCATTGTTTGCCTAACTTATTTAAGGGGGAATTCGTATGACCTCTCAACAGTACGATGAATGCTTAAAGGCATGTATGGAATGTCTAGAGGCGTGTAACAATTGCTTTGACGCTTGCCTAAAAGAAGATGACGTAAAAATGATGGCTGAATGCATTCGTCTGGATCGGGAATGCGCAGATATTTGCACTCTCGCAGTTCAAGCGATGACACGCAACAGTCCATTTGCGAAAGAAATATGTCAGTTATGTGCGTATATTTGTGACCATTGTTCAGAAGAGTGCGGTAAGCATGACCACGATCACTGTCAACGTTGTGCGGAAGCATGTAAGAAATGTGCGGATGCTTGTCGTAAGATGCTAGCGTAATTCACATCTAGACAAGATGGACAATCGTAATTACAAAATAAGAGCACCACAAAAAGCATGCCTTCTTATAGGGATGCTTATTTGTTGTTGCAATTATCTATTTTAAGATGTATAGTACATTACAACAGTAATGCACTATGTACCAGAAAGGAAGTGATAATTTTGCATGAAGTAGATGGGGAAAAGCCGATTTATATACAAATTGCAGATTGGCTGGAGAATGCAATCATTGATGGCACACTGCAGGCGGATGAGAAAGTCTATTCGCAATATCAGCTTGCTGAACTCTTCACCATCAACCCTGCAACTGCGGGAAAGGGGCTCACTATTTTGTTAGAAGCAGGTCTTGTCTACAAAAAAAGAGGTCTAGGGACGTTCGTGTCTCTGGATGCTCAGCAAAAACTAAGAGCTAAACGAAAAGAACAAACACTCAGTAAGCTTGTACGAGATTTGCTGCATGAAGCCGACTTGCTTGGAGTCCATAAAAACGAACTAGATATGATGATTGACGCAGAGAGAAAACATAGAAAGGGGGATCCAACATGACAGTGATTACATTAAATCAAGTTCATAAGAAGTTCTCACGAATTCCGGCACTTATGGACGTCACGTTTTCAATAAACGAGAACGTCATCACGGGAGTAGCAGGCAGAAATGGTGCGGGAAAAACTACGCTGCTTAAAATGATTGCAGGGTTTCAGAAGACGACGGAAGGTGAGGTACGTGTGTTCGATGAAAACCCATTTGGAAGCCTTCTCGTCTCTGCTAATTCTATCTACATCGACGATGCAATGAGCTATCCAGATCCGATGAAACTGCAAGAACTGCTGCATGAATTCAAGCGGTTTTACGCAAATTGGGATGAAGGGCTTGCCTTGCGCCTTATGGAATATTTTGAGATTCCATTAGATACCCGTCACCGGTTTTTATCGAAAGGAAAGCGCAGTACGTTCAATGCAATTGTCGGAATTGCAGCACGTTGCCCACTAACAATATTCGATGAACCTACTACAGGGATGGACACCGCTGCACGTAATGATTTCTACAGAGCGTTATTGAAGGACTATATTGCGTTTCCTCGTACAATTTTACTATCCAGCCACTATATCAACGAAATGCAAGATGTACTCGAAGACTTACTCGTGATTCATCAGAAACGAATTCGCTATCATGGCTCCACCTCTGATTTGCAAGAGGCACACTTGATTATTCGCGGAACGGAAGCACAGCTGCGATCTGCGACTTCAGGGAAAGTTGTCGTTTCGAAAACTAAAAATGGATTGCAGGAAGAGTGGATTATCGAGAATGACTTTTCTGAAGCGGAACGCAGCATGCTCGATCGACGGGGTGTCAAAAGCACAACGGTCACCTTGAATGATGCGTACTTAGCTTTGACGGAACAACCGAGAGGAGGGATTGACGATGTCTTTGACGCATAGAACGGCGTGGGAAGTTGTGAAACAACAGTTTTTGTATAAGTTGAGAAGTAACGCTGCAGTGTTTACTGTGTTATTTGTATTGCAAATTATTTCGATGGTTTTGATGAATGGAGCTGCCATGACATCTGAAATGGGGACCGGCTCATTTGAATTAGAATGGAATTCAATTTCTACAGATGGCGTTATGGGGTTGACGTTCTTCTGGGCAATGGTCTTTGGGTTTTTAATGACGACGCCAGGACAGCGAAATGCAGCATACTTATATGTTGCAACGCCACTTACTGAAAACCTTGCGAATTTTTGTCTATTTGGTTTCGCTTCTTTAATTGCAGGGATCACGACTGTTTTGTCAGGTGGCTTTGTGAAATTGCTAGCCCAGTTGCAAGATGTGCAACTTATTACTGAAACAGCAGGACTCTTTTCAGAACCGTATCAGTTTTTCACAAGGGTTTTAGCAATGGCAGTCTACACGTTCTTAACCATGATGATTGTCTATACAATTTTCATAATTATTCAGAGGAATCGCTTACTTATTTTACCCTTTATTTTGCTATGGTTTGCTGTATCACAGTCAACAACGCCGTCAAATTGGTTAGGAGATGTCATCGATTTCTTCTATAATGAGCATTCGATCCTGTTGTTTCTCGGTAAGGCAGGCGTCACGGCTGTTCTGATGGCAGCACTTAGTTTAGTGATATCCAAACGGATTGAGGTGAAGGTATCATGATGTTAGGCACAGTAATCATAACGCTACTAGCCAGTTCCATCGCGATTGTCATCTGGAAAATGAAGAGGGGTACACGACTTGGTTTTAGTAGAACAACTCATTTCATATTCATGGGCAGTTATATCGCATTATTGATAGTCATTCTAATTGTTTCAGAACTGATGGCGCAAACTCAGAACAGACCGGATCTTAAAAGAGTATCAGCTTCTCAGCAGGAATTTGATGTAGATAGGGCAATAATTACCGGAAAACCGATTCCTGAAGAGGAGTTGCTTATTGAACGACTGCATGAAGTGAAAGGATCGCTGACAATTAAGCAATCTGATTATGGCTATAACTTGCATTACTATATTGAGCGGTCAAAGAACGGGGGGAATCAGGTGATCGAGAGGGTATACCGACCGAGCTTAATCAACGGAGAAGACTCCAATGGGTATGATATCTCTAACTATGTGCAAGTGAATCTTCCCAAATGGACGGATGATGAAGTGAATGTGCCAATGCAACCGACACAAAAACTAGTGTTTACATCCTTTCATGATTCGAACGTCATTAGTCAATTTACGAATCAACAAACTTTAGAGTATTATAACGGCTACTCCATGCGTTCTATGAAGGTGTATTTAATTGTTCCCGACTCTGTTCAATTGAATATCCAGCTTGAGTCTGATTCTTATAATGAGATAACACGCGATTGACTTGAAGACCCCCGTTTCTAATTAGATGACGGGGGATTCATTTTATATCATTTATTTTTCTTCATTCTGTCCGTTCGTTTTGCCTGCTGCTTTTTTCTTTTTCTTCTCTGCATCATTCTGTCCAATCACGTCAAAATCATCGGGACTCAAATCCATACCTTGTCCGTACTCTTCTCGTCCCAGCTGCTTGGCTTTTTGTTTACGTTGCTCCTCTTTATCCAATGAACTCACCTCCAATGAAAAGTATGTGCATCCTCAAAAGAATCATCCCCGAACACATCTTAAGAATTTCTTCATACTTTCCCTTCTCAAATGTTAAGAAGTCCCTGTTACAATAAAACCATAGAGCAAGAAAGAGGTGCGGACATGACGGCAATGACGATTTTAGTGGCGGATGACGACAAAGAAATCCGTGATGGTATAGAGATCTATTTGAAAAACGAAGGATACCGTGTTCTAAAAGCAGCAGATGGACGGGAAGCGTTGGATTTACTCAGCAAAGAAGAAGTCCACTTACTCATTCTCGACATTATGATGCCTAACATGGACGGAATCACCGCGACTTTCAAAATTCGCGAAGCGCAAAACGTTCCAATCATTATGCTCAGTGCGAAAGTCGAAGAGTCGGATAAAATCCATGGACTTTCCGTCGGTGCAGATGATTATGTGTCGAAACCGTTCCAGCCGATGGAACTGATGGCGCGTGTGAAATCACAATTGCGACGCTATGTTCAGCTCGGTACGTATGATGGTGGAACGACGCTTGAAATCGATGGATTGGTGATGGACGAAGAAGCAAAAACAGTTACTCTCGAAGGCATGCCGGTCAAATTGACGCCAACCGAATTCAAGATAACTGAGTTACTTATGAAACATCCTGGAAGAGTGTTTTCCATCAATGAAATCTATGAGCGTGTATGGAATGAAGAGGCTTACAATGCGGAAAACATTGTAGCGGTTCATATCCGTAAAATCCGTGAAAAGATTGAAGCCGATCCGAAAAATCCAAGGTATCTAAAGGTGGTGTGGGGCGTTGGGTACAAAATCGAAAAATAATGTTGCGCTACTTTGGTCAATTGTTTCGATTGTCATAGCACTTGGGAGTATCGTCTATTGCTTCCCGCATATTACCGATCTTGCAAGTGACGGTATCGCCCGGACCACCCGAACAGTAACGTACTTCATCCAAATTATAAAAGGAGGCACCGTGTGATGAAACGTTACACATCGATAATGATATGGGCACTACTAGTGGCGATTGCGATTAGCGGGATCGTGACAGTAACTAGCCGCGGGCCTGAATTAGTCTTGAAAAGTTATCCTCAATCCGAACAGTTTCAAAATCGCCTAAATGATATTTACGAGGAGCTCGGTCGAACAATCTTGAACCCAATTGATCTGGAAGAAGCAGAGGGGAAGTTGACTGTCACACCTTCTGAAATTGAAGAGTACAAGACGCATTATGGAAGCTTGGCTGACCAGATTAATAACATCAAGATGCAATATGAAGACCGAATTAAAAAAGCGGAATCGGATGCGACAGTCAAACAGGCGATTATTGATGAACGTGATAAGAAAATCAAGGATATCCAAAAGAACTTTGAGGACGACGCCTATGTTGAAAAGAAAATTTTAAGCGAAAAGAAGCGACAGCTAGGGAGACTAGTCCATAACTATGAACGCAACAAAGCTATGATGGAAATTCCATTGTCATATGAACTCAAGCCCGTTGGCGGTGGGGAACCCCATAATAACTGGAATGTGAACGGTTCCGTCGGATATGAGCGCAACTTCACTTCACAAAAAGGTTATTTGAAGATTACTGGCATGGATGCTTCATCAAACGACATCAATTATTACGGAGAAACAAGAGAAGATAGGGATAGCTCGGTAGGTGTGACGCTTTCAAGTGATGACTTACAAGCAATCGATCAGCCAACTGTGATGTACGAAGGTACTGTTGCCGTTCCTTCATCTGCTTTCAAAAAAGGTGGAGTGTTATATGAGGAAGCAAAGAGATACCAATCCAAGAAAATCATTCTCGTTATGTCGGGAATTTTAGGTATTGCCGCACTTATTGCACTCTTCACGGTTTGGAAATTCAAATGGACGTGGTTCATCGATCTTCCATTTACCAAATGGTATGATCTGTTCAGAATTGATCTGAAGGTTGGAGTTTTTCTCATTCTGCTGTTGAATTTGATGGATTATGCACGGAATGTATCCTTCATGGCCGGCGGAGACTATGCATTCAGCATTAGGGATGCTGTGTTCAAGTTCGTTATAGGTGCAGTGATCATCGCATGTCTTACGTTCCAAATAGGAAATGCTAAAACACGGTATCAGCAGCAAGGGATATTTGAAAAAGATCTTCAAGATAGTTACACTATGCAGCTTGTGGCCAGTGCGAGAGATGTGTTCTTAAACAGATCCATCGCAATCCAGACCTTCATTTTACTTATTGGGTTTTTCCTTGCGGGGGTTGGATTTGCAGGAGCGGCGGTTGCTGGAGTCCTGTTCGTGATTTATGTGTTTTGCGTACTATTCATTGGTTTACCAATCTTGTTCATCTACATGCGTCGTATGGGGTACTTAAACAGAATCTTCAAGGCGACAGAAGATATGGCAGCAGGAAGACTGAACAGCGACATTAAAGTAATCGGACATTCACCGTTCGCTAAACATGCCGTCAATTTGAACAATCTCCGTGAAGGTGTGGAGCAATCAGTGAGTAGCCAGGCTAAAAGTGAGCGATTGAAAACGGAATTGATCACAAATGTAAGCCATGATTTACGGACACCACTCACTTCAATCATTACGTACACGGATTTATTGAAAAACCCGAATTTATCCGATGAAGTGCGTGCGCAATATGTAGATGTGCTGGACCGGAAATCGCAGCGTTTGAAGACGCTGATTGAAGACTTGTTCGAAGTCTCTAAGATGTCGAGTGGAACGATGGAACTGTATAAACAACGAGTCGATCTCACGCAGTTGGTACAACAAGCAATTGGAGAACATGCAGAAAAGATGGCGGATATCCCACTTGATTTTAGAGTATCGGTACCTGAGGAGCCTATGCCTGCAGTTCTTGATGGACAACGCTGGTGGAGGATGCTTGATAACTTGATTGGCAACGCATTGAAGTATTCGCTACCGGGCACACGAGTATTTGTAACGTTGCGTGAAGTCGGCGGTATGGCAGAATTAGTCGTTAAAAATATTACCGCGTATGAGCTCAATGAAAATGTGGATGAGTTGTATGAACGGTTCAAACGAGGAGATGCATCCCGTCATACGGATGGATCTGGTCTAGGCCTTGCAATTGCACAATCAATTGTTGACATGCACGGGGGCACGATGGCAATTGACGTAGATGGCGATTTGTTTAAAGTGACGGTTCGTGTACCGTTGGTTTGACCGTGAGAGACTGAGGGAGAAGTTCCTTTAGTCTCTTTTTACGTTTAACTTTTAGAATATAGGGAATTGTATAGGGGAATAAGAAGAGCAGTCTATTGAAATGTAATACGGAGGGGGAGATTGGAATGACCATTAAAGACGGAAAATATCCAAACAAGGAAGACTTAGAACCCAAAGTGCCGAAGCAAGGGAAACCTGCGGGACCAGCTGATGAGTTGCCATTGTCCGACCCTGCCGATTCTAACTTCACCCATGAGTATCTAGAAAACGAGCCAGACAAAATGGGGGAGCAAGTTCCTTCTGTATTTAAAGAAAATGAAGAGAAGATTTCAGAGCGTACTCATAACGAAAAAGCTCACACGGAGTGGAACGAATCCAAACGTAACACATAAATCAGTTGACGTATCCAGTCGACTGGTTTTTTTGTGTGATCGGTGAACGGTTTAGTCTCAAGTTGGGATGAACCTGCACTTTCTCTCTTAGGATTTAATAGTCGGCAGGTTTAGTAACCGCCATTTATAGGAATAGGTTACTAGACTATCTACTAGAATGGAGGATCTTAATGTTCAGAGACCCATATTATTCAAATCTTTTTAGCTGGCTACCTGACCTGCTGCTCGGCATTATCGTACTTATCATCGGTTTTATTCTTGCTAAAGTCGCCGGAGGCATAGTTGTCAAAGCCATGAAAAAAGGTCGTATGAATGAAAAGTTGAACATGCAACACGAAAAGTGGAGTGCCGATCGAATTGCGGGCACGATTGTTTTCTTCGGTATATTACTGTTTACCATTCTCATCTTCTTTAATATGATGAACCTTAATACCGTTTCTTCACCGTTCCTGGATGTATTTGCAGGACTTAGTGGTGCGGTAATTGGAATTTTGAAAGCAGGCCTTATCCTTCTTCTTGCTTGGGTACTTGCCACTGTCGTAAAAAAACTGATCCTGTCTGCGGGACACAAAGTGAATGTGCACAAATATGTTTCTAAAGTAGGTGGATCTGCAGAGTCTGTCGACAAAGCTCAATGGATTTCGACGGCTGCGAACGTTGCTTTCTACTTGATTTTACTGTTGTTCATCCCAGCGGTACTGAATGCGCTCGGATTAACCGGAGTGAGTGGTCCGTTTGAAAACTTGTTAACTGGTTTTGTCGCATTCATCCCTAAGCTCGTTGGGGCGATACTCATATTAGTAGTAGGTATTGTTCTCGCTAAAATTGTCCGAATGATTGTGACGAAACTGCTCGAATCGATCGGGACAGACAAAGTTGCGGAAAAATTGAAAGTATCGTCTGCTGTTAAAGGGACAAGCATTTCAAAAGTGATTGGAACTATCGTGTTCGTTCTGATTTTAATCCCTGTCATTATTTCAGCACTTGAAGTATTGGATTTAGAAGGGATATCCCAGCCCGCCATCGTCATGCTGAATGACATCATGGTCATGCTTCCTAAAATCATCGTCGCGATTGCCTTGATTCTCGTGGGTGTGTATGTGGCGAAGTGGGTTAAAGGAGTCGTGGAAACGTTACTCGCAAATCTTGGCGTGGACGCCATATCCAACAAGATGGGCGTGAAGTCATCTACTCGTCCAGGTAGTTTCACGGTATCTTCTGTCATCGGGACGATAGTACAAATTGTCGTCATATTGTTATTTGTTGTAGAAGCGCTTCAAATTGTACAACTTGCGTTCATGGTGACACTAGCTACTGCGATTTTCGCTTACTTGCCAATGGTACTTGCTGCAGTACTGATTCTTGCAGTCGGATTCTGGCTCGGGAACCTTGCTGAGAAGTTCATCGGAAGTGTCATGCAAACGAAGCAAGGAAATCCGCACATTCTTCGCTATGTTGCAAAATACGCGATTTTAGCGTTTGCGTTCTTCATGGCGCTTAGTCAGCTTGGAATTGCACCAGCGATCATCAACGCTGCATTCATCCTCATCTTAGGTGGTGTTGCACTTGCGTTCGGTCTTGCATTCGGACTCGGAGGTCGTGATCATGCGTCTCGTTACTTGTCTAAAATGGAGTCCAGCTTGCAAGATGTCGAGGTTTCCAAAGAAAGTTGGGAGCAACAAAAAGAGGAAATGAAACACCATGCAGAGCAAGCCAAACAACAAGCGAAAGACGGCATGGCTGTTACAAAGGCTCAGGTGGAACATGAAAAGGAACATATGAAACAAGCAACGGAGCAAGCTCCACCAGTTCCTCCTTCTGACCATATTCCTGGAGATCCAGAAGCGGGCTTAAGAGGATCTGCACATTCTGACGTGAATGACGTCCCCCCAGCTGAGAACTTCGGAGGGAACGATTCAATCGCGTTCACGGAAGATAATGTTGATACAGGGTATAACGAAGTGGAACCAGACGAAGAATATCCATATGGTGACCACAATCAGCCTAGCCGATTTAACAAAGAAGCTCACGAACAATGGAACAACCAGAAGCCTAAAGATGATCTTTAATCATTAATTACATGAAAAACGCGCAGTCGGGGATAATCCTGGCTGCGCGTTTTTTACTGGACTAACTTATGATGAAATGCATAAATGACCGCTTGCGTACGGTCTTGGACTTCGAGTTTTGAAAGTACATTACTGACGTGTGTCTTAACGGTTTTCAAGGAAATGAATAGGTCATCCGCGATTTCCTGATTGGACTTCCCTTGAGCAAGGAGCAACAAGATTTCGAGTTCGCGCTGCGTTAACTCTTCGTGCAGTGGTTGTTCTGAACCGCCACTCCGCATTTTTTTCATCATTTTGACCGTCACTTCCGGTTCAAGTACAGTTTGACCTTGGACGGTATCTCGGATGGCTTGAGCAATTCGCTTAGCATTCGACGTTTTTAAAATATAACTGGCTGCGCCCGCTTCAAGTGCTGGATAGACTTTGTCATCATCCAAGAAACTTGTGACGACGATGATTTTTGCTTCCGGCCATTGCTGAATGATTGCCTTTGTTGCTTCTGCACCGGTCATGATCGGCATGACCATGTCCATTAAAATGATGTCTGGCCTCAATTCAATTGCTTTTTCAACCGCTTCCCCACCGTTGACCGCTTCGCCAACGACTTCCATATCTGGTTGCGTCCCTAGATAAGCAGATACACCAATGCGAACCATTTCATGATCATCTGCGAGTAGTATTCGTATCATGTGCTCCCTCCTCCTCTTCTGTCCGAATTGGTAATTTCACTTCGACAATAGTTCCTTGTGAAGGGACGGATACAATTTTGCACACGCCACCAATTTCCACTGCACGCTCTTTGACGTTTTGAAGGCCATACGAGCCGCCTTTTCCGCCAGAATCACTAAACCCAACGCCATTATCTTGTACGCGAAAAATCGACAAACCATCTCGTTCGATGAATACGACGTCGACTTCCGTTGCCTGTGCATGGCGAAGGGTGTTCGACAGCGTTTCTTGCGCGATGCGGAATAAATGATCCTCTGCACCTTTTGAAAGGGGAACGTCTTCAAGTCTGAATCGAATGACGAACGTCACTTTTTCCCGTAGTTCCGTGAGCAATTCCTCCAGTCCTTCTTTTAAGGTTTTGCTATTGAGGACTGCAGGGCGCAAATGAAGCAGCAATGCGCGCATTTCGAGTTGTGCTTGTTGTACCATCCGCTCCACTTGGAGCAGTGGTTTTTTAAGAGCAGTTTCTTCAGGTTGCTCTGTGAGTGCAGATAGTAGCATAGATGCTGCAAATAATTGTTGGGAGACGGAGTCATGAAGTTCGCGTGCGAGACGTTGTCGATCTTCTATCAGCCGTTCTTGAATGATCTGGTCCTGATCCTCTGCACGTTGGTCTGTAATGCGTTGCAAACTTCTTTTTTGAGTCTCCAAGACATCGGACACAGATGCGATTGTACGATTCATTTTCCGGGAGATGCTTTTATTTGAAGGGGTGGTTCCGTCTTCAGCGAGCTGGTTAAGTGTGCGTTCAATAGTCTTCTCCTTCGAGCGCGCGATACTGTATATCCAGAATGAAAACAACCAGCCGAGAGTAATTGGGATAACTAGTAACCACACTCCGATAGGTACATCGAGAAGGTTTTGGTTGTACAGGTATTGCCATTCGAAAGATGGAGGATACTCAACGATGTAATAAACCCCGCCGGCACAAACTACGATAAATAGTGTAGATAGTAGAATCCCACGCCAAAAGAGACCGGTCATTTTCGAATCACCTCGACATCCCCGAATCGGACGGATAGTGAGATGATAAGTTCTGCTTCTTCACCAATCGATCGATCGTATCCATCTTTCATATGAATGGATTCGTTCAATAAGCGCCTCGGGGTTAAGTCGAACAGGCGACATTCACCGAACAATGCAGAGCAATGGATTCGTACAGGCAGATCGTACGGTAATTCGATTTTCACTCGTCCGAATCCTTGCCGGATGGAGATGAAGGAGGTCTGCTTTGGCAACACCGTGTCTGTCACATCGATATAGAGGTCGCCTACGATTCCTTGTACGTGCACGTCTTGCCATTCATAGGAAGTGAATGGGGTCGACTGGCTGGAAAAAAGTCGATCTTTCCAAATACCATTTTGTGTTTCCCGCTTCATTTCTTTCAGGGGACGCATGATTTCTTCGGCAGGTGTCCCTTTCCATAAACGGAAGACCAAATACAGCAATAGACCAAAAATGAGTAAACGTAGACTCCACAATGAGAGCAAGGCGATTACGATAAATATGACACCTGTTATGACCAGCCATTTCGAGCGACGCTGAATGCCAAAGTACATGGAAATGGCACCGAGAAAGAAGAAGATGACGTTGCCGTTTCCAAACAATCCAGCTTCAACAAATACGATAAGCGCAAACGCCATGACCCACAATGTTGTTCGTTCTGTTTTGCTACGCTTCATTCTGCAACACTCCTTTCTCGATGTCAGTACTGTACTGGGGATGAAGGAGGGGAACCCGCTCGTTGCGCGAGGGAACCCGCTCGTTTCGAGGGGGAACCCGCTCGTTTCGCGAAGGAACCCGCCCGTTGCGCGAGGGAACCCCGCTCGTTCCGACAGGGAACCCGCTCGTTCCGCGAGGGAACCCGCTCGTTCTGCGAGGGAACCCGCTCGTTTCGCGAGGGAACCCGCTCGTTCCGCGAAGGAACCCGCCCGTTTCGCGAAGGAACCCGCTCGTTGCGCGAGGGAACCCGCTCGTTCCGCGAGGAAACCCGCTCGTTTCGCGAGGAAACCCGCTCGTTCTGCGAGGGAACCCGGCCGTTCCGCAGAGCAAGCTTGCTCTCAAACCTGATTTCAGTAAAAAGAACTGCCGGGAGGCCAAGGATATCCCTGATCACCCGGACAGCTCGTTGCTGTCTTTCCAGTTTACACGATTTTCTCGATGGTTGCTTCTTCTGCCGTTAAATCATCAAGACGGCGTCGCATGGACGCGATGTCTCCGTCTTTGGCGAAAGCACCATTCGCGGGTTCGTCAGATGAAGGCTCAAGATCTGCAGAGAAGATGCGATCCATCCGACTGTTTGCTCGTTTTGCGTTTTCTTCACCCATTAACTTCAAACGGCGGACTTGCATGTCTTTTACTTTGTGTTTCATGCTTTCAAAACGTCGTTCCAACGCAATCATAGACTCCGTTGTATCCACTTCAAGAGAACGCAATTCGTCACGGCGTTGACTATATGCCTCCGCCTCGTCTTTTGCGTAGTTGATAAGCGCTTCGTCTCCTGTTGCTTCAGCTAGAGATAGTTGCTCTGTCCGTTTCTCGGTGAGCTGTTCTGTTTCAAGTAGCTCCTTTGTGACTTCATCGCGTAAAATCCGTTGGCGTTCCAAAAGTTTTCCGACTGCTTTCGTATGTTGCTCGGCTTCTTTGATGGTTTCATTTAACACATCTGCGGCATTTTGTGTCTTGCGTTTTGCTGTAATTTGTTCAATATCGTCTTGTACGGCGAATTTAAATTTATACCATAGTTCGTTCATCATAAGCCCTCCTTATTTAGTAAATTCGTTCCATTGTTTTTCAAACTTTGCAAACGGATCTGCATCGATTACATTGCTGTTAGTTTGTTTGTTCAGTTTCCAGTTTCGCCATGCATAGTAAGCTCCGGCTGCAGCAAGAAGTCCGATGAATGCAGGGATGTTTGAAATTCCTGTTAGGACTCCGACTAACATGATGAGCCCCCACAGAATACGACCAATTGTTGAGTCGCTTTTCCGGAAGTGGTGCCAACCGAATATTGCAGCAGCAGCTGAAAGAGCAAGTGCTACGATAGACCCGATATTGGCGACTGCTACGATTGCTGCGATGATTCCGAAGACAATGAGTAGAAACTTTTTCATGATTTGTGGTGCCTCCCTTCGTTTGTACCTTAATGATAAGACGGAATGGGATTTATCCAAACCGGCTTGGTGTGGAGATTCTTCTCATACTTTAGGCGGAGATCCAAATAAGACTCTGAAACAAAGATTGAAACCGCTTTCAATGATTGGTATAGTTATTAGAAAACTAGGACTATTCTAATGTGAAGGAAGTGTCGTAATGAGGGAGACTGTAATCGTAGCAGGCGTAAGGACACCAGTAGGAAGAAGGAAGGGGAGTCTTGCCAACACGCGACCTGATGAGCTAGCGGCGCTTGTATTGGATGAACTCATGGAACGCGCAGGAGTTTCGAAGGAAGAAACGAACGATGTTATCCTTGGTTGTGTCACACAGTCAGGTGAACAAGGTGGCAATATTGCGCGTACAGCTGCGCTTATTGGTGGGTTTCCGGTGACTGTTCCAGGGGTGACGATTGACCGTCAATGTGGATCGAGTCAACAAGCAGTACACTTCGCTTCACAGGCGATTGCAAGTGGAGATATGGACGTCGTGATTGCAGGTGGAGTGGAAAGTATGACGCGTGAACCGATGTTCTCCAATATGCATGTCGCAAAGCCTAGCGGCAAATTGATGTCACAGTATGAAATCATCAATCAAGGCCTGTCTGCTGAACGGATTGCTTCAAAATGGAAGTTATCGCGAGAAACGCTCGATCAGTTTGCATATGACAGCCACCAGAAAGCGATGCAGGCGATTGACGGAGGACGTTTTGATGAAGAAATTGTACCCGTTTCTGTGATGGACCAAGAAGGAAATTCGAAACTATTTTCTATAGATGAGGGACCTCGACCTGAGTCGACTTTAGAAGCACTGGCTGGATTGAAAACGGTATTTGATGAACAAGGCGTCATTACAGCTGGAAATGCGAGTCAAATGAGTGATGGAGCATCCGCGGTGTTGCTCATGAGTCGAGAGAAAGCCGATGCGCTTGGCGTTAAGCCGATTGCGCGGATAGTCGCGCGTACAGTAGTCGGTTCAGATCCGACACTCATGCTTACGGGACCGATTGAAGCGACCCATCAAGTATTGAGGAAAGCGGGATTGACGATTGCCGACATCGATCTGTATGAAGTAAATGAAGCATTTGCCCCTGTTCCGCTTGCATGGCTGGTGGAAACAGGTGCGGATCCTGCAAAGTTGAATGTGAATGGCGGTGCGATTGCACTCGGCCATCCGCTCGGTGCAACGGGGACGAAACTGCTTGTATCGCTCATGCACGAATTAAAACACTCTGGTGGTCGTTTTGGGTTACTCGCGATTTGTGAGGGAATGGGTATGGCCAACGCGACGATTATTGAAATGATTTGATCCCAATGAAAAGGGAGGTCAATTTAAATGAAGCGATATCGTTTTGAGACGGAAGAACATGTTTTATTCAGAAAGACGCTTCGAAAGTTTTTGGCAAAGGAAGCAGTGCCATTTTATGACGACTGGGAACAACAGCGTCTTGTGCCAAAATCATTTTGGAGGAAGCTTGGTGCAATGGGGTTTCTTTGTCCACAAGTTGACGAGCAATATGGCGGATTGGGACTGGATTTCAGCTACGCAGTCATTATTGGGGAGGAGATGGAACGGGTCGGTGCAGGTCTGACAGGAATTGGTTTGCATAATGATATCGTCGTTCCATATATTGAATCGTACGGGACAAACGAGCAGAAGGAGCGATATCTTCCAGGTTGCATGACGGCGGACTTCATCACAGGAGTAGCAATGACCGAACCAGGTACGGGGTCAGATTTGGCGAACGTCCAGACGAGCGCGCGTAGGGAAGGTGACTGTTACATTGTCAACGGTCAAAAAACCTTCATTACAAATGGAGTGAATGGCAATCTGTTTTTGACGGTTGTGAAAACGGACGCCAACGCGGAACCAAGACATCGCGGAATTAGTCTGCTGCTCATTGAAGAAGGCACGGAAGGATTTACAAAGGGACGCAAGCTAGACAAAGTCGGGATGCATTCCCAGGATACTGGAGAGCTCTATTTTGAAGATTGTAAAGTTCCTGTTGCAAATCTGATTGGTGAAGAGAATAAAGGATTTCATTATTTAATGCAAAAGTTGCAGCAAGAACGGCTCCTAGTCGCACTATCCGCGCAAACGGCTTCAGAAGATATGCTGGAGATGACGCTTAAGTATGTGAAGGAACGGCATGCATTTGGGAAGCCCATCGGATCATTTCAAAATACACAATTCAAGTTAGCTGAAGTCGCAACTAAAGTTGAACTTGGAAAGACGTTTTTGGAATCGTTAATTGAAGAACACATGAGAGGTGCAGACGTCGTAACGAAAGTATCGATGGCGAAGTACTGGATTACGGAAAGTGCACGGGAAATTGCAACAGAGTGCATGAAGTTGTACGGCGGCTACGGGTATATGGAAGAGTATAAAATTGCCCGACGCTATCGCGATATTCCTGTGACGTCGATTTACGCAGGAACGAACGAAATCATGAAAGTGATCATTGCTAAAAATCTCGGACTTTAATTCAGTTAACAGACATACGCGTGACCAATTTAAAGGACAAAGGGAGATGGCCATTATGATGCAAACACCACTCAATTTAACGTCGTTCATCCGACGCGCTGAACAGTTTTTCCCAGAGAAACTTATCATTTCACGTACCGCAGCAGATACGATTCACCGCATCCCGTACCGTGAGTTTGCGAAACGGACGCGGAAGCTTGCAGATGCGCTGACGAAACTAGGAATGCAGCATGGAACGAAAGTGGCAACGTTCGGTTGGAACCATCATCGTCATTTAGAAGCTTATTTTGGCGTACCTTGTACAGGTGCGATTTTGCATATGGTCAATATCCGTTTGTCCCCTGAGCACATTGCGTATGTCATCAACCATGCGGAAGACGAAATTCTCTTAGTGGACGACAATTTGTTCCCTCATCTTGAGAAGTTGGCACCACTTTTGAAAACGGTGAAACATTATATCATTATGGGTGACAGTAAAGAAATACCAGAGACGAGCTTGCCGAATGTCTATGCGTACGAAGCGCTTCTTGACGATGCATCTGATGCTTTTGAGTTCCCTGAGGATTTGGATGAAAACACGCCTGCTGGCATGTGTTATACGTCTGCGACGACAGGGAATCCGAAAGGCGTCGTCTACACGCACCGCGGGATTGTGCTTCATAGTTACGCGCTCGGACTAGCAGATGCAATGGGGTTGCATGAGCGGGATGTCATCATGCCGGTCGTACCAATGTTCCATGTCAATGCATGGGGTCTGCCGTTTGCTGCGGTGTTCTTCGGGTCCACACAGGTACTCCCAGGACCAGGGATCATTCCAGATCTCTTGCTGGATTTGATTGAACAAGAAAACGTGACACTGACGGCTGGGGTGCCAACCATTTGGCTAGCTGTATTGAAGGCACAAGACGCCAAACCACGTGATTTGTCTTCGTTACGCGCCGTTGTCTGTGGTGGATCGGCTTCGCCTAAGGGATTGATTCGCGCATTCGAAGAACGCTATCAGGTTCCGTTCATTATCGGATACGGGATGACGGAAACATCGCCACTTGTCAGTTTGTCGGTGTTGACGTCTGGAATGGATGACGTCACGATGGACGAAAAAATTGACATTCGTGCGCTACAAGGGCTTGTGATGCCTGGACTAGACGTGAAAATCGTCAACGAAAATGGAGAAGTTCCGTGGGATGGCAAGACAATGGGAGAGCTCGCAGTTCGAGGACCCTGGATTGCGGATGAATACTATAAGGATGAGCGGACGTCTGAAGCGTTCCGGGACGGCTGGTTGTATACTGGCGATATTGCGGTCATGACAGAATTTGGCTACTTGAAACTAACGGATCGGACGAAGGATTTGATCAAAAGTGGCGGCGAGTGGATATCGTCTGTCGACTTGGAAAATGCGCTTATGTCACATGACGCTGTGTTCGAGGCTGCGGTAATTGCAGTGCCACATGAGAAATGGCAGGAACGCCCTCTTGGCTGCGTCGTATTAGCGGAAGGACAAGAAGCGAATGAAACGATGAAGGCTGAACTTCTCGAGTACATGGAAGGACAGTTTGCGAAATGGTGGGTTCCGGACGATATCATCTTTATGGAAGAGATTCCGAAAACCTCTGTGGGGAAGTTCTTGAAAGCCGAGTTGCGCAAACAACTGGTTGAATCAAAGTAAGTAGATTAGGGAAGCCCGTCTGGCGGAATGTGCTGGGCGGGTTTTGTTATGCAGAAGTCATAGAATGGAAGCTTGTTTCGTAAAGTAGTAGAGATTGAGCGAAACTTGTAGCTTGGGATGTCGTCTTTATGACGAGCTCGGTTAGAGAGTTATGATCAGAATTCAGGATTTATGAGCGGAACGCGTGGGTTATGATCAATTTTTGAGATTTATGAGCGGAATGCGAGGGTTATGATCAGAATTCAGGATTTATGAGCGGAATGCGAGAATTATGATCAATTTTTGAGATTTATGAGCGGAAAGCGAGGGTTATGATCAGAATTCGGGGTTTATGAGCAACAGCATCTCTTAAGGTGTAATTTAGTAATAACACAAGCGACGGGAGGGCGTGGATGGAAGGATGGATCATGGAGTTGTTGGCGGAATATGGATATTATGGAGTACTTGCACTCATTTTAGTGGAAAATCTGTTCCCGCCAATTCCTTCTGAACTGATTTTGACATTCAGTGGATTTTTAGTGAGTTCACACGATTTATCAATGGGCTGGATGATTGCAGCGGCGACGACGGGATCCGTAATTGGAGCCATGTTTCTATATGGTATCGGGATGTTTCTCGATGTTCCTAGACTCGAACGCCTCACAGATCGGTATGGGCGTTGGCTCAGGCTGAAGCGGAAGGATATTCGTAAGGCGGATGCATGGTTTCGTAAGTATGGACCCTGGACGGTGCTCATTTGTAGGGTAATCCCGCTTGTTCGAAGTCTTATATCGATACCAGCAGGGATGTCTGGGATGAACTTCCCGCTTTTCATCATACTCACGGCTTTAGGAAGTTTAGTTTGGAACAGTATCCTCATTTTCATGGGTGTAAAGCTTGGGGAACACTTTGAATCGGTCATCCGATATATGGACATCTATTCAAACGTTGTGTATATTTTAATAGGAATTGGCGGAGTGGCTGCATGCATGTGGTATGTAAGACTTCGCGGAAAGCAGGTATAACAATCTATGGATTTATTTGAATTTCTAAAAGCTCTCATCTTAGGGTTTGTTGAAGGAATGACAGAGTTTGCGCCTGTTTCGTCAACAGGGCATTTAATTATCGTCGATGACATGTGGTTGAAAAGTGAAGAATTTCTAGGGAAATACCCTTCCATCACATTTAAAATTGTCATTCAGCTTGGTTCGATACTAGCCGTTGTTGTCGTGTTCTGGAAGCGACTTTTCAGTTTAGTCGGCCTCTATAAAGTGGAGGGTCAAAAGGCGAGTCAAAGTTTCAACTTACTTCACGTGATCGTCGGTATGTTGCCAGCTGTTGTCCTCGGGTTTGCCTTGAAGGATCTAATCGACGACTATTTGTTTGGCGTTGAAACGGTGATTTTCGCACTTGTAGCAGGTGCGATTCTTATGATTGTTGCGGATCGATTCGGACCGAAGACTCCGCGTGTAACGACACTTGACCAAATTACATACCGTCAAGCATTCACCGTGGGACTTGTTCAATGTCTGTCACTATGGCCAGGGTTCTCACGCTCGGGTGCTACCATTTCTGGTGGTGTATTATTTGGAATGAACCACAGAACCGCGGCGGACTTTACGTTCATCATGGCGGTACCGATCATGATGGGTGCTAGTCTCGTTTCGGTCATGAAAAACTGGGAGTACCTATCGATGGATCATATCTCCTTCTATATCGTAGGATTCCTCAGCGCATTCGTGTTCTCGCTGCTGTCAATCCGATTCTTCTTGAAACTGATTTCAAAGATCAAACTCGTTCCATTTGCAATCTATCGCATTATCTTAGCGATTATTTTATCGATTATCGTATTCTTCTAAGAAGCATTCCCGCAGAGAAAGCGGGGTGCTTCTTTTTTATACGTGCATTTAATTTCTCTTACTAGACTGAAAACTGATAGAATTAAAGAAAACTTTCGTTTAGACTCCGTTCGCTTCTAGCGCTAGCGAACGGAGTCTGATGACTAAGCGATGGAAAAGGTGAACTGACGATGGCTGAAAAACTATTAATTATAGAAGATGAAGAAAGTATCGCACGCGTGTTGCAGCTGGAGCTTGAGTTTGAGGGATACGAAGTGGCGACATGCCATACGGGCACAGACGGTCTCATCTTGTATCGAGAACAGGAATGGGATCTGGTTCTACTTGACCTCATGTTGCCAGGTCTTAATGGACTGGATGTATTGCGACGCATTCGTGCTGATGAAACGATGACTCCAGTTATTTTGCTGACAGCGAAAAGTGATATGGAAGATAAAGTGGCAGGACTCGATTTAGGCGCCAACGACTATGTGACAAAGCCTTTTGAAATCGAAGAGTTGCTAGCTCGAATTCGTTCGGCGCTCCGTTTTTCGTTTAAAGGTGCTCCCGAAGAAGTGGACGTTCATTTACACGAGTTTAACGGAATTTCAATTCATGATCAGACACGGGAGGTTCGTTGCGGTGGAGATCTAGTCGAGTTGACCCCTCGTGAGTATGACTTGTTATTCCATTTGCTGAAGCATCCAAATCAGGTGTTGACTAGAGAGCAATTACTAGATGCGGTATGGGGATACGATTATTACGGAGATACAAACGTAGTCGATGTGTACATACGATATGTAAGAAAGAAAATTGATCCTGAATGCGGTCCATCATTCATCCATACGGTCCGAGGGGTTGGATATGCATTAAAGGATTTGCGTCATGAAACTTAAAAACAAAATCCACTCCCTTTCTACTTTAATGATGTTAGTTTTGCTCATTTTAAGCAATTTAGGGATTTACTTCACATTTGACAGGACGCAACACAAAACAGAATACAGTCAATTGCTCGGGAGTGCGAAAGAGTTAACTGTCGCGTTAAGTAAAATGACTGATGAGGAAGAAGCAGAGATCATTTTGCGCGCATATGTGCCACCAAATGGGGCTCTCCGAATTGTAGGAGAGAACGGTGATGATGTTTTAACTGTGCAATCTATGGAAGGATTGGACAAGAGATTTCCCGTTCCTAAAAAAGACGAAGACTATACGCTTGTACCATACGATGGCTATGAAGCACTTTCAATTGTAATTCCAACTATTTGGCCGACGGGTGAAGTGGTCCAGCTTGAGGTTACTCAAGTATTGACGGATCTGAAAGCGAATTTGAGATTGTTGAAAATGGTTATGATCGGCATTACGTTATTTGCGATGATTCCAATTATCATCTCAAGTATTACACTCGGACGAATTGTGACGCAGCCGATTGAGAAGCTAATTCAAGCGATGACAGATAGTCGTCGATCGGGTACGTTCCAGCAAATTGCAGTGCCTGAACAGGGAAAAGATGAGTTGGCTCAAATGGGACAAACGTTCAATGAGCTAATGGTCCAGCTGGAGCAAAACTATCGCAAACAGGAAAAGTTTGTCTCAGATGCATCTCATGAATTAAAAACGCCAATTACAGTCATAGACAGTTATGCGAGACTTCTCGAGCGTCGTGGGATGGAAAAGCCGGAACTTACAGGAGAGGCATTGAATGCAATTCGTAGCGAGACGAAACGTATGAAGGAAATGGTTGAGCAAATGTTGGACCTTGCCCGAAATAATGAACCGGCTTCCTACGTATTCGAAGACACAGACGTACGTGTGGTTGTGGAGGATGCCGCCCGAATGATTACGAGCGCCTATGGCAGGGTCATTCAGATTAAAGGATCGGATCAGTTGACTTTATCAACAGATGGCCCCCATTTAAAACAGCTTTTGATTATCCTACTCGACAATGCGCGGAAATATAGTGAAGGTGAAATCGATGTTGAGATGGAAGAACGAAATGAATATTTACGGATTATTATCAAGGATTACGGAAAAGGAATTCCTGAAAAAGATATCCCCTTCTTATTTGACCGATTTTATCGGGTGGATGAAGACCGTAGTCGGAAAACGGGAGGCACTGGCTTAGGACTTGCCATTGCAAACGAAATCGCGATTGGTCTTGGAACAATGCTAGACATAAAGAGTGAGGAAGGCAAAGGGACGGAAGTATCAGTTTGGCTTATGAAAGTGAATGATTCTCAGTAAATTTTAATGTCTACCTGGTACTCTAAAGGAGAGGTGAACCGATATGAAAAAGAGCAGGAAGTTTTTGCTGCCATTCAGTCTCTTGCTACTCCTAGTTATTGCAGGGATGTTTTATATGGAAAGTATTGTGTCCCATGCGGATACCATTCCGTCCGATTCGATTAAGGATCAACTCGAAACGATGTACAATGGAAAAGTAAGCGATTTGTTATTGAATGATGATATATATGGAGCGACACTTACGCGTGGAGGTTCCGTCTATTCCGTTCGTGTGGATGGCGAAACAGGGAAAGTCATATCCATGGTGTTGAAGGAACCATCGAAAGAATTGGTTTCTATTCAAAAGGAAAATGCTGAAAAAGCTGAGAAAGACAAGTCTTCGCTAGGGAAAACGGAAGAAGTGCTTCCACAGCCAGAACCAGAGGCGCCTAAATCACAACAGAAGGAGGCTGAACCACAACCGGAAGCTCCGAAAAAAGCTCCGGTTCAGCCGCAGCCGACGCCTAAACCGAGCCCTAAACCAAGTCCTAAGCCCCAACAACAACAACAGCAAAAACATCAGAACTACGAGCATCACCAGTACCGTGACCATTCCCATCAAAATCACCAGGATGAAAATAAATCGGCACAGCAGAACACGGTGATCATCAGTAAACAACAAGCCATCAAAATTGCTTTGGGGCAATTGAATGGTGAAGTAGATGACGTTGACTTTGTCAACACGTCAGAAGGTGGTTATTACCTCGTCGAAATTGAAATTGATGTAGATGATGGACCTGATGAAGCGACCTATCAAATTCATGCTATTTCTGGAAAAATCATGTCCGTCACGTGGGATGACTGATTAAAATGAGAATAATGAATGAAGATCTATCGATCAGCTAACGCTGATCGGTTTTTTTATTGTGAACTCTCAAAGTGTATGATCACAATTTGATATTTATGATCACATTCTGAGAGTTATGAGCGGAATGCATGGTTTATGATCACAATCCAACAGCAACCTGACACAGTTCTGCCAACAGATACGCACAATTTGAGAAAAAAGAGGGGGAGCCCTCAAGCATGTACTACATTATGCCGAAATAGACTAATAGAGCCGCTTCGCGCAGAATCGCGAAGCGTGGGACGAACGCGAAAAAATTGTGACTATACGAAAAGGACTGATTGCGATGGCTTATGAGAGTGGAATATTATTAGAGAGCGGAACAAACGAACTGGAAATTGTGGAATTCGAAGTAGCAGGAAGTCGATATGGCATTAACGTCATAAAAGTAAAAGAAATTATTGTGCCCATGCCGATCACACCAATTCCTCATGCGGACCCTGCAGTGGAAGGGATTATCCAATTACGTGGTGAAATTTTGCCTGTCATTAATATGGAACGTGTTTTAGGAATGGGGCCATCTGCGAATCCTAAAAATGACAAGTACATTGTTTCTTCTTTCAATAAACAACAAGTCGTATTCCACGTACACAATGTGACGATGATTCACCGGATTTCATGGGATGCGATTGAGAAACCATCTGGTGCATACTCCGCAGAAACTTCTCCTGTCATTGGGGTCATTAAGCTTGGCGGAGAGATGATGCTTTTGCTGGACTTTGAAAAAATCGTCATGGAGATTAGTCCTGAAACAGGAATTCGTATGGAGCAAATTAAGAAACTAGGTAAGCGTGAACGCTCGGATAAACGATTGCTCGTCGCGGAAGATTCTCCGCTTTTACGGAAATTATTGCAGTCAACGTTAGCAGAAGCTGGTTATGATCGAGTGGAATTTTTTGAGAATGGTAAAGATGCGCTCGCTTATTTGGAGAAGTTAGCTGAAACAGAAGACGTTGCGGATACAATCCAACTCGTCATTACAGATATTGAAATGCCACAGATGGATGGTCATCATTTCACTAGGAGAATCAGAGAGCATAAAGGGCTTGCAAAATTGCCTGTAATCATCTTCTCTTCGTTAATCACAGATGAATTAAAGCATAAAGGGACAAGTGTAGGTGCAGACGAACAGATCAGCAAACCGGAAATTGCGGAGCTTGTTTTGAAAATTGATCAATACGTACTTTAAAAAATATTCGGTGTATAGCAATTTCTATTGCAATTCACGCAGTGTCGGTGGTTTACTTAACCATCGGCACTTTTTTCTTGTCTACTCCGTAAAAAAAGAGGGTACAGAAGAAACAAGTGGAATAGAAGTTCAATAGAATACAAAAAGTGGAGGTGTAGCTGGATGCTAACAGATTTTATGAATTGGGTAACAGGTTCCTTCAATAATTATTTATGGTCATACGTCCTTATTGGTTTGTTGCTAGTGCTCGGACTTTACTTCACAATCGGAACGAAGTTTGTTCAATTTCGTCTTTTCGGTGAAATGTTCCGTTTAATAACTGAAAAGAAAGATAGTGAAGACGGTGTTTCGGCATTCCAAGCGTTTACAATCAGTGCAGCATCTCGCGTAGGCACAGGAAACGTGACGGGTGTTGCTCTCGCGATTGGAATTGGTGGTCCTGGAGCAATATTTTGGATGTGGATCATTGCCATCATTGGAATGGCAACCGCTTTCATCGAGAGTACGTTGGCGCAAGTTTATAAGGTGCGAGACGGCGATACATTCCGTGGGGGTCCTGCCTACTACATGCAAAAGGCTTTGGGCTTGAGAGGGTTAGGAATCGTTTTTGCTATATTACTAACATTATGTTTCGGATTTATATTTAACGCGGTACAGTCAAACACGATTAGCCAGTCATTCTCTGATGTGTTTAATATTCCGGATTGGGCTGTAGGTATTGCGCTTGTTGTGTTAACCTCAATTATTATATTCGGCGGTGTCAAACGGATTGTAAAAGTGACGCAAGCAATCGTGCCTATCATGGCCTCATTATATATTATTGTAGCTTTGTATATAGTTATCATGAATATTACTGAAATCCCTGCAATGGTTACCTTGATTGTTGAGCATGCATTCGGCGTTAAGGAAATGGTTGGTGGCGGTGTCGGAGTTGCGATCATGCAAGGCGTTCGTCGTGGGTTATTCTCAAACGAAGCAGGTATGGGTAGTGTTCCGAATGCTGCTGCGACAGCAAATGTGACGCATCCTGCTAAACAAGGACTTGTTCAAAGTCTTGGAGTTTTCTTCGATACAATTATTATTTGTTCAGCGACAGCATTCATTATTTTACTCGCTGGACTTTACGATAAAGGCGAGACAGATGGAATTCTATTGACACAAGCTTCCATGGCGGAGCACGTGGGTTCTTGGGCCCCTTATTTCGTAGCGATCGCGATTTTGTTCTTTGCATTCAGTTCAATAATCGGAAACTACTATTATGGGGAAACAAATATTGAATTCATGAATGCCCATAAGGTATGGATGACGGTCTATCGCATTGCTGTACTTGGTATGGTGATGTTCGGAGCTATGGCGAAAGTACAGACTGTATGGGATCTTGCAGATGTATTCATGGGTCTGATGGCTGTATTGAACCTCATTGTCATCGCCCTCTTGAGTCGCATCGCGTTCAAAGTATTGGATGACTTCACGATTCAGCGTAGAAAAGGATTGAACCCTAAGTTCGAAGCAAAATCGATTCCTGGTTTAAAGGGAACCGAATGTTGGGGAGAAGAACAACCAAAGTAAATTACAATGAATAATAAATAGAAAGAGCCGCTAGATGAGTCCTTCGTCTAGTGGCTCTTTTGTGACAAAAGGTCTAAATTGTATCCTTTTCTTATGCTAATGGTTATAATCATTAAGTCATATGAAACAGAAGGGATGTACGTAATGAAAAAGTCGAAAAGTGTTGTCTTTAAGCTATCCTCACTCATAATAGGAGTGTTTCTATTGTTATTTGCACTTTATGCATTAGGCACCATGGTCTATACGCACAGTATAACCGTAAATAATGCTGAGGAAATTGCAACAACGAATACAGAACGGGTTGCATTAAAGTTAAGTGAGCAATTCAAGCAAACAGATGAGTCGTTGAATACGACTAAAGAGACATTGGAAGCGATGAACTCAAATTCAAAATTGTCAGCAACCGATGTGTTATCGGTTCTTCAAGCGAATCTTAAGAGGAATCCGAATGCAGTCAGTATGAATGCGGTATTTGAAAAAGGTTTCCTTTCTACAGATGACCTATCTGAATCTGACAAGAAACTCATAGATTCGGAAGGAAGATTCATCCCGTATTTATTGAAAAATGAGGGCGGTATGAAAATCGAAGCAGCAAGCGGATATGAAAACCAAGGTGAAGGTGATTGGTATATAAAACCGAAAGCGGATAAGAAATCGCTGTTCCAAGAACCCACATCTTATGAGGTAGACGGAAAAAACAAAAGTTATACATCCTTAACTGTTCCATTACTAGCGGGAAATGGTGATTTTGCCGGGGTCATCAGTGCAAATGTGTCCCTAGACTTTCTGGGGGAGTTAACAAAGAAAATCGCTCCTGAAGGTGGTTATGCTTCGGTCATATCCGATGATGGGGTTCTTATACAAAACAGTCTGAAAGAGCAGATGAACAACTCTAATATGAAGGACGCCATTGATTGGCAATCTGTGAAAGACAAATTAACGGTTGGAAAAACAGGCTCTTTGTATGTGGATTCTAAAACGTATGACGAAAAAGCATTCAACGTTTTTGCGCCGATTACCTTAAATGATTTCGATCAGACGTGGTCTGTTCAAACAGTACTACCACGTACAGTAATCATTGCTCCTTTTGCACGTATTGTAATCTTTACGCTAATTGCAGCTGCAGTTATGGTGGTGTTAATGGGTCTCGTTACTGCATTTTTTGTATACCGCCAGATCAACCCGTTAACACGCGTTCAGAAATCAATGGAAATGGCAGCTTCAGGAGATTTGACGGAACAAGTCGACGTGAGTAAGCTGAAGCAAGACGAAATCGGCTCTGTTGCCACTTCATATAACCACATGCTCAGCCAAACAAATGAAGCACTTGTGGAAGTATTGTCAGCTTCTTCGCGTCTTACGGATTCATCCGTTCGAGTGAACCATACGTTTGAAGAGATCGTTGCGTCCAGCCATGAGGTTTCTGTTGCGACGGAAGAGATTGCTCAAGGGGCATCCAAGCAATCAGAAGACACGGAAGAGACGAGCCACCGCATAGGAGATCTCGCAGAGCAGATAACTGCAATTTCTGCGCTTTCTGAAAATATGGATGGGTTATCCCGTCAAACAGTGGAGTCTACTCAAAACGGACTTGCAGAAGTCGATCGTTTGCGTGAACAAAATGAGTTAGCGAACCGTATGAACGCACAAGTGGAACAACAAATGACAGCCTTAACGGAAAAGATTTCAGGGATTACCCATGTAATTACATCCATCCAGGGTATTACGGCTCAAACGAACTTACTGGCGCTAAACGCAAGTATCGAAGCAGCACGTGCAGGTGAACATGGAAAAGGCTTTGCGGTGGTTGCAGAAGAAGTACGTAAGCTTGCGGAGCAGTCGAGTAGTGAGACAGGAACTATTCAGCAGACAGTCCAAGAGATCTTAGATCAATCGAAAGCGACTGTTGACGTGATTGCACAAAACACAAAATCAATGAAGACTCAGAGTGAATCTGTTGCCAGCACAGAAAAGTCATTTGCACTCAATGCACAACTAACAGAAGAAATGAACCAATCGATCGTGGAGCTCTCTGCGAATTTATCCGCAATGGATTCGCATAAGGATCGGGCAATTCTAGCGATCCAGAGTGTATCAGCAGTTTCAGAAGAGACAGCTGCATCTGCGGAAGAAGTAAGCGCCTCATCAGTAGCGCAGCAACAAGAACTAGAACGTGTTGCAGATTCCGTCCAACAGATGACAATTATTGCAGGCGAACTTCAACAAGTTGTTGAACGGTTTGAACTAGCTAAGAAAGAATAGAATTATAGGTGACTAACTTTCAAAACAGAGGATGAAAATGCAAAAATTTCTCCTCTGTTTTAAATTTGTCTTGCATGTCCATGCATCTATCTGATAAGCGGAATAGGAAGAAAAGGGCAAGGATTTTGTTTCTAAAAATTTAGAGCGGTACAAGTAACGTATTGACATGAATGTATGATAAACTATTATTTCGAGGAAAAATCCCGGGTGCAAATCACTTGTAGGTAACTAAGGAAAATTTCCGACCCTTTTTGCCTATTTACTGTTTTGACACAAGATGTTAGGGTAGATAAAGAATATAAACACTATATATAGTGCTGATGCCGAAATGCCGTCATAAAGGCTTTCGCAGGAAACGCCTCCAAAATGCGTTTTCTCAGCTCTTTTTTAATTGCTAAAATATGAGAGAAATTGGAAGGAGACAGTCGATATGACACTAACCCGTGAAACGAATGATACAACACGCGTGCTGGAAGCTTTACAGGAGGAATTTGGTGCTGAACGAATTGCGCCACTGACACAAGCAAGTGACAAATGGCTTTCAAAACATGCTGAAGGTGGACTAGATGAATGGACAAATGCGATGGTTCTTGAGACGTTGAGTCTGATTGATGAAGCATCTAGCTACTGGACGTTCGTTGCAGCGCGCCTCTACTTGCAAAAACTGTATGCAGACCAGCAGAAAATTCGCGGGGGAGCAGTCTATACGAACTTTGCGAGTCACGTCGCGTCTCTAGTTAAACAAGGTCTTTATACGGAAGACTTGACGAAAAACTACACAACAGACGAACTGACAGCAATCGGGGCCCTCATTCAACCTGAGCGGGACAAGCTGTTTACTTATATCGGATTGAAAACGCTAGTGGATCGCTACGCAGCTGTCAACTACTCGAAAGTTGCTGTTGAGTTGCCACAAGAGCGTTGGCTCGTAATCGCCATGACACTTATGCAACGCGAGACAGATGATCGCATTGGTAAAATAGCTGAAGCATATTGGGCAATGAGCAACTTGTACATGACAGTTGCAACACCGACCCTTTCGAATGCGGGAAAACCACACGGTCAGCTTTCCAGCTGTTTCATTGACACAGTTGACGATTCACTGACTGGTATTTATAACAGCAATACGGATATCGCAAACTTGTCGAAATACGGCGGGGGAATTGGCGTCTATATGGGAAAAGTCCGCTCACGTGGGTCATCTATCCGCGGATTCAAAGGCGCTTCAAGCGGAGTTCTTCCATGGATCAAACAACTGAATAACACAGCAGTTAGTGTAGATCAGCTCGGACAACGCCAAGGTGCAGTAGCGGTCTATCTGGATGTTTGGCATAAAGATATTTTCACATTCTTAGATCTTAAGTTAAATAACGGGGATGAGCGTCTTCGTGCACATGATATTTTCACAGGCGTTTGCTTGCCTGACTTATTCATGGAAGCTGTCGATGCTCGCACAGATTGGCACTTGTTTGACCCACATGAAGTTCGTACGGTAATGGGTTATTCTCTGGAAGACTCTTATGACGAAGCGAAGGGTGCGGGTACATTCCGCGAACGCTATGAAGCGTGTGTGAATCACCCTGAAATTTCAAGAGAGACCGTTCCGGCAATCGAAATTATGAAACGCATCATGCGCAGCCAGCTTGAAACGGGTACACCTTATATGTTCTATCGTGATGAAGTGAACCGTGCAAACCCAAATAAGCACGCGGGTATCGTGTATTCAAGTAACTTGTGCTCAGAAATTATGCAAAACATGAGTGCCACTGAATTTGAGTCTGTCACATTGGAAGATGATATCGTTGTGACGCGTTCGAAACCAGGTGATTTCGTAGTTTGTAACTTGTCATCCGTCAACTTAGGTAAAGCCATTCCCGCAGGTGTGTTGGAGCGCTTGATACCGATTCAAGTCCGGATGCTTGATAACGTTATCGATCTAAACAAAATCCCAGTAGTCCAAGCGCAGCGTACCAATAGTCGCTACCGAGGAATTGGACTTGGAACTTTCGGATGGCATCATCTTCTTGCGCTTGAAGGAATTCAGTGGGAGTCAGACGAAGCGGTTGAATTCGCAGATCGTCTATACGAACAAATTGCATTCTTGACCATTCGTTCTTCTATGGAAATTGCAGGGGAAAAAGGTGCGTATCCATTGTTCGAAGGTTCGGATTGGGAAACTGGAGCATACTTCGACAAACGCCAATACGTATCGGACGAATGGAACGAGCTACGTAAGAGTGTTGCAGAAACTGGCATTCGTAATGGGTATCTGATGGCGGTTGCACCGAACAGTTCAACGTCTGTCATTGCGGGCTCTACAGCTTCAATTGACCCTGTATTTAAGCCGTTCTACCATGAGGAAAAGAAGGATTATAAATTGCCGGTCATTGCACCGGATTTGAACCATAATACGTACGATGTTTACCGTCGTTCTGCATATATTGTCGATCAGCGTTGGTCGATTAAGCAAAACGCTGCACGTCAGCGTCACATTGACCAATCGATATCATTCAACTTCTATGTACCGAACAATATCCGTGCTTCTGTATTGCTCAACCTTCACTTGCAAGCTTGGAAGTCAGGAATGAAAACAACGTACTATACACGTTCAACGGCTTCAGAAATTGAGGAGTGCGAATGGTGTCATTCTTAATTGCCTATGCTTCTTGGAGCGGCAATACTGCAGAAACTGCGGAATTGATTGAAAAGACATTACTGGGAGGCGGTGCATCTGTTCAGATGCATCGCATCGGAGTAGGACCCGTACCTGATTATCGTGATTTTGACGCAATGATCGTTGGGTCATTTACATGGGACCAAGGCTCGACACCTGATGAGGTGAAAGATTTTGTCCTGGATGTCGGTGCGAAGCCCAAGTGCGTGTACGTATTTGGAACGGGTGATACACAATTCGGTGGCGATGATCTATTTTGCAACGCAGCCGTGAAATTAGCCCGTTTTTATAACTCAGCGCTCAAGCCGCTGAAAATTGAACAAAGCCCGCGTGGCGCGCAAGAAACCCGCGTGACGAACTGGGCAGAAGGAGTGCTAGACCATTGGAGACACTTACACGAGTTAACGTACTGAATCCAGCAAATCCAAACAAAGCAACTGCGATTTTTGGCGGGGAAGCAAGTGGTATCCTAAACTGGAACAACTTAGCACACCCTCATTTCTATACATTGCGTCAACGGATTCGTTCCTTGTTTTGGACAGCTAATGAAGTGGATCTTACACAAGACGTGAAGCAGTTTGGGAACCTTTCAAAAGCGGAACAAGATGCATTTTTAAAGATTATCGGTTTGTTAGCAACGCTTGACGGTCCGCAGACAGTTATCGCGATGAAGATTGCAGACTTTGCGACGGATCCATCCGTTAAGTCGATCATGGCAACAATCGCTGACCAAGAGAGCGAGCATAACCACAGCTACGCATATGTACTGTCCTCTGTGACCACATATGACAAGCAAGTGGAATCGTTTGAGATGGGACGCTCAGACGAAGTATTAATGAAGCGAAATGAGCGCATCGTTGAAATTTATAACGAATTTGCGACGAATCCGACGATTGAAACTGTATTGAAAGCAATGGTCTATACGACATTACTAGAAGGTCTGTTTTTCTATAGTGGATTTGCGTTCTTCTATAACATGGCACGTCACCAAAAAATGGTGGGCACGTCAACAATGATCTCGTACATCAACCGCGATGAGTTACAGCACGGAAAAGCAATCAGTGATATTTTCAGAGCAGCACTCGCTGAGAACCCGGAGTACAATACAGAGGAATTCACGGAGTGGATTTACGATCAGTTCCGCCATTCTGTGGAGCAGGAAACAATTTGGAGCCGCTACGTGCTCGCTGATATCGAAGGCATTGATTTGGATGAAATGGACGGCTATGTCAAATACCGTGCCAACAAAATGCTTCGCATGCTCGGACTCAGCGAAATCTATCCAGAATCCATCGACAATCCTATGAAGTGGATCCGTGCCTATACGGACAACTTCGATGGAACGAAAACAGACTTCTTTGAGCAAACGTCTCGTCAATACGTAAAAACAAGTGATTTAAATGGATTCGACGATCTGTAAGAACTATAAAAACCAAGTGTTCAGCATATTGCTGTATGGACGCTTGGCTTTTTTTATGGACGAGCAGATATCACGTGTTATTCGATTAATAGGTATGTAGAAAACGAGCTGGCTAATCGCAACGACGTTAGTTTGACGATAGGGTTAAAGAGTTATGGAGGATCAGCAACAATAGAATTCTGATTAAGCGTAAAAAGTTCGGCTCTTGAGAGAAATAAAAAAGAACGCGTGTACTAAGCGACACGAGTTCTTTTTTGGGGATACGCCAACGCATATACCAGGCGATATGAGTAAAGCGTACTTAGAGTAATCATGCACTATAGACAACAAAACGTGATCAATAGTAACAATTTTTCAACATGTCATAGACTGCAATTGCGTGGTCAACTCCATGTTGAATACTTCTAATGTAATTTTATTATAACAAAGTTTGCAACTGACCTCAAAAAGTATTTAATAGTAGGTTACTTCCTGTAGAAAAATGGAAAGTTTATAATACATCTATCATGAAGAACGTAATGGATTGGTTGTATTACGGTCTGCAAGATTTTTTCTAGAAGGTTAGATAATTTATGAAAAAAATATACTCTTCTGAAATGGAAATGTTATACTGATTTCACAAGCCATAATGAATTCGAAAATGGACTGGTCTTACGCAATTGGGCTAGCGAAAGTAGTATACGAACAGTTGCTTTCCGTTTCGGCGCACGCTTTCCCGAGGGCGTGGCTTGAGCCTCCTCGGTCGCAAAGAGCGCGACACTGCGGGGTCTCAAGACTCACGCTGATCCTCCGGGAGTCGGCGCCTGCACTCCAAGCAACGGAAAGTAGGATGTATAAAGCTAATTCCAGAAACGGGCCATTATCTTTTATAACTAAAGAAAAGGGAGGGAACTGATATGATGGACATTAATCATAGAAAGTTGAATCTTAAACCTCATAGTAGTGATACAGCAAAGAGGGCTAAGGCCTTTCTTAAAGAAAGATCTGCTTTTTCCGGCAAAGCTGAAAATGCGCCAATTGATAATGTTTTAAAAGAACGAGCGGAGTACCTGCGCCAGTTTATAGAAGCTCGAAATGAATCACGGAATGAGCATAGCCAAGATTTATAACACTAACAAACAGTGAGACATCATTTTTAAATGTCGATCACAGACTGTAGGAAAACTCCAACTTCTGGAGTTTTCCTACAGTCTTTTTTTGTGCTGAATTAAACCGCTGCACAGTAAAAGACATCGTTTTACCTACCGCATAGTTGAACATTATTCAGCTAAATTTTATCTATCGACACAGATTTCATTACATAAAAGGTAGATAGTATATTTATATGAATTATTTTCAATTTAAGGAAGGGGATTTGAATAACTTTTAGAATAATAGAAATAGAAAGTCAAATATAAACAAAAATAGGAGGTATTAAAGTTTTAAAGATTACAGCACCTGAATAGAATACAAAATCATAGGAGGAAAAGAAATGAAGAAATTACTAATTGTAGCTTTACTTTTCGTTTCTACTTTCGGTTTAGCCTTAACAGATGCACAGGCTTATAATTTATTAGGTGGAAAGCACAAGACAAAAAATCTCGCTTACCGAATAAACCCGTTGCTAGAAACAAAATACCACTCTCCATTCAAAACAGCTATGGCATCTTGGGCTGCTGTAACTCCGATATCATTCGCATCTCAAGTAGGTACCAATAGAGCGCAGATTATAATCAATGGAAAAGACTATGGAAGTACTGGATGGAACGCTCAAAACACAAATTATCGAGACTTGATCGTTGCTGGAAATTATGTAGATTCAATAATCGATGCGAACTATTACTACATGTCAGGTATGACAAACTCTACTAGACAGGGTGTTTTTGCACATGAACTAGGTCATTCACTAGGATTGGATCACGTCACAAACACCAAGCAAGTAATGTGTACTTCTCGAGCGGGACGAGCCGTAATTACGCCAGGAAGTGATGATATTGCAGGGGTCAAGGCATTATATAAATAAGGAGTGAACAGGATGAAGAAATATGAGAAAATTGGATTGTTGCTTTCAGGAAGTCTACTAGCAGTTAGTCTATTTTTTGTAACGCCAAACAACAATATTGCTGATGTGCATGCAGAAGCTGATATTGTTGATCACTTTTCAAATGTTGAAGAACTTAGTGCGAGAGCCGAGCTGATTTTAGAGGTAGACGTGAATTCTACCGAAAGTATCGATTTTGGTGATTTGGTATTTACTGTATCAAATAATACAGTAAAAAAAGTATACAAAGGTAACGAGGATATGAAATCTGTTTCAATTTTAGAAACTGGTGGTATTGGTAGATTAAACGTAAATGGCAAGAGGGCCGAAGCAAATTTAATTCTTAACGATAATGAAGAGTTTAAAAAGAAGGACAAAGCAATCGTCTACTTAGAAAAATACGAAGGACCAATTGCAAAAGATTGTTATGTGATACTTGGCGTATACCAAGGGAAGTTCAAATTAAAAAATACAAACGAGATTGTTCCACCAAATTCTAGTGAACTTTCGAAGGAAATTGATCAATTGAGTGATCTAGACTTATGATAAGGCGAAGACAAGCCCGTGCTAGCTATATTTTAATTTCAATCATTGTTATTTGTACTCTCATGTCAGGGTGTAATCAGAGTAGCACTGATTGGGCTTTCAGTTTTGTAGTATGGAACGGTGATATTTATAAGATAGACGAAACTACTACCGTTGAAAAAGGGGAACAGATCGGAGTTGTGAGAAAGTATGTAGAAAACGAAGGGAATTACCATGGGGTCATTTCTAACTTGCTCCCCAAGGGTTCTAAATTATACTCAATAAAAGGTGAAAGCACCGACGATGCAATAGCCGTAGACTTGGATGGAACTATTGTTAAGGCTGATAATCAAGGCACCTATAAAAAATAAGTTAAAATTGGTGTTAGATGAACATTAGAATCTACAAAAGGAGGGAGATCCCATTCTGGATGTCTCTCTTTTTTTATTGGAACACTACACAATAACCACAGCATTGAATAGGCTACACTGTTTTGTTAATTGATCAAAGCCTTCTTTTATATCTCCAGTTAAAAATTTATCACTAAAATAATTGAGTGCAACTGAAGAAGAAGCTAGCTCTAATTGTGCTTCATATGAATCCAATTGAGTTTTAACTCCACCAAAAAGGTTGATGCCGGTTTGAGTTAGGCTATCGAGTCCCTCTGTAATTTGTTGGAGGGTTGATTCTATATTCACCATTTCTTCTTTACTTAATGAATCAAAGAAATTTGTATCATTTAAATACTGGCTGAAAACGAGCCATTGATCTCGAGGGCGATAGGAAAATATATCGGATGGATTTGCATTTTGGACATTGATGTCCCTAGCGAAAAAATCAGCAGTTTCATCTTTTAATTTAATTATATAAGCAGAAACACTTAATTTAAAAGCTTGTCCGTTTCGTGTCACTTCTACTTCATTACCAGCAAGCGGATCAATTGTTGGATTGTTAAAGTTTTTATTAGTGTTTTGAGCAGACATTGCGCCTTGATAGGTCAAATTTATATCCAAAATGTTCACGTCTTTCTATTTTTTATGGTTTAATACTAATATCATCTATAAACTGATAGTTTCAGGTCTTTAAATTTTCCTAGTAAAATAAATCATTATTTGATTAACTGTGTGGTAATAAGTTAAAGTATTTTAACAATAGGGTGCGATTATTGTACAAAGACTTGTGCCCATTCACCAAACGGGCCAATTTGCGGAGAATGAAGAAAGTCTAAACTAGGAATAATACAGGGTTTGCGAGGTGTTGTTAAGTGATACATCAGATGGGATTGTATGGCGAATACTTTCAAGCCATTAAAGAAGGTAAAAAGATAGTAGAAGTACGATTGAACGATAAAAAGAGAAGGAGTATCAGAGTTGGAGATTCAATAGAATTTATAAAGGTCCCCCAACAAGATGAAATTCTAAAAGTACAGGTAAGTGATCTCAGAAAGTACGATACTTTTGAGGCTATGTACAAAGATATCTCCTTTAAGAAATTCGATTGTGAAGGCTGGACAATGAAAGAAATGATAGATGGGACATATGAAATATACACCCCTGAGCAAGAAAAGGAATGGGGAACATTAGCAATTTTTATTGAATATTAAAGTGTAACTTATTCAGTTAAAGGGCGCGTTTCCTTAATAAGGATTTGCTCCTTTTTCAATAAAAGAGTCAAATGAAAGAAAACCCCAAAAATTATTTGAGGTCCTCTTAACTCAATCTACTTCTTTTATGTATAGTATGCGAGTGTTTACCGTCAAAACAGGTCATTATATCGGGTGCCGCACACACACCACCGCATGATCTGATCCAAGAAAGAATGGAACAAATGATGATTTGGTATCGAAAGGAAATAACTCACCCTCATCCTGTTGAGCATGGCGCAATGGTACATGCTTTTTTTGTTGGCATCCTTTTATTGATGGAAATGGACGAACTTCTAGACTTTTGCTGAATTTAGAAGTAATGAAAGATGGATTTCCTCCTGTCATTATTAAGGTTGAAAATCGATTGGCCTATTATGAAGCTCTTGACAAAGCACATACGACAGAAGATTATAGCGATTTTATAGCATTAGTAGAACGTGAAGTAGAAGACTCTCTTGATGTATATCTAAGTACAATTAGTTGAAAAGCATCTCTAAGAGGTGCTTTTTTGCAACCAATGAAATGAATATAAGATTATATATGAGTAATGACATACAAGATTATAAAATTGCTTTTTCCTAGGTTTTTAAACTTGCTGAGATTAAGGAAATCAGAGTCCTCGCAAAAAAACAATAAGTAATGATTCTAGATATAAAGTTTGGATGGTACTTTCTTAATACAGAACTAATTTTAAATTCAAACTAATGCGTCCGTCTTAAACGCAGATCAAAGGTTCACATATAACTCTATATAAGTGCCAATGTGAAACTGATGGATTGATCATAATATTAAGTGATATCACTTCATCCACATGTATAAAAACCACATTCCATGTTTAGATATCATACTAGCCGACACATCGGCTGCCATTGAAGATGTCTTAGTCGATCCGCACTTTTTGTAAGTATCACCTGCTGAGCGTTTAACCTCTTGTATGCAACTCTTCGTTTTCCAGCAACTCCCACCTACTTAAAGCTTTCATACTCATTCAAAAGTAAGGCAATCTGCTGAATCTGCTGCTTATTTGCTGTAGAGAGTTCAGTGCCTCCATGAGGAATGACACTATAGCCTGCGAATAACTCCTTATCTGATAGTCCCAATAACGATGCTCGTGGAATATTTGTAATCTCTGCGAACTGTGTTAAACGCTTAGATGTAATACGATGATCCCCTTTTAAAAGCCCTCGTAAAAGCGCTTCACTTACGTCCATCAATTGCGCCATTTTTGTATTCGTCATTTGATTTTCTTCCATCCATTGATTCAGTAATAATGCCGTATGTTTAGAGTCCATCCCAATCACCTCATGACTAGTATAGTGTAATTCGCGTGGAATGTACGTGATTCAAAATCCGAATGTACGAATGAATCTTTACTTCCTAACTAGACGGTTTCAGAAATCGCTTCTCCAATTCTACACTTTGCAAAAGTAGAAATTTCTACTTTTGATTTTAATGGAAAACGGATTGCATATTCTCCATTGCAATGGATTTCCTGATTCGTCTATTGAAGTCCCGAAATTTCCTCTTGATCATCCCCATTGTCTCCTAATGCACTTTGCAGAGAGTTGCTAGTTCGTTAAAAAGTTCATATTTATGCTCACTATGCAGGCGCACTGTTTGCACCCCCTCCAAATCCCTTACTTAACCGGAAATCAGACCTGATATTGAGAGAGCGAAATAGGACTTCCCCTCATATCTGTTTAAAGAATTCAAAGCTATACTCAAGTGGAGGCACAATTCATGACGATAAAATTGTGTGGATTTAAGGGTTTTAATCTGAAAATCTTCCCCGTAGATACATGCCTGGAAATAGCGGGGTTTCTATATTCCCGGGGATTAGGGTTAATAAACTGATACTTTATATCAATATTTAAGCTGAGAAAAAAGAACTGAATTCGCTAATAGGGAAAACCCTAATAGGAAATAATCAGAATAGAGTCTAGGATGGGAGTATAAGTGATTTATAAAATTCATCACGCACATCCTGTTGGTCATTAGGAAGGGAGCATGAAATTCAATGAAGAAAACGAAATTCAATCTGAATTACTTCAAGCCGGTGGAAAAGTATTCTGGTAATTGGTCTGCGCTTGAAGAAAAGAACCGTGATTGGGAAAACATGTACCGTCAACGCTGGTCGCATGACAAAGTAGTCCGGACAACACACGGGGTGAACTGTACAGGTTCATGTAGTTGGAAAGTGTTCGTCAAGAACGGAATCATTACGTGGGAAAACCAACAAATCGATTACCCTTCCTGTGGCCCGGATATGCCAGAGTTCGAACCACGTGGCTGCCCACGGGGAGCATCATTTTCTTGGTACGAGTATAGCCCACTTCGTATTAAATATCCTTACATCAGAGGGAAGTTGTGGCGTATGTGGGGACAGGCACTCACAGAACATAAGGACCCTGTCAAAGCATGGGCTAGCATTGTAGAAGATCCAGAAAAATCGACAGAATATAAGCAAGCTCGCGGGAAAGGTGGTCATGTTCGTATTCACTGGCGTGATGCGACCATGCTCATCTCCGCACAGCTCATTTATACGATTCAAAAACATGGTCCTGACCGAATAGCAGGTTTCACACCAATTCCAGCGATGTCGATGGTTAGTTATGCTTCAGGCGCGCGTTTCATCTCACTTATTGGTGGCGAGATGCTCAGTTTCTACGATTGGTATGCAGATCTTCCGCCCGCATCTCCACAAATTTGGGGTGAGCAGACGGACGTTCCTGAGTCGAGTGACTGGTTCAACGCAGGTTATATCATTATGTGGGGCTCTAACGTTCCACTTACTCGGACGCCGGATGCTCACTTCATGACAGAAGTTCGTTATAAAGGAACAAAGGTTGTTTCCGTTGCACCGGACTATGCTGAAAGTGTAACCCATGCAGATGATTGGATCTCTGCGAACCCTGGAACTGACGCAGCTGTCGCTCAAGCGATGACACATGTCATTCTGGATGAATTTTACGAACAGCGTAAAGAGCCGATGTTCTTGAATTATGCGAAACAATATACAGACATGCCGTTCCTCGTCTTTTTGGATGAACACGAAGGAGCTTACAAAGCAGGTAGATTCTTACGCGCGAGTGATATCGGTCAAGAATCACAACACGCTGAGTGGAAACCAGTTATTCTCGATGAAAGCGTCAACGAAATCATCGTTCCAAACGGGACAATGGGACAGCGCTGGGAAGACGACGTCAAATGGAACTTGCTCCTCGACAAAGAAGATGGTTCTCGCGTAGAACCTGCATTGTCCATTGCGGATGCAGATGCAGAGTGGAAAGAAATTCACTTCCCATTCTTCGACAATTTATCGAATGGTGTGTTCACGCGTCCGGTTCCAACGAAGGTGCTTACGATGGCAGACGGCACAACAAGACGCGTCGCAACGGTTTACGACATCATGCTCAGTCAATATGGTGTGAACCGAATCGGTAGCGACTTGGAAGCGAAAGATTACTTCGACAAATCGTCTATCTATACTCCGGCATGGCAAGAGAAGATTACTAGCGTTAAACCAGAACTAGTTATTCAGATTGCTAGAGAATTTGCACAGAATGCACTCGATACAGGTGGACGTTCCATGATCATCATGGGTGCAGGGATTAACCACTGGTTTAACAGTGATACGATTTATCGCGCGATCTTGAACTTGGTGACGTTAACTGCTTCGCAAGGTGTGAATGGCGGAGGCTGGGCGCACTATGTTGGACAAGAAAAGTGCCGTCCGATTGAAGGGTGGAGCACGATTGCATTTGCTAGAGACTGGCAAGCACCTCCACGATTGCAGAACGCAACGTCCTTCTTCTACTTCGCTACAAATCAGTGGAAGTACGAAGAAGCGGGTACTCAATCATTGATGTCACCACTTGGCGGAAAGGCAAGATATGAACACCCTGCGGACTACAATGTCCTTGCAGCACGTCTTGGCTGGCTTCCTTCCTATCCACAGTTCAACAAGAACAGTTTGCAGTTAACAGAAGAAGCTGCGAAAGAAGGAAAGACAACAACACCTGAGATTGTCGAGTATGTGAAAGAGCAGCTGACTTCAGGAAAAATGAACTTTGCAGTAGAGGATCCAGATGCACCGGAAAACTTCCCAAGAAGTCTATTCGTATGGCGTTCAAACTTGGTGTCAAGTTCAGCAAAAGGTCAAGAATACTTTATGAAGCACCTATTCGGAGCATCTGATGGATTGCTAGCTAAACCAAACGAACGCATGAAACCGGAGGAAGTCGTCTGGCGCGATGAAGTAGAAGGAAAACTAGACTTGCTCGTAGCTCTTGATTTCCGAATGACGACTACACCGTTATACGCGGATATCGTACTGCCAGCAGCAACTTGGTATGAAAAGGTCGACTTGTCCTCAACGGATATGCACCCATTTGTTCACCCGTTCAATCCTGCGGTTGACCCACTTTGGGAATCCCGTTCAGACTGGGATATTTATCGATCCATTGCAGAGACGTTCTCAGAAATGGCGAAAACCCATCTACCAGGTGTGTACAAAGATCTCGTCACTTCTCCACTTGCGCATGACTCGGTTCAAGAGATTGCCCAGCCACACGGAGACGTAAAAGATTGGAAGAAGGGCGAAGTTGAAGCCATACCTGGAAAGACGATGCCTGGCATGACGATCGTGGAGCGAGACTTCACGAAAGTGTACGACAAATACATCACACTTGGACCACTGCTCTCGACAGGGAAAGTAGGAGCGCACGGTGTCAGTTTTTCAGTAGCTGAAGAATACGAAATGATGAAAGGCATCAACGGCGTTTACGAAGACGACACCATCAAAGATGGATTACCTAAACTTCACACAGCGAAACACGCAGCTGAAGCCATGTTGACTCTTTCATCTGCAACAAACGGCCGCGTATCACAGAAAGCATTCGTATCAGCAGAACACGACACGGGCGTAGAGTTGAAAGATATTTCGGCAGACCGTGCAGCAGAACGATTTACGTTTGCGAGCATTACAGCGCAGCCTCGTGAGGTCATTCCAACGCCAGTCTTTAGTGGATCTAACAAACTCGGACGCAGATACTCACCATTTACAACGAATATTGAACGCATGGTACCGTTCCGCACACTCACTGGACGTCAGCATTACTATTTAGATCACGAACTGTTCTTAGACTTTGGTGAAGCGCTGCCGGTATATAAACCAACGTTACCGCCTTTAGTACTCGGACCGCACGACCGTCCGGTTGCAGGAACTGAAGATTCACTAGTTTTACGCTATTTGACACCACACGGAAAGTGGAACATCCACTCGACTTATCAAGATAACCAGCACATGCTGACGTTATTCCGTGGAGGACCGACTGTTTGGATTTCCGATGTAGATGCGATTGCGCATGATATTGACGATAATGCTTGGCTAGAAGTATATAACCGGAACGGCGTCGTAACAGCACGTGCTGTAGTCAGTCACCGGATTCCTAAAGGCACGATGTTCATGTATCACGCACAAGACAAACACATTCAAGTGCCTGGTTCAGAGATTACGGAAGAACGCGGAGGCAGTCACAACGCACCAACTCGTATCCATATGAAACCGACCCAAATGGTAGGCGGATATGCACAACTTAGTTATGGATTTAACTATTATGGACCGATTGGAAACCAGCGTGACGAATACGTAGCTGTCCGTAAAATGAAGGAGGTTAACTGGCTTGAAGATTAAAGCGCAAATTGCAATGGTGATGAACTTAGACAAATGCATCGGCTGCCATACGTGCAGTGTGACATGCAAAACGACATGGACGAACCGCGAAGGTGCTGAATACATGTGGTTCAACAACGTAGAAACGAAGCCCGGAATCGGCTATCCAAAGCGTTGGGAAGACCAGGAAATCTACAAAGGTGGATGGAACTTACGAAACGGGAAATTGGAGCTCAAGTCGGGCTCCAAGCTCTCCAAGATCGCACTCGGTAAGATTTTCTACAACCCGGATATGCCTGAGATGAAAGATTACTACGAGCCGTGGACATACGACTATGAAAAGTTGACGAATGCTCCGGAAAGTAAGCATACACCCGTTGCACGTGCTAAATCGGTTATAACAGGCGACTATATGGATCTAGAATGGGGTCCGAACTGGGAGGACCAATTAGCTGGTGGTCATATCACCGGACCGACTGACCCGAATATCGTAAAGATCGAAGAAGAGATTAAGTTCAATTTTGAGCAAGCGTTCATGATGTACTTGCCTAGATTGTGTGAGCACTGTCTAAACCCAAGTTGCGTCGCATCGTGTCCGTCAGGCGCGATGTACAAACGGGATGAAGACGGAATCGTACTCGTTGACCAAGAAGCGTGCCGAGGATGGCGCTATTGTATGACGGGTTGTCCGTATAAGAAAGTGTACTTTAACTGGAAAACAAATAAGGCCGAGAAATGTACATTCTGTTTCCCTAGAATCGAATCCGGACTTCCCACTGTATGCTCTGAAACATGTACAGGAAGAATCCGTTATCTAGGTGTCTTGTTGTATGATGCTGACCGTGTACTAGAAGCTGCAGCAACACCAGATCCGAAAGATTTGTACAAAGCACAATGCGATTTGTTCCTTGATCCGAATGATCCTGAAGTCATGGAGCAAGCACGAAAAGATGGGATTTCAGAAGACTGGATTACCGCAGCACAAAATTCACCGGTGTATAAACTGGCAATTGAATACAAGCTCGCATTCCCATTACACCCTGAATATCGTACGTTGCCAATGGTTTGGTATGTGCCACCACTAAGCCCGATCATGAACTACTTTGAAGGAAAAGATTCCATCAAAAACCCAGACATGATCTTCCCGGCGATTGAAGAAATGCGTATTCCGATTCAATATTTAGCGAATATGCTCACGGCTGGAGATACGGAAACCGTTAAAGGTTCCTTGCAGCGCATGGCAATGATGCGTTCCTTCATGAGAGCACAGTCGTCAGGAAAAGAGTTTGACGAAACAAAACTAGAACGCGTCGGATTAACAGCTTCATCTACGAAAAAAATGTATCGATTGCTCGCAATTGCAAAGTATGAAGATCGATTTGTCATTCCGACTTCTCACAAAGAAGGACAGATGAACGTCTACCGATCACAAGGTTCGGCTGGATACACGGATATGGGAACATATGGTGAGGCCATCCAATCCGATACCTATTCAGTAATGGGATCAAACGGGAGTTGTGATGGATGTGGACCTGCATCGCCAAGCGCTCCTGTAAAGACAGGTAAGGAAATTTACGAAGAGAACTTCTATGGGGGGATCTGGCGTGATTGACTTAGACCTTCTCTATGAAAAGAAACAAATTTTTGGATTCTTTGCTAAGCAATTTTCATATCCTGACAAAATGATGTTTCATCCGAGTGTGTTGGAAGGGTCTCTGAACCCTTCCGATCCATCTTATAAAGATGTCAAAGAGTATTGGGACCTAATGCAAACGTACAGTTTCGATGAAATTCAGGAAATGTATACGTATACGTTGGACTTTCAAAAAGATGCCACACTTTTCATGACGTATGTAAAATACGGCGATTCCAAAGAGCGTGGGCAAACACTTGCCCGTCTTAAAGTGTTGTATGAAATGTTCGGTCTCGTCATGCCCGATAGTGAGCTTTCTGATTCATTGCCACTCATGTGTGAATTCATCTACGCCGCTGAATGGAAAGGAGATCCGCGTGCGCAACAAAGTTTTTCAATGTTGTTAGCAGTACTCGAAGATGGTTCCTATCATTTGATGAAAGCGTTAGAAAAATATGAAAGCCCGTATCATTCGCTAGTGAAAGGGATGAGGGAAGAATTTAAAGCATGTATCCGCCGGGAGGTTCCAGCCAATGACTAGTCAATTTCTATGGGTGATTTTTCCCTACCTCTGTATTGCAGTATTCGTAGTCGGTCATATCTTTCGCTATAGACACGATCAGTTTGGCTGGACGGCGAAGTCCAGTGAATTCATCGAAAAAAAACAACTGATGATTGGTAGTTTGTTATTCCATATTGGTATCTTCCCCGTCATTCTTGGACACGTTGGAGGACTTGGTATTCCAAAAGAGTGGACGCGTGCAATGGGCGTCAGTGATCATATGTATCACATGGGTGCAGTATGGGGTGGAGGATTTTTCGGTGTCGTGACGCTCGTTGGAATGATCATTCTAACAAGTAGACGATTTACGAATAGTAATGTCCGTCATTTATCATCCGCTTCAGACTTAATCGTGAACTCCTTCTTGCTGTTAATCGTTATTCTAGGTGTGTATAGTTCTCTGATTACGAATACGATGACACCGGGATTCGACTACCGTTCGACAATTTCAATTTGGTTCCGGTCCTTGCTTATTTTTCAACCTCAGGCGGAGTTCATGGCATCAGTTCCTATTGCATTTAAGCTGCACATTCTTACGGGGTTCCTCATTTTTGCAATGTGGCCATTCACACGACTCGTTCACGTATGGAGTGTGCCGTTGAATTATGTAGGCAGAAGTTATATCCTTTACAGAAAGGATAAGAGAAACTGATGAAGAGAGAGGCGAAGTGAGCCCTTTCTCCAGTTAGAGGGAGGGTGTCTCATGGCAAGTCAAGCAGCATTTAATTATCAGCAGCAAGTAGAAGAGATTCGACAGGCTATGCAATGTGATTTCGTTGCACTGGCACTTGTGCAATCTGAGGAACGTCACTTCCAGATTCGTTGGGAGTTTGCTTCAGGCAACTTAAGCCAGCGGTTCCGAAGAATTATTTTGCAATCCGGAAAAGGCATTGCGGGAATTGTATTCAAGACGGGCAAACCTGTTTTTGCACCAGATGCCGAAAAGTACTGTACGAAAGAAGACTTGTATAACTATCCAATTATTGCTGCAGAACAGATAGAAAGTTTCGCGGCGATTCCGTTGTTTAAATACAATCGTGTGAAGGGGATCTTGCTTGCAGGGTGTCGCAAAAACAATTGTATGTCCATCGAGAAATTCGAATTGCTGAAATCCTTAGTTGCGCCCACATTCGGACCTTATTATAGTGAGGAGTTGACCAGGAAGTGAAGGGAATTAGTCAAAGTGGTGTAAGTAATCTGTTAGAGCATTTATATGAAAACTCAACGGAAGCAATCTTCTTCTTTAGCTTGGATGGAAGAGTTCTTTCGATGAACAAAGCCGCTGAACGAATTCTTGATCCTCAGGTCGCTCAACTTATGAAAGCCGGAAGTGCAGACGCAATCTGTATGGCGTGCAAAGGGTTTACTAGTGTCGAAGAGGAGCAGACATGCATTTCATGCTATATGTCAGATCCTGAAAGGAACATCCCCTCATTTCAAGTATTCTTAGAAACGGCTGGAAGGGGAACTGTTCCGTATACAGGAAGTATTCAAATGATTGACGCAGAACAAGGAATACGAGTGTTCATGCTTCGGGATTTGACAGAGCAATTCAAAACACAAGAAACATTACATCAGAAAACCCTAGTCAAACGAGTGATTAAAGCGCAAGAAGATGAACGGAAGCGAATCTCCCGCGAGCTTCATGATAGTGTCGCACAAGAGATGCTAAGTTCTTTAGTAGACTTGCGCGTGTTGAAGTACATGAATGTAGAAGATGATGTATTGAAGAAAGTTCGGCAAACCGAAGGATCCCTTATGCGTCTGCTCGATGACATCCGTCATTTATCGGTCCAGCTAAGACCGGCAACATTAGATGATTTAGGATTAGAAGCAGCATTCCGCACACACTTTAAATGGACCGAGAAGAATTATGGCCTTCTTGTCCACTTTACGAGTAACATGCAGTCCCAACGCTTCGAAGGCGAGATTGAAACCGTTGTCTACCGAGTCTGCCAAGAAGCTGTGTTCAACGCGTTAAAGTATGCAGAAGTGGAAGAAGTGGATGTCGAGCTTTTGCTGACTTCAGATGTGTTAACACTTACGGTAAGGGATCACGGAGTAGGATTTAACTTGAATGCTCCTACATACAAAGGTACTGGACTTGGACTATTCGGGATGAAGGAACGTGCAGAGTTGGTGAATGCTACGTTAAGTGTGCAAACAGGCATTGGAAACGGAACGACAATTTTATTGACCGTGCCTCTAACGAAGGAGGAGACGGAAGTTGAAAATAATCATCGCGGATGATCACGCAGTCGTAAGAAGTGGCTTTATGCACATATTGAATTTCCAACGGGATATGGAAGTTGTAGCGACAGCAGCAGATGGCTTAGAAGCTTATGATTTAGTCGCTAAACATAAACCAGACGTCCTTTTGATGGACTTGAGCATGCCTCCTGGAGAGAGTGGATTAATCGCCACTGGGAAAATTAACGAAGACTTTCCAGATACAAAGATTGTTATTTTAACGATGTATGACGACGAAGAATACTTGTTTCATGTATTGAAAAATGGTGCTTCTGGATACGTTTTGAAAAACTCACCTGACGAAGAGTTATTTGCAGCAATCCGTACGGTATATGACGGCGGAACGTACATTCAACCCTCTATGGCGACTTCACTAGTTCGAGAGTTTGTGAAAAAGGATGGAGAGCAAGAGGAAACAGATCCATTCAAGATCCTCTCAAAGCGTGAAATTGAAGTACTGCCGCTGGTAGCAAAAGGGTATGGCAACAAAGAAATCGCTGAAAAGCTATACATCTCCGTTAAAACAGTAGAAGCGCATAAAGCGAAGTTGATGGAGAAGTTAAACTTGAAGAGTAAACCAGAACTAGTTGAATATGCACTTAAGAAAAAGTTCTTGAATTTTTAAAACTGGTTTAGTTGAAACGGAGGCTTCGTCATGGAACCTAAACGATTCAAATTCGATTTGCCTGCGTTGCAGGTGTTGGAAAATGAACATCAGTATTTGACCTATTTAATGGATCGTTGGCATCCGATTGTCCTTGGATTTGAACGGAACATCTACTCACTTGATGAAGCACGTGAAGCCATTGGCTCATTGCGGAAAGCACTGATTGAGTTTATCGAACCATTTAAAAACCATACAGAGAAGGAAGAAGACATTTTGTTCCCTGAGCTATCGCAATACATCGGAGGCGATCAGGGGCCGGTTAAGGCAGTCGAAGAAGAACACGAAGAGCTAGATGCCTACATTGGACATTTCCTTCATCACACACGAGGCAGTCTGGATGAGTTATCACTGAAAGATCTAGAGGCTGTTGCGAGAGATGCAGGAGAAGCGTATGAGGCGATTACTGTGCATTTCATCAAGGAAGAGTCAATTGTTTTTCCAATGGTTGAATCGATGTTGCGAATTGAGCAGCAAGATGCGTTATTTGAAAAGTTATATACACCAATCTTGTAAGCGAAACAGGAAATAACTGATTTAAAAAGGCCTTTCATTCCCTACAGAAATGGACTGATATGGATGATTAAAAAAGTACAACTGCCGTTACAAACGGCAAACTTAGTCGTAGGTTTCATGGTGTGGGTGCTCATATCCTCGCTTCTTCCGTTCATTCGTGAAGATGTTGCGATTCCAGCAACTCGTGTTGCAATCGTCACTGCAGTTCCAGTCGTTCTCGGTTCCATCTTGCGCATACCACTTGGCTATTATGCGAACGTTTTTGGAGCGAGAATTATCTTTGCTGTGAGTTTCATCTTGTTACTATTTCCAGTGTTCTACATAAGTGCTGCATCCTCTTTTGCTGATTTGATAATTGGCGGAACGTTCCTCGGTATCGGTGGAGCCGTATTCTCTGTTGGGGTAACTTCACTTCCGAAGTACTATCCAAAGGAAAAGCATGGCTTAATCAACGGAATCTATGGAATGGGGAACGTCGGTACAGCCGTTACAACGTTCGCAGCGCCTGTCTTGGCGGTTCAGTTCGGATGGAGTGCGACAGTTAAATTCTATCTGATTCTCTTGCTCGCGTTCGCGGCATTGAACTTCGTCCTCGGTGATCGCAAAGAACCTAAAGTAAAGACATCGATGATTGGACAAATCAAAGGCGTCTATAAAAATGAAAAACTGTGGTTCTTCTCACTGTTTTACTTCATCACATTTGGATCATTTGTTGCATTCACTATCTTTTTACCAAACTTCTTAGTCGATTACTTTGAATTGGAAAAGGTCGATGCAGGAATGCGGACGGCTGGATTCATCATCGTAGCAACGCTATTCCGTCCAGTGGGCGGGTGGCTTGCGGACCGTTTCCAACCACTATTCCTACTAATGGGAGTTTTTGCAGGAATGACATTTGCTGCAGTTTTACTCGCATTCTCACCGTCCATCCTGCTTTATACAATCGGAATCATGCTCATTGCCTTAACAGCTGGAATCGGAAATGGTGTTATCTTCAAACTCGTTCCGTTTTACTTCAGTAAGCAAGCTGGAACAGCAAACGGGATCGTATCGATGATGGGTGGACTTGGTGGATTCTTCCCGCCATTACTCTTATCAGCGGTACATTCCATAACAGGGTCGTACTCTATTGGATTCATGGCGTTTGCCCAATTTGCACTCGTCAGCCTAGTCCTTGTCATCTGGCTCTATTATATGGATCGTTTGTCTACTGCAAAAGAAGTATTTGACTCGACAGGTTCAGGGATTCTCGTCACAGACTCATCCGGAAAGATCTTATCGGTAAATCCTGCCTTTACCCGATTAACAGGTTATTCTGCCGATGAAGTCATTGGAGAAAATCCAAATGTTCTCAGTTCCGGCAAGCAATCTAAGGAGTTCTACACAACTATGTGGAGTGTCATTGGGAACGAAGGATCTTGGCAAGGAGAAATGTGGAATAAGCGGAGAGATGGTTCTGAATACTTGGAGTTGTTGACCATCAATGCTATTAAAAATAATGACGGCGACGTAACCCGTTACGTAGGAACATTCAGCGATATAACCAGAGCATAAAAGCGGGGACGGCCAGTCGATTTGACTGGCGGTCCTCTGCTTACTTTACACGAAAGAAGGTGCGTAGGTTGGAACAACGTTATTCGAGACAAGTCTTGTTCAATCCTATTGGAGAGACCGGGCAGCGAAAACTAGAAAACTCACATGCTTTTGTCCTCGGATGTGGAGCACTTGGATCGGCAATTGCAGAGACACTTGTGCGTGCGGGTATTCAGAAACTGACAATAGCCGATCGGGATTACGTAGAGCCTTCGAATCTGCAAAGGCAACAATTGTTCACAGAGCAGGATGCGGTTCAAGGAATACCAAAAGTGATTGCTGCAGAAGCAAGATTGCGTGCGATTCGCAGTGATGTCACACTTGTTCCATTACTTGACCATGTTGATGGACAACTTCTCGAACAATATGCGCAGGATGCGGACATTTTACTCGATGCGACCGATAACTTTGAGGCTAGATTATTACTGAATGACTTCGCATGGAAACACGGGATTCCGTGGGTGTATGGAGCGTGTGTTGGAAGTTCCAGCAGCGTATTTCCATTCATCCCGGGGAAAACGCCTTGCTTCAGATGCTTGTTGCCCGTACTTCCTTCGGTCAATGAAACCTGTGATACTGCGGGCATCATTGCACCAGCTGTTCAGGTTACAGCTGCACATCAAAGTACAGAAGCGTTAAAATGGTTAACAGGCAACGAAGAAGCGATGCGGAAAAAATTGTTACATACTGACATTTGGCATAATACGCAAGTAGAAGCAGGCATCACGCGTTTGAAAAAGGAAGCGTGTGAAACATGTGGAAGTACACCTACATACCCTTCCCTGAATTTCGAGTCAGGCACGCACTACGCCGTACTGTGCGGCCGGGAAACGGTTCAAATCATACCGGCTGCTGAGCGAAAGTTGTCTGGAGATGATGTCTATCGTGTTGCAGAACGTCTCGGAACAGTGGAGAAGCATACCCCATTCTTTGTTGAGTTTTCCGCAGAAGGGTATAGATGTGTGGGGTTCTCAAATGGAAGACTGCTCATTCATGGATTGAAGGATATCAAGAAAGGGCGCAAAATCTATCATCAGCTGTTCGGATAAGGGGAGAATCGATGTGCACAAAGGAAACTCAGAAATGAAAAGGAAGTTAAATGTGTGTGTCTTAACAGTGAGCGATACACGTACAGAAGAAGATGACAATAGCGGAAGACTGATCAGAGAAAAGGTAGAAGAGGCTGGACATGAAGTCATTGCCCGCGTCATTTGTCCGGATGATAAAAACGCGATTTTGAAAGTGGTGGAATCGTGGATTGGCAAGAAGGATGCGAACGCGATTATCATCACTGGGGGAACGGGTATCAGCTATCGGGATGTGACAATTGAAACAATCCGACCGTTTTTCACAAAGGAATTAACCGGTTTCGGAGAGTTGTTCCGCTACATTAGTTATGCAGAGGATGTCGGCTCGAAAGCACTGCTAAGCCGTGCAGCTGCCGGAGCTGTCGGGGAAAAAGTTCTGTTTGCGTTACCAGGATCCGTAAAAGCAGTAGCCCTCGCGATGGATCGCCTTGTCATGCCAGAGCTGTTGCACATTCACTATGAGTTGACGAAGCATCTGTAAGGGAGACAAAAAAAGACGGAAGCGAGTTACGCATCCGTCCTTGTATAATCCCCGTTTTTACCGCCTGTTTTAGATTGGAGCATTGTGGGACCGATGACCATTTCTTTTCCGGCCGCTTTACACATGTCATACACTGTTAAGGCAGTTGCTGAGGCGGCTGTGAGTGCTTCCATTTCAACTCCAGTGAGTCCCGTCGTTTTCACCTCTGCGCGAATGAGTACTTCATAGTGTTGCACAGATTCGTCGATCTTCCATTCGAATCGGATATCGACACCGGTTAGAGGGAGTGGATGACACATCGGAATGATGGTTGCTGTATTTTTAGCTGCCATTATACCAGCCACTTGTGCAACTGCAAAGACATCACCTTTTTTATTTTTACCTTCTTTAATTTGATTGTAAATCGTTTCGTTAACAACGATGGAAGTACTCGCTACAGCAGTTCGGGATGTAATGGGTTTGTCGGATACATCGACCATGCGTGCACGTCCTTGGTCATTAAAATGAGTGAGTTCAGACATTCGAATCATTCCTTTCAACTCTGATACACTTAGTATAACAGAAGAAAGCAGGTGCTTTTGGTGGAAATGAGAAAGCCGATTCCAGTTGCGGAAGCAGTATCACAAGTCATGGGACACGTTCACCAATTGGGAACCGAATCAATTTCAATGGAACAGTCTGTAGGACGTATTTTAGCTGAACCAATTGTTGCCCGTCATAGCGTGCCGCCTTTTGATCGATCACCTTATGATGGATTTGCAATCCGGGCAAAAGATAGTATTGGTGCTTCAGGTGAACATCGTGTGCCGTTTACGGTTATTGGTGAGATTGGTGCGGGCTACGTAGGGGAACAACCAGTGGGACCTCACGAAGCATATAGAATTATGACAGGTGCACAAATGCCTGAAGGCGCAGACGCTGTTGTGATGTTTGAACAAACTGTTGAAGCGGCAGAAAGCTTTACAGTAAGGAAACCTTTTGAACCTGGAGAAAACGTCTCTTTTAAAGGAGAAGACGCTGCTGATGGGGAATCGCTCATTGCTACGGGGACTCTTATTCATGCAGGCACGATTGCGCTTCTTGCAACGTTCGGCTACGCAAAGGTATTGGTTTATCGGCAACCCGTCGTCGGGATTTTATCGACAGGAACGGAATTATTGGACGTGTCCGATGACCTGGCACCGGGTAAAATTAGAAACTCTAATGGTCCAATGGTGAAAGCGCAACTACAGAGATTAGGCGTACCATTCAAATCGTATGGCACTTCTTCGGATGACTTAGATGCATGCACAGAAGTAATCGCTCGTGCCTTGCAGGAAACGGATGCGCTTATTACAACAGGTGGCGTTTCAGTCGGAGATTTTGATCACTTGCCTGCAATTTACGAACGGTTAGGTGCGACCGTGTTATTCAACAAAGTAGCGATGAGGCCAGGAAGTGTTACGACGGTTGCAGTTCTTCAGGACAAGTTCCTGTTCGGGCTTTCCGGAAACCCTTCAGCTTGTTTTACAGGGTTTGAATTATTCGCACGTCCTGCCTTACTTTCCATGATGGGAAGTACGGAACCATATCTTCCTTATTTAAAAGCACAGTTAGCAGAAGACTTCACAAAACCGAATCCGTTCACTCGATTCGTCCGTGCGGTTTGGAAAATGTCAGCGAATGGGTTAACAGTAGCCCCAGCAGGATTCAATAAATCCAATGCGGTGTCATCGATTGCCAAAGGGAACTGTCTAATTGTATTGCCAAGCGGCACGCGTGGATATGCTAAAGGCGATGAAGTGGATTTATTGCTGATTGGCGCTGAACAAGGTGCAGAAGATTGGGTGCTTTGAAGACTCTCCATATTGTTGGCTATAAAAACAGCGGAAAGACGACGCTACTTGAACGCTGGATCGGTATTGTGAAAGCGAAAGGGCTGACGGTCGCTGTGTTGAAGCACCATGGCCACGCGGGACAGATTGAGCTGCCTTCAACAATAACGGATACTAGCCGTTTTTTCGATAAAGGTGCAGATTCAACCCTTGTGGCAGGCGGAGGCAGTGCTCAGCTTTTACTGAACAATGAGCCCTCATTTGGAGCATTAAAAGCGCTAGTTACATACGATTCACCAGACGTGCTGCTGATCGAAGGTTTTAAGGATGAGCGGGGCGCAAAGGTTGTACTCGTTCGCAGTTGTGAAGACTGGAATACGTTGCAAGAACTTGAAAAAATTCAGCTTGTTATCGGAGAGGTCGATCCCGGTGGCTACCCGATTATCAAAGATCGCGGGGATTCGGTGCAACTCGATAATTGGTTCACGGATTGGCTGAATAGGGAGGGTCATTATGAAACCATTTGAAGTAGTGGAAACACCGATTGATGCGCAAGTATATTCGGATTACGTGCTCCATGCAGGTGCCGGCGCGGTTACGTTATTCACAGGACACGTGCGGGAATGGACACACGGTGTACGAACGGTATATTTAGCATACGAAGCATATGTACCAATGGCGGAAAAAAAACTCGCTGAAATCGGTGCGGAAATGGAAGCGAAGTGGCCAGGCGTTAAAGTTGCGATTGCACATCGTATCGGAGAATTGCACATATCTGATATTGCGGTCGTCATCGCGGTTTCTTCCCCGCATCGAAAAGCTGCCTACGAAGCGAATGAATACGCAATTGAGCGCATTAAAGAAGTTGTTCCAATCTGGAAGAAAGAGATTTGGGAAGACGGCGAAGAATGGCTGGGCGCCCAAAAGAAATATCCTGAAAAAGGAGTGGATTCAGTATGATTCGCGTTCACTATTTTGCCAGACTTAGAGAGCTTGCTGGAAAAGGCCAAGAGACGCTGGACCGTGAGCAGATGACGGTGCAAGAACTATTGGATTGGGCTGAAGAAAGTTATCCTGGATTTGGAAAAGATGATATTCAAGTAGCGGTGAATGAAGAGTATGCACTTCCTGGAGACGTCATTCACTCAGGAGATGAGTGTGCGTTCATCCCACCAGTTAGTGGAGGATGACGTCATGATTGGCATCGTATTAGCAGGAGGTCAGTCGAGACGGTTTGGTTCAACAAAGGCATTCGCAATGTACAATGGAAAATGCTTTTACGAGTATGCGATTACTGCGCTCGCGCCTCACTGTTCGCAAATTGTAGTCGTTGCTAGAAAAGAAGACGTTAATCGGTTTCCTAGTACACTACATATTGTCACGGACTTGCAAGAATTTGCGGGACAAGGTCCGCTCGCAGGGATCTTAACGGGGATGAATACCATTCAAAGCGACTGGTACGCGGTGCTACCGTGTGATGTTCCGTTTGCGGATGACTCGATTATTCGGAAATTAATGAACCATAGGACGGGCAATTTGTCCGTTGCGATTGAAGAAATCGGCAAGTGTCATCCGCTGCTCTCCATTTGGAGCAAGGGGGCGGAACCGATGATCCGCTCATCGCTCGAGATGGAGAACCGAAGTGTCCGGCCACTCATTCATCATTGGGTGGATGGACAGGTACTGTTGGAAAAGAAGCCATCGCTTTTTGATAATGTAAACAAGCCAGGACAACTTGAAGGGAGATGACAACATGGAGCCGATAACAGATAAGTTTGGTCGTCCAATTCGTGATTTACGAATATCCGTGACAGATCGTTGCAACTTCAGATGCTCCTATTGCATGCCGAAAGAGATTTTCGGGGACGATTACGTATTCCTACCGAAAAACGAGTTGTTGTCGTTTGAAGAGATTGAACGCCTAGCTCACCTCTTTGCGAAGCTTGGTGTGAAGAAGTTACGGTTAACCGGTGGCGAGCCGCTTATGAGACGGGGACTTCCTGAACTTGTCGGGAAACTGATGCAGATTAAAGGAATTGAAGACATCGGTCTCACGACAAACGCCGTGCTACTGGGTCAATATGCAGAACCTCTATATGACGCGGGCTTACGCCGATTAAATATAAGTCTGGATGCACTGGATCCAGTGTTATTCGGAGAGATGAACGGTCGGGGCGTAAAGCCGGAAGTCATACTCAAAAATATTGATAAGGCTCATGCTTTAGGGTTTACCATAAAGATGAATATGGTCGTGAAAAAGGGAACCAATGAGCAAGAAATCTTGCCGATGGCTCAATACTTTAAAGAACGCGACATCACGTTGCGATTCATTGAATTCATGGATGTTGGAAATGACAATGGTTGGAGCTTCGCGAAAGTCGTGACAAAAAAGGAAATACTGGAATGCCTGCAAGCTGCCCATGACCTTGAGCCAGTTGAAGAAGAGTATTATGGAGAAGTGGCAAAGCGCTGGCGCTATAAAGACAATGGTTCAGAGGTTGGTTTCATCACATCAGTATCCGAATCGTTCTGTTCAACGTGCACACGGGCTCGACTTTCATCAGAAGGTAAGTTATTTACATGCTTGTTTGCATCAGAAGGATTCGATGTCCGTGCACTAATTCGTGACGGAGCAACAGACGAAGAACTTGCTGCGGCTGTAACGGGTGTATGGGAAAACCGTGCAGATCGTTATTCAGATGAACGTACGGAACAGACTGTAAAAAATCGTCAAAATAAAAAGATTAACATGAGTTATATCGGGGGCTGACCAACAGCCTCCTTAAATAGTTGGGGGGATTTAAACATGACTGGAAGAAACGAACCATGCCCATGCGGCAGTGGGAAAAAGTATAAAAAGTGCTGTGGGAAAGTTGGCGATGATCTGCTGAGTGCTGTCGTCAATGAAGAGCTCGATCGTATTCTTAGTCAATTTTTCGATACATATCCAACCGGTGCTTCTCGTGATGCTATGATGCATCTTATGCGCCAATGGGCTGAACAACTCCGTGGTAGTTGGGAACCTGCACATATAGAAGAGGCGGCTTCTGAATTTTATTTGTTCGTAGAAGATCCTTCACAATGGAAAGAGTATATCAGCAAGCAACAAATCGCTGCGGCACGCGGCACGGTACAAGACGTTCTTAAGAAATGGGAAGAGCCGTTTATGCTGCTTGGTGAAATAACGGCTGCGAAACCAAATACGTTGGAGATTACAAAGTTATTGACAGGCGATGTAATTGAACTTGCGCGTATAGAAGGTATGCCTGCAGATGAAGGTACATTGTTGTTTGGAGTTGTACTTCCGGATACCCGCCGTGGTGACAATGCGGTAGCACCGGTTTCATCTATGCTGTTTTTAGCGAAATGGAGCAAACAGACGAAAAAGTCATTGCTTGAGTTATGGGAGAAGTCGTCTGACCCTTCGCCTGCAGAATTCATCCGCAACCATACGCTTGAAATCTATGAGCTGCTCGTAAAACGCAGCATGGCTTCGATGAATGAAATGATTGAAGATGTACTTGCACCGTCCCAGTTGACTGCATTAAAGCAGCTTGACGAAAAACTTGCAAAAGCAAATGAGCCTGCAGATGTCAGAGAAATGCTTCAGAAATTGTCGGTTGCATACTTTTTGAATACCGAAATGACAGAGGATGCCAAACTGGATGTGTCTGCGTTTGTACAGGCATCACTCCAAGTTGGACAGTCGTTATCACTGGTGAAACATGAGACTTCGATTGAAGCAACAGAGGATACGAACGCGGTTGAACACTTCTCAACTGAGCTTAGAGATTTGTATGATGCAATGATGACAGACGGAGATGCTGCAGCTGCTGCCATCTACGAGATTGGAACAGACCCAAGACCTACAGAATCTGAGTTATGGGAAACAGCGATGACCACTTCTGGCGTTGTCGAGCCGGAGCGTCGTCCAGGAGTAGACGAGGGGCGTGCGCAACGCCTTGCTTATGAAGCGTTTGGCGCAGAAGATGAAGATATGCGCCGGAAATTGGCCGAATCTGCATTGTCCATTGTACCGGGATTGTCTGATGGGCTATTGCTGAAAGCAGAAATAGAAAATGACGTGGAAAAAGCAAGCGAGCTGTACGAACGGGCAATCCGTGAGGCGAGTAAATGCTTTGAAGCGGGCGAAAACCCATGGCAAAACATTCCGAATCGACCGTTCATGCGTGCTGCATTTGCGTATGGAACTCATCTATTCATGCATGGGGAGTTCAACGAAGCTGCCGAAGTGTTCTTGGATCTCGTTCACATGAATACAACAGATAACCAAGGGGCGCGCTATGAAGCGATTGCTTCGCTGATCCATGCTGAACGCTTCAATGAAGCAGGAGAGTTATTAGTTCGTTACGAACGCGGATCGGAAAACGATGCAACGTATTTATACTTGGATTGGAAGCTCGAAAACGAAGCATCTAGTGGCGAGTCTGAAGAAGAGGCAGATATGCTAAAGAAAGCATCGGCAGCAAATGGCAATGTCATGCACTTGATGGCGTTCCGTGCCCAAACGATTGAGTATCCACGCCACGAACGTCTCGAACCTGGCAGTAAAGAGGAATCGCGCTATATTTGGCTGTTGTTAAATGGACCGAGTGGCGTGAAGGAAACATTGGAGAAAAGTAAACAAAGCGCTGTCAATTAATACTTTAGCATTGGAGTAATCGTATACAAGTAATGAAGAGCGGAAGAGATTTGATTGGTAAAGGGCACTAAGTGCATAGCTATTCTTTGCAGCGGGGTGCTGTCACTGTTGGATAGCGGCAAGTTGCGGGATCGTGCTCATAAACCAGGGAAAGTGATCATAAACCATGAAAAGAGCTCATAAACTTCATACGCCATGCAATTGCGCTTACACCAAGTAACCAAAAAAGCTGTCCGCATCTGCGGGCAGCTTTTCGTTATTGTTTAAAACTTACTTTCCACCAAACAAATCGAATAATCCACCTGCGACACTACCTTCACCTTTGGAACTGCTTCCTGGGATTTGAGGTGCAGAAGCAAAAACGCGACTCGCAAGACGTGAAAATGGAAGTGATTGGATCCAGACAGAACCTGGCCCGCGCAGTGTTGCAAAGAACAGCCCTTCGCCACCGAACAGTGCCGTTTTGACACCTTTTACGGTTTCAATCGAATAGTCGATGTCGTGCGTCATTGCAACTAAGCACCCAGTATCTACACGTAATGATTCACCAGGTTGCAGTTTCTTCTCAATGATTGTCCCACCTGCATGCACAAACGCGAGTCCATCACCTTCTAATTTTTGCATAATGAATCCTTCGCCACCGAAGAATCCAGTCCCAAGCTTACGCTGAAACTCAATTCCGACAGAAACGCCTTTAGCCGCTGCTAGAAACGCATCCTTCTGACAAATAATTTTGCCGCTATGTTCACTTAAATCCATGGGAATTATTTTTCCTGGATAAGGAGAAGCGAATGATACATGGCGCTTACCCGTTCCAGTATTCGTGAAGGTCGTCATGAACAAACTTTCTCCTGTTAGCACGCGCTTGCCAGCTCCCACAATCTTTCCGAAAAATCCACCACCATTGCCTGAACCATCCCCGAAGATGGTCTCCATCTCAATATGATCTTCCATCATCATAAGGGCACCGGCTTCAGCTACGACCGTTTCCTGCGGATCTAGTTCAACTTCAACAAACTGCATATCATCGCCATGAATCTTATAGTCAATTTCGTGATTATTCATTGTCAGTTCCTCCGAGTTTAATATTTGTTAATTAGATATACGTTATATCTAGAACGAAGGTTTCATTTATTCGTACTGCAAGTGCCTTTCTCCCGTAAATCTTTCATCGTTTTAATTTGGAAGCACAGTTTTGAAACTTCATCTGCATAAGGTGTAGAAAAATAGTGTTCTTGGAACGAAGTCGTAACGGATTCCAAAATTGTTGGACCGCTATTTCCAGTTACAATTTCTTCTAACAAAAATGTTGCATATTCTACGCCTTTAGCTTCCTTATCTTTTTCAAAACGTGCAAGCATGACTCGTAATTCTTTCATTAGCAATTCTTTTGTATTTTCATTATCGTCATACGTTAACTTATCGAGAAGAGCTTTACCTAGCAACTTGTCCTCACTTGATATCATGCTAGTCATAATATCATCAAGCCGACGGATCGCGAAAGGTACGAGCTGATCATAATTGAATGAATTCTTTTCTCTTCCGCCAATTTTTACGAAATGGTGGATATGTTGCATCATACCCACGAGCATAACGGCACCGTCCGCATTATAAGGTTCAGATTCAGGGCCGTAGACTTCTAGTAACCGACCCGATAACCAGGAAATTTCAGATAAATATTGTTTTCGGACGAAGGTTCTCATCTCATCATCGTTCGAAAAGAAAACAGCTTCATAGATAGGAAGTAAATTCCGTTCTCGATCTACATGCGCACGGGTTACAATTTGTAAAGCAAAAATCGTCTTATCGGATCGGTCTTGTCCAAGGAGCAATTTTCGCCTTCTTGTGATCGACTCTTCGTTTGCTATTTCTAGTATTGCTAATAAGCATTCGTTTTTTGAAGTGAAATAATTGTAAAATGTGCCTTTGGATATTCCCGCGGCAGTTAAAATGTCTTGAACAGAAGTTGCGACAATCCCTTTATCTTGGAAAACTTGCTGAGCAGCTAGAATGATTTTCAGTTTCCGCTCGTTCATCACATCACCTTTTTGTAAGTTAGTATACTGACAGTCTACTCCGGAAACCCTTATTTATCAATGAAATTTAATCACATAAATCTTTTTATTGATTTTTTTGGACTGTGAGTATAAAATGTATTTCATGATGTTTTTCGAAGTTCGAACTAACAAGAAAATGGAGGAATTGCTAGATGGTAAAAAATGAACAAATTAAGAAAGAGAATGATAAGCCACCATACGGCATAATTGCGATTTTATTCATCGGGGCGTTTGTCGCGATTTTGAATAATACATTACTCAATATTGCACTTCCTACAATTATGAACGAATTTAAGATCACCCCTTCTCAGGTACAATGGCTAACGACGGGCTATATGCTAGTCGGCGGTATTATGATGCCAGCCAGTGCTTTTTTCATTCTTAAATTTAAGAACCGACACTTATTTTTAACAGCGATGATGCTGTTTTCAATAGGAACATTTTTGGCGATTGTCACGCCCAACTTTTCATTATTAGTAGCAGCACGGATGATTCAAGCTTCCGGGGCAGCGCTTCTAATGCCACTTTTAATGAATGTCATGCTCGTGGCGTTTCCTATTGAAAAACGAGGTCAGGCACTTGGCTACTTTGGACTCGTCATGTTTACAGCTCCAGCAATAGGACCGACGCTGTCAGGTTTCGTTGTGGAACACTATTCATGGCGCGCATTATTCATCATCGTTTTACCAATAGCACTATTCACGATGGTCTATGCCTATTTCAAACTAAAGAATATTACGCCGAATAAACCAGTTAAAGTCGATGTCTTCTCCATCGTTCTTTCAAGTATTGGATTTGGCGGATTACTTTACGGATTTAGTTCAGCAGGTAGTAAAGGCTGGTCATCGATTGAAGTTTACGGAACAATCACTATCGGTGCCATCGGACTCTTCTTGTTTGTCTTTCGACAGCTTAGAAAAAAAGATCCAATGCTCGATTTCAGAATCTACAAGCATCCGATGTTCGCACTATCATCGGTCATTTCAGTTGTCGTATCGGTTGCCATGTTCTCAGGGATGATTTTGACACCGCTATACGTTCAAAGTGTACGTCACATTTCACCTCTAGACTCTGGATTACTAATGTTACCAGGGGCGGTTTTGATGGGGATTATGTCTCCGATTACAGGTAAGTTGTTCGATAAATATGGACCAAAAGCGCTTGCCATCACAGGGTTAGCGATTACCATGCTGACAACGTACATGCTTAGCCAACTTACGATGGAAACAGGCTATTTTGAACTTATGTTGATTTATTCAGCACGCATGTTCGGGCTTTCTATGGTGACAATGCCGATTATGACGAATGGTATGAACCAGTTGCCGATGGTTTCAAACCCGCATGGTACTGCTATGAACAGTACCGTTCAACAAGTCTCGGGTGCAATTGGATCCGCGATTCTATTGACACTCATGACAAAACGTGCTGAATCAACGGGTACTGAGATTGCTACAAATGCAGCAACATCAGGCAAATTGCCGACAGATGCAGCGGCATTGGCAGAATTCAAAGTACAAGTGGCACAACAAGCACAGCTCGACGGCATAAACCATGCGTTCTTCATCTCAACAGTGATTGCAGGTGTAGCACTTGTGTTAACGTTCTTCATGAAACGCGTGCTACCACCGAAGTTTAAAGATCAAGCTAACCCACTAAAGCCAGCAGAAAAGCGGGCTCAAACACAGCTAAAAAGCGACAACACATAATCAAAAGTCTTCCATTGGAATGGAATTTCCAATGGAAGACTTTTTTGTTTGGAATCAAATCAATTAGCATGGTTATATCCATCCCGCGGAAGGAATCCCAAGTGTTCACCCAAAACAATCACGCGACCAACTAACATTACTTAGGAAGTTGCTCATAAATCACGAAAAGTGATCATAACCCTGGGAAGGCGCTCATAAATCATGAAAAGTGATCATAACCCTAAGAAAGTGCTCATAAATCACGAAAAGTGATCATAACTCTGGGAAAGTGCTCATAAATCATGAAAAGTGATCATAACTCTGGGGTAGTGCTCATAAATCACAAAAAGTGATCATAACTCTGGGAAGTTGCTCATAAATCACGAAAAGTGATCATAACCCTGGGAAAGTGCTCATAAATCACAAAAAGTGATCATAACTCTGGGAAAGCGCTCATAAATCACGAAAAGTGATCATAACGTAAGAGACGTGATCATAATCTCAGCAAACTGCTCATAACTTGTACTAATCAATCAGAATCTTCATCTATATAACGAAAGGTAATATCTTATTCCTGTCGAATAGAGTATGAAAGGGCTTACAAATCTATCAACCTATCTCGAAAGGGGAATACAGCAATGAAACTGAACAACTACATCAATGGACAATGGGGAACAGATACAGGAGCAGACTATACAGCAGTGAAAAATCCAGCAAACGGGAAAACGCTTGCGGATGTGCGGTTATCCTCAGCGGACGATGTCAACCAAGCAGTTGCAGCAGCAAAAGTGGCACAAAAGAAATGGGCGCGAGTACCCGCACCAAAACGCGCGGATTACTTATATGAAATCGGTCGCATTATGATTGAAAAGAAAGAGCATCTTTCACAAATACTCACAAAAGAAATGGGTAAAGTCATAGAAGAAGCACGCGGTGAAGTCCAAGAAGGCATCGACATGGCCTATTATATGGCAGGTGAAGGCCGCCGACTCTTCGGGGAAACGGTGCCATCTGAACTTGATAACAAATTTGCAATGAGCGTTCGTGCGCCAATCGGCGTCGTCGGATTAATCACACCATGGAACTTCCCGGTTGCGATTGCTACGTGGAAATCGTTCCCGGCAATCGTTGCTGGCAACACATTCATCTGGAAGCCCGCGACAGAAACACCGATGATGGCATATGAAATGGCGCTCATTTTTGAAGAAGCTGGTTTGCCTGAAGGCGTGGCGAACGTCGTATTCGGAAGTGGCGGCACAGTAGGAACTGCGATGATCGAGCATCCAGATGTTCGTGTCATTTCATTCACAGGCTCAACGGAAACTGGGAGACGCGTAGCAGAACTAGGTGGCCGTCATTTGAAGAAGGTATCTCTCGAAATGGGGGGTAAAAACGCAATTATCGTCATGGATGATGCGGACATTGACCTCGCTGTAGAAGGTATACTCTGGAGTGCATTTGGAACAGCTGGACAACGATGCACTGCATGTAGTCGAGTTATTGCGCATACGGATATAAAGCAGGAACTTGAGCACAAGTTGCTAGAAGCGATGAAAGGCTTGCCGATTGGCGACGGGGCAGATGAATCGAATAAAATCGGTCCTGTCATCAATGCAAAAGCACTTGAGAAAATTAGCTACTACGTGAACGTTGGGAAAGAAGAAGGTGCGAAACTGTTGGCAGGCGGAAGTACGCTGACAGAGGGCCATTACACAGGTGGGCACTACTTTGAACCGACACTCTTCACAGACGTTGCAGCGGATAGTCGCCTTGCCCAAGAAGAAATTTTCGGCCCTGTCATTTCGCTCATTGAAATCAGTAGCTTAGAAGAAGCAATTGAAGTGAACAACAGTGTGGTATATGGCTTGTCCAGCTCGATTTTCTCTAGGGATGTCAACAAAATTTTCCAAGCACAACGCGACCTTGATACAGGAATCGTCTACGTGAATGCTGGAACAACTGGCGCGGAGATTCACTTGCCATTCGGCGGTACAAAAGGAACAGGAAACGGCCATCGTGACTCAGGTGTTGCGGCCCTTGATGTCTTCACGGAGTGGAAGAGCATTTACGTTGATTTCAGCGGCAAGTTGCAACGGGCACAGATCGATAACAACTAAAAGGAGGATGATTGGATGAAAGTCGTCGTATTAGGTGCAGGGTTAATGGGGAAAGAAGCCGTTCGAGACTTGGTAAAAAGCGATGAGGTGACAGCCGTCTATTTAGCAGATCAAGACGTTCGAAAAGCGGAGAATTTTGCAGATGAACTTTTGTCCGACAAACTTAGTATTTTAGTACTCGATGCGCGTAATGAATTGCAACTGAGCGAGGTCATTGCGCTCGGTGACGTCGTCATCAACGCACTGTTCTATACATTCAACGAGCAAGTCGCAAAACTGGCGATATTAGCTGGTGTCCATAGTGTAGATCTCGGCGGACACATCGGTGGGGCAACAGATGCAGTCCTCAAAATGAAAGAACAAGCAGAAGCACGTGGCGTCACGCTTATTCCAGACTTAGGTGTCGCACCAGGGATGATCAATATTCTATCAGGTCATGGGGCTGACAAATTGGATAAAGTCGAATCTATCCGATTGTTTGTTGGTGGTGTACCCGTCAATCCTGATCCGCCGCTTAACTACAACATCGTGTTTTCATTGGAAGGCGTATTCGACCATTATACGGATTCTTCGCGTGTAATCCGAGACGGAAATGTTCTAGAACTGCCGTCACTATCAGAAATTGAAACCGTCCATTTCGATGACTTTGGCAACATGGAAGCTTTTCATACATCAGGTGGAACTTCCACACTTATTGAATCATTCCCTGACGTTCAAACACTTGAGTACAAGACTTTACGCTATCCAGGACACGCGGAAAAGTTTCAATTGCTCGTGGATCTTGGCTTGCTATCCCGTGAATCGACCATCCAAGTTGATGGGAAGCCATTACGTGTGCGTGATGTCATGCGTGCGCACCTAACACCGCAAATGCTGCTTGGCGACAAAAAAGATGCCGTCCTGCTCCGCGTTCTCGTAAGTGGTGAAGCTTCCGGCATGTCTGCGACTTATGAATACAACATGACAGTGACAAAAGATACTGAGATGAATGAAACCGCAATGGCTCTAGCGACTGCGAACACAATTTCCGTCGTGGCACAAATGATTGGGAACGGCACGATTACAAAACGCGGTGTTTATCCACCCGAATCAATTGTACCAGGAGATCTATACATCGAAGAAATGGGCAAACGCGGCGTTCACATTACAGAAACCATTCACACTGGTGAAGCCGCACGCTAACTCGCGGTGTGTAAGGAGGAACAGAGATGGATTTCAACTTTACCGAAGAACAGCAGTTGCTGCGTAAAACAGTGAGACGTTATGTCGATGATCGTATCCTTCCGAACATCGCGAAATGGGATGCAGCAGGCGGCTTTGACCCCGAAGTATGGAAAGAACTCGCTGAACTTGGTTTCATGGGGACGTGTATTCCGGAGAAATATGGCGGAAGCGGCATGGACTATAATGCTCTAGCTATTTTGTGTGAAGAACTGGAACGCGGGGATACCGCGTTCCGAACCGCGGTATCGGTTCATACAGGGCTGAATTCGTTAACGCTCCTACAGTGGGGAACGGAAGAACAGAAGCAGAAGTATTTGATCCCCCAAGCTAAAGGTCAGAAAGTGGGTGCGTTCGGTCTGACAGAGCCGGGTGCGGGGACAGATGTCGCCGCAATGGGTTCCACTGCTGTCCGAGATGGAGAGTATTACGTACTGAACGGCCAGAAAACATGGATTTCACTATGCGACAGTGCGGATCATTTTCTCGTCTTTGCCTATACGGATAAATCAAAAAAACATCACGGGATTTCTGCGTTCATCGTGGAGCGGACCATGCCCGGTTTTTCATCCAACGCCATCAAAAACAAATATGGCATCAAAGCAGGGAATACGGGCGAACTGTTTTTTGAAGACATCAGAGTTCCTGTGGCTAATTTGCTCGGTGAAGAGGGCGAAGGGTTTAAAATCGCCATGTCTGCATTAGATAACGGTCGATTCACCGTGGCTGCAGGTGCAGTCGGATTAATTCAAGCCTGTATAGAAGTAAGTGTTGCGTACTGTGAAGAACGCAGTACATTTGGAAAACCAATAGGTCAGCATCAGCTCGTCCAGCAAATGATCGCGCGGATGGAAGCAGGCTATCAAATGAGTCGCTTACTCGTCTATCGTTCTGGGGAAATGAAAAACGAAGGGCTACGCAATACTCGGGAAACATCGTTGGCCAAGTGGCAAGCGTGCGATTTTGCCAATCAAGCAGCAGACGATGCGTTCCAAATCCATGGGGCATACGGGTATTCCGACGATTATCCAGTAGCACGGTTCTTGCGCAACTCGAAAGCGCCGGTGATCTATGAAGGTACACGGGAAATTCATACGATTATGCAAGCGGAGTACGTTCTCGGATACCGTCAAGACAAGCCTCTGAATAACATGTTGCCAGCGTGGCCGTTTGACGAAAACGTGTAACTTTCCTGCATCATAACCGACTCATCTAGTAAAGGAGATGAGACCATGTACAAAAAGGCTGTACTTGCGGTGGCTGTCGGTGCTGCAGTTGTCTTGTCTGCGTGTGGAACGGTCCACGCACCCGTGAAAATAGAAGAGTCGAAGCCAGACAAAGTGGCTGTATCTTTTGGGGAAGATGATTATTTGAAATTGAGTGAACCGACCAACGAACTCGGAATGCAACTGGTTACGAAAGTAAAACCAGATGAGGACGGCAATGTATTCGTGTCTCCAGTCAGTCTTTTGTTGGCATTGTCCATGCTTCAAAATGGTTCGAATGGAGAGACGAGAGAGGAAATTTTGGAAGCGATCCAACTAAAAGGGCTGGATGAAGAAGCCATTAATCGTGCGAATGCATCATTGCTGGACTATCTTCAACAATCAGACGAAGAGTTGACGCTTAAAACAGCAAATTCTCTATGGTTGAATGACACGTACACGCTTCAAGATGCTTTTAAAAGTGTCACGCGGGATTACTTTTTAGCTGATGCCGAGGAGATTGACATCAGTGATTCAAAATCTGCAGACCGTATAAATGACTGGGTGAAGGAATCGACGAACGGTAAAATTGAGAAGATGGTCGAAGCACCCCTCGATAGTGATCTTATCATGTATTTGATGAATGCTGTTTATTTCAAAGCATCGTGGACCTACCCGTTCAACGAAGAAATGACAAAGGACGGGACATTCAGTCTTGCAGACGGAAGTGAAACAACTGCGCCATTCATGACTCTGTACGAATCTCTGCCTTATTTCGAGAATGACCAGTTCCAAGCAGTATCGCTGCCTTACGGAGATGAAGGAAAGATGACAATGGACGTGTTTGTGCCGAAAGAAGGTCAAGACGTAGAGTCCTTTCTAAAATCTTGGACGTCTGCAAACCGTACAACATGGAACGATTCTTTTGAACCTACACCCGGTTCTATCCGGATGCCGAAGCTTCAACTAGACTATGAAGCAGATATGAAAGATTCGCTTTTGGATTTAGGGATGCAAAAAGCCTTCGATGGCGGATCAGCAGATTTAAGTTTGCTGGTAAAGGAAGAAAAAGAGAGACTCTTTGTAAGTAAGGTGAAACAGAAGACGTATCTATCGATTGATGAAAAAGGGACAGAGGCGGCTGGAGTCACTTCCGTTACAGTAAGTATTGAATCGGCACCTAGCGGAGAACCATTCGAAATGTCTGCAGATAAGCCTTTCTTCATCACAATCCGTGATACGGAAGCAAATGTATTGTTGTTTGCAGGGAAAATTGCCAATCCTGTACAAGGAGACTAGTAGATAAAAGTCTCGAAGCCTTGAAGGGTTATCGGGACTTTTTGTCCGCAAAGGGTGTGATGTTTTCGGATAAATCAAGCAAAATAGTTTTTTAATGGTAACTATGATAAAATAGAGAAGTTGAGATTAATCAACACTTTTTTGTTCTACATTATGAAGAATTTCACAAGAAAGGGGAAACTAAAATTGAATATTACGATTGTTGGTTCAGGGCACGGAGGTTCTACCGCAGCTGCTTGTCTAGCACGCGATGGTCACCAAGTGAGTATGTTGAAGCTAAGCAATCAGCCAAACGAACATTTCACAAGATTAGAAGAAACAAAGTGCATCACATTGAAAGAGGGAGAAAAGGAGCAAACTGTCCCACTTCATGCTGTGACTCGCGATCCTGCAGAAGTTATTCCACAAGCAGATATTATCCTCATTTATTACGTCTCAAATTACCACAAGTCCCTCGCGAGCGCTCTAGCTCCGCATTTACAAAAGCATCAAACAGTCTACATTTGTCCGGGGTATCTCGGCAGTATATTCTTCTTGCATGAATTAAAACGGATCGGCAGAACAGAAGACGCACCACTATTTGCAGAAGGTGAAACGTTGCCATACAGCTGCAGAATCACAAATCCAGGTGAGGTCACACTGTATTCCGAGAACTACGGTCATCCCATTGCTACCATTCCAGCAGATCGTGTTCAAGAAGCATGCCACACGTTAAAACCCATCCTAGGTAACTGTATCCCTCGGGAAAATATTGCAGAAGTTGCATTGCACAACCCAAACCTCATTATGCACACAGTGGGAATCGCTCTGAACGCCGCATATATCGAGAACTCAGATGGTCAATTTTCGATGTATACAGAAGGATTCACTCCATCCACATGGAAAGTGGCACACGAGTTGGATCAAGAAAAAATGGACATGCTCGAAAAAATCGGATCGAAACGCCGCTCTTACATTGAAGAATTCAAAGTACGCACATTCACTGATCCTGAAGCCCAGTCAGATGATGAAGCATTCGCCATCTATGCAGACAGTGTCAAGGATTTGCGTACAAAGTCCGTTAACAACCGGTACATTACAGAAGACGTACCCATGGGTCTTGGACTCCTTCACTCGCTCGGGAAACACATCGGGTTGCCAACGCCAGTGACCGATTCTATCATCACCCTCTCAGGAACCATGGTAGGAGAAGATTATTTCTTAGAGGCGCGTTCTATCGAAAAACTCGGCTTCAAAACCGCAGAGGAATTATTTTCATTCATCAGTCCTCATAAAACAACAAAAGTATACTAATATATAGGAAGCGAAGGAGCAAACATGTCCTTCGTTTTTTCTTTTGAAAATCTGATCAAAAAAAACTTGCAATCTATTTATAGTGAGCGTAAGATAAGGAATGACCAAATGACCAAAATTGAATTCCGGTCATTTTACAATGAAAGAGGTGGGCACATGGATCGCAGAACGGAGATTTTGGAAGCCGCTGCAAAATCCTTCTCGCTGTTTGGCTACAAAGCGACCACAATGGACCAAGTCGCTAAAATTGCAAACGTTGGGAAAGGTACGATTTACACATTCTTCGCGAACAAAGAAGAACTGTTCAACGCCATTGTCGTCGGAATGATTGAAGAGATGAGGACAGAAGCGGAAGCCGCTGCAATTGAAGGGGCTACATTTGAAGAAAATGCGCATGCTCGTCTTATGTCAATTTTAAAATTCAGGACGACGCACCAGCTTTACGCCAAACTGATTGATGAGGGAAAAGAAATCCGGACGCCTGCCGTGCAAGAAGTACTCGTAGATATCGAGAAACAGATTGTGAAATTCATTGCTGAAAAAATCCAAAAAGGCATTGATCGCGGTGAAGTCAAACCATGTAACGTAGAAATGGTCGCGTATTTGCTGTTTAAATCGTATATGGCACTCGTTGTAGACTGGGGTAAAACCCACAAGCAAGAGTTGGAACAAACCGAGATCATCGATTTACTGAGTAGTACCATTTTTAAAAGTCTCTTAATTTGAGACTTCTTTTTTCAAGTATTAATGACCATAAATCTGAAGTGGTCAACCAGTCAAGGAGGAAAAAATGATGAAAAAGACGATGACAGGAGCGGAATGGAAACAGTTATTACGCACGCGTAAAATGATTGTGCCAATGATTGCGATTTTATTTATACCGGTATTATATGCAGGGATGTTTTTATGGGCGTTTTGGGACCCGTACGCAAATATGGATGCACTACCCGTTGCAGTTGTAAATATGGACGAAGGGGCAGAGTTTGAAGGAACTGAACTCGATCTTGGTAAAGAACTTGTCGACAAACTCGTCGATAGTAAGCAATTCGACTTCCAAAGTATCTCTGAATCCGAAGCTAAAAAAGGCCTTACGGATCAAGATTATTATATGACAATCGAAATTCCAGATAACTTTTCTCAACACGCGACCACGTTATTGGATGAAACACCTGAGAAACTAGCATTGGTCTACAAACCGAACGAAGGCTTCAACTTCCTTTCTGCACAAATCGGAGAAACAGCGATGGATCGTATCAAAGCGGAAGTAAACGAAAAAGTATCGTCCACATATGCGGAACAACTTTTTGACTCCATTAAAGAAATGGGCGATGGTTTTGGGGATGCAGCTGACGGTGCAGGGAAACTGCATGACGGTTCTGGCAAACTCGTTACCGGAACGGACGATTTAAAAGGCTATTTGGAGCAGCTTGCATCAAGTACAGTAACACTTGCAGACGGCTCTGATAAGTTGAAAAAAGGTGTCATCGAAGCAGCAAATGGTGCATCTTCATTAAATTCAGGACTTGGAACATTGTCGTCAGGCGTAAGTGAACTTCAAGGAGGCGCTCAAAAAGCATCTGCGGGTGCAAGTGAGTTGAATTCAGGATTGTCTCAATACACGCAAGGCGTTGGTAAGCTCGCAAGTAGTTATCAACAGATTGCAGCAAAAGAAAAAGAATTCGGTGCAGGCGTAGGTAACTTAGCTGAAAAATCCGGTTCACTGAATGCTGCAGCTGGTCAATTAACAGGCGGTGCGCAGCAAGTGAACGCTGGACTTGGACAGTTGTCTGAACAACTCGCACCAATTTTAGCTTCACTTCCTGAAGAACAAAAAGCAGCCTTGCAAGGTGCTCTTGGTGAATTGAAAGCAGGCAGCGCCCAAGTGGCAGGCGGACTTGGTGAATTATCGCAAGGAACCGCAGCGCTTCAATCTGGAGCTAAAGAATTGAACGGTGCTGCAGGTCAATTAGCGGGTGCGCATTCACAGGCACTTGCAGGAGTAAATGAGCTGAACAGTAAATCTGGACAATTGCTTGCAGGTTCATCAGCACTCGCTGAAGGAAATAGCGCATTGAGCGCAGGTGCTGGTAAACTTGCAACAGGCGCAACAGCTGCAAAAGAAGGATCTGGTAAGCTGGTCGATGGACTATCGGCGTTATCAGCAGGAACAAAAACGTTAACAGACGGAACAGGTACGCTCGCGTCCAAATCACAAGACTTAGCAACTGGTTCAGCAGCACTTGCGGACGGAGCGAAAGAATTGAATGAAGGAACGGGAACACTTCAAGAGAAATTGACTGAGGCAAACGATACAGCTTCTGAAGTGAAACCAAACGACAAAACCTATGACATGGTAGCAGCTCCAGTAGACGTAGAAAAATCAGCTGTCAATGAAGTGCCGAACTACGGAACAGGATTTGCGCCATACTTCCTATCACTAGGATTGTTCGTCGGTGCATTGCTATTGTCCATCGTATTCCCGCTTGTTCAACCAGTAATTTCACCAACAGGTCCATTCCGCTGGTTCGCAAGTAAAGTGTCCGTGCTCGCTGTTGTCGGGCTCATTCAAGCATTGATTGCCGTAGGTGTTATTAAATACGGGTTAGGTATGGAAACCATCAACACACCATTGTTTATACTCACAGCGGTCATTACAAGTTACACATTCATCGCGCTTGTGCAGTTGTTCGTATCTGTATTCAGTGATGCAGGACGTTTCCTAGCGATTCTCGTCTTGATCATGCAACTCGTAACTAGTGCGGGAACGTTCCCATTGGAATTGATCCCAGAACCGCTTCAGATTTTCAATAAATTCTTGCCGATGACATACTCTGTCCAGGCATTCAAAGCATCAATCTCTACAGGCGATATGGCACATCTATGGACGTCAAACGGTATATTGCTTGGCTTCATGGTTGCGTGTCTCGCATTGACAGCGGGCTACTTCGCATTGCTGTTCAAAAAACGTCATTCTGTAACAGACGTAGTAGAAGCATAAGAAATGATCCAAAATCGGCAGACGGAATGACACGTCTGCCGGTTTTTTGTGGATAACAAGTAGAGTGCATTGAGAAGTTATCTACGGGAGCCGATGATGTTATGCCCAATTGGGGATGGAATTGTGGTTATCCACAGAGGATTTATTTTGTTCTGTGCAAAGTTGGTTTTGGGAATGAGTTATCCACTTAATGTGAGGATGAATCGGTGATATCTCTGCATGAAGGGGTGTTTGCTAAAAGATGATTTACTTTCTAAATCAGCTTAGTCGACTTATCCATCACTCTCAAGTGTTTCTCGATCACACGTGTGAACTTGTCCGACACAGGACGTGATTTCTCCGACACATGGAAGAGTTTTCCGATAACGGTACACAATTCAAGTGCGTAAAGGGATCAATCGGTAGCGCTTCGCTTGTTTTTTGTTGTGGATTCTAACGGCTTAGGCTGAATCCGCCACCGCATACAATTCATCAAATTAAGTGGGTACCCTCCTCCAATGGGCTACCACACTAAGCCGGATGTGAACCCTAATCCAACGAAAAAAGCAGCGACTCTCAACATAGGTCGCTGCTTTTCATATGGATTTACGAGCCAACAAAGTCTCCGCCGTCGATGTGAATGGTTTGACCCGTCATATAACTGGAATCGTTCGAAGCAAGGAATACATAGGCGGGTGCGTTTTCTGCAGGCTCGCCGCGGCGCTTCATCGGTGTATTATCTCCATGTTTTTTAACGGTCTCCGCATCGAACGTTGAAGGGATGAGAGGCGTCCAAATCGGTCCTGGTGCAACGGCATTTACACGAATCTTTTGATCGGCCAGGTTTAAGGCGAGTGAACGTGTGAATGTTGTAATTGCACCTTTTGTCGCTGAATAATCTAACAGTCCTGGGGATCCGTTATAAGCCGTGACTGAAGACGTGTTGACGATTGAGCTTCCTTCTTTCAAGTGAGGTAACGCCGCTCTAGTTAAATAAAACAGTCCGAAAAAGTTCGTTTCAAACGTTTCTCGTAACTGGTCCCCTGAAATATCAAGAAGTGATTTTTGAGGGAATTGTTTTCCTGCATTATTCACGAGTACATCAAGACCACCAAACTCTTTAACTACTGCTTCCACTAACTCTTCACAGTTTTCTTCTTCGCTAATATCAATACGTTTTTTATAGGCTTTTCCACCGTATTTTTCAATAAGTTCCACGGTTTTATGTGCATCTACATCTTCTTCCGGACTTAAGTAAGCAATCGCGACATCTGCACCTTCTTTTGCGAAAGCAACGGCAATTGCACGACCGATTCCGCTATCTCCTCCGGTGATCAACGTCTTCTTACCTGTTAATTTGCCGGAACCTTTGTACATCTCATCATCGTAAATCGGCTGAGGTGACATTTCTGCTTCCACGCCAGGTTGCTGTTCCTGAGTCTGAGGTTTTACGTTTTCATCAATTTGTTCATATTTGTCTTTTGTCATCGTTAAAATCCTCCTTATCCGGATATCTAGTTCAAGTATTCCCATAAGAAGGACTAGCAAACCTGGTGTGTTTTTGAATATACTATTAGGGAAGAGTATGAATGGTTGGATGTAACAAGTAAGGGGGATTTAGATGTGAAGAGCGTAACTTTTTGGCAACGACTTCAAATGCCAGTCGCTGCAACTGTTTGGTTAGCATCCGCAATGGTTTTACTATGGCATCAAACTAGTGAGAACTCGTTGTACGGAATGCTTGGTTTTATTGGAGTTGCCGTTCTCTTTTTCTTAGTGTCTGACCGTATGGCTTTTTTTGCTTTTATAGTATTGACTTTAACTACAGTGTTCTACTTTTTGTACAATGCTTTTGTAGAAGGATGGTCTCCAAGCGAGCAAGCGGCCGGCATAGGTATGCATTTTTTATTTTTACTACATCTTTTTGCACTTTATAGTATTGCAAAGTACGTGTATTCGTATCGTTCAGAAAATACGTCCTTGAAAAAAAGTCTCGAAGAGTTACAAGAATACATTTCTGAACATGGCGTATTGACGAAAAGAGAATTTGAAAAGCAATCTTCCATAGTGTTGTCTACAATGGCTCGACATGGTGAGCCTGGCTATTTCGTTCAAGTGGATTTATCGGGAATTCGAAAAGTAGCACGTAAACAAGCACTGATTGCTTGCTCCACCGTCCTATTCGGTACATTGCGTAAGCATTATGATCTCGTGGGCCACTTTGATGACAAAACGATTGTTGTATTGCTGCAAAACATTAGTGATGAGGGATTTAAGATTGTCGAGGAACGGTTAAAAGAAAACATCAAGGTCCAAATCGAACAGGGAGCCTACGAGCAGATCAACTGGAACATCCGTATGGTTGAAGGGGAACGTTCCATCGAAGAATTGTTGGTGACTCCATGAATAAGCGTCTCGTCATCTTGCTCGTCTTATCAATCGTTTTTCTCGTAGGTCTTATACTGGCTGCGATTTTTAACGTGAAAATCCTGTTGTTTCTGACAACAGCATTGTTTTTAACATTGCTCGGATACTATTCACTATTGACGCTCGCGGGTCTTTACAACCGGTTGAAGAAGCGGGAGATTCCCGAACTGGATTGTTATCCTGGTGTTGATATTCTGATTCCCGCACATAACGAAGGGGTTGTCATCAAAGACACAATTGAAGCGATGACTGGGCTGAATTACCCGGGTGACTTGCAAATATATGTGTTGAACGATAATTCGTCTGATGAAACCGGGGACATCGCGGGAGACTTCGCAGCGACATTCAAAAACGTTCACCACATTCAAGTGCCTCCTGGAGAACCGCGTGGAAAATCACGTGTACTTAACTATGGGCTGAGCATTTCATCGAATCCATATTATTGTGTCTATGACGCGGATAATCAGCCTGATTCAGAGGCGCTTATCAAGCTAGTGTCAATAGCTGAGGAGGACCAGCAATCTGCAGGGGCTGTTGGATACGTGCGGACTATTAACGAAAAGACAAACTGGCTAACTCGTATGATTTCAATAGAATTTCAAGTGTTTCAATTACTGATGCAATCTGGACGCTGGCAATTGTTTAAAACAGGCTCTTTAACAGGAACGAATATGCTTGTGAAGCGCAGTGTCATTGAGGAGCTGGGTGGATATGATCCGTATGCAATCGCTGAAGACGCGGAACTAACGCTTCGTATCACGAAAGCCGGATATTATTTACCGATTGTCCCGGACTCCATTACATGGGAGCAGGAACCCGAAACGCTAGGTGTGTACTTGAAGCAACGGACGCGTTGGTTACAAGGAAACTTGTACATCGTTGAAAAAACGTTAACGGAACCGGGCTACTTTAAAGGGAAGCTACTTGTTCACTCGATACACCAGTTACTCGTGTACGTGATCTTTTGGCTATTCCTCCTCATTTCGTATGTGTGGTTTGCGCTAGGAATCTTGGATATCTTCTATATAGAGTATACGTATCCACTGTTGTTTATTTGGTATTTGGCGTACATTGTGTACACAACGCAGCTGTTTGCAGCACAAGCGACCCAGCGAACCTTCACACCGCTTAATGTATTCATCAGCGTCATTATGTATTTCACGTATGCCCAACTGTTTTCGTACTTGTTCGTACGAAGTCTGATTTTGTATATAAAAGCGAAAAAGAACCGACAAGTGATCGGGTGGGATAAGACACAACGATTCAAATCGAAATGATAACCTACCCTAACAAAAAGAGCAATTCCGTTTGCCCAAGAAGGGCGCTCGGAAAAGCTCTTTTTGTTAGACTCAATTCGTTAGTTTTTCTGCTGGAACCGGAGCTCCAATATAATAACCTTGGACAGCATCGATTCCCATCGTTTTCAGCAAGTCGTATTGGGCTTTGTGTTCGACGCCCTCTGCGATTGTATATAAGCCCATCGACTTACTGAATTGGATCATTCCCTCAACCAGTTGCTGTGTTTTCGGGTGGGTCAACAAGCTGTTCATGTATATTTTGTCGATCTTCACCTTTGAGATCGGCAAATGCTGCATATAGCGGAACGACGCATATCCAGTACCGAAGTCATCGAGGATGAATTCAACACCTGCATCTTGTAATTCTTTCATCTGCTGAATGATGGAGTGCTCTTCTTCAGCTTGGAATGCGAACTTTTCAGTAATTTCCAACTCCAGTTGATTGGGACGACAAGATGTTTCTTGCAGGATACGAAGAATATTGTCTTTCATCGGATTGTTGGAAAACTCTCGAACGGATGTGTTAACTGAAACGTGAGGGTGACCTTCCTTCTCGTCCAGTTTTACAGCTAATTGCGCTGCTTCGGTTAGTACATATGCGCCAATATTGGCAATCAGCCCATTTGACTCTGCAATTGGAATGAGCTCGTCGGGTGTGACAGTGCCAAGCTCATCGTCTTCCCATCTGACGAGTGCTTCATAGACTGAGATTTTGTCTGAAGCAATGTCATATTGTGGCTGATAGACGACTTGCAATGCATTATGGTCAAGTGCAGTTAATAATTTGCGATTAATGAGAGAGCGACGGTCGAGCACTTTGTGAGAGGAAGCAGACAAAGAAACAATTTTACCGCCTCCTTTGTTCCGGACTTCTTCTAACGTCATTGCAGATGCTTCTATTAAATTCACAAAACTTTTCTGGTCTTCAGGGTAGCGTGCAATTCCGCCGCTAATTGATAGGGGCAAGGCTTCGTTGCCCACATAGATAGGCTGTTGCTCAAGGAACTCCAAGAATCCTTGGACGTACCAGTCGCCAAAAGGTGTTAAGATCACAAATTGACTTCCCCCGACACGTGCGATTGGGTTATCTTGAAAGTAGCGTTTTAGTCGGTTTGCAAAGGCTTGAGTGAGCTCTGTTTCAGCTGTTCCAGCCTGGAGTTCTTTCAACGTATAATAATGATCAATCGACAAGTAGACGAACGAGAAACTTTTTTCATCATGAATCATCTCATTTACGAGCACTTCTAATTTATGGCGGCTCATTAGACCGGTTTCGACGTCAATGAATGCAATCTGTTCGAGACGTTCTTTCAAATTTACTTCTTCAGTAATATCGAGTTCAAGGAACATAGTACTTTCTAGCTTGCCGTCCGCTGTCATGGAAGGGACCGCGAGTAAGTTCGTATAGTACGTTTCACCTGTACGCTTCAGCTTTTGGGCAGTTCCGAACCAGGTCTTTCCCTCTTTGAGCTGTTCCCATATGGCATGAATGGCATCTTGAGCTTTCTCGGATTCATCGAACATTTGCCAAATAGTTTTGCCTAGAATCCGTTTCGGTGTCCAATTGCTGACGTTCAGTAAATTTTTATTTACCGAAATTACGAGACCTTCAGCATCAGTTCGGGTTACCATATAGTAATGATCGAGACTGCGACGGATATCGGGTAAGTCCACAGAGATCTGTTCACGTGAGGTTGTCATGCTATGTTCCCCTTTCAACTAGTTCATAAGGCTAGTATATAGGAAAACTAAGAACTTTTCACCTATATGTGAAAATAAAAATAGTGTAATTTGATATAGATAGACTTTATAGAAATGAAGGTGAATTAATGGAGCGGATAAAAGGACTAGCGATGATTATCATCGGTGCATCATTATGGGGGCTATCAGGTCCGATGATGGAATGGACGCTTGGGCATAGCGGGATGTCCGTTTCATTTTTATTGACCGTTCGCCTTCTCATAGCGGGCTTGTCGCTAATTGCCTATTTGAAGATAAAAGGAAAACAAGTGACACGGCCATGGCGCCAAAAAGTATGGGCGCGGCAGATGTTGATATTTGGAGTTGTAGGAATGTTAGGGGTTCAGTTTTCATTCACCTCTGCAATTGCACAGAGTAATGCGGTTATCGCGACACTCTTCCAATTTTTGTCGCCCATTTACGTCATTCTATTCGTCTCACTGCGACAGCGATTTGTCCCGCCAATTGCGCAAATCATTGGTATGGGTGTCACGTTAGGTGGTCTATTTCTATTGCTGACAAACGGGTCGTTATCCGGCTTCAGTTTAAGCTCGAGTGCAGTATTTTGGGGAATCGCAGTGGGATTTGCATTTACGTTTTACACGCTCTATCCAGTACGGCTCATGCAAGAGTGGGGTGTCCTACTGTCAATCGGTTGGGCGATGGTGGTAGGGGGGTCAGCATTACTGATTACGAACCCAGTCATGATGATCCGGGATTTCCAGTACTTACTTGACTGGAAAATTGCTTTCATGTTGCTCGGCGTCATCGTCGTGGGTACGGTGGCATTTTTACTGTTCCTCGCTAGCATGAAGTTCATATCCCCGATCGAAACAAGTATTCTCTCAAGTTTTGAACCATTGACGGCAATGATCATATCGGTCATTTGGCTTGGCGCCGTCCTAGGCGTTTGGCAGTTAACAGGTGCAATTGTGATGCTTCTAGGCGTTACAGGAATCTCCATTGCCGGCGGAAGAGTGAAAACGTAATCGATCGAAACGCGCTCTCTTTTGAGCGCGTTTTTTAAGATGAATACTATAAAAGTTAAGCATTGATCTGCTAGTTCAGATAATTCTGTTCAATCGCTATACAGCCTTTCAGGAATATGGCATACTAATGATAACTAAGTAGTTCGAGAAACGAAACAGTTCAGGAAGGATCATGCCGATGAAAACAGTATTTTCTTATGCAAAGCCATATAAATGGCCAATTGTGATTGCACTCATTCTAATGCTAACCGAGTTAAGTGTCGAGCTCATTCAGCCACTCCTTATCGCGAAAATAATTGACGATGGGATTACCGCTGGCAATCGGGAAACGATTATTCTATATGGAAGCATCATGATGGGGCTCGCACTCCTCGCACTAGTATCCGGAGTCATCAATTCATTCTTCGCTGCCCACGCCGCACAAAGTTTTGGGTACGATTTGCGACAGGCACTTTTTAGACAGATCCAGGCATTCTCCATGTCGACATTTTTACGTTTTCCCACGTCTTCTCTTATTACAAGGTTAACGAGTGATGTCACAATGGCGCAAAACATCTTGTTCATGGGTCTCAGGATTTTACTACGTGCGCCGCTTGTCGTTATCGGGAGTTTAGTGATGGCGATGCTCGTTAACGTGAAACTTGCTTCTTTTTTATTGATAGGAATTCCTTTTTTATTTGTTTTTCTATTTGTTATGGCGCGAAAAGGGGTCGGGTACTTTTCAGAAGTTCAGCGTCGCTTAGATCGCGTGAATCGGGTTATCCAAGAGAACCTGCAAGCTGTGCGTCTCATCAAAGCGTATTTACGCGGTGTGTATGAAGGTAGTCGTTTTTCAAAGGTTGCGGATTTATTAAGAAAAGATACGGTGAAAGCGTTTCGGATGATGGAACTGATCATGCCGATTTTACTCCTCATTATGAACGGTAGTCTGATGATTGTTTTGTGGTTTGGAGTGGGAGTCGTTCGTACTGGCGATGCACAAGTGGGAGAAATTGTTGCAATCGTGAACTACGCATTCCGTATTACTGGCGGATTCTCTATGTTTTCGTTCCTCATTGTCGCATTTTCACGAGCCCAAGCGTCTTCCGTTCGGATGGAAGAAGTGCTTCTTGCAGATGATGATCGTGAAATCATGGTTCCTGGTGAAACAGAAAATGGGAATGAAAAACGTGGAGCATTGGAATTTAACAATGTGTCGTTCAACTATCCAGGTCATCCGGAGCAAGTGTTATCGAACGTTTCGTTCACCATTAACCCCGGAGAAAAAATTGCGGTCATGGGGGCTACTGGATCGGGTAAGTCCACGATGCTGAATTTAATTCCTCGGATTTTCACAGCCACATCAGGTGAAATCCTACTCGACGGCAAAAATATAGAAGACTGGCCGCTAGAAGAGCTTCGTAATACAATCGGCCTGGTACCGCAGCAATCGGTCCTCTTTACAGGAACAATCCGCGAAAACTTAGCGTGGGGAGATCCTGAAGCACGGCCAGATGAACTGGAAGCTGCAGCCGAAAAGGCTCAAATCCATGCGTCCATTCAACGTTTTCCGGCGAACTATGAAACACGCGTCGGACAAAAAGGGGTCAACTTGTCAGGTGGTCAAAAACAACGACTATCCATTGCACGGGCGCTCGTTCGAAAACCTGCGATCCTGTTATTGGATGACAGTACAAGCGCACTTGATGTGAAAACTGAAAACGCGTTGTGGGAAGCGCTGGAAGGTGAACGGGCAACGATGATTGTCATTACACAGAAAATCCACACCGCACAAGGAGCCGACCGCATCCTCTTGTTAGATGAAGGAGAAGTTGCCGCGTATGGTAACCATGAACAACTCATGGACCAATCGGAACTGTATCGGAAAATAGCTGAGTCCCAGTTGGATGAGGAGGTGGCGGACGATGGTGAACAACGCAAGGAAACCCTTCGGTTACGAACCGATCATTAAGCGCGAAGATTTGAAGAAAGGTACCAAACGTAAACGGGAAGAAGTCGGGGACTGGAAGCAGGCAATGCTTAATGTATGGAGACTTGTCGATGAACAGCGTGGGCTACTTATTACGGTGTTACTCCTTGTGTTCGCGAGTTCTGGACTCACTCTACTAGGTCCATTTCTGATCGGGAAGACCATTGATAACTTCATCATTCCGATGAAAACCGATGGACTCGCTATGCAAATTGGATGGTTGCTAGCGATTTACACAGGAACATCACTCACTATGTACTTCCAGAACTTCTGGATGGTTGGGATCGCTCAAAACACGGTATATAAATTGCGTTCTGGACTCTTTAATCATTTGCAGAAATTACCTGTCTCGTTCTTCGATAAACGCCAACATGGTGAGCTCATGAGTCGAATGACGAACGACATTGAAAATATTAGCCAGACGTTGAATTCGTCGTTCATCCAAGTATTCTCGAGTATTTTAACGCTCGGTGGAACGCTTGCAGTCATGCTTTATCTGAGTCCACTACTCACTGTGCTGACAATGACAATCGTTCCGATCATGTTCATTGCCATGCGTTGGATCACACGTAGAACTGGAATTCTTTTTAAAGAACAGCAACGCGCTATCGGTGAATTGAACGGGATGATCGAAGAAACGATGTCCGGTCAGCGAATCGTCAAAGCATTTTCTCAAGAAGAACGGATGAAGGAAGAATTTGCTTTGAAGAGTGATCGATTGAGGCGAACTGGATTTTGGGCACTAACCTACTCAGGGTTCATCCCGAAAGTGATGAACATGTTGAACAATGCGGCCTTTGCAATTGTCGCCGGAATCGGTGGCTTACTCGTACTGCGAGGCGATGGGATTGTCACAATTGGGACGATCGTCGTTTTCGCGGAGTATGCGCGTCAATTCACACGTCCATTGAACGATTTGGCGAACCAATTCAATACAGTCTTATCCGCCATTGCCGGTGCTGAACGCGTATTTTCGATTATGGGAGAAGACGCCGAACGTGATGCAGCAGAGGCGAATGGAGATATCCAGTTGAAAGGGAACGTCGAATTCCGCAATGTATCATTTGGTTATGCACCAGACACGGACGGATACACGGTGGAGGATGTGTCGTTGAACGTGAAGGCGGGGGAGACGGCTGCACTTCTTGGTGCAACAGGTGCTGGGAAAACGACGATTGTCCAATTGATTGCCCGGTTCTATGAAGTGGATAAAGGAACCATTTTGATAGATGGCATTCCGATCGATGAGCTCCCACGCGCGACATTACGAAGTCAGACAGCATTTGTTTTACAGGATCCATTCCTGTTTGAATCAACGGTGAGAGAAAACATTCGATATGGGAAATTGGATGCTACAGATGATGAGATTGAAGAAGCGGCGAAGAAAGCGAATGCTCATGAATTCATTAGCCGTCTGGAAGAAGGGTACGATACGTTGCTCACGGCAGACGGAAGTGAAATCTCTCAAGGGCAAAAGCAGTTGTTATCCATAGCACGAGCCTTTGTTGCGGATCCTGTGCTGTTATTGTTGGATGAAGCGACGAGTAGTATCGATACGGTGACTGAGCTGGAAATCCAAGCAGCACTTGAAAAGCTAATGGAAGGTCGCACAAGTTTCGTCATTGCACACCGTCTGAATACGGTAAAAAAAGCGGATACGATCTATGTCATGGACCAAGGCAAGCTGATCGAATCAGGCAGTCAATCTGATTTAATCGCCCAAAAGGGTATGTATTATACGATGTTGCAACAATCAAAATTGTGAATTGAAGGCGCTCCCCGCTTGTGGGAGCGTTTTTTCGTGCGCAATGTTCAATGATGGGCGGAATGCGCTGAGGTACTGAACCCAACTGTTTCCGAAGTGAACCCGCTCGTTCCGGAGGTGAACCCGCCCGTTCCCGAGGTGAACCCGCTCGTTTCCGAGGTGAACCCGCCCGTTCCGCACCTGAACCCGCTCGTTCCGGAGGTGAACCCGCCCGTTCCGCACCCGAACCCGCCCGTTTCCGAGGTGAACCCGCCCGTTCCGCGCCCGAACCCGCTCGTTCCGGAGGTGAACCCGCCCGTTCCGCACCCGAACCCGCCCGTTTCCGAGGTGAACCCGCCCGTTCCGCGCCCGAACCCGCCCGTTTCCGAGGTGAACCCGCCCGTTCCGCGCCCGAACCCGCCCGTTTCCGAGGTGAACCCGCTCGTTCCGCACCCGAACCCGCCCGTTTCCGAGGTGAACCCGCCCGTTCCGAACCCGAACCCGCCCATTCCTGCGCCCGATAAGCTGGTTTCTTTCCCAAATCCCTTCACAAAACAAAAAAACCACCAGTCCGGTGGTTTTTAAGCGTTATTGTTTATCCTCAAAATCCAACTTTGTGCCATCGTCAAATTCGACATCCAGCTTAAACTTCGAATAGAGGTCAATTTGGAAATACTCCAAAATTTTCTCGCGTGCTTCCTCACCCGACATGTCATGTTGAAGGTTAACGGTCTGGAACATTTTGCTCAGTTCATCCATCGCGTCTGCACCTTCTAAGTCGATGTTGGTCAACTTATTTTGATATTCCGGCTTGAATTCCTTCTCGATTTTATACTGTGCTTCGATGGTATCTGTGTTATCGATGTCAATCTCCAAATCGAATTTGTTGAACCCGAACCCGTCCCCGGTTTCCTGGTCGCCGCCTTCTTTTTGCTCCTTCGTAACAATGTCTGCTTCTTCACGATTCTCTTTGTTTGCATCTTTCCCGAGATTTCCGCACCCGCTGACAAATAGAACGCTCGCAAATACAACAGAACCAATCGTTGCTAGCTTATTCAACGTCTCACGTCCTCTCTGAATACTCCGATTGCCTGATACTCCTGAACCTTTTTAAAAACGAAATCAAACGAGAGAGGGTGGCAAACTAATTTACCACTTTGCGTGAAACGCCTCGCACGATCCCAGGAGGCTACGCACGGCTAACCATTCACCAGACGCTAATTTTACTTTCCCGTTAAAGTAGCCGAACAGTTGAGTGAAATCCGCTTTTAGTCCTCTCCGGTGAGCATTTGCTTCCCGTTCGAAAAAAGGCGTAAATGATAAGTCTACGCAATCTGTGAACTTAGTATGGATTGTCCAAGGCTCCATCATACGTTCAGAATTAAAAGAAAAAATCACATCTTCATGAATTTTAGTCATCACCCCATCGACCAATACAGCATTTTCGGTCATACCTGTGCCATCCGTCCACTTGCCACCTAAATTCAACCCGATCCGGCGACCTCCTGAACGCTGAGAAGCCATTGCCCAATTCCATTCCGTCATTTTGGGCCAAACGCCCCTAGTATAGTTCAGAACGGTAAAACTATAATCTGGATTGAATTCATACCGCTTATCACCGATTCTCAAGAAGCCGGAAGTCGGTAAGGTATGATGTTTAGCAGTGAATTGAAAAGTATTCCGTTTTTTTGGAACGACAACATTCAATGAGTGATCTTCTGTTGGGTGGCTAATATGAAGATCCGCATGTAGGGTTTCGTTGTCAAAATCGGCGATGGAGACATATAAGTGAGTCTCCTCATTTGAATGGTTTGCATGTATAGAAAGACGGTTATCCACGAATTTACTATCCGTAAGCACGTCTTCAGGCATCTTAACATGACGTGCAAAGGGTAAGGAAATCCGCTTCTCGAAAAAACGTTCCGTCTCATAATCAAGGAAATAGACGAGACACACAGCACCGATGTCGAAATGAGCGATCGTTGCGGTGAACAAGACTTCTTCTCCATAGACGGTCCACGTATTCCATTTCTTCTTGTTAGGGAACTGTCCCTTCAGATTACTTTGGATGATCGGCTTCTGAGCATAGCCAATCGCTTCAGGATTCAGTAATCCCTTGCTGTCACAAAGCAATACCGGCGAAGTCAGTTCGCGTTCTGCATGTTGCATAAGCCGTCCTCCTAACCATTGTCATCTATTTCATTTGTTGCTATACTTTTAATTGTATCAGATTGGAACTTAATTAGCGTTATTCAACAACACTATTTTCCAATTGGATTTCCGTGATATAACGGGGCATTAGTTCAGCGGGAGAATACTTCGCTGGCAGCGAAGGGGTCACCGGTTCGAATCCGGTATGCTCCATAGATCAAGCGTCCGTTAAGCGGGCGCTTTTTGTGTGCGATTTTAAGGATGAAACCTTAGTCCTTCACATAGAATAGGATGAGGAGGCGAATCGATGTATGACCGCGAAGCCGCAGTCTGGTATGCGGACAAATGGTGGGATGGACGCAATCCGCAGTATCCTGCATTCGATGTCGATTGTACAAATTTCATCTCGCAATGCTTGCGTGCAGGAGGGGCACCGATGCACGGCACCCCCGTCCGAGATCGCGGGTGGTGGATTGCAGATTCAAACTGGAGTTTCAGTTGGTCCGTGGCTCATTCCCTGCGCTGGTATTTGGGAGGTTCCAAAAAGGGGTTGACTGCCTATCAAGTGCAATCGGCTGAAGAGTTGCAACTTGGGGATGTCATCCTATATGACTTCCAAGGAGATGGGCGCTTTGATCATTCAACGATTGTGACCGCAAAAGTGGGGTCGTCACCACTCGTCAATGCCCATACGTATGACGTACAAGGAAGAAGTTGGGATTACAAAGACTCCTACGCATATCGGCCTAACGCAAAATACATCTTCTTTCGGATAAACGACGAATTTTCGTAACAGCTTACTTACTTATGAAATTAGAAACTAGACAACGAAATGATGTATACTGAAGTTTATCAACGACAAAAGGGGATACAAAAATGGATGAACAAGCACTATCAGTAAGAGACGCAATTATTTCGCGCCGTTCCATCAAGAGCTTTAATGGACAGCCTGTTGAACAAAGCGAAATTGACGATATCTTAGAAGATGCAATTTGGGCACCCAATCACGGAAACCGTAATCCTTGGCGTTTCGTTCTTGCTGCGGAAGACAATTACGAACAGTTTTTAGATGTCTTGCGCGAGTTTGGTGTACCCAAATGGAAAGAGTTGTCTGATGAAACACTTGAAAAACAAATGAGCAAATTCACAAGTGCTAGCGCAGCTCTGTTTGTTATCGTTCCCGAAGATGCGCGACAAAAGCAGCGTCTTGAAGACTTTGCAGCAGCCAGTACGATGATTCAGAACATCCAATTGCTCGCATGGGACAAAGGGATCGGCACATGCTGGAAAACACCTGGATTCTTAGATGATCCGAAGTTTCGCGATGTACTAGGCGTTGAGCCGGGCGAACGAATCATTAGTATGCTCCAGTTCGGTCACTTTGATGACTTGCCGAAAATAAAGCCACGTACCCCGATTGAAGACAAAGTTACCTATTGGCAAGCTGAACCAATTGAATAATCGAGAACCTCTTCTGTAAGATTGGAAGAGGTTTTTTTGCGTTATGGGTCAAAACACGTTGGGTCACATTGGCGAGGCTGTTTAACCTCTGCTTCGTTTCATTCATCTGCAAAAAAGAATCGGCATTATCAAAGAATTTATCAGAAAGAGAAATAGTTTAAAGTATGGAAGGGTGTCATGAAAAGCTACGATTCGTAGTGCATACCTACTAATCCCAACTAAAAACCCCTATTACGTGAAATCGCAATAGGGGGTGTAAAGGATTTATTTCTTCAGCTCATCTTTTGATAAGGCAGAGAGTGACTGGTAATAGTCGCCTAGTACGCGTAATCCTTTGTCGAAGTTTTCAAGGGTTAAGTGTTCGTTAGGTCCGTGTAAGTTTTCTGTTTCAAGACCGAAGCCCATGAGGACAACAGGTAGGCCGAGAATTTCATCGAAGTCAGCAACGATTGGAATCGATCCGCCACCACGTGTATACACAGTCGGCACGTTGTAAATTTTTTCATAAGAGTCACTTGCTGCTTTAAGTGCTGGATGATCGAATGGTGTGATGAACGGACGTCCTTGGTCAAACGGTGTGACCGTCACGTTAACACCTTCAGGCTTGTACTTTTCAACATGTGCTTTCAATTTTTCAACGATTTCCGCTGGATCTTGATCCGGAACGAGGCGACACGTAATTTTCGCGCCCGCTTCTGCAGGTAAAACGGTCTTGATGCCTTCACCGCTGAAACCGCCGAATACGCCGTTTACTTCAAGCGTTGGACGGGCAGAAGTACGTTCAAGGAACGAATAACCAGGTTCTCCAAACAGCTCGGAAACACCAATTTCCTTTTTAAGTCCATTTTCATCGAAGTTTAGATCTCTGTAAGCTTGACGTTCCTCTTCGTTCAAATTCCGAACATTGTCGTAGAAGCCTTCTACAGCAATCGTTCCTTCCTGGTCATGGAATGATGCCAAAATCTCGGCAACTGCGTGTATTGGGTTCTGGATACCGCCACCGTATACGCCTGAGTGCAAGTCGCTTTTAGCACCGTAGACGTCAATTTGTACACCGCTTAAACCACGTAGTGCATAACAGATTGCGGGCTGACCAGGTGCATGAAGTGCCGTATCCGAAATGACTAGCGTATCAGCAGCTAACTTCTCTTTATTGTCGTTAATAAACGGAACAAGATTCGGACTTCCGACTTCTTCTTCACCTTCAATGATGAACTTTACGTTAAGTGGTAATTTACCGTCCAACTGCATAAGTGCTTCAACCGCTTTAACGTGCATAAACACTTGTCCTTTGTCGTCAGTAGATCCACGAGCGAACATTTTCTCATCACGGATTTCTGGCTCAAACGGAGCGCTTTCCCATAAGTGCAATGGGTCAACAGGTTGCACGTCATAGTGACCGTAAATTAGGATCGTGGGCTGACCTTCTGCATGTAGCCAGTCTGCGTAAACGACCGGATGTCCTTTTGTAGTTTCAATGGAGATGTTTTCAAGACCTGCTTCTTTGAACGAAGTAGACAGCCACTCCGCCGCTTTTTGCATATCAGCTTTGTTCTCAGATAACGCGCTGATACTCGGGATACTTAAAAACCCCTTCATCTGATTCAGATGCGTGTCGCGATTCTTTTCAAAGTACTCATTCAATTGGTCAAGCGTTGCCATGAAATTACCCCTTTTCGGTTTAATTGGATAAATGCGAGGTTGCAGTCAGAAAGCAATCTGAAACCTATCATTCGCCGACAGTGACTCCATCTATTTGAGTGGACCCCCAAAAAGAGTGCGTCCGCTGAGACGATGCTGATTCCTTGAGTATAGCAGAATTGGAGTGAATTCGAAAAAGAGGAGACTTCTGAATCCGTTTCTTTCTAGTACTTATGCTATACTATTTCAACAGCTATGAAATCGGATTCAAATTGTAGCCGTCTTAGGTTTGCAACCTCAACCCTTAGATATACGTCTATATGTGCAAATCGAAACGAACCAGAAATTTTCGGGAGGAATCGCTCTTGTTCATCGCACTTGCTTTCTTTTTGATGATGTCATTTTTCTTATCAGGAAGTGAAACTGCACTAACTGCCGTTAACCGGATGAAAATCCAAATGCGTGCAGAGCAAGGAGACCCTCAGGCAATCAGGCTCCGCGCCCTCGTTTCGAAACCAGATCGAATGATTACAGCAATCTTAATTGGTAACAATATAGCGAATATCATGATGCCGACAATTGTGACAATGATTGCTTATGACAAGGGACTGAACGTTGGTTTCATGACAGGAATATTAACCGTTGTCCTAATCATTTTTGGCGAAGTATTACCGAAGACGATTGCCGCAACGTTTGCGGACAAGTTAGCGTATACGGTAGCGCCTGTAATCCGGGTGATTGTTAAGTTGTTGACCCCACTCACCTATCTACTGGCGCTTTTCACCAATATGTTCATTCGCATCTTATCTAAAGGGAAAGTGACAGAAGCGACACTAACTAAAGAAGATCTTCGTTCAATGGTTGATCTCGCGTCAACTGAAGGAACGTTCCAACAAGATGAATCGTTGCGCTTAAAAGGAGTTCTCGACTTTCCGGAAAAAGACGTATCAGACGTCATGGGAACCCACCGGACAGACGTCGTTGCCTTACCGCTCGATTCAAGTTATGAAGAAGTTCGTAGTACGGTGCTTGAGTATTTCTATACACGATATCCGATCTATGAAGAAAGTATCGATAAGATTATCGGTATCTTCTATTCCAAGCGGTTAATCGAATGGTCCATCACTCCGCAAGAACCATTCAAAGACATGATTGACCACGATCCATTGTTTGTCGTCCAGACTGCGAGTGTCGAGAAAGTATTTAAAATGATGCTTGCCCACAAGAAGCATATGGCGATTGTATTGGACGAGTATGGTGGAACACTTGGTATCGTCACACACGAAGATATTATTGAAGAAATGATTGGGCAGGAAATTGAAGATGAAACCGACGAAGCTGAAGACGCAATGGTCTATGAACATACAGAAGACACACTCGTTTGTCAGGGACGTCTTGAAATCGACGAGGCAGTAAGACTACTAGGAATCGATTTACCGACAGAGAACGAAACAATCGGCGGATTTGCGTTCCAAGAGCTGGATCATGTACCGGAAACTGGAGAACGTTTCACATATGGTCCTTTATTGTTTGAAATCGAAGAGATGGATCGCAACCGAATCGTACGACTTCGTATTATACGTCGCCCAGAAGAACTAATAGATGATGAATCCTAATATACAGAAACCTTACACGTTTGTAAGGTAACTGAAAGAAACTCCGATAGTTCAACCGATTGTTCTAGTGCATACTAAACGTAACAGCTAGAACACGGAGGCGTTAACGGATGAAACCAACACTTAATGAATTGCATGATGAATATGGCAGATACTTATATCACTTATGTTTGAAATTGACACGTAATAAAGAAGAAGCTGAAGATCTCATGCAAGACGTTTGGGTCAAGGTAGTCCGCACGAGCGATCGTATGGAAGGCGTAGACCGCATGAAAGCTTGGTTGACGACGATTTGTATGAATACATTCAGAGATCGGTATCGTAAAGACGTCCGGCGCAGCAAGTATGTTATGAATCAGCCAGATACGTTGGATATCCCATTGCTCGATTTAGTGCCAAGTGGCAGTCCACTTCCAGGCGAAATCGTAGAGAAACAGGATCTCCGTGCGGCGGTTCGCAGTAAGATCGATGAACTCGATGGAATTTATAAAACAACAATTGAGTACTTTTATGTGAACCAATACTCTCTCATTGAAATTGCTGAAATGATGCAAGTATCTATTGGAACGGTGAAATCCCGTCTGTTCCGTGCGAAAAAGTATTTAAAAGAGCTATTAACGCAAGATCAGTCTGTCAACGAACTTGTGATTGCGTGATAATAACGATTTTGGACTTCTCCTACAATAGGGGGAGTTTTTTTGTTTTGCACGGAGTTTGTAAGATGGATAGAAGGGGAATGCTACAGTGACGGACTTGAAGCGGGGGTATTGGGATGGCAAAAAAGAAAAAGAAGCACAAGTGGTTTACGAAAAAGCAAAGGCGCATCATCTGGATACTACTAGGCGTATTTTTGCTCGTTTATATCGCCGTCATTTTGTATCATACATATAAGCAACTTCCTAAAGGAGTTAGTTATGCAGGGAAAGTTCACCGGACAGATGACGTGGAAATGTTCGCGGATCTAACATACTCAAAGGACAAGAAGAAAGACGACATGAAGCATGAACTGAATATTTTTGATGAAGTATATTCAATGATTGATGAAGCCGATGAATTTATCGTGCTGGACTTTTTTTTGATGGATCATTATTCAGATGAAGATCTCGACTTCCCTAAGATTGCTGAAACGATCACGAAGAAGTTGGTGGAGAAAAAGAAAGCTCGTCCTGACATGCCGATTGTATTCATCACAGATCCGCTCAATAACGGGTATGGTTCCTATGAATCGAAATGGTTTGGCAAGTTAAAGGATGCAGGAGTTGAAGTCGTGTATACCGATTTGGAACCATTACGAGATTCGATGCCGCTCTATTCAGGATTGTACCGAACACTATTCAGATGGGGGGATATTGGAGGGAAAGGTTGGATAACGAACGCGATGGCGTCTGAAGCGCCTAAATTCCGGTTAGCATCATATGTTGAATTGCTGAATGTGAAATCGAATCATCGTAAAGTGATTGCAACGGAAAAGGCAGGACTCGTAACTTCTTCCAATCCGCATGATGCAAGTGGATTCCATGGAAATGTAGCACTTAAAGTGTCCGGTCCCATCATTAATGATTTGTTAGAAGCTGAAGAAGCAGTACTGAATTATACGACAGGGAATACCGGTCAAACACTCCCACGCATAAAGGCTGAAGAGCCTAAGGACGGAGAGTACGCTGTTCAATACGTAACTGAGAAGAAAATTAAAGACGTATTGATGGATGAACTCACTGCTACGCAATCCGGTGACCGAATCCGGATGGGAATGTTCTTCATTGCAGAACCGGATGTTGTGAAGGAAGTAACGGATGCTGCAAAACGCGGTGTGGAAGTGAAGCTCATCTTAGATCCAAATCAGAACTCTTTTGGTAACCAAAAGTCAGGTCTTCCCAATCGTCCCGTCGTACAAAAGCTTGTTGAAGATAGCGATGGAGCAATTGAAGTTCGGTGGTACAATACCGTCGTTGGCCAGTACCACACAAAACTCGTTATGATCGAACGGGGCGACGACATGCATATTTTAAATGGATCTGCGAATTTAACAGAGCGGACTCTCGATAATTATAATTTGGAGAATGATTTGTATGTCGTCGCACCGACCGACAGCGAACTAGCAGGTAAGTTAGATGCCTATTTCGAACGATTGTGGAATAACGAAGATGCTCTTTTTACACTTGATATGGAAGAATATCAGAACAAATTCACTCGTCCGCAGCGTATCATTTATGCGTTGCAGGAGTGGTTGAAATTGACTTCATATTAATCGGATAGGGCACCGCTAGACGACAAAAAGTCCTCTTACCTATTGTAGGTGAGAGGATTTTAGTTTGCACCTATCTCCGAATAATACGGTAGGAATAGGATGCATGTTTATCTTAATGAATGTGTATTCAAAAGGCAGCGAGCTGCTGATTAAGTTCAGCGAGACGTTCCTCCATTTTAGCGAGGCGGGATTCGGCTTTTTGGACAGAGTCACCGTGTCCAGTGGACTCCAGTTTTTCAATGTCGCCTTGAAGACTGATGTAATCCATTTTGAGTTCTACGATTTCAGACTCGATTTGTGATTTTGTCATGTTTGTTGTCCTCCCCGGTGCAGTTTCCCTCAGTTTACCACATCACGTAGAGGTTTGCCGGGGACGTCCCGTTTCGGATGATCCAGTAAGTAGTTGACCGTTTCAAACACAGTATCTGCTTCTTCTCCAAGTGGCAAGGCAAGCTGACGATCGATGTCGCGCTTCCGGAGCGAATCGTGTAAGAGGGGCTCCATAATCGCGTTTAATAGATTAGATTGCTTCACTTTGCGCCCTAGTCCTAAATGTGAGAACCCATCTCGGTCATTCGGGAATTGCAAATCGGATTCAAACGTACTTTGTGCGAGTACGATGCACGGCACGCCGATACTTGCCACATCATAAGGCATGTAGCCTCCTCCACAGAGCACAATATCAGCTTCAGATACTAAATCAAGGAAGTCATGTGGAGCTTTTTTGACAATCGTATTTCTTCGGCTCAGCGCCATCATTTGGAGAGTACCCGCATCGTGTTCATACGACTTCCCGAGCAAAACCGTTACATTCAGTGGGATTTGCAAGTTCATTACATGACGGAACGCCCGGAACGTTAAGTTGCCCGGATCTTTCTCCCCGAACGCGATCAGCAGGCGAGGGGGATCCCCGAACGTTTGCTGATCCCGTTTTGTGCGTAACTCTGCACAACGTGGATCTGTCATGAATGTTCGGATTCCCGTTTTAAATTGATCGGTAACGTCCATCACGTTTTCTCCATATAATGTTTGGATAACGAAGTCTGCGGCATGTCCGCCTTCTCCAAAATCATCGAAATGTAAGATAGAAGGAACGAGCTTGCAAATCGCCTCGATCTCTTCTTTTACGGTGTTGCCCGTATCACGTATGAGAAGATCGGGTTTCAAAAAGGACACAACTTGAAGAAGAGTACGATGGTTACTCGCCTCCATAACCCGATAAGAACTTGGTAGCTCCGGGTTAGGGGCATCTGTGATGAAAACAATCGTTGCTTCAGAAGACAGTTCTTCAGCAATTCGTAACGCTCTCCGTAAAGGATAGCCATTTTTTTCTTCTGTAGATGAAAGACAGATCGCAACCAGCTTATTTGTTTGAGTCGTAATAGGAATCATCCTTTCTATGCAGTCTCTTCACCTCCCAGTCTATGAAGAGGAGGATGGAGTTATGAGGAATTCTAATGAATGTATTTTCTGGTGACGCTTTTGGTGTGGTGAAAAGGATATTCACTAAAGGTTATATCTAGACTCTAAGAGTTATGAGCGAAATCGTGGAGTTATGATCACATTTTATGATTTATGAGCGGAAATCCAGATTTATGATCACATTCTGAGAGTTATGAGCGGATTTTCATGGTTTATGATCAGATTTCAAGTTTTATGAGCAGAATCCATGATTTATGATCAGATTCGCAGTTTTATGATCAATTTCCATAGTCTATGATTAGGAGCAGCGTCTTTTCATGCTTTTGATGAGTCACCAGTTTGAGTGGGGGAAAGACGTGAGTATGCTTCAGTGGGAACAAGATGAGGAATATGCCATCGGATTGTCATCCCAAAACTACAAAAAAGTGGTTTCATAGAGTGGGTGTGGTACACTAGTACGAAATTTCAAGTCGATAGGAGTGGCGAATTCCAATGTTCGGATCTATAGCTGCAGACCTTATGCTCGTTGTGTTCATCGGCATCCTCTCTCAGTGGGTTGCGTGGAGATACCGTCTTCCTGCGATTGTCGTCATGGCGATTGCAGGTTTGATAGTTGGACCCGTGTTCGGATTCATCAACCCGAAAGAAACGTTGGGAGAACTATTTAGTCCGATTATCTCATTTGCAGTTGCGATAATATTATTTGAAGGAAGTCTCAATCTAGATTTTCGTGAAATTAAAGGATTCAGCAAGCCGCTTATGCGCATCGTAACGTTTGGTGCGTTCATTGCCTGGGTTGCAGGCTCCTTGGCGGCCCATTACTTGGCAGGACTTTCTTGGACAGTTGCGTTCATTATTGGCGGATTGTTCATCGTTACTGGACCAACCGTGATTTTACCAATGCTTAGGCAGGCAAAACTGAAGCCACGCGCAGCAGCACTCCTAAAATGGGAAGGCATTATCGTCGATCCATTCGGCGCATTACTTGCTGTATTTGCGTTTGAATTCATAAAATTCGTCAATGGGCAGGCTACTTTCGCAGCACTTGGGTTATTCGTTGCAGCCTCTGCTTTCGCTGTATTCGTCGGCTGGGCGTCTGCACGTATTCTTGGGTATGCATTTGAAAAGGGTTTAGTGCCCGAATTTCTGAAAGCTCCCGTGCTATTTGCAGTTGTTTTGTTTACATTTGTCGTATCAGATGAACTCATGCATGAAACGGGACTGCTCGCCGTAACTGCGATGGGGATTGTGATGGCCAATATGCACTTGACGTCCATCCATGATATCCGTCAATTTAAAGAGAACATTTCCGTGCTACTCATTTCAGGGATTTTTGTAATGTTGACAGCTTCGTTAAATCCCCACGTACTCATTGAGATTTTTGACTGGCATATTATTACCTATGTTGCGGCCATGTTATTCGTTGTCCGTCCGTTGTCAATTTGGATATCGACGGTAGGTACGGATTTATCGAACCGGGAAAAGAACTTGATTGGATGGGTGGCCCCACGTGGAATCGTTGCGCTTACAGTATCAGGCTATTTCGCATCCATACTGCTCGAAAATGGATACAAAGATGCGGAGCTCCTTACTGCCCTTACTTTTGCACTTGTACTTTCTACCGTTGTATTACATGGATTTACAATTGGCCCGTTTGCCCGTCGTTTGAATTTGACAACAACAGATGAATCTGGCGTGCTCTTCGTCGGAGGGACGAGATTTGCTGCAGAACTTGCGCAGTCCATTCAAGATACAGGCAATGAAGTTCTGTTGATGGATACTTCGTGGGCGGGCTTATCTCATGCACGGAACCTTGGCTTGTCCAGTCATGTGGGTGATATTTTAACGGAGCAAACAGAGTACACGCTAGACTTGTCGCCGTATCGATACATGCTCGCAATGACAAAAGCCGATACGTACAATGCCCATATTTGCGCGGATTTCCTGTATGACGTAGGACGGCAGAATTTATTTCAAACAAAATTCCATGTGGGTGAAGGGGTAGAGTCGTTTAACGTAACAGGTGGGCGGACGTTATTCACACCTGCATTATCGATCTATGATTTGGAAGAACGCATGAATTCGGGGCATGTATTCCGCAAAACGGTGCTTTCTAAACAGTACGGATACACTCAATATTTGCGAGAGCGGGACGATCGGTCGGTGTTACTTTATATTTTACGGGAGGATGGAAGTGTGGAATTCTACACGCCAACCGAAGAGTTGCAAGCAGTAGCAGGAGATACGATCGTTGCACTCTCTCATCCTATTAAACAGATTGAACGTGCTAAGGAACGGATTGCGGACGAAAAAGGTGAGGAAGAGGTTCAGCACCAGAAAATAGAGATGCGATTCAGTGAGGATCATGGGAAAACAAAGTCACTGATACCTGGAGAAGCGCCCCCACCGATACAGAGTGTTTCAACAAAGAATCCATCAAGCTAATTGCAAGGCAATTTCCATTCATTCTGATAGGATGTAGAGTGAGAATATCATTAGGAGGTACGATCATTTTGAAAGTTTTGTTTGTGGACGGGACCATTATCGGCAACAAAACGGGTGTTGTGCTCGAAGCTGTGCAGCAGTATATAGAAGAAACAGGCTGCGGTTTTGAGATAGAGAGATTGAATTTCTCGGAGTATGAGCACCAGTTTGTCGATGGGCGACCTGCAGAAAAGTATAATGAAGATATGAAAAAGCTGATTCGCAAGTTTGAAGAAGCGGATGGCTATGTTATAGCGACTCCAGTATTCCAGGGATCAATTCCAGGTGTGCTGAAAAATGCGTTCGATTTGCTACATCCACATACGATGCGTTACAAACCGGTTTCCATCGTTGCAAATGGTGGAACATATCAACACCACCTCGTCGTAGAAAATCAGCTGAAACCGATACTCGACTATTTCCGATGTCTCGTAACACCGAATTATGTGTATACGCATCGTGATCACTTTGACGAAAACAGTAAAATTATAGACCAAGATGTACACGATCGCTTGAAGGAATTAGCGCGTGTATTCGTAAAATATACAGAAATGGGTAAAGAACTGACCCACGGTATGCTTGACGCACAATAACAAACAGAACGTCCGTCCGAGCGGAATTTCCGCGGGATGGACGTTTTTCATATGGTCAAAACTGATGAAACCGACTAACTTGCGTATAATGGAGAGAACGAAAGGGGATTGAACGATGTCTAAATCACTTGTACTTGCAGAAAAACCATCTGTCGCGCGCGATATTGCCCGTGTGCTCGGCTGTCATAAAAAAGGGAATGGATTTCTTGAGGGGGATCGTTACATCGTCACTTGGGCGCTCGGCCATTTAGTGACCCATGCAGATCCTGAAGGGTATGGACAGGAATTCAAAGAATGGAAAATGGAGCACTTACCAATCATTCCTGAGCCATTTAAACTGACACCTATTAAACAAACATCCAAACAATATAATGCGGTCAAAGCACAGTTGCGTCGCGCAGATGTAAAGGATGTTATCATCGCAACGGATGCTGGGCGCGAAGGGGAACTTGTGGCTCGCTGGATTCTGGAACTTGCGAAAAACCGCAAGCCAATTAAACGATTGTGGATTTCATCCGTGACAGACAAAGCGATTAAGGATGGATTTGCTAACCTGAAGGACGGAAAAGCCTACGATAACTTATATGAAGCTGCAGCAGCACGTGCGGAAGCAGATTGGGTCGTCGGCATTAACGCTACACGTGCACTTACCGTTAAACATAATGCGCAACTATCGACAGGGCGCGTGCAAACACCAACGTTAGCGATGATTGCTGAACGTGAACAGGTGATTCAAAAGTTCCAGCCGAAACCGTACTGGGGCATGCAGGCTCTGACCGAAGCAGGTCGTTTTACATGGAGTGATGAGAAAGGTCAAACCCAAGTCTTCGATGAAACCGTGATTGATTCGAAAATGAGCGCATTGGAAGGCATTACAGAGGGTAAAATTATTGATCTTAAATCGACGCCGAAATCACAACCAGCCCCTCATTTATTTGACTTGACGGAACTGCAAAAAGAAGCACATCGTCGCTGGTCATGGTCCGCAAAAGAGACGTTGAATACGCTACAAACCCTATATGAGCGGCATAAAGCGGTCACGTATCCACGGACGGATTCAAAGCATTTGACTGCAGATATGACGGAAACACTAAAGGATCGCGTGAAAGCGGTGGAAATCGGTCCGTATCGAAAATCAGTGAATGCGTTGCTTCGTAAAGGTCCTGTCAAACCGCAAAAAGGGGTCATCAATGATAGTAAAGTGTCTGATCACCATGCAATTATTCCGACAGAGGAAAGTCCTCCGTTGCACGCGTTCTCAGACAAAGAACAACGTCTCTATGACATCATTGTTAAACGCTTCCTTGCTGTGTTCTACCCGCCGTTCCAGTACGATCAGTTGAGCGCAGAATTACAAGCAGGCAACGAGACCTTTGCGTTGAAAGGACGTACTGTGACAAACGAGGGGTGGAAGGCGGTCTATTCATCCGATGAAGAAGAAGCGGATACGGATGCATTACCTGCGATGAAAAAAGGCGAAACCCTACAAATTCGTGCGTTTTCAAGAACAGAAGGCAAAACCAAGCCACCTGCACGATTCAATGAAGGAACGTTGCTGGCCGCAATGGAAAATCCAACGCAATTCATGGCGGGTGAATCCAAGGAATTGATCAAGACAATCGGAGAAACCGGTGGACTAGGTACAGTTGCAACACGAGCAGACGTCATTGAACGACTATTTGGCATGTTTGTCATCGAGAAAAAAGGGAATGATATTTACACAACGTCTAAAGGACGCCAGCTTTTGGAACTTGTCCCAGAAGATTTGAAATCTCCAGCACTTACTGCTGAATGGGAGAGCGACTTATCCAAAATTGCAGCTGGAAAACTGAAGAAAGATCAGTTCATTCGCACAATGATTAACTTCTCTAAGAAAACAATCGTTGATATAAAGTCGGATGATACAAAATTCAAACACGATAATGTAACAGGAAAAATGTGTCCGGATTGCGGAAAACCTATGCTTGAAGTGAATGGCAAAAGAGGTAAGATGCTAGTCTGCCAAGATCGAGAATGCGGCCATCGTCAGACGGTATCTACACTTACCAATGCACGTTGTCCTACTTGTAAGAAAAAGTTGGAACTTCGCGGTCATGGAGATGGCAAAATCTTCGTCTGTAAATGCGGTTACCGTGAAAAGTTGTCGTCGTTTGAAAAGCGAAGAGCCCAAACAACAGGTAAAAAGGCTGATAAACGTGATGTCCAGAAGTATCTTAAGAAGCAAGAGAATGACGAACCTGAAAATACAGCAATGGCAGATGCGCTAAAGAAACTATTTGACAAGTAAAAATTAAAATCGTTTGCCTCATGAATTGGGAGCAAGGAAACTGTATAATTAAAATACTAATTTATGGCGGGGTGAGTTCATGGTCTCTATTTCAATGAATCCGGTAGTTACGGAAAATACAAGATATGAGAATGCAAGAAAGCGTTCTGCAGAAGTGGCTTATACCCGTCATGCGGATTATGCAGGTGGAAATGAAGCTAAACGCAACGATTTAGCGCAACGATTGACGAATACCCAGACGGATTCGCAACCTGCACAACTAAAAGAGTTTAAAAAACTGGGCGCTGGACAATTGAAGCAAGTGGCGTTGCCGCTTGGAGAAACTTTGGAAGAAACGATTCAGAGTTGGCGCCATGTTCGAAGTGAAGCACTTTCTAACCCGGAGCCTTCTGAAGTGGACCATCAGCTTGCAGCAGCAGCTTCTGCTAAAATCATGGAAGCAGAAGCGCAGCTAGCGTTGGAAAATCGATTGCGTACCGCGCAACGAACGGAAGAAAGTCGTGAAGACTCAATGATGCAACCGCAACCGACGAATTCAACAATGGATTCCTCATTAGCGGACGCAATGCACAAACTATATGATCAAGCCACAGCAGCCTATTCTATCCAAACAAGTGCGAAGCAACATGGATACATGGAAGCAAACTCGGCATACTCACTTATTGCATAATCTATATTAAAACCCGCCCCTACTTCTGGCGGGTTTTTGTATTGGAGAAAGGGAGGCACTTATCATGGCGAAGAAGAATAAACATATTAAAACGAATGCAATTCGTATTTTGGAGTCTGAGGGAATCCCACATACGTTGTTGGAACGCGATCTGACTGAAGAAGCAAATGCCGCAGCAGATGGCGGTGCCGAAGCAGATGTCTATAAAACACTCGTTACGACAGCAGGAACTACTCGCAATTATGTATTTGTCATTCCGGTAGTATGCGAGCTTGACTTGAAAAAAGCAGCACGCGCAGCAGGAGAGAAGAAGTTGGAAATGCTTCCCTTGAAACAGCTGACGGACGTGACTGGGTATATCCGAGGTGGATGTTCTGCCATCGGCATGAAGAAAACTCTTCCTACTTTTCTGGATATATCTGCTCAAACGAAACAGTCTATCTACGCTAGTGCTGGTAAACCAGGTTTCCAAATGAAACTTTCCCCTAAAGATTACGCGAAAGTGACAGGTGCCCCGTTTGTGGAGTTATGTAAATAGAACCCACGCCCGCGGAAGTGTCCCAATTTAATACATCCCAATCACGTGACCAATGAAGCAGTTTCTTTAGCTAGGTGGGGAATGTGCCACATAAATCCTGGGAAGTGATCATAACGCAGAGAAACCGCTCATAAATCATGGAAAGTGATCATAACGCAGAGAAACCGCTCATAAATCCCGGAAAGTGATCATAACGCAGAGAAACCGCTCATAAACCATGGAAAGTGATCATAACGCAGAGAAACCGCTCATAAATCCTGGGAAGTGATCATAACACTGGGAAACCGCTCATAAATCACGGAAAGTGATCATAACGCAGAGAAACCGCTCATAAATCCCGGAAAGTGATCATAACACTGGGAAACCGCTCATAAATCACGGAAAGTGATCATAACACTGGGAAACCGCTCATAAATCACGGAAAGTGATCATAACGCAGTGAAAACGCTCATAAATCAAGGAAAGTGATCATAACGCAGAGAAACCGCTCATAAATCACAAAAAGTGATCATAACACTACGAAAAAGCTCATAAAAGTCCCTGGAAACTCCTCTTCAACACCACCCCAACTCAAAAATCTCTCAACCACCAGCTGATTAGACATGCTACAATTGCATATAGAGAATACGCCGCTAGGTTTATGCAGCGGCTCGCGGAAAGAAGAATGTGTATGTTGACGTTAAAACAGTGGAGATGGATCTTTTTCATAGTGGGACAAATGATTCTTGCGTTAGGGATTGCCATGACCATTAAAGGGCAACTGCTTGGCATTGGTCCTTGGGACGTCCTGCACGTCGGCCTTTATCAAAATATAGGGTTGTCCATTGGATCGTGGAGCATCATTACAGGATTACTCATCGTCCTCATTACAGCGGCCGCACAAAAAAAGTGGCCGAAGTATGGGACATGGCTCAACATGCTATTGCTCGGAGCATTTATTGATTTGTTCAATTGGTTACTGCCAGACGTAACGTCAATTGCAGCTCAATTAGTCTTTTTCATCCTAGGCGTCGTAATTATGTCTTACGGCATCGGGCTTTATGTATCTCCAAATATGGGGGCAGGTCCTCGAGATAGCTTGATGTTGCTCATTGTGCACAAATTCAACATTAGTGTGAAACTTGTACGAACCTCTATTGAAGTCATTGTCGCCCTACTCGGATGGGCACTCGGAGGGCCGGTCGGTATTGGAACTGTGCTCATTGCATTACTGATTGGTCAATTCGTCCATTACGCGATGCCGCAATGTCAGAGGCTTTTACTGAAAGTAGCCAAGCAAGAAAATAGCGAGATTCTATTATAATGGGGGGCACAGTCAACTAAGGCTGTGCTTTTTTTCATCGTCCTTTCATAAACTGTTCTGAAGAACATCAGAAAGGGATGGTCACGATGAACGGAAATTTAACAGAATCGATGGGAACCGCCTATACAGGAGGAGGACTGTCTCACAAGTACGAGCATCTCATCCAACAAGCAACGACGACAGTCTATATTAAATCTCCCCCTACCTTTGCGCTATCTAATATCTTGAATGAGCTCGCAATTCTTTATGTAAAACGAGGATATGATGTTGACCGATTCAGAAGTCCATTGCATATTGAAAAAACGGATGGCATTTATGTCAAAGGACCCGAAATTTTTTACATTGCGGCTTCCTATCCCGTCCCATTAGAACCAACAGAACTTGGCGGCAAGCACCGCGTTGTCAGCTTTTATGATGTCTACGATGAAACCAAATTGCGTGCAAACAACCCTCAAATTGCTAGGCATCTAGAAGAGGCGTCCACTTATTTGGAAAAAGCTCTTACGTCACTTTCTGAAGCGAAAGCAGTTCACGATGAATGGGAAACAGTTAACATCCGTCGCATGGATTGGCAAGCGCACGAAGCAAAAATTTATGCGCTCGTAAATGATCTATTTGGCACACTGGATTTACGCAAAAATGCTGCCGTTTCACATCGCATCATCGGTTCGTTATCTTCAAAGGGGGCACGCGACTTCATCCCGTCCATTACCAAATCTCTGAAGCGAAGAATCTTAATCAAAGCCCTACCAGGAACCGGGAAGTCCACGATGATGAAAGCGCTTGGAGAGGAAGCGGAAAAACGGGGGATTGACGTTTTATATGGATGGTGTGGGTTAGATGCCGGAAGTATCGACCTTGTCCAATTTCCGGAACTATCCGTTTGCCTATTCGATGCGACAGAGCCTCACGTGTATGATGCAGAACGAGAAGGCGATGAAATCCTTGACCTTGTCCAGATGTGTGCGCCAAGCGAAAAAGCAGAGCAGGCAATCGATGGCATCCGCCCGCGTTATAAAGAAGCAATCGGGAATGCAGCAGGGTATATGCAGTCTTATGCACGTTTGGCGAGTCAAATTGACGCAGGCATGGACAGTGCACTCGACTTAAAAGCATTCCATGAAAAAGCGGAACTGCTGACAGAGCTCATCGCTCCCTAACACACTTCCATTATGGGGGAAGGCACAAATATGCTACACTAATAGCATCATGTGTCTGAAAGGAAGATTAGTTTGTCTAACATATTAAATGCATTTCTAGACGAGAACTTGCAAGAACTTCGGGATCAGGGACTTTACAACGAAATCGAGCCGGTCGAAGGTCCGAATGGTCCAATCATTAAAATCAAAGGCAATGAACTCATTAACTTATCTTCAAATAACTATTTAGGTCTTGCAACAGACGAAGACTTGAAAAAACTTAACATTGCAGCTGTGAATAAATACGGTGTCGGTGCAGGAGCAGTGCGTACCATTAATGGTACGCTCGATATCCACATAGAGCTTGAGAAAAAGCTAGCTGAGTTCAAAGGAACAGAAGCCGCAATTTCATTCCAATCCGGATTCAACTGCAACATGGCGGCGATTTCTGCAGTCATGAACAAAAACGATGCCATTCTTTCTGATGAATTAAACCACGCATCCATCATCGACGGTTGCCGTCTATCTGGCGCTAAAATTATCCGTGTGAAGCACCAAGACATGGATGATCTCCGTGCAAAAGCAAAAGAAGCAACGGAATCTGGACAATACGGGAAAGTCATGTACATCACGGATGGCGTATTTTCAATGGATGGTGATATCGCAAACCTACCGGGTGCTGTTGAAGTCGCGAAAGAATTCGACCTCATCACATACGTGGACGATGCGCACGGTTCAGGCGTTACTGGTAAAGGGAAAGGAACTGTGAAGCATTTCGGACTTGAAAAAGAAATCGATATGCAGATGGGGACACTTTCAAAAGCAGTCGGTGTTGTCGGCGGTTATGTAGCTGGAACACAAAAACTGATTGACTGGTTGAAAGTCCGTTCACGTCCGTTCTTATTCTCAACAGCAGTACCACCAGGCGACGTTGCTGCAATCATGGGTGCGCTTGATAAAATTAGCGCATCGACCGAACTGCACGACAAACTATGGGAAAACGGGGACTATTTGAAAGCGGGCTTGAAGAAACTCGGCTTCGATATCGGGAATTCCGAAACACCAATCACACCTTGTATCATCGGAGAAGAAAAACTGACACAGCAATTCTCGAAACGTCTTGCTGAAGAAGGCGTCTATGCAAAATCGATCGTATTCCCAACAGTTCCTAAAGGGAAAGGCCGCGTTCGCAACATGCCAACCGCTGCCCATACGAAAGACATGCTAGACGACGCACTTAAGATTTATGAAAAGGTTGGCAAAGAGCTCGGCGTTATTCAGTAACTAAATGCGAGGTTATCCTCGTATGAAAAACAAAAAAGCAGTCTGGAAAGGGCTTATCCTTTCCAGACTGCTTTTATTTAGTTGGAGTATCAACAGGTCGTGCAATTTCCTCGTGATACACAGTCGTCAACTCCCCATTTGCAAGTTCAATGTCATACTGTGTACGCTCGTCTACTCGAACAAGAACGACAAGTCCTTTGCGACCATCGTGCAATTCTACATAAGTCTCTTCTTCGTAAATCATGGCCATCCCTCCTCTTAAATAATCGGAGATACTTGGTCTTGACGTTGGAACAGAGAAACCAATACAAAATGTTGAATACCACGAGCGCAAGAGGTAGAGAGCTCCACTTCTTTTCGATAGGCAGTTTGGTCACCAGACTGCTTGGCGATACTAGCTTGAAGCGCGTGTTTCATCCATGGCTTTTTAATAGCAGTTTGCAGAGTTTGCGCGCGTTCCAAATTCCCTTCCATTAACAATGCATTTGCCGTGTAGTAATTCACATAATCTGCTGTGGGTAAGTGAATGGCAATGCGATGCAACGCCTCCATATCGTTTTGCCAAACGGCAAGATTCGCGGCGTACACTGCTTGGATTTTAGGTTGTTTGTGAGTTTGTAAAACGGTTTCGATTGTTTCAATAATCGTTTCGTCCGATTCATGAGCAATTGCATAGGCGTAAGCGAACAGGGTATTAGCCCGATTCTTCGTTAAAAACTTATCGATTTTGTCCAAGTTTTTCGTTCCATAGATGATATATATTGGCCAACCAAGTGTAATTGACATATACACAATTATGACAATACCGAACACGGCCCAAAAAGGAATATTAGCAAACAGTAGCACTACGGTAAGGAGAACTCCACCGCCAAATAATAACAGCCAACGGGCTACTCCGCGGATGAGAAATGGATTATCTTTCAAGCTGTACACCCTCCAATTACCTTCATTATAACATACGATTCCGATAACGAGAGAGAATGCTATTCAAGGAATTGTATTTTCCAGCAGAACAGTTTATAATCAGTTTCAGCTATTAAAACTACTTATTTCATTTGATAAATACAAACTGTCCTCTCCAAAAAGACAAACATTCATAGGGGGAATACACGATGAAGAAAATTATGGTGACCGGCGCACTTGGTCAAATCGGTTCAGAGTTGATTACCAAACTACGCGCTGAATATGGTACGGAAAATGTATTAGCAACAGACATTCGCGAACCACAAACAGAAATGGATGGACCATTCGCAATCCTTGACGTAACGGATGGAGCAAAAATGACAGGGCTTGCAAAAGAGTTCGGTGCAGACACACTCATGCACATGGCAGCATTACTTTCCGCAAAAGCGGAGGAGAACCCGATGCTCGCATGGAATTTGAATATGGGAGGACTCGTAAATGCGCTGGAGACAGCACGTGAACTGGACCTTCAATTCTTCACACCAAGCTCAATCGGCTCATTCGGACCTTCCACACCAAAAGACAACACACCACAAGATACATTCCAACGCCCGACGACAATGTATGGAGTGAACAAAGTGTCTGGTGAATTGTTATGTGATTATTATTATCAAAAGTTTGGCGTTGATACACGTGGGGTTCGATTCCCTGGACTCATTTCATACGTTGCTCAACCAGGCGGCGGTACAACAGATTACGCGGTCGACATTTTCTACAAAGCGGTAGAAGAGGGCAAGTATACGTCATTCATAGCAGAAGGTACGTACATGGATATGATGTACATGCCAGATGCGCTCCAAGCGATTGTCGATTTGATGGAAACCGATGCCGCTAACTTGAAGCATCGCAATGCGTTCAACGTAACGGCAATGAGCTTCGATCCATCCGAGTTGGCAGCTGCGATCCAAAAGTACATCCCAACATTTGAAATCAGCTATGATGTTGATCCAGTACGCCAATCCATCGCTGACAGCTGGCCGAATTCTATCGACACATCCGTCGCAGAAACGGAGTGGGGCTTCAAATCCACTTACAATCTCGATGCAATGGTGTCAGACATGCTAGAAAAGATTCGCGAAAAAGTGAATGCTTAATAGAATGAATCCCCACGCGCCGGTGAAATCCAGCGCGCGGGGATTTTTGCGTGAAGTGATAGGGAGTAGCGGCAGCTCGTGCTCATAAAATGGGGGAAGTGCTCATAAAGCTAGAAAAGTGATCATAACTCCAGGAAAGCGCTCATAAAGCTAGAAAAGTGATCATAACCCCAGGAAAGCGCTCATAAAGCTGGGAAAGTGATCATAACAATAGGAAAGCGCTCATAAAGCTAGAAAAGTGATCATAACCCCAGGAAAGCGCTCATAAAGCTAGGAAAGTAATCATAACCCCAGGAAAGCGCTCATAAAGCTAGGAAAGTGATCATAACTCCAGAAAAGCGCTCATAAAGCTGGGAAAGTGATCATAACCCCAGGAAAGCGCTCATAAAGCTAGAAAAGTGATCATAACTCCAGGAAAGCGATCATAAAGCTAGGAAAGTGATCATAACTCCAGGAAAGCGCTCATAAACTCAGGAAAAGTGATCATAACCCCATCCGTCCACCTCCCGCGGAAGAAAGCTTCTATCAACACCTTACATAACCTCGCGACCAACCAACCACTCCCTAAACAAAAAACACCCCCATGCAGCCAACCAGCCGCATGGGGGTGTTCCTAATGTTATTTAAAATAACAAGTGTGCAACGCCTGCAACGATTGGCAGCGCGATGATCGTACGAAGTAAGAAAATCACAATTAGATCCCAGATGTTGACGGGAATCTTCGTCCCAAGAATCAAGCCGCCCACTTCTGACAAGTAGATGAGCTGAACGACAGATACGGTCGCCACTGTGAAAAGGGTAATCGGGTCAGAAATCATACCGTCTGCAAGTAGAGCAGGCAAGAACATATCTGTAATTCCGACAACCATTAGCGAACCGGCCTCAGAAGCTTCAGGAATTTGTAGCAGATTCAAGTATGGAACAAATGGCTTCCCGAGAATCGTGAATAGACTCGTATACTCTGCAAGCATCGTTGCAATCGTACCAAACGCCATAACGATTGGGGCTACGCCAATCCACATATCCAAAACGTTCCGGAATCCATCGCCTATAACTTTACCTGCCGAACGGTTTTTATCCGCAGTTGCAAGTGCGTTTTCAATACCGTGAGAAATGACATTATATCCCTCAGGTAGACTTTCTTCTGTTCCTGTTTGGGGAGTACCGTCAATGAATTCATCTGGTTTCTTCGAAAGGGGATAAATTCTAGGCATGATCAGTCCTAATACAAGACCAACCACCGCAACTGTTGCGTAAAACGGAACGAAGTAATCTTCGAGACCAACCGTTTTAATAATAACAAGCGAGAAAGTAATCGAAACGATCGAGAACGTTGTGGCAATAACAGCTGCTTCACGTTTCGTATAATGTCCATCTTCATACTGCTTACTCGTTAATAGGACACCAATCGTCCCGTCTCCAACCCAAGACGTCAACGCGTCAATGGAGGATCGACCAGGAAGCTTGAACAACGGACGCATGATTTTCACCATCATCGTACCGAAGAACTCGAGCAATCCAAAATTCAAAAGTAACGGCAAGAACAATCCTGCAAATAGGAAAATGGTATATAAGAACGAAACAAGTCCATCAGGTGATAGTAACAAGCCACCCGTGTTTTCACTCCAAATTGCTTCAGGTCCGAGTTTGAACGTGACCATAATCGCGAAAATCGCACCTACCACACGCGTCAGTGTCCAAAATGGTGTCACTTTGAACAAGGTTTGTACGAAAGGAGGCTTCACGCCTTCTTCTTTTTTTATAAACAAGAAGATAACGGAACCTACCGCTGAAACGATAATGAGCACCATCGCAGCAAACGGCATCGCAGGTTCTATAAACCCGGCGAGTTTATCAGCTAGGAACGCTATCGGAACTTTCCAGCCGTCTCCGATTTTCAGAGGAATCATAAACAAAATGACACCGATAATAGATGGAACTAAAAACAATAACCAGTTGGATAAAGACGCTTTTTTCATGGATGAGCTCCTTCGCTAATAGTAATGCATACTATGTATATTTATTCATGATAATGAGTAAATACCAGAATGTAAACAAGAATATTTCTCCAAAGCTCCATTATGTATATTCGGGATTACTAGATAGAACTAGCAATCCCGAAGTCACCGCATTGAAAGCGGTTTCCTCACTTAAAGGAATATGTGTAGAAATGTTCTGTCTTTAACCATTTTAACGCATCAGGATCCTGTGCGTCTAGACGTTTTTGCATATCTTCCATCATCCAGACAGTTTGAGATGCATGAGCATTCATTGCCCCAAGCTTTTTCTCAGTCACACCAGATACATCATGGTGGACATCAGGATGTCCGATTTGCTCGACTGTTTTATTGTCGAATGCAATTGTGTACAACTTCGGACGTTCGGATTCAGCCATTCGACGGATCGCTTCGACCACTGCTCGTCCTGTAGCATCATGGTCAGGGTGTACAGACAATCCTGGATAGAACGAAATCACCAGGGAAGGATTCAATTCATCGATCAAATCTGCAACGAGCTTCACCATTTTTTCATCGTCCTCAAACTCTACAGTCTTGTCGCGAAGACCCATCATACGTAAATCGGTTAGTCCCATTGCGTCAGCTGATGCTTGGAGTTCTTTCTTACGAATTGCCGGTAGCGTTTCGCGGTTGGCAAATGGGGGATTCCCTAGATTCCGTCCCATCTCACCGAGTGTTAGACAAGCGTATGTCACAGGGACGCCCATTTCGATATAGGTTGCGATTGTTCCCGAAACACCAAATGCTTCATCATCCGGGTGTGGGAAAATGACTAATACATGACGTTCTTTTTCCATCATTATTGGTCCTCCTTTTATTAATACGTAAACGGAGTTTCGCTAATTTCGAGGGATACGGCCAATTTACCATCTGGTCCAAGACCCGCCATTAGCAGACGTCCGTGTTCATCTAATTCATAGTGTGTAATTCCTTGCGCGTAAATCCACCCGGAAGGTAGTTTCAACCCGATACGGTGAGGGGAGTCGCCCGCCACTTTTCCAAGTTCGTAGTTCACAACAATATTGCGGATGAACGCACCTGCGTTAAAGAATCCTTCCTGAAAATGCGCAGCATAGGAGCCGTTTGTCGTCTCCAAATGAATGTAGACATCTTTGCCCGCAAAGGAATCGATCAAGCTCTGTAGCTGATCTCGTTGTACAAGTTCCACATGTCTTCCTCCTCTGGCTATTTTTTTACTCTGCATTTAATTATATCCGGTAAGCGAAGCAATTGCGATTATGCCGTTTCAGCATCAAAAAAGCACGGAAGGACGAGTCCTCCTGTGCTTGAGAATGTTACACTTCGGTTGTCGTAATTTCAGGTCCGCCAAAACGATTCTTAGCACCATGCATAACAGGGCCTACATACTCGTTCAACTTCCATCCATTTGCGATTGCAGCAGCAACGAACGCTTTTGCTTCAATTACTGCATCCTTTATTTCTTTTCCATTCGCCAAGTTCGCTGTAATCGCAGCTGCGAACGTACACCCTGCACCGTGGTTATAGTGGGTATCCGTTTTTTCGGATTCCAACAAAAGATGGGTTTTTCCATCGTAGAACAAGTCTGCCGCTTTATCGTGCTGCAACTGCTTGCCACCTTTTATGACAACATTGCGTGCACCGTGAGAATGGATCTTCTCAGCTGTCGCTTTCATTTGCTCAATTGTGCTAGGAGTTTTCATACCTGCAAGCTGTCCTGCTTCGAACAAGTTCGGTGTCACGATTTCAGCACGTGGAAGCAAGTATTCGATCATTGCGTCGACAGTTCCAGGATTCAAGACCTCATCTTCCCCTTTACAAACCATAACGGGGTCAATCACGACGTGTGATAGTTCGGATTCAGCAATTGCTTCACCTGCAGTTTGAATGACTTCTTCCGTGCTTAACATGCCTGTTTTAATGGCGTCGATGCCAGTGGAAAGGGCAGTTTTAATTTGTGATTTAATCACATCGATCGGAAGTGAATAGACATTATGGCTCCAATGCTTGTCCGGATCCATTGTGACGACAACTGTCAATGCAGTCATGCCGTATGTACCCAGTTCTTGGAAAGTTTTAAGGTCCGCCTGTATACCGGCACCACCGGATGTATCTGAACCTGCAATTGTCAAAGTCTTTTTCATCGTCATTATAGAGGACTCCTTTACGAATAGGGTATACTTAAGTGTACTCAATCAGAAAAGCAAATACAAATTGAGCGAATTATGCACGTGCCAGCTTGAGGAGGACGAATCCAAGCCCCCCTCCTGCGACTAGGCAGATTGCACTTCCTATATAATGGCCTCCTTGTGCGAGACCGAATGTTAGCGCGATGAGAAACAAAATAGCGATGCCAAAGATGCCGTAAAAGAAGAGCATTCCTGCACTTTTTGAGGACTCGGAATACGTGTCACCATCTTTTGCAGCTTCAGCAATACGCTTCACCTTTTCTCGAATCGGAACGTTGGACAAGGCAATCCCTCCTTCGCGCCATCATACCACGATGGATTGCTTGTCTGCACGGGAACTTTCCTGCAAACTGTACGTACTGATTAGTTCTGTATTTTATTGACTATAAAGTAAGACCAATAGCTAGAAGCGCTTTTGAAAAGGAGGACTGACATGAAACAGGACAACAATTCGAAGGACGAACGGAAACTGGAAGAGATCGAGAAATTACTGAAAGAGTTGAAAGCATCGGACAAAGAAAGTGCAGTTACGGTGGATGAAGCATTCGCCCGACCCAGAAAAAAGCGTAGAAGTTTAGGGAGCATCCTTATGCTATTTTTCTCGCTTTGGAGAAAATCATTTCTCATCATTGCGCTTATTGTGATTCTATTAGTCGCATCATTACCGTTCATTGCTTTCTATCTAATTAAGCAAGGAAGTACTTTTACGGAACAAAAAACAAGTTTCCTTGAGCAAATCCAAGACTTGAACGAAATGGCTACGGCGGAAGCCTATACAAAAGTCATCATTGAACGTCAAGATAACCAGTTGTTCGGACAAAGCATCGGACTTAATCTGCCTGGGACGAAACGCCAACTGCTTGTTGTGATACCTGGAGCTATTAAAGCCGGCGTGGATTTATCAACAGTGACCAAGAAAGACATGGATATCAATGAGGCCAATAAAACCGCAACACTCAAGTTACCGAAACCTGAGTTCCTTGGAGGCGCTGAAATTTTCTTCGACCAAGTTGAAGTGTACTCGTTTGAAGGAGTATTCCGGGAGAAAGCCAACATCACTGAAGCCTATGAACTTGCGGACGAAGCGAAGAAATTAATTCGTGAAGAGAGCGCTGGACAAGGCGTGTTGGAAACTGCAGAGAAAAACGCGGAACAGACACTTCACGAGATGTTTTCACTTGCAGGCTACGACGTGACCATCCAGTTTGAGGAGTGAGTAAATTGAAACCACAATTCGAAAGTCAGTGGGATGCTGTGCTTCAAGACGCATTTGCAGCTCCGTCCTATGCGCAGTTGCATGAGTTTTTGAAGAAAGAATATGCAGAGCATATCGTCTATCCGGAAATGGATAATATATGGAACGCTTTTAGACATACCCCATATGAATCGGTGAAAGTGGTTGTTTTGGGACAAGATCCGTACCACGGTAAAGGACAAGCGCATGGTTTAAGTTTCTCAGTACAACCCAATGTCAAAATACCACCGAGTTTGCGCAACATATTTAAAGAGCGTGCTAGCGATATCGGTTGTTCCGTTCCTGAATCGGGTTCATTACTTGGATGGGCGGAGCAAGGCGTGCTTTTGATGAACACCGTCTTAACCGTCCGCGAAGGAGAAGCGCACTCTCATCGTAAGCAAGGATGGGAGACGTTTACAGATGAAGTGATCCGGAAACTGTCTGACCGTGACGAGCCAATTGTGTTCATTCTCTGGGGGCGTCCGGCACAAGAGAAAAAGCGACTCATCGATTTGACAAAGCATGTTACCATTGAATCAGTGCATCCAAGTCCGCTCAGTGCAAATCGCGGATTCTTCGGGTCGCGTCCGTTTTCGAGAACGAACGAACAGCTCGCTTCCTGGGGAAAAACCGAGATTGATTGGTGCAAGACAGAGTTATAATGGATGAGTTGTATGCTAATGAAGGAAGGTGACCGTTGTTATGGCCGTGAATTGTTTTCAATGCTGTCATTTCTACGTTACGTGGGATCCAAAGCACCCGCGTGGCTGCAAAGCGTATGGATTTAAAACGCGGGAGCTGCCTTCTGCAGTAGTTTTGCGTTCTTCAGGTATGGAATGCATGAAGTTTGAACCGAAGAAAGGAAGCGGTAGCGCATGATTTCAACAAATCGTGTTCTAGAAGAATTACAACGTCAACTAACGAATGCGAAAATGACTTCTGATGAAACGGCGATGCGTGAATCGATTGCAGTGATGCAGTCTCTATGCGGGTTACTACTTGGAGAGAAGACGGCACAGTTGCCATCCACTGAGAGTAAGTTGAAGTTTTTGTCTGGAAATAATGCAGTTGCAGGGGCTTCTCCAACTGGAATGTCGCCTGCTTCCGAGACAATCACCGCTCCAGTCCAATCTAGTCTTGAAGGCAAGGTTTTAGAAGAAGAGGATGCAAATGGCGGTTCGCTATTTGACTTTTAATGCAAATTACTCGGAAAGAGGGAAGACAACATGCCATTTTTCATTATCGCTGGTGCTGTTAACGGAGCGATCGCTGTTATGCTTGGAGCATTTGGTGCCCATGCCTTATCTGGTAAATTATCAGCACATTATTTAGACGTTTGGGAGAAAGCGGTTCACTATCAAATGTTCCATGCAATCGCATTGCTCGCAATCGGGATTCTGATGAGCCCTGCGCTATTCGGTTCATCGACTGCATTATCATGGGCCGGGTATCTCATGTTAGCCGGAATCATCATTTTCTCAGGCAGTCTGTATGTATTGAGCTTATCTGGAATCGGTATCCTTGGTGCGATTACACCAATTGGTGGCGTCGCATTCATCGCTGGTTGGATCATGCTTATTGTAGCAGCCTCGAAGTTTGGAAATTAATGAAATGAAAACACCTGCACGCTCTCTAAATAAGAGAGCGTGCAGGTGTTTTTTTGTCACGGTCGCTGTGGGAAGTAATTGAGCTCTTCGTTAAATTCTGCATAATCGAAGTAAATCATCGGGAAGAGGAACCGTTTGCCAGTGCTTTGTTCACTTAAAATCACGTGGTCACGACCCGCCGCTTCGACCATACCGGTGACAGCTTTTACGTTCGTACCCGCTTCCATGGCACTTTCAAATGAAAAATGGAACGTCCCAACTTTTCCTCGGTTTAATCGTAAAATATTCTCGATGTATGATTCTTCACGAAATGCGCCCGCTGGCGGACGTCCGCTCGGAATGGTGACTTGGGGTGGTATGTTTTGTTGCTGTTGTTGTTGCTGTTGCTGTTGGTGCTGTGGTGGAAAGGCAAATTGCGGTTGCTGCTGGTAGTTCGGTGACCATTGATATTGAACCATGCTGTCATCCTTTCAAAGTTAGATAGTTGGGCAGTCTTGTTCGGTTGGCGAGAAGAAACAGTGTGATTTGTAGCGACCCGTATTGTACTGACCGTACCATTGCTCTGGACAATCCCCAGGGGGCATGAAAAACCAGAGAGATCGTTCAGCAGGCGAGAACCGTTCGCCGTTCACCGCACGCCTTGCTAATTTGCGATCCACTTCACGGGCACGTTGATAAAAGTAGCCTTTCGTCGTTGCTTCAAAGCCACCGGGGCTTTGGAATACCATGTCATCCAAGTTACGAATATCGGTAAAATCGAGGCAGTCTGCTCGCACTCGATTTACACCAACATTGCCGACCATCAGCATACCGAGCTGACCTTCGCCTTCCGCTTCCGCACGCATTAACCGCGCCAGCAAATCGATATGCTTATCCGTCGCCTTAATCACCGCCACACGATTACCCCCTCACAGGTATCCTATGAACGGAGCGTGAGAAACATTCCAAGCATTGCGATGGACTTTTAACTGAGAGATGGGGGGATGAATCAGCATAAAAGAAGGAGACAGATCATAGTCTCTGGGAAGCGCTCATAAACTGGAGGAAAGTGATCATAACCACTGGGAGGCGCTCATAAACTGGAGGAAAGTGATCATAACCACTGGAAAGCGCTCATAACTAGGAAAGAACTGATCATAAATCTCAAAAAAACCTGATGAACTATCATCCATATCTCAGAAATTGGCCCAAATCCACACGACTCAGCTAAAAATAAGCGAAGCGCCAACAAATCAGGCCCTTACAAGGTTTTTAGCACAAAACTTTGTAAAATAGTAGACCTTCAAAGTAAGGGGCATGCCCGTCAAATTTCAAGTTTGTCTCTTGAAAATAGTCCGAAATGCTAACTTGCCAAAAGCTATTCCAATCACAATGCAAACAAGCTACACTCAATGAAATAGAAAGAAAGGAAGGATGCAAATGCTTTATAAACAGCGTACAAAACCCAAACAGTTAGAAGGACTTCAATCACTCGTAAGCAGATTATCATCCACACATGAAAAGTACCGATTTATCCAGGATGAATTGTACAAAGTTCGTGTTGGATACGGAGGCGAACAAGAATACGACCGCTGTATGAAAGAAGTCTATACTGATTTTCCTCATGCGATTTTGCATGACCTAAGTCTTCAGCAAAACGGTGTACAATTTCAAATCGATTCTTTGTTCATTGCGCCGGATCGAATCATTATTACTGAAGTTAAAAATATTGCAGATAAAATCATAGTAAAAGCGAATCCAACACAATTTCTAAAAGAGTCGCAAACTGGTGCTCGCACTGTATTCAGAAACCCAATTGCAGAAGTCGAACGAAAAATTCATTTTCTAAACAGTTGGCTGCACGAAAAAGAGATTCATTTACCAGTAACTGGCCTCATTACATTTGCACACAACAATGAAATCCTCATAGAAGAGCCACCCACTATGCCTGTTCTACCGAATTACGAAGCTCCTGTATTTTTCAGGGAAATATCTCCTGAGTCTTCCATGCTATCCAAGCAGGATATACAAAAACTTGCTCATACATTCTTAACACATCACCAAGACTACAACCCATTCCCACTCACTGCACGGTATGGAATTCAACCCACTGAACTAAAAAATGGAGTACTCTGCCAAAGCTGTAAGAATGCACAAGCGATTGTGCGCGAAGGAAACGCCTGGAGCTGTCCATTTTGTGGACATAAAAGTAAAGCCCCTTACGAGAAGGCAATCGAGGAATATTTCATGCTCGTTGGAAAGTCGCTGACTAACAGAGAGTTTTGTGGATTTACAGGGCTCACATGCCGCCATACAGCCAAACGTCTATTGACCAGCCCTTTACTTCAAAAAGTGGGGACAAGAAAAGCGACAACGTATACGCTTACCAAGTAAAACCAAGATTGATTTGTTGAGCTTCGCTTTGCGAAGCATTTTTTTCTGGTGTTTTCATGGGTGAGGTAGGATTTTAAATTAATCAAGTTTTGTGTTGGTCAAGGAGGAGAACTTTTGAAGAGCGCTCATAAATCGCAGAAAGTGATCATAACCCAAGCAAAGCCCTCATAAATCACAAAAAAGCCACCCCCAGGATCACTCCCGGGGGTGGCTTAACCTATATTCTACCTTCACACCGTGAAGAAATCGGCGCGCGTGTCGTCCTGTAAAATGGTTCCTACGAAGAACTCGCCGAACTCGCTGTAGCGTGCGCTCACTTCGTCAAACCGCATTTCATAGATTAGTTTCTTAAACTGAAGCACGTCGTCTGCGAACAGTGTAACGCCCCACTCGTGGTCGTCGAAACCGACAGAACCAGAGATGATTTGCTTTACTTTTCCAGCATAGCTGCGGCCGATTAAGCCGTGGCTGCGCATCATTTCTTTACGGATATCCATATCGAGCATGTACCAGTTAACGTCTCCTTCACGCTTCTTGTCCATTGGATAGAAGCAGACGTATTGGCTGCGTGGAAGTTCAGGATACAAACGTCCGCGAACGTATGGGTTTTGGTATGGATCTTCATCCGAATCTCCACCAGCTAAGTAGTTGGAAAGTTCCACTACGGACACGTATGAATACGCGGGCATTGTGAAGTCTGCGATCGAGAGTTTGTTGAATTCCGCTTCAAGCTGTTGCAATTCGTCCATTGTCGGACGCAACGTCATGAGCATGAAATCAGCCTTTTGACCAACAATTGTATAAAATGCGTGGCTGCCTGTTTTGTTTTCATCCGCTTTATTCAGCTTATCAAGGAACGCGACGAACTCGTCAACCGCGTGCTGGCGCTCTTCTTTGGAAATAAGTTTCCAAGAGGTCCAGTCCATCGTACGGAAATCGTGTAATACATACCAGCCATCCAGAGTTTGTGCTGCTTCAATCATGTGAAATCGAACTCCTTTAAATTGAGATTCGTACGGGTGGACGGAGAAATATCCCCAGGGCAGCCGTTCTTTTCTCAGTGTACCATAACGGACAACTTCAATTCAGCCGAGACACCGGTTGTCACGAATTTGACACCCGACAGCGAGTGGAAGAGGAACGGCTTGTAGTGTAAACTGAGTGTAATCAAACCTAAAATATTCACACACAGGAGTCTGCTTATGTCAGTAATTGAATCGTATTTAACCATTCCAACTTGGCGTTATATAGATGAATCCCTTTCGGCCAAAAGTCGTTCTGCATTAGAATCCTTCGCAGCAGACGATACCCTTTGTCAACTAGTCGGACAGCAACAAAGTGCCTCGACCGTCCGTACATGGGTGCACGATAACACCATCGTACTCGGTGTTCAGGATCATCGACTCCCGCATTTAGAGCGTGCTTTACCAGCTATCCATGAAGCAGGATATAAAACAATTGTCCGAAATTCGGGAGGACTTGCGGTCGTACTCGATAGCGGGGTGCTCAATATTTCTATCGTATTATCTGAACAGAGCGGATCCATCGATATCTCCGTCGGGTATGACGTCATGCTGGAATTTATTCGCATGCTGTTTCCAGAAGTGAGTGACCGCATCGAGGCCTATGAAATCGTAGGATCGTATTGTCCAGGAAGCTATGATCTTAGTATTGATGGGAAGAAGTTCGCAGGCATCTCACAACGTCGATTGAGGCAAGGCGTCGCCGTGCAAGTCTATTTATGTATAGAAGGTAGTGGTAGCGAGCGGGCAGCACTCGTCCAAGGGTTATATGAAACGGGCCTTGGCGGGGAGGCAACGAAATTTGCATATCCTGTCATTCAACCAGAAACGATGGCTTCATTATCGGAACTGCTTGACCAGAGTCTTACTGTCCCGGACGTCAACTTGCGAATTCAACAACAGTTGAACTTGCTTGCGGAGAACGTCCAATCTGGCGGCTTCCGCGACGAGGAAATGGAACTTTATACGTTCTATTTGAAACGTGTTGTCGAACGGAATGCGAAAATGATTGCTTTAGCTGAATGAAAATAAAAAAAGCCCCCTATTTCAATGAATAGGGGGTTCTTTTGAGATAAGATTTCCGTTTTGCTCCATTTTGAAAGTCGGTGCAGTATGCTCGCCTTCTTCATTCAACGTAACGAGTCGACGCGCACGGTTCATGATTTCAACAAATTGCTCGTAATCATCTCGGATTGTCTTGTTATCTCTTTTCAGGCGCTCTACCATATTTTCAAGCTCTGCAACACGGGCTTGAGCGGTCTTTGCGGTTTGCTGCCAACGCAGAGCATCATTATTCGTACCGCCTGAGTGGTGCATGCGAATGAGGAATGCAATCACCGTATCCATGGAAAGTGCGGACAGTGGAACCGAGGTTGCACGTTGTTCTTCTTCATTCGTTTGAATCGTGTAAAGAGGTGTTGCACGACGTTTGAAATCTGAACCGAGCACACGCAAAGCTTGTTTACGTTCTTTCTTCGCTTGTGACAATTCTTTCTCGTAGTCTTGTCTTACAACAGCATTCCAACGGAACCCACATGCTGCTGCCGTTCGGTTCAAAGCGTCTCCGACTTCTTCAAATGCACTCAATTGCGTACTGCCTTCACGTACATGTCGTAGGACCGTATCTGCCAATAATGTATCGTTTTCTTCCAACCATGCATCTTGTCTAATTTTTACCATCTCCAATGCCTCCCATAATTCGTTCTCTCTTTCTACTGACAGCATGGACACACCATAAGATTTTTATACAGAACAAAAGATTGATACTTTCATCTTTTTTCGAATGTGCCTTTTGCAGCTGTCGAACTTACTGATTTTTGGTATACTGGAGAAACGTTGAACGGAGGTGCGATATGTCGTATGAGCATGAGAAACTGGCAGAAGAAAAAGTATTTAAAGACCCGGTACACCGCTATATTCATGTGAGAGATCGTGTCATCTGGGATGTCATAGACACCCGGGAATTTCAGCGACTGCGCAGAATCCGGCAACTCGGCACAACCTATCTCGTCTTCCACGGAGCGGAGCATAGCCGATTCCAACACTCGCTTGGCGTCTATGAAATTGTCCGTCGCATCATCGATAGTGGCTTCGGAGGACGTCCTGAGTGGAATGAGGATGAACGACTGGTCGCACTGTGCGCAGCACTTCTGCACGACCTCGGTCATGGACCGTTTTCACACGCATTTGAAAAAGTATTCGACTTGGACCACGAGAAGTTCACCCAAGCAATTTTGCTAGGGGACACGGAAGTAAATGCAGTGCTCCGCCGCGTAAGCCCAGAGTTTCCGCAACGTGTCGCTGATGTCGTTGGCAAAACATACAAGGACAAGCTCGTGATCAGCCTGATTTCCAGTCAAATTGACGCAGACCGCATGGATTACTTGCAGCGAGACGCTTACTATACAGGCGTTCAGTACGGTCACTTTGACATGGAGCGGATTTTACGTGTTATGCGTCCTGCGGAAGAACAAGTCGTCATCAAATCGAGCGGCATGCACGCGGTCGAAGACTACATCATGAGTCGCTACCAAATGTACTGGCAAGTCTATTTTCACCCTGTTTCCCGCAGTGCAGAAGTGATCCTCATCAAGATTTTGCATCGCGCAAAAGCGCTATATAAGGATGGCTATGCGTTCCAACAAGACCCTGCACCATTCCGGTCTTTTTTCGATAAAACCATTACGCTCGAAGATTACATCTCTTTGGATGAAGGCGTCTTATTTACATATTTCCAGCTTTGGATGAAAGAACAAGACCCAATCCTATCTGACTTATGTCGAAGATTCATTAATCGAAAGCTATTTCAATATGCCGAATTTGATCCTGCGAAAGAATATCGCAAAATCGGTAAACTCGACTCATTGTTCAAAGAAGCAGGCATAGATCCCGAATATTATTTAGTCACGGACTCTTCTTCCGATTTGCCATACGATTTTTATCGCCCAGGAGAAGAAAACGAACGCGTTCCGATCTACTTACAACTTCCAAACGGGGAGTTGAGCGAACTGTCACGGTCATCCGATATCGTCGATGCCATTTCGGGCAAACGGCGAACGGACCATAAAATTTATTTCCCTGAAGACATACTTGAAGCAGGACAAGAGGACAATCCTCTATATAAGGAAATTTTACAGCTAGTAAGAGGCTAGAAAGGAGCGTGCGCAATGCTTGCGGAACACGCGAAAATCGTTCAAATGATTTCCCTGGCGGATGAAGTGAATGGAAGAAAAAAACTACAGAAGATGGTCTACATATTGAAAAAGATGGAGTTTCCCTTTGTAGAGAAATACGAATTACACATGTACGGCCCCTATTCAGAGGAGCTGACGCTGCGCATTGAAGAACTGTGTGAAATGGGCTTTTTGGATGAAACATGCACGGACAAAGGGTCTTATGTCCAATATACGTACCACGCAACTGAAGACGGTCTCAAGTTTTCTGAGACGGGAGATACCCCGCTAGCATCACTTGCACCATGTATTAACAAGTTGAATAAACAGAGTTCACGCTTTTTGGAACTCGTCTCCACGTTACTTTATTTCGACCATTTAGAGCGCTCTGAGCAAATTGAAAAGGTGCGCATCGTTAAAAATAAATTAAACTTTTCGGATGAAGAGATGGACACTGCATTTGCATTTATCGCAGAAATGGCAGCATGTGCTGTCGCATGATTCATTCCACAAAAAAGCCGGATGCCCAAGGGAATTCCTTGATGCATCCGGCTTTTCTTATTGATCGCTTAATCGTTTTCCACCGACCGCATAATGATTTTTTGACATTTCTTCGATGAACACCACGATGTTTTCTCGAGGCGCATTCGCTGTCTCCATAACCGCTTCCGTCACTTTCTCAACCATTGCTCGCTTTTGTTCTTCTGAGCGTCCTTCTAACATCTTTACAGTTACATACGGCATACAATTTCCACCTTTCCAGTAAGTTCGGTATAGTAGATATACTAACAGAAAGAAAGGGGTTTGCGGAAATGGCAGACGAACAACAATCAAAACCAAAGCAAAAGTTAGGGTTCACCATTATAAAGAATGATCCGACGGACGGTCACAAGGGGTTTGGAATCGGGTCATTGTCTTTGGAAAATATCACACCCGTCATGGTTGACACAGAAGAAGGGCTCGCTTCGATAGAAATCGGTGCAATGCATGCGAAAAGCGACATCGAGCGAGGCATAAAGTTCACAACAAATCGAGAAGACTCAGAAGGCGGCAAGTTGTACTGGCTCGTCTGGGTAACAATTGATTTCAATCAAAAAGGACCGTACTATGCAGGTATGACGTCTTGTGAAATGATCGTCAACCGCGAAAAACGCCGTGGCTACAAGCTACTCGCAGATCACGTGAATTTGATGGATAAATCCATGAAGCGTCGCATTATCGTCGACAATATGGATGAAAAGTCGAAAAAAATTCTAGCTGACTTTCTGAAGGAACATAACACAGATATGTGGAACAACAGCGAACCGAAACTTCACATCGATCTAAGCGAAGCATCTCCTGATTTATAAAGAGTTATAACAAATTACTCAAAGTCCGTAATAGTTAGTTGAATGTCGTGACAAAACGAAGTAAACTATTAAGTAGCTTGCAATTGCTAAGCTAGGACACTCGGGTTCGCCCGACATAAAAAGCTTCCTGCCCGTTAGACCCAACAGGCAGGAAGCTTTTTTCGTTGTGATGAAGCACGCTGGCCAAGTTCTTCAATTCCGACTTGAACCCGCTCGTTTCACCGTCCAACCCGCTCAATTCCGACTTGAACCCGCTCGTTTCACTGAGCAACCCGCTCAATCCAGACTTGAACCCGCTCGTTTCACCGTCCAACCCGCTCAATCCCGACGTGAACCCGCTCGTTTCACCGTCCAACCCGCTCAATTCGGCCACGAACCCGCTCGTTTCACCGTCCAACCCGCTCAATCCTGACTTGAACCCGCTCGTTTCACCGTCCAACCCGCTCAATCCCGACTTGAACCCGCTCGTTTCCAAAATCTCAAGCCACCAACATCACTCAAAAAACGAAAATGGGAACAACTCGAACTCCTTCTCCTTCTTTGAACCTGTTATTCGTGACTCCCGTAAGGTTTTATCCGTACATAGTTGCTTCGGAACATCCTTATCTTTCATATAAACAAGTCGCTGCTTGCTGCATCCTTCAACTGCCAAACCACCCGTCTCAATATCCACCGTCACACCTTTCACGCCTTTTGGTGGAAGAAATGGCTCGGCCATTAACCCTTTGTGAGTACCTTCCATAAATTCAATCCAAATCTGCTTCGACACAGATTTATCCACAGCATTCTCCAACTGTTTCCCGACATCATAACCTGTCCATATGCCAGCCGTCAGCGTTGGAGTATAGCCGATCAGGTATTGATCGGAAATCGTTGTTCCGGATTTTGCAGCGTACGGGCGAGACTGCTTAGCGCGCATTGAAATCCCTGTCGAGGTCAAATAATCATTGAACACAGGGTCAAACATGCCTGTCAATAAATGCGTCAGGACAAACGCGTTCTGCTCTGTCATCGCCCGCTTTTTCGTCTGTTCTGGATGCTCGTAAACAAGTTTCCCGCGAGAATCTTCAATGGATAAAATCATAACGGGATCGATTTTCTTTCCTCCTGACGCAATTCGGTTATACGCACCCGTCATTTCAAACAGCGACACAGCAGACGTCCCAAGCGCCACCGCAGGCGACTCTGGGAACGTTACATCGATGCCTAGTTTTTCCGCCATCGCATTATACTTTTTGTAACCAACCTCTTCTAACGTTTTCACGGCATAAATGTTATCGGACACCGCAACCGCCTGGGCAAGAGAAATCGGATGATCTCCAAACTTACCGTTCACGTTGCTCGGTTCATATAAAGACCGACCATCGTCATACGTGAAAATCGTCCGCTCGGTGGAGATATACGTTAGAGGATTAAACCCATCTTCCAAAGCCGCGGCATACAAAATGGGTTTCATCGCAGAGCCGGGCTGCCGCTTTGCCTGAGTCACCCGGTTAAACGGGCTGCCTTCATAACTACGTCCACCGACCATCGCCGTCACTTCACCGGTTTCAGGTTTCATCGCAACAAACCCAATCTGTAGCTCATTTTCAGGCATCCGGTTCGCGATCACATCTTCTGCCGTCTTTTGATGCATCAGGTCGAGCGTTGTCTTAATGGTCCAACCGCCTTCAGCGGGATATCGTCCTTTGTCAGTCAAGATTTTTTCCGCATCTTGCCACACCTCATTTAAAAAGTAGGGAGCAACATCTTTAGTGCTCGACCAATCCTCTGTTTTCAGCGCAAGTGACTGTTCACCCGCACGATCTTTCTGCTCAGACGATATGAACCCTTGTTCTTCCATTAAGCGCAAAACAATTTTTCTCCGATTCGTAGATTTCTCCAAATCTGTAGCAGGCGAATAAATCGAAGGACCTTTTGGTATCGCAGCAATAGTGGCCGCTTCTTCCAACGTCAAATCGTTCGCAGATTTCGCAAACAAATACCGACTTGCCGCTTCCACACCATACATTCCATGTCCGAAATAGACAGTATTCAAATAGCCTTCCAAAATCTTTTCTTTATCGTAAAATAACTCCATCCGATACGCGTAAAGCGCTTCATTGATTTTACGGGTCCATGACTTTTCATTGGATAAATACAAATTCCGCGCATATTGTTGCGTGATCGTACTCGCACCTTCTACTTTTCTTCGAGCTTTCACGTCTTTCAACACAGCGCCGCCAATCCGTTTGTAGTCAAAACCATTATGCTTGTAAAAGTTTTTATCCTCCACGGCAACGAACGCGTCGATCAGGGAAGGGGACATCTTGTCAATATCGACCCAGTAGCGTCGCTCACCTGAAAAACGATCCCCGATTTGCCGGTCATTTCGATCCATGAAGACAGACGCTTCAGGAACGCTTAACGAAGGAGGACCGGCAATTTGTGCGTACACTCTTAGGCAGACAAGCACTGTAAACAGCGCAGTAGCAGCAGTAATCGCGATCAGCCCGGCGAAACGGTACCGTGCTCTGCGCTTATTCTTCTTTACATAGTCCGTTCGCCGCATATCATCCATCCTCTCGACACTCGTTTGAGAGTAGTATGCGAAAGGACGAGTCAAATTAAACGGAAGACTTGGAAAAAACGCATCTCGTCAAGCAATGATTGAAAAAAGGACTGTTGAACGGCTATAATAGAGAGATATATGAAATTTAAGGCGGTGAGTGGATGGGAACGCAGAACTCGGCTGTGCCGGTGAAGATTAAGCTAAAGTCGGCAATCCAACATCCCGGACAGGAAACCGACGTGTACGAGCTCGAAACAGAAGGAACCATCGTTGAAAAAGCAGGCAATCGTTATTTGCACTATGAGGAAGAACAAAATAGGGAACTCATAAAAACGATGATCAAGCTCAATCCCGACGACGCTCTCGTTATGAGGACGGGCGCAATCCGAATGCGGCTACCATTAGAATTAAACGGCAGACGAACCGGAACCTACGCCAATGGACCACTAGCGATGGACCTGCTCGTTGTAACAAAAGCACTTTCCGTTAAAAACGAACAAACAACAGGCGAATTTCATGTGCATTACGACATGCACTCCGAACAATCCTTGCTTGGCACGTACCAACTAACTATTCACTATGCGGAGGGAACCTTATGAATGCAGTAGAACAGATCCAGCACGAAGTTAAAACCGCGTTGCACAACGCAGTTCTAGCAACAGGCTTAGTAGAAGAGACAGACGTACCAGCCATTAAGCTGGAAACATCAAGAAGTAAAGAGAACGGCGATTACGCAACAAACATTGCGATGCAGCTCACTAAATTAGCGAAAAAGCCCCCGCGCGCAATTGCAGAAGCAATTCTTGAGAAGTTGGACAAAACCGGAACGTCTATCGAGTCAATCGACATCGCAGGTCCCGGATTCATGAACATCGTTTTGAAAAAGGATTATTTGGATGACGTTGTGAAAACAGTGGTCGAGCAATCGGCACAATACGGTCGCAATGATTCAGGTGAAAACGAGAAAATCCAAGTTGAATTTGTATCAGCAAACCCAACGGGAGATTTGCACCTAGGACATGCTCGCGGTGCGTCACTTGGAGATTCATTGTGTAACATTCTCGACTTTGCAGGTTACGATGTATCCCGCGAATACTACATTAACGACGCAGGGAAACAAGTGGAAAACTTGGCGTATTCATTAGAAGCACGTTATTTCGGCGAACTAGGACTTGAAAAGGAAATGCCAGAAGACGGCTACCAAGGTCCTGATATCATTGAAATCGCGAAGCAACTTATCGAAGAAAACGGAGACAAATTCGTGCATGTTTCCGATGAAGAGCGTTACCAATTCTTCCGTGAATATGGCTTGAAAATCGAGCTTGGCAAACTACAACAAGACTTAGCAGACTTCCGTGTGCCATTTGACGTCTGGTTCTCAGAGACTTCACTGTACAAAGACGGTAAAATCGACGTAGCGTTGAACAAGCTTCGCGAAAATGGTTACGTATTTGAAGAAGAAGGCGCGACATGGTTCCGTTCGACTGAGTTCGGTGACGATAAAGACCGTGTGCTCATTAAGAACGATGGTTCATACACGTATTTAATGCCGGATATCGCATATCACGAAGACAAATTGAATCGTGGATTCGATAAGCTCATCAACATTTGGGGTGCTGACCACCACGGCTACATTCCGCGTATGAAAGCAGCTATCCAAGCACTTGGCTATGACCGTGAAACGTTAGAAGTGGAAGTTGCGCAAATGGTGCAGCTCTATAAAGATGGCGAAAAATTCAAGATGAGTAAACGTACAGGAAAAGCCGTCACACTTCGCGAACTCGTTGAACTCGTTGGATTAGACGCAACACGCTACTTCTTCGCAATGCGTTCAGGCGATGCACAGATGGACTTCGACTTGGATCTAGCGGTTTCGAAGTCGAATGAAAACCCAGTGTATTACGCGCAATATGCACACGCTCGAATCTCTTCGATTTTACGTGCGGCTGAAGAAAAAGGCGTATCCGCATCTGTTGCGAACGTTTCCTTGCTGAAAGCGGAGAAAGAAATTGATTTGATCAAAAAAATCGGGGACTTCCCGCAACTCGTCAGTGACGCAGCTCGCCTTCGTGCACCGCATCGCATCACGACGTACATTCAAGAGCTCGCATCCACATTCCACAGTTTCTACAATGCAGAAAAAGTGTTGGATGATGAGAATCGTGAACTGTCTGAAGCACGCCTAGCACTAATCACAGCAGCTCGCACAACGATTGCCAATGCTTTGAAACTCGTTGGCGTTGCAGCACCAGAACGTATGTAATCTATATCTTTAGCCCCTCCATTCCACGTGGAGGGCTTTTTGCGTTAATAAATCTTAGTAGTGTGTTTCCAATTAATCTCTTAAATCATGAGAATTGCGTCTGGACGCCGATTAATTCATCCAAGTGGCCGATTCTACACGTGAAATGGCTGATTCATTCCGTGTTGTGGCCGATTCTCGAGGTCATTTGTTCGATTCCCATTCCAATCTGTCAGATTCCTTTGAGCCGGCCAGATTCCATCTTGAAATAAGCGAAGCGCTACCAATTAATCCCTTAAACTAAGTTGAATTGTGTCCCGATATCGAGAAACTTCGCTAAGTGATGGAGACATTTCTGTGAGTGTCGGAGAAACTAGCCTAAGTGTCGGAGAAATTCCCGCGAGAGTCGGACAAATCACCCCAAGTGTCGGACAACCCATATCCTCCACCATCTACACATAGTGACTATATTTTCCAACACATACTCGGCATTTTACTCCCTTAAACCGGGGTTAAATTGTGTCCCGTTATCGAGAAACTTCGCTAAGTGATGGAGAAATTTCTGTGAGTGTCGGAGAAACTAGCCTAAGTGTCGGAGAAATTCCCGCGAGAGTCGGACAAATCCCCCCAAGTGTCGGACAACCCATATCCTCCAATCCACACATAGTGACTACATTTGCCAACGCAGACTCGGCATTATAATCCCTTAAACGGGGTTGAATTGTGTCCCGATATCGAGAAACTTTGCTAAGTGATGGAGAAATGCCCATAGGTGTCGGAGAAACTAGCCTAAGTGTCGGAGAAACTCCCCCGAGAGTCGGACAAATCCCCCCAAGTGTCGGACAACCCATATCTTCCACCATCCATCCACCATGACAATATTAACCAGAATCCTCTCGACATTTCCAGACACTTCTGTATAATAGGAATGTATCAAATTACATAACAAACGCGAAAAAAGGTGCCTTGAGCGATCGAGGTTAAAAGGGAAGTCGGTTAGAGTCCGGCGCGGTCCCGCCACTGTACGTGCTAGCTTACTCGCTACTGCCGCCGGATAACCTCCGCTAAAGGCGCGAAATAAGCATCGATGCACAAGCCAGGAGACCTGCCTATTTTCGATAATCACCCGAGATCTACGAGGATAGACATGGTGAAATTTGGCGAAGTCCGCCTCATTTCCAATGCGCTCATCCTCCGAAAACATAACGGGGGATTTTTGTTTGGACAAAACAGGAGGAACTTCCCATGAAAAAAATGTGGCAACTGTGGCTAACAGCCGTACTTGCTGTCCTGCTTCTAACCGCTTGTGGCGGAGCAGATGACAACAAAGACAAAGGAACAGATAACAACGCAGCAACAACGGAGCAATCCGACAAAGATAACGGATCCGATTCAGCAGCAAGTGAAGATGCCGACGCCGCGACCTACCCAATGACAATAAAAGATGCAACTGGCGTAGAAATTACACTTGAAAAAGCACCAGAAACAATTATTTCTACACTTCCAAGTAACACGGAAATACTCTTTGCACTTGGACTCGACGACGAAATCGTTGCAGTCGATGACTATTCCGACTTCCCGGAAGACGCAACTAAAAAAGAAAAAATCGGTGACATGAATTTGAACATCGAAAAAATCATTTCCATGAATCCAGAAATGGTATTCGGACACGAAATGTCACTTCCTGGTTCTGAAGCAGGCTACCAACAAATCCGTGACGCTGGAATTCCCGTCTACATCGTGAAGAATGCGATGAACTTCGACGAAACATACAGCACGATTGAAGCGATTGGTGAAGCAACCGGTAAAACAGAAGAAGCAGCAAAAATCGTTGAAGACATGAAAGCGAAAGTGGAAGAAGTCGTTGCAAAAACGGACGGCATCGAAACTCCGAAACGTGTCATCGTAGAAACATCTGACGTACCTGAAATTTATGTGCCTGGTAAAAATACATTCATGCAAGAAATCCTCGACAAAATCGGCGCTGAAAACGTCGTGACTGAAGAAGGATGGATCATGATCAGCCCTGAAGAAATCGTTAAACAAAATCCGGACGTCATGGTCATCATGCACGACTACACACCTGATGTTATCAACAGCGTAAAAAAACGTGACGGGTTCGCTGACATCACTGCAGTCAAGGAAGACCAAGTCGTACAAGTCGACTCGAACTTAACTAGCCGAACAGGTCCACGTCTTGCTGAAGGACTTGAAGAAGTCGCAAGAGCAGTCTATCCTGAGGCATTTAAGTGAGAAAACCACTGATCGCCTACATCGTTTCAGCTGCCGTTCTTTTGACGGCAGTGGGTCTCGGTGTATCTATCGGATCTGTCCACGTGCCGATAAGCACGTTATGGAACCAAGAAGCAGATACGACGGCGACCAATATTTTATGGAAAATCAGAATGCCGCGCGTCATCCTAGCTGGACTCGTCGGTGCGTCTCTTGCCATTGCTGGTGCTGCATTCCAAGGGTTACTCAAAAACCCGCTTGCAGATCCATACACCCTCGGAGTGTCATCCGGCGCCTCTGTAGGTGCTGTGATGACACTCTTTTTTGGCATTAGCATTCCATTCCTTGGTCTTTACACACTCCCTGTTTTTAGTATGGCGGGTGCTGCCATCACGATGTTTGTCGTCCTCGGCTTCGCCAAACTCGTCGATCGCGGCCTCAACATGGAAACGATCATTTTAACTGGAATCATTTTCGGTTCATTCCTCGGCTCCGTCCTGTCACTGATGATCGCGCTTACAGGTGAAGAGCTGCGTCAAATCATTGGCTGGCTTCTCGGAAGCGTCTCGATGCGCGGCTGGAATTACATCAACATGATTCTCCCATTCACCATCATTGGATCATTTTTATTGTGGATGAACCGCAGAGAACTGAACGCAATGCTCTTCGGAGAAGATCGGGCAAAGCACTTAGGCGTCGACGTCAAACGACGAAAGCTCGTCATCTTAATCGGGGGCTCCATCTTAACCGGTGCAGCGGTATCCGTTTCCGGCACAATCGGTTTCGTCGGACTCGTCGTACCCCATATGACACGCCTCCTTTGGGGATCTGACCATCGTCATCTACTGACACTTTCGTTCATGAATGGGGCAACGTTACTCATCATTTGTGATCTTCTTGCACGCACAATTATTTCGCCAACGGAACTGCCTGTAGGTGTCATCACTGCCTTCATAGGAGCGCCCGTGTTTGCATTCATCTTTTATCGACAACGGAAAGGGAGGGCTGCGTGATGTTGCATGTACAAGGGTTAACAGGTGGGTATGGAAAAGAGCCAATCGTTAAAAACGTATCGTTCCACGTACAGCCTGGAGAGATTTTGGGCATTCTCGGACCAAACGGTAGTGGGAAATCGACGCTTCTCAAAATGATTTCAGGCATCCTGCCGAAACAAGCAGGAACCGTTGAAATCGCAAACAGAAATGCAGATAGGTACTCACCGAAAGAGTTCGCGCGTAACGTCGCTGTTCTACCTCAAATGCACACACACGCATTTTCACATACCGTCAGAGCAACCGTTGAACTCGGGCGCTACCCGTATCAGACTGGCCTTTTCTCTTCGTGGTCTGCTGAAGACGAAGCAGCCGTAACTCACGCAATGGAACGGACAGGTGTTACACGCTATGAAAATACCCTCATCGAATCATTGTCAGGCGGAGAACAGCAGCGAGTCTTTGTCGCGCAAGCCTTAGCTCAGCAAGCCCCACTTTTGTTGTTGGATGAACCCACGAACCATCTGGACATCGCGTACCAACAACAATTGCTCGACACCGTCAGAAGTCTCGCAGTAGACGAAGGCAAAACAGTCGTATCCGTCTTCCATGACATTAATTTGGCAGCACTTTATTGCGATCGGTTACTGCTCATGGAAAATGGTGAAATCGCAAAAATTGGCTTGCCGCAAGACGTCGTGCGGGAACCAATCATCCATTCTGTCTACAAAGCAGCGGTCAAAACACAAGCCCATCCAGAATTGCCGAAACCGCAAATGACGCTACTGCCGTCCATGAATGGGAGTGGAGCAGAGCCTTTCGTTGTGGATGAAACCCAGTTCACCGTCACCGCCGGCAGCGTTCAATTTCACGCACCATACTCACTCAAAACGGTTTCATCCGCCGTCCATAATCCAGGAACAGGTTGGTACACAACATTCGTCAATCGTCATGTGGATGCAGCGTATAACTGTGACGATGTGAAAAAGGAAATGGAAGAGTACCTTGAAAAGGCAGGTCATCATCTAACCGATACAGTCGGTATGATGACCGCTGTACAAACGCTACACGCTGAAATTGCGACGTATGCAGATGAAGACATTTCAATCGTTATCGCTGTCACAGCGGGTGTTGGTAATGCAGTTGACGTCTCAAAAGCCATTGAAAGAGAAGTACATGTCGGCACCATTAACACATGGATGATCGCCAACGGACGGCTTTCCGATGAAGCATTCATCCAAGCGATGATCACCGCAACCGAAGCAAAAACACGAGCACTTCAGACGGAAAACGTAATGGACCCACTAACTGGGACTCAAGCAACAGGAACGTCCACAGATAGTTTACTTGTGGCAGCAACGCAAATAGGACAAGAACTGCCGTACGCAGGGCCCATCACACCACTCGGAAAACTGATTGGAACAGGCGTCTATGAATGCACGATCCGCGCGATTCGGACGTATAAGGAGGCGAAAGGATGGGAGTCTTGATAGGTTCTCATCTGCTAGCTGTTACACTCGGGTTTTTCCTCGACCAGCTTATCGGGGATCCGCCAAATTGGCCGCATCCTGTCCGATGGATTGGAACGACTATCTCAAAACTTACAAATGGTTTGAATAAAGGAAGTAAGCGCACTGCCAAAGGAGTTCTGTTATTACTCTTAGTTGTCCTTCCAACGTTCCTGTTGGCGGCGCTCCTAACAGTCATGGCTTATTGGTGGAATCCAGTAGCTGGAATTGCGGTCGAAACGGTCTTGATTGCCGTCGGACTTGCGCAAAAAAGTTTGCGCACTGCAGCGCTAGACGTATCGAAGCCGCTCGAATCAGGTGATATGAAAGAAGCACGCAAAAAGTTATCGTGGATCGTCGGAAGAGATACCTACGATTTGAATGAATCTGAAATCACAAGAGGCGTTGTAGAAACGGTATCTGAAAACATCTCAGATGGCGTCACCGCACCACTTTTTTTCTCATTTTTTCTTGGAGCTCCAGGATTGTGGGTCTACAAAGCGGTGAATACATTGGACTCCATGGTCGGCTACAAGAACGATCGCTATCGTGAATTCGGAACGGCATCTGCACGTGCCGACGACGTTCTGAACTTTTTTCCGTCCAGAATAACAGGTGCTCTCATCCTCCTTCTTTCCTTGAATGAAGGAGGCATCCCGTTTCGCGTGCGATTCGAAGGCTGGCGAACGGATGCTAAGAAGCACCCGAGTCCGAATAGTGGCTATCTGGAAGCCGCGACAGCCTGGCAACTCGGCGTTCAGTTAGGTGGTACGAATGTCTATAAAGGGGTCGCGTCCCGCCGGCCAAAGTTTGGTCCGAACTTGCAGAAACTCACCGCCGTCCATATCGATCAGACACTCGCCCAACTAAAACGCGCAGCATTTGGCGTTTGGGCGCTCGGCATCATCATCGGAGGGATCATCTATGCCATTGCCTAACCACGGTGCAAACCCGCACCAGTTATATGAAACACTGAATCTCGAGCAACCGTCAACGGTGCTCGATTTCAGCGAAAACTGCAATCCTGCAGGACCGCCTGAAGCAATTCAAAAAGAATGGAACGAACTACTTCCAAAGATTGCACGCTATCCAGATCCGAACGGAGAACCATTCCGCACAGAAGTCGCTGAGTTCCATGGGATTGACGTCTCACAACTCATTCTCGGCAATGGAGCGGCTGAAATCCTCTCACTCATTGCCAATCGATATCGGGGAAAACGAGCACTACTCGTTCACCCGACATTCTCGGAATATGAAGCGACGTTGACAGCGGCTGGCGCGCTCATAACTCACGTCCAAGCGAGCGAAGAAAATGGATTCACGTTACCAATCGAAGAACTCAAAAACGCCATGGAAACGGCAGACGTCCTATACATATGTACACCGAACAATCCGACGGGCGTTTTGCCCAGCAGAACTGAATTGCACACGCTCATTCAACATGCGAATACAATTTCCTGCGACGTCATTTTGGACGAAGCGTTCATTGATTGGGTCGATGAAACCTTGACGTTCATTTCACAAGTCAAGAATTATCCGAATGTGATTGTCGTCCGTTCGATGACGAAATTGTACGCGATTCCAGGCATCCGACTCGGATACGCGGTCTCACATCCTGATCGAATCGACACACTTAAGCAAAGTGCCCCACATTGGAACATCAACGCGATTGCCGCACAGCTCGGTACGATTTGTCTGAAGCAAGCGGACTACCGCCAGCGTGCGATTCGTCAAGCAACAGAAGAACGCTTGAAAATGACAACATTTCTAACAGAACACGGTTGCACAGTCATCGACTCTGTCGCGAACTTCATCCTATTCAAGCCACCTGTACATATTGCGGCACAAAACGTATTCAAAAGTTTGCTTACACAAGGTATCGTCGTCCGCCATACCGAAAACTTCAAAGGACTTAACGGACACTGGCTCAGAATCGGCATGAAATCTGCTGACGATATGGGGATACTACGCAAAGCATTAGGTCTACTTCTGAATAAAACCCAGGGCACCCTGACATTCATTAGTGGAGGGGTGAGGAGCGGAAAAAGTGTCTACGCAGAACAACTTGTCCGAACAGGAGCAAACCAGACAGGCGGTCGTCTCGTATACATCGCTTCTGGTACGGCAACTGACGATGAGATGGCAGAGCGGATTGCGCGCCATCGATTAGATCGAGCGAACGACGGCTGGACAACGATTGAGCAGCCGACTCATCTAGAAGATGTGTTGCCTAAATTGCAAGCTTCCGACCATGTCCTCTGGGACTGCGTAACGACGTGGCTTGGAAACGAAGCGTTTGAAGGTTGGGAGTCCGGGACGCCTTGTATTTTGAAGCCGGAGTGCATGGAGCAAAAAGTGAGCACGTTGCTAGATACGATCGAGCAGATTCAAAATCGCACGAACCAACTTGTCATCGTTTCCAACGAAGTGTTTGATGAACCACTGAAAACGGAAGAGGTCACACGTACATACACACATATACTTGGAAGGTTGCACCAAGCAATCGTTGGGAAAGCGGATACCGCAATCGAAATGGATAGTGGTTTGCCGATTGTTCATAAACAAAGGGAGTTGAAGTGATGAAAGGAATCATGGTCATGGGAACTGCTTCAGACGTAGGGAAAAGCCTTGTCTGTACGGCGCTTTGCCGATTGCTTGCGAATGACGGCATCCGCGTGGCGCCGTTCAAATCCCAGAATTTATCCCCATATACTGAACTCGCAATCGACGGGACACCCATCAGCCGCGCGCAATTCATCCAAGCAGAAGCTGCGCGAACTCAGCCGACTGCGGACATGAACCCAATCATCTTGCAGCCTGGAGCAGATGGAACACTGACAGGGACGTTTTGTGGTGAGCCACTTAAACCTGTTAATGGCATGGCGTATCGGGATGTGTATTTCGAACAGGCAATTCAAGCAATTGAACGTTCACTCGAATCACTCGGTAAGTCGTTCGAAGCCATTGTCATCGAAGGGGCGGGAAGTCCAGTGGAGATGAATTTACGCGCACGCGACATCGTGAACATGCGAGTTGCTGAACTAGCAGACGTTCCCGTTGTACTCGTAGCGGACATCGATCGTGGCGGTGTATTTGCTTCGATTGTCGGAACGCTTGAATTGCTGCAGCCATCCGAGCGAAACCGAGTCAAAGCGATTGTTATCAATAAATTCAAAGGCGATCCCGCTGGATTCCAAGAAGGTGTTGAATTCATCGAATCCTACACAGGAATTCCAATAGTTGGAGTGCTGCCATTCAAAAATGATCACGGAATCGCGGAGGAAGATACTGAACGACCGGAAACACACGCGCCAAACGGGGTGGATCCGTATGAAGCGTGGTCGGAACACGTGCGAAAGCATCTCAACTGGCCATTGCTGAAAGAGATTATGGGAGTCGCAATCCGATGAATGGAATGTTACTAGCGTTGCAGTTTTTCACAAGCATTCCAATTCGAAAAGAGTTGTCGATGGAAAAGCGACATGTCATGGCGATGTATGGTGCGCTACCGTTTGTCGGAATATTGATTGGTCTGGCGATGACTGCGAGTATTCTGCTGAGTGACTGGATTGGATTCGGGTCAATTATTACGGCAGTTCTAACGCTGATTGTCGGGATTGCTCTTACGGGCGGTTTACATTTGGACGGAGTGGCGGACACAAGTGATGCCTATTTTTCTTATCGTGATCAGAATCGGCGTCATGAAATTTTGAGTGACCCCCGAATTGGCGCATTCGGAACGCTTGGGCTAATCGTATGCATCCTCTTAAAGTTCGCACTACTCCAGGAATTAATTGCAACGAATCAAGCAAATATTTACGTCCTCATCGCAGTCCCGTTTTTCGCACGAAGCGCAATGGTTCTCTACTTTGTCTCAACGAAACCTGCGAAAGCAAGCGGCATGGCGGTTTTCTTTCTTGAGAAACTGAATCGGGGTCCCCTCGTTAGTTGGACGATCGTGTGCATAGTGGCAGGGTTGATAGCCATCGGAATCGTTTTGGAAACTGTAGTTCTGCCGGTAGTTATTGAGGGTGTGATTGTTCTTTCACTATTACTGTATAAATCGTGGACCATTCGTAATTTTGGAGGTGTCACAGGTGATTTAAGTGGGGCATTCATAGAAGGATTGGAGGTCGTGCTATGGCTCGCGGTGTTGATAGTGTTGTAATCCGTCATTTGCCAACAGTAGGTAATGGCAAACGACAATACGTTGGGTGGACGGATGAACCGATTGTTGCTGTTACAGTGGATCCGTACGATGTTGATTGTTCTACAGTTTACGGTAGTGATTTATTGCGAACGAGACAAACCGCGGAATTGCAATTTCCGAATGCGACCTATGTAGCGGACAGACGTTTTCGAGAATGTAATTTTGGTGAATTTGAAGGGAAAACGTATGCACAACTTGAAAAGTATTCACATTACCGAAGTTGGGTAGATGATCCGATTGGGATTGCACCTCCTGGAGGGGAATCGTTGTTACAAGTAGAAGCGCGTGTCCTTGAGGCGTTTCAACAATTGCCGTCTGGTGCTAGACTGATTACGCACGGGGGCCCAATCCGATTGTTATTAGCACGATTTGCCCCTGAACAACGTGATTTTTGGTCATGGGACCTCCCGCACGGTGCAATCTATCGGTTTCACTGGGATTCAGAGGAACAGTGGAAGGAGGGACAGCGATGCACGTCGTTATCGGTGGAGCGGCTAACGGAAAACGGAGATTCGTCCGAGAACTGATGCCTGCAGAAGCTAGATGGTTTGGGGATGAAACACCGTTTGAATTGGTGCAGTTGAACGAGCTACCTGCGGATCAACCAACGGTCGTTTGTAACGTCGAAGAGTGGATGGCTAGTCACCTCGACGATGAAGAGAGATCCATTCATAATTTCCTTACCTCCATAGCAAGAAAAAACATAACGCTCATCATTACGGACATCGGTAGGGGAATCGTACCGATGGAGGCACGTGAACGGGCACTCCGCGATGCATGCGGCAGGCTGAATCAGCATTTAATGAAAGAGGCAGCAGAAGTCACACGAATCTGGTACGGCATTCCACAAAAATTGAAGTAAAGGGGATAGTTTACATGAAAATCTATACAAAAACAGGGGACAAAGGACAAACAAGTTTAATCGGGGGACGTGTCGACAAAGATAGCTTGCGCGTTGAAGCCTATGGCACGATCGATGAACTGAATTCTTTCATCGGAAAAGCTATGGCAGAACTGGATTTAGAAACGTGTCGTGATATTTTTGACGACCTCGAAGCCGTTCAGAACGAATTGTTCGATGGTGGTGGAGATCTCGCGAACGTCATGAAGGAGCGCCATTACAAATTATCAGATGAGCCGATAGAAGTCTTGGAACACCGTATTGATGAGCTGATGGAAGAAGCGCCGCCACTCGAGAAATTCATCCTACCTGGAGGAACTCATGCAGCTGCGTCGCTTCATATTTGTAGAACGGTCACCCGCCGTGCAGAGCGCATTACAGTAACGTTAATGAAGAATGAAGCAGACGTTCCAGGTACAGTTCAGCGTTACTTGAACCGACTCTCGGATTACTTATTTGTTGCAGCGCGTATCGTCAACAAACGGGCAAATGTGATGGATAATGAATACGTCCGTAGTGCGAAAGTGTTCCGTACGGGGGCGAAAGACAAAAAGGATAACGCAAGCGAATGACCGCATACCGCAATGCGATTCAGCTCGGTGACTTTATTGTCACGACAGATAATTCTGGCGGCATCGGGGAAAAGACGGATGACCTCGTTGCTGTTCCTGATCGTATCACCGCGCGTTTCGCAACCCGCGTCGCCTTGCTCGAACAGTGGGCGGCGGGAGCGGAACCGGAAGCTGTGTTGCTTCATAATTTCAGTGGAGACGCGAGTTGGGATCGATATTGCGAAGGAATTAATGACGTGTTCGATGAAATCGGTGTAGACGTGCCACCGATCAGCGGCAGCAGCGAAACGAATATGTCGCTTCGTCAATCAGCTGTGGCGGTAACGCTGATGGGGAAGCACATTCATAAATCTAGTGTATCTAACGGAAAGTGGTATACATATGGAACGCCCCTCGTAGGTGAAGAGGTACTCACAAGGGAGACTGAAATCGCGTCGCTAGCTATCCTAAACGAAGCGCGTCGTAACGGTCTTTTCCAGCGAATCTGGCCAGTCGGTTCGAGCGGGATTTTGGCAGAATGGCGGACAGCTACAGTGGATCCGACTCGCGGAATTACAAGTCCCCTCGACGTAACTTGCTCTGCTGGGCCCTCGACTGTTGTGCTGCTGCAAATCGAATCGCGCAAACTAGCAGACGCAAAGCTTCATTTTGGCCCGTTGTTGCATACTTTGGAATGATACTGTGAGCGCTATTGCAATTCTGGAGTTCAAGGGATTGATTGGTAGCGCTTCGCTTGTCTAGTAAGGATTTGTATGTAAATGAGTAGATTCACTAGGCGTTGAAAACTTAATGTGTGATCAAAAATAGAGGATTGTGATCATAAATCGCGAATTATGCTCATAAACCCTAGAAAGTGATCATAAAGCTGGGAATGTGCTCATAAACATGGGAAAGCGCTCATAAATCATGGAATGTGCTCATAAACTTAGAAAAGTGATCATAATTTCTGAAAAGTGCTCATAAACTTCATCCTCGTCAAGCGCACACGGTGCAATCCACTAGCAAACACCCATCCGATTCGCTTCCAATTCGAAATTCATCAGAATTCACCGCTATTTCAAAATTTTCATTGACTGAATGCTCATTCATATCTTAAACTAGTAAGTAACGCATCGACAAATTGCCTCAATTCATCTAGACTTGTAAGAACATTCACTACATACAAAAAAGGGGAGGACAACATGACACCTTTATTAATCGCCAACTGGGTTTTATTCCTAGGTATCGTCGCATATGGGCTGGCGTTGTTTACATATTTAATCAAAACACGCACGCAATTCATCCGACTCGGGCAAAAAGAAGACTTTGATAATAACATTCAAAAACGCTTAAAAGAAGTATGGGTAAACGTATTTGGACAAAAGAAACTATTGAAAGATAAAAAGAGTGGTTCCATTCACGTAATGTTTTTCTATGGATTCCTACTCGTTCAATTTGGTGCAATCGATCTCATTTGGAAAGGATTAAAACCGGATTCACACTTACCATTCGGACCGGTCTATCCATTCTTCACATTCTTCCAGGAGATTGTTGTTGCAGTCATCCTCGTAGCGGTCGTTTGGGCATTCTACCGTCGTTACATGGAAAAACTCGTGCGCTTGAAGCGCGGTTGGAAGTCAGGGCTAGTCCTTATCTTCATCGGATCCCTTATGATTTCAACTCTCGTTGCAAACGGTATGAACATGATCTGGCATGGCCACGAAACAGCGTGGACGGAGCCTATGGCGTCAGGAATTGCAAGCGTTTTCAGTTTCCTGCCCCCAACAGCTGCAGCAGCGATTTTCTTCGTAGCATGGTGGGTTCACTTGCTCACATTGCTCACATTCCTTGTGTATGTGCCGCAATCAAAGCACGCTCACTTAATCGCAGGACCCGTCAATACGTACATGATGCGTTTTGACCGTCGCGGGAAACTTGCGCCAATCGATTTTGAAGCACTTGAAGAAATTGAAGATGAAGATGAAATGCCAACACTTGGCGTCGGCAAAATCACAGACTTCACTCAGCTGCAGATGATTGACTTGTATGCGTGTGTGGAATGTGGTCGCTGTACGAATATGTGTCCAGCTACGGGAACAGGGAAAATGCTGTCACCGATGGATTTAATCACAAAACTTCGCGACAACTTGACGAACACAGGTGCATTGACAACGAAACAAAAACCTTGGGTGCCAAGTTTCATGTTTGGTCACACAAAAGGGAACCAGATTGCACTTGCAGCTGGTCTTGAAGGCGCAACAATGGACGATATTTACAATCCATCCTTGATAGGTGACATCATCACTGAAGAAGAAATTTGGGCATGTACAACGTGCCGAAACTGTGAAGACCAATGTCCAGTTATGAACGAGCATGTTGATAAAATCATCGACCTTCGCCGTTATCTCGTCATGACGGAAGGTAAAATGGACGCGGATGCACAGCGCGCGATGACAAACATCGAACGCCAAGGAAATCCGTGGGGATTGAACCGTAAAGAGAAGGAGAACTGGCGTGATGGACGTCCGGATCTCAAGATTCCAACGGTGAAAGAACTGAAAAAGGCAGACGAATCCTTCGAATACTTGCTATGGGTCGGCTCAATGGGTGCATTCGACAACCGTTCACAAAAAATCGCGTTGTCCTTCGCTCACTTGCTGAACGAAGCAGGGGTTTCATTCGCAATTCTAGGAAATAAAGAAAAGAACTCTGGTGACACGCCACGTCGTCTCGGTAACGAATTCTTATTCCAAGAGCTTGCGACAGCAAACATTGCTGAGTTTGAAAAAGCGGAAGTGAAAAAGATTGTCACGATTGACCCGCACGCATTCAACATATTCAAAAACGAATATCCGGACTTTGGCTTCACTGCTGAAGTTTACCACCATACTGAGTTGCTCCATGAACTTGTCGAGCAAGGTCGTTTGAAGCCACAACACGCTATCGAAGAAACGATTACGTTCCACGACTCTTGTTATCTCGGACGCTACAACGATGTTTACGATGCACCACGCGAGATTTTGAAATCTATCCCAGGTGTCAACTTGGTGGAGATGAAACGAAACCGCCAAGACGGCATGTGCTGTGGTGCTGGTGGTGGTCTCATGTGGATGGAAGAAGACGCAGGACACCGCATCAACGTCGCTCGAACAGAGCAAGCGATGGAAGTCACTCCTGGAATTATTTCTTCTGGATGTCCGTATTGTTTAACGATGCTGTCAGACGGAACGAAAGCAATGGAAGTGGAAGAGACGGTCGGAACGTACGACATCGCCGAGCTACTCGAACGTTCTGTATTCGGAGAAGGAATCGCAGACGGATCTGAGGCTGAGTTAGAACCAGTACTTCAGTAAAAAAAGTTTGCCAGACTGCCAGATTTATCCTACAATTAAGACAGTTGAACAGAACAGAATGTTAGATTAAATTATCCGAGGGGGGAGCACCAGTGCTTCCCCTTTCTGATGAAACCTTACCGAGCGAGCGTTCAGTCGCTCCTTGCACACCGAAATGTAAACGCTATCAAAAAACTGGAGGATGATGAAAATGGTTAAAACAGTATTGATTGACGGCGCACGAACTGCTTTTGGAAAAATGGGTGGCTCACTGCAAACCCTCACTGCAAGTGATTTAGGTGGAGCGGCGATTAAATCCGCTCTAGAACGCTCGGGGGTAGATGCGGCTGACGTCGACGAAGTGATTTTCGGAACCGTGCTACAAGCAGGTCAAGGACAGATTCCATCGAGACAAGCGGCGACAAAAGCAGGACTTCCATGGAAAGTGAAAACAGAAACCATTAACAAAGTTTGTGCATCCGGTATGCGCAGCGTGACACTCGGTGATCAGCTGATCCGATTGGGGGATGAAGAAGTTATCGTTGCGGGCGGCATGGAATCGATGTCAAACGCTCCGTACTATTTGCCAAAAGGCCGTTTCGGATTACGCATGGGTGACGCAACACTCGTCGATGGCATGATCTACGATGGACTTTCTGATTCATTTTCACCAGGGAATGTCCACATGGGGACGTTCGGAAACTCAACAGCAGAAGCGTTCAACGTAACACGTGAACGTCAAGACGAATGGGCGTTGCGCAGTCATCAACTTGCTGTAACTGCAATGGAAAAAGGTCTTTTTGCAGAAGAAATTACACCCGTTGAAATTCCTCAGCGTAAAGGGGATCCAATTGTCGTTGACACAGACGAAGCACCGCGCAAAGATACATCACTTGCAGTGTTGGCGAAACTTCGCCCTGCATTCGGTAAAGATGGATCTGTCACTGCGGGGAACGCACCTGGTGTGAACGACGGTGCATGTGCACTCGTATTGATGAGTGATGAGCGAGCAGAACGCGAAGGTAAAGACGTTCTCGCAACGGTGGTTGGTCACGCAGAAGTCGCAGTAGAGCCTGAAAAATTCCCGCAAACTCCAGGACTGGTGATCAATGAAATCCTTAAGAAAACAGGGAAATCGATTGAAGAGATCGACCTGTTCGAAATTAATGAAGCATTCGCAGTCGTTGCACTTGCGAGTTCAGATATTGCGAAAATTGATCCAGAAAAAGTAAACGTCAATGGCGGAGCAGTCGCACTCGGTCACCCAATCGGTGCGAGCGGTGCACGTATCATTTTGACACTTGCGTATGAACTCAAACGCCGTGGAGGCGGAATCGGTGTTGCGGCAATCTGCTCCGGTGGGGGCCAAGGTGATGCAATTATGATTGAAGTGGCTAAACAATAAATAGACTAGCGAGCAAACCTGCCGTGCGGGAAATTTATGAGCGGAATTCGGAGATTATGATCACTTTTCAGGTTTTATGAGCAGAATCCTAGATTTATGATCACAATCTGAGAGGAAGGCAAGAGATGTTCTCAGTGAAGGAGCCAAGTGCCCACGACTCTCTGCAGAAAATGCTTCGCGTATGCGAAGCACACCAATTAAATCTTGGTTTTGATTGGTAAATTGCACGTGGTGCGGTAGTTGGAGATTAGTGGGAGTTTGGATTCTGCCGCGTGCGAAGGGTTATGAGCGCGATTCACGAGTTTATGATCACATTTTGGGACTTATGAGCGGGATTCTGAGTTTATGAGCACATTCCGAGTTTTATGAGCGGAATCGCAAGTTTATGAGCACAATTCAAGTTTTATGATCACAATCATAAGTTTATGATCATTTCTAGACTATAAGATTGGAAACATCCATTAACACGACACGGAAAGGATGAATAGACATGAACATTCAAAACGTAATGGTAATTGGCGCTGGTCAAATGGGCGGCGGCATTGCACAGGTTTGCGCACAGGCTGGATTCAACGTGACTCTCAATGACGTTAAAGAAGAATCGTATGCAAAAGGCATCGCAGTCATCGAAAAGAACTTAGCGCGCAACGTTGAAAAACAGCGCATGACAGAGGATGAAAAACAAGCTGTCCTTTCGCGCATCACGAAATCACTCGACATCAATGATGCTAAACACGTCGATATCGTCATCGAAGCAGCAGTGGAAAACATGGACATTAAAAAATCCATCTTTAAACAACTGGACGAAATTGCACCGTCTCATACGATTCTCGCGACAAATACGTCGTCGTTGCCAATCACGGAAATCGCAGCGGCAACGAAACGTCCAGAACAAGTCATCGGCATGCACTATATGAACCCGGTGCCAGTGATGAAACTCGTCGAAATCATTCGTGGTTTATCCACATCAGACGAAGTGTATGAAGCGGTTGAGGACATGACCAACAAACTTGGTAAAGTGCCAGTGGAAGTGAATGACTACCCGGGATTTGTCGCAAACCGCATCCTTATGCCAATGATCAACGAAGCAATTTTCACATTGCAAGAAGGTGTCGCAACTAAAGAAGCGATCGACCAGGTGATGAAACTCGGGATGAACCACCCAATGGGACCACTTCAACTGGCAGATTTCATCGGACTCGACACATGCCTTTACATTTTAGAAACGCTGCAAGACGGTTATGGGGATCCGAAATACCGCCCATGTGCATTGCTTCGTAAATACGTAAACGCTGGCTGGCTCGGCAAAAAATCAGGGCGGGGCTTCTACTCGTACTCATAAAAGGGGACTAACCTATGGATTTCCATTTCACCGAAGAACAACAGATGATGCGCAAACTAGTCAAGGACTTTGCCAAAGCGGAAATCGAACCATTTATTCCTAATTTGGAGGCGGATGAATTCCCGACAGAGATCGTCAAGAAAATGGGTGAACTCGGGCTTATGGGGATCACCGTTCCTGAAGAGTACGGGGGCGCGGGTATGGATTTCGTATCGTACATTAGCGCAATCCATGAACTTTCGAAAGTGCACGCAACGGTCGGAGTCATTCTTTCCGTACATACATCCGTCGGTACCAATCCGATTCTTTACTTTGGAACAGATGAGCAGAAAGAACGCTATTTGAAGAGAATGGCAGCTGGTGAATTACTTGGTGCCTTCTGTCTGACGGAGCCTGCATCGGGCTCAGACGCAGGATCCCTTAAAACGCGCGCTGTGAAAAAAGACGGCGGTTATGTGTTGAACGGCTCGAAAGTGTTCATCACCAATGGTGGGGAAGCAGACGTGTACATCGTCTTCGCTGCGACGGATCCTTCGAAAGGCTCCTATGGTTTATCTGCATTTATCGTTGATGGGGATACCCCTGGATTAATTATCGGGAAAAACGAAGAGAAGATGGGCATGCATGGTTCCCGTACCGTCCAGCTCACTTTCGAAGATATGTTTGTACCTGAATCCAACTTGCTAGGTGAAGAAAACGCCGGTTTCAAAATCGCGATGGCCAACCTCGACGTCGGGCGAATCGGTATTGCCGCGCAAGCACTTGGCATTGCAGAAGCTGCGCTTGAAGCAGCTACGGACTATGCGAAAGAACGTGTTCAATTCGGAAAACCAATCGCTGCGAACCAAGGAATTGGATTCAAGATTGCTGACATGGCAACCGCTGCAGAAGCGGCGCGCTTACTCGTCTACCGAGCAGCTCAACTGCGAGCTGAAGGGAAACCATGCGCACAAGAAGCTTCAATGGCAAAGTTATTCGCCTCCCAAACGGCAATGGATAACGCGATCGAAGCCGTCCAAGTTTTCGGCGGCTATGGGTACACGAAAGACTACCCCGTCGAGCGCTACTTCCGTGACGCCAAAGTTACTCAAATCTACGAAGGCACGAGCGAAATCCAACGCATCGTAATTTCCAAGCATCTAACGAAGTAATTAGTAATTTAGGAGAAGTAAGGTGGCAATCAAATCTGGCAGGCTATCTCCTTCAAATAAAAAAACTTGATCAAGTGAGCCGTGAATCCGCTCAAGCCAGCAGAAAAGTGATCAAGCAAGTCGCAGATCCGATCAAGCAAGCGTAAAAGTGATCAAGCAGGCTGCGAATCCGCTCAAGCCAGCGTAAAAGTGATCAAGCAAGCCGCGAATCCGCTCAAGCAAACGGAAAAGTGATCAAGCAAGTCGTGAATCCGCTCAAGCAAGAGGAAAAGTGATCAAGCAGGCTGCGAATCCGCCCAAGCAAGCAGAAAAGTGATCAAGCAAGTCGCGAATCCGCTCAAGCAAGCGAAAAGTGATCAAGCAAGTCGCAGATCCGCTCAAGCCAGCGTAAAAGTGATCAAGCAAGTCGTGAATCCGCTCAAGCAAGAGGAAAAGTGATCAAGCAGGCCGCGAATTCGCTCAAGCCAGCGTAAAAGTGATCAAGCGAATCGCGAACCCGATCAAGCAAGTCACCAATCCGCTCAAACAAGCAACGAATCCAATAGAAAAGAGGAATTCACCATGAACTTTACACTCTCTGAAGAACACGAAATGATCCGCAAAATGGTCCGCGACTTTGCAGAAAAAGATGTCGCGCCGACAGCAGCTGAACGTGACGAAGAAGAACGCTTTGACATGGACATTTTCAAAAAGATGGCAGAACTCGGACTCACGGGGATTCCTTGGCCTGAAGAATACGGCGGTATCGGCGGCGACTACCTCGCATACGTTATCGCAGTCGAAGAATTGTCACGCGTGTGTGCATCAACGGGCGTTACACTTTCTGCGCACACATCTCTCGCTGGATGGCCTGTGTTCAAATACGGAACGGAAGAACAGAAGCAGAAGTATCTCCGTCCAATGGCTGAAGGATCAAAAATCGGTGCGTATGGACTGACAGAACCTCAATCGGGATCTGATGCAGGCGGCATGAAAACAACGGCGAAACTCGATGGTGACGATTACATCCTAAACGGATCGAAAATCTTCATCACAAACGGTGGCATCGCGGACATCTACATCGTCTTTGCTGTCACAGACGCTGACTCGAAACATAAAGGGACGACTGCATTCATCGTAGAAGCAGATTATCCAGGCTTCTCTGTCGGCAAAAAAGAGAAAAAGCTCGGCATTCGTTCATCTCCAACAACAGAAATCATCTTTGACAACTGCCGTGTGCCTAAAGAAAATATGCTTGGTGAAGAAGGTCAAGGCTTCATCATCGCGATGAAAACTTTGGATGGTGGACGTAACGGAATCGCTGCACAAGCAGTTGGGATTGCTCAAGGTGCACTTGACGCTGCAGTGGGTTACGCAAAAGAGCGCGTGCAATTCGGAAAGCCAATTGCTGCGAACCAAGGAATCGGCTTCAAACTTGCAGATATGGCGACAACGACAGAAGCTTCACGTCTTTTGACATACCAAGCTGCATGGCTTGAGTCTAACAATCTCCCATACGGAAAAGCATCTGCAATGGCGAAACTCATGGCGGGCGATACAGCGATGAAAGTTACAACAGAAGCGGTTCAAGTCTATGGTGGATACGGATATACGAAAGATTATCCAGTCGAGCGCTTCATGCGCGACGCGAAAATCACGCAAATCTATGAAGGCACGCAAGAAGTGCAGCGCCTCGTCATCTCCCGTATGCTGACGAAGTAAAAAGGGGGTCAGATGATGGAACTGAAACACCAAGTAAAGTCGTCTGTAAAAGATGGCGAGTTAATCGAAAAACGGCGCGAACAAATCATCCAAGGCGCTGTACGATTGTTCAAGCAAAAAGGATTCCACCGGTCAACGACACGTGAAATCGCAAAAGAAGCAGGCTTTAGTATCGGAACACTTTACGAATACATCCGCACGAAAGAAGACGTGTTGTATCTCGTTTGTGACACGATTTACGACGAAGTGCAGCATCGACTTTCAGGGATTGCCGATGAAGAAGCAACGATTGGCGGACTGACCCGGGCAATCGATGTCTACTATCGGTTAGTAGATGATTTATCGGATGAATTCGTTGTCATGTATCAAGAATCGAAATCATTGCCGAAAAACGCACTCGATTATGTGCTGAAAAAAGAACGCGCGATGACGGGATTATTTGAAACGCTACTCGGAGCATGTGCTGAAGCTGGGGAGCTCCGCATAGCAAAAAGCAGCGTTAAGCTCGCTGCCCACCATATCGTCATTCAAGGGCAAATGTGGGCATTTCGCAGATGGGAACTGCAGCAAATGTATCAGCTAGATGGCTATATTGAATTTCAAACAGATCAGCTTCTGAACGGATTAGTGAAACCTGCTAGCAAGTAAAGAATGGAAAACAACGCAAAAGGGGTGCACGAATATGGCAACAGCTGAAACGCAACAGGAAATTTATAAACCGACACATCACGTGCGATTTGTAACAGCATCGAGTCTATTTGACGGGCACGATGCGAGCATTAACATCATGCGGCGCATTTTACAGTCGACGGGTGCAGAAGTAATCCATCTCGGACACAACCGCTCTGTAGAAGAAGTCGTGAACGCGGCAATCCAGGAAGACGTCCAAGGAATCGCGATTTCATCCTACCAAGGCGGGCACGTAGAGTACTTTAAATACATGTACGACCTATTGAAAGAACGCGGCGCTAGTCATATTAAAATCTATGGCGGCGGGGGCGGAGTCATTATCCCGAAAGAAATCAAAGAGCTTCATCAATACGGCATCGCTTGGATTTTTTCCCCTGAAGACGGTCGTAAACTAGGCCTTCAAGGGATGATTAATCGTATGGTCGAAGAGTGTGACTACGCGACGGAAGTGAAGGACGAAATGGCTTACCTGGAGCAAGTCGAAACGACAAAGCCCGAGCTGCTTGCGAACCTCATTACGTATGCTGAAGAGCATTATGCCGATCAAGACGAGAAAGCCTCAATGCTTTTGAATCGTGCACGCGAACTATCCAAAGGGACACCAGTTCTCGGGATTACCGGAACAGGCGGAGCCGGAAAAAGCTCATTGACGGATGAATTAATTCGCAGATTCCTTCATGAACTGCCGGATCGGAAAGTTGCGATTTTATCCATTGACCCAACGAAACAAAAAACGGGCGGCGCGCTTCTTGGTGACCGGATCCGGATGAATGCAATCTTCAACAAACGCGTATTTATGCGCAGTCTCGCAACTCGTGGGTCTCGTACAGAGCTGTCAGGCGCGTTAAAAGACGTGCTCGATATCGTCAAAGTGGCTGGTTATGATCTGATCATTGTAGAAACGAGTGGAATTGGTCAAGGAGACGCAGAAATCGATGAAGTTTCAGACGTTTCGATGTATGTCATGACAAGCGAATTCGGTGCGCCTTCTCAACTTGAGAAAATTGACATGATCGACTTTGCAGATTTGATTGCCATCAATAAATTCGAGCGTAAAGGCTCAGAAGATGCATTGAACCAAGTCCAAAAACAGTACCAGCGCAGTCGTCTTCTGTTTAATGAGCCACTAGATTCCATGCCAGTCTATGGCACAATCGCAAGTCAGTTCAATGACAAAGGAACGAATACATTATTTGCTGCAATTGTGGGTACGCTCAACAAAAAGTGTGGCAGTGACTGGACGACGTCTTACACAGAATTCGTAAAAACACAGAAACAAAATGTCATCATTCCTAATGATCGCCTGCAATACTTACGTGAAATTGCTAACACTGTTCGCGGCTACCATAAACATGCAGAACAACAAGCACACCTTGCTACGCGGTTGTATCAGTTAGAAGGAGCTCTCGCAGAAGTACGTGAGAAAACGCCTGACGATGCACTCGTGAAATCACTTGAAACGTTGCACGACAATGTGCGCGACGAGATGACTGCTGAATCCCGTCGTATTCTTGATAATTGGAACACGTTGAAAGATTCGTATGCACAAGACGAATTCGTAACGAAAGTTCGGGATAAAGAACTCCGCACAGCACTTACGACTAAGAGTTTATCCGGATTAAAAATCCCGAAAGTAGCGTTGCCGAAGTTTAAAGACTACGGAGAAATCATTCGTTGGGTCTATAAAGAAAACGTTCCTGGATCCTACCCGTACACAGCAGGCGTATTCCCGTTCAAGCGCGAAGGGGAAGATCCGAAGCGTCAGTTTGCTGGAGAAGGAACTCCGGAACGTACCAATCGCCGGTTCCATTACTTGTCGAAAGATGACGATGCAAAACGTCTGTCCACAGCATTCGACTCGGTCACTTTATACGGGGAAGATCCGGATGAGCGTCCGGACATTTACGGAAAAGTAGGAGAGTCTGGCGTCAACATCTGTACATTAGAAGATATGAAGAAACTCTATGATGGATTTGACTTATGTGCACCAGCAACATCCGTTTCGATGACCATCAACGGTCCAGCGCCGATTATCTTAGCAATGTTCATGAACACGGCAGTCGATCAGCAGGTGAAGAAACAGGAAGAAGAGCTAGGCCGCACATTATCCGTAGATGAATTCACGGAAGTCCGGGAAGCAACGTTGAAAGTCGTTCGAGGAACCGTGCAAGCCGATATTCTAAAAGAAGACCAAGGGCAAAATACATGTATCTTCTCGACAGAATTTGCGCTTCGGATGATGGGGGATATCCAGCAGTATTTCATCAACAAAAAGGTTCGAAACTATTATTCTGTCTCCATTTCGGGCTATCATATCGCCGAAGCCGGAGCGAATCCCATTTCGCAGCTCGCTTTCACACTTGCAAACGGCTTTACGTATGTCGAATATTATTTGAGCCGTGGCATGAACATCAATGACTTCGCACCGAACTTATCGTTCTTCTTCTCGAACGGTCTCGATCCGGAGTACACAGTCATTGGTCGCGTGGCACGTCGCATCTGGGCTGTCGCAATGCGTGAGAAATACGGTGCAAATGATCGCAGTCAAAAGCTGAAGTATCACGTTCAGACATCCGGTCGCTCGCTCCACGCGCAAGAAATTGACTTCAACGACATCCGGACAACATTGCAAGCACTCATGGCATTGCAGGATAACTGTAACTCACTTCATACAAACGCGTATGATGAAGCGATCACAACACCGACAGAAGAATCCGTTCGTCGCGCAATGGCAATCCAGATGATTATCACAAAAGAGCACGGACTTTCGAAAAATGAAAACCCGCTCCAAGGGTCATTCATCGCAGAAGAACTGACAGATCTTGTCGAAGAAGCAGTGCTTCAAGAATTCGACAAACTTAACGACCGTGGCGGCGTCCTGGGATCAATGGAAACGCAGTACCAACGCGGGAAAATCCAAGAAGAATCCATGCTGTATGAGATGAAAAAACACTCAGGCGAGCTCCCAATCATCGGAGTAAACACCTATTTAAACCCGAACCCGCCATCTGAAGAAGACATCGACAGCATGGAACTCGCGCGCGCCACACAAGACGAAAAAGAAACACAAATCAAAAACCTGCGCACGTTCCAATCTACTCATAGCAACGAGGCGGAACAAGCACTCGCAGACTTAAAAATACTCGCCATCTCAGGAGGCAACATCTTCGAGGCCCTCATGGACACTGTAAAAGTCGCAAGCCTCGGACAAATCACCAACGCCCTATACGAAGTAGGCGGCCAATATCGCCGCAACATGTAACAAACACACCAAAAAAGAGCGCGGGAGCCCCACGCTCTATTTGGTGCTTTTTCTTATGTAACTTGCGAATTGAAATTTTTCTATTATCCATCCGCGTACCGTGAAAGCTACGTGCTATAAGTGGTTTCTATGTTTATCAATATTTTCAAAGAAATCTCCTTCGACTCAAAAGTCCCAAAGAATAATCAGTATAGCTAGATTATCCGTTGATCGAAACGAAAGGCGGCGACTCCTGGGGGATAAGCGAAGAATGAAGACCCCGCAAGAAGCGAAGCGAACTGAGGAGGCTGAATTCAAGCCCCCCGGAAAGCGTCCGCCTGAAGTGGAGATCAACACTGTCCATTACCCCGTCCGAATTTATTCACAAACAAAATGAATTTCAGTGGATTTTAAACCCAAAACCCGAGTATACTATAAATAATGGCCGAAAAGGGGTGCGGAAGTTGAAGATGGCACTTCATCTTGTTATCATAATCATACTAATCGTACTGACATATCTCCTCTACGGAGAAGGATTCGGTGCAGTTCCCTTCCTGCTCGCGGCCGTGTACTTATTCGTGATCAGCTGGAAAGAATTCAGACGATTCCGTAGAACTAGAAAAACCCAGTAACAAAGAACCAGTCGATTACATGATAAAGGCTTCAGAAAGGGCGTGCATCTCATGGATTATAAAAACATGACAAAAGAACAACTACAAGAGGAATCAATGATCGATATTACCTTTGCAATTTTTGAAGATCGTCGCGAACCTATTACATTTCAAAAACTAATGGATGAAATCCGTAGTCTTACAAGTGTCAGCAAAAAAGAAATGGACGGACGCCTTCCCCAATTCTACACAGACCTCAACATCGATGGTCGTTTCATGGCAATGAACGATGGCGGATGGGCACTTCGTGAGTGGTACCCAGTCGACCAGATCGAAGAGGAAACTGCGCCAGTCGTTAAAACTCGTAAGAAAAAGAAAAAAGCTTCAGACGATGATGATTACGAAGATCTGGATGACTTGGACGAGGATGAAATCTTCGAAGAAGACTATGAAGAACTCGGTGATGAAAAAGACGTGGATGATGATGATGATGATGTAGATACCGATGAAGACGAAGTCGAAGATCCTGCAGAAGGTCTTGAAATCATTCCGGATGAAGATATTGAATTAGACGAAGAAGATGAGGACGAAGAGGACGATGAAGAGGAAGAAGAAGAAGAATTATAATCTTTTCTTGACTTATAAAGTCCTCCGCTATACAATCTAATTGGGCTCCTTTTTAAAGGACAAACGAACGGATGTTTAAGCGCTCCTTCTGCAGAGAATACTGCAGCAGGGGCGTTTTTTCGTTATTAAACCGGTTGGAAATCAGCTTTTCCCGAATACAATACACATAGGAGGAATCATTCATGACGAAATATATATTCATTACAGGCGGTGTCGTTTCCTCACTCGGAAAAGGCATAAATGCAGCATCCCTAGGAAGACTTCTTAAAAATCGTGGCTTACAAGTGACGATGCAAAAGTTCGATCCATATATCAATATTGACCCAACGATGATGAGTCCACTTCAGCATGGTGAAGTATTCGTCACTCAAGACGGTGCAGAGACGGATCTTGACATTGGTCACTACGAGCGCTTCATCGACATCGATTTAAACCAATATTCTAATATTACAATGGGTAAAGTGTACTCACTTGTTCTTCAAAAAGAGCGTAACGGAGAGTATAACGGAGCGACTGTTCAAGTCATTCCACACATCACAAACGAAATTAAAACACTCATCAAACGCGCTGGACAAGAAATGCATGCAGACGTCGTTATTACAGAAATCGGTGGTAGTGTAGGGGACTTCGAATCATTGCCGTACCTTGAAGCAATCCGTCAAATGAAAACGGATTTAGGGAAAAACGATGTGATGTACATTCACAATACACTCGTCCCTTATTTGAAAGCTGCAGGCGAATTGAAGACAAAACCTACACAACACAGTGTAAAAGAACTTCGCAGCCTCGGCATCCAGCCAAACATGATCGTTTTACGCAGCGAATATCCGGTTCCACAGGAAATGAAAGACAAGATTTCGTTGTTCTGTAACATTAAGCCCGAAGAAGTAATCGAAGCAAGAGACGCAGAAACGTTATACGAAGTCCCACTTCGCCTACATGAACAAAAGATGGACGATATTGTCGTCGATTTCCTTGGTTTAGATGTGAAGCAACCTGAAATGGACGAAGTGAAAGAACTCGTCAGTCTTGTGAAAAACCTATCGAAAACAGTTCGTGTGGCACTCGTTGGAAAATACGTGGAATTACAAGATGCATACATTTCACTCGTTGAAGCAATGTACCATGCAGGATATGCATTTGATGCTGATATTGACATTAAGTGGATTGACTCCGAAGAGGTCACTGCAGAAAACGTAGCGGAATTGCTAGCAGACGTCGACGGCTTGCTTGTGCCGGCTGGTTTCGGAGAGCGCGGCGTAGATGGCATGATCCACGCAATTGCTTATGCACGTAAAAATGATCTTCCGTTCCTCGGAACAGGCCTTGGTATGCAACTCTCAGCAGTTGAATATGCTCGCGATGTTATGGGACTTGGACATGCACATTCTGTTGAATTCGATGCACATACGAAGGATCCGATCTTCTTATTGCATCCGGACTACCGCAATGGTCGTGAAGACGAAAGTACATTACGCCTAGGATGCTATCCATGTGAAGTGAAGAAAGGTTCGAAAGCACACGCAGCATATGGCTTAGACCTTGTAGAAGAACGTCACCGTCATCGTTACGAGTTCAACACAGCTTATCAAAAGCAGTTTGAGGAAGCAGGCATGGTGATTTCTGGAATTAGCCCGGACGAGCGTCTTGTTGAAATTATCGAAGTGCCAAGTCATCCATTCTTCATCGGATGTCAGTTCCACCCTGAATTCGTATCACGCCCAACACGTCCACAACCGCTTATCAAAAGCTTTGTGGAAGCATCACTCGCACACCAAAAGTAATAAAAATGAAAAAACCCCCACTTCTGCTTGATGCAGAAATGGGGGTTTTTTCATTTGAATAAGCAAGTAAACAGGAAATCCGCTTAAGCGCCGCCGCATCCGCTCATTCCATTACAAATCCATTAACATTTCATCATAAGAAAGCTTCACTGCTTCGTAAACAAACAACGACGCGAGTAAGTGGGGTTCCACGACGCGATCCCCTTCATCGTTTGGTAACAACCCTTTAGAAATACCCGTTGAGATGTATACATCTGCGAGTTCGGATAGTTCGTTCTGCCCAGATGATTTTTCGGACCCTACAACCGCGAAAGCAACACCCTGTTTCGACAAAACTTTGCCTATTTCAAGTGCATCTGCATTCCCTGAACTTCGAGTAAAGAGCCAAACGCGATCCATGGACCCTAATTCAAGATCTGCAGAATACCGAATCACGTTCGCAAAAGGTTCAGCTCCTTCAATGGCATTCATCACCAAGCCATTCAGTTCGTTCATTCCCACCATCACCACGCGTCCGTCACCAACAGCTGCCTGTGCCAAAAGTCGTGCAGTGTCTTCGATTGCTTCTTCATGGTTCGTCGCAATTCGTTGCAATAGACCAGCAATTTGCGTCGTTAACATTTTCATAACTCCACCTCCGTAACTAGTAGTATAGTGAATCTGAAATCATTTCGCGATAAAAGCAGGAACTATTCCTTTTTTGTCTAATTACTATTAATATTCAAACTTTTTGTATTCGGACTAAAGTATTGATTATATCTAAAAGGAGTGGGCAGTTTGAAGAAGTTGTTGATTGTAGATGATCAGGCTGGTATACGTTTGTTGCTGGATGAGGTCTTTAAAAAAGAAGGTTATGAAACTATCCTCGCCTCAAACGGTAAAGAGGCGTTGCTTCGTGTCGAAAACGACGAACCTGATTGTATCCTGTTAGACATGAAAATGCCGGGAATGGATGGGGCTGAGGTACTTCGACAGGTGAAAAGTAACAGACCTAAGACTCCGATCGTTATGATGACAGCATACGATGAAATCGAATCTGCCCATCCTGAAGCCCAATATCGTGCAGATCACTATTTTACGAAACCATTTGATATCCATGAAGTACGACAGACAATCGATAAGTTGTTGCGAGAACGATAGTCCCTGTTCCCCTAAGTGGAAGTGGATCGATTTTTTTGATATGATGGGATTGGAATACATCTAAAAAAACGAAGACGATCCGTTTCCATATTCGAAGGAGGAACTGCACATGGCACTCGTATCAATGAAAGAAATGATGATTAAAGGTAAGCGTGAAGGATATGCAATCGGGCAATTCAATTTGAACAACTTGGAGTACACACAAGCGATCTTGAAAGCAGCTCAAAGCGAAAACTCCCCAGTTATCCTAGGAGTATCCGAAGGCGCAGCACGTTACATGGGTGGTTTTACAACGGTCGTTCACATGGTGAAAGGACTTATTCATGATTATAAAATCACAGTACCAGTAGCGATTCATCTAGATCATGGTTCGAGTCTTGAAAAGTGTAAGGAAGCAATTGATGCTGGATTTACATCCGTCATGATTGACGCTTCTGCAAAGCCTATCGAAGAAAATATTGCAATTACAAAGCAAGTTGTGGAATATGCACATCCTAAAAACGTTTCCGTTGAAGCTGAACTCGGATTAGTCGGTGGTCAGGAAGACGACACAATCGCAGAAGGCGTCATGTACGCAGATCCTGCAGAATGTAAGCGTCTTGTCGATGAAACGAATATCGATTGCCTCGCACCAGCACTTGGATCCGTACATGGTCCTTATAAAGGTGAACCGAATCTTGGATTCAAGGAAATGGAAGCAATCTCAAAACAATCGGACCTTCCACTTGTCTTACACGGCGGAACTGGAATTCCAACAAAAGATATCCAACGTTCCATTTCACTTGGAACTTCAAAAATCAACGTCAATACAGAAAACCAGATTCAAGGAACGAAGAAAGTACGTGAAGTACTTGCGGTAGACTCTGAAGTTTACGATCCACGTAAATTCCTTACACCTATGCGTGAAGCAATTCAGGCAACAGTTGTTGGGAAAATGCGCGAATTTGGTAGCTCGCAAAAAGCATAACTTGCGGAGTTTTTCTTGCATGAACGTTAAGACAACACCTATAGGGGGAGACATCCCGTAATCGGATGAATCTCCTCCTTTTCAATTTTGAGGAGGAACACGGACTATGAAATTTTTCATTGACACAGCAAATTTTGAAGAAATTAAAGAAGCCCACAGCTGGGGGATTTTGTCTGGCGTAACGACAAACCCTTCACTTGTAGCGAAAGAGAATATCTCATTCCACGACCGGTTAAAAGAAATTACGGCGCTTGTTCCAGGATCGGTCAGCGCAGAAGTTATTGCACTTGATGCTGAAGGAATGATCAAAGAAGGTCGTGAACTTGCAGCGCTCGCACCGAACATTACGGTGAAACTGCCAATGACTCCTGAAGGCTTGAAAGCTTGTTCGGTTTTCTCAGCAGAAGGTATTAAGACGAATGTAACGTTGATCTTCAGTGCGAACCAGGCATTGATGGCAGCTCGTGCTGGAGCTACATATGTGTCTCCATTCCTCGGCAGACTCGACGATATCGGTCAAGATGGATTAGCATTGATCGAAACAATCGCGGATATCTTTACGATTCACAACATCGACACTGAAATTATTGCGGCATCAATCCGCAGCCCTCAGCAAATTACGAATGGGGCACTTGCTGGTGCTCATATTTCAACAGTGCCATTCAAAGTATTACAGCAGCTGTTCAGCCATCCACTGACAGACAAAGGGATTGAACAATTCTTGAAGGATTGGGAAGCCCGCGACAACAAGTGATTGTGTAAAGGAGATTGAAATGGAAGTATATAAAATACAAGGCGGCACCCCTCTAAAGGGAAGCATTAAAGTTAGTGGAGCGAAAAACAGTGCAGTTGCACTCATTCCCGCATCCATTTTAGCCAATTCCCCTGTCACGATAGAAGGACTGCCCGAAATTTCCGATGTCCATACGTTGCAGAACTTGCTCGAAGATATCGGAGGCAACGTAGACTTTCAAGATGGAACGATGACGATTGACCCTTCCGAAATGATTTCCATGCCACTGCCGAATGGAAATGTCAAAAAGTTACGTGCCTCATATTACTTAATGGGAGCGATGCTCGGGAAGTTCAAAAAAGCGGTCATCGGATTACCCGGTGGCTGTCATTTGGGACCACGCCCGATTGATCAGCACATTAAAGGATTTGAAGCGCTTGGAGCTAAAGTCACAAACGAACATGGCGCAATCTACTTGCGTGCTGATGAACTGATAGGCGCTAAAATCTACCTGGATATTGTCAGTGTGGGCGCAACCATCAACATCATGCTTGCTGCGGTTCTCGCAAAAGGGAAAACCATCATCGAAAACGCTGCGAAAGAGCCTGAAATCATTGACGTTGCAACCTTGCTATCCAATATGGGTGCCAACATTAAAGGCGCGGGTACCAATGTTATCCGTATAGAGGGTGTCGAGAGCTTAAGCGGAACACGACACACCATTATTCCGGATCGGATTGAAGCAGGGACATTCATGATAATGGCAGCAGTGGCGGGAGATGGTGTTACCGTTGATAACGTCATTCCCTTACACGTTGAAGCGGTAACTGCAAAACTTCGTGAAATGGGCGTTATTGTGGAAGAGGATGAAGAAAAGATCTTCATCCCAAAAACGAAAGCACTCAAAGCGGTGGATGTGAAAACGCTTGTGTATCCCGGATTTCCAACAGACTTGCAACAGCCATTTTGCGTACTATCCACACAGGCTGACGGAGCATCGATGCTGACGGATACAATCTATTCCGCGCGATTTAAACAAATTGATGAACTTCGTAGAATGAATGCAAGCAGCAAAGTCGAAGGCCGCTCTGCAATCATTCATGGACCGACACCGCTTCATGCGGCAAAAGTGAAAGCGAGCGATCTACGTGCTGGTGCTTCGCTTGTCATCGCAGGCCTGATTGCTGAAGGAGAAACTGAAATTCAAGGAATCTCTCACATCGAACGTGGCTATGGCGGGTTAATCGAAAAACTACGTGGGCTCGGCGCTTCCATTCAAAAAGTGGAAATTCCTGATGAAGATGACGCAGAGAGTAACTCATAAAACAGTTTAGTGCTCATTCAAACGTGTGCTATAATAGAGTGAAAGATTGAGACAGTTACACAATCTGCAACTAGCAGAAAACGGGAGGAATTCTAGAGATGGAACGCAGTTTATCGATGGAACTTGTACGTGTGACAGAGGCGGCGGCAGTTGCCGCATCGCACTGGATGGGACGAGGTTTGAAAAACGAAGCGGATGACGCAGCAACAACAGCAATGCGCACGGTATTTGATACAATTCCGATGCAAGGCGTGGTTGTGATTGGTGAAGGTGAAATGGACGAAGCACCGATGTTATACATTGGGGAAGAGCTTGGAACAGGCACTGGACCTTTCGTTGACGTCGCGGTCGATCCACTTGAAGGGACAAACATCGTAGCTTCAGGCGGTTGGAACGCACTTGCGGTTCTCGCTATCGCAGATAAAGGAAATCTCTTGAATGCTCCTGATATGTATATGGACAAAATTGCAGTGGGTCCAGAGTGTGTCGGTAAAGTTGACATCAATGCGTCAGTTACAGACAACTTAAAGGCTGTTGCAAAAGCAAAAAACATGAAATTGAATGAAATCACAGCAACGGTTCTAAATCGAGAACGTCATGCAGATATCATCGCTGAAATCCGTGCTGCGGGTGCTCGTATCAAGCTCATTAACGATGGAGACGTAGCGGGTGCTATCAACACAGCGTTCGAAGGTACAGGCGTTGACATTCTTTTCGGACTCGGTGGAGCTCCTGAAGGTGTTATTGCAGCAGTAGGATTGAAATGTCTTGGTGGAGAAATCCAAGGTAAACTCATTCCTATGAATGATGCTGAACGTGAGCGTTGCGTGAAAATGGGCATCGATGTGGACAAAGTTCTTTACATGGACGACCTCGTGAAAGGGGACGACGCAATCTTTGCAGCAACAGGTGTAACAGATGGCGAACTCCTTCGCGGCGTACAATTCACAGGTGGCTATACCAAAACGCATTCACTCGTCATGCGCTCAAAGTCTGGCACAATCCGTTTTGTAGAAGGACGCCATAGTATGGACAAAAAACCTCATCTTGTGATGAAAGACTGAAAGACCTCAAACTGCCCGGCACATCAAGCCGGGCAATTATTTTGTACCCCAGCAGCCGACCGCTGCACCCCCAAAAATACTTACCCTAAACTTTAAAAGAGTGGTGCCAATAATGACAATGATAACCCTAGCTGACTTGGAGAACATGACGCTCAAAGAGCTTTATGCATTGGCCAAGGAATATAAAATTAGCTATTACAGCAAACTGACTAAAAAAGAACTAATCTTTTCCATACTGAAATCACGTGCTGAACAAGAAGGCTTCTTCTTCATGGAAGGCGTACTAGAAATCATTCAATCCGAAGGGTATGGCTTCTTACGGCCGATCAACTACTCATCGAGTTCCGAAGATATCTACATTTCAGCATCTCAGATCCGTCGATTCGACTTACGGAACGGGGACAAGGTCACTGGAAAAGTACGTCCACCAAAAGAGAACGAACGCTATTATGGCCTCCTTCAAGTTGAAGCGGTCAACGGACAAAACCCTGAAGTCGCGCGTGAACGCGTCCACTTCCCAGCATTGACGCCACTCTATCCGACGCGTCACATTAAGCTGGAAACAGATTCGAGTAATCTATCCACAAGAATTATGGACTTAGTATCACCAGTCGGTTTTGGTCAACGTGGTTTGATCGTCGCGCCACCAAAAGCAGGTAAAACGATGCTATTGAAAGAGATCGCAAATGCGATTACGACAAATCATCCTGACACGGAACTGATCGTTTTACTTATTGACGAACGTCCCGAAGAAGTGACGGACATCGAACGTTCCGTAGATGCAGACGTCGTCAGTTCCACATTCGACGAAGTCCCTGAAAATCATGTGAAAGTGGCGGAATTAGTGCTGGAGCGAGCAATGCGACTGGTCGAACATAAACGCGATGTCGTCATTCTTATGGACTCCATTACACGACTGGCACGGGCCTATAATCTGATCATCCCACCGAGCGGTCGTACGTTATCCGGAGGGATTGACCCAGCTGCTTTCCACCGTCCGAAACGATTTTTCGGAGCGGCACGAAACTTGGAAGAAGGCGGTAGCTTGACCATTCTAGCCACAGCCCTCATCGACACAGGCTCACGAATGGACGAAGTCATCTACGAGGAATTCAAAGGAACCGGTAACTTGGAACTGCACTTGGATCGAACACTCGCTGAACGCAGAATCTTCCCAGCCATCGACATCCGTCGCTCAGGAACCCGGAAAGAAGAACTTCTCGTTCCGGCCAACCAACTGGAAAAACTATGGGCAATTCGAAAAACATTTTCCGACGCACACGACTTTGGAGAACGCTTCCTAAAGAAACTCCGACAATCCAAATCCAACGCCGAATTCTTCGAGAAACTAAACGGCGATATGAAAAACCAACGTAACGGAAAAGGACTACTCTAACAAAAGCGCAGTCAGCTTGGAAGTCCCGACAGGCGTTGGAGGGCTTGAAGAAAAGGCGCACTATGCCTTTACTGAAAGACCGAAACGACCCCGAGGGACTAGCTGACGGAGCTGGATGAACCCAAAAGCGCAGTCAGCTTGGGAGTCCCGACAGGCGTTGGAAGACAACCCAAAAAGGCGTACTTTGCCTTTACTGAAAGACCGAAACGACCCCAAAAGCAGGCAGCCAATAGATGGCTGCCTGTTTTTATCTGCGCAACAGGGAAATGAGCATGGAATTCGTAGGCACGAATAGTTGTCCGTAAGTTTATGATCACTTTTCATGATTTATGATCATTATTTTGGTTTTATGATCACTTTTCTGGAGTTATGAGCGGAATCCGTGACTTATGATCACTTTCTGGATTTTATGAGCAGAATACCGCTTTTATGATCACATTCCGTGATTTATGAGCGAAGTCTCCGTGAATAAGGGTTTTTCTCTTTAACAAAGACTACCCTGAAGCGGAAAGTAGCTCACAGCATGACTTTTGCGCATAAAAGCCGAGTGTTATGAGAAATTCCTGCTCAAATGACACAACCGATATGTACTCCTTGATTTAGCGATAGACGAGCGCATACAATATCAGTTGATTGTAGTGAAAGGTGGCGACTCCTGGGGATCAGCGCAGATTACCGCGCAGAGAGCGAAGCGACCGAGGAGGCTGAAATCAAGCCCCGGAAAGTGTCCACATGAAACGAAAGTCAACGCAGTCTACTCACAAAACTTCTCAAACAAAAACCTTGCATACATCTACACAATTTGATAAAATTAACTCATATGATTCATATACGACTGACATACACGGGTCGTGTAAGGCATCTGTCTTTTACTGGGAAGGCGCAAGCTGACCAGAATAAAAACTCTGTACCAGATGGTTCAGGGCGAGAGGAGAGAGACCGATGAAAGTAGGAATTCACCCAGATTACAAACTATCAACTGTTTCATGTTCATGTGGTAACACATTCGAAACAGGTTCTGTCAAAGAAGACATTAAAATCGAAGTTTGTTCAGAATGCCACCCATTCTACACTGGACGCCAGAAATTTGCTGCAGCGGACGGCCGCGTCGACCGCTTCAACAAGAAATATGGCCTCAAAGAAGAAGGCAAGTAAGAACGGCTTTCCAGTTCCCGTCCGGTGCATTGCGCCGGACGGGAATTTTGGTTTAACGAGCAACTTATCCTTATTTTTCAGATAGACGAAAGGGGATTTACCATGTACGTTTCCATGCAAGGCGGATGGATTGAAGTCATTTGTGGAAGTATGTTCTCCGGGAAATCGGAAGAACTTATTCGCAGAATCCGCCGCTCCCAATTTGCCAAACAAAAAATCGCTGTCTTTAAACCGGAACTCGACAATCGGTATAGTGAAGAAGCAGTAGTCAGCCATAATGGGACAACTGTGATTGCATTACCCGTCGCATGTTCTGCTGATATTATGGCCCAAGTGACCGACGACTGTGACGTCATCGCAATCGACGAAGCCCAATTCTTTGACGATGGAATTGTTGATGCCGTTATGGAACTTGCGAACCACGGCTTCCGTGTGATTGTGGCAGGTCTCGATCAGGACTTCCGCGGAGAGCCATTCGGTCCTATGCCTAGATTGATGGCGATTGCAGAAATCGTAACGAAGCTGCAAGCTGTCTGCACAGTTTGTGGTTCCCCTTCAAGCCGAACGCAACGTCTCATTAATGGAAAACCCGCAGGCGTCGATGACCCCATTATTCTAGTGGGTGCATCCGAAGCGTACGAACCAAGATGCCGCATGCACCACGATGTACCAAAAGGCGTTTCCATACAAATGCACGCAGAATAACAACACGCCGAAGAGACAAGCTGCCTGGCAGATTGTCTCTTTGTTGCTTTATCTAAGAAAAAATCTCCGCTCGGCTCGCTAACGGTGCGTGCACTGTATATTTACACTCCCCAATACCGTACAATAACACTAAGACCAAACTAATTAGAGGTGAATCGATCATGTATGATAGACTCCAAGCCGTCGAAGACCGATACGATAAACTGAACGAACTGCTGAGCGATCCCGATGTCGTCAGTGACCTGAACAAACTCCGTACCTATTCAAAGGAACAATCGGACCTTCAGGAAACCGTGGATGCCTATCGGGAATATAAACAAGCTACAGGAGCGAAGATGGACGCCAAAGAAATGCTTGAAGAATCGACAGACGCCGATATGGAAGAGCTGATCAAAGCTGAACTCTCAGAGCTTGCGGTAATTATTGAAACACTGGAAGAGCGTCTTAAGCTGTTGCTCGTACCGAAAGACCCGAATGACGGCAAGAACGTCATTATGGAAATCCGAGGTGCTGCTGGGGGAGATGAAGCTGCATTATTTGCTGCGAAACTGTACCGGATGTATAGTCGATTTGCAGAACTCAACCATTGGAAAATCGAAGTGATGGACTCCGCACCTACTGAACTGGGCGGGTTTAAGGAAATCATTTTCATGGTCAGCGGAAATGGTGCATTCTCCAAACTGAAATTTGAAAATGGTGCTCATAGGGTACAACGCGTTCCGGAAACAGAATCGGGCGGCCGTATCCACACATCTACAGCGACTGTAGCGGTCCTACCAGAAGCGGAAGAAGTCGAAATTGAACTACATGACAAAGACATCAGAACTGACACGTTTGCATCATCAGGTCCTGGCGGTCAATCCGTCAACACGACGATGTCTGCGGTCCGACTCACACACTTACCGACAGGCATTACAGTTTCAATTCAGGATGAAAAATCGCAAATCAAAAACAAAGAGAAAGCGATGAAAGTCTTACGTGCTCGTGTTTATGATAAATTTCAATCCGAAGCGCAAGCGGAGTATGATGAAAAACGGAAATCAGCAGTCGGTACAGGAGACCGCTCTGAACGCATTCGCACGTACAACTTCCCACAAAACCGTGTCACGGATCACCGGATCGGCTTCACTATTCAAAAATTGGATCAGATTATCGAAGGGAAAATGGATGAACTGATGGAAGCGCTCACGCTCGAAGACCAGGCGCGGCGCTTAGAAAGCTTGGAATCCAATGACTGAGACGATCCATCAGGTAATAAAAAGGTTAGAAACTGACCTTGGTAAGAAAGGACTCGACGTCAACACGGCATTTCTACTCCTAGAGCACGTAACACAAAAGTCCCGAGCCTCCATTCTCGCGGATTTACGTGAACCGCTCACTGAGCAACAGGCACTGCAATTCGAACATCTTTCAGCGGAACTCCTGACAGGCAAGCCGATCCAACACATAATCGGGGAAGAGTGGTTTTACGGACGACCGTTTACCGTCTCTAAAGACGTACTTATCCCGAGACCTGAAACGGAAGAACTCGTTCAGGGTGCTTTGCATCGCGCCACCAAACTTTTTGGAAATGGGACGATACATGTATCCGATATAGGAACGGGCAGTGGTGCAATCGCGGTGACCTTCAAGCTGGAATACCCGAATGCACAAGTGACCGCAACGGATATCAGTGGAGCGGCTCTTTCGATTGCCCGTAGGAATGCAGAGCGGAATGATGCGAACATCACATTTTTGCAAGGGGACTTAGCGCAACCGCTACAAACCGAAAAGTGGGATATCATTTTGTCTAATCCACCATATATAGGTGCGGACGAAGCGTCATCCATGTCGTCTACTGTATTGGATTACGAACCACACGGAGCACTCTTTGCCGAAGAAAATGGTCTCGTACTCTATCGAAAGCTTGCGGAAACACTCCCTGAGATTATGAACAAACCCGCGTTGATTGGTCTGGAAATTGGCTATCTGCAAGGAACAGCCGTGCAACAACTCTTTCAGAATGCCTTTCCGAAAAGCAAGATTGAAGTCGTTCAAGACTTGAATGGAAAAGATCGAATGATATTTTGTGAGATTCAGTGAATAAACCTCTCTTAACCTGTCAACAATGAAGGACAGGAGGGGATGACATGTTACCAGATTATCCACAGCTCGCACAACAACCGATATTGACAACTGAAACGAACTATAAATGGAGAAAAAAAGCGATTGCTCTTATAGAATTCATTCTAATACTTGTTATGATTCAGGCAGTTCTCACACTCTTTCAAGAACATACAAGTGAAGAGCCGATTCGCTATCGTATTCTTGCACACTCGGATGCTCCTGCAGATCAAGCCATCAAAGTCCGTATTCAACAATCAATAGAGCCAATGATTGCAGGTGCGATTGCACGAACAACTACTGAAGAAGAACTGCTCATTGAACTTGAGGGACTGGAAGCGGATATGCTCGCTGCTGCAAACTTGTATTCACCGGATCGCATCGTTACTCTTGAACGGAAAAATGCGCTGTTTCCAGCAAAGCGAGTAGGCTTCGAAATTTATCCTCAAGACGTGTATGAAGCATACGTCTTGACGATCGGAAGTGGGCGTGGAGCGAACTGGTGGTGTTCCATTTTTCCGAAAGTATGTTACCCAGAAGAAGAGACTGTAGAGAGTGAAGAAGAAGTAAAATTCTTCGTCTGGGAGTGGATAACTTCTTGGTTCGAATGAGGATATCCACTGGAAAATGTGGATAACTTTATTGAAAGCTGTGAAAAGGGAGATGAGATTATGAACACCCAGACGTTAAAAGTGGATAAAGGTGTTGATAACCATCATAGTTATCAACAAACTGTGGATTGTTTACGAAATGGAGGCCTTGTAGCATTTCCAACCGAAACGGTGTATGGACTCGGTGCACTCGCTACTGATCCAAATGCGACAAAGCGGATATTTGAAGCAAAAGGTCGCCCATCTGACAATCCACTGATCGTACATATAGGAACTAAAGAAGAAGTGAACACGTATGCGGCAGAAATTCCTGAAAGTGCGCTCCTCTTAATGGAAGCATTTTGGCCGGGGCCACTAACGTTGATTTTCAACGAAAAGCCTGGCGTCATAGCAGAAAGTGTCACCGTTGGATTAGGGACAGTCGGATTGAGGATGCCTGATCATCCAGTTGCGCTGAAGTTGTTACGACTTCTAGGGGGGCCTCTAGCTGCGCCAAGCGCAAATCGAAGTGGTAAACCGAGTCCGACAAGAGCAAGTCATGTCGCACGTGACTTAGATGGAAGGATTCCATTCATTTTAGATGGCGGTGCAACAGGTGTAGGAGTGGAGTCGACAGTCATCGATATGACATCGAATCCCCCTGCGATTTTGAGACCAGGCGGGATAACTGTTGACATGATCGAAGCAGTCATTGGCCCTGTTCGTTCAGAGACCCGTGTAGAAGAATCGGATGCCCCGCGTGCTCCTGGCATGAAATACATGCATTATTCCCCGGATGCACCCGTGTGGTTGATTGAACCGGATCGGACCCAGATTGAACAAGCAGTAAAGGTGCTAAAGGATGAAGGTAAGAAAGTGGCTGTTATCGGACCTGACGAGTTGAAAACGGACAAGTCTTCCTGGTATTTTGCAACAGGCGCATATGCAGATCCGAGTCAGTTAGCATCGAATCTATATGATGTGCTTCGTAAATGTGATGAAACTGAAGCAGACGTAATACTCGCAGTCGAAGCCCCTCCTGAAGGCATGGGGATTGCCGTCATGAACCGTTTGAAAAAGGCGGCAGACGGAAAACGATTTTCAATGTAAGTGATTAAATCCTCTAGTTACCATGCGAAGAAAAATTAAATAACTTTCATGAATGGCCTCCCTTGGCGCCGCATAAGATGGACTGGCGTAAACTTAGGGGAGGTTCTTCTATTGGTAGAAATCATTGCAGCTGGAGTGACGACAATCGATATCCTCGTCATCTATACATTACTGCATGTTCGAAAGCGGAAATGGTTGATTGCCCTGTGGACAGCGTTCTTAAATGTCGCGTTTCCTCTACTAGGATTTATGGCGGGGGAACTTTCAGCTCAACTGTTTTCAGAATGGAGCGGAATGCTTTCGGGTGTATTACTGGGACTAATTGGATTGCATATGCTGTTGCAAGAAGAAGACCCGGGTGCATCCAAAGTAACGGGCCCTTTGCTAATTGCGATCGCAGTTAGTTTGGATGGTTTTTCAGTAAGTATGTCTTTTGGATTAATGCATTTGGATAAATGGCTTTTCATTGTATCAACTGGGGTTATGTCATTAGTTCTTTCTTACTTTGCATTGAGGACGAACTTAACAATAACACCACATTCTAGAAAAAATTTACGACGTTTTGCCGGAATTGTCTTAATCGGAATGGGGATATTGGCATGGATTTCTTAAAATAACTGTTTCGATTTTGGGATATATAGGTTATGATGAAGATGGGTGATCGTAATGAATATTTGCTTTATTTGTACCGGAAATACATGTAGAAGTCCGCTAGCAGAAGGAATATTGAAATCGAAGCAACTTGAAGGTGTTTCAGTTCGCTCGGCGGGTCTTTATGCAACAGATGGTGTTCTTATTTCCAATCATTCCCGTTATTTATTAGAGAAACACGGAATGCCGGTAACGCCAACCTCACGTCGCTTTAAAGATCGAGATTTAGCGTGGGCTGATCTCATTCTTACAATGACAGTAGCCCATCGAGATATGCTCCGAATTGCCGTTCCGAACGAATCCAACAAGATCTTAACATTGAAAGAGTACGTAGGAGCAGCCGAATACGATGTTCAAGATCCTTATGGCGGAAATCCCGAAGTCTACCAACAGACGTTTGAGGAGTTGTCCGATCAGATTGATGTGCTAGCGCGCAAGTTAATGGGGGAACAGAAATGACTGAGACAAAGAAAAAGTTCGGACTGAAATGGAAACTCGTCATATTCGTGACGGTTCTTGCGATGGTGACATATTCAACAAGTGCGGTGTTCATTAACATTTTACAACCTCAATTTTTCCCGAATGCTAACCCGATGTGGTTTGGAATTATGACATATGGAATGGGGATTTTTTGGTCTGCAGTACTCGCGGCACTTTTCAGTACCATTTTAACGAAACCTCTCCAAAAACTTGAATCAGAAGCGATGCGGATTGCCGACGGGAAAATTGGTACAGACATAGAATTGCCAAACTCATCAGATGAAATCCGATCCGTTGCAGAAGCGTTCCAACAAGTCGTTGTCAACTTAAGAGGAATCGTAGGGCAGATTGAAACCAACTTTGAAAAAACATCACGCTCCGTAGATACTTTGCATAACGAAACAGGATCCGCTTCCAACCAGGCGGATGCAATTGCTTCAACAATAATTGAAATTTCATCTGGGGCAGAAGCGTCAGCCGTTGCAATCCAAGAAACGGCAGAAGCGATGGAAGACATTCGCACACTCGCTTCAGATGTCAATAATCGCGCAGACCAATCGTCCAAGCAATCGAACGATATGCTCGCTGAATTGAAACGGACAACGGATGCATACCGAACACTTGTCGGCGGTATCCGTGAAATGTCCACACAAAGCGAAGAGTCCCTTACAACAATCCGGGACCTCGATAGAAATGCACAAAAGATTGGTGAAATCGTGCAACTCGTTGGCAACATTGCAGATCAGACCAATTTACTAGCGCTGAATGCTTCCATTGAAGCTGCGCGTGCAGGAGAACACGGAAAAGGCTTCGCCGTGGTTGCAGAAGAAGTCCGCGTCCTTGCGGATGAAAGTGCGAAATCCGTCCATATGATAGGCGGCCTCGTGAGCACTATTCAAGCAGACGTCACGAAAGTCGTGAAAGAAATGGAAGCACAAGTGAAAACCGCTGCCAAAGAAGCTGGTCGAGCAGATGAAACCAACAAAAGTATTATCGCGATGGCGACAACTGTCACTGATATGGCAGGGTCCATCACTGGAATAACGGAGCTAGTGGAACATCAGCTCAGCAAAATTGAGCAAACCGCTCATCAATCTCAAGAAGTTGCAGCGATTGCAGAAGAAACCTCTGCAGGTGCTGAAGAAGTACAAGCCGCAACTGAAGAACAAGCGCACTCAATCGAACAAACAAGTATCTTGGCAAGTGAACTCAAAGGGCAGTCTGAAGCTCTTTATGATGTGATCCGCCAATTCGATACGTCTCAATAAGAAAGTCGGCCATGTGCCGGCTTTTTGTATGGAAAAAATCTTTTTAGGCGTGACCTTCATAGTCACAAATCATCCAAAAACCAGAAGAATCTCTCACATTACTTCGTACTGTGTTTTTTTTAGGAACAATGATAGAATTAGTTGTAAGTATATTATGAAAAGAGGGACGCACATGAAACTTGCGATTTCTTCAGATCACGGCGGGAACAACTTGCGCCATGAAATTAAACAACTACTGACAGAACTAAACATTGAATTCGAAGACTTCGGTCCGGAATCCGGTCAGTCCGTTGACTACCCAGACTACGCCGCACCCGTCACAAAAGGCGTTGTATCAGGGGAATTCGATAAAGGTATCCTCATCTGTGGTACTGGTATCGGCATGTCGATCGCGGCCAATAAAGTAAATGGCATCCGTTGTGCACTCGTTCACGACGTATTCAGCGCCAAAGCAACAAGAGGTCATAACGATTCTAACGTTTTGGCAATGGGTGAACGCGTTATCGGCCCAGGATTAGCACGTGAAATCGTTCAAACATGGTTGGAAACACCTTTCGAAGGTGGCAGACACGAACGCCGCATCGAAAAGTTGATGAAACTCGAAAACAACTAAGAAAGCGGGGGAGAGACATGGATGCATATATCTTATGGAGACTGCAGCTGGAACAAGCACTCGCAGAACTTGCGGAACTCGCTCCGCCAGTACCTGGCACTCTTTTTGTCGTAGGCTGTTCCACTTCTGAAGTGGCAGGTAAACGAATTGGGACGGCCGGCGCGCTCGAAGTAGCTCAAGCGCTCTATGAACCCCTCTCTCAATTTGCAACGAAGCATCAGCTACATCTCGCTTTCCAAGGGTGCGAACATATTAACCGTGCCCTTACAATCGAGCGAAAAGCAGCTGAAAAGTATGCACTTGAACCGGTTTCTGTTGTGCCCGTTCAGACTGCAGGCGGTTCAATGTCTGCTTATGCATACGAGCATTTAGATGATGCGGTCGTCGTCGAATCCATCCGTGCAAATGCCGGGATTGACATTGGACAAACGTTGATCGGCATGCAATTAAAACCGGTTGCAATCCCGATCCGCACATCCGTTAAACAGATTGGTGAAGCCATCGTTACCTGTGCGACCACTCGACCGAAACTAATCGGTGGAGTTCGAGCGCAGTACGAATAACTCAAGGCATCATGCTTTGAGAGAATGAAAATAATAGACGCTAAAGGGGAAATGAACATGGATTTGAGCAATGTGAAACGCGAAGATAGTGCTGTTTTTGAAGCAATAATGGCGGAAAAGAATCGACAGAACGCTAATATCGAATTGATTGCATCAGAAAACTTTGTCTCTGAAGCGGTCATGGAAGCACAAGGCTCCTACTTGACGAACAAATACGCTGAAGGCTATCCAGGCAAGCGCTATTATGGCGGCTGCGAACACGTCGATGTCGTTGAAAACATTGCTCGTGACCGAGTGAAAGAGCTATTCGGTGCAGCGTATGCAAACGTTCAAGCACACTCAGGAGCACAAGCGAACATGGCAGTCTACTTCACAGTACTTGAGCCAGGCGATACCGTCCTTGGGATGAACCTCTCACACGGCGGACACTTAACACACGGAAGCCCGGTAAACTTCTCCGGGAAGTTGTACAACTTTGTTGAGTATGGTGTAAGCGAGCAGGACGAGCGCATCGACTACGAAGACGTCCGGCAAAAAGCACTCGAGCACAAGCCGAAGATGATCGTAGCGGGCGCAAGTGCATACCCACGCGAAATCGATTTCAAGAAATTCCGTGAAATTGCAGATGAAGTCGGCGCATTCTTAATGGTGGATATGGCGCATATCGCTGGACTCGTTGCAGTCGGCGAACACAACAGCCCAGTCCCACATGCACATTTCGTAACGTCTACAACACACAAAACATTGCGTGGACCACGTGGTGGACTCATTTTGATCAACGAAGAGTTCGCAGAGCAATACGGCAAAAAAGTCGACAAAACAATCTTCCCGGGTGTGCAAGGTGGTCCATTGATGCACGTCATCGCTGCTAAAGCAGTCGCATTTGGCGAAGCGTTACGACCTGATTTCAAGACATATATACAGCAAGTGAAAAAGAATGCGGTCGCTCTCGGCGAAACTCTTGTTGCTGAAGGCATCGGCATCGTTTCAGGCGGAACAGACAATCACTTGCTTCTATTGAACTTGACAAGCCTTGGCTTAACAGGGAAAGTTGCAGAGCATGTATTGGATGAATGCGGAATCACTGTTAACAAAAACACGGTTCCATTCGATAAAGAAAGCCCATTCGTTACTTCAGGTATCCGAATCGGTACACCAGCCGTGACATCACGTGGTTTCAAAGAAGACGACATGAAAGAAGTCGGCGCGATCATCGCGAAACTCTTGAAAAACCACGAAGATGATGCTGTGAAAGAAGAAGCAAAACAACGCGTCAAAGCACTTACTGATCAACACGCGCTGTATGCATAAATGTTAGCAAAGCCGCCATCCTTGTGATGGCGGTTTTTTGGTGGATAAAATTGAGTGGACCACTTGTGCAAGCGAAGCGATGCTAATTAATCCCTAAAATTGGTTGAATTGCTTACTGTTATCGAGAAACTTCGCTAGGTGTCGGAGAAATTCTGCTAAGTGATGGAGAAATTACTTTGAGTGATGAACAACCTCTCCTTAGTGTCGGACATTTCCCCATAACTGATCGAAAGCATAGTCTAACCAGAAACGTCCTCTTACTATGAAATAGCCCATCCCTAAACAAGCGAAGCGCACCCAATTAATCCCTTAAAGCGGTTGAATTGCTTACTGTTATCGAGAAAATTCGCTAAGTGTCGGAGAAATCCTGCTAAGTGATGGAGAAATGCAAAGACTTGATTGGTAAAGGGCACTAAGTGATCGAGAACCTACGATGGGTGTCGGACAATCTGATTCAAATGAGTAACAACGCAAAAATAACACTTCTCAACCGCGTAAATGTTCCGCGAATTCTAAACGCCGCGCCAACCAACCACTAGCGCCGTCATTCTGGTATACTGTATTGGACAAAGTAAAAGGAGCGATTCTAATGGCTAAAGTACACGTATTCGATCACCCGCTCATTCAGCACAAACTTACATTCATCCGCGACGTAAACACCGGAACAAAAGAATTCCGCGAACTCGTAGACGAAGTTGCAACATTGATGGCTTTTGAAATTACACGAGAGCTCCCCCTCCAGGAAGTAGACGTTGAAACGCCGGTTTGCATGGCGAAATCGAACGTACTTGCAGGGAAAAAACTCGGAATCGTACCGATTTTACGTGCGGGTATTGGAATGGTAGATGGCATCCTAAAGCTTATCCCAGCAGCAAGAGTGGGACATGTTGGTTTATTCCGCGATCCGGAAACGCTTCAACCCCATGAATATTTCGTGAAGTTGCCGTCTGACGTTTCTGAACGTGAATTGATCGTCGTTGACCCGATGCTTGCTACAGGTGGAACGGCAGTAGAAGCGGTCAACTCATTGAAAAAACGTGGAGCGAAACAAATTAAGTTTATGTGTCTTATCGCAGCTCCTGAAGGCGTGAAAGTATTTACAGATGCACACCCTGACGTAGACGTATACATCGCAGCACTTGATGAAAAACTGAACGATCATGGCTACATCGTACCAGGCCTCGGCGACGCTGGGGACCGTTTGTTCGGAACCAAATAATTGGGGAAGGCGTGAACAGTTTGAAACGTAAATGGAAAGTAATGACTATTTTCGGAACGCGACCGGAGGCCATCAAAATGGCACCACTCGTTCTCGAACTGCAAAAGCATGAAGACGAAATTGAATCGATTGTAACTGTAACTGCGCAGCACCGCGAAATGTTGGACCAAGTGCTGAAAACGTTCGGTATCACACCAGATTTCGATCTCAACATTATGAAAGATCGTCAAACCCTTATCGACGTGGCAACACGTGGTCTTGAAGGGCTTGATGGAATCATGAAAGAAGCACAACCGGATATCGTCCTCGTTCACGGGGACACAGCAACCACATTTGTCGGCAGTCTCGCAGCATTTTATAACAAAATTGCAGTTGGACACGTCGAAGCGGGTCTTCGTACATGGGACAAATACTCACCATATCCGGAAGAGATGAATCGTCAGCTAACGGGCGTCATTGCAGACCTTCATTTCTCACCAACAGAAAAGTCGGCGCAAAACCTGATTAATGAAGGAAAGCCGGAAAACCGGATCTACATCACGGGGAATACGGCGATCGATGCGCTACATACAACTGTCGATGACACGTACACGCATCCGATTTTTGAGAAACTCGGGAATGACCGACTTGTCCTGTTGACCGCACACCGTCGCGAAAACTTAGGGGATCCAATGCGTAACATGTTCCGCGCGATTAACCGCCTACTTGAAAAACACGGAGACATTCAAGTGATTTATCCCGTGCACATGAACCCTGCAGTCCGTGAAGTTGCAGATGAATTGCTCGGCAATAACGATCGAATTCACTTAATCGAGCCACTCGAAGTTGTGGACTTCCATAACTTTGCAGCACGGTCACATATCATCTTGACCGATTCTGGCGGCATCCAAGAAGAAGCCCCTTCACTTGGGAAACCCGTTATCGTCCTTCGCGACACAACAGAACGACCAGAAGGAATCGACGCAGGAACACTCAAATTAGCGGGTACTGACGAAGATACGATCTTTAACATGGCAGACGAACTTCTATCAGACCAAACCGCATACGAATCCATGGCAAAAGCGTCCAATCCATACGGAGACGGTCACGCATCCGAACGAATCGTAGAAGCGCTAAAAAAATACTTAAACGAACAAAATTAATTGTATAAAAGTTAGAGAAAAAGCAGAGGCTAACAACCCTCTGCTTTTTGTATTTCTATTTATGGCAACCTATCTCTTTTGATTTGAAATAGAATGCCCAATTAAACAACTTACCGGATTATTGCTAGTCTAAGGGAGAGAGGACCTGGCTATGTGCAAGCCTGAATCCTGAATCCTATCTCTTCGTGTGCATAAACACGCACAAATTGTTGTGAAAATTCGCACGTCAAACAATCGATAATTCACAGATTTAAAGAAATACAACTATTTACTCAGGAAGTGTGTCGATTGTTTGACAGTCCTTAGAGTATGTGAAGAATTTCACGGGAATCAATTGACATCAAAATACTGCTATTGTATGCTTACAGAGGGTAATAATGATAGGGTTTATACATAGATGAATCAGCTGAAACCGCTTGATTTTTTGGCTAAGTTCTATCATCACTCGTAGCCTATCGCACTTGAATTTATGGGCATCTGTGCGGTACGTTGGACAACGTGTCCTGGTGAGCGCCAAGCAGGCGGCACTTTTCTTACCATTCTTAGTCCCGGTACTTCCCGAGACATCTGATCAGTAAGTGGTTGCCGTAAAACTAGGGATAAGCCAACGCGTACTAACCTGCGAACCCGCTCGTTGTTCGACTTTTCAACCAAACGTCGAACGTTTCAGTTTCTAACTAAACTTATCGTAATAGGAGACTCACCTACCATGCAGACAATGCAGGAAATTTTCGCAAGGCAAAAGAGAGCTCTATTTTTTTTGCTCGCATTGCTGATTTTAGGCTGGGCCTTTACGGGAGCGAAGGAGATTTTTGCTGGTCTTTTGCTAGGATTAATCTTCGGGTTGTATAATTTCTGGATACTTATCCGTAGAATGGAACAATTCGACAAGAAACTGGATCAGGGCAAAAAGGTTTCGCTCGGTTCGGGATTGCGTTTCGCTTCCGGAGTGGCTGCGGCCGCCATCGCGATGTCGATGCCAGAATACTTCAATCTGATCAGTACTGTGATTGGTTTGATGATTCCATATGCTCTATTGCTGTTCGATAGGATTTTTTATCATATGAAGCATCATTCTTAAGCTGATCACAAAAGGGAGGTGAACGAAACGTGGAACATAAAAATCCGAATCTTGATCTCTTCGGTATAAGCTTCAACCCGGCTAACATTTTGATGCTATTTGTTACGTGTCTCATCGTGTTCATCATTGCTGTTCTTGCTACACGGAAGATGCAGATGAAACCGACGGGCATGCAGAACTTCATGGAATGGATTATGGACTTCGTGAAGGGCATTATTAAAAACAACATGGACTGGAAAACAGGCGGCCGTTTCCACGTACTCGGCATCACGCTTATCATGTTCGTGTTTGTTGCCAATATGCTAGGGTTACCATTTTCTATTCAATGGGATGGGTACCTTTGGTGGAAATCACCGACAGCCGATCCAGTCATTGCGATGACGTTGGCAGCAACTGTTATTATCTTGACGCACTTCTATGGTGTAAAGATGCTCGGTGCTAAAGGATACTTCAAAACTTACCTTCAGCCGATGCCGTTTTTGGCGCCACTGAAGATCATTGAAGAATTCGCAAATACGTTGACACTCGGTCTTCGTCTTTACGGTAACATCTTTGCGGGTGAGATCCTGATTGGACTTCTCGCGACACTTGCAGCCGGCAGCTTCGGTGGATTCGTCGGAGCAATCGTTCCTGCACTCGCTTGGCAAGGGTTCTCGATTTTCATCGGAGCAATCCAGGCATTCATTTTTGTTATGTTGACGATGGTTTATATGTCGCACAAAGTGTCGACGGATCACTAAACATAAATCCCGCATGCGGGAACACGCACTACCAAACTAAACAATACTAGGAGGAAATAACACTATGACAGGTTCATTAGGTCTATTAGCAGCAGCTATCGCAGTTGGTCTTGGCGCACTCGGCGCTGGTATCGGTAACGGTTTAATCGTTTCAAAGACAGTTGAGGGGATTGCTCGTCAACCAGAAGCACGTGGCGTTCTTCAAACAACAATGTTCATCGGTGTTGCATTGGTTGAGGCTTTGCCAATCATCGCTACAGTTATCGCTTTCATCGTTATGAACAAGTAATTTACACAGATCCAACTAAGGTAGTTAATGAAACGGATAGGGCCTGGGCTGCTAAGCGGTCTTGCCAGCCTGTATGACTCCTTCTATTATCTAACCACTTTATAAGAACGTTAAACAATGGCGAAGAATGGAAAAAGATTTATCCTTCGCCATTCGTTTATGTCAGGGGATATCGGGCCAATCATGTGCTCGAACCAATCATTCTAACCAAAACGTTTGTACATCAGACGTAAGTTTTTGAAGGGAGTGAAACAATCGTGTTTTTGGATACCTTCGTCCTTTTGTCAAGCAATGCTGACTCAGGATTCTTATCCAGCCTGAACCAACGGCTGAACTTAGGTGATATCATTGCAACAGTGGTCTTCTTCACAATTCTCATGCTTCTTTTGAAGAAATTCGCATGGGGACCATTGATGGGGATTATGGATCAGCGTGCTGAAATGATTGCTAACGAAATCGAAGCGGCTGAACAAAGTCGTCTAGACTCGCAGAAATTGTTAGAAGAGCAACGCGCTCTTTTAAAAGAAGCACATACAAACGCGCAATCAATCGTTGAAAACGCGAAAAAGCAAGGCGAAGCACAGCGTGAGGAACTCCTTCACACGACACGCGCAGAAGTGGGTCGTTTGAAAGAGAGCGCAGCGCTCGAAATCGCAACAGAAAGAGAAAAAGCAATCGCGGCTGTCCGCGAAGAATTCGTATCTCTTTCGATCATGGCAGCGTCTAAAGTACTCGGTAAAGAAGTATCCGAGGAGGATAACCGCGCATTGATCGAAGAAACGATTGTGAAGGCAGGGGAAGGCCGATGAGCCGTTCTATCGTAGCGGAACGTTATGCAACTGGGTTGTTCAAAGCAGCTCAGGAACAAGGCGTCTTGCTCGCAGTCCACACTGACGTTCGAGAGCTTCAAGTAGCACTCAGCGGCAACAAAGACTTCGAGGAGCTTATGAGCTTACCACAACTGTCATTGGTCAAAAAAAGGGAATTGATTGCTAACATCCTGCCAGGTGCACAAGAGTTATTGCTTAATGCACTATACGTGATGCTCGATGCGGATCGTATGGATGAACTTAGCGACGTTCTTGAAGAATTCCACCAGTTAGCGAATGATGCATCCGGTGTTGCGGAAGCGACAGTCTATGCAATCCGTCCACTTACTGAACAGGAAGAAACAGCAATTTCCAGCGCGTTTGCCCATAAAGTTGGCAAACAATCGCTTCGTATTCAAACAATTATTGAACCAAAATTGATCGGAGGCATTCGCCTTCAGATCGGAAACCGAATCTTCGACAGCAGCATCAGCAGCAAGCTTGCTAAACTGCAACGTGCGTTGATTGGTTAAAATCTTAAAAGATGAGGGGTGACATACATGGGCATTAAAGCTGAAGAAATCAGCACACTGATTAAGCAGCAGATTGCAGGCTATCAGTCTGAGATGGAAGTTAGCGAAGTAGGTACTGTTCTCGCAGTAGGTGACGGTATCGCCCGTGCTCATGGTCTCGACAATGTCATGGCCGGCGAACTCCTAGAGTTCTCCACTGGTGTACTTGGTATGGCGCAAAACTTGGAAGCGAACAACGTAGGTATCGTTATCCTTGGACCATACAAAGACATCAAAGAAGGCGATGAAGTACGTCGTACAGGCCGTATCATGGAAGTTCCAGTTGGAGAAGCATTGATTGGACGCGTCGTCAATTCACTTGGACAACCAGTGGATGGACTCGGTCCGATTAACACTACTAAAACTCGTCCGATCGAAAGCCCAGCGCAAGGCGTTATGGCTCGTAAATCGGTTGATGAGCCACTTCAGACAGGTATCAAGGCGATTGACGCACTTGTTCCAATCGGTCGTGGACAACGTGAATTGATCATCGGTGACCGCCAAACAGGTAAGACTACTGTAGCGATCGATACAATTCTTAACCAAGCGGATCAGGATATGATCTGTATCTATGTAGCAATTGGTCAGAAGGAATCTACAGTTCGTGGTGTTGTTGAAACACTTCGTGAAAACGGAGCGCTTGACTACACAATCGTTGTAACTGCTTCTGCATCACAACCATCACCACTTCTTTACCTTGCTCCTTATGCAGGTATTACAATGGGTGAAGAGTTCATGTTCCAAGGCAAGCACGTTTTGATCGTCTATGATGATCTTTCTAAACAAGCTGCTGCATACCGTGAGCTTTCTTTGTTGCTACGCCGTCCTCCAGGTCGCGAAGCATACCCAGGAGATGTATTCTACTTGCACTCTCGTTTACTCGAGCGTGCTGCAAAATTGAACGACTCACTTGGTGGCGGTTCAATTACAGCCTTGCCATTTGTTGAAACACAAGCAGGCGATATCTCTGCATACATTCCGACGAACGTAATCTCCATCACAGATGGTCAGATTTTCCTTCAGTCCGATCTATTCTTCTCAGGTGTACGCCCAGCAATCAATGCTGGTCTTTCCGTATCCCGTGTAGGTGGATCTGCACAGATCAAAGCAATGAAAAAGGTTGCAGGAACACTGCGTCTTGACCTTGCTGCGTTCCGTGAACTTGAAGCGTTCTCTGCATTTGGATCAGATCTTGACCCCGCTACTAAAGCGAAACTTGACCGTGGACACCGTACTGTTGAAGTCTTGAAGCAAGATTTGAACAAGCCGGTTAAGGTTGAACATCAAGTCGTAATTCTTTACGCACTAACTCGTGGATTCTTAGATGATATCCCAGTTAAAGATATTCTTCGCTTTGAAAGTGAAATCACGATTTGGCTTGAAAGCAACCACACTGACGTATTGGAAACGATCCGTACTACGAAAGGTCTTCCTGCAGATGACGTATTTGCAGCAGCGATCAATGAGTTCAAAAAGAACTTTGCGGTTTCTGGACAATAAGTTAAGTAACGGATTACGGGACTAAAACTAAAAGGTGGTGAATAGCCAATGGCCTCATTACGCGAGGTAGAACAGCGCATTAAATCGACGAAGAGTACACGGCAGATCACAAAAGCGATGCAAATGGTCTCTGCTTCAAAATTGAGCCGTGCGGAAGCAAACGCGAAGAAATTCGTACCGTACATGGACAAGATTGAAGAAGTGGTCGGATCTATCGCTGCAGCGTCTCAAAACTCTGCACACCCGATGCTCGTTACTCGCCCAGTCAAGAAGACGGGATATATCATCGTCACTTCTGACCGTGGACTTGTTGGAGGGTACAACGCCAACATTCTACGTAAAGCGAAGCGTGCAATCGAAGCACGCCATGCATCTAAAGATGAAATCGTGCTCTTCGTAATCGGAAGTAAAGGAACTGATTTCTTTAGACGTCTCGGATTCCAAGTTGAAGAGAGCCTTGTAGGTGTGTCTGATCACCCTTCGTTCGAAGAGATAAAAAACATCGCGAATAAAGCTGTTGGCATGTTCACGGAAGGCAATTACGATGAGTTGTACCTTTATTACAACCATTTCGTCTCCGCCATCTCCAACGAAGCGACGGAACGAAAATTGCTTCCGCTAACTGATCTAGAACCATCTGGAGTGAGCTCATCTTATGAATTCGAACCTTCTGCGGAAGTGATTCTTGAATCCTTATTGCCGCAATATGCGGAGAGCCTCATTTTCGGAGCGGTCCTTGATGGGAAAGCAAGCGAACATGCTTCCAGTATGACTGCGATGAAAACTGCTACAGATAATGCAACTGATTTGATAGATGACTTGACGCTTGTATTCAACCGTGCCCGTCAAGCTGCGATTACCCAAGAAATTACGGAAATCGTTGCAGGCGTTGCAGCGCTCGAATAGGCGTAACGAAAACGAACGTACCAGTACGACAGGAGGGAAAAGCATGAGTAAAGGACAAATTCTTCAGGTAATGGGTCCAGTTGTTGACGTTCGCTTTGCGGATGGCCAACTTCCACAGATCTATAACTCCCTGAAAGTCCAAATCAATCGCCCAGGTGCTGAAGCAGAAACGCTCACACTTGAAGTGGCCTTGCACCTTGGAGACGATTCTGTACGTACGATTGCAATGTCCTCTACAGATGGTTTGAGACGCGGCGAAGAAGTAACAGATATGGGCGCGCCAATCTCAGTACCTGTTGGAGACGTTACACTCGGACGAGTATTCAATGTTCTTGGTGAGGAAATCGATCTTGGAGCGCCGTTAGCGGCAGACGTCCAACGCGATCCGATTCACCGTGAAGCACCATCATTTGAATTCCTTTCTACGAAAGTAGAAATTCTTGAAACAGGTATTAAAGTCGTTGACTTACTTGCCCCTTACATCAAGGGTGGTAAGATCGGTCTCTTCGGCGGAGCGGGCGTAGGTAAAACCGTTCTAATCCAGGAACTGATCAACAACATCGCACAAGAGCACGGCGGTATCTCGGTATTCGCTGGTGTTGGAGAGCGTACTCGTGAAGGAAATGACTTGTACTACGAAATGACGGATTCAGGCGTTATTAAGAAAACGGCGATGGTCTTCGGTCAAATGAACGAGCCACCTGGTGCACGTATGCGTGTTGCTTTGACTGGTTTGACAATGGCAGAGCACTTCCGTGACGAACAGGGCGCTGACGTTCTGCTCTTCATCGATAACATCTACCGTTTCACACAAGCTGGTTCTGAAGTTTCTGCCCTACTTGGTCGTATGCCATCAGCGGTTGGTTACCAGCCGACATTGGCAACTGAAATGGGTCAGCTTCAAGAGCGTATTACTTCAACTAACAAAGGTTCAGTTACATCGATCCAAGCGATCTATGTACCAGCCGATGACTATACAGATCCAGCTCCTGCAACGACGTTTGCTCACCTTGATGCAACGACGAACCTTGAGCGTAAATTATCTGAGATGGGTATCTACCCAGCGGTGGATCCACTTGCTTCGAGTTCACGTGCACTTAGCACAGATATCGTTGGTAAAGAACACTATGACATCGCAACTCAAGTACAACGTACGTTGCAACGTTACCGTGAACTTCAAGACATCATCGCAATCCTAGGGATGGATGAGTTGAGTGAAGATGACAAGCAGATCGTTGATCGCGCGCGTCGTGTTCAGTTCTTCCTATCACAAAACTTCCACGTTGCCGAGCAATTCACGGGCCAAAAAGGTTCGTACGTTCCGGTTGCTGAAACTGTACAAGGCTTTAAGGGTATCCTTGAAGGCAAATACGACCACATTCCTGAAGATGCATTCCGACTTGTTGGACGCATCGAAGAAGTTGTGGCTAAAGCAAAAGCAATGGGCGTAGAAGTCTAATAAAAGGGACCAGGAGGGAAAATTATGAAGATAAAAGTTAATATCGTCACTCCCGACGGCCCTATCAGCGAAACTGAAGCAGATATGGTGATAGCTGTTACCGAAACGGGTGAGCTTGGTATTTTACCAGGACACATCGCAATGGTAGCTCCACTTGACATCGGCGCACTTCGTCTGAAAAACGGCAATTCAACAGAACATGTGGCAGTAAACGGCGGCTTCTTGGAAGTCCGTCCGGATGTTGTCACAGTGCTTGCCCAAAGTGCAGAACTTGCTTCTGGCATCGACTTAGCACGTGCTGAACTTGCGAAACGTAAGGCAGAAGTTGAACTCCAGCAGATAACGAACAAGTTGGAGCATCAAATGGCTGAACTTAATTTACGTAGGGCCATTAACCGCATTAGAGTTTCCGGCATGTAAAGCGGAGACGAGCGAATCGGACAGAGGAGTATCTTCTGTCCGATTTTTTTAAGGAATACAAAAAACGTACTTCGTCATAAGAAGTACGCATCGGGAGTAGATGACTATGGATGCACTTGGCGTTAATCCATTATTAGCACTCGGATCACATATTTTTTTCATAGGGGTTTCGTTTTTTGCTTTGCAAGCGATATTACCACAAGCTATTATTCGTAAAAATCGTGTATTTCAAACACAATTATTATTTATTTTGTTGAGTATTGCCATCGGTTCTTCAGTATCAAATTTCCTTTTAGACATATCCTATTGGTCGGGAAGACTTCCTTTCATCTTTGGATGATCCGTCTTATCGCCGCGAAGACAACTGGTGCCTCTGGGGCAATGAGACGAATTACTTCATTAGAATTTGATGAGATAGGTTTACCTGTACCAGCACTGGGGAACAAAGTTGAATGTAACCTCTTTGTAATATGTCAGTCATAAAGAAATTGTAAAATACCCACACAGGACATCCTAACTGTACATAATTTAGATTATAGCTATGTTTTGTCGGAAAGGGTCACAATGGCGCTTGTGAAGTGGAGCGTGACGTTGTACAATGGACTGAGTTTGGATGATTTTTACTAGTATAACTAATGGGTTTTTGGATATGTAAACTTGTCACGTTTAAGAACGAATTATAACTTTGAGTCGGAGGGGCTTGTTTTGGATAAAATTATTATTAATGGTGGGCGACAACTGCACGGTACTGTGCGGGTAGAAGGAGCTAAGAACGCAGTGTTGCCGATACTCGCGGCTGCGTTGCTTGCTACTGAGGGCGTCAATGTCATCCGAGAAGTACCGAATCTTTCGGATGTTCGCACAATTAATGAAGTGCTTAAAAGCTTATATGCAAAAACAGAATATAAACCTGAAATTGGCGAGCTAATCATTGATTCCACGGAGACACTTACAAGTGAAGCACAATTCGAATACGTACGCAAAATGCGCGCATCCATTCTAGTAATGGGTCCACTTCTAGCGCGTAATGGCTTTGCACGTGTGGCAATGCCGGGTGGCTGTGCAATTGGATCACGTCCGATTGACCAGCACTTAAAAGGATTCGAAGCAATGGGCGCAGATATTTCGTTTGGCCACGGATTTGTTGAAGCACGAGCAAAGAATGGTCTTGAAGGTGCAAAAATCTATCTCGACTTCCCTAGTGTTGGCGCAACTGAGAACATCATGACTGCAGCTGCACTCGCTACTGGAACGACATTGATTGAAAATGCGGCAAAAGAGCCTGAAATTGTTGACCTCGCGAACTTTATCAACGAAATGGGCGGTAGAGTTATCGGTGCTGGAACAGACGTTATCCGTATCGAAGGCGTGAAAAAATTAGTCGGTGCGGTTCACAACATCATTCCTGACCGTATCGAAACAGGTACATTCATGGTCGCTGCAGCAATTACAGGCGGAGACGTGACGATTGAAAACGCGTTGCCTGAGCACAATGCAGCGCTAATCTCTAAGCTCCAAGAAATGGGCGTTGTCATTACTGAACTTGATGAAGGTCTTCGCATTACTGCGCAGCATCCATTGAAGTCGGTTGACTTGAAAACAATGCCACACCCTGGTTTCCCAACAGACATGCAGTCACAAATGATGGCACTTATGTTGAAAGCAGAAGGTACTGGTGTTCTAACAGAAACAGTATTTGAAAACCGTTTCATGCACGTGGAAGAATTCCGCCGTATGAATGCTGATATTAAAATCGAAGGTCGTTCAGTTATCATGAACGGACCCTCAAACCTACAAGGCGCTGAAGTAGCAGCAACCGATCTTCGCGCTGCAGCTGCACTCATCCTTGCTGGACTTGTCGCAGAAGGTGTTACGAGAGTCACTGAACTCATTCACTTAGATCGTGGCTACGTAAACTTCCATCAGAAACTGAAGGCACTCGGCGCAGATATCAGCCGTGTTTCTAGCGAATCTGAAACAGCAGATACAGAAGTCGTGCATTCATAATATGAAGTAAAGCTGTCCCTTTTAAGAGGGGCAGTTTTTTGTTTGCCTAAATTTAAACGTGTTTTAAAGTTGTTGTCGTTTGGTGTCGACAGGTCACGAGAGACTCCAGTTCTGTGAAAGTCAAAAACATCATCATAATTGGAGGTAAGAAAACATACCATGCAACATGGACAAAAGACTATTAGTAGTATTCATCATTTTCCTATTTTTTATACCTGTGCTTCTAAACTTGAAGTACAACAGACCACTAGACGCTAAGCCATCCGAGGAAATAGCTTGTGAGACCGAAATTACAGTAGAAGGAGAGGACAAGCCACTGCCACTTGAAGAGTACATTATCGGAGTCGTCGCATCTGAAATGCCAGTCGCTTACTCACTAGAAGCCCTGAAAGCACAAGCGATTGCAGCACGCACTTACGCACTCAAAGAAACGGCAGAAGGCACAAAACCGATCGGTCGGGACGTTAAATCACAAGTCTACTCCAACGAAAAAGAACGGAAAGAACGGTGGGGAAAAAGCTTCAAAGAAAACGAACAAAAAATTCAGCAAGCCGTTGAGGAAACAGCAGGCTCCATCATCATACACGACGAACAAATGATTACGGCCATGTTCTTCTCTACTTCAAACGGTCAGACGGAAACTGCTGAGAACTTCACAGGCAATTCAGTTCCCTATCTACAAAGTGTGGACAGCCCCGACGAACAAACTGTATCTGAAGAAGTGGAACGTACAGTCAATATGCCCCTGACTGAATGGAATCAAAAACTAGGGACATCATGGAAAGAGGACGATTTCCGTGCACTTCAGCTCGTCAGAAATGAGACGGGGCGCGTTCAAAGCGTACTATCTGGCACATTCGAAACAAGCGGTCGCGAAGTGCGTGAAAAGCTTAAGCTTCCTTCCACTGACTTCAATGTAGGGTTCGATGTGACAAACAAAATCGTCCACATTACGACGAAAGGATACGGTCACGGCGTCGGCATGAGTCAAAACGGCGCAGAAGCTTACGCGAAAAAGGGATGGACCGCAGAACAGATTGTCAAACACTACTATACCGGCACAGAAATAAAAACTTTTGAAAAATCGAAAGAGGAATGTTTAAAAAATCCTTAACTTGCAGAGAATAGCGAGTGAGGTGATCATAAATGAGAGAAGAAAAAAAACCGAACGCCCCTTCTCAGAAAAACAAGAGCACGAAAAGCAACTGGTTCTGGCCATCAATCTATGCAAGCTTTGCCCTGTTGTTCGTTGGAATGGTATGGGGATATAATGCATTGACGAAACCAGATACCGGTGAGCAGGCAGCCGTAGACAAAGAAAAGGCGAAAGAAGAAGTCACATTGGAAACAAACGCATCAAACGAAACATTGAAATACCCGTTTGATGAAGAACTTCTCGACCAAGTTGCCATTATTCAGGACTTCTATGATGCAAAAGCCGATGCATCCAGTCGTGAGAACGCACTACTCGTATTTAAACAGACATATGTTACAAATGAAGGCGTAACGATTGCGGTCGACGGCAAACCGTTCGAAGTAATGGCAGCAATGAGTGGAAAAGTAGAACAAATCGTCTCGGATCCATTCAAAGGTAGTGAAATCGTGCTCTCTCACAAAGATGGATTGAAAACGATCTACCGTTCCGTCACTGGCATTCTCGTAAAAGAGGGTGACGAGATTCAGCAGGGTGAAGCTCTAGCGCAAACTGCAGAAAACGAATGGAACCCAGAAGCGGGCGTCCACTTGCACTTCGAAGTACAAAAAGACGATGTAGCTGTGAATCCCCGTTCCTTCTTGGCCTTTTAAATGACTCTTTGAGCCAACCTGCCATCCTCCCGGCAGGTTTTTTTGTGCGAATAAACAGAGGGGAAGCTGACTGGGAAACTTGTGATGTGCTCATAATACGTGGGTCGTGCCCATAAACTTGTGAAAGTGATCATAAACCATGGGAAGTGCTCATAAAGCTGTGAAAGTGATCATAAATCTTGAGAAGTGCTCATAAAGCTGTGAAAGTGATCATAACTCTCGAGAAGTGCTCATAAAGCTATGAAAGTGATCATAAATCTTGAGAAGTGCTCATAAAGCTGTGAAAGTGATCATAAATCTTGAGAAGTGCTCATAAAGCTGTGAAAGTGCTTATAATCCGGTGAAGTCCATATAATTGTGTAAATAGGAAAAGGCCTTTCCATTCCTGTGATAAAATGTTTTCAGCGACGATAACATTGGAGGAATGGAAAATGGCCCAACTTAATTTTACCTTAGACATGGATA
>NZ_QQAK01000013.1 GCF_003384035.1 Sporosarcina sp. BI001-red | reverse complement strand
GTATAGCGTATTTCAGAGGGGGCACTTTTACTTAACACCACTCACCCCATCGTTGGATGGGCCATAGCTTTCACTATGTTCAAACTGTAGACCCGTACCTTCAGAAATTTGTCAGTTCCTTTAGACTGGAACATTCTCACCCTATCTAGTTTTTCAGCCACCCGGCATATCAGTTGGCATACCTTTTCTAAAGAATGGCTCTAGCCTTCTTTCTGCCGACTCTACCTGAGCTTCGAACCCTATGAACTGTCACTCATAACGCACGCAGGAGTATCGGTGAGATAGTTTCGGAATACATGGTTTCCTCATTCCTATCTTCTGTTGTAAAGTTGAAATTTGTATTATAAATTCCCTGTGTTTTCATGCCGAAGGCATTTATCACAGAACTTGTCGCGCGCCCCCGTTTACAGAACAACACACGTCTCCCCATTATAGAATATTCTACCCTGCATCACATATTGTTTCCAAATTAGTTTGAAATTTCAGCTGTCTATTATTTTCAGAAGAAAAGATCACCGCTTTCCCTACATAAAAAGACATCCAGCCCCACCCTTCTCCCGCCGCAAAAGCGATTTAGACTGGATAGTGACAGAATGTCTTTTCATACTTAATTTATCAACTACTGCTCGTATCCCCACTCCCAAAATAATACACGTACAAATCTTCCATCCTCGGTTTTGTCGGTTGAGCGGCATCATGGGGCTTCGCTTGTGAAACTATGCGGATGTCCACGTATTCCTCTTGCAGCTGCAGGTTGGAGATCGGGTAGGACGTTGTGTACGTTGACAGTTCGTCATGCTGTACTTGCACCGTCCATACTTGACGGTCCAACTTGGCCAGCAGCTCACGAGGGGACGCTTTTTCGATGAGCTGCCCTTCTTTTAACAGGAGCACTTCATCGGCCACGTATTCGATATCCGACACGATGTGCGTCGAGAGGATGATGATTGTATCCTGCGCCAACTGGGACAGGATTCCCCGTAGCCTGATCCGTTCGCTTGGATCCAGACCGGCTGTCGGCTCGTCCAGGATGAGGACTTTCGGGTTGTTCAACAGGGCTTGCGCGATTCCGACTCTCCGTCTCATCCCGCCTGAATAGCCTTTCAGTTTTTTTCGGCTTGCGCTCGTCAGACCGACCAATGCCAAGACGTGTTTCACACGCACTCGGGCTGTTTTGGCATCGAGCCCTTTCAGGTTTGCCACGTACTTCAAAAACTCTTCAGCTGTGAACTGACTGTAGCCATGGAACTCTTGCGGCAAGTATCCGAGCTGTTCCCGATACGAGGCGCCGAGTGCTGTGATGGCACGATTGTTGTAAAGGACCCGTCCGTTTGTCGGTACGAGGACGTCCACGAGGATACGCAGAAGCGTCGATTTGCCTGCTCCGTTCGGCCCGAGCAATCCGTAGATTCCCGGAGATAATTCGCAGTCAATCGATTTCAACGCCTCCTGGTCTTTATATCGATGGCTCACTTTTTCTAGTTTCAGAGTCACAGTTCATGTCTCCTCCCTTGCAGTTTTCTCGTCAACAGTACAGTGCCGGCGATCAGGATCATATACCAGATCACCAGTTGCAGCAGTTGGGGTTCGTCAGTAATTTCATTTGACCGTATCGCATAAGAAAAAAATCCTTTTTCCAAAAACCATTCTATGGAGAAGTCCGTTAACAGTTTTCCTCTCAGCAAAAAGGTCAGGCCGTACAATAAGCCGCAGAGGATCACGGTACTCGTGTGGGACTGGAAGATGGCACACACACATGCGGCAAAGATCGAGAACAGGACACTGCCCGCCAGTACGTACGGCAGGCTGGCTGCACAGCTCCTTACGACTTCGGTGAATTCTCCAGGTGAGACTGCCAAAGCAGCCCCTGCTAGCTGAATCGCTGTCAATAGGAGAACCATGAATAGTGCACAGAGGCCGGCAGCTCCCAGCCGTGTCAGAAAGACTTTCGTTCTCCCATGCCGGGCTGTGAGAATGACTTCCTTTACTCCCTCTTCTTTGTCCAGGATGAATATCTTTGCAGTCATCGCAAGAATCAGGAAGCCGATCGACAGTGTGCCGAGGACATGCCAGAACGAGTTAGCTGTTGCCAAGACCTGTGCCGGACTTTTTTGTGCAGCAAAATAGATCATCACACTCCAAAATCCAAATACGGCGAGGACTGCTGGGAGCCCCCAGTTGTTCCGAAGTATTTTTTTAATTTCCCAGGGCAACACGGATCCGACGCCTCCCTAGTAGAAGATTCAAGGTAAACAAGCCTGCAGCCAGGCAGAGGAACAAGAGTAAGACCTCTGTATTTGATAATGGGACATGCCCTTCTAAATATTCAAAGCTCATAATACCGTTCAATCCATATGTGTAACCATACACTAAGTAATCGATGCCGGGCATGGTTTGAATATAGTAAAAGATATATTTTTCACACAGCTCCCCTAACGCAAAAATCCCGCCGGCCGTCAGCATGATGAACACACTGCGTTTGATGAATAACGAAAGGAGAAAGACGAACAGCGCAAAGATATAACTCGCCAATACCATGTATACACCCTCCAATAGCATAAGCTTTGCAAAAATCCAGTCGGGATTCGGATTGACATAATTGGGGGCACTCTCACCCATTTGTGCAAACAGCCCTGTCGGGGAAGCGTAGGCAAGCAGAACGAGACTCGCAATTCCGTAGTAAATCAATACGATCAATACACAAAAGAGGAAGAGGAAGAATTGTTTCACGGCCAGCAACTGCACACGCCCTCCCTTGTATGTGACCAACAATTCCTCCATCTCCTGTTCCCGTTCAAAAGGCATGCACCGGGAAACACCGACGACTACGATTACCGCAATGAGCATATAACCGATGTAGGGCATGACGGTGGCCATCTCTTGCCAGAATACGACAGGTTGTGTAGAATCGATCAAAACATCCAGGCTCATTACATATAGAACGGTGCATAGGAAAAGAGCGATATAGAGCTCACGCTGTGAGAATAATTTTTTTCCTTCCATCCACGCTAGTTTACTGAATCCCATCTGGTAATCGCTCCATTCTCCAAAGTTTGGTCAGCTGTCGTATGAAGACAACAGCCAATCCTATATTGACCGCTAAGAAAACCAGGGTATGGACCGACAGCAGCCATGAGCCGATCGGCGTGTAAATGGAAAGTAAGAGGAACGAGACCCACACCAGCATTATCACTGTCCACGACAACGGATGCCGGTACTTCGTGCTGATCGCCAGCAGAATGACACAGAACAGCAGAATCGGTGTGATCCCTGTTACCGCAATATGGGACGACAGCAGGAAGAGTCCCGCTTTCTGAATGGACGCCGTGTACAATAAGGACCCGCTGTATAGGACCAGGCTCCCCAGACAGATGGCCACCAATTTGGAGAACAGGACCTGCTGGAACGAGAATACGAACGTTTGTTCTAACCCCGCCATATCCTTGGTCTGTGTATGAACGAGATGCCACCCTGCTACTAATACGGGAGCGGGCGCGGACAGAATGAATAAGAGCCATTGCTCCTTGGTGCCGGGAATGAAAGTAACGGCCCCCATCAACGCAATCACCAGGAGGCCCAGCTGGACAGCGAAATGCCTCCAAAGATCCTTGAATGATTGCCGGACCAGTTGCTTCATGACGGCTGCCGTATTTTCTCGCGGGACAGGCATGTACGACTTCAAGTAGTCAATGGTCCTTTCCCTGTCCTGTTCCTGAATGACAGGCGGAACGTCGTCGTGCAGCCAGCGGCGCAGTTGCTCATCTTCACGTGTACCTTGTTTCACTCCATAACCCCCTTCGCTCGTTTCCGCAATTTCTGCAGCCCTTGGAACAGTCTTGATTTCACAGACGGCAAAGTCGTCTGTGTGATGGCTGCAATCTCTTTAGCCGTAAAACCATGGTAAAACTTCAAAATCAGCGCATTTCGTTGTTTCTCAGGAAGGGACCCGAGAAGCTCCTGCACTTCGGAGCGATTGGAGAACTGTTGCTCCAGTTCCGACTCCTGATGCATAGAGGCATGCTCGTCCGTGAATTCGACCGGATGCCTCGTCCTTGTGACGTAATTCATCGCCCGATTCCGCGCAATCCTGTACAGCCACGCTTTGAATGTCCCTTGCTCTTGGTAAGCAGGCAATGCCTGCAGCATCGCGACAAACGTCTCCTGCGTGAGATCCTTCGCTTCTTCGTACGGACTCCCGAGACGGTAAATATAACGGAAAATCTCATCATAATAACGCCGCACCAGCTGCGCCATCGCGTCCTCATCCCCCTGCTGTATCGCGCTGATCAACACCGCGTCATCCTCATACATGATCCAACCTCCATACTTCTATATAACACGCCTGGGCGTGAAAAGGATTTAAAATCTTTGGTTTTTCCTTGGACAGTAGAGATTATGACTGTGATTTCTGAACGATCAGAGTAATGTACAGCATACTAAAAAACCGATAGAAACAGTCGTCATCTACTGTTTCTATCGGTTTTGATTTAAAAATTTGAGTACATTAGGAGTTCAATAGGTGATCTATTCTATAATCGTCAGCAATAGGTAAGCGTTTGAGATTATCTGCGGCTTTTCCCCTGCTCAACACGGAGCATGCAAGTTTCCCTGCACTCCGCGCTCCATCTAACTTCATGTACTAGACTATAAGTTCCTCGTTACCCTTTGAATAAAAGTTGTAGAATCAAAGAGCTCGCACTATGGAAATCCCCAAGTTCTTACCCGATCGGTGCGATGAACGCTTGGAAAATAATCGTTCAGTCCGCTAGACTTAATACATAGGTGCCTGTGCATGAAACTTTCATGTTTGTTTAAACATTCATGATTGTTCCGTGCTCCTGCTTTTGTCGAAGATAAATTAGTCGAACTGATAGAAAATGAATCAGAATAATCGCCGCCTGTGCATCACCAACTCGATTATTAATCTGAATACTTCTGGAGTTGTGTCATACACAGCTCTTTTTTTAAACGCAAAAAAACACCGAATCTGTTATCCATAAACAGATCCGACGTTTTCATTTTACATTACGTCCCAGGAGGGATTCGAACCCCCGACCGATGCCTTAGAAGGGCATTGCTCTATCCGGCTGAGCTACTGAGACAACTGCGTCAAATACATAAATGATTTGAACGACAGGTTTTATTATATGCAACAAATGAATAGAAGTCAATAGGTTTTTAATTTGTTGTGAAAATAGCTTTTTCTACCGCTTCCCCATTGTCCGGACTGCGGAATGTCACTTTGAGCGAATCGTCTTGTTCAATGACAGCGTACGTCGCCACTCGTCCGTCTCTAGGAAGTAATGTACTCCCTGGATTCACGTAGAGCACGCCATCCTCTAGTTCTGCACCATAAAGGTGTGAGTGTCCGAAAAGGACGATGGTGGCATTCACTTGCTCTGCAGCGTATTTTAACTGCATGAGGGATTGTTTCACGCCATGTTGGTGACCGTGGACCATCAAAACTTTTTGAGTGCCCACTTCAGCAACTACTGATTCAGGAAATGTTGAGTTCCAGTCGCAGTTGCCCTGAACGATTTCCATGTCTTGCAGAATGTCCGCTTCAACCGCCAATTCACTATCACCACAGTGGAAAAATGCGTCTGCATCGGTTTCCCGGTTGCGAATCGCTTGGATCGTTTCCTGATCACCATGGGAATCGCTCATTACGATTAGTTTCATGCGTTCATCCCCGCCTCGCCAATTAGATTCGGAAGTTCTGTTTCAAATTTACGCATCGCTACGCCACGGTGAGAAATCGCCGCTTTTTCAGCTGGAGTCAACTCTGCCATCGCTTTTCCCTCTGAAGGCACGTAGAAAATCGGATCGTACCCAAATCCGTTTTCTCCATGACGTTCAAATAGAATTGACCCATCACAACTTCCAGAAAACGTTTGTGTTTCGATTCCAGGTCCTGCGATAGCTAACACGCAACGGAATCGTGCATCTCTAGAGCCTTCAGCAACGTCTTTAAGGCCATTTAACGCTTTGTCGATATTGGCCTCATCGTCCTTCGGTTCACCCGCGTAACGGGCCGAGTAGACACCTGGTTCGCCGTTTAAAGCATCAATCTCAAGACCGCTGTCATCAGAAATGACCCATTTACCTAGAATCTTCGCAGTTTCCTCTGCTTTCAGGATTGCATTCTCTTCGAAAGTCGTTCCTGTTTCCTCCACCTCGATCGGCTCATCCAAATCTTTCAATGAGATCACTTGGATGCCATGGGGCTTAAACAACTCTTCAAAGTCTTTCACTTTTCCTTTATTGTTCGTTGCGACTAAAATTTGTTTCATTGTGCAGCCTCCTCTTTTGACTCGATCATGTCACAAATCGTTCCGAGAGCTTGTTTTTGTAGGTCGATCAATTGCTGGATGCCGTTTTCAGCAAGATCCAGCAGTCCATTCATTTCTTTGCGCGTAAATGTAGACTCTTCTCCTGTACCTTGTAACTCGACAAACTCACCTTTGCTCGTCATGACAACGTTCATGTCTACTGCTGCTGATGAATCTTCGATGTAATCCAAATCGAGGATGAGTTCGTCTTGTTCTGACTTCCCGACACTCGTTGCCGCTAAATATTGGGTAATTGGGAATTTAGGTAGTTTCTTTTGCTCCACAATGCCTGCAGTCGCTAGTGCCATCGCAACAAACGCGCCTGTAATCGACGCTGTACGCGTTCCGCCATCAGCTTGGATGACGTCACAGTCGATCCAAATTGTACGCTCACCGAGTGCTTCTAGGTCAATGACTGCCCGTAGCGCTCTTCCAATCAGACGTTGGATTTCCATCGTACGTCCACCGATTTTACCCTTCGTTGCTTCGCGTTGTGTACGCTGTCCTGTAGCTCTAGGAAGCATTGAATATTCTGCAGTAACCCAGCCTTTTCCGCTTCCACGTAAAAATGGGGGTACCCGATCTTCAACGGATGCAGTACAAATCACTTTTGTATTCCCAACCGTGATCAAGACTGATCCTTCAGGATGAAGTAAATAATCTTTTTCAATCTGCACAGCTCTTAGTGCGTCAACAGTTCGTCCATCATGTCTCATAAGTATATTCCCTCTTTCTTTTCATCCATCCATCTTATCATAACCATTCAAACCCGCGCAAAAACCCGGCAACCAGCTTGCCGGGTTAGTAAGTTTAATAGTTGGAATCTAATAAGCAACCCTCAATAATGTCTAAAAACACTTCAAAGAACTAGCTTCTCCACAACCGGATTCGCTATATGTAACCAATCCTTAACGATTAATTCAAAGTGAGCAGGGTTTCCTGTCGTATAGAATATAGACTGGGGCTCAGTTAATGACTCTCGGTTTAGTTGCAATTCATCCAAAATACGAATGGTCGTATCTGCAGTCGCAGAGCCTGACGTAATGAGCTCAGTTCCTATAGGCAAATGCTTGCGGATGAAATGCGACAACAATGGAAAATGGGTACAGCCTAGAATCACTGCATCGAATGTCTCGTCAGCCAATTGTGCAAGCGTCTGTTCGACAACTCGATCCGCTTCCTCCAACTTGTATACGCCACGCTCCACAATGGGAACAAATTCAGGACATGCGAGTCCACGAACCGAGGCATCAGGGGCCAATGTCAATATAGCTTGGTCGTATGCCTGACTCTTCACAGTTCCACTAGTCCCAAGAACAACAATCTGATTCGTCACTGATTTTTCAACCGCTGTTCGTGCTCCAGGTTCAATTACACCAATAATTGGGAAGTCAAACAAGGGCCTAACGTGTTCCAGTGCAAAAGCAGTCGCCGTGTTGCAAGCAATAACTACCATTTTAACGCCAAAGTCGTTAAGTGCACTGATTAACTCAAAAGTGAATTTTGCGACTTCTTGTGGAGACCGGTTCCCATACGGGCAGCGGGCGTCATCTCCTATGTATAGAAATTGTTCGTTCGGCATCCGTTTCAGGAGCTCGTCCATCACCGTTAGTCCACCCACTCCTGAGTCGATGATGCCGATTGGTAAATCCGATAATTCTTTCATGTTATTCTGTGCTCATTTCCACGTGTAATTTTGATAGTAACTCAGTAAACGTTGACAATTCTTTCTCGTTAAAATCTTTTAAGACATCTTGTAAATATTCACGGCGTTTATCGATTACTTCTTCAATAACGCGCTCTCCTTCTGCTAATAAATGGATTCTAACGACCCGACGATCTTTTTCGTCTCGTACTCGTTTAACCAATTCGTTTTTTTCCATTCTATCGACTAAATCGGTTGTCGTACTGAATGCTAAATACATTTTGTTAGACAGATCACCGATTGTCATATCTCCATGTTCAAACAACCATTGAAGCGCGATGAATTGAGGAGGTGTAACTGTATAATTACTTAATATCTGGCGCCCTTGTTGCTTAATGATTGCTGCAATGTAACGCAAATCTTTTTCCATGTGATGAATTTCTTCAAGATTCGCTGTGACTTTTTTCGTCAATGATACCAGCTCCAAATCATGAGTTTGTTTATTATTTTCCTCTTAAATCATCTAAAAAGCAATACATAACTAATTCACAAATTTTCCAAGTCTCCACTTAAGAGTCCTGGCTCCACGGGATTGTCACATTTTAAAGAATCTACAATTACATATACACTCAGTCATTATATTCTCATTATACTTCCTTCACAACTATATTTGCATAGGAATCATGTAGTGATTTTCTCCCAGCTCTTTCTTAAAATTCTTGGCGATCCTTCCGCATAACCAAATCCAGTAAAAATTAATAACAAAGAAAAAAGGTTGCAGAAACCTCCGCAACCTTTCTAATTGCTTACAGATACTAATTCAAACTGAGCTCGCCGAGTCTAAGCAACTCTATCATCGCTTGTGCTCGACCAGAAACGCCAAGCTTTTGAATTGTATTTGAAATGTGATTGCGGACAGTTTTTTCACTGATTCCAAGCTTTGCCGCAATTTCTTTCGTAGTATGATCAGCTATGAGCAATGTAAATATTTCACGTTCCCTACCCGTGAGAACAGATCGGTTGTTTAACTCCTCCATCAAGACGCGCCCCTCCTATTCGGTTTCCCTTTACAGTATTCCAAATAGAGAAAGGCTGTGCCGGCTTAATTCCTAGTTCTTGTGTAGAACAATTCTTTTTCTTCTTCTGTCCACGCAACACCCGTGCCAGTCTTTTTCGAGATTTGAACCATTGCACCTCGTCCAGTAAACACAACTTCACCCTTTGCATTTTTCGCCATATAATGAATATCGACAGAACTCTTTCCAATCGAATCCGCTTTTACATACACATCTATCGATTCATCAAAGAACACTTGCTTCCTGTAATCACATTGCAAATCCGCCACAACCGGAATGCGCTCTCCCTCCGGATCCAGCCAATCATTCATCAACCCTAGCTCCTTCAAATAATCAATCCGAGCCTGTTCAAAATACGCAAACGTCACCGTATTATTCAAATGTCCAAACATATCCGTCTCCGAAAATCGGACCCGCATCGGCGCCGAAAACCGAAACCCCTCTTCCCACTCCTCAAAATCCTTTATGTAACTCTGCTTCATTCTATTCTCCCCCAATTCATAAAGTGAATGACCATTCATTCCTATATTATATCAAACAATTTAGATAATAAGTAGTGATTCCCTCTATTGGATAACTCTTTATGATTTATGTTATCTACAATTCTTCTATCAATTCAGAGAGAAAGAACTGTTACTTGAAGTAGTTTTATGATGAAAGTAGAAGTCGTCCCCTACTCCAATTCGTTGATTGCAGCGGCAGGTGGTGACTCCGAAGGGATCAGCGAAGATTGAAGACCCCGCAGAAGCGTAGCGCCGAGGAGGCTGAGATCGAGCCCCTCGGAAAGCATCCACCTATAGCGGAAATCAACACCGTAGTAATCCCCATTCCAACAAAAAAAGCCCAGAAAATCAGCTCTCGCTGACTTTCCGGACACTCTTCAAGTAGACATCAGTCTACCATATGGTCACTTCCGAAGAAGTTCTTAAACATTTGAACAGTCGTTGCACGGTTCATCGCTGCAATAGAAGTCGTCAAAGGAATTCCCTTTGGACAAGCCACTACACAGTTCTGAGAGTTACCGCACTCACCAAGACCGCCATCAGTCATCAATGCAGACAAACGCTCATCCTTGTTTTGTGCACCAGTTGGATGCGTATTGAACAAACGGACTTGTGAGATCGCAAAAGGACCCATGAAATTCGTTTGGTCATTCACATTCGGACACGCTTCTAGACAAACACCACAAGTCATACACTTAGAAAGCTCATAAGCCCACTGACGCTTACGCTCAGGCATACGTGGACCTTCTCCAAGATCATACGTACCATCAATCGGAATCCAAGCTTTAATTTTCTTAAGAGAATCGAACATGCCTTCACGATCGACAACCAAGTCACGAACAACCGGGAATGTACGCATAGGCTCTAATTTAATAGGCTGCGTTAACTGATCCACCAACGCAGTACACGACTGGCGTGGACGTCCGTTGATGACCATAGAACACGCTCCACAAACTTCTTCCAGACAGTTCATGTCCCAGTTAATTGGCGTAGTCTTTTCACCTTTAGCGTTCACCGGGTTTCGTCGAATCTCCATCAATGCAGAAATGACATTCATATTCGCTTTATAAGGAACTTCGAACGATTCCATATATGGCGCAGATTCAGGTGTATCTTGCCGTTGGATTTCGAATAGCACTGTTTTAGCTGGAGCTGCTTGTTCTTGGACAGCTGTTTGTTGTTCACTCATTACCGTCAGTCTCCTTTCGATGCGGAATTATCGTCTTACTCGTTGAGTCTCTATTTTACTTTGATGCAGAATAATCGCGTTTACGAGGCGGAATCAAAGAAACATCCACGTCTTCATAACTTAAAATCGGTGCAGATACACCGTCAAACTTCGCAATTGTTGTCTTCAAGAAGTTCTCATCATCACGCTCTGGGAAATCAGGCTTGTAGTGAGCCCCACGACTTTCATTACGGTTTAGCGCACCAAGAGTGATGACACGAGCCAAGTAAAGCATGTTCTTCAACTGACGCGTGAATGTCGCACCTTGGTTCGACCATTGCTGTGTATCCGTCATGTTGATGTTTTCCCAACGCTCAAGCAATTCTTGAATCTTTTTGTCTGTTGCTTCCAAACGATCGTTATAACGAACAACCGTTACGTTCTCAGTCATTAGTTCCCCAAGTTCGCGGTGGATCACATACGCGTTCTCAGTTCCCTTCATGTTGATGATGGCGTCCCACTTCACTTGCTCTTCTTTCACAGCGTCGTCGAAGATTTTAGAAGGCATATCGTCTGCAGAGTGCTCTAGACCCTTCATGTACTTCACGGCTTCTGGTCCAGCAAGCATTCCGCCATAAATAGCAGAAAGCAATGAGTTGGCACCTAAACGGTTACCACCGTGTTGTGAGTAATCACACTCACCCGCAGCAAACAAGCCTGGGATAGATGTGTGCTGGTCGTAATCGACCCAAAGTCCGCCCATTGAATAGTGGACCGCAGGGAAGATCTTCATCGGAACTTTACGTGGGTCATCCCCAGTAAATTTCTCGTAAATCTCAATGATTCCGCCAAGCTTGATATCAAGCTCATGTGGATCTTTGTGAGACAAATCGAGGTATACCATGTTCTCTCCGTTAATACCAAGGCGTTGGTTAACACACACGTCAAAGATTTCACGTGTCGCAACGTCACGCGGTACGAGGTTTCCGTATGCCGGATATTTCTCCTCTAGGAAGTACCAAGGCTTACCGTCTTTATATGTCCAAATCCGGCCACCTTCACCACGTGCAGATTCACTCATGAGACGAAGTTTGTCATCTCCAGGAATTGCAGTCGGGTGAATCTGGATGAATTCTCCGTTTGCATATTTAGCCCCTTGTTGATAAACGATGGAAGCTGCTGAACCTGTGTTGATGACAGAGTTCGTCGACTTACCAAAGATGATTCCAGGTCCGCCAGTTGCCATAATGACAGCGTCACCAGGGAATGCTTTGATTTCCATTGTTTTTAGGTTCTGTGCTTTGATACCACGGCAAACCCCTTCATCATCCATAATGATTCCGAGGAATTCCCAGTGCTCGAACTTCTGGACTAGACCCGCAACCTCTTGTGCACGAACTTGCTCGTCCAATGCGTAAAGGAGCTGTTGTCCGGTTGTAGCACCTGCATAAGCGGTACGGTGATACATCGTTCCACCAAAACGACGGAAGTCCAAGAGTCCTTCTGGAGTACGGTTGAACATAACCCCCATACGGTCAAGCAAGTGGATAATTCCTGGCGCTGCATCAGCCATCGCTTTTACAGGTGGCTGGTTCGCTAGGAAGTCGCCTCCGTAAATCGTGTCATCAAAGTGAATCCATGGTGAATCTCCTTCACCCTTCGTGTTCACGGCGCCATTAATACCGCCTTGAGCACAAACGGAGTGAGAACGTTTTACAGGAACGAGGGAAAACAAGTCTACTCCAACGCCTTCTTCTGATGCCTTGATGGTCGCCATGAGGCCGGCTAGACCGCCGCCAACGACAATCACTCTACCTTTTGACATTATTGTTTCACTCCTCAAAGTTTACATAATAACGTATTATTTTTTAAGCGAATGCAAATAGTGCTTGTATACCAATTACAGAAAGAACAACAAAGATAATAAGAGTTACCCAAGTAACAATTTTTTGTGAGCGTGGTGATTGTGCCAATCCCCAAGTAACTAGGAATGACCAAACGCCGTTCGCTAAGTGGAATGTAGCCGCAAGAATACCAAGTGCGTAGAATGCGATCATGAATGGACTTTGGAAAATTTCCGCCATCATGTCGAAGTTCACTTCCGCACCAAATAATTTTTGGATACGCGTTTCGTAAATGTGCCATGCAATGAAGATGACAAGGAATACTCCAGTCACACGCTGCAACATGAACATCCAGTTACGGAATGTTCCATAACGTTGGACATTGTTTTTTGAAGTAAATGCGAGATACACTCCATAAAACGCGTGGAACATGAGCGGTATGTAGATGACAAACCATTCCAAGAAATAAATGAACGGCAGGTTTTCAATAAAGTGCGCCGCTGTGTTAAATGATTCAGCACCTCTTGTTGCGAAATGGTTGATGATCAAGTGTTGCGTCACAAACAAACCAATCGGAATAATTCCAAGCAATGAATGCAGTCGGCGCCAGTAAAACTCTGATTCTCTCACCAAGTGATTTACCCTCCCTTATTTAGGAGCCGGATGTCTTTTTCTACCTGATAAAACGACAAGCGAATGTTTGACGGTCCGTCTCTTCATGTTACAATATAATAACATGTACATTGTACTCCTCCATATTGGGAAGGTCAAGGTGACGATCTTGATAGATTGACCTTTTAGTTGCAAATATAATGACGTACCATGAGAGGTAATTTGATAGACACGAAAGGGATGCTCGAGTTTTGGAACATGAATTAACTGCAGAGCCGACACGATTCGGCTATGAACTACTAAGAGACCATGTAATTCCTAGCATTCTCGGAAAACATGAAGATGATATTCTTTATTGGGCGGGAAAAGAGATTGCTAGAAAGTTCCCTGTCTTTTCTGTTAACGAAATCCCCGACTTTTTTAAAGAAGCAGGCTGGGGCGACTTGAGTTTAGCGAGTTCAGGCAAGGAAGAAGCCGATTACCAGTTATCTGAACGGATCATTTCTCCAGCTACTAAGGATTCGTATCACTTGGAATCCGGCTTCATCGCCGAGCAATACCAAATCGCGAACGGTTGCTTGACGGAATGCTACGGCTCACGAGATGAGAAAACTGGACAAATCGTCTTGCAAGTACGATGGGATGAAACCTACACAATTGAAAAATAATTTTTTGGCTGGAGGATGAGTAGTTGCTCATCCTCCAGTTTTTCGTCTGGATTTAGGTCTCTTGTGCGCCCTACCTATATGGAAGTGTGAATGTTGTTTGCGCTTGATCAGCACATGTACTACGTTGTCGCGTTTAAGTTTTCTTTGATCAAGAGTTGCTTGCGCATGGCGAAGCATACCTTACAGCTCCTGGTTTTAATTGGTCAAGTGCACATTTTTCGCGAGCGGGAGTTGGATGTTACTGAGTATCGTCCCGCGGGATAGGATAGGTACTTGCGGGACAGTTATGATCACTTTTCAGGGTTTATGAGCGGTTTTCAGGATTTATGATCACTTTCTCTGGGTTATGATCACTTTTCGTGCTTTATGAGCAGTTTTCAGGATTTATGATCACTTTCCCTTGTTTATGAGCATATTTCGTGATTTATGATCAGTTCCCTTGGTTTATGAGCACTTTCCACGATTTATGATCCCCGCCCCCACGGAACGCTATTATAATAGAAACAACCCTGTCCATTTCAGGAAAAAGAACGGGCTCAGGGCCCGTTCTTCTAGTCTTTTGTCTGTTCTGCAGGTTTGTTCTTTTCCGCAAAGTATTCAGCGACCGATTGTGCGACAGCTTTAGGAAGTCCTGCTTCTATTAGCTGTTCTTGAGTAGCTGCTTTAATTTTCTTCACGGAACCAAAGTGTTTCAGCAATTTCTGTTTGCGCTTCGGACCCACTCCTGGGAGACCGTCTAGAGAGGATACCAGAGATCCCGTGTCACGACGCTGTCTGTGGAACGTAATTGCGAAACGGTGGACCTCATCCTGGATTCGTTGAAGCAAATAGAAGGCTTCACTTGAACGCTTCAGCGGGATTAACTCAGGGGGTGATCCATATAACAGCTGGGCTGTTTGGTGTTTGTCATCCTTTGCAAGACCTGCAATTGGAATAGACAGTCCCAGTTCATCCTCCACTACTTCCCGTGCAATCCCCATCTGCCCTTTACCTCCATCTATGACGATCAAATCAGGCAGGGGCAAATTGTCTTTCAATACACGCGTATAGCGCCGGCGTATGACTTCGCGCATTGCGCCGTAATCGTCATGTGCTGCAGCTGTTTTCGTCTTATATTTACGATAGTCTTTTCGATTCGGTTTCCCGTCGACGAATGAAACCATCGCTGAAACTGGCTCAACTCCATGGGTATGTGAGTTATCAAATGCCTCGATACGTAACGGAATTGAGATGTTCATGGCATCACTTAATTCTTCACAAGCTCCGATCGTCCGCTCTTCTTGTCGGTCGATCAACTGAAACTTTTGCTTCAATGAAATAGCAGCATTCTTATTTGCAAGCTGGACTAAATCTTTTTTCTTCCCCCGTTGAGGGATATAGACATGTATATCCAGCAATTGTTCTACGATTTCCTGATCAATTCCTGGTGGCAATAGCACTTCACTCGGTTTAATGTGAGATAGCTTGCTATAAAACTGACCGATGAACGTCAACAATTCCTCTTCTGGATCTCGGTACACCGGGAATAAAGATACGTCACGCTCGATGAGTTTTCCTTGGCGCACGAAAAATACTTGGACGCACATCCACCCTTTTTCAACAGCATAACCAAAAATATCCCGATCCTTGAAATCATGCATCGTCATCGTCTGTTTTTCCATAACGGTTTCAATGTTGGAGATTTGGTCACGATATTCAGTTGCTCGTTCAAACTCAAGGTTTTCCGCGGCATCATTCATCTTCTGAGTGAGCTCTTTTTTCATGGTTTTATATCCACCATTTAAGAACCTCGCGATGTCATCCGTCATTTCTTTATACGTCTCTTTAGGAACATCGTACACACAAGGCGCTAGACATTGACCGAGATGATAATAGAGACAAACACGATCCGGCATCGTATGGCACTTCCGGTATGGATACAAACGGTCCAATAATTTTTTCGTTTCTGTTGCTGCCGTGACGTTCGGATATGGTCCGAAATATCGGCCTTTATCTTTCTTTACGATGCGCGTAACGATCAGTTTCGGATGACGTTCAGCAGTGAGTTTCAAATACGGATACGTCTTATCGTCTTTCAGCATAATGTTGTACTTTGGATCGTACTGTTTGATCAAGTTCAACTCGAGGATCAACGCTTCAATATCCGAAGACGTGATAATCGTTTCGAAGTCTTCGATTTCAGTTACGAGACGTTGGGTTTTTGCATCATGCGAGCCCGTAAAGTAGCTACGGACACGGTTTTTCAAAATTTTCGCTTTGCCCACGTAGATTACAGTCCCTTGCCGGTCTTTCATCATATAACACCCCGGCAGATCAGGAAGGATTGCAAGCTTATTTTGGATCAATTCATTCATCTAGAATCACCTGCCAAAAAAACCGGGTTCCTCTAGAAAAGGGACCCGGTTTGAGATAGTAAACTTATGCGTGTTGATCAACCAATTTAGCGAGCTCTTCTTTCGGACGGAAGCCAACCACTTTATCAACTGTCTCGCCGTTTTTCATAACGAGCAATGTCGGGATTGACATAATGCCGTATTTGCTTGCTGTTTCTTGGTTATCGTCCACGTTTACTTTAACGATTTTTGCTTTCCCTTCGATTTCGCCATCCAACTCTTCTAGAACTGGAGCGATCATCTTACAAGGTCCACACCAAGGTGCCCAAAAATCAACAAGTACTACACCATCATTGGTTTTTTCTGTGAAATCTGCATCTGTTGCATTTAAAATAGCCATTGGGTAAGTCCTCCTTTATAGGTAACAACTATGAATTCATTATATCATGCAGCTATTCAACAGGCGAAATATCTGCCTACTCCTTTACCTTCGTCATTCCATTTGCAAATACTTAAGAGCAGAAGTGAAGGAACCACTTCTGCTCTCAAGTCAATCCGTTCACTCTTTAATCTATTAAACAGCAGGTGAACCTTTTAGTTTCTTAACTTCTTCGATCATCATTGGAACAACTTCAAATAGGTCTCCTACGATTCCGTAGTCCGCTACTTTGAAAATATTCGCTTCTGGGTCTTTGTTGATAGCGACGATTACTTTTGAGTTCGACATTCCAGCCATATGCTGGATTGCGCCTGAGATTCCTACTGCAATGTACAAATCAGGTGTGACAACTTTACCTGTTTGACCGATTTGCAGAGAGTAATCGCAGTAATCTGCGTCACACGCACCGCGTGAAGCTCCGACAGCACCGCCTAGTAAGTGTGCAAGCTCTTCAAGTGGCTTGAACCCATCTTCACTTTTCACGCCGCGTCCTCCAGCAATGATTACTTTCGCTTCGGACAAGTCTACACCTTCAGTAGATTTACGAACAACGTTTGCAATGACAGAACGAAGGTTTGTAATATCCACAGACAACGATGAGACATCGCCAGTGCGGCTCTCATCTTTTGCAAGAGGCTCGATGTTGTTAGGACGGATGGTGATGAATAGAAGTCCGCCCTTACTTTGTACTTTTTCAAATGCTTTACCTGAATAGATTGGGCGGATGAACTCAGTTGCATCGCCTTCTCCTTCAATCTTCGTTACATCCGAGATAAGTCCTGAGCTTAATTTACTTGCAAGCTTCGGAGATAGGTCCTTCCCCATTGCCGTATGGCCCAATACAATTGCGTCTGGCTTTTCTTGCTCATAGACAGCCATGAACGCTTGGCTGTAAGCGTCTGATGTATATTGCTTCAAGTGTGGATGTTCAACAGTGACAACGCGATCTGCGCCATATTGAATCATCTCTTGAGCTAGATTTTCAACAGAGTCTCCAAGAAGAACAGCTGTAACTGTCCCGCCTCCTGAAATTGTTTTCGCTGCAGCAATCGTTTCAAATGAGACGTTACGCAGTTCGCCTTCACGAGCTTCGCCAAGAACTAATACATTTTTAGACATAGTGAGTCCCTCCTAGAACGGTTTAAGTTGCCGGTATTATATGACTTTCGCTTCTTTGTTCAATAAGTTCACCAATTCGCTTACCTGATCCGAGAGGTCGCCTTCGAGAACGCGCCCCGCTGCCTTTTCAGGTGGCATGAAGATCTCAACTGTTTTTGTTTTCGCTTCAACGTCGTCTTCATCAAGATCGAGATCATCCAATTCCAATTCTTCAAAAGGCTTTTTCTTCGCCTTCATAATTCCTGGAAGTGATGGGTAACGAGGCTCATTCAATCCTTGTTGAGCTGTTACGAGAAGTGGCAATGAAGTTTCGATTGTTTCAGAGTCCCCTTCAACGTCACGAACAAGTGTTGCTGATGTCCCATCAATCTTCAAATCAGTAATTGTTGTGACATAGTTAATGCCTAGAAGTTCTGCGATACGTGGTCCGACTTGACCAGATCCACCGTCGATCGCAACGTTTCCTGCGATGATTAAATCAGCATCTTTATCTTTTAAGTATTCAGAGATAATTTTAGCTGCTGAGAATTCATCCATCTCATCCAGATCATCTTCCGTGTTGATCAATACTGCTTTGTCTGCGCCCATAGCAAGTGCCGTACGGAGTTGCTTTTCAGCGTCCTCTCCACCAAGTGAAAGTACAGTTACTTCTCCGCCGTGCTCGTCTCGGACTTGAATCGCTTCTTCAACAGCATACTCATCGTACGGGTTGATAATGAACTCTGCGCCATCTTCTTGGATCGCACCATTTTTTACAACAATCTTTTCCTCTGTGTCAAATGTACGTTTTACTAAAGCATAAATGTTCATACTGCAGACCTCCTTGACGTATTATCGTCCATTAAATTTAGGTTCACGTTTTTCTATAAATGCTTGAATGCCTTCTTTGGCATCTTCTGATACAAATACTTCGCCAAACGAATTCGCTTCTGCCTCAACGCCCTTATGATAGGAATCGTCTTTGGTGAATTGAAGCATAGCCAATGCAGCTTTCATAGCTACAGGGCTTTTCTTTGCAATTTTGTGTGCGATTACCAGCGTTTCAGATAGTAGCACGTCCTCAGCAAAGACGCGGTTCGCAAGTCCCCATTTCACAGCTTCAAGTCCCGTAATCGGATCGCTCGTCAGCAACATTTCAGCTGCTTTGGCTTTCCCTACGTATCCCGGAAGTCTTTGTGTTCCAGCGAAGCCAGGAATCAGGCCCAACTGCAACTCTGGTAGACCGAGTTTTGCGTTTTCAGTCACAAAACGCATGTGACAAGCCATTGCAAGTTCCAGTCCTCCACCCAATGCTGCGCCATGAATCGCTGCGATCACCGGTTTGTGGTAGGTTTCTAACTGGTCGAAGATGCGTTGACCGTCTGCTGATAGTTTTGAGAATTCTGCTCCTGAAGTGACCGTTGTAAATTCTTTAATGTCGGCTCCAGCTGAGAAGAACTTCCCTTCTCCATGAAGGACGATGACTCGTACTTCGTCAATGTCTTTCAGTTGTTCTAGTAAGTCGCCAACTTCTAGAATGAGTGCTCTTGAGAGTGCGTTTGCAGGGGGACGGTTGATTGTTGCGACGGCGACCCCTTGGTCAATTGAGACTTTCAAAAATTCCATGTCATCCCATCCTTTTTCAGTACGTTTGCTGTGATGATTTGTAAAATGGAAGCGCCTTCAATGATAGCATACTAGTTTCTTAAAAATAAAGATTTTCCACTTTGTTGCGACAATTTGGTATAAAAATATATGTTAGAGTTAGGAATTTCTTGCTACTTGACATTTCTTTGTTTGGAGCGTAAGGCGGCGACTCCGGAGGGATCAGCGAAGATTGAAGACCCCGCAGAAGCGAAGCGACGAGGAGGCTGAAATCGAGCCCCTCGGAAAGCGTCCGCCTGGAGCGCAAAACACAGTAGCGAGATAATTGTTCAATCCAACTTATACAGGTACCTACCCTTTCATGCCAGAGAGGAGTAGCTTGTGTACTTTTGGTGCTAGTTCAACTAAGTCATATTTCTGGTCGTTCATGACCCAGGATGTTGTGGTTTCGTCGATTGTGCCGAAGACCATTTGTCTTGCTAGCCGGATGTCTAGATCCGCTGGGAATTCGCCGTTGTCGATTCCTTCTCTCAGCAAAGCATCCAACAAAGTAAGATATTCCTTTAATACCTCGTTAATGCGGAAACGTAATTCTTTACTGGATTGTCGTAACTCTAGTTGAGTGACAATTGCCAAGTTGCGATCATCGTGAAGCACTTTAAAGTGATTCTCAATCATTTTGAAAAGCTTGTCAGAAGCGGGTAAATCCATTTCCAGAATTTCTTTTACATAGTCTACAAAAACTGCCATCTTCTCTTGGAATACCGAAATAAGGATGTCTTCTTTGTTTTTGAAGTACAAGTAAATCGTACCATCTGCAACTCCTGCTTCTTTTGCGATTTTTGATACTTGCGCTTGGTGGTACCCATTCTGTGCGATAATCGACACAGCAGCATCCACTATTTTTTTATATTTCGGTTTTTCACGCTTCAATTTTTCTCACCACCATAAAAAAGAAAATATGAATGATGGTTCATTCATATTTTCATATTAATAGCTATTCAGTTTTTAGTCAAGCCTTTTAGTTAGGAAGTAAGCTGTTGTTGTTCCACTTTCTTTTTCTCTTCATCTACCAAAGCTCTTCGTAAAATTTTCCCAACCGCTGTCTTAGGGAGCTCATCTCTAAACTCATAAATACGAGGTACTTTGAAGGAAGCGATGTTCCCTCGGCAATACGTATCTAATTCTTCTTCGGTTAATGAATATCCTTCTTTTAAGACAATATAAGCTTTAACTGTTTCTCCACGATATTGATCTGGAACACCAGCGACAACGCATTCTTGGATTGCTTCATTTTCATAAAGCACTTCTTCAATTTCACGTGGTGAAATGTTGAATCCGCTTGCGATGATCATATCTTTTTTCCGGTCAACTACATAGAAGAACCCATCTTCATCCATATAACCAAGATCACCTGTTAAAAACCAGCCTTCACGGAAGGTCTCTTGCGTTTCCTCGGGCCGGTTCCAGTACCCTGTCATCACTTGGGGTCCTTTAATTGCAATCTCACCAACTTCTCCGGGTTTCATAGGCTCTGCTGAATCAGGAGGTAGAATCGCCGCATCCGTGTTCGGCCATGGTACACCGATTGATCCGCGCTTCCGTTGTCCTTCCCAAACAAAGTTTGCCATTGCCACTGGAGATGTTTCAGTCAGACCGTACCCTTCTACTAGTTTACCACCTGTCACTTTTTCAAACTTTTCTTGTACGTCCACAGGAAGTGCGGCTGAACCACTCAAGCATGCTTTAATAGACGACAAATCATATTTCGCAACGTCCGGGTGGTTGAGTAATCCTATATAGATCGTTGGTGCTCCAGGGAATAATGTCGGCTTCTGTTTATCTATTTCTTTTAATGCTGTTTTGAAATCGAATTTAGGAATTAGGACCATTTTGTTTCCACACATGACTGAGAAAATCAGTACAGTCGTCATGCCATAAACATGGAAGAACGGCAAGATTCCCATTGCGACTTCTTCGCCTTCTTTAGATTTATACAACCACGCTTTACACATTTCTGCATTGGCAATCAGGTTTTTATGCGTTAACATGACACCTTTTGGGGGCCCAGTTGTTCCACCGGTGTATTGAAGTAATGCGAGATCTTTTTCAAAGTCGAATTCAAGTGGAATCGTTTCTGCTTGTGTAGATTTCATAATTTCAGTGTACAGATGATGAATCCCACGATGTTCTACTTTCACTACAATGCCGTTTTCTTTCTTTTGAATGAAAGGATAAAGGACGTTTTTCGGGAATGGCAAGTAGTCTTTAATACTCGTTACAATAATATTTTCAAGCTGAGTCTCTTTCAAAATCGATGAGACTCTAGGAAATAGCAAATCGAGAGTAATAATTGCCTTTGCACCCGAATCTGTTAAAAGATACGAAATCTCACGCTCTTTGTAAAGTGGATTTGTTTGAACTACAACACCACCTGCGTACAATATCCCATAATAGGCGATGGCATTTTGAGGACAATTCGGTAGCATGATGGCCACCCGATCCCCTTTTTCAATTCCCATTTTTTGCAAATAATTCGCGAACTTTAATGCAGATTTATAAAACTCTTCGAATGTTATGTCCTTTCCTAGAAAGTGAATTGCATTCTTTTTTGGAAAATTAGCTGCAGAACGTGTTAAAAAGTCTTGAAGTGGAATGGGAGAGTAGTCAATAACCGATGGGATTTCTGGTGGATATTGTGAAAGCCACGGTTTGTTCGTCATAGAAACAGCCTCCTTTTTACTAGTATATTCATAGAATATTCATTCTTTACTAAGTATAGCGAATTATGAATGCGTTTACAATGTAAAGGAGGAAGCAAATTACAAACCCCGTAACTTGTATAGTTACGGGGTTTGCTTGACCATCCACCAAATACCGATGGCGACAAATAACACGCATAAAGCGAGTAAAATTTTCGATAGTTTTTCCATTTGCTTATTCGTCTCCTACTGAATGTACTCTTATGAAATGCTGGCGCCAATAACAAAGGAAAGACCGACTGAGATGATCATGGAGATAAACCCTACTGAGCGGTTATCGTTTTCAATTTCTTCATCTACTTTGAACATCGGTGTCAAAAATTCAAACAACACATAGGCGAAAATGAGTAAGGTGAATCCAAACAGACCCCATCCGATCATTTGTGGAAGCGAGTTGTGCTGTTCGATCGAATACCTAAAAATGTTAGCTACGCCGAATATTTTACCACCCGTTGCAAACGCAACAGCTAAGTTCCCTTTTTTTATTTCATCCCAACATCGATACTTAGTCACAATCTCAAATATGATCATTGAAACAATGAGACAGAGGACGACGGTGCTAAAATAACCGGCTGTTTCTACTAACGGATGACTCCAAAACCCAGTCTTTGACATAGTTCGTAGACCCCTTTACAGTGATGTCTTAACGAATACGTTTGAGACTCCAATAGGTTTCACTTTTCACAAATAATTATTTTAGTTCAACGACCGTCACGCCTAGGCCACCCTCTCCTGCATCTCCAAAACGGAAATTCTTCACACGGGAATGCTTTTTGAGATACGTCTGAATGCCTTGTCGAAGTGCGCCCGTACCTTTTCCGTGAATGATGGATACTTGGTGATAATTCGATAGCAATGCATCATCCAAATACTTCTCAGTCCTACGGATTGCGTCTTCATAACGTTCCCCTCTAAGATCGAGCTCTAGTTTAACATGCTGATCGCGACCACGGATCGCTGTGGAAGCAACAATTTTCTTTTCTTTTTCAGGCTTCACAAATTCTAGACCTGATTGTTCTAACTTCATCTTTAAGATTCCGATTTGAACAACCCATTCAGTATCAGAAACCTTGTCAATGAGCGTTCCTTTTTGACCGTAGCTCAATACTTTGACTTCATCGCCCACTTGCAATGGCCGTAAAGCTGCTTTCGCTTTTGGCGCTTTCTTTTTCGCTTCTTTCGGGGAAGCATTTTCAAGTCGCTTACGTGCTTCAATAAGCTCGTGTTCTTTTACGGATGCACCAGCCGTCATTCGTAGTGCACGTAAATCTGAGATGATGGCTTCAGATTCCAGTCGGGCTTCTTCAACGATCTTCTTCGCTTTTTCTTTTGCCTTATCCGTCAATTTCGTTTGCATCTCTTCGTTTTCAGCTAATTTTCCAGCGAGCTCTTTTTTCAACGATTCGGTTTCCAAAAGTAAGTCATGAGTCCGTTCAGCGTCTTTCTCAGATTGGACACGACTGGATTCTAAGGAGGCAATCATGGAGTCAACTTCACCACGATCTGTTCCAGTGAATGTCTTGGCACGATCGATCAGATGATTGCCGAGGCCCAGTCGTTTTGAGATTTCAAACGCATTACTACGTCCCGGAACGCCAATTAACAAACGATACGTAGGACTCAATGTATCAACATTGAACTCAACGCTCGCATTTGTAACGCCTTTTCTATTGTAGCTGTAGGCTTTCAGTTCAGGATAGTGCGTGGTCGCCATAACACGCGCACCTGTTCCATGAACTTCATCTAAAATAGAGATTGCAAGTGCTGCCCCTTCTTGTGGATCGGTTCCAGAACCGAGCTCATCGAAAATGATAAGCGAATCCTGATCGAATTTCTTTAAGATATCAACGATGTTAACCATGTGAGATGAAAACGTACTGAGACTTTGTTCAATTGATTGTTCATCACCAATATCGGCAAAAACGGATCCAAAAACTGCGATTTCAGAGCCATCCAACACAGGAATCGGTAAGCCTGCTTGCGCCATCAATGTGCACAATCCTACAGTTTTCAATGTCACAGTTTTACCACCCGTATTCGGACCTGTGATGACAATCGTTGTAATGTCTTTTCCGAATTCGATTGTATTGGCTACCGCTTCATCGATTGGCAATAGGGGATGTCGGGCTTTTGCGAGACGCAGATAGCCATCTTGGTTCACTGTTGGCTTCGTACACTTGTTCACCATTCCGTATTTAGCTTTGGCTAAAATGACATCTACTTTCACAAGTTGATCGACTAAGACGAACAATTCATGAGCATGTTCTTGAACAATTGCAGAGAGCTCGCGAAGAATCTTTTCGATTTCTTCTTTCTCTTTAGACTTCAATGTGCGAATTTCGTTATTCGCTTGTACGACTGCATCTGGTTCAATGTACACCGTTTGGCCTGATGAAGACGAATCGTGAATGACGCCGCCATAATGACTACGGTACTCGGATTTTACAGGGATAACAAATCGTTCATTACGAATCGTAACGATGCTATCTGATAACATTTTCGCTGCGTTTTTGCCTCGAATAATGCTTTCTAATTTCTCGCGTACTCTACTTTCTTGAATGCGCAAACTTTGACGGACCGAACGGAGTGCACTTGATGCACTATCGAGTACGCGTCCGTTCTCATCGACTGCACTATTGATTTCATGCTCTAGCCCTGTGATGACCGGAATCGTGTCTTTGATACTAAGAAAATGTGGTATTTCCACTTCCTCGTCCTGAACGACAGCTTCTACGAATTGGCGAAAAATCCGGCTAGCGCGAATGGTTGACGCGGTTTCCATCAATTCTTGAGCACTTAAGACGCCACCGATTTGTGCACGTCTCGCATGCGGTCGGATGTCTGTAATGCCCCCCATCGGAACATTACCTCGTACACGTAAAATCGATAAACCTTCGTCGGTCTCTTCTAAAAAGCGTTCTACCGTTTCGAAGTTTGTATTCGGCGTCAATTTTTCCATTTCAGCACGCCCCGCAGGGAACGTACATTGCTGTGCCGCTTGGGCAAGCACTTTGTCAAACTCTAACGTTTTTAATACGCGTGAATCCATCGAGGATCCCTTCCTTTCACTTATCGACAATTCTCTCTTTAAACTGGTTCAATGACCAAGTATTGATGACTGTATCTTTTTTCAACCAAGCTTTTTGTGCATATTCTACGCCGATCGCCATGATTTCCAATTGATCCGTGGCATGGGCATCTGTATTAATGGAAATTGAAACGCCAGCCTCTTGCGCCATCTCTAAGTATTCTTTATCTAAATCTAAGCGATGAGGACTTGCGTTCAATTCAAGGACTTTTCCATATTTCGCAGCCCACTTGATGAGTTGCGGCACGTCCGGATTATAGCCATCCCGTTTTCCAATAAGACGACCTGTAGGATGGGCAATTAAATCGACATGAGGGTTTTTCATTGCCGAATGCAATCGTTCCATAATTTGTTCCTGCGGTTGATTGAAACTCGAATGAATCGATGCGATGACAAAATCGAGTTGTGCTAGCACTTCGTCATCAAAATCGAGTGTACCGTCCGGCAAGATATCCATTTCTGTCCCACTGAATATTTCGATGTCTGGATACTCTTCATTGATTTCACGGATTTCTCTTAATTGGTCAAGTAAGCGTTCAGGTGTTAGCCCATTCGCCACTTTCAAATAATGGGAGTGGTCTGTAATCACCATATGGCTGTATCCACGTGCCCTGCATGCGTCTGCCATTTCACGAATCGAATAGCCCCCGTCTGATGCTGTCGTATGCATGTGGAAGTCGCCGCGGATGTCACCGAGTGTGACCAGTCCAGCTAATTCGTTGATGCGATCTAGTTCCCGACCATCTTGACGTAAATTCGGTTGGATGAATGGTAGATCGAAGTGGGCGAAAAAGTCTTCTTCAGATTCGAAGGTCAAGACCGTTCCATCCTCTTGCTCGACTCCGTATTCACTTATTTTTTCACCGCGTGATTTTGCAAGCTGACGCATTCTCACGTTGTGTTCTTTGGAACCTGTAAAATGGTGCAGCGCACTTGCATATTGTGCGTCTGTTACGAATCGGAAATCGACGTCGATGATTTCTTCTAATTCTAACGTCACGGAGAGCTTTGAATCCCCTGCTGCAATCGTTTCTATAGTAGGAAGTAAGTTCAACAACTTCTCACGAACCACTGAAGGCGCATCTGTCACTATGATGAAATCCATGTCACTACTTTGCTCTTTCGTTCTGCGGTAACTCCCTGCAACTGAATATTTGCCAATTTCTTCGATTTTATCCAGAATAGGCTCAACTTGTCCAACAAATTTAACCATCTGCCATAGAGGAAATGACGTTTTCCGTTCAGATAGTTGTTCGATTTCATGAAGCAACTTTTCTTCTGTTTTCTTACCGAATCCAGGAAGTGCACTCACTTCGTTTTTCTCACACGCTTCTTTTAACGACTCGATGGAATCGATACCGAGCGCTTCATGGAGTTTCGCAATTCGTTTCCCACCAAGGCCTGGGATTTCAAGCAGTGGAATCATTCCCGCTGGAACCGTTTCTTGAAGCTCGCTCAAGAGGTCTGACACACCTTTGTCCAAGAGGTCCTGAATGACCGCACCTGTTCCCTTTCCGATTCCCTTCAAGGTCAAAATATCATCCATTTCAGCGAGACTTCTAGGATCGACTTCAAGGACGTTCGCCGCTTTACGGAAAGCACCAACTTTGAAATGATTCTCTCCTAGTAATTCCATATAGAGTGCAATTTTTTCCAACGTTTGTATAATCACTTTTTTGTTCATCAAAAAAACCTCCTCGTTCTATTTGGTCCTTGACTGAACAAAAGCTTCCCGCCGCTCGGGGGGAAGCTGTTCAGACTTATTGTGTGTAAACGTACCACCAATCCTTCACTGTGCTCGAAATGACCGGTGTATGCTCAAACATGGTCTTCGACAGTAATGAAGAATCTAATAATTTTTGAACAAAATCGATTGGAAGCAAAGCAAGGAAGCTGATGAGTAACAGAATGATTATGTAAAACTCAACAAATCCTAATGCAGCCCCAAAGAAACGTGAGATGAATCCAAGTACAGGCAAGTGTTTCAGGAAGTCGAACATTGACACAAAGAGTTGCAGTAGGAATTTAACCACAAAGAAAATCAGGATAAAAGCTAACAACCGGTAAAACGTCTGATCCAAATCCAGTTGTCCGAATGACCAGCTTAACTTAGATTCTGCGGTAACTCCAGGATACGGAATCCATAGGACGAATTTATCCGCAAGTTGTTTGTAATAAGCATATGCAACGATAAACGAAACGATAAAACCTGTCATATGTAAGACTTGTACAAGCAATCCTCTTCTAAAGCCTGTAATCAGTCCTCCAACCAATAGAAACAATATAAGTATATCTAACATTAGCAGCCGTCAGCCCTTCAACTTTTTCAATTCTTTTTCAAGTAATTCTTTTTCTGTTTGCAACTTTAAATAGTCATGAACACTGTTAACAGCTGTGAGCACAGCAACTTTCGTCGTATCTAAATACGGATTATGCATACTGAGTTCGCGCATCCGGTCGTCAACGAGTGTCGCCACTTGTCGGACGTGAGCAGACGAATCGGTCCCTATGATAGTATACGTCTGACCGTATATATCGATGGTAATCCGTGTTTTTTGTTCTTCTTCCACTGCCATAACCTCCTGCTGTAAAACTATGAAGTTAATCATACCATGAAAAAGGTTTATTTGTGAACATAGGCATTGCCAGCTAACTATTTTTGTGCTTTCTTTCGGACACGGTATACTAGACAAAACGTTTTAGAATGTACGGTTAGAAAGGGTTGATTGAATGGCGAATTCTGTAATAATCTTGTCTAATGAAAAATTAATTGCGCTAAAAGCACATTATGCGAGTGATGTTGTGAAGCGTAATGCACCAGGGGTTGTGTTTGCTGCGAAAACGGCGAATGCATCGATTACTGCGTATCGTTCGGGGAAGGTGCTATTTCAAGGCGGCGGTGCTGAGATGGAGGCTGCGAAATGGGCGTCTGGTGACGGTGTTAGTGCTACGAAGAAAAAAGCTGTTGTAAAAGGCGCAGCCCTCCCCGATCGACTTGAGACACTTTCTGTGATCGGTTCGGATGAAACAGGTACAGGCGATTTCTTTGGTCCGGTGACGGTGTGCGCATGTTATGTACGCGCGGATCAAATTCCCCTTGTCGCTGAGCTGGGTGTAAAGGACTCTAAGTTGCTGACGGACCCGTACATGAGATCGATTGCGCCAGATTTGAAATCGGTGGTGACGTATAGTGTGCTCACGCTTCAAAACGAAAAATACAATACTGTGCAAGCTAAAGGCTGGTCTCAAGGGAAAATCAAGGCCTTGCTGCACAATCAGGCGATCCGCCATGTGTTGAATAAGTTGGAAGATGAGCATCCAGATTATATTTTGATAGACCAATTTGCGGAGCGCGGTGTGTATTACAACTATTTAAAAGATGAACGTGAAATTGTTCGGGAAAATGTGTTGTTTGCAACGAAAGCGGAAGGTTTACATGTCGCGGTTGCAGCGGCATCCATAATCGCTCGTGTAGCGTTTTTGGATGAAATGGACCGGTTGAGTGGATTGGCGGGACGAACACTCCCTAAAGGCGCCGGCAAGAAGGTGGATGAAACGGCAGCTTCTATTTTACTATCGAAAGGCGAACCATTTTTGCGCTCGTTGACGAAGTGGCACTTCGCGAATGCGAAGAAGGCTGCGGTGTTGGCGTCTAAGAAGCGTGGGTGATTGGGATTATTGAATGTTAGAGCGGGTTGCGCGGGGAAACGAGCGGGTTCATCGCGGAAACGAGCGGGTTCTGACGCGGAACGAGCGGGTTGCTGACTGAAACGAGCGGGTTCCAACTCGGAACGAGCGGGTTGCTGACTGAAACGAGCGGGTTCCAACTCGAAACGAGCGGGTTGCTGACTGAAACGAGCGGGTTCCCACTCGGAGCGGGCGGGTTGTTGACTGAAACGAGCGGGTTCATCGCGCGAACGAGCGGGTTGCGCGGGGAAACGGGCGGGTTCTGACGCGGAACGGGCGGGTTCTCGCCCGTAATGAATAGTTTTCCGCGGCAGTCCTTACTCCCCCACTATCCATTACTAAATGCGTAGCGGAGCGAAGCACACCAATTAATCTTGGTTTTGAATTAAAGGGAAATTGATTGGTCGCGAGCTTGGATACGAATTGAAGAAAGTTGCCTGCCGCGGGCAAGAAACAGGAAACATGCGAGGTGTGGTACGAAGCCATCAGGTTCAATGGACAGACAAAAACGCTTCGCAGGGCGAAGCGCACTAATCATCACTTGTTTTTTATTCTATTTAGGTACGCTATGTTAATGATGTGTAACGACAGCCTCGTCCATTCCCCCGCCTTTGAATATCTGAGCGAGCTAGCAGTCTTTTTGCAGTGTGGCGATTAGTGATTCCTGTGAATTCACAAAACTTGCGATTGGTCAGTGGACCGGACATTAGCATAAACCAATCTATTACCGCACTTTGGTGACTCCCGATTTCACGTACACCGCAGACTGGGCAATCCCATCTCAAGTCGGACCATCTCATAATTGTTGGAATTTCACAACTCGAACAAAATACCCCTCTCCTAATATCACTCTCAGCTAATTTGTATCGCACAGTTATTGGATACGGATTGTATTCCTTATGTCCTCGGGCCAGCGCTTTTGCAATTCTTGCAATATCCCGTTCCTCTAAAATCTGTGTCTGCGGGGTCAATGAACGGAAATAAGTAGGTGCCTCATAAGCAGTAATCACTTCCATAGATGGCTTTTCTTCAATAAACATTTCATTGTTATATGCAAATACAATGAGCCCCTTCACCTTTACATGTACATTCCGGCTAGCTAACCACTTTTCGAGAAACTGTATTTTGCGTTCCACTTCTGCAATGGGACTTCGGAATAGCAACCGTGTTCCGTCAGGCAGTTGCTTCATAAATTGCGTTGGCTTGGCTTTTATGAAAATTTTATCGGCAATGTTTTTTATCTCTGAAATGATGATGGAATCTGGTGTGATGAAAAGTGAGTCGATTTGAAAATGGATACCTTCATGTTGTAGGGAAAGATCGTGGAGTATGGCATGTGGATAGTCGGTCCGGACTTCTTTCATGTAGCGATCGTATTCTTGCTCGCCTCCGTAACCGGCACGGGTTTTATACAGCTCACTCTGGATATACTCGTATTTCTCATGTGTTGGCGAAAGACGTTTCTCTAAAGCCAGTAGCCCACTTAAAAGTCGTGGCTTGGTCCGATGTTTATAGATCAATGGCGTCACCCCTTTTTTCTTTAGTGTAGCGGTTCTTCCAAAGAAGGGGAAGGCTTTGATCGAAAATAGCATTATCGCGTTTTTGACACAATTTGCTTTGAGCTTTACTAGGTGGCGAGATACATGTGCTTAAATTCTAGAAAGATTGAGTGTGCGGAGAACAAAATTCAATCTAGGTTTTAGGTTGGACGGTGGTTAGGGATTAATTGGTCGCGAGTCCGATGAATGTTTACCCTAATTATGGTTCCGCGGTAATGGGGCTATTTGAACGAGCGGGTTTCAACTCGGAACGGGCGGGTTGCTGACTGAAACGAGCGGGTTCCAACTCGAAACGGGCGGGTTACTGACTGAAACGAGCGGGTTCCAACTCGGAACGGGCGGGTTACTGACTGAAACGAGCGGGTTTCAACTCGAAACGGGCGGGTCGCCAACCGAAACGGGCGGGTTGCTGACTGAAACGGGCGGGTTGCCACTCGGAACGGGCGGGTTGCTGACTGAAACGGGCGGGTTCCCACTCGAAACGGGTGGGTTGCCAACCGGAACGAGCGGGTTCCAACTCGAAACGGGCGAGTCGCCAACCGGAACGGGCGGGTTGTTGACTGAAACGAGCGGGTTCCTCGCCTAAACGACCAGGTACATCGTTAACTCTCATACACACAAAAACAGAGGGAGAACCGGCATACACCGGTTCTCCCTCTGTTTTTCATATAACATCAGCCACGCAAGACTGCGCCTGATTTTTCTTTCAGTGCAGCGAGTACTTTGTCATGACGCGTCACAACTTCCTCGTCTGTCAAAGTGCGTTCTGGATCGAAGTACGTTAACGAGAACGCGAGTGACTTCGTGCCTTCTTCGACTTTGTCGCCTTCGTACAAGTCGAATACAGCTACGTCTTTCAACAATTTACCGCCTGCTTCTTGGATAATATCCATTAAGCTTCCGGCCGCTTCGTCTTTCGAAACAACTAGTGCGATATCACGTGACATCGATGGGTAGCGTGGGACTTGTGCATACACAAGTGCCTCAGCAGATTCAGCTAGCAACATTGCTAGGTTCATTTCCATCACATACGTTTCTTTCAAATCGTGTTTTTTCTGTTCAGTTGGGTGTAATTGACCGAGAACGCCTACTACTGCGCCATCCAACAAGATGTCTGCGGTTCTGCCAGGATGCAATCCGTCGTGAGTGGCTTTTGCATACGTTACTTTGTCAGTGAGACCAAGTGTATCCATCAGACCTTCAACGATTCCCTTCATCACAAAGAAATCGACTTTCTTATTTTCTTGTTGCCATGCGTGATCGACCCATTTGCCCGTGATCACTGCTGCAACGTGGCCCACTTCTTTCGGGAGACCATCTTCTTGCGTTCCTAAGAACACAGAACCCGTCTCATACAACGAAACTGTGTCAATGCGACGCGCAACGTTATAAGTTGTTGCATCCAACAAATGTGGAAGCAAGCTTTGACGCAATATGCTACGATCTTCACTCATTGGCATAAGAAGCTCAGTCACCGGTGCTGTCTCCAGTGCGAAGCTTTGAGATTCCGCACGTGAAGTTAGTGAATAGGTGATTGCCTGGTAAAGACCAGCGCTCTCCATAAAACGGCGAACGAGGCGTCGTTTTTCCTGGAAGCTGTTCAATCCGCCCGGAACACTTTCACCAATTGGCAATGTCATCGGAATTTCATCGTAACCATATAGACGTGCAATTTCTTCAATTAAATCTTCTCGAATACGTAAATCTTGTCTGCGTGTTGGTGCATCGACGACCAATTGTCCATTCGCTGCTTCTACAGGAATTTGAAGACGGCCTAAAATCGAAACCATTTCGTCCATTGGAATCTTCATTCCGAGACGCTGGTTCACATAGTCCGGTGACAATAAAATGCGAACAGACTCTTTATCCAACTCATCAAATTGAACTGATCCTGCTAACACTTCTCCACCAGCAAGTTCAGCCATCAATTGTGCCGCCCGTTCTGCTGCTTCAGCTACACGGTTCGGGTCTACCCCTTTTTCAAAGCGTGTACTAGCATCACTGCGCAAGCCAACGTCTTTTGAAGTTTTGCGAACAGATGCAGGTGCAAAATAAGCCGATTCAATGACAACAGTTGTCGTGCCGTCATGAACTTCGGAATTCGCTCCTCCCATTACTCCTGCAAGAGCTACGGGCTCTTTACCATTCGTAATCACGAGCTGATCTGCATGTAGTGTACGCTCGACATCATCCAGTGTCGTCATCTTTTCACCTTCTACCGCGTGGCGAACGACGATTTCCTTTGTTGCTAGACGATCGTAGTCGAAAGCGTGCAATGGCTGACCGTACTCAAGCAATACGAAATTCGTAATATCGACCACGTTGTTATGCGGACGAACGCCTGCAGCCATCAAATAGTTTTGAAGCCATAATGGTGACTCTGCCACTTTCAAGTTTTTAACGACTTTTGCAACGTACATCGGATTGTCTTCTTTTGCTTCTACTTTAAGCGTCAAGACGTCTTCAGCTTTTTCATTAGAAGCTGTGTATTCAATTTTCGGGAGCTTGACATCTTCAGATAAAATCGCACCTACTTCATACGCAACACCTAACATGCTGAGCGCGTCGGAGCGATTCGGTGTCAAATCGAATTCCAAGATGACGTCATCCAATCCAAGGAATGAAAGTGCGTCTGTCCCCGGCTTAGCATCAGCTGGAAGGACATAAATGCCTTCTGCATAAGCTTTTGCGACGGTCTTTCCTTCAACACCGAGCTCTTGAAGAGAACAAATCATGCCGTTTGACACTTCACCGCGGAGTTTCGCTTTTTTAATCTTTATGCCGCCTGGCAATTTTGCGCCTGGAAGTGCAGCAATAATGTTTTGTCCTGCCGCAACGTTTGGAGCACCACAAATGATTTGAACCGTTTCTTCACCGATGTTCACTTGGCAAATGTTCAATTTGTCTGCTTCTGGATGCTTCTCACAAGATTCTACGTGTCCGACAACAATATTCGTCAGTCCTTCAGAACGGTCGATGATGGTATCGACTTCAATGCCCGCACGTGTAATCTTTTCAGCAAGATCCGCAGGTGCGATGCCTTTTGTATCTACATAATTTTCTAGCCATTTCGTTGATACGTACATGGGGTCTCCTCCTTACACTTCTGTGCGGTTAAATTGTGATAAGAAACGCATATCGTTCGTAAAGAAATGGCGAATGTCTTCGACGCCATACTTTAGCATTGCAATTCGCTCTGGTCCCATACCAAACGCGAATCCAGTGAATACCTCAGGGTCATATCCAGCCATTTTGAGTACATTCGGATGTACCATACCGGCACCAAGAATTTCAATCCAGCCCGTTTTCTTACAGACGTTACAGCCTGATCCGCCGCATTTGAAGCATGATATGTCCATTTCAACAGAAGGCTCTGTAAATGGGAAGAAGCTTGGACGAAGTCGGATTTCTCGTTCTTCACCGAACATCTTTTTCGCAAATAACGCGAGCGTCCCCTTCAGGTCACTCATTCGGATGTCTTCGCCAACTACGAGACCTTCAATTTGTGTAAATTGGTGAGAGTGTGTCGCATCATCGCTATCGCGGCGATACACTTTACCTGGACAGATAATTTTGATGGGCTCACCTTTTTTAGAAGCCATTGTCCGCGCTTGGACAGGCGACGTGTGAGTGCGAAGCAAAACGTCTTCCGTAATGTAGAATGAATCCTGCATATCGCGCGCTGGGTGACCTTTCGGCAAGTTCAACGCCTCAAAATTATAGTAATCTTGTTCCACTTCAGGACCTTCCGCCACTTCATATCCCATGCTGATGAAGAAGTCTTCGATTTCTTCTACAACGCGTGTCAGCGGATGATGATTGCCGAGTTTAACAGGTCTTCCTGGTAGAGAGATATCGATCGTCTCTTTTTCAAGTTTTTCATTAACGGCTTGTTGTTCGAGTAGTTCCATTTTCTCTTCTAGAGAAGTCGTAACGGTTTCACGAACGACGTTGACAAGTGCGCCCATCTTAGGACGTTCGTCTGCCGGAAGTTTCCCCATTCCTTTTAAAAGGTCCGTGATTGGCCCCTTTTTCCCTAGATAAGCTACGCGCACGTCGTTTAGTTCTTTCACTGACGCTGCGGCTTCAATTTTCTGCAGTGCTTCTTGTTTCAACTGTTCCAGCTGCTGCTCCATTGTCATTCTCCTTTCAAAATAGCTTAGTTAAGTGGATTTTCGTAGTCACTTCTTATGGACATATAACCGTTGAATGGAGAACAGGGCGGCATCTCCGGAGGGATCAGCGAAGATCGATAACCCCGCAGAAGCGAAGCGCCGAGGAGGCTGAGATCAAGCCCCTCGGAAAGTGTCCGCCTGAAACGCAATTCAACACTGTCACATATAAAGACCTAACAAAATAAAAAAACTCGTCCCCTAAAAAAGGGACGAGGACGAATTCGCGGTACCACCCTGATTACCATGCCGGTCGTGCGCATGATCTCTCAACTTCGGAATAACGGTCCGTAGCCGGCTCATCTTTACAGCGAAATGCTGGTCCTGAAGGCAGCTCGCGGGGTGAACGGTAACAGTTTCGACCATCCATACTTCCAGTCAAGGTATGGACTCCCTAGCGTCAATTGTTCTGTATCCTCTTCCCGGTCAACACTTTTGTTGTCTGTTGCTCTTGTATACCTCATCAGTATAGCGGAATCCGTTTCATACTTCAATACTGGAGCGACTTAGCGGCGTGCATATGTGTACAGCAAGATGCCTGCTGCTACCGCAACGTTCAACGATTCTGCTTCACCGTACAAAGGAATCTTCACAATCGTATCTGCTTGCTCGAGGTATTCATCTGCAACTCCTGCCCCTTCATTGCCCATAAGGAGTGCAAAAGCAGGCAGTGCGTCCACTGTGAAATGATCTTTTGCTTGTTGCAATCCAGTTCCAATTACTTGCAGTCCGCCTTGTTTTGCACGGTCGATCCATTCATTCAAGTCGCCTTTTACGATAGGGATATGGAAATGGGAACCTTGCCCAGAACGGACTGTTTTCGGGTTAAAAGGATCGGCACACCCCTTACCAAGAATCACAGCGTCCATTCCAGCAGCATCTGCCGTACGGATCATTGTTCCGATGTTGCCTGGATCTTGAACTGCGTCGATGAATAGAAGACGTTTCCATTCTGAGTACAGATTTTCTGAAGGAATCGGCTGTTTGCAATGTGCAAAAATGCCTTGGGGGTGTTCGGTTTCTGAAATTTCAGCTGCTACTGCTTTCGTCATTTCAATGATTTGAATCGAAGACTCTTCTAATTCAAACGGAATTTCAACATCTTCACGGAACATGATGTGCAGTACGGAACCTTCAATCTTAAGCGCTTCTTCCACCAAGTGATGGCCTTCGATGATGAATTCTTCGGAGCGTTCTCGCTCTTTCTTCGTTGTAATAAGTTTTTTCCAGTGTTTCACAAGTGCGTTTTGTGTGGATTCAATACGTTTCATAGTGTAGGACAACTTCCTTTTTTTCTTTTCAGTGTATCAAAGACAAGCCCTCTTGGCGATACTAAACTCAAGTACGTTGAAAGGAGGTCAGATGAATGAATTTTCAAATTAGAGATGCCATTACCGCCAATATGACGGATAACAAAGCGCAAGATATCCGCGGCGTTGTCGATGATGCAATTGCACGTGGAGAAGAGCATCTGCTTCCTGGCTTAGGCGTGTTCTTCGAAAAGCTTTGGCAGCGCGCCGATGATCAGGAAAAGATGAAGATTACAGGTGAACTCGAGCACGCATTTGCTGCACAGTGACGAAAAAAGCAAAGGGATCGCAACACACCCATTAGGTGTAAGTGCGATCCCTTTTTCATTTTATAATAACGCGGCGAGCAAGGCTTTCTGAGCATGCAACCGATTTCCAGCCTGTTGGAATACGACTGATTGCGTCCCATCAATAACCGATGCGGAAACTTCTTGACCGCGATGGGCGGGTAGACAGTGCATGAACGTGTAATCGGATTTAGCATGGCCAGCAAGTTCGTCATTGATTTCAAATCCTTCGAAATCTGCCAGACGCTGTTCGGATTGTTCATCGTCACCCATACTGATCCATACGTCTGTATACAAAATGTCTGCATCTTTTGCAGCTTCAACCGGATCTGTCAGCTGTGTCATCGTTACGCCTGACTGTTTGGCTGCTTTTTCAATGGACGTTGCAATATCACCATCCATTTCGTATCCAACCGGTGTAGCGATTGCTGTATGGATCCCCATTTTAGCAGCGGCCATTAGTAGCGAATGCGCAACATTGTTGCCGTCCCCGATATAGACAAGTTTTAATCCCGCTAACTTCCCTTTCACTTCTTGGATGGTCAATAAATCCGCCAGTGCTTGGCAAGGGTGTACTTTATCTGTTAGCCCATTAATGACGGGAATTGACGCATTGTCTGCAAATTCTTTCACCATTTCATGAGAGTTTGCGCGAATCATTACGCCATCCAGATATTCAGAAAATACTTTCGCTGTATCTGCAATCGACTCCCCACGTCCAATTTGAAGTTCAGTTGGATTCATCATCAATGCATGCCCGCCTAATTGGAACATGCCCACATCGAACGAAATACGAGTACGCGTCGAATTCTTTTCAAAGACCATTCCGAGAGTTTTTCCTTCGAGTGGTTTGGATGTGCCACCTGCAAGGAAATCTTTCTTCATTTTCGTCGCTTGCTCTAGAAGATAATCAATTTCTTCAGTTGAAAAATCCTCGATTGCTAAAAAGTCTTTTCCCTTCAATTGCTTCTCCATGTACTTCAATTCGAATGCGCTTGTCATAAAATCATCCTCCATGAATAAAATTGGTTATTCACAGTATAATTATGAATATTTATAAAGTCAAATGCATTTTTATACTTTACGCAAAATAAAAAGAGACAGACCATTACCTGATCTGCCTCTTCCCTATTTATTCAGAAATAATCTTGTTGACTGTTTCTTGGTCAAGCTTTTTAATGACTTCTACAATCAGTTTCACAGCGTTTTCATAATCATCGCGGTGTAACATCGCTGCGTGACTGTGAATGTAACGTGTTGCGACAGTGATTGCGATTGAAGGAACACCATTGCCGCTCAAGTGGATTGAGCCAGCGTCTGTTCCGCCACCTGACATAGAATCGAACTGATACGGAATGCCGTTTTCTTCAGCTGTGTCTACGACAAAGTCACGTAACCCTTTGTGCGCAATCATAGAAGCGTCATAAAGAATGATTTGTGGGCCGTCTCCCATTTTAGCTGCTGCTTCTTTAGCAGTAACTCCTGGTGTATCCCCTGCGATACCGACGTCCACTGCAAAACCGATGTCCGGCTTGATTTTGTTAGCTGCTGTTCCAGCACCACGAAGACCGACTTCTTCTTGGACAGCCCCGACACTATAAAGTGTATTCGGGTGTCCTTGCTTGTTCAGTTCCTTCATAACGTCAATTGCAATCGCGCAGCCAATCCGGTTATCCCAAGCTTTGGCAAGCAAATACTTTTCGTTATTCATAACCGTGAATTCGAAGTAAGGTACGACCATGTCTCCAGGTGAAACGCCCCACTCCATCGCTTCTTCACGTGAAGATGCACCGATATCGATGAACATATCTTTGATGTCTACTGGTTTTTTGCGTACTTCAGCAGGCAAAATATGTGGTGGTTTTGAACCGATAATTCCTGTAACAGAATCACCTTTGCGCGTTACAATCGTCACACGTTGTGCGAGCATAACTTGCGACCACCAGCCTCCGATTGTTTGGAAGCTCAAGAAACCTTTATCGTCAATACGGGAAATCATGAATCCGACTTCGTCAAGGTGACCTGCTACCATCACTTTAGGGCCGTCTGCATCGCCAGTATGTTTTGCGATGAGTGAACCAAGTCCATCCTGGTCAATCTCGTCTGCAAATGGCTCGATGTACCGTTTCATCACATCACGTGGTTCACGTTCGTTACCACCTGTACCTTTTGCATCTGTTAATTCTTTAAGCATGTGTAGCGTGTCATCCATTTTAGCCAAATCCTTCGACCCCCTAAGTAAATATGTTACTAGTATAGTACATGTTGGTTCATTTTCAAAGTATCCATACCATTCTTACAACAATTCTTTTCGAAGTTGGGCAGGACTTTTTGGTGATAAAAGACCTGGTGGAATATCGAATACGGTTTTCGCACCATGTTGGCCCAGTTTGTTTAACTTATGAGCAGCACGTGCATATGCAGTAAGGACACTTGACGTAAACTCAGGATTACTATCCAGAGTCAAGGAATATTCCATCACCTGATTCGTACCATTCCCAGTCTTACCGCTGCGTATGACAAAACCTCCATGGGGCATCGAGCTATGGTTCTCTTGCATTTCCTCTTCGCTGATAAACGTAACAGTCGTATCATAGTCCGCGAAGTAGTCAGGCATTGTCACGATAGTTTCTTCAACAATCGCTGCATCCGCGCCTTCTTTTAAGACGACATAGCACTCACGGACATGCTTCTCGCGTGTAGATAATTCAGGCTGTTCTCCCGCTCGAACTTTGGAAATTGCTTCGTCAGAAGGAATTGTATATTGGACAGCATTTTTCACACCATCAATCCGACGTACTGCGTCAGAATGTCCTTGACTTAGTCCCTTGCCCCAGAACGTATACGTGACACCATCAGCTAGCACAGTCTCTCCGTAAAGACGGTTTAATGAGAACAGACCCGGATCCCAGCCGACAGACAAGATCGCTGTGGTTCCTGCTGGAGCTGCCGCTTCATCAAGCGCATCAAAATATTCTGGAATTTTAGCATGCGTATCGAAACTGTCAACCGTCGTAAACAACTTTGCAAGTTCAGGACCTTGTTCAGGTAAATCTGCGCGAGACCCTCCGCAAAGAATCATGACATCTACTTTCTCTGTATAATCTTCCACTTTTGCTAACGGATAGACAGAAACACTGTCACCGATTGGGTGAACGTTACTCGGATCTCTTCTCGTGAAAATTCCGACCAACTCCATATCAGCTTGTTGGGATATCGCGAATTCAACCCCTTTGCCGAGGTTACCGTATCCTGCGATACCAATTCTAATCTTCGGTTCCATGCCTCATTCCCCCATTTCGTTTGACTATTCGTTATTTTACAGTTTTTTTAGAGAGATTGCTATTTTTTCTTCAACGTTCAGGTCTTTCTACAAATTCGTCACACATTTACCAGACATCTGTGAATTCCTATGTTGTTCGTTGATTTAAAACGTTATCATGATAAAATAAGCATGATTTATGAATTTTTGAAATGAGGCGTACCTATGCGGGGTTTTGTTTATTTAATCGTATTCTTTTCCTTTTTTGATTTGTTCTCTCAGCTACCTATTATGAGTCCATTTGCACTATCCCTAGGTGCTTCCACTTTTGTAGCGGGATTAGTTGTCGGGACCTACTCACTTGCGAACGTTTTCGGGAATGTTATTTCAGGATTTGTTACCGATAAAAGAGGTCCATTTAAGATCTTGCTAATTGGTCTTTTAACGAACGCTGTTGCATTGACGCTCTATTCCACAGTTCATGCTGCTTGGCTGCTGGTCGGTGTCCGTTTCGTTCACGGCTTTACGAATGGGCTGATCATTCCTGCGGCTTTTACATTTTTAGCGAATCGAGCAGAACCGGAAAAACGCGGAAAAAGTGTTGCCATTTCTGGTGCATTTGTTGGAATGGCAGCGATTGCAGGTCCCGCTTATAGCGGAATCGTTGCATCAGTAATCGGAAATCCTATAAAAGGAACACCTGCAATTATGCTTGTGAACGGCATCATCATGGCGATACTCGCACTTTTAGCTTTCCTTCTATTACGATCCGTCAAGCGGGTCAAAAAGTCAGGTGAAAAGTCCAAGGAGAAGCATGTTGGAGCAATGTTTCGACACCCGGGCATTCAACGTGCATTTGCAGGTGCTTTCTTCCTTATGTTTTCGCAAGGAGTCCTCGCGCTTATCCTTCCACTAAGGGTTGAATTGCTTGGATTTGATACAAAAACAACAGGTACTCTTTTGAGTACGTTTGGCATTGTGGCAATTCTCGTTTTTTTATTGCCCATTAACCGAATTTTTGATCGCGTGAGACCGATGATTACACTTGCATTCGGAATTTCATTAATGGGTGTAAGCATGTTGCTCTTGAGTCGCGCGGACGAGCTTGGCAGTCTTTATGGAACAATGGCTTTATATGGGGTCGGATTCGCATTTCTCTTCCCATCCATCAACTCATTGCTCATCGATTCTTCCGAAGCCGCCTACCGAGGGAAAGCATACGGTTATTTCTATGCATTTTTCTCAATGGGCGTTGTTGTGGGATCGTATACGATCGGAGCATTGAATTTGAATTTCAGTGGTGCATTCACCTTCACCGGCGTCCTCTTGCTACTCGTAGCAGCTTATACCATTTACGGCTTGGTCAAACAACGGACAGCAACGGCTAGGTGAATGGGTTTCCCATTCTATAAGGGTCGCTGTACCAATATCTCTGGCTTCAGATGATCCATAGTAATTCACTGCTAATACCGCTCAACTCGTGGACATGATATAATAAGAAACAGACTTATCTGAAATATAGAGGAATGGAGTGGTTCCTATCGGCATTAATGTATATGTAACATTTAACGGAACTTGTCGCCAAGCGGTGGAATTTTATGCGGATGCATTCAAAACGGAGAAACCTCAGTTTATGACATTTGGTGAGTCTCCACAGAATCCTGAATACCCATTACCCGAAGAGGCAAAAGATTTGATCATGCATACACGTCTTACAATAAAGAATGATGTCATCATGTTCTCTGACACATTCCCTGGTTCTCCCGTCGTAGTCGGCAATAACATCAGCCTGGCATTCGTCAGTGATGAACCTAATGAACTCAATGCGGCATTTGAAAAGCTCAAGCAAGGCGGTCACGTGTCCATGGAATTACAGGAGACATTTTTCAGTAAATGCTACGGGAAAATGAAAGATCAGTTTGGCATTGAATGGCAAATAAGCCACGAGGAATAACCGGATACAACACAAAAAACATACTAATCACTAGTATGTTTTTAATTTACCTATTTTTGTGGAAGTTCTCGCTCATATTTCCTGAAGTTGAAAAGAATTAATCTCTTCGATGAACGCCTCTCCGTATGTCTCAAGTTTGGTTTGTCCAACCCCAACTACATTCAAGAACTCCGCAGACGTTGCCGGCTTCTTCATCGCCATATCCTTCAAAGTCTTGTCCGAGAACACAACGAATGGAGGGACGCCAGCTTCTTGAGAAAGTTTCCGTCTCAATTGTCGAAGCTGTTCGAACAACGGATCATTTTCTGTCAGCACTTTTGAAACAAACGAGCCTTTCCGCATAATCTTGTCATTGCCAAGCAACACTTCTTTTCCACGCTCAGCGACTCGAATTGTTGGAAACTGCCCATTCTCCACTTGGAGACAATTCGCCGAAATCAGAAACTCAATAAAATCGGAAACTTCTTTCGCATTCTTTTCTTTCAGCAAACCGTATGTTGTCAGTTTATCAAACTTAAAGTCCAGCAACTTTTTATTTCTCGAACCGGTTAACACTTGAGCAATCATCGTTTTGCCAAAACGTTGACCCATCCGAATGACACACGACAACACTTTTTGGGCTTCCAGTGTAACATCCATCTGCTCGCGTGTATCTGTGCAATTTGCACACCTGCCACACTTCGGGGCATCTTTTTCGCCGAAATACGTCACGATGTATTGCTGCAAACAATTTTCAGTATGACAATAGTCAATCATCCCTTGTAGTTTTTCGAGTTCTGCTGGAACTCTGGAAGGATCCGGTGATTGGTCGATCAGAAAACGCTGCGTCTGGATATCCTGTGATGCAAACAGAAGCACACATTCACTATCAAGACCGTCCCGCCCCGCGCGCCCTGCTTCCTGATAATAACTTTCCATATTTTTCGGCATCTGGTAGTGGATGACGTATCGAATATTCGACTTGTCAATTCCCATACCAAACGCATTTGTAGCGACCATCACTGTTGCCTCATCATTCAAAAATCGTTCTTGCTCGTGATGTCGTTCTGTATCTGACATTCCGCCATGATATTTCACCACTTCAAATCCAGCCCGGTCTAACAGATCATAAATACTCTCGACCGCTTTTCGAGTTGCTGCATACACAATTCCAGCTTCCCCTTTGTTTTTACTCGCCACTTCTTTGATGAACTTCTCGCGATTTTGCCCTTTTACGACCGTAAACACTAAATTCGACCGCTCAAACCCAGTCATCACCGTCTGCTCTTCGGGAATTCCTAGCTGTAAGCGAATATCTTCCCGAACGTTAGGCGTAGCCGTTGCAGTTAACGCGAGCAAGACCGGTTTTTCATCAAAACAGTTCAAGACACGGCTAATATTTCGGTAACTCGGTCTGAAATCATGACCCCATTGGGAAATACAGTGTGCCTCATCGATTGCGATCATTGGAACGTTCATCCTGCTTAATTCTCTTAGAAATGACTCGGACTCCAGACGTTCAGGTGCAATATAAAGGAGTCGATATTGTCCGGCAATCGCATTTTCAAGAATACCGAAATACTCCTCTGACGATAACGTGCTGTTTATGTAGGCAGCAGGAATTCCGAGCTGCCAAAGTGCGTCTACCTGATCTTTCATAAGGGAAATAAGTGGGGATATGACGAGGACCGTTCCTTCGAATAGCATTGCTGGAACTTGGTAGCACAACGATTTACCGCCGCCAGTTGGCATAACACAAAGAGCATCCTGTCCATCCATCACATGCTGAATGACTTGCTCTTGACCTGTGCGGAATGATGTATATCCAAATTTCTCAGCGAGCACAGCAAGTGCTTGTTCCATCATTTAAAGTGCTCCTTTCATTGGAAACACGTCATTCATTACTTGAATGACGTGTTCTGTTGCTCCATTTATTTTAAGCTTCTTCTTTAGGTGATTCTATAAATAGCAAACGTTCTTCTTCACGACTATGAATTTCGTTCACAACTAATAATGCATAGAATTTTTGAAGGACGCTTGGACTAATTCCTTCCGTGTCTCTTAACGTTTCAATGTCTCCAACAATGATTCTAATCAAATCATGATCACGTGTCAGCTGGGTAACAGACTTTTCCATTTCAGGATTTTCAGTAACGAATTCTTGATAAAACCCGTCTTCTTCCGCATCCGCATGACTAATCACACGAGTCTTCCAATAATCGATTAAATCATTCGCTGCCCGTTCTGCATTTTTATGATCGCCTTCTTGAAGGAAGTCAATCAGCATCTCTGTTTTTCCAACGGCACCAGATAGTCCTCCTTCGTGAATAGCCCGATGAGAATGGAGCTGTTTTAAAGCGGGTCCTGCCATTTCAATCATCCCTTTCAGTAAATTATCTACTCTAAGAATAGCAGATTGGTAAGGAGAATGGAACGAACTCACAGACGCGACTTACTATGAACTAAAAACCAAATAAAAACCGTCTCGCAAAGTTACAGAGACGGTTCGATATATGTATGGCGGAGGCGAGAAGATTTGAACTCCCGCGGCGCTTGCACACCCTAGCTGATTTCGAGTCAGCCCCCTTCAGCCTCTTGGGTACGCCTCCATTTTTATTGGAAAAATTATAACATGTGTCGTACTAATCTTCAATTTAAAAACCTCTCCACTCAACTCTACGCTAGAAATCAAGTGAAGAAGCTGGTTATTATAATTTAGAAATTTTAAAGTTGCTGACCATCGCCCAAGATAGAATAAGCATCGCAATAACAAGATATGGTGCTGCGACATATGGAACCGCAAAATATAGAGCTGTTAAAATGACACCTGCTGCAGTAATCGGAACACCGCTGAATACACCATCAAATTCTTCTACATTATATCTCGCAAGACGAACTGCCCCACAAGCGATGTAAATAATCGTTGCTGCTATTCCTACCCAAAGCATTTCAGATAAGGCAGAATGATAGATGAGAACCGCTGGTGCGATTCCAAACGATATAATATCACTCAAGGAATCCAATTCTTTGCCGAATGCAGATTCCGTATGGAAGTGACGAGCCGTCATCCCGTCAAATCGATCGAATAACGCTGCTAGGAAAATGAATACCAAACTCATGTGTGACAAATCTCTGGAAATCAGTATAATGGCGATAACCCCAAAACTTAAGTTTACTAAAGTAATTGCATTCGCCAATTGGGCCTTTACTTTAGTATAATCAATATATCTAAATGAAAACATAACAAACCTCCCAATAATATATACTAGATAAAGATGGTGATTGTATTGAAAAAGAAACTTTTGAAATCATTAGTGGAATTGACAGGAAATCCGGTTGCCTCTGGCTTACTTCGTCATTTGTCAGCTTCACGACTAAGCAAACCACTTATTAAGACGTACTCAACAGCATATAAAATAGATGAGTCCATTATGGAATTCCCAAGAGAACACTATGACAGCCTTCAAGCATTTTTTACTCGTAGCCTAAAATCCGGGACACGACCTTTCAATGATTCACCAGAAACTCTCATCTCCCCTTCTGACGGACAGCTAAGTTCATATGGACCTGTGGAAGACGGACACCAATTTACAATTAAAGGTCATACATACAGTATAAATGAAATATTCATGGATGAAAAGAGGGCTTCGGTTTATAAAAATGGTTGGTACTTTGTATTCTACTTGTCTCCCTCAGATTATCATCATTTTCATTACCCTGCTGATGGGACAGTCATAAACCGTTACGCTCTTGGAAATAAATCATATCCTGTGAATACGATGGGTCTGAAATATGGAGACAAACCATTTGAAACAAATTATCGGTTGATTACGGAACTTTCAACAGCTTATGACAAATTGGCACTTGTCAAAGTGGGCGCGCTTAATGTAAACTCCGTACAGCTCTACTCTTCTTCTAAAGAAGCAAAAAAAGGAGAAGACTTTGGATATTTTTCATTCGGCTCAACAATTCTGTTATTCGTCGCGGGTGTCTCACCATTCTATCCTACGGTACAAGAAAAAGGTACAATACATGTCGGAGAACCTATCGGTCAATGGCTGCCACACAATTATTCATCAAAGAATTGACAAAAGAGGGATGTAAGTGAGCATTTTTCAAGACTTCGTTATCCATTATGGGTATTTTGCTGTTTTTCTATTTCTCGCTCTCGGGATATTTGGTTTACCGATGCCGGACGAATTTGTAATTGTCTTTACAGGATACTTGTCTTCAGCGGGGCTCCTCAATTTCGTAGGAGCAATGACCATAGCAATTTTAGGTGTGTTCATCGGCACACTTGTGACTTATGCAATTGGTAAAAAAGTCGGACGTCCTATCGTTGAACGCTTTGGTAAATGGGTCGGTCTGTCTGAAAAACGTGTACTCCGAGTGGAACGTTGGTTTGGCCGCTATGGCTCCTGGACTGTGACATTAGGTTTTTTTGTTCCAGGAATGCGACATTTTGTTTGTTGCTTTTCAGGTATGAGTGGCATGGCTGTAAAACGGTATATGCTTTTCTCTTCACTCGGTACAACCGCTTCAGGTATTATTTGCATCACACTCGGCTATTTGTTCGGATGGCCATTTTAAACACTCCGCTAAGCGTGGAGTGTTTTTACGTTGTTCGGAGAAGTTCAAATGCTTGGTCTGGTGGAACTGGTTGACTGAAATAGTAGCCTTGGATACGATCTGCTCCTATTTCTCTTAACAAATCCAGTTGTTCTTTTGTTTCCACACCTTCCATGATCGTTACTTGACCTAGCCCGGAAGCAATTGAAACGATCCCTCTCAGGACGGATGCAGCTTCCGAGTCAACACTATCCAAGTCATCCAAAAAAGAACGATCCACTTTTAAATATTGAAACGGAAGCAAGCTTAAAATCGCCAAAGAAGAATACCCCGTACCGAAATCATCTAACGCTGTGCTAATTCCAAGCTCGTTCAACTTCGTAACAGTTTGTAGCGCTTTTTCACTATCTTCTACAACAACCGATTCAGTGATTTCAAATACTAGACTATCCGGAGATGCATTTGTTTTCAATAAAATGTCTGACACTCGAGAGACGAAGGATTCATCCAACAGCTGTTTTACGGAAACATTCACAGTTACGTAAAGCTCAGGATACCCTTCATATCTCCATTTTCGTACTTGCAATGCCGCTTCTTCAATAATCCAATCCCCAACTTCCAAGATCATTCCCGTCTCTTCCAATAGTGAAATGAACTCTATCGGGTTCACCATCCCGAATCCGGATGAATCCCAGCGGAGTAACGTCTCGAAACTTACGATTTTTTCATCTTGGAAACTAAAGATTGGCTGATAGACGAGTTTGAATTGTTGTCGATTTAACGCATCCGATAGCTCTTTTACAAATAATTTCCTCTCATTATCAAGCTGTTCGAGTTCATCTGTAAAAAAGGCGTACGGTACTTTTATTAACTGGCGCGCTTCTTGACAAGCAAAAACAACATCGTGTATAAATTGAGCAGCATGTCCATTCAAGCTAACATCAACATTTCTAATTCCCGCGTAGACATTCAACCGGATAGTCTCATGGTCCACACTTTCAAATGGTTTTTGGATAAGGTCACACAATTCACTCGTAATATCTTCGGCTTGTTCTCTCGTTCTGCTGCCAGGGAGCAACACAACAAACTCACCACCACCGATTCTGTAAGTGCTATGCCTTTCAGCTAGTCCACTAGAAAGTCTTTCCCCTACCTCCACTAAGATACGGTCACCGTTCTCATACCCTGCCCAATTGTTTATGTTTTTGAATCCACGTAGGTTTAGGAGAATAATTGTGCATGATTTCTGTTTTACACGCTGTAAGTAATCGACATCTTCTTCTAATTTCAACAGGTTGCCTATTTGGGTGAGGACATCTTGACGAAAAGCACGTTGCTGAATTTTTTCCAACCTTAAAATGTATAGATAACTCCCTATCAACGTTAGCAAAACCAAACTAGCAATAAACGTATAATGCCACCGTTTCGCTAGCATCTTTTCCATATCAGGATGACCCGAAGAATCGACCGCGGTTACCCAGTCATTCCAAGCCATTTTGTAAAAAAGGTAACTTGCTGATTTCTCATCTTCTACCACTACACCCGAGGGAGAATCTGCTATTTCGTTTAAAATCCATTGACTCTTTTGACCGGAGTCCACTTCTGAAATTGTATCTCCAGATGTATAGACGACTTGCTCGTTTTTGATGAGATAAACCGTTCCAAGTAAGGAGGTATCACTCACAAGGCGGTGGATAATGTCCGACATGCTGGTCACACCTGAGAGCACACCGATAACTTTTCCATCTTTGTTTACAGGTACTGAGATTGCAGTTACTTGAAGGTTCGGATCTTGTTTAAAACTGAATAGCTCACTCGTCGTGATGTGTCCTGACATTGCTCGTTCAAACGATTCACGCTCTTTCACAGAAAATCGCGAACCATCTGCCGCCATGATTTCTCCATCCGGAGAGATGAACCCTAGACCAGCTAAAAATGGCATTTTGCTATTTTGTTCTTTCAAAAATGATTGCAATTCCTCTTTATCATCTGAAATGATTGCTATGTATTTCGCAATGAGCTCCAGTTCCCCAACCCGTTCATTACCGAAACGATTCGCTTCGTCAGCAACATCCTCCAGCAATTCCCCTGTCTCTTTGTATACCGCTTTGGCACTTTCACTCCTCTCACTCTTATATTCATTCACAAGAAAAAGCACAGTACCTACGAATATTAATGATAAAATGAACAGCGCTAACGGCTTTTTCAACGTTGACATGGTGGTCCCCTTTCTTTCACAGTAGAATTCGCACGTGTCTATTTTGAATGATTTAGAAAATACTCTACTATTATATCGTCATTTTCCAAGTAAACCTAAGTGTTTTTCAAGAAACAAGAAAAAGACTATGACAAATGTAGTTGCACCATACACTTGTCATAGTCTTTTCTATTCACTTCAAATTTACTAATGACCCATTTGTGTGGAATCGAATTTAAATCCCACGGTCCAGTTCAACGAGACGTCGATAATGCGCAGAACCTTCAAGAAGTTCTTCGTGTGTTCCTTCATCCGATATTTCTCCAGCTTCTAAAAACACGATGTTGTCCATCAATTCCATCCCCATCAAATGGTGGGTAATCCAAATAACCGTCTTCCCTTTCAGACTTTCCATCATCGTCTGAATAAGGTCACGTTCTGTTTCAGGGTCCAGTCCAACTGCTGGCTCATCGACAATAACAACAGGTGTATGGTTCAACAAAATACGTGCCAACGCAATACGTTGTCGTTCTCCGCCTGAGAAGCGTCGTCCTGCTTCTTCCGTCTGTGTTTGAAGACCGTCTGGAAGTTTCCGAAGATACTCCTCTAACCCGACTTGGCGGATTACCCGTTCGACCTCTTCAGTTGTCGCAGAAGGATTCCCAAGACGAATATTATTTTCAATTGTTGTCCCAAACAAATAAGGTTTTTGGTTTAGTACACTCACAATTTGATGAATGTTTTCCCCATACTTTTCTGGGGCTTCCCCTGCGATTTGAATGGTTCCTCCATCTGGTTTTAATGCTCCTAATAAAAGCTGAACCAACGTCGATTTGCCCGCACCGCTCTTGCCGAGAATCGCTACTTTTTCACCTTGTTTGATGGTAAGTGTGGCTTTGTGAAGGGCTTTTCGTTTTTCAGACTCATACGTATACGACACACCTTCAACTTGAATTTCTACGCTATTCGGAACTTCATCCACCGTTTCAGCAGACTTGAATACTGATTGTGCAGTATCTTCAGTATGCTGTATACGACCAAACGATTCGTTATACGCAGGAATACGTTCTACAGCGTGTGAAATCGGAATTAACGATTCGATGATTGGGAGTGTTACGAGCGTAAATGCTGCAATATACGTTGGTAAAATCGTTCCATCAATGGCTTGCATTCCTGCCCAAACGCCTACAATCACTGTAATCGCTCCAGAAATCAAATGAAGCTGGAACGTTCTATTTTGGTCGCGTTTTGCGAGTTCTTTATCAGTTTCATAACTCGCATTACGCTCAGCCTTAAATTTACTTAGGAAATCAGCGGTTCTGCTGCTAATGAGCCAATCTCGAATCCCATAAACCGCGTCCCCTAGTGTATGGTACAACTTCGTATGCTGCTGTTTTGACTTTAGTTGGTGTTTTTTCATCATCACTAATGACAGCATTGGATAGACGAACACAATCACACTTAAACAAAGCCCGATAAACAAACCGAATTTCCAATCGAAAATAGAGACAGAAACAGTTGCAAATACAAATATGAACAAACCACTAATCGTTGGGAATAGCGTACGGATATACACGTCTTGTAAATGTTCGATATCATCCGCCAATGTCCCTAGCAAGTCTCCCCGTTTAAAACGTGACCGGATAAACAATGCTTGTGGCTCCAACGCACGATATAACCGCACACGCATTTCAGACAACACTTTTAACACAGCGTTGTGTCCCGTCATGCGTTCCGCATAACTGAACGCTGCGCGAGACAATCCGAAAGCCCGAACCAATACAATTGGTACGTAGACAAGCAAAATCGTTTCTGGGCGTTCTGAGGCAGCAGAAATTAGGTAACCCGAAACAAAAATCAGCAGTGCGGCAGACAAGGATGAACAAATGCCTAATAGAACAGTCACCGACATTAACTTCCAATACTTACTCATGTATGGAGTAACGAAGCTTTTGACGTAGTTCATAGCATCATCCCTTCCCTCTGCGCACGCGCTAATTTGCTATAGACACCGTCCTGTGCAGACAGCTCCTCGTGAGTCCCTTGTTCAGCGATACTGCCATTTTCCATAACAAGAATCCAGTCCATTTCCTTCATCCAGTGCAAGCGATGTGTTGCAAAGAATACGAGACGATCTTCCAGAATCGGCAGAAGTAATTGTTTGATCTCGTGTTCAGTTTCGATATCCAAGTGTGCTGTCGGTTCATCCAACAACAAGACGGAGGAATCTTCTAACAGCGCACGGGCAATCGCAACGCGCTGTTCTTCCCCGCCTGATAATGGGCGGCCGCCTTGACCAATCATCTCATCATACCCATTCGCCAATTCTTCTACCAGTTGTTCAAGTCCCGCTGCTTGCGCGGCTTTAAAAACAGTTTCGTCACTAGCTTCAGGATGATAAAATCGAATGTTGTTTGCAAGCGTGTCCGAGAAAATCGTTGGATGCTGTGGGATATAGGTGACTTGCTTGCGCCAAGAATCTGAAGCAAGCGAACCGAAAGCCTGATTTCCAATCTCAAAATCACCACTAGAAGGTGATGTAAAGCCCGCCAATAGGTCAATCAGTGTGGATTTACCTGCTCCGGAAGCACCGATTATCCCAACTTTTTGTGACCCTGTTACGGAAAACTGTACGTCTTTCGTAATTTCAATCTCATGATCCCCTAGTTTACCAATAGAGACAGCTGTAAAACTGCTATCTTTCGTAACAGCAGGAATGACAATCGACTCTTGTTTAGCATTTGCTTCTGAATCAGCAAGCAATGACCGTATTTCATCCGCAGCATCTTTTCCATCCATTGTAGCGTGGAAATCAGCACCTAAATCACGAACCGGTAAAAAGTATTCAGGTGCAAGTATGAGAATGACGAGCGCTGCTTCTAGTCCAATCCCGCCATTGATTAACCGTAAACCAAGTTCCACGGCAACGAGCGCTACTGAGAGACTTGAGAAGAAATCCAAAGAAAACGAAGACAAAAATGCATAGCTTAACGAGCGATTCGTAGCTACTCGGTATTTGTCACTCACTTCTTCAATGGCTTTCTCATGAGACTTACTCCGCCCTAAATACTTCAGCGTTTCGATCCCTTGTATAGAATCCGCAAAGTGTCGAGAAAGTTGACGGTAGGTTCCCATTTGGTCATCGATCTTTTTCTTGGATACAATCCCAATCAAAATAAGGAAGATGATTAATATTGGCATCACAAGGAAAAGAGTCACGCCAGACATTAAATCAGACGTGACAATATAGAGTAGAATGACCGCTGGAATGATACCCATCGATAACGATCTTGGTATGAACAGTTCCACGTATTTACGGAATTTCGGGACACCTTCTAAAGTAAGTGTCAGCAACGAGCCTGATCCTTGTCTCGCAATCATTCCAGTTCCATCCCTTAAAAGCGCTTCTGCTAACTGGTCTTGGGTAGAACGAGCAATATCATCTGCAAACTTGAGCGCAACTCGTTCTTTCCCCCATTGGAGGGAGTGACGAATCGCATGAGCAACGAAAAACACGGCGAGCGATATAACGGTTCCCTTCCAAGCTAGCCCATGAAACATCCGGGTAATGGCTGAAGACAAGGAGAGGGCTTGCAGGATGATGAAAGCCGCTTGAACGACTGTCAAAATCCCAACAAGCGCAAAGGTTTTCTTGCTGCCGTTATACAGTAGAAGATGTCGATCCATCAATGTTCTAGGTGCTCCACATCTTCTGTAATCCGTTTACGGAATACATAGTAACTCCAAATTGTATAGGCAATAACAATCGGTACCATTGTAAGCGCAACGAACGTCATTATTTTTAACGAATAATCACCAGATGCTGCTGCCCGGATCGTCATGTTAAATGCAGTATCCAATGAGCTGATCATTACATTTGGGAACAAACCGATGAAGAACGAAGCCATCACCGCAATGAGAGTAATCCCTGTTACTGTAAAACTGAATGCTTCTCGACCTTTTGAAATTAAGCGATGCAAGAACGCATATAATACGAAGACCACTGCAAACAGTGGAATTAGGATCGATCCTCTGTCTGCAAATGATTCTGTGTAAACTGCTGTTAGCGCAACAAACGCAATCATTACTACTCCTGTCGCCCAATAAATCTTAAGTGCAGCATCTTTTGCACGTGATCGAAGCGATCCTTCTGTTTTCAATGTTACGAAAAGCAATCCGTGTAAATAAGAGAGGAGCACAAACGCTACTCCACCTATTACTGTGTACACATTGACGAAATCAGTGAACCCTGCATAGATGTTCATATCCGCATCTACTGGCATCCCTTTTAGCATACTGGAGAACAAGACACCTAATAGGAATGGTGGCAAAATACTACCTGCAAAAATTGCCCAATCCCATGTTTTCACCCATTTGTCCGATTCAATTTTCTCTCTGAATTCAAATGCGACACCACGGGCGATTAGAGCAATTAGTAATACGACAAACGGTATGTAATACCCGCTAAAAACCGTCGCGTACCAATGTGGAAACGCTGCAAACATCGCTCCACCCGCTGTGATCAACCAAACTTCGTTTGCATCCCAGACAGGTCCAATCGTGTGAATGAGCATTTTTTTGTCTGTTTCATTTTTAGCAAGGAACTTCAAACTCATTCCTACACCGAAGTCAAATCCTTCTAGAAAGATGAACCCTATGAACAATACGGCAATTAGCACAAACCATAACTCACTTAGAGCCATTAGAAACGCCTCCTACATTAAACGGATCTGTAACGGATACGTCTTTTTGCTTACGCTCTTCAGGGCCACGTTGAATGACCTTCACAAACAATATAACCATTATAATCCCGAGGATCGCATAGATTGTCGAGAATGAAATTAGTGAGAACAGGATCTGTCCTGCTGAAACGTTAGGTGACACTCCGTCAGCGGTCTTCATTAGACCATTGACAACCCATGGTTGACGGCCTATTTCGGACATAATCCAACCAAACGAGTTCCCGATGAACGGTAGGAAAATGACTGGAATCATCACTTTCAAATACCAAGTGGTTGCAGCAATCTTTTTGCGGAATAGCAAGAACAAACCAAGTAGACTTGCACCAACTAATGCTCCACCTGTTACCGCCATAATACGGAAGCTCCAGAATGTTGTTTTAACTGGAGGAATGTAATCCCCTTCCCCATACTTCTCAATCATTTGCTTTTCTAGACTTTCCATCCCCAACACTTTACCTGAGAACTTATTATAAGATAGATAGCTCAACAAGTAAGGGATTTCAATACGACCTGTTGTTACCCGATTGTCCGTATCGATATTTGCAATTACTGTCCAAGCTGCAGGATCTGCACTATCATTCCACAGTCCCTCAGCAGCCGCCATTTTCATAGGCTGCGCATGCATCAAATATTGTGCTTGAGCGTGACCTGTGAACGCTAGACCTAATCCACCTACAAGTCCAACGAGCAAACCGATTCCGATAGACTTCTTAAAGAAATCAACTTGACGCTTCTTAATAAGATAGAACGCGCTTACTCCGACTACGAAAAATGCTCCCGTAGCAATACTACCGAAAATGGTATGTGGGAATGCCACCCATAATTTTTCGTTCGTAAGAAGTGCGACAATGTCGTTCATTTCTGCGCGTCCATTTTTAAGCACATAACCTACTGGATTTTGCATGAATGAATTAGCTGCTAATATCCAGAAGGCAGACATAACGGTTCCAATTGAAACGAGCCATATAGAAGCTAAGTGAACTTTCTTAGATAACTTTTGCGCACCAAAGATCCAAATCCCTATAAATGTAGATTCAAGGAAAAACGCGAGCAATGCTTCTACCGCTAACGGAGCACCAAAGATGTCTCCTACGAATCTGGAGTATGTCGACCAGTTCATTCCGAATTGGAATTCTTGGAAAATGCCTGTTACGACACCAATTGCAAAATTAATGAGGAAGAACACACTCCAGAATTTTGTCATTTTCATATAAATCTCTTGTTTTTTAACAACGTAGAGCGTTTGCATGATCGCAATGATCAGCGCCAATCCGATAGACAACGGGACAAATATAAAGTGAAACAATGTTGTCGAAGCGAACTGGATTCGTGAAAGTAAAACCTCTTCCATCTCTACCTCTCCCCTCAATCTCGATCTGTCTCCATTATAAATTAAACGCCAAAATACTTTGTGAGCAATTAGCGTATGATCTGTTACAAACCTCAAAACTTCAGAGGGTTTTAGGGGTCTAATGTTGGAATGTTGTCACAAGGTCAGATTTTCATAGATTTCTTCTCCCAAAAATAGAATTCTGGCAACTCTAACTATCTGTTAATAATAACTGCTCCTTAACGATAATGATTCTAAACAAATTGCTAGCTATCTAATAATCGCTCTGCTATAGTTAATTTACAGATTCACAAACCCTTACATAGGAGGAATACAGATGATTAATAATGAGAATGAGTCACGTAAAAAGTTAACAACGGCGGCAGGTGCCCCTGTAGTTGATAATCAGAATTCAATGTCTGCAGGTCCTAGAGGTCCTCTACTTCTTCAAGATGTATGGCTTATTGAAAAGCTTGCACACTTCGATCGTGAAGTCATTCCTGAGCGCCGCATGCACGCAAAAGGATCAGGCGCATACGGTACTTTTACTGTGACAAATGACATTACGAAGTACACAAAAGCAAAAATCTTCTCAGAAGTTGGGAAGCAGACCGAGATGTTTGCCCGATTTTCAACAGTTGCAGGTGAACGTGGTGCTGCGGACGCAGAACGCGACATCCGTGGGTTTTCTTTGAAGTTCTATACAGAAGAAGGAAACTGGGATATGGTCGGAAATAACACACCTGTCTTCTTCTTTAGAGATCCACTACAATTTCCGGATCTGAATCACGCAGTTAAGCGTGACCCACGCACGAACTTAAGAAGCCCAACAAACAACTGGGATTTCTGGACATCACTACCTGAAGCACTCCATCAGATCACGATATTGATGAGTGAACGCGGGATCCCTCGCACTTATCGTCATATGCACGGATTCGGTAGCCATACCTATAGCTTCATAAGCCCTGATAACGAGCGTTATTATGTGAAGTTCCATTTCCGCTCACAACAAGGAATTGAAAACCTAACAGATGAGGAAGCTAGCAAAACAATCGCAACAGATCGTGAAAGCCATCAGCGTGATTTGCTTCAAAGCATCGACAATGGAGATTTCCCGAAATGGAAGATGTTCGTACAAGTGATGACGGAAGAAGAAGCAGCGAATATGCCTTTCAATCCGTTTGACTTAACAAAGGTTTGGTACAAGGGTGACTTCCCTCTAATTGAAGTTGGTGAGTTTGAATTGAACAGAAATCCAGAAAACTACTTTGCAGAAGTAGAGCAAGCAGCTTTCACTCCTGCTGCGGTCGTCCCTGGAATCAGTTTTTCTCCAGACAAAATGTTGCAAGCACGTCTATTCTCATACGGAGATGCACAGCGTTACCGTCTTGGTGTCAATCATCACCAAATTCCAGTCAATGCACCAAAATGTCCATTCCACAGTTTCCATCGTGACGGTCAAATGCGTGTAGATGGTAATCATGGTAGCAGAACTTCATACGAACCAAACAGCGTCGGTGAGTGGCAAGAACAACCTGACTTCAGGGAACCTCCTTTGAAATTACAAGGGGCAGCTGATCATTGGAACTTCCGTGAGGATGATGACGATTACTTCACACAGCCAGGAAAATTGTTCAATCTAATGGATGATGAACAAAAACAGCTTTTGTTCCGAAATACAGCTGATAATATGGGCGATGCACCAAAAGAAATTAAACTAAAACACATCAAACACTGTTATTACGCAGATCCCGCTTATGGGGAAGGTGTGGCGAATGCCCTCGACATTGCAATGGATGATGTGCTCGTCAACTAAGCACATGACCGATCCCTACACACAAAAAAAGAGCGTACAGAGATTTGAATTCCTCTGTACGTTCTTTTTTCATTTGTGTAATTCAGAAACAGTGACGAACTTATATCCTTGGCTTTGTAAATAAGCCATGACATTATCCAATCCATCGGCTGTCGACGGATGAATATCGTGCATTAAAATGGTGCTTCCGTCTTTAGTCGACTTTTTCACTTCTTCTAGAAGTTTATTGGAATCCCGATATTTCCAATCTAGTGTATCCACATTCCATAATATAATGGGTGGGATGGTTTGCTTGCTCAACTGGTCCGTATATGCGCCATATGGCGGTCGGAAAACAGTCGGCTTTTCGCCAGTCACTTTTTGAATGATGGCAGTGGTTCGATTAATTTCTTCTAAAGCCTTCGCCAATGGCATTTTACTTAAATCTGGGTGATTCCAAGAATGATTCCCGATTTCATGCCCTGCAGCTTTCACGGCTTTAGCCGTATCCGGATAATATTCGACTCGACTTCCCAACATGAAAAATGTCGCTTTCGCATCGTACTTTTCCAACGTGTTCAAAATCTGAATGGTAGTCTTGGGATCTGGTCCATCATCAAATGTAAGTGCGATTTTCTTCTCATGAGGCTCTTCTGCTTCAGGTGGAGGAGTTTCTGCTCCAGACTTAGGATCCTCTTTAGTGCCCTCATTTTTAGTTGCGTTACCCTTATCTGTTGAGCCCTCGGTTTTCTCATTCTTAGAATCATTGGGCTTGTTCACTTTATCCCCCTCAGTTTGAGACACCGTTGCTACTTGGAATTCCGGTTTTAATAGATCGTTCATCTCTTCTATTGGAATCGTTGCAATCTGCGGGCCAGCCTTCAGAGCTTTCAAGGAACCACTTTCGAAAAAGAAAATCATAGCCTTCCCGGTAATTGCATAGTTTTCATAGTTTCGCCATTCAGGTTCCGTACGGATTTGCATTTTGTCAGCAATCAACCCATCACTCAATTTATCCGTATGCTGGATCTTCCTTCTGACCCGTTCAGTCATTTTTTGCAACGTATCCGGGTCTTCTTTGAATACCGTTTGGATGTCCAGTTGTTCGCCAGTTTTTGAATTCAAGTGAAATGACTCGATTTCTGATAGTCGTTTACTTCCTTGTAGAGACTCATTATTCATCAATACAAAGGAATAGTTTCCTTTCTTATCTACATGTGTTTCATAAGAAATGTTCAATTCACTTTTTTTCTTATTATCTTCTATTTTCACATCACGGATCGCTTCTAAGTAGTTTTTCTTTGCTTGTTTGATATAGGTGACTACATTATTATTAAAGTCTTCATTCTTACTTTGTGGATATTGAACGGCATATTTCGCCAATGGGTCATTTGAGGTTTCAGTAACAATTTTAATGCCATCGTATTTAGAATCAGACTTGTCCACAACAACTGCATCTTTGTCAGAGGATGGACTTTGGGCAGATTTTATTTGATTGTCAGAACTTCCTTTTGAAAAAATCAGCAGAATGGCTGTCATTGCTAAAAATATAATAATTATTGTCAGTAATACGTCTATTAATTTGAACTTTCCATTTCCGAACGTTTTCTTCATAGCTGTAAAACCCCTTCATACGAATACTTCCCGATAATTTATGTACTCATTTTCAACAGCATTTCATTTCCATGGTAAATTCTAGTTTCTATATCTATACTAGATACTAGTACAAAATTTGATAGAATACAATTGTTTCTAGTCAGTTTTTGTTTACTTTTTTAGATTTGTGTTTTGTGATATACTGTCAATGTCCCGGATTTTGCAAATGCGGGTTGCTTTTAAGTGTAAAAAACTGTAATTGCACCGGGCCGACTGTTTTACCCTATTGCAAAGTGAAAAAACAGAAGGTGGTTAGGACCATGGAAAAAGAAATTTATCGAGTATTGTTATTTTACAAGTACGTTCAAATTGAAGATCCCGAAACATTCGCAGTGGAGCATCTGCAGTTTTGTAAGGAAACCGGCTTAAAAGGTAGAATTTTAGTTGGTGAAGAAGGCATTAATGGAACATGCTCAGGTACCATCGCACAAACCGATGCGTATATGGAACATATGAAGAGTGATCCACGTTTTGAAGACCTTTGGTTTAAAATAGATGAAACAGAAGGACATGCATTTAAAAAGATGCACGTGCGACCTCGTACTGAAATCGTCAATTTAAGCCTAGAAGATGATGTGAATCCTTTAGAAACGACAGGAACATACCTCGCTCCTAATGAATTCCTAGAACAAATGCAAGAAGAGAACACAGTCGTCATTGATGCACGAAATGACTATGAATATGATTTAGGACATTTCCGAGGAGCGATCCGTCCAGACATCGAAAACTTCCGCGATTTACCTAATTGGGTGCGTGAAAACAAAGAGCAACTTGAAGGCAAGAAAGTTCTTGCCTATTGCACAGGCGGAATCCGCTGTGAGAAATTCACAGGCTGGTTGAAGCGTGAAGGTTACGAGGACGTGGGACAGTTGCATGGCGGTATCGTAACATATGGCCAAGACCCAGTTGCGAAGGGTCAGTTATGGGACGGACAATGTTACGTATTCGATGAGCGCATCGCAGTTCCTGTGAACCAAGTTGAACACGTGATTGTTGGACGCGACCATTTTGATGGGTCACCTTGTGAGCGCTATGTAAACTGCGCGAATCCAGAATGTAATGCAAAAATCCTGAGTTCAGAAGAAAACGAGCATATGTACATGCGTAGTTGTTCAGACGAATGCCGAACACATCCTCGTAATCGTTATTTTGTTGAGCATGACCTAACTAAGGAAGAATTTAACGAACGGTTAGCAAAGATTGAAGCTCACCGTGCTGAAACACAAGTTTCATAATAAATGAAAATGGCGCATAGGCGGCACCTTCCGACTATGCGTTTTTCTATGCCTGAATCTACTCATATTCGTAATTAGCTTAGGAACATTTCCTATCTAAAATACGTCATAGCTTCAAGCATTAAATTGGAGGATACACAAATGGAATGGAGAAATATTTATAGAGGATTTTTAATGGGTATAAGCGATTTAATACCCGGAGTTAGCGGAGGAACTATAGCGTTTTTGCTTGGAATTTACGACCGCTTACTTACATCAATCAATGGAGTATTCAGTAAAGATTGGCGTAAACACATCGGATTCCTACTCCCACTCGCGATTGGTATGGGAACAACGATACTGTTGTTTAGTCGAGTCATCAAATTCTTGTTAGCCAATTACTTTGCACCTACGCAATTCTTTTTTATCGGATTAATTATTGGTATCCTACCCTTTATGGCGAAACAAGCAAAAATCAAATCAACGTTTAAAGCGTGGCATTATCTTGTCCTAGTGATTGTTGGTGTTTTGCTCGCGATGACTGCATTCATAAAACCGGCTGATTCCTCAATCATTACATCTTTGACACCCACTACAACATTAGTTTTATTCCTTTCTGGTTGGGCTGCGAGTACAGCAATGTTGTTACCAGGAATTAGTGGCTCATTTGTACTTCTACTGCTCGGTATGTATTCGACGGCAATCGGGGCAGTATCCGATTTCAATATTCCAATCATCATTGTAATTGGATTAGGGGTTGTTTTGGGATTTGTAATCAGCAGTAAAATCATCCACTACTTACTCAGTCGTCATGCAACGTTAACCTTTTCAATTATTATCGGATTAATTGTCGGATCTGTTTTTGTCATTTATCCTGGAGTTCCTGAAAGCGGTACTCCATTTGTCATGAGCGGTATTGCGCTAATTATGGGGCTTCTCGTATCAAACTTGTTTAGCCCACCTGAAGCAGATTCTAAAACTAAATAAACAAAAAGCCCAGAAGATATCTTCTGGGCTTTTTGTTTACTCGATTATGAAAATACACTTGTACTATGCAAAGGTTGTACTCGAGCTTTTGGATCTAAGTAAGCTTTCGCATTATTCACAGCGATTGGAGCTTCGCCAAGTCCAACAGCAATCAACTTCACTTTACCATCGTAGCTGGTCACATCACCTGCAGCGTAAATACCTTCAATATTCGTTTCCATACGCGTGTTAACAACGATTGAATTCTTTTCCATCTCAAGACCCCACTCTTTAATAGGTCCAAGCGATGAAATATTTCCGTAGTTGACGATGACATGGTCCATCGGCAAAATTTCTTCAGTACCATCTTTGTGAACGATTTGTACTTCATGCACCTTACCGTCATCTCCCCGCAAGGATTTAACAGAACGGGACGTCATAACATTCACTTTCGATTCCATCAATTGGTTCACACTCGTTTCGTGTGCGGTGAATCGTTCACGACGGTGTACAAGTGTTACATCTTTTGCAATGTCTTCAAGCATTAGAGCCCAGTCAACCGCTGAGTCACCGCCGCCACAAACAAGTACATGTTGGTCTTTGAACATCGTTAAATCTTTAATGCCATAGTGTAGGCTTGTATTTTCAAAGTGGATTTCCTCTTCGATTCCGATTTTGCGTGGTTGGAATGCTCCAATTCCAGCCGTCAACAAAATTGTTCTTGTTAAGTGCTCCCCTTTGTCCGTCTTCAAGACAAAATGATCTCCATCACGTGTCGCTGAAAGTGCTGCTTCACCTAGAAGAATTTCGGGGTTTGAATGATGTGCTTGAGTAACCAAATTGGCAACAAGATCTTTCGCAAGGATTTTCGGGAATCCCCCAACGTCATATATAAATTTATCGGGATATAGCTCGATTAGCTGTCCTCCCAGTTGAGGTAAGCTATCGATTATTTTCACTGACATCTCCCGCATACCTGCATAGAAAGAAGCAAAAAGACCCGTCGGCCCTCCGCCAATAATAGTAATATCGACAATTTCTCGATCCATAATAAACACTCCTACTGAAAAATTTGTAGAACTTCCGGACGTTTTCTTTAGGAAGACGCCCCACCATTCGGCTCTACGTTTATTATCCTCTATTTAAAACAGAATTTCACGTTATTTGAACGCATCCAATACCTTTTTAGTTATTAGTTGACGTTTCTTCTACTTTTTCTGTATTCTCTCTGCAGAATGCAAGAACTGCTTCACTTTCTTGTTCTTCCAACTCAAAATCCAACGCTTGCTCAGTACCTTTTTTAAAGAAGTAACTTGCAATAATTTTATCAACTTCACCATCAACGACATAGATTGTTCGAATCCCCGCTGCATCCTCTTCTAACAATTCGTCGTCTTCTTCGAACTCCAAAAATAGATGGAATTCATAACGCTTCCCCGTAAGGATGCCTGTCGGGTCTTTCAACTCTGAAACTGTATGCTGTGTAATATTCATAAGTAATTTGTATTCCCCTCTTCAATCAATTTACGATTCATTCATGTGGTCATGTTATCATCATACCATGAGAATCCTGTGGGGGATACATTTACCCTTTTCCCTTTAAATTCATCCAAACAAGAGGTAACTTTTTTGCATTTTCACAGGTTTTCAGGAACAATAGAGAGGAATGACCTATATTACTAGAGTGGGGGAAGATTATGATTACGTTTGACGAATACCAGTATGCACGTCCTGAAATGGAAGACATCAAAAAAGAATTCACTGAACTTTTAAACAAGTTTCACGAAGCCGACTCATACGAAACACAAAATGCAGTGATTGAAAAAATCAATGCCATTGGAAATGACTATGCGACTCAATTGAATCTTGCTTACATCCGGTCTTCCATCGACACAAATGATGAATACTACCAGCAGGAGCGCGATTATTTTGATGAAATCAGCCCTGAATTCCAAGCGCTCTCTACGGAATTTTACAAATCGCTGATTACTTCTAAATTTCGAGGCGAGTTAGAAGAAAAATGGGGTTCTCAATTATTCGCCCTGGCAGACCAAGAAATTCGAGCTTTTTCACCAGAGGTAATGCCTCTCCTTCAACAAGAAAACAAGCTGACTTCTGAATATGCAAAACTTGTAGCTTCGGCTCAAATTGAATTTGACGGAAAAGAGTTGACACTCGCTCAACTAGGACCCTATATGGAGTCTACTGATCGTTCTGTACGTAAAGATGCGATGAACGCTCAGTATTCGTTCTATGAAAAAAACGCTGATAAGTTTGATGACATTTTTGACCGTCTCGTTAAACTCCGAGATGAGATTGCAAAAAAATTAGGATTTTCCAACTTCACTGAGTTAGGTTATGTTCGAATGTCTCGTGTAGGTTATGATGCTGAAATGGTGAAGAATTTCCGTGACCAAGTTCGGGACTATATCGTTCCAGTTGCTAACAAGTTATACGATCGGCAAGCAGCTCGTATCGGTGTCGATGCCCTCAAGTTCTACGACCAGTCACTCGATTTCCTAACAGGCAATGCGGTTCCACAAGGTTCTCCGGATTGGATTATTGAACAAGGCAAAGAAATGTACAAAGAATTGTCTCCTGAAACAGATGAGTTCTTTACGTACATGACGAAAAAAAACTTACTGGATCTCGTTGCGAAAAAAGGTAAAGAAGCGGGCGGCTATTGTACATTCATCGATAACTATGATTCTCCGTTCATCTTCTCGAACTTTAACGGAACGTCTGGTGATATCGATGTGCTTACTCATGAAGCAGGACATGCATTCCAAGTCTATTCAAGTCGGAACATCGGAATCCCTGAATACGTGTGGCCAACGAGTGAAGGTGCAGAGGTTCACTCGATGAGTATGGAATTCTTCACTTGGCCATGGATGGAGCTGTTCTTCAATGAGCAAACTGATAAGTATAAGTTCTCCCATCTAAGTAGCGGACTCTTGTTCTTGCCTTATGGTGTGGCTGTTGATGAATTCCAACACGAAGTATATAACAATCCCCAGATGACTCCAGCTGAACGTAAAGCGGCTTGGAAGCGGATAGAGGGAATTTACTTGCCGAAACGTGACTATGATGGCAACGAGTATTTAGAAAGCGGTGGCATATGGCAACGTCAAGCACATATTTACGAAATTCCTTTTTACTACATTGATTATACATTAGCACAAATATGCGCATTCCAATTTTGGAAGAAGGACCGTGAAGATCACGAATCCGCTTGGAATGATTACGTCCATCTATGTAAACTGGGTGGCTCCAAGTCATTCACGGAGTTGGTCAAAGAAGCCAACCTGATCTCTCCTTTCGAAGATGGCTGCGTGGAATCGGTTGTCGGAACAATTGAAGAGTGGTTGGATTCCGTAGACGACAAAGCTCTCTAAGAGTCGGGTATCGCCTGGTTGGTTTGCTCAAGCATTCCTGAACATATAAAAACAGCTCGCAATCTCCTAACGGATGATAGCGAGCTGTTTCGTTATACAGTAAAGACTATTTTTCCGAACTGAGTACTGTCTTCGAGCATATCGAATCCTTCGAGTGCATTATCTAATGGCAAGGTTCGATCGATAACTGGTCTTATATGATACTTTTCTGTAAATGCAAGCATCTCTCTCAACTCATCGCGACTTCCTAACATCGAGCCAACAATTTCTTGTTGCTTATTAAATAGTTCACGCAAATCCAAGTCGATTACGTCTTCAGTGGTTGCACCAAAGACGACTAATCGTCCACCTTTTTTCAAGCATGCAAGAGAGCGATTGAATGTGGCTTTTCCTACACTCTCTATCACGAGGTCGATTGTTTCATCTTTCAACTCTTCGTTCCAATCTGCATGTGTATCAATTGCGCGATCTGCGCCCAATTTTAAAGCATGCTCTCTTTTTTCATCGCTTCTTGAAGTGACAATGACGCGAGCACCTGCTGCTTTTGCGAATTGGATAATGAATGTGACAACCCCACTCCCAGCTCCTGGAACGAAGACTGTCTGCCCTTTTTTTACTTTTCCACGCGTTACGAGCGCACGGAATCCTGTCAGTCCCGCCAATGCGATACAAGCAGATTCCTCCCAAGACAAGTAAGATGGACGCGGTTCCAGTTGCTCCTCAGAGAGGACAATCATTTCAGCAAAAGTCCCGTTGTCAGGCATTCCAAGCGGTCCAAATCCTTCTGGTGACCCGTCACTTTTTTCAAACCAATTAAGCGATGGATTGATCAGCACTTCGTCCCCAACTGACCATTTGGTTACGCCTTGACCTACGGATTCTACCACTCCCGCCCCATCAGAGCCAAGCACTAGATCAGGTCCTTTGTTTCCTCTTCTTGCTGGTATGTACAAGTCTCTCCGATTCAGTCCGGCTGTCTTGATAGCCACTACGACTTCTCCGCTTTTAGGAGTAGGCGTTGGCATTTCTCCTAGTCTAAGTCCTTCGTCTCCATGAATAATCGCCTTCACTGTCAACTTCCTCTCTACAATAGGATTATTTGAATTTTTCAGTTACTCTCTCTATCATATCGTACTTAAGTAAAAAGCCAAAATAAAAAACACAATAGATATGAAGATCCATTGTGTTCTGATTTTATTATTTTGTTTCAGCTGTTTTCTGAAGACGACACTTCAATTTCGCGAGTTCAAGTAATTCAAGTACGTCTTTTTTAGGTAGATCTGTAAGTAAGCTTAGTAATTCACGTTCTGCAAGACGGCGCCCTTTACCGCTACGGTATCGGTTTTTGTTACTTGCATCCAATTGTGCATAAAGATCGTCTGTTTCTTCATCCTCTTCATCTGCAAACCCATCTACTGTGATTGTTTCGCGCAAGCGTTCATATAATGACTCTGCACTTGCAGTATTCGCTTGCTTAAAGGCAGAGGACTTTTTTGAGTCACCAAGAATAAGCTCATCCGTTGATATATTAAAACGCTCAGAGATTTTAGCAACCCATGCAGCAGATGGTGCGTTTTTCCCTTTTTCCCAGTCTTTGATACGACTAGCTGATGTCCCGATAGCGGCACCAAAAGCCATCATGGATAGACCTCTTTGCTCTCTTAGTTCCTTTAACCTAATACCGAATCCTTCTTTACTCCAGTCGTTCACAAAAAATCCTCCTCTAATGTCTAGTAATACTATTATTTTTCATTTCTAGGTATTTGTCAATCTTTTATTTATTAATAAAAGGATAGTTCCAAATAAGGCTTTCTCTAGCGAAACACCTATTTCAATATCCGGTCTTTTGTCGTTCGTAATTTTTCTCATTCTTTTCAATATACGCATCGTATATTTCTTGCAATGAAAACCCAAGCTTTTCAGCAAGTGTTCCGTACTGATTCCAAAGACCCGTATATATAGCCATATCTGGTTGTTGGCTGAATTCAAGGACGGCCTGATTCGTTTTAAGGAATGTAGTTGTTAAAGAATCAGAAGAAGTATCAAAGCGCCATTCATTGAAACTCGTCAAATTCTTCACAATCCCGAGCGACAAGAGAAAATGTATAGAATCCACATATTCTTCAAGTACAACAGAACGATCAGAAGATCCCTTGAGGCTCCAAAACTTAAAACATCTCGTTTCGTTCGCCAACTCGGATAGTTCAACGAGCAATGCGAGGACCTTGTCTTCAAAAAGATTTCTTCCTGTAAGATCGTGTTGTGCCTGTATGTATAAATCGAGCTCTTGTTGCATATGAAATAATTTGTTCATGTCCAATGTGATTGCCCCCTATTGCATCATTTTTGTGTTGTCAAAAGAGTTGTGATAGAACCGGCATCCTAAGTCCAACGAGGTAGAGGACGATTGCCATATCCAGCAAGGCGATCATCAGAAACCCTACTCGGAATGATGTATGGAGCGTTTTATGACGAAACACTTGCATTCCGAAATAAGCGCCAATGCCACCACCGAATATCGCAAGAAGCCAAAGGTTCTTTTCAGAAACACGTCTTTTTTTACGTTTGGCTTGTCGTTTGTCGTATCCCATCGTAATGAATGCCCATACGGATAAAAACACGATCCACTCGATTCCAAGGTTCCCCAAAAAAATCTCTCCTCTCTCTTACTTGTCGGTCATATGCATAAAACCTTTACAACTATTTGCGAAAGTTTTCACAAAAAAAACGTCACGTTCCGAATCAATTCGGAACCGTGACGTTTAGGAAATCAATTATTTAGCAAGTGATTTCTTTGCTGTATCAGCAAATTGAGCAAATGCAGTTGCATCTGTCACTGCAAGATCAGCAAGCATTTTACGGTTTACGTCAATACCAGCAACTTTAAGACCGTGCATAAGTGTGCTGTAAGACATACCATTTACACGAGCTGCCGCGTTAATACGTGTGATCCAAAGTCTACGGAAGTCCCGTTTCTTCTGGCGACGGTCACGGTAAGCATAGTTCAATGATTTCATGACCTGTTGGTTTGCTACTCGGTAGAGACGGTGTTTAGAACCAAAATACCCTTTTGCTAATTTCAATACTCGATTACGACGCTTGCGCGTCACTGTTCCACCTTTTACGCGTGGCATAGTTCATTACCTCCTGCTATTCCTGTAAGAATATATTAGATTTGAATTCAATTGGTTTGCTATCAATAGTGATCAGCTAACCGGGCTGAAGCTATTACTTCATGTAAGTGATCATCTGACGAATACGCTTGAAATCGCCAGAAGAAACTAGTGAAGATTTGCGCAAGTGACGTTTTGCTTTAGTCGACTTGTTAGCAAAAAGGTGGCTTGTTTTAGCGCGTCCACGCTTCAACTTACCGCTTCCTGTTTTTTTGAAACGCTTCGCGGAACCGCGGTGTGTTTTCATTTTTGGCATGATCTGTTCCTCCTAAATCGTTTGTTCAGCTTACTTTTTCTCGTTAACTGGTGCAAGCATCAAGAACATGCTGCGTCCTTCCATCTTAGGACGGACCTCAACTGTTCCAACTTCTTTACAAGCTTCTGCAAACTTGTCAAGAACACGCTGTCCAATTTCTTTGTGTGTAATCGCACGTCCGCGGAAGCGGATAGATGCTTTTACTTTGTCGCCAGCTTCAAGGAATTTGATTCCGTTACGAAGCTTTGTTTGAAAATCGTGTTCATCGATAGTCGGGCTAAGGCGAACTTCTTTGACCAGGATGATTTTTTGATTCTTTCGGACTTCCCGTTCTTTTTTCTGCTGCTCGAATTTAAACTTTCCATAATCCATAACGCGGGCTACAGGCGGTTTAGCTGTTGGCGCAACAAGAACTACGTCCAAGTTAGCGCGTGCAGCAATTTCAAGTGCTTCGGTACGGGTTTTAATGCCGAGCTGTTCACCATTGTGGTCGATAAGTCGAAGTTCACGGGCACGAATACCTTCGTTCACATACATATCTTTGCTAATCTTAATCCACCTCCGAATAATATCTCGCGAATACACTGTTTGAGCAGTCTGCACCTTCTCGGCACAGCTTGCAAAACCGTTCGGCATTCTGAGCCTTCAGGTAATGAGGCAATAAAAAAAGCAGACAAATGGATGATTTGTCTACCCGCAATCGCACACGTATTCACACACGTGGCTTCACTACTGTGCTAACCTCAACAACTACCAATTTGGCGTCGATCAGGTGAGAAGCGGGCAGCTCCTTCTTGTATCACAAACTGTATTCTTTAACCTTATCTACTTTATCATCATTTAGAGAAAGTGTCAAGGGTTTTTCGTTGAAATAGAAAGTTAGTGTGTTGATTTGCGCTTCGGGCGGACGCGGGCCTGCAGGATGCAGGTCATGCAACCGTTGCGGCAGGACGCCGCGAACTTAGGTTGTTTCCATGACCCTGATCCCTCCGGAGTCGCCATCTTTCACTTCAATCAACGGTGAAGTGTTACCGGATGATATTCCTTAAAGAAAATTAAAGAACAAAAGATATTAATGAGTTACGTCACTTTTCAAGAGTTCTAGGAATGCTTCGAAGCTCATGGATTCGGAGTTTTGTTCTCCGTATTTGCGGACGTTGACGTTGCCTGTTTCGATTTCTTTGTCTCCTAGTACGAGCATGTAAGGTACTTTTTGGACTTGGGCTTCGCGGATTTTGTAGCCGATCTTTTCTTCTCGGCTGTCGAGGTCTACTCGATATCCAGCAGCGACGAGCTGCTCGCGGACTTTGTCTGCGTAGTCGAAGTGCGCTTCAGGAGATACCGGGATGACTTCGACTTGGATTGGTGCAAGCCATGTTGGGAATGCGCCTTTGTATTCTTCAATTAAGAAGGCTACGAAGCGTTCCATTGTGGATACGACACCTCTATGGATAACTACCGGACGATGTTGCTTTCCGTCTTCACCTACATATGTGAGGTCGAAACGTTCTGGTAGCAAGAAGTCTAGTTGAACTGTAGAGAGTGTTTCTTCCATTCCAATTGCTGTTTTCACTTGGACATCGAGTTTCGGACCGTAGAATGCCGCTTCTCCGTCTGCTTCTGTATAGTCGAGACCCATGTCGTCCATTGCATCTTTCAACATGTGTTGTGCGCGTTCCCACATTGCATCATCATCGAAATACTTTTCAGTGTCTGCAGGATCTCTGTACGACAAGCGGAACGAGTAGTCTGTTATGTTAAAGTCTTTATATACGTCAATGATAAGTTGAACTGTCCGTTGGAACTCATCTTTAATTTGGTCAGGACGAACGAAAATATGCGCATCGTTTAACGTCATCCCGCGAACCCGTTGAAGACCTGATAGTGCTCCTGACATTTCGTAGCGGTGCATAGTACCAAGTTCTGCGATTCGAATGGGTAGGTTTCGGTATGAATGAATGCCGTTTTTGTAGATCATCATGTGGTGCGGGCAGTTCATTGGACGAAGAACTAGGTCTTCGTTGTCCATGCTCATCACAGGGAACATTCCGTCTTGATAGTGATCCCAGTGCCCCGAAGTCTTGTACAGCTCCACACTACCTAGAACCGGTGTATACACGTGATCATAGCCAAGACGTTCTTCTTTGTCGACGATATATCGTTCGATAACCCGACGGATTGTTGCGCCTTTTGGAAGCCAAAGTGGAAGGCCTTGACCGACTTTTTGCGAGTTCATAAACAAATCCAGTTCTTTACCAATTTTACGGTGGTCACGCTCTTTTGCTTCTTCGAGCATTTTCAAGTGAGCTTGAAGTTCGTCTTTCTTGAAGAATGCTGTTCCGTAAATACGCTGAAGCATTTTGTTGTCTGAGTTACCGCGCCAGTATGCACCCGCGATGCTTAGTAATTTAAATTCTTTAAGCTTTCCAGTATAAGGAACGTGGACTCCGCGGCATAAGTCGAAGAACTCCCCTTGTTCGTAGATGGAAACTTGATCGTCTTCAGGAATTGCTTGAAGTAGTTCCAATTTGTATTCATCATCGATTTCTTTAAAACGACGCTCTGCTTCAGCGCGTGATACGTCGTGGCGAACCACTTCCAAATTTTCTCCGATAATGCGTTTCATTTCCTTTTCAAGTTCAGGAAGGTCATCTGCAGTAATTGGAGTTGGAGAATCGATATCATAGTAGAACCCATTATCGATTGCAGGTCCGATTCCAAGTTTTGCATCCGGGAATTTGCGTTTTACTGCTTGAGCTAGTAAGTGTGCTGTACTGTGGCGTAAGATTTCAAGTGCTTCTGGAGATTGTTGAGTAATGATGGCAATTTCTCCATCTTGGTGTATAGGTGTTTTCAAATCGATAAGCTGCTTATCCAACTTACCTGCAAGTGCACTTTTGCGAAGTCCTGGGCTAATTGAAGCTGCTACATCTTCAGTTGTTGTGCCTGCTGGGAACTCTTTAACTGCACCATCGGGAAATTTTAAATGAATTGAATTTGACATGTCAATGCACTCCTTTTATCTATTTTTGAACACAAAAAAGCCCCATCCCATAAAGGGACGAGACATGTACTCGCGGTTCCACCCTTCTTCCTCCAATCCGGAAAATCCGGAAAGATGAAGCTTCAAGCGGCTAACGGGCCGTGGCCGTCAACAGGAGCTAGAGAGCGTACTCAATGATTCCTGTTGCTGCTCAAAGGCGGTAGATTGGTGGCGTGTCCTGCAAGGATCTCAGCAACTCCCTTGCTCTCTGTAGGCCGGTTCAACAATCATTGTCCTCGTCAAAGCATTTTAATGTTGTGTACTGATTAGTATAGTGAATGTTTTCATGAATTGCAAGAGGATAGCAGTAAACAATCAGTCTTTTCCAGGATTCCTACGGTTTTTCCCTGATAGTAGCACTGGATCACTCATGATCTTGATCCGTTCCATGATGCGTGCAGCTTTAATTGGTTCTTTTTCACCTCGCTGAGAAAAGGTGAGATGATGCTCCAGCTCAGACAACGTAAAGTTAGATGTGAAAAACGTAGGTAGTTGATCCGCCATACGATATTGCAATATGGTTCCTAATACTTCATCGCGTGCCCATGCTGTCATGGATTCAGCACCGATGTCGTCAATCATGAGAACTGCTGCTTTTTTAACAAACTCGATTTTTTCGTTGAGGGAATTATCTTGAATGGATTGTTTTATCTCACGTAAAAACTCAGGTAAATAAACCACTACAGTACGTATTTGGCGACTAGCTAGTTCGTTGGCAAGTGCACCTAATATAAAGGACTTTCCAGTACCGAATTCACCATGGATATAGAGCCCTTTTTCAGGAGGCACTCCCGTGTCCACGTATTGTGCGATAAATTCACTAGCTTTGTCCACGATATCCAAACGACTGTTATCGTAGTACGTATCCACGTCAATGAGTTGCGCTTTCATGACGTCTTTAGGCATGTACAAACTATTCAGCATCTTACTAACCGCACGCTTCTCATCGTCCAGTTCTTTACGAGGACAACGGATATACGTCACATCGATCACGCCCTGATTCAGGGTAAGCTTTGGCTCGAACCCCTTCATGACATTAATGCAACCTTCTAGATTTGGACACTTGTCACATTGGTGTGACGCGGCTGTGAATTCATAGAGCTTGTTCAAACTTTTTTCAACAACTTGTTTATCGATTTCATCTGCATGTTCTTCGATGAATTGCTGGACTTTTTCATTAGCAAGAACTTCATTTCGTAATTCGTCATATCGCGCCGCAAGCGTAGGTGCGTTAATGACTCTTTTCATAGCTTCTCCGATTCGCTCCATTTAATTCACCCCGTTTCGCATTGATTCTAATTTGGCGAGCAACGTCTTTCGTTTTTCATCCACTTTTCGTTTTTCATCGATATCATCTTTGTTTTCAGGAATAGTCGGTTTCTTCGGTTCTTTCTTTTCCTCTTTTTTATAAAACCAATCAGGCAACGGTTCTTCCCGAGTTGGCTTTCTTGTCCCTTTGCTGGATTTGCCGCCTTCGCTCATCCATTTCGTATATTGATCGTGCTCTTGTCTGGCGATTTCCATAGCCTTCTCAGCGGTATCCACCTCTTTCAACGCCCAGTGAGATGCAATGCGTTGTGCAAAACTAGTTGTGATTTTCATATCATTCCGCAATAGGATATATTGCAATAATACGTTCACAACACTCATTTTCAACCCATGACCGTTGACTAGATTTTCGGCAAGCTGGACATCGACTGGCAAAGGTTCTTTTCCTGTCAAATGCAATAGCATCTCTCTGGGGGACGTACTCTCAAAATAGTCGACGAGTTCTCGATCTTTTGTCTTTGGTCCCTCATATTCTTGTTGCACACCTTCTACATGGTAAGTTTTTTCAAGTTTCGGCGGGGTTTTCGAGATATTCATTTTATAGAAGTCCTTTGCAGCTTTACGAAGACGGTCTTCAGGTACTTCTAGATTCTCATCCAATGCTATCATAATGATTTTCTGCATATCTAAAGGATTCAGAGCGTACATAAATGCTAACTTTGCAATAAGTTCCCTTGATATACCCGCTAGTGCAGCACGGGGAACCATTTGCTCAGATAGACCACTCATCAACAAATTGAAATCAAACAAGCTTTGTTCGAAAGGGATGCCGGTTGACCTCGTTCTAGAGGACAGTTCCTGATCATTTTGCAATTCATACGCATGACTATTCACAGGAGTGTAGACATCCATGAAGGTTCTGGAAATTTCCGCGTATCCTGAAGTCGTTGGATGGCCTGTTGCAAAACGCGCACGCAAATCACGGTAAGACTGTTCTCCTATTTTACTGAACAAAAAAGTCGCTAGTAATGGATCTTGGAAAAAGTTCTTCGCATCAAGTGGAGCCAGTAACTCATACACAAATGAGCGCTGATCCCCTACAGTCCTAGTGAACGTTCGTAACAACCCAATCGCTTCAAGTGAAATACGTGCTTGAAAAATAGTCTTGAGAGGCATTGTTAAAATATTCATCAAATGATAATGAGTGAATTCATGACTTTCTTTAACATCCACATCCGCCAACATAGTTGAAAACAACCCCATTGCTTCAGGTCCCGTTAAAGGTTGATACAAAAGAGTAAGGAGTTGACGATCATAATCAGAAAAAGGTGTAGATAATTTGAGAGAATACGTATCGACTGGTTGTAGTTCGTGATAAAGCATGTTCAATTTCACTCCTTACTCTTCGGACAGTCCCTCAGAACCGTTCTTTTCACGAAGGGGACCTTTTTGCAAATTCTTCAGTTCTTCTATGAACATCGTGATGTTTTGGTAATCACGGTAGACCGAAGAAAATCGGACGTATGCTACTTCATCGACATTGGCAAGACGCTCCATGACCATTTCTCCAACTTCATGAGAGGCGATTTCAGAGACTCCTCTGCTTTTTAGTTCTTTTTCAATGGATGCCACAATATTTTGTAACTCCTCCAAAGGAACAGGTCGTTTCTCACACGCCCTAACTAAGCCTCTTAACAATTTTTCACCCATGAATTCTTCACGGGTTCCTTCTTTTTTCACAATAATCAGTGGTGCTTCCTCTACTTTTTCAAAAGTTGTAAACCGGTAGTTGCATTGCTCACATTCTCTGCGTCTACGGATAGAGCTGTTCTCTTCAGCAGGTCTAGAGTCGACAACACGCGTTCCGTTATATCGGCAAGCTGGACATTTCATAATTCGTTCCTCCGGTTTTCTGTAGTTCATCTAGTATAACAGAGAGCGCGTTTTCACAACACCCGGGATTACTTGAGTAGCGTTAAAGGGGATACTAGGGAAAGCTAACGCCATAAAAAAACTGCCGCTTCTTTCGCTCTTTCAAGGAGCAAGAAGGACAGTCTTTCAATTTGATATTACGCGTTTACACTCACGATGAGTTCTTTCGCAACTTTTTTAGTTAAGTCAACAACGCGTGCTGAATAGCCCCATTCGTTGTCATACCAAGCTAAAACCTTCACTTTACGATTTCCGATAACCATTGTCGACAATCCGTCAATGATTGCTGAATCAGATGTGTTATTGAAGTCGATCGAAACGAGTGGTTCCATTGTTAAGCTAAGAATGCCTTTCATAGAACCTTCCATTGCTTTCTTGAACACTTCATTTACTTGCTCTGCGGTCACATCTTTCTTCACGTCAACAACAAGATCCACTAGTGATACGTTCGGAGTTGGGACACGCAGCGCCATACCGTGAATTTTGCCTTCAAGTTCAGGAAGCACGAGCGATAGTGCTTTTGCTGCTCCAGTTGAAGTCGGGATGATGGACTGACCGCATGAACGTGCACGACGAAGGTCTTTATGTGGATTATCTAAGTTCTTCTGATCGTTTGTATACGCATGTACAGTCGTCATCAACCCGTTTTCAATGCCAAACTCGTCATTCAGAATCTTAGCAACCGGTGCGAGACAGTTCGTTGTACAACTTGCATTCGAAATGACGTCGTGCTTTTCAATGTCTAATTTTTCATCATTGACACCCATGACAATTGTGATGTCTTCATTTTTACCTGGCGCTGACAAGATTACTTTCTTCGCACCTGCTTCAAGGTGAAGCGCTGCTTTGTCACGCGCATTGAACACACCCGTAGCTTCAATGACGATATCTACGCCAAGCCGTTTCCAAGGGAGTTTGGATGGATCTCGTTCTGCGACAAGTTCTACTCGCTTGCCATTGACAAGCAATGCATTCTCTTCGATTACTACATCGCCATCGAACGTTCCGTGGGTTGTGTCATACTTAATCAAGTGTGCTAATGTTTCGGGCGGGTAAAGAGCGTTAATCGCGATAGCGGTAACCTCATCCTCTACTATCAACTGCCGGAATACCATGCGGCCGATTCGACCAAAACCATTAATCGCTACTGATGTTGTCATGAAAAGTCCTCCCAATATGTATGATGTTATACTGTTTACTCAAATATCGTAATTAGTATAACACATTTTTACCATGCGGAAAGAGTTTGTGCAACATTGAACAATGTTTGTTTCCTCAAAACCTATTTAAACGAGCCATTTTTGCAATACGTCCACTAATTGTCGTTCGGTTTCTGCTAGATTTCCGTTGTTATCTATCACAGCATCAGCGCCTTGTTCTTTAATCTCGATAGGTAGTTGTGAGGCAATTCTCGAATCAGCCTCCTGTTCAGATAACTGATTTCGACTCATCAGACGTTCTTTCTGAACTTCAGGGGTGACAGAGACTACGAGAATCTTTTCTACATAATCATGTAGTTTGTTTTCAAAAAGTAACGGGATATCCATAATGACGGTTTTCGCTCCTGCTACCAAATGTGCTTCTTTTTGATTAATTAATTCCTTCCGTATCGCTGGGTGAATAATAGCGTTCAGTTGCTCACGCTTCTTGTCATCACCAAAAATCAGCTGCCCCATCACTGCCCGATTCATCGAACCATCGTCGCGGATGACCCCCGCTCCGAATATTGTTTCAATTTCCTTCAGCACAGGGCTTCCAGGCTCCACAACTAACCGTGCAATCTCATCTGCATCGACAACTGGGTACCCCCGATCCTTTAAAAGGTTAGCGACTGTACTTTTACCGCTCGCTATACTTCCTGTTAGGCCAATAATCATACGTGTCCTCCCTCGTTTTAGTGCTGACATTTTTTGCAGTAGGTGGATGTTCGATTGGCGATTTGAATGGAGGCGGTATTTGAGCCGCATATAGGACATACTTTACGTCCATACATTTGCAGACGGTCCTGCATAGAACCTGCTTCTCCATTAATATTCCGATAATCAGAGATTGAGCTGCCTCCCGCTTGGATGCTTTCATCCAAGACGGTTACAATTTCTCTGAATAACTGTTGTTTTCTCTCGCGACTAATCCTGCCGGTTGCCCGCTTAGGATGAATACGCATCCTAAAAAGTGCTTCCGTAGCATATATATTGCCGCAACCAGAAATGATTTGACCATCCATGATCACTTCTTTAATCGGCTTTTTTGTATATTTATCTTGATTCGTTTTTTCGATAAAAAACTCTTCCGCATCCGCATCGAAAGGTTCAGGGGCCATCAACGTAAGCGGTAGATGATCTTGTTCACACGTCAATAATCGAAGTTCACCAAAACGGCGAATATCGGAATAAACAAGGAGTCCGCCATCTTCAAGTTCAAAGATGGCGTGTATATGATTACGAAACTTTTGCTCCCGGATTTCAGTGATAGCATTCACAACGAACCATGCTCCTGTCATTCCTAAGTGACTGACAAGGAGGCGACACGTGTCGTTTTTGATGAGATGGAAGTAAATATATTTACTACGTCTCGTAACAGCTTCGATTGTATATCCAGCAAGTTCCTCGGAAAACTTATCGACTGAAAGACCTTTCACGATGGCTTCCTTGCCCGCGGCTTTTGAATTCACTACTGTTTCAGAAACTTTTACATTTCTAATTTCACGTCCCCTAGCAACAGGTGCTAACGAGCGCACTACTCCTTCTACTTCTGGTAATTCAGGCATCGTACTTCCCTCACTTCGTCTCGTACCAACTTGCGCCATACGCAGCATCTACTTTTAAAGGGACGTCTAGTTCCAATGCAGATTCCATCACTTCAGGTACGATTCTCTTCAATTGCTCCAGTTCTTCCTCAGGAGCCTCAAAGATTAGTTCGTCATGTACTTGCAGAAGCATACGAGCTTGTAACCCTTCTGTCTCCAAACGTTTGTCCATATCGATCATTGCTTTTTTAATAATATCAGCTGCCGTTCCTTGAATTGGTGTATTCATCGCAGTACGCTCTGCAAAGCCTCGTAAGTTAAAGTTGGAACTTGTAATATCGGGTAAATAACGGCGACGGTTCATCATCGTAGAGACAAAACCGCGTTGTTTCGCATCGACGATAATATCATCCATATATTGTTTGACACCTGGGAAGCTGGATAAATAAGTCTCGATAAATTCAGCTGCTTCTTTTCGTGGGATATCCAAACTTTGTGATAAACCATAGTCACTAATACCGTATACAATACCGAAGTTGACAGCTTTTGCTGCCCGTCGCATGTTTGATGTCACTTCTTCTTTTGATACACCGAACACATCCATCGCGGTTTTTGTGTGAATGTCTTCTCCTGCGCGGAATGCTTCAATTAGTTTTTCGTCCTGTGAAATATGTGCAAGCACTCGCAGCTCAATTTGAGAGTAATCCGCTGCGAACATAATCCAGTTCGGTTCTGAAGGGACAAATGCCGCACGGATCTTTCGCCCTTCTTCTAAACGAATCGGGATGTTTTGTAAGTTCGGATTGATCGAGCTTAACCGCCCTGTTTGTGTCAATGCTTGCTGGAAACGCGTATGAATTTTACCATCTTCGTGGATTTCTTTTGACAGTCCATCGATATACGTAGATTTTAATTTCCCAAGTTGGCGGAACAACAGAATGTGTTTGATGATTTCATGTTCTGGTTCTAACTTCTCCAATACATCCGCGGCTGTAGAATAGCCCGTTTTTGTTTTCTTGATAGGTGTTAAGCCAATCTTTTCAAACAGAATCATACCCAATTGCTTCGGTGAATTAATGTTAAACGGCTGTCCTGCAAGCTCATAAATTGTCGTTTCTAAATGTTCCAATCGGCTAGTCAATTCCGTACCAATTGTTTGAAGTGTGTTCAAATCCGTTTTTACACCAACCGACTCCATCTTCCCGAGAATTTTTGCGAGCGGCAATTCCAGATTATGATACAACTCGTATTGCTCGTTCTGCTTCAGTTTTTCGGATAACGGCTCGAACAAATTCCATACTGCAACAGCTTTCGTACCCGCATGTTGTGCAATTTCTTCAGTTGCTGGAATTGCTTTTTTAGCCCCTTTACCATAAACCTTCTCGTCTTTCTGAATCCCATTCCAACCAACTGATGCAGCCGCTTCTGATACATCGTCAATAGACAAGGATGGATTCACAATATAGGCAGCAAGCGTTAAGTCAAAATCGATTCCTGCTATAGGGATGTCAACAGCGGCTAACGCTGCAAAAAGGGCTTTCGCATCTGTCGTAAATTTCTTCGTCCCAGAATCAGCTAGCCACTCTTTCAAGACATCATCCTGCTTCAAATCATCCATAGGTACATACAACACGTTTTCCCCACTTGTCATTGCCAGTCCAAATAATTCAGATGTTAAATAGTTATCATCCATCATTTCCAAGTGAACTGCCATCTGGTCGGAAAGATCCGCTTTTGTAAGTTTGTGCTTTGTTTCTACTTCAATGGCTTCTATAGGCTCTGTTTCCACGCCTTCTACACCCATTTTTTCAAGTAACGTTGTAAACTTCAATTCTTTATAAAGCAGAGTAAGCTGTTCTTCGTCCGGTCCGTTATACGACAAGTCCTGGAGTCCGATAGTAATCGGTGCATTCACTTCAATCGTCGCCAACTGCTTACTCATATACGCCTGTTCTTCGTTATTCGTTAAGTTTTCTTTCAACTTTTTACCGCTTATTGCTTCCAGTGACTCATATACGTGCTCAACGGACCCATATTCCTTCAAAAGCTTTAAAGCGGTCTTTTCACCAACACCTGGCACACCAGGAATGTTATCCGATGCATCCCCCATCAAGCCTTTCATGTCGATGATTTGAAGCGGTTCGATTCCATACTTTTCTTCAATGTGCGCAGGCGTATAAATTTCCATATCAGTGATCCCTTTACGCGTGATGCATACAGTCGTAGATTCCGTCGCAAGTTGCGTTAAGTCTTTGTCGCCGGAAATCACAATGGTCTTCACTGCCTCTTCACTCGCAGTACGGCTTAAGGTTCCGATAATATCATCCGCTTCAAAGTTCTCCAATTCATATTGCGGAATATTGAATGCCGTCAATAATTTACGCAAGTATGGAAATTGTTCAGATAGCTCGGGTGGCGTTTTTTGACGGCCCCCTTTGTATTCACTAAACGTACTATGGCGGAATGTGGTTTTCCCTGCATCCCAAGCAACGAGCACATGGGTCGGCTGTTCTTCTTTTAAAATATTTTGCAACATCATCGTGAATCCATAAACTGCATTTGTATGGATTCCACTGTCATTTGTTAATAATGGCAATGCAAAAAATGCACGGTAAGCCAAGCTGTTTCCGTCAAGTAATACAATTTTTTTAGTCGTCACGTAGCTCGTCCACTCCTTCATAAAAAAAACGTCGTCTCCCCTCATCTTACCACGTGGGCAGGATGAAATGAAAACGACGAGGTCCTTCTCTATTCCGCTGAATGCGGGTGTTGCTGGATAGGCAGCTTTACGAAAAACTCTGATCCTTCACCTAGCTCACTCTCCACCCAGATACTTCCGTGATGCGCTTCCAGTAAGTGCTTCACGATTGCTAGACCCAAACCTGTGCCGCCTGATTCACGACTTCTTGCTAAATCAGCACGATAAAATCGTTCAAACACTCTTTGTAACTTTTCCTTTTCAATACCGATGCCTTCGTCTGCAATTGAAATCAAAACAGAGTCAAGGTCTTTTTTTCCGGATATACGTATCGTTGTACCTTGTTTGGAATATGTGATTGCATTGATCAACAAGTTAACAAGCACTTGCATAAGGCGCCCGCTGTCAGCTTCAAGCACTAATTTGTCCATTTCTTCAATCTCTACTGTCATTTGCTTTTCAGCAAGCTTTCCGGAGACGAGTTGAGTGGCTTCTTGTATTGTAATGGCAGCATCCACTTCCGATAAGTTAAGCGTGAATCCATGTTGTTCAATTCCAGACAACTCCAATAGATCCGAAACAAGGGAATGGAGCCGTCCACTCTCTTTTTCAATAATCGTGATGAAATCTCTTGAAATAACAGGATCTGAAAGAGCACCATCCAATAACGTTTCCGCAAACCCTTTAATGGATGTAACGGGCGTTCTCAATTCATGAGAAACGTTCGCAACGAAATCTTTTCGAACTTCTTCCAAACGGATGATTTTAGAAATGTCGTGGAACACCACAATGATTCCCAACCAATTCCCGTGGCGCCCTATAACTGGTGCCCCATATACAGTTAAGTCAAGTGGGCCATTGTCTTGCTGGATTCGTATTTGTTGCTCATGAACTTGTTCAGATAGAAAAACATCTTCGATTAACTTTTCAGCCGCTAAGGGCAAACCGATTTCTTTATAGGATTTACCAATTGTATCAGGAGAGGATGCGTGAAATGTTTGTGCAAAAACCCCATTCATCAGATTAACCGTTCCACCTCTACCAAGCATGAGTAAACTACTGCCAATACTCTCAATAAGTGTTTTAAGCCGTTCTTTTTCCATGGATCTTACAATTTGGGTTTCCTGACCATTCCGTGCAATCTGGTTAATGGAAATAGCTAAATTTCCAAGATCTCTGAATTCACTCACACTCGTACGGGCTTTGTAGTCTCCGCTTGCGAGTTTTCTAGCAACGAGTGTCAATTCGTCAACTGGTTTTGTAAAATGATAGATAACTCGTGATACCGTAAACAAGCTTAAAATCAGGAACAGTACGATCACTGCAGTTAAATAGAGCAAAAATTTCTTCTCCAAAGATGGATCTATATTCACACCCACCACATTGAAGAATTGACTGATGACAACCCATAAAACAATTGAAAAGACAACTAGTGTAGCACTAGTTGTGAGTAGGATCCTTTGGGAATGACCATCTTTTTTCATGAAAACTCCTCGAACTTATAGCCGATTCCCCGCACAGTTTTAATGGAACGCGGCTTTTTCGTATCTTCTTCAATTTTGTCGCGAAGATGACTAATATGAACATCTACAATACGAGTATCTCCACTAAAATCATAATTCCACACTGCGGATAATAGCTGATCTCGTGATAATACACGATTTTTGTGTTTCATGAGATGCACAAGAAGTTCGAATTCCTTTGGTGTGAATTCAAGCAGTTCTCCGTTCAGTTCAGTCTGATAACGTTCAAGATATACCGTCAACCCATTGATACTAATACTATCGCTCGGCTGCTTGGGACCATTAGCACGGCGCAAAACCGCCTTCACCCGAGCAGTGAGTTCACGTGGACTGAATGGCTTGGTCATGTAATCGTCAGCGCCAATCTCTAGCCCTAATACTTTATCTGTCTCGTCCCCACGTGCTGTCAACATGATGATGGGGGTTTCCATATTACGCTGCCTTAGGTTCCGACAGACATCGATACCATCCATTCCTGGAAGCATAATATCAAGTAAAATCAAGTCAGGTTTATTCTTCGTAGCTTTTTCCAAAGCATCTATACCATTTGTTGCTATTAGCGTCTCATAACCATTTTGTTTCAGATTATAGTCAAGAAGTGTACAAATCGACGGGTCGTCTTCTACGATTAATATCGTTTTCGTTGAAATTGCTTCCATTGTATCCATATTAAAAATTATCCAATGACTGTGATGTGAGTTGTTTTTCTTTTAATTCAGGGGCCGCAACACTTACATAGCCGGTAATTATTTGTTCTCCAGATTCATTTACGGCGGTCACGCTAATGTCGATTTTATTTTCTTCGACAAGAACTAGTTGAACTTCCAATGTGATCTCTACAGTTTCATAATGATAAACCGGAACAGGAAACTCCAAATGTTGAGCGAGAATATAGGATCCTGGACCTGGTAAATATTTAGAAACAGCTGAAGTGATAATACCAGTAAGCATGAGCGTGGGCACTATCGGTTTTTTGACATCTGTCTGTGCAGCGAAATCATGTTGAATATAAATTGGATTGGGATCATTCGTTAATCCAAGATAAAGAAGTAGATCCCTGTCTTCTATCTTTTCAGTCAATTTAAGTTTCTCGCCGACCTTAATATCTTGAATCCCTCTACCGACTCTTCTTTTTTTACCAAGTATCAAAAAAAGTCCCCCTTATTAGGTACTTATCCTACTTCTTTAAAGTCTATCATAAAACAAAAATAAATCGAGTAGTGTCTACCATCACTACTCGATTTATAAGTTTACTAGGCGAGCACTTGCATGACGGATGTTACGGAGTCTGCAGATTTACTTAATGCCTGTTTCTCTTCGTCTGTTAACTCAAGCTCAATAATCTTTTCGATTCCGTCTTTTCCGAGAACCGTCGGGACCCCTAAGTAAATCCCATTCATTCCGAATTCACCTTCCAGATAGGCAATCGCAGGAATAATGCGTTTCTGATCTTTGAGAATCGCTTCTGCCATTTCCACAAGAGACGCAGCAGGTGCATAATACGCCGATCCATTGCCTAAGAGGTTAACAATCTCTGCTCCACCCTTACGCGTCCGTTGTACGATTTCTTCAATACGCTCTGCTGATAGCAATGAAGCAATCGGAACACCACCTGCTGATGAATAACGGACGAGTGGTACCATATCGTCTCCATGGCCACCTAATACAAATCCAGATACATCCTTCACAGAAATGTTTAGTTCTTGCGCAACGAACGTCCGGAAACGAGCCGTATCTAATACTCCAGATTGACCAATCACGCGCTCTTTCGGCAATCCTGATTCTTTGTAGACCGTATATGTCATCGCATCGACCGGATTCGTTAAGACAAGAATCATCGTATTAGGTGAATGCTTTATGATTTCAGCTGTCACCGACTTCATGACCTTCTGATTCGTCTGAACAAGATCATCTCGACTCATCCCCGGTTTGCGCGCAATACCAGCTGTTATGATGACCAGGTCCGAATCCTTGGTGTCTGCATAGTCAGCCGTTCCTATGATGGAAGCATCGAATCCTTGTACAGGACTCGCTTCTAGCATATCCAGCGCCTTCCCCTTCGTTGAGCTCTCCATATTCGGGATGTCCACCAACACTACGTCACACAATTCTTTCTGAGCAAGTAGAAACGCAGTCGTCGCCCCCGTGAATCCAGAACCAATAACAGAAACTTTTTTACGAATCATAGACATATTAAAACTCCCTTTCAGAATTGGATTAATCAAAGCTGAACAGAATATTAAACTGTGTTGATTTCCGTTGCAGGCGGACGCTTTCCGCGGGCACGGCTTCAGCCGCTTCCTTCGCTGCGCTCAGTGCAGGGTCTTCAGCTCGCGCTGTTCCCGCAGGAGTCGCCGCCTTCCACTCCAATCAACGGATTCTATAAGACTAATGATATTGCCTATACAAATTGAAGAAAATACAATATCTTGAAATAACATTTGAGGATTGAAGTATTTTTATATAAACAAAAAGCAGAGGCTACGATTGAAGCTCTGCTTTTTGTCCATTACTTATTGTGTACCTGTCGATTACGTAACGTAAACTTATAGGTTTTTGATTAGCTCGTCAGCGAACTCAGAAGTCTTCACTTCAGTTGCGCCATCCATCAAGCGTGCGAAGTCATACGTTACCACTTTAGAAGCGATTGTCTTTTCGATAGACTTCGTAATCATGTCTGCAGCTTCGTTCCAGCCAAGGTGCTCAAGCATCATAACACCAGAAAGAATAACAGATGATGGGTTTACTTTGTCTAGACCTGCATACTTCGGTGCAGTACCGTGTGTTGCTTCGAAGATCGCGTGTCCTGTTAGGTAGTTAATGTTAGCGCCTGGTGCGATTCCGATTCCGCCAACTTGTGCAGCAAGTGCATCAGAAACATAGTCACCGTTCAAGTTCATAGTTGCAACAACGTCGAACTCTTTCGGACGAGTCAAGATCTGCTGAAGGAAGATATCAGCGATAGAATCTTTAACAATGATTTTGCCTGCAGCTTCAGCGTCAGATTGTGCTTTGTTTGCAGCATCTGTACCTTTTTCATCTTTAATGCGATCGTATTCGTTCCATGTGAATACTTTGTCGCCGAATTCTTGTTCAGCTACTTCATATCCCCAGTTTTTGAATGCGCCTTCTGTGAATTTCATGATGTTTCCTTTGTGTACAAGTGTCAATGATTTACGGCCTTCACTGATAGCATAGTTCAAAGCACCGCGAACTAGACGTTTTGTACCTTCTTCAGAAATTGGCTTAATGCCAAGTCCAGAAGTTTCAGGGAAACGAATATTTTTAACATTGAGCTCATCTTGTAGGAACTTAATAAGTTTTTTAACTTCGTCAGAACCTTCTTTGTACTCAATTCCTGCGTAAATATCTTCTGTGTTTTCACGGAAGATGACCATGTCGCAGTCTTCAGGGCGTTTGACTGGCGAAGGAACACCTTCAAAGTAACGAACTGGACGTAGGCATGTATAAAGATCAAGTTCTTGACGAAGAGCAACGTTCAATGAACGGAAACCGCCACCGATTGGAGTAGTCAAAGGACCTTTAATCGCAATTAGGTATTCGTCAATCGTATCGAGTGTCGCTTGTGGAAGCCATTCTCCTGTTTCGTTGAATGCTTTCTCTCCCGCTAACACTTCTTTCCAAACTAGTTTACGTTTGCCGTTATACGCTTTATCCACTGCGCCTTCAAGTACGCGTGAAGCTGCATGCCAGATATCAGGACCTGTTCCATCACCAATGATGAATGGAACTGTTGCGTGATCGGGAACGTTTAATACACCGTTTGTTACTGTAATTTTACCTTCGTTAGTCATTATAATTCCTCCCAAAGTCATAAGTATAGGGCCGGTATACTTATATACCGCCCCAAAGATTTTTGCTAATTAGCGCTGATCGATTGGCACATATTTTTGCATATCTGGTCCGATGTACTCGGCACGAGGACGGATCAGACGGTTGTTCTCATACTGCTCTAGAATGTGTGCAATCCATCCGGAAATGCGGGAAACTGCAAAAATCGGAGTAAATAGATCATGATCAATCCCAAGTGAATGATAAACCGAAGCTGAATAAAAATCAACGTTTGGCGGTAATTTTTTCTCGCCAGTAACGATTTTTTCAATCTGCTCGGACATACGGAAGTATTTACCTTCTCCGCGCAGTTCAGTTAGCTTTTCAGACATTTCACGAAGGTGCTTAGCACGTGGGTCTCCTTTACGGTAAACACGGTGACCGAAGCCCATGATCTTTTCTTTGTTCGCAAGTTTGTTATGGATGTACTCGTCCACTTTGTCTTCGTCGCCAATTTCCATTAACATTTTCATAACTTGCTCGTTTGCGCCACCGTGCAATGGACCTTTAAGGGCGCCAATTGCAGCTGTAACACCTGAATACATATCTGAAAGGGTAGCAACACAAACACGAGCTGTAAACGTAGATGCGTTTAACTCATGGTCTGCATGCAAAACAAGTGCCTTGTTGAATGCTTCTTCTTCAATCGGCTCCGGTTTTTTACCATTGAGCATGTAAAGGAAGTTTGCTGCATATCCAAGAGTTGTATCAGGAGCTACTGGATCGAGACCTTTCCGAATACGTGCAAATGCGGTAACAACAGTTGCAATTTTCGCTTGTAGTTTAATCGCCTTCAGATAGTTTTCTTCTTTGGACATATCTTCAGCCTTCGCGTCATATAACCCTAACAAGGAGATTGCTGTACGCAATGCTGCCATCGGGTGGACGTCTTTGATTGGATACGTTTTGAAATGAGCGAGCACTTCTTCTGGAACGGACATGTTGTCTGCCAATTGCTGCTTCAATTCAGCCAGCTCATCTTGCTTTGGTAGACGCAGGTGCCAGAGAAGATAGACGACTTCCTCGAAACTCGCATTATTTGCAAGATCGTCAATGTCGTACCCGACGTATGTAAGGGTATCATCGATGATTGAACTGATCGCGGATTGTGTCGCTACAATTCCTTCTAAACCTTTAGTAGATGTCATGAAACTCTCTCCTTCAGTCAGCAGCCGTCTAACCACCCGTTTAATTTTTTGCCTACCGGTTGGGGCAGTCGGCTGATCTGCTAATATTGTTTCCGCCTAAAAACGCTTACAACGTTCATTATAATCAACTTTGTCGGTTTTGTGAATGAAAATGCACAGGATTTCCAGGAAATCTATTAAATCGGAGTGAATTTCTATTAAAAAGCTGAATACTACTTCCTTTTTCAAACAGTACATCGTCCCATTCCTACCTGGAGTAATCGGAGGAATCTTTATATTTCTTGTTCCCCCAGCTGGTATCGCAATTATACTTGCATACTTTGCAGCACCTGTTGTGAACTTCACCAACCACATCCTGCGTTTACCTAGAACACTTTCTGCGTTGGTCGCTATGTCCATCATCATCAGTTTGGTAGTAGGGATTTCAACAATGGCAATTCAAGGGCTAATTGATACTTTACCAATTGCTGAGCGTCATTTGGAGCCCTATACAGGAAACCAGGACTGGTCAGGCGTTGCCATTACATTTTTAAAAGAAAATGTACTAACAGCGGGTCAAACTCTTGTTGAACACACAGTCAAATTCACAGGAGTTCTCTTCCAACAAGTGTTCACTCTCTTTATTTTCCTAGTTGCTTTTTTCTTTGCACTACGCGAAACAGGAAAAGATCGTTTTTGGTTCCTCGTCTACTTTCCAGCATCTATGCGTAGACAGGCACATCGTCTTTTTAAGAAGTCAGGAGAACTCATCGGTCATTTCATTTCCATTGAAGCTCGTCTAGTTTGTTTAACATTTCTACTGTTGTGTATCGGCTTCTTTTTCCTATCGTTTTCATCACCGATTGGAACTGCTTTTCTAATATCCCTTGCAGACAGTCTGCCCTTCTTAGGAATTGGGTTGTTCCTTCTTCCGATGATTCTTTTTTATTTTTATACAGGAAACTATATATTCGGCTCAGCACTCCTGTTGCTCTATATCCTAACACTTGTGACTCGCCAAATCGCAGAGTCCTACTTGTGGGCATCCACTTTTCGGGTCAAGCCAGTCCATGCATTTCTCATCACCGCTAGTTCATTCTACTTATTCGGTTTGCCTGGGATTTTACTGACGCCATTCCTTTTGTTTACAGCCATGAAAATCAGAAACCACCCGAAGTTCATCGAATGATGAGCGTTCCCTTTTTCATTTTCTTGTAAATTTGCTGAATGATGAACGGACGAATCATTTTTCTAGGCCAGCTAAAAAGTAGTAACAGACCTATCAAATCTGTCATGAAACCTGGGACTAGTAGCAACAAGCCTCCTGCAAAAATACACAATCCATCAATGATTGGCGGTCCTGGTGCATCTCCAGCAGCGATTCGCTCCTTAAATTCTACAATCGCTTTGAAACCTTGTTTTTTTGCCAAATAAGCGCCGCCAATACCCGTAATGAGAATAATCAATAGTGTCGGCATAACGCCTAATTGGCTTCCAGCAACAAGCAATAACGTAAGTTCACTTGCAGGAACGACTAAAAATAGAAGCACTAACCATTTCATTTTCATGTCTCCTCTTCGAGAAAAACCGCTATCCTAAAGTTAGGTAGCGGTTTTTGTTTATAGAACTTTAGCATGACCCTTATAGACGACACCAGTTTCAGCGTCCATTGTAATTTCCTTATCATGCTTGATGATTTCAGTAGCATTTTTCACACCGACAATTACAGGAATGCCTAAATTCAATCCAACAATTGCGCCGTGACTTGTAAGTCCGCCCTCTTCTGTAATGAGACCAGCACACTTTTCAAGTACAGGAAGCATATCACGGTCAGTAGAATTCGTCACGAGGATTGCACCTTCTGCATCGAATGCTTCTGCTTCTGCTGCACTGCGGGCAACGATTGCTCGTCCATATGCTACAGATTTGCCGATTCCTTGTCCTTTTACAAGAAGATCCCCGATGACATGGATTTTCATCAGATTTGTTGTACCTGCTTCCCCAACTGGCACTCCAGCCGTAATAATTACGACATCGCCGTGCGTCACGTATTTATGTTTTACGCTCTCTTCGACCGATCCTTCAAGAATCGAGTCAATTGAACTAACACGTGTTCCTACGATTGGATAAGCACCCCACACAAGTGTAAGACGACGAGCAACTTGCTCAGAAGATGTTACGGCAATGATCGGACATCCAGGGCGATATTTAGAGATCATGCGAGCTGTCGTTCCGCTTTCAGTTGGAGCAATTACTGCGTTCACATTTAAGTTAATCGCTGTATATGCAGCAGCTTGTCCAATGGCATCCGTCAAGTTACCGTGCTTTTCTCTACGGCGTGTTGAGATGAAAGATCGATAATCGAAAGACTCTTCGATTTTGTTCGCAATTCGGACCATTGTTTCCACAGATTCTACAGGATACAAACCGGCTGCTGTTTCACCTGACAACATTATTGCATCGGTACCATCAAAAATCGCGTTAGCAACGTCACTCGCTTCTGCACGTGTAGGACGTGGGTTCCGCTGCATCGAATCTAGCATTTGTGTTGCTGTGATAACAGGTTTACCTGCCTGATTACATTTTTGAATTAGTTGTTTTTGAATGACCGGGACCTCTTCTGGAGGAATTTCTACACCCAGATCTCCACGAGCAACCATCAGTCCATCTGATACTTCGATGATAGCATCAATATTATCGACGCCTTCCTGATTTTCTATTTTAGGAATGATGTGGATATTTGAACCGGAATTATTTTCTAACAGTTCACGAATTTCTAATACATCTTCCGCTCTGCGGACGAAGGAAGCAGCGACAAAGTCAATTTCTTGTTCGATCCCGAACAGAATATCTTCTTTGTCTTTTTCTGTAATCCCCGGAAGCTGAACTGAAACACCAGGAACGTTGACACCTTTTTTGTTCTTCAGCTCTCCGGAGTTCATCACTTCGGTGTGGATCAAACCTTCAGCTTTGCTCTTACCTAGCACTTTCAACATGACAAGACCATCATCCAAAAGAATTGTATCGTCTTTATCTACATCGTCAATAAGTTGGTCATAGCTGATTGAGAAACGCTCTTTCGTCCCAACGACTTCTTGCATCGATACATCAATCTTTTGACCTGCAGTCAATTCAATCAATCCGTTTTCCATGGAATGCGTCCGAATTTCAGGTCCTTTCGTATCAAGTAAAATTCCGATAGTTTTTTGTTTAGCAGCTGCTACTTTACGAATTGCTTTTATGCGTTGAAGATGTTCATCATGATCTCCGTGTGAGAAGTTCAAGCGCGCCACATTCATCCCCGCATCGATTAGTTGCTCTAGACGTTCTAGTGATTCACTTGCTGGACCGATTGTACAGACGATTTTAGTTTTTCTCATTGGTTCAGGCCACTTCCTTTTCACTGATTTTCATCAAATAGATAATTCTTTCGATAACGTATACATATCCTTCTCAAATTCAGGATCCCCATCAAATACACGTGATAAATCATATTCAATGACTTGATGATTTTTCATACCAATTGCGGTTGTTTTGCCACCGTTCTTCAATGCTTCGACAGCGCGTGCACCAAATTGGCTAGCAATCACTCGATCTCGTGCAGATGGTGAGCCTCCACGCTGAATATGTCCTAATACAGATACGCGGGTATCGATGCCTTCTTCTGTACTTAACTTCTCAGCAAGCAAGGAAGCGGACATCACTCCTTCGGCGACAATTATAATACTATGCTTTTTACCACGATGCGTTCCTCGTCTCAGACGTTCAAGGATATCAGGTAAATCATACGTCTCTTCAGGGATGAGAATGGTTTCGGCTCCACCAGCAAGACCAGCCCAAAGAGCCAAGTCACCTGCGTTACGCCCCATCACTTCTACTATGAAGGTCCGCTCATGTGAAGTAGCTGTATCTCTTATTTTGTCAATTGCATCGATAACTGTATTCAATGCTGTGTCGAAACCGATGGTGAAGTCAGTCCCGTTTATATCATTATCAATTGTAGCCGGAACGCACGCACAAGGAATACCAAGTTTAGATAACTCCAATGCACCTCTGAACGAACCGTCTCCCCCAATTACGACCACACCTTCAATTCCATTCAATTTCAGCTGTTTGAGCGCTTTTTCTCGACCTTCGATCGTAGTGAATTCTGGGCAACGTGCTGAACGAAGCATAGTTCCCCCTCGTTGGATAATGTCACCTACAGATCCAAGTTGTAAAAGTTCAATTTTCCCGTCTATTAATCCTTGGTAACCATTAAAAACGCCTGCCACTTCGAGTCCTTCATAGATCGCTTTCCGGACGACAGCCCGTACAGCAGCATTCATACCTGGCGCATCTCCACCACTTGTTAATACAGCGATTTTCTTCATCCGTAAACCCTCCTTACAGCAAAGTAAATTGACACAAATTACTCAGTAAACACACCAATTTTCCTGAATTTATCATACCGGTCTTGAACGAGCTCATCACCATCTAACTTACTTAAATCAGTAAGCGCCTTTGATAAAACAGCCTTCATATTTTTTGCTTGTTGTTTCGGATCACGATGTCCGCCACCTAAAACTTCAGGAATGATTTCATCAATAATTCCCATCTTTAACAAATCGGGTGCGGTGATTTTCATCGCTTCTGCTGCTTCTTTTGCATATGCAGCATCTTTCCAAAGTATGGAGGCAGCGCCTTCAGGCGAAATGACCGAATAGGTAGAGTGCTCAAGCATATAGATACGATTCGCAACTCCTAGAGCTAGCGCGCCCCCACTTCCTCCTTCTCCAATAACAATTGAGATAACGGGTACAGTGAAACTTGCCATCTCTACAAGATTGCGAGCAATCGCTTCACTTTGTCCGCGCTCTTCCGCTGCCCGCCCTGGATAGGCGCCTTTCGTATCAATCATACAAATAATCGGTCTGCGGAATTTTTCAGCTTGTTTCATCAGGCGCAATGCTTTTCGATAGCCTTCAGGATGAGGCATTCCAAATGTACGCTTTACATTTTCTTTTGTATCTTTACCACGTTGATGACCGATAATTGTAACTGGTTTTCCATCGAACGAACCGATTCCACCAACTATCGCAGCATCATCTCCGAATGCACGATCGCCATGAAGTTCTATGAAATCTTCAAACAATTCTCCAATATAATCATACGTTGTCGGTCGTTCAGGATGTCGTGCTACTTGAACACGTTCCCACGTCTCCATGTTGCCATAAATATCATTTTCCAACTTTATTAAGCGATCATTTAAATTCCGGATTTCATCAGACAAGTCGACTTCGTTCGTCTCTGTAAACTCTTTTAATTCTTGAATTTTTTCTCGTAACTTTATAATAGGCTCTTCAAATGACATGGTCTTTTTCATTGTACTGCCTCCCCCTTCGTATGAAGTCGGATGATGCGAGAAAGCATATCCTGCATGTCTACACGATGGACGACTGCATCCAACTGACCATGTGCAAGTAGAAATTCAGCCGTTTGGAAGTCTTCAGGTAACTTTTCACGAACGGTTTGCTCAATAACTCGGCGACCCGCAAATCCAATAAGCGCTTTTGGCTCTGCAAGATTGATGTCTCCGACAGAAGCAAAGCTCGCCGAAACCCCACCCGTTGTTGGATAGGTCATAATAGAGATATATAAAAGTCCTTTTTCTGAGTGTCGATTTAATGCAACACTCGTTTTTGCCATTTGCATCAGAGACAGGACGCCTTCTTGCATGCGTGCACCACCACTTGCAGAAAAGATGAGCATTGGAATTCCAAGCTCCGTCGCTTTTTCGACGGCTCTCGTAATCTTTTCACCAACAACTGATCCCATTGACCCCATTCGAAAATGAGCGTCCATGACGGCAATTGCTACTTCATTTCCGTCAATCTTTCCTGTACCTGTAAGCACAGCTTCGTTGAGACCCGTCTTCTCTGCATCTTTTTTCACTTTCGACATGTATGCAGGAAACTCCAATGGATTTTCAGTCCCTAGATGATCATCCATAGATACAAACGTTCCTTCATCTATCAAGGAATCGATTCGTTCATGTGCCGTCATTTTGAAATGGAAATCACATTTAGGACAAACTTTAAGGAGCTTGCCCAGTTCTTTTGTTGGTTCAACGTGCTTACAAGCTGGACATTTCGTCATAATTCCTTCAGGTACATCGCTCTTAGACTTCGCATTCGGCATAATTGCCTGTTGTTTTTTCACATTTGTAAATAGGTCCCTTAGCATTCGTGTTCGTCCCTTCTTTCACCGTTGACGATGTCAAGCCAGTCCGCATACCGCATAACGGCTAGTTGGCTGTTCCCGTTCATCATCTCTTTAAGTAAATTCGATGCAACTTCTTTTTCGTCTTCCGCCATAGTTTCATGAAACGGAGCGCGGCTATATTGTTTCAATAAAAACCAAATTTTCAACGACAAGCGATTTTCTGAAACCACTACGATCTCTTGCAACAACTCTTCCCTGATGATCGGCTCTATTCCTTTTAGTTTCTCTAAAAAACTTTCCCATACAGGCAGCGTTCTTCTTTCAGGATCATTGGAAATACATTCAATGGCTGCTCTTTCATGAATCCTTCGCGTCTCATCCACAGACTTGAATGATTGTGGATTTTGCATAATGAATGTAGAAAGAATCTCTACTAGCTGATGCTTTTTATAGTCCGCGAGAAACGTTCCCTCTCCTCTTCTTGTTTCAATCAGTCCAAGAAGTTCAAGACTTCGGAGTGCTTCTCGAATTGTGGATCTACCCACTTGCAACCGATCCGCTAGCACACGTTCAGAAGGTAACTTATCCCCTATGACGGCACCTTCTTCTTTAATGATCGTACGCAGATCCGAAACAATATCCAGAAATCGTTTCGATGATGGACGAGAGTTTTCCATGTCCAAACTCCTTTTTATGCTACATTATAAAGTGGTCAGACCACTATCCTTTATTAGCATACAAAAAAGCACGCCTGCCGTAAAGTGATATCCGGAAATCCTTTTTCGATTTGTTATGGAGTTGTCTACGTCACTGTCCTTCATAAGTAGCCATCCAGATCCGTTTAGATTGTCACAATCTCCTGAACAACGAGTTGTGGTTTGCCATTTCTCACTTCCACTGTACCTTGAAAAACAAGTAATGACTGATCTTTCAACTCACTGCTGCACGTTGCATATTGTTTCGGGAATAACGTACACGATATTTCTCCAGTCTCATCTTGTAATTCGAGAAATGCCATCGCTTCTCCTTTTTTTGTACGAATCCTCTTAACTTCCAACACCATTCCTGCTAAAACCACCTTAGCTCCTGATGATTTTTCTAGGGCGTCTGCAATCGGATTCGTTACAGTGGTAAGTTTCTTTTTAAAAGAAGCAATCGGGTGTTCCGATAAGTAGAATCCAAGTGTCTCTTTTTCATAGTCAAGTCGTTGCATATCTGACATCGTTCCGCCGGGACTATATTTAGGACTCGCCATCCCTTTCATCATCCCTGCGAGTAAGTCGGTTTCATCAGACGATGGTCTAACAAAGAGCGCATGTTTTCGTGCTGCTTCTATTGTTGCGAGCAGCACTTCACGTGTTTGGCCGAATTCGTCCAATGCTCCAGATTTCACTAGTTGCGGAATTGTTTTTTCAGTGAAGTTTTCAGCACCGATTGCGACAGACAAGTCAAAAAGGGTTAGCATAGTCACTCCTTGCTGACGCGCCCGTTGCAGGGTTGTATAAAACGGAAAGCTAATTCCTTTCACTGCACTCAACCCAAGTCGGATAGATCCATTTTCCGTTGTCGCAGACCAGTTGCTTTTTGTAATGGAAGGACCAAGAACAGGGATCCCCTTCGCTTTCACTTCACGCATGAATTCCGTCGTCTTCTCCGGGGAACCCGCTAATACGGATAGACATCCCGCATAAAAGTATTCGGGTTTATTTGCCTTCAAGTACGCGAGTTGGTAGGAAACCAACGAGTAGGCAACCGCATGACTCTTCGGGAATCCATAATCCGCAAACTTTACTATCAGTTCATAAATATCACCTGCGATACTTTTAGGGAAACCGTTTCGCTGAGCGCTTTCTGTAAAATGGACGCGTTCCTGCATCAGCACATCCCGTTTCTTTTTACTGATAGCACGTCGTAACAAGTCCGCTTCCCCTAAAGTGAATCCTGCAATCTGAACCGCAATCTGCAAAATTTGTTCTTGATAAACAATAATTCCATACGTCTCTTTTAAAATCGGCTCGAGCGCAGGATGCATGTAGTGAATCGGTTCTAACCCTTTTTTCCTTCTGCTATAGAGAGGGATATTTTCCATTGGACCAGGTCGGTATAAGGCATTGATGGCATAAATATCTTCAAAAGTATCGGGTGAAATGTCTCTCAGTGCTTTGCGCATGCCAGGTGATTCGAATTGAAAAATCCCTGACATATCCCCTTTTCTAAATAACTCCAAAGTCCGTTCATCCTGGGGGGGAATTGTATCTAGCGAGAGGTCGTCGCCCGTGTCAAATCGAATCATTTTACGAATCCTATCCAGCAAAGTCAGATTACGCAATCCGAGAAAGTCCATTTTTAGAAGTCCAGCTTCTTCCGAGTCATTCATCGCCCATTGTGTTAAATAGATGGAATCCCCGCCACTTTGTAGCGGAACGGTTTCAACAAGAGGGGTTGGTGAGAGTATGACCCCTGCAGCGTGTGTTGAAGCATTTCGTGGTAGACCTTCTAGCGCGAGAGATGATTCGTACCAACGAGCACGTACTTCCTCTTTTTCAATCCACGATTGAAGTTGTGAGGATTGACTCACTTTCTCTTGAAGCGTTTTACCGGGAGCATCAGACAACGTTTTAGATAGGAATGTCATGTCCTCGTTCGAAAACCCAAAGACCCTAGCTGTATTACGCGCTACGGACTTAGCAGACAACGTACCGAACGTTATAATTTGGGCTACGTGTGCTTTCCCGTATTTTTGCGCGACATACTCGACTACTTCCATTCTCCGTGTATCGGCAAAATCAACGTCAATATCCGGCATGGTCACTCTGCTTTTATTTAAAAACCGTTCAAATATCAACCCATATTTCAACGGATCCACCGCAGTGATCCCAAGGGAGAATGCAACGAGTGCTCCGGCTGAAGACCCTCGACCCGGTCCAACTTCAATATCTTTATTTTTTGCATAGGCAATGAAATCTTCTACAATCAGGAAATAATCCTGATAGCCCATTTCTACGATGACATCCAATTCGTACCGGAGTCGCTCTTCATATGCTGGAGAAATCTGACCAAATCTTTTTTGTAACCCTAACCGACAATGGTTTTCAAGCTGTTGTGCGGCAGTCTCCGTCTCATCGACAGGAAACTTTGGCATGAGTAGATGTTTTTCCGGCAACTGAACATCGCAAGCTAATAGCACGTCTGCAGCCTTCTCTAGCCAATGCTCTTTCCCTGCAAACCATCGTTCCAGTTCCTCTTGCTCAGGCACATATGCGTCTGAATAGAGGTTTTCAGGACGGGTAGGATCATTCAGTTTGTAACCTTCGCGAATCGCTTGCGCTGTTTCGAAGCTGAATGCGTCTTTTGGCTCGATGAATCTAGCTTCACTGCACGCTACAATAGAAAGTCCTTCAGAAGAGGCTAGTTGTTCAATCGCAGGTTCTTCAGGATGAACAGCTCCAGCGGGTCGCGCAATTCCTATATGCAACTCTTCAGGTGTGCATTGCATTTTCAATCGTTGGATCGTTTCTTCAGTTCGGATTTCGTTCCAAGAGGGGTCTGTAAGCGGAAAAATAACGGCGCAGTTCGCAGTATAGGATCTCAACCACTTTTCAGGTAGATTCTCAGCATCTCGTGTTGAAACAGCACTACTCATCTTTAATAACTGACGAAAACCCATTTCGTTTTTAGCATAGATGTAACATAATGGCGTTTCTCCAGTCGTCAGTTCTATGTTCACAGAAAGTCCTATGACTGGATGAATGCCATACTTAGTCATCACTTTCCAAAACGATCTTATTCCGGAAAGAGTCGAATTCACAATTGCAGCCGAAACAGCCCCTCTTCTTTGCAGAAGAGGAGCCAATCGGTCAAGCTTTATAATGCCGTTAAGTAAGTCGGCACCCGTTATAATTTGCGGATAAACAAGCTTCATTGTCTATCCCTCCAATCACTAGTTACGTGCACATAACGTTTGTACTTTTCGGATGACTTCATCGGCTTCTTCCCAAGTCTTTACAGAAGCACCGGCAGCAAGCGGATGTCCGCCACCTCCGTATTCAGCAGCCAGTTCATTGATAACAATTCCTTTGGAACGCAATCGAACTCGGATTTGGTCCGTTTCTTCAACAAAAATTAACCATGCAGAGATGCCTTTTACATCTCCTAGTGAACTGACGAGTGAAGACGTTTCTTCTGCCTTCACATCAAACTGATTCAAGATCGTTTTTGTGAGTTTGATATAGGCTGCGCCGTTTTCATTTATCGAAAAGTTTTGGTAGACATATCCTTGTAAGTGAAGCAGATTTCGTTCCACCTCATACATCCCTGCAAAGATTTGCTGTCGGTCAAATTTGTATTTGATTAATTCACTTGCGATTTCAAACGTCTTTCCTGTTGCACTCGGGTACATGAATCTGCCTGTATCTCCGACAATCCCAGCGAATAGAAGTCTTGCTGATTCATTTGGTAGCTTCCATTCCTTCATGTCCCTTCCTTCAGCAAATAATTCATAAATCATTTCTGAACAAGAACTCGCATTTGTATCAATCCATAATACATCCCCGTATGGATCCACATTCGGGTGGTGGTCGATCTTCACTAAAAAGCTACCCTTCTTGTAAGACTGCCCATCTACCCGTTCGGTATTAGCTGTATCTGTTACAATGACTAGCGCACCTTCATACATGTCATCGGACACAGGATCTTGGTTGGCCATAAATGACAGCTGTCCATCATCACTTCCTGTAGCATACACGTTTTTGTCCGGATAATTCGCTTGTATAAGTTTCTTTAAACCCACCTGCGAACCAAATGCATCGGGGTCTGGGCGGACGTGCCTATGAATGATAATGGTTGAATACTGTTCAATTGTGTCAATGATTTGTCTTTTCATTTTCCATTTCCTCCATTATTTAAAGAATTGCGGTCGCATTTGAGTAGTAAAGCCGCTACAATAGAAGCAGTGCTGGATTCTTTTGGAGGGCTTTGCTGTGAAGACTTTTAATTTTATACTTGTATTCTTAATTATTGCCTCGGCAGTATACTACTTTTACTTTAAAACCCGGCAGTTCCGGACAAGTCAAGTATTTCCGATTCGAAAGAAGATGTTTGCATCAAAAGCAGGAATGTTTTTAGGACTCTTGCTAATCTTTTTCGGAGTCAATCAATTGTTACTGTTTGGCGGGGTTTCGACTTACGTGATCTCTGGAATCTTCATCTTACTTGGAGGCTATGTAGCCATCTTTAACGGGAAAGCCGTTCGGTATTACAACCAATTCGTTGAAGAAGAAACAGATTTGAACAAACGCTGATGCCCATGCATCAGCGTTTTTTTATCGTTCCAACAACTGATACGTCACAAGCGCTTTTCCAATCATTTCACCTTCTGAGTACAGGGAAATATCCATTTTCACAACCCTACGGCTCATATGGAGGATTTGAGGTTCCACAATGACCTTACTCCCAAGCTGGACGTGTCTCATGAAGTAAATTGATAAATTTTCAGGAACACTTTCTCCACGTTTATAGAGCTTGATGGCACGGTTACCTGTTTCCGCTAGCAACGTGGTCAGTGCTCCATAAGACAGGGATCCAAGCTGGTTCGTCATCTGGGGAATCACTTCAAACATGATATTCTGAGGGTTTTCAGTATCAGAGTGCATTTGGTTTTTCACAATATCATCAATGGTTTGACCTTGTTGCGGCTGCCGTTGCGCCAATTGAAATGCTTTCAAGACATCTTGTCGGCTAATGACACCATCCAACAGACCCATTTCCGTCACAACAGGGAGTAAATCGATTCCTTCCCATACCATGATGTGGCCAGCTGAAGCAACACTCATCTTTCCAGTCGCAGTTATCGGTGATGCAGTCATGACTTTTCCAAGAGGTTCCGATTCCTGTTTTCCAACAACGTCTTTAGAGGTGACCATTCCTATTACTTTCCCATTCCGCTCAATGACAGGAAATGCAGAGTGGGAAGTTTTTCTACTCAATTCGTTAAATTGCTCAACCGTTTCTTGAATGAACAACGTGGAAGTATTTGAAAGTGAGTGCTGGATATCTTCCACGAGAAGGATATCCTTCTCAATCATCTGGTCAGATATCGCACGATTGAGCATGGTTGCAACTGTAAATGAATCATAGCTGGTTGTAATAACTGGCAAATCGAGTGAATTTGCAAGTTTTTTCACCTCATCCGTCGTATCAAAACCACCTGTCACAAGTACTGCTGCCCCTTCGCTAATTGCTAATTGGTGTGCTTTTTGGCGATTTCCCACGATGAGCAAGCTTCCAGCGTCAATATAGCGGCGTATATCATCCAGTTGCATCGCACCGATTAGAAACTTAGTGAGCGTCTTATGTAAACCTCCGCTCCCTCCAAGCACACTACCATCCACAATATTCACAACTTCAGCAAACGTCAGCCGTTCAATATTCTCTTTTTTCTTTTTCTCGATGCGTACCGTCCCGACACGCTCGATTGTATTTACAAGTTTGTTATTTTCTGCTTCCTTAATCGCACGGTAAGCTGTTCCTTCACTTACTGTGAGCGCCCTTGCAATTTGCCGCACTGAAATTTTCTCACCTACAGCAAGGTCTTCAATGTGGCGCAAAATCTGTTCATGCTTTGTCGACATTGCATTCACCTTTTCTATGTATGCCTATCTCCAGTTTACCATAAATCGATAAAAAATAACTGAGCTGGAAGAGATTTATCTCTGCCAGCCCAGTTCACTCAAAGTCGTATCACTTCTCCCGCTTTCATCACATGGACTTCATGGTCTTTCACAAGCTTTTTAAAGTCTTCAGGGTCTTGTGCAATCGGTGGAAAAGTATTGTAATGTACCGGTACTGTCAGCTTTGGAGAGAGTAGCTCCACTGCATATGCGGCATCTTCAGGTCCCATCGTAAAGTTATCACCTATTGGTAAAAATGCGATATCGATCGCATGACGCTTACCGATCAGCTCCATATCTCCAAAGAGAGACGTATCTCCAGCGTGGTAAATTGTTTTACCTTCCGCCATAAACAAGATTCCTGCTGGCATTCCCATGTAAATCAGCTGTTGGTCATCTGTTGTGTAGGACGAACTGTGAAACGCTTTCGTGAACTTCACCGTTCCAAAATCGAATTCACAGGCGCCTCCGATATTCATGCCGTGAGTTTGCAGACCTTGCCATCCTAGCCACACAGCAAGTTCGTTCGGCGCTACAACTAATGCCCCGCTCGCTTTTGCAATCTCTATCGTGTCGCCTACATGATCATTGTGTCCATGCGTCAACAAGATGACGTCTGGTTTTTCGTCTACCACTTTCAAATCCGTCAAATCATTTCCTGTAATATAAGGATCAATCAAAATCACCTTGTTGTCTGTTTTAATCTTTACGATTGAGTGCCCATGATACGAAACTTCCATTGAATTCGACACCTCCACTTATTGTTCTTTCCTTTTTATCAATTCGTGAAACCATATGTAAACCCTCTTTCTTTGGTATGATAGTTAAGTGAATTAAGGAGGAATAATCATGACAAAACTTAAAATGATTCAACAGTATTTACAGGACAACAACGTAGAGGCAGCATTCGTAACGACACCTGATAACGTATTTTACCTATCAGGTTTTAGCAGCGACCCCCACGAGCGACTTCTTGGCGTTATGATTTTTAAAGACGCGGAGCCATTTATCGTCTGTCCACTCATGGAAGTTCCCGATGTGAAGTCTGCAGGCTGGACATTTGGAACGGTCGGTTACGAAGACACAGATGACGCTTGGGAATTTGTGCAAGCTGAAGTGAAACGCAAAGTGAGCGAACTTAGTTCGATTGCCATTGAGAAATCACACCTTACTGTCGAGCGTTTGGAACGTATGGGGGAACTCTTCCCATCCGCTCAATTCTCCCGTTTGGATGAGCAACTGAATACTATGCGCAGCCACAAGGATGCATCAGAACTCCAACTGCTACGTGAAGCTGCAGCATTAGCCGACTACGCAATTGAAGTAGCGTGTGAAAATATCGTTGAAGGTATTACTGAACTAGAACTTCAAACAGCAATCGAATTAGCGTTGAAGAAAAAAGGCGTTCAAAAGATGTCGTTCGATACAACGGTTTTATCCGGTCCTAAAACCGCATCTCCACACGGGACACCAGGAGAACGCAAAATCCAAAAAGGTGATTTTGTTTTGATGGACCTTGGGGTTGTTCATAAAGGATATTGTTCAGATATTACTAGAACGGTTTCGTTTGGTGAACCGTCTGCTGAACAGCTGAGCATTTACGAAGCAGTACGTTTTGCGAATCAGGCAGCAATTGACCTTGTAAAGCCAGGAGTTCGTGCAAGTGAACTTGATAGAGCTGCACGCGAAGTGATTACGAAAGCCGGGTATGGAGAGTACTTCACACACCGTTTAGGACACGGACTTGGAATTTCTGTTCACGAATTCCCTTCCATCCATGGCACCAACGACTTCCAATTAGAAGAAGGCATGGTGTTTACGATTGAACCAGGTATTTACAACTCAGCAATTACTGGTGTTCGTATTGAAGATGACGTCGTCGTAACGGCGGATGGTATTGAAGTGCTAACAAAGTTCCCGAAAGAACTTAAGATTATTAAGTAAATAGAAAAAGCAGAGGCCTAAACTTGCGGCCCCTGCTTTTTTAAATTCTATTTTTTATCAGCTCAACAAAGATTGAGCCGATACATATTCGATTGCCTGCGCGTCTGAAACTGCTTGATACGTCAAATTACCGTCTAACGTGTTAACCCCTTTTAGCAACGCATCGTTGTCCAAGCAAGCCTGCTTGTACCCTTTGTTCGCAATTTGTAATGCGTAAGGAACCGTCACGTTTGTAAGTGCCATTGTAGATGTACGTGGGACAGCACCAGGCATATTTGCAACTGCGTAGTGTACCACTCCGAATTTTTCGTAAGTCGGGTCGTCATGTGTCGTAACGCGATCGGATGTTTCAAAGATTCCGCCTTGGTCAATCGCAATATCCACAAGTACAGAACCAGGTGACATCGACTTAACCATCTCTTCGCTTACTAGTTTAGGTGCACGAGCGCCAGGAATAAGCACACAACCTATTACTAGATCAGCATCCTTTACAGATGATGCAATATTAAATGGATTCGAAACTAGTGTTTGGACATCATTACCGAATAATTCATCCAGTTGACGAAGACGTTCTACTGAAAGATCCAGAACTGTAACACGAGCCCCCATACCAATCGCAATGCGGGCTGCATTCGTTCCGGCTTGTCCTCCACCAATAACGGTCACGTTTCCTCGTTGAACGCCCGGTACGCCGGACAATAGGATTCCTTTGCCGCCTTCCATCTTCTCCAAATATTGAGCTCCGATTTGTGTTGCCATACGTCCAGCAACTTCGCTCATCGGTGCGAGTAGTGGCAACGAACGATTTGGTAATTGAACCGTCTCGTAAGCTATCCCGATCACTTTGTTGTCGAGTAATGCTTTCGTTAACTCTACTTCGGAAGCAAGATGTAAATACGTGAACAATATGAGACCTTCACGGAAATAACCATACTCTGAAGAAACTGGCTCTTTTACTTTCATGACCATTTCTGCTGCCCACGCTTCAGCTGCAGTTTCAACAATTACCGCTCCAGCTTCGCGATATTCTTCATCCGTAAAACTAGAGCCAATTCCTGCTAGTGTTTCGATAAGCACCTCGTGTCCCGCTGATTTCAAGTTGAATACTCCAGCTGGTGTCATTGCGACACGATTTTCGTTGTTTTTAATCTCTTTAGGTACCCCAATACGCATAGTTAGTTCCTCCTCAATGAATGTGTCCGGCTGTCCAGTATGTACCGTTCAAACCTTTTCACCATAAGTGTAGCAGATAGCATTCTTTTTTGCCGTACTTTTTGCATCGAATAATAAATAATTTTAATTTCCCGAAATTTGAGGGTTTTGCAGGAAATAGGTTGAGATTTGGCGTATAGTAGTTATAGAAGGATAATTCAAATGTAGGAGTGTGGTAACGATGTCATTAGTATATAACCAAATTATTGTTGCTGTAGACGGATCCAAAGAGTCGGAATGGGCGTTTAAAAAAGCGGTAGCAATTGCTAAACGAAACGACGCTAACCTGAACCTTGTCAACATCATCGACACACGTTCGTACTCCGCTGTAGAGGCCTATGACCGTTCAATCGCTGAACGTGCTCAATCTTATGCTGTAGAGTTGCTTGAAGGATATAAAGAGCAAGCAGTAGCTGCCGGATTAACACATGTGAATATTATTGTGGAATACGGTTCACCTAAAACAATGATTCCTAGAGAAATCCCTAAAAAAATCGAAGCAGATCTGATCATTTGTGGCGCAACTGGGTTAAACCCAGTCGAGCGTTTCTTAATCGGAAGTGTATCAGAAAACATTGTACGCTCTTCTAAATGTGATGTACTCGTAGTTCGCACACCCGAAGGCGCATAATTTTAAAAGAAAAAGTGTCCTCCTCATTACGAGAAGGACACTTTTTTACTTACTTTACATTTTCTTTTGCCCAGTCTTCCATTTTGTTAAAGAACGAAATCATCGCTTGTTTGTCCGTCATATCCGGTACTGTTGCGAGTAATACATCCGGAGTTGGCATTGCCCGTTCCGATGGTTTTTGCAAGATTAGTAAACTTTTCGACTGAGAAGCATTTTTAAATAAAGTTTGCGGCAACTGTAAGATTCCACGAATTACCGTATGCTTCTTCAAGTACTTATGCAGTTCACTTGATTGCACTGATTCGAATAGCGAAGACGGTACAATGAAAATTCCATACCCTTCTGGCTTCAAGTGCTGAATTGTCTGTTCAATGAATAAATGATGAGAATAAGCATGTCCTTCGGAAGGCATCATCTCATAGTTCAACGCATTCTCATCATCCGGATAAAAACCGACTGGTAAATCACACACCGCCAAGTCAACTGGATCAACCAGCAACGGACGTAACGCATCCTGCACGTAAATTTGAATAGGCTGTTCCATTAGATTCGCACCTGCGACAATCAATCTCGCCAACAACTCATCGATTTCTACAGCGATAGAAGAAACTGGTATATCCACAGAATTCATCACAGTTAGCAATAAATTACCAGTACCCGCAGCCAAATCGAGTAATTGAACCTCTTCTTTTTGTGGCAAAAGAAAACTTGAGATACGTGCAATCAGCATCCCAATGGCATCTGGAGTCATTTGATGATGAGGTTGAACGTTTTGTCTCATCCCTTTTAAAATCGCAAGTTGCAATCCACGTCGTATTTCTTCTTTCGTGACTTCACCTTGTATCTCAGGACCCGCAGTCCCTTCTCTCCAACTTTGGCAAGCTTCAATTAGTTGCTCCAAGTAGAGTGCTTCGTCTTTACTTGCTGCTTCATCTAAATAACTAAATATCTGTTCTGTATTTGTTTTCATTAGAATCCCTCTTCTTCCTTCTTTTCAATACGATAACTTGCCTGATAGTCGCCATGAAAAACCCATCCGACAGCCGGATGGGTTTTCTCCAGGCAACATTTGCCTTACACTTTCGCTTTCAATTTCTCCACAGCATCCAAAGCCTCTTGGTAGTCAGGGTGATCGGTTACTTCACTAACATATTCTGAGTAAGCAATCTTGTCATCTTTATCAATAACAAAAATTGAACGGGAGAGCAGACGAAGTTCTTGAATCGCTACACCGTAAGCTTCTCCAAACGAGAGATCTCTGTGATCTGACAGAATATGGATATTTCCGATTTCTTCCGTAGAACGGTAACGAGCTTGTGCGAATGGAAGGTCAACGGAAATGGTCATCACTTCCACATCGTCTCCAAACTTTCCAGCCTCTTCATTAAATCTATGTGTTTGTTTAGAACAAACACCCGTGTCGATTGAAGGAACGACACTTACTAAACGAATCTTCCCCTTGGAATCATTAAGAGTCACGGGTTGAAGGTCATTTGCCAAAACGGTGAAGTTCGGAGCTTTGTCCCCCGCTTTCAGATGTTTTCCGACCAATGTAACAGGATTATTCTTGAATGTGATTGAAGTCATTAAGATTCTCCTTTCAGTATCCATCTATCTTACAAGATAGACTGATCGCCTTGCAACTGACGACCCTCATCTACGTGAACGGCTTTCTCCGAATTCAGTTTTTCATAAACTTGCTCATGAATAACTTCCGTATCCGCAAACAAGTCATGCAATGCTTCTTTACGTGGCGTGAACATAACAAGTAAATACGGAATCAGCAGCGTTTTTGAAATATAACGTCCAACGACTTCTCTGAAAAGGAGTGATCCCCAACCAAGTTCTCCGCCAGATTTTTTAACGACTCGGATTCCCATGATCATTTTTCCTGCTGTTTGACTGAAAAACTTTGTCATGAGCAAGAAGTAGGAAAGTAATAGTACAAGCATAATGAGTTTATACGGGCTATATAGCAAAAAAATCGGATCCTTTATTGGATAGTCAATAACCCGAAAAATCGGTTTCACTAACAAACCACTAATTGCACCGACAATAATGATGTCAATCAGATACGCCCAAAAACGAATCCAAAACCCTGCTGGTTTCCTCATGAATTCTGGAGCTGGCGTCGCAAAGATTTCCTGTTCAATCGGTTTATGTTGAATAGGAGATTCTTTGACTTCCTCTATCGGCTGTTCCATTTGTTCAGACATTGTGTCATACCTCCCCTTAACGTTCACCATACAAGTACATCATTCGCGGTGCTTGATAGTCAGTCAGAAGTTTTTGGATCAATTCTGATTCCGCATTTTTCTTAAACATTCCTGAGACACTCGTTCCAAATAAGGATGACCAGCTGTCTGTTGGAGTGTATTCAAATACACTAGGGTTTTTAAATCCTTGTTCTGTAATTAATGCATCGACGACATCCGGTAATTTCCCATAGTCATCTGCAAGTCCAGCCTCAATTGCTTGACGACCGTTCATAATTCTTCCATCTGCCACTTTTTTAACAGCTGCAACTGACATGTCGCGGCCATCCGCTACAATTCCCACAAATCGCTCATAAGAATCGTTGATCATTTCTTGTAGCATATCCCGTTCTGTTTGTGTCATTTCACGATTAGGACTCATCATATCTTTGTACGGTCCTGTTTTAATCGTATTGAAGTCAATACCGATTTTGTCAGCTAGCTTCGCATAATTCATACTTTCCATGATCACACCGATGGAACCTGTAATGGTCTCCTGGTTCACAAAGATTTTATCAGCTGGGGCTGAAATATAATAGCCTCCTGAAGCTGCCATGGACCCCATTGATACATAAATTGGTATGTCTCGATTTTTTTGGATCGCAACTATCTCATCATAAATATCCGACGACTCCACTACTCCACCACCTGGAGAATCTACGTGCAAAACAATCCCTTTCACGGTTTCATCCTCTTGAATATCAGCTAACTGACTTAAGAGACTTTGATGATTGTATCCTGCTGCAGCAAACGGTGAAGCGGGTCCAGTGTCTTGAATGACACCACTTACGTCCAATATTGCAATGCGTTCATTCGAATCCCCTTGGTCCAACACGGTTTCTTCGTAAGTCGCTCCCCCCATAGCAAAGCTGTCTTCAAAAAGAGCGTTAAAATCTCTAGTGAATATGTACGATAGCGAGTTAACACCGATTGAAACAACGACTAGTGCTGCAGCCAAACATAGTGCAATCCACCGTTTCATTGACATTTCAAATTCCTCCTTTAGTTCATACTACGTGTACGTTGTACGAAACAGAATGTTTCATCCTATTTAAGATTGCTGTGTAGATTCCTGTTTTTGCAAACGGATCATCGTTCGTTTGTTTCTTAAAAAACGCATTACTTCTGGGACCGTGAAAACTAATAACGCCACCCAGATGAATGCAAAACTGAGCCATTCAAACTTGCCGAATGTTTCTCCATATATGGCTACCCCGATAATGAGCATCATCGTAGGAGCGATATATTGAAGGAAACCTGTTACGTAAAGCGGAATGGAAGGCACACCTTTTGCAAAAAACACTAGCGGTAGAGCAGTTGCAATCCCTGTTAAAATGAGCAATACAACCGTCAACGGATCCGTGTCCATTATAACAGCATCTCCCGATGAAAAAAGCCAGCCATAAGCTAGAAGTGCGATAGGAACGGTAAATGCTGTTTCAATGGCAAGTCCTCGAGTAGCATCTAATTTAATATGTTTTTTAATTAGGCCGTATAAAGCGAATGTGATTGCCAATACAAAAGATATCCAAGGGAAGACCCCATAATGGAATGTTAAGATTGTAACTCCCACTGCTGCTAAGACGAACGCGGCTTTCTGATTGCGATTTAAGGCCTCTTTCAAAAAGATAATTCCTAACAAGACAGAAACTAATGGATTTATGTAATAACCAAGGCTCGCTTGCACGATAAAGTCATGATTCACAGACCAAATATACGTAAACCAATTGATTGTAACAAGAAATGACGCAGCACATAGGCTCCAAAATTGCTTTTGTGTCTTCCACAGTTCTATTAAGTCGGTAACCAACCTTTTCCCTTGCCCTATCAATACAATTGCCAGAACAGTTAAGAGGAATGCCCAGATGATCCGGTTCACTAAGATTTCTCCGCTACTTACGTGGTGAAGACTTTTCCAATAAATTGGCATGAATCCCCACATTACATATGCAGCGAACACCCAAAGTGCTCCTTGTTGTTGAGTTTGCACGTGTCTTCCCCCTTTTTGACAGCATTTAGCTGCACGAAATATCTCTCAATTATAAGGGGGTATGTTAGCAAGGTAAAGTGTTTATAAAAGAAAAGGACTGAGATTATTGAAATCTCAGTCCTTTTCACTACATTGTCTCTTGTTTTCGTAGTTCTACACGCATGATTTTACCTGAAGCGGTCTTTGGCAGCTCATCTACAAATTCAATCTTTCGCGGATACTTGTATGGAGCCGTACGTTGTTTTACATGATCTTGCAACTCCTTCACAAGTGAACTATCGTCTTTTTTAGAAGGATCTCTTAGGACTATGAACGCTTTCACGACTGTTCCTCGAACCTCATCCGGACTTCCAACGACCGCACATTCTTTTACAGCAGGATGATTCGTAAGGGCATCCTCAACTTCAAAAGGTCCGATTGTGTACCCTGAACTAATGATGATGTCATCTCCCCTGCCTTCAAACCAGAAATAACCATCCTCATCTTTCTTAGCCCGATCACCAGAAATGTAATAATCGCCTCGGAACTGCATGGACGTGCGTTCGGGATCTTGTAGGTACTCCTTAAATAACGCAGGTGTCGAAATGTGGACAGCAATATCTCCAACCTCTCCCACTTGCGCAAGTTCACCTTCATCATTAACGATTTCCACACGATTTCCTGGTGTTGGTTTCCCCATTGAACCTGGTCTTGCATCCATACCAATCATGGTTCCAACTAATAATGTGTTTTCCGTTTGTCCATAACCATCTCTCACTTGAAGAGAAAAAACATTTTCAAATGTATCGATGACTTCTTTGTTCAACGGTTCCCCCGCAGACACAGCGCTACGCAATGAGGACAAGTCATAACTGGATAGGTCTTCTGCTTTCGCCATGAATCGGTATTCCGTAGGCGTACAACACAATACATTTACTTGATAGGTCTTGATCATATCCATGTAAGATTTAACGTCAAACTTTCCATTGTATACGAGTCCTGTTGCACCACTACCTAGAACGGCAAGGAATGGTGTCCAAATCCACTTTTGCCAACCCGGTGCCGCTGTAGCCCACACCATATCTCCTTTATGAATACCTAGCCAGTTCTCACCAGTGGTCCGAAGGTGAGCGTAGCCCCAACCATGTGTATGCACAACACCTTTGGGCTTACCTGTCGTCCCGGATGTATACGATAAGAATGCCATATCACTGGCTTTTGTTCGCACTGCCTCATATTGTATGGGTGCATTCACCATTTCTTCTGTTAAAGAAATGCTTCCTTCATCTGCTTTTCCTACTACAAACAAAGTGACGTCTTGGATACCGCGCACCTCGGTCAATTGACTTGTAAATGCTTCATACGCAACGATCGCTTTTGCTCCACTATGTGCTAATCGGTATTCAATATCTGATGCGCGCAACATTTCCGACGAAGGAATGACCGCAATTCCTGCCTTCAAAGCTCCGATATATGCAACGTACGCTTCAATCAACCTTGGAACCATTACTAACAATATATCTCCCTTTTTCAACCCATTCGCTTCATAAACTGAAGCGGCACGATTTGCATCTTCCATTAACTCATCATATGTATAGTCTTTTTGATTTCCTTCTGAGTCAACGTAAATTAATGCCTTCTTATTTGTTCCATCTGCGTACTCTTCAATCTCAGATACGATATTATAGCTCTCCGGTGCTAATAATTCTTCTCTATTCAAGCTAACTCCTCCTTATAAACAATATAGTCAGTATACATCTAAAATTTATTCAATTCAAAAATAAGTAATGAGTCATATTTAAAAGGTTTCTTCACATACTAAAAAAACTGTCCCCACTTTGGGGACAGTCCAATCAGTTACTTATTTTTGGTAACCGTTCATTTGTTGTTGAGCTTGACGTACCAATCGCTTTGTAATTTCTCCGCCTACGGAACCGTTGGCACGCGATGAAGCGTCTGCTCCAAGCTGAACTCCAAATTCTGATGCGATTTCGTTTTTCATCTGGTCAAGCGCTTGTTGTACACCTGGTACAAGAAGTTGGTTTGAATTGCCGCTGTTTGAGTTTGTCATGTCGATGTCACCTCCCTTGTGACCATAGAATGTACCGTTTGGGTAAATTCATGCACAGAAAGGAAATGGTATCTTTTTCATATTTTGAAATGGTCGAATGGACGGTGTTCATTAGCCATTCGAAACGGCATCACAAACCACGACACACAACATAATAGCCGGAAATCTGTTGATGAATATGAAGCAAGCTAAGTCAGTTGCTACTATTACAGAAGCACTTATTAACTGCTCGGGGGGCACATTCAACCAAATCTAATTACAACAGGTCACTGAATTCTTCCGTCTTTTCTTCAATAAAGCAGTTAATGATTTTGCGATTTTGAATGGCTTCTGTGATCATCGGTTCAAAGTCGATGAAACTTTCATAGAACTCGACTTTTTCTAGACGTGGTTTTGTTTTAGGACTAGAGGGTGTAAAAACGGTACAACAATCTTCGAATGGCTGAATTGACGTTTCATAAGTGCCAATTTTTTTAGCCATTTGAATGATTTCCAATTTGTCCGTTGCGATAAGTGGACGCAATATCGGTGTCGATGTGACTGCATTAATTGCTGTAAAACTTTCAAGTGTTTGACTCGCCACTTGTCCTAAGCTTTCTCCAGTTACAATTGCTAGTGCACCGATTTCATCACGTAGCTGATCTGCAATTCGCAACATAATTCTTCTGGTGGATGTGATGGATACGTTTTCCGGTACTTGTTTCACAATCGCTTGTTGAATATCAGTGAATGGAATGACGTGCAAGTTTATTTTTCCGCCATATGCGCTAATTTTTCGTCCTAGTTCAACTACTTTTTCTTGTGCTTGCTCACTCGTGAATGGTGGACTTGCGAAATGGATTGCTTCTATAGTGACACCGCGTTTCATCATTAAATAGCCAGCAACAGGGCTGTCGATTCCACCAGATAGCATCAACAATGACTTCCCGTTCGAACCTACAGGCATTCCACCTGCTCCTTTAAATACTTTCGAAGATAGGAAAGAACCGCCTTCCCGAATATCGATATGAAGTAATATATCCGGTTTTTTTACGTTCACGCTTAGATTTGAATGGGCTTTTAAAACCGTGCCACCGATTTCTCTTTGCAATTCGCCTGTTACTAACGGAAATGATTTGTCCGTTCTGCGCACTTCGACTTTGAACGTTTTCTCATCTGTATCTTCTGTTTCAAAAATGGCAAGTGCTGTTTGTTGTATCGCTTCAACCGTTGACTCACATTTTGCGATCGGACTATAAGATTGAATGCCCGCAACATCTGATAATAGCTCAATTGCTTGTTCCAGTTCCTCACTAGTTGCATACAAAAACATGCGGTCGCGTTCTGCTTTCAGTTTAACGGATTGTAACTCGTGGAGAACTTGCTTAATATTTGTCGATAGCTTTTGTATGAATACTTTTCGGTTTCTCCCCTTAAGAGACATTTCTCCATATCTTATGAGCAGTTCATTCCATATCATGCTGTTTCATCCCTTTCTTAATTATCTTCATGAATTCTTTAATTACTTGAGCAAGTGTCTCAATTTCTTCATCTGTATTCATTCTACCAAAACTAATTCGGATAACACCTTTACGGAAGTCGTCCGGAACATGGATCGCTTGGATGACGTGACTCACTTGGTTTGTTTTTGAAGAACATGCACTGGAAGTGGAAACCATGATGCCATGTTCTTGAAAATAGTTGACCGCAACTTCGCCAGTAATCCCTTTAAATGCAACTGAAAGTATATGGGGAGCCCCTTCTAAAGGTGAACATATCCGAACAAGTTTTTCTGTCCCCACTACTTCTCGCAGTCGGTTGTTCCATCGTTTATAGTCGGAAAAGTTATCTCCTTCAATGATGATTCGAATGGCTTTCGCAAATGCAGCGGCTCCAGGAGCATTTGCTGTGCCGCTTCTTAAGCCGCGCTCTTGACCACCGCCAAAAGAGATGGCTTCCGGCTCTTTGAATTTCTTTGTTAGTAAGCAGCCAGTCCCTTTTAACCCATGTATTTTATGGGCAGACAGCGTCACCGAATCCACCCATTCAGGATAAGGCAGTGCAAGCTTCCCTAGACTCTGAACGCAATCTGAGTGGAACAGTGCGCGGGAATGCTCACGGATAACTTTTGAACACGCTTCAATCGGCTGGATAGCACCAATTTCGTTATTCACATGCATGATACTCACTAAAATCGTATCTTTCCTGATCTTCTGTCTAAGTTCGTCTGGAGATACTTCTCCTGCTTCATTGACAGATAGGAATTCGATTTCAAATCCTTCTTTTTTCAAATGAATACAGGCGTTCCGCACCGAATCATGCTCGATCTCTGTCGTAATAATATGATTTCCACGATGTTTAAGGCTATTTGCATATCCAATAATCGCCAAATTATTAGCTTCGGTGCCTCCAGAAGTAAAAATCACACTGCTTTCAGAGTCTCCAGTAAGCGTTGCTATTTGCTTCCTTGCAGATTCCAATAGCTGTTCTGCTTTGTTGCCGGCTAAGTGAAGTGAAGCTGGATTCGCATAATACGTTTTGTTCGCTCGTGTAAATGTCTGGAGAACTTCCTCATCAGGAATCGTAGATGCACTATTATCTAGATAAATCAATCTTCAACTCGTCCTTTCATGCAGCTTAAGCGGCACAAAGCCACCTGCACGCATTGTGCGGGTGGCTGAAGGGTACGCTTACTGTACGTGTTCTTGTAATAGCTCTTCAATTCGTTTCATCGCTCCTGGTTCCACTTCTTCAACAGCTGTAGCTGCTTCTTCCAGAGCCTTCGCATAACGGAATTGCCTGAACGCCATTTCCGATTCCAACAATCGAGCGTGCATCGCTGGATGAGATGCACGATATCGGTTTCCATATTGAATGATTTGTTCGGTCAGCAGTGCATTTTCCAACATTTCATCAATCTTCGAAACGACTTCGTGAACTTCTTTTTCAGCGTTGTTAATATACTCTTCAACAAGTGCCATATTAAGCGGGACTTCTTCTAAACCATTCTTTACGATAAAGAGTTGTTCATCCGCTTCTTCCAACCGGACTTCGATATCATCCGGTACCCCTGGTATGTTTGCTTTCAGGAGTTTACGTTCACTTTCTTGTAGCGTCCTCGCAAGTGATTCCAGGCGTCTTCTAACTGTTATTTCATCAGTCCGTAGGTTTTTAATACGTTCCTGGAACGCAATTGTTTCCTTTTCAACGTGATCTAACGTTTCAGACACAGTACGCAAGTCTTGTGCAAGCCCTGAATAGGCTGACTCCCCGTTCTCTCCTTGGCTAGTTAGCAATTCAAAACGCTTCATAGCTTCTGATAGGTCAACGAGGAATCCTTTAGGAATCGCTGCTTCTTTTTCATCTAATCGGTAACTTTGTTGAACGAATAACGCTTCGTCTGCAATTTCCTTAGAAAAAGCTTTCACTGCCACTAATCTGTTTGCAACTTCTTCATACGTTTGTTCGGTATACTGTCGTTCTTTTACTTCTTCTTCTAATGCATCATAGAACGAATCAATGCTCTCATCGATTTCAGCTAAGCGCTGTTGAACCGGCTGTACATCAAGCATCTCAACTTTTTCCAGCATTTCTTCCGACTCACGCTCAATTGCTGCTAACGATGATTTCAAGTTCAAGTGTTTTAGATAATAGCCATCTTCCATCATTTCCTCAACACCATTACGTAGTTCTCGAATTGTAGAGGGTAATTTACTTTGCAACTCACTAAGTAATGAAGGGATTTCCCGGATAATAGGGAACAAGTCATTTGCTTTAGACGCTACTGCAATTACATTTTCCCTCGCTTGTAGATAATTCCCGTTTTCTGTTAAGTCATCGTATTCTTCAAATGCAGGTTGGAAATATTCAAGTTCCTTTTCCAATGCTGGAACAGCTCTTCCGAATGAATGCTGATGGGCTAACACGGATTTCCGAGCTTCCCTGAATTCTTCTTTTAGAGATTCCATTTCCACCCGATTTTTTTCTTCACTGCCGATCAGTTCATTTAATTCCTGTAGTATCGAATTTTTGCGTTCCTCACACACCGTGAGTTGTTGTTCGATGTCTTTTTCAATTCCAGTTGCTTTCTTAAAGCGGAATCGGTCGACCATTTCTTCGGTATCAAATAATAAGGAATCGATTTTAGGAACTAGCACATCGACGACTTCCGTCCATTCGTTGCGCCAGCGCTCAAATTTCTCCTCTGTTTGACCTGTCATATTCAGCTGTTTGACTTTTGTCATTTCCTCAAATATCGGTTCATGCTGGATTTGAAGCTTTTCATGCTCCAGCTTGCTGATTTCTTGGATATGCTTTCGTCTCAACAAAAACATTGCAACAGCCAGCACAATCACTATGATGATTGGAATGATGAAGTAGTTCACCATTGTCCATCCCCCTATTCCGCAACGACTCTACAATTGATAATACCTTATATAGTAACATGTTTAAAGAATTTTCGTGTTGAAAAAGGGCGAATCTTCGTCGAAAAGTTGTTTACTTGTGTGAAACACCTCGAAAATTGTATGATTCTATTAGATATCCTACTTTTTATTAGGAACTATTTATGTTGAATTAAACAATCCTACCGGTTGCATTTGGAGATTATTACATCAACATATAAAACTATACAGAGATGAGGGAGCTATTATGTTCATGGGGATCGAGTATTCGAAGGATTCAGCAGAAAGTTATCGCCAACTTGCAGATCAGCTCCAACTTTTGTTAGACGGTGAAAAAAATCGCATTGCAAATTTAAGCAATGCTTCGGCTTTACTTAGTAATTTCCTGGATCGTACGAATTGGACAGGGTTTTATCTAATGGAGGAAGGTGAACTTGTCCTTGGACCATTCCAAGGGCTTCCTGCTTGCATTCGCATTCCGATGGGAAGAGGTGTTTGCGGAACTTCTGCGGAAAATAGAGAGACGCTCCTCGTTGAAGATGTGAACGCATTTGCAGGACATATTGCATGCGACTCCGCTTCCCAGTCTGAAATTGTAATTCCTCTTGTAAAGAATGATGAGCTCATCGGGGTATTGGATATAGATAGTCCGGAAATTGGACGCTTTTCCGAAGAGGATCGTGTCGGTCTTGAACAATTTGTAGAAGTTCTTTTGCGACACATTTAAGGTTGATTGATTCATAAAAAAGCAGCGGAGTCTATTCACTTCGCTGCTTTTTGTTTTCTCTATTGTGTTAAGTTTGATAAAGTCTGTTGCTCTTTAGCAACTTGCTGAAAAGCTTGATTCAAATCTCTGATGAGGTCATCAGCATGCTCTAATCCTGCTGACAATCGCAAGAGGCCATCGCTGATCCCCATTTTTTCACGATCCTCTGCGGGTACTCCTGAGTGTGTCATCGTTGTGGGATGTTGGATCAGCGTTTCTGCGTCTCCCAAGCTAACCGCAATTTTGATCAGGTTCAGATGATTCATAAACGCTTGGGCCACAGATTGCCCTCCTTTTATCGTAAAGGAGACAAGTCCTCCTCCTGCCGTCATTTGGTTCTTTGCAATTTCGACTTGAGGATTATTTTCATCGAATGGATAAAAGACCGCTTCCACCATGTCCTGAGTTTTCAAATAATCCGTTAAACGTGTCGCATTTTCGTTATGACGCTGCATTCGGACAGAAAGTGTTTTCAGCCCACGTATGAGTAACCACGCATCGAACGGTGACATGATGCCACCGTAATCTTTTTGTACACTTCCTCGAATTTGGTCCATTTCCTCTTTGTCTTTACCAATTAGTAAGCCGGCTATGACATCTCCATGCCCATTAATATATTTTGTTGCGCTATGCAATACAAAATCCGCTCCGAAGTCGATCGGGTTTTGCAAGTAAGGGGATGCAAACGTGTTATCAACGACGATTTTCAACTGGTGACGTTTTGCGACTGCAGCAACCGCTCGGAGATCCGCAAGTTCCATTGTTGGATTAATCGGCGACTCAATGTAGAGGCAGACAGTTGCAGGTGTTATAGCCGCTTCAATTTCCTCTTCTGTCCCCATGGAAGTCAAGCTATGTGTAATGTTATACTTTTGTTCCATGATCCCAAGAAGGCCAAAAGTACATCCGTAAATCCCACGTGAACAAACGATGTGATCCCCAGTTTTCGTCAAATGAGTAAGAATTGTACTAACCGCCGCCATTCCGGAACCGAAAGCAAGGGTACCTGCCCCTTTTTCAAGCATCGTCATTCGCTCTTCCAACACACGGACTGTCGGATTACCTAATCTCGAATAAATGCCACCCTCTTCTTCCCCTGCAAATCGTCTGGCTCCTTGCTCTGCCGTGTCAAATGCAAACGTCGATGTTTGGTATAAAGGGACTGCTAAACTCCCATGATGCGAACTACTGTCATAGCCTGTGTGAACCGTTGCCGTATCTTTATGAATTTTGTCATTCACAGTGAATCATCCACCTTTCACTTACAAAGTAAACGCTTACATTCATTGTATGCTTATCTGTTATAAAACTCAAAGAAAATCGGTACTTGCGCATCATTCCGCAATTACCGATTCGCTGACAATAATCCGATTTTTACCCCCTGATTTTGCTGAGTAAAGGGCTTCATCGGTATTTTGAAAGAGTTGCTGGTACGTTTCCTCTTTGGTTGATGGCTCCCATACGCTAACTCCAATTGAAACAGTCACAGATGGTTGCGTAATTCGAGGCATTTCAAGCAGCAACTGTTTTGCAAGCCGTTTGCCTTCTAAAAGGGTAGCACCTGGCAAGTAGACCGCAAATTCTTCACCACCCCAACGCCCAGCTATATCTTGATCTGTTATGCTCGACCTTAAAAGTTCAGCAGTTTGTTTTAACACAGAATCCCCAACAGCATGACCAAATTGATCGTTCACCTGTTTGAAATCATCTACGTCCAATAGAAGGAAAGCGCCTCCTATTCCTTTCTTAAACGCTGACAACATGTGCCGATCCAGATACCCTCTAGCATATAACCCCGTCATCTGATCTTTGTTCGCAAGGTTTTGTAACTTCTCACGGAGCGCGGAATTGGAAAGTGCGAGAGATGAGTGGCTAATAATCGCTTTCACTAGTTTGAAGTCTTCGAAAGTAAAATGGTACTTCTCGGTATGCATCAGCAACGTATATCCTGCAATTTTTTCAGAAATGACTATTGGCGCAATCAATAGTGAACGATATGGAGTAAACCCATCGATGTCCTCGTTCTTCAAATCCGCAATGAAAACCGCATCCTTTTCTTCTCTCACACGGCTTTCTGCATAATCCAAATAACGGCTTCCCACCTGCGTCAAAAAGTATGAAGTAGATTCTTTCGATAAAACAGGAGATTCCTGATCCCTGAAATATACAATTGCGACTTCTTCAGGTTCAAATGTTTCTTTGAGTCGATTGTTAATATACGTGATCATTTCTTCAAACGAGAGCCGTTCTGTAAGCTTTTTAGAAACTTCATTCACCAATTGCAATTCCTGGATCAACCGATGAGATTGGTCGTACAAGCTCGTATTTTCAATTGCATGGCCAGCACTTTCTGAAATAGTACGGACGAATTCTTTTTGCATAGGAGAAATTTTATAATGACAAGGCGCAGAAAGCTGGAGAATCCCATACGTCCCTTGCATCCCTTTTACGGGAGCACTAAGGATTTCAGCATCGTTTTCAGTATCTTTTCCAAGCGTCAATTCTCCTGATAAAAAGGCTTCCACAGTGGACGGAAGTTCATTGGAATAATTAAATAGACGATAGGTACAAGACGATGCTACCTGTTCTTGGGAAAGAATGAGTTCCACTTGAATCGGTTCAAGATTTTTAGAAACTGTGCTTACGAGCTGTGAATGGATTACCCCTAACTCCATTGTTGAGTTGAATGTTTGAGTTGCTTCGAGTAGCCTTTGATAATTTTGGGAATGTTTGTAGAGTGACTGATATCCTTTAATGGTTTCGATGAGCCTACCAAGCAGTAGTTGAAACTCCTTGAAGAATTCAGACGATGCAAACGCATGCCACTCATCTGTCGACTTCACAAGAACCATCGCAACGGGTTCCCTTTTCTCGTTACGAATCATTAACGTATCATCAGCAAAGTCTAACGAATCATCGCACTCAGAAAAAGCTCCCGACAACATCGGGGACGTTAGTGTCTCAACCACACCAACACCGCTCCTGCTATCTTGTTTCAGTAAGGATACCGCGGGATAGAATTGGTTCTCTTCATATAGAAAGAACTCAATTTTAGTGACATTAAAATGGGTTGTGAACAGTTCTTCAAACAGGCGGATGAATTCACTTTCTTTAAGGTTTTGCATCACGCCTACCATTAAATCCAGTAAGTTACTCTTAATCGATTCATACATTTGCTCATTTGTTTTCATATAGACACCCTCTATCATTCAGTAAAAACATTGAATAACTTATATTCATTTTATCGTATGATGACTCAAAATGCAACTTTGTGACTAGTCCAATGTATCCATTTTAATTGATTGTATCTAGAAGGTCTGAAGTCTCTCTCTTGAAATCACTTGACGAAGTTGTCCATTATTGATATGATAATCGTTGTGTAAAATAATTGCAGCAGTTGTGTGTTCTCTATTGCTCAGTCTGTTCCTCAATTTGAGGTGTATCCTGTAACCCTTGGCTGCAGAGGTGAAGATACATGAAAACAGAATGTCGTAGGGATTGAACGCATCTGGTCTTATTTTACAACAAAATAAAACCAACAGAGGAGGAGTCATTCATGGCTCGTTATACAGGTCCATCTTGGAAACAATCTCGTCGTCTTGGTATCTCACTAAGCGGCACAGGTAAAGAAATCGAAAAGCGTCCTTACGCTCCAGGTCAACACGGCCCGAACCAGCGTAAAAAACTTTCTGAATATGGTCTTCAACAACAAGAGAAACAAAAACTTCGCTTCATGTACGGTGTGAATGAACGTCAGTTCCGCACATTGTTCAACAAAGCAGGTAAAATGCAAGGAATCCACGGTGAGAACTTCATGATCCTTCTTGAAACTCGCTTGGACAACATCGTTTACCGTCTTGGTCTTGCTCGCACACGTCGTGCATCTCGCCAGCTTGTAAACCACGGTCACATCATGGTAGACGGTAAGCGCGTAGATATCCCATCTTACAGCGTGAAGCCAGGTCAAGAGATTTCTCTTCGTGAAAAATCACAAAACCTTGATATCGTTAACGAATCAATCGAAATCAACAGCTACGTACCTGAGTTCGTATCGTTCAACGCTGACACTAAAGTCGGTAGTTTCGTACGTCTTCCAGAGCGCAGCGAACTTGCTGCTGAAATCAACGAAGCTCTTATCGTTGAATTCTACTCACGTTAATATTGAGTTCACCTCCCTTCCGGATTTTCCGGAAGGGATTTTTTTGTTTGTTAAGTGCATTTTGGGATTATGATCACTTTCAGCCATTTATGAGCGGTTTCCCCGGGTTATGATCACTTTTCGCGATTTATGAGCGGTTCCCAAAGGTTATGATCACTTTTCACGTTTTACGAGCGGTTTCCCCGGGTTATGATCACTTTTCACGTTTTATGAGCGGTTCCCCAGGGTTATGATCACTTTTCACAATTTATGAGCGGTTCCCCAGGGTTTATGATCACTTTCAGCCATTTATGAGCGGTTTCCCAGGGTTATGATCACTTTCAGCCATTTATGAGCGGTTTCCCAGAGTTAAGATCACTTTTCACGTTTTACGAGCGGTTTCCCAGAGTTATGATCACTTTCCACGTTTTATGAGCGGTTCCCAAAAGTTATGATCACTTTCCACGTTTTATGAGCGGTTCCCAAAGGTTATGATCACTTCCCAAGTTTTATGAGCGGTTCCCCAGGGTTATGATCACTTTCAGCCATTTATGAGCGGTTTCCCTGGGTTATGATCACTTTCAGCCATTTATGAGCGGTTTCCCAGAGTTATGATCACTTTTCACAATTTATGAGCGGTTTCCCTTGGGGTATGATCACTTTTAGCGATTTATGAGCGGTTTCCCTTGGGGTATGATCACTTTCAGCCATTTATGAGCGCTTCCCCAAAGTTATGATCACTTCCCACGTTTTATGAGCGCTTTCCCAGAGTTATGATCCCCCCTCAAAGTTTATGAGCGCTTCCCCTGAGTTATGATCACTTCTCGCAATTTATGAGCGCATCTCCCACGCCCTCCTCTCTAACAAAAAAAGAGAAGGAGCTAGCTCCTTCTCTCTGTTTCTTGTGCAAATTAGCCAAACATAATCATTGTATACTTCTTCTTACCACGACGGACAATCGTAAATGCGTCTTCTAAACGGTCAGCCGCGTTAACGTCATGCGCTGTATCCGTTACTTTGTCGCCGTTCAATGAAATCGCGCCATTTGTTACATCCTCACGAGCTTGACGCTTAGAAGGGGATATCCCAGCTTCCACTAACAACTCAACGATATTATGATCTTCTTTCGACATCTCAAACGTAGGAACATCTTTAAATGCATCCTTCATTTCAGATGTCGTCAATTTCTTCAAATCTCCGCTGAATAGTGCTGCAGAAATACGGATTGCTTGATCGAGTGACTCTTGACCATGAATAAGGCGAGTCATTTCTTCAGCAAGTGTTTTCTGTGCTTTACGCAAATGTGGTTCATCCGCAACTGCACGCTCAAGTTCTTCAATTTCTGAACGATCTAAGAACGTGAAGATTTTCAAATAGTGTACAACATCCGCGTCCGTTGCATTGATCCAGAATTGGTAAAACTCATAAGGAGATGTCTTAGTCGCATCCAACCACACTGAGCCGCCAGCTGTCTTACCGAATTTCGTGCCGTCTGATTTCGTCACAAGTGGAATCGTAATACCGAAAGCCTTCGTTTCTTCCTCATGCGTCTTGCGAATGATTTCAAGTCCAGTCGTGATATTCCCCCACTGGTCAGATCCCCCGATTTGAACACGGCAACCGAAGTGATCATACAAATGGTTGAAGTCGATCCCTTGAATGAGCATGTATGTGAATTCTGTAAATGAAATCCCTGTTTCTAAACGGGACGCCACGTTTTCTTTCCCTAACATGTAATTCACATTCAACAATTTACCGTAGTCGCGCAAAAATCCAATCGCACTCATCGGACCCATCCAGTCTTTATTGTTGACGAGACGTGCCCCATTTTCATCCGCAAAATCGAACAAACGCTCAAGCTGAAGCTTTAAGCATTTTACGTTTTCATCTACTTGTGCTTCAGTTTGAAGTTGACGTTCATCCGCACGGAACGATGGATCCCCTATCATTCCTGTCGCACCGCCAATAAGTAGAATTGGACGATGACCATGAAGTTGGAATCGACGAAGTGTAAGAAGCGGAACGATGTGTCCAATATGCATGCTGTCAGCTGTCGGATCGACGCCGCAATAGAGTGATACTTTTTGCTCTTCCAGCAGTGTGGCCATCCCTTCCTCATCCGTTTGCTGATATAGCAAGCCTCTCCATTTTAAATCCTCTAATAAGTTTACCGTCATGTAACTTCCTCCTCCATTTTTGCTTCACAAGCACAAAAAGTCCCTACACGATCTGAAATAGATCATGCAGGGACGCTAATTGTACATGTAAGCGCGGTACCACCCAGCTTGAGATAATTATCTCCGCTTTTTTAGCAATAACGCCGCTATCCGCGCAACACTCCGAAGTTGTAATTCGTAAACAGGATACCGAGCAGCTTCCACCAACCGCTGCCTCTCTATGCGGATCACCTGCCACTACTGCGGCTTCTTCACTGTGAAGAGTAACTACACCATATTGTAGTCGAAAATGGAAATTTGTCAAACTAATTCAGTCCATGCCTATTAGAATATGATATAATTAATTAGATTTTTAGGAGGGAACGAATTGACAAAACAGGACAAAAAACGTGTTGATGAACTTGAAGATAAATTCGAAGCGATCAAGAAAACCAAATGGGCAAAAAATACCCGGATTGCCTCAGGCGTCATCTGGAATCTCTTTTTGCTTTTCTTAGTTATCGGTTTGACGTTAACGGTTTTCGGCGCTTCCGTAGGGGCAGGTTATTTTGCTTCGCTTGTTGAAAAGGAACCACTTCGTTCCAAACAAGAAATGCGCAGTGAAATTTTAAGTTATGAAGAAACATCCGAAATCTATACGAATGGAAAGTATTTAAGGAAAGTTCGGGCTGACATTGACAGGAAAGAAGTCAAACTCGAGGATGTATCTCCTTATATTATCAATGCCGTTTATGCGACAGAAGATGAATACTTTAACACTCATAACGGGATTGTCCCAAAAGCGGTTTTCCGTGGGCTTTTCCAAGATGTCACTAATTCCGACAATCAAACTGGCGGATCTACACTTACACAACAACTCATTAAAAACCAGATTCTAACCAATGAAATCTCCTATGAGCGTAAAGCGAAAGAACTCTTGCTTGCGATGCGTTTAGAGCATTTCATGACTAAGAATGAAATACTCGAAGCTTACTTGAATATTATTCCATACGGCCGTAATTCTAATGGCGGAAACGTGGCTGGAATTGAAGCTGCCGCTGAAGGGATTTTCAATAAAACTGCTAAAGAATTGAACCTGGCTCAAGCTGCTTACATAGCAGGGATTCCACAGGCCCCTTTCGCCTATACTCCTTTTTATAACGGATCCAACGGGTTGAAAGATGAAAAAGGATTAAAACCTGGCATCAATCGCATGAAAACTGTATTATTCCGAATGAGAGAAACAGAATACATTACCGAAAAAGAATATAATGAAGCCATTGCTTACGATATTACAAAGGACTTCAGAACTGCAGCCCCTGCCCCAAAGAGCAGAGATGAATTTTTAACGGATGAAATACAGCGTAGCACAATTGCCATTCTCGCTGATAAAATTGCAGAAGAAGATGGCATAGATGCTGACCGATTAGTAGAAGATAAAAAACTCAAAACGAAATATGAAATTTTAGCAGAGCGATCCATGAGAAATGATGGTTTCCGTATTTATTCGACCGTAGATTTGCAACTCTATAATGCCATGAACGATGTTGCGGAGAACTTCACTCAGTATGGGTTCACTTTCACACAAGATTCTACTAACAAACAGACTGGTGAAAAGAAATCAGAGAAAATGCCAGTGCAAGTCGGTGCAACGTTATTGGACAATAAGACAGGAAAAATCTTAGCCTTTGTGGGTGGTCGAGACCATGAGTTAGAAGCGACGAATCACGCAACTCAAACAATCCGACAGCCCGGATCTACCATCAAGCCTTTACTTGTCTACGCACCTGCTATTGAGTATGGGGTCATCGGTGCAGGAAGCCCGGTTGTCGATGTGAAATTTAAAGCTGGATCTTATTCTCCTGCGAACTTCATCCCGACTCAAGAGCTAGGCATCATTTCAGCTCGCCAAGCACTTACGACTTCACAAAACCTAGCGGCACTTCGTCTCTATAGTCAGATTATCGATCGACGTCCCGCTGAGTTTTTGGAGAAAATGGGTTATACGAGCCTAGTAAAAGGTGATTATGAAAACCTATCTGCTGCCTTGGGTGGGTTGAGGTATGGAGGTACTGTGCAAGAAAATACAAGCGCCTATTCCACACTTGCAAATGGTGGACAACACGTAGATCCTTACATTGTTGATAAGATAGAAGATAGTAGCGGTAAAATTATTTACCAACATAAAGTTGAACCTGAACAGGTATTCAGCCCGCAAACTGCATACATTGTGACAGATATGCTTCGTGATGTAGCATCCAGCGGTACAGCAAAAGTAATGAAAAGCAAACTGAATTTCAATGTCGATATTGCAGCAAAAAGTGGTACGACGAACTCATTCAGTGACGCATGGCTACTTGGTTATAATCCTAACGTTTCTCTTGGTGTGTGGCTTGGCTATAAGTACCAGACCAAATCTCTAGAAAGTCCAGGAAATGCACAATATGGAACCGCAAGTTCACGTACAAACGCTTTATATGCACAACTCATGAATGCCATCAACGAGGCACGACCTGACACGGTTGGTCAAAATGTTCGTTTCCAACAGCCACAAGGCGTTGTAAACCGCTCATTCTGTGGAATTTCTGGTCTTGCGCCGTCAGCTGCATGTTCAGCTGCAGGTTTGGTCCGCTCTGATCTATTCAATGCGAATGTCATGCTCCCTAACAAACCGGATGACAGTATCATTTCATCATCTTCTGTATCTGTTAAAGGAACTAGATATGCCGCATTGCCTTCAACGCCTTCTGAGTTCATTACAGCTGGTGGCGTAGGGGTTAATCAAGAATTCATCAAACGGATGCTTGGACCTCTTGGTGGAGATGCATCTAAGTTATTCCCAACAAAATCACTATTTGCATCCCGCGTTGTATCGGGTGCAATCTTCCCTGCCGACAGTGTAGCGCCAGCAGGTGTGGCCGCTTCGCAGAATGGTTCTGTATTGACTTGGAGCGCTTCACCGTCAAATGATGTCATTGGATATTATGTCTACAATGGCGGAACGCGTGTAGGGACAATCCGAGATGGTCAGTCACTTTCTTTCCCTATAGGAAGAGGAACCTATACGGTACGAGCTGTAGATATAACGGGATTGACTTCCGCGGCTTCAAACGCAGTCACGACTGGGGCCGAACCACCTAAAACGGAAACACCGGACGACTCAAATAGTGGGTCAGGAGATAGTGGTGGCAATACAGGAACGACACCTCCAGATTCAAACACGGGAACAGATAACAAACCGAAACCCCCTGCTAACGGTGGCGGAGATGAGAAACCGAAGCCACCGGCAAATGGCGGTGGGGATGGGAAACCAAAACCACCTGCTAATGGTGGAGGCGACGGGAAACCGAAACCCCCTGCTAACGGTGGAGGCGATGGGAAACCGAAGCCCCCTGCTAACGGTGGCAACGATGGAAAACCGAAGCCCCCTGCTAACGGTGGGGATGGTGGCGGTGAGGGCGATTCAGACGGTGACTAACCATTACCGTCCTTTGCTTTTAATACAATCCAACCAAAAGAAAAAGCTGGACAGTACCCATTTACGGGTAACTGACCAGCTTTTTTTGTTTTCAGTCTTCCATAGTCGACAAATCACCTGTCGGTAAATCGAGTTCCCATGCTTTGAGCACACGTCTCATAATTTTACCGCTTCGTGTCTTAGGAAGCTTATCCTTGAACTCAATTTCTCTTGGAGCTGCATGACCCGCCAGCTCTTTTTTCACGAATTGACGAATCTCTTCTTTCAGTTCATCTGTCGGCTCATATCCATCATGTAATGCGATGAACGCCTTAATGATTTCTCCGCGAACCGGATCTGGCTTACCGATAACGCCTGCTTCTACAATCGCTGGGTGCTCAATCAATTTACTTTCAATTTCAAATGGACCTACCCGTTCCCCGCTTGTCATGATGACATCGTCCACACGACCTTGGAAGAAGAAGTAACCATCCTCATCCATATATGCTGAATCCCCTGATACATACCATTCCCCGTTCAAGAAGTACGAATCATACTTTTCAGGGTTATTCCAGATGGCTCTCATCATGGCTGGCCATCCTTTTTTCAGCGCTAAGTTCCCCATTCTATTAGGAGGAAGTACATTCCCTTGGTCATCAACAATAGCTGCTTCAACACCTGGTACCGGCTTCCCCATCGAACCTGGCTTCAGTGGCAGTGAGCCAAAGTTACAAATCATCTGAGCGCCTGTTTCGGTCATCCACCATGTATCATGGATTCTCATATTAAAGATTTCCATTCCCCAGCGGACGACTTCAGGATTCAAAGGCTCTCCGACAGATAAAATGTGACGGAGTGACGAAAGATCGTGCCCTTCCATTGCAGCACTTCCTGCCCCCATCAGCATACGGAAAGCGGTCGGTGCGCTATACCAGACAGTTACCCCAAACTCTTCAATAGCCCCATACCAGCTATCTGTAGAGAAACGGCCCCCGACAATCAGATTTGTTGCCCCTGCTAGTAATGGACCAAAAATTCCATAAGCCGTACCCGTTACCCAACCCGGGTCAGCTGTACACCAAAACACATCTTCTTCTCGAAGATCGAGTACCCACTTAGCAGTTTGAAGTTGCTGAACCATTGCTTCCTGTACATGCAAGACCCCTTTAGGTTTGCCTGTAGACCCTGAGGTATAGTGCAACAAAGTCGGTGATTCACGTTCTAACCACTCCACTTCGAAGTCCTTGGATGATTTTTCAAAATGCTTACTGAAACTGATTATTTTGCCTTCTTCTGTCACATCGTCCCCCACGACGAAAACAGTTTCGAGATTCGGCAAACGATCCACTGGAATACGATCCACAAGTTCCGGTGTCGTTACGATCGCTTTTGCATCGCTGTCGTCTAATCGATCATAGACAGCACCTTCCATGAATGCCTCGAATAGCGGCCCAACAATTGCACCGATTTTCAAAGCGCCCAAGAGTGCAAAATATAATTCAGGCGAACGCGGCATGAAGACGAAAATCCGATCACCTTTCTCCAATGTCGAGTAGTTTTTTAATACATTTGCAGCTTTGTTGGAGTTTTTCTTTAAATCTCCGAATGTATAGGTCTCGTTGCGTGAACCATCTTTATAGTAGAGTGCAACTTTGTTTTTGCGGAAAGAATCGGCATGTCGATCGACCGCTTCATGCGCAATATTTACTTTTCCCGTTTCATACCAGCTAAAAGCTTTTTCAGCTTCTTTCCAATCAAAAGTAGCCACCAACTTGTCATAGTCTTGCATTTGATAATCGGACTGTAAAGCCGGAATTGTTTTTAAAACCATAACAGAACCCCCTTAAATATGTACTAACACTTTTATTCTACATGAACTCCTCTTAAACTGGCAAACAAATAGTACTTTTCCGACAGTTCTTTGTTTTGTAAGAATTATCACCAAAATACACGTACATTTCATGTATACTGAAAGCAGATGGATATCAGTTAAAGGCGGTGAAATGATTGGAACATGTAAAAACCTATAATGCTTTGAAATTGAAGCATAGAAATGGGGATCTCATTATTGAAGGACCTATTCGTACTTTGGATCTCGAAAATTATACATTTCATGAAGGATTAGTAGCATTCAGAGCCCCTGCTCAACAACATAAAGCGCTAATTAGTATCTCTAAGCTACCTGAAGGACGAATAATTGTTGCGCGGAGTCAAGATCAGATCGTTGGATATGTGACCTACTTGTATCCTGATCCACTTGAACGATGGTCTGAAGGTAAAATTGAAAACTTGATTGAATTAGGAGCGATTGAGGTCATTGCAAAGTATCGGGGTGGCGGTGTCGGAAAAGCGTTACTGGAAGTCTCGATGATGGATGATGCAATGGAAGACTATATTGTCATAACTACTGAATACTATTGGCATTGGGATTTGAAAGAGACGAAGCTCAACGTATGGGAATACCGAAAAGTCATGGAAAAAATGATGAAGCACGGTGGACTTGAATATTTCGCGACAGATGACCCAGAAATTTGTTCTCATCCTGCAAATTGCTTAATGGCTCGAATCGGCAAGCGTATCGTGCAAGAGGATGTCCAACGCTTCGATAGCCTACGATTAAAAAACAGATTCCTGTATTAAGAAAGAAGGGTTCCTATGTTAATCGAAGAAATTATGAAAACTGAAGTCCTAACATTAACACCGGATCATACTGTAAAGGATGCTGCAGATTTAATGAGATCACGCCACATCCGCCATCTTCCCATTGTCGTTCAGGACAATCAGCTTGTTGGAATTGTGACCGATCGAGATTTGAAAGAAATCATTCCCTACGGAAATCAGAAGACAGAAGATATTATTGCGGCATATGAAATGCTTCTTTCTGAGTGTATGGTCAAGAATCCTACTATCGGACATCCCATGGACTTTGTGGAAGAGTCTGCGTTAGTTTTTTATCACAACAAGATTGGTTGTCTCCCAATCGTTTCCAACCAGAAGCTGGTTGGAATTATTACAGAAACAGATTTGTTGTATAAATACATAGAACTGACAGGTGCACATCAGCCGGGTTCTCAAATCGAAGTCCGTGTTCCTAACATCCCTGGAATTCTTTACGAAGTTTCTAAAGTTTTTAATGAATTTCAAACGAATGTACAAAGTGTCCTTGTCTATCCAGACAAAGAAAATGAGGCTAATAAAATCCTAGTGATCCGCATTAAGACGATGAATCCTCTTCCAATTATAGAAGGTCTAAAGGGGCGTGGATTTGACGTTCTTTGGCCGAACTTTCCAGGGGCAGAAGTATGAAAAAGGATGCCGTATTCATCTTTTCGGAAGATCAGCTAGGTTATTCATTTTCAGACACACATCCTTTTAATCAAAAAAGAATCGTCTTAACCCTTGATTTACTAAAAGAGATGCACGCGATAACAGAGGAAGATATTGTCCCACCTCGCATTGCAACGGATGAAGAATTACTATTAGTTCATGAGCCTAAGTTTGTCGAGATGGTAAAAAAGGCAGGAAAAGGTGAAGTGGGATCTGAAGTAGGAAGTGTTTACGGGATAGGGACAGAAGATACTCCTATTTTCCCAAATATGCATGAAGCAAGCGCCATGCTTGTTGGTGGCACGCTGACAGCTGTCGATGAAGTGATGCAAAATCGTGCTGGTTATGCGCTAAATCTAGGCGGTGGTCTCCATCATGGTTTCCAAGGGAAAGCTTCGGGATTTTGCGTGTATAATGATAGCTCAGTTGCAATCCGTTATTTACAAAAAAACTATGATGCACGAGTACTTTATATCGATACAGACGCTCACCATGGAGATGGGGTTCAATGGACATTTTATGATGACCCCGACGTTTGCACGTTTTCCATCCATGAAACTGGACGTTATCTATTCCCAGGAACTGGACACGTAACTGAGCGTGGGAACGGTCAAGGGTATGGGACTTCGTTCAACTTTCCAATCGATGCTTTCACAGAGGACGAATCTTTTTTAACCATTTATAAAACCGCTTTCCGAGAAGTAATCGAATGGTTCAAACCAGATGTAATTTTGACACAAAATGGTGCAGATGCTCATTACTTTGATCCGTTAACTCATTTGTATGGCACAATGGAAATCTACAAAGAGATTCCGAGAATCGCCCGTGAACTCGCTGATGAGTATTGCGAAGGACGATGGATTGCAGTAGGGGGTGGCGGTTATGATATATGGCGGGTCGTTCCTCGTGCGTGGTCTCATATCTGGTATGCGATGAAGAAACTTCCAGCACCGACAGGACCCCTTCCGAAAGAGTGGCTTATCCGGTGGCAGCCGGAGGCCCCTGTCCCTCTCATCGAAACGTGGGAAGATCCGAGCCCCTTATATAAACCGATTCCCAGAAAAGCAGAAATCGAAGAGAAGAATGCACAAGTTATGGATCGTTCACTACATTACATACGAAGTGAGCAACACCCACGTTAGACTGTCATTACACTTATTTCTATTGACAAAGCAAAAGCAGAGTGGAGATATCTCCACTCTGCTTTTACTTTGTGTTGTCACACCTATTTAATCTACATCATTTACTCCGTACAGAATCTCGATACTCCAATTGGTATGGCAATACCACTTGCTTTTGGTCAACTTCTTCGCCATTCATCAATTTCGTTAAGAGTCTCATTGACACGGCTCCTAAATCATACAATGGCACACGAATAGCCGTTAACTGAGGACGCACTGCTCTCGCAAGAATAGAGTGTTGGAAACAGATTAGCTCGACATCATTCGGTACCGTAAGCCCTGCATCGCGTATTCCATTCATTAAACCAACAGCAATTTCGTCATTCCCTGCAAAAACGGCTGTAGGAGGTTCGGGTAACTTCTTTAAACGATTCCATACTTCGTATGCGTCATCGTATGTATTATCCGTTTCAACAATATACCCGTCAGGAATTGATAAACCTGCTTCAGCCATTGCTTCCTCATACCCCGTCTTCTTAGAAAGCCGATTAATGTCCCGGCTAAATGGCCCGGAAATGAACGCAATGAGTTTATGGTTATTTTCAATCAGCTCATTCACCGCAGTGTGTGCGGCTTCCTTATTTTCGATATTCACAGTCGGAAAATCGAACTCAGAATCCAACGTCCCCGCTAACACAATGGGGATGTTTGCAGAATTCATTTCCTTCCGCACATCATCCGAAATCGAGTCGCTCATGAATATTAACCCATCCACTTGCTTTCCTAAATGGTCCTCGATTAGTTCCATTTCACGAAGAGTACGCTTATCCGAATTGGAAAGAATAATGTTGTACTCGTACATTGTCGCAACATCTGCTATTCCCCTAGAGAGTTCCGCGTAATAACTTTTTGAAATATCCGGTACGATCACACCTACAGTTGTCGTTTTTCTGCTGGCGAGGCCGCGTGCTACAGCATTGGGCCGATAGCCGAGCCGTTCAATGCATGCTGTTACCTTCTTACGCGTTGCTGGTTTCACGTTGGGATTACCATTGACCACTCGTGATACAGTAGCCATTGAGACGTTCGCTTCTCGAGCCACGTCATAAATTGTTACCGCCATACTGACCTCCCCTTTCTCTGTCTTTTTTATCTTTCTTACCTAGTATACCAAAACGCCGGAGCGATGTAAGCTCCGGCGAAAAATTATACAATTTGATGTGTATTCATGAATCGTTGCATTTCTTGGTAGAACTCGTCAAATTGTTCGATGTTCATTTGTTGAGCTGAGTCAGACAAGGCAACTGCCGGATCTGGATGCACTTCAGCCATAACACCATCTGCCCCTACAGCGATTGCTGCTTTAGCCGTTGGAATTAGAAGATCTTTTCTACCTGTAGAGTGAGTAACGTCAACAAATACAGGTAGATGAGTTTCTTGTTTTAAAATTGGAACAGCAGAAATATCTAATGTATTGCGAGTCGCACGCTCGTAAGTTCGAATGCCTCGCTCACAAAGAATAATTTGTGTATTCCCCTTCGACATAATGTATTCTGCTGCGTGAATGAATTCATCGATCGTTGCAGCCAATCCACGTTTTAGCAAAACTGGTTTGTTTGCTTTTCCTGCTTCTTTAAGAAGCTCGAAGTTTTGCATATTCCGCGCACCTATTTGAATGACATCTATATAGTCAAGCGCCTCTTCCAAATGAGAAGGTGTAATAATTTCCGTCACAATGGACAAGCCCGTCTCATCAGAAACACGCTTCAAAATCTTCAATCCTTCCAATCCTAATCCTTGGAAGTCGTAAGGTGATGTACGCGGCTTATATGCGCCACCTCGCATCATTGTAAGTCCTTTTGCCTTAATAGACTCGGCAACTGCCAAAACTTGTTCATAAGATTCTACAGCACATGGCCCAAATACAAATGAAGGTGTTCCATTCCCTATTTTTTCACCGTTAATGTCGACGATTGTATCCTCTGCTTTTCGTTTGCGTGAAACGAGAAGTACCTTTTTCTGTTCGTCTTCTTGAATTTCAAGTGCGGACATGAAAATACCTTTGAATACCTGTTCCAGAATACCATTTGGAATGGGTCCGTTGTTCACGTCCTTCAAGAAATCTAACATTTCTCTTTCTCGGACCGGATCATAACGATTAACACCTTGTTTTTCTTTTACTTTACCTATTTCTTGCACTACAGCAGTACGATCATTAATGAGTTCCAAAATCTTTACGTTCAGTTCAGTTACCTGAGACCGCAGTTCTTCCAAATCATGTTGGCGCATAATCATTCTCCTCCCCATTCATAGCATTCCCTTTTCGCAACGGAGAATGTATGGTACATTTTATAATAATAGACCTAGTATAATGAACCTTAGTTGAAATGTCACGCTATTTCGCTAAATTGTCATATATAATATATCGGAAAGACTTAGGAGGTACTAATGTGGCGCCTTTATTTGCACTTGATATCGGGACACGTTCCGTTGTCGGAATTATATTGGAAGAAGTCAGTTCAGGATATCATGTCGTTGATCTTGAAGTAATTGAACATAAAGAGCGCTCCATGATTGATGGACAAATACATAACATAGTCAGTGTGGCCTCAGTGATTGAGCAAATGAAAACCTTGCTTGCAGAACGACACGGACCTTTGAAAAAGGTAAGTGTCGCAGCTGCTGGACGAGCGTTGAAAACCGCCACTGGAAAAATGTCAGTGGATATCACAGAGCATGCGCTCATCAATATAGAAGACATTAATAGATTAGAACTCGGAGCCGTCCAAAAAGCGCAGCAAGAGTTACTCTCTTCAGACGCAAACACAACAGAGAACCAATATTATTGTGTGGGATACTCCGTACTTCACTACCTTTTGGATGATGAAGAGATCGGTAGTTTGATTGACCAAACTGGCCGCTCTGCCAGTGTGGAAGTCATCGCCACGTTCTTACCTAGGGTCGTCGTGGAATCCCTGCTTTCAGCTCTTAAACGAGCAGATTTGGAAATGGAAGCACTGACCCTTGAACCGATTGCTGCAATCAACGTCCTGATCCCGCAATCGATGAGACGTTTAAATGTAGCTTTAGTCGACATTGGTGCTGGGACTTCGGATATTGCACTTACTAATCATAACACGGTTTCTGCATTCGGCATGGTTCCAGTGGCTGGGGATGAAATAACTGAAGCCTTGAGTTCCAGCTATTTGTTGGACTTTCCTGAAGCGGAACGCGTAAAGCGATTGTTATTCAACGAAGACTCTGTCGTCATGAATGATATTCTAGGATTTGAACAACAATTTCCTACACAAGAAGTCATCCAAACGATTATGTCAGCAATTGATCGACTTGCAGAGTCCATTGCCAATGAAATCAAGCGGCTAAACAATACGTCCCCTCAAGCAGTCATGCTAGTAGGAGGTGGTAGCTTAACCCCCGCTTTGACGAATAAGCTCAGCGCCGCCCTAGACCTCCCTTTACAACGGGTGGCAGTCAGGGGACTTGATGCGCTGTCTGAAGTGACACTGGCCGATCATATTATCTCTTCCCCTGCACTGGTCACGCCAATAGGAATTGCAATTGCCGCAAAACGCGCACCGATTCAATACATGTCCGTGACAGTGAACGATAAAATGATCCGACTCTTTGAGTTAAAGGAAATGACGGTAGGCGACGCCCTTCTTGCAGCAGGCATCAAAGCTAGACAGTTATATGGAAAGCCTGGACTCGCGTTGCGTTTCACTCTGAATGGACAGGAGATCACATTACCAGGTAGTCACGGAACCCCTTCTGTTATTCTTAAAAATGGAAAAACCGTCAGTTCAAAAGATCAGATAGGTAACGGAGATTCCATTCAACTCATACTAGGAGAAGATGGACACTCTGCACAGGCTGTTATTGCAGATGTAACTGAATTAAATGTGGAAGCTATTTCTGTGAAGATTAATAGACAAACGGTTGTATTGAAAACTGAAGTAATCGTGAATAATGAGTATCAAGATATTCAAACAGCAATTCAAGATCGAGACGATATCAAGGTACATCGACCGGTGACGCTGCGAGACGCCTTACACGTTCTAAATGAAGGCAGCAACAACACCCAGGGTTCATTACAAGCTGTCATGTTGAATGGTAAGCGAGTTCACCTAAAATCCAAGCCTCCTGTCTATTCTCGAAATGGATTGCCCATTTCACTCACATCACAAGTGGCGCATGGCGATCACATTACAAGTGAACAAAAGACACTGACAACGGTTGAAGATGTTGTACATGAATTAGGAATTCAATTGACGGAGCAGCTAACCGTTGCTTTCAACGGAAAGCACGTGACCATTAGGAAACCTCGGTTCTCCATCATGCTGAATGACAAATCCGTTGAGCCTACAGCTCAGATTACAGAGGATGACGAGTTGAAGGTGACACCTTCTACTGGTCAGCCGATTACATTTAGTGACGTTTTTGCGTTTGTCGATTATCAACTGCCAACCGGTTCCGCGATCTCCTATAAGCTACTTCGCAACAAACAGCCGATACAATTTTATGATCAGCTGTTTGGAGGAGACGATTTAGAAATTTTAATTACGTGAAAAAGCCATTCAGCGTGTAATACGCTGAATGGCTTTTGTCTGTTTAGTTACTTTTAGGTATTTCATCAGATACTGCGTTCTGATTAATGTTTTTGTTCTTGCCGATGTTGTCGGAGTTGTTATAGGCAACATCACTATTTTTAGTAGTCTGATTGCTTGCCTCTTTTTTCTCCTCAGACTTTTTGGTAGCCTCTTTTTTCACAATAGGCTCTTCGCCTTCAGAGGAAGCTGTACCGTCGTCCATAGGTGCAGTCTTTTTTGAAGTCATCGATTTAACTTTTTCGGTTTGGTCTTGTACATTTTTCTTAAGGTCTCCAGACTTTTCCTTAGCCACTGCTGAAAGCTGTGTCGCCTTTTCTTTTGCAGTACTAGACAGATCAGCTGCCTTATCTTTTGCTGTCGAAGTGAAATCTGCTGCCTTATCCTTCGCCGTCGCCGTAAGATCAACCGCTTTGTCTTTAGCTGTGGAGCTTAGCTCGATGCTCTTGTTTTTCAACTGTACTGCTTGAGTAGAAAAATCATCGCGCATCTCTTTACCCGTTTTAGGTGCTAAGAAAAGTGCCGCTGCAGCACCGATGACACCACCTACTAATGCTCCAGTTAAAAAGCTTCCTGAACTTGAACTTTCCTCTTCATAGAAACGATCGGTATCCGTTGGGAAATAATTGTAGTTCATCGGTAATTGTGATGGTTCTCCGTATGAATTTTCATAAACATCCTTAGAGTTAAGTTCGTTCGTTTGGTTTGGTTTGTTATAGTTGTCGCTCATGCGATCTCCTCCTTAAAATGGTGTTAGCGTATTGGTCTGTCATCCCGTGGCTTTTTTCGTCTGTCGATACGGTTGGTAATTTCGCTGAAGACTTACTTTCAACGATTATCCGTTATGTACAACAGATTGAAGCAGTTCACTCCTCTCTGTCCACTATCTTATGAGTACTTTTACCCTGTCACTCAACAGCCTAAACTTTGATCATCTTTCCACTTTCGACAATGAGAGTGTATATCCTTTAAAATTTATTAAGATTTCATAAAAAAAAGAAAACAGTCTGATTAATTCAGACTGTTCTCTGTTCAGCGATATGTTGTTGATATGCGGTTAAATACTTTTGTACGTCTCCTGCACCCATAAACAAAAAGACTGCGTCTTCATGTCCATCAAGCGCTTCAATAGCTTCTAGTGTCAAATGAGCAGATCCAGGAATTTTCTCAGCAAGATCATTCACCGTTAACGTACCTGATTTTTCACGAGCGGATCCAAAAATATCACACAAATAAACCTGGTCAGCTTCAGAAAGACTTTCTGCGAATTCATCCATTAGTGCAGCAGTTCTTGAAAATGTATGCGGTTGGAAAACCGCTATGATTTCACGCTCAGGATACTTCTGTCTTGCCGACTGAAGTGTTGCTCGGATTTCTGTCGGATGATGTGCATAATCATCGATTAGAATTGCACCATCCGCTTGAATTTCAGTGAACCGCCGTTTTACCCCGTTGAAACTCTTAAGGCGTTCGGCGACAACAGTTGGGTCCAATCCTTCATACTGACAAAGTACAATGACCGCCAATGCGTTTTTAATGGCATGGTCGCCAGGCATCGGAATTGTGAAAGAATGATAAAATTCGTTACGTACAAATACATCAAAAGAAGTGCCTTCAGCGCTTTTCACGATATTGGACGCACTAAAATCATTTCCTTCGCCTAGACCATAGAGTACGACGGGTACATTTGCTTGTATCGCTAAACAGTTCGGGTCATCCCCACATGCGATGATCGCTTTTTTAACATTCAACGCCATATCCCCAAACGCATTCAATACATCTGCCATATCCTTAAAATAATCGGGGTGGTCGTAATCGATATTTGTAATGATTGCATAATCTGGTTCGTACGCTAAGAAATGCCGTTTGTATTCGCATGATTCAAAAACAAAAAATTTACTGTCTTGAACGCCTTTACCAGTACCGTCTCCAATTAAGTATGAAATGGGTGCAAAGCCAGAAAGAACATGAGCAAGAAGCCCAGTCGTCGATGTCTTCCCATGCGTACCTGTAACAGCTACTGAAACGAATTGTTTCATATACTCCGCCAAGAAGTCATGATAGCGAATAACATCGAGTCCTAGTTCCTTAGCTCTCACTAATTCCGGATGGGTATCCGGGAACGCATTTCCTGCAATTATTGTAAGTCCTTCCGTAATATTATCTTCACTGAAAGGAAGTACGTTTATAGAGCGTTCGTGAAGCGGTTCCTCTGTGAAAAAGTGCTTTTCCACATCAGATCCTTGAACTTCGTTTGATGAATCATGAAGAATTTGAGCGAGTGAGCTCATTCCTGATCCTTTAATACCTGTAAAGTGAAATTTCGTCATTGTGCAACCTCCTGGGAGCAACCTGTTCCCTAAAATCTCTCATTGATAATTCTTGTTGTAAGTTCATCTTCTATTCTTATGCTTCGGGATCAGGATTCAGAAATGTCTCCAAGTCTGCTTCTGTTAAATACACATCCCGCGAACGACTTCCCCGTTGTTCAGAGATGAAGCCATGAGCTTCCATGCGATCCATAATCTTTGCGGCACGATTGTATCCAATACTAAAATGGCGTTGCATAAGTGAAGTCGACGCACTCCCCTGTTCAATGATGAATGAACAAGCTTGTGTGAATAATGGGTCTGACTCCTCCTCTTCAACAACTGCAGCAAGTAAATCTTCCTGACCGAATAAATATTCCGGCGAGGCTTCTTTTTTAACGTGTTCAATAATGCATTCAATTTCATCATCTGTAACAAATGTACCTTGCAATCGGATGGGTGAAGATTGTCCGTTTCCGACGTAAAGCATATCTCCCCTACCGAGAAGACGCTCCGCTCCTGCACCATCGATAATCGTCCGTGAGTCGATTTGAGAAGACACAGCAAATGCAATCCGCGTTGGAATGTTGGCCTTGATGATGCCAGTAATAACGTCAACGGACGGACGCTGTGTTGCAATAATCAAGTGAATTCCACATGCACGTGCCTTTTGGGCAATCCGACTAATTGATACTTCAACATCATTCGGTGCAACCATCATCAAATCTGCGAGCTCGTCGATTACAATTAGTAAGTACGGCATTTTTTGAGCGAATTGTCGATTCGCTTCCGCCATTTGGTTGTATCGTTCAATATTCCGTGCTCCCGCATGCGCAAATAGCTCATAGCGGCGCTCCATCTCATCGACTGCCCATTTTAAAGCAGCTGTCGCAGCCTTTACGTCAGTGATTACTGGGCTTATAAGATGTGGTATTCCATTGAAAGGTGCTAATTCCACCATTTTAGGATCAATCAACATCATTTTAAGTTCCGTTGGCGAAGCTTTGTACAAAAGACTCACAAGAATCGAGTTAATACAAACAGATTTACCTGAACCCGTTGCACCTGCAATCATTCCATGCGGCATTTTCCGCAAGTCGATGGTAACCGGTTCCCCTGTTAAACTCAATCCAAGTACCGCTTCAAGTGGTGAGTCAGAACTCGAGAACTTCTCAGTGTCAATGACTTCTGAAATTCGGACAGGACGAGTTGTCCGATTCGGTATTTCAATCCCAATGGAGCTTGTGCCAGGGATTGGAGCTTGAATTCGGATATCTTCTGCCGCTAGAGCTAATTTCAGATCATCAGTCAAATTACGTACTTTGCTAACCTTTGTTCCAAATCCGACCGTCAACTCAAAACGAGTAACCGTAGGTCCTTGAACCGCTTGTAATATGTCTGCATCGACAGCAAAATGGGAAAGTGCTTCGACTAGTTTCTCGGACTGCGAAGTTAGCCATTCCGTATCTTCGTGCTGTGCTTCAGCTGGTAGCAGCTCTTCAATTGATGGGAAAACATAGTGAGGCGGCACGTACTGCTCATCCTCAGGTCCCTCTGATAACGTCGCTATACTTGTAAGTGGTGGTGGCTGAACCGTTTCCACATGTTGGTTGTTCTGTCTCTGAGGTTCTGTCTTTACTGGTTGGATATCTTCGCTAACAGCAGATAGTTGTTCATTGTTCACAGCTAACGGTGAAGGTTCTTTAAATGTCGGAGCATTCGAAACGGCAAGAGAACGTAACTGCTGCTTCTCCTTATCCGATTTCAACATGACCACGTTAAAAGGAACCGTCTTTTCGTGCTTGGTTCTTTCTAGTTCAGGGGTAGAAGTGGATTCTTCAACAACTGGAGCACTGTTGTCCGCTTCTTCCTTTTGTTCTACGTACGCTTCTTCAGTAACTTTGCTTACTGGCTCAGTAAATTCTTCAAGATTTTCTTCTACGTAGAGTACTTCAGGCACTTCTTCTACTGGCTCTGTATGCTTTGAAATTTCTTGACTAATCTCCTCCGGATTAGGTTCTAACACCGCAATCTGGACACTCTCTTGAACTGATTCTACTTCCAGTTTCTCAACAGAATAGAAGTCAGAGTCTGTCTGATCTATCATCGAAGTCAACGGTATGGTTTCTTCCACCATAACAATCTCCGGTTCTGACAGATCTGGTTTAGTCCATGCTGGTTCATGTTGTTCATCTATTACTTCGTCAACATCATTTTCAATCTCAGTGTACTGATTGGTTTCCTGATTTCCAATAGATGGTCGTACGATTTTTCTCCCAGAAGGTAACACTTCTTTTGGCAAGAAAAGATTCGATGGTGGTACCTGTCTGGTAATGGGTTCACTTCCATTACTGGACGTGGTCTCTCGTTCAATATTCACAGGCTTTCGTTTCGATTGTGAGAATCCATATACAGGTGAAGGTACTTCCGTTGGTGTAAACGGTTTGTTAGTTCTTGGTTTCACAATTTCTTTTTTACGTTCAACTGACTTGTCCAACTTAGGTTTTACGGTTTTAGTCGTCTCTGAAGGTTCTTTATATTTCGTTCTATTACCAGCCCTATGGATTTCTCCTTTAGGTGGTTCTGTTGGCCATCTGTTATTTTTGTATAACGGTATCGATTCAGATGTGTCTTCTTTTTCTACTACAGGAGTTACTTGTTGTTTTATTTGTACAGGTTCATCGGGATCTGCATCCCATCCATAAATTTCAGCATCGGTAATCATTGGGAATCTAAATGCCGGCCGCTGCGGCGGGTTTGTTTCTTGCGGTTGTTCTTGCTCAGGTAATTCAATAGTTATGTCTTCCAGTGTCTCTTCAGATTGCGAGCCGAACAAGCGACCCATTGTTTTTTTAATCCAACTCACTCTATCACTCTTTTCATTTCAATCAACCTATTTTAACAGAAAATCAAGGAGAAAATCAAATAGTCATGTGCCCATACGGAAACAAAATCAGTTTACAGGTCGGTTTACCTATCTTTTTTTGATAAAAAGAACATGTAAGTTGAAGTGTTTTTCAACAAAAAAAACAGAGAACTCTACTAGCTCCTCTGTTTGTGAAATCGTATTCAGTTTATAAATGCGCTTCCTACTTCTGCTTCCGCAGCTAGTACGAGAATACCTTTTTCGGCAGGTGCATCCGGTAAGTCCAATTCTTTTGCTGAACAAATCATTCCTGATGATGGAACACCACGTAGTTCTGCATCACGAATGATTGTACCCGATGGCATCACAGCGCCTACTTTTGCAACGACAACTTTTTGGTCGCTTTCCACATTCGGTGCTCCACAAACGATTTGTAACGTTTCGCTTCCAACATTCACGGTACAAATATTGAGTTTGTCCGCATTTGGATGCTTTTCTTTTGAGACAACATGTCCTACAACGAATTTCGGACTAAAATCTACATTGAGTTCAAGTGAGACACTGTTCTTTTCAAGTGCTTCTTGAATCTTCGCAACGAATTCAGGTGTCAATTCAATTGAACCATCTGGATGCTCACCCACGTATTGAGTTGCATTAAATAGGTTGAAGGCCACTGGTTCTCCATTGTGTGAGGACTTAATTACTGTCACATCACCTTTCGAATCGATTTCCGTTTTCTCCGGACGCTCTGTTGTCAGTTGGACCATCAACACGTCACCTACACCATGTTTGTTAATAAAGACGTTCATTTCTTTTTCTCTCCTTTTTCTGCGACACGATTTTTAGCCATGATGAAGATAGGTTCAAGCTCCCCATCGTTGTAGAGGAACGACAACGACGTAATCGGCACTGTTCCTGTAGTAAAGAAGTGCATCGTCATTTGAGCAAGCACATCATATCCCGTGTCATTTTGAATATCCCCAATGATTAATACATCTTGGTGAGGTACAGAGACCGTCATATGACCGTCAATGCGAGTCGCCATCTCTTTCAAAAATGCGGCATTTACTATTCGGCTTGCATCATATCCATCATTTATGTTGAGGAAATAATATTTATTGCCCGCTACTTCATCTACTTTAACATCTGTGGGCAGTTTTCGGGCATTAAATAATGCCACTTCCGTAATTTCCTGTTCTGTCTTGCCGAGATCCGCTAGCATACTTTCATCAATGAGTCGATACGTTTTTCCCTGGTCCAATGCATAATAGATTGCCGTTTCTGCTGTGTGGGCTTTCACAAGGAATGGGCTTCCCGCCTTCGATTCTTTCGGAAATGATGTTGAACGGATAACTGGAAGAATGATTGAATTAGCATCGAATCCTTGTTGCTGTTCAGCCTCCATCGCATTGAAGGTTTCTTGAATGGTATAGACGACTTCTTGAATCGCCGTGTCTGCTTTCAGTTCATACTTCGCTAGTATTTCAGGAAGGGAAATGTCCATCCCCCTCTGTAACTCTTTATGATCGAGACGAATCCGATCTGCTTTTTTATCAAACTTCCATTCAAAGTTTTGAGAAGAAAGCCGTTTTTTCAGTTCTTCCACTAATTGTTCTGATTTCAACGTTTTCACCTCTCCTTTTATAGTCCTATTTTACGAAGCTATTTGTATAGATCTAGCTATTTCCATCATGCGCTCGATTGCTGCAACAAGATCACCTTTTTGCACGATAGCGGTCACTTGGACTGGTCCCGATCCCGTAACAACTTCGACTGAAGAATCTCCATGAGCACTAATTGCCGCAAACCCAAATACGCCTGCATCCGAAAACGTCTGTTGTTGGATGAATTTTTTACTGGTATCTGCCATTAGCAATTCATAATACGCATGTGAGTCTTGCTTGGCATTCGGATCATACTGCGCTGTATAGGTTTGATTTCGTTTTGACATCAAAAATGTGTGATCCTCTTGCATCATATCCACTTTCCAGCCAACCGGCTTATAGAATTCGACTCCTGCTATAGCTTCTGTCGGTTGTTTACGGTTCATCTCAAATGCATCTCGTACGGATTGCATTGCTTCATCTGTTTGTTCTTCAACAGTTCGGCCACATCCTGTAAGGACAAGTAATAAAACTGCCGCTGCTAATAAGTAGCTATATTTCCGAATCACGTTTCCTCCTCCGTTTCAGTACAATATGTTTAGTTTAGCTGTCAGTACTTATCTGCGCAACCATCAGAACCGCAAGTCATTGGATTACACAATAAAAAGCAGTCGATAACAGATTAGAATCTGCAATTGACTGCTTTTATATGCTAGCATTGTGAGTTACTTTAAACGTTTTGTTTAATCGTTTCAAGCGTTGTTTTGTCACATGTTGTCACTAATTTCACAAGAAGTTCCTTTGCAGCCGCATAATCATCAGTATGAATGATTGATGAAGATGTGTGAATGTAGCGAGAGCAAATACCGATGATTGCACTCGGTACACCTTCGTTTGATATATGGACTTTCCCTGCATCGGTTCCACCTTGTGAAACGAAATACTGGTATGGAATGTTATTGGTTTCTGCCGTATCGAGGATGAACTCGCGAATACCACGATGCGTGATCATTGTTCTATCCAGAATACGCAACAGCGTTCCTTTTCCTAACTGTCCAAATTCTGTCTTGCTTCCTGACATATCATTTGCAGGACTTGCATCAAGTCCAAAGAACAAATCAGGTTGAATCATATTTGCAGCCGTTTGGGCACCACGGAGTCCTACTTCTTCCATTACTGTCGCTCCAGAGAAAAGTTGGTTAGGAAGTTCTACATCTTTTACTTCCTTCAATAACTCAAGTGCGAGACCGCAACCATAACGGTTATCCCACGCTTTAGCCATGATCTTTTTGGGGTTTGCCATTGGAGTGAAGGGGCATACTGGCAAAGCCTGTTGACCAGGGCGGATTCCGATACGTTTTGCATCCTCCAGATCATCAGCACCGATGTCAATCAGCATATTTTTCACGTCCATTGGCTTCGCGCGTTGTTCATCTGTTAGAAGATGAGGAGGTATGGATCCGATAACTCCTGGAATTACACCTTTATCCGTAATAATTTCAACGCGTTGTGCGAGCATCACTTGGTTCCACCAGCCACCGAGTGTTTGGAATCTGAGCATTCCATTTTCCGTAATACCTGAAATCATGAAACCAACTTCGTCCATATGTCCAGCTACCATTATTTTCGGGCTATTCTCAGGTCCTTTACGGACGCCGAAGATGCCTCCCAAGTTGTCTTGAATCATTTCATCTGAATATTTTTCAAGTTCGCCGCGTAAATACTTACGTACCGCATGCTCATTCCCGGGCGCACCTGGTAATTCTGTAAGCGTTTTAAACATTGCAAGAGTTTCGTTATTCATATAAGGGTTACCTCCACTTTTAATTATATTCACTACGTATTGTAGAACAATTCAGTCGAAATTACCAATTGTCTAGTTCGTGACCCGAAAGAATAGAGTGAGTAGTCTCGCTTATTCAAATTGATAGTGGTATAATACACTTAATAAAATGACTAGTAAGGGGTGCTGTCCGTATGAAGTTCAAAGAATTTGCAGCCGGCGTTCTGACCGGAGCAGCTGCAGGATTAGTCGTCAAAGAAGCCGTAGACCGTGCAAACTCTGCTGTTCCAGCTGAGCAAGTGCTAAAAACCGTAAAAGATGCCTTTAAAAAAGAAGGTCCCATCGATGGATCATGGATTGTGATGAAAACTGAACCATTCACGAATAACGTCATTTCTATGAACGTTTACAGAGGCGGGGTTTCCCGCATTAAAAACGGCGTATTGGAACAATATGAATTCGCTGCAGACGCTAAGACAGGCACTGTTGTAGAGCTTGTTAAAAATTAATTTTTCTAGTTCTTTTTAGGTGTAAAAAGAGGGGCTGTTCCTAATAGTCATGTTCAATGACTACTTGGAACAGCCCTTTTAAATTCACCAAAACAAAATTTGATAGTATACGGTGTTGATGTTAGTAATAGAGGATCCATTTCTGTTATACCCTCTTAACTTCAGATCAACGAGTTCTTTCAACTGACTCGACTATGTTTTTGCCGGTTTCGTCGAAGCGGACGATTCGGTAAACGGCATCGTGGTAGAAGAAGAAACGATGACCATCTTGACGTGCTTCTTTCATCAGCTTTTCTTTCGCAAAGATGGAATCCATTGGATAGTCGTCAAATGCAAGGACCCAAAGTGGATTGCTGTGAGCATGTGTCGGCATGATGTCTGCCATGTGGATCATAGTCTCGCCACTTTGCTCAAGTCGGATAATGCTGTGACCGTTGCTGTGACCTCCCGTGTGAACCAACGTGACACCCTTCATGGGTGAGAATTCTTTCTCAAAAGGTTTCACTTGGTCTTGGATCGGCTCCCAGTTTTCTTTAAAATACGTATTTCTTGAGCGGATATTCGGGTTACGCATTTCATCCCATTCAATCTGTGAAACATAAATTTCAGCATTCGGAAAGACAGAAACAAGTTTTTCTCCTTGCCACTCAGTTAGGCCTGCCGCATGATCGTTATGCATATGTGTCATGAGCACCATGTCGATGTCTGCTACAGTTAAGTTTAGCTCAGAAAGACTTTCTGCAACTCGAGTTTCCGCTCTGATTCCTAAGTTGCGTTTTTTCTTTTCATCCAACTTCCCTTTACCGATACCAGAATCTATTAGCATATTCTTTCCTTTAAATTGAAGTAAGATTGGATCAGTCCGCAATTCAATTAAGTTGTTCTCGTCAGGTGCATACTTCTTAGCCCACATTGCTTTCGGTACAACGCCAAACATCGTTCCCCCATCCAGATAATTGACGCCCCCATCCAGCCATGTGAGTTTCATATCGTGAAATTCGTATGTATCCACTCAAACATCCCCTTTGGTTGAATTATTCTTAGCCCATGAACCTTGCTTCCAGACGATAGATTGGTTGTCCTTTAGCAGAAAATTTCTCTTCATACTCCGTCATGACATTATCTTCAGGCATTTCCGCATGCAAGTCTAGTGACACGTCCAACAAACGCATTCCATATTCAGAAATCGAAACGAGTGAGTACTCAAATAATCCACGGTTGTCTGTCTTGAAATGGATTTCTCCATCTTCCGGCATGACGGATTGATATAAACTTAAAAACTCACCGTGAGTTAAACGACGCTTAGCATGTCTCAATTTTGGCCAAGGATCTGAGAAATTCAAATAGACGCGTGCAACTTCTCCCTTGTCAAAGATATCGGTAAGCTCTTTCCCATTTGCTCGCAGCAACCGCACATTCGCAGGAATTCCAGAATCGACGACTTTTTCCACGGCAGAGACGATGATACTGTCAAAATGCTCGATTCCGATATAGTTGACGTCTGGATTCGCGAGTGCCATTCCAACAACAAACTGACCTTTCCCAGTACCTACTTCTACATGGACCGGGTTGTCATTTCCAAATATTATGGACCATTTCCCACTCTTTGTATCCGGTTCTTGAATGACAATCCCTGCATGCTCCTCTAAATAATCTTTCGCCCACGGCTTATGTCGTAATCTCATAGTTCTACCACTCTCTTCTTCATTAATGTTAATTATTCCTGTTCCACTTCTAGTTGTTCTTCTTCCGTCTCAAATAAACGGCTAGCAGCCGTTGTTTGACAAAGGTCGAGTAGTACCTGTGCAGCTTTAAACTGTTTGGATTTCATAGGAGTGCTCAATTTCTTCACTTTTTCTAACCATTTTGGATAATCTCTTCGATCGATGATTTGGATATCATGAGCGACCCCAGGATAGTCAATGTAACTCTCTCTAGAAAGCAGGATTTTTCGGATTGGGAAATCGACTTCAGCAGACGCGAATAAGCTGGACACTATTTTCCCCATCCGGTTTAAGCCAATCGATGGATTCAGTAGTTTGGATTCTTGCTCTCCCAACTTTTTGGTCCAAAACCGTTCTCCACTTCCTACTAATACCGAACCTTCTTCTGCTTGTAGAATCGTCATGCAAATACATTCTACAGGTGTCATGAGGATGACTTCCAATTCGACAGGTGCTTTCTTTATTTTCAAAACAGGATAATAGAACAGTAAATAGCTATCTGGCAAAATCTCTAAAAATTCATGAAGCAACTTGTCCCTCATGAATTTACTATCTATCCGGGATCGCTCCGTCAACGTAGAACTTGCCCATTTTAACTGAAAGTGAAAAAGTTGTTCGATATATAACTTCCGTAAATTTTGGATCGATCTTGGATCTTGGATAATATTCGGAGTAAATTGCAAGTCGTCTGGTTCTTTCGTAGTCTCGTCGTTATAGGCTACGATCTGTTCCTCTTTTCTAAAAGGAAGGAAGCGAGATAATGAAGAAAATCGTTTTTTTCCCACTTCCTCTTCAGAAAGGCTCTCGTTTTCTGGAATCTTTGCTGGTAATTCCTCATCCGCAGCAATTTGCCAACTCGCTAGATCGACTCCATTATCCCATTGCCGTTTCATCCGTTCCCATTGGGACCGTTTTAACCGAATGAACTGGGTCGTATAACGAGATAAGTCATGTTCATAACGCGAGACGTAATCGAGCATTTTGACTAGCTGGGCCATTTTTCGATTCACCTGCGCTTTCTAATTCAGTTAATTTCCATTTTGAGTTCGTGAATGGTTTCTTCAAACACATGTTGTAAGCGTTCTGTCACCCGACCAGGTACCCCTTCACCAACAGGCTTTCCGTCAATGGACACAATCGGTGTGATTTCTGATGTTGTAGAGGTAAGGAATAGTTCATCCATTTCATTGAATTGTTCTAGTGTGAACGGCTCTTCCATAACCCCAATACTATGCTTAGCACACAATTTCAACACGACTCTTCGCGTAATCCCATTTAGTATAAGATTCGTTGCTGGGTGAGTATATAGAATTCCGTCTTTCACCCCGAACATATTTGAAGAAGAACCTTCTGTAACAATCCCATCACGTACAAACACTGCTTCTGCACAACCAGATTCATAGGCTTCTTGCTTCGCTAATACATTTCCTAATAAATTTAAGCTCTTAATGTCACAACGTAACCACCGGATATCATCTGTTGTTTTCACCGCTACCCCTTCTTTAATCTTGGAGAGCGGGCGCGGATTTTGAATCGCATACGCCGTAATCACAGGCACGACCTCTTCACCTGGGAAGTTATGCATCCGTGGCGCTACACCACGTGTTGCTTGAATATAGACGTGTCCTTCTATTATACCATTATCAACGGCTAACTTTTTAGCAATTTCCGTGAACTCCTCAATCGTATATGGAAGATCTAACCGAATCTTTTTAGCACTTTGCAAAAAACGTGTGAAATGTTCCTGAGCCGTATAAAGCTTTCCGTCATATACTTTAACGACCTCATATACACCATCGCCGAAATAGTAACCTCTATCGTCAATGGATACCTTCATCTTTTCTTTATCTACATATACCCCATTATTAAAGTAAATTGTCATCGTTGTTCTCCTCTCAATTACAAGTGAATTGTGGCTGTTTACATACAGTCTATGTGAGTTCAGTTAATTTGGCGAGCGTTTGTTTGCTGTCAAAACAGTTCTCTCCATTTTCCCACGTTTTTAAATGAAAATAAAGAACTTTCCACTTGTTGTTGGAATGACAAAATCATAAGCGATTATTGCTTACTTTTTTGAAAATATACGTTATACTAATATTGTCAGAACAAACAGTCTGACTAAATTTGCTGGAGAGGATGTGCGGGGCACAGGCGATTTCGAAGAGCTAACGTAACATTTCCACGTCTCAAACCAAGTCTATTGGAAATTGATGATGAAGGAGTGGTTCACAGTTGAATCCTGCTACAGACCGAATGCTGACCCGTATTAAAGATGTCTATTTGTACATCTATGGTAATGGTACTGTCACCACAGAGAATGTAGTCCAAGAATTTAGCATCACGGCACGTACCGCACAACGGGATTTAAATGTCCTGGAGTATAATGACCTCATTACGAGTCCGGTTCGTGGCCAATGGACAACGACAGCAAGAAAAGTGAAATTGCCTTCTTAAAGTTTAACTAAGGCCGCCCAGCCTCAAAAAAAGGGCTGAATTGCACAAAGCAATTCAGCCTTTTTTTCGTGGATCTACTTCGTTTAGTTCCTCTACCGTCAGCTCCCGATAATGCCCTAACTCCAGAGATTCGTCCAATAACAAATTTCCCATCGTAAGACGTTTCAGATAGACCACGTTCTTGTCCACTGCTTCAAACATCCTTTTCACTTGATGAAATTTTCCTTCCGTAATCGTCAGCTCAATTTCTGAAATGGAATCAGAAGCTATTATGGTAAGAAATCCTGGTTTCGTATGGTAACCATCTTCAAGGGTGACGCCCTCTTTAAAAGCCGCGACATCATCTTCGTTTACGACTCCCTCGATTTTCGCATAGTACGTTTTGGGGATGTCTTTTTTCGGTGACAATAGCTCGTGCGTAAGCTTACCGTCATTTGTGATGAGTAGAAGTCCTTCTGTGTCTTTATCAAGACGTCCAACTGGAAAGGGTTCAAACCGTTGTTCGTTCTCAGATAGTAAGTCGATTACAGTTTGGTCCCATTTGTCCTCAGTTGCAGATATGACTCCAGGTGGTTTGTTCATCATGATATAGATGAATTCCTGGTGGATAACTGGCTCCCCTAGCACATCCACTGAATCTTTTTCGGGGTCTACATGGGAACCAGGATCTTTCTCAGTCATCCCATTCACACGTACTGTCCCTTTTCGTATAAGTTGCTTCACATCTTTCCGTGTCCCGAATCCATTATTTCCAAGCAGTTTATCGAGTCTCATTCATGATCTCCCCAAGCCGAATTTCTTTGTAATTCGTGTAATTTTATCGCCCAGTAATTTTTGTGCAAGTCCGCTTCTAAATGACAAGAATCCGTAAACGACAGCTCCGACCCCACTACAAATCATCAGATAGAGCAACGCTTGCAGTTTCCCTTCAGGTACATGGATCGCGTATAGACCGTAACGTGTCAGTAATACAGCCACTACCATGATTGCATTGAAGAACAGAATTAAGATCGTACGTCGGACGACCAGTTTGGATTGGTAGTTCAATTCTTTCTTGATAACAAAAATATTCACACAAACAGCTATGGTATATCCAATTATGGTCGCGGCAATCGCTCCATTCACTTCAAACATCTTAATGAGTGGGATATTTAGCATGAGTTTAAAAAGTAATCCCAGAAGTGAGGTGAAGACAATCCATTTATGCTTATCAATTCCTTGCAATATTGCAGCAGTCACTGTGTATAACCCGAACAGGATTGCAGCAGGTGCATAACTTCTTAATACTCCCGCACCTATAGCATTTTGTTGATATAAAATTTGATACATTTCGCTTGATAACGCCATAATCCCTACTACCATTGGAATGGTCATGAACAGCATGATCTGGTAGGTTTGGTCGAGTGACCGTGTGATCCCTTTTTGGTCGCCCTTTGCATAATAGGTTGTCATCACTGGAATCAGCGCCATAGAAAATCCAGTCGCCACCATTACGGGGATCATAACGATTTTGTGAGTCAGGAAATTGAGCATTGTTAAATACGTATCCGTAACTGTAGCTAATCCCATAGAAGACATTGTTCCATTAAACGTAATCATATCCACAAACTGGTACAGAGGATTAATAACACCAACTAGTACAAATGGCAAAATATACGTAATGATTTCTTTGTAAATAGTTGAAACAGGAATATCTCCAGCTGGTGGACTATTCTGTAGTAACCCATTCATTTCCGGTTTATACTTCTTCCAGTAAAATCCAAGAGTAGCCATACTTGCGAGTGCGCCAATGAATGCAGCGAACACGGCAAATTTAACAGCGGTCTTAGGTGAACCACCAAGTACGTTCACAACGAGATAAGCGCCTATTAAGACGACTGCTATCCGAACAACCTGCTCAACTAGTTGCGATACTGAAGTTGGTTCAAATTTTTGGTATCCTTGTAAAAATCCGCGGATTACGCTCATGATTGGAACAGCTAATAACGCATAACTGACCCACCGGATGACAGATGCAATATCTTGGACCGTGAATTGTTGCTCGTTATCTTTAATAACCATATGAGCAATCGGTTCCGCCATAAAGTAAAGTGCTAAAAAGGCTACGACTCCCGTCAACGCCATAATGCCAATGCTCGATTTCATTAATTTCCGACCGGTGGCGTAGTCCCCTAATGCATTATATTTTGAGACAAATTTAGAAACTGCAAGTGGTGCACCGGAGATGGCAATGGAGAGTGCAATATTATAGGGAATGTACGCGTATTGATAAAGACCCACATTTTTTTCTCCGACGATGCTGTAAAAAGGGATAACATACAACAAGCCGAGTGCTTTCGATAAAAATAGGCCGATCGTTAAAATCGCAGTGCCTTTAACAAGATTAGATGCCATGAATGTATTCCTTCCCATCTTTCAATTACACCTAGGCGCGATTAAGTACAGACTTTTCAAAATCCGTAACCCTCGCTATAGGCTTTTACTGAGTTCAGTCAAACTACTTTACAGTTTACTCTGCAGGAACATATTTCACAATGTTTTATCGCCATTAGTGTTGTATACTGTAGAAAAACTGAAAGTGTGATTTAAATGGTTGATGTAATTATTATTGGTGGTGGTCCCTCAGGATTGATGGCTTCAATAGCAGCTGCAGAATCCGGGAACCGCGTACTCTTGCTCGATAAAGGTAAAAAACTTGGCAATAAGCTAGCTATTTCAGGCGGCGGACGCTGTAACGTGACAAACCGTCTATCTGTTGAAGAAATTGTAAAACACATTCCTGGCAACGGACGTTTTCTATATGGACCGTTTTCAGTGTTTAACAATGAAGACATTATTACATTTTTCGAAGGTCTTGGTGTGGCGTTAAAAGAAGAAGATCATGGCCGCATGTTCCCTGTTTCCAATAAAGCAAAAGATGTGGTCAATGCGTTGCTAAGCGAAATGGCTCGATTAGGTGTTGAAATCAGGACGGAAACGAAAGTGAAAAAGTTGCTTATGAATGAGGACGAAATTCTCGGAGTCCGTTTGCTGGATGGTGAAGAGATCCTAGCGAAGTCCGTTGTGGTGGCAGTTGGTGGAAAAGCCGTCCCTCATACAGGCAGCACTGGAGATGGCTATCCTTGGGCTGAACAAGCAGGCCATACCGTAACTACGTTATATCCGACGGAAGTTCCATTGTTATCTAATGAAAAATTCATTGTAGCGAAAGAACTGCAAGGACTTGCTCTTCGTGATGCAGCAGTTTCAGTATTGAATGGTAAAGGGAAAACTCTTGTTACACACCAAATGGACATGCTGTTTACTCACTTTGGTCTTAGTGGACCAGCTATTTTACGATGCAGCCAATACGTTGTGAAAGAGCGTATGAAAAACGGAGATCAGCCTGTTGTCATTAAAATCGATGTGTTGCCGGATGACAATGAAGAGCAAGTATTCCAGCAGCTGACAGCGACGTTGAAAGAAGATCCGAAAAAAGCATTAAAGAACGCATTGAAAGGGATCGCGCCTGAACGCTGGTTACTATTTTTGTTTGAAGAGGCCGATATGGAAGCGAACGAACCTGCGAATACGTTCTCATCGGAAAAAATTCGGAAGCTTGCAAGTTTGCTGAAGACCTTCCAGATGAAAGTAAACGGAACACAACCGATTGAAAAAGCATTTGTCACAGGTGGCGGTGTGTCGGTGAAAGAAATCGAGCCGAAAACGATGGCATCCCGGAAAATGGATGGCCTATATTTCTGCGGAGAAATTCTAGATATCCACGGCTATACTGGTGGTTATAATATTACTTCTGCGCTTGTTACAGGAAGACTTGCTGGTATGAATGCAAGTTTGCGTGCTTCTGAAAAGATGATGGGATAACTGATTGGCCAAGATGTTTCGATTCGCGAAACGTCTTGGCTATTTTTTTGATTGAGGAATTGATAGGGTGCATCGTGGGAACGGGCGGGTTCCTGCGCGGAACGAGCGGGTTCTAGCGCGGAATGAGCGGGTTGAATGTGGGAACGGGCGGGTTCCTGCGCGGAACGAGCGGGTTCTAGCGCGGAACGAGCGGGTTGCACGTGAGAACGGGCGGGTTCCGGCGCGGAACGGGCGGGTTGCTCGTGGGAACGGGCGGGTTCTAGCGCGGAACGGGCGGGTTGCTCGTAACAACGGGCGGGTTCCGGCGCGAAACGAGAGGGTTCTAGCGCGAAACGGGCGGGTTCCTGCGCGGAACGAGCGGGTTCCGGCGCGGAACGAGCGGGTTCCTGCGCGAAACGAGCGGGTTGCACGTGAGAACGAGCGGGTTCCTGCGCGAAACGGGCGGGTTGCCTTCCTTCTTCAGTAGATCCACGTTAACTTGAGCAGGTTCTTGCCTTCACCATTCCATTTCCACAAAAAAAACACGGAAGAGAGACCAGCCCCTCTTCCGTGCATCACCTATTTATCCAACCGCTACAATATTAACCAAGCGTCCTGGAATTGCGATGACTTTCTTCAACTCTTTGCCATCGATCCATTTTTGAACTTCTTCATTGGAAAGTGCCACTTTTTCCAACTCTTCTTTTGTAATATCTTTATCGACCTCTAACTTCGCACGTACTTTGCCGTTAATCTGAACAGCGATTTCCACTGTATCATCCACTAACTTTTCCGCGTCATATGTTGGCCAAGGAACATATGTGATCGTATCTTCATGACCCAACTTCTCCCAAAGCTCTTCAGTCAAGTGAGGAGTAATTGGTGACATGAGCAATACAAAGCCTTTAGCATATTCAGTCGGTACGCGATCTGCTTTGTAGCATTCATTGATGAATACCATCAACTGCGAAATAGCAGTGTTATTGTGCATGCTTTCGAAGTCTTCCGTAACCTTTTTAACCGTTTGGTTATACACTTTGTCGAGAGTTCCATCAGATTCTCCCCCGATTTTGTTTCCAAGTGTTCCGTCTTCATTGACGAACAAGCGCCAAATTCGATCTAGGAACTTCCGTGAACCATCTAATCCATTGGTAGACCATTCTTTAGAAGCTTCTAACGGCCCCATGAACATTTCATAAATACGCAATGTATCCGCACCATGAGAGTGAACAATATCATCCGGATTAATGACGTTACCAAGTGATTTCGACATTTTCACGTTACCTTCACCGAGAATCATTCCCTGGTTGAATAATTTTTGGAATGGCTCTTTCGTTTTAACAACACCGATATCGTACAATACTTTGTGCCAGAAACGTGCATACAGCAAGTGAAGAACCGCGTGCTCTGCGCCGCCAACATAAATATCAACCGGCAACCAACGCTCCGCTAATTCAGGATCAATCAGCATCTCATCATTTTTCGGATCGATATAACGCAAGTAATACCAGCAGCTACCTGCCCATTGTGGCATTGTATTCGTTTCGCGACGGCCTTTCATGCCCGTCTTCGGATCGACTACATTGACCCACTCGGTAATATTCGCAAGTGGAGATTCACCAGTTCCGCTTGGACGGATATCACCCGTTACCGGAAGTTCAAGTGGCAATTCTGATTCGTCTACTGAAGTCATTGTACCATCTTCCCAGTGGATAATTGGAATCGGCTCGCCCCAATAACGTTGACGGGAGAACAGCCAATCGCGCAAACGATACGTGATTTTCTTCTCGCCTTTTCCTTCATCAACTAGCCATGCAATCGATTTTTCAATTGCTTCGTCTTTTCCAAGACCATCTAGGAATCCTGAGTTCACATGCGCGCCTTCTCCAGTGAACGCTTCCTTCTCGATATCTCCGCCAGCCACTACTTCTGTAATCGTCAAGCCGAATTCTTTCGCAAACTCGTAATCGCGCTCGTCGTGAGCTGGAACTGCCATGATTGCGCCTGTACCGTATGAAACCAGAACATAGTCTGCAATCCAGATTGGCATTTTCTCGCCACTTGCGGGATTCACTGCATACGCACCTGTGAATACACCCGTTTTCTCTTTCGCAAGATCTGTACGCTCAAGATCGCTCTTCAGCTTTACTTTATCCAAATACGCAGCAACTGCGTCTTTTTGCTCTGGAGTCGTGATTTTATCGACCAATTTGTGCTCAGGTGCAAGGACGGCATATGTCGCACCGAAAATTGTATCCGGACGAGTTGTAAAGACATCAAATGACTGCTCGCTGCCATCAACCGCAAACGTCAATTGAGCGCCTTCAGAACGGCCGATCCAGTTACGCTGCATATCCTTCAAGCTTTCCGGCCAGTCAAGATCATCTAAATCTTCAAGCAAGCGATCCGCATATTCTGTAATACGAAGCACCCATTGACGCATCGGACGACGTTCTACAGGATGTCCGCCGCGTTCTGATTTACCGTCGATCACTTCTTCGTTCGCTAGTACTGTACCAAGTGCAGGACACCAGTTGACAGCCACTTCGTCCATATATGCAAGTCCGCGCTTATACAGTTGGATGAAAATCCACTGTGTCCACTTGTAATACTTCGGATCTGTCGTATTCACTTCACGATCCCAATCATACGAGAATCCAAGCTCATCCATTTGACGTTTGAAAGTCGCAATGTTTTTCGCTGTAAATTCAGCAGGATCATTCCCTGTATCAAGTGCATATTGCTCAGCTGGAAGACCGAACGCATCCCACCCCATTGGGTGCAATACATTATATCCCTGCTTACGCTTGAACTGACTTAAGATATCCGTCGCAATATAGCCAAGTGGGTGCCCAACGTGAAGTCCAGCTCCTGACGGGTATGGGAACATGTCCAATGCGTAAAATTTAGGTTTAGACGGGTCATCCGTCATTTTATAAGTCTTATTGTCTTTCCAAAAGTCACGCCATTTTTGTTCGATCTGAAGATGATTGTAGCTCATAGTAAATTTCCTCCTATTCAAAATAAAAAACTCCCGTCCCCACTAAACAAGGGACGAGAGTGAAGACAGGTTCCCGCGGTACCACCCAAATTGACGGTATACACCGCCCAACTTGACTCCTTAACGCGGAAAAAACGGCACGATTCGCTCACTTACGTGCAGACTCAGGAAGTGAGTTCACCAAGGTACCTTACTGACTCGCAGCTATCGTCAGCTCTCTGAAAAGGATATTCTCGCTTACTAATTTCCGTCAACGTCAACTTCTATTGAATTTCATTTTACTGGAATGAAAGGGTAATGACAAGCTTTTCATGACTGGATTACTGTTTCACGTCAATCGTTAAGTCCGCTCCTGTTGACTCCACGATGTCTTGAACAGTATAGCCTTCAAATACTTCTTTTAATACCAGTCCGTCTGGTGTTACTTCAATCAGACCGCGTTCTGTAATTATTTTGTTCACGACTTGTTTACCTGTGAGTGGTAAATCACATTGTTTCTTTATTTTTGGTTCACCTTTTTTAGACACGTGGTCCATAATTACGATGATTTTCTTCGCACCGTGAACTAGATCCATTGCTCCGCCCATTCCTTTAATCACTTTCCCTGGGATCATCCAGTTCGCAAGGTCCCCTTTTTCAGATACTTCCATACCGCCAAGAATCGCAACATCGATATGTCCACCACGGATCATCGCAAAGGACTCTGCACTGTCAAAGTAAGCTGCGCCTAGACTCGCAGTCACGGTCTCTTTCCCCGCGTTTATGAGGTCAGGATCTACTTCTTCTCCCGTTGGATATGGTCCAATCCCAAGCAACCCGTTCTCCGACTGTAGCACGACCGTCTTGTCGGGGGATATGTAATTAGCAACGAGAGTCGGCATGCCAATTCCGAGATTGACATAATCTCCGTTCGCTATTTCCTTTTCTGCTCGTCGTGCAATTAGTTCTCTGGAATTCGCTGTTGTCATAGTGGTTCGTCCCCTTCCCTTATCGTGTCGTCAATCGTTCAATACGTTTTTCCTGTTTCGCTTGCAACAGTCCTTGAACGTAAATACTAGGTGTGTGGATGAATCCCGGTTCAAGCTGACCCACTTCCACAATTTCTTCTACTTCTGCAATCGTTACACTTCCTGCAGCTGCCATCATTGGGTTAAAATTCATAGCAGTTTTGTTATAAACCAAGTTTCCAAATGTATCCGCTTTCAGCGCACGTACAAGTGAAAAGTCAGCAATTAAGGATTCTTCTAGCACATATTCTTTACCGTTAAACATTCGAATTTCTTTGCCTTCAGCTATTTCAGTGCCAACGCCAGCTGGTGTGAAGAATGCGGGAATACCTGCTCCGCCTGCTCTGATTTTTTCAGCGAGCGTTCCTTGTGGAGTCAACTCCACTTCCAGTTCGCCAGACAACGCTTGACGCTCAAACTCTTTGTTTTCCCCTACATACGAAGCAATCATTTTCTTAATCTGCTTTTCTTTTAATAGAAGACCCAGTCCCCATTCATCGATGCCACAGTTGTTCGAAATAATCGTTAAGTCTTTAACGCCTTTTTCAACAAGCGCTAAAATGAGTTGCTCCGGAATCCCGACAAGACCGAATCCACCTACCATAAGTGTCATGCCATCTTGAATGGGTTCGACAGCTTCTTGTGCCGATTTGTAAATCGTTTTCATCAGACCAACCTCCTGTACACATGCAATTTTACTACGAATCTCTCTCTTTATTTAATCAGACCATTTCGTATTTTGCAATTAAACCAACCAAAAAAACCGAAAAGCATCAACGGCTTTTCGGTTCATATCCACTGCGTTTCAGCGGGACATCATATAGAAGTGTCGGAATGACTGCTAAACTCATCAATCCTGTCAAAATCCAAAGCGCAATTTGCACACCATATAAGTCTGCAAGAATACCACCAGCAATTGGTCCAATCATTTTCCCGACAGTTGCTGCGGAGTTGACAATTCCTTGATAGAATCCTTCCTTCCCTCTTGGTGCAAGCTGATCTGCAAGCGTTGGGAATGCCGGCCATGCAATCATTTCACCAAACGTTAAAATAATCATCGAAATGATAAATACGTTATAGGTGTTAGCGAAGCTGACAACAAAAAACGATACTAGCAATATAGAAAGTCCTAACAAGATTTGTGTCTTCACTTTGTTTTCAAGACGTGTGATGATTGGTTTAATGAACGGCTGTCCTACTACAATCAGCAAGCCATTAATTGACCATATGAAGCTATACTCGCTTAAAGTAACACCTACAGAAGTAGCATGGGTCGAAATCGTCGTCGCCCATTGTGAATAAACAAGCCAGGTCAGCAAATAACCGATCATGACAATCAATAATGCAATGAATGGCGCCTTTTTCTTGATTCCTGTATTTTCTTTTAAAATCGATGTATGGACTTCCGGAGCTATACTCATCTGTTTATAGAAGAAGAACGCAATAAAGAAGAAGAGTACATAAAATGCCAGGTTTGCAGTGAAAATAAAGTCAATATTGAATGCAGCGACAAATCCGGCAATCGCAGGTCCGATTGCAACTCCGACGTTTTGCGCCAAGTAAATCGAGTTAAATGACCGTCTCCCGCCTTCTGGCCAAACAGTTCCGACCATCGCATAGAAACTGGGGAAAATAATTCCACCACTGAATCCTAGTACAGTTAACAAAACGATATACGGTCCCCATGAATGGTCAATTACCAATCCGATTAATGCAGCAATTGAAATGAGAATCCCTGCCATCATCGACTTATAACCGCCAATTTTGTCAAAGAAAAAACCGCCAAGTAAATTACCAACGACTCCTGCTCCTGCATTCGCCATCAATACCAAACCCGCAACGGACAAAGACTTCCCTAAATAATCATGCATATAAATTGTATTTAACGGCCACAAAAACGAGTTGCCGATTACATTCACAAACATTCCAATAATCAAAAGCCAAACTTTTCTAGGCAAAGAAATTTCGCCTCCTATCTTTCAAACTCAGTATGATTTTATGCCTATCTCTGCTAATTGACAAGATGAAAAATGATGTTCAATTATTCAGATGAGGATTGTACATAAAAAGATGGTACACTATCACTTTAAGGAGTGGTTTCAATGGAAGAAAACAACTATCCGTTTCCGTCTGACGGGACACGCTATAATACATGGTCACGTCATTTAAAAGACCGATTCGGTTTTAAAGTATTTAAAGTAGCACTCGATGCTGGATTCGACTGTCCGAATCGTGATGGCACGGTAGCATTTGGGGGTTGCACGTTTTGCAGTGCTGCAGGTTCCGGTGACTTTGCTGGTGACCGCGTCGATCCAATTGAAGTACAGTTTGCGGAAATCCGCGACCGTATGCATAAGAAATGGAAAAGCGGTAAGTATATGGCTTATTTCCAAGCCTACACAAATACCCATGCTCCACTCGAGAAATTAAAAGAGAAATTCGAAGCCGCGCTCGCACAAGAAGGCGTTGTAGCATTGTCCATCGCCACACGTCCGGATTGTCTGCCTGACGATGTCGTCGAATATCTCGCAGAGCTGAATGAGCGCACGTACCTATGGGTTGAACTCGGATTGCAAACAGTTCACGAAAAGACAGCAAAACTTGTCAATCGTGCCCACGACTTCGAACTTTATAAAGAAGGCGTCCAAAAGTTGCGCAATCATAACATCAATGTGTGCACACACATTATTAACGGACTACCTGGTGAAGATTTAGATATGATGAAAGAAACAGCTAGTGAAGTAGCAAAACTGGATGTCCAAGGCATTAAGATTCACTTGCTTCATTTATTGAAAGGCACACCGATGGTCAAACAATATGAAAAAGGAATGCTCGAATTCTTGGACCAGGAGACATATGTAAACTTGGTCGTGGATCAGCTTGAAATGTTGCCACCTGAAATGATTGTGCACCGCATCACCGGAGACGGTCCAATTGATTTATTAATTGGACCGATGTGGAGTGTCACGAAATGGGATGTATTGAACGACATTTCGCGGGAATTGGAACGCCGAGACAGCTGGCAAGGTAAGCATTACCAGAAATCGGTCGCTCCCCTGTGAAGGGCGGCGGCTTTCGATTGCGGCGAATTTTGCCACACTCCAAACGGCTGCTGACAGAAGTAATATCTGAAGGAGATATTGTGGTAGATGCCACAATGGGCAATGGCAATGATACGGTATTTCTGGCACAAGCCGTCGGTCCAACCGGGAAAGTATACGCATTCGATATTCAACAACAAGCACTCGATGCAACAAAAGAACGTCTTGGCGATCTTTACAGCCGTACAGAGCTAATTCTCGATAGTCATTCATGTATTCATGAATACGTCCCTGAAGGAATAACAGCAGCTGTCTTCAACTTAGGGTTTTTACCTAACCAAAACGATCATGCGGTTATTACACATCCCGAAACTACTATAAAAGCGCTTAAGGAAACACTTAAGTTGCTAAAGCCTGGAGGAATGATAACGATCGCAGTTTACGATGGTCATCCAGGCGGTGCAGAAGAACGTGACGCTGTATTAGGGTTTGTTCAACAGCTGGATGCAAAACGGTATCAGGTCGTTCGGCATGAAGTCGTCAACCAGCAAAATCACCCTCCGTTTTTACTAATCATCGAGAAAACGAGTCACGGTGTGTAATTAAAAACATACGAAAAAGACCATCCAGCAATGGATGGTCTTTTCCGCATATAACGAACTCGAGTTTTAATCTACAAAGAACTAGTCGTGTATCGAATGTTTCCTTCCCGCATAAACATTCAAGGAACGACTTTCTCCAATAATATAGGCTCTAATCTCTGCTTTCTAGCAATGGTTCTTATGTATAATACGGACGCCAGGTCTAATTAATGAATAGCCCCCATAATTGAATGCAGGAATTAGATCGCTTTAATTTCGCTAATGAATAACAAGAATATAAAACCACCGACAACTACAAAGCCTAGAATGAGCCAAATCAATAAAAGCCAACTCGTGGTCAAAAATATTTTCTCAAACCATTTGCTATTGAGTATCCTCATTTTCTACCACCGCTCCTACTTAAATCACCCGATTGAAGCACACCCATTGGTTGCAAAAAGCACCTCATAAGAGATGCTTTTTAATTGATAGGTCTTAGATATAAGGAAAGTAAGCCTTCTACTTCGCGTTTATTCACTCTATAAAGTCACAATAATTTTCTGTAGTATGCGCCTTATCGATCTCTTCATATATGGGATAATCGATTTTCTCCCCTACTAATGACTGAAGGAAATCCATCTTTCATGATGTTCATATATATTTTTCATTCAGCCGATTTATCTGTTCGTTTTTGTTTTTTTTCCAAATACTCCGTACGAATTTTTTCAAGTTGCTGCTTTTTATCAAATTGGGCAGGCTTGAGTTTTTCATAATACTTTGACTCAGCTTGCATACCTTTGTAATCTAATTGATATTTCCCCACTTTATTCGCCTCCTTTTCTTAACTTTAAAGAGTATCTATTTGACACAATTGCGATAGTTAAGCAATGTGCTAAATTATGTCCCTCTTTAGACACCCCATACTGTAGCGAGTACCATTCCGATAATGAAGATGCTTATTTAATTCTACCACTTTCGTAGAAAAATAACAGCAATTGTAAAAAAATCACTTCGTCTCCGAATAACCTATTCTATCAGAATCGACACGATTTAGAAAAAAATTTTTTCAACTTTGATTTTGCTGATTTTAATGTCTGCTAAATGTATCCATATTTTCGTTTGTGAAAGCAACAAATTTTCGTTTACTTAACGGTAAAACCTCATCGTAGATCCATTCTTCAAGGCCGCTTCTTCCGCCGAAAACTACTTTATTTGGCTTATTTGCACCACAATGGTTCATTACATGAAAACCGATATTTTGAGAATTATAATGCTTAAAACTCGAGGTGAAGTCATGAAAAAAAGCCTTTTGCTGCTCTTCATTTGTGTACTTTTAGTTAGTTGTCAACAATATGCAGACAAAAACTCTACGGAGGATTCGAACGTAGTATCAGAAGTTACTTTTACTCCTAACACCGAAATGGACTTAACATTAAAAGAAGCGCTTGAAATTGCCCACGAAGAGGCTCTCAAGTGGAATAAAAAAGCAATGCTATATAACGGAACTAGTGTTGATAAAGACAAAACGCCAACAGGTATGGAAGGCAGAAGAAAACACTGGAACATCGAATTTGGTATTCCAGATAAAACAGACTATTATCTAGTAACTATCCGGAACGGTAAAGTATTAGACAAGGTGCACTTGCCTAATGAACTGAAGCCTATGTCTAAGAATTACTTTATTTCTACAGTTGAAGAATTTAAGTATGACACACCTGAATTACTAAAAAAGGCACAAAAAGTCACAAAAATATACCCAGGAGACATTTTTGCTAAGGGATATAATTATGGGTTCATTAAAGACCCGGAAAAAAACTTTCCACTTGTGATGGTCATCGGTTGGGATCAGGCCAAGAAAAACATGATCTATTCAATGTTCAACGCTGTAACAGGAGAGCTAGAAGAAGAATTTGAAAGAGAGCAATATAAAAACTAAAAGGGCATCATTACAAATAACTTCCTCACTTATTCTACTCAATCGTTCTATTACTGCTTATTTAATAATCCTGCCTAGTATATAAATCTGGTGCAAATCTATGTTGAAAAATTGCCCCGATTGCTTAAAAAGGCCTAAATTCACAAATCAGGTTTAACGTATTCGCCAGTTGAAGCGCTAAAGACCGCTGACCTCATTTCTGTCTGTTCCTTATTCCAGCCTATTACAAACAACAAAGGGACATTGGTTTGTGAATCTTTTCTGATCATAAAGCTATAACCTTTAGCCCAGTCTTTACCAGGTTTAACAATGCCTAATTTTAGTGCTTTTTTAAGTAACTGGTGTGAATCATAGTGAATATCTTCTAATGCAATAAACTCCTTTTCGGGATAAGGAGAATCATCAATATTTGTTACATCATTTATTCTTTCAATTTCCCCCTTATAAATTGTTACTAGGAAAAACTTATTAGTATCTGGTACTCCAAAAGAAATATTCCAATATTTTTTTCCTTTACTTCCAATAAACTTCTCATTATTATCTTCTAAGTCTATATTTACAGCATGTAATAAATGTGCATTCCCATCCCATTTCAAAGCAGAAGGATATGCTAATTCAATCGCTTGTTTTATCGAGTATTCTTGGTGATTATCAACTTCAAACTTTTCTTCAGTTGATTTTAACGAACGAGCAGATAATTTATCAGCAACACCAAATGAAATTAATAAAAGTAAGAAAACAAAAGCCACTTTTTTCATTTCACTACCCCTTTTCAGAGATATTGTTACCGGAATTTTTTTAATTATTTGGCTCCTATGTAGATCGGAGACAATTCCTATGCTGGAATCGCCCACCGTAGTTTGAGTCTTCCTTAAACTTTTCTACTCACGAAAGAATGAATCGCTACTATAAGCGTAATAAGAGGGAATATAAACCACAAGGAACTTCTTTCAAAAAAGTATTTGATCTCAGGTATAAACACCATGTACTCAGAAATAAACAGAAACATAAAAAAGGAGCTAACTAACAAAATAGATTCAGAAGCATTTATAACTTTCTTGTTTTCCATTAAAAACAACCTCCTTTTATCGTGGTACTATCATCTGCCTAAGTATGACCTCAGAAAAGTGTTTGCAAGTACATAAGAGTTGTTCCATACCAATCATTTGGTTCTACATAGACAACTGAAGGAACCTCTTGCTGAATGTCTCATCGTATCCTTTCAACAAAACTAATCCCAATTATTCAAAATAAGATACACCATAGATGATTCGAAAATTGACTACAGAAATTCCAGAAAGTCCCACCTTTATCCAACTATACCATATCTCCAACTAATTCTAAATTTGTATTTTCGCTTTATTGACGAACAAAAAGAGCATTGCTTTTGCAATGCTCTTTCCATGTCACACATGATTGAATCACCACTCAACTAAGTCGTGCAAGCACATCAGTTGTTGTCAAATCCTCTTTTTCCATCCACTCAAGAAGCAACTGGGCAGTTGCTTCTGCACTTCTCAACTTGCCTTCTTCTTTATAATTGATGAATTGCTCAAGCATCGGAAATCCATCTACATCACTTGAACGAATCGTCTCTTGCATCCCCGTATCGATAATCCCAGGTGCAATGGAAACAATCCCTACTGGATATTCAACACGTTGTTGTTCTAAGCGGACAACTTCTGAAAAACGATCGAGACCCGCTTTCGTCGTGCAATAGATGCCCCATCCTTCATATGCATTTCGTCCAGCACCTGAAGAGATGTTCATGATTTGTTTTTTTGCCTTCGTCTTACTCAAAACACTCATGAATTCATTGGCCAATTCAATTGGAGCCGTCAAATTCAATTCGATTGCTTGCTGAATAGCATCTGTTGACAGCCCTCCAATCTTTTCTACTGGTTCAACTGTGCCTGCGTTGTTAATGAGCGTAAATGATTCAGCTGTTGAAAGGTAAGGCGTTAACAACCTCTCTATTACTCCTTGTCTTGCCTCTTTATTTGTTAGATCGGCTTCCTCAAAGTTTTCATAGCCCTTTGGGTTACTGCGTGCAATACCAAATACCTTCGAACCCGATTTTTGAATTTGGTCATATAATTCTTCACCAATTCCTTTTGACGCTCCAGTTACGATAAAAATATCCAAAATTATCACTCCTTTATGATTAACAGTGTACCATTTAGGGAATAAAAAAAACCAACCGATCAACCGGTTGGTTTCATTTTTATAAGGTTAGTTTAAAACTTTTACACGTACGGATTTTCTTCCCCACTGGATAGCCTGACTGTGTGATGCCATGAATACATCGATGCGATTTCCTTTGATAGCACCGCCGATATCACCAGCAACTGCATATCCGTAACCTTCAACATGTACTTTAGAACCTAGTGGAATCACTAGTGGATCTACTGCAATTACTTTCAATGAAGGATTCTTTTTCAAGTTAAGACCCGTTTTTGTTATACCAGAACATCCTTTACAAGAAGCAGTGTATGCAGATGAGTTCGCCATGAACTCCTTTGATACATTATCATTGTCTGAACGGGATGGAGTTTTAATCGGCTTCTTTGCCGCTGTTGCTGTACCACTGCTTGCTAATTTCAGTGTTTGATTCGGATAGATCACTGAAGACTTGATACCGTTCCACTTCATTAGGTTATTAACAGAAACATTGTGCATCCGTGAAATCTTATATAGTGTGTCGCCTTTTTTCACTTTGTACGTAGATGCTGCTGCTGAACTTTCATGCGTACCACTGACCATTAGTGCCGTAGCTAAGATAAACGTAAAGATTAGTTTCTTCAAAAGCTCCGCTCCCTTGTTTTTAAGTCTGAGTATAGGTTAACAGCCCAATATTACAAAAGGATTACAGCTAACCACCATTCCCGTTACAAATAAAAGATGATTATTACAGTCGTCGGAAAGATTACTCTCAAGTAGTTCACTCGAGCAGGAAAGTAATGTATAGTAGAATTAGAAAGTCAAATCAGGACGGTGAACGTAATGCCAATACCTCAAAACCATATAAAACCAGCTCGTCAAACTGCAAAAGAAAGCGCATTCAACCAGCTCCAACAATGGATTATAGATGGAACGTTGAAGCCCGGAGAGAAATTAATCGATAGTGAGCTTGCTCAAGCACTTGGCGTCAGTCGCACCCCTATCCGTGAATCACTTCAACTGTTGGAGGTTCAAGGGTTCGTCAAAATGTATCCTGGAAAAGCCACTCAAGTCACAGAAATCGAACGGGATTCCATCAATGATTTGTTACCACCTCTAGCTGCGATGCAAGCGCTGGCATCGGAGTTGGCAGCACCTTCCATCTCTAGCGAGACGATTGATGAGTTAAGTAGTCTTAACAAAGATTTTGCAGTAGCGGTTCGAAGCGAAGATTACTTTACAGCATTAAAAATCGATGAATCTTTCCATCAGGTCATCGTTGACGCTGCAGCAAATTCTTACATCACATCAATCACGGCTTCACTACAAGTGCATGTTAGAAGGCTCTTCTTCCATAACTCAATTATTTTGACAGAACAGTCGATTGAAGAACACGAAGAAATTATCGATATGTTGAAAAACAATCGCGCGGAACAAGCTGCAATACTCATGCGAGGTAACTGGCTACGCGCTATTAACGAATTTCAATCATTAAAGAAATAACAAGACGACTTCCTTCATTCACGAAGGAAGTCGTTTTGTGTCTTGCCTAAAGCAATAAACAGGACTATACTTTCTTTATACATATTCAAGTATCTGAATATGTATATCTATATATAATACCGAGGTGATTCCATGACAACTATGCAACAATTCAAAGCTGACTTTTTTAAAGCGTTAGCCCATCCGTTGCGTATTCAAATTCTTGAAGTACTAGCTAACGGTGAGAAAAGTGTCACAGAAATTCAGAACTCCGTTAACAGTGAAGGTTCTGCTGTATCTCAGCAACTTAGCGTATTACGTGCTAAAAACATTGTTGTTGGTACTAAACGAGGAAAAAGCGTAATTTATGCCCTCCGCGATCCATCTATTATTCAATTACTTGAAGCAGCACGCCAAATTTTCAACAATCACTTAATCGATACTCTTACAATGCTTGAAGATATGGAAGAACAGGACTTATCCTCTTCCACTTAAACTTTTTAGGCTGCGCAAGCTATCCCGAACCATTCTACATTGCAGTTCATTAACAAAGAAGAAGGGGTCTCATGAATCGTTTGTTTACGGGAAGGTTTTCGAATTACTCTCTATTGAAGCTACAAAAAGATATGCTTTCAGGTGTTATCGTTGGAGTCATCGCAATTCCTCTTGCAATGGCATTCGCCATTGCTTCAGGAGTAAAGCCTGAATACGGAATCTATACTGCATGTATCGCAGGTATTTTAATCTCTCTATTCGGAGGATCAAAGTTTCAAATCGGTGGCCCTACTGGCGCATTTGTTCCGATTCTTTTTGGTATTGTTATTACTTATGGCTACACAGACCTCTTGCTCGCTGGATTTCTTGCAGGCATCATGCTTGTTCTCATGGGTGTTTTCAAGGTTGGTTCGTTCATTAAATTTATCCCTCGACCTGTAACAATCGGATTTACAGCTGGAATCGCTGTCCTAATATTTACCGGTCAAATCGAAAACTTTTTTGGATTAACGGGCATTGAGAAACACGAAAAATTCATCGATAACATGCAGGAAATCGTCCTTCATATGAATAGTTTGAACGGATATAGCATTGCTATTGCCCTAACTAGTCTAACAATCATTTTACTTACACCTAAATTCCTACCAAAAATTCCGGGATCTCTCGTTGGATTAGTCCTAACTACAGTCCTTGCTTCACTTATCTTATCCGGACATATTGAAACGATCGGATCTCGCTTTGGTGCTATACCAAGTGAGCTCCCCCACTTCCAGTTTCCTGAAATTACTTGGGAACGCGTACAACGACTACTCGTCCCCGCATTCGTCATCGCATCACTCGGAGGGATCGAGTCACTCCTTTCCGCAGTCGTAGCAGATGGAATGACGAATTCAAAACACAACAGCAACCGGGAACTAGTTGGACAAGGAATTGCAAATATCATTACCCCTCTATTCGGTGGTATTCCAGCAACCGGTGCAATTGCAAGAACAGCGACAAACATTAAATCCGGTGCGACTTCACCCGTCTCAGGCATCATACACGGTCTCTTCGTCCTACTCACATTAGTTGTTCTAGCTCCATACGCATCTGCAATTCCATTAGCAAGCATGGCTCCTGTGCTTATGATTGTCGCGTGGAATATGAGTGAGCGGCAACAAGTCGCTAGTGTACTTAGGATGAAAAACGGGGACTCTCTCGTTCTTTCTGTCACCTTTTTGCTAACCGTATTCGCTAGCATCACGCTAGCCGTAATTGTCGGACTCATATTGGCTGTATTCTTGTTTGCTAAACGGATGAGTAACTTATTAGTCGTTTCGAAAGTTCTCCCCGACCATACAACAATGAATGAGACCGTTCAGTCAGACGTTGTCAACGTTGCACATGATTGCCCGCAGCTCAGTATGTACACGATTGAAGGTCCTCTTTTTTTCGGTGCTGCACAAGTGTTTGAACAGCGCATAATGGATACACTCCATTATCAATCAAATGTACTTCTTCTCCGTATGGGAAATGTCCCCTACATCGATGCAACTGGCGAAGCGAATTTACGTTCGATCGTTGTCCACTTCCAGCAACAAGGCGGAATCATTCTGGTTTCAGGTATCTCAGATTCACTACTAACTACGCTACAGAATTCTGGTCTTTACGATATGATTGGACCAACCCACTTTTTTAACCATACGGGAGAAGCAATCACATATGGCCTTCATTTAATTGATTGTCAAAAATGTTTAGGGTGCACTCACTTCGCTTTTCATGAATGCACTTGCCTTTCAGCAGAAGGCAGACTCCCTAAATCTAATGATGCAACAAAAACAGCACACCTTCTCAAGTGACTTGAGAAGGTGTGCTGTTTTTAAACGTGTCTTATTATTCGTTTTCTATATTCCCTGTTGGCTGTGAAGTCATACCCGTCACTCTAGCGATGATTCCAAATACAACGATAACTATCAATGAAGGAAGTAACCATCCGAGTCCATTCTCATAAAGGGGAAGGACTTTACTATAGAACGCTACAATCGGCTTAAGTGCAATTTCTAACTTTCCTCCAGGCAATGTGTCTGACAGTGCAGACAAGCCATCCACGATACTGATTAGCATCGCAACAACGGTTACCGCCACGTAAACAATACGTGCGTGACCAAATAACGGCGACACAAATGTCAGAAGCATGAGCGTGATTGCGAGTGGATATAAGAACAGTAAGACCGGGATCGAGTACGTAATGATGTTAGACAATCCAATATTCGATACGATAAAACAGAACACTGTAAACGAGAGAACAATCGCTTTGTAAGAGACTGAAGGTAACAGTGTATGGAAGTACTCACCGCAAGCTGTCATGAGCCCAACACTTGTCGTTAGACATGCCAGTAAGATGACAACCCCGAGTAACACTAGGCCTGCTTGTCCGAAATAATGAGTGGCAACAGAAGTTAAGACCGCTCCTCCAGAATCCATCACTCCAAGGGTTCCAACACTACTTGCGCCAAGATACGCAATCCCAACATACAAGATTCCTAAGAATCCGGCTGCAACAAATCCTGTCTTAAAAGTGGCCGAGACAATCCCCTTTTTAGACTTTACGCCCATTGAGCGGACAATTGTAATGACGATAATTCCGAAGACAAGTGATGCCAGGGCATCCATCGTATTGTATCCTTCCGTAAACCCTTTTCCAAATGCACCTGACAAGTACGTACTATTCGGTGCTTGGAATGACCCCATCGGTGAAAACAAGGCGACTGATAACAAGGCGAGTAACAAGACAATAATCGCTGGGGATAGAAACTTTCCTACCCGATCGGCAATCTTTTGTGGATTCAAGGACAACCAAATTGTAACTCCGAAAAACAACGCAGTAAATACGAATCGTGGAATCAATGGATCGGCCCCATTCAAGAACGGAACAATCCCGATATCAAACGCAACAGCACCTGTTCGTGGTGCTGCGAAAAATGGTCCGATCGTTAAGTAAAGTGCCGAAGTGAACAAAATCGCGTATAGGGGATGAATACGACTTGCCAGATCCTGCAAATTCGCACTCCCAGAAAAACCAATTGCTAGAATCCCTAAAAATGGAAGACCCACTCCTGTAATGAGGAACCCTATTACAGCTGGCCAAAAATTCGTACCCGCTTCCTGACCAAGCTGAGCAGGGAAAATCAGATTTCCTGCACCAAAGAAAAGTGCGAATAACATGGTTCCGATGACGACTAGTGATGTAAATGGTAACTTCCGATCCATATTGAAATACCTCCTAAGATGACTGAAAACGTATGCGATATATTGCAGAACCTCATCATAAACCGCGGCTCAAAAAAAAGCAAGTCGATATTTGAATAAACAGATGTTTTTAGGGTAGGTATTTAATGGATTTCAATACGTGTATAACTGTGTCCTTCCTTTGTCTTCTCCACCTTTAACACAGCAGGAAGCGCTTCTTTCAGTTCAGCGACGTGAGAAATGACACCTATCATGCGTCCTGCTTTTTGCAAACTGACGAGTGTATCAATCGCTTTTTGTAATGATTCCTCATCCAATGAACCGAAGCCTTCATCAATGAACATCGTTTCAACTGAAATGGAGCCTTGGAAACTTTGAATCACATCGGCCATACCAAGAGCCAGGCTGAGCGAAGCATTGAATTTCTCTCCTCCAGAAAGTGTTTTCACATCCCGATTTCGTCCCGTGTACTCATCATATACATCGATTCCTAAACCACTTTGTCGGCCCCGGGTTTCTTGCCGGTCACTGCGCAGCAACTGAAATTGACCGTTTGACAAGTCGCTTAACCTTCCATTTGCTGCATGCAAAATCCGCTCTAAGTATTCCGTTTGCAAATATCGTTCAAACGATAGTTTGCGTTCGTTATTCCCACGGATTAAATCATGAAGTTCCGTTAATCGGGCACACTTTTGTTCAAGCCCACCCTGAGCTCCTATTAAATCCACCAACTTCCGGTGCAAATCAGCAGCATTCTTTTCAATCTCAGATGCATGATGATACGCAGTCAATGCTTGCTCATAGGCGTGTTTGTGCTGTTCAGTCAGATCACGCAGACCCGCTAAATCCACTCTTTGTTTCCCTGCCACGTGTTCATTCAGTTCAGCTATTGCTTGTTTTGTCAGCTGGACTTCAACGTCATAATCGTTAATTTTTTGAGCAAGTTCAGTTCGCAGCTCGGATAGTAATTTGCTTGTTTGGTAATCTTCCTCACCTGCAAAATCCGATTCCGATATAGCAGATAGAAAGGAATTAGAAGCAGTTTGCTGCTTAACTATCGCGTTTTCAGCAGCTTTCGTCATGTAGGTTACAGCTGTTTGTGCGTTAGAGACTGCTTCCATGGCAGATTGCCTCTGTTCTCTCGCATGTTCCCACGCCTGTTCTAGTCCCATTTTAATTTTTTCTTCTTTTGATATTTCCATTTGTAACTCTTGCAGAGAGTGAAACTGTTCAGGTACGATTTTTACGGATTCGTTAAGAATCGCTTTCGCCTCTTTAAGTTCTGCACGTAGCTCATAGTCGCTTTTTTCTTTTTCGGTAATTGCTTGTTGGTATGTAAGCAACTGTTCATTCGTACTTGTGTAATCCTTTTTTATAGCAAGCAATTGATCTCTATTTGTCTTCATTTGTAGAAGTTTTTTCTCCAACTCTTGTACTCGACCATTTACGAACAGTAACTCATCTGGTCTTGGCATTCCCTTTAATTGCTGTTCAATTCGTAAAGCTTCCTCACGTTCACTCTCCAACCGTAATTCAGTAGTTTTGAATTGATCATATGCTTGTGTTGCTGCTTCTTTCTCAAGCTCTAGTTGTTCTTTCGTTAGCTTAAACTCATCAGGTTTTACCTGTACTGATGGATGATGTTCACTTCCACATACTGGACATGGTGTTCCTTCTTCCAATGTTTCCGCAAGCAGGGCGGCTTGATTTGCAATCCAACGTTTTTCAGTTGCAATCGATTGGCTTCTGGAAGTTTCCATTCGCTCTTTTTTTAGCTCCAACTCATTTGTCAGTCGCTGTATCGTTTTGGTCCGTTCATTATGACGCGTCAGCAAATCAGCCGTGTGACGGGCACCCGTTAGTTCATCTACAATTTGTTCGTACCCTTCAGTTGCAGACTCCAGTGACTCCGTTTTCAGTTTTAGCTGTTGCACGTTTTCTGCTTTCTCTTTTACGGATGACCTCAACTTTTCAAGTTCTTGCTGTCCATGCTCGACACGCTTTTGAAGTGCACTTATCTGCTGCTCTTTCTCCTCAATTTGAGACACGTTTGGCAGGAAGTTTTGTAAAGTAATGAGTCGCTCAGAGCTCCGTTGCCGGTCAGGTTGCTTTTGCATTTCTTCATTGAAGTGAACTTCCACTTTAACGTTGGCTTCCTTCGCTGATTGAAGTGTCAACGATGCTTCTGTTAGTTCCCTGTTACGATTCTTCAATTCAACTGCAGCTTCAATTGAGCGTCTTTCACTTGGCTCTAGCTGAATAGCCTGCTCTGCTTTTTGGAGTCGCATTCGATCAGAATTCAGTTCGGTTTCTCTGGAAGTCAACAGCTGAATCGCGCTCATTTTTCTCTCTAAGTTATCAAATTGCGTATTGAGCGCTGTTCCATTAAAGAACTCCTGCTGGGCTTTTTCATGGGCTTGATAAGAATTTTTATACTGGATATTGCTCTCCTCAGCTGTATTTTTGTAATGAATGCGTTCTAGCTCCAATCCGTCTAATAAACGCATCGGATGAATAGATTCTGCTTGCAGTGTCTCAAATAGGGATGACTTACGCTCCGGAAGACTAGCAGGTAACTGACGTACGATTTGCTCCATTGAAAGGCGTGCTGTATTCAGTTCACTCATCGCAAGATCTTTTCTCTTTTTTAAAATCTCTGCCATTTCCCGATAATGTTCTGTTTTGAAGATTTTGCGTAAAATCGTTTCTTTGTTTTCCGTATCTGACGTTAAGAATTTACGAAATTCCCCTTGTGGAAGCATAACGATTTGGCTGAATTGTGCCAGTGTAAACCCTATAAGTTCTTCGATTTTCTTGTTCACTTCGGAAACGATTTGGCGATCTACAGCAGGGATTTCTCCCTCATCTGTTTGTTGAAAGAATTCTGTTCGCCCGCTAGTTTCACTTTTATTCCCTTTTTTTGTATACGGAACTTGGCGAAATACACGATACGTACGATCTTGGATGACAAATTCCAACTCAACCGCTGTCTGCAGATCCGTTAGCGCAAAATCACTTCGCAATGCACGGATATCTGTCCTGTCTTCACCGCTGGCTTGTCCATATAACGCAAAACAAATTGCATCAAATATCGTTGTTTTCCCTGCCCCAGTCGCTCCAGATACTGCAAATAACCCATGTTCCTTAAGAATAGTAAAGTCAATCGTTTCTATACCACGGTAGGGCCCAAACGCCGTCATCGTCAATCGGGTCGGTCTCATAATGATTCTCCCTTCTTTGTTAACAGTTCCTGCAACACTTCATCCACGATTGTCTTGGTTTCCTGATCGGGGGCTGCGCCAGTGATTTCTTCATAAAATGAATCAAATAGGGAACGATCATCCAAACGCTCGATATCTGAAACCCGAGACGTCGCTTGTTCAGGTAGTGAACGATTCACAACCCGTTCCACATGCATTGCATTCGGGAATACAGAACGAACCTTTTCCATTGGAAATAATACTGGAGCTTCATCCAGAAGTTTCACAAAAACATAATCTTCACTAGGCTTCATTTGTAAGAGTTCCTCCAATGTCGCTCTAACCGTTCTAATATCCCGTTTTTGGATTAACTCCCTCTTTTCAATCTGTATTTCACCATTTCCGTCTAACTCAATGACTAAAAATCCTTTATGATGATTTTCTTCAGAGATTGAATACTTCATCGGGGATCCAGAATAACGGATTCGTTCTGTACCCGTAAAGTGAGCTTGATGCAAATGACCAAGCGCAGTGTAATGAAAGTTCTTGAACAGATCAGCAGCTACATACTCGGTACCGCCAATCGACAGCGGACGTTCAGAATCACTTGTATTTTCTTCCGGTTCACCAAGTGACGTAACGAACGCGTGAGCAATTGCAACATGGCGTATTGAGGGATCTAACTCTCCATACTGATGAATAACTGACTCCATCGCACGGTGATGACTGTCGATCCCATCATCTTGTGACAAGTTTCGGATAACGGATGGATCTGCAAAGGGAATCAGATGAAACTGAACCGGACCATACTCATCTTCAACTTGAATAGTAGTCCCTCCGCCATTTCCAGAAGGTTTTCCAACGATATGTAGACCGTTCGCTTGCATCAGACGGCTTCCAAATTGTAAACGTGCTGGACTATCATGATTCCCCGCAATGGCAAGAACTGGCGTTTGATACTCAACTGTTAACTTCCATAACAATTCGTCTAATAAACTCACAGCCTCTGCAGGTGGAACGGAGCGATCATAAAGATCTCCTGCGATAATGACTACGTCAGGTTTCTCTTCTCTAACTGCATCCGTAAACTGATTTAATACAAATCGCTGTTCTTCAATGAGAGATACACCTTGTAGCACTTTTCCAAGATGCCAATCGGCTGTGTGGAATAGTTTCATAAGTTAGTTCGCCCCTCTTCAATTCATTCTCCCTATAGTTTACCGGAAACTGGACGTTCTCTCCAACGCAAACAGGACATCTCGTTAGAGATGCCCTGTTTCGGTAGGATTTATCAATCAAACACTCAGAAGAGTGCAGGATCACATATTTTCGCAAAAATAACGATGAATCAAAATTATCTGGGTTTTTACTCTTTACATGCTAGCATACATAGACTATACTATAAAAAGTTGCACATGGGAAACTTAAAGTTGCACAAAGGAAACATATTGTTGTATTCTGCTAGTAAGAACCATTTCATCACACTGTGCATAATGTGAAAGAAACTAAGAGAACCCGTCAAACCTTTAACGTGGCGAAGCGATACTACGCAAAAAGTTGTACTGGGGAAACTTTATTTTATCAGTTCAGGAGGAATTAGAATGACAGAATCGATTACTGCAAGTAATATTTCCGTCTCATATTCAGGAAAACAAGTCGTTAGCAATGTTTCGTTTACATTTGCACCTGGCAGTTTAATAGGAATTTTAGGTCCTAATGGGGCAGGTAAATCTACTCTAATGAAAGCAATGCTCGGCTTAATACGAAAAGACAGCGGGTCTACACAAATTGGTTCGCAATCGATTGATAAGATGCGGAAGATTATTGCCTACGTCCCTCAGCGCTCTAACATCGATTGGAACTTTCCTATCGTTGTAAAAGATACAGTGCTTCTTGGTACCTATCCTAAGCTTGGATTATTTCACCGACCTAGCATAGCAGATAAGGCTTGGGCAATGGAATGTCTGGAACAAGTAGGTATGCAAGATTTTGCAGATCGCCAAATCGGTGAATTATCAGGTGGACAGCAACAACGGGTATTTCTAGCGAGAGCGCTTGCTCAAAAAGCCGATTACTTTTTCCTCGATGAACCATTTGTCGGAATTGACGTTTCGAGTGAAGAAGTCATCATCGAGATTTTAAGAAAGCTTAAAAATTCAGGTAAAACAGTTTTAGTCGTACACCATGATTTATCAAAAGTAAAAAGTTATTTTGACGAATTGATATTGATGAACAATGAACTAATTGATGCAGGTCCGGTTGAACAAGTATTCCGTGAAAAAAATATGACACGTGCTTATGAACGGCCGATGACTATGTTTGATGACTTGGAGGTTCAAGTGTAATGGAATTTTTTCACGATTTATTGAACTATGCTTTTTTACAAAAGGCTTTTATCACCTCTGTAATGGTAGGAATCATTTGCGGTGTGATTGGCAGTTTCATTGTTTTAAGAGGGATGGCTTTAATGGGAGATGCGATTTCCCACGCAGTCCTACCAGGAGTTGCGATTTCCTATATGCTTAGCATCAATTACTTCTATGGAGCAGTGCTCACTGGAGTATTGACAGCTTTCGGTATTGGAGCAATCAGCCAAAACAGCCGTATTAAGAGCGACTCTGCAATCGGAATCGTCTTCTCAGCATTCTTTGCACTCGGAATCATTTTAATTACAAAAGCCCGCAGTGCTACTGACTTGACGCAAATCCTATTTGGAAACGTGTTGTCCGTCCGAGATTCCGACATGTGGATCACACTTGTTATCGGAGCGGTTGTAATCGGTACAGTTGCCCTATTTTTCAAAGAACTCCTAATTTCTAGTTTTGATGAAACAATGGCAGCTGCGTATGGCTTAAATACACGATTTATCCATTATGCGATCATGTTTCTATTGACGCTTGTCACGGTGGCTTCTTTGCAAACAGTTGGCGTTATCCTCGTCGTATCGATGTTGATCACACCCGCTTCAGCAGCGTATTTGTTAACAAACCGACTATCTACCATGGTTGTACTTGCATCATTCTTTGGTGCGTTGTCCGCGGTCATCGGCTTGTATTTCAGTTTCTTATACAACATGCCATCTGGACCGGTTATCGCACTTGCGACCACGTCTATTTTTATTGTAGCGTTCCTATTTTCCCCACAACAAGGTTTGTTCACTCAGATGTTCAAATCCCGCGGTAAACAAAAAACTGCCGCATAACTTTTACACCGAGTACGCTTCCCCTGTTCCAACAGGGGGATTACTATATTATTTTTAAACAAAAGGAGAAGGTTTGGCTTATGAAGAAGTTAGTAACTTGGATGGGATTGTCATTGATGGCAGTCTTCATGCTTGCAGCTTGTGGAAATGACGAAAATGCTGCATCAGCACCTGACGGGAAAGAAAAACTGAAAGTCGTTACATCCTTTACAATTATTGCAGATATGGCTCGCCAAATCGGCGGTGATTATATCGACGTCCACAACCTGGTGCCCTCAGGAACGGATCCTCACGAATATGAGCCACTCCCGAATGATATCAAAGCTGCTACTGACGCAGATGTCTTATTCTATAACGGATTGAACTTGGAAGGCGGCGACAAGGGCTGGTTCAAAAAAATGACGGACGCCGTTCACCAGAAAGACGAAAACATCTTCAACCTGACTGAAGAAGTGAAGCCAAGATATTTAGCTGGCGAAGAAGGGCGTGAAGAAGAGATCAATCCTCACGCATTTATCGACCCAGGCGTAGGTGTACTAATGGCTCAAAAAATCACTGAAGTGCTGATTGATAAACACCCTACAGATAGTGATAAAATCAAAGAACGTGGCGAAGAGTATGTCAATCGCTTGAAAGAACTCGATAAAGAATACGAAGAACGTATTAACGACATTCCTGAAGAAAACCGTACACTCGTTACAAGTGAACGTGCATTCCAGTATATGAACGAACATTACGGCCTAAAGGAAGCTTATATCTGGGAAATTGACACTGAAGAAAATGGTTCACCAAAACAGATCAAAGACTTGGTTCACTTTATTCAAGAACATAAAGTTCCTGTATTGTTTGTAGAATCCAATGTCGATACACGTCCGATGGAAACTGTTTCTAAAGAAACGGGTGTCCCTATGGCAGAGAAATTCATCTATTCCGATGAGATCGGTGATCCCGGTGAAGAAATCGATACGTATGTGAAATACCTGAACTATAATATTGATCTTATTCACGATGAACTCAGTAAGAAACGATAAACCTATACGAAAAAGACGGCTACGCATTCACTCTGCGCATACCGTCTTTTTTACTGAATTCCTTTAGTTATCGAAGAGATTTGTCTAGCATAAGATAGCTTATAGAAGAAAGGATGATATTTTGAAAGATGTACCCACACTTATTACAACGCGCCAATTATCGAATCCTTCACCTTCCATCTCCATAGTTTATCCAGAAGTCCATCTTCCCCATCTTCTCGTTGTGCAGCATAGTCTCAACACACAAATTCGAAATGAGTTAAACCAGTTGCTGATCGATCAGAATTACTATGATCCGAACCTTGTTGAACTCATCGTTTACTTCGAAATTAAAACAAATGAACGAAACCTGTTAAGTCTCACGCTCATCGCCTATTCCTTTACAGGTGGTGCGCATGGTATGACTGTCGTGAAGGCAATGACGTTCGATACTCATACAGGAAAAAGGGTTTCACTCTATGATTTATTAGGCTCCCAAGATTTTGAAAAACCATTATCCGATCGAATTCGAACAAAAATTGAAGAATGGGATGTGGAGCTACTCGATCCACCTTTCACCGAAATCAGGAGGGACCAGGACTTTTACTTAGCAGATACGTCCCTCGTCATTTACTTCCAATTATACGAAATCACCCCATATGTATGGGGGTTCCCTTACTTTCCGATTGCATTGAAGGATATCGAGAAAATGATCCCTGCTGAAAGCCCTCTCCAACGTTTTATCCCTTTCCTTTAGTTAATCGTTTTTTTCGGAGGAACCATGACAGGAGGAATAGAAGAGCAATCGAACCTAAAATTGTGGGTGCGAACCAAGGAGAATGACTAGTAGCAGAAGAGCTTGTTGCGGCTTGAGTAAACTCCTTCTTCCCGACTCCCAGCTCTACTAAATCTTCCCTTGCATTCGCTTCTGTTGCTGTTCGAGTACATATCGTGCTTGTTAAAAAACCTTTATCACTTCTTTCACTCCAATCATTAGCATAAAACAGATAGCTCTCTCCAATTTCGATTGGAAGTCCGCAATCCCCACTGTTATGACCTGTATAGATCTTAATGGTTTTCGTCTTTATCCCTTTCCATGCTTCATGTACGTCGACTGTCACTTCTCTTCGAATATCCATATCAGCAATATCTATAATCATACCTAGAAACACAGCATCTGCTTCACTTTGGGCTACAGAAACAGAGGGGGGTTCCATACAAGAACACGCACGTGCCCTTCTTTCATGAGGAATTGACAAAATAAGCAAGAACACACCAAACAAAATTCCTGTTTTTTTCACATTTCCTACCTCTTCTCTTTAACGAATCAGACGTCAACTTTATAGATTTGTTACACGTTTTTGAAATTGATTTATCGAAAAATATGGCGTACTGTTAGTATAGATATGCGTTGGAAAGGGAGAGAGTTATGAAACGGACACTCGTCATTAGTGACATCCATGGTGAATTGGATATGCTCACTGCATTATTAAAAAAGGCATCCTACAATTCAAAGACAGATCGACTATTTTTGCTTGGGGATTACATAGATAGAGGTCCTGATTCAAAAGCTACACTCGACAAAGTGATGGAGTTGGTCGAAAAAGGTGCAGTGGCACTTAAAGGTAATCATGAGGATATGATGGTCAAATCACTGATTGATGGAAACGAACGTGTTTGGAGAAATTGGACTGGTCGAAATGGTGGGGATGCGACATTGCAAAGCTATGGATTCGAACCGGAATCCTTTTTGTTTTCAGATGATGAAGAATTCCAAAAGCCTCATCTTTACTCGAATCATCTCAATCGGCACTTAAAGTTCATCCGTAATCTTCCTTATTATATTGAAGAAAAAGACACGATTTTCATTCATGCGGGAGTGAAACCAGGCGTACCATTGGAAGAAACGGATCCCTATGAACTCATATGGATACGCGAAGAATTTCATACTAACTATAAGGGTCCAAAGACAGTAATTTTCGGACATACACCCACAAAGGGGTTACGTGATGATGAGACCGATAACAGCATCTACTTCGGGTCGAATCACATTATAGGAATAGACGGTGGTGCTGTATTTGGCGGACAGCTAAACTGTTTAATCCTCCCCGAAAAGAAAGAAGTCTTCGTTAAGTCAAAAAAATAAAACAAGCAATCGAGTCATGTTAACTGACTCGGTTGCTCATTTTTTATAGATTATCCAATCTGTCCTCAGCTCTGTTTCTTCTGCTTTTGTTTTCTTCGTTCTTTCTTCTTAGTGAACTCAGCTTCTATTCGTTCAAAGCGTCGGATATCTCGCGGACGAACAGTAATCGGTTCTTTCTTCAGCATCTTCACCATAGCGAACAGAATAATAATTAAAAACACACCGAACGGTAACGCAGAAACTAAGGATGCGGACTGTAGTGCCTCAAGGCCACCTGAATACAGGAGAACTGCAGCAATAGCCGACATGAGTACGCCCCACGTCATCTTCACTGCCATCGGAGGTACTAGACTTCCTTTTGTCGTCATGCTTGCTAAAATGTATGTCGCAGAATCTGCAGATGTGACTAGGAAAGTGAAAATCAAAATGATGGCTAAGAACGTCAAAACCCCTGTGAACGGCATATGTTGGAACGTTTCAAACAGCGCAGATGTCACGTCTTGATCAACTGCTTCGGCAATGTTTGTCCCATTTTTCAAATCACTATAGAGTGCAGTACCACCGAGAGTGGCTACCCACATACATGCAAATACCGGCGGAAGTACCATAACACCAATGATGAATTCACGGATCGTTCTCCCTTTCGATACACGGGCAACAAATGCCCCAACGAACGGTGACCAGGCAATCGTCCATGCCCAGTAGAAGATGGTCCATTTCTGAACCCATGTTCCTTCTCCGTATGGTTGCAAGCGCAAACTATATTGAATGAAATTTGTAATATAATCTCCGATTGCTAGTGTAAAGCTCTCTAAGATGAAGACTTTCGGTCCCACGATGAAAAAGAAGACAAGCATAGCAATTGCGAGGCCCAGATTGAAATTGCCTAAATAGCGGATTCCCTTATCCAAACCAGTCGATGCAGAGAGCATGTACGCTACAAAAACGACGGCAATAATGATGAATTGAACAAAAAATGTATTTTTAATATCAAACGCGTATTCTAACCCACCACTCATCTGTAGCACACCAAGACCGAGTGAGGTGGCAATTCCCATGACAGTCGCGATTACCGCGAAAGAATCGATTCCACCCTTTAAATAGCGGTTTGAACCGACAATAGGTTCCAACGCAGTGGATATTAAACCATCTTTCTTTTTCCGGAACTGTAGGAAGGCGATAACGAGACCAACCAAGCCGAATATCGCCCATTGTGAAATTCCCCAATGAAAAAACGAATACCCCATAGCAAGACGTGCGGCCTCCTCAGTGCTCGGTTGCACTCCGGTTACAGGGGCATTGATATAATGGCTCATCGGTTCTGCGACTCCATAAAAAACAAGGCCAACCCCGAAACCAGCTGAGAATAACATACCGATCCAAGTGAAAAACGGATAATCAGGTCTTTCCTCATCACCGCCAAGACGGATCGCACCATACTTACTAATTGCAAGGCCGATCAGGAAAACGACTAATACGAAGACAACAAGCAAGTAAAACCATCCAAAACTTCTTGTTGTAAATGCATAAAGACGATCTGCTACCCCACCGAATTCTACAGGCATCAGAGCACCTAATAATACTAAAATAAAAATGACAGACGAGGATATTGCAAACACTGGATTCTTCCAAAACTTCTTCTCTTACGACAACGACTCCTATTTCTATAGATACTACTCTCATACCCTCACTTTAAAATGTAAACACATGTATTTTTTAATAGACGTTTTTATGTATGCATTTTGACTAAATAAGCTTTAATACGGATACAATTTGTATGAAAAGGACGTGATCTCATGACAAGTGCTGATGAATTTGCGTTGACACTTTATATCCCCATTCTTCTACTGTTAGCCGTTGTTGAAATTGTACTAGGCGCTTATGAGAGTTCCGATGGTATATGGAACAAAAAATTAGCAGCAGGAAAATTGATCCTCAACATGGCTTGGACGAGTACATTATTCCCATTGATTCTTGATATTCCCTTATTCACATTTATGATTGACTCTTTGTATGAAGGGCGGCCGGATGTAGCGTTTCCTTTAAGTGGGGTTGGTTTATTGTGGTTTTCCAGTTCCCTTGTCTTCCTTTTGCTCCTTGTGAATACAATAGATGTTTATCAAAGTTTCCGAACAGCTGAAAGTTCTTCTTATGATGAAGAAATCTCATGACCTATTAATGATCTCTGTTGACCGAACTACTTTCACATTCCATGAAACAATAACACTAATTGTTAAACCGACACTACAAACCGTAATGAGTGAGAGGACGATCGAAACCGTAGGGACAGTGAGACTTCCTACGGTTACAATAATTGTGTCGAACAACAGGATTATCAGACCAGAATTCGTCTTTAAAACTTTTGCTACAAGCTGAGCCAGTAAATCCGTACCACCGATACTAATACCGAGGCGCAACATGATTCCTGTGCCAATTCCAATGAGGACTCCTCCTATTGCGCTACTAGCGATGGGGCCAAATTGTAAGGCAACTGTAATCTCTCTAATTGGGGCAAATAGGTCAATAACAAGAGCCGAAATCAACATGCCATGGATACCATTGTAGAAGAAGGGCCTGTAGACAAACCAAGTTAATATAAAAATGGGGATACTAATTAGTAAAAACGTCAGCCCTACCTTCGTCCCTGTGACGTAGTGGACAATGAGACTAATTCCAAGAGCCCCACCCTCCATCAACCCGTGTGGGATTAGAAACAAGTTCAGGCCTATTGCTAAAAAAACACTTCCTACAAGTAATACAATTATCTTTTTAACATTTTCCATCTCCACTCACCACCTCAATACGTTCTGTTACAACTATATGGCAACAAATGCACAGACTTTCCTAATCTGGTGAGGTTAATGAAAAAAACGTCGTCCATGTTAAAAGAGGCCGCTGAAAAAGTCCATTAAAGTTAGTTATGTGTAGGAGACTGTTGATTTGCACTCCAGGCGGACGCTTTCCGAGGGGCTCGATTTCAGCTGCGATTGTCACGACTGGTGAAAAAAGTGATAAGAAATACCTTGAGGAATTGAAAGTAAAGAGTCAAAGTACAGGAATGGAAATTGACACAGTAATTGGCGATGCAGCTTATTCAGGAAAAAATAATATTCAATACGCAAAGGAAAATGAACTTCAATTAATATCCAAATTAAACACGAATGTTACACAAGGGACCCGTACAAAAGAAGACGCATTCGAGTTCAATAAAGATGCGGGTATGATGTAGCCACATCCGCGGGTCTATTCGGCATGCAAATGCAAGGATCCATATCGATTTTTGCAGTCAATCTCAAAAGAATTATCACCTTAATGAAGAAAGTAGAGTAAGGAAAACCAAAAGAAGAGACACCATTCCGTTCAAATTTGAACGAAATGGTGTCTCTTTTTTGATCATACAATTTACTAGCTAGAAAAACACGAGTTTTTCAGTGGCCTCTGTTAAAATGGACGACGTTTTTAGTATCGATTTTCATTAACTAACAGAAGGTTTAATCGGTTTGACTTCTCTTTCTGACCCAGCTACAATGACCGCAGCTGATGCATCTCCGACAATATTAACAGACGTACGCATCATGTCGAGCACTCGATCAATACCTGCAATGAGAGCGATTCCTTCAAGTGGCATATCCACAGAGTTCAGAACCATTGCGAGCATAATCATGCCAGCACCAGGTACGCCAGCTGTTCCAATCGATGCAAGAACGGTAGTTAAAACGACTGTTAGCAACTGTAGGAAAGTCAGCTGAAGATCAAAGAATTGAGCGATGAACACAACGGCAACCCCTTGATAAATCGCAGTTCCATCCATATTGATGGTAGCACCAAGAGGCAGAACAAAACTTGCGATACGTTTGGGTACACCTAGATTCTCTGTTGTGTTCTTGATGGTAACAGGAAGTGTCCCTGCACTGCTTGCAGTACTAAATGCAACAAGTGCAGCTGGGAAGATGCCTTTAAAAAACGTAACCGGGCTGAGTTTACCCATTGTTTTGACGGCAATGGAGTAAACGACTAATGCGTGCACAATACACGCAATGTATACAGCTAACACTACTTTCAGTAGAGGCAACAATACAGATAATCCATACTCCCCAACGACCGGGGCCATTAATCCCAAAATACCAAATGGAGCGAAGCGCATAATAATCCCTGTGATTTTGTACATGATTTCCGCAAACCCTTCAAAAAAGGACAACACGGGCGCCGCCTTTTCACCAATCATGGTAATGGCGATGCCGATGAACAAGGCAAAGAAAATAATCTGTAGAATATTCCCCGTAGCAATGGCCTCAAAAGGATTTGTAGGGACAATATTTAAGAACGTATCAATCGCACTTTGCGGTTCTGCCATAGCAGCTTCAGGTATACTTCCCTCATCTGTAGAAATATTGACCCCAGTTCCTGGATTGATTAAAAACGCTACTGACAAACCAATAATAATTGCAATGGCTGTTGTGGATAAGTAGTAAACAATTGTTTTGAAACCAATTCGACCTAACTGTTTCGGATCCGACATACTCGCAACACCTACTACAAGTGTCGAAAGAATAAGAGGTGCAATCACAAATTTAATGAGCCTCAGGAACAAATCCCCTAGTGGTTGCAGGAAATCAATTTTACTACCAAAAATACTCCCTAGAATGATAGCCAAAACAAATGCAACAAATATTTGGGTGACAAGGTTCAAACGTAATTTCAATTCCATTCCCTCCTTATCTACATTGTTCTTCCACTGTATTCTATTGTATATGTATACATGCAAACGCTTTCACTAAAACCTATAACAAAACCTCCCCTAGTGTTATCACACCAGGAAAGGTTTTTCGTGTGTAGTTCTATACATCATCACTTTTCTAGTATAGCCATACAACTTCTATTGTTCTATTTTGTAAACGGATTAGAACCAGTTACCTACTATTGGATAGTTGTATGGCTCATCTTGTAGCGTTTTAATAATCGCAATAATCGGGATTATTATTGTCATAATGAGGAAGCCAATCAGAAACGGCAAGCCTATAATGACGATAGACAAGATAGCGGAAACAACAATTAGTAAACCCATGACTAATTGGAACAGTAGGGCCTGAATCGATAACCGTTTTACTTGTTCATCTAACTCTACAAAAAAGGCCATGATGAAAATTGCAACAGGTATCAAGAATGGTGCAAAAAACGGGCTGGCATGTATAAGAATCTTTAATCCTTTGGTTTCCATAGGATCCACCCTTTCACTCGCTCTTAGTTATCTTTACGAGTGAAGCATGGAAAAGATTCATGTTATTTTGCGCCGAATGAAGCAGGCATGACAACTGCAACGACTTCTCCAGTCGCGCATAAGTCCCCGTCTGCAAAAACTTCAACAGCTACCTTAAATTTCTTCGGATGAATTTCTTCTACTGTCCCTACCGCTTTCAAGATAGTTCCTTCTGGAGTTGGTTTAACATAATTCACTAACAAGGAAGCGGTTACAAACCTTGGTGGAATTTCCTCGCTTTCCGGTTCAAATCCATTCTTCCGATGAAGAGCTAGTGAAGCAGAGCCGGTTCCATGGCAATCTACCAACGAAGCGATAATCCCGCCATAAACAAATCCTGGAATCGCTTTGTGATCAGATTCTGGCTCATAGTATGTAAGCGTTTTGTCCCCTTCCCAACCAGTTCTGAATTGGTGACCTTCTTTGTTTAAGCGTCCACATCCATAACACCACGAAAAGTCATCCGGATAACGATCCTGAATCGCATACTCAACTTTTTGTACCATTTGAATTCCTCCTTCATTCATTTGCCTACTAGTATATCATAACAATTCTGTGAATTATTCATTTGACTCATACATATACTAACGTTGGAATACAATACCACGAGATCATGAGCATGCGTATACTACACTAACAAACGATACAAGGAGGCTATTTCTATGAAATTACGCGCGTTTCTACTAGTTTTGCTACTCGCTGGAGGTGCATATGCCATGATCCAAACCATGAACGAATTTTCTTCAAAAAAATTCTCTGAAGTGCTTCAAATGAGTGAAAATCACGTAGCTCAACTTATCTTCACCAAACCTTCTTCAACAGGGATAACACCACCTGCATGGGTTTCATCAGACAAAGAACAGATTGCTAATCTACTAGAGTTTTTAAGTGGATATGAGTTGCAGAAAAAGGATTCACAACAAGTGCTTGATGAATTGAATTTCAACCAATTCACGATCAGTCTCGAGGATCATGATGAAAACCTAGTGACAATCTTGGTGGAAGACAGTTTAATCGTCACTCACACTGGTGAGCAATATACCTTATTGGACGGTCCTTTTGATACGGACTGGATGATAAATTTCATTCTATCAAACCATTCCCCATCCTAAACGTAATTACGCTATAAATCTTTGTACATTTCAATCTATTTGTTTTATACTGAAAATAGTTCAGAATTCGAAATAAGGGAGAGAGCTCATTGGTTAAACAACTGCCGTCAAGATATGAAGTACCTCAAGAAGAAACGTGGAATCTGAAAGATCTATTCCCTTCGGAGGACGTCTATTCCGAAGCTCTGGGAACGTTGCAAACTGACGTTACAGCATTTGCAAAGAAATTCCAAGGAAACATTCAGTCAGCTGAGAATGTGGTGGCTGTTCTCAAGGAATTCGAAGCGATTTACATGCAGATCATTCCGCTTGGCACGTATTCAAGCTTAGCGGTGAGTGTTGACCAGACGGACGACGAAGCACAAATGCGTGATAGTCACTTTGGGTCAATTTCTGCTAAAGTCGGAAGCCAGCTTTCTTTTGTGACGAGTGAATTGCTAGAGCTGTCCGAAGAAGTTTTACAGCAAGCGATGGAGCAATCTGAAGAATACAGCCATTATTTACAAGAACTCATTCGCGAGAAACAGCATCGACTTCACCCTGAAGTTGAAAAAACACTGGCTGCTTATTCTTCTGCTTTTGAAGCACCTTATGGGTTGTATAACACCACAAAAATGGTCGATATGGATTTCCCTGACTTCGTCGTTGATGGGCAATCGTATCCGCTCAGCTATGTCTCGTTTGAAGGTGGCTGGGAGTCAGAACCCGATACTAAAAAACGCCGTGCTGCATTTGATGCGTTTTCATCAAAGTTACGTGACTACCAGCATACTACCGCTAAAACGTACGATTCTCACCTACAACTTGAGAAAATCACATCCGATCAGCGTGGCTACGACAGTGTAACTGACTACTTACTGTTTAATCAGGAAGTCGACCAGTCCATGTACCATCGCCAAATCGACTTGATCACAAAAGAACTAGCTCCCCATATGCGCAAGTATGCGAAGCTACTCCAAGACGTGCACGGGCTCGACAAAATGACGTTTGCAGATTTAAAAATTCCTTTAGATGCAACATACGAACCGACGATCACCGTTGAAGAATCCAAGAAGTACATTAACGATGCACTTGCAATTATGGGTCCCGACTATCTGGATATGGTGAAACGTTCGTATGATGAAAGATGGACAGATTTCGCACAGAACAAAGGGAAATCAACAGGTGCTTTTTGTTCAAGTCCTTATGGAACTCATCCATATATCCTAATTTCTTGGACAGGTAGCATGGAAGACGTGTTCGTCCTCGCTCACGAACTTGGACACGCAGGACATTTCTATAATGCTCATAAGCATCAGAACGTGTTCAACTCACGTCCTTCGACGTACTTCATCGAAGCTCCATCGACGATGAATGAAATGCTCGTTGCGAACCACCTTCTTTCAAACTCAGAAGACCTAAAGTTCAAGCGTTGGGTTATTTCATCCATTATTTCACGTACGTATTATCATAATTTCGTGACTCACTTATTGGAAGCGGCTTACCAGCGCAAAGTATACGAAAAAATCGACGCGGGTGGCAGTGTCAATGCATCCATTCTAAACGAACTGAAACGTGGCGTACTCGAAGAATTCTGGGGAGATACTGTGGAAATCAACGAAGGCGCAGAACTTACTTGGATGCGTCAGCCTCACTACTACATGGGTCTGTATCCATATACGTACAGTGCAGGACTTACGATTTCTACTGAAGTCGCAAAACGCGTGTTAAACGAAGGTCAGCCAGCTGTCGATGAGTGGTTGAAAGTCCTACAAGCCGGTGGCACAAAAACACCAGCTGAACTTTCAAAAATGGCAGGTGTCGATATTACAACTGACGAGCCATTGCGCAATACGATTGCGTATATCGGTGATTTAATTGATCAATTAGTTCAGCTTACTGAAGAAATCAATGCAGAAGCACAACCTGCTAAGTAATCACAATTAAAAATGAAACACACAAAAAGCAGCGACTGACTATAGTCGTTGCTTTTTTGTATACCTTGTGGTTTGTGAGATCCAACCAGATCATTCAATCATTCACACGAATCCACTAACTCCCAAAATTGAGTGGCTGCTTTTGAAACTCGCTCGTTTTTGGTTTTGATCATGACAGGCTCCACTCGGAAATCAAAGTTTTTTAGTTCATGAATCATCAATTGATCCATAGGCACTGCATATGCAACACGCGGAATTATGGATAATCCTAATCCCCTACTAACCATAGCAGTCACAGTTGTCAGATCCTTACTCTCCATAACAATCTGAGGAGTAACATTCTCTTCATCAAAGGCTCTTAGAATGTTTTCATAATAAGAATGGCCACCCATTGCACCAAGCATAATAAATGGATGGTTGGCCATTTCTTTAAATGTCACTTTTTCAGGTGAAAACACATTTCCCCAGCTCCGTGGACTAATCATAATATATTCTTGTTTTCCCAATGCCTTCACAAAATAGTTTTCACTATGATCCAAACGCAATAATAAGGCGACTTCGATTTCTTTTCGGTCCAGCTTCTTCAATAATTCCTCCGAGTTTCCTTTCTCAATGCTGATTTTAACGTTAGGAAACTTTTCTCGATACAAGCTGACGTAGTCTGCAAGCAGATTCAAACATGCTGACGATACTCCGATCCGAAGCATCCCAGCACTGCCTTGTTCAATTTCCGCAATTTGCTGTTTAATATCTTTCATTGTAGACAGTAACTTTTCTGCATATTGATAGAGCACTTCCCCAGTTTCAGTCAGCTCCCATTTTTGACGGTACCGATGAATTAGTATGGTACCAAGTTCTGTTTCCAATTTTTTTAGTTGCTGACTTAAGGGTGGTTGTGCAATATGAAGGACTTCTGCTGCTTTCGAAATACTTCCTTGATTCACAATTTCTCGGAAGTAATGAAGCTGTCTTATATCCATACTCATCTCTCCATTATATGTTTTTCATATGTCAACCCACTTTATTATATATTATTAGTATCAGAATTCCCATGATATGATGGATGTAGACAATTAACGAAAGTAGAGGTTTTATCACATCTATGAAAATCATCACAAAACGACTTACCCTATATATAATAGGGTTATTTTTATTATCGTTAGGAGTTAGCCTCTCTATTCAAGCAAGTCTTGGAGTTTCCCCAGTATCTTCATTGGCCTATGCTATTTCCTTATCATTTGGCTTATCTATAGGGATCACAACGATCCTCGCAAATATATTATTCATCACAGTTCAAGTAATTTTAAGTAAACGAATTAATTTACGAGAATTTGCTGTACAGCTGATTATCGTATTTTTATTCGGATTCTTTATGGATGGAACATTATTTTTAGTACAGTTGTTTCCTGCTCCTGAAAACCTTCTAATTAGATTTGTCTTGCTGGGTATTAGTTTCTTTATAATTGCAATCGGTGTATTGGCCTATTTCACAGCAAAATTACCCGTGATGCCATACGACGCATTAACATATGTCGTCAGTAACCGCTTCAAAATGAAATTCAGTAAAGCCAAAATCACCAGTGACTTGCTTAATGTCGCAGTTGCCGGCATCGTATGCTTAGTCTTTATTCATTCATTTGGCTCAATTGGAATTGGCACAATACTTGCGGCGTATTTTATTGGAAAAATTCTTGGTCCAATGATGCCACGTTTTCAACCATCGCTTCAACAATGGGTTTATAAAGGGAAAAAGGATTTGACAGTAGAAGAAAAGAAGTAGTAAGACCTTTCAAACAGAAAACTGAGAGGGATAGAAATGAAGGTGGAACAGTAAGTGAAGCTATAGGAAGAGGCACCAAATCGTTCAAGCTTAAACGATTTGGTGCCTCTTTGTTTAGATATGCAGGTTATTAACTTACAGAGCCTAAGTTTTTTTTGTGGACACTTGTAAAGGATGTTGACTTTTTCAGGTGGTCAAATCCGTTTTGTAATTCCAATAGATGTCCAATTCAAATGAAACAGTGACATAGGTGTAATCGAAATACAGTGATACTATAGTTGAACCGTCACCACAGTTGGCTACTTTACCAAAGTGGTTCTCCTAAATACTAGCGAAGAAGAATGACGAGACCCACAGTACAGTCAGTTTAAAGGATTTGAAAGGCAATTGTTTGTTGAGAAGCTGAAGAGAAAGAATGGATTTGCCTGTTACTTTATGTGGTGCAGTATCTTCTATACTGTTTAGGTTGTTAAGCAAGTTGCTCATGTAAGTGTAAGAGTCATTGATTGGCTTTTAATGGACATCTTCACTGTATGGGGTCCTTCGTAGAAACTGTATACACTTTGGATCCACACCAATGGATCTAATTATATAAGCATACACTTACCGCCAAAATAATCCTAAACGTTATCCTAAAGTCCCCTGAGGCTCTGGAATGTTATCTATGTCAAGGGCATTCATTTTACAGAAGTATTCCAAGAAACTTTTAACTTGATCGATTTGCGCTTCATCCGTTTTTAATGCAATGATATCTTTCAAGATTTGAGCAGTCCAAACGTTATCAAAATAACGGAACTTCCCGGAATTCCATGAAGTTCTTTCAGGATAGTTCTTATTTACATAGTATTTCCAGAAGAGCATTTGCTCGGCTTCTTCTTCCGAAAGCTCAATTTTAAATTCTGCATGAGAAGGTACCATTCCATCAGTGCCAAGTGTACCGGTGAACATTTCATTTATCATATAGAGTCCAAGAATCTTTCTAGCTGTTTCTGGTTGATCCGGCTCTCTCCAAGTCAGAAGACCTGCACTGTTCGGACGTAAACGAGCTACACTGTTTGGCTGACCTTTATTTTTACCACTTTGAACGTTGCCAGTCGATACTTGCCAGTCAGTGAAAATATCTTTTTGGTCTTCTTCGTCCAGCCAGAAAGCAATTTGTGAGCTTTCATGGATTTTATGATTTTTCAGTATCTCCAAACGTTGCTGTTCTAGCATCTGGATTTCTTTTTCTTCTTCACGTTCCCTTTCCAGTACTTCTTCTTCCTCTTTCCTTTTCAAAAATATTTCCTTTAAAGATTTAGCAGTTCTTTTATCCTTTAGTGTAATAAACTTTTCAAACGCATCTGGATAAACAAACTTTTTAATATCTTTATTAAAATCAATAGTGATGCTGGATTCCTCATGTTCTACAATATTTCCTTCACCAAACACTTTATGAGTTACTTCTTCATTTATTAAATTCACAAACACACGCTCCTCATATACATATTCCGTCAATTGTTACGATTACTATTATTCCCTAAAAGCCTTCTTTTAAAGAATTTTTTTGTCCGAATCCAATGAACAAAGTTTTAGATTCAAAATATGCACTCAATTCCTTTCCAAAAGATGTTGCTCATAACTATCGAATGCTGTCTCAATCACTGTTATAACTAAATAATACCGTATAATCTGAAATTTTACAAATTTTTGTTTGACAATGATTGATTGTTTATCATATAATGTAGGATTTTAATTTCCTTAATGCCTGTCAGGGAACTATCCAAGGAATGATAAAACCAAAATGGTAGGTAGCAGTTCTTATACACGGACTCCCCCCCTTTACCGAAACTGATAGTACTTATCGTTGAATTAGCTATATTAAATAGAGATCCTGAACCTTAAGTACAAGCGATGCATTGTCTTCTTTTTGTTTATTGTTAGATTTTCACACTTTGGGGAATATCTAAATTAGGCATCCGTATAATTACTCCAAGATCCCCTCATTTTCTCGTTGTTTAAACTATATAACTGCTAAAGAAATGTCATGGTATACTCAATTTTTATCCAACTAAATACGGATATAGTATGTTCAATCCCCTTTTGGAAAAACAGCATCTACCTCATTAAAATTGTCATATAATTCAACCATTTAGACTCTACACATCGGAACTGTTAAACGCTTCATGAAATTTTTTCACACGGATAGATAAAAAAGCGTTTCAATCATGTAGTATTTAAATTCGTGAACTGGAAGTTTGAAGTTTCTATTTCTTGTTTTCATCCTAAAGTTAATAATCCATCCATCAAGTACAACTATTCTCGATATGCAGAAAGGTGTTGTCCCCATGTCAACTCGTAAAACTGTACTCATCATTGGAGGCGGGCTCGGAGGTTTGTCCGCTGCCATCTCACTCGCTCAAAGCGGATATAAGGTTTCGTTGTATGAAAAAAATAACCACATAGGCGGTAAATTGAATCGTCTGGAACAAGATGGATTCGGCTTTGACCTTGGCCCTTCGATCTTGACAATGCCAAAGGTCTTTGAAAAATTGTTTGCCGGTAGCGGAAAACACATGAGTGATTACGTGAAGACAGTAAAACTGAATCACCAATGGCGCTCTTTTTTCCCTGACGGAAATGTCATTGACTTATATGAAAATCTTGAAGATATGGAAAATAAAAATCCTTCCCTCAAGAAAAAGGATATCCGGGAATTCAAGCAGTTACTCAACTATTCACAAAACCTATATAACACCATTGAAAAAGGGTACTTTAATAAAGGACTTGACAGTACGAAAGAAATTGGAGAATTCCACGGCGTAGCCAGTACGTTTAAAAACTTTGACTTATTTTCAACCGTTCACCAGGCAATTGATAAACGTATCAGCAACAAACAATTCCGAGATATGCTATCTTATTTCAGTAAATACGTTGGCTCTTCCCCCTACGATGCCCCTGCCCTGTTGAACATGATGATCTATATGCAGCAAGATCAGGGTGCTTGGTATGTACCTGGAGGTATGCATCATCTAGCCAAAGGCTTGGTCCAGCTTGCAGAAGAAATCGGTGTTACCTTTCATACTGGACAGGCTATTACACAACTATCTAAAAAAGACGGAGAAATTACTGGAGCAATTTTGAGCAATGGAACCCTATTGACTGCTGATTATTACATTGCCAATATGGAAGTTATTCCAGTCTATGAACATTTGCTTCGTGAGGACAAAAAGTATGTTAAAAAGCTAAAAAGGAAGTTTGAACCTTCTAGTTCAGGTCTGATCATGCACTTGGGTGTTAAGAAAAGTTATCCCCAGCTCAGCCATCACAATTTCTTTTTCGCGAAAAACCAAAAACGTCAAATGAAAAAGATATTCCATCATCACAAACTTCCAGACGATCCCGTGATCTATCTCGTAAACGTCAACAAAACAGATCCAGCTCAAGCGCCTGCAGGTCATGAGAATCTCAAGATCTTACCGCACATCCCCCACATCCAAGAAAACCCGTTTACACAACGGGATTACGATAAATTTGCTGAGCGAGTATTGATCAAGCTGGAGAAAATGGGCTTGACGGATTTGCGTAAGCATATCGTGACACAAGATATTTGGACACCCGAAGATATTAAGCAAACGTATTGGTCTGATCGGGGAGCAATCTACGGTACTCTTTCAGACCGTAAAATGAACAAAGGATTTAAGCATCCCAAACATAGTGAAAGATATAACAATCTCTATTTTGTAGGAGGGACAGTCAACCCAGGCGGTGGCATGCCTATGGTGACGTTAAGCGGACAGCAAGTTCGAGACAAGATTGTTGCGAGAGACAGAAGATTTGACTGACCAATAAGTGTAGCCGATAGAATGGTCTCATTAAAAATATGTTTTTGTATGATGACTATTCTTGAGAAAAAAATAATGCATTCTACGAAAAGAGGAGAAAATCATTGGGTAAAAAGGTGATTGTGGTCGGTGCGGGAGTGGCCGGCCTTGCCAGTGCAATCCGGTTACAGCATGCTGGATATCAGGTGGACTTATATGAAAAAGAATCGACTCCAGGTGGAAAAATGAATCAAATCGAAATGGATGGCTATCGATTTGATTTAGGTCCAAGCATTGTCATGATGCCCGATATATATCGGGAACTCTTTCAGCTTTGCGGGCGCAATCCAGATGATTATATTCCAATGGAAAAGTTGGATCCGATGTACCGGGTTTATTTTAGTAATGATCCAACCAACCCCATTAATGTTTCCAGCAATCTTGTTGAATGGACACGAACACTTGAATCTTTCGGTGAAGAGGAAGCCGCTGGTTTTTTAAATTATCTGAGTGAAATTTATAAAGGCTATACTGTTGCAATGGATAACATCATACAAAGACCTTTCCGTAAAAAGAGTGACTTTTATAATCTATCCATGTTAAAAAAAGGAATGAACATGAAGGTTAGTGGTAGTGCCACTCAATTTATAGGCAACTATATAAAAGATGAGCGATTAAAACAGATTATAAGCTTTCAAACGTTATACATAGGGATTTCGCCAATCAAAAGCCCTTCTTTTTACACGATGATTCCTATGATTCAATTTCTATATGGGATTTGGTTTATCAAAGGCGGTATGTATACGATGGCCACCTCAATGGAGCGGTTATTTCAAGAACTCGGTGGAACGGTTCATTACAACGCTCCTATTGACGAGATTCTAATAGAAAATAAACAAGCGATTGGGGTACGAATGGATGAGGAAACAATCAAAGCAGACTATGTTGTGTGCAATGCCGATTTCCCTTATGCGATGAAACACCTTATCCAAAACAAACAAGCAAAAGGTAAATACACAGACCACAAGATCGACAACATGAAATATTCTTGCTCCTGCATGGTGATGTACTTGGGGATGGACCGCAAATATGAGACAATTGAGCACCTTCATAACTTTGTGTTTGACGAAAACTTAGAAAAAAATATGCATGATATCTTTTCCGGAAACAAACTCACGAAGGCTTCGTTTTATGTCTACATCGCATCGAAATTGGATTCCTCACTCGCTCCGCCCGGTAAAGATGGGCTATACATCATGATGCCTGTTTCCAATGTGGCCACCGCCAACTATGAATGGAATGATAAAACAATTGCCGAATACCGCACTTATATTTTAAATACACTGAAATCCATAAAGGGATTCGAAAATATCGAGAATGAGATTGTCACTGAAAAGTGCTTTACTCCTCTCGATTTTGAGACAAAATTCAATGCTTATAACGGAGCCGCTTTCGGTTTGCTCCCCACCCTTACCCAAAGCAGTCACTTACGACCTCAAAGCAAGGCCAAAGACTGTTCGAACCTTTATTTTACGGGAAGTAGCACGCATCCCGGTGCGGGGGTTCCGATTGTATTAATGTCTGCTAGAATTACTGCTCAAGAACTCATGCATGATGAAAAAGGCATCCTTTTTGGTTATTAAAAATTATCACTTTAAAAACTAGATTCAGTTTGAGGGGAAATTTCTTTTTAGAGATTGATATGTCCACATGTATAGGAGGTCAAGATGACGATTTCAGATGGCATTAATCTTAGCATTGGCTTGCTGGCTATAGGGATTGGCATTCTTATGTTTTGGAAGTTGCCAGTTCCTTTGTCCCGTAAATCAGGTCAAATTCCACTGCCGCTGGTATCCATTATTATACCTGCACGAAATGAAGCCGGACGGATCAAACCGTTATTACGTTCCTTGCAGCAGCAAAACTTTCAGTCATTTGAGCTTTTGGTGGTGGATGATGATTCATCTGACGGTACGGCAGCCATTGCGACTGAGTACGGCGCAGAAGTGATTCGTAATCGAACTAAGAGTTCTGGCTCAGGCAAGTCGTTGGCGTGCTGGCATGGTGCAAAACAATCAAGGGGTCACTGGTTATTGTTTCTAGATGCAGATACGTTTTTTACAGATGAGGATAGCTTGGAAAGACTGTTACTCTTCTATCAGCGGAAAGGAGCTGCAGGGATTTTGTCATTGCAGCCTTATCATACCGTTTTTCGCTTGTATGAAAATCTATCGGCCGTATTTAATATCATTGTTATTGTGGGAATGAACCTCTTTACGGTTGGAAAACGACCATTTAAAACTGCTGGCTCATTTGGCCCTTGTATCGTATGTAACAAGGGTGATTACTTTTTGACGGGTGGACATAAAAAAATCCAAAGCGCTATTATGGATGATTTAGCCCTTGGTCAGGCTTTTCTAAACAAGAATCTCCCTGTTACTTGCTTTGGTGGAAAAGGGACCATTTCCTTTCGCATGTATCCTGAAGGGTTCAATAGTATGGTGGAGGGCTGGTGTAAGAGCTTTGCAATTGGATCCAAATCCACACATCCTGTCATTATGCTGATGGTCATTGTCTGGATTTCCGGCAGTTTCATCAGTGTTGGAGAACTAGTCTCTTCTATTGTTGTAGGAGATCCCGTACACATATTCCTGAGTGCATCGTTATATGCACTCTATGCTATACAAACAGGTTGGTTTTCACGCAGATGTGGTAGTTTTAAGTGGTGGATCTTTCTTTTCTACCCTGTTCTTTTTATATTTTTCACAGGGGTCTTTTTATATTCTTTGTTTCGCGTGCATATTTTACGTTCGGTCAAATGGAAAAATCGTAAAATTGATATTTGAAAACGTTGCACCCCTCTCCCTAAAATAGTGACCTTTAGAGAAAGTACAATTTCCCACAATTACTTCTGTTGCACTAATAATAGTTACATTTTTATCTAGGAAAACAATTAAAATAGGCCTCACCATTTATAATGTTTGGAGAACAGTGATAAACCATTTCTCCTACGCCAATCTACTCTTTAATTAATAACCCTTGGTAGCGGAATACATTTTCCGCGTTAACCAATTGAAACAACATCTCACATACTAGTTGAAGAGAACCTAATTCACAAAAAACAAAAAAGAGCACATCATCCGCTTTTGACGAATGATGTGCTCTTTTTTAAAATTAAAAACAAGGACTCCGACTCTTTGTTCGACAACCTCACCAGAAAGAAGGTTTGGCAACCATTAGATAGAGCATAATGAGAAGTAATCCTATGTACCGCCAAGATGTGTTCAGTAACTTCTTTAACAGTTCTTCCCGATTCTCGGGTTCTTTTGGGAACCGTTCCAAGACAACGGAAAAACCGCTAGCCAGAAATACAATCGATAGCATCATGATGCCCAGTGTGACAATCACCCAAGAAGTATACCAAGGCCATGGCCCAATTAAGATCAGGATAACACCAGAAACTACAAGCACGTGACCCGAATGCATCACAAAACGAATTGTCCATTTGAATAACGAAAGAAGAGTTGCTTCCTCACTCAAAACGGCTTTACGGACACGTGAAATAATCGGGAATAACAGAAATAGTGGACCTACTGAGGCTACTGCTGATAATACATGAATGTACACGATGACTGTATATAAGAAGCCCATATGAATTCCATCAATTCTTTACGGGAGAAAACTCATGCACCCATACTTTCATTGTTGGAATCCATTTCATTCCTTCATGCATATCAAGGATTGACTGTTTGTAACCGTCCAAATTCTCAAAACCTTCTTGGTGAGCATGTTCTTCTGTAACTTCACCAAGTGACTGCTGGTAAAGTGAATCCACTTTAAATTCTTTACCATTTAACTCCATAATTTCACCAGGATATGCGTAAACACCATTTCTTCGAGTTGACGTCTTTTTACCTTCCAATACTTTTTCTACGTCTGCAGGTACGGTGATAAGTCGTTCAACTGAACATGTTTTTTCTGGATAATTCATTATATAATACCCCATTTCATCAATTTCCTTAATTATATATGGTTCACGATGAAATTTCGAATCAGACACTCTATTTATTCAGAAATAGTTATCTTATGAGTTTCGTGCTCATGCAAACCTTCATCATTTTCCACATGCACGGTAACACTTGCTGTTCCAGCAGGTTTAAACGTCACTTCTCCTGTGTATTCGCCAGGTTTCTCTTCCGTTAACTTCACCCACTGTGCTTCATCACTTTTATCATTCACTACAACTTCAAGTCGTACGCGAGCCTTTTCAAGTGGATTTTCATCTTGTTGCAAGTGGACCATCATCATTGCAGGTTCATTCACTTTCACATTTTCAGGTTCCATGAAGTGCATTGAAAAGCCTTCTGTCGCATGATGACCATCATGATGGCCCTCATGACTTCCTTGATGCTGACTTTCATGACTTCCTTCATGATGACCCTCAGTAACCGCAGCTGCTTCACCCTCAGTAGTTCCTGCGCCAATTGTGATTTCTTTCATTGGCATGGTATGCATATCTCGCGCTGTAACGTGTACTTGAACATGGTACAAGCCATCATGCTCAAATTTAGCTTCTGCTTCGTAAACACCATCTGTTTTTTGATCAGATTTGACTATCCAGCTATCTTCTTTTTTTCCATCTTCCCAGATCTCATACTCTACATCATTAGCATCTGTTACTTTTTCATCGCCTTGTGTGACTGCAGCGGATAACTGTACCGCGGCATTAGCTTCCCCTGTTTCAGGAACAGTCAGGTCTACAGATATCGGTACTAACGAAACTTCCTCGTCTGTGCTCGCATTTGTATCCTCATCATTTTGCCCACATCCTGTTGCTAAGAGTGCCACAAGTGCTGTACTAATTGCCAAATGTCTTCTTTTCAATTGAACCTCGCTCCTTTTTGCTTAACGGTTTGACCGCTTTCAAGTATCATTAGCGTATAAGCATCATTGTACTAAGTAAATTCGAAGGAACTATGAAGTCTGGAAACTTCATGGAATGTTCACTTTTTTTTGAGAAACTTAGCAGATTATTGATGGATGAAATGAGGAAAGCAAATGACTTCGTATACAATTATGGTAATTGATGATGAAGCAGAAATGAGAAAACTAATCCGTACATTTTTAGAAGGTGACGGATATCGCGTTGTTGAAGCAACAGACGGAGTCCATGCGCTTTCGATTTTGCATGAAGTCCGTGTAGACTTATGTTTAGCTGATGTCATGATGCCTTATATGGATGGCTTCCTATTCGCGCAAGAAGTGAAACGGACCATCGATCTACCTATCATCTTCTTATCAGCAAAGGGGGATGAATTGGACAAAATCAAAGGCCTCAAGCATGGTGATGATTACATTGTGAAGCCATTTTTACCTGGGGAATTACTTGCAAGGGTTGCTTCCGTTTTACGCAGATCCTACCAAAGAAAAGAGTTGCACAGCGCACTGACATTTGGTCCGCTGGAAATCGATAAAGAAGCGCACCGCGCGACATTAAATGGAACCGCATTGTCACTTACGCTAAAAGAATTTGGTATTCTTTACGTTCTCGCTAAACATTCCGGTCGTGTTTACTCACGGGATGAACTACTCCAAATTGTTTGGGGAGGCGACCACGACAGTAGTGTTCGTACTGTTGATACACACATTAAAACGTTGAGGTTAAAGTTGGGGGACGAAGGACAAAAAATAGAAACTGTCTGGGGTATCGGCTACAAGTTCGAGGTCTAAGCCTATGAAATTGACATTGAGTAAAAAAATCTTATCTCTATTTTTCTTAAGCCTTGCATTTACGATTTTATTTTCTTTTTTCTTCATTCACTTTTTGTATTCAAAATTGTATTTGGAAAGCATTGAAAAATCGATTGTCTATCAAGGGAAACGAACCGCTGCTCATTACCACTTCGGAGAACTTAGCGATGATATTATCGAAAAGATTCAATGGTATAACGTGGTTTCTGAATATGAAATTGTCGTTGTGGATCAGTTGGACGACTTATCTTCTTACTTCCCTTATCAAGTGAACTACGAAAATTTAGTGGACAGTTCAGATCGTAAAATCCTTGAAAAAGGTTCATACGTTGTAAAAAAAGGATACGTGGAGGAATTTAATCGTGAAATTCTAGGGGCCATCTTCCCGATTCGCGGAAAAGATTCACTGATTGGTTTTATTTACATCTACGTGCCTCTTGCTGCAATCCAAGATGTCTTTAAGGAAAGCATTCCATTATTAATCGCTGCAGGCTCCGGTTTTTTCATAATCCTATTCTTGCTAATCAATCGAGTGTGGAGCACGCTATTCAGTCCTCTACGTCAATTAGAAGGGCTTGCCGCCAACATCTCTCATGGGGACTATTCAGGCAGAGTAAAAACTGAACGTTCCGATGAAATCGGACAGCTGGCTCGGACATTCAATACAATGAGCTCATCACTGGAAGCACAAGAAGAGAGAAAACGAGAATTTACGAGCAATTTAGCACACGAAATGCGGACACCTCTTACCTATATTAGTGGGTATACCCACGCTTTGAAACAAATTACTGAAACCCAAAATCCTGATCCGAATTCTGAGAACTACCTGAATACCATTGAAAAAGAAACAGCTCGACTCAGTAAATTGATCAACGATTTAACGGATTTAAACCATCTCCAAGAAGGTCTATTCACGGTTGAAACTCAACCTATCGTTGTTGCACAAGTGCTAGTCGATACGGTGGAATTGTTCCGTATCCATTTAGCTGATCGATCGATTCAGCTAAACCTCGATATAGAAGAAGATTTGATCATCCTTGGAGATCCTGATCGGATTCAACAAGTATTTTATAATACGATTGATAATGCGGTGAAGTACGTATCTGACGGTGGAGTAGTTCAAATTGGATTACGTGAGCATGGCAAAAGTATACGGTATGAAGTCCAAAACGAAGGACTAACAATATCCAAAGAAGATTTAAGCCGAATGGGAGAACGTTTCTTCCGCACTGACAAAGCTAGAACACGAACTACAGGCGGAACCGGTCTTGGATTGTCCATTGTAAAAGAAATCGTCCGATTGCATCACGGCACATTTAACATGGATAGTGATCCAGCTACTGGTACGACTGTCACAATAGACTTGCCAATGTTTACTGAAGAGGAGGAGGCAACATGAAAGCAGCTCGACTCGTCCCTATTATGATTGTCGTCATCGTTTTTCTGTCAGCCTGCTCTTCACCTAAACAACCGATCAGAGAAATCTCTTCTTTTAGTTTTATTGATCAGCAAGGAGACGCATTTGGATTCAATCAATTAGAAGATACAGTATGGATTGCAGATTTCATATTTACAAAGTGTGAAACCGTCTGCCCTCCAATGACATCCGAAATGGCAGATTTACAAAAAGAATTCAAGAAGCATAACTTAGATGTACAATTCGTTTCTTTTACGGTTGATCCAGACGTGGATACACCAGAAACATTAAAAGCGTACGCTAGACAATATACAGACGATACGAGTAATTGGCATTTCCTAACTGGCTACTCTCCTAACGAAATTACAAGATACGCTATGGAAAACTTCCAAACAATTATCCAGAAACCTGAAACATCTGACCAAGTCATTCATGGAACAAACTTTTACCTGATCGCAAAAAATGGTCAACTGGTCAGTGAATTTAATTATGTGGATGAGGATTATGTACATGATTTACTAAAAACAGTGAAAGACTATACGAAATAAAACGATTTAGGAGGGTTTTTTTGGACTCAGAAGCAATTGCAACCTTGTCCTATACGGTGCCACACAAGTCAGTGGGTTGGATTGAACAGACGGTTTCTACAGCAGTTTGCACACTAGCTCTGCATGAAAGCAAAATTGTCTCGCAGCAAAGTTCTTTTCCGATCCATGCGGTTCTTGACTGCTCCTATCGACCATTTTCAGATGGAAGTTGCTTGTTTTATCTTCATACAAATCAAGGCGTTCGGTCTTTTCATGTCAATGTCGATCCAACCTTTTTCTTAAAATCATTTAAACGCTTAAGAAATGATCTATATCTTTAATTCACCCCTTTGTCTTCGTTTTCTCGTAACTGTTTCCATCTCCATATTATAAATAATTGTTTAACCTGGTTGGAATGATGGTATACAAATACTAGAGCAACAAAGAAACAATTACTAATCTGTAAAAGCAATTACTAATTGGAGGGATTCACAAATGGTTGAAAAATTTTATGTAGAAAACGCAGTACAAGCAAAGGCAAAAGTAGATGAACTTGAAGCGAAAGGTTATACAAATGACGAAATTTATGTTTTCGCACATGACAAGAAACGCGGAGATCATATTACAGACGCATTGGATACTGAAAAAGCCGGGATGAAAGAACAAGGCTTCCTTGACTCCATGAAGAACATGTTCAGCTCACGCGGTGACGAACTTCGTAGCAAGATGCACGGCGCTGGACTCACTGAAGAGGACGCAGCAGCTGCAGAAAGCGAACTCGACAAAGGAAAACTTGTCGTTATTGCGAACAAATAAAACGAAATGTCATCCGCACAACCTCGGTCGTTCACGAGGTTGTGCTTTTTTTGTGTGCAGAGATATGTTATTTTCGGTATGATGGTGGATGGAAAGCAGGTGCAACGTATGGATCGGCAGTTAGGGAAAATTGGTTTGTTTACAGGACTATTGACGTTAGTACTCTTGATCGTCGGCGTCCGCACAATCAGTGGGGTAGAATTAGGATGGAAAAGTTATTTAGCCTTTTCGGTATTCGGGTTAACAGTTGGCCTCATTGCGTTTTTGCTATTGTTTTATAAATTGCGTATCGCGTTTTGGTTCTTTATGGCCGGGATGATCATCAGTTTCGAAGAATTCTTCCGGAGTATCCTTACGATTGAAGGAGAACTAGGTCAATCCATTGGCGTTCTATCTGTCTACATCTTCTCCTCATTCAGCCTAGGAATAGGCTTAATCATACAATTCGTTGTTATCCTCATAGGGAAGAATAAATAGAAGACCCAAAAAAGCAGAACGAGGAGTTAACACTTCCCGTTCTGCTTTTTATATGCAGGTTCAATAACTTACACTGCTTTTTCTTTCTTGATTTGCTTACTACGTAATTGTCCACATGCCGCATCGATATCGGTACCTTGCTCCATGCGAACCCCACAGTTAATGCCCTTCTTCTTAAGCGTCTCATAGAATTTTTTAATATTCGCAGTCTCACTTCTCGTATACTGGTCATGCTCATCGACAGGATTATAAGGAATCAGGTTAACATAAGACAAGTGACGTTTGTTGTAGAGCAACTTTGCAAGTTGTTCTGCTTCAGCAACATGATCGTTCACATCATTCAATAAGATGTACTCGAATGTGATTCGGCGATTTGTTGTCTCCAAGTAATAGTCAATGGCATCCATCAATTTTTCAATTGGGTACGCTCGATTGATTTTCATGACGCGTGTACGTAACTCATTATTTGGCGCATGCAATGAAACTGCCAAATTGATTTGGATGTTTTCATTGGCAAAGTCACGGATTTTAGGAGTAAGTCCACTTGTCGATACGGTAATATGACGTGCTCCAATCATTAAACCTTTTTGATCGTTTACAACACGCAAGAAGTCCATCAAGTTATCGTAGTTATCAAATGGTTCACCGATTCCCATAACAACGATGTGGCTTACGCGCTCTTCGTTGCCTTTCATATCTAAGTGATGTTGGACGTTCATGATTTGTTCAACAATTTCTCCTGAGTTCAAATCACGGTTCTTCTTCAACAATCCACTTGCACAGAAACTACAGCCGATGTTACAACCCACTTGTGTTGTTACACATACGGAATGTCCATACGGAAACTTCATCAATACAGTTTCAATCAAGTTACCATCTTGCATTTTAAATAGAAACTTAATTGTACCATCTTCAGATTCTTGTTTAACTTCCTGGACCAGTGACTGAATGACAAAGTTTTCTTCCAGTAGCTCCACACAGTCGCTGTTAATATTTTTCATCTCCGAAAACTGGGTAACCCGCTTTTTATATAACCAATCCCATACTTGTGCAGCACGGAATTTCTTTTGTCCATTTTCTATAAGCCAATCCGTAAGTTGTTCAAATGTAAGACCATATATTGATTTTTTCATTAGACATCCTCATTTCAGATAATGCATTTCATCCGTCCATTGTACAGGATTGTTTAACAACACACAACAGGTTTGCAAGATATTGGCCTAAGTTGAAAGAAAACAGATTTCTACTGAATCTTACGCTGGTGATGTATTTAAAGAAATTAATCAAGAAAAAAAAGACCAGAACAGAAGTCCGACATATGGAATTCAATCCTTTTCAATTCTTCTTAACCTCAATAACTCGGTAACAACGATTCCAATAATGATGTAGGCAACCATCCACCACATAAACTGCCGTTCAGATAATGGTGGTGTGAACTGGTTGAGCGTGAATGCAAGTAATACCCCAATTACTAAAAATGGCAAGCGAAATAGGACTTTTTTCTTCATACAACCACCTTTCCTTTTACACTATAATTATCTATTCCTCCCGAGTTGAGTTTTAAACTACGCTGTACTTTCCATCCATGTAAAAAAGAAAAAACAGCGCTCTATAGTAGAGTCGCTGTTCGTCACTTCGTTTGGTTCACTTTTTTCTCGATCTTCAGTTTTGCAATGAATGCGACAATATTTAGCACTGCCACAACGACTAATAGGATGGCAACCCCTGTATGACCATCAGCATATCGATTCCACGCAAAATAACCGAGTAGGACTGCAAAGATGATATCGACTGTTTTAGAGTTAAATATCTTCATAATCGATTAACCCTTCTTGACGAATTCGGATTTCAATTTCATCGCACCGAATCCAGTAATTTTACAATCAATGTTGTGATCGCCTTCTACAAGACGAATCCCTTTTACTTTTGTCCCGATTTTCAATACAGATGAACTGCCTTTCACCTTCAAGTCTTTGATGACTGTGATAGTATCACCATCTCGCAATGGATTTCCATTTGCATCTTTGATATCCAATTGCTCCGTTTGAACGAGTTCTTCACCTGCTGTCCACTCATACGCGCACTCTGGGCAGACGAACTGCAACCCATCTTCATACGTGTAAGGCGAACTACATTGAGGACAATTTGGTAGTTGTTCTGTCATCATATTTCCCCCATTCTCTATCTGACTCCACTATACCAAACAATAGGAGTGAAGTGAGAACTATTTCAGATGTCAATATACCGAACTTTTATCTGTCCACGCGTTGACTACGTCAAACAACTGCTGAAAGAACTGTTCCATTTCATCATCTGATCCGATGGTTATACGCAACCATTCTTCTGTCTCGGGTTTAGAAAAATGACGCACGAGAATTTGTTTGTCTTTTAAGCTTTTGTGTAGTTGTTTTGCTGGTATCTCCGGGTGATGGACAAATAAGAAGTTTGCTGCAGAAGGCAAGACAGTGAACCCAACGGATTCGAATACCTTTTTCGATTGTTCACGTGTCTGAATGATCGCGTCTACGATTGTGTTGAAGTACTTCGTATCCTTAACAGCAGCTACGCCAGCAGTTAACGCTAATTGGTCAATTGTATAGGAATTGAACGAGTTTTTAATACGATTCAGCGCTTCAATCGCCGTAGTTGAGCCGATTGCATAACCAATTCGGAGTCCTGCCAACGAACGCGATTTAGACATTGTACGGGTGACTAGCAAATTGTCAAAACGCGTGATGAGTGGAATGGCTGTTTTTCCGCCGAAATCGATGTAGGCTTCATCTACGATCACTATACGCCCCTCATTTTCGCTAACAATTCTTTCAACCGTTTCAAGCGGTAATACAATTCCAGTAGGTGCGTTCGGATTCGGGAAGATCACTCCCCCTTCGGACTTATAAAATGCTTTTTCATTCAATGTAAAGTCTTCTTGAAGAGGGATGGGGTCATATGCAATATTGAACAACGCTGCGTACGTTGGGTAAAAGGAATACGTGATGGCTGGAAACACAATCGGCTTACCTGGAGTAAAGAACGCCATGAACGAAAATGCCAGTACTTCATCAGATCCATTCCCGATGAACACTTGATCCGCAGACACTTGATGCAATTCAGCGAGAGCATATCGAAGCTTTTCAGGGTCGGATTCAGGGTACTTACGCAAATCGGATGTCAGTGCTTGCTGCAACGCTTTAAACACACGTGGACTTGGTGGATAGGGATTTTCATTTGTGTTTAATTTAATCCAATCTTCTCCATTTGCTTGTTCTCCTGGTGTATAAGGCTCAGTTCGTTGGACCATGTCACTCCATAACTCATTCACTGACTCCCCTCCTCTTGCAGTCTGCGCGACTTCAATATAGCTTTAACATTTTCGATTGGCAGACTCAATTCTTCCATCAACACTAGAATATGGTACGTCAAATCTGCGAGTTCATTTGCAGTTTCGTTCAAATCATTATTTTTAGCCCCAATTACTACTTCCGTGGTTTCCTCTCCGACCTTTTTCAAGATTTTATCGATTCCTTCACGGAACAGGTACGTGGTATACGAGCCTTCTTGGGGGTTATTTTTTCTAGTTTGGATTTGCTTGGCGACTTGCTGAACGATTGTACGACTTATTCGGATGTCTTCAGAATCTACACGAGAAAAACAGCTTTCCGTTCCTAAATGACACGCAGGTCCTACCGGATCGACTTGGATGAGAACGGTATCCTGGTCGCAATCGATGTCCACTTGTTTCACGATTTGTCGGTTACCCGATGTCTCTCCTTTGTTCCAAAGTTTGCTCCTCGATCGACTATAGAACCACGTTTCACCTGTCTCAATTGTTTTTTGGAAAGATTCCTCATTCATATAGCCAAGCATGAGGACAGTACCGGTCTTAGCGTCTTGGATGATAGCAGGGACTAGGCCTTCGCTGTTATAGCGAATTGAATTATTTTCCATAAGAGGCCTCTTTAGCAGCTTCTTGGAGGTCTTCTAAGGAGACGATTCCAAAGTGTAAAACAGATGCAACGAGCGCAGCTTGAGCTTTCGTTTGTTCGAACACTTCACGGATGTGCTCTGCACTACCTGCCCCCCCGCTTGCGACTACTGGTATTGACACAGAATCTGCAACCAATTTTGTCAGTTCAAGATTATACCCATTTCTCATCCCGTCTTCATCGATACAGTTTAAAACTATCTCCCCTGCACCAAGTTGCTCACCCTTTTTCGCCCATTCAATGGCGTCTATCCCCGTATCTTCCATACCTGCCTTTGCAAAAACGGTCCATTGTCCGGATCCAGATTGACTGACGTCCATGGACAACATGATTCTGCTAGAACTGTAGCGTTCAGATGATTCACGAAGTAAATTAGGATTCTTTAGAGCTCCACTATTTATAGAAACTTTGTCCGCTCCCGCTTCGATTGCAAGTTCAACATCAGAAAGTGTTTGGATTCCTCCTCCAACGATGAATGGAATTTCAATGCTCTCCCCAATCAGGCGAATCAAATCCAGAAACATGTCGCGTTGTTGAACAGAAGCAGAGATATCGTAAAATACTAATTCATCCGCACCTTCTGCTTCATACTTTTTTGCAAGCTCTAATGGGTCTGCAAGCTCTTTTACATCTTGGAACTTCTTCCCTTTCACAACACGTCGATTATCAATATCCAGGCACGCAATAATTTTTCGTTTTGTCATTTATAGGACCTCCATCATTTTTTGGAATCGTGATTCATTTTCATAGATTGCTTTTCCTACAATGGCTCCATAAAGGGAGTCCTGCCGAAGTTTCTCAATATCTTCTACAGTGGTAACTCCACCTGAGGCAATAATATCCATTTTAGATTCATCCTGTAACTTATGAAGTTCTTCGAAATTGGGTCCCATTAACATCCCGTCTTTCGCAATGTCTGTATAGATAATAGTTTGTACACCCATACGTTCCAGCTTGTTTACTAACGTCGACACATCGGTTGTTGAATCTTCTGTCCATCCAGCTGTCGTTGGCTTGCCATTTTTAGCATCTACAGAGACAGCAATCCGCTTGCCATATTGGGTAATCGCTTGTTGCAGTAAATCAGGATCTTCTATTGCAGAGGTCCCGAGAATGACTCGTTCTACTCCATTTGTTAAGTAATCTTTTATGGCTTCCATAGTACGAATTCCGCCACCGACTTGGATGGGTAGCTGCACGGTAGATGCCAGTCCGATAATCGCATCACGATTCACCGATTGTCCGGTTTTAGCACCATCCAGATCCACTATATGCAGCCAAGACGCACCTTGTGCTGCCCACATTTTCCCGACTTCTAGTGGGGAATCATGATAAATTGTTTCTTGTTTAAAATCTCCTTGCACTAAACGTACACATTTACCTTTTTGTATATCAATCGCTGGAAACAAAATCATTTGCTTTCTCTCCTATCCTTTTCCTTCGTTACAACATTCCTTTGGTTGAAGGAATTCCTTGACGATTAGTTTTAGCAATGGCAACACGGATTGCACGACCGAATCCTTTGAAAATGGATTCTAAAATATGGTGGCTATTTTTACCATACTGTAAATTGATATGTAACGTAACTCCTGCATGACGGGTAAATGCGAGAAAGAACTCTTCTGCTAGTTCAGTATCAAATACTCCTATTTTCTCCTTTAATCCCGAAACGTTATAAACGAGAAAGGATCTCCCGCTAATATCCATCGATACTGTAGCTAGCGCTTCATCCATCGGAACTGTTACAGATGCATACCGTTCAATGCTTTCCTTCGTACCAAGAGATTCTCTAAACGCAGTCCCTAGAGCGATTCCGACATCTTCTACACTGTGGTGTTGGTCCGTTTCAAGATCTCCTTTACACGTAACTTGTAAATCGAGACCGCCATGCATGGTTGTGAGAACGAGCATATGATCGAGAAACCCAACTCCAGTATGGATGTCACTCTTTCCTGATCCATCTAACGCTACTTTCATGGAGATTTCCGTTTCAGCAGTTTTCCGTTCAATTGTCGAAGTCCTCATCGTAATTCCTCCTCAGTCCTAACTCGAATAGCTTGTGCATGACCATTCAATTGTTCTGTTTTTGCAAGTTCGATTATTTGCTCCGAGACTTTTCCAAGTGCCTTCTGGCTATAGCGGATAATGCTTGTTTTTTTCATGAAATCATAGACTCCTAGAGGCGATGAAAACTTTGCAGTCCCGCTCGTTGGTAGCGTATGGTTTGGCCCTGCCATATAATCGCCAAGTGCTTCTGGCGAGTAAGCACCTAGAAAAATAGCACCAGCATGTTGAATATCGTCAAGTCTTCCTTCTGGGTCAACCGTCATGATTTCTAAATGCTCGGGTGCGAGGTCATTAATAATTTCAATCGCTTCGTCATCACATTCAACAACCGCAATCCAGCCATTTGTTTGAATGGATTGTTTCGCAATTTCTTTTCGGTCCATAAACTCCAATTGTCTGTAGATTTCTATAGAAAGTGCTTCAGCATACTCTATAGAAGGTACTAGACAACAAGCTGATGCATCTTCATCGTGTTCAGCCTGCGCTAGTAAATCTGCAGCAACAAACGCTAGATTCGATTGTTCGTCTGCCCAGATACAGACTTCGCTCGGCCCGGCAATCATATCAATTGAGACATCGCCATACACGAGTTTCTTAGCACATGCGACATAAGCATTTCCAGGGCCCGTGATTTTATGTACGGGTGGAATTGATTCAGTACCGTATGCTAGAGCTGCAATCGCTTGTGCTCCACCGACTTTGTAAATCTCATCTACCCCACAGAGATCCGCCGCCACAAGGACTGATGCATTAACGCAACCATCGGCTTGAGGTGGTGTGGTGAGGACGAGTCGTTTCACACCTGCTATCTTTGCAGGGATCGCATTCATCAACACTGTAGATGGATACGATGCCTTCCCACCAGGGATATAAATGCCTGCTGAAGTAAGCGCCCGGACTTGTTGCCCTAGATAGACACCTGCTTCCGGTTCCATCCGCCAACTTTCTTCCTTCTGCTGTTCGTGAAAACGTAGAATACGTTCTCTTGCGTCTTTTAGTGCTTGAAATAATGCGGGTGAAATTTCGTTATAGGCATCCTTGATTTCTCTTTTAGTTACGCGAAGCGTTTGTAGCTGAACGCCATCGAAACGTTCGGTTAACGCTAGAAGTTCCGCGTCTTTAAACTGTTTGACCCGGTCAAGAATTGTTCTGACTGCTGGCTCAACAGTCGACACGGTCGTCCGCCGTTCCATCCGATGTTTTAGCTGTTCACGTGTTGTGATAATCTGCACGGCGTTCATCCACTCCTTTCTTCAACAGCTCCATGCACTTCTTAACATTTCCTGTTTTCGTTGCATAGCTAGCTTTGTTCACGATGACGCGAGTGCTCACTTTTGCGATTTCCCGTAAGACGACCAAGCCATTATCCCGAAGGGTCGATCCAGTTTCGACGATATCCACGATGACATCTGAAAGCCCCGCTATCGGTGCTAGCTCAATCGATCCATTCAATCGACTAATTTCTGTACGAATACCGGCTTTATCGAAATAAGCTTTTGCTATAGCTGGATACTTGGTTGCAACCGTCAGTGATTTCGTATCTTCCGGGAAACTATCTGGGAAACCAGCAACGACCAGCTGACATTGCCCGAATCCTAAGTCTTGTAACTCATAGACGTCTTTACCATCTTCCATAATCGTATCTTTACCAACGATACCGATATCTGCTGCCCCTTTTTCAACGTAAGTCGGGACATCTGAGGCTTTGACAAATAGCAATTGAAAGTCCCCATCGTTACTCGAAATAACTAATTTCCGTTCGTCATACAGCGTATCCGGAAAAGAGATTCCACCTTCAGACAAAAGCTCTCTCGCTTTTTCTGCAATTCTACCTTTCGCGACTGCGATCTTCATTGGGTCCAAAATGGTTCATCCCCCTCCTTCAATTTGTCTTCAAACTGTTGTTTTTAGCTGTAAAAATCGCTTCCACATCACTCGCAAAACCAATCGCTGGTAACTGGGCTCCAAATTTTCGACTCACCTCGTCATAACGCCCTCCCATGAGCAAGGGCTTTCCAATGGTATTGCTGAATCCCTGGAATTGAATCCCTGAATAATAGTCCATGTCGTTGACCATCCCAAGGTCGACGGTCACATGACTCCCGTATCCTAATGCCACTACTCGTTCATAAACCTTTTCAATATGTTGAATGATAGAGGTCATTTTCTCGTTCAAAGGAGTTTCTCGTAGACGGTTGAAAACCGAAGTTGGTTCGCCATAAGAAAAGGCTGTTTCAAGTAGCAATTTCCTTGTTGTTTTGTCCACATTATTTTGTATTAGAAAACTTGCTAGCTCGCTGCTATTTTTCATTTGAATGAAAGACTTTACTTGAAGTTGTTCATCCTCTGTCAAATGAAGAAATCGATTCAGTTCTTGTAAAATTCCCGCATGCCCAAGTTCAATTTTAAAATCTTTAAGTCCTAACTCAGTAAGTGCTAGACAGGCAAGGACAATTACTTCCGCGTCATTTACCGCAGATTGTCTACTGAATAACTCAACACCTGCCTGCCTCCGTTCAGTGGGAATGGTGTGATCATCAGATTGACGGAAGACGGACTGCACATACCAGCACCTGAGTTCTTCACTTAAGTTTTTAGAAGACGTTGCAAGTTCACGCATAAGCGGTATCGTCACATCAGGTCGCAACACAAGAATATCTCCTGCATGATCGATTAGCTTCAAAAGACTTTTACGACTTTGATTGGACTGGAGCGATTCATATGTTTCATAACTTTCGAGGACTGGCAAATTGACTTCCCGATATCCTTTCGGTGAGAAGGAGTTTCGAAAGACTTCTCGTATTTCAAACTCTTCTTCCGCCGATTGAAATAGATTTCTCAAACTAGCACCTCTTCCACTTTATCGCTTTACTATGATGAAGTTATCTAGTACTATAAATAGATAATTAAGAAATGTCAACTAAAAAGGAGTTTGATAGGAATGTTCGATTATCACATGCACACATCATTTTCAGCCGATTGCGAAGTGCTCCCAGAGGAAATGGTTCGCGCTTCTATTCAAAAAGGGCTAACTGAAATTTGTTTTACAGATCATGTTGACTATGACTATCCCGATAAGAATTTCATTTTCGATTTTAATCAGCAAGCTTACAAAGAGTCAATTACACACTTACAAGACCGTTTCGGAAATGAGATTCGAGTGAAACGAGGAGTGGAAATTGGAGTTCAGCCTCACTTACTGGATACGTACAAAAAGCTAATTCAAGACGAAGAGTTCGATTTTGTAATTTGTTCGCTACATACTGTCGAAAAGAAAGATTTACACTTCGGAGCTATTTTTGAGAATCGAACAATTGACGAAGCATTCGATGCATACTTTCAGGAGTTGCTTCGCTGTATTCGTAAGTTTGGGGCCTACAGTGTTTTGGGTCATGTAGACCTAATAAAACGGTACGCCAAAAAAGCATCGTCCCATGATTTCCATGACTGTTTGAAAGAACTATTCGCAGAAATCATTCCTAGAGGAAAAGGAATAGAGATTAATACATCAGGTGTACGCTATGGGTTACCTACTGCAATGCCAAGTATAGATATCCTCAAACTTTATAAGTCAAGCGGTGGAGAAATTTTAACGATTGGCTCAGATGCCCACAAACCGCTTGAAGTCGGTTTCGACATTCGAAAGAATTTACAACTCGCTTCAGATATCGGATTCCGGTTCGTAGCGACTTATGACAAAGGAGATCCTCAATTCCATTCTATTGAGCAACTACTCCGCTAATTTGAAAAGGACCTTCCCACTTGCAGGAAGGTCCTTTCTACTATGCTTTCGTCGTAACGAGTTGCTTGTTCACAGCTGCATGGACTTCTGTTGGCAGCCCCCAAAGTTTAATGAATCCTACTGCTGCGGCTTGGTCGAATTCATCATCAGACGTATACGTCGCTAGCTTTTCATCGTATAGCGAGTTGTCTGACTTACGGCCTTCTACAATCGCATGCCCTTTAAATAGCTTCACACGCACCGTTCCATTTACAACTTGCTGAGTGTCTTTGATGAACGCTTCCAATGCACTACGTAAAGGAGAGAACCAAAGACCATTGTAGATCAGTTCACTCAACTTTTGAGAAACGATTGGCTTGAAATGAGCCGTCTCTTTAACAAGAGTAATATCCTCCAGCTCTTTATGTGCTTTTATTAATGTCATCGCACCAGGACATTCATATACTTCACGTGATTTAATGCCGACGAGACGATTTTCAACGTGGTCAATACGGCCAACGCCATGTTTTCCAGCAAGCTCATTCAAGTGAAGGATGAGCGCATCTAGCTCAAATGCCTCTCCATCTAAGCTCACGGGTACGCCTTGTTTGAAAGTGATCTCAACGATATCTGCTTGATCAGGTGCTTCTTCAATAGATGAAGTGAGTCCATATGCATCTTCAGGTGGTGCTGCCCACGGATCCTCTAGAATCCCACATTCATTACTACGTCCCCATAGGTTTTGGTCAATTGAATACGGACTATCTAGCACGATAGGAACTGGAATGTTATGCTCTTTCGCATAGGCAATTTCTTCCTCACGCGACCAACTCCACTCACGAACAGGTGCAATTACTTCCAACGTAGGATCCAGCGCTTTGATACCTACTTCAAAACGAACTTGGTCGTTTCCTTTTCCTGTGCAGCCATGGGCTACAGCTATTGCATTTTCCTTATGGGCAACTTCTACAAGTTTTTTTGCGATAAGTGGACGGGATAACGCAGAAATCAGTGGGTATTTTTCTTCATACATCGTACGTGCTTGAAGTGCTAACAGTGCATAATCTTTTGCGAATTCCGCTTTTGCATCAATAACATAGCTTTCGATAGCACCTACTTGAAGTGCTTTCTGTTGGATGAAATCCAGATCTTTTCCTTCTCCTACGTCCAAACAACATGCAACAACTGCATATCCCTGCTCTGTTAACCATTGAACCGCAACTGATGTATCGAGTCCTCCTGAATACGCCAATACCACTTTTTTCTTTGTCATTATAAAAACCCCTCTCGCAAGTTATGTATCTTTATACATTGTGAAGTATATTTATAATAACATGTTACCTAGTAATTGCAAGAGAAAATACTGACTCTTTAAATAGGTGAAATATTCAGTCTTAAATATCAAACACAACTAAGTTTTTGGGCAACAAAAAAGCACACCTTAAAAGATGTGCCTAGTGGTCTCCATTAACTTAACCCATGTGCTGCCATTGCATCTGCAACTTTCAAAAAGCCCGCTACATTTGCACCCATGATGAGGTTCCCTGGTTTACCAAAGCGATCTGCGGCATCTATGCAACTTTCATAGATCGAGCGCATCACTACTTTCAAACGCTCATCCACTTCTTCAGCAGTCCATCGGAGTCGCATGCTATTTTGGGACATCTCCATTGCTGAAACGGCCACGCCCCCTGCATTAGCAGCTTTAGCCGGAGCGAATAGGATCCCATGTTCCTGGAATATCGTAAGTGCTTCGTTTGTACAAGGCATGTTAGCGCCTTCACCAATTGCCGTCACGCCATTTTTAATCAAGAGATGAGCGCTTTCTTCATCGAGTTCATTTTGAGTAGCACAAGGAAGGGCAATGTCACAAGGAACTGTCCAGACACCTGAGCAATCTTCAAAATAACGAGCATCAGGGTATGTTTTTAAATACTCTTGAATTCGTTTGTTATCAACTTCTTTTAGTTGCTTCACACACTCCAAGTCAATGCCTTCTTCATCGACAATATATCCTGAAGAGTCACTGCATGCAATGACTTTTGCTCCTAATTGCTGAGCTTTCTCAATCGCATAGATGGAAACATTCCCTGAACCTGACACAATTACAGTCTTACCATTGAATGACATGCCATATTCCTTTAGCATTTCTTCCACGAAGTAAACCGTTCCATACCCTGTCGCTTCTTTTCGGCCTAGACTTCCACCATGACTCGGATCTTTACCGGTTAAAACTCCCGCTTCATATCCACCTTTTAACCGTTTGTATTGACCAAATAAGTAGCCAATTTCACGCTTTCCGACACCGATATCACCAGCAGGAACGTCAATATCTGGACCGATGTGGCGACTCAATTCCGTCATGAAACTTTGGCAAAAACGCATGATTTCACGATCTGACTTCCCCTTCGGATCAAAATCAGAGCCACCTTTTCCTGCACCAATCGGTTGACCTGTTAATGCATTTTTAAAAATCTGTTCAAACGCAAGGAATTTCATAATACTGCTGTTCACAGAAGGATGAAAACGCAGTCCACCTTTATAAGGTCCTAGCTCACTGCTAAATTGAACACGATACCCTCTATTTACGTGTACTTTACCAGCATCGTCTTCCCAAGCGACACGGAAGGTCACGATTCTTTCCGGTTCAGTCAGTCTTTCCAAAATTCCGCTCGTAATATATTCAGGATGTTGTGCGAATACGGGGCGGAGTGAATCGAATATTTCACGTGTTGCCTGGAGAAATTCAGTTTCATTTGCATTTCTTCGTTTAACTTGCTCATAAACTTGATGCACATAATCATTTGAACGCTTTTGTACATCCACATGTTCTACATTTAAATTCGTCATATTCTTCCTCCTTAAACCCGAATCATACGTGTTGTATTAAATTAGTATACGCTAGAATTAATATTTTTGAAAATACATTTTAATCTACAAACAAAAACAGAGGTTTAAATCACCTCTGTTTTCACGGCATATTATAGGAGGAAACTATTTTTTCACTATATTAAAATTACTCTCTAGCAGTAGCCAATTTTGAGGAAATGCTAAGCCTAACTTCCAGTACATGATGCCACGAAGACTGTATTTTTTCAATAAGTCGAACTTGGCTTGAATGCTTCTCGCGTCTTCAAACCAAACTTCATGTTGAACATTATTGTTGTCGATATACGTGAAAAATGGGGCTTGTGCAACATAGTCATAGGAAATGGCTTCGTTCTCACGTATTGCAAGTTCCGTTGCTTGTTTAGGACTCAGCGCTTTTGCTGGTTTCCCTCCTTGTGTAGGATAAGGTTTTGACCAGTCATAGCCGTATAAATTTTGTCCTAAAAAGATTTTGTTTCTAGGAATTTCTTGAACCGCATACTTTACCACTCGCTCCACTTGAGGCAATGGACTTACTGCTTGTGGCTCACTATATGTGTACCCCCACTCATAAGTCATAAGAGAAACGAAATCGACAATTTCCCCATGGGCTTTATAGTCATGAGCCCCATAAATACCTGTTTTGACATCACTCACTTTAGGCGCAAGTGCAGTGGAAAGCGTTAGTCCTGCTGGGTGGAAGCGATCTCTAGCTCTTCTTAGGAAGGCATTGTATAGCTGGCGATCCTCTGGGAACAATAACTCAAAATCGAAGTGAATATCTTTGTATCCCACTCGTTGGGCCACTTCCAAAATGTTTGTGAACAATAAATCTTGAACTCCTTTGCTCATGAAAATATCACGAGCGAGACCAGCACTAAATGCGAAATTCTCCAAGTTACTAATTACCATGGCGTTTACGGCGCCAGCATTAGCAGCAATCGTAGGCAGATTCGCAATGGAAGGTGCTTTCAGAGTACCGTCCCGTTGCACTTCATAACTGAACATGGCCAGATACGTTAATGCACCGACTCTTTTTTCTGTTTCAGTAATCATAACCTGTGTCACCGGTGTTCTTGGCTCTACGTAAAGTAATGATTGGGCTGGAGTTTTAGGAGCAGGTGGTATATATAATCGCTGACCAACCGTCAAAGGAGCAGAAAGAGAAATTTTGTTAATATTCGCCAGCTCTGAAATGGTCATCTTTTCTCGACGTGCGATCTCATATAAAGTATCCCCTGGCTGCACCCAATAATAACTTCCTACTATTGGAATTACAATTGCTTGACCAACAGCCAGTTTCCCTGCATTCCCCAATTCATTTGCGTCAGCAATTTCTTGCCATCCAATTCCATATTGTCTCCCGATTGTAAATAGGCTTTGACCTTTTTGAACAACATGTATTTGCACTATTATGCACACCTTTCCATACAAATTCGTAGTCCATTGTATGAAAACAACTCTTCCGCTATTCATACAAATCATTCCACTGGTTAGAAAGATAATGCAAGCACATACTACGCACGAACGAAAACACGATATGTTAGGGAGGAAAAAAATGACTACAAATCAAAATGGAGTGACCCATCAAAACATGAACACCGGTACGGTCCCACCATCCATGAAGCATGGCGGACATGAACTTTTCGATGTTCACGAAGTATTATCCAGCATGATTGGTGCCCTTAACCAGGCGATTTTGCTTCGCCCCCACGTGAAGGATCCTGAACTATTGGATATACTCGATCGACAATATCGATTCACATTGGACGAGTACAATATCACGGTCGAGAGCTTCAAATCCGGACATGATCCGTCCCATCCAACTCAAAGCTATAAAATGAAGGAAGGAAATGACTTCATCTATGGTATGAAGCCAGGACAACCGAAAAAGCCGATGATGAATGCTGCTGAAATAACGGATGAAATCATTTCAGGATTCTTATTAGGTTCCGCTAAAGCAGGAGCATCCATGAAAGCAATGGCTTCATGTGAAGTATGTAATCCAGTTGTCCGAAGGGTACTAGCTGATTCAGTTCCGAACTGCATTGAAATGGCATATGAATTAGCCATTTATCAGAACAAACATCATTACTATCAGGTACCTCAGCTCGATTCACAGGACATGAAAGAGTTGCTCAATGCATTTGCACCGGCACAAGGACAACCAGGTATGCCTCCTCTACAGTAATTCATGTTGTAACTAATGGTGTACTTAATAAACCTTGTATGCAATACCCCAGAAAAATAACCGCGAGCGCCTTTTGGCGCTTGCGGTTATTTTGACTTCTTATAAAAAGATGTCGGTGGATCTGATATGAAGGTATGTTGTTCCTTCGTTATTGGATGGATTATCGTTAACTTGACCGCGTGAAGACCCAAACGTTTAATTGGGTTTGTAGTGGCACCATATTTTTTGTCACCAACAACGGGATGCCCCATTTCTTCCATGTGTACACGGATCTGGTTTTTACGACCCGTTTCCAATCTCAATTCGAGCAATGAAAACTGGGCACTCGATTGAAGCAACTTATAACGCGTGATCGCTTTTTGCCCGCCATTATCGGTTGGGTTGGAATAGACTTTAAATGTTCTGGTTTCTTTTAACCAAGAAATGATTTCACCAGTTTCGTTTCGTACTTTCCCTTCAACAAGTGCTATATAGCCTCGTTCTTGAACGGATTCTTCCCAGTTATCTTGAAGAAGCTTCTTTACTTCTTCAGTTTTAGCAAAAAGCATAACTCCAGAAGTTTCACGGTCTAGACGATGGACAATGAACACACGACTGCTTCTATTCGCTTTCCGTATATACGTAGAAAGCTCACTGAATGCAGTCATTTCTTTTTTATCTTTTGCGGCCATTGACAATAAGCCTGCTTCTTTGTCGATCACGATGATGGCATCATCTTCATACATTATAGATAGACCTGTAAGCTCACTGTCACTTTTTGCTGCTTGATTGGTCATAATTTCAACCTTATCCCCGACATTCACTATTTGGTCATGTCGCGTAGTAGGTTTTCCATTGACAGACACTTGCCCTCTGGAAAGAATGCTCTTCACTGCATTTCTACTCTTCGATATAGATTGCAACAAAAAAGGAAGCAATTGCTGTTCCTGTACTACTTTATATACCGCTGCTTGTGGGGTTGTTGGTTTTGAGTTATCTCGCATAGTCACGTCTCCTTATTCATTCATTATGCGCAACCTTTAACGAAATATCAATCCTGATTTAAGACAATGCTTTTAGACCAATGACTCCAACGATTATCAATGCAAGACTTGCTATTCTTGCAAAGCTCTTCGATTCTCCAAAAAAGATCATATTCAGTAAGACTGCACCTGCTGTTCCGATTCCAATCCATACGGCATACGCTGTACTTACTTGCAAATATTGGAACGATGTATATAAAAATACAAACGATAATCCTAATCCACCATAATACAATAAGCCACTAGGAATAGTTTTCTTTTTACTATATTTGTTCAATCCGATGACTCCTGTAAATTCAAAACCGGCTGCTAATGCTACATATAACCACCCCATATTAACGTTTCCCTTCTGCTGCAATTTTTTCGTCGTGGCCATCCGCAAGTTTCAAACCGATGACTCCTGCTACTAAGATGACGATGAAGAGAATCTTCCCACCGCTCAATGTCTGTCCAAAGAAAAAAACGTCCATTAATGCAGTACCAATTGTTCCGATTGCTGCAAATATGGCATATACAGTGCCTGTTGGTAATGTCGCGCACGCTTTAGATAGGTAGTGAAAATCAACGAAGATGAATAGAACAATCGGAATCCAGTGCCACCATTCGGATGCTACATTAAAACCGAAAATCCATACAAGTTCAAAAAAACTAGTCGCTGCAACATAAAGCCATTCTTTTCTCATTAAAAATACTCCTTCTCTTAGGTGACTGACTGTCATTCATTTCATACCGTGATGGTTCGAACATAAAGGATCACACATCGACTACCAATACCTTGTTGGCTGTCGGTGTGAATCCTTACTTTCTCTTCACTTGCTTTGAATATCCAAGAGCATTGGTTAAAAACAAGAGTGTTTCCCGTTTTTGCTCTGATGCACGAATTTCTTGGTCAATCTCTTCATCGTATAAGTAAATCTGTTCTGCTGCTGATTCAGTCAATCCAATAATGAGTTTTGCTAATTGATCTGGATGACTGTCACCGCGGATGGCTCCTTGTTCCTGCCCCTTAGCAACAATTGAACTGACCCACTGATACATAGGAGCGTAAACACTTTCCCACTCTTTCAAGTGTTCCGTAGATGCCAGGCCTGAATAGATCATTGCTTGAATCTCGTGATGCTCCTCGCTCACTGCAAATATCGCATCCACAAACTGCTTCAGCTGCTCATCGAATGATGCGGATTCTTCCACAGCCTTTATGACCGATTTCAACGTTAGTTGTACCATCACTTCAGCAATTGCTGGCATGAGCGCTAATTTGGAAGGAAAGTATAGATAAAAAGTTCCTTGAGCAATCCCTGCTACTTTTACAATATGAGAGACTGTCGTTTTTTCCACGCCTTTTTCAGTAAACACTTGAATCGCAGACTGAACAATTCTTTCTTTCTTGTTCATATGATCCCTCCAGAAAATGACTGACTGTCATTCATGATACGATAATCAGCTGAGAATGACAAGTTCTTCAGCTAAGTTAACTCAATTATTACATGGTTTTTATTACTTCCATTCAAAAGGTGTCTGTTGGTATACATAGTAATTTAACCAATTTGAGAACAATAAATGCGTATGCGAGCGCCATGTATTCGGTGGTTTCAATGTAGTGTCATCGTTCGGAAAATAGTGTTTAGGGATATCAATATCAAGTCCTTTAGCAGCGTCACGATTATACTCTTCCTGCAACGTGTCTGCATCGTACTCCAAGTGGCCGGTAATCATAATGTTTTTAGCATCATTGGATAAGACAATGAAAGGACCCACTTCGTCAGAATATGCGAGTGTAGTCAACTTGTCATGAGCTTCGATTTCTTCTATTGAAACTCCAGTATGCCTTGAATGTGGAGCCGGAAACAGATCATTGAATCCTCTAGCAAGATTTACTGTTGGATCTGTCACGATATGATCAAAGATGCCAAAACACTTGGCAGATAGCTGATGTTTATTAACCCCATAGTAATGATAAAGTGCTGCCTGAGCGCCCCAACAGATGTGCATAGAAGAAGTAACGTGCTCCGCTGCCCAATCCAGAATCGCCTGCATTTCTCTCCAATATTCAACCTGTTCGAATTCCATTTGCTCAACAGGCGCACCGGTTACGATCATTCCATCAAACTTTTCGTTTTTCACTTGAGGAAATGTTTTATAAAATGTATCCAAATGATTTTTACTCACGTTTTTCGAGACATACGTTTCTGTATGTAAAAAAGTGACGTCTACTTGAAGTGGCGTGTTACCTAGTAAACGAAGAAGCTGAAGTTCCGTTTTTTCTTTTTGGGGCATTAAGTTCACCACTAGTATGCGCAATGGTCTGATATCTTGAGAAGTAGCCCGGTCTTCATCCATCACAAATATTTTTTCATGCTTTAGTAATTCACCTGCAGGCAATTGCTTAGGTATCGTAATTGGCACAATTCTCCACTCCTATTCAGCCCATCAAAAAACTTCCCCTCTCTCCGAAAGAGAAAGTGGAAGTTAGTAGCCGTTCCTCTTATCTCTCAAGACAAAGTCTTGTGGAAGTAGCACCTTCCTGATTCTGTCAGGGGTTGCTGAAACGTCATCGGGCCATTTCCCTCGGTTTCTCTTGATAAGCGTATTCAATTACTGAACAGTATACCATTTCTGAGTTGTTTGTATAGTCTAATCATAAACAAAAATGGTTTTCCTAACAGGCAAGCAATTCCTCAGTCGTCATATTGGGCTCTAGAAAAGCCTCGTCCTAGAATTTCTGATGCATTCAAGAAAATTACGAAAGACGTCGGCTCTTGTTCCTGTACAATCTTTTTAAAGTAAATCGCTTCGGATTGTTCTACGACACAGAGGATCATCGTTTTCTCCTGATTCGAGTAACCTCCTAGAGACTTCACTTTTGTCAACCCTCGATTGAGCTCACTACTAATGAGAGCTTGAACTTTTTCCTCATGGTCCGTAATAATCAGGATGAGCTTCGTAGGCGATGTTTGAAGCTGTACAAAATCGATTACTTTACTCGTCACATAGATTGCCATCATGGCATAAAGTGCGAGTTCCAAATCAAAGACAAAAGCCGAGATGATGACGACAGCACCGTCTACAATCAGCTGAGCAAATCCACTGGAAAAGTTGGTATATTTCTTCAGAACTTGAGCAATTAATGCCGTTCCACCAGTGGAGCCGTTCCCCCGATAAACGATTCCGAGACCGATACCAAGCATAATCCCACCATAAATAGAACTTAATAACGGGTTATGAATGGGAACGTTAATATCCGTCGTTAGGAAAATGAAAAATGGTACAAAAAATGTCCCCACAATAGTCCGCCAACTGAATTCTTTTCCCACAAGGACAATGCCTAAAATGAGTAAGGGTATGTTAATGAGCCACTGTACATACGCGGGGTTAAATCCGTACAGTTCATAAACAATCGTGCTTATTCCTGAAACACCACCTGCAGCTATTCGTGAAGGTAATAGGAAAATAGTAAATGCCAGTCCGACAAACGCCGAACCCACAATAATTTGTAGATAGTCAAAAATTGCTGATTTCTTAAATTGAGTAAAAGTCATCGTGTCCCTCCGTTCGTGCCAACTGTACTATTCTATCAAATTACACGTCAGTTGTGACGATCGACAAGAAAAAGAAGGAGAAGTTCATTCATTCTAAATATTCACCATTAATGAACTTTCGACAAAAAATCGACCATTTTTTTGCATTTCACTACATGTAATTGTATGATTATAGAAGAAATCAGGTACCATCGAAGGAGGTTCTCTTATGAGGAGCTTAGGAGTTGTAAGAAAAGTTGATCATCTAGGGAGAATAGTTATCCCAATTGAATTACGTGAGACAATGAAACTTCCTGAAGGACAACCACTTGAATTTTTTACGGAGGATGAGATCATTATTCTCAGAAGCTATAAAATCCGCGAAGCATGTGTGATTACCGGAGAAATCACTTCCGATAATTTTGAACTGTCAAACGGCATGTTCGTCAGCCCAGCAGGTGCAAAAATTATACTTGAAGAGGTAAAACAGGAATTCAGTATGTAAATGGAAAAGGTTGCTGCGATTGAAGTCTCTATGACCTCTCAAGCAGCAACCATTTTATTGTTCTTTTACGCTTCTGGATGATCCAGAAATGCGGTAATTTCTTCACGAGTTTTTCTATCCTTACTTACAAACCGTCCTTTTTCTTCACCACCGCTATAGACAAGAAAACTCGGAATACCAAAAATATCGTGTTCTGCACAAATGTCAATGAATTGATCACGATCTACATATATAAATTCATATTCCGGATAGTCTGCTTCAATTCCTGGTAGTAGTGGGTCGATGACTCGACAATCTGGACACCAATCTGCGGAGAACAAAAACACCGTGCGTTCCCCTTGTTTAAGTTCTTCAAATTGCTCTTCTGACTGTAATTTTTGCATCTAAATCTCCCCCTTATCGGATTTAGTATATCATTCTCTATGTAGTGACATGTCGATTTTGCTCGACTCACCTATAAAAAAGCAGCGAAGAATACAACATGTGCTCTTCGCTGCCCTAATATTTTTATTGGCTAATTTGGCCAATCCTACTTTTATTCTTTCGACTGTTGGCCATTTAAGTGCATGGGTGGGGGGAGAATCCATCCTTTTTCTTTATTTAGTTTCAATAACTTTGCACCAAACATGACTTTATCATTATGGAACTTGGCAAACATCATTGCAATGTCCTCACGCAAACATTGGCCCATCACTTGACTACAGGATACAAGCGCCTGACCAACGTTTATGGAGACTGCACCACTGATTTCAGGATCCATGAATCGTGCTCCAGGAGGGATATCATCAGCAGAACAAGTCGGACGGTCCGGAAGAGTTGGTGGAGGCATGATGCCATTTTCTTTCAATACTTCTTCGATTTGCTTATTGTGATCTCTCATCATATCCACCGCTTCTTGCAGTAGCTTTTTAAGCCCTTCATCGCCCGCATGGTTAATAAAGGTCTGATACCCGCTGATCAATCCTTTGTTCGCGCCCACATATGCCCAACAACCGATAACTTCTCCATAATGCATCGGCTGATCTTTCGGATTACCACTTAGAATTCCCAATCGTTTCTCCTCATTTCTTTGAATGTCTGTGTTCATTCTTAGGATGAGGAGAATTTGAAAAGTTATTCATTTGAATAACTAATAGGCACGACAAGCCTATTATTAAAAGATGTTTCTTTCCCAAAAGCGTTGTTTTGCTAACGCTGTTATATAGGCTTGGTTAAAGTCAGCCTCATTTTTCTCAACAATGATTCCTGGACCTTCATGGACAGATGTCTTCGGGATATACCGTGATCCATTTTTTGTAAAGGCAATCGGTTTGAAATGCTTCCATGGCTGTTCAATATAGTTTTGCATGTTACTGTCAAATTCTGCTGGATTACTCGATGAGCCACCGCCTACTAAAATACTGTCATACAAAACAGGGGATGTAGTTAAAAATGTCTGATTTGCAATAGCAGTTTTCCCTCCTGTACCTTTAACTGTACCTAGAGTTCCACTAACAATATCGATTGTGACGCCTGCGTTACGGAGTGATCTAGCAGCACTTCCAATGACTGTGCTATCAAATCCTTCACCTATCAAAATTGCTACTTTCAATGTTGCTGGAACGAAAACCGTGTTCTTCATGCTCAGTGCTGGAGATGATGCCGTCATATCAGTCGGGGTACATTCTGGACGTTTAACTCCTACAGCAGTTGCAATTGCGGCTGAGAGCCCACTATCGACGTTACAAAACATATCTACAACTTGTTGTCGCACAGATTGACTTTTCACTTTACCTACTTCGAAACTGAAGGCGTCAATGATATGTTGTTTCTCATAAGGCGCCATGCTGTTCCAGAATAACCTCGCTTGGGAGAAATGATCTTCAAACGTTGGACTGTTCGCACGGATGACATGCCCATCTACTTTTTCTTGATAATGTCCATATCCACCTTTTTCTACTGGCGTGGGGGATGGTGTATTATCCGCGAGGGAGTTTTTATGATAACTGACTTGACCAACGTCGATACGCTGTCTACTGAACCCATCTCTCTGATTGTTGTGAAATGGACATACTGGACGATTAATAGGAATTTCCGCGAAGTTTGGTCCGCCTAGGCGAAGTAATTGTGTATCAAGGTAGGAAAACAATCTACCTTGCAATAAAGGATCATTCGTAAAATCGATACCTGGCACCACGTTACCTGGATGAAATGCCACTTGCTCAGTCTCTGCAAATACGTTATCGACATTTCGATTCAACGTCATCGTACCGATCAATTGAACTGGCACGATTTCCTCTGGCCATAGTTTTGTTGCGTCTAAAATGTCAAAGTCAAACATGAACTCATCTTCTTCTCGTATAAGCTGGACGCCTAGATCATATTCAGGGTAGCTTCCGGCATTAATGGTGTCCCATAAGTCACGACGTTGAAAGTCTGGATCTTTGCCGCCAATTATTTGAGCTTCATCCCATACAAGCGAGTGCATACCTAATTTGGGTTTCCAATGAAACTTTACGAAATGCGCTTTCCCCTCAGCATTGACAAGACGGAAGGTGTGCACACCGAAGCCTTCCATTTTCCTTAAGTTTACAGGAATGGCCCGATCGGACATGAGCCACATAATCATATGAGCAGATTCTTGGTTGTTTGCAACAAAATCCCAAAAGGTATCATGGGCTGTTGCGGCTTGAGGTATTTCGTTTTGCGGTTCAGGTTTTGCTGCATGTATAAGATCAGGGAACTTTACTGCATCTTGTATAAAGAAAACGGGCATATTGTTACCAACTAGATCATAATTTCCTTCTTCTGTATAAAACTTCACAGCAAATCCTCTAACATCCCTTGCTGTATCAAGTGATCCTTTGCTCCCTACAACATTTGAAAATCGTGTAAAAAGGGGCGTTGTGTTGCCAACACCTTGCAAGAATTTCGCAGTCGTAAATTCTTTCATACATTTGTGTAACACAAATTCACCATGTGCAGCATAACCACGGGCATGAACAACACGCTCCGGAATCCGTTCATGGTCGAAATGAGTGATCTTCTCTCTAAGATGAAAGTCTTCCAACAAAGTTGGCCCACGTACTCCTGCTTTTAAAGACTGTTCGTCTCCTGATACTTTAAGACTCTGATTTGTTGTCAATGGTTTCCCCAAATTATTGACACGATATTCTTCTAATTGTCGCTGTTTAGCATTTTTGATATTCATGTCAGGCTGTTCACCATATGATTGTTTCACGAAATCCCCTTCCGTTCATTCGTTTCTCGCTCCTTGATAGTGTATGCAGCGAGACTCGGGCGGGTTACCTATCACATACCTGCATTCTTTTCTTGCTATACTAAGTAACAAGAAAGGAGAGTATACCTATGACACATTATTTTGCAGCTATCTCTGTTCCATTTGACCTTGTCAAAGAAAAAATCACTGCCAGTAGCTTACATTATGAATTATCTACCCATTATAAGGTCATTCCACATCCGGATGACTTACACATCACACTACTCTTTTTCGGCGCTCTCAACCATACCCAACTTGAATTTGTAAAACAAGAAATGCATGCAATAGCAACTAACACGGATGCATTCACGATAGCGTTAAACGGCGTATCATCTTTCGGAAATCCAGCTGGCCCTCGTGTTGTTTATCTTTCTGCTCAACCCACACTTTTGTTAACTGAACTTTATCAACAACTCTCAAAACGGCTGAAATCAGTTTTACAAAAACCGGCGTCCACAGCATACACTCCACACGTTACAATCGCTAAAAAGAAAAAGGATAATTGCTCAGTTCCAATTGAACAAGAACATTTTGAACCTTTGACTTTGGACGTATCCGCGATGATTCTCTATTCGATTACCCCTACAGAGTCTCCTAAGTATTCCCCTGAATCTACATTTTCATTTGTCCATTCTTCTCGTATCGTTGACTGAATTCTGCACATACTTCAGAGGATGAAACCAGATGAAAGGAGCATGATTATGGGACGCGATGAACATACAAAGGGTGGAAATAATGCGGCCTCTCTGCCTCAAACACCAAAAAACCAGAAACTCTCTGCTTCAGAAATGAGAGCAGAAATGGCACGTGAACTCGATAATATCGAGTCGTTAGTGAATCAACGTAAACCAAGTAAAAAACGCACTTAAAAAATCGGCCTCCTATTTAACTAGGAGGCCGATTTTGTTATACCGTAAACTGGTTCATATTTTGCTGCAACTTCTCCGCAAGTTCTGCAAGGACTTGCGCACTCGTTGAAATCTCTTCATTGACTGCAAGTTGTTCGGCTGAAGAGACTCGTGCAGATTCGGCTTCATCCGCAGCCTGTTGGGCTAACGCTTCAATTGAAGTTGCATGATCCACAACATTTTGAATCATGGACTTCATCGTGTCAATTGAAGTTGAAACCATACTTACACGCTCATCCACATCAGATGCGGCTCGTTCGATCTCTTTAAATACTTCACTCGTTCTGCTCGTTACATCGAGCCCTTCTTGCATCTGATTTGCGCTTACTTCTGTTTGTTCAACAGCTTGTTCCACATTTTCAATCATGACCGTAATAAGCTGATCGATTTGAGCTGATGATCGCTTCGATTGCTCTGCCAAGTTCCTGACTTCTTCAGCCACAACTGCAAATCCTTTTCCATGCTCTCCAGCACGTGCCGCTTCAATTGCTGCATTCAGTGCTAGTAGATTGGTTTGGTCCGCTAAAGCTGTAATCATAGATGTCACTCCACGGATATTCTCAGAGTGCCCTGCCATTTCCGTAATCGTTTGTGAGGAGTTCTTCATTAAAGAACTGATAGATATCATTTTAGTAGAGAACGTTGTCAAAGAAGCCGATCCTTCTTGTACTAATTTTGTTACTTGTTCAGAAGAACGTAGCATCTCTTCATTATCAGAAGAAATCGTATCTACAGTGTAAAGAACCTCGCCAATTGCTACATTCGATTCAGATACAAGTAATTGCTGGTCCGTACTGGCCTGGAGACTTTGCTTTGAGATACTTGCAACCGTTTCTGATGCTGCCAAGCTTTCTTCTGCTCCTGCAGATAGTTGTTCAGCTTGTGACGCAAGCTGATGTGCAGAATCTCTTACATGAGTCATAACGGATCTTAAATTGCTTGACATTCCATTAAATGCAGTTGCCATATCCCCAATTTCGTCTTTGTTTTTAACAGTTACCGGTTCAGCCGATAAATCACCTGATGCGATTTGCTGAAACGCTTCGGTCATTTTGCCAACAGGACGAGCAATCATCCGACTAATTATCCGTGCAATAACAATTCCAGCAACTACTGCGAGAACCGCCATTCCGATAATCAGAAGTTTTACTGTTTGAATGGATTTCTCTAATTCTAGCTCCGCCTTGCTGCGCGCTTTTTCTTGAGCAGTGATCAATTCAGAAATCTGGCCAGCCATCACATCCTGATAGAGGGAGGCTTGTGAAGAAATCTCGATTCCCCGCTCTTTTGACTCGACTTGATAGCCTTTTATGGCTTTATCCGTTAACTCATCATAACTTGTCGAGGAGCTAATGATATCCGCAAGCAGTTCTTTGTTTTTCTTGGTATGTAGCATCTTCTCTAGTGTTTCCGACTTCTCTTTAAACTCTTTAATGAGTGTTTCTCGGCTTTCTAAATACGAGAGCTGATCAAAAATCATATAACCACGAATTTCGTTTGACTTTTGACTTTGTATCGCATTCAGTTGTTCCAGTAGCATCACTTTCTGGATACGATCGTTAATAAGCACTTTATACTCACGATCCAAAGTGGTTAGCGCCCAAAAGCTAGCTGTTCCCATGAACGCCATAATGATCAATACAGCTAGAAAACCAAACCACAGTCTTTTCCCAACAGTCATTCTCATAATATATACCCACCCGCCTATAGTCGAATAGATTTAGTATATCGTACTTATAGATAGGCGTATAGGTCTACTTAGGAAAATGAAAAATAATTCATATAGTCCTAATTATATCATTTTTCTATAAACCACGGTATATCCTTCCTCACATGCTTGAATAGAAGTTCCAATCCAACCGGATTGTAAAAGTTTCTGCTGCTCTTCGTTTTCTCCCATTCCTACTTCAATTGAAGTGTCATCTGAAACCATCACTTCAGTAACTAGACTTTTCATCATAATATAACGGGTGAGCGTCTCGTATTTCACACTAAGGGCTGCAATATGCATCCCAAGTTCAAATTTGTCTTTAATGCTCGCAATATTGAAAGGGGCAACTGTCGTGCAGACAAACTTATACTGATTTGTATCGATTTCTTCCATCACGATTTTACCGAGCTGTCGCTGTAATCCGTTCCCTCGAAAAGCTGGATCGACATTCGTGATTTCTGAATACAGCACGGAACTCCACAGTTCATGTGGAATGCCTGCATCTTTTCCTAAGTGTTCTGGATCTTCACCTGGATCGAGTAGGGCGCGAAAAGCAATAAGATTTCCTTCAGCACGTACCCCGACAAGCACTCCGGTTCCTTCTAAAATATATTTAAAATCCTCGTTTGTTAGCGGTTGCAAAAATGTTTTCTCGGATAAATGCTCGATGACTTTCGTTTGCAACTGCGTGATTTCAGGTAAATCACTCTCCGTTAACTTGATGACTGGTAGTGAGGTTCCGTCTTTCAGTGTTACCTGTTTCATACTGACACCACTTTTTCACTGAACACAGTAAGTTCTGCCAACACTGATTCATCGATTTCAATACCGAGACCTGGCTGTTCGTTCAAACGAATGAATGGAACATCGTATTGTAGATTTCCAACATCTTTGCTAAATTTCAGAGGTCCCGTCAATTCAACACTGGACATCGCTTTTTGAGAGAATGCGACGTGGAACCCTGCTGCTGATCCGATAGATGACTCGACCATTGAGCCTACTTGACAATCGATTCCCGCCATTTCTGCCATGTGTGCGAGTTTCATAGCAGGATACATGCCACCACATTTCATCAACTTAATATTCACTTTGTCTGCTGCGCGTTTTGCGATGATTTCACGCATTTCACGTACGCCGCGTAGGCCTTCATCTGCCATCAATGGGGTTGCACACTTCGATTTCACTTCGACCAATCCATCGATATCATCTGCTTTAACGGGTTGTTCTAGCCAATCAAGATGACAATCTTCTAGTTGTTTCATCGCTTGAAGCGTCGTGGAACTGTTGACCCAACCTTGGTTCACATCCACTCGTATGGCGATAGAATCTCCAACGCGATCTCGAACTGCTTGAATGCGTTTCACGTCTTCGGATGGATTTGTTCCGACTTTCATTTTAAACGACTTATAACCCGCTTCCATGCGTTGAGCTGCCTCTTCCGCCATCACTTCAGGCTCTCCGATGCTTAACACGTGTGTAATTGGGAATTCCTTATGATAACGGCCACCAAGTAACTGATAGGCTGGTATTCCAAGATCTTTGCCAACGGCATCGAAACATGCGATGTCGATCGCCGCTTTCGCAGTGGGAACTCCGTAAATTTCTTTGTCCATCGCTTCATGAAGTCGTTCAAACTCACCCGGATTGAGTCCGATAACTGCTGGAGCTAGTGTATGACGGAGCACAGCAAACGTGCCTTCCCAACTCTCTCCTGTGACATGGTCATCCGCGACCGCCTCCCCATATCCAACAACTCCAGTGTCAGTCGTAAGTTTCACAATAATCGAAGGCATGTCATCATACGTTGCATAACTAATGACGAATGGTTCGTGAAGTGGCAGTCTAATAGCAAAAATCTCAATTTCTTTAATTTTCATATAAATTCCCCTTCCTGCTTGGCAAGTACTAGTTTTCATTGTATCATTGTCGTTAATTAGTCGCTAATTAAAAAGGTGGTAGAAGATGAGAACAAAAGTCGCGATATTTGGATCAGAAGAATTTTGCCAACGTGCTTTACAGTTTACCGAACAACGCAGTGATATCATTTTAGATTTGTATCCATATACCATTCCTAGTGAAGCACCTGACCTTTTGAAAAAGTTACTTCCTTGTGACGCTATCCTTTTTTCGGGATCTCTTCCTTATGTCGCTTCGACTGACGTCCTGCAATCGATTCCTGTACCTGCCATCTATCTCAAACAAGATGAAACTGAAATTACAACTACCTTACTTGCAATTTCAATACACCACTCGTTGGAACTAGAAAAAATGTCCATAGACGTGCGTGATTGTAGCGTTTTAGAGAACGTTTTAGCAGATATTAAGGCTGATGAACAACGCCCTCTAACTTATCAGTTAGAAAAAAATTATGTGCTAGAAGAAGTTGTACAATTCCATGCATCGGCTTATGCAAATTCCCCTTCAAATGTGGCTGTTACAAGTGTACACGCGGTTTACGATCGCTTAACTGAACAAGGAATTCCTGTTTTTAAAATGATCAGTGTGAAAAGTTCTTTTTTAAAAACGATTGACCGTGTTTGCCAAGAAGCACTTTTACAAAAAAGCGAGACGTCAAAAATCGCTGCAGGTATTTTAGATAATTCTATTCTGACAACTGAAGTGAAGGACATTTATAAAAGGCTCGCACAGGTGTTGCACGCTCATTGTATCCATTCAGAAGAGGGGTTCTTGTTTTACACAACTCAAGGTGCTATACAATCTGCGCTCCACACCCCTCTATTTCAACAGCTCGCTGTCCAAGTGAGCGGACAATTGGCTTTCGGTAGTGGCCGGACACTTACCGCTGCGAAGGAAAACGCTGTCAGTGCCCTCCGATATATGCAAACCGAACACAACGCTGGGCCCTATTTGTTGGATGAGAAGAAAGAGCTACATAATCTCATTCAAACCAATGGTAGCGCAATTGAATTGAGAGTGATTGAACCTATCCTCACCGAAATTGCTGAAAAAACAGCTCTAAGTCCGGCGGTCTTATCCAAACTTGTTACATTCGGACAAAGCCAGCAGTCTACTCAATTCACTGCTAACGATTTAGCGAGTCACCTTGGTGTTTCCCGTCGGACGGCAGAACGAACGATTAAAAAATTATTAACTAGTGAATATGTAAACACAGTCGGTGAAGAGATGACGTATCGTCAAGGGAGACCCCGCGCTGTCTATGAGCTGAACTTTCCGGTATATTAACGAAAAGGCTGTCCAGTGGATCAGTTATCACCTGATCTACTGGACAGCCTCTCTTTTTAAGAATGGACGGGCACTTGTTGCTCTTCTTCTAACGAATTCCCTTGTAATTTCTTTTCTTCCTCATCCACGCGTTGTCTTTCTTCTGCGGACATTTTCACAATAGAGAATCCAGTTAACGCATAAATAATGGACAGAATCGGTACGACAAAGTTAATGATTGCGTATGGTCCGTATTCTGTCACTCCAACACCCAATGTTCCGAGGATGAAGACACCACACGTGTTCCATGGGATGAATACAGACGTTAATGTTCCCCCATCTTCAAGTGCTCGGGATAAGTTTTTCGAACTGAGACCTTTGTCTTTATAGGCTTTACTGAACATACGTGAAGGGACAACAATCGAAATATATTGTTCAGAACACGTTGCATTCGTCATAACACATGCACCAATCGTTGAGATGATGAGGGATGATGTCGACTTCACAACTTTCATAAGCTGATCCATAATCGCTTTCAACATGCCGGAATACTCTAAGATTCCGCCGAACGTCATCGCAACAATAGTCATTGAAACGGTATACATCATCGAGTCCAAACCGCCACCGTCAAACAAATTATCTACAAGCTCATTCCCGGTTTTAATAGAGAACCCTTCTTGTAGAGCCACCAATGCTTCTGTAACTGATCCGCCTTGAATGAAGATTTGACTTACGAAGCCCATTACAATCCCGACGATCAAAGCTGGAACGGCTGGAACTTTTAACGCTACCATAACGATTACTGCGAGAGGTACGAGTAACAGCCAAGGTGAAATCAGAAAGCTCTCTTTCAAGACTTTAGAAGTTTGAGCGATTTTTTCCATATCAAGGTTTCCATCAGCAAAACGCCTGCCGAGCACAGTAAATACACCGAATGCAATAATGAGCGCAGGGATAGTTGTATACAACATGTGTTTAATATGATCAAAAAGATCCGTACCGGTAAGGCCGGAAGCTAAGTTTGTCGTATCTGAAAGCGGTGACATTTTATCACCGAAATAAGCACCTGAAATGACCGCTCCTGCAACCATACCCGCTGGAATTCCCATGCTGAGTCCGATTCCCATTCCTGCAACACCGATCGTCGCCATGGTAGACCAAGAACTTCCGATTGCGAGAGATACGATCGAACAAATAATCATGATTGCGACTAAGAACCAAGCAGGAGTAATTAACTTTAGTCCATAAAAAATCATCGTTGCGACGATTCCTCCACCCATCCAAGCACCGATTGTGAGTCCGACCAGCATGATGATAACGACTGCCGGAAGTGCTAGGCGAATTCCTTTATACATCATTTCCTCTATTTCTTTCCAATTGAAACCATATTTCCAAGCGACAAGTGATGCAATCGAAGTACCAACGATTAACGGCATATGAGGGCCTTGTTCGAGCCAAACCACTGTGACAAGCATAACGCCAATCATAATGACTAACGGTAGGATCGCCATCCAAAAATTAATCTCCCGTTTTTCTCTAGTTTTTCTCTGTTCCATTTGGAACCACCCCCAGTAAAATGTCAGACTAGCACTAACTGTCGCTTAATAGTCGTTAATGGAATAATAAACTCGCTTTTCTGCATTGTCAATAGTTTTTCTGTAAACGGTTACAATGGTATACTTATTAAATCAGAATGATTCTACACATATCCGCTCCCTCCTTCCCAGATATTGATAATAATCCGGGCACAACTCTATAGAACAAAGGTGGTTACTTCCTATGAAAAAGGAGCATAAAAAGGAGACATTCTGGCACTTTATACTTCGATATTTATTTATCGCGTTTGGCGCTGGCCTAGCCGCAGTTGCATTGGAACTATTTTTAATACCTAACTCTGTCATTGACGGTGGGATTATCGGGATTTCACTGATTATCAATTACTTAACTGATATCCCATTCGGAATTTTGATCCTAATTATTAACTTACCGTTTGTATTTTTCGGGTACAAGCATATCGGGAAAAACTTCTTCCTCTCTTCCACTTTTGCCATCGTATTTTTGGCAGTCATTGAATTTCCATTGAAAGCAGTCGGCCCCTTTGTGACAGACCCCCTACTTGCAACAGCATTTGGAGGAATACTTCTTGGCGCGGGTGTAGGAATTGTCATTCGAAATGGTGGTGCACTGGATGGAACTGAGATATTAGGGATTTTATTGACTAAAAAGATACCTTATTCTGTCGGAGAATTTGTAATGTTCCTGAACATCTTTATCTTCGGCTGGGCAGGTTTTGTTCTCGGGCCTGAAAAAGCAATGTACTCCATTTTGACTTATTACATAGCGGCTAAAGCAATCGACGCGGTAATTCAAGGATTTGACGAGACAAAAGCAGCCATTATCGTTTCGGATGAATTCGAAGAATTAGCTACTGCGATTGGTAAGCGTTTAGGACGGTCTGTGACAAAGTTGCACGGTAAAGGTGGATATAGTGATAACGAAAAAGATGTCATTTATGTAGTGGTGACTCGCCTTGAATTGACCAAGTTGAAAGAGATCGTACACGATATAGACCCTTCCGCATTTACGACCATTATGGATACGCAAGAGACTCACGGTTCCCGGTTTAAGTCCGCAATCCATTGATGCAAAAAAGGGCTGTTCCAAGAAGTCAGAGGAATGACTCTTGCGACAGCCCTTTTATTTTTTTCTACCTATATATAGCAAGTGAGAAGATATACCGAGAACATAAGGATCTGCTGCTCTATCTTTAATTAAAGTAACTATTTTTTCCACCTCTTCTTCCCCCTTATCTCTCCAGTAACTCCAGCTATCATTATTTAATATAGCCCCTACATTTGATCCTATTAATTCCAAAGTTTCAAATCCTTGTTCCTCCATGAAAGGATTAATGTCCTCAATATTAAAGTAGTATGCACCTGTAAAACGTCCTTCATCTGCGTGATTAAAGCAACCTGTCTGGGAAAATTGAATAATGCTATCCATGTTATCATTTGGTTTCCAGTTTAAAGGAGATAAAAGTGATGTAAGTATATGGCGAACTCTTGGCATAAAGGCGACAAAAACAAGTCCGTTCTTTTTTGTAACCCTTTTTAATTCTTTAACTGCTTTTATACGATCCATTTCTTTCTGTAAATGATACATAGGGCCAAGCATTAATGCCGCATCAAACTGTTCATTTTTAATCATATTTAGTTCTTTCGCATCTGCTACATAAAAACCATGAAATTGTCTTTCTAAATTGAGTTCTTTTGCCTTATGTTGTGCAATTTCAACTGACCTTGGTGTAAAATCGGTTAGAGTTACCTGATAACCTTCTTTAGCTAGCTCGATTGAGTATTTCCCTGGCCCAGCACCGTTATCCAGCACATGGCCCGTTTTAGGCATATATTTTTTTATAAATTGCCAGTTTACTTGGAATTCAATTGGTTCTCGATCCAGTCTTCCCCACTCATCAAATTGATTATAATAATTAATTATTTCACTCATAATTTCACTCCTATATTCAATGTTCTATTACTCCAATTCAATAATAAAGGGATAAGTCCTTCTTAATCAAAGTAGCCCTGAGTGAAGTTAAGCGCTTATCCATTAGACGCCCACGTTTCATAATATTAATTTTTATCAGCCAGTTACTTGAAGAATTATAGTACTTAAAATGAAAGCTTATAACACAGAAACTCAAAACTATGTACAGACTGATCACTTATTTATACAAGTGATCAGTCCTTTTCACTAGGCAACTCTTCTGCTTAACCATTGAAACACTAAGAAGTTGATCGTTAGAAATACGATTACTGTTACTGCTAATACACCTACTCCTGACTCAAACGAGAAGGCTGGATTAAACGCTTCTGCAGCAAGCGTTCCATTTAAAACACCATGAATATCTAAGTAGGTGAATGGATTGTATGGAGATGTCTTTAAGAGTATCCATCCAACTGCTGCGGTCCCCCCCGTCAACACCAATGTGCCAATAGCTGATTTTATAAGTAATGAGTAAAGCGTATACAACCCGAGCAAAACCAGCGTTAGTAATACTCCAAGAACAAGCGCTTTCAGAAAATAAGTTTGAAAAGGTATGAAGTGGAACAGATCCGTTTCTGGATTCAGAGCATTAAACTCACTGCCGAATGGATTTTCCTTACCACCTTCATACACAAGCACAGGAAACTGAAAACTTCCAATCCCTTTTGTTAAAAGACTACACAAAAATGGAAGTCCCGTAAGGAATAAAAAGAAACCGACAACCGATATAATTGCACTTCCATAGTTCGCCGTGAACAGCGTAGTTTTTCGTACAGGTTGGGTCATCGCGAAATGCAATCCCCGTTCTTTCCGATTCATCTGTGAGGAAAAACCATTTCCAAACACAAAACAGGAAATGAGCCCAAGCAACGGTAAGTAATATTTAGACATCATCGTATACGTAAAGCCAACGCCTGTTTCAGCATACCGTGTAGTGATTTTCTTCCACTCTTCCACAGCTTTTCCAGTGAACGTATCATAGATTGTCGGCAAATAGGCTGTATAAACTGTTTGTTGAATTAGTGGATCCAAATTCCTCTTCAGCAACCACTCTTTTTCTATCTTGGTTGCACGCAGTGTAAAGTCATTAATTGGTTGTTCCTCGATAATCGTACTTCCTTTTTCATTTATTGCGATCTCCAGGAAATCTAGATCTTGTTGGTAAATTCTTTTCCAGGAACGATTTTGAAAATCAGAAATCAGCTGCTCATAGTTCTCTTGAGATTTCTCCGCGCGGACAATTGCTTCTTTCAATCCCTTGACTGCGCTATCATCCCCTGTACGTTCTGATCGTGCTATTTCTGTACGCGCCTCTTCGGACATTGATGTGAATACGTTTTTGTACTGTTCTGCTTTCAGACTATTTACAGACCGGATGCTTTCAGCAGTATGATAGAAAAAGAGGTACAGAACGATAATTGCTGCTGAGGTTAAAATCGCTGCCGTCCATACCTTTCTTTTCCTAAACAGTTTTTTGCATTCGAACAAGAAGGTTTTCATGAGAGTGCCCTCCTTTTGTCTGCGATGCACGCAAGGATTGTTCCAACGATAGAAAGTCCAGATAGGATCAGTAAACTAATTGGAGAAAGGCTTTTTTGCTGCTCTGCTACCTGAATCGGCTGTTGGTACGTAAACGGATCCCAGACAGATATCACACCGACTGAGGTTACGATCCATCCTCCGATAAAAACCGCTGATACCAGTAGCACAGTTATAATAGCATTTCGCAACATGCTCCCAACAAGTAAAAAGATTGTAAATGAAAACAAGAGGAACAATACACTGTAGATACCTGAATTTACGAGGAGTCCACCTGCCTCATTGAACTGTCCATTAGAATTAGCAAATGGGTAACTGAACAATGACTGTTCTGTACGACCACCTGCATAAGGAAGAGAGAACGAAATCCCATAGATAATTATTAGCCAGACAAACGATGCGAGCCAGTAACTGAAGAGACGACCTATTATTCTCTCTGCCGATGAAACCGGGAGCACACGATTGAACTGCATTGATTTATCATCCCATTCTTTTGTGAAGGCATTACCAATCAGTAAGGTGGCTATTAAGAAGCCAACAGGGCTTAACAGCAAATGAGTCACCTTTTTCATGAACAACGGCTGGGCAATCGATAAATCAAAATCTTCTTTTATCAAGTTGCGCTTTTTTAATTCCTGATTGACTTGTGTGATGTGATCCATTTCTTTTTGGCTCAGAGAAAATGTTCCTAATGCTGATTTGTACTCCGTGGCTATTTGATACACGGTATTTTCGAAACTCAGTTCAGCATTTCCTTCCCTGTTTTCAATGGCATCTTGCAATTCTTTCAATGCTCCAACCAACGCCATACCAATCTCAAGACGCATTTTGGTTTCTGGATCTTCACTCTTTTGAAGAGTTTGCTGATCAGTATCATTTTGCTGGGAAACTTCTGTGAGAAACTTTGAGAAGTACTCAATCTTTTTCGCTGGAATCAAATCTTGTTGTACGACATTGTGTATATACATCCCGGTTATCAGTAAAAAAGTGGCTGCTGCCAATGCCACAAAAAGTTTAAGCCTTCGGATCTTTTTCCATTCAAACATACTGGTTTTCATACGGGTTCTCGTACGTTAAACAGTTCTGCATAACGTTTTTCAGTTCCTGAGATAACTTTTTGAATATCCTGTATACTGATTGTCGCGGCAGCAACTAGATTGAGTAAATCCTGAAATGAGTGGTGTGCCAGCTGAATGTCATACCCTTTGTCCACTTTTTCAAAAGGAAAACTAAATGTCTTCAGCCTTGTTTCCCACTCCTCATTTTGCAACATGGTGAACTGATAGGAGATCATTTCATAGTGTGCCATGTTCTCTTCTAGTAGTTTCCCATCTTTTAGAAACAGCACCTGTCGAGTAACCCGATCAATTTCACTCAAGTTATGCGATGAGAGGATGATTGTTGTACCTTGAGCAGCCAATTCCTTCAAAATATTTCTCACAAGAATCGCACTGGAAGGGTCGAGCCCATTCAAGGGTTCATCCATCAGTAAAATCTTAGGTTTGGAAAGGATGGAAGCCGCGAGCAGCAAATGCTGCTTCATACCAAGCGAATAACTACCCACTCGCTTCTTTAAATAACCTTCCATCCCGACGTAAGCTGCGGTTTCTGCAATTCGATTCTTTGGGAGTTTTTGGACATCACAGACATATTTCAAATGATCGTACCCCGTCAGATAGTCGAACAATACCGAGTTATCCTGTAAATAAGAAACCTCCTTAAAAATCCGATGATCCGTATTGGTTTTTCCAAATAACGTCACCTTTCCAGAACTCGGTTTCAGCAAATTCGCGACAATATTGAGTAATGTCGTCTTACCCGCTCCATTAGGCGCAACTAATGCCCAAATGCCAGCTTCATCAATTGTCAATGAAATCGAGTTTAGGACTACATGGCTTTTATAGGTTTTGGAGATATCCTTTATTACGATTCTGCTCAAATCTACACCCCTTCAATTATATTATTCTGAACATTCTACCTGCAATTATAACAAACCACTATTGTTAATCAATAGTCGATATTGAATAAAAAGGAAATACAAATAGGACTGACTATAAAATATAGCCAGTCTCATTTTCATTCATTGTAATTTTTCCGTATCATTCATGATTCAAATAATTGAATAAGAATTGTCCGATTGAAGAGAATATAAATAAATTTTATCGATAATCATCGTGATTAGGTATAAATAAATCTTCACTCCCATTTCTAACTACTGAAAAATTATCAACATTGTAATGCCCATGCAGGACTTCATTATGATGGTCGATAATCTGCTCGGCAGTGATAGATTGGGAATCTGTTGTTGAGTGACCATCTCCAACTAAGGTCACGTCGAAACCATTGACTGTTGCTGTTCTAATTGCTGTATCGATACAATGCTCCGTCTTGCAACCCATTACAACCAGGTGTTCAACCCTATTAACTTGTAAAAAACCCAATAATGGAGTGCCGTAAAACGAATTTGTTGCCTCTTTATCAAATATCTTTGCCCCTTTAGGTATATCAATATCGGGATGAATCTCGAATCCTTTCCCCTGGCCTTCTGCAACATCTTTATCACGTATGAAAACAACAATACTTTCCGAGACTAATGCCTTTTTCAACACTGAATTAATAGTATCCAACAGATTATCTTTATTGAAGACGCTCATCTCTTTTTCATTACCATCAATTAATTCTTGTTGTGCATCAATGACTAGTAAGGCTTGTTTCAATAAAAAGACTCCTTTTTTATTTAGTATTTTATTTCCACTTACTTTCAAGAATGTTCCCCTTTTACTGAATAGGCGCAATCGCTTATAAAGCTATTTCATCCATTGGTTAAAGAAGCAATTAAAATCAAAGGTGATATTTTCATTCAATTCGATAGTAAGCATCAATAAGCTTTTCTACTGGAACATCATCTATTTTCATACCTGTCACATCACTATTTTGTATTTCTACAATTCTAAGATTACTGTTACTAAATTTACTTCCTTCTAGGTCACACCTATCAAATGAGATTGGCATTTTTCCTTCTCCAAGATTTGTATCAATGAAATTAACCCCACCTAAAGTGCCAAAGATCATCTCACTGTTAGAAAAAAATTTAAATCGGCATATACTGAATTGCTTAGTTGTTTCGATACGTTTTGGTCTGGTTGCGTAATAAAGAAGAATATCAATTGACGATTTCATGTAGTTCAACAAGCGCTCCCATTTGTTGAGGCCTTATTTGAGTGAAGCTATCCGTTTGTAAAAAATATAAAATTAAATGTTTTTTTGCATCACTTATCTTAGACCTTAATTGTAGAAATGCTACTAACTCTTCTCCACTCGATAATAACCTCTGCAAAATACTGAGTTTTTCGGTTTAATGGCAATTAACAATGAATTTATGATATCAGATGCTGAGATTATTAAGTTTATCCAACTTACAAACAATAAAATCGATTTAATATTTCCTGATACAAAGACTGATACAATGGCAGGCATTACGGACAATGCAAAGAAGGGAAGGCTCATGAAGAACCAAAATCTCATTTTAGATAAGACTGCATTTGTATGTATCCAAAAGAATGTACCGCTAAATGTTAAGCTAATATCGCCTTTATTATTTATCACAAGAATGTGAAGGGATTCATGAATGATGAAAACAAAGAGACCTATTAAGATCAGAGAATACGTATCGATACGACTAACCCACGCATCAAGTAATAGAGACATCAGAAAAATAATTATCTGGAGTAAATAAACAAACTTCATATAGTACCTTCGAAACCACTTACTCTTTATGAAAGGAATCCATTCTACCATATCCATACTTATTTTCGGTAAGTGGCGAAACCATATTATCATAATTATCCACTCTCTCTTTTAGTTTGTTCCAACTCAAATTCCTTACCTTATTTTTTCATTCCCCTATGGATAGGTAACAATGAGACACATTAGAATTAAACAAACCGCTATTTTTCTAATTTTATATACACTCCGTAAATCTAACGGTTTGTATAACTTAATAGTTCATCATCCCAGTTAAATTGTATCAAATTCCCAATGAATCTCCTAACCTTATTCACAATATTTAATTTTCACCTTAAAAAACACTTTTGCTAATATGCGAATTGAGTAAAACAGTCTATCTTTTTATTAACACGCATAAGATATTGTATTAAATTTTCATCTCTGCAATAAATTACATTTAAGTTTAGAACCACATAATTACCTATGCTGCCATCTGTTTCAGATAAGCGCATATCTGAGGGATAGAATTTCAGCTCCTTGTATAGACGATCTTTTTGTTATGCATGCTACTAGCAATGCCTATCAGAATGGGGAGTTTCTATGGAAGATGTGAAAAGAATTGAAGGTTTTATTTCAGTTGGTTCGAATCGCTTGCTTTGGCTGCTGTTAGGAATGTCTCTATTCGATGCGCTGGCTACCGATTTCGGATTACGTTTTGAGCTGATTGAGGAAGCGAATCCAGTGATGGACTATGTGTATGAATATAGTGTTTTGGGATTTTATTTTGTAAAGGTTGTATTTCCATTAGTCCTATTTACTTTTCAACCGGTTGTTGCTCGTTCAAGGATCGTGCAAAGACTTCTTCAATTTACAGTTGGACTTTATGCAGTCCTATCTGGATTTCATGTTTTTTGGATATGGTTACACTTGCGATAAAAGACATTCCGTATTTCATCTGAAATCGTGTTGGTGCTATACTGTCCATACAACGACTTAGTGAAATGGCGGGTACATAGATGAAACAAACAATAGGAATTCTTGCGCATGTGGATGCGGGGAAAACAACTTTTTCAGAACAACTTCTTTTCTTGACGAAACAGATACGGGAACGTGGTCGGGTGGATCATCAAGATACTTTTTTGGATAATCATTCGATTGAACGCGCACGTGGAATTACTGTGTTTGCGGAACAGGCGGAGATTGAGTATGAGGGAAGCGCATTTACATTAATCGATACTCCGGGGCATACCGACTTCTCCCCTGAGATGGAACGCGCTGTTCAAGTAATGGACGCTGCGATTATATTAGTGAGTGCTGTTGACGGTGTCCAAGGGCATACAGAACGGGTCTGGCAATTGCTGCGAGATGCAAAGGTTCCCACATTTTTATTTATGAACAAGATGGATCGGGAAACAGCTGATGAAGCTGCCATTATGAACGAACTGCAAGAAGCGTTGTCTGTAAATTGTTTCGACTTGGGACAAATCGCAAATGATGGAACAATGTCTGAAGAATTGGTGGAATGGCTTGCGGAGCGAGATGAAGTGTTACTCAATCAATATTTAGAAACAGGCTATGATGAAACGATTTGGATGGAAACGTTGAAGACACAAGTACAGGACGGAAGAGTCTTTCCGACTGGTAAAGGCTCCGCATTAAAGGACATCGGCATCGAGCCTTTCTTTTCTTCTTTTGTAAATCTCATAGATCGACCAGATACGGACGATGATCGTAAGCCCTTTACCGCATCCGTCTATAAGATTCGCCATGATGAAAATGGACAACGTATTACGTATCTAAAAGTTTCAACCGGAACTCTACACGTACGAGATGAGTTAACGGTGGGTGGCCTTTCTGAAAAAGTGACACAAATCAGGGTGTATAGCGGATCTAAGTTTACAGCAATCTCTGAAGCAACTGCTGGTGATTTGGTTGCTGTAACAGGACTAACAAATGCAACTGCTGGTGACATGATTGGTCTTCAAGACGAACGAAATTCATTCAATTCGATTCCTGCACTTAAAGCCGCTGTCCAGCATGATTCATCCTATTCTAGTAAAGACGTTTGGAACGTATTCAACATGCTCGATGCTGAAGATCCAACACTACATGCGGTATGGAATGAGCATAGCCAAGAAATTGAAATCCGGGTTATGGGTGTGATCCAACTTGAAGTATTGCAACATATTGTCCTTGAACGGTTCAATATGAAAATTACGTTTGGAACTCCCACTATTCTTTATAAAGAAACAATAACTTCGACAGTCACAGGATACGGTCATTTTGAACCGCTAAAACATTATGCCGAAGTACACGTCAAAATGGAACCTGCTGAGCGCGGTTCAGGCATTCACTTTACGTCACGTTGCCATACGGACGCCCTATCCCCTGGTCACCAACGTGTGATTGAAAAGCATTTGTTTGAACGCGACCATCACGGGATCTTAACAGGTTCCCCCCTTACCGATATTTCGGTTACGTTATTAACAGGACGTTCCCATAATGAGCATACCTCTGGTGGCGATTTTAGAGAATCTCTGTTTCGTGCTCTTCGACAAGGTTTGGAACAAGCTGAGAATCTCCTTCTTGAACCTTATTATAAATTTAAGATGAAAATTGATAGTGATCATATTGGACGTGCATTGACAGACATTCAAACGGCTCATGGGAATTTTGATGCACCTGAAACTTCTGGGAACCATACGATTGTAACTGGTCGTGTCCCAGTTGCAACATTCATGAATTATAGTACAGAATTTGCTTCATACACTGGCGGCAAAGGAGTTCTTATTCTGACAATGGATGGATATGGCCATTGTCACAATCCAGAAGAAGTAGGAGAACGCATCGGGTACGACAAATCGGTCGATCCTGATTACTCGTCTTCATCGGTGTTTTGTGCAAAAGGCAAAGGGTACGCGGTCCCCTGGCGAGAAGCTAAAGATGCCATGCATTGTGAAGTCGAGTAGAAAGGAAGAGTTTTTATGAAACGAGTAATTGTTACTGGCTATAAACCCCATGAGCTTGGTATTTTCGATGCCAAGCACCCTGGCATTGCTATTATAAAAAGAGCATTAACAGACAGGCTTCAGGGGCTCGTTGAGAACGGATTGGAATGGGTTATTATTAGCGGTCAGCCTGGGTGTGAAACGTGGGCTGGACAAGTCGTGGATGAGTTAAGAGATACTTTTCCTAGTCTTCAACTAGCACTCATTACCCCCTTTTTAGAGCAGGATAAAAATTGGAATGATGTGAAAAAGCAAGATTACGAAGAGCTTCAGCTTATAGCAGACTATCAAGTGAGTTTGACGAAACGTCCTTATGAAGCGCCATGGCAATTCATCGAGCGGGATAAGTTTTTACTGAGAAATTCGGATGGTTTGCTTGTCGTTTACGACGAAGAGAACGATGGATCGCCGAAGTTCATGAAGCGGATGGCTGAACAATTTGCGGAGCAGCAACCGTATGAAGTCTTAACGATTTCTGCAGATGATTTGCAACTGATTGCAGAAGATATCCAGCGTGCTGAGCAAGATTCCTTTATGGATTTTTAACAAACACAAAAGGCAGAGCGCGTATGCACTCTGCCTTTTCTCTATCTAGTTAAAGAATTGAAGTAGTCATGAGGATCATGGACATGAAGAAAATGGTCATGTAATTGACGGAATATAGGAACAACCATTGTGCCCATTTGTAATCGTCTTTCATGAATAATCCTGCGAGAGCTAGGATGAAGAAACCGATGTTCATAACCGTAGTTAGCACGATGAAACCTGTGCCGAATGCTGCTAAGAAGAAAGGAAGTGGTAAAAGACACGCGGTATAGACGATCGACTGACGCTTGGTCATCGGAATTCCTTTAACTACCGGTAGCATCGCAACACCTGCTGCACGGTACTCATCCACTTTCTTAATCGCAATTGCGAATGTGTGCGGCATTTGCCAGATGAACAGCACAATTGCCAAAACAATCGGTACCATGTGATAAGACGGTCCTACCGCTGCCCATCCGATAAGCGGGGTGACCGCGCCTGATACACTCCCGATAACCGTATTTAGTGTGTACTTCCGCTTCGACCACATCGTATATAGGACGACATACGTAAACCAACCTATAAACCCATAAATGGCTGCGCTTGGTGCAGCAGCATATAACAGGAGTACACCTACTATCGATAACCCAATCCCGATTTTCAGAATGGTCGCCATAGAAATATTCCCGGTTACAGTAGGTCGATTTTGAGTACGAGCCATCACTCGGTCCAGGTCAACTTCGTACCAGTTATTTAACGTAAGTGCCCCGGCCATAAGCATCGTGCTGCCTGCCATTGTTAAGAAGAAAAGTGAAATGTATTCAGCAAATGTGCCACCATAGAAATAGATAGCAAGCCAAAACCCTGCAAAAACAGGAAGAATATTTGCAATTAACACAGGACCTTTAAATAAATATTTAAGATCATTAGCAAGCGTCGACGATTGCTGGTCTTTTTCGAGCGTTCGCTCCATTGTTTTTTGCATAAGTTCGCATCCTTTAAAGAATGATAAGAAGTGAGAAGACATATTTCCTTCATTCTACTATATCATCTTTTGGACAGAAACAGTAAGACATGAAATGAAGAAAATGTGACATTTCTCTAGAACCCCAGTATCCCCAAGGGGTTTGTAATATATTCCAAAGAATTTTTAGCGATAACTAAACGTTACTGTAATAGTTGCTTGGATTTCTAATGCCCCCGGATCAATTCGCGGAACAGCGCTCATTTTTGTCATTTGAACCGCGAATGGTCTAGCTTCACTTTTTATACCTTCATGGATATTCACAGGTATCTGATTCAGTACAACGTCAGCCGCTTGTGCTAACGCAAGAGCATGCGCTTGTGCATTATGGAACGCTTCACTTAGTGCCTGTTCATAAAGTTCTGATGAATTTTCAATTCCGAACTGAATAGAAGATACTTCAGTTGCACCTGATTGCACTGCAGCGTCAATGATTTCTCCGATTTTCGGAATATCCTTCACAATTACATGGAGCTGATGCTGGACTTCGTATTCTCGAAAACGCTGCTGTCCATCGACGTAATCATATTGGGGAGAAACTGTATAAGATGATGTCTGAATTTCGTTGTTTCGGATTCCTAATGTGGAAAGGTGATCTATTACTGACTGCGAGCGTTTAGTATTCTCAGCCTGGGCATCAGCTAATTGTTCTGCACGTGTCGTAATGCCTAGCTGAATCGTGACCAAATCTGGTTTCCCGGTTACATTTCCAGTCCCCGTGACAATCATTGTCTGACGTTGTTGTTCGCTCAGTTCTTTCACCCTTTCTGTTTCTGTGCTTATTTTCACCTTTCACCTTATCCTATTCATCTCAGGTAAGATCCGTTTTACCGTTTCGAATCAGCGAATAAGAACACAACTGGAAAAACCCTCCTTCAGCCCAACCCTCTTTTGTATTTCCAATTGCCTGGACTTCTTGATATGGATTGGTGGGGTATGCGAAGTATCGAGCAGAACTGCAAAAAATCCTGACTCCTTATGAACTCCAATTAGGATTAAACTATATATGCTCCTTTCTCTTTTTTAAATGGAACCTACGAGGAACTGCGCTTATTGAGATGACTGCTCTGTTTGCCAAGATCTCGTTAACCGCTTATGAATTTTACAAGGTTGACAAAGTGGCCGGAAAATTACTTATCCCTTACATGGGCTGGTTTTCGTTTACATGGACGTTGAATTATTCCATCTAGAAACTGAACAAACACTGAATCACAAGCTTTTTCTACTAGCAGGATACGTTCGCTCCAATTATGGGTATATAACGCTTAAGAACTACTGCACTCATTATTGAATACAAGGGGTTATGCTTATGAAATGGCGCGGACGCAGAGAAAGTACAAACGTTGAAGATCGACGCGGAAGAGGCGGAACAGCTATTGTCGGAGGAGGAATCGGAACCATTGTCATTGCACTCGTTGTTCTATTTCTAGGTGGCGATCCGTCTGAGTTACTAGGTTCAATCTCTGGGGAAGATACAGCTCAAACCCAACCTTATGAAGAAACGGCAGAGGAACGAGAGCTGGCAGACTTCGTCTCAGTTGTTCTTGCAGATACGGAAGATGTGTGGTCTGAAGTGTTTACAGAAGAAGGTATGACGTATGAAGACCCAACACTGGTCATGTATACGGGCAGTGTGCAATCTGCTTGTGGTTCAGCAAGTTCAGCAGTTGGCCCCTTCTATTGCCCAGGTGACGAGAAGTTATATATTGATTTAAGTTTTTATGATGAACTTAAATCGAATTTCCAAGCCCCTGGTGACTTTGCCATGGCTTACGTCATTGCTCATGAAATCGGGCACCACGTGCAAAAACAGCTTGGAACTAGCGATAAAATGAATGTATTACGCAACCGTTTGAGCAAAGAAGAATACAATAAATATTCCGTACGACTTGAATTGCAAGCTGATTACTATGCCGGCGTATGGGCAGGTCGTGCGAAGCAAAAGAATTTACTCGAAAAAGGTGACTTGCAAGAAGCGTTGACCGCAGCGAGTGCTGTCGGTGACGATACGATCCAAAAACGTTCCCAAGGATATGTTGTACCTGAAAGCTTTACACACGGAACTTCCAAACAGCGCCAAGATTGGTTTTATAAAGGTTTTGAAACTGGAACAATTGAAGGCGGCAATACATTCGCAGGATTGAATTTCTGAAATCTAACTAAAAAACGTTCGAACTAGTCATAATAATGACAGGTTCGAACGTTTTTTATCGACTCGGCCGGACAATGTGTGCGTATGGATTAGGCGTCCCGTCAAGTAAATCCTGAATGATTGAAGCACCTGCCATTGAATAACATGTCCCATTCCCTTCAAATCCAAGCAAATAGTAGACATTGTCTTGATGAGGCGAAGCCCCCATGAAAGGCAATCCATCTTTAGAAATACCAAATAACGAATTCCATGCATCGTCAATTTCCACATCTAACCTCGGAAACATTTCTTTAATCTCATCTAAAATTTCCTGACCTTTTCGTTGGATCAATTCTGGATCATCGTACAAGTCACTCGATTCTTCGTCTAATCCACCTGCAATCATTCTGCCTCCTGGTGCCGTTCTGAAATATAAATATGGCTTCTTGGTTTCCCACACCATCACATTATCTTTCCAAAACTCACCTTCTATCGGTTTTGTCGCAATCGCAAATGTCTGATTCATTTGCGCTTTGCCGTTCAGCTCGCTGTATAGCTTACTGTACCCTGTTGCGATTATAATCGATTCGAAGGAAACCTTCTTACCGCAATCCGTCATGATTGCGGTTTCAGTCAATGAGTCCATATCGACAGCAGTATGTTCAAAATACGTAACGCCCATTTTTAAGTTTTCTGCAGTCAACGCTTGTATGAATTGATAAGGGTTCACTTCAGCGTCGTGCCACGTACGCAATGCTGCTGGCTTTTCGATTCCATATTCCTCAAACAACTTTTGATGATCTAAATACTCTGCTGGAAAATCATATTTTTCTAAAAAACTGTATTCCCTTTTTAATTTATCCACATCATCGGGCGTAGACGCATAGTAAATACTGTCACGTAATCGATAACCTGTAGTTTCAGGTAATTTTGATGCAATTTCTGTTAATTCATCCATCGACTCCAGACACATTTTATAAAATAAGAACGCCTCTTTTTCACCAATCTTATCTACAAACTCAGAGAACATCGTGTCACTCGCATACTGAAGAAGCCCAGTATTGGCTGAGCTACTCCCTTTCCCCACTTCAGCACGGTCGATGACTGTTACTTTTTTTCCTGTAGATGCTAATTTAAATGCAGCTAGTGTTCCAGACATTCCACCTCCTATAATTAAAATATCTGAATGGTAGTCATTTTCAAGTGATGGAAAACTTGAAGTTGGTTTAACTGTTTTATCCCAATATGTTTGTCCTGTTGTCAGCTTCATAAGTATCTCCCTCTCGTTTCACGTTCAACTCTAACGACTATTCCCGTTAATGGAGTGAACACAAACATGGAAAGAAAAAGATTATAACTGATGCTTACTTCGTCGAAGAGACAATTGTTCCACGACAATTCCTACAATTGTTCCTGTAATTAACCCGTTAGATAATACAGAAGCAAGAACAGCTGGTAATTGAGCAAAGCTTGCTGAAGGGACAAACATAATTCCGACTCCCGTCATCAAACCAATCGCAACTGCTTTTCTCGCACGTTCTTTTTCTGGATCTTCATCAAGTTCTGAAAACGCCATAGACACCATCTTCGTGAATATCGCAAAGGTTACAGCATATGCAACAGGTGCTGGCAACGCAGCAAAAACAGCCATAATAGCTGGGAAAAACGTAATCACAACAATCAATGCACTTCCAACGATGAAAGGCAGGATAGAGACAATACCAGTTGTTCCAACAAAACCTGCAGCTCCTGAAATCGGAACCGGACCAATTGCAGAGAATACCCCAGATAGTAAATGGTTGATACCTGAAACAAAAGAACCTTGGCGAACACGATCCTCCACTTTTATGGAAAACTTCTGTTTAAGTAAATTTTCCATGACCCGAATAGACGCTAACATATTTGCGATTAACAACAGTGTTATGAAAACAGTAGTCACTGCAACACCGCTATCCCAAACAGGCGGGCCGTAGACAAACATTTTGGGTAGTGCAATGATAGAATCGGAGATGCTTCCTACACTAGGTGCACGTCCAAGAACTGCAAAAATTGCCCAACCTAAAACAATGGATAGCAATACAGCGTATTTAGATATCCATTTTCTTTTGTTGCCCATCGCACCAAATGTGATAATTAGTACAAGTAAGCTACCCGTTACAACACGAAGGTCGATCACATCTTCTGCATTTTCCACACCTACCATGCCTTTTATAAATGTTCCGCTCAATTGCAAAATCAGCAACATTAAATACGTGAACGTAATAGCGGGCGTAAACAGTTTCTTCATTTTTGTTATGACCCCTGCCGCTGAAAGGATAATAAACAATATCCCACTGTATAGCATGCCACTTTGAAGTGCCTGTAACGCATCATGGGGAGTGCTATAAAATACACCCACCATTCCCGCATATACGACGAAGATTCCCCACCACAAACCAGCAGGGCCTTCATTGATCGGCAACTTATGGCCGAAGAATGCCTGTAACAGACAGGCAACTCCTAATACAAAAATGGTCCGTTGTAAAAACAGGGCAGTATCCCCCGAATCCATTCCAAATACATGCGCGATTGCAATCGGTGCAGCGATGGATGAAGCCATTAAAAATACTGCCCATTGAATGCCTCCTGCAAGTTGTTTCATATGCAATTCCTCCAATAAATCCGCTCGAATTTTTCGTTTCTTAGTATACCATGCAATTTACCATTGCGTTAGGTACACTTTAGATAGGTATAGGGAGGTACCGCTTGAAGTGAAGCGGTTGTGGGTACAAGATAAGTACAGAACATTTGAGAGAGGATGTGCGCTCATGGGATCCCAGTTTGACGAAATGCGCCAGCGACTTCAACACATTGGTAATTTGTCCAATTACATTGAAGAGCTATTTACAAAACTTCCCGGGAATTTAATTTCCGAGAAACAACGGAAGAAAATGATGGAAATCATGATGGATGATGACGAACTACAGAACTTGTTGGATGGACTTAAAAATCCACGTCCCCCGCGTTTTGTGTTAGTCGGCAGGACAGGCGTTGGAAAAAGCAGTCTTATTAACGCACTGAGTGGTCGCTATCTTGCTGAAGTGAGCGAAGTGGAGATTGGCACGAAGGAAGCAAAGCGCTATACCTACGAGGCTGAAGGGCATGTTTACTTTGAAGTGATTGACACACGAGGTATAGGGGAATCGGAAACGTTCGATACAAAAGCAGAGGATACATTGAAAGACGTTATTCAGTCGTTCGAGCCGGATGCGGTGCTATTCTTACAAAAAGCGACGGAACGGGCTCATATCGATAAAGATGTTGCTGTGACGAAAAAGATTATGAAAAAAGCAGCGGAAGGACTTCCTTTGATAGCTGTCATTACACAAGTGGATGACTTGAACCCCTCTCGTGTGAAAGAGCCTGAAAACTATCCTGCTGGCAAAGTTCAATTGATCACCGAAAAGATAGAGCAGCTAAAACGAATCTTTGAACAGAATGATTTGGATGCGTCCGCGTTTCTGCCTGTGTCATCTTACATTGAATGGTCTAATGAAGAAGATTCCAATCGCTCCATCGAGTTTGATGGTCGATATGGGATCGAGGAACTGATCGATTTTTTAGAAGGTAGCCTGGACATCCGGGCGGCGATACATCTCGGGTTATCGATCCGACTAAACACCATTTCCGAACGAATTGCCTTGCGCTTCATAAAAGTCTTCACAGCGTTAGCTGGAACAGTCGCACTGAGTCCATTAATCGCCACGGACATTGCGGCTTTACTTGCACTACAATCTATTTTGCTCATGATTATCGCGTATTTGTCAGGTCGTGAACTTGACTTCAAAACGGCACGCGAAGTTCTCGTTTCTTTAGGAGGTATCGGTGCAACCGGTTTTACATTGCGTATGATTGCTCAGCAAGGGAGTAAATTTGCGAACCTCGTCATTCCAGGTGCCGGATCCGCAATTAGCGCAAGTATCGCAAGTGGCGGAACGTATGCAATTGGAAAAGCTGCGATAGCCTACTTTTTACGTGGAGCTGATGAAAAAGAGTTAAAGGCCATCGTGAAAGATGCACGGAATGAATATGAAAAAGAACTATAAAAAAGGATGAGCATTATGCTCATCCTTTTTTGTTAAAATGTAATGGTTTGAGGTTCTTCACCTTTTTTGTTCATCACTCGAATGGAATCCGGTACCACTTTTAAAATGACGAAGTCCGGATCTTCCGGACCCTCGAACCACGGTTTCATATGATCGTTCCAAACCTTTTCCTTAAGCCGCTTTTCATCCGAAATTGTGACGGTTCCTGCTATTTCTAAAAAAGCATCTCCAAATCCTTCGTCATTGTATCCAAGTAAAATATGAGTGTTTGGATTTTTCTCGAGTTCGTCCACTTTTTCAGTTTTTTTAGATGTCGCGGTATACAGAGTGAACTCCTCATGAACAAATGTCATATATCTGCTAAAAGGCTTGTTTGCCTCTACAGTTGACATCGTTCCAACACGACTATTGTCCAGAATACTTTGTGCAGTTTCTTTTGCATTCATGATACCCTCTCCTTTTTGTTTAGCTAACGTTAGTCTTCCTTCAAACGACCAAAACTAAACATGGAGTGGTAGCAGTTGTTACTGTTTTGAGGTTGATGCTGGTGCTATTAAAGTGATGACATAACCGATCCCAGCACCAATAATTGCGGGTAAAAGCCAGCCAATTTGTTGCTCATGCAATGGTAAATGTTGAAGGATGTTAACAACTGGTTCGATCACGATTCCGCCACCTGCAAGACCATCAAATATACTTACGAGTGCAGTTCCGAGTAACGCAAGCACGTAAACAATCGGTTTTCTGCCAAATGCGTTATCTACGAAAGATAACAGCATGAGTACAATGGCAAGTGGATAGATCATCAAAAGAACTGGGATAGAAAGTGAAATCAATTGCGTCAGCCCAACGTTCGCAACCACCGTACTGAACACAGCAAAAATCACGACAAATTTTTTATACGATAGAGCCGGCACAATTTGCGTGAAAAATTGAGCACAAGCAGATACGAGACCCACTGAAGTGGTCAAACAAGCGAAAAGAATTGTAATTGCTAATATAATGGGACCAAAGGAGCCATACAACAATTCTGAAGCAAGGGATAAGACAATCCCCCCATTTTCCTGAAGACCAATTTTCTCAAGGCTTGTCGCCCCAATGAATCCTAAAGATATGTAAACAAAGCTTAAGCCGATAGCAGCCACACTTCCAGCTACAACCATGGACTTCATAAGACCTTTTGATGTTTTTACACCCTCAGCTTGAATGGCCGTTGTAATAACACTACCAAAAATTAGTGCAGCTATGACATCCATCGTTAAATATCCTTCAACAAAGCTCTTGAAGAAAGGATGGGCGCCAAATGTTTCATCTGGACGATTAATGTCTCCAATCGGATCTACAAAGCTCTTGATGGCAAGGAGTGCAATTACTAAAAAAAGAACCGGGGTTAAAAACTTTCCAATACGGTCCACGAGTTTTGCAGGATTGAGAGCCAACCCTATAGTAATCGCAAAAAACAGAATACTGAACACAATAAGTGGCCATTGCGCATTGGCTACTTCACCAGACAAAAATGGTGAGATTCCAATTTCGTACGAAACAGTTGCTGTCCGTGGAATTCCAAAAAACGGACCAATTGCCATATACACAATCATACTGAATATTAGTCCAAAAACTGGGTGAACACGATCTGCAATTGAGCGTAAGTCACCTCCAGCGTGCGCTATCGCTAAAATTGCTAAAAGGGGTAAGCCAACACCAGTAATTAAGAAGCCAAACATCGCTACCCCCAAGTCACTTCCTGCGAGTTGACCTAGTTTCGGTGGAAAAATAATATTTCCAGCGCCTAGGAATAATGCAAACAGCATAAGACCGATAATGAAATTCTTTTTAAACGTCAATACAGTTACAACTCCTCAAAAAACGTTAAATAAATGGATTAGACCTTAATTTTCTCACTTTAGAGCTTAACAAACATTGTTCGAATTATAAAGGACTTTGTCGATTTCTTTTTGGGTAAAGCTAAAGTGGAACCAATTTAGTTGCCTTCTAGAACCAGGCTCGTTAAAATGCATAATTGGGAAAACTATTATGGAGGTCATTTAAAATGAAAAAATTACTACTAGTAGGTGCATTGTCGATCATTCTCTCGGGTTGTACGAGTAATGAACCTGCACAAGAGCCAGATGCACCTGACGAGGACACGAATTCCTTGGAAGAGAACTCGGCAAACACCGCTCCAGAGGACAATAGCGAAGCGGAAGAACAAGCTTCTGAAACAGATGCAGAGAGTAGTGAGCTTGCAACTTACGAGGAGTACAGCACGATCACAGAAGTTGCGGATGTTGACCGTCTGAACGGAATCGTAGAGACTGATAACCCAGGAACGCGTGTCATTCTTTTTGAAGATGAAAGCGGGAAAAAGACCGTGAAAAGCGTCTATGTGAAAAAAGAAAATCGTTTAAAAGTGATTTCTTTAGATGACGATGGATTGTTATATAATGACATCCTGAAATAATAAATAGTGAAGCCCATTCGCTCTAAAGTGCGAATGGGCTTTTTGCATCCTTTTTCAAATACCTTCGAGCTCCTGAGAATTCACTACGATATGGCTCTGCATCTATCGATAGGATTTCGACAGTTTTCTTTGGATTTGGGGAATGAATCATTTTCCCATTTCCAATATACATTCCGACGTGGTGTACGGACCCTTTACCTTTATTGTAAGCAAAGAACAGTAGGTCACCAGGTTGAAGTTCACTCTTTTTCACAGCTCTTCCGTGTGTAGCCTGGACACTCGCATCTCTAGGAATATCGATACCATGCTGTCTATAGACCGAATATGTGAATCCAGAGCAATCCAATCCAAACCCAGAAGTACCGGCCCATAAGTATGCCAACCCATTAAATTGTTTGGCAGTTGTCAAAATATCCTGTGTTGTTGGAGTAGGAATTTTACTCCCTTTTTGAAGCACATTCACGTCTTGCTTCCGTACATATTTAACTCCATCAGTTGCAGTCTGCACTTTGACCCAATCCCCTTGTTCATCGAGTACCGGCAAAATCGTGTTGAAACTGATTTCCATAAACGGTCTAGCTGTTGTCTCAGCATTGTACAATTTTGCAATCGGCGCTTTCACCATTGCAGTTGAACATTGGCCATAATCCGAATACGACTGTTTAATATGGGATGCTGGAACCCATCCTGGATAGCCTGATTTGTTTTTAGGAGAATACTGATCTTTCACAGCTACTTGCATCCAGTTTCCAGAAGTCTTCAGCACAACTACTTCCTGTCCATAAAGTGCTTGAGTTTCTGTTTTACCGACTAACCATTGTTTTTGTGGAATGGTCATCGTTTTCGTCCATTTACGAATATCAGTTGGTGCTGAAATAGCAGGTCTATCAATGACTCTAGCTACATTAGGTGTTGTCCATAGAGTTGTAACTGCAACATTCACATGATATGACTTCTTTGCTACAGGGTCAAAACATGTTAATGCTTCACGAAACTCCGGATTCAGAATTCGCGAGAGAAAAATCCCAAAATGGGCACGCGTTAGTGTCATCGAAGGCTTGAACGTATGATCCGGGTAGCCGAATGTAATGTTGTTTGCAAATAGAATACTGATTGACGGTGCAGCAAAGCTTTTCACATTCACATCTACAAAATGAAACTTATTTGCATTTACAGGCTGTTGTAAATCGAATGCACGAACTAAGATTGCCGCCATTTCAGCCCGTGTTAACAATGCCTTTGGATTAAATTCTTTTTTCAAATTACCTACCATAATGTTCTCATCTACGATAGTTGCAATGATGTCATAGCCAACGGAACCTTTTTTTACATCTACTACTTGTGGGTCAGGACGATTTGTTGTGTCGAGTTTCAGCGCACGAACTAGCATTTCAGAAGCTTCTAATCGTGAAATAGATTGATTGATACCATAAGCAATAGATGGACCTGAAGTCACAATACCTTGTTCAGCTAGAAATTCAAGTTCAGCCTTTGCTGTATACTGCTCACCAACATCACTAAATATTTTTCCTGCTGAAGCTGGATTTGCGATTGAAAATATGAGTGCAACGATAAGAAATGGGAATAAAATTTTCTTGATCATTTAGAAGCCTCCTGATAGGTTTTATACCTATACCGTACATGAACCAGAGGCTTCTGTATAGACATTTTTCAGAAAATAATCATTTCATTTTTCATTCTAAAATTGCAAGCAGACGATTCACTTCTCTTACTCCGATTTCCTGCCATTTGGATTTGTCTGTAATTCTTCCGTCCTTATCGAGAGGCTCTTGAAATTGGTTGAACGTAGATGTCAAAAGTGAATTTGCTTCCGAGTCAAATCCGATGTTGACAACATGTTTTATAATGTAGGGAGTTTTAAATTGGATGGATGCATTGTCTTGATCCAACATGCCGGCAATGACGTCAAATGGTGCACGGATATAAATGGTCTCCCCTTCTTCTTGATTCAAGACCCTGTCAAAGTAACCGGTGTGGTAGTCCCAGTTTCCTCCGAGATGGTAGCCGCATTCTTCAAGACGGTCTTGCATGACACCAAATTGTGTTTTTCTACCTTCTAGCCCTGTCTTTAAACGGATCATTATGAGCACTCCTTTTTTCGCAAGTTCCTCTTAGTGTCACCTTCTCGCTCCATTTCATACTCACGATGGAACTGTAAAAAGAATCTGTGCTATAATTATTTTGTGACCAGGTATTGATACTGACTGCTAACTAAAAAAATTATAATAGAACCATTTCAAGGGGGCCTCTGAATAATGGAAGATTTGTTGAAACTTAAAGGGAAAAACATTGTTGTCATGGGTGTAGCAAACGAGCGTAGTCTCGCTTGGGGAATTGCGAAAACACTATATGCAGTAGGTGCAAACGTTATTTTCACGTACCGTAAAGAGCGTTCTCTTGCAAAACTTGAAAAGGCACTAGAAAAGAATGAATTGACAGCTCGTTTAGTTGCAGAATGTGATGTGAACGAAGACGAAAGCATTCGTTCTGCATTTGAGAAGATCGGTTCTGAAGTGGGCGTCATTCATGGTGTCGTTCACTCTGTCGCATTTGCACACGCGGAAGATCTGCATAATGATTTTGTGGAAACTTCACGTGACGGCTATGCGTTTGCACAAGATACGAGTTCGTATTCACTTGTTGCAACTGCTCGTGAAGCGCGTCGTTATATGACGGAGGGCGGTTCAATTATTACGATGAGCTATCTTGGAGCTGAACGAGTTCTGGATGGCTATAATGTGATGGGTGTTGCTAAAGCAGCGCTTGAAGCGTCTATGCGTTATTTAGCACACGATCTTGGAAAAGAGAACATTCGTGTGAATGCGGTGTCCGCTGGAGCGGTTCGCACTTTGTCAGCAAAAGGTGTCCCATCGTTTAACACGATTCTTCATACGATCGAAGAGAAAGCTCCGCTGAGACGTAATATTACGTTAGAAGAAGTAGCGAAGATGAGTATGGTGATGTTGAGTGATTTGTCTAGTGGTGTGACTGGCGAAGTGGTTTATGTGGATGCCGGTTATAACATTATGGGATAATCTAGAAATTAAAAAGGCTGTTCAGATGTCAGTTTTACTGATTCCTGGACAGCCTTTTTCTTAAAAAGAGTAAAATTAGACGGTATTGATTTCCGTTACAGGTGGACGCGGGCCTGCAGGATGCAGGTCATGCAACCGTTGCCGCACGATGCGGCGAACTTAGGTTGTTTCCATTTGAAGTCCCTCCGGAGTCGCCACCTTTCACTCCAATCAACGGAGTGTTAGAGAAATCATCTAGTTCATTATCACTTCAAAGAGGGCATGAAGATAAACTCATTGACCCACTTTCATAAATTTCTTTGTGCCTTTGTTTAGGATTTCGTCGTAGTCGATGTAGGCGTATAGGTCTTGGTCTAGGGAATCGCTGAAGTTTTTTAGTTCGGCAAGGGTTAGTTCTTCGATGCCTTTTTTCTCTTGTTCGCAATAGATGATAAGGCGTCCGACGATGCTGTGGGCGTCTCGGAATGGTGTGCCTTTGCTGACGAGGTAGTCGGCGACTTCTGTTGCGTTCAGGAATCCGGCTTTAACGGCGTTGCGCATTTGTTCCGCATTGACTTGCATTGTGTCGATAATACTAGACATGATATCTATGCAATCGATGACGGTGTCCACTGCATCGAAGAACTGTTCCTTGTCTTCTTGCATATCTTTGTTATAGGCAAGTGGTAATCCTTTAAGTGTTGTTAATAACGCAAATAGTGAGCCATAGACACGACCTGTTTTTCCTCGGATCAATTCAGCTGCGTCTGGATTCTTCTTCTGGGGCATGATGCTGCTGCCTGTTGAAAATGCATCGGACATGGTGACGAACTTGAATTCTTGGCTGCTCCAAAGAATCAGTTCTTCGCTTAAGCGGCTTAAGTGCATCATGATAATGGAGAAATCAGACATTAGTTCTAATAGATAGTCTCTGTCACTTACGCCATCGATATAATTGTCCACTGGCTTTGCAAAGTGAAGTAGTGCTGTGGTTACATCACGGTCGATTTCATGTGTTGTTCCAGCTAATGCACCACAACCTAGCGGGTTTTCATCCATAAGCTCTGCAGCGTTTTCAATCCGTTTCTTATCACGTGAAAACATTTGGACATACGCCCCTACATGATGACTAAATGTAATCACTTGAGCCCGTTGGAGATGTGTATATCCAGGCATAATGACGTCATTTGCTCGTCCCTTTGCAGCCAAGGAATCCATTAAGTTTTGAAGCAGATCTGAGACTTCTTTCGCTTTAGCTTTTGCATACAATCTCATATCGACTGCAACTTGGTCATTCCGGCTTCGTGCGGTATGCAGCTTCTTCCCCGTTTCTCCTATACGTTCTGTTAGCTGTACCTCAACGAAAGAATGTACATCTTCATAATCCCCTTCCACTAGTAACTTTCCAGTAGCGATATCATTTTGAATATCTTCCAACCCATTAATAAGAAGTTCTCCTTCTTCGGGTGTCAACAAATCACTGTGCACAAGCATTGCCACATGGGCAAGACTCCCAGCGATATCTTGTTCAATCAATCGGTTGTCTACAGGCAATGACGTATTAAACTGTTCCATGAGCTCGTGTTCTTTAGAAGAAAACCTTCCACCCCAAAGTTTCATGTAGTTCATCCTCCATCATTATGTATATTTATTATATTGCATGAATTATAATGCATTATAACGCTTTTTGCAATCTTCTCTACCCAGCTTCTCAGCTTGTATTGTGTTTGTCAAAGAGGTATACTTATTGGTACGCAACTACTGTGAAGCGAGTGATAGCTATGTATACTATGATGATAAATGACCAATCCTATAAATTTTCAATCCAAACCCCTGACAAAACTACGTCAGGGGTTTTTGTTTCCTCTCTGCAACTTTATAAATTGGAGGTTATCTGCTCATGACAAACACAAAACACTCTTTGTCGTCCCTCATTGCAATCTGGGTTAGTCTCATTAGCAACATCTTTCTCACCATCATGAAAATCATTGTCGGTTATCTTTTCCACAGTCCAGTTTTACTTGCAGATGGATTTCACAACGCCGGCGATGTGGTAGCTTCCGCTGCAGCGTTGACTTCGATGAGATTTTCCAAACGTCCGCCCGATGAGGATCATCCATATGGACACGGTAAAGCAGAAGTTATCAGTTCTGCGCTCGTTGGACTCATTTTAGGTGCAGCTGCCATTTATATTGCAATAGAAGCCATTTTTGCGATTTTTGAACAGCCCGCTAAAGCAAGCGTCCTTGCATTGCTCACCGCAATTATTTCAATGATTTGGAAGCAAGCCCTTTATTTCTATACGATGCGAATCGGCAGACTAGAAAACAGTAAAGGCCTTATTGCAACGGCTTATGATCATTTAGCTGATGTCTATGCTTCCTTAGCTGCAGTTATCGGTATTGGACTCGGATTAATCGGTTTTCACTTCGACATCCCTATTCTCTTATATGGGGATCCGCTTGCTGGACTAATTGTTGCGATTCTCGTTATGCGGCTTGCGATTCATATCGGAAAAGAAGCGCTAGATATTTTGATGGAAAAGACCGTTAGTGAAGAACGATTGCTGGCGTTTAAACAATTAATCGAAGAAATTCCCGATGTCAAACGGGTTGACCGGTTACGCGCGCGTGAGCATGGACATTACGTTCTAGTGGATATTCGTATCAGTATTCCTGCGGAGCTCACGATTCAACAAGGCCATGACGTAACAAGTACACTTAGAAATGCTATCAAGCAAGCAAATCCTGATGTCGGTGAAGTCTTGATCCATCTAAATCCATGGTACGAGGAGATCGAGTGACTGGCAGTGTTCATATAAGGTATACTGAAAGGTATTGAAGGAGTTGGATTGAATGATTACTAAATGGATGAAAAATTATATCGCAGAACACGAGTCACAAGAAGGACTTCCGTTAAATCCACAGCAAAAGGAATTTCTAGAGAAGAAAGAGTTGCTTTCACCAGATATGAAAGTAATTGAAGCTCAGGCTTTCTCACCGATGTATAGTCTATCGAACAAAGAAACAGATGAGCCACTAGAAACACCTGCAAATACAGGGGATCTCGCTGTATCGTTAGTGAAGACTCAACCTACTTCTTATCTATTTGCCGAAGACCCATTATTTGCGACAATTGGGATTGATGGCGTTGTTCTTGAAATGGATGATGTCTTCGAAACCGTCACTGCATTATTTGGACTCCAGGTTCAGAAAAAGCATGGTGAATGGCTTAAGAAGTATATTGATGCACAACTCGGAACAGCACCTGGAACGCGCAGCCTGATGTTTTCAGCGGATGATGGACTTTGGGATGTAAATATCGCACTTGACTATGTAGATGGATTTTCCGATACGAACACATTCGACGAAACGCTGGCACTTGTTTACAATTTCGTGTTCACGATGCTCGTTGCATTAGAGGATGAAGCATAATCATGGATCAAGCGAAACATTTATATACGTTTAGTCGGCATGACGATGAGTACGAGTTATGCCGTCTTGAAATGCGTTCTTTTTTTGAAACGGATACGGATGCGAATTTCATTAGCAGCAATGTGGAAATAGATCCTAGCAGAAGTGCATTCATGAAAGAACGGCTTGATGTTTTAATCGAATGTGATTCCATTGAAGAAGTCGCAACCTTCGTTTCAACATTTGAAGAGGATGGACGAAGTTTCTTGATTCGCTGCCTCAATACGATGTCACTAGGCGGCACCGCTAAGATTGCCCATCCAGATCGTAGAAAGATTGAACGGCAAATTGGACTCGTTATGCCCGGTTACGCGGATTTGGCACAACCCGAAATTTTGTATGGCATTGTTCAGCTTGGCCAGAAATATCTTTTTGGGCATTTGACAGAAAGTATTTCCGTATGGAGACAACACGTGAAAAAGCCAGAAATGTATTCCACTGCTCTCAGCACACGTGTCGCTCGAGCGGTTTCGAATATCGCTGTTCCTCATCCTGAAGGTATAAAAGCCATTGACCCGTGCTGTGGTATTGGCAACGTGCTAGTTGAAGCGATTTCTATGGGTATCGATATGGATGGCCGCGATATTAACCCGCTCGCTGTTCTGGGATCCCGGAAAAATCTCGAACATTTCGGACTAACCGGAACCGTAACGCCAGGACCTATAGAAGAAGCGCCAGGACATTATGACGCTGCAGTAATCGACATGCCTTATAACTTGTACACCCACGTCACCCGCGAGCAACAGGCCTCTATTTTACAGGCAGCCCGCACATTGACAGACAAGCTCGTCATCGTGACGATTGAATCAATGGATGATTTACTGATAGATGCAGGTTTTGAAATCCTGGATCGATGTATTGCGAAAAAAGCACACTTTGAGCGGGAAGTTGTTGTGTGTCGGTAAGACAAGATGCAGTTATAATATCGGATAAAGGTAAAAACGAGCACACCTGATAATTTCCAGGTGTGCTCGTTTTTTGTTTTATGAAAGAGGAGATGATTCATTCACATTAAAATCCTCATCCACTAATGGCTTCCCATCCGGCCCTTGCATAACCGTTAACCCCAGACCATATCCGGCACTGTGGGATAGATACAGCACGCCAGTCTGATTATCACGGATCACTTGAAATACTTCCATCTTTCCCTGCTTCTCAATCACTTCAAATCGTTTTTCCTTCATTGTTTCACTCCCTTTTAATTACTTCAACCAATGTCAGCAATTTAATGACAGAAGTTAGATTATGCTGTTTGGCCATCTTATTCCATTGCCCCGCGCTTCAGCCATTTAGCCGTCAACGTATCTGCATGCATCATTTGTTCAGGTGTTCCTTCAAAAAGTACATGCCCTCCTTTTTTCCCTCCTTCAGGCCCCATTTCAATTACCCAATCACTAGCTCCGATAAAGTCGAGATTGTGTTCGACGATTATTACAGAATTCCCTTTGTCTACAAGGTTCTCGAATACAGCTAATAGTTTGTCGTTGTCCCTTGTGTGTAATCCTAACGAAGGCTCGTCTAACAGATAAATCTGGCCTTCATTTTTTAAGTAACTCGCTAATTTCAGACGCTGCACTTCGCCCCCGCTTAGAGAACTTGTTGTCTGACCTAATGTTAAATACTCCAATCCAACATCTTTTAACGTGTTCACCTTTTTCACGATTTTCGGCATGTCAAAAAAGGTGTTTGTTTCATCAATGGTGAGTTCTAACATCTCTACAATATTTTTCCCTTCATATTTATAAGAGAGGGCTTCGTCTGAATATCTCGTTCCGCCACATGATTCACAAGTGACAGTTACTGGATCTGCAAATGCGACGTCCGGTGTTGTGACGCCTTTTCCGTCACATACCGGGCAGGCTCCCAATGAGTTAAAGCTAAATAATCCTGGTGGCTGTCCTGTTGCTTTCGAGAAAATCTTACGAATATCATCCATGATTCCCATATAGGTAGCGAGTGTGGAACGGCTTGATGTTCCAATACTGCCTTGTCCAACCGCAATCGTCTCGGGATACTTTTTGGAGAAGGCTTCAAATAGTAAAGAACTCTTACCCGAACCAGAGACACCGCATACAGACACTAAAACATTTTGGGGAATCTCAACAGTTACATGTTTAAGGTTATTATTTGCGGCATCTTTTATCAAGAAATAATTCTCTGCGGCTCTTGGATTTTTATTAATCGTAAGCTTATGGTCCAGTCTAGTTATGCTTGAAGCACATTTCAAACCTGATAATTCTCCCTGATAGATCACTTCCCCGCCTTGCACACCAGCCCCTGGTCCCATTTCTATTATTTCATCCGCCACTTTAATTACAGCTAAATTGTGTTCAATTACAACAACAGTATTATGATTCTCTTTTAAGCTTTCTAGCATCTGTATTAACATGCTGATTTCTTCAGGGTGAAGTCCTGCGCTTGGTTCATCGAAGATGTATGTGATGTTATTGAGACTGCTTCCTAAATGACGCGCAATTTTTACCCGCTGGGCTTCTCCGCCAGAAAGGGTACCCATTTTCCTTGATAAACTCAAATAGCCCAAGCCTAAGTCAACAAGCTGTTGCACATTTGGAATCGCCTGTTGTGCAATGGACTTTCCGACAGGGTCTTTAATTTTCTTCAGTTCGGTAAGTAATTCTGTCAGTTCTAACTGATCGTATTCTGCGATATTAAAACCGTTAATTTTACAATCCAACACTTTTGGATTCAAGCCAGACCCATGGCAAGTCGGACATAATGTATGAGTAGACATGGCCAGGACATCTTCTTGTGATGTTTGTTTTAACTTGGATACATCTCTATTTATATAAAGACGTGTAAATCTTGGCAGTAATCCATCCCATTCATGATCATGCGGACCGTCTTTTGTATGGAATGGCGCAAATACTCGTTCACCTTCAGGGGGACCGTATACCAACAGGTCATATTGTTCTTTCGAATAGTCTTTGATTGGCTTATCAGGATCAAATAATCCGCCAGTCATCATCCAATTCCCTTGCCATCCTGACGGAGATAGAGGCTTAAAACGTACCGCATACTCCCGAAGTGACTTATCAAAGTCAATCATTTTATTCTTATCAGGGGCAATCACTTCCCCATACCCGTTACATTCAGGACATTTGCCAAATGAACTCTGACTTGAAAAGTCTGTAGCTGATCCTATCGGCGGGCTTCCAATCCTAGAAAACAAAAGACGTATTAAAGGATGAATATCCATATAAGTGCCTACGGTTGAACGCGAGTTGCCGCCAACTGGCTTTTGTTCCACTACCACAACAGGACTCAAGTGCTGCATCAAATCAGCATTCGGCCGTTCGTATCTTGGCATTTGGTTTCTGACGTATAGCGGATAGTTCATTGTCATTTGACGTCTGCTCTCTGTTGCTAATGTATCAAAGACCACCGAGCTTTTTCCTGATCCTGATAGTCCAGTAAAGACATTAATCTTTTCTTTCGGTATGTTTAAATCGATATTTTTTAAATTATTTTCTCGCAGTCCTCGTAAAATGATCTCATCTTTAGTTTCTTTCATAACAGGAACCTCCCTAACTCATATATGTATGAATTGCCTTCCAACCTACATTAACGGTTTTTCTGCATTCAATGAAGGTGAACTTCTTCTAGTAAAGGTTTTCCCTGTTTTCAAAAAATCACACCGAGAAAATTAAAAACTACTACTTCAAGTTGTAAGGCGATTCTATTTTTCACCCTGGATTCAATAAAATAAAAACCCACTTTGATAAAGTATCAAAATGGACTTTTATATAGAATGCTCAATTAGTTACGTAAAATTTTCTCCATCGCTTTCCCTTTTGCCAATTCATCAATCAGCTTATCTAAGTAACGAATTTCCCGCATTGTCGGTTCTTCGATATCTTCTACTCTGACTCCGCACACAACGCCTTTGATCAATGTACGTGATGGATTAAGCTGTGGTGCATGAGCGAGGAATGTCTCAAAGTCTGTCTGATTCTCCAGTTCCTTCTCTAGTTCTTGTTGGTTAAATCCAGTCATCCAGCAAATGATTTCATCTACTTCTTCTTTTAAACGACCTTTTCTCTTTGCCTTATTCACATACAGTGGATAGACTTTTGCAAAGCTCATCGTATAGATCTTATGGTTAGTCATTAAAATCTCTCCTTTCTTTTACATGGAGAAAATATGGGTCCTCACACGTTTACACTTTTTTAGGGACACTTAATTTTCCTATTCTGAAAAACTCCCATACCCCACAGATACACAATAAAGCGCCAAAAATCGTAATAAAGACCACTGGCGAAATAATTTTAACAAAGCTAAAACCGATCATCATGAAGCCGACAATCATATAATGGTGAACCGCGTGTAAATGGTACGTGTCCTGTTCAGAGTGCCAGGCTCGGAAGTACCCCTGCAATACTCCAAGTATGACCTGCAATGGCAGTACAACGTATGGAAGGTATTCATACGAATTTTTAATGAATCCGATCACGATGTACACGACTCCCATGCCTACAAAAATCATAAATAGCAGAGAGCGCTCCTTATTCTTTTTGGTCTGATAGATCCGATATCCCCAAGCAGCCGCAAAAGAAAAAGCTGCAAAGAACCAGGCAAACAACGTGAATGTTAACGATACTTGCTTCAGCCAAATTATATAATAAGGGAAAATTACAACTTGCCCAACTGTGACAACAAGCGGCAAATACCTAGTACTGTTAAACTTCATAATGCGCACCTTCACTTTACGTAATACTCATAGAACATATTTTGGAAGACATGATTCGGATCCTTCCGTAACTTTTCTTCCTGAAAGTCTTGCCAATTAGGATAGGAACTTTTAAATTGTTCTTTTGTCTGATATCGGTAATACGGCAAATAATAAGTTCCTCCATGCTCAAGTGTTAAATTAGTCCAACTTTGAATTAATGATTCAGCATTCGTAATATCTTCTTCTTTTAATCCATGCTGGATCAAAACAACTAAACCTAACATGTCCTCTTTGGCATAGTTCAACGTTGTAAAGTTATCTTTAGCGGCGTATCGAACGGTTATATTATGAACTTTAAAATCATGTCTTTTATCATTAGCCGGGATAATGTCCTTTAAATCAGTTAAGTATTCATCATAGGAATCGACCGGGACAAAAAACTCTTGCAAGACTTCAACTCGCCCCGGCTTGGTGTATTCCATGAACGTGGATTCTGAACGCATCGCATTATTCCGGGTAATTTCTTTTCGATTGAGTGAAGCAATGTATCGCTTTTGAGCTGCCCAGAACAGGTTTTCTAAAGTTCCCCCTTTGCGTCCTGCGTCAAGCGCCATCTTGGATATACGAACACCTTCTTCTTTTTTCAGAACCGATTTATGATCTGTGTTTTCTGTGTGATCGTAATTAATAACAACCATTTCATCTAAAAATGAGCTTGGTGCGACGCTCACTCTCGCATAGTGCATCGCTGTATCTGGTTGTTTTAAAACTCGATTAAAATAAGACGCGTATTCGTTTGTTTTCAATTTTTCTGTATGGATTGTGTACAAGTCATTATCGGTCAGTTCAAGCCTCACATCTAAAATCACTCCGAACAGTCCATATCCGCCAAACACGTATTTCATCCATTCATCGGAGTCATCCCGATTTACTTTCTTTATTTCGCCTTCAGGAGTTAATAACGTTATTTCTTTTACGGTTTCTGCCATCGAGCCGAATCGGATATCACGCCCGTGCGCGTTTACCGAAAGAGAGCCGCCTATTGTAAAAATGGATTGGGATTGAGTCACTTTCAAGGCTAACCCGTGAGGCTGTATTGCTTCTTGAACATCTTCCCAGGTTGCGCCCGCTTCCACACGTATCGTTTTTTCCTGTTCATCAATATCCAGTATTCGGTTGAATGTCCTCATATCGAGAACAACACCATTTTTGTAATAGGTGTGACCTCCCTGCGAATGTTGTAATCCAGCAATCGAGATCTTCTGTCCGTTCTCGTTTGCTTGTTTTACAATTCTTTGCAGATCGTTTCGATTTTCCGCTGTAACGACGCGTTCTATGTGTTCGGGAAGAAGTCCCGTGTAGTCTGTAACTAAACTCCCTTGAGAGAGTCCATATTTTCTTTTCTCGATTGGAATGTTCCACATGACGACAGCCATAAAAATAATAACCAGACAGCCTAGAAACCACGGATTTTTCACTAGTTTTGTTATAGAATCCATATGTACTCCCTTTTTATAATCGTAGTGTTAAGTAAAAGTGCAATGCCTCTAGTATACAATGTGGATACAGGAAAACATCAATCTTTTTATATTTTCTATCTAAAAAAAGGACACCTCTATAGATTTTGAGTGTCCTATGTCGGGCTAAATGATTCAGTTCTCTTTGTAGAACTCGTGATTTAACTCACTAATAAGTAGTAATAATATTTCGCATCGTGCAAAAAACGACTTAACTTAATTGCTGCTTCAAACGCAAAATAACATGCAAGTGAACTTGCAAGCACAATAGTCATGATACTGATGCCTTTCAGCAACTCTCTCTTTTTCTTGTATAAGATAGATGTAATTATAACTACTACTAGTAAATAAGAGAGTGCTATCACCAATGTGGCCAGTTCTAATTGGCTGTTGTTGACACTGTTCATGAACTTCTCTAGATCCTTTTCATTTTCCGAATTCTCTTCCAGGAGTATATGTTCTCTTTTATAACGAAGATCCCAAGAGATTGTTTCCCCTTCTTTAACCACAATGTACTGATAGCCCATAGCTGCTCCACTGCCAATGACTCCTGAGTAGCCTTCTGCTTTTTCTTTATCACCTGTAGAACAAGCAGTTAAAAGTAACACCGCAGTGAGTAGTATAAAAAGAAAATACTTTTTCATTTAACCTTCATGCTCCTTTCAATATTTTTAAAAATTCCGCACCCCATGCGGAGCTGTATTAGGCTCAAGTTTTTTACTAAGGCAGTAGTTTTAGCAGAGCACCAATTGTATAGTCAATTAATACAAGTAGCAGTAACAAGCGGACTCCTGCAATATCGACATAGCAATGTAGATAGAAGCAGGATACCCAAAAGCGCTAGATACTTGTTCATTCGAATTCTAAAATCCGAGACTGCTGGTTCTTTTTCGTACTCCAATCTATGGAAGAGTATCAAGCTTCTTTCAAGAAAAATAAATACCAAAATTAAAATTACATAAAGAATGATAAGAAGGTGATTGGCCATATTTCAGCACATACCTTATGCGAGAAATACCTCCGATTATGTAAGCTTTCATCTGTTGTTATCAGTCAATTCTTCAATAACTCTTTAATTTCTTCATTTTGCGTTGTACCTTTTCTTAGTTGAGTGTAGATTGTCCATAGGGAAATTATTTTAATAGAAAAACCTATAAAAAAACCCACTACAATTTCCTCGTCTATACTTTAACGATCAATTTAGCCCTTTTGTTGAATGTTTGGGAATTTATGTTCTAGAATTGCCCCCGAATTTGGATTACCGTTAAACCCGTTCGCTGTAGAATACATTTTATAACTGCAAGTTCATAGTAACTGTCCTGATCTTAAAACCCATTTTTTCGTACAATTTAATAGCTTTATTACCTGAAAAAGCACTAAGGCGCACTTCTGTGTATCCATCTTGTCGTAAATGTTCAATAGCTTCTTCGATTAGCTTTTTGGAGATTCCATTTCCTCTAAATTCTTTAATGACAAAGAGTTCATAGAGAAATCCATTCAATATATCAGTAAACTGATCTTTATTCACTCCTAACAGGATCCACCCCAGTATCCTTTCGTTTTCTACAGCAATTAAGTAATAGCTTCCGTTCTCGAGCAAAGGTTTCACTAGTTGGTCAATTTTTTCATCAGTCGGACTTACTTCGCCCAATGTACCATCAAAAATTGCTTTAGGAGAAAGAGCTAAAACCTTTTTAAGTTCCAAATCCGTTGGCTTCCGTATATCCATTTCTTGATCCAATCCCTTCTAGATCGATATTATACTTTTCAAACTAACCTAATGGCGGTATAGACTCAATCGCTTACAAAGTAATTGCCTTTATAATTGAACATACTTCGTTCATTCTTCAAGGTTGTTATTAGATTTATTAATTTTCAGATGGTTCAAACCAATCAACACTTTAATCAACAACCTAAAAATTAAATAAAAGAATACACAATTAAACAAAAAACCCAGCCACTTAAAACTAAAACCACCATACTTGTATAGACCTAACCACTCCGCCGGAAATCCAAGAAAACGAGAACCTTCCTCGATTCTGAATCCAATGTTAGGGACGAATGAGATAGCTATAACACTTATAATACTTAAAATTAAAAGTAGCTTTCTATTCTTATTTTCGTTCATAGAATTACTCACTCCCTAAAAATTCCACAACCTAATCTGGCTCTATTTTAGATCATGGCTGTGATTCAAGTTCAAATTCTTGAAGTAGTGACAATGTCGCCTCTTAGAATTGAATACATATATAAATCATCGAATTTACCACAAGTAAATTCATAATGTCTTAATAACCCTTCTTTTTTAAATCCTTTTTTATCCAACAATTTCAATGATGCTGAATTAGCAGGTTCGACTAATGCTTCAATTCGTTCTAATTGCAAGTGTTGAAACCCATATTTAATTACCGCTTCCAATACTTCGCTCGCAATACCTTTTCCCTAATACTCTTTGCTTAATTCATAACCGATTTCAGTTTTAGAATGCCTGGACTGCATATTTAGAAAACCACAACTTCCTATAACCCTTCCATCATCCTTGTTTGTAATCCCCCATCTAATTCCTGTACCATCTTTATAGATCTTTTGGTACCATTCTATTTCTTCGAGCACCTCTTTCTCTGTCTGAAAAGGTTCTAAACCCATATGTTTCACAACATCTTTGTCAGATAAATATGTGAACATATCATTTGAATCCTCATTTTGTACCTCTCTTAAAATCAATCTATCCGTTTCAATAAGCGGGAATTTCATTTTCACTATGGATCTCCGCCTTCTTAAGTTTTATAGCTCTCCCAAGAATGATTTCACTAGTAGTTTATGTAAGTAAATGGCCAGATTGAAGATGAAGCTTTTATAATAATATGCTCCGTTGCTTGGAATGGGTTGGAAAGCAGCCGTATTTAGCGTCAGTTATTTGCTACTTATCATTCATCGCTTTTTTAATACAAGGTTCGATTCAAAGAATAGTGTTTGGGCAATAATGAATAATTCCGAGTTAGATAACACTTGAGGTCATGCGCATAATTTTCTTAATAAGTCTAATTTGCCCCCGGTGGTTCAATTCATCCTCCATGACATGAAACCATTTGAAATAGTTGTTTGCGGGTTCCCCGTCCCAAAATGGAGCTTGTTCGAATAGCCAAGTGTCCGGTAATTTGCTGAACGTCTCGATTGTCTTTTCTCTGGTTTGTTCCAATTGCTCTAAATAGAATTCAATAGGATTCCCTTTAATCTGCTGCCTTGCTGCTTCCCCCAGTTCCAGCCCGGGATTAAGCACCTGAATGTCCTCTTCCGTGTATTCACGTTTCTCAAATGTATCGATCTGATAGGCCTTTTCAACAGAATTCATATGCTCTAGCAGCATACCAATGGAATTTGCATCTTCATTCACTAAGAAATCCAGTTGTTCTGCCGTTAAGTTTTTCACTTCTGCTACTGTGGTCATTCTTGTATAATCCATCATGGAAACTAACTTGCCAAACTCCCCATTCATACCTTCTTTTTTATCGATTAAATATAACCCCTTGCTTCCCATTATTAATTCCCCCTTATAGTTTCTATTCTTTCAATTAAATCAGATTTTTCTACCATTAGTTTCATTGTAACATTTTTCCGCAGACAAATTAGCTATTATTACCATTCTTTAAAGAATTTAATTTAATTTTTCCTATATAGATGACGCCGCAACTATCCTCTTCTGCACTCTCTTAAATAACTAGAGAAAGTAAAAACGCATTGCTTTAAGCAATGCGTTTCGGCCAAACTTCTAATTGTACTTACTTTGAAATCTCTGAGACGAAATCCGCCAGCAAACGCGCGCCATAGCCTGTTGCTGTCTTTGGATAGTAGCCTGAGTTTGATGTTTTTTGCATCATTCCTGCCATATCCACGTGTAACCAGCGTGAATCTTTAGATACGAAACGGCGTAAGAAAAGTGCCGCGGTAATCGATCCGGCAAAGCTGAGGGAGCTGATGTTATTGAAATCTGCATAATCACTTTGCAGCGTTTCGTCATAAGCATCGACTAACGGCATTGGCCAAACTGCATCTCCATTTTTCGCTCCGATTGCTTTCATCTTGCTTGCGAGTTCTTCATCTCCGAAAACACCAGCGAGTTCAGAACCTAGTGCATTTTCAATAGATCCAGTCAAAGTTGCAATGTCCACTACATAGTCTGCTTTTAGTTCACCAGCCCGAAGCAGTCCATCAGCTAAAATCAAACGGCCCTCTGCATCCGTATTGCCGACCTGCACGGTGTGCCCATTTTTGTACTGAATGACTTCTCCTGGAAGTACAGCCGTATTATCCGGCGTATTTTCAACCATGGGGATCAACGCCACAACGTTGACATCAGCTCCACTTTCTACGAGCAGCTTCATTGCCCCTGCAACTGCTGCTGATCCACCCATATCCATACGCATATCACTTAAATCTTTACCGCTTTTTAAACTAATACCGCCTGTATCGAACGTGACACCTTTACCTACAAGCGCAACGAGCGGTTTTGATGGATTTTTGCTGTAGGAAACTTCTACGAAAGAAGGAGCATAGCGACTGCCTCGTCCTACAGTGAGAACGCCATTCATCTTCATCTCTTCCAGTTTTGCCTTGTCGTGAACGATAACTGTTGCATCTGTATCTTTAAACACGTCTTTCAAACGTTCCGGATAGGATTCTGGATTCAATACATCCGACAATTCGTTCATAAGATCACGTGAATAAGAGACAGCTTCCGCCCGTTGTTCACCGGTTTGAACTGCTTTTTCAGATGCACCTTCAATTGTCAATTTCGTGCAGAATGGTTCAGATTTAGATTTGTATGTCAGGAACTGATAGGCTCCTAAATGCCAACCTTCTACAAATGCAGTGACTGCTTCTTCTGGGGATACGTCTGGAAAACCATTATTGAGCGCATGAACATCCAATGTTGCCGAAGATACTTTACCGCGGCTCAATTCTCTAGCTGCAGTACCGGCCATAGCACGAACCGTTTCCAGACAACCTGTTTTCCCAACTTTCTCAGCCATCACATACCACTGACGTCCTTCTGAATAGACTGAAGCTCCTGACCCCGCTTGTAATTGCTTAATAAACGTTTTTAAATCCTCATTTTGTTGAATTGCAGCGTCTTGCGTAAATAGCAACTTCACTTCTGTCATATTCGTTCTCCCCATTCTTCTATAAGTTCGTTATGTAACTAGTCAACCTTCACTAGTGTACCATGTGAAAATAGAGGATTCGAATAATTGAAAGCACAAAAAAACCATTCCGAGTACAGGAATGGTTTAGCTGTTAATGGAGCCCATTGATCCGGAGTCCTGAGCATTTTCAAAGTTTCCAGAACCTGTGCGCTTCTTGATTTCTTCTTCTGATAGAGGCTGTGACACTTTCCCTTGCTTCACGGGGGTTTCATCCAAATAATGTGTTTTCTCTAATGCACGGTTTTTTGCATCCATTTGACGACCATACTTTTCCGCTTCTTCCACAGTCATCTGACTATTTTCTGGGGTATTCACATTCCCTCTCCTCTCTTCAGTCACCATATTTTTCTATAAGTATTCCCTAGAGTAGATGAAACAAACATCCATAGTCTTGAAAAAATGATTTTTAACAGGTGGCTGTGATACGCTCTAATTAAGTGGGGTGATAGAATGATGAAAATATTAGTCGATGCGGATGGATGTCCAGTCGTTGACATTACGATTCGTACTGCTAAGTCCTATGAAATCCCTTGTTTCCTGATTTGTGACACTGCACATGAAATGGTGCGTGATGGAGCAGAAACCATCGTAGTTTCAAAAGGGGCAGATGCGGTGGATTTTGTACTAGTCAACAAGATCCAATCAGACGATGTTGTCGTCACGCAAGATTATGGTCTTGCTGCGATGGCACTTGCTAAAGGGGGACGTCCGATTGACCAAAATGGAAGATGGTATACAGATGCAAACATTGATCAGCTACTGTATTCCCGCCACTTTGCACAAAAGGTGCGTCAAGCGGGCGGACGTTTGAAAGGACCTAAAAAACGCTCCGTTGAACAGAACGAAGCGTTTCAAAGCAGTCTAACGAAACTCCTATCGCAGTAAATGATTATGCATTTCGTTATAGCTTGTACTCATATTACACATGTTCGCTGCATATCCTAATTTCGTTACGGTGTAATTTGGAAGACACAAATATCGGTATCGGTTTCTGCAAACAAACTATGTTTTTCATAAGGTGCCATGTGAAGGATATTTTCTTCTGAAACCGTAACCGGAGTGCCTTCCACTGTAAATCGAACTTTTCCTTTTTTAACGATGATCAGAACTTCTTTGTCTGAGTCATGCTCGGCTACTTCCTCTCCGGCACGCAGTTGAATATTCAGTACGTTGGCATTTGGAATTGCACATACTTGCTCTACCGATTTCGCTTTACTGTTTAGTTGGCTTGGCGTTTCAATAAGCTTCATGATAATCCTCTCCTTTTGTTTGATTTGGTCAGACCGACACCCACAACGTTTTTAATTTGCAGGTAAGTCTTATTGAATCAAGTGTACAAGACTCTTATATGTTTTACTTGTTTATTGCTTGATAACGTTTACATTTACTTGTTTTAGGAAATTAGTGAACTAACGACAATAGGAGGTCCGCGCATGCCCCAAATTCTATCCGTGAGCACTCATTTACCACCAAATCTTATTAAACAAGAAGAAGCTGTTGAACTATCACGTTCCGTTTTCAGTGGACGTTTCAAAGATATTGAACGGCTGTTAACTGTGTTTCAAAATGGCGATATCGAACAGCGTAATGTCTGCATGCCGCTCGAGTGGTATGGGCAAGCCCACGATTTCGAAGAACGTAACGAGTTGTACATAACACGTGCGATTGAGTATGGAACTGCCGCAGTCACTGCGTGTCTAGAATCTGCTATGTTAGATCAAAAAGTCGACTACAAAGATATCGATGCCATTATTTTTGTCTCAAGTACAGGCATTGCAACCCCTAGTATTGATGCACGCATTATGAATAATCTCCCCTTCCGAGATGATGTAAAACGCATTCCCCTTTGGGGCCTTGGGTGTGCGGGCGGTGCTTCAGGGTTAAGTCGGGCCAACGAATTCTGTATGGCTTATCCGGAAGCAAATGTACTCGTCCTTGCGATTGAGCTATGCAGCCTCACGTTCCAGAAAGATGATTATTCTAAGAGTAATCTTGTTGGGGTCTCGTTATTTTCAGACGGAGTTGCCTGTGCTTTAGTTGCTGGTGACCATTCTAAATTACGCTCCAAGCAGGTACGACCTTCAATTGTTGCAACGACATCCAAGCTAATGCCTGATTCTGAAGATGTCATGGGATGGGATGTGAAAAATAGCGGTTTGTACGTTGTTTTCTCTAAAAGCATTCCAGTCATCATTAGCGATTGGCTCGGTCCGTTTGTCCACCAATTTTTAAACAAGTATGACCTGACAGACCAAGATATTTCCCATTTTGTCGCCCACCCTGGAGGAAAAAAGGTGTTAGAAGCGTATGAAGAAGCGCTTAACTTCAACAGTTCAATGACGGAGATTTCAAGGAATGTATTACGGATGAACGGAAACATGTCGTCTCCAACGGTCCTTTATGTTTTGAAAGAATTCATGGAAGCGAAGCCTTCAAAAGGAGAATACGGTGTACTTGCTGCACTGGGGCCAGGATTTTGCGGAGAACTTCAACTGTTGAAATGGGAATGAGGTGGCTAAATTGTTCTTCTGGATTGTAATTTCAATTGTCATCCTTCAACGACTTGCAGAATTAGTCATTGCTAAAAACAACGAGAAACGAATGAAATCCCAAGGTGCCTTCGAAGCTGGTGCACGTCACTATCCGGCAATTGTACTTCTGCATACGGCTTTCTTTGTCTCCTTACTACTCGAAGTACTCATTCGAAAACCTGCACTGTCTCCAATCTGGGCTGTGTTATTGACGATATTCCTACTCACACAAGTGCTGCGTGTTTGGTGTCTCGCCTCCCTCGGAAAGTATTGGAATACCAAGATTATCATTCTACCTGGTGCGGATGTTGTCATGAAAGGGCCTTATAAATTCATCCGACATCCTAACTATGTTATTGTTGCGACAGAAATCCTCGTCCTGCCTATGATATTCGGCGCCTATATCACAGCCATTGTCTTCACGTTGCTGAATGCCTGGATGATGTCAGTCCGAATCCCTCAAGAAGAACAAGCATTAAAAGACGCAACCAATTATAAAGAGAAGTTTGCATTGAAATGAACAAAAGCAGTGGCCCATGTTTTTCGGGCCACTGCTTTTGTATGTTAAGAATGGGGTTCTTTTGCTGAGTCTTCATACGTCAATGTTTTACCAAACAGGCTGAACAAAACTGTCAAGATCGGTGAGAACAAACAGAAGAAGGCAAATCCGAAGTAATCGCCTACAGGCACGCCAAGAACACCCGAAATGAATATCCCGCATACACTCCATGGAACGAGCGGATTGACGACGGTCCCTGCATCTTCCATCACGCGGCTCAAGTTTTTACTCGCAAGACCTAACTTTTTAAACTGCCCTTGGAATGCTTGACCTGTTAGCAGGATTGATAAGTATTGTTCACCAATAAGGACATTAATGCTAATCGCCGTTAACGCTGAAGCCCCGATTACAGAACTTGCTGAACGTAAGGATTGTTCGACTTTGGAAAGTAATGTTTGGACGATCCCTAACTTAAACAGCAATCCCCCCATCGTAAGAGCTAAGATGACAAGTGTGATTGTAAAGAACATACTGCTAATTCCACCGCGACTTAGTAAACTATCTACAGCTTCTACACCTGTCTCCGATTTGAATCCCTCGAATAGAATTCCAAATACTTGAGAAACGCTGTATACGTGTAACGCACAGCCGATCACGACTGCTGAAGCTGTGCTTGCAGCAAGTGTCAATAGTGCAGGAACTTTCATCAGCGTTAATACAATTAGTATGACTAACGGCAGAAATGATATCCAGTGAACCAGACCGGTTTCTGCCAGTGCTTCACGAAATGATTGGATTGTATCTAATTTCGCATCCCCCTCCGATGGAGAAAGTATCGCAAAGATCCCAAAGGACAGGACAAATGCCGGAACCGTCGTCCACATCATATTGCGAATGTGGACGAACAGATCCACGCCAACGATGGATGATGCCAAGTTCGTCGTATCAGATAAAGGAGACATCTTATCTCCAAAGAATGCACCTGAAACGATAGCGCCTGCAGCAATCGCTGGTGATAGACCGAGGACGCCTGACATACTGAGCAATGCTACGCCTACCGTAGCAACAGTTGTCAACGAACTACCGATCGATATACCGATAATTGCTGTTACGGTGAACGCAATTGCATAAAAGTAAGATGGGGTAATGAGCAGAAAACCAGCATTGATCAAACTTGGAATGGTTCCACTCATCATCCAGCTGCTAATGAGCATGCCAATGAAGAAGAACAAAAATACTGCGCCCATTCCTGCACCGGAACCTTCTGTCATTCCGTCTTGGAGATCTTTGTAGGAAATCTTTTTGAGCAGTCCATATCCAATGAGAAGCAAAATGGATGCCAAAATCGGTAAATGTGGTACAGCTCCAAATCCGATAATACTTGCACTAATCATCCCAACAATCAAGAGAATCAATGAAATGGACTCTAAGAATGTGGGCTTGAGTAACGATTGAATGTGAAACATGGCGGTGTCCTCCTCGACTTTTGCGTACAAAAAAAACTCCATTCGTTCCCTATAACAGGGACGAAGGAGTTCTCCGCGGTACCACCCATGTTGATAAGCTGGCATCGCTTATCCACTTCATTGGATTCAAAGAGTGCTTGTTGACGTAATTCATGAACGAAGTGCCTGGACTTACACCATCTATCCAGTCTCTGGTTGCTGCTTGCTTCGTTCACTACTGCATCATCACTTTGAATGATTATTTACTTTTCGGTTTGAATGATTATTGAAATCTTACCATGACTTTAAGGTTTGTCAAGTCATCCAATATATTTATCTAGGTTCACAAGCCACTCCGTCTTTATCTCCGTCCATTCGCTCGCTATAGGCGGGGTGACCTTTTTTTACCCCCGTTGGATATACCTTCCGGAGCTCTGTACAATTAGCAAACTGTTCCGTTGTGTTCGAAGCAGGCTTTTTTGTATTCGTTTTTGAAGAAGTATCTCCTTTTATCGGATATGTGTCGCTGTCGAATCCACGATCGGTTGCATAATCTTCTAATGTCCAAATTCCGACACCTTTTTTCTTCGCTACGTTTTGAACTTTTTCATATTCATCCAGATGACGGGTGTTTGGTGGATACACATAAGCAACGCGGGCAAGCCCTTCTGCCAATAATTTCTCTTGTACGCTTTCTCCGTCTATGTAAATATAAGCAAGTAATCGATTGTATTTATCGTATTTTTGGCCGATATCGAACTCAATCTCGAGTTTTCCACTATTCATCAATTCCTGGTTCCGTCTCTTCGCTTCTTCCCCGAATGGTTGCTTCCCAAGTCTCGGATGATTGGTCTCTGGTGTATCGATGAGTAAATATCGGACATTCGTTTCTTTCCCTTCATACATAATCTTAATCGTATCGCCATCAATTGTTTTGACTAATTCAACAGGAATGAGACCGTCCCGTGTTGGCGCTGTGTCTTCCTCTTGAAAGAAAAGATAATACGCGCCTGCTAGCAATACCGCTATGATCAGTGCGGATAGACTCCCTTTTCCCTTGCCTTTTTTACTCGTTCGTTGTGCCATTATTATTCAGTCCCCACTCATTTGTTCATTCTTCCTAGTTTATCAGGTTGTTAGACGAAAGAAAAGCAGCTGCCTCTTGGACAGCTGCTGGTACTCATTTCATCGATCCCAATGGCGGTGCTCTGCCACTGCATTTACAAATTCTTGTGCGAAACTAGTATTCTTCGCCGATATCACACCCGCAGTCTCTTTCACATTTGAGTCATCTGCGAATACTTTACCTTTTGATAAAATACCAATCGGTTTAAAATGTTTATATGCTTCGTTGAGGAAATCAATCGTGTCCATTTTGAATTTTTGAGGATTTTCAGCTTCTCCCCCGGCTACAACAATTGCGTCATATAAGACAGCATGCATGGTCAAGAACGTTTCATCCACGTCTGCTTCCAACCCGCTGACACCAGTAACTGTGCCATACTTTTCGCTAATCAAGTCTACGTTCATCCCTGCATTCAAACACGCTTCTACGATTGTTTCCACTTCAGAATCATCGAATTGGTTACCAATGAGTACACCAACGTTTCGCGTGTCTGGCAACTTCGCTTTGTGCTCTTGGCTCAATGCAGGTGAACTTTTCGTAACCGTGCTTTCTTCACTAGCATTTGGTGCGTGTACACCTACAGCATGAGCAACAGCAGAAGCCAATCCATTATCAACGTGACCGAACATGTCCACCACTTGCTGGCGAATGTCCTTGTTTTTCACTTTACCAACTTCAAAGCTGAACGCATCGATAATATGCTTCTTCTCTACAATCGACATACTGTTCCAGAACAATTTCGCTTGAGAGAAATGATCTTTGAAGGAATCACTGCGAGCTGCGACTTTGCGTCCATCCACTTTCTCTTGATAATGAACGTATCCGCCCTCTTCTTCTGTTGAAGTTGATGGTGTATTATCAGCTAATGAATTTTTGTGATAGGCTACCTGGCCTGTATTGATCGTCTGACGTCCATAACCATCTCTCTGATTATTATGGAATGGGCAAACAGGACGATTTATCGGCAACTCATGGAAGTTCGGTCCACCTAAACGGATTAGTTGTGTATCTGTGTACGAAAATAGGCGGCCTTGCAATAATGGATCATTTGAGAAGTCTATTCCCGGCACTACATGGCCTGGGTGGAAGGCTACTTGTTCAGTTTCCGAGAAGACATTATCTACATTTCGGTTCAATGTCATTTTTCCGATGATCTTTACAGGAATGTCTTCTTCCGGCCAGAGTTTAGTAGGATCGAGAATGTCGAAGTCGAAATCAAATTCCTGCGATTCCTCAATGAGTTGAACCCCGAGTTCCCATTCAGCAAAGTCCCCATTTTCGATTGCTTCCCATAAGTCTCTTCTATGGAAATCAGGATCTTTTCCACTGATTTTCTGGGCTTCATCCCAAACGAGCGAATTTACGCCTAATTTCGGTTTCCAGTGGAATTTCACGAAATGTGATTTTCCTTCTGCGTTCACAAAACGGTAAGTATGTACCCCGAAACCTTCCATCATGCGTAAGCTGCGGGGAATTGCACGGTCAGACATATGCCACATAATCATATGTGCAGACTCTTGGTTATTGGCAACAAAGTCCCAAAATGTATCATGGGCGGAAGCGGCTTGCGGCATTTCGTTATGAGGCTCTGGTTTAACAGCGTGAACTAAATCCGGAAACTTAATGGCATCCTGTATAAAGAAAACCGGCATATTGTTTCCAACTAAGTCATAATTCCCTTCGTCTGTATAGAACTTCACTGCAAATCCGCGAACATCCCGCACTGTTTCTGCAGAACCCTTGCTGCCTGCCACTGTTGAAAATCGTGTAAAAAGAGGTGTTTTCTTGCCAGGTGTTTGTAAGAAATCTGCTTTTGTATATGCACTCATTGATTCATATAATTCAAATTCTCCATGAGCTGCATACCCTCTTGCATGGACAACCCGTTCTGGAATCCGCTCATGGTCAAAATGCGTCATTTTTTCACGAAAATGGAAGTCTTCCATAAGTGTAGGACCGCGATTGCCGGATTTTAACGAATGTTCATCCTCAGATACTTTAAGACCTTGGTTCGTTGTTAAAGATTTGTTTTTGTCTTCTGTTCTAAAAGTCTCAAGTTGACGGTGTTTTTTGTTTTGAGTTTCATTTTCGTTATGCACGGTTATCCGCCTCCATTCAAGAATATCAGTCACAAGTCTATTCCCGAACAGATGCTTATTAAACTGTTACACTAGAAAAACGATCCGCTAATATAGCCTGCGTATACAAATACAATGCCCAAAATGACCGAACCGATCATGTATCCACCGGCTTTCACCATTTGTTGAAGACGCGCCATCCCCAATACTTCCTTTAACCAAGTAGAAAACGTCGTCAGTGCTCCCGCAACTCCAAATACTAGGAAAAAGGTTAAGGGCGTAGACAGCTCTAAGCCAAATACAAGGCCAATGAGCAGACAACCAAGCATATTGACCAGCAGCGTTCCATATGGAATTTGTGCATTTGTGTTCAACTTTACAGATGCAAGATAACGAATAATTGCCCCTATGAAACCGCCTGCTGCAACAGCTATTATATCGATCCATGTCATGTGTTCTGCCTCCTTCCGCCAAGGCTAAATCCAAATGCACCCGCTAGTAATCCAATTACTAAACTGCTGCCTCCATACAGGAACGCCATTCCAATATCTGTCTGCAAGAGTGTAAATGTTTCATAACCGAATGAAGAAAACGTAGTAAATGCACCTAAAAATCCAACCGTTATGGCATCATACGTGGTTTTGTTCACTAGGGTCCATTGGAGAGTTTTTTCGACAAGAAAACACAAAATGAATGTACCAGCGATGTTCGCGACAAACGTTCCAACAGGGAATCCACCTGAAACAGGAACGAGTATGACAAGTAGTGTACGTGCCAACGCACCAAACGCCCCAGCTATACCTATCGCTAAGATTGTTTTCATAGCTCTGCCACCTCCAACATTCGCTTTTCAAGGACAGGTTGTAATGCCAATCGCTTCGTAGCTGAAGCAAATCGGATTTCGATGGACTCCGTGCTCACTTCGATGATTTCTCCTTTACCAAAAACACGATGTTTAACAAGTGTACCCGTTGTTAACCGTTTTAGATCTCCAATTCCATTTGGATTAATTGCAACCGATTTTGGTGCCTTTTTTGCCAAGCTACTCGCTTGTTTTGAAGAATCTTTGCGCTTCGGCAACAAAATCCCTCTCACTTCGTTCACAAACTTAGAATCTTCCTTCGACTTACCGTCCTCAGAAGAGTACGACAGCAATTCTAGCCGTTGTTTCGCTCGTGTCATGCCTACATAAAACAATCGCCTTGCTTCTTCCAACATTTGAGGATCTGTAAGGTCTTCTTCAGAAGGGATAGTCCCTTTGACGAGGTCGATCATAAACACCCGTTTAAACTCCAATCCTTTCGCACTATGGAAAGTCGAAAGCGTAACGGCTTGTTCAACAGGCTCTTGTTTTGCTTCTTGCACAGCTTCTTCAAGAGTTTTCAGCTGTTCTGCAAACTCGATCATTGTCCTCGTCTGTTCGGCAATGCCTTCTAACGTCTCTAAAATGCCTTTTAAACTATCCGAGCGGTAGCCGAACTTCGTAGACATGCTCACTAGACTTTCTTCGTATCCGAGTTCGTAGCGAATCATGCGGATAATTTGAGCCGGTCTCATCTCAGGTATCTTTTTGTACACATCGCTATACGCTTCGAGCTTCCTCACTTGGCTGTCTTTTAACACCGCCATCTCTTGGAATGCTTCAAACACATTCCCTTCAATCGTACTCCGTTCAAACTGTTGTAACGACGACTTCGATACAAATAACTGCATTTTCCCAGCAACCTTCGCAAAAATATCTTTTCGCTCCAGATTGAAACTAAGCCTCATGAAATTGAGAATATCTTGTACGACCCAATGGGAAAAAAACTTATCATCCGCATCTTTCATGTAAAATGGAATCCCCCTACGATGGAGTTCGTTCACAAAAACGGTAGAGGATGCATTATTCCGGAACAGAATCGCCACTTCACTTAAATCCTCTTCAGCAAGAAGTTCGTACGTCACATACTCCAGTTGCTGCTTTGGATTATTTAATCGTCGTAACTGGATCGCTCCTTTTGTACCGTTTTCCGTATGCATCTCCTTGTCCCAACGATTTTTGTTTCGTTTAATGAATTCAGCTGATGCTGTCACGATTTCAGACGAAGATCGATAGTTTTGTTCCATATATAAAAGCTTGGCTTCCGGATATACGAGCTTGAAGTCCATTAAATAATCCGGATCCGCGCCTCTCCATCCATAGATCGATTGGTCATCATCTGCAACGACACAGAGATTTCCATGCATCGCTGTTAAATGCTCCACAATTTTGTGCTGGACGAGCGACGTATCCTGACTCTCATCAGTTAAGATATAGTCATATTTGGATTGGAATTCCGCTCCGAGCTCTTCATCGGTTCGCATAGCTTGTTCAGCTGCTAATAACAGATCGTCAAAGTCAAGCAGTGTAGTTTCGACAGACTCATTCTTTACAAATTCATAATGGCGTGCGATTTTTGCTGCTTGTTCGAATGGTTCATCTTTTTCCGACCATTTTTCAGTAACAATCATTTGGTTCTTCATGAGACTGATATAAGTGGAAAGCGTATTTAGCTGATCTTCCGTCGCATTTTCTTTCAATACATGACGGCATGCAGCTTTCAATGCATTTTGTTTCGGGTATCCTTCCAGCAACGTAAATTGGCGACCTTGCTTGGCTAGCCACTTTTTAGAAATCGTAAAGGCTAAACTGTGAATCGTGGAAAAATCCGCAGTTGGTAAGTCCGTAAACAACATAGAGAATCGTTTTTGCATGTCCCTTGCTGAGGCTTTACTGAACGTAATCGCTTTGATACGTCTTGGTTTGGCACCAAGTTCTTCTATTAAATAACCGATGCGCATAATGATGGTCGTTGTCTTACCAGAGCCTGGGCATGCAAGAAGTAGTAAAGGACCTTCTGTTGTTACAACCGCTTGTTTTTGTACATCGTTCAATTGGATATTCAGTTGTCTTTTTTTACGATCAAAAAAATCTTCCATCCACATCAAATCTCCCTTAAGAATACGTTCCTTTAAATTTATCATAAAATGAGGTTCATGAAGACTAGATCGAAGTAAAAAACCTCCGCATAAATTCTGCAGAGGTTTAGTAGATGATTTGTAATAATACTAAAAGCCACCTGTTTCCAGACGATCATTTTGCAAATCGACTTTCTTTTTAACACTTCCCGTATATGCAGTCGACGCGACTTCATTGGTTCGGCGCTGATCATCGGTGTACTCCGTTCCAGCCATACTCCCTGGTTGTTGAATAGCTCGTTGTTCTTTGGCTGTTTGTTTTTCTGACATGGCTATCACTCCTCATCTAAGGTGTCTATCGATAGCATGTCTCAAAAACATCAGACGTAGTCAGGTGAAATTTACCTGTTCAAGACAACCGCTCACTTCGGATTCCCGATTTCATTAAAAGGATAAAAACGGAACTTCACTTTCCCAACGACAGAGTCCTCTTCAATACTTCCAAAAATCCGGCTGTCCATACTGTTTGCACGGTTATCTCCCATAACGAACAGTTGACCTTCGGGAACACTTACTTCGAAGTCCTGTGTCAATTTCTGTCCTTCAGGAAGTGCAGCTTTGTTTGAATCCAAATAAGATTCTTTGTATTTTTTCCCATTAATAGTAAGTTCATCATTTTCCATTGTGATTGTATCACCTGGCAAACCAATTACCCGCTTAATGTAGTCTTCATCAGCGTTCGGCGCATGAAAAACAATTTTGTCAAAGTGCTCAAGTGTTGAAATTTTTGAAATGACAACTCGATTATGATCGTGGTATGTCGGCTCCATTGACTCTCCTGAAACTATGACGGGTGTAAATAAGAACTGTCTAACGATAAATGCTATAAGAACTGCGACAATCAGGGATTTCCCCCATGACCAAAACTCTTTCTTTGACTCTGCTTCCATAGTTGACCCTCCGTTTATCAATTTTCAATCACATATCCAAGTGAACGTAATACATTGTCTATGAACGATTTTGTATATAAAAAGACCTCATCACGTTCTGGTTCATGGTAGATGTCATGATATAAATGCCGCCATTCTTTATACTGAAATTCACTTAGTTTTTGACGTTTCATCCACTTCTTCGTCTCACCTGTATCTGTCATTCGATCCTCTCCACCAGTTTGAACAAGCATCGGTACATCCTGTATCGATTTCTCTGTCTGAAGAGTGCTTTTCATGAACGATGTGAGTTCTTTGTACCAACGCCCAGTTACAATCGATCTTACGTCGGATGCGATACGAGTTTTAGGAAGCTCTTCTGGGTTTTTCGTTAGCATGTCATAAGTGACTCCATGATCTAATTTCATAGAAGATGCTAGTCGTGTCAACATCGATGAAAACTTAGGTGGATGGTGGATCAGTGAAAGCCAAGGTGAACTGATGATAAGACCTGCGCATTCAATACGTTGTCTCTGAAGTAAATGGATCATAACTGTAGCACCTAATCCATGCGCTAAGACGATGACGGGAACACTTTCTTTTAACCCTGCATCGATCATCTTTTTTGCAAACTCTACATAGGACTCGAATGTCTCATCGTGAGGTTTGCCTTTATCATCCGGACCGTGACCAGGTAAATCTCCTGTAATGACGTCAAATCCCGAAATTCTTAATCGTTGAGTTAGCCATGCATACCGCTGATGGTCTTCGTACGCGTTATGTACAATGACAATGACTGCTTTTGCTTGTCCGTCTGCTTCCCATTTCCACATAGCGCTTCCCTCCATTCATCCTACTGCTTTAAGCTCCTTTTTGTACAAGTCCTAAAACTTTGATAGGATTATTATACATCAATGCACAACAAGGAGGGCACTTTCATGATTGTTCCGTATAAGGATGTTTGGCCAGACATCGATGAAACCGTTTTTATAGCCGATTTCGCTATTATCAGTGGGGATGTCACAATTGGCACTGATTCTTCAGTTTGGTTCAGTACCGTCATCCGTGGAGACGTTGCACCCACCCGGATAGGTAAACGCGTCAGCATTCAGGATTTATCTTGTCTCCATCAAAGTCCTAACAACCCGTTAGTCATAGAAGATGACGTCACAATTGGTCATAAGGTTACGTTACATAGCTGTACGATAAAAAAAGGAGCGCTTGTCGGAATGGGTTCAATTATTCTCGATGGTGCAGTAGTCGGAGAAGGTGCATTTGTAGGGGCAGGCAGTTTAGTTCCCCCAGGTAAAGTTATTCCACCCGGAATGTTAGCACTCGGATCCCCCGCAAAAGTCGTTCGTGAAGTAACAGACGAAGACAGGGCCGATATGGCTAGAATCGTCGAAAGCTACGTGGAAAAAGGTAAGCATTACAAACAACATCAAAACTAAGGTGTCAAATAGGAAAAGCAAGGGCGCTAAATCAGCTCCCTTGCTTTTTTGTGCTTATCCTTTAAGTTGAGAAACTTCTTCTTTCAATGCAGAAGCCTTGTCTGTACGTTCCCAAGGTAGATCGATATCCGTCCTGCCGAAGTGACCATAAGCAGCTGTCTGCTTATAAATCGGACGACGTAGGTCGAGCATCTTAATAATCCCCGCAGGGCGCAGATCGAAATGGTTTCTGACAAGCTCAACAAGACGACTTTCAGAAACATCACTTGTACCAAATGTATCCACAGAAATCGAAACAGGCTTAGCTACACCGATTGCGTATGCTAGCTGTACTTCACAGCGATCCGCAAGACCGGCAGCGACAATGTTCTTCGCTACGTAACGTGCTGCATAAGATGCCGAGCGATCCACTTTCGTTGCATCTTTACCAGAGAACGCTCCACCACCATGACGTGCATAACCGCCATACGTGTCGACGATGATTTTACGTCCTGTAAGACCCGCATCCCCTTGAGGACCACCGATGACAAAGCGCCCTGATGGGTTGATGAAGTATTTAGTTTCATCATCCAGCAAGTTCTTTGGTACAACCGTGTCAATCACATGCTGTTTCACTTCACGCTGTAATTGCTCAAGTGTTACTTCTGGGTGATGTTGCGTAGAAATGACAATGGTATCTACACGGATCGGTTCGTTTTGTTCATTATATTCAATCGTTACTTGTGTTTTTCCATCTGGACGTAAGTAGTCGAGTGTCTCGTCTTTCCGTACTTTCGTTAGTTGACGAGAGAGTTTGTGTGCAAGGCTGATTGGTAAAGGCATCAATTCCTCTGTTTCGTTGCATGCATATCCAAACATGAGTCCTTGGTCGCCAGCTCCAATAGCTTCTAGTTCTTCATCATCCATCAAGCCTTCGCGTGCTTCAAGTGCACGATCGACACTTGCTGCGATGTCAGGCGATTGTTCATCAATAGATGTGAGGACGGAAGACGTTTCGTAATCGAACCCGTATTTCGCTCGTACATAACCAATTTCCTTTACGGTTTCTCGAACCACTTTCGGAATATCGACATATGTAGTCGTTGTAATTTCACCGATTACGAGAACCAATCCAGTTGTAATGGTTGTTTCACACGCAACGCGTGCATTTGGATCTTCCTCAATAATCGCATCCAGAATCGCATCCGAAATTTGGTCGCACATCTTATCAGGATGGCCTTCTGTTACCGACTCAGATGTAAACAGTCGTCGATTTGTCATATGATTTCCTCCTTCAGCCGCAAGTTTCCTTACAGCGAACTCGTGATACGGTACTCTCGTTTTCCCAGTTTTCGTCCCGCGCCTGAAGAGAAGCGACGTTCAACGTTCACAAGGATAAAGGCAAACAATAGAAAAAGCCCTCCACTCACGTATTGCATACATGAGGAAAGGCATGAGTTTCATAGGCACCTTTCACTCTTATCGTCCAGGGTTTCCCCCTGCTTCAGGTTTGGCACCTTTTCATAGACAAGGACGTCCATGCAGGTTGCCGGGCATCATAGGGCCTGTCCCTCCGCCGACTCGGGATAAGAGTATCCGTTCATCTATCTATGCTACGAGAAAACAGAGTTCTTGTCAAATATATTTGTGGTTCTCACTTGAGTTTTGAATTAGTATAGTTTATTATTCTTAATGTGTTATACTAATTCAAAATAAGACAGCCCCAACAAGGGCAATCATGAAAAGGACGGTATGTACCTATGATTTCAGTGAAAATAGATAATGGACTCAAAGAACTTCTTTCTGGAACTAATATTACATTACAGCCATCTGTACCTGTATTAGTCGAAAAAGCAGTTTCCCGCGGTGAGGCGAAGCTTTCATCAGATGGAGCCGTTACAGCGCAAACAGGGAAGTATACCGGCCGTTCCCCTAAAGACCGATACATAACTGAAGAAGCCACTTCAAAAGATAAGATTGACTGGGGTTCTGTTAATCGACCGATTTCAGAAGTTCACTTCGACAATCTATATAAGAAGGTTTTGAACCACCTTCAAGCAAAAGAGGAACTATTTGTATTTAAAGGTTTTGCTGGTGCAGACAAAGCTTCACAATTATCCATCCAAGTCATCAACGAGTTTGCTTGGCAAAACCTATTCGTTCATCAGCTCTTCATCCGACCTTCTAAGGAAGAATTGAAGATGCATGAAGCACAATTCACAGTTCTAGCTGCCCCATCTTTCAAAGCAGACCCAGCTGTTGACGGAACGGATACTGAAACATTCGTGATCATCTCTCTAGAAAAACGTATTGTCTTGATAGGTGGAACTGAATACGCAGGAGAAATGAAGAAATCGATTTTCTCTGTGATGAACTACTTGCTTCCTGAAAATGGAATCCTATCGATGCATTGTTCAGCAAACGTTGGTGAAAAAGGCGATGCTGCACTCTTCTTCGGATTATCAGGTACTGGTAAAACAACGCTTTCTGCTGATGCAAACCGTAAGCTGATTGGTGACGATGAGCATGGTTGGTCAGATCATGGAATCTTTAACATCGAAGGTGGATGTTACGCGAAGTGCATCAACTTATCACCAGAAAAAGAACCTGAGATTTTCGGTGCCATTCAATTTGGGACAGTTCTAGAAAACGTGGTACTCGATACGGAGTCACATGTTCCTGATTATGATGATACAACTTTAACTGAAAACACACGTGCAGCGTATCCTATCGAGAATATTGACAACATCATTCTGCCTTCAGTTGCTGGACATCCCGAAACAATCATCTTCCTAACAGCTGATGCATTCGGCGTGTTGCCTCCAATCTCGAAATTGACGAAAGAACAAGCAATGTATCACTTCCTTAGCGGTTTTACATCGAAACTTGCGGGTACGGAGCGTGGAATTACGTCTCCTGAAGCGACATTCTCAACATGCTTCGGTTCCCCTTTCTTACCACTACCTGCAACGGTCTACGCAGATATGCTCGGTAAGAAAATCGACGAGCACGGTTCACGCGTATTCCTCGTGAATACTGGTTGGACTGGTGGCGTCTATGGCGTTGGTAAACGGATGGACTTAAAACACACTCGTACAATGGTCCGCGCAGCGCTATCTGGAGAATTGGATAACGTAGAAACAGAAACATCAGCAACATTCGGACTTCAGATTCCGAAATATATCGAAGGTGTACCAAGTGAAGTATTGAACCCACGTAACGCTTGGAGCGATGCATCCGAGTACGATGCTAAAGCAAAAGAACTTTCACAACTATTCAAAGACAACTTTAAAAAATTCGATCATGTTTCTGAAGAGATTCTTCAAAAGGGCGGTCCAATTATTTAATAGCAATACAAAAGCAATCGCACCAAGTCATCTTCAGACTTGGTGCGATTGCTTTTTAATAACGTCAATTTCAATGTGTTAATAAACCGTGTCAATTTACGTTACAAGCGGACACTTTCCAAGGGGCTTTGTTGCGGTCTCCTCGGTTCTTTTCGCTCCCTGCGTGGGTCTTTTCAACCTGCGTTTATCCCTCTGGTTTCGCCGCACTCACTACAATCAACGAATTTAACCATATATAGGTTCATCGTGGTTATTAAGACAATAGTTTTTACGGTTGTGCTCTCATCCACTTGGTCAGATCCCTAACAATTTGTGCATTGTGCCAAGATGGGAAGTGATGGGTATAATCTTGGAAATACCACGTTTCTGTTGCTTTCTGATGTTCCCGAAGTGCGTCTTCTAGCAAGATAGCTTGTTCAAAAGACACGTTTTCGTCTTTCATTCCATGAATGATGAGTACGGGAGCGTCGATTTCTTCAACTCTGAACAGCGCTGTTCGTTCCCGATATGCATCAGGTGCACTATTCGGGGAGCCGCCAATCACACGCTTCATCATCCGTCGCATATCTTCACGCTCTTTATACGTAAAGACAACATCAGACACACCCGCCCAATGGACGGTGGACGTAATATCATCCCGTAAAATTGCAGTCCAGAGCGCCATGATACCACCGCGTGAAAACGAAAACAAATGAACCCGGCCATCTTTCCATTTGCGACTTTGTTTCAACACATCGACCGCATTCACTGCGTCTTGAAGGTCTGCACCCGCAAACTCATCACGTCCTTCTCCTCCGCGATTCCCACGATAATAAGGAGCAAACACGACAAATCCCTGAGTAGCGAATTGTGCAATGCGCGCAGGACGAGCCATTCCTATGTGTTGAATGCCACCTCTCATATAAATGAGTCCTTCGTAACTTCCAGCTTCTTTCGGTTCAGCAAGCATTCCTTTTACTTTTAACCCACCACTTATATATGTGATTTCAGTGAGTTCTATCAAAGGATTCGGAGACGGATAAGCCCGCTTCGAGACGATTTGAGCATCAGTGTGCATGCTGCTCCACCCAACTTCTCAATTGGTTCATCCCTTTATCCTTCATATGAAAGCTAAGTGTGTCACATTGACTTAATTGTTCATCCGTAAGCCATAGTGCGCCTTCCGTTTCAAATTGTTCCGCATTTTCATCAATATCAACAACAGTTGCTGTAAATACCGCTTTGCAAAACGGAGGTTCCGTATACACGACATATTCGGCAAACTTCACCAAGTTCGTGACGGTTACTCCTGTCTCCTCCATCATTTCCCGAATCGCTGCATCTTCGATCGTTTCTCCAGGTTCCGCTTTCCCCCCCGGAAATTCCACACCTCGAATTTTGTGAGTGGTCAACAACCACTTTCCCTGGTGCTTTAGCACAACAAGGACGTGACGTGCTTCTAATTCTTGTTCGCCAAAGACGAGCTCAACACGGCTTCCTTTCAGGTCATCAAAAGTTAACATCGCTTGCACACCCTATCTAGCTGATCCACCCACTTACAAGTTCCCAGCACCTTTATGACTCACAACCGGTTGGCGGAAAAATGGTAGTTGTTCAATGAATGCCTTAGATTCATCATCCGTGAATTCATGGATGAGCGCATACATTTTATATAGACGAAGATCTACGTTGTGATTATTACGATCATAGTGATAAGGTACATATGGTAAATGGGCTCTCAGAAAGTTGAAAAACTCTAATTCATTAGTCTGATCAAACAAGTGGTGAAAAATCTCGATATAATCCTTTGGAATATTCACTACGTATTCATGTGGTGAATCATGCTTATGGATATTGATTTGCTGGTGAGCAACTGACACATACATGGTATATTTTCCATCTGCCATAGTAATCCCATCCTTTTTTCAGTAGTATGGACTACTTTAGCATGTGTATGTGCAGGGATTTACAGACTGTTTAAATTAGCTACCTTTTCAACAGCATCTGCGACATTTTGATGGACATTCGGATCTAATGGATGCGGCACGAGGTCTCCATGTTTTGTGGAATCCAAAATCGCAAGAGCAGCTGCAATGAGCATGTCATACGTAATCTTCTTCGTTTTCGCATTTAGTGCTCCTCGGAAAATCCCAGGGAAACCAAGTACATTATTGACAAGGCGTCCATCCGCCGCAAATGCAGCCCCTGCTTCAAGTGCAACCTCAGGTTGAATTTCAGCATGTGGATTTGATAGTGCCAAAATAATTTGACCTGGACGCACCATTTCAGGTTTGATCAACCCTTGTACACCTGTCGTTGCAATAACGATATCACTTGTTGCCATGATTTCTTCCAATGATTCTGCCGTTGTACCGCCGTATTGAAGAAGGCGCTCCAACGCTTGTTCATTCATATCGATGCCTTGCATCTTTTTAACACCGTAAGCCATCATCATTCGGCTGATCGCAAGTCCAGCTGCGCCCAATCCGATTTGACCGACGACTGAGTCTGCCAACTTCACCCCTGCTTGACGACACGCAGAAAGGGTTGAAGCTAGTGCAACGACCGCTGTCCCATGCTGATCATCGTGCATGACAGGAATGTCTAGCTCGGCTTTCAATCGTTCTTCAATTTCGAAGCAATGAGGCGAACCGATATCCTCTAAAAGAATGCCGCCAAATCCTTGATGGATATGCTTAATAGTTTCTACAACCTGATCAGGATCACTCGTATCAAGTAAAATTGGAATCCCGCTGATACCCGCAAATTGATCGAACAATACAGCTTTACCTTCCATTACTGGCATTCCTGCTACAGGTCCGATATTGCCTAGTCCTAAAATAGCCGTTCCATCAGTTACGATAGCTACGGTATTTGAAATCCCTGTGAAAAACTGTGCTTGTTGTGGATCTTTTTCAATCACTTTGCAGACGTTCGCAACTCCTGGAGTATAGACACGCCGAAGATCGCCGAGCGACCGGATTTCAACTTTGCCCTTCATATGTATCTTTCCGCCTTCATGTGCTCGTAACACATCATCGGAAATCGCTTGTACTTGAATCTCATCACCTATTGCATTGATAGCCTCAACAATTTTATCTAGTTGCTCGACATCGTTACACTGGACAGAAACGTCACGGATTGTAGTCAATGTGCCGACTTTTATAGTTTGGATATCACCTATATCGCCCTCCAGTTGACCAATCGCATATGCGACTTTTGCAAAGTTACCAGGTTTTGAAGGGGTTTCAATAATTAAATTCCGTAAATAGGGTGTATTTGTCATACTAACTTCTCCTTTTTCTCAATCGAATAGTCACGTTTTAGTCACAGACCTATTTTACACATCAGCTATCCGTTGTTCAATGAAATAGAAAAAAAACAATGCGTCTTCCCTAAACGGGCGACGCATTGTCAGTTAAGCTTTGATATCTACTGCTGAACCTTTAAAAGGATGAGCGGCTTCAGGCATAGATTGCAACATCTCAGTCGCAGCAGATGCATTGGTAGTCATCGCTTTGTCCAAAATCGTTAGTTGTACAGTCGATTGGAGACTCCGCAATTGACTAGCCATGATGGATGAAATATCCAAAACAATCAGCTCCTCTCCCCCTACTTATCGGCATGCATTGTAGGTCATGAAGGATTATTTCTTAATTGTTATCTTCGCCAAGAAATGCATTGAGCATCCATTGGTGCTTTTCAATACCCTGATAGATCGCATTCAACAAATCCTCAGTCATGAAGTCGCCAGCATCTCCAGCTAATTTCATACCCGTTTTCAATGATTTCATGATCTCATTAAAGTCTTTAACGATCGTTGCCACCATTTGCTCAGCTTTTTCACTGCCATCCGCTTCTTTAACAACAGAATCCGCTAAATGTTCTTTCATTGTAGCAGTCGGTTTTCCGCCAAGTGTCAGAATACGTTCTGCAATATCATCCATATGTTGTGTAGCTTCGTCATAGAGTTCTTCAAATTTAGCGTGCAATGTGAAGAATTGCTTTCCTTTTACATACCAGTGATAGTTATGTAATTTTGTATACATGACCGACCACGTAGATACTTGTGTGTTCAATTCTTTGATTAATTGTGTTGACATAATAAAGGACCTCTTTTCCATGAATTTTGTCTAATACATCTCTCTGTTATTTTACCACGTAACAGTATAAACTAAACCTACAATACTTTAGGAGCGGTTCACATGAAAAAGGTTGTTTTGTTGCTTATACGCTTTTATCAAAAAATGATTTCCCCACTTACTCCTCCCTCCTGTAGATTTTATCCTACTTGCTCTCATTATGGAGTAGAAGCAGTTGAAACGCATGGAGTCATTAAGGGATTGTTTCTTACGATTGTTCGGATTTCTAAATGCCATCCTTTTCACGAAGGTGGATTTGACCCTGTTCCTGCGAAGAAAGAAAAAGTCTAATAACTCTTTCAGTTGTCAAGTACTTCTCCTTCTAGTATGATAGGGAAGTACTTTTTAAATCGTAATGATTACGTATTGGAGGATTTAGGCAAATGAAACGAAAACAACTACTAATAGGGATTCTTCTTCTTACACTTGTACTTGGTGCTTGTGGGAAAAAGGAAAAAGCAGATGAGAGTAAATCAGACGATGGAAAACTCGACGTATACACAACGGTTTATCCACTACAATATTTTGCAGAACGTATTGGTGGTGACACGGTTTCTGTAAAATCGATCTATCCAGCAGGAACGGATGAGCATACATTCGATCCGACTCAAAAAGAAATGATGAATTTGGCAGACGCTGATTTGTTTTTCTATGTGGGGTTAGGACTAGAAGGTTTTGTAGATAACGCAAAAAAGACATTAAAGAACCAACACGTCAAGCTACTTGCAACAGGGGATTCACTTGACCCTTCCAAGCTGATGGAAGGTCATCATCATGATGAAGATGACGATGAACATGGCCATGAAGGTGAAGATCATTCTGAAGGACACATTGATCCACACGTTTGGATTTCCCCTGTAATTAGCATGGATTTAGCTGCAGCTGTTCGTGACGGACTCACAGAACAGGCACCAGAGAATAAAGAATTGTATGAGAAAAATTTTGAAGCGTTGAAAAGTGATTTAGAAGCATTGGATAAAGAATTTGCGGCAATGGCTGATCAAGCTTCTTCTAAGACATTCTTTGTGTCACATGCAGCTTTCGGCTACCTCGCTCACCAATATGGGTTAGAGCAAATTTCCATTGCAGGACTCAATACACAAAACGAGCCCTCTCAAAAAGAACTTGCGCATATTGTGGAAGAAGCGAAAGACAAGCACGTGAAGACGATTCTTTTTGAACAGAATGTAAGCTCGAAATTGACAAAGGTCGTTCAAAATGAGATTGGGGCAGATTCCGCCATTCTTCATAACTTATCTGTTTTAACGAAAGAAGATCTTGCAAACAAAGAAGATTATTTCTCTTTGATGAAACGCAATATACAAGTATTATCTAAAGCACTTAATTAAAAAGCTAGAGGATGGAAGTGGACCTTGTTCCCTTTCCCCTCTAGCTTTTTTACTTTTAATAATCCATCGTTAATCTTTCCCGAAGTTCCTTACGCATTAATTTGTTCGAAGCGTTGCGAGGCAATTCATCTACGAAGTGAAATGTCTTCGGAACTTTATAGGATGCTAACCGTATTTGGCAAAACTCACGTAGCGTTTCCTCTTCAACAGTAGACCGCGTTACAACGAACGCTGCGGGAACTGCACCCCATTTGTCGCTCGGCATTGCACATACGCCGGCCTCCAGCACCTGTGGATGTTCTACAAGTACAGCCTCAATCTCTGCTGGATAAATATTTTCCCCGCCTGAGATGATTAAGTCTGAACGTCGATCTGCTACAAACAAAAAGCCTTCATCATCGAAATAACCGATATCTCCTGAATGGAGCCAACCATTTTGCAAGGCTTGCGTGGCTGTGTGCTTTCCTATATATCCCTTTGTCACATGGGGACCTTTAATAAGAATTTCTCCTTTTTCAAATGGTTCATCCGCTCCGTCAATTTGGATGTCTGTGAAGAAAAGTGGCTTCCCTGCTGAGCCGGGTTTCCGCAAAGCATCTTCAGCTGATAACGTTGCGGTCTGGGAACTTGTTTCGGTCATGCCATACGTTTGCAATACAGGAAGTCCGCATTGCTCTGCACGTTTTAAATAGCTGATAGGTACGGGACCACCACCTGCAAGTAGTGTGCGGAATTTAGGGGGTACTGATATCCCGTCGTTCTCAATGACTGTCAGCAACCGTTCAAGCGTGACTGCCACAACAGACATTCCCGACACGCGTCCGTTTGTAATTTCTTCAGCAGCTCTTACTGCATCAAACTTATCAAACAACCGCACTTCAGATCCATATAAAACGGCTCTTGCTAAAATGGAGAAGCCGCTAATATGAAATAGAGGCATCATGTGAAGCCACGCATCACCATCATGCAATCCACTGTTTAACACCGCTGAGAGCGCACTCGATGTATGGTTTTCTGCAGTTTGACGGACGCCTTTTGGAAATCCTGTTGTTCCGGATGTATACATAATCGTTAAGGTTCTGTCCTCTTCCCACATTTGCTCCAGTTGCAACGACTCCCCCTCAAGCTGTAGAAATTCATCATAAACCATATTGCGACAAACCTGTTGCTCGGCTTTTGTGCGGAATGCTTTTTCATACACGAGCAGTTGCGTTTCAGAATCTATTAGCTGATACTCAATTTCTTCTGATGACAATCTTGAGTTCACCATCACCATTTCTATTCCTGCAAGCAGACAGCCATGGATTAAAATAGCCATCTCAGCAGACGTTCCACCAAGTAATGCAATACGACTTCCACTTTCAAGTCCGAGTGAACGGAGTTTCCCTGCTCTGTCCAATGCGTCCTCTTTCAGATGAAGATAAGACCATGTCCGACCTTGAAAGGATAATGCAGGCGCATGAGGTGTCAATGCTGCGCGTTTCAATAACCAGTTGGGAATCATCATTGTACCTCCTTTCCATAAAGAAAAAACTGCCGAATAGGCAGTCTTTTCGTTTCGTAATCATTAAGGGAATCGTGGGAATTGCCCAAAGTCCGGCTTGCGCTTTTCTTTGAACGCATCGCGGCCTTCTTTTGCTTCGTCCGAAGTGTAGTATAACAATGTAGCATCGCCAGCCAATTGCTGAAGTCCAGCCAGTCCGTCAGTATCCGCATTCATTGCTGCTTTCAAGAAACGAAGTGCAGTTGGACTCATGGATAGCATTTCTTCACACCATTGAACGGTCTCATCTTCAAGTTGCTCATAAGGGACAACTGTGTTGACTAATCCCATATCCAATGCATCTTTCGCACTGTATTGACGGCACAAGTACCAAATTTCACGTGCTTTCTTATGTCCGATAATACGTGCAAGGTAACCTGAACCGTATCCAGCATCGAACGAACCGACTTTAGGTCCTGTTTGACCAAAGATCGCATTGTCTGCAGCAATCGTTAAATCACATACGACGTGAAGGACGTGTCCTCCACCAATTGCGTATCCCGCAACCATTGCGACAACTGGTTTCGGAATCACACGGATTAGACGTTGAAGATCTAGAACGTTCAAACGAGGAATCTCATCGTCCCCAACGTAACCGCCATGACCGCGTACTTTCTGGTCTCCACCAGAACAGAATGCTTTTTCGCCTTCTCCTGTTAAAACGATAACTCCAATACTCTCATCGTCACGTGCACGAGAAAAAGCATCAATCATTTCCATTACCGTTTTTGGACGGAATGCATTGCGTACTTCTGGACGATTGATCGTCACTTTCGCAATACCATTGTACTTCTCATACTTAATGTCTTCATATGTATGAAGTGTTTCCCATTGTCTTGTCATGGTAGTCCTCCTAGAAATCATTTTTGTTTTACAATCTCATCTATTATTGTAGCAAATTCTTCAGGTTTTTCCACGTGTATTGCATGACCTGCATTTTCTACACGGTAATGGTAGCTATCTGGCAGTAGGTTCTTCATATCTAAAGCAATCGTTTCGAACTTTGAATCGAGTGATCCCGTAATCAGAGTCACGGGGTACAACTGTTTAGAAAGTACTTCCCAGTAAGAGGGCTGGCTACCTGTCCCGATTCCGAGCAGACTATTTGCAAGTCCTCGCGCGTCTTGACTTAGCCGTTCTTTACGTACTTCATTTTTTTGTTCAACAGTCATTAACTTCTGAGAGTCAAATAAGGCTAGGTTCTCCCAGAAATCCACGAAATCCTCCAAAGGGTCCTGTAGGAGTCGGTCAGCTAGTTTGGCATCTCGTTGCTTACGGTCAGAACGCTCTGCTTCCGTTTTAAGTCCCGGAGAAGCACTTTCCAACACAAGCCTTTTAATTCGCTCAGGGAAAGATGTAGCGTACCCTAAGGCGGTTCGCCCACCCATGGAATAACCGACTAATGTGAACTTTGTAAGCTCCATCTGGCTGAACAACTGCTCTAAATCTTTCGTTTGTTGCACCATTGAGTAATCGGAACTGCTTTCAGGTTTGTCTGAAAGCCCATGCCCCCACAAATCGATTGCAACAGCATGAACCTTCCCTTCAAGAAGTGAGATAATTGTGCTCCACGTAGATATGCTTCCCGTAAATCCATGAAGGAATACCACAACAGGAAGAGATGGGTCGCCGGTCCGTTGCACATGCATCGAATGTCCATTTGCTATGAGCCATTCAGAACCCATTATGGTCGAGCTCCTCTCCTATCGCATTCCACATTTCACGATGTGCCTGTAAATTTTGTTCACGAATTGAAATCATCTCGATAATCCGCAATGGAGCTGTCTTTTCTTCCCCTAATTGACTTTCTAGCTGTTCTATTGATGAAGCCGAGTCATATTGTATGCCATACATTTCTGCGAGCGGTGCAAATGACAAACCAGTTGGCGTGCCAAAGAGCTGTTCAAAATGATTGGGAATCGATGCTTGAGGCAAGTAAGAGAAAATACCGCCACCATCATTGTTGCTCACAATAATTGTTAAGTCCACCGTCTGCATACGTGAAATGAGTAACCCATTCACATCATGCATGAACGACAAATCTCCAATTAACAGCCAAGACGGTCGCTTCCGGGCTGTTTGAATTCCAAGAGCAGTTGAAACGACTCCGTCGATCCCATTCACTCCGCGATTCGAGAAAATCGCAATGTCCCGCTCCGTCTTTTGGAAATACGTGTCCAAATCTCGGATTGGCATACTGCTACCACTAATCAGATCGCTCCCGTCCGGTAACGAGGCGAGTAATGTACGAACGTAGTCACCCTCATGAACTTCTTTACTCCGATAACTCCTAGTCAGTTCTGCAGCCACATCATTCGCTGTACTCCACATTTCTGTAAAAGATGCCTCCTGATGAGTACTAGCTTCAACTGACAGCACGTCCATTGCATTCACTTGCAAATGATGAGTGGCAATACCGAGCGGATCACGGAAAATCGGGGATTCATCTACAATCATAAATGTTTGTGGTCGTACTCTTTTTAAAAATAACGTTAATGGCTTAGATACTGGGTTTGGCCCAATCCGAATGACTGTATCAGGTCCTGCCTGAGCTGCAAAGGTTTCGTTTTTCAGTAAAGCATCATACGAGTCAATACATAAGTGACGACAAGCATCTGGAACTTCCGATCTTAAATTGGATATTGGATCGCAAATTACCGGCCAGTTCATTCTCTCTGCAAATGCCCAAACCTGTCCTTTATCAAATCCAGGAAGACATTCACCCATTACTAACAATCCGCGTGTTGCAGAACTGATTAAGTCGCACACTTGGTTCTTTTGCCCGGTTGTAAATGTTGTCCCGCCAGCAATTCGTTCCATAAACGTAACAGTCGGAAGCTCTTGTTCGAAGTCAATTAGTAGGGGCTCCCGAAAAGGTGCGTTGAGATGGACAGGTCCTTTAGGTTCAGTCACCGACATTCCAACAGCACGGGCAATTTGCCGATCTAAATAGTCATCGACTGCAGCCGATTCCTCAGGTATTGGTAAATCTACATCATATTTAATGTGCTGACCAAACATACCCATTTGACGGATCGCTTGCGGCGCACCGACATCACGTAATTCGTGGGGCCGATCCGCAGTGATCACAATTAATGGCACCCGAGCATAAAACGCTTCCGTCACTGCTGGATGATAGTTAGACGCAGCTGTGCCTGATGTGCATAACAAAACGACTGGTTGCTGCGTCGCCTTAGCCAACCCCAGTGCAAAGAATCCTGCAGAACGTTCATCTACATGTAAATGGGCATCTACAAGTTCTGTGGAAGCAAGGGCATATGCAAGCGGCGTTGAACGTGATCCAGGACTAATGACAGCATGCCCCACTCCCATTCTTACAAGACTTTCTGCCATTCTTCTCACGTGATTTGTTAGTGTTTTACGATTATCCATTTAACGAACCTCCAAGTGCCCGTAACATCGGTCTAAATTTCACCCAAGTCTCTTCGTATTCCTCTGTGGGATCTGAGTCTGCAACAATCCCCCCACCAGCGTATAACCAGGCATTTTCCTGTTCTAATAATGCTGAGCGTATCGCGACCGCAAATTCACCATTACCTGAAGTATCTGTCCACCCTACTGGAGCGGCGTAGTATCCACGATCGAGATCTTCTTCCTGACGGATGAGTTCCATCGCAATAGGTGCAGGAACACCTCCAAGCGCAGGAGTCGGATGTAACGCTTTAACAAATTGAAATATACTACTTTCTTCGCCTAACTGACCTTGAACAGGTGTATGCAAATGTTGAATATCTCGCACTTTCATTAGCTTCGGTCGTGTTGAAGATGTATAGGAAGCACAAAGTGATTCGAATACACCCGTAATCATATCAACAACGTATTGGTGCTCTTCCCGGTTCTTTTTGTCACCGAGTAGTTCTTTACCTAACTGCTGGTCCTCGTCGGCACTGCTTCCTCGCTTAATGGAACCTGCAACACAGGCAGAAAAAGCTTGTCCGTCTTTTATTTCGATCAACCGTTCAGGCGTTGCACCGAAAAAGAACTGTGAGCCATTCTCCAGTCCGAAATTATAACTATCTCGTTGCTCGTTTGAAACGGATTGAAGTGCAGATACAGGTAGGATCGGTTGCTCAAATTGCAGAGCTAATTTCCGAGCAATAACTACTTTTTCGGCTTCTCCCGTTTGAATCTTCTCTGTAATTTGTTTTACGGCTTTCAGATAGTGTTCTTTACGTAGCTCTTTCATTAATACCAGTGCTGGCTTTTCTGTAGATATAGTTTCTTGGACTTGGGCTATATGGATAAGTTGGTCCCGCTGCTTGCGAAGTGCTTCAAATTGAAGAACCGTCTCAGATTCCTCTGAGATGAAGTTGACAGCAACGAGAGTTTTCCCATTTTCAATCTTCAACTGAAACGTAGGCACAGCAAAAAGTGCATTCGGAAAACTTTCCCACTCTGAAGGAGTAGATGAGCGTTTTTCATCAAAAGAAAATCCGCCGAACAACACGGGATCCATGTCTTTGTCTTCTTTAATAAGTGCATCACAATAGTGTTTCCATTTGGATTCAATTGTATCAAATCGATCGGATCCAGCTTCATCAGTCAACGTCAACGCATGTCCAATTCCAACAAGCGTCATCGTTTTAGATGCATTTTCCCAGTAAAAACGATGAGAATCCTGGATGAACGCCCCTGCCTCAAAAAAAGACAGCGGTGATATTCCGCCCGCCTCAATAGTTTCTGTAAAGAAGCGGACATGCGGCATAGCTGCCGGTTTTTCTCGGCTAGGCAAGTCCGTAAGCTTCCGATTCATAATATTCTCTCCTCATGTGGCAAACTCTTGGTGCCAATTCTACTTCCATTATAGCGGAAATTGGGCTACTGCGCATTTTTAAGAACTTGAAGGATTCCGTAATTGTGCCGAATAGAGTACAATAAGACTTGTATGTTTAAAAGAAGGAGAGAACGAAATGCAAGATACAATTAAAATTGAAACAGGCTGGAGAATGTGGTGGCAACTAACACGTCCACATACATTGACCGCAGCTTTTGCTCCTGTGTTCCTAGGTACAATGTTAGCATTGCCTTTTGGAAAACTGGACTTCTTATTATTCGCCGCAATGTTAATTGCAAGTGTATTCATCCAAATGGCGACGAATATGTTCAATGAGTATTATGATTTTAAACGGGGTCTTGACACGGCAGATTCTGTCGGTATTGGTGGAACCATAGTACGCAATAAAGTCAATCCGAAAACGATTTTAAATCTGGCGCTTCTTCTATACGGGGTATCGGTTCTACTAGGTGTCTATATCTGCATGATGACATCCTGGTGGCTTGCATTAGTCGGCCTAATTTCAATGGCGATCGGTTACTTCTATACTGGTGGACCATATCCAATCGCCTACACACCACTTGGTGAATTGTTCTCTGGCGTCGTGATGGGAATGCTGTTAGTGCTGATTGCATTCTATATCCAGACGGGTACAGTAACTGAACGCTCTGTCTTACTGTCAATTCCAAGCGTATTACTCGTTGCCGCAATCATGATGGCGAACAATATCCGTGATTTGGAAGGCGATAAGATCGGTGGCAGAAAAACACTAGCCATTTTGTTAGGACGAGCTAATGCCATACGCATTCAAATCGGATTCTTCACCATCGCTTTTGTCTGGATTATTGCGTTAGTTCTTTTTGGCGGATTAACACCGTGGGCTCTTCTTGTAATCCTTTGTGTTAAGAAACCTGTCAGCGCTATTAAAATCTTTAAGAAGTATGAGCTCCCTTTACAAGTAGTGCCTGCAATGAAATATACAGCACAAACAAACACGTTCTTTTGTCTGTTACTTGCAATTGGGTTACTCATTGGGCATCTTACAACTAACTAACAACACCTTAAAAGAGGCTGCACAGAAAGTCAGGTAAAACTGATTTCTGCTTCAGTCTCTTTTTTTGTTGAAATACTCGTTTAATAATGACAATGAAATTTGAGTAGAATTTTTATCTCTTATCTCATTTAACTTCCCTTTATTGTTGAGTAGTCAAATCTCAAGGTTGAAATTCACATTTTACAAAAGCTAGAAGAACAAACAAAAGGTTTAACAACTCAGCAGAAAAGGAATTCAAGGATTAACAGCTGAAGCACTAGTAATTTTGCTGTTCTGAATCATACTAGAACGTAAATCCATAAAGGACGTGAACGTAATGTTAACTAAAGAACAAACGACATCTTTAAAAAAAGAGCTACTTCGTCTACAGGACGAGCTAACCATGACCGAGGAGAGAACAAAGGTTGAAGAAAGTCCACAAGAAGAAATCGGTGAGCTATCCGCTTACGATAACCACCCTGCAGATATGGGTACGGAGTTATATGACCGAGAAAAGGACCGAGCACTGAATGTACATGCAAGCGAAGAGCTGGAGAAAGTCCATAAAGCGTTAGAAAATATGAAAGACAGTTCATATGGAGTATGTGAAAAATGCGGTAAAGAAATCCCTTATGAACGGTTAGAGGCAGTACCCTATACAACATTTTGTGTTGACGACGCTGTTCAAGAAGTTCCTGATGACCGCCCTGTAGAAGACGATCTGTTGAAGATGGCGAATCCGAATACTTTTGCGGATAGACGAGAAGGTGCATTTAAAGATCCAATCGACAGTTTTGAAGCAATCGCAAAATCGGGCACTTCTGAAACCCCCTCCGACTTTACCGGGGACCATGATGACTACGAATCGTTATACGACACAGCGATTGGAGACGAAAGTACAGAAGATATTGATGTGATTGCGACGAGTAACTTAGAGGGCGAACCTTCTGGAATTGTTCGTGGAGACACCACATTAGCCTATGAAGAGGAATTGGATGAAGAAGGATTGGAATCAGAACTAGGTGATATTCCATATCGACGTAAAGACAGTTACACCGATAAATAAACACAAAAAAAGTTCCTAGATGCGATTCGCATCTAGGAACTTTTATGTATGACCCCTACGGGATTCGAACCCGTGTTACCGCCGTGAAAGGGCGGTGTCTTAACCGCTTGACCAAGGGGCCAAACAAATATGGCGGAGAAGGAGGGATTCGAACCCTCGCACCGCTTTCGCGATCTACACCCTTAGCAGGGGCGCCTCTTGAGCCGCTTGAGTACTTCCCCGTAATAAATGGCTCCGCAGGTAGGACTCGAACCTACGACCGATCGATTAACAGTCGATTGCTCTACCACTGAGCTACTGCGGAATAGTGGGCCTAAGTGGACTCGAACCACCGACCTCACGCTTATCAGGCGTGCGCTCTAACCAGCTGAGCTATAGGCCCAAATGGAGCGGGTGAAGGGAATCGAACCCTCATCATCAGCTTGGAAGGCTGAGGTTTTACCACTAAACTACACCCGCATAATAATGGTGGCTCAGGACGGAATCGAACCGCCGACACAAGGATTTTCAGTCCTTTGCTCTACCGACTGAGCTACTGAGCCACATAGTGTTCATAGACTATGTATTAAAAGAAATGGCGGTCCCGACCGGGATCGAACCGGCGATCTCCTGCGTGACAGGCAGGCATGTTAACCGCTACACCACGGGACCATTTGGTTGCGGGGACAGGATTTGAACCTGTGACCTTCGGGTTATGAGCCCGACGAGCTACCACTGCTCCACCCCGCGATAATAATATTCAATTGCTACTAGAAGTAAAAATGGAGGAGGTAGAGGGATTCGAACCCCCGCGGGTTTTGACACCCCTGTCGGTTTTCAAGACCGATCCCTTCAGCCGAACTTGGGTATACCTCCGTACAATAAAAGCAATACTGGTGGACCTTGCAGGACTCGAACCTGCGACCGGACGGTTATGAGCCGTCTGCTCTAACCAACTGAGCTAAAGGTCCTTTGGATGGCGGCAGAGGGGATCGAACCCCCGACCTCACGGGTATGAACCGTACGCTCTAGCCAGCTGAGCTACGCCGCCAAGAAAAGATTGTATGAATTTGGTGGAGCCTAGCGGGATCGAACCGCTGACCTCCTGCGTGCAAGGCAGGCGCTCTCCCAGCTGAGCTAAGGCCCCTCTTTAAAAGATGGTCGGGAAGACAGGATTCGAACCTGCGACCCCTTGGTCCCAAACCAAGTGCTCTACCAAGCTGAGCTACTTCCCGAGTCTAAATCTAACGTTTATAAAATGGCGCGCCCGGCAGAAGTCGAATCCACAACCTTCTGATCCGTAGTCAGACGCTCTATCCAATTGAGCTACGGGCGCATATATGATACTTATAAGGTATGCTTAGTGAATTACAGTGGAGCGGAAGACGGGATTCGAACCCGCGACCCCGACCTTGGCAAGGTCGTATTCTACCACTGAACTACTTCCGCATAGGTGATGCGGGTGAAGGGACTTGAACCCCCACGCCCGAAGGCACTAGATCCTAAGTCTAGCGCGTCTGCCAATTCCGCCACACCCGCATATTATTGTAGTTCTCTAAACGTTAAAATAAATGGTGAGCCATGCAGGATTCGAACCTGCGACCCTCTGATTAAAAGTCAGATGCTCTACCAACTGAGCTAATGGCTCGTACTAAGTGGTGCCGGCGAAAGGACTTGAACCCTCAACCTACTGATTACAAGTCAGTTGCTCTACCAGTTGAGCTACACCGGCACAAAATATGGTGGAGGATGACGGGCTCGAACCGCCGACCCTCTGCTTGTAAGGCAGATGCTCTCCCAGCTGAGCTAATCCTCCATATATCACGCATTACTGCGCTTGCCTGGCAACGTCCTACTCTCACAGGGGGAAGCCCCCTACTACCATCGGCGCTGAAGAACTTAACTTCCGTGTTCGGTATGGGAACGGGTGTGACCTCTTCGCCATCATTACCAGACAAGTGTGCTTGTCCTGTTTCAAGGACATTTACTATTATATACTACATACCATATAGAATGCAATACTTTTTTGAAAGAACTTTTGTTCATTCAAAACTGGATAAAACCAACATTGAAACTCAAAATAATCTTGCAATTCTTTAACTTATGCGGTCGCTGCAATCCAGCTGCGACTTCCTGATGCTCTAGATCATAAGTCAACTCGCCTACGTGGCAAAGATCGCCACTTCGTCGATTCGTCTTATGCTTGTCGCATCAAAACGGTCGTCTCCGCTTTTTGGATAAGTCCTCGATCGATTAGTATCTGTCAGCTCCACATGTCGCCATGCTTCCACACCAGACCTATCCACCTCATCATCTTTGAGGGATCTTACTTACTTGCGTAATGGGAAATCTCATCTCGAGGGGGG
>NZ_QQAK01000012.1 GCF_003384035.1 Sporosarcina sp. BI001-red | reverse complement strand
TGAATTACAAGATTATGTGAATTGGTTTAACCGGATTCGGATCCACGGAACGTTAGATTACCTTACGCCGATTGAGTATCGATTAGGGACCTTATAAAAATTGTCCGATTTAGTGTTGCCAAACCAAAAGGGCCATTTAACAAGAATGATCTTGTATTTGAGAAGAGGGAGTTAAAATGTTTAAAATTGAAATTATAGATAAAGAAGATATTGGATTAGTATCAAATTTTATTTCAAAACTCAATAATAGTGAGGAATCCCACATTGGTTATTGCGGGAAAGATAAAAACGAAATTGCACAATACATGATAAATGATATTTCCGATGTTAACTATACTGATAGTTTTGTTGTAGCATACGAAGGCAATAAACTGGTTGGGGTTTTGGGATTTGATGCTGACTTCGAAGATAGTAGTGCCGAAATATGGGGACCGTTTATTTTATCAGGTAAGTGGGATGTCATTTTGGATATGTGGAAGAAAATGACTGACATGCTTCCAGCCGAAATCGTTTCATTGGAAATGTTTCCGAACCTTAAAAATACTCGAGTGTGTCAATTATCAAAAAAACTTTCATTTGAAAAGTATAGCGATGAAACAATATTAATTTTTCATAGTAATAATAGCCATGAATTAAAGAGTGTTTCGATTGAAGTGTTGACTCCAGAGTATCACGCAGATATGGTTCATCTTCATGATAAAGCATTCCCTAGTGGATATTATAGTGGGCAACAAATTCTTAAACGTTTAGATGATTATAAAAAGGTTTTTATAATCATCCGTAAAGGTAGATTCTGTGGATATATTTATGTCGAGGCAGAACCAGAATTTGGTGAGGCAAGCATTGAGTTTTTTGCTGTTGAAAGTTCTGAAAGAGGTAATGGAATTGGAGGACAATTATTAACAGGCGCATTAAAGTGGTTATTTACATTTAAGGACATGGACTCTATCACACTCTGTGTAAACTCCGCTAATGAAAATGCAATTAATTTATATAAGAAAGTAGGCTTTAAACATTTACATGACTTGCGTGCATTCACCAAAAAAATAGAATGAAAGTAATTAGTAATAGAAGTATGAAGTTGATTATCAGCACCATTTGCTCTTCCGCTATCGTGTCGATTCGCCACAAGGATTTGCAAAAATTAATGTTGTTTACACTTTGCTATGGGAGGACTTATGAAAACTCACTATTATTTAGGTTGGTTTAGCAACTTTTTTCCAGAGAATCTGATCAGAGTGTTACAAGAGGATATAATTGATAGAAAATCGCTTGCTATGATTAGTTCGAATCCAGTTCTTTATGAAGATGATGGTGCAACTGAACGCTCATGGCTAGACCATGCCGGCATTATATTTGATGAATATCATTTAATTAATTATCGCATACAGAAGGAAGAGGCTCAAAAGTTAATTCAAAATGCTTCAGTCATTTTCTTGTTGGGTGGAAATATTCTTAATCAAAATGGTTTCTTGAAGGAATATGTTTTATCGGATTTGATAAAAAAAAGCAGCGCCGTTGTAATGGGAGCAAGCGCTGGTGCGATCAACATGTCCGCTAAATGGTTATGTTCGAAAAACTTTGGAGATAAGGTTGAAGTGAGCTCTGTTTACGACGGAATCGGCCTTGATAATTTTTCTGTCCTGTCTCATTTTGATCTAGAAAATAATATGGAGCTCGTTAAAAGCGAACTGTCACCCTTATCGGAAGAAATGAATATTTATGCGTCGAACAAAGATTGTGCAGTACGTGTAAAGGGAGACGAAATCGACATTTTAGGCAATGTATATTTAATTTCCCACTCAGTGATTCAGAAATTGGATGAAACGCTCTAGTTGAAGTGAAGGACTATGATTTACTTGAATTAATTTCTTTATGCAAAGCTTCTATTTTTGAATTTAATAAAGGAGAACTGGAAAAATAGAATATCTTAGTTATCCTGAAAGCATAGATGTGCACAATGGTCTTTAGTAATCGTGCTACATTATTAAGTTATGGGAGGGTATGCTTAAAAGCGTGAAATGCGGAGAATTAAATAGATTCTAACTTTACAACGGAGAATAGGATGGTATGTAGTATCTAGCACTAAAGTTAATGGGAGGAATGGGTCTTTGAATATAATAATTGAAAGATTAAAAGACACAGATGCTGAAAGTTTATATAAGTTTGAAATTGAAAACAGAACATTTTTCGAGGATATGGTACCGTCTCGAGGAGATGATTTTTTCAAGCCTGAGGGGTTTAAAGTAAGGCATGAATCTCTGCTTGATGAACAAAACCAAGGACTTTCCTTTTTTTATTTAATAAAAGATGAAAATGATTCTATCCTTGGGAGAATAAATTTAGTTGATATTGATGAATCCGAAAAAGTAGGATTTCTCGGCTATAGAGTGGGACAAATCCACACTGGAAAAGGTGTTGCTAAAAAATCATTGGCATTATTACTCAAAACAATTGTTGAGTTGGATATAGATGAAGTTAAGGCAAAAACAACCTCCAATAATATAGCATCTCAAAAAGTTTTAGAGCAAAATGGATTTGAACGTACAGAAACTAGTGATATAGAATTTGAAATGAATGGCCAGATGTTGAAATTTGTTAATTATTCATGGATAAATAAATCATCATTTTAAGCACCAATCAGGGGTAATTAGTTAACAAGGATTTGAACTCTTGTAAGAAACAGGGTCAGATAATAATAGGTGAAGAACAAGTAATACAATTAGAAGAAAGCTAAGATTATTGTTATTACGATCCATGACAGATATGTATATTCAAGAGCTTTAAGGGGAGGCATGAAGTGTATAATTTTTTGAAGATTTCGTTTGTTTTTCTAGGCTTTATCATTGTAGTTATAGCACTACTTGTATTTTCATTTACTCAAAGTATGAAGCCAGATAAAGATAAAGAAGAAGCGGTGAAAATCCAAGCTGAGCAATATTTAAAGGATAATTTTAATGAGAACTTTGAGGTCTATGATACATTGTATGACAATATGGGGAACTTCGAATTTGAATATGCTGCAAAAGCGCAAGATAAGAACAGCAAGACAAATTTTTTAATTTATTATGACGATGAAACAAACACAATGGTGGATACGTACATTGAAATAAAATGGGCTAAGGAATTGGAAAGTGAAATACAACCTTTTCTCAGGAAGAACCTTGAGGGGAAAACTGATGTCTACATTATCTTTGAAAACAAGGTCGGAAGAAATTTGAGTATTGATCCAAACGATCCCAATTGTTATAAAGATTATGACGTTGAGGCAACTATACGTTTGACAATTCCTAGAAAAAAGAAAACTGACGATGAGAAAGTTTTTAACGAATTTGTTTCATTTCTAAAAAATGAGGATAAATTGCAACATGGAACTGTGATCGTAGTCTATATTGCTGAAAATGGTGTGGTGTTAGTGGACGATGAATGGAGGAAAGAGTTTTAGAAGAGATCATTTTTCTGCAATTTAGCGCAATTCCATGACAAGGGTTTGCGCTCTATTAATATATCACCTAAAGGTACCAGGTCTGTAAGTGATTCAGAATCATTTGCCTACCTAGTATCTTCATAATGAAAAAGAAGATGAGCCCTCGCCGGTTCGTCTTTCTTTCGTTTATGATGGATCATCTAGTGAATAAAAATGATAAACTAGAGAGAGGATCGTATAAGTGAAGTCGATGGGGAATAATGTATGAAAATGTACGATGGAAGGTGAAAACGATGAAGTCAAAACCAATTTACGTAGAAATTCCCATAAATGTTCCGTTACAAAGGGTGTGGGACGCTTCACAAAAACCAGATTTACATGCTCAGTGGGATTTGCGCTTTTCTTCCATTCACTATTTACCTAAGGAAGACGATGAGCCGCAACAGTTTACTTATACACGAACTGTTGGCCCATTTATCACCGTGGAAGGGTGGGGTGAAAGTAATGGCTCCGCATATTTGGGAAATGGGGCGCGTAGTTCTTCCTTACACTTTGGGACCGATCAAAAAATTTCTCCGATACGTGAAGGACGCGGCTATTGGAAGTATGAACCGACGGATGCGGGTACCAAGTTCTTGACACAATATGATTATGAAACGAACTTTGGAAAAGTAGGACAACTAATTGATCAGTTGTTTCGACCATTAATGGGATATGCAACTGCACTAAGTTTTGATGTCCTGAAACGGTGGCTAGAACGCGGCGAACTTCCAATATCACAATATCTACGTTTTTTCACGATGCAACTTCTTACGCTATACTTTTCCTATTTGTGGATTTATCAAGGTCTCGTACCTAAACTCATTGCGATGCATCCACAGGAAAAAGCCATGGTTGCTAGTGGCCTGTATCTTTCGGATTCTACAGCGACGAATGTAGTCTGGGTGATTGGTTTAGCTGAAGTTATATTCGGAGTTGTTTGGTTGTTCTATCGCAAGAAACGGCATCTCTTCATCTTGCAAATGGTCGGTTTTCCATTATTAACGATTGCAGCCTTCGTGGCCGCTCCAGAAACTGCCAATCATCCATTCAATCCCATCACGTTTAACTTTTCGTTACTCGCACTTACAGCAATCGGTTTGCTTATGAGCCGGGATCTTCCGACTGCTGCATCGTGTAAAAGGAAGAGGTGAAGGGAAAAGTGTCTATTTATCGAAAAGCGTTGGCCGACGACTTTTTCCGTCTTCATCCGATGCTTCAAAAAAGATATGCCTTTGACAATCCGGTTTTTCAAGCGTCAGGAACAATGCATCGCATATCAGGTGGGCCAAAATGCCTTTTACCACTCTTCCGATTGGGCGCGAGAAGGAAATTCGTTTTTCCGGAAAGTGGAACGGATATTTCGTTTACGATTGTCAATTCATCCTTTACCAATTCAGCAGGGGGTGAACAAGTTCACTGGGAACGAAAGTTTAGTTTTCCAAAAAAGATAAGATATTTTAATGCCTTGATGAGCTTGGATGAACAACGAATGGTTGTGAAAGATTACCTAGGGGAACCTCCGTTATTTTATTCAGATTTGCAGTTTACTGTCTTGGATGGGGGCGCAATGAGAATCCAATCATTGAATCAACGATTGATACTCGGGAGGATCGAGATTCCGTTGCCGAAACTTCTTCAAGGGTTGGCGACAGTCGTGGAGTCGTACGATGAGGTGCGTAGAGTCTTTCAAATTCATGTCTATGTCAAGAACCCGTTGATAGGTAAGGTGTTGTCATATGAAGGAGAATTTATACCAGATGCGTAAGTTTGTCATGATTCATATAGTGTTGTTTATGGTCACAATCGTTTTGAGTGACGCACCGTGGCCGTATGGCTTGTTGTTGGTTGCGCAACTTGTGTACACTCCAATTCTATTACGAATGGTCTGTACGGAATGCGATTGGTTTTGGAAGTATTATCCCTATGTCGCCATTCCTGCTTATACTGCGGTGGTGCTTGGACAAGTAGTCTCTACCAGATGGGATGGATGGATTGCTGCACTGTACCTATTGTTTACGATATACATAGCTCTTTACGGAATTACCCGATTTCTTCATCGGGGATTTACGAATATCGAGGAGTTTTCCATCGATCTCGGCCTCGTCTACTTGTTCATGGGTGGTGGCTGGTATTTTGCCTTTGTTGCGGGAATCGATTTGGGATTTAGTCCGTTGCTTACATGGTTAACTGCTATTCACTTTCATTATTCCGCTTTTATTTTGCCAATTTTTATAGGTTGGATAGGGCGTTTGCATCGATCTGCTTTGTATCATTGGGCTGAGGTAGCATTGCTTGCGGCACCGATGATCGTGGCGATCGGGATTACGTTTTCACGATGGATTGAAATGTTCTCTGTCCTGCTTTATATCTATGGATTTTGCGCGATTATTTGGATCGTTTGGCAACTTCCGTTTGCGGATAGGTTGCAGAAGTGGCTGTTGCGCCTAGCATTTAGCGCACTTGCGGTCACAATAACATTTTCCATGCTATATGTACTGAGTAATGGTTTTGGTCTATTTTCCGTTACGATTGAATTCATGCTTCGATTTCATGGTGTGTTGAATTGCATCATATTTGCTTTATTCGGCATAATCGGGTGGTCGTTAGCTGTGCCGCCATCGCGTTTTGTGCCGCTAACTTTTCCGAGGAGTAGGATTCGTGGAAGGCAAGTTACGGAAGAAATCGGTCACGTCGGTGGACATCGCGGACTGTCTGATAACTTAACTGTTTACGGACTATCGTCTGCATCGGTCTCTCCTTTAATCATACGTTTCTACGAAAACACTATAGATTTCAGACTGTACGCATCAATCCACTGGCATCGCTGGTTTAAGCCATTTGCCTATCTTTATTCGTTCATCAGTAAACGTACGCAACAAATTAATTTACCGTTGCATTCTGAAATGGTCGAGATGACGGGGGATATCTTTACGTTGGTTGAAGGACTCGATGGACGGGAGCATGTGCGTGTGTGGGAACGAAAAATTGGTGAACAGACGATTTTTACTGCTCTTTATTCACAGCATGAAACAAATGATCGTATGTACATGAATATTGCGTTGCCCCTACCTTATTCAACAATGACCGGAATTTTGGAATTGCAGGCGGTTGATAGAGGGGTGCTACTGACAAGTAAACGTACGGATCCATCATCAGATACAGGAGTATATTTGTCGTTCAACAACAGACATTTATTCACCTTACCTTTGCAAGAAACATTTTTCATTCAGGAAACCGGGGACGGTAAATTAAAAGCCACTCATGAAATGTGGATCTTTTCGCTACCTTTTTTAACGATAGATTATTCGATAGTTTACGAAGGGGAATAGGAGAAAAGAAGGTAAGGAAAAGGTGGGCGTGTGAAAGCATTAAAGTTAGTTTGGTCAAACGTGAATATGTAAGCGAAAGCGAAGTTCTTGGAGCAGCATACTTATACTAACTAAACATTAGTGATAGGGTCGGATTCTATAACTAGGGTTTGTCTTTGATTTAAATCCAGAATTTAATTTTACAAGCAAAAATAGACTTACTTGACATCTGTAGAGATATCCAATAATACAGAACCTTTAAAAAGGTATATCGTCAAATTATTGACTGTTAGAAATGAGGTGAAATTATGGGGTTTTGGTATTTCTTAATACTGTTTGCAGGATTATTTTTAGTAGGGAAAGGTCTTTTTAAAAATAAAAAATTCAGCATGGTGTGTTTAGGACTATTATGTATTTCATTTTCAATTTTTATGTTTACACCTGGAAGTGATGAAATAATTTCGGACATATTCAATTTGAATTAGAGCGTGCAATGAACTCTAGTTACGAGTTATTGCAACTAACGGGCGCTTTTAATGAATAAAGTTATGAGCAGATACTCTGGCTGTTTGGAGTAGAAGACGGCGACTGTGGGAAAATGGATTAGTTCTTCAATTTAAAATTAAAATATTATACTTAGGAGATATCCAAAATACAATAATTAAAACCGATCATTCCATTATTAGGAGAATGATCGGTTTTATATTAACTTAATTTAAAACGTTCGACTACGCTTTGTAGTTCGTTAGCTATGTTTTTCATGCGTGTTGTTGAATCTGCAACTTGTTCAAGTTCGTTTTGTTGCGCTAGCGAAGAAGCACTAACTTGCTCAGCGGAAGCAGCGGTTTCTTCAGATACAGCTGAAACACTTTGGATTGAAAGAAGTACTTGATCTTTATGCGTCAGCATTTCTGAAAGTTCAGAAGTAAGCTCTTTGATGGAGTGGCTCATTTGATCTGTGAACTGAGCGTTTTCCTTAAAGCTGGATTCTGTGCTCGTAACGGAATGGTTTTGTCCATCCATCAATTGCTTATTGGATTGTACAACGCTAGCCGTCTGTCTGGATTCCTCAATGATTTCTTGTACAGTACTTTGGATTTTTTCAGTTTCGATGATTGACTGCTCGGCGAGTTTTCGAACTTCTTCCGCAACTACGGCAAAACCTTTGCCATGCTCGCCAGCACGTGCTGCTTCAATACTTGCATTCAATGCAAGTAGGTTGGTTTGCGCAGTAATCTTTTGAATCGATATGATCACTTGATTAATGGCATCGATTTTCAGAGATAATGTGTTCATCTGTTGCTGAACTTTTATATTCATCTCATTTGCGGAATCATTAGTCTCTCTTAAGATTTTAACTTCTAACATTCCTTTATTTGTAGATTGGACAGTTTGTACGGATAGATGATCCATGCTCTCTGCTAATTGTGAGAGGACATTGATTTGTTCGGCAAGAAGAATCATACTTGTGCTTGTCTCTTCAGTATCTTCCGATTGCTTAGAAGCACCTTGAGCGATTTCGTTTGTCGCTAAGGAGACTTCTTCACTTGAAGCTACAATCTCCTCGAAAGCTTGATGAACATGTGTAGAGGAGTCGTTTAATTCTGTAGAGGATGCCCGCACTGCACTCATCGCATCATTTGTTTGGTGTAGCATATTATTATATGCACTGGACACAGCACCGATCTCATCATGTTTAATATACTTTTCATCAATATAATTGGTGATGTCTCCCGATGCAGCTATTTCAATTGATCGCTGTAAGTACTTGAGTGGTCTCAATTGTTTAAATATGAATCCAGCTGTGACTAGGGACATGATGACTATCATAACAATTGCAGCAATGATAGTTACCCAAAGTATTGCAGTGAAGGTAACTAATATTTTGGATTTTGGTAAAACTGTTTGAACTGACCAGACTTCATCAATATTATCCATCATAACTGGTGCAAATGCGTTGAATGCTTCCTCACCCAAACTTTGTGAGTTCACATATATCGTCCCAACTTTACTTTCATGGAGCTTTGCTTTCATTGAATCCCAATCGATGGAATCACTCATATTTGATCCGTTCATTTCTTCTTTTAAACTATTGGCTGTAAGGTTCCCAGCATCTGTAATGACAGAAGCATAACCTCCATCAGGGCTGATGGACGTCACGAGCTCATTTAAGAAGTCAATGGAGATGTCTGTCGTAAGCACTCCGAAAAACTCGCCAGAATTCGTAATTAATGGAACCGAAATGGTAGTCATTAAAATGGATTGTCCTCCTGCGCTGTATGTATACGGTTCTGTTAGAACTGCTCGTTTTTCGTTTTTCGGAATTAAATACCAGTCTCCGTCGCCCTCAGTGTCATATCCACTCAACGATTCCGTTTTGATATCGGATCCATCCTTAAACAAATAAGGAATGAAACGTTTCGTTGAATCTACTAACTGATCATCTGATGTTTCTAGTGAAATAAAACCGTTTTCCACAATTGCAGCCATGCCAGTGGCATCTGAATTTTTCTTTAAGTTATTTTCAATAATACTTGTCATTTGTTCAGTCGTTAAACTACCTTGTTCCTGTAGGGTTTCGACTATATGTTTTGTCGTATGTAGCATCTCGTTGGTTTTGTTAAATCGTTCACTTAAAACCTTTGCATTGAGTTGGGTGTTTTCTACCGACAACTTCTCTCCGTCAGTCATGCTTTTATCGTGCAATATAAAACTTGTAATGAGAGTATAAGCCAAAAATAGAACTATAAAAACTCCTATTATCAAACCTGATAGTTTCCAGGCAATACTTTTACTTTTCAACAGTGAATACCTCCTAAGATTGTCTAATTATCAAAGTATATCAGAAATGACTCTAGATATAAAGACTTACAAAACGATTGACATAAAAACTTTTGTCATGTCGATTATTCTTGTTTGTAATTATATTACATACTATAGTTGCATGACCATCGGTTGAGTATGTGAATTTGTTTATAGATATGGGATTTTAAAGGTGTATCGGTGTGTCGAGTACTATGTTTACTTAATTGTACACAGTATGTAATATATTGATTGACAACTCTATCAAAACAATTTATGATATTGAAAAATGTGATGAACTGTTCGAAGTAGTTTTGTAACCTTGGCAACAGAGACTTGGTGGTCGGTGCGAACCAAGCAAGGTACACTAACGAATTACAAACAGGGAGCTGACGATGTAATTGTCCGGTTTAGGCCGTTATCTATAATGAGTGAGTAGAATTTTTCTGCTAATTTGGGTGGTACCACGGAGCTTCCGTCCCTTCAATTTTGAGGGGAGGAGGCTTTTTTGTTTTGTCATGAAATGAGGTCGTAATGAATGAATTCTCACACTAAATTTATGGAGATGAGCATATGAAAAAAGAAATGTCTGGTTGGTTAGCGATTGTTCCGATACTAACCTTAATTGCAGCAGCATCGATGTCGGTGTTTGTTTGGAAAGCGGGAATGCTCATGCCGTTATTGATCGGCGTATTCGCAGCAGCCTTAATTGCTCGATTAGCTGGTTTTGAATGGAATTCTATTCAAATGATGATGGTCAATGGTGTGAGTCGAGCGTTACCTGCAGTATTTATCTTGTTATTGATCGGCATCATTGTGGGATCATGGATGGCCAGTGGAGTTATTCCAACAATCATTTTTTACGGCTTGTCCCTTATCCATCCATCGATTTTCATCCCAGTCGTAGCTTTGGTCACTGGGATTGTTTCAATCACTCTTGGCAGTTCGTTTACATCGATCGCGACAGTAGGATTAGCGTTCATGGCGATTGGGGAAGGTCTTGGTTTTCCAGCGGGACTTGTAGGTGGCGCTGTGATTTCTGGTGCGTTCTTCGGCGATAAGCTCTCTCCATTATCTGACACAACCAATATTGCACCAGCGATGGCAGAGACGGATCTATTTACACATATTAAACATATGCTTTGGGATACCATTCCTGCTTTTGGTATCGCAATCGTCATGTACTGGTTTGTTAGTAAATCCTATACTGGCGTTGGCGTAGCGGATTCTTCTGTAATCGAAGGGATTAAGACTGGTCTTTCGGAGTTGTTTTTAATACATCCACTGCTTTTACTGTTACCTGTTTTGACAATTGTGCTCATGATGTTGAGAGTACCTGCAATTCCCGCGCTTGCTGGGGTGGGGATGCTCGGAGGCATTATAGCTGTTGTCGTGCAAGGAATGCCAATCGCGCAAATCATTCAAGTCATGACAAATGGATTTGCGTTGGAATCAGATGTTCCGGCTATTGACTCTTTGTTGAATCGTGGAGGATTGACCTCCATGCTCAGCACGATTGCACTTTTAGTAATTGCGACAGCACTAGGCGGCGTACTAGAAGAGTCTGGATCGTTTGAAATCTTAACGAGAAAAATGATGGCGCGCGTGCATTCTACAGGTAGTTTGATACTGGCAACGATATTTTCGACATTCGTAGTAGCATTTGCAAGTGGTGCGCAGTTTCTAGCAATTGTATTGCCGTCTAGGACATTTGTTACGAAGTATAAAGAGATGAATATTGATACGAAAAACTTATCAAGATGCGTTGAGTCTGCAGGAACGGTAGGCATCAATCTCGTTCCGTGGAGTGTACCGGCAGTGTTTGCAGCAGGCATTTTCGGAATCAGCCCAGGAGAATTTATCCCATACGCCTTCTTTGTGTTCCTTGTCCCTCTCATTAATATCGTATTTGGGTTTACAGGTTGGACCATTACGAAGAAAACGTATACTGCACAGCCAAAAGTTAGTATTGAAAAAGGAGATGCACCGATATGGGTGAAGTGATTTTACATGTGTTAGGCACAGCGCAAGACGCAGGGTTGCCGCAACCGAATTGTTATTGCGATAATTGTACAAAAGCGATCGATAATCCAACGTTCAAACGAAGAGCAGCATCACTTGCCATAGTATTGAAAGATAAAAATCAATGGCATTTAATCGATGCATCGCCAGATTTTAAAGAGCAAATCATTATGGTTCAACGCACACACGGGATGGAAGGTCTTGTAATGGACAGTATTTTCCTTACGCATGCCCATATTGGTCATTATCCAGGACTAATATTTTTAGGGAAAGAAGCAATGAATACGAAGAATGTACCTGTGTTTACCGGACCGCTGATGAAAAACGTTCTGGAATCACATGCACCTTGGCGGCAGTTAACGGACCTAGGTAATATTCAAGTTCAAGCAATCGAACAGGGGATTTCTACTAATCTGGATAATGATGTTGAAGTAACACCAGTGAAAGTACCTCATCGGAACGAATTCTCCGAGACGTTTGGGTTTTGGATTAAAGGACCTAAAAAGAAAGTGTTATATATTCCTGATATTGATAGTTGGGATGAGTGGGACCTTGATCTCGTAGAAGCATGTAAGCAAGCGGATATTTGTTTGTTGGACGCAACGTTTTTTTCTGAGAGTGATTTATCGGACAGTGGACGGGGTGCCAGAGATTTGAGTGAGATCCCTCATCCATTCATTACGGATACAATGGAGCGTTTGAAGAGTATTACAGACACCTGTGCAATTTATTTCACCCATTTTAATCACAGTAATCCTGCTCTGAAACAGAATAGCGACGCTCGGGATTTTATCGAAAAGAATGGTTTCCATATTGCGAATGATGGGATGACGTTTGACTTGTAAATTAACAAAGATAGGAGATGCATGAGTAGAGAACACCATCCAATCTCTCTAGAAGCAGCTTTTCTAGTCATAAGAGTAAAGCCCCAGGTTCAGCGTTTCGTAGGATCAAAATAATCCTACGAAGCGTTTTTTCGTGTATTTAAAGACATATTTGAATAGAGAAGATTGGAGCGTGTTACAGAATGTATTGTAAAGAATAAGTTTACCTAGAGGGGATGGATGAATAATGAATCGTATCAATCTTATAGCATTAGGTGTAAAAGACATTAGAAAGTCTTTGGATTTTTATAAGAATATCGGGTTTGAAGCTTCGGTGACAGGAGATGAGGAAAAACCTGTCATCGTATTCTTTAAAAATGAAGGATCTAAACTAGAGTTGTTTCCATTGGAAGAATTAGCAAGGGATATCGACCAGGACAACCCACCTGCGATTTCAGCAGGTGGATTTCCAGGGTTTACGCTTGCCTATAATGGAAAATCGGAAGCTGAGATCGATGACATTTTTAAAAAGGTTAAGGATGTGGGAGCACAAATTGTAAAGCAACCTCAAACTCTTTCGTGGGGCGGTTATGGAGGATATTTTGTGGATCCGGACGGCTATTATTGGGAAGTCGCTTATGGCGCTGACTGGGAGTTCGATGAAAATAATATGTTGATTATTTAAATTCAGATGAGGAAATGTAGGTTTTATTCTGATGTCTATGTAAGAATATTTAAGAAGTATTCAGTGAAATTAGAAATACTAGTAAATTTTTTGAATTTTATTTTAATCACTTCCTCCAATATGTTAAGCTGAAATAAATTCATAATTCTGAAGGAGGAGTAGTGGTGAGGGAAAACTTAAAGGTGGCTTTTATCGTTTCTTTGATTAGTATAATTGGAATACCTATCTTGTTTCTTATCCTTTCATTGAACACAGGTAACTGGAAATTCTTTTTGATCAGCATAGGACCCGCACTTGTTGGAGGCTTGACATTACTTGTCATTACACTTCAGCGAATGAAACAGAAAAAGCAGGCAGTTATGCTCAGTAAATCGTAAATCTGAAAGTAAAGAATCTGTTTCCTCATAAAAATAAAGATGAAAACCAGAAGATGTAAATAATTGGATAATTTTCAGTTAAACTCTTAACCGCGCTTGTTCTATATATAGGCGTTTTCTATCTGCTAAATAGCCTATTGCGTCGCTACTTCAAACTGGATAAACTGAGTTTCTTTAAAAGTAACTATGTGAATGATAAGCATCGGAAAATTGAATGGATTCTGCGATTTATTTTGATTTTTGGATATCTAGTAATGGCTATTATTATGTCATCAGGTGAAAAGACGACAACAACTTTCTTTTTCGTTACTCAATTTAATCGTCCTGGAATTAGTGAGAGCGTATTTGCAGAAAAATACGCTGAAAATAAAAATGAATATATCCCAACCTTGATTCAACTGGGACTTCTAATTATTGTTGTCCCTACTATCTTCTATACGAAAATCTTTGGATGGTTTGCCTAAGGTTGTGTAAGGCGTTAAAACTTATGTGAAAATTGCTGAATTTCCATAGTTTAGAAACGTAACAAAAGAACTTCCTGAGGTTCCAGGAAGTTCTTTTTCTATGCTCCAAAATATTACTAGTATGCGGACTTTCAATGCCTCGCAACATAAGTGCCACCTAGAAAATCGTGTATTCCTCTTTTGTCTTCCCGAAACATGATCATTCCTGCGCTGATAAGTATCGAAACACCAAATGTTAGCGCTCCAATCAAATAGTAACCGACGATTTCTCTCATGAACATATTGGATAACGTGACATTACCATCGTCCAATCGCTTCACCTGGATGTGGCACATTCGTTTTCCAATTACATATCCACTCCAGATAATAGGGACGACCATCAAGTAGAGCGTATAGATTGACTGCCATACAACTCCATTTGCAAAGTTTAAAGAAAATGATCCTGTTACTAAATAAATAACCGAAGCTATAATCGTTGCGAGCAACACAAAATCTAGAAAACTAGCTACCACTCTGACTCCCAAACCTGCACGATTTGTATAACCCATTTCATCCATCCTATAACGTGATTTCTTTTTCAAATAACCAACATTTAATTGTGCTATCAAAATACTCTGATAGAATTAAAATTAGGAGAATCTTTGGTGAATCTATAAGTTGTTAGAATTATACCACAAATTATCATGGTGATTATCATGTTAATGAAACTGGATTAATAGATCATACCTAAATGTATTTGAGTTGGAATTAGATAGAAAATTTCATGTAGCTATTCAAAGGAGAGTAAGGTTTTGAGAACTACAATTATTTTTGTACGACATGCTCATTCAACCTATAGCCCCGATGAATTAGGAAGACCGCTGTCTAGTAAAGGTTTTACGGATGCAGCAACAATGAGCGAAGTGCTTAAGAAAGAATCCATTGATATTGTCATTTCTAGCCCATACAAAAGGGCAGTTCAAACAGTTGAAGCAATTGCCGAGTTTATTGACCAAAAAGTGATCATTGACAATGGCTTTATGGAACGGAAATTGTCTGATCAACCTGTTGGAGATTTTGAATTTGCAATTAGGGAAGTGTGGAAGAATCCTACCTTTTCCTTGATTGGGGGAGAGTCCAATGAGATTGCGCAACTACGAGGAATCGAGGCAACTCTAAAGGTACTCGACCTGTATGAAGGGAAAAACATTGCAATCGGGACTCATGGCAATATCATGGTACTAATTATGAATTATTTTGAAGACCGTTTTGACTTCAGCTTTTGGAAAAACCTCCAGATGCCAGATGCGTATAAGTTAATTTTTGAAAATAAACAGGTGTTAGAAGTGATGCGCCTAAGTATGGAAAAGTGACGGGAGACCGCCCCCATAAACCATAAGTTCATAATAGTGATGCTCACTATCCTCTTAAGCACTATCAATCGTATCTGCTACCTTTTTTTTACTTGAGTTTTCAGAAGAAGCGTCGGGTGTTATGGGGCTACGATTTATGGGCATTTCAAGCTCCATTCTACTTTGGGCTGATTGCGCTCATCTCTTCACTCATTATCACGATCATTACAATCGGAATTTTAACTTAGTTTATGAATGCCTAGCTACTGGTAAATTTAATTATTCAGAGTTGAAACTTTTGGTTACTTAAACAGATCATGAATTTCCTGGAGGCGAGTAAGTGAAAATTATCATTCAAGCAATCGTTGCTTCTCTCGTTATACATGTCATCTATTTAGTAGGAATGCTATCATCTGGTTTTATCAAGACACTTATCTATCGACCAGATATTGAAACGGCTTAGAAGAAGATTGATATCTTAAAAAGTGAAGTTGCATTTGGAGTGACTTTTTCTCCTTACATAATCGTGCTGTCATTTGTTAGTGGAACATTGGTTTGTTGGTGTTTCCTTTTATTCATCCAGAAAAAAAGCAAAAGTTTTACAGGGGAATTAAAGTTCTAAGAATGTATTACATGACGTTATTGCCTGCAAGGTCAGGTGAATGTTCATTAACAATTCACCAAATGAAGGACATAATCCCCCTAATAACAGTCTGAAAAGGCATTCGGTCATATAAGAAGGGGGTAGATAGATGTGGATTTTTCAAATTATATGCTATTTACTTTAATGGTAGGTTTTTCCTTAGTTCAGATATTGACTGAATATGTTACGAGAAAAATGCTGAAAACTGAAAAGAAAAGTATTTTGTTCAACCAATACGTAAGTGACAAACATTTCAAAATCGAATGGATTCTAAGAGGAGTTTCGTTGGCAGGGTTAGTTGTAATGAGCTATATCTATCTTTCAACTAACGCACCAATAGATACTTGGTTCACACTTCTCCTCTTTTATTTGTTGTTTATGAATATTGTGAATGAGTCGGTTACTGCATATATGGAAAAAAAGTACGCAAAAAGTAAAAATCAATATATTGCGACACTCATTGAAATGGTGCTATTCTCTAGTTTTTTACTCTGTATAATGGTCGCGAATCTGCTAGGATTGCTTCCTTAATCTGATAATGACTAGTGTAGAAACATACAAAGAAAAGAGGAATAGGTTATGACTAATCTTCACGTAGAATTAGAACGCTTTAGAGTTCTAGCAGGTAAAGAAGAAAAAGCGCGGGAATGGATGGAATTCCTAACGATACATTTAGAAGATGTGAAGCAAACACTTCCTGCAGAAAAAATGTACGTGGAATCTATTTTTGAAGAGACGATAGAAGGAGTCCTATATTTGTACTGGGTTTCTTATCAAGGCATTCGTGCCGAAGAGGTTGTTTTCTCTGATGGTTTTATCGACACGAAGCATTTCGAGTATTGGAATGAATGTATCGATCATGACTATCCAGAAAGTATTCTGAAGACAAATGTAGTCATGATTCAAGACGTAGTTATGGAAAAATGAAGTGATTCATAAGCAACACAGTGAGCATGTCCACTTATATTCAATTTCAAGTAACTCGAACAAACTCTTTAAATTGACGAGAACATAGGAGAGAAATGACTTCAAGCATCAGATTTACTGATGTTCTTATTTTAATCTGAACAAGGGGTGTGGATTCTATGATTTTTGTACCAGTTACGATAGGCTTACTGTTAGGTTTTTGTCTTTTTTCTTTTATTTATATCCTTACTAAAAGAAGTGAAAAGCGTTATGTGGCTACAGGGATTACAGCACTCGCTGGGGTAGCTATAATAGTCACTAGTATTTTGCTCATTGGCGGATTTGAAGGAATGGGCTTTGGCGTAATAGGCATTGGTTTTGTGGTTATTGCAGTTGCAGGATTGTTTGTGTTCTTATTTAAACCTGTTGATAAGAATGGATCGAATGAATTGAGTCCGCAAGATAAGCGAAATCTTTTTGTACTGCCTATTAGTTTTGTAATTGTGCTCACGTTTACTCTTTTTATTAGTTAATGATGCCATTTTTTAAAACCTTCCAAGTATTAGGGGTAAGATTACATATCCTACTAAAACTTGTTAACTTCGTCATGTAATGTGTAGCAGTATGATTGTTATCTTTAAGGAGGTCTTTCATGGAAAGCAATGGAGGTTTTGTGAGAATCAGCTGGATGATTTACTTCGGTTTACTAGCACTTGGAATTATTACAGCGTGCATCACGTTCTATGAGCTGTCGCTTCCTGTTATTGACGCTATGGGTGATGAAGGACAATCACGTATTGAAATTCGTTGGGGATCCTTTCATTTGTATTCGAGTGTTGGCATTCTCGTGCTCACCGGACTCTTAGCCCTTAGTTACCAACGAGTCAAACCATTTCATGTTGCTTTTATCCTCATTCTCACAGGTGCTGCCTATTTCCTTTTTTTCATGACATTCACAGTAGGTTGGGTAGTTGCACAAGGGATGCTCGGATTTGCAGTCGCAGTAGTTGTCGGAGTCATGTTAATCGTTTCGAGATTAGTTCACATGTGGGTTAGGCTTGTTAAAAGGAACAAAGGATAAATGAGTTTGTTTTTATTAAACGAGTTTAATCCGGAGCTCGGATCCCATCACAAGGGGGTATTTGATGAGATATGAACAACGACTCAAGAAAATCATAGCAAATGACGATATGTTTGTGTCAGTATTGAAAGCAGTAGAGAGCTTACATTTACCTGATGCCTGGGTTTGCGCAGGATATCTAAGAAATAAGATATGGGATGTGCAAGATAATATTTCAACTACAGTTAATGATATTGATGTGATTTACTTTGACGAAGTAACTATCAGCACGGACATAGAGAGAAAGTTAGAGTTGCTATTACAGGAAATTATGCCAGGTCAACCTTGGTCTGTTAAGAATCAAGCGAGGATGCATGAGAAAAATGGTTCAAATCCCTATCATTCATCTTTTGAAGGTGTTTCAAACTTCCCTGAAACACCAACAGCTGTTGCAATCCGAATTAGGAACAATGAGTTAGCAGTCATGGCACCATATGGATTAAGTGATTTGTTCTGTAAATATGTTAGACCTACCCCTAATTTTGATAAAACAAGCGACCTCTATTCTGTCTATCTTGAGCGAGTGAATCAAAAAAAGTGGGATGAACGATGGAGTCATCTCATTGTGGAAAGATGAATTTAATTTTAAGGAGAGGGTGGATATGACTGCTAGATTCACCATCGTCAATGATTATCCGGACACTAAGATTGTTGAAGATTTTATTGACCAGGTGTTGTTGAATCATAGCGACTTAAAACAAGAAATACGTAGTGCTAGACGAGGCAATTCGAAGACCTTAGTTGCACATGTTAAAAATACGCTGCAACTGGTAGCCATTACTCATGATTCTTCATGGCATCCAAATTGCACATATGTTAGATTGGCATATGATTTTAATCGAATGACGGAAGACGTTCTTCACCAGTGTGTTTGGTTCCTACAACAGGAATACTCGAAACCATTATTTTTCTTAGTGGATAATCGATATCATTTGCTTATCAAAGTACTTCGTACCAATCAATTTTCACTGATACGAGAAACTGAAATACTACATATCTGTCCATTGAAATCACTAACGGAAATAAGCGTTTTACCAAACAAACGAACCTTTCATGAGATTAAAGAAGATCCCGAGATCCTTGCATCACTTATAGGATTAGTAAAACAAGTTTACACGGACACTCATCTAGCAAATCCGGTAGCAAATCATTCATTCACTTCTTGGGAACTAGCGATTATGGAAGGGCTAATGGAAGAGAATAGTTATGTCATCGTTCAGGATTCCATCGTTCACGCTTTTAGCTTCTTATATGGAGTGAATGATGAAAGCTGGGAACTTGGATGGATAGGGGTCCGCGACATGAAGAATATTTCAGAGTTAGACAAACTGATACAAGTTCAATTGAAAGATGCAGTGCAGCATGATATTCGATTTATTGAAAAAGAAGCCGATTCGACATGTCCTTATTCCCAGCATGTAAAGAATTCATGGGTGTATTCCGTTGATGAGCGTTTTTATTCTTATCTTGGTTGAATCCACACTACTTTTAGAGTGTTTTGTAAAATGAAGTTCATGGGAATTACGTACTCACCACGACTTTCCTATTGAAGTAGGAAGGAGAGTCAATACATGCATTCTATTTAATTATCCATATACCTTTTTCAAACAAAGAGTACTTCAAGGAGGAGATTAGTTTGTTTCCTGTATTAGAAACCGAAAGAATTCGTTTGAGGGAAATTAATAAAGAAGATGCAAATCGTATTTTCTCGTATTTTTCTTCGGATGAGGTCACTCGTTATTATGGACAAGATTCCTTTCGAAAAATAGAAGAGGCTGAGAATTTGATCGAAATATTCCATAAAAATTATAGTGAGAAAAGAGGAATACGATGGGGAATTGAGTGTAAAGAGACGAACCAACTGATAGGGACGATTGGATTTCATCTTTGGTCACCACGACATAAGCGAGCAGAAATAGGATATGATCTACATCCTGATAACTGGGGATATGGATACGCCCAAGAAGCAGTTGCTGCGATTATTTCATATGGCTTTAATGTCATGGAACTTACTCGAATCGGGGCAGTTGTATTCATAGAAAATGAGTCATCGAACAAATTGTTGGTGAATCTTGGATTTGAAAGTGAAGGGATTTTGAAAAGTTATATGTATCAAGACGGTGTTGCTCATGATACTTATATTTATTCCTTAATAAGAAATAATTATCTATAAAAAGCTTGCCTTTATAGGGACGATTGAATGAACTAATGAAGTGAAAAAAGGGAGTGACAAAAGTGAGCCAGACTTCTCCACTACTTTTAATAGGAATAGCACACTTGGAGAGTAATAATAATGGAGATTTGCATGCTCCAAAGACTGAAGGGGTTTTTTAGAACCACAACAATGCCAAATCGAAACAATTGTCAAACGCCTGACGAAATTTAAACCGACAAAAGTTGTAGTAGAGTGCCCAAAAGAGTTTAATAGCAATTTGAATGAAGAATATCAGGAATATTTTAAAGATAACTTTGTACTCACCTCCAAAGAAGTACATCAAATTGGATTTCGATTAGCTAAAGAGTCAGGTCTGAATGAAGTTTTTGCGGTCGACTGGGATAAAGATGTACCTGGAGTGACGGATCTTGTGCAATGAGCTAAAGAAATTGATTCAACTATTTTTAATCAGTTAAATGCTAAAATGACGGTTTTGACATCTGGGATTATCGAAATTTATTAATCTACAAAAACATTGTGGATTTGCTCCAAAATGAAGGAGAACGGATTTTTGTCTTATATGGTTTTGGTCATGCGGCAATTTTACAGCAATATCTTCAGTTAAGCGGTCTGTTTTCTATTGAAACTTTTTCCGACTACTTATGAATAGTTTCTCATAGGAATTTGTAAAGAAATGGGCTGAATACTTGAAACGATTGAAAAAGAACTTCAAAGTAAATTTTACTGCTCAACAACCACCCTTTTTTCAAGTGAGTGAAAAAAGAAAAATGATCAGACCCTTTGGTGTTTTCAGGCATTCTCCATCACTCTTGAAAAATGTAATTTCCCATTTATTTAAAGGAAACTCTCAAATTGATGCTACATTTTTATACTCATACATACCAAATGGTCAGACTAAGTCTCGACGATTCGCAAAGGGATCTTTAAGCAGGTCCTTCACCATTTCAAATTGGAATGAGTACTCGAAAATAACTGAAGAGTTTAAGGATACAATACTCTACGTAACAATCGAGGATGTCAAAATGGGCGAAGTCGTTCATTATGCGAACTCACTACTAAGAAAGAAAAAGAATCTCTATATTGCTTTTTATAACGATAGCTATTACCTTCAAATCGATCATGACGAGCTAGTGATCATAGCAATTAGTAATGAATTAGCGGGTTCCTTGAAGAGGTCTTTCAAGTCTATGGAATAGGGATGAGGTGAAAACGAATACAGATTAGACATGTATATCTCGAGGATGCAGTACAGCTGTGTCAACTGATTCAGCAAGTTGAAAGTGATTCGGAGTATATGCTTTTTTAGCCAGGTGAACGAAAAATAACAGTTGAGCAGATGCAAACAAGAACTCGTTCGATGAAAAAAGAAAGACATTCAGCAATTTTTACAGCTGAATAGGATGGAGAACTAATCGGATATCTCATGGCAATCGGAGGAAGCTCCAAAAGAACACGTCATACGGTATATTTTGTTATTGGGATTTTGACTTCTCATAGAGGGCATGGAGTCGGAACTCACCTCTTCAAACACCTTGAGAAATGGGCAGTTCAACATAACATTCGCCGGCTGGAATTGACTGTTGCTCAGACGAATGAAGCAGGTATGCGGCTGTATCGGAAAATGAATTTTGAAATCGAGGGAAAAATCGTGATTCACTCATTATAAATGACGAATATGTAGATGAGTACTACATGTCAAAACTACTAAGGTGAAATAAGGAAATCGTGTTTCTTTATTAAGAATAATGGTTTTGACGATGTAAGGAAGGTGATAAACGATGGAAATCCGGAAACTGAAAGCGAATGAAAAGCCTCCAATGGACTTATTAATGTTGGCAGATCCATCGATAGATAGGATTGAGGAATACATTGAGGAGGGGGATTGTTTTGTAGCAGAGGATGAGCAGCAGATTGTTGGTGTTTATGTATTGTTGCAAACAAGTTCTGGAAATGTAGAGCTAATGAATGTAGCTGTAGCAGAAGATCTGCAGGGGAGAGGAATCGGTAAGAAATTAGTGTTGGATGCCATCCAAGTAGCTGAAACTAAAGGGTACACCACTCTTTTTGTCGCTACAGGTAATTCAAGCATTGGGCAGTTAGCGCTTTATCAAAAGTGTGGATTCAGGATAGTTGGTGTAGACCAAGACCATTTTGTTATTCATTATCCAGAAACAATTTTTGAGAATGGCATCCAATGCAGAGATCGCATCAAGCTGGAATTTAATTTGAAGGAAAGAGAATGACACTAACGCCAGCAGGATTTATGGTAGAAAAGGAGGTAATATTATGCGAAAGCAGCTATTTTTTCTATTAACTTTAATCGTTGTATTAAGTGGTTGTTCAGGTGTTCTTGATAAAAGAAATACACTCTCAGTTTCGGATTTAACGGATCGTGAACAAGGTCTTCTCTCTATATATTCAGACAATATGTTTGTGTATGATTATCATGTCGATAAAGATTTTAAAGAGGTTACTATTTGGGTAGAAAAGTATGAAGCTGGGAAGTTTATGGATGAACCAGTCTCCTCAATTATCACACCAGTTGAAGCAGAGGGTACCATCATGTTTTCTATGCAAAGACCGTTAGTTGAATATGATAAAAATGTATTAAATTTAGCGGTAACTAGGAAAGACGGCAGCGGCTCTGTACAAAATATTGATGAGCAGCCGGTAGGATTTCAAGAGATGGCCTCCACTTCTAGTTCATTTCCAGGTGAGCTGAGACCCCTTGAGGAAGAGAATGTGTTAGCAACTATTTGTTTTTCTAAAGAGAGTAATGGCATGAGTTCGATGACCTCTGAATTTTACGAAGATCCGGAGGGTTCTATCGAAAAGTTAGGTCAATATGATCTTGTCTATGTACTGAAAATTCAATTCAATAAATGAGATTCACGTAGTGGAGGTGGTAACTGTGATTGTCTTCATCTTGCTTATAATTTTATTTCTTGGGTTGGGAATCCTATTTATTAATGGGAAAGGACATTCGTTAATCGCTGGATACAATACGATGTCTGATGAAGAAAAAGAAAACTAGGAACCTATCCGCTTATGTAAATTTATGGGCAAGGTAATACTTGCACTAACATTCAGTATGTTCTTCTTCGTGCTGAGTGACTTGTTAGACAGATTTTGGCTCATGTACGTGGGTTTAGGAATGTTCCTTTGCATCGTAATATTCATGATTGTCTATATGTATACAGGAAAGCGATTTCAAAAAACAATTGTATAATGCTCTAATTCTTAGAAAGAAAAGGAGGCTGTCATGGGCATCTCGAATACTGACTTAAAAGCGTTCGAGCAAGGTCACCACTCTAATAAGAAAAGTGACTGCCCTACTTGCCCAATATGCGAAAAGGAAAGAAAACCTGAAAGTGGGTTTCTCTCTATACTTTCTGCTCCTGCAAGACGAGCATTAGAGAATAACGGCATTCAGTCATTTAAGATTCTCGCTACGTATACGGAGAAAGAACTGTTACAGTTTCATGGACTTGGACCTGCTTCCATTCCTAAACTGGAGCTAGCACTAAAAGAAAAGGGAATGGGTTTTAAGAACGAATGAACCATTCATGAAGTTAATAGTGAGGGAGGTAATTGCTATCATTTTAGGGTTAGTTAGAGATGAGATTAAACTCGTGGAGCCTCAAATTGGGTGGGAACCTGAATTTAAAAAGACCCAGCAGGCAATCCATGAGGTGACTGGCTTGGACTTCAATCGTATTGAACATATCGGCAGTACCTCTATTAAAGGAATTAAAGCAAAGCCGATGATCGATTTCGCGCTTGGAGTGGATGACATCCATCACGTAACTGTCGAATTGTTAAAAAGTTTAAAAACCATTCAATTTTACCGCCTCAAAGTCGTTTTAGAAAATGAAGTCGTTCTGGCGAAGTTTTTGGATAACGGGAAAATGGATACGAAGACGCATATCATTCATCTAGTTGAGCACGAAGGTCAAAAATGGAAAGACCTTCTTTCATTTAGAGATCAGCTTAATTCATCAGAGGCATTGGCTAAAGAATATGAAGCACTTAAACTGAGTTATTTGTTGACAGGTAATGGGGATATGAACGACTATACAAGGTATAAAGAGAATTTTGTTAAACGTGTAGTAGATAGAGCGAAGACTACCGATTCATAAAACTGGATGTACTCAAAAGGAGAACTACAATGAATTACGAACTCGATCATATCGGTATTGCAGTCAGAAGTATCGAAGAAGCGCTTCCTTTTTATCTAGAAGTTCTCAAAGGATCATTAGAAGATCGGTACACGAGTGACGTACCTGGGGTTGAAGTGCATGTAGCCGTTGTTCAAACCAACGGACAAACCATCGAACTCCTAGAACCGACAAATCGAGACTCTCCGATTGCGAGGTTTATCAAGCAAAAAGGGAAAGGCGTTCATCATGTCGCGTATCGAGTGGACGATTTAGATCAAGCAATTTTAGATGCAAGAGAAAAAGGTATCCGTTTTCTTGAAGACACCTTGCGCACGAATGCACGAGGACGGAGGCTTATCTACATCAATCCAGCCTCTACGGAAGGGACATTATTTGAGTTGTGCAGCTATCCTCAGGAGTAATTCGACTATTCTACCATACAAAAAAACAGAGACTTGTGATCTCTGTTTTTTAATTATCTTTTGTTGAAATTGACCACTTATTGAACGGTAATTCGACCATTATCTGATTTTAGCCGGATTTTATACTCGCCTGCTCCAATTTGGGTACGTGAATTCTTTTCTCCAAACACATCTACTCGCCCGTGGTCGGTTTTCACTTGAATGGTAACATTTGAGGGCTTTTCTTCAGACTGAATCAGTATGCTACCATTGTCTGTTTGCATATCGATGTTGCGATCCAGGCTACCGGTGAGCAATGTAATTCGACCATTGTCCGTTTCGCCGATGATGTTTCCGTTCACATGACTCAGCTCAATACGTCCGTTATCGGTTTCTACTCCAATTGCATCTGCATCGACATGACGCATTTCGATCCGACCATTATCGGTTTTCGCAATGATCCGGTCTGATTGAGTATTCGTGACTTCAATGCGCCCATTGTCTGTTTTTGACTCGAGTAATCGAGTTGCAATCTCACGTAATTGAATACGCCCGTTATCTGAAGTGACTCGAAGCGATTGACTTAGCAACTTTTCTGCGGAGATTCTGCCATTATCCGTTTTTAGCGAAATAGCATCATACAGTTTCTTAGGAATCGAAACTTTCATGATGACACTTTTCATTGAAAAGCTGAACATCATAAATCTCGGGCGAAGACTTTTCAGCTTAACAACAAGTGTATTCCCGTTCACCTCAGCGGACAGTTTCAACTTATCATTACTTCCCATCAGCTCTACTGTCGTGACATGATTTTCAGAAGGGGACAGCAGGAGTACACCGTGCTGAACGTCAATGGATATGTCCTTGAAACTGTCATCTTGGATGCGGATGACTTCAGTAGTAGCGTCCGTCTGAATTTCTTTACTCGGCTCAGGGTAAGATGCGAGTAGTTCACTGGCAATTGAGATAGGAGACCCTAAAGACACTGTGATTTCATCATCCGATTTACCGTCTTTTCGACCGTCAATGAAGTATTCTCGAATGTCTGTTACGATGTCTTGGCGCTCTTCTAAAGGGAGTCGGCTCAACAACCCTTCAAGTTCCGTAATGTATTGTTTTTCAGTCATTTTTAATACCCTCCTTGATAAGTGTGTTGACGCCTAATGAAAAATGCTTCCATTCTTCTAATTGTTCGTGGAGATATTCTCGTCCTGTATCCGTCAACTTGTAGTATTTACGTGGCGGACCTTCCGTGGATTCTTTTAGGTACGTCGTGAAATACCCTTCTTTAGTTAATCGACGTAACAGGGGATAGACAGATCCTTCTGAGATCGAAATTTGACCTGAAATTTTTTGTACCAATTCATAGCCATAGCGATCTTGTTTGTCGAGAAGGACTAGCACACAAAGGTTCAGGACACCTTTCTTAAACTGAATGTTCACAAATGTTTCCCACCTCTCGCTACTATTTAATGAACAGTACCAGTCCAAATGGAGTACCGTTATTAATAGAATAGCATTTAGTAGTGTTCATTGCAAGGTACTATAAATTTTTTTGTTTTGCTTCCATACAACCATTTTTACCAATCAGTGAATCAATATGTATCTTTCGTTCGAAAAGGAAATTATTACGAACTGGGAACTGTAGAAAGAGCCTGGCGAAAAATCGAAGGAATTAAAGAGGCTGAGTCCCATTATTATAACAATGGGACTCAGCCAGTTTTAAATTAGCACTCGTTTCTGTTAGGACAGTTGTCATTATTATTCGATACATAAGATGCACCGATGATGATTAAGAGAATGAATAGAACAACTAATAGCGCAAAGCCGCCTCCGTTACCACGACCTCCACCTCCGCCACCACAATTTCCACCGGGAGCACCGTATCCGCCATAGCCGCAAGGATCACATCCATAACCCATAGTTTTCACCTCCTCAAACGTTTAACTTTAAAAGAGTAGTCATAAGCAGTTCGAGTAAATGGATATCCAGACCCGCTCATCCCACCTCCACGTTGCCTATGTTGATAGAGTATGCGTACAGCATATCTGTGACAGGGACATTCACACAATTGATGATTTTTTTGGGTGTTGTCCCCTTCGATAGATGCTATGCGTTCATATACTGCTAGAGGGTGACTAAGAGGGGAGGGGTAAAAATGGCGAAAGAAAACATGCATCAGATGTGTAACCGTCATCGCGGGAAAGCAGTTGTGATTCGAACGAACGATGGTAGGGAGCATCGTGGAATTATCCAACACGTAGATAATCGACAAGTATATTTACAACCGATGAATGGTGGTAGAAATTTAGGTGGATTCGGTTACGGATATGGCGGCTATGGATATAGACGTAATGGATTCGGTTTAGGAATCGCGATAGGTTCTATTGCAACACTTGCGTTAATTCCATTCTTTTTTTGGTGAGTTGTTAAGGCATGACGAGGAAAGTGGCGCCTGGATTGGTTGGGCGGCGCCTTCCTTGTTTTTTTTGAAGTCATTTTTTCAGTTGAGTAAGGCCGGCGATGACTTCAGCGTTTTCACCCAATATGTCGAGAATGCATACTTTGTGCGTATTCATATATGTCTCAACTAAGTAATAGCCAACACAATATCCAGCCATTTTAGGGTGGCCGTTCCATCCATATAAGTATTGGTTGTGTAGGTGGTGAGATTTCTTTAGCATCCTTTTGGGTAAGATGGACTTTTCCCAAATCCTTGCGAGCTTTTCATGTGAATAGTAATTTGTCCAAGTTGCGGTGAAAGCTTCGCCTAATCGTTCACGCACCGCGTGCTCGGCTAGCCCTTCTAGAATGATTGAGTCGAGCAATGTGAATGAGTTCTCCTCTTTTTTTGTTAGCCACATTCGACATAGATGATTGTATTCATGGATGAATAAGGCTTTCAATTCATGCGCTAAAATGGTTTCGGGTACAAATAGAAATAGTTTATCGGCAAACGCCAAGCCCGCTTTCCCATTCGTATCACTCAACAGCTTCGGATCTGCTGTATTTGAAGGCAAAATAATAATTGGAACGTCTGGACCTTTCCACTTCTTTTGAAGTGCCTGATGTTCTCGTTCGACAATTCCCCAAATGTTGTTTTGTTTCATCGTTTGTACAAGCGTAGCTCCACTTTTAACTGCCTCTTGATACATTCCATGCAACCGAAAGTAGTCGTATATTTCATTAACGGAAACACGAGGGAAGAATGGTTTCATTTTTTTACACAACTTTAAAGGATCTTGATAATGTTCAAGCAACCACTCATTTGTTTTAATGACAGGCATCCCAATTCCTCCTTCCACTATCGTATGCAGTGGTGGGCTAGAAGGCCTTAATCTACTTGATAATGATTGGGGAAAAATGTTTTTCATTTATGAAAGTAATTGCATATCTATAGCAGGAGAGGAAGTGAAGGTATTTGGAGAAGACGTACTTAGATTGTCTAGCCGTTTTTGGGATAGGAGGAGCTCATCCCGGAGGTCTTTTACTTACTAAGAAATTGTTAGCTGAGGAACGGTTCCATGAAAACATGGTGGTATTGGATGCAGGATGTGGAACGGGTCAAACGGCCGGGTATCTCGCCACGGAATTTGAATGTCAGGTACTAGCGGTAGACTATAATCCTTTGATGGTTGAGAAAGCTACAGAACGTTTAGTAAAGTTACAGAAAGATATAAGGATTGAAGTTCAAGATATACAAAAGTTACCCTACGAGGAAAACTCTATTGATTTTGTTCTCTCTGAATCTGTAATTTCTTTTACTACTCCGACTATGAGTATTGCTGAGTTGACAAGAGTCTTGAAAGAAAATGGTAAACTTTTCGCAATCGAAATGGTTCTAGAACAGCCAGTGAGTGCGGAGGAGCGGAAAGAAATAATGGAGTTTTACGGGATGGAACAACTTTGGTCAGTAAATGAATGGATGGTGGCATTTCTTGCAGCAGGCTTAACCATCCAGTCAATCGATGTTCCTGAACTGGAAACCGATAATGAAGACAGTGAAACCGCTACTGATTTTTCACTCTCAGAATCCATAGAGGAAGACTTTCATAATATTTTAAGTCAACATTTGATAGTAACGGAAAACTATAAGAAACAATTAGGTGTACGCATTTTTAAATGCATAAAGTAAAAAAAAGGAGGGGAATTATGGAGATTCGAATGGCTACGGAGATGGAAACGTTAGAGATTTTATCTCATTGGCAAACAGTAATGTCGGAAGCGACTGTTGGGTACTTAGATAGGAAAAAGGAAAGTGAACTGACACCCTTAGCACCATTTTTTTATAATAATTTCGATTACCTGGTTTTTTTAGAAAAGGGAACCGTTCAAGGGTGGATTGGAGTAGGGGAGATTCGTGATGCATATATGGAGGGATCGAAAGGCTTTATATCCGAACTTTATGTACTCCCAGCGTTCAGAAATCAAGGAGTGGGTCGGAAACTTTGTCAAGAAGCCATCAAAAAGTTCAACAAAGAAAACTATAGATCGGTTCAACTGAACGTATTCAAAGGAAATGAAGCAAAATGCCTTTACGAAAATTTAGGATTTTCTGAAGTGAGTTGTCTGTTGGAGCTGAGTCTAGAAACGTAAATTGTCATACGTTGAGTGCTGTAAAAATAATAGAACCTCATTGTTTACGTGATTAGGGTTCGAAGAGGTGTCAATGAAAGTGGAGAAATCCCATTGGCACCTCCATTGAAATAAAGGAATATCAAGTGTTCACAACGAATGAGTTAATGAAATCGACTATGTATGGAGTTCGCCTGTTAAATGGACGTTACATAGAGTTGAAGGAGGCAGAATGTTGATTCAAAAACTTGGACAAGTGATGGTGTACGTCTCAGATCAAGACAGCGTGAAGAAGTTTTGGGTAGAGGATATCGGATTCAGTGTCATTTCAGAGGAAGACAACGGCGAGGGGATGCGTTGGATTGAAATTGCACCATCGGATGGTTCAGAAACAAGTATCATTCTTCACAACAAAGAGCTTATATCCAATATGCAACCGGAATTAAATATGGGGACACCTTCACTTATGTTTGTGACGGACAAGCTGGACGAACTCTATGAAAAATTCACTAACAAGGAAGTGACTGTTGGTGAAGTAGTAAGAATGCCATCTGGACGTGTCTTTAACTTTGCAGATCCAGAAGGAAATTACTTTGCGGTGAAGGAACAAGTTTACTAAATAGTAATGGTTATATACTGAAAGGAGTGATAACCAATGGGAAAAGTAACACCTTTCCTAATGTTTCAAGATGGTAGCGCAGAAGAAGCTATGAACTTTTATACGTCACTTATTGCCGATTCTAAAATTAACAGTATCTCACGATATGGAAAAGGACAATCTGGAGATGAAGGAAGCGTAATGAAAGCAACGTTCTCATTGAAGGGGCAAGACTTCATGTGCATAGATAGTAATGTCACCCATCAGTTTACCTTCACACCTTCTTTTTCCATTTACATCAATTGTGATTCTGAAGAGGAAATTCGATGTTTATACGAAAACCTGGTGAAAGGTGGGCAGCCACTCATGCCACTAGAAGATTATGGGTTTAGCCAACAATTTGGATGGGTAAATGATCGCTTTGGCGTTTCGTGGCAATTGGACCTTCCTCATTTGTGAATAGAGTTTCTGCGATAGAGAAATCTTGAAAAGGTAGGTGCATTTCCATGAGAGCACTTTTAGTCATCGATGTACAAAATGGTATTGTGAATTTCGGGAACTTTACAGAAGAATTAACGAACATTCAAAAAGCGATTCGTGAATTTAAAACTAAAGAACTCCCGATTTTCTTCATGAAGCATCTCAACAGTGAAGAGGACAGTGCATTATTGGAAGGTTCAGAAGGAGCAGAGTTACATGATTCAGTGAAAGAGTATGCCGATACCGTGATTGAAAAACGTACACCTAGCTCTTTTTACAAAACGGACTTAGCCGAGCGTTTAAAGGAATCGGATGTCGATCATCTGATAATCACGGGTTTTAACACGGAATATTGCTGTATGTTCACATCTATCGCTGCCTTTGACCGAGGATATCGGGTAACTTATATCGAAAATGCGACAGGAACAATGAATTCAGGGGAAACGTATGGACAGAAAGGGATTGACATTAAGGATTTTGTGGAAACGGTCCTCCATTGGTCGGATGCCATTGAAGTCATCTCCTATGAGGAGTATGTTGAAAAATATAACTGAATCTAGATGATTGAACGAAGTTTTCTTGCAAGTCAATCATTGGCGTGATAAAATTATAATAACTAATATGAACGGAGGTGGAAAGAATGAAGAAGACAGTCGCGCTGACAGGTGTACAGGTAGATACAGCAATGTATTTTGCACGTGTCATTACTTTCGATTTTTTGGAGAACGGGATACGTATGTCCATTTTTAGAAAACCAAAAAATCAATGCGCAACTGATTAACTTCACTCTTTTCACGAAAAGACTGCTTGTTAACAGGTGGTCTTTTTTTGTTTGCCTGAAATAAGTGCGCTCCTGGAGGCACTTATTATGCATATTAAAGCGGAAAACATTACAAAATCGTTTGGCGGTACGGTTGTACTTGAACAATTGACAATGGAAGTGAAATCTGGCGAACATGTGGCGCTGGTTGGACGTAATGGATGTGGGAAAACGACATTGTTAAGCTTACTCGCACGGGTCGAAACCCCTGACAACGGTCGTATTATCCAGTCAAAGGACAGCAAAATCGGTTATTTGCATCAGATTCCTTCCTACCCAGATCATCTTGTTAAAGATGTTTTGTTGGTGGCGTTTAGCGACCTGTTAGCAATCGAACGCCGCATGAAAGAATATGAATTACAAATGGCTACAGATGTTTCGGAACGAATTCTTAGTCAATATGGGGAACTTCAAGAGACGTTTATGGAACTTGGCGGCTACGAGATGGAGTCTAAACTAACAAGTATCGCAAATGGATTAGGGATTACACACTTTTTCCAGAAGGAGTTCGAAGACTTAAGTGGAGGCGAGAAAACAAAAGTAATGTTGGGCCAAATCTTACTGAAAAATCCGGATATCCTTCTTTTGGATGAACCGACGAATCATCTGGATTTATCTGCTATTGAATGGCTAGAGCAGCACATTCAACAATTTCCTGGGACTGTAATACTTGTTTCTCATGATCGGCAATTCATGAACCGTGTTGTCGGTAAAGTCATTGAGGTAGAAGATGGGCAATGCTGGGTAAGTCACGGGAATTATGATGCATTTCTAATGAATCGGGAAGCTAAATTGGAACAACAGTTTTCGGAGTACAAAGAACAGCAAAAGAAAATCAAAAAAATCAAGGAATCCATCCGTAGACTTCGTCAATGGGCAAATGAAGCTTCACCCCCAAATCCGGATTTATTTCGCAAGGCGAAGTCCATGGAGAAAATGCTCGCGAGAATGGAAGTCGTCAAAAAGCCGAAAACAGAGAAAGCGATGCGTCTGCAGTTAGAAGCGGGTGAACGTAGTGGGAAAGAAGTCGTACGGGTTGAGGAGCTTAGTCATCGTTTTAAATCGGAACAGCAAGTGATTTTTGATAACATTTCGATGTCTGTATACTGGCAAGATCGCTTAGCAATAGTTGGAGATAATGGCACAGGCAAGTCCACGCTTTTGAAGATGATCTTGAAAGAATTAGAACCATCAGAAGGTCTGATTCACACAGGTAGTAATGTCACAATCGGATACTTGGCACAACAATTTGAAACGGTAAACGATGAATTGCGTTTGATTGATGCCTTTCGTGAGGAAATAGCGATGACTGAACCCGATGCCCGACACGTTCTCGCGCAGTTTCTGTTTTATGGTCATGACGTTTTTAAGAAAGTGAAAGATTTGAGTGGCGGCGAAAAGATGCGCCTTCGACTCGCGCAGCTGATGCAACAAAATATTAACTTGCTCCTACTGGATGAACCAACGAATCATCTGGACATTGAGAGTCGGGAAGTGCTAGAAGAAACACTTGATAATTTTGAAGGGACGCTCATTGCAGTGAGTCATGACCGTTATTTTTTGCAAAAGCTATTTAATAAGATTGCGTGGATTGATCAAAAAAAGATGACTGTACACGATGGGGATTTTGAATTTGCTCGGCGAAAGCAAGTTGAAGTTTGAATGAGGGAGGTCGTTATGCAACGGATTCTAGTGATGGGAATTTCCGCGGGCGCGGGGAAGTCGACATTTGCTCGTTCCTTAGGAGAAATGCTCAATTATCCAGTTACTTATTTGGATAGTCTCTATTTTGAACCTGGATGGAAGGAGGTCCCTTTGGAAATATTTGAACAGCGTCAAGTTGAAGCAACGGCAGATTCGACTTGGATTATAGAAGGAAACTATTCCAGTACAGTGTCAGTTCGTGAAAAGCGTGCAGATACCATTGTGTACTTGGAACTTCCTCTTTACCTATGTTTGTATCGTGTGCTAAAACGGCGGATTCGTTATCATCGTCAAACGAGACCTGAACTCGGAAAAGACTGTCCTGAAAAATTGGACTGGGAATTCCTCAAGTATATCGTGACTACGTATGGGCGTAGAAAAGTGGGTATGCGGGGCAGGATGCTTCGATACGCGGAAGAAGGAAAAATGGTTTTCCATCTTCAATCCCGGCGACAAATTCGGGATTTTCTTCACGAACTAGATTCTTCAAAATTAGACGAGCTGCATTAGCAATTCGTCTAATTTGTTTTACATACTTAATTGGACACTATTGCCACCAATTAATAATGTTTTTGTGGAATAAATGTAGGATTGTTTAGCGGGTTTTCATCACGTTTCAGTGGGTATGAGCGATATTGGCTGGTTTATGATCACAATACTGAGGTTATGAGCGGAATCTGTGATTTATGATCACAATGCTGGAGTTATGAGCGGAATTCGAGATTTATGATCACAATGCTGAGGTTATGAGCGGAATCTGTGATTTATGATCACAATGCTGAGGTTATGAGCGGAATTCGAGATTTATGATCACAATGCTGGAGTTATGAGCGGAATTCGAGATTTATGATCACAATGCTGAGGTTATGAGCGGAATTCGAGATTTATGATCACAATGCTGGAGATATGAGCGGAATTCGAGGTTTATGATCACAATGCTGAGGTTATGAGCGGAATCCGCCATATTATGATCAACACCCTATCGCGAGCATTCCGCAAACTAAAAAGAGCAGCTGCGGCTGCTCTTTTATGTGGTTTCTTTTAAAATTTCATCTACTGTTGCGTTCACTTCTTCGCGCTTCATCTTTTCTTCACCTTTTTCAAGTGCAGACAATGTCTTTTTCGCGAGTGCTAGTGGGATTTTGCAGAATAGTGTAATGTTTTTCGTTTCGATTTGCTTCATATAGTCATCCGCCATGTTTAGATTTTCTTTGGCGTAGTCAAACATGTCATCACGCGTCCATCCTTCGGGTAAGAAGCGGACGCCTCGTTCTGCGTCTTCGTCTTGATTACGTAGCATATTGACTGCCTGTAATCCACGACCATATCCGATTGCTAATTCGCGATCGGTTTTTGTCCCATCGTATTGCTCCCAAATATCAGATAGCATGACACCAACGAGTCCTGCTACAAAGTACGTATATTCGTCTAAGTCTTCTTTAGTTCCAATTTGGAAGTCCTTTTCAACCCACTTCGCCATGCCATCTGCCATAATCGCAGTCACATTGCGCACGTTTTCATACAACTCCGAGGGGCATACTGCGAGCCAGTCCGCTAGACGACGTGTCACTTCGGGCAACTGTCCTTCAACAGGTTTTAAAAGGGCTTCATAATCTTCCTGGTTAAATCCATTTCGAAGCAACTCTGCTGTTGCACGAAGTAATGCAGTCTTTTTTACAGGATCCAGATGCTCGTGATCTTCAATTTCATCGATTGCACGTAAGCATAGATAAGCGGATCCAACCGTTTTACGCAGTGTCGAGTTCAATAATTTAATCGGTATGTAGAATGTGCGGCTCGTTGCTTTAAGTACGCGCATCGCATCTTTTTGTAAGGCAGCTTCATTCATGTCAAAATCCTTCTTTCCATAATACGATGTAGTAGACTCTAATGTTTATATCATACCGCTTACTCACTATCTTTTCCATTGAAAGCCTCTTGAATGCTTGACGCAGGCTAAACTGGAACTTATACTAGTAAATACTTCAATGATTAAAGTATTTAACAGGTGAAGTAAATTTGTTGGGAGGTAGAACACTATGTCTGAACGGAACAAAACGGATTTTGTTAGGTTTGAAGAATTATTCTGGAATGTGACGCGGGAAATGGGGAGGATGTGGAAACAAGTTTTCGAAGAGCATCTGCCGGGTTCACAGTCTCATCTAGTATTTACATTAGCGCGAAAAGGCCCACTTAAAATGTCGGAGCTCGCACAAATTCTAGGATTGACTGCTGGTGCCGTGACAGCTGCGTCTGATAAATTGATGAACCATGGATACGTCACTCGAATTCGAGACGAATCTGATCGGCGCATTGTACACCTTGCGATTACTGACGAGGGTAGAGAAATGCTGCAGCAATTGCGCGCAGTAGGAAGAACGAAAATGTCCGAAGCGTTCAGTCATCTTGATGAAGGTCAATTGCCGATGATGATAGAGGTCTTTGAACAGGCAGCTGTCAATATATCTATTATGAAAGGAAATGAGTAATGAACCACTTAACTGCAAAACAAAAAGTGACGATCATGATTGCGATTATGACGGCGATGTTTTTCTCTGCTATCAACCAAACGATTATTGGTGTTGCTATGCCTAGAATTATTTCACGACTGGGAGGCATGGATTATTACACGTGGGTCATTACGATTTATTTGCTAACAATGGCGGTTGCGACAATCCTAGTAGGGAAACTGTCTGATATTTACGGAAGAAAACCGTTTCTACTAGCGGGCATCGCAATCTTCATGGTCGGTGCATTCCTGTCAGGATTCTCTTCAACGATTTTCCAACTTATTATTTTCAGAGGGATTACAGGTATCGGTGGCGGTGTCATTATGTCTACCGCGTTTACTGCTGTTGGGGATTTATATTTACCAAGAGAACGGGCGAAATGGACGGGGGCAATGAGTGGAATCTTCGGGGTTTCTAGTGTCCTTGGACCTTTGATGGGAGGATACATTGTTGATCACCTCGATTGGCATTGGGTCTTCTGGATTTTCTTACCCCTCGGCTTAGTGGCTTTTGTATTAATTGCAAAACTGTTCCCGAAAGTTGCCAAAAGAGAAGGAGAGTCCATCGATTACTTCGGATCTCTATTTTTAACGGTTACGATTGTTTCTCTCTTGCTCGCATTCAGCTTGGCGGGTGAAGGTGTAGGCAAATACGGATGGTCCTCTTGGCAGATCATTGGACTCTTTGTAGTGACCGTTCTAGCGTTAATTGCGTTCATTATTACTGAAAGCAAAGTGAAAACACCAGTCTTGCCGCTTTCACTATTTAAAAATGACATTGTTACCATGTCCAATATCGCTGGGTTTTTATTAGGTGCGGGTATGATGGGGATCATGATTTATACGCCGTTCTTCATCCAAGGTGTAAAAGGCATTTCTCCTAGTGGATCTGGATATATTATGATGCCGATGTCGATTACAATGGTGTTTGCAACGACTTTCGCCGGAGGCTTTATGACGAAAACGGGTAGATATAAAGGGCTGGCCATCATTGGATTAGCCATTGGATCCATTGGCATCTTCTTGATGAGCTTCATTTCTATCAATACATCAGTTGCGTTGATAATCTTGTATTTGTGTATCGTAGGGATTGGTCTCGGTTTGAGCATGCCGGTATTTTCACTCACTGTCCAAAATGCTGTCAGCCTAAGGCAACTTGGTGTTGCCTCTGCCTCCTCACAGTTGTTCCGATCACTTGGGAACACAATCGGAATCGGCATATTCGGTGCCGTGATGAGTTCTGTTATGATGAAAAAAATGACTTCCGCATTTTCCGGACAAACGGACGGTGGATTATCTAATTTACCACCTGAAGAAGCAGGGAAGATTGGGCAACTTATGAATCCAGAAATCTTGTTAGATACCCCAAGACTTGAACAAGTAAAAGCGAGTTTACCAGCCGATATTCAACCAATTGCAGAACAACTTGTTGGAACAGTTAAAGGAGTTTTCAGCGAAGCACTGACGACCACTTTCTTTGTAGCAGCTTGTATCATGGTGTTGGGGGCAATCGTGGCGATATTTTTACGTGCGATTCCACTTGTCTCGGCAAATGATCCATCACATAAGAAAATTGAGAATGAAAAGTAACTAGAATATTAAGTTGCAGCCTTGTCCAACAATCGACAAGGCTGTTTTTTTATATCACGGACAAAATCGACATGATTTAGGACATTATAAGCTATAAATCTACCAAGGTATGCAGGAAGTATTGAATTACAGACATTCTAGACGTAAACTAACGTTAGTATTCAGAAAGTTTGAAAGATTGGTTTACTAATATTTACTAATTGGAGGAATTGAAATGGGAGAATTACGACAAGTAAGCAAAGAGGACTTTAATAATGAGGTATTAAACAGTAAAGTACCAGTAGTTATTGATTTTACAACAGACGGTTGTGGGCCGTGTGAATTGATTGTTCCAATCTTAAAGGACATTGACGAGAAATATACTGGTAAATTGAAAATTATTCAGCACAACGTGGATTTGGATGATTTGATGAACGAAGCTAACGATCATGTCAAGACATATGATGTTATGGGCTTCCCGACAATTGTTATTGTAAAAGATGGAAAAGCTGTTGACAACATCCTTGGAATTTATGATCAAGAAGAGATTGAACGAAGAGTTCAGCAAGTACTGTAACAACAATGTACTTTTAATGAGGGGAAGTGAACCATCTTGGTGACGGCAACTCAAAAGAGCGTGAAACGAGATATCCGGCGCCAGCAGGAGAGAGGCATGTGGAGATCGTATATACGACTCCTTTTTAAAACCAGGCTTCCATGGTTCTGGCTTGGACTTCTAACGGCACTCAATATTGCAGATATAACATTAGGTTTGTTACTACCAGCATATACAGCACAAGTTGCATCGGGAGTAATTACATCCACAGTTATTACAGGTGTTGTTGTTGTGATTGTTGTACGGGTTCTGTTTTCTGGAATAATTCGATACATTGGAAAAATCACATCGTATAAGATTGACATCCGTTATCGGAAGCTAATCTGGAATCGTCTGATGCGTTCGCCGATTAAACTTTATGACACCGTAAAACCGAACGAAATGGTAAGCCGTACCGTTAACGATACTTCTCAAATCAGTGCAGTCATTTCCGGTCTTTTACCTGCACTTGTTGGTATGGTTTACGGAACAGTATACATTGCCAAAGTTCTGTATGACTATGATTGGCGCTTAAGTGCTGGGTTAGTTTTGTATTCACCGGTTTATGTAATCGCCATTATCTTTTACGGGAAATGGAATTATCGAACACATAAATATACGCAGAATCGACTTGCCGGTTTGACTCAGTTTCTTTCGGAATTGCTCGTAAGTATTCCGCTAATCAAATCATTTGCGAATGAAAAGAAAGAAACCAATAGAGGAAAAGACAATATTCAGTTGTATTATAAAGCGAATATGAAACGCTCGTTGACTACCTGGGTGAATACACCATTAACTAGTCTCTTGAATCTATTTATGGAGTTATTTGTCATAATATTCGGAATTTACTTAGTGACTCAAGGAACTATCACGCTTCAAATCTGGATTGCATTCTTCATGTACGTTGGGATGTATTTTGGGATGTTGGAAACGTTTGGTGTCATGTACACGCAAATTAAACAAAGCCAGGGCGCGACATCTAGAATTGCTCATCTTGTTGAAAATGATCTAGAGCAATATCATCGTGAACAGGAAGTCCATAACAATCAGCTAGATCTTGAATTTGATCATCTAACGTTTGCATATGGTGACAAGCTCGTTCTTGACGATGTTTCATTTAAAATACCGTATGGTCAAGTGACAGCTATTGTTGGACCTAGTGGAGGTGGAAAGTCCACCATATTATCCTTACTCCAACAACTGTATCATCCAAATGATGGGCAGATCCTGTTTGGTGACACTCCAGTCGAGAAATTCCACTTAGATAGCTGGCGTGGTCTCTTCAGCTATGTCGCACAAGATAGTCCCTTATTTGCTGGGTCAATCCGGGAGAATATTGTTTATGGACTTGAACGTGAGGTAACTGAATCTGAGCTCGTACAAGCTGCAGAAAATGCCAATATTTTAGGTTTCATAAACGAACAACCAGAAAAATTTGATGCTCCTGTAGGTGAAGGGGGTTCTAGCCTATCCGGGGGACAACGTCAGCGTGTTGCAATTGCTCGGGCATTTTTGAGGAACTCAGATTTCTTATTGCTAGATGAAGCAATGGCAAGTCTAGACGTCCAGTCTGAAAAAGCAGTACAGGCAGCTATGAATGTCTTGATGGAAGGAAGAACAGCTGTCGTTGTGGCTCACGACCTTTCGATCATCCGGAATGCAGACCAAATTATTCTATTGAATGAAGGAAAAGTGGAAACAACAGGTTCACATGAAGAAGTACTAAAAGAAAGTGAACTATATAGACAGTTTGTTGAGTTTTTAAATAATACAACTGAGGGCTGATGACTGCTTGTAGAAAGAACGGGGGAATCAGCAATGAATGATCTGAAACGCAGAAGCTCTTGGGGAGAATTCTTCCATCTAATTCGAACAGCCAAACTGCCTTGGCATCTCTACATTTTTCAAATAGTTGCTTCTTTAGGAACGACAACACTCTTGCTTAGTATGCCTATTGTCATTCAACAGATTATGGAAGGGAACATTTTTGATAAAGCAATTGTTTGGAAATATGTGTACATGAATATTGCCAGTGTAGTTCTTGTAACGATTTCATCCCTTTTTGTTTTCTTGACTAGCCCAATTACGAAAAGGAATATCCAGCGAGTTATCTGGCCGAAGCTAATTCGATTGCCGATGAAAGAATATCGGGATAATAAGTCATTGAATATGATAAGTCGTGTAACACTAGATCCTGCATATATCGATAGTGCTATTTCAGATTTCACTAGTCTGTTCAACACAACTTACAGTTTGGTTGGATCGTTTGTCATCATGTACACTATGAATGTCAAATTGACACTTGCTTTGTTACCGGTCATTCCCTACATTATTATTGTATCTATCGTGGTTGGACACTTTACACAGAGGACTCAACACGGCGTGCAAAGTCAACTGTCCAATATGACCGCATTTTTCGCAGAACGTCTCCCTAAAATTAGACTTATCAAAACGTTCGGTAAGGAAGACTTTGAATTCGAAAAATCGAGCAGAGTCATTGAAAACCAATATACAGCGGATAAGAAACGTGCTTTTGTTGACCTTTTCGCTGAACCTCTTATGCAAAGCGTACAAGCAATTGTAGTAGGTACGGTTCTTGTCTACGGTGGATATTTGGTTTCCAAAGGGGACATGAAAGTCAGTCAAGTTATTTCGTTCTACTTGTATGTACAGTTTATACACAATAATGTGTTGAGGTATGGAATGTTCTGGCAAACGGTGAAACAAGCTAAAGGTGCTTCTGAAGAAATTGCAAAAATTCAAGAAGCAGGTGAAGAACAGCTTGAAAGGACGTATACGTTCAACGAGAAAGCTACACAACCAAATGCAGATTTGACGCTGGAGAATGTTTCGTTCAGCTATGACCAACGGCTTGCCTTGAATAATGTCAATCTAACCATTCCAAAAGGAAAACTAACAGCAATTGTTGGTCCAAGTGGCGGTGGGAAGTCTACCATTTTTGGCATGCTAGAACGATTGTATGAACCAAATGTTGGCCGTGTACTTATCGGTACAACTCCAGCAGACAAAGTTCATCTGGATGAATGGCGAGCAGGTATTGCCTATGTGTCACAAAATGCTCCGTTGCTATCCGGTACCATCCGGGAAAATATTCTTTATGGAATTCATGAAGAAGTCGATGACGAAATTGTTTGGCTTGCTGCAAGACATGCATCAGCAGAAGAATTCATTAAAGAATTCCCCGAAGGACTTGATAAAGATGTCGGAGAATTTGGTACGAAACTTTCTGGTGGTCAACGTCAACGAATCGCAATTGCACGTGCGTTCGTCATGGATCCTGAATATTTGCTGTTAGATGAGGCTATGGCAAGCCTGGATGCTCAAAGTGAACATGATATCAATCGCGCACTTAGATTGCTTATGAAGGGAAGAACAACTGCCCTGATTAGTCATAATTTACGAACTATGAAACAAATGGATCATATTATTGTTGTGAACAATGGTCAGGTGGAAGCATCTGGAACACATGTAGAATTGATGCAAACGAATGAATTATATGGAAACTTAATTGAGATTCAAAACGAAAAGAACCAAATGTTGTCGGCTACTTGATGAATTAAAAATAGAAAAAGGGGTGCTTAAAATGGAAAAAATGAAAAAAGCATTTTTAGTGTTGATGATGATGATTGTTGCGGGAGCATTAGCTGCTTGTGGAGATGATACTTCAAAAGACAAAACTACAAAACCAGAGACAGAGGCATCAGAACCCGGTGCAACTGAAGGAGATGGAGAAGCTAGTTCTGAAGACGTAGATCCGACAGATCCTAATTTCGATAAAATAATCGAACTGCTTGAAGCAGAGGGGCTTGAAGTGGGCGAGAAAACTTCTGGATTTGCTGACATCGATGGTACAACACAAGTAATGAATGTTGTCATTAATGGTGAAGATATGCTTCCTTTCCAAGTTTACATGATGAAATCAGACAGTGAAAACTTGAAATCAGCAAAAGACAAAGGCGAAGTCACAATGGAATTTGAAGGACAATCTGGTCAAATTCCAATGGAAGCAAAAGATGATTTCTTATACTTCATCGCTGATGGACATCCAGATCACGATAAAATATATGACGTGATGAAAAATGACTTCAATCAGGAATAAATAGGTTAATCTCAGGCATAGTCCACATAACCAGACTATGCCTAAGATTTATTGAGGGAAAATTGAAAGGGAGGCACAAAAATGAGTTTACTTAAATCGGCTGATGCCACTATGAATAATTTGAACGTTCATGTAATAGAAAACAAAAACTTCAAAACAGTAACTGTAGAATTGAAATTTCAAACGTTAGTAGATCGGGCTACAATAACGGAAAGGAATTTACTGCCGGGAGTTTTGAGAGCGGGTACTAAACGTTTTCCAACAGCTGCTGCAATACAGGATGAGCTAGATGATTTATATGGAGCATCACTTCTCCTATACCAAAGTGTCTCAGGTAACTGTCACATTCTGACGGTTCAAATAGAATTTGCAAACGAACGGTTTATTGAAAACGAAAATAGTCTTGAGGAAAACATTTTTGGTTTTCTGAACGAGTTGTTGTTCAATCCGAAAATAAGTCAAGATGGATTCGACAAACATACAGTTGCTCAAGAAAAAGAGAAGTTACGAAAAAACCTTAAAGCTAGTAAAGATGATAAATCATCATATGCAGGCGAGCGCTTAATAGATGAAATGGCAATCGGGGAACTGTATTCAATTCACCCAAGTGGTTATTTAGAAGACATTGATTCGATTACTGAGGCTGGACTTTATGCTACTTACAAAACTCTTTTGGAAACAGCTAGAATTGACGTATTCGTAGCAGGTGATGTTAATCCTGAAGAAACAAAAGAACTTATTGGAACGGTTCTGTCCGGAGTACCGGTTGGAAGTGAAAAGCGTTTACGTGGAGGCGCAGCATTACCGAGTGAAGTAAAGTTAGTAGAGACCGCTAAAACTATTCGTGAGACGGATGAAATCCAGCAAGCAAAGTTGCACATCGGATATCGGACTCAAACCATCTTTACGGATGAGGATTTTGAAGCACTAATGATCGGAAGTATGATTCTTGGTGGACATGCGGGTTCTTTACTGTTTACAACTGTTCGAGAACAGCATAGTTTAGCCTACTACGTTGGTGCGGATTTAGATTTATACAGTGATAAGATGATCATCTTCTGTGGAATCGCTCCAAAAGATTATGAGAAGACGGTTAAAATCATCGACGAACAAGTGGCGATTTTAAAGGCCGGTACATTCTCCGATGAAGTTCTTGAAGATACTAAAGCCATGATGATCGGTAGCTATCAGCAGGCGTTGGATGGTATCGGTGGAATTATTTCTACTGAATATCAGAAAATCTTAACGGGCACATCTAAATCACCACAAGACATGATAGAAAAGTTTAAATCTATTACTCGTGATGATATTCAAAGAGCTACGAGTAAGTTAGAGCGTGATACGACGTTCTTCTTAACGAGTAAGGGGGAAGAATAATGGAGAAATTGGATTTCACAACAATTGATGAAGTAGTGTATACGGAACAATTGCTAAATGGATTAAATGTCATCTTAATCCCTAAAAAGACGCTAAGCAAAACGTTCGGTATTTTCACCGCAGATTTTGGTGGTGCGGATTTAGAATTCATTCCTTACAATGAGACGGAAGCTGTTCAGATTCCATCAGGAACTGCTCATTATTTGGAACATAAGCTTTTTGATAAAGGCGATCACGATGTATACGCGGAATTTGGTAAGCTTGGTTCTGATGTGAATGCGTATACAAACGACTCTGAAACCTCTTATTATTTTACAACTGTTGGAAACGAAGTTGAAAATGTCGAGTTACTTTTGAATTTTGTGCAAGACCCCTTTTTGACAGATGAAACTGTAAACAAAGAAAAAGGGATTATTAGTCAAGAGTATCAAATGTATGCTGACATACCTGAACAACGTATCTACCTAGCTGTCCAAGAATCTTTGTTTGCAAAACATCCTGTTCGAAACGAAGTACTAGGTACACTTGAGTCAATTAATAATATGACGAAAGAACAATTACTAACAGCGTACGAGACGTTTTATCATCCAACAAATATGACGCTTGCTATTTCAGGTAATTTTGATACTGAGGAAATGATGACTGCAATCCGTAACAATCAGGAGTTGAAAAAGTTCCCTGAAATCGGTCCATTTACTCGTGTATATCCAAACGAACAGAAAGAAGTCCATGAATCACAACGTACCCAACATATGAATGTAAGTGTTCCTAAAGTGATGATAGGAATTAAGGAGTATGTCGGCCAGATTCCAGCAAAAGAACTTGGGATCCGTAAACTATTGACGAGTATGACCCTCGATTACTTTTATAGTAGGAGCGGTAAGTTCTATCAAGAACTTGCTGATTCGGAGCTAATAGATTCATCATTTATGTTTACATCGGTGATTGATAAAACCTTCGGATTCTCAATGATCGGCAGTAATTCTGCTCATCCTGAACAACTTGCTGACCAGATTAAGACACAGTTGAAGTCCTTAGCTACCGCTGAAATAGAAGAACAACAGTTCGAACGCTTGAAAAAGCGAACAATTGGTAAAACCTTGCGACGTATGAATTCGATTGAAAATAATGCACAAGGTATGATTTGGTATCGTAATCGTGCGTTATCTTACTTTGAAATAATTCCATCGATACAGCAACTGACTCTAAGCGATTGGAAGTCATTTCTTTCTTCTTGGATCGAAGAAGAGCGCTTAACAGTTTGCAACATCATGCCAGAATAACTATAAACCTCTTGTTCCCTTAGGGAACAAGAGGTTTTTTAATTTGCATGATTTCTCCAACTCGTATGGGTATGGTATAATTCGAACAATACACGTTGACAAGGTGATGAATACATGAGTATTCTTTCTGGAATTTTTTTAAGTATTACAGTTTTTGCAGGGCTTTTTCTAGGTCAATCTGCGGTAGGAATTCATCCGTTAAAATCTATAGTAAAAGTACTCCTCTCGGTAATAGCCGCAGTTACAGTTTTCGAAGTACTCCAATTTTTGACCAGGTGGGAGCTTGACCCAGGTATCGTATATATCGTGTTGCTACCTGCTTTCATTTGGTTCGTTCGCATGCCGATCCTCCAAGCAATTTTTACGATTTTGTTTGGGTGGACCTACCAAATTGCGATTGTCTATGTAACCCAACGAAATCTTTTTGAGTTAGCAATTTCACAAGCTAAATTAGACGCAGATTCCTTCATCATGATTATGATGGAGCTGTTTATACTCATGAATAATTTACTAATCATTTTATGGGTCTCGCGTTTAAAACCGATTTTGCTTCCAGGTGAGGTGTTTAAAGAATCTGGATCGCTAGATCAACCAAAATTCAGGCATCGTTCCACATTATTAGTTAGTGCAATTTTGCTTATTGTAATGGGCATATTTTTTCAATATACGTACTATGACCGTGAAATTTTCACTCCAGCGTATCGACTTTTCATCACAGGTTGGTCATTGGTGCTCCTAGCGATTTTAGTGTATTATTTGAAAACTTCACTTCGGCAAAAACTAGCACAAGAAAAATTCTATCTAGATCAGCAATATCAGAAAGATATGCTCTCATTCTTTACAGTAATCCGTTCGCAGCGTCATGATTTTAATTTTCACTTAACTTCTATTTATGGATTATTGAAAAAGAACCAGCATGATGAGGCCAGTGCGTATATTGGCCAAGTCGTACAACAAGTTCAAGATGTGAACGAATTGCTCCCGCTTTCTCATCCTGCAATGAGTGCACTACTAAATACGCAAAGTGAACTAGCTAAGCAAAAGGGAATTGAGATACACTATTCGATATTTGATGATTTACGTGGAATTCCTGTTTCAGTGTATGATGTCAATAAGATTCTTGGGAATCTCATTCAAAATGCAATAGAAGAACTTGAATTGTTACCACTTGTAGAACGTAAAATGCATGTAGAAATTACAAAAGAAAAACGGCATTACGTGATTCGTGTGAGTAATCGGACGACGGCTGACGAACACAGAGTCATGAGCATGTTCCAATCCGGCTTTTCAACGAAAAGTTCTCACGAAGGGATTGGTCTCGCAAGCGTCCAAAAAATCGTATCTGCGAACTTTGGGGTGATTTACCCTGAATTGAGTGAAGAGGGCTTGACCATTCATGTAAGGATACCGGAAAATACAGAAGATTACTGAGACGGTACAGGGGGAAGTTAGTATGCAAATTCGAACAATGATTGTAGATGATGACCAGCAAGCAATTGATTTATTAACAGCTGATCTTGCTTCTTTTCCTTTCATCTCTTTGATTAATACTGTAAATAGCGGTAAATCAGCATTGGATTTTTTGAGAACTGAAAAAATTGATTTATTATTTCTAGATATTGAAATTGGGGATATTACTGGGCTGGAATTAGCTGGGCATATTCAGTCTGTATACCCACACATTAAAATTATTTTTGTGACGGGTCATGCTGGATTCGCACTCGATGGTTATGACTATAGGCCACTCGATTTTCTAATTAAACCCATCAATTTTTTCCGAATGGAGAAAACAATGACTGCAGTTCAAACGATTTTTCAAGAACCGCAGAAATCCACTATCCCAGATCATAAAATCGGTATGAAGGTTTCGGGTGGGATACGTATCGTAAATGTATCGGATATTTTATATATCGAAAAAAGTGGACGTAAAATATCAATTGTCACATCGAATGATTCGTTTATCTCTGGTGGTTCCATGAAAGAAATCGAAATGATGTTTGATGGATATGGGTTCTATCGAGCGCACCAGTCGTTCATAGTCCCATTACATCATATAATTTCTGTACAGTCGGATTCCACAGCTCGTTCGTATACCATAGAGCTTTCAAATGGACAAAAAATTCCTCTAAGCCGAAACAAATATAGTGAACTCCAAACGTTACTGGAAGCAGAGGGAATTCAAATTGTTTAAGAAAGAACATTGCCACAATGTCTATTTACTTTGTATAGTGACGAACTGTCAATTCTAGAACATAGATGAAAAAAGTGCGTTTCATCAGAAACTATAGAAATACACTAAATGGAGTTCAAGGGTGACTAAAACAAGAGGAGCAGATGACTGTTAAAAGCATCTGCTCCTCTTGTTTTTAATAGTTATCTGAATTATCATTATAATGAGCACCTATAGTTGAGGAGGATGTTAATGACTAATCAATTCATTGTAGAAGGACTTATCGATCATTTACAATCTGTGCGGAGAAATACGTTAGGTGATTTGCTACTTCGAACGAGTAGACGTTTCCCGAAAAAGAGTGCACTGGTGTTTAAAAATCAAAGTCTCACATACGAAGAGTTGGATGCTTTAGTGAATCGGACTGCTAATGGACTTTTATCAAATGGAATTAAAAAAGGTGATTTTGTCACAGTCTTGTCTAGAAACAGTTTAGATTTTGTCGTCCTCAACTTTGCGTTAGCCCGCATAGGTTCAATTATGGTGCCAATCAATTATATGTTAACACAAGATGAGATTAGTTATATTATCGGACATGCTCGGATTCATGCAGTTTTTGCTTCTGTTGAATTCATAGCGTTAATGGAACAATCATTGGTTCAACATAACGTGGAACAAAAGATAGTCATCGGACAAAATGATGAAAATGCTCCTGAACATTGGGTGTCAATTAACAGAATTCGAAAGGAACATTCTTCAGTAGCTCCTGAAATTCAAATCGAAGATGATGATGTTGCTCAAGTGCTGTATACAAGTGGAACTGAATCGAGACCTAAGGGAGTGATGCTCAGTCACAAAAGCCTGATTAGTGAATATGTCAGTTGTATAGTAGATGGGAAAATGAGTGCTGATGATATTGTCATTCATGCACTTCCCTTATACCATAGCGCTCAATTGCACGTTTTCCTTGGGCCAAGTGTTTACTTGGGGTCCACTGGAGTCATTTTGGAATTCCCAACACCTGAGAAAATATTAACAACAATTGAGGAAGAGCATGCAACGTTACTGTTCTGTCCTCCTACCGTATGGATAGCACTTCTTCGTCATGAAGACTTCGATAAAAGGGATTTGTCATCATTAAAAAAATGCTATTATGGCGCTGCTATAATGCCGATGGAAATTTTGAAAGAATTGAAAACACGGTTACCCGGTGCATCTCTCTGGAATTTTTATGGTCAAACAGAAGTTGCGCCGTTAGCTACAGCGTTGCAACCTGAAGATCAGCTGAGAAAGCTCGGGTCAGCTGGATTACCGAGTTTGAACGTACAAACAAGGATTGTAAATGATCAAGATGAGGAAGTTCCTCGGGGAGAACTGGGGGAGATTGTCCATAGAACCCCACATGCCATGAAAGGATATTTACATGATGCAGAAAAAACCGCTGAAGCTTTTCGTGGAGGATGGTTCCATAGTGGTGATTTAGGAGTCATGGATGAAGAAGGTTATGTAACCATCGTGGATCGGAAAAAAGATATGATCAACACGGGCGGAGTGAACGTTTCCAGTAGGGAAGTGGAAGAAGTCATTTATGAAATGGAAGGCGTTTCAGAAGTAGCGGTCATTAGCATTCCCGATTCTTATTGGATTGAAGCGGTGACTGCAATAATTGTTCCAAAAGCAGGGGTAGTATTGCAAAAAGAGGAGGTCATTGAATTCTGTAAAAAACGAATGTCGTCCTTTAAAACCCCTAAGTATGTAGAATTCACAGATGAGCTACCTAAGAACCCAAGTGGAAAAGTATTGAAACGTTCGTTACGAACAGATTATACGAATAGAATCAGTAAATAAATGCACTTCCTGCCTGCTGACTAGGAGCCTATATCTGTTTCAAAGTATAAATGTGCATGTAAATTACATCCTGGATTAAATTCACTGTGACAGTTGGGACAGGTGGATTGGCAAGTTAAATACTGTGAAATAGTCAATTCATGTCCGCAACTGCCACAAAGTATGGCTTTTTCATCGAAGTAATTATTTGGCCATATTTTTGGCTGACCGCATCCACATTCTGTATGACATTTGTAACATGGGAAATACTGATGACAGCAATAGAATTTAATCGCGATCCGATCGATTTCTTTATGATAATGAGCGCATCTGGTCTCGGTATCCACTTGAATACCGAAAACAAGTCTACCATGAATGTTCATTAATCTTTCAACTCCTTCTTATTTATTGTGAAGTGACATGTGAATGTAGACGAAAAACGTGAATTTAAGTGAGTTCAAGTCATTATGATGCATACTACAACATGTTTTGTGGTATACACAAGTAGGAAGGAGGGATTGCTGAATGACATTTGTCCATATTGGCGTATTTTTAATCGCCGTATCGTTCGCGATCTTCGCAATTTATTTATGCATTGTACTTACAAGAATTTCAGGATTGCTGACGAAAGTCGGAAGTACTACGAAACGAATGGCAGACAAAACGGACGTCTCCATTAAAGAATTAGAGTTGACAATTGTTGAGGCGAGAACTTCAGCAACTGATGTACAAATGAAATTAGATGCTTTGAACAGCGTAGTAGAAACTGCGAAAAACATTGGAGATACTGCGTACAAAGCTTCAGAAAGTGTACATGGACTAGTCGAAACGTATGCGAAGCAACCGGATTTACCGGGAACTAAACCCTTTGTTGGGCTTATACAGCTTGCAGAGTTTACTTCAAGCCTTTTTTCTACATGGAAAAAAGCTGAAAACATAACAAAATGATGGAGGGATGAAAATGAGTTTAACCGGAATTGGAGTTCTCTTAATAGGCGTCGCCTTTCTCATTCTTGCGATTTACATAGCGCGTGTGTTGAATGGAGTAGCAGGCACACTTGGCGGAGTGAACAAAACTCTAGATCAACTTCCAGACCAACTCGATGGAGTTCTGGGAGAAACAGGACAATTAATCCGTCATTCTAATGATACATTGTCGGATGTGAATGAGAAGTTAGGGAATCTAACACCGATGTTTGAAGTAGTGGGTGATGTCGGAAATACAACGCGCAACTTAACCGCAACACTTCATAACATAACAGATGCAGGGAAACGTAAAGTTGACGGTTTGGACGAGGGAACTCGTAACAAATCCATTGGTGGTTTATATGGAACAGCAGCTTTAGGATATTTTGCAATACGGAAGAGCAAAGCGATGAAGAAGTCATCAAGTTATCTCCGTCCAGGAACAATGTTAAGTGAGGGCCAGCACCGCGCGAATGATATTCAGCGGATGAAAGCAGAAGCGGCAGCTGCTGCGAAGTCTGGTAAGTATGTAAAGAACGACTTATAAAGTGATGAAAAACGCTGGTAGTTGCCAGCGTTTTTGTTTGGAGAAATATAAAAAAATAACTTTCTTGTGACTTCAGAAAGTATGGGATGTTCAATTTGCATATACAGCTTCTTAAACTGAACATAGTCATATGGGCATTTAAGATGAAGTATATCTTCGAATCCATTATGAAAGCAAATAAAAAAGCCGGTGCATGAATGCACCGGCTCAAAACTTATTTCTTTAGAAGCTCAGCTTCTGCCTTCACTTCTTTTTTGTTTTGTTGAAGATAGAAGAGGAATGATAAGAAACCATAGAGACCTTGATACTTTTCGCGGCGTGTTAAGTTTGCTGCATTCCCAGTATTGTTTTTCAGTGTATTCGTTTTACTCAATGCACTTTGTGTAAGAGATCTTGCAGCTTCTCCAGTATCTCCAACGATCTTGAAAAGGGGAGTAATTTCGTTTACTTGCTGATTTACGTTTCCAATCGTTTCATTACTCGTATTCAATATGAGCTGTGCTTGCCCGGTTACGTCATCCATAACATTAGGTAACTTTTCAGTAGTCTGTTTCAAGTTCTCCATTACGTCTCCAAGGTTCTTCAGAGGCTTAATCAGAATCACGACTAAAACTGCAAAGGCGATTCCGATGACCAATACACCAATACCCATCCAATCCATCTACATCACCTCTTCGTTAGTTTTTTTGCTTTGGTTCCGGTAATCTCTTTTGAGGAGAAGGGAGTAAATCCATTCTCTCTGTGTGCGGTTTGTCCTGTCTTGCTGAATAAGATGCATTCGTTTGTTTTGATTTTTCCCGTTTCGCCCTGAAATAGATACTAGCAGCGATTCCGGTAATGGTATTCGCTTTCTGCATCAAGTCTTTGTACTTTGGATCAGGATTACTAATTTGTTCTGACAGTGATTGAAACGACTTATTTATATGTACCGTTGAATCGTCCAATTTTTCAGCTGTCTTTGAAACGCTATTCAATGATTGCATTTTACGTTCTACATCACCTGTAATGCGGTTTGTATTTGCAAGTAGTTCGTTTGCTTGATCGGTAATGCCGTTTAACTTTCCTTGCATACTTGTTAACGTTTCTGACACTTCATTCATCGTCGCTTTAGCGCTTTTTAAAGTAATGATCACGAATATTGCGATGAGAAGAAGTGATAGTGCCGCAATCGCTGCACTTACATACAAAAGTATTTCCATTCCACAACCCACTCCATTCTGACTGTCGTCTGCTACTTAGTCCACTTACCTAGTTGTACCACTATTCCATTGTGCATAAACACTTCAGGACATGCAAGTTCAACTATAGAAGAAAGCCATTGCGATGAACATCGTAATGAACATTGGAATACCTGTAATGAAAAATATTCTCGGGCTTATGGAAAATACTTCTGAAGGGGAGCGCATGGACTCCAAATCTTCTTTAGTATGCTTAAAGGACAATACTTTTCTCATGCTACTATTGAAAAAATCAAATGAGCCGGTTCGGAATATGTAGATAATTCCTCCTAGAAAGAGTAAAAGCCCTCCCAAGTAAAATGAATTATTAATATACGCTAACAATGATATCCCGTCATTTAAAGCTATGGATAGAATAAAAATAATAAGTTGACCAAATAAAAACAACAGCGTGATTTTTTTCAAATTTCTAACCTCTTTTTCTATATCCTAGTTATATTCACTATGTATAATACAATACTATTACAGTTTTAACAAAGAAAATACGCCAAGAAACCGCTTAACGACACAATTTAGCGGCAATTCACATTCGTCAATTGGTTATGGCTAGTAAAATTTCTTTTCAAAAACACTTTGACTTAAGAGAATTTAATTGTATAATGAAATAGTGTTAATTCTTCAGACAATTATAAAAAAGGGGGCTATAACTTGAAGAACACGAAATGGTTGTTACTAATGGCAATGACATTAGTACTAAGTATCTTCCTTGCTGCTTGTGGCGGTTCGGATGATAAAAAAGAAGATACAACTAAAGAAGACGGCAAGGATGGAAATGCAACTGAAACACCTAAAAAAGAAGACGGTGAGCCAGATGCTGAGCAGATCTTGAACTTAGCTGAATCTGCTGCAATTCCTTCAGTTGACTCTGCAATCGTTGAAGATGCAGTAGGATTTAACGTATTGAATAACGTAAACGAAGGTCTTTACCGTTTAGATGAAGAAAATGCTGCTATTCCAGCAATGGCATCTGAAGAAGCAACGGAAAGTGATGATGGACTTACTTATACGTTCAAACTTCGCGATGCAAAATGGTCGGATGGATCACCTGTAACTGCTGAAGATTTCGTATTTGCTTGGCAGCGTGCAATTGACCCTGCAACTGGATCACCTTACGGACCATTCATGATGTCTGGTACTGTTAAGAACGCTACAGCAATTAGTGAAGGTAAAATGGATAAGAAAGAACTTGGAATCGTAGCGAAAGACGAAAAGACTTTGGAAGTAACGCTTGAGCGTCCAGTTCCATATTTCCTTTCATTGATGTCTTTCGGAACATTCTACCCACAAAAAGAAGCATTCGTAACTGAAAAAGGCGATGCATATGCTACAAACTCTGATAGCCTTCTTTACAACGGACCATTCACACTTACTGACTGGGATGGAACTGGCGGAAGCTGGGTTTACAAGAAGAACGACGAGTATTGGGATGCAGAGAACGTAAAGCTTACACAAATCAATGTAAACGTTGTTCAGGATTCAGCAACTGCTGTTAAACTTTACAAAGATGGAAAGCTTGACCGCGCTGGAGTATCTGGCGACTTGGCAATGCAGTACTCTACAGATGAAGAAGCTGTACTACAGCCTGAAACATCAGTATTCTACTTCAAGTTCAACCAAGAAAAAGGCGGTAAAGAAACACCTCTTGCTAACGAAAACATTCGTAAAGCAATTGCGAAATCATTCCAAAAAGAAGACCTTGCTGACGTTGTTCTTGCTAACGGATCACTTCCAGCAAACTTCCTAGTACCAAAAGATTTCGCTTATGATGAAGATGGTAAGGATTTCCGAGATATTAGTGGAGATCACTTAGAGTACGATGCTGAAGAAGCAAAAGATCTATGGGCTACTGGACTAAAAGAACTTGGTGTTGATTCACTTGAGCTTGAAATCTTAGGTGGAGATACTGATCTTTCTAAAAAGATGGACGAGTACTTCCAGTCACAGCTTGAAACTAATCTTGAAGGTTTGACTATCAAACTTAAAGAAGTACCATTCGCAGTTCGCCTTGAGCTTGACGGTAACCAAGACTATGACATTCAAGTTTCTGGTTGGGGCCCTGACTTCCAAGACCCAATTTCATTCCTTGACTTGTTCGTTACTGATGGAACAAACAACTTAATGTCTTATTCTAACAAAGAATATGACCAATTGATTGCTGATTCAAAAGGAGATCTTGCTTTGAAGCCAGCAGAGCGTTATGAAGCATTTGCAAAAGCTGAAAAAATCCTTCTTGATGAAGATGCAGCGATTGCACCGATTTATCAGCGTGGATTGATTTTCCTTGAAAAACCATACTTCAAAGGTTTAGTAAGTCACCCATTCGGTGCTGACTATAGCTTCAAGTGGGCTTATATTTCAGGTAAAGAGTAAGCGTTAGACAGCTGAATAACGGGAGTATATGGTGGTTTGTCGCCATATACTCTCTTTTTAATAATAGCGAGTTTTGTGAATGTTTTGTAAGTGCTTTCATTTTGAAAAAAAACCAGCTCATTGGTTTAACATATATCAGTACATAGATCTGGAGGTGCACCATGGTTAAATATGTCGGAAAACGAATTATCTATATGTTCATAACAATGTTTTTAATTGCGACTGCAACATTTTTCTTAATGCAAACATTACCGGGTTCGCCAATTTCGTCTTACAACAAATTGAATGATAACCAAAAAGCAATTGTTGAGAAGAAGTACGGAATTGATAAGCCAAAACCCGTCCAATATGCAATTTATATGAAGAACTTAGCAAAAGGTGACTTAGGGACATCATTTGCATTCAAAGGGAAAAGCGTAAATGATCTCCTTGCTTCACGTATAAAACCTTCCTTTATACTTGGTGCCCAGGCGATGGTTTTCGGAACGATAATCGGGATATTGCTCGGTATGATTGCTGCATTAAAACAAAATACCTTCTGGGATTATGGAAGTACGTTCTTTGCGATATTAGGAATCTCGATTCCTTCATTTGTATTTGCGACGCTGCTACAATATTTTGTTGCTTCACAATGGCACCTTCTACCGGTTGGACTATGGAATGACGGTTGGAAATCGAGTATTCTTCCATCGATCGCATTGGCAATGGGACCTCTTGCATTGTCTGCACGTTTCATCCGTACAGAAATGATTGAGGTTATGGGATCTGATTACATTACTCTTGCGAAAGCAAAAGGTGCAAACGGATTTGAAATCGCATTTAAACACGCATTCCGAAATGCATTGATTCCATTGATTACTGTTTTAGGACCGGTTGCAGCAGGACTGGTTACAGGTTCACTCGTAGTTGAGCAAATATTCGCGATCCCTGGAATCGGAGAGCAGTTTGTATCTTCAATTATGGTGAATGACTTCGCAACAATTATGGGTACAACATTATTCTTCTCAGCATTCCTAATTGTTGTTATTTTCATCGTGGATATTTTATATGGAGTCATTGATCCTCGTATCCGCTTGTCTGGAGGGAAAGCATAATGAAAAAAGACATCGAAAAGCTGCCTCAAGACCAATTTGAACGGATTGAAATCGACAGCTCACATGCGGAACGTATCGAGAAACCGAGTTTAAGTTTCTGGCAAGATGCTTGGTTGCGTCTTCGGAAAAACAAAGCGGCGATTGTTAGTATGGTAGTACTTGTTTTACTAGTAATTATGGCGTTAGTCGGACCACATTTGAACGGCCATGACGGTGCAGCTCAAAACTTAAGACACGCTAATCTCCCACCTAAAATGCCTGGGATTGAAAAACTAGGGATTATGGATGGTGTAGGTAATTTAAGCGGTGAAAAAGTTGATTTGTACGCAATGAAAAAAGTGGATGAGTACTATTGGTTCGGGACAGACGGTTTAGGCCGTGACCTATTTACGCGTCTTTGGGAAGGTACTCAAATTTCACTGCTAATTGCATTTGTTGCAGCTCTAATTGACTTAGTGATCGGCGTTTTATACGGCGGAATTTCCGGATACTTTGGCGGTCGTACAGATGATGTTATGCAGCGTATCGTAGAAATTCTGATTGGTATACCAACACTTATAGTAGTCATACTCATGATCATGGTGATGGAACCAGGGATAGGGGCAATCATCATTGCCATCTCAATTACAGGATGGATTGGAATGTCGCGTATCGTCCGTGCACAAATTTTGAAATACAAAAACCAAGAATTTGTGTTAGCAGCTCGTACGCTCGGAACAAATGACTCTAGAATAATTGGTAAACACTTAATGCCAAATGTTTTGGGCATTATTGTCATTAACACAATGTTTACTATTCCAAATGCGATTTTCTTCGAAGCATTTCTAAGTTTCATTGGAATCGGGTTGCAGCCCCCAGCGGCATCACTAGGTACACTTATTAATGACGGATTTAAGGTTATGGAATTCCAACCTTACGTATTGTTATTCCCATGTATTGTTATTAGTGTCTTAATGATTGCCTTCAACTTAATTGGTGATGGTTTACGTGATGCACTCGATCCGAAAATGAAAGACTGATAGGAGGAAAGCGAAATGAGTAAAATATTACAAGTTAAAGATTTAGAGCTTTCCTTCCATACGTTTGCTGGTGAAGTGAAAGCGATTCGTGGAGTGAATTTCGACTTAAATAAAGGAGAAACACTTGCGATTGTTGGTGAGTCGGGATCGGGTAAGTCGGTTACGACAAAATCCATTATGCGTTTGCTACCCGAATCAAGTTCTGAATTTAAAAACGGAGAAATTCTCTTTGATGGCAAAGATTTGACGAAATTGCCAGAAAGAGAGATGCAAAAAATTCGTGGTAAAGATATTTCGATGATCTTCCAGGATCCAATGACTTCATTGAATCCAACGATGACGATAGGTAAACAAATTATGGAGCCGATTTTAAAACACCAAAAAGTGAGCAAAGCGAAAGCGCGTAAAGTGGCGATTGAACTGCTGAATATGGTCGGGATTCCTAATGCAGAAAACCGTTACAAAATGTATCCTCACCAATTTTCAGGAGGGCAGCGTCAGCGTATTGTTATTGCAACTGCGCTAGCGTGTAATCCACAGATTCTAATTGCGGATGAGCCAACTACTGCATTGGACGTTACGATTCAAGCTCAAATTTTAGAGCTGATGAAAGATATCCAAAAGAAAATTGATACGTCAATTATCTTCATTACACACGATTTGGGCGTAGTTGCAAACGTAGCAGACCGTGTTGCTGTTATGTACGGCGGCATGATTGTTGAAATCGGTACGGTCGATGAGATTTTCTATAATCCACAACATCCTTATACATGGGGGCTATTGAGTTCGATGCCTTCTATGGATGTCAATGAAGAGAAGTTATATGCTATCCCAGGAACACCTCCTGATCTGCTGAATCCTCCTAAGGGGGATGCATTTGCTCTTCGCAGTGAGTATGCCCTGAAGATTGATATGGAACAGCCACCGCCATTTTTCCGAGTGAGCGATACGCATTATGCCGCAACTTGGTTGTTGCATCCGCAAGCACCTCAGGTGGAACCGCCATCAGGAATTATTGAGCGTATGCGTACTTTCCCAGGCAGCAGATACTATGAAGCAACAGGAGGGCGTGCGTAATGTCTGATGTTTTATTAGAAGTTAAGAATCTAAAACAATATTTCAATGAAGGCAAGCCGTCCGAAGTCCGTGCGATTGACGACATCAGCTTCTCTATTAATCGCGGTGAAACATTTGGTCTTGTTGGAGAATCCGGTTGCGGAAAATCTACGACAGGTCGGACAATAATCCGTCTTTATGATGCAACAGATGGAGAAGTACTCTTTAATGGAATAAACGTTCAGGACAAGAAATCAAAAGCGGGAAACAAGGACTTCAACCGAAAAATGCAGATGATTTTCCAGGATCCTTATGCGTCATTGAATCCTCGAATGAAAGTTATGGATATTATTGCTGAAGGTATCGATAATAACGGTCTTGCGAAATCTAAAAAAGAGCGTAAAGAAAAAGTGATTTCCTTGCTTGAAACTGTTGGACTGAATCGCGAGCACGCGGAACGGTATCCGCACGAGTTCTCCGGCGGTCAGCGTCAGAGAATCGGGATTGCACGTGCACTCGCAGTGGATCCTGAATTCATCATCGCAGATGAGCCGATTTCCGCTTTGGATGTATCCATTCAGGCTCAAGTCGTTAACTTGCTTAAAGACTTGCAAGAAGAACGCGGACTGACGTATTTGTTCATCGCACACGATTTGTCGATGGTAAAATATATTTCTGACCGTATTGGTGTTATGTACTTTGGGAAACTCGTTGAAATGGCTCCTGCGGATGAGTTATATCGCAATCCGATGCACGCGTATACGAAGTCATTGCTTTCAGCGATACCACTTCCTGATCCAATCTACGAGCGTTCTCGCGTACGTACTCCTTACAATCCTAAAGATCATAACTATGGATCTGATGAGCATGTTGAGTTCCGTGAAATCGCACCTGAACATTTCGTTCTTTGTTCCGATAAGGAATTTGAAGAAATGAAAAAGAATCATGTTCCAAAAGAATCCTAATTTAAAAAGCCGGACACTCTGATAATTTCAGAGTGTCCGGCTTTTTGTATGCCATGCTATATTTGCGATTAGTACATCTTCATATAGCGTTCGATTTCCCATGCATGGACCGTAATCCGGTAGCTATCCCATTCCCTTTGCTTCGCTTCTTTGTAATTGGCGTAAATGTGACTACCTAATGCTTCTTGAATGATTGTATCTTCTCCAAGTGCTAACAATGCATGATCGAGGTCAGTCGGCAGTGTGACGATGCCTTCGTTTTCAAGTTCCATAGCATTCATTTCATAGATGTTACGATCACAAGGGTGACCCGGATCGAGATCACGTTGTATTCCATCCAGTCCAGACTTAAGAATCGCTGCCAGTGCTAGATAAGGATTGGCCACAGAATCGACAGAGCGTACTTCGATTCGTGTACTCAGGCCACGTGATGCCGGAATACGGATGAGCGGGCTACGGTTTTGTGCTGACCATGCAATGTAGCAAGGTGCTTCATATCCAGGGACTAAACGTTTGTAGGAGTTGACCGTTGGGTTCGTAATCGCAGTAAACCCTTCAACATGATCCAGCACGCCTGCCATGAACTGATACGCGGTCTTACTTAGCTTGCGCTCACCGTTTTCATCAAAGAATGCGTTGTCACCATCTTTGAACAAAGAAATATTACAGTGCATGCCTGACCCATTTACTCCAAAGATCGGTTTTGGCATGAACGTCGCATGCAAACCGTGTTTCCGAGCGATTGTCTTCACTACGAGTTTGAATGTCTGGATATTGTCACAAGCTGTTAACGCATCTGCATATTTAAAATCGATTTCGTGCTGACCAGGAGCTGCTTCGTGATGAGAAGCTTCCACTTCGAAACCGAGTGCTTCCAATTCAAGGACAATGTCCCGTCTGCAGTTTTCACCGAGATCGAGTGGAGCGAAGTCGAAATAATCTCCATGGTCGTTTAATTCCATGGTAGGTTCACCGTTACTATCTAATTTAAATAGGAAAAATTCAGGTTCAGGCCCTAAGTTGAAGTCCGTGAATCCCATGTCTTCCATTTCAGCTAAAATTCGTTTTAAGTTTCCTCTAGGGTCCCCAGGGAAAGGTTCTCCGTTCGCAAGGGACACGTCACAAATAAGACGCGCTACTTTCCCTGTGCCAGACGGCCAAGGAAAGACCATCCATGTATTTAAATCAGGAATTAGATACATATCCGATTCTTCAATTCTTACAAAGCCTTCGATGGATGAACCGTCAAACATCATTTTATTATCGAGCGCTTTTTCAAGCTGGCTGATAGGAATTTCAACGTTCTTGATCATTCCGAGAATATCTGTAAATTGCAAACGGATGAAATTTACATTATCCTCTATCACATATTTTCGAATGTCGTCTTTTGTTGTATTCCTCATCTGGCCACTTCCTTTTTCAAAATTAGTCATTATCATAGTTGCATAATAATTTTTTATAATACGCATATTCAACTCCATTTACAAGAATTTTTTTCAATTTAATTGAAATGATTCGTTTAAAAGTAAATGGAGGGGTTTGTTCATGCGATCAGTAGGGAATTAAAGGATAGGTTGAAATACTCTAATTTGTTCTTTAAAAGGGAGGATTATTATGAATCGTATTTTTTCAATCGTAGTTTTTATAGGCGTTCCAGTTGTTGCGCTGGGTGCTTTCTTAAATTGGTCAGATATTTTAATGTTTGTATTGAGCTGTGTAACGATTATTGGGTTATCTGGTTTCATCGGGCGAGCTACGGAAAGTCTAGCGATTGTGAGTGGACCACGAATCGGGGGTCTGCTGAACGCAACGTTTGGAAATGCAGTTGAACTGATTATTTCTATTTTTACGTTAAAAGCTGGTCTCATCGGAATTGTTCTTGCATCACTGACAGGGTCAGTTTTGGGGAATTTACTTCTCGTGCTCGGCCTGTCTTTCTTTGCAGGGGGTCTGAAGTTCAAGAAACAAAACTTCAGTCTCCAGGATTCTCGTTATAACTCTGGATTACTGATTTTTGCAGTTGTTGTCGCATTCGTTATTCCAGAAGTATTTTCGATGACAATGGACACTGACACAACGTTTCACTTAAGTATCGGAGTTGCAATAATCTTGATTGCCATCTATTTGTCTGGTCTGTTTTTCAAGTTGGTGACCCATCGAGGTGTTTTTGCTTCAGGTGATGAAACCGTAGAAGAAGAGATCCCGGAGTGGACGAAAGGGAAGTCTATGCTGGTCTTGTTGCTAAGTACAGTAGCCGTTGCATTTGTTTCAGAGCGTCTGGTTCATACGTTTGAAACGCTTGGAGAGCAATTTGGATGGTCGGAATTATTTATCGGGGTTATTATCGTAGCGATTGTCGGGAATGCTGCTGAGCACGTTTCTGCGATTACAATGGCCTTGAAAAATCGTATGAACGTAGCTGTAGAAATCGCAGTCGGTTCCACACTGCAAGTGGCGATGTTTGTCGCACCTGCATTAGTTCTTATTTCAATTTTAATGCCAGAACAAATGCCGCTTATCTTTACGATTCCAGAACTGGTCGCGATGGTGACTGCGGCACTTCTTGTCATCAGTTTATCCAACGACGGGGAATCGAATTGGTTTGAAGGACTCATTCTGTTCGCAGCTTACATCATCATGGGAATTGGATTCTTTCTATTGTAATGGAATTGAAGCTCAACTTCCCGTGAATAAACCCCGCACTCTGCAATGGAGTGCGGGGTTTATTATCTATCATGACACAACAATCAAGTCTTCAGTACATTCTTCGATACTGTTCAATTTCCCACGGATGGACGGTGATGCGATAGCTATCCCATTCTTTTTGCTTCACTTTTCTGAAGTTGGTATAGATATGGGTACCCAACGCCTCTTGCATCACTGGGTCTTTGTCTAAAGCAATCAACGCGTGGTCTAAGTCTGTTGGCAATGTTTCGATTCCTAATTCGTTGAGTTCATGTGCCTTCATTTCATAAATATTGCAATCACACGGCTCTCCAGGATCGAGTTTCTGTTCGATGCCACTTAACCCGGCTTTTAAAATAGCGGATAATGCCAAGTAGGGATTCGCAACTGAATCGACAGAGCGGACCTCGATTCGTGTGCTCAATCCGCGGGAAGCTGGAATTCGGATTGCCGGGCTTCTATTTTGCGCAGACCATGCAACATAGCAAGGGGCTTCGAAACCAGGAACGAGTCTTTTGTAAGAATTGACGGTAGGGTTGGTGATCGATGTGAATCCTCTAACATGCTTAAGTACACCTGCCATGAACTGATATGCAGTTTCACTAAGCTTTCGTTCTCCATGTTCATCGTAAAACGCATTTTCTCCGTCTTTGAATAACGAGATATTACAATGCATACCAGATCCATTGACTCCAAAGATTGGTTTTGGCATGAAGGTGGCGTGGAAGCCGTGTTCTCGTGCTATTGTCTTCACTACTAGTTTAAACGTTTGGATATTGTCACAAGCTCTTAAAGCGTCTGCATACTTGAAATCGATTTCGTGCTGACCCGGTGCTGACTCATGGTGGGAAGCTTCGACCTCAAATCCGAGCTCTTCCAGCTGCAAGACGATATCCCTTCTGCAATTTTCACCGAGATCAAGCGGAGCGAAGTCGAAGTAATCACCTTGGTCATTCAAGTGCATCGTTGGTTCTCCATGACGATCCAATTTAAATAAGAAAAATTCAGGTTCAGGTCCTAAGTTGAAGTCTGTAAAGCCCATGCGTTCCATCTCTTTAAGGATGCGTTTTAAATTCCCACGCGGGTCACCAGGAAAGGGAGCTCCGTCCGCTTGAGCGACATCACAGATGAGGCGAGCTACTTTACCCGCACCAGAAGGCCATGGGAAGACCATCCACGTATCTAAATCAGGAATTAAGTACATATCCGATTCTTCAATACTAGTGAATCCTTCGATAGAAGAGCCGTCGAACATCATTTTGTTGTCGAGGGCTTTATCGAGCTGGGTAACAGGTATTTCTACGCTCTTGATCATTCCGAGAATGTCAGTAATTTGGAGTCGGATGAAATTCACATTCTCGTCTTTAGCAAATTTCCGAATATCATCTTTTGTCATCTTACTCTTACTCATCAAGGCACGTCCTTTTTCAATAGTTTTTATTGTCTCATTTGAATGATAACTTATAATTATACATATGGTGACAAGCTATTTCAAGGATTCGACTTTTTTCACTAGATTATTAGGGTTTCGTTTCACTTTGGCATTATTGGTTATAATAAGAGAAAGGTCTCGATATCGATTTTTAAGGAATAGAAAAAAGACCACATTATTTGTGGTCTTCCCAGTTCGCTTGAATGAATTCGTCTCGACCTGATTGGACACGGTCTGCTTCATAGGCTTCTTTTTCTTTTTTATAAAAGTCTTGGTGGTAGTCTTCAGCGACATAGAACGTTTCAGCTGGACGGATTACCGTTACAATCGGTTTTGTGAAGCGACCGCTTTCTGCAAGCTCGTTCTTTGAGTGCTCCGCAGCAAGACGTTGCGATTCGTTTGTATAGAATATGGCAGTCGTATAGGAGTGACCACGATCCTGGAATTGTCCTCCTGCATCCGTAGGGTCGATTTGTGGCCAATAGAGTGCCAATAGGTCAACATATGAATAAAGTGCAGGGTCGAACGTGATTTCCACAACTTCCAAATGTCCTGAATTGCCTTCCTTCACTTGTTCGTATGTCGGGTGTTCAATCGTCCCACCCATATAACCGGAGACAACACTGTGAATCCCGTCCCATTCAGTAAATGGCTTGACCATACACCAAAAACATCCGCCAGCAAAAACTGCTTTTTCAAGTTGTCCCATTATGTCTACCTTCTTTCTATTCAGTCCGTTCTTACATCTTAGTCGTTCACTCTTTTAGTGTCCAGTGTTCAAGCATGATATAATAGAGTTCCACTATGCAACCAACGACTTACGAGAACGTCCTGTTTTGTGACTTCACTATTGGGGGAATACAATAATGTCAGAACACTATGAAGGCCCGGTGCCGAAACGACGGCGACGACGTAGATTGCGAAAAGGCAGAGTACTCGTCACTCTTTTTTTAGTCGGGTTTGTCGGAATAGGACTTTTTTCATCATACCAATATATGGCGGGCAAACGAATCGCCTCTAAAAATGCTATAGAGCCAGGGAACTTTGAAGGTGATTTGCTCGATCCTTCAACCTCATCTGTCGAAAACTATTTGTTACTCGGCGTCGATGATGACGGCAGTGGGAGATCCCGTACAGATACTATGATGGTCCTTTCGTGGGACAAGCAAGAAAAAACAATGAAACTTGTGTCGTTTATGCGTGATATTTATGCGGATATTCCTGGATACAAATCATACAAACTCAATACAGCCTATTATTTAGGTGGTGTCCAAAGTGCAAAGGACACAATCACGGGCATGTTCAACATTCCTATACACCATTATGCGATCGTAGACTTTGATAACTTTGAAACCATCGCAAACACTGCCTTTCCAGATGGAGTAGAAATGAATGTAAAGAAAGCAATGTCTGAGAAGATTGGTGTCACTCTGATGCCAGGAGTCCAGCAGTTAAATGGAAAAGAGTTATTGGGTTATGCTCGATTCCGTGCGGACGCTGAAGGTGATTTTGGACGGGTTCGCCGTCAACAGGAAGTTTTGTCCGCTGTTAAAAAGCAAGCGGTGACACCAAGCATGCTAGTTCGCGCGCCAAAAATTGCAGGTGTGATTTCTCAAACTGTGGAAACGGATTTGACATCTAAAGAAGAACTTTCTCGTCTGACGAACTTGTTAGTGAAGGGTGGAGCTGATATTGAGACTCTTACGGTTCCTGTAAAAGGTTCCTATTCGTTTGCCGACTACTCACATGCGGGATCGGTCATTGAAGTGAATCTGGAGCAGAACCAAGAGGCGATTCGTTCATTCATCGCAAACTGATAAAATAACATCTTTTGAAGGAGTGGGGGATTTGGCAGGTAAGAGGGAAGTGCATGAGAATCATGAGCAGGATGATGAATATGGAATTCCTCCTAAAAACCGGATTATTCGGTTCTTAGGGGGCAAGACCACACTCTTCATACTCATTGTATTAGTGCTTGTAGGTTTGAATGTGATGATATTCGATAAGGTGTCGTTCATCTTTTATCCAATTCAAGTACTGTTTTCAACTGTGGTGTTGCCGATTATTTTAGCATCGATTCTATATTATTTGCTCCGTCCACTTTTACAACTGATAGAAAAAATGAAAGTACCTAAAATATGGGGAATCTTCATTATCTTTTTAACAGCAGTTGGCCTCATCACCTTGCTCGTGTTTCTAGTCCTACCTTTTTTGAAAGTACAATTTTGGAAACTAGTTGATGAATTCCCGACATACTTCAATCAGCTCATTCTTACACTCGATTCATTTTTTAGCAACTCCATATTCGCACCGTACTACAATCAGTTGGACATTAACGCATCGGAGCTACTGGACTCGGGTCTTGAAAATATCGGGCAAATGGTGGCCGATGCTCTTGGCGGCATTGCATCCGGGTTGACGACGTTTATTTCTACATTGACTGGAATCATTCTCTCCATTGTTACGGTTCCGTTCATTTTGTTTTATCTCTTGAAGGATGGGGATAATTTACCGAAATACGTGATGAAGCTGTTGCCACCGAGAATGCGTGAAGATGCACAGGCGATTTTAAAGAACGCAGACCATCAGATTAGCGCATATATCCAAGGTCAAATTCTAGTTGCGATGTGTATCGGTACGATGGTGACGATTGGTTTCTTGATCATCGATATGAAATACGCTCTATTGCTCGGTGTGCTTGCCATGTTCACAAGTGTGGTCCCATATCTCGGTCCAGTCATTGCGATTACACCGGCAATCATCATTGCGATCGTCACTTCACCATTCATGCTCGTGAAACTTGCGATTGTATGGACTGTGGTTCAATTGGTTGAAGGGAAGTTCATTTCACCACAAATCATGGGAAAAACTCTACATATTCATCCAATCACGATTATTTTCGTCTTGTTGACAGCAGGTTCGTTATTTGGTGTGGCGGGTGTCATATTAGGGATACCTGGTTATGCGTTACTCAAAGTCTTCACGACGCATCTGTTCCAGTTATTGAAAGTGCGCTATAACAAATATGAAGTCGATATCCGTATGCATTATGAACGTCCGAAGTATGAGGACGAAAAGTAGAGGTAGGGACAGTCTTGCTAAACAGGCAAGGCTGTTTTTTTATGTCGGACTTTACCATAATAGTATTATGTAAAGCTGAGAAGGAAAAACACTCTTTCCAATTAGGAAAGAGTGTTTTAGGGGGTATCATATAAAATTCGTCCCATTTGAGAGAAGTCATATCCTTTAATAGTGGAAAGCTCTTTCTTGAAAGAGTCAGATTGTAAGATGCTGAGTACTGTTTCCCTAAATTCCTTATTGCTTTCATGCTTCAGCATGACTAAGTCATACTGCTCGTTGGTCATTGGGATGTAGTCAACATTGACTAGGTTGGCAATTTTTTCAATCCCCACACCGATATCCGCTTCTCCTGATGCTACTTTACTTGCTACTGCTAAATGGGTCATCTCAATATTTTCATAACCCATTATGGTCTTTGGAAGAACACCCTCAAGTCGCAGTCGTTCATCCGTTAATACTCGAATTCCGGATCCCAATTCACGATTGACAATCTGGACATCGTTACGGTTTAAATCACGCCAGCTTGTAATATTCTTCGGATTTCCAGGTTGTACGTAGAAACCAGCCGAACGAGAGAGTAGGTTGACAACTATATATTCACGCCCGATTAAAATCCGTCGTATGTAAGGGATGTTATAAGAACCTGTGTCTCCATCAAATAGATGAGTACTGACGAGATCTGCTTCTCCTTGAACGAGTGCAAGCAAACTATTTAAACTGCCGGTGTTGGAACGAAGCGTTCGATAGTTACTAGAAGTTGCGGAAATTGCGTTTGCCAACAAATCGAGTGTAACATCTTGCCCACTAATGATTACGTGTTGCATTGTACGTGGCGGAGAAAAAGGAGGGAGAGATTGTTTCTCCAAAACGGTTGGAGCGACAGGTTCATTTTTTTGTAATGGAGGTGGTTCTGCCACGGAGCGGTCTGCACCGCCTTTCATACGGTCTTTATACGCTTCGAAGTCAGAAGCGTCGATCCTCATTTGCCTTCCAACCCGGTAGGCAACGATTTCCCCTTTTTTTATAAGGTCATACACGGTTAGCTTTGATACTTGAAGCAAGTCAGCGAGATCTTCAGTCGTATACGATGCTTTATGTTGTGCATTCAACCTAAAAACCTCCATTTCTTTCTTCTATCTTCTCTCATTTTTAGAATTATTGCAATAGACATAACGAGTTATAAGTAATAATAGTTAGAATTATTTAATTATATATAGATAAAGAGAGTTCCCTTATGTTATAACTAGTTATATGTAGTTATAATTAAGTATAAATAGGGAAAGGGAGATTGATTTGAGTAAAAGGAGTATTGTGATTATGATGGGAGTTATGCTGCTATTGCTGGCGGGGTGTTCAAAGGAGAAACCAGCATCTGAAGGGAGTGGAACAAGTACTGTAGATAAAGTGGAACTCCATATTTCTGCAGCAGCCAGTTTAACAGACTCATTGGACGATTTTAAGAAAACGTATGAAAAAGAACATGAAAACGTGGAGTTGACGTTCATGTATGGCGGCTCTGGAAAGCTTGCTACCTCGATTGAAAACGGAGCGCCTGCCGATGTGTTTTTATCTGCAAGTAAAAAAGATATGGATACTCTTGAGGGGAAAGACTTATTAGACGTTTCTACACGGACAGATTTCACAAAAAACGTGTTAGTTTTGATTGCAAATCAAGATTCAAATTCAGCGATTAACAGTTTTGAAGATATTGACCCTGCAACGGTTCGTCATTTCGTCATTGGTGAACCAGAAAGTGTCCCTGTTGGACGTTATACAAAGGAAGTGTTCGAACACCTTAAGCTCTGGCAACCGATGCAGGACAAGCTTGTGCTTGCGTCAGACGTGCGACAAGTGCTCACGCAAGTTGAACTCGGGAATGCGGATTACGGGGTTGTCTATTCGAGTGATGCGTTCATTTCTGATAAAGTCAAAGTGCTAGCTGAATCAGATCCGAGCTGGCATGAGCCGATTGTCTATCCCGGCGCAGTCTTGAAAGAGTCTAAGCATGCACACGAAGCCCAGCAGTTTTTAGATGCGTTACTCGATGAACAAGGTCAAGAAACCCTTGCAAAGTACGGGTTCAAGTAAGAGAGGGAGGTGGATGATGTGGATTTAAGTCCTTTATTGCTTTCAGTTAAAGTGGCGGTCATCTCCACTGCTATAGTGTTTGTGCTCGGTGTGTTTCTTGCACACCTGTTTGCGAAACGGCAATTTTTCGGGAAATCAATTTTTGAATCATTATTTTTGTTGCCGCTTGTGCTACCACCAACCGTTGTCGGATTCGGTTTGCTCATATTGCTAGGCAAAAAAGGTTGGATTGGTAGTTGGTTACTGGAAACGTTCGATATTCAAATCGTATTCACTTGGACGGCTGCGGTTATTGCATCCGTTGTCGTCAGTTTTCCACTCATGTACCAGAGTGCAGCTGCAGCTTTTGATAGTCTGGATAATAAGTTAGGGGATGCAGCGCGGACAATGGGCGCTTCTGAATGGCGGGTTTTCAGAACCATCACGTTTCCGCTTGCGTGGCCAGGATTGCTGGCGGGACTCGTTCTGTCGTTTGCTCGGGGCCTTGGGGAATTTGGTGCGACTCTGATGCTTGCTGGATACATACCTGGTAAGACGGATACAATTCCAATGGCGATCTATTTTGCTGTGGAGGCGGGGAAGATGGAGAAAGCGACGTTTTGGGTTGTCATTATTACAGCGCTCGGATTCAGTACAATCCTATGGTTAAACTGGTGGAGCAAACGGAACTTGAGACGATTCGCTTCTGAAAAACGATAGGTAGGTGATTCGATGTTAGACGTAGCAATCAGAAAACAGTTAGATCATTTCGAGTTGGATGTCAGTTTTCAAGCACATGATGAAATTATCGTACTTGCGGGGTCTTCAGGTGCGGGGAAAACAACTATTTTACAAGCGATCGCTGGACTGGCTGAACCTGACAGTGGAACAATCACTCTCAATGAAAAGCGTTTCTTTGATGGCAAGAAGAATTCATTACCCGCCCGATCCCGTAATATCGGGTACTTATTTCAAGAGTATGCGCTATTTCCGCATATGACAGTCGAGCGTAATATTCACTATGGCATTCATAAGCAAAAAACTGTGGCGACTGGTTTCATCATCGAACAATTACTGACGGTGCTTGGCATCAGCCATCTCTTGAACAAGTACCCTCATCAGATATCCGGTGGTGAGAAACAGAGGGTCGCACTCGCTCGTGCGCTTGCTGCAGAGCCTGATTTGCTTTTGTTGGATGAACCTTTATCCGCTTTAGATGAAGAGACACGAGAAGAGTGTCAAGATGAGTTACTTCGTTTGCATGAGCTCTGGAAAATTCCATTTCTAATTGTGACGCATAGCCGATCGGAGGCTGAAAAATTGGGGGATCGGGTGCTCCATTTGAAAAAGGGCTTGATTGTCAATGAGAGTCGTGGAACAATGAAAGAAATCCCTGTGCACTAAGCGGCGGGGTTTCGGAGGCGATTCCACTGGATGAAAGTACAATTGTTCCACTAACGACGGAAGAAGATTTGATTGAAGCTTTTCCGATTATGAATCAGCTCCGCACCCATTTAAATATGGAAGAGTACTTGGAACTCGTGTATGAATCTGGAGCAAAAGAACGTTACCAGATGTTCGGATTGCGGGTTAATGACGTGTTAAAAGCGGTGACCGGCTTTAAACCGATGATTACGCTCTATTATGGGCGCTCGATATGGGTATGTGACTTAGTAACGGACAAATCGGCTCGATCTAAGGGCTATGGCGATAAGTTACTAGCACACGTTGAGCAATGGGGGAAAAAACACAATTACGAATCGATTGCACTATCTTCAGGGTTGCAGCGTACTAGTGCACACCATTTTTATGAAGAAAAAATGGGCTACAGTAAAGTGAGTTTCGTCTTTAAAAAGGAATTTTAACACAGAGAGTGCCGATTTCACGGGTATGCGAACAGATATGCGAACAGCCGGCGGAGCCTTTCAATTTGCCGGTTTTACTAATGATGAAGGAGTTGTAGAACAAATGTGGGTTAACGAGAATGGAATGCTGAGACAAACGTCAGATGAAACGCGTGTGAAATTCAGAACATCTATCAGCCAAGAGATCTTGGAGCAACTGAAACAGTTAGCAGATCAGCATGGAACGTTTGTGAATTATTTGCTGGAAGATGGGATGAAAGTTGTATTGCAGCAAGGTTCGATTACATTCAATAAAGAAACGCGTCCTAAAGACCGGATTCAATATAAGACGACTTATGATAAGAAGTTGTTGGAAAGCGTGCGCACGTTAGCGAGTGAGCATAAGTTGTACATGAATGACGTGATTGAGTATGGGGTGCAGTTTATAGATGTTGAGCGGGCAAAAGTAGGGCAACATAGATATCGAATTGAATAATCGTTGCTTTCTTTTGACGCCCCCGTCATAATATATATTATAGGAAGCTACGTATCATCATTAAGTATACTTAGGATAGTGAGACAAGACAGCGAAATTAAGCTTTATCCATGTAATTTATAAAACGCGACTTTTTCTGCTAAAGTCGCGTTTTATTGTGGTTTCTATTTAGTTCACGTTCATTTAAACGCTTTTCATCGGAATTATTGAATCCGCAGTTACTGGCTCTTCTAGCTGAATCTTACGCTGTTTCATTTGTAAGAAAAATATCCCCGTCAAACTGATGCTGATTACACCAAATACTACGACCATCACTTGCAATCCTACAATATCCAGAAATGCCCCAGTCGCCAGTAATACCACCTGGAATACGACTCGTTCTAACATATTTCGGAATGAGAAAAATCTTCCGTGGTACGCTTTCGGCATCTGTTTCTGGAAAATCACCATAGCTGTTGGGAAAAAACATCCTAAACTGAATCCTAGTACTGTAAATGCTGCTAACGTTGCAAACTGGCTCTGTGCGAAGAATAATAAGAATTCTGCGACTGCCACCATACTTGCAAAGAAAAATAGTATGACTGTTGTTCGCCATTTCAATGCTATTTTCTTAACCGCAAATGACCCGATCATGAACGCGACACCTTCACACGTGTAAATCAGTCCCTTTATGGACGCTGAATCTTGAATTTCACTAATGTTGATGACAACTAAATTAAAAGAACCTAGAAATAATAGCGGAATTAAAGTCATCACAAGTGTCATACCGACTGCTGGATACGCTTTTAGCACTGGAAACACTTCCATAAAGCCGCCTTTAGCGCCTTCAGTTTTAACAACAGCCTCTGTCCCCTCCCCTTCATCAATACGTAGCATGAATGTGAAGATGAGTAATAAGCCATAGGCAATGATTGAAATCCAATAAAGCGATGATAACGACCAGTAGACTAAGATAACTCCTGCTAACGCGGTCCCTGTGACGCGTGCAATGGTCGCTACGTTCATGTGCATCCCGTTCATCGTCAATAGGTCATTGTCCTTCACAACGAGCGGAATTGCCGCTTGTAGCGCTGGGAAGTAAAACGTTGCCGCGAGTTGAATGCTGACGACAAATGCAATCATCCACCAGACAGAATCCGTTGCAATGGCGATGAGCATGAAGACAACGCTAATGAGACGGCCAGCTCCTGCGATAACTAAAATGCGTTTCTTTGCGTGCTGATCAATAATCTTTCCAGCTAGGGGTCCAACTAGAATTCCCGCTAAAAGTCCGACTGAAAGGATCAGTGCTTTCACAAAGTCCGAAGGGATCTTTTCTTGCATAAACTCCAAATTTCCAATGATACCGGTCCATAACCCAATCCCGGCGATCAGTTCTCCAGATAGAATGATCCAAACATTGCGATTTTTCCACATACACCGTCCCACTTTCTCTATCGTATACTAATTCGCTTTCCGAATTAGTATACGATAGAAACACAAAAAGCACACGAGAATTTTAATAGCCCCGTGTGCTTTTCATCTTTTACTTGTTATTTAGATGTAGGTTTATCGGTTTTGGCGGTAGGTTCATAGTACAACCGACTCGCTGCCCCATTTTTCGCTTCATCTGACACTGCGCTGCCGTTGGATTGGCGATCCGACAATCTCAGGCTATTCGGCTCGATTTCAGTTTTAACATCTTTTACTGTTGTAAGAATGAGCTTTTCAGAAGATCCCGTGATCCTAGCTCCAATCACTCGGTATGGATTTTTCTTCAGCTCTTTCAAAATCATTAATCCGCGTTGAGCACGTGAACCGACTTCAATTTCTTTTAACGCTGTGCGTTTCACAGTACCACGCTGTGTTGCAATCACAATAGAAGCTGAGCTATCCGTAATGACATCCATCGATACGACTTGGTCTTCCGCTTTCAGGTTGATGCCTTTGACACCGCCTGTTCGAACTCCTGTCGTACCAACATCGCTGAGTGGAAAACGTAAAATGTAAGCCTGATTCGTGACTATGACTGCATCTTCACTTCCCTTTACGATGCGAGCATCTAGCAATCTGTCGCCCTTTTTAACATTCATCCCTTTGTACGCACGACCAAAGCGCTGAACGTGGAAGTCAGCTAGCTTGGATAGTTTCACAAACCCGTTAGCTGTAACCGTCAAGATCGAGTGGATGTCATCGAATTGTTCCAGACCGATCGCCGCCACAATCGACTCACTCGGCTCCATAGATACGATACTTGAAATATGCTGTCCAAGATCACGCCATTTAATATCAGGAAGCTCATGGATTGGTTGATAAATGTAGTTCCCGAGGGACGTAAACAGCAACAAGTGATGCTGCGTATTCATCGTACGCTCGAGTACAGGATAGTCGGACTCTTTCATAGTCATGCCAGTCCCGTTCGAAGCTCCATACGAACGTAAGCCTGTACGTTTTACATATCCTTCTTTCGTGACTGAAACGACAACTTCTTCACTTGGAATCAGAATATCGAGATCAACTTTCAATTCTTCGATTTTCTCTTCGATGACAGAGTTCCGAGGTTCCGCGAAACGCTTACGGACATCGTGTAACTCTTTCTGGATCAAACGGGATAGCTTAGCGGGACTGTTTAAAATCGCATTGAGATCTTCAACCAGCTTACGCAACTCGTCTTGTTCCTGTTTCAACTCAGTGATATCGGTATTTGTCAGACGATAAAGCTGCAAGGAAACAATCGCTTCCGCTTGGATCTCAGAGAATTCAAATCGACTGATCAAGTTGTTCTTTGCGTCACGCTTGTCATTCGAGCTACGGATTGTCTGAATGACTTCATCCAAAATAGATAAGGCCTTCATCAATCCTTCTACGATATGTAGACGATCTTGAGCTTTTCGGACATCGTACTCAGAGCGTCGAGTGACCACTTCTTTCTGATGCTCGATATAAGCATCAAGAAGCATAGCTAAAGACATTAGCTTTGGACGTCTATCCGAAATTGCGACCATATTGAAGTTATATGCGACTTGGAGGTCGGAGTTCTTCAACATGTATTTCAAAATCGGCTCGCCATCTATGTCTTTTTTTAGTTCAATAACAACACGGAGTCCGGTCCGGTCCGATTCATCGCGTACTTCTGCAATCCCGTCAAGCTTCCGATCAACGCGTAGTTCATCCATCTTTTTCACAAGATTGGCTTTGTTGACGTCATAAGGGATTTCTGTGATGACAATCTGGGATTTACCGGCTTTCAACTGTTCGATTTCAGTTTTGGAACGGACAATGACTCGTCCTTTTCCTGTCTCATATGCAGCTTTGATGCCATCCGTACCTTGGATAATTCCGCCAGTCGGGAAATCAGGGCCTTTTAGGACAGTCATCAGTTCATCTACTGTCGCTTCTGGATTGTCCATACGCATAAGGACTGCATCAATCGCTTCATGCAAGGCATGAGGTGGAATATCTGTTGCATATCCTGCTGAAATTCCTGTCGATCCATTGACGATTAAGTTCGGGAACCGGGCAGGTAACACAGTTGGTTCTGGCTCTGTATCGTCAAAGTTTGGGATGAAATCTACAGTCTCTTTGTTGAGATCCCGTAACATTTCACCTGCAATTGATGAAAGACGTGCTTCTGTATAACGCATTGCAGCGGCAGAATCGCCATCAACTGAACCATTATTACCATGCATTTCGATCATCATATGACGTAGTTTCCAGTCCTGACTCATACGCACCATCGCTTCATATACGGAAGAATCTCCATGTGGATGGTAGTTACCGATTACGTTACCGACCGTTTTTGCGGATTTACGGAACGCTTTTTCGTGTGTATTGCCCTCATTGTACATAGCGTACAAAATACGTCGTTGTACAGGCTTTAAGCCGTCCCGTGCATCGGGTAATGCACGATCTTGAATAATATATTTACTATATCGACCAAAGCGATCGCCGATAACTTCCTCTAACGGAAGGTCCTGAAAGCGTTCTGTTGCAGTCATTCCACTTCCTCCTCAACATGCAGGAATTCGTTTTCCAATATCGTGCTTCCTTCTTCTAAACCGAAGTCAACATTGCTTTCAATCCAACGACGACGGGGTTCTACTTTGTCCCCCATTAATGTCGTCACTCTACGCTCAGATTGCGCGCCATCTTCAATCGTAACCCGGATAAGCGTACGTGTTTCTGGATTCATGGTCGTATCCCATAGCTGTCCAGCGTTCATCTCCCCAAGTCCTTTATAGCGCTGGAGCATATAGCCTTTACCAATTTTGCTAGTTGCAGCGCCAAGTTCACGCTCCGTCCATGCATACTCGACCTTTTCTTTTTTCCCGATCCCTTTAGAGACTTTATAAAGTGGCGGTAGCGCTATGAAAACTTTCCCCGCTTCAATAAGCGGTTTCATGTAGCGATAGAAGAACGTCAGTAAGAGCACTTGGATGTGCGCGCCATCCGTGTCGGCATCAGTCATGATAATGACTTTATCGTAAGCGGCATCTTCAATTGTGAAGTCTGCGCCAACGCCGCCACCGATTGCATGGATGATTGTATTTATTTCTTCGTTTTTCATAATGTCTTCGAGTTTTGCTTTTTCCGTGTTGATGACTTTTCCGCGCAATGGCAAGATTGCTTGGAAGGTACGGTCGCGTCCTTGCTTCGCAGAACCGCCAGCAGAATCCCCCTCGACGAGGTACAATTCGTTCTTTTTGGCGTTTCTTGATTGAGCCGGTGTCAGCTTGCCTGAAAGGAGGGTGTCCCCTTTCTTCCGCTTCTTACCTGAACGTGCGTCTTCCCGTGCTTTACGAGCAGCCTCGCGCGCCTGATGTGCACGTACTGCCTTGCGGATCAGATTGGCACTCAATTCTGCGTTTTCTTCTAAGAAATAGAGCAAACGCTGCGAAATGACGGCATCTGTGATCGTTCGTGCTTCACTTGTACCAAGCTTACCTTTTGTCTGCCCTTCAAATTGCAGGATTTCTTCAGGAATGCGCACAGAAACGATGGCTGCGATTCCTTCGCGGATATCAGAGCCATCCAAATTCTTGTCTTTTTCTTTCAATAAACCTGTCTTCCTCGCATATTCATTAAATACACGAGTCATTGCAGTTTTTGCACCGGTTTCGTGTGTCCCGCCATCTTTGGTACGCACGTTGTTCACAAACGATAAAATCGTCTCTGAATACCCATCGTTAAATTGGAACGCGTACTCCACTTCAATGCCGTCTGTCTCGCCTTCGAGATAAGCCACTTCATGAAGCGTGTCCTTTTCTTCATTCAAATAAGAGACAAATGCTTTTATGCCTGTTTCGTAAAGAAAGGTCTCTGTCTTTTCTGTACTTTCTTCTGTCAGGACAATTTTGAGTCCTTTTAACAGGAATGCCGATTCTCGCAACCGCTCTGCGAGAATGTCATATTGATATTTAGTCGTAGAAAAGATCGTGGGATCGGGTTTGAAGTGAATGGTCGTACCTGTTTCCTTCGTTTTCCCGATGACTTCGAGTCCTGTTGCGGGTTTTCCACCGTGTTCGAAGCGTTGTTTGAATATCTGTCCCTCACGATGAATAATAACGTCCAGCCATTCAGACAGCGCGTTCACGACAGAAGCACCAACACCATGAAGACCGCCACTCGTTTTATAGCCACCTTGGCCGAACTTACCTCCAGCGTGTAGGACAGTCAATATGATTTCTGTTGTAGGTCTCCCTGTTTTATGGGTTCCTGTTGGCATACCTCGTCCATAATCTCGTACGCTGATGCTGTTATCTGAGTGGATCGTGACATTTATTTCAGATCCGAATCCACTGAGTGCTTCATCGACTGCGTTATCCACAATTTCAAATACAAGGTGATGCAATCCTCTTGCATCCGTCGAACCGATATACATACCTGGTCGTTTGCGTACTGCTTCCAAGCCTTCAAGCACTTGGATTGAATCATCATTATACACATTCAATTCTTTTTGTTTCGTCAAGATGAAACCTCCATCAAACAAATGTTCTTATTTATCTAATGATACGCCGCCAATTTTTTCGTGTCAACAAGACCCGTTGGCGCTTTGCTTAAATAATTGTATAGAAGAAAGTCTTTTATTGCAATGACTGGCCTCATAGGATTTATCTGCAATTGTCGTTCAGTGCGTGTTCTGCTAAAATGAAAGAGATACATAATTTTTCGCGAAGGGGCTTGTCATGGAAATTATTTTATTACTGGTACTCGCATATTTAATCGGCTCTCTCCCATCTGCGCTTTGGATCGGAAAACTGTTTTATAAAACGGATATCCGGGAACATGGCAGCGGAAATATGGGAGCGACCAATACATTTCGTGTACTCGGCAAAAAAGCCGGAATTGCCGTTACTGTATTTGATATTCTTAAGGGGACAGCTGCTGTACTTCTAGCCTCCCTACCTTATTTTGGAGATACACACATTCATCCATTAGTTGTGGGTGTCGTTGCTGTGATCGGTCATATGTTTCCCATTTTTGCGAAGTTTAAAGGGGGTAAGGCCGTTGCGACTTCTGGCGGCGTATTACTCGGGTACAGTTGGCCAATATTTGTACTCGTCATACTCACTTTCTTACTTACGTTGAAGATTACAAAGATGGTTTCACTCACGTCGATGATTGTCGCAGTGATGGGCTTAATCTACGGGGTTATTTACTATTTCATAACAGGAGATATCTACTTGGCATTGGTGATCTTTTTAATGGGGGTATTCATCTTTTATCGCCACCGAGCCAATATTGCACGGATCAAAGCAGGAACCGAGCCAAAATTGAAGTGGTTGTAATATAATCAAAGGCAGCATAGGAAGGCGGGTTTTCAATGTTGACGATACGTATTTCAGACGAAGCAACTCAGTGGTTTGTTGAAGAAATGGACGTTGAAGCTGGGGATTCCATACGATTTTTCGCAAGGTACGGCGGTAGCAGCCCGCTGCATGAAGGGTTTTCATTAGGTGTTATTCGTGAACAACCGGACGAAGTGGCTATAGAAACCGTTTTGGATGATGTCCGCTACTACATTGAAACTCGTGATCTTTGGTACTTTGATGGGCATGATTTGCAGGTCGCTGTGAATCATGATCTTGGTGAATTGCAGTACGACTATGTGAAGTCGGAGTAAGCGAAGTAGGATGCCACGTGACTCCCCTAACTAGACAGACAATTCTTCTTTTGGTATAATAGCCTTAGAAAATGGATATTGTAAAAAGACCAAGAAGATGTAATGATCCTCTTGGCCTTGTAATAGAATAGCGTTCGCTTCAAAGGCGAATCGCATAGTGCGAAGTAAACCGCTCCATTGCTTGGAGGCTCATGGGCGGTTTACTTTTTTCTTGAAAAAGTATATGACAAAGCAAGAATGGTCACGATCAAACTTCCAAAGCCGATCATGAGACTCAGTGCTTCAAATGGTGTCATACGCATCACCTCCTCCTGTTCCTGATACGTTCTTTTCAGGAAATTGGGATTACAGGTCTGCGAACCGCCTATGAGCTCGTGCTATTCTAGTACATCATTAAGTATAACATATTTTAATAGCTCGTACATACGTTCTTGATGGCTGGTTAAGGGCATTTGTTAGTTATAAAACACCTCGATTAGGACTGCGAGGTGTTTTTTTTGTGGTTATATTTGGTGAGAGGCTTGATTGATTGGTTGAATGTGGCTGGGTTATGATCATATTTGGGGATTTATGAGCGGAATGGATGGGTTATGATCATATTTGAAGATTTATGAGCGGAACGGCGAGGTTATGATCATATTTTGAGATTTATGAGCGGAATGGATGGGTTATGATCACAATTTGAGATTTATGAGCGGAATGGCTGGGTTATGATCATATTTTGAGATTTATGAGCGGAATGGCGGGGTTATGATCATATTTTGAGATTTATGAGCGGAATGGCGAGGTTATGATCACAATTTGAGATTTATGAGCGGAACGGCTGGGTTATGATCACAATTTGAGATTTATGAGCGGAATGGCGAGGTTATGATCACAATTTGAGATTTATGAGCGGAATGGCGGAGTTAGGATCACATTTTGAAATTTATGAGCGATTCATGATGCTTCACACCTCTATCCCAATACAAAAAGGCTTCCAGAGCAATTCAGGAAGCCTTTTTTCTCTAATCAATCGACTCTTTTTGCGATTTCGACATACTTTGCATCCCATGCAGGATCTATTTTCCGTAGCGAAACCGGTCGGAATGTGTCTTTTCGTACGACTACGTGTTCCGAAGTTGCGGTTGCCGCCACTTTACCATCTGCATGCAAGATTTCGTAGCCATACGTTGTGCGCAACTTTCCGTGGGATTCGATCCATGTACGGACAGTGGCGTTCCCGCCATACCGCATCGCTGCCTTGTACTTGATGGATAGATCTGTGACTGGCGATAAATACCCGTCTGCTTCGAGTCCAGCATACGTGAACCCAAGGTCCTCGATAAGCTTTGTTCGTCCAATCTCCATCCAGACTAAATAATTCGCATGATAGACGACACCCATCTGGTCGGTCTCCGCATATCGAATTTCAATTTCTTTTTCGCTAATAAACATGTCCTGTCACCTCTTCTACCTAGACAATTATACAAAAATCGATTAAAAATAACAGCCTTGACGATTGTAAAAACCCCCCTTACTGAATTAAATCAGTAAGGGGGGTTCTAGGAATTACTTTTCTAGCATCTTGTTGCGAAGTACCATTTGAAGAATTCCGCCGTGACGGTAGTAGTCGATTTCGACTTCTGAATCGAAACGCGCGAGCGCATCGAATTCCGTTACAGTGCCATCTGCAGCAGTAGCAGTCACTTTCAAGATGTCGCGTGGTTTAACGCCTTCAGCGATATTCACGCTGATTGCTTCTTCTCCTGTTAATCCAAGAGATGCTGCACTTTGTCCGTTAACGAACTGAAGTGGAAGAACACCCATCATTACTAGGTTTGAACGGTGAATCCGCTCGTAGCTTTCTGCGATAACTGTCTTAATGCCGAGAAGAGATGTCCCTTTCGCAGCCCAGTCACGTGAAGAACCCATTCCGTAATCTTTACCCGCAATAACTGCAAGTCCAGTACCTTGTTCTTGGTACTTCATGCAAGCGTCATAGATTGGCATGATTTCTTTGTTTGGCCAGTAAGTTGTGTAACCGCCTTCTGTGCCTTTAGCGATTTGGTTACGGATACGGATGTTCGCAAACGTACCGCGCATCATTACTTCGTGGTTACCACGTCGTGAACCATATGAGTTGAAGTAACGTGGCTCTACGCCGTTTGCACGCAAGTAGATGCCTGCTGGTGTATCTTTACCGATTGCGCCAGCTGGTGAAATGTGATCCGTCGTAATTGAGTCGCCAAATTTACCAACAACGCGCAAGTCTTTTAATGCACCGATATCTTCTGGCTCTTTTGAAAGACCCTCGAAGAATGGTGGGTTTTGAATATATGTTGAGTTCTCATCGAAATCATACAATGCATCGTCAGTTGTTTCGATTGCATTCCACGCTTCGTTTTCAGAGAACACGCGTGCATATTCTTTACGGAAGAGTTCAGGAGTGACCGTTTTCTCGATCATTGCCTTAACTTCTTCTGTTGATGGCCAGATGTCTTTGAAGTATACATCTTTGCCGTCTTTAGATGTCCCGATTGGTTCTTTTTTGAAGTCGATATCTACGGTTCCAGCGAGTGCATACGCAACAACTAGTGGTGGTGAAGCTAAATAGTTTGCCTTCACGTAAGGGTGGATTCGTCCTTCAAAGTTACGGTTACCCGAGAGTACGGATGAAACGAGCAAGTCGTTTTCGCCAATCGTCTTCTCGATTTCTGGAAGCAATGGACCAGAGTTACCGATACATGTTGTACATCCGTATCCAACTGTGTTGAATCCGATGTGGTCGAGGTACTTATCAAGACCAGAGTCTTGTAGGTAGCCTGTAACTACTTTTGAACCTGGTGCAAGTGAAGTTTTCACGTATGCAGGAGGTGTAAGTCCGAGCTCAACCGCTTTTTTCGCGACAAGTCCAGCACCGAGCATTACGTAAGGGTTCGATGTATTGGTACATGAAGTGATTGCAGCAATCGCGAGATCCCCTGTTTTCATCTCCATTTTTGTACCGTTTGCGAACTCGATTGTACCACTCTTCTTCATTTCTTTCGGCGTAAGTCCGAATCCTTGGTTGCCTTCAGGTGCGACAACCGCATCGTTGAATTCACGCTTCATGTCTGTAAGTGGAATCATATCTTGAGGACGTTTTGGTCCAGCAAGGTTCGCTTCTACTTGAGTCAAGTCGATTTCGACAACCTCTGTGTAGATTGGATCTTCTTTGTCCGTTGTGAAGAACATGTCGTTCTCTTGTAAGTACTTTTTCACGACAGCGATATGATCCGCATCGCGGCCTGTTAGACGCATGTAGTTAAGTGATTCTTCATCAACTGGGAAGAAGCCACATGTTGCGCCGTATTCAGGTGCCATGTTAGCAATCGTTGCACGGTCAGCAAGTGGTAATTGCGGTACGCCTGGCCCGAAGAACTCAACGAATTTACCAACAACTCCATGTGCACGCAAGATTTGCGTCACTTTTAGAGCAAGGTCAGTTGCAGTCGTTCCGTTTGGAAGCTCACCCGTCAATTTAACACCGATAACTTGTGGAATTGGGAAGTAAGAAGGTTGACCAAGCATACCTGCTTCAGCTTCAATTCCGCCAACGCCCCAGCCAAGTACGCCGATTCCGTTGATCATCGTTGTGTGAGAGTCTGTACCGACTAATGTATCTGGATACGTTTCGAACGTTCCATCTTCATTTTTAATTTCGTGGACAACGCTTGCCAAGTACTCAAGGTTTACTTGGTGAACGATACCAGTTGCTGGTGGAACCGCACGATAGTTGTCGTATGCTTTTTGTGCCCAGCTCAAGAACTGGTAACGCTCAGCATTACGCTCAAATTCGAGTTCCATGTTTTTCTGTAATGCGTCCGATGTTCCGTAGCTGTCAACTTGAACCGAGTGGTCAATAACGAGGTCTACAGGGATTTCGGGGTTAATCTTATCCGGATCTCCACCCATTTCTGCCATTGCAGAACGAAGAGATGCCAAATCGACAACAACTGGTACACCAGTGAAGTCTTGCAAGATAACGCGGGATGGCTTGAATGGTACTTCTGCATCCGCATCAGCGTCCTTGCCCCATTTTGCCAGGTTGTTTACATGATTGTCTTGGATGACATATCCGTCGTGTTGGCGCAGGACAGATTCTAACAGTACTTTGATCGAGTAAGGCAATCTCGAGACTTTTGCAATACCTGCTTCTTCAATCGCTCCAATGCGGTAATAGTTATACGTTTTACCGTTCAAATCAAATGAGGAGCGGCTGTTATGAAAATTGCTCTTTGTCATTGCTGAATTCCTCCTTTACGTACTGAAAAGGCTCTATAAATAAGCATCTTTTCTCTACTCCATCATATAACAGCAAAGTCTATAAGTAAATTACATTAAATTTATAGTAATCCATAAGTAAACGCGATAGACCGTACAAAAGAAGAATAGATGCATATTTTTGTTGGTCTGTGCATAATGGAATCAGAATATGGAAAGGACGTGCTGGATTATGAAAAAAGCGTTGTTGGTTATTGACTACACTGAAGATTTTGTCGCAGAGGATGGAGCGTTGACATGTGGGGCACCTGGAATTGCGCTTGAAAGGTATGTCGAGCAACTGACTAAGGAGTTTATTGCCCAAGGTGAAGCTATTGTATTCGCGGTGGACGTACATGACGAAAACGATCCGTATCACCCTGAATCTCGTCTATTCCCCCCACATAACTTACGTGGAACTACTGGAAGAGAACCATTTGGATCGTTGAAACAACTTCATGAAGACAACTGCAAATCGATCCACTGGATGGATAAAACCCGTTACAGTGCGTTCGCTGGAACGGAACTTGAAATTTGGCTCCGTTCGCGCAGCATCCAGGAAATCCATTTAGTTGGTGTATGTACAGACATTTGTATTTTGCATACAGCTGTAGACGCGTATAACAAAGGATTTACCATGGTCATCCATGAACGAGGTGTGGCAAGTTTCGACGCTGCTGGACACGACTGGGCGTTGCGTCATTTCGAAAATACGCTAGGTGCTACCATTATTCGATAAGTTTTAGTAAAAGCCAATGAGACAATATGAACAATTTTAGCTAATAGGTTTCAAGTAGGTCAATTGCGGTTATTATACTTACTAGATCAGACATACTATATTAGAAAAAGGAGAGGATTTCAAATGAGTTTCATTTGGTTCTTAATCATTGGCGGAATTATCGGTTGGCTTGCCGGACTTATTCTAGGGAAAGATATCCCAGGCGGAATTATTGGTAACATTATTGCAGGTATCGTAGGTGCATGGGTTGGCGGAATGCTGCTCGGCTCTTGGGGACCTAAAGTTTCAGACTTCTATCTCGTACCAGCAATCATCGGTGCTGTCATTCTTGTCTTCATTGTCAGCCTGATTATGAAAGCTATGCGAAAAGCAGCATAACAAAAAGGACTTCGCGAATCGCGAAGTCCTTTTATTTTTGCGCTTGCTGGGTTTGTTGTGCTTCATATTCTTCAAAAAACCAAAGAACGTCTTCTACGTATTTATCACTATGGTTGTAGTGAAAGATGGCCTTTTCGATTTGTCCGTCTGCTGCCCCACTTTGTGATAGGTAGTTAGCAGCGCTAAAGATGGCATCTTCCAAGTTGTATGGATCAGCAATTCCATCGCCATTTCCATCTACTCCATACCCGCCATACTTTGCGATCACATCAGGGTTGGTTTTATCCTCTTCGGGGATATCCCCTTTTCCTAAACCCGTACACCCTGGATAGCTCCATCCAACGAACGTACACGGCATGAATTGCATATGCCCTTCGGCTCCTGTCGGTGAGACCATTGTTTTCATTGTGGAAAAGCGCGTTTCCACCCGATGGTGTGCAGCAAGCAACGTCCATGGAATGTTGTATTCTTTGGCGGCGGCTTTATAAATCGGAATATATTCTTCAGGAATCGTCAACCCACCATGTCGATCTGACAGATCCATCAACGTGCTGGCCGACTTTTTAATGACTTCCGGATGGCTGATGCTTGTCCAAATAATCGCAGTCAAGGTGAAGAGGACGACTGAAACAGGAATAAGCAGCGCGATTAGCAAGACTTTAGCTTTCGTCGTTAGGCTGCGCTTCTTTTTCTTCACTCGTCCCTCTCCTCTCTGTACGATTTAGTCTTGTTTGCTTAGTGCTTTCATGTCTTTCACGATTGTATCGAACGGAACGTCGCCGTTACCAGAATATGATTTAACGACTTTTCCTTCTTTATCGACTAAACCAAAGCGGGATCCGTGAATCACTTGGTCTGAATTTGGATCGTCAATTACAGGCATTTTAAAGGACTTCACCGCAAGATCGCTTATGTCCTCCATCGTATAACCAGTGAGCATTTCCCATTTTGAGGAATCCTTAACATCGAAACGGCCTAAATATTCTTTGAGTTTTTCGGGTGTATCGACATCAGGATCTACACTGAAGGACACAATTTTGTAGTCTTCAATCCCTTTTTCTTCTAACTTCTCTTGGATTTCCGCCATATTGGTCATCATAGGCGGACAAACAGTCGTACATGTAGTGAATACAAACTGAGCTAGCCAGATATCACCTTTCAAATCATCCAATGAGACCTTTTCGTTGTTTTGGTTCGTGAATTCGAATGGCGCGATGCTGTAATGATGATCTGCTTTAAATCCACCGGAGCATGCACTCAATGCCAGTGCCATCATAATGACGCCAAAAACGATTGCCTTTTTCTTCATTGCACTTCCCCCAAACCTATTGTGTTTACCATATCATATTCTACAAACGAACGCCAAACAACCATGGATCTGCAGGTTGTTTGGCGTTTGTTTGTCGGTTATGTGAAGACTACTTCACTTTTAGTGTAATGAGCGCTCCGTGAATCGCTTCGAGCTTCACTTCCAGGCGGTGGAGCAGGTACAAGGATACAAAAACCGGAAAGCCCACCTCCTGGATGAACCCCATGGTTTGTTCCAACAATTGTTCCATCACATTCGCCTCCTTTAATTGGGTATGCCATGCAAGTCTTATTGCTTGGTTTTAAAAAAGCCGGCCCCTGTCAGTTGACTAGGGACCGGCCTACCTACTTTTATCGTATTACTTGTTGCTAATCAGATCATTCACCGATCGATCGATAATGCGAGCGCTCTTCACAGCGGTCAGGACGTCCCCATCCCTTTTGAACACACCGGATGCAATGATCTGCTCCATTGCGGTCTGAACTTCAGCGGGTGTGACCCCGGGACGCGGATCATCGACGGATAGGACAAAATCTTTTCCGTCTGACTTTGTAAATACGAGTTGAAGTGTGAGTGCCATTTGTGAATTCCTCCTTTTTTGTTAGTTAGTCTGTAATTTCAGATGTGACGATTTTTTCATAAGACATGACTGTCATAGAAGACAGTTGGCCAAGTGCAGAAAGTGCAATCTGCAAGTTTGCCGGTGTCGCATTTTGTTCGATGAAACGATAGCTTTGTGACTTGCGGATGAGACGTCCATCGGGTGTAGAGCCTGCGTTGTAGAAAATCTTACCGACTGCTGTTTGAAACTCGAGTGCTGCTGCCATGTGCGTTCCCCTCCTTTCACAGTCTAGATAGACGAAACTCGCAGAAAAGGATACAATGTTCGTGAAAGTTTTTAAGTTTACAGTTACAATTGAGAGCGTAGAGAGTCTTAAAGAGGTGAACGTATTATGCCAGGCTGGTTTATCTGGTTTATTGTATTTTGGTGTATTGTCTTAATCGGCTTGTTTGGGATTGGCGGATTTTTCATGTTCCGCAAATTCCTTAAAGTGTTCCCGAAGGAAGATGGGAAGTCGACATTGGACTGGGAAGAGTACTACGTGGACAACTCGCTTCATTTATGGAATTCCGAAGCGAAGGGGTTGTTGAACGAACTTGTCCAGCCGGTTCCTGAGTTATTCCGTCCGGTAGCAAAGCAGAAGATTGCAGGTCGTATCGGTCAGATTGCACTCGATGAGCATGCGAATTCGATTGAATTCGATCATATTATCCGTGGGTACATCGTGGCAACGCCGAAACGCGACCACAAATTCTTACGTAAGAAGCTCACGACTATGGATGTCGACATGACACCATATGAGCATCTTTTTTAACACAAAAAGAGAGAGACTTGGTCATTTGATGACCGTAAGTCTCTCTCTTTTTTTTAGGTTGTTGTATTTAATAAGCATACCAATGCGCCATGGAACGATCATCGCAAATGCGAGGATGAAGAACATCCCGGCAAGTTCTCCGACATCGATCGAGCTACTGAGGATCAGTTTGGCGATCAGGCGGAAGATGAGTAAGCCCGCCAAAATGAAGACAAACGCTTTCGATCGCTTGACGAACAATTGACCATTTTTCTTCTCGAAATTTGTTGTTGCAATCAAAATCGTTGAAAAGAGCAGCCCTACAGCCGCCGCTTCCATCACCTGACTCCACGGAACCTGGAATTGAGTAAACAAAAACATGAGCATCCCGGAAGACATGAACAACGGTGGCAGTATAATACGAATCGGTGAAATCGGGCGATCAGCCGCTTTGGAACGGACAAAGAACGCCAAAATCCCCATGAAGAAAAATGCAACTGTTGAACCGACGATTAAATAGACGGGCGGAATTTTATTGAAAACTGTATCAATCAGTTCTTGGAGTTGACTCATCCGTGCGCCTCCTTCAGCTCCTCCAACCGTTTGCGAAGTGGCTCCATCGGAACAAACCTCGCAAACCGAGTCGTTTCTTTTCCTTGCCTGAATAACAATACAGCAGGTGCTGTAAACAGAGAAAGCTGCCCTGCCATTTCTGGCACTTTCGCGACATTCACATAATAGAACGGAAATGAATACTGTTCAGTAAGCACTTCAACTTGTGGATACAGCCCATCACATACAGAACAATGATCGGTTTTCACGAATAATAGCATAGCTTCTTGCTGTGTTAAGAGTTCTTGCCATGCTTCAAAAGACATAACTTCGTTCATTGTTCAATCCTCCTTGATGGTTAAAAACCTTGGAAATCTCCAAAGATCGGACTGAGTAAGCTGATTAAGAACGTCATACCGTCAAAGAATAACACGATACCGAAGACAATCATAAAGGCTCCGCCTATCCGCATAATCGTCTGATTATGTGTACGGATCCATCCAAGACGAGTTACGAAGAATGACAGTACAAAAAATGGAATCGCGAATCCAAGGACGTAGGTCATCATATACAGCATACTCGAACCTGGATTTGAAGCGGCAAGTCCGATTATGGCACCAATAATGGGACCCATACATGGCTGCCAGCCTGCTGAAAATGCAAGTCCGATGAGTGCAGATCCTAAGTAGCCGGACGGTCGATTTTTAAACTGTAGTTTGCGTTCCGCCATTAAAAACTTTGGTGTGAAGATCCCAACAACCATTAGACCAAATAATACGATGAAGATGGCGCCAATTTGCCGAAGAAGATCCATATACTCGATAAAGAAACGACCGATAAATGAGGATCCGAATCCTAGGAAAATAAATACGATGGAAAATCCAAGAAGGAAAAATAGCGTATGTAACATTCCGTTCCGGCTCATACGTTTCTTATCTGAGCGCAAATCATCGATCGACATCCCAGTAATGTAGGAAATGAAAGCTGGATACAGCGGTAAGACACACGGCGATATGAAGCTTAAAAAGCCCGCGCCGAATGCTAGGAATACGTTCACATCTGTTGCCAAGGAACTTCCCCCTCTAGATTTTTTCTTTTTCCTATCCATCGTATCAGAACGCGTCCTCGAATACGTACATTTTGTCTGTGAACAGTTTATGACACATTTCCAACCCCGTATGTGCACGATGACACATACGGGGTTGGAAACAAGAAAATTTAAGCGGTCTGACCGTTCTGCAACTGATACATCTTATAATAGAGTCCCTTCATACTAAGGAGTTGCTGGTGGGTTCCACGTTCAGCAATCTCCCCCTTGTGCAACACTAAAATTAGTTCCGCATCTTGGATTGTACTGAGTCGGTGTGCAATGGCAATCGTCGTCCTCCCTTTCCGCATCTTTTGCAGGCTGGCTTGGATTGCGATTTCCGTTTCAGTATCTATATTGGCGGTCGCTTCATCGAGTACAAGGATTTTAGGGTCTACTGCCATCGTCCGTGCAAATGCAATGAGCTGTCGCTGTCCACTCGACAATGTGGCGCCGCGCTCCATCACTTTGTGCGCGTAGTCCCCCTCTAATTGTTCAATGAACTTATTCGCTTGTACGAATTCCGATGCTGCTCGAACCTCTTCGGATGTCATCGATTCGTTATGCAGTCGGATATTACTTTCAACATCCCCGTAAAACATGAATGGATCTTGAAGAACTAGGCCGACTTTGTCGCGTAATTCCTCCATTGGATAGGACTTCAGGGAACGTCCATCAATACTAATGGAACCGTGCTCGTACTCATAGAACCTCATAAGTAAGTTGATGATTGAACTTTTCCCGCTGCCGGTATGCCCAACCAGAGCGACAGTTTCACCTGCATTTGCGGTGAATGAAATATCTTTCAATACGTCCGTTTTGCCGTCATAACTAAATGTGACGCCGTCAAAGATGATGGTTCCTTCTGTAATCTTTGCATCCCTTTCCGCTTGTTGAACAGGTTCCATGTCCGGTTCGTCAATCAGTGTGAAAACGCGCGATGCTGAAACAAGCGCCTGCTGGAAAATGGACATCCGGTTCATCACTTGCTGTACGGGTTGGAACAGGCGGCTGAGTAATGTCGTAAATGCATAGATGACACCTACGTCGACTGCAGTGGAAAGCGATGTGAATCCGAAGTATGCAAGCGTACAAACAACGGCTGCAGCATATAACAAGTCAATGAACGGTCCGAGTAAGATGCTGTCGAACTTAATGTTCCGGACTCCGGCCCGATAGTGTCCATCGTTGATCGACTCGAATTCATCTGCGAGCCGCTTTTCTTGGCGGAACGCTTGAATCATGCCCATTCCTGAGAGGGATTCGGAGATTTTTCCGTTCAATTGACTAAGTCGTTCCCGGATATCTTGATAAAAGTCTGCGCTGTAATGACGATAGACCGATATTAGAATAAGGAATATGGGTAACAACACCATAGAATACAATGCCAGTCTCGCATCTAGTGAGAATAGCGCGATGTAAACTCCGATGATTCCGAAGATTGCTTGCAGGAATGTGACAACAACACTCACAAACATTTCTTTGATCGCTTCCGTATCGTTTGTCACCCGGGAAACGATTGCACCCGCTGGTGTTTTATCGAAATAGCGCATTCCAAGTCCTTGTACTTTAGTGAACGCATCGATTCGGATTTGTTGGATAATCTTAAGCGCAATTTTTTGAAAGCGGAGCGATTGGAAATAGGAAATCACAACAACTGTCACTTGAATGGCGACATAGGCAACCAGCAACCGGATGATACCCGCGCGCCCAAAATCCAACGTGACGAGATGGTTGTCGATGAATGATTGAATCAGAAGCGGACTCACGATGCTTCCTGTAATTGTGAGCGCCAGAAGCAAGAGCGCAATCGAAATCGATACGGTGTGAGGCTTCAAGTATTTTAGAAGTCGGACGAATACTTCCCACTGTCCACGTGCGGACAATTTTGTCTGTTTCACTTCTGCCATTACGCCTCACCCCCTTGTTCTACAGACGCTTCAAGTTGTTGCAAGTCGTACATTTCCTTATAGCTGCCGTTTTGTGCCATCAATTCTGAGTGGGTTCCAGATTCTGAGATTGTCCCCTCATCCATGACAATGATTTGGTGCGCGTGTTGAATAGCACTTAACCGATGTGATGTAATGATCGTTGTTTCCCCACTACGTGTTTCTTTCAAGGAACGAAGGATCGCTTCTTCCGTCTTCGCATCCACTGCTGAAAGAGAGTCATCTAAAATGAGTAGTTCAGGTTGCATGAGCAGCGCACGGGCAATCGATATTCGTTGTTTTTGCCCTCCGGATAACGACACACCGCGCTCTCCAACAATCGTGCGATACCCTTCTGAAAACCCTGCGATGTCATCATGGATATGCGCGAGTCGTGCAGCGTGATGAATCTCTTCTGACGGAGCCATCGGATTCGTAAAGGCAATGTTTTCCGCCAATGTTGTTGAAAAGAGGAAGTGATCTTGCGGGACATATCCGATCGATTCACGGAGCCGCTGTTGTTTGTATTGGTGGATGGAGTGACCGCCGTACGAAATGACACCGTCATAATCGTCAAACTCCCGTAGCAACAGTTTCAAGATAGCTGTTTTTCCGGATCCGGTTTTCCCTACGATTCCAAGTGTTTCTCCTTGACTTAACGTAAAGTGGACGTCTGAAAGTGCGGGTTTCGGATCCCCCGGGAACGTAAAGGTGTCAATATCGACTGCAAGATCCCCTTTTGGTCGTTCATCAATGGCACCTTCCACATCCACCACTTCAGGATCGACAGACAGCAATTCACGGATTCGTGTGTACGAAGCATTGCCTCGCTCTACGATATTAAATAGAAATCCGAACGCAAGCATCGGCCACGTCAACAATCCGAGATAGGTGCTGAACGCGACCATATCCCCGACGCTCATGTCACCGGCGATGATAAAACGGGCTCCGAAGATAAACGAAATAATAGAAGAAATCGCAAAGATTCCACCGATTGTGGGGTCAAATAAGGCATCTACACGGGCAACCCGCATGTTTTTTTCCACTACTTCATCCGATAGTTGCCTGAAGTCTTCGATGTCCTCTTTTTGCTGTCCAAACGTTTTAATAACTTTGACACCCGAGATACTCTCTTGAGTCTTATCGTTCATGCTAGAGAAGGACTCTTGAGCAGTTCGGAAATGACGTCGTAGCAATTTGCCGTAAAAACTCGTCAATACAATCATGATGGGAATCGGAATAAGCGCGATCAGCGTCAACTTCCAGTTAATCGTTAACGCCATCGTTAAGATGACAAAACCACCTGTTGAAATTGAATCGAACAAAGTCAGCACACCCATGCCTGCAGTTTGCTGAACTGCACTCACGTCATTGGTGGCATGCGCCATTAAATTCCCTACTCGACGTTTTTGATAAAAAGCGGGTGACATCTTTAAAAAATGATCGAATAATTGCTTTCGGATCGTCCGTGCGAGGACAATCGATGAACCGAAAATCATAACGCGCCAAAGATTGCGGAATCCATACATGGCAATCCCAGCGACTGCAAGGATAACGAGCCATTTCGTCAGCTGGTTCCCAGTTAACGTTCCTTTTGTAATGCCATCGACGATATAGCCGAGGATTTTTGGCGGCAGTAGCTGTAAAATTGAAACAAGTACAAGTGCTGCAACTCCAATTGTATATTGCTTTTTACGCTGTTTGAAAAACCAGCCGAGCTGAATGAGTACGTTCAATGAATTCCCCTGCCAATCTATATAGGACTCTGAACAGTTTAGCAGACTCTTACATAATCCGGAAAGTATTCGTTTCGAATTATCCGATTTTAGAAATAGTTTCAATATCGAGCAGAGAAAGAATGCGTGCTCCCCCATCGATTGTCACAATGCGCAACTGCCTTTTCTCTGGTTCTAGACAATGGATGTAAAAGTCATCGGTCACGCGTTTACCGGTTTGCCAATGTGTAATGGTGATAGCTTGGTGAGTCTCCATGGCAGTAGCGATGATGTAATTCCATTCCTCTAACTGCTGTTCGTCAGGTTCGCTTCGCGTCAGAACAGCGTCTTCTGCTTGCCATGCGCGTAAACGCTCAACGTGTTCCGGTAGCATCAGTGCGGTCCATTTAATCTTTCCACGATCTCGTAGCATCATACTCTCTCCTTTCGTCCGTCACATACCGTCATTTTACATGTCCGCCAATCAGGCCAGCTCGATGGCGCGCTGTCCCTGCATCGGTATACGAGACTGCACGTAAAACGGCAGCCGATCCATATTTACTACGGAGTTCATCGACCGTTTCACCAAGCTTGCGTGTCTTCCATTTCCGCTGGTCAAACAAGCTCAGTTGCATCGAGTGCTCTTCGACTAGATTGGATAGGCTCAACGATAGCTGGCGAACAGGGCGACCATCGTGAAACGTATCGAACAGTTCTGTGCATGTCTTGTAAATCTTCATCGTATCGTTTGTCTCTTCTGGAATCGACTTGGAACGGCTAAATCCTCCACCTAACGCATTCTTCGAGTAGCCAACAGATAAATGGATCGTCCGACCAGCACGCCTTGCAGTGCGAGCACGCATCGCGACGTCTTCACACATTTCAAGCACTACAGCAAGCACATCCTCACGACGACAATAATCCCTGAAAAGAATTTGCCCCTTGCCATAGCTGACTTGCCCCTCAATCAGTGGCGCCCCGAGATCAGACAAATCAATCCCGTGGGCATGATGGTAAAGCTGATTCCCCATAACACCGAACTTCTCTTCTAGCTGGACAAGTGAAGCGTGTGCGAGATCACCAACGGAGTAAATCCCCATTTCATTTAAAGTGTGTTCAGTCCTTCTCCCGATTCCCCACATTTCACTAAGTGGTGCGATGGGCCACAATTTCGTTGGCACATCCTCGTAGCCCCAGTAAGCAAACCCCGTTTTCTTCGCTTCCAAATCCAGGGCAAGTTTGGACAACAGCATGTTTGGCCCCATCCCACATGCGGATTGCAGTTGGAATTGGCGAAATAAATCATCCTGAATACGTGCCACGGTTTCTCTTACGGGTCCCCATAGTTTCTCCGTCCCATCCAAGTCAACAAAGCTTTCATCAATGCTATACACATGAATCGCTTCTTTTGGGACGTATTGGTTCAACAAATGAGTGATCTCCATTGAGACCTTTATATAAAATTCCATCTTGGGTTCAATCAGTCGTATGGAGGGATCATCTGGTATTTCAAAAAGGCGCATCCCGGTCTTAATACCAAACCGTTTTTTGAGTGGAGGCGATGCCGCCAGTACAACGCCCCCTTTTCGCTCTTTGTTTCCAATAATGGCGATTGGCGTTTCCATCACATCCAGTCCTTCCATGGCGGCTGCACAACTTGCATAAAAGCTGCGCATATCGATGCAAATAATTTTACGTTCAGGCAGCTGTTTCATAACGATTCCTCCTAAGAACATCTGTTCCCTTATTATATGACGAACAAACTCGTTATACAACAGCCATTCTCTTCCAATTGCAGTAAGACGTTGAGATTCCGCTCCCCAACTTGCCATAACTTATTTTTGTTTTATAGGAAAATGACATGAAATTGCCACCCCTTGATAGAAAAAACTATTGACTCAGAGTGGTGATAATGATTATCATTGAGAAAAAGACGGAAAGTAGGAAATAATCTTATGAAATCCCATGCCTTGCTCGCTTCACTACTCGCAACAGGTCTCGTCCTTTCAGGATGCGGCGCTGATAAAACCACTGATAAAGCAACAACTGAGAAAGAATCAACAGAAGCTGTAGCTCCAACTGATCTTCAACAAGAAACAGATGCATATAAACAATTCGCTTTGGAGCAAATGGACCAGTTCGTTATGGAAACCGATAAATTTGTCAGTGCTGTAAAAGAAGGCAGAATCGATGACGCAAAAGCAATCTATCCCCTCGCCCGCATGTACTTTGAACGTTCAGAGCCGATTGCAGAAAGTTTCGGAGACCTCGATCCTCGTATTGACGCACGTCTAGCAGACTTGGAAGACGAAGGTCAAGGTGAAGAAGAATGGTCTGGATACCATAAGATTGAATACGGTCTATGGGTCGATAATACAACTAAAGGATACGAAGACGTTGCGGATCAGTTGTTGAAAGACGCAAAAGAATTGCGTGCTCGTGTAGAAACGGTTGAAGTCGGTGCGGATTTAATGATCACAGGTGCTGTTGACCTGCTTAACGAAGTATCTACATCAAAAATTACGGGTGAAGAAGAAATCTTTTCTCACACCGATCTATATGATTTCAAAGCAAACGTTGAAGGCGCAGAAGAAATTTTCCATATTTTCGAGGCGGTCATCAAACAAAAAGATGCGCAACTTGCAACAGACTTGACGAATAAGTTCTCAACTCTAAATGGACTTCTTGCCAAGCATGAAGATGGAAAAGGCGGTTATATTTCCTACGAAGAGTTAACAAAAGAAGATACGAAGCAATTAGCAGATGCAGTTAATCAACTCGGTGAACCATTGAGCATGATGGGCATCGTAATGGAGTGAGAATCTAATGGCAGAAGAAAAGTTGTTTGAGAAGAAAATCTCCCGGCGCCAAATGTTGAAACTAACGGGCGCTGGAGCTGCTGGTGCAGCAATCGGTGCTTCTGGACTTGGTGGTCTTCTTAATGTGTTTGGGATGACGACGGAAGAGGATAATCCGTCATCCAAAAACAAAGTTAACTTTTATGGTGCGCATCAGTCCGGTATCATCACGCCTGTGCAAACTCACGTCTATTTTGCATCACTTGAAGTTCTTGTGAAATCCCAAGGAGAACTAAAAGAGCTGTTCCAGCAATGGACACCGATGGCGGTTCGCTTAATGAATGGCGAACCTATCGGTGAACTCTCTTCTAACGGCTTTATCCCAGCAAAAGATACAGGAGAAGCTGGCGGACTCGATGCATCTGGCCTGACATTGACGTTCGGCGTCGGTCCTTCTCTATTCGATAAAAACGAACTAGGACTTTCAGCGAAACGTCCTTCAGAACTCAAAGATCTCCCCCACTTCCCAAAAGATCAGCTCGATCCTGCTTACACGGGAGGCGACATATGCATTCAGGCATGTGCAGAAGATCCTCAAGTTGCGTTTCATGCAATACGCAACCTGATTCGCGCCGCTTCGGGGAAAGTACGCTTGAAATGGTCCCAAGCGGGGTTCAATTCATTCCCAGAAAAAAATAAAAAACGTGAAACACCGCGCAATTTGTTTGCCTTTAAAGATGGCACATCAGGACCGGATGCTGCGAGTAAACAGGCGATGAATGACGCCGTCTGGGTGCAATCGGGTGAATCACAAGGTTGGCTTACTGGTGGTAGTTATATGGCAGTCCGCCGAATTCAGATGCATTTGGAAACGTGGGACCGCACAGCGCTTAGTGAGCAGGAAGCGACATTCGGTCGTCACCGCGCAACTGGCGCTCCTATTGGATTGAAAGGCGAACACGATGAGATGCCTCTTGATCAAAAAGATGCATCGGGAGAACCTGTCATTCCTGTCGATTCTCATGTACGGTTAGCAAAAGAAGCGAAAGCACAAATTCATAGACGTTCTTTCTCCTACTCTTCAGGGACAATGGACGCAACCGGTGCATACGATGCCGGTTTGCTGTTCATCTCCTATCAAAAACATCCGGAGCAATTTATCGCCATCCAAAAAAGTTTCGGCCGTGCCGATAAGCTGAATGAGTACATCACACACCGTGGCAGTGCCTTGTTTGCCTGCTTCCCTGGTGTTCAGAAAGGAAGCTATATCGGTGAATCGTTATTCAAAATTTTGTAAGCAGGCACTGCTCATCGCAGTCCTGCTTTTGTCTCTTTTACCTGCGTCTCTTGTCCACGCGGAGTCACCTTCTTATAGTGACTTGTATATCGCAATTGGCGATGCCATTATGGCGTCCAAGCAAGACGATAAGCAGGCTGCAGAGACCGCGCTAGAAGAATTCAAGACTGCATGGGAGCAAGAAGACCACCCTGCAAAAGAAAGTAAGCAAGTCGAAAGTGCGCTGAAAGAAGCGGAGCAGGCAAAAGGATCTGCACAGCGTCTTGAATCGTTAACAGCACTGTCAAAAGCCTTACATACGCTGGAGAAAGTTGAAAATCCTGTAGATGAAAAAGCGCAACGTCTCGAGTTTAAAAAGGCAGTCACGCCGGATCTTGAGAAGTTAGGAGACACCATTCGCTCAGGAGATATGGAAGCGATTCGAGGTTCCGTTCAGAAGTTTCTAGCTACTTGGACACGTAACGAACGTCCAGTGCGTGAACAAAGTATCGCGGCTTACGGGACCATCGAAACCCAAATGGCGTTCTTGCGCATTGCACTTGCGGAAGATTCTCCAAGTCAGACCGATCTAGAACAGACGTATACAGCGCTAGAACAGGCGATTACATCATTTGCAGCGGGTGAAACCACTCAAGGTTCAGCACCTGTTACGAGCGACTCGCTAGACACGCTCACTTCCCTATTAGCTGACAGTCGTACAGCACTTGCAAAAGACGACGCAGACACAGCGGTAGCGAAACTTCGTGAATTCATCACGAGTTGGCCGAATGTTGAAGGTCAAATCCGTACGAAAAATGCAGCACTTTATACAAAAATTGAAAGTCAAGTACCGTTGCTAGCAGGAAAACTTACAAGCGAAAAAGCAGATATTAAAAAAATATCAGGTGACATTGCCAGTCTGCAGCAGCAAATCGAACTCGTTAAAGAAAGTACATCGTATACATTTTGGGATTCCGCGCTCATTTTACTGCGTGAAGGATTAGAAGCTTTGCTCATTATTATCGGGTTGGTGGCGTTTCTCAAGAAAGCCGGACAACCTCAACTTGCTAAATGGATCTATACAGGTTCAGCAGTAGGAATTGTCGCAAGTATCGTTGCAGCAGTGCTAATGACAACCATTCTTAACTCGGTGACGATCGGAAGCAGCCGTGAAATCATGGAAGGTGCTATCGGTCTCGCAGCTGCTGCCATGATGATTGGAATGGGAGCATGGCTCCACCGCAAATCATCTGTAACTGCATGGAATGACTACATTGCGCGTCAAATGGGGACAGCTGTTTCCAGTAAAAGTGCTTGGGCGATTGGATTGCTTAGTTTCTTAACGGTGTTCCGTGAAGGTGCAGAAACCGTCGTGTTCTATGTAGGAATCGCGCCGAACATGAAATTGTCCGAATTTCTACTCGGCATCGCTGTAGCATTAATCATATTGGTCGCTGTTGCTGTCGTGTTATTAAAAGCCGGAAGTCGTATTCCAATTCATCGATTGTTTGCGGTAGCGACAGTTTTCATCTATGTCCTTGCGTTTAAAATTATTGGTGTAAGTATTCACACGCTCCAATTGACGGATATCTTCCCTACTTCTATTGTGAACGGTCTTCCTGTCGTAGCTGCAATCGGATTCTATCCGACATGGGAAACCATTGCAGGACAGCTGGTATTAGTAGTAACAGTAGTTACTATGTTTGCAATCAAAAAATGGATGCCTGCGCGAAATACCGTTTCCTCTTAAGGAAGCGGTATTTTCAATTCTCGACAAAATCCGAGCATAGAAATTGACCGTAACTTTCAAATTAAGGTACACTTCGCTAAATAAGAAATCAATACATACGAATAGGAGAGAACCGATGTTATCGAAAATATGGCGTGGCTATCGTGATAGCTCATTTGTACTTAAAATGTCCATCGGATTTATTGCAGGAATTGCAAGCGGTCTAGTTTTTGGACAGAAGATGGCCTTTTTCCAGCCACTTGGTACATTACTCATCAATCTACTTAGTCTCGTTGCCATTCCAGTGATTTTTTTAACTGTTGTACTTGCTGTCGATCAAATGAGCATGAAACAGCTGGGTCGAATGGGATGGAAACTTATTCTCTATTATATGGCTACAACAGCGGCTGCAGTGGGAATAGGAGTCGGACTCGCCCTTTTGTTCCAACCGGGTCAGTATTTAACACTTCCTAATATAAAAGTGGATACACCGGCGGCACCGAACTTCTCAGATGTCTTATTGCAAATGGTTCCATCTAATATGTTTGAAGCCTTTTCGGGCGGTAATGTAATCGGAATTATTTTCTTGGCTGTCATTATTGGTCTCGCCATTTCAGCAATGAAGTTTTCAACGGACAAAGAGATGCAAAAGCACGGTCAACTGTTAGACAGAATTATCATTGCGCTTAAAGAAATGTTTTCGAAACTACTCACTGGTGTATTGCTTTACGCACCGATCGGCGTGTTTGCAATCAGTGCAACTGCATTCGGCAGTCAAGGATGGGAAACGTTCAAGTCTCTGCTCACATTCACGGGAGTCTTTTACCTAGGCGTTATTCTGTTATGGATATTCGTTTATACAGCATTCATTCGCTTGTCAGGAAATTCCGTTATAAACTTCTTCAAATCAACGAAAGAAGCCTACACGACTGCTTTCTTTACATCCAGCAGTATCGCATCCTTGCCGATTGCCATCAAAGCAGCGCAAAAAGCAGGTGTCTCTGAACGGACGGCAAACTTCGCCCTTCCTCTAGGTGCCGTGTTCAACTCAGATGGCGGCGCACTCCGCATGGGTGTGTCGATTGTATTCGCAGCAAACATTACAAATCTCAATCTTTCTATATCTAGCTTCTTCCTCATCGTTATTGTGGGTACGTTGCTCTCAATCGGAACTGCAGGTGTTCCTGCTGCGGGTCTGGTGACGCTAGCAGCTGTATTGACGATGTTCGACCTGCCACTTGAAATCGTCGCCCTGATCGCAGGCGTAGACGCGATCATCGGTATGGGTGGAACTGCTTCGAACGTTGTCGGTGACATCGTAGGTGCAGTCGTGGTGGATAGTTCAGAAAAGAAACGCGCGACGACTTAAAAAGCCGTACGTTTTAAAAAGATTCCAGAATATAAAAAGACCGCTAATTCAATTTGAATTAGCGGTCTTTTTTGGTTTAACTGGTTTACTCTAACGCTCAGATGCAAGTTACACCGCGATACATGCAACACACCGAAATTGTATTGTTCTCCATCTGATGAAATGGTACGATTCATCAAAGATTAGAACTTCGAGGTGAGTCCAATTCGACTAAAAATAAATGAATCCGAAGATTTTACAGACATTGAAATTATCATTAATTGCCCTGAAGTAGATGACAGTTTGTCTCCTTTGATTCAGCAGATTAATCAAATGATGTTTTCCATTCAAGGGAAAAAGGATGGCATTACATATCCATTGGTATCAGATCATCTGTTGTACATTGAATCCGTGAATGACACTGTGTTCCTCTATACCGATGAGGCTGTCTATGAAAGCGACAAGAAACTATATGAGTTCGAAGAGCAGCTGAAAGATACGAGGTTTATGAGAATTAGCAAAAATTTCATTGTGAATACGTCCAAGATTGAGAGTGTAAAAGCTCTGATAAACGGTCGATTCGAAGCATATTTATCGAACGGTGAAAAAGTCATTGTGAATCGGCATTATGTAAAATCATTTCGAAAACATTTTTTAGGATGAGGTGACATGTATGAATCGCTCAATTATCTATATAGGTGCAGCTTGTTTCGCCTTCACTTTCAGCTCTATCTTCTATTATCTGTTTAGGGTGCTCAGCATCTTTCCGCCACTTACAGAGAAAATTACGATCTATTTGTTTATCATATCCTGCCTTATTACCTTGCTAATAGTTCTTTCTCATAAACTGCCTGTTGACCAGCCGCTACTCGTTCATTTAATTGAACTGATCTGTGTACTTGTAGTTCTGATCCTTGCAGGTGCATTTTTTGATGTGTACCCTTTCCGTCCTTTTTATATTAGAATGGTTGCTCTATGTGGGATATGTGCATATACATTTGTCATCCTGATGGTTTATTTGAATAACAAGACGGCTGAAAAAGCAATCAATCAAGCGATTGCCGAGCAGAGACGGAGAGGATCGAATGTCTAAAATTATTGAGGTGCATCACTTATATAAGTCATTCGGTGCTGTGGAGGCTGTGAAAGATGTCAGCTTTTATGTGGAGGAAGGAAGCCTGTTTTCATTTCTCGGTACAAACGGAGCCGGAAAGTCTATAACCATCTCCATTCTGCTGACTCTTTTAAAACAAGATGCAGGAGAGGTGAAGGTAAACGGCTTAACCGTTGGAAAAGAAGACGAAGCAATACGTAAAGAAATAGGTGTTGTATTTCAACAAAGTATATTGGATCCTTTGCTGACGGTTAAGGAGAATTTAGATTACCGCGCACGGCTGTATAAGATGACGAAGGAAGAAAGGCCTGCCGCAATTGAGCGCGTCGCTGCGACTGTTGATATATCTTCCATCATGAATCGGCGTTATGGTAAATTATCTGGAGGACAGAAGCGAAGAGTGGATATTGCCAGAGCCTTGCTACATCAACCTAAAATCTTGCTGTTGGATGAACCTACGACAGGTCTTGATCCCCAAAACCGGAAACAGATTTGGAATACCATTCTGCAATTGCAGCGTGAGAACAATATGACGGTCTTTCTAACGACACACTATATTGAAGAAGCGGCCAATTCAAATTATGTGGTGGTCATGAAAGCAGGAGAAATTATCGCCAAGGGGACACCACATCATTTGAAGTCCCAATATTCTGCCGATCGGTTAATGATCCTAGCAAAGGATTCGGCACGATTACGACGTCAATTGCGAACAGATGAGGTAGTCTTCACCGAAGAACACTCCACCTTCCTGATCCACCTCGAGAAAACAACCGATGCCATTGTATTATTGGCGAATTACGAAGAACTGATCGATTCATTTGAAGTACAAAAATCCAGTCTGGATGATGTGTTCATCCAAATCCATAACAGAAAGGAGGACTTGCATCGTGATGACTGTTACGAAGCGTAATATACTTCTCTATTTCCGCGATAAGAGTGCCCTATTCTTTTCTTTGCTTGCTGTCATCATCCTGGTTCTCCTGTACGGAACATTTCTAGGGAACTTAATCTCAGACAGCCTTCCTGACTTCCCTGCTAAAAAGTGGCTTCTCTTGTCATGGATCTTTGCTGGAATTTTAGCGGTAACTTCAGTCACGACGACACTGGGTGCGTTTGGGACATTGGTAGAAGATCGTTCGACTGAGGCTAATCTGGACTTTTATGCTTCACCAATTAAAAGATCAGCCCTTTTTGGTGGCTATGTCATGAGCTCGATCTTCGTCGGTTTCATCATGTGTCTACTCGTCCTTCTGGCTGCAAATGCAATTTTCTTTTTCTCAGGTGACGAAATGCTAACCGTTCTCCAAGTGCTTAAAGCGATCGGGGTGATCAGTTTATCCGTGATCTCCAGCAGTTCAATGATTTTACTGCTCGTTTCCTTTTTCAAAACCGTAAAAGCTTTTGCTGCTGCGAGTACCGTCATAGGAACACTGCTTGGTTTTCTAGCAGGTATTTATATTCCTATTGGAAATCTACCGGCATACTTGCAAACCGTAATTAAATTATTCCCCACCTCGCATTCTGCCGCGTTATTGCGCCAAATCCTGATGGAACAGCCAATGCAAGAAACATTTGCACAGGCACCAGCGTCAGCCAAACAGGAATTCTTGCTGGATATGGGAGTATTCTATGAAATAAACGGAGATTTCACTTCACCCCTGTTTAGCGTTCTCTATTTAGTAGGCGTGGCAATATTATTCTCGATCTTGGCCGCTGCCTTTATGAATCGGAAAAGGTCTTAACGGGACACTGCCGATTCGTAGCCCATCAGCGCTGCAAACAGGCTGATTATAGGAGTAGTGCTTCTACAACATCTGCGCCCTGATTGTGAGATGCTTTAGGCAATAGGTGTACCATTCTTAACAGGTTGCTCTGGTTTCAGAAGTACCACGTCATCTTCTCCGGGTACACCGCCAATTACCAACACTTCAGATTTAAAACCGGCTATCCGTCTGGGAGGGAAGTTTACTACCGCAACGACTTGACTCCCAACGAGTTGTTCCGGCTCGTATCTTCGTGTAATTTGGGCTGAAGAACGTTTAATCCCCATTTCACCAAAATCAATTTCTAATTTTATTGCGGGTTTCCGTGCCTCTGGAAATGCCTCTGCCTTAATCACAGTGCCCACACGAATATCACATTTTAAAAAATCCTCAATGTTTATCACAAATAGCACCTCGTTTTTATATTATCTTGATTTTGCAATGCGCTTTCATTTAACCGGATCACTGAATCGACCCAACTCCTATCTACCAGAACCGTGCCAGTTTCTATTTATTCTTTACCAATATCAAAGTCTTGAATTGTCTTATCATTCAGTTGTTATGCTACAAAATGGTCCGAATGTAGATTTGATAGTTCATTTTCCCTCACTTCGTTTTCTCTGAATGAAAATTGTAGGGACGAGTATCCCCAGAGATATTAAAGCTAATAGTTGAAACTCTACGTTCCTATACAGAGTTATCAGCCAATCGTAGATGAACATGACATTAGCACCTCCCACACATTTCCATAAACTAACCTGGCCCATTTGCAACGCCAGCCATTATTAAATAAATTCGCTCGTTAATGAAATTAAAATGGTAGGCTTTGAAAAAGCGAAATAGTTAAAACTAATGCCGATACAGATCCTGCAAACAATAACGTTATCAATTTCCGTGAATTTATCTCTTTTGAAGGTTTCACAGACTCTCGAGAAACCGCAATCCATATCACAGCAGAAACTATTGCAACTATAGCAATAACACCATTAGACATAGTTAATACCCCCTTTTATTTATATTTTGTTTGACCCTAAATAGGGATGCATTCTGTTCCGTTCCGTTAACAGGCGGCCGTCAGTTGAAGTAAGCATAGTTATCAACCTATTGAGAAACCACGGCCTGTTTAATCGTATCTATTACCACATTTGGATTCTCTAAATGTATAGAGTGATTACTATTCGTCTTAATCTGGATGGTTTTATTGGACCAGAAATTAATGTAATAACTTTAATAATAGGTTAGTGGCTTTCTTCTAAGTAGAATGTCTTTTTATTATCTTTCAGAACGAACCATATATATATAACAGATGTAATAAGCATTAGGATAGCTAGTGTAGCTATGACAACCCGTAAAGATAAAATGTCCCCTAATAAGCCTATACCTAATATAAATAAAACCTGCACTATACTTTGTATGAGCTGATAGATACTTGTTACTCTTCCCATGACTTCAACGGGAACATTATTTTGATAAAAAGTCATGATACCAGCGTTTAAAAAGACGTTAAAGAATCCTAGAATTAAGAAACCAATCACAATTGATAGAAATGACCAAGAAAATGCATAAATGATATATCCCGTAGTCGTCATGAGTAATCCAATTGAAATCATATACCTTAAAGAAAATTTAGAGGAAAAGATTGTTAGCAAAATGGCACTAAACAAAGAGCCGATCCCAGTAATACTAACAAGCAAGCTGTAATCAATTTCAGTAAGACCAATGATTCTTTGCGTAAAAACAACTTCTTGGGTATCCATAGCAAAAGAAAAAATCATAATCAGCGTAAATCCAAAATAAATCACAGATACATACCGATTCGCAATGACGAAGTCCTTCACAACAGTGAAGTCACTCCTTATTTGCGAAATCGTCAATGCAGGGATATTCTTCTTATCAATCGACTCTTTTTCTGGGAGTACTCGCAACAAAAGTGCTGCTGCAACAAATAGTGCAGCATTGATCCATAATGTGATTTCATAAGAGTATAGATAGAGCAAGGTACCTCCTATTGCCGGCCCAATGATGAAAGCCCCAGAACTTGCAAAAGCACGTATGGAGTTAAAACGCTTTCTTTTTTCAATAGGAATCATAATGGTTACGTAGGTGGTAGACGCTGGATGAAAGAAAGAATTTGACACACTTAGTACAATTAATATTCCATAGATCATGATCATATTGGGCGCAAAAGGGATGAGACTTATAAATAAAGCGCGGATCACATAGGTACTCATCATCACTTTCCTCTTACTGCGATAATCTATAAAACTACCCGTCCAAAATTTAGTAACAATATTCGTAAGTGGACTAATTATCCAAAGTCCCGCGACAGCTGCAGCGGAGCCAGTCAGTTGAAATACAATGATATTAATGGCGATTAGATAAATAAAATCACCGATATTAGAGATTGCGATTGAAGATAATAATATGCCCGGATCCTTCCATTCCTTTAATTTACTCACCGTAACACGACTCCTTTATCCAGAAACCCGTTCGCTTTTACAAATCAATTTAATTTCTCTTGTTCAGTACGTTTTGAATTGTATCCATAGAAACGGGCCCCTTTTGCATAGGAGGAGGACATAACCGATTATATTTAAAGACTTTTAAATTGATTTCCTTCAAACGCTCTTCGATATTAACCGTGATCTGAGCCTCATGAAAATCGGCAAGTTGCAGAACATCCTTCCGAATTTCGTGTTGCAAATTCAGCCAGTGTGGCTTGTAGCCTGCATCTTTAGCAATTCGCTGAAAGTGTTGAAATGTATCTCCGGAAAAATAATCAGCGTTCAACGGTTTACCTTTCCCCGGTAGATTGTCCATTCCCCCTTCTTCCGCATGCTTTTTAATAATATCCCCCATTAAATCTCGATAAGGCTCTTGAAAATCATTCTCCTTCATCCGTTTCACAGTCCTTCCCTAAGCTTTTATAGGTTCAACTAAGTTATCTACTCATTCGCTGACGTACTTTTTCGCTTGCAATAAATGCATATTTCAAACAGATAATGGCCAGTTGGCGGCATCAAGACGCTATTACGAATTAGCCGATTTTGTATAACAAGTATAGCATCCATATTTCTGAATAGTATATTTATTCTCGTTGATTAACCAGAAGGTATGAAGTGGTAAAGGTAATGTCACTCACTGGTACAAACTATGTCACTTGGTGGTAAAAAACATGTCACGAGTGGTACGTTTCATTAGTTGTAATCACTGATATATGAGTTCTCAAGCAATCCTTTACTCCATGTAGTCAAAAATTTTCAAGTCTACTTCGTCTACATAACTCAACGGTTCGTTTAAGTCCCACAGTCTAATTTCAGAGGTCTCACAATTGTTTTGAAAAGGCATAAGTTTCTCCAAGGTAGAAAAATATACGGGATTAAACTTAATTTCGCCATTTAGCAAGTTTTTCACTTTGAGCAAGCCTTTAAATTTTAATTCCTCTACAAGTTGCCCCGTTTCTTCGTATAGTTCCCTTGCTGCACACTCTTTTGGTGTTTCATCATCTTCCCTATGCCCAGCGGGTAATTCCCATTGCTTTCTCCGCGTGTTATAGCATAAAAGATACTGAACCTCACACTTTATCACAGCATAAGAACCGGCCAATCTTTGATAGTGGTAAATCTCGGATTCATTCACAAAAAGAAAGTCTAGAAATTTTAAATTATTCTTATTAGTGACTTCCATATAGCAACCTCCTCGACGTTAGTAAGGAAGATTCTAAAAATCCCTGAATGATAAAACTCTAGTTCTGAATTTATCCATTATACATAGGAATTAGTTATATCTACCAGTAATTCAACGAGTTTATTATCGGACATCACACTTTTACTATCTCGAGTTTAGAGTGACAACATATAGTTAAATAGTTTGTAGGATTGATTTTAGCTCACCTAAATCATCGATTACCAAATCGGCCATGGCCAGTTCATCTTCTTTTGCAAAATCAAAGTTACACCCAATTGCTCTTAGTCCGTTATCTCTAGCTGCATGAATATCAGATAAGCGATCTCCTACTACCGCGGCTGTCTGAATATCATATTTTGTTAGAATTGTTTTAACTAAATCGCCTTTATCCAACGTTTCTATTTGTTGAATACTAAAAGTTTCCGTGACCCAAATCTCCAATTTGTAATAACTCACAATTGCATTTAAATATTCAGTTAGACCATTACTCGCTATGTAAATTGAACAATTATTCTCTTTTAGAAAATCAAAAATCTCTATCACATTAGGATATAGAGCACCGTTTCCGCTTCTAATGTTTTCAATTAATCGTTCTAGAAAATAAGAATCTGTTTGTTCTCTCTCTGCGATAGAATGATCAGGCAACAAAGCTTCCCATACTTTTGGTAGAGGTACCCCCATAATTTCGCGATAAGTATCGATAGGGGTTATAGAATCCCATCTATTTTGATGTCGTAGGTGATTAAACGTATCCTCAAGTGACAATTCTAAAATTTTGTCCGTTTGAAATAGAGTCCCATCCATATCAAAAATTAATGCTTGTAGCATTGAGTTCTCTCCTTTTAGACAGCGCTGAATTACTTTCACTGTATGACAAGTCAACTGCTTAACTTTTATCAATTCCTCGTATGTGTACTCCTATTCTTCTAAACCTAACCATTTTTGGTCTCTTCCTCGTGCTTGAACATAACAAAAGACATGATTCACAAATGGTTATCTATTCGCTCAAATCAATCTGTAGAGTATAGTTCTGTACTCCTGCTCATTCCGTGACTAACTGATTTACCATCTCTTCATCATTCACATACTTTTGGAGTAAAGACTTTACCTCATCTTCACTTTGCACTTCTCGCAGATCCTTCCCATACCAGTTTTCCAGATCTACTCTCGTGATCGTATGCTCCTGTTCCGCAAATTTAAAAGTGATCAATTCTGCATTCCTAATTAAGGTATATAAGAATGTAGCGTTATAAATCGCAGTGTTTTTAGTTTCCTGTTCTGTTGTTGTTTCATTGCCGTAATTTAAAATCATGCCATATGGTTCTTCAGCCGTTTTCAGTTCAAATCTTTGAAAGTGATCTGCACTCTTCAACTGGCTTACGATGTTCAACACTGCACTGGCATCTCCAACATATGCATCTTTAAATTCAAATAAGTCCCCGACATATGCGTCTTGAATGTCAAGTGAATCTCCGTTCCCGCTATTTACCGCACAACCACTCGATATTAGAAGTGCCAGCGTCAAAAAAGACGAAAGTTTAAGCAATTGTTTCACTGGTCTGCGCTCCTTTAAAAAAATTCTATGCGATTTTCCTTGTTTCACTGTACAAGGACTCCAATTGTTAGTGTTTCACCAAACTGTTACGGTAAATTCTCACGCTTTTAAAGCCGAGTTTATAACATGATTTTTCTTACCAATTCGCGTGCTACTCGATGCAAGAGAAGCCTTTCAGAGCGTTACTTCGTCATTCAACTTCTCCATATAATTCTTTAATTTCAGGAAACCTAAAACTGCATAACTTTTACCGGAATTGTGTGACCACTTTTCATTTGAGTTAGGAACATTTCGCACCTGCACCTGTCCTCGATTGCATCTCATTATCTTTAAAGTTCTCTATTTCCTTAACGATTAGTATAATGGCTGTTATGACCAACAACAGAGAGATAATTAATGGCAAAGTCCCTACTTTAAGTAGTGCAGTTCCAAAGATCCCATAATTACTGTTCCACCCTGGCCCACCGACACTTCCAAGAGTTAGGGAATAGATTGATGCTGATATTATGGCAGAGCCAAAAATAATGGCACTCGACAGAAGTAAAACAAGCCCTATATTTGTATTTTTCCTTTCAATCCCCTCATCATGCATTTTGTATTTCGCCATTTTACTGAAAGGGGCGCAAAACCTTGTTTAAGAATTGCCACTGATTCTGAGAAGTTTCAAAAATTATTCAACCGTTTTTGAAGTAAGAGAATTACTTAGATTAATTACTAGTATCGCAAGAAAAAGAATAAGTTAAATTTAAAAAACTACTTTGTAGATCGGGTATTCCACCTATTTCAGGGCATCCATCATTAGCAAGTCCAATTTCTTTATTATTAAAATAGGATTGAGTACTAATCAGGAATACTGTCATTACAAAAATCAAAGTACCTAGCATTACGAACATTTTAGTTTTCTTCGTCATAATAAAATTCACCCTATCTACTTTGTTTTTTCACGAATTCGACCCTATTGTTGTGCAGTCATTACGTATAAACAGCCCCGGTTATAGCACATTTTATGAAATTGTTTCTAAGTTGACTGACTTAACCAACAGTAGTTAAAGAATTGAAAGCTATAAGTCCCAATACACCAAATAATTGAATGACGATTCCTACCACACTACAAATTAAACCTGAGGTCGCTAAACCTTTACCATTCTCACTTGTTTTAACAATATCCTTTGAAGCACTTCTTGAGAATACAAGTCCCAAAACACCAAGAACTAAACCAATCAGTGGTACGACGATTGAAAGGATACCAAGAGTTAGTGAAATAATGGATTTACTATTAGTCTCATTTTTTTCATTCATTTTTCATCCTCCCAACTTAAACACTGAAATCCTTTTTAAACCATCAAATTCGAGTGCTTAATAAACCTCATATATTTCTAAGTCCTTTAGATAAGCGATTCTAACTTCTTCTGTTTCCTCTTATAAAAATACCGCCAAATAAAAAAGACTGTCCAAGAAAGTAATGGAAGGAGAGCATTTATATAGCTATTTGGAGTTTCAGAAAGTAGAATAACAGCTATTTCCCCTAGCGCTGTTGGAATCATAATGGCTAACCATACTCGAACTTCCTTGTTTTTAAAACTTAACTCAAATCGGTTATTCACTGATGCCACCTCTTTTTCGGTTTTCTATTCAGATAAAACAGTTAAAAGTCAATAAAAAAAGGATGTGTAGTCCTGTCTAAACAGTATTCGATCCTTTGTTTGAAGTTTTTCCAAGTTACCATTTCCAATGCTTTCTCTATTGGGAAAAACCCTACTTCTAAACTCTCAGGACTGGTAGTTGGCTGTCCCCCAATATCTTTTCCTAGAAAGAGCGTGTTGCAAATAGACCGTTCTACATTTTGAAAGATTCCGCAAAACTTGACGATTTCTATTTCAATCCCCGACTCTTCTTTCGTTTCTCGGACTGCAGCTTCCTGAATAGATTCCCCTTCTTCAACCTGCCCGCCCGGCATCTCCCAACCCCTGCGTGGTCCTTTTATTAACAGAAGCTCATTTTTGTCGTTTAATACAATCGCTGCGGCAGAAACAATATGTTTTGGTGGTGTCATTCTATTCATCCCCCTTAAATCTGTATATTTTCCCCGTGGGCTGATTTAGGTGTTTCCTTCCTTTTCCACTCCATCTGAATGTGACTTGCGGTTAAAAATAAAGAGTGGCAAAAGTTTAAACTCTTGCCACTCTAACTTTTCAAGCCGAAATAATGAATAGGCCGCCACAATGTGAGATTGGATAAAACTCACACGTATGCTGTAGCGAAGTTTTGATTTCATCATGTACAAAATAGAATTCATCGTTATCCCAGGAATCCTTATTTTCTTCATGACAACGATCCAAGAGTTCCCTGTTTTCAAATGCGATGTCGCCAATGAGCAGTTTACCGCCCTTTTTTAGAAGAGGGATTAAGTCAGATATAAATGCTGTTTTTTCATCATCAGGCAAATGGTGTAATGTGTACGTGCTAATAATAGCATCATACGTATTTTTAAGAATGTTTGGAGGCAATCCTGCTGAAATATCCCACTCAAACAAGTTAGCAGCGGGCATTTTAGATTGAGCAATGGAAATCATTTTTGATGAAAAGTCTATCCCATCGATTGCGTGACCATTTGCATACAGTTTACTAGATAAGACACCTGTTCCAAATCCAATGTCTAAGACTTGAGAATGCTCCGTTTGCATCACTTCATTAAAAATAGTATTCAGTATTTCCTTATATCCAGCAAAGGGGTAAAGGTCTTTTTCTTCACTGATTTGCACGGTTTTGTCATAATCATCCGCCCATAAGTTAAATCCTTGGTTTGTTAACATGAATGCTCCCCCAATAATTATCAAATTTACGAGCATTCAATTTAATTTTTCATCGAATTACTCGTAAGATCCTCCAGTAGAATGCTCTTCTTGAGTACAATTAAATTTATAGTGCATTTTCATCACACCTTTCAATATTATAGTTTAAATTTTACCATAAATCTTGGAATATTACATCCCGTTTTCTGAGTAATCAGTGGATAATTTTTAGTTCAATCGGAGTATACTTGTGATATTAAATTAAAGAAACAATACCATTAAGTCTTCATCAAAATAGCTATCATCTAGCTTTAATGCTTGTTTCTCGGTACCGAAAATTTCAAATCCCAATGAAATATATAGTTTTTTTGCTGATTTGTTTGTCGTAACCACAGTTAGATAGACTTGCTCCACACCATCCAATTCTTTTGCCATCGTAATCGCTTCATTCACTAAAGCCTTCCCAATGCCTAAACCTCGTTTACTTGGAGAAACGTACATGGCAACAATAGTTGTACGATGGCGGAGTTTAATCCGATGTTCTTTAACTAGCGTAATGATACCAACAAGTTCACCATCTTCAATAGAACCAAATGTAATGGAGTCGCGTGATTGAAATCTTGTTCTGTATTTATCGACAGGTTGATCTTTTTCTTCTTCATATGTAGAACCGAATGACTCGGGACTGTTTTGTAAAGCCTCTAATCTTAACGTCAGATACTTTTCTGCATCTTGTGCAACTAAACGCCTTATCACTATGTATTCCCCCGCAATTATATAGGATTTTCTTCTAGCTTTTCCAAGCCTAGTGCGGTCTCTGTGCCACCAACACTGACTCCCCTTTTATATTCATACTCACACGTCTGCAGTTACAGTCAAATAAGGTCTGCCTTGGGACCAGTTTAATGATAAAGGGACTTTGAATGTTTCAGTTACGAGCTCGTCTTTTAGCACTTCTGCTTTTGGACCTGCTGCTACAATTTCGCCGTCTTTCAATAGCAACACATGAGAAATTTCTTTCACTAGCTCTTCAATGTGGTGGGTTACATAGACAATATGACATCCGCTGGACGCAGCTTTCTCCAATGAATTCAAAAACTGTTCGCGCGACAAAATGTCTAACCCTGAACACGGTTCATCCAAAATGAGCATGTCCGGATTACTCATAAGTGCACGTGCGATGAGTACTCTTCTCTTTTCGCCTTCTGATAATAAGTTAATCTTTTTCCCTTTTAGATAAGATAGCCTGAAATCATCCAAGAGCTGATATGCGCGCATCCAATCCTCTTCGTGAATTTCCTCATACAAACCAAAACTGGCATGCTTGCCGCTTACAATAACGTTTTCCACCGATTCACTTTGAAAAAATTGTGCGAACCGTTCTAGTGAACTACTGACGAATCCGATTCTTTTTCGCAACTCGGGCAAGTTTGTTTGACCAAACCGGTTGCCTAGAACGATTGCTTCCCCGCTGGACGGAAAGTTATTTGCTGAAATGATATTTAGCAAGGAGGTCTTACCTGAACCATTCAATCCTAAAATCGCCCAGTGCTCTCCTTTTTGAATGTTCCAGTCGATCTGATTTAATATCGACTTACCCCCCCGCTTAAAATTTACATGTTGTAATGACACGATAGATTCCACTTAAATCCCTCCCATTTCAAAATCTAGATACTACGGATATTTTATATTTCAGACTTCTTTCGATAAATTATATGTATGGAATGATTTTACTCTATCTGAAAAAACGATCGTTTGCACGCGGTAACCCGGTTCTATACTCTGTATTAGGTATTATTTTGACTCATTCATTAATCGTAAGAGCTGTAGCCCATCAGAATTGTAACCGACATATCCCCATTTTACCAACTCTCTTTCAGATACATACATATTCATTTTATCACCATACCAACCTGTGTCTTTGAAATTTAAAAGTTAAAAAACCTGTTTAGGCACTATTTCGGAGGCAACTTTACCAGAAGTATTTTAAACAATTTGAATTTACACGTCAATAGTAGGAGCACGGTATGCCCGATTATGGCAAGGTAGAAACTCTCCCTGTATCTTTACTTCATGACTGTTTAATCCGTGAGTGTATGTTAATAAATATCTAGGATAGTTCCATAGAATTTTTTAGATTTAAGAAAAGGAAGGTCTTAATTACCGAGTCATCCTAGAAACACCTTTCTAAAATGGAAAAGCATCGCAAAATGCGATGCTAATTAATGAGTATAGATAGTGAGTAACAATAAATTCTAAACCGAACCTGTTAAAAATTTCCGGGTTGGTTTTTTTAGTTCATCTACTTACCGAATTCATTAATTGGAAGAAGTATTCTGGTTTGTGAGTCTTGTTTAGGTTATACCATGAATGCAATGTATCTGGTGTAAATACATCTAATTTTTTCATTACTTCCATCGCAAATTCCAAAGGAGCTACTCCTGATGCAGTAACCAAATTCTCGCCAGATACGACAGGCCCCATCTCGTAAAACTTTTCTCCATTATAATTAGGACAGACCATTTTAATATACTCTAGGTCATTGCTTGTATGCTTTCTAGAATCTAGGTATCCGGTATTTGCCAGTCCCTCAGTTGCACCACAAATAGCAGCAACAATAGTACCAATCTCTAAAGCATCTCCAACCCTTCCTAAGATAGGTAGATGAATATCTTCCCCCCAAGTATTCCCCCCAGGTAAAATTAAGAGATCCATTCCCTCGAGAACACATTCGTTAATGGAAATATCCGGTTTTATATTCAACCCTCCCATCGTAGTAATAATTTCTTTATTAGCTCCTACTGTAATTACTTTTAAAGGTGCTAAATCCTTTTTGAAATATCTCCCTGAGTTTAGTTCAGCAATTAAATATCCATATTCCCAGTCTGACATTGTATTAAAAACATAAAGAAACACTTTTTTTGTTTGCATCGAATAACACTCCATTCACAATTAATATAGCCAAATATAACATAACTTCACTGACATCTAGCGTCAGTGAAGTTATGTTATATTTGATGAAACTTTATTAATTCCGCCAAAAATTCAATCATTCTTTTCTTAAGACTAATTGGCTCAATAACTCGAATAGATTTACCGTACGGCAAAAGTAAATTAGGTACGTATGTATGCATCATCTCTTTTTCAAGATGAAATACTGCTTGATTTGAGGTGCGCTCTTGTAAATAATGACCCAAAAACCAATGTTGGCAAATATCCCCCAACACCCTCTCATCTCCATTAATAACCAAAGAAATAATCCCTTCCTTATCATCCATAGTAGGGAGAAGATTCCCCATAAAAAATTCACGTGCTGAAAAATTTTCTGGTTGGTGAAACGTATCTTCGGTTCGTATTAGACTTTCCATTCGATCTACCCTAAAACTACGGATATCATTCCTGAGATGACAGAACCCAATCATATACCACTTATTATTCCAATAAATAATTTTATACGGATCTACCAGTCTATACTTTAAATGCTCTTGGCCACTTTTATGGTATAGAATTTTTACAGAGAATCCATCGGACACCGCTTGCTCCAACTCATTCAAAAAAGGTTCCATAGCAAGCGGACTTAATCGAGATATTACTTCAAGACTGGTTAAATGTTGGTTTATCTTTGATTCTTGCTCTTGGTTCGAGTATTTACCTAGCTTTGAAATAGCCCTATCTAGTGCTTCACCACCATAATACCCTGCTTCTTCAGCGAAACTTGCAGCGTGAAAGAGTGAAGTTTGCTCCTGAAAATCAAAAAAAAGAGGGGCTTCAATAAAATTATTCAACAAAGTGTATCCACCATTATGTCCCGCGTCTGAAATTATAGGTACACCACTTATTGAGAGTGTATCAATATAACGATATACAGTTCTAATATTCACCTCCAACTTTTCTGAAATTTGTTTTGCAGTAACTTTTTCACCTGACCTAAGCATCCATAGAATGGCAAGTGAATTGTCAACTTTAGCCATAGAAATCCACCTCTTTACGGAGTTTATTATCTATTATACAAGTTTATATTTTTATTTAGGAGAACACCCATTAGTCTATAATAGTCATTGGGTGAGCCATGGATTCACCATTAACTTGAATCTCTATCGTGTCATGATACTGATCCATTGTTAAAGAATAGACATATTGCCTTACATCGTTATCTTTCGGTTTCACTTCGTTCAACTTGACAAGCACTGTCGTACCCACTGTTTCTAAACTGGCTTTAACATCTTTTAGAGATTGAAAAACCATGTAATATAATTTGCCACTACTGTTAACCACTTGAAGTTGCTCATAGGGATTTATTGCTTCCGTTATTCAATAAATTCAAATTCAAAACTCCATTCTTAATACAACGATCTGGCTCTATTACTAAAAAAAGTTGCAATCCTTAGGACGGAATTGCCCTCGATTATGTAAGATGTCATCTGTTGTTATCGGTCAATTTTTTCAATAACTCTTTAATTTCTTCATTTTGCGTTGTCCCTTTTCTTAGTTGAGAGTCGATTGACCATAGGAAAATTATGATAATAGAAAAACCTATTAAAAACCCCAATACAATTCCCTCCTCAGTTCTTTAACGATTATATTGCCCCGATTGAAGAACATTTTGACCGTTTTTTTTGTTTAACACACCCTCATAAGTTTAATAAAAATTACTTAATTGTTCATACTAAAATTAGCATTGAATGGAGGATTTTTATGAAAAAAAGCCTTTTATTATTGATTGCTTGCTTGACCCTTTTCTCTTATTCCCCTGTCAAATCCAAAAATGTAACCGAAAATGATCTACAATTGCGTGATGACGTGATTTTTACTATGCTTTATCCCTTTATTGAAAAGGAATTGGAGAAGCAGTATGGCGAAGGCAAACAAATTGAGTGCGAAAAAATTATCAAAATTGAAAGGCTGCCCGTAGGCACTTACTTATTTAATATTACCGTGCAGGCGATAACATTTGAAGATGCCCACGGTCCTCCTAATGATCTAGTGACAATCACTTTTAATAACGAAACCTCCCAAGATTGGCACGCTATTGATTTCAAACAAAAAAGATTAAAGGAAAATGAAATACCAAAATGCGACTAAACGCAGGCATCCTTTGTAATAAGAGGCGCTTTTACCTTAAGAGAAAATTCCAACCATTTGTCCCTATTCATGAACAACCTTGTACGGTTAACGCCCCTGTTTGACTGAAAAGAGAGCAAATCCTTATGCCTGAATTGCCTCCTCTTGCTGAAAGTTATAAAAGAATTGAACTCACAATTGCACAGTTTTTGGTCAGCATCTAATTTCAAACCAACCTGTTTCATCCAGAAAATCTTTTCTTGACAAACTATAGCCAGAAATAAATTGGCGATATGCAGTAATCGTACCATCGTGCGAAACTACATAAATTTTATTTCTTTTTAACAACTTCAAACTCGCAATAAATTCGCGTGCAATCTTATTGTATTCACTATCACACATAGTATTAATACCACTAGACCATAAATTAGAAGACGCGTACGTATCTAATTCTAGTTCTGGATAATCTCTTTTTATTATTTCCAAATCAATAATTTCGTCACAAGGCAATGTCTTACCATCTTTACGAGTAGGGAATATACGCGGAGAAACAAATGGACTTACAATCTTACGACAGTCAATATTCTTAGTCCAAATTAGAGCTGTCTCTATGGTTCTTTTAATAGGACTAATAAATATAATATCCTTATCTGTTAAAGTGAACTTTTCATTTAACAATTTCGCTTGATTTATTCCTTTTATAGTTAGTGAAGGACTCTTTAAGTACAAGCTATTAGGCATGTCTAGTGTGTGTTCTCCCTGGCCATGACGAATAAATATCAACTCCACTTGATCACCACCACTCATAGGTAATATTTAAAATAAATTGTTCACATCGCAACTCGTGTTTCTTAATCAATTTGGCTCGATTTAAGCACAAACCTTGTATCGTTAAAGCACCCTTTTGCTGAGCTCCCATAGATTAATCTAATCTAGAGGTTAGGGTTTCATTAAAAAAGACGACTGTTCTTCGCCAAGCGTCAAATTGAGCCTGTGAGTTATCTTTAGGTGTTCCTCCAAGTAATAACTTCCCATTTCCAAATGGAGACATGGCAGATTGTGTAGTTGGAAATCCTGGAGCCGAAAAAGAATGACCAGCTTTCGGAAAGTTGATATGTTTGAAATTGTAAGGATGGTTGTGTTTTTTCAATCTAGTTATTACTTTTTCAGACAAGATATCAGCTGGCCAAAGTTGGTCATCACCACCAGAAATCAAAAGAATAGAACCCTGAATATCTTCGACTGCAATCTCTGCTTGTTTCTCACCTTCTGCCCAATATTGGTAGGTTTCACGCCAGGATATCGGTTTACTTGTATGTATTGCCTGTTCCAATTTCTTCGTGACCTCCATGGGAACCTTGCCATAGGAAAATGGTAACGATTGCCCCTTATATTGCCAAGAAGTTAAACCAAGTCCTGATTGACCTATTCCTGGATAAACAACTCCACTAGGCACATATCCAACAACGGCCTTGATTGATGGAAAGATTGATGCACTTAATAATGCTAGTTCCCCACCTTTAGATGTTCCAAATACACCTAATTTGTTGGAGTCAACATTCGGATTACCGTTCAACCAATCTATTGCTTCTTCGATATAATCCAAGGGAATATTCACTAGCTCTTTTGGTAAGTCTTCAATACCAAAGTACGCCAATGCTAACGTGTTAAATCCATGCGATGCCAACAATGCAGCATTGCTTTCCCTTAACCCACCTTCAGATCCACCCAATACGATAACAGTGGGTAAAGGTCCGGCATTAGAGTGATAAAAGAATATTCCGATAAGTCCTCGTTCACGTACTGGAAGTCTATCCACTTTAAGCGAAACCACCTCTCGGATTATCGAGGTGAATGCCAAAACTTCTTGCCCTCTCATTACAAATAGCTTTGTTTCCAATGGTTTTAAAGGGGTCCTTCTTTTTGGTTTATCATTCGAGACAGGTGACATAGACCAAAAAAGACCAGTCACATCAGGAGTTAAGTATGTACCAGATATAGGCTTCGCAGTTGCTGAATTGATTTCCCCTTCGTCATTAGACATAAGTTCTGCAAACGACTCCCAATTCTTGCCAAGGTTGTCGCACATTTCAGCTTTTAACGTTACAACCTCACACGGTGGAAGATTGGTGATTCGGATTTCCAATGCTGTATCTATAAAGGAACTGTTTTGTGTAACATGGAATTTAGGTTTCATTGCTATCCTCCACGTATATTTTTTGGTATTAAACAAGATGGTCCGTTACTGAAAAGTGTGCAAATCCTTGTTAAACAATCGCTCCGTTTGCTAAAGATTGTTATTGAAGTAATCTGCGCTTCATTACGGTTCGCGGAAGCGTGCACTTTTTTGCACGGCTAATGTTGTGCTTTCTTTTTGCATTTTTACTATTGACTTCGCATAGTTGGTCTTATACTGTACGATGCACTATTCAAATTGTTAGCTTTATAATCCGAGTCTGGCACCTACTTCTGCATACTCTATATCTTTTCTTTCTGCATTCCAATTACCCCCTGTTTGTCCGTCCCATATCGCTCCTGTTTCAATGAAACCGACAGACGCATACAACTTCCGGGCGGCTTCGTTTACCAGCCAATATGATAGAGAGACTGCATCGGCTTTTCCTTGTGGAAACGACATTATGTAATCAATAACTTTCATCATGGCTTGTTTGCCAAATCCTTTGCCCTGATGCTTTACATCAATCATAAAGCGATTAATTCCATAAGTGGATTTATCTCCATATTTTTCACGTAAAAATGAACTTTCCGCCTGTTTGTAAAATCCCATATCGACATATCCTATGACTTCATCATGATGGCATATAGCGAAGATCATAGGAGGCTTTTCGTCGTTGAGTATCCTCACATAGGCTCTAGCTAAAGAATATATGCTGGAATCCACATTCCCTTTCTGCTCATCTGTTATGCTTAACTTCAACACCGCCTCAAAATTATCGTGGGTAATTTTTCTTAATTCAATCATTTTTCTTCCCTACTTCCGAAAAATTCTATTATTTGCCCTTTGTTATTCAATTATCCTGACCCGTTAGCAGAGAGGTTACCGCCTAATTTAACAATTGCACTCATTTTATTTCTCGCTTGTTAGTATTCAACATAATGGCCCTTTAACGGCATAATCCTAATTCCAGAATTGCACCCGAATGTTTAACATGTAATTTACATTTTACCCTGAGCTATCCATTGCCATATCCGCAGACTTCCTCCAAAAGATACTACAAATAGTCCAATTAGTAGTAAACTCCACAATGGTGTTTGTCCTATTTCCCTTATACCCTCGGAATTACTAATCACAAAAATTAAAGCACCAAAGAACATTAGATATAAAAATATATTAGGGATAATCCAAATAATCCTTAACTTTTTGTTCTTCAAAATATCAACCCCTAATTTTAAAGTAACCTGGATAATGGCCCTTTTGTTGAAAGAGAGCAGATCCCTGTTTCTGAATCGCTCACTATTAATAAACACCGTTTAGGTGATAATATTATTTTGCCCCATGCTCACGCAGATAATTAGCGACTTCCTCATTTTCATATTCTTTTGCATAAGAGAGAGCAGTATTTCCATCCTCATCTTCTGTATTAATTCTTGCACCCCTTTGAATGAGTAATTTTATGATTTCTAGTTGATTCCAACTGCTTGAAATTATTATTGGAGTGGTATTATTATTTGACTTTATTTCAATATCAGCACCATTTTCTAAAAGATATCGGACTAGTTGTATGTATCCATCGGCAGCAGCTTGGTATAGAGGAGAATGCCCCTCGACGTCCTTTACGTTCACGTCAGCACCTAAGGAAACTAGTAATTGCAAGATATCCAAATGACCTTCCTGTACCGTCCAGTGGAGAGGTGTACGTCCATCATCCTCAGCTTTATGATGTCTATTTCCAACTGTATGATTCTCTTTACCTTTTCCAACTGACCGTCATAAATAGCCCAAATTAATTCTCCTCTATACTTCTTCACTGTTTTCATCCTCAATCTTTTTTTTACTATTTTCCCCCTACCCATTTTAGTTCTCATTCTTACGCTATGCCACGATTAAAGTAAGTACTTTGCGACCCCTTTAAACGGTTCTAGTGGTGAAACAAACGCCTCAGTTAGTTTGACAATAAAAGATTATTCTTGATAACAAGTTTCATACTCATCCTTCATCAACCAACTTCGACACGCTAATCCTCTATCATGATAAATTTCTGTTTCCACATCTAATTTCATACTGTTGTTATAAGGTGCTGCGTTGGTTATGAGTAACGTTTTTTCATCTACCCAATCCAGAAGAATATTGTCATTTGCATCACTATAATAAATTATTTTCTTACTGTCATTCTCATGATGTTTTGTTATTTCTACCCACACATTAACTCCTCCTGCCGCACCACCATATGGTTCGTAATAAGCATTTGCCGTATATTCCTCAGTAGGCGATAAATCAGGACCAGGTCCGTTTTGGATGAATTCTTTATCAATATCATCAAATGTAAAAAAATACACCTTGTATACATAGATTGAGGATACCAATACAACCCCAAATAACATTGCAAGCAATAATTTTTTAGGAAATGGCTTCTTTTTAATAAATGAGATTACTATCTTAACCGATAATATCAAAAATATAATTCCTGTAACAAACGAAATTAAGAGACCCAACAAAATTAAAATAATAATCCCCCTCTTGCTCAGTTCAAATAATAATTACTCTTACACTATTCCACTACACGTAAACGATGGCCAGATTAATAAAAAGGATGCAATTCTTCTTCGAGAAATGTCTCCCGGTAGTGAACTGTTAATATAGTTTAGAGCCACTTAATTCATTGAAATAATATCAATACTTAAGGCTCAATATGTAGTCTATTTTAATCTTGTTAATCAATTTTTCAATCTCTTTGGCGTTTTTTACCGCTCCTGCAAACCCAGTAATTCAAAATCTATATGTTTTCATAACCGTTGAAGTGTCTACTGATAATTACACCCTGTCAGTAAAGCTAAAAAATAATGCTGGTTATTAAAAAGTTTTCTTGTTTTAAATTTTCATAATCAGGGGGAACCCTTTTCTTATCAACTTAACGTTTTCTTCGTATTTAAAATTATGGAATATTTTGGCATGTTTGAAGCGCAAACCTTATACCATACCGTTCAAGCCCCCGATTGAGGAAGGCTAAACAATCATTTTTAGTCCGTTTCAGGAATTTCCTTGAACAACAAACGGATGAAATAATCAATAACAACTCCATATATTAAGCACAAACAAAAATGTAATAAGAAACCTGCAAATAATATTTTGTGATTTTCGTAGTCATACAAAAATCCACTACTGTTAAGAGTTGTAAGTAAAAAAATCAGTAGTGGATCAATAGCGAAAACTAGTAGATACAACTTCTACGACGGATAAATGACTTATATCTTCAATCGTTAGTTCATCATATCCACATGTTTTACTACCAGTATTTCGTTTAATATTACGATGAGCTAATCGAATGTTTCCATCAGATTGCATTAAATCGAGTAATTCATAAAAGTTTTGACCATTGGCACTTTGAGCGTATAAAGAATCAAAATGATATTGCATATCATAATACTCGTTGTGCCTCAGTTTCTTACGTTTTAACAAGTCGGTGGCTCCTTTGGAGCTGAACCTCTATTAGTCTTACAAGAACCTTATTAATCGTTGAAAGACCTGTCTTGCATGGTTGAATGAATCTTTCATTAGCCTAGTGGCTATCCCTCCACGTTCATTACACGCTTCAACGGTACTGTGCCACCACTTTCACTGATATGAAGAAAGTTATACAGCCGCTAGTCTCACGACTATTTTCCTTTCCAACGCTTCACCGAGAGTAAGCCCTCCACGTTATCAGCTTACAACGTTGAGTTACATCTATTATCGAACAAATTTAGGTGCTTCCTATGAGCCTGTTAGCATCGCATGCGCCTATAACACAAGATGGATTTTTATATTGTCTATTCTTACTCATCCACAGCTAACCCTACATTTGGTAGTAAATACATTTGTATATAACGCGCGTCTAGACCCGTACATTCAGAAGTTCGTCAGCAATACAGTATGTTATTGTATTTACATTGCATTCTCACTATATCTGTTCAACCCAAGCATCATGATTTACACCACCCCATCGGGTAGGATATCGTCAGCCAAACTAAACTGTTACTGTAAATTCTCACGCCTATTAGCCGAGCTTATAACACGCTTTTCCTTACTAATCCGCGTGCTACTCGACGCAGGGGAAGCCTTTCGGAGCGTTACCTCCTCATTCGACTTCTCGATATAACCCTTCAGTTTTAGGTAACCTAAAACTGCCTAACCTTTACCGAAATTGTGTGACCACATTTCATTTGAGTTAGGAACATTTCGCACAAACAAACGCGCCCGATTAAGGAATACTCGGAATCGAGATATCTATAATACGTATCTCGGATTACAAATCACTTATAAGGTTTTCTCCATCGATATTCTCGTATTTGAATATCCTAGCTTCTTGTATAATCGATAAGCCCCCTCATTTTTTCCGAAAACACTTAATCCAATTGATTTTACTCCATGTGCTTTAAGCTTATCTTGAAGCTTTTCAATAGTATTCGTCCCAAAACCTTTACCTCTATGATTTTCATTTATTAAGATATGGTATAAATATGCTGCACTAATTTCTGGTATTACGTTGTACCACAGAAAACCTACTTGTTCATTTGAGTCAGCGTGTATTATATTGTGGACATATTGCCCCTCAGTAGCCAATCCATCTTTAAACATGTCATCTATCATCATTTTAGATTCTTCTAGTGCTTGCTCAAGTGTTAAGTTGAAATTTTGAGTGATTTCATTAGCATTGTCAGAAATAATAAAGTCTTTATACCTTTTAAATTCTACTTCGCCCACATTACTTAATTTAATCATTTTATCTCTCCGTTCTATAAAGAAGATCTGAACCTCGTTCTTTTACACTGGTAGAGGGAAGGTGTTGAGGGATTTCTACTAATACTTGGCCCGTTTGGTGCGCAACAGTTGTTCACTTAACGCACCCTTTAGCTGACTATTTCACATACGTTCCATTGTTAATTGCTTTACGATACTTTCCATCTTCCTCAATAGCTATTGCTTCATCCGGGTCTATGTCCTTAATAGAATAAAATTTCGTTCCTTTGCGATACTTATTTGAAAAGTTTCCAGAGTATGTTCCTTCCCTATCCGAATACTTAGTGAATTGCCCCCGTTTAACGAGGAAGGTGTGAGTCGTTCCTTATTTTGCTCCAACAAACTTTTTCGCCATAACTTTTACCATTAAAAATGAAACGACTGCAAAACCAACTAAAAAGAAAGCCAGAAACAAATAGGCTGCCCCTTCAAATCCTCTAACCGTTACAAAGCCAATGTAAAATAAAACAATTGCCGCTATAACTGTTATGATTCCTGGGATATTTCTCACTGGTAGAGAAAAATTCTTTTTGATTAAGCCCCAAGTGATCAACAGTACAATACTTCCCGATATAACAGCCGCTAGAAAAGGTACTAAAATCATCATTCTAATCAATCCATATTTAAAAATTTATTACTTAACTACTCAACTCGGAAAATGGCCCGTTTGAAGCACAAGCCTTGTGTCGTTAAAGCACCCGATTCGGTAATAGCGATAAATCCCAGAAACTATTCATCGTTTTAGCCGTGCGAAAACTGAGGAATTAAAAAAAATCAAAACGAACATTACAGAAAGACCAATTAAACCCGATCGCAAAATTATTGGTTCAACTAATAAAATTATAATGGTAAATAAAATACCCATAAGTACAAAACCAGTAAGAAGTCTAACTCCAAAACTCATCATATGGTTTCCTCCATTCGACTTAATCTGGCCCGTTTCTTGAATACTGTGATTAATCTTTCTCAATTCTATTATACCAGAATTGTCCATTTATGTGTATTGAAAGAATCTTCGTATCAGATGTATCCTCTTCACCTTATCATCCAAATACAATAAAAAAGATTGTTAATTACTTAAATTCCAAATAATACTACCTTTTGATAATCTATCTCTCCTCTGATACTGTTCTCGAAAACTTATAGCATTACTACCTGACACAACTTCACAAAAGGGTCTTACCGTTCTACAGGCGTTTGATTCATTACTTCCTTGGTCAGCTAGTTTGCCACAAGAGTTTTAGCGTTAATCGCCTATTCCGGTTGATCCGTTAATTACAAAAACGCTCCAATCCCTTGTGCCACAAGGGGTTGGAGCGTTTGATGAATTTTTAAAAATCACGTTAAGGTCGGTCTTCGCGATCAGTTGGGGCATAATACAATTGAGACCACAGTGCTTTATACCAACTTCTCTCAGGACGAACAACGCGAGGTATTAAAGAAAATGGATCAAGAATCCAAAGAGAGAAATGAACAGGAAGAAGATTCGGGAGGAATCACTCTTAACCCAACAGGAGAAAAAGAGTGACTAGAAATCCGTAAAGCGAAACAGTGATCTGTTCCTATGCGCTTCTAGATGCTATACAATTATATTGTCCATAATAAACCAGAATATACCCCATACCCTTGTCTGTATCGGCAGGCGATGCTATGGGGTATATTCTTGTTCAAATTGATTCGAAAGCTACTGTGACATCAATTCTCAAAGCATTGCCTTTGCTTCCAAAAGCCTTGAATGATTGCAACCACGAGAATGTACCACTCGTTGCCAAAGAATGTACCAGTGGTGTGAACATCAAGAATGTGTAAATGTAAAATGTTGAAAACCTAAAAAAATCATAAGCATAATCCTGTATCTTGAAAGAGGAATTAGGCTTATGATCTACAACAAACGCACCTGTTAGTTGAAATCTATGCAACGTTATATTGAACTCCCTGTTAATCATTTCCACTAAATTCTAAAATATTTAAACCCTCGGATGCTTTTGGTGCTTCAAAAAAATTAGTAACATGAATAAACACCGCTTCCGTATCAAAATCTGCTCTTTCAGGTTGTTCATTACGCCTTTGTGCAATTTGACGTAAGCATTGCTCGTTATTTAGATTAAGGAAAATTAGTTGATGGTTCGCATTGACATCTAATACCATATCCAAAAACCAAGTTCGTAGCTTTTGAGTATTAGCTGGAAAATCCATCACCACATCTGTACCGACACTTAATATATTTTGGACATGTTTTTTCACAAACGGCTTGATCTGCGCCGAAAATTTTAGATAGTCCTCAAATGATTCGATTTGATTCGGATAAAGAGATGAGAGCCATTCATCCTCAGACAACAGTACCGCATTTTTATCTATTGCCATTTGTTTTGATTTAGTTGATTTTCCTGCTCCCATTTTCCCGCAGAAAAAGTATAGCGTCCCCGATTGTTTCATCTTTTTTAAACCTCCTAGCTTATTTTAGTGATTGTTTCGCCACCTTGTAAAACATGTTGTTCAACAAAATGGCCCGATTGAGCACAAACCTTATGCAAGAAATGCCCCCGTTAGTTTGAATTTAAAATTAGTTCTGCACTAAAAAGGTACCACCCAAACTTTAAATCTATAATTATTACCTATTGTCCTTCTTGTGAAGACTCTGAATTCTTTCATCTCGGCAATTCTAAAAGCCAAGGAATAAGCTATTTTATAATCCGGTGTGTCATAACCATCATATAATCTTGCATACATTTCATTTCCTAGTGAATCGGCCCAAACATCTGCTTCATACAAGCTATCAAATATAATACTTTCTCTTTTCCATTGAAGTGTCATCTTTTAACCTCCTATCTAGAAATTGAAAGACGCGGCCGGATTGAAGCACAACTATTGGTTGCAAAAAAGCACCTCATAGAGATGCTTTTTAACTAATTGTACTTAGATATAAGTCAAGAGAGTCTTCTACTTCACGTTCTACTAATGCTATAAAATCGCTATAATCTTCTGTCGTATGTGCTTTGTCAAGAGCTTCATAATAGGCCAATCGATTTTCCACCTTAATAATGACAGGAGGAAATCCATCTTTCATTACTTCTAAATTCAGCAAAAGTCTAGAAGTTCGTCCATTTCCATCTATAAAAGGATGGATGCCAACAAAAATAGCATGTAACATCGCGCCACGCTCAACAGGATGAAGGTGAATTCCTTCGTTTCGATACCAATTCATCATTTGTTCCATTCTTTCTTGGATCAGATAATGCGCTGATGGTATATGTGTGGCACCCGAAATAAAGACTTGTTCTTTACGGTAAACACCCGCATACTCTTCATGAATTCCTTTAAGTACTAACCGATGTAAATTTTTTATTTGCCATTCAGAAAGAGATTCGTTCATTTGGACATTTTCTTCAACATAACTAATGGCATCCCGATGATTGATAACCTCCAAATGTTCTCTCAGTGTCTTACCACCGATTGTAATTCCTTCAAGGACCACTTTCGTTTCGTTCATGGTTAAGGTGTTTCCTTCAATCGCATTCGAATTATAGGTCCATTCTAGAAATAACTTTTCCCGTAAACTTTTCAATGTATATTTAGGCAAGGGACGAGCAGCATCTAATTGTGCCTTCTTTTTATTAATAACTTCAAACAAATGAGTAACCTCCCAAGTATACAAGTAGAGTATTTCTATTATTGTACCGCATATTGGAAAAGTTCTATACCTTATTGATAGTGATCATACTTTTTAAATTATAACGATGAGGTTTAAGTTAAAAATTTCTTTCGAAACTAAGCATCTCCAAGTAACTTTTGTTCTGCAAACGCACCCGTTAGTTGAAGAGGTAATTTTTATGTGCCTTGTATTTGAGTTTTTATAACTGAACAATCTTTACATAAATAATAGTAAATATTCATCTCTCCTAACTGAAAATCAACAACTGAAATGAGTTCCAGTTCTCCAAGGTCTTGTGTTATTGTGGCAATGTACTTCATTTCTTTTTTACAGATCGGACATTCTAAATCTTCAGGAACCTCTTCATACAAAGGAGCACCCAACACTCTACACAAGTACTCTGACCCAAATAGATCAAAAGCCAAATCATAATTTTCTTCATTAGTTGGAATATCTTCGTCTTTCATTTCGATAAGTTTTATATTTGTTTTAGGAAGTGGCACAGGTAGCTTATCTGCCTCATCCTGAATCCAAATATCCGTATTTTCTTGATTGATTATTTGAATGGATTTACCTCCATCACTTAACTTAAAATATTGAGGTTCCCAAACCATCGAACAATTCAAACACGAAAACAACGGTAAAGCAGTTAGTTCTTTAGCTTTTAAATCAGCGAGCCTATCATCATTTAAATCAAAATAAAATATTTGATGCATATGCTCCCCGCATAACTTACATAAGGGCAAGTCGCAGTCTTGTCCCCCAAAATGATGGTTATATGTATCAAGTCCTTCTATAACCCTATATCCTTTGGAACTCTTCCAATGACGACCAAATGGTTTCTTTGCTATAATTAAAACTCCTTTTTTATTAAATGAAATTAAAATTTGTTGCTTAAATCGATTATTCCTTCTTATGGCCCGATTGTGGTCCGTTGGTTAATTCTAATTTGTAGCATTTATTAATGCCCCCATTAATTCAGTTACGTTTCTTAAATAGCTAACTAGACGAAAGCTATTTAGGGCAAGAATTAGCAAAGAGATAGCTATAACAATCTTGATGAATTTTTCCATGTGTGTCTCCTTAATAAAACTGATAAGTTTTAACATTACTTCACAATTAATGACCCGTTTGGTGCGTAACAATTGTTATAGTGATAGGTAAACTTTTGAAGTTATCGCCAGCTTTTCCCCCACTTCACACCGTACGTGCGACTTTCATCGCATACGGCGTTCCAACTAATCCAATTCATTCAATACTTTTATGTATATGCAGGATGAAATGTAGAATCAGATTGCTTCGTTCAAGCAAAGCTCACGCAATTCATTGACCTTTTCAAGTTGTTTTCCATTTAACTTAAGAGCGTTTAAAAGCACATTTATTTTCTCTCGATTTCTCATATGAATGAGACGATGGACGGGCTTGTGTACCATCATTAGATTCCCATATGAATCATCTTGCGTTAGATGAAACGGTATTTTATGATGACAGTGACAGTCGTTCCGACCTAATTCAATACCTGTAACAGCACATTTTCCGTATTGTGCAATAAATCGGCTAATCCGATTGTCGTTATATTCAATGGAACGACTTGGTATATACTGATTCATAACATAAGCAAGCACTTGTTTATTAATTGCTCGCAAACTTTGATGAATTTTATTTCTACCTACGGTAGTGTAGTTACAGATTGATTGAGAGAAATTAAGATTCACTTTACAACGTTGGGCATGAAGGGGAACAATGACCATTCCTTTTATTTTATAAAGTTTACATTCGTACCCCTTATACCGTTTCTGTAAGGTTTTTGTGAATTCCTGAAACGTAGCCTCTTTCCTCATTTCATTTAAACGATTAAATAACGTTTTATTAAGACGATTGCTCAGCTCATTTAAATCTTTTGTAATGTGAGATGCTGCGGAATAATAATTCTGTATTCCCATTATTACCGTATTGAATCGCCAAACATTTTCCGGTGATTGGTGTTTCTGAATCGCCTTTATTGCTTGTTTAAGCTTTATCTGTGCATTATCCAGTGACTTTTTGGTCATATGGGATCGGGCGACATACAGCGATCTTTTATTGGTTTGCTTTCGATGTGCTTTAATACGAAACCCTAGAAACTCTGAAGAGTTTTTCTTTAAGTTAACCACTTTAGATTTTTCCTCGCTAATTTCAAGGTGAAGCCTTGTTTGAAGAAAATCCTTCACTGCATAATGCATTTTTATCGCTTGCGAACGAGTACGACAAAGTATTTTGAAGTCGTCAGCGTATCTCACAATATAACAATGTTTCAGATTCGATTTTTTCAATGCATTATATCTGCCAGCATATGATTGATAAGGTTTTTGTGTTTCAAAGCTTTCCCATTGATGACTAACCCACCAATCTAGTTCATTTAATACAATGTTAGACAACAAGGGCGATAATATTCCCCCTTGTGGGGTACCTTTGGTTGGGAATCCTTCTCCTATAATTTCGGCTTTTAAGAGACGTGAAATAATAGAGAGTAATGCTTTATCACGAATACCAAGTGACCACATTTGTTTCAATAATTTGGCATGATTTACATTGTCGAAGAATCCTTTAATATCGACGTCCACACAGTGATATAGACACGCCCGATTAATGAGCGTCTCGAACCTGGCTTTCGCATGATGTGTACTACGATTGGGTCTAAAACCATAGCTGTGTTTATAAAACTTTGCTTCGCAGATGGGTTCAAGCACTTGAAGAATACACTGTTGGAACAATCTGTCCCAAATTGTCGGAATCCCTAAAGGACGTGTTTTCCCATTCGCCTTCGGGATAAATACCCTTCGAACTGCTTTGGGTGAATAACGTCCAAACATTCGTTGTACCGTAGATACAACTTCTACAACGGATAATTGACTAATATCTTCAATCGTTAGTTCATCATATCCAGCCGTTGTACTGCCAGTATTTCGTTTAATATTACGATAAGCTAATCGAATGTTTTCATCGGATTGCATTAAATCGAGTAATCCATAAAAGTTTTGACCATCAGCACTTTTAGCATATAAAGAATCAAAATGATATTGCATATCATAATACTCGTTGTGCCTCAGTTTCTTACGTTTTAACAAGTCGGTGGCTCCTTTGGAGCTGAACCTCTATTAGTCTTACAAGAACCTTATTAATCGTATAAGAACTGTCTTGCATAGTTGAATGAATCTTTCATTAGTCTAGTGGCTATCCCTCCACGTTCATTACACGCTTCGACGGTACTGTGCCACCACTTTCACTGATATGAAGTAAAGTTATACAATCGTTAGTCTCACGACTATTTTCCTTTTCAACGCTTCATCAAGAGTAAGCCCTCCACGTTATCAGCTTACAACGTTGAATTATATCTATTATGGAACAAACTTAGGTGCCTCCTATGAGCCTGTTAGCATTGCATGTGCCTGTAACACAAGATGGATTTTTATATTGCTGATTCTTACTCATCCACAGCTAACCCTACATTTGGTAGTAAATACATTTCTATATAATGGGCGTCAAGACCCGTACATTCAGAGGTTCGCCAGCAATACAGTATCTTATTGTATTTACATTGCATTCTCACCATATTTGTTCAACCCAAGCATCATGATTTACACCACCCCATCGGGTAGGATTTCGTCAGCCAAACTAAACTGTTACGGTAAATTCTCACGCCTATTAGCCGAGCTTATAACACGCTTTTCCTTACTAATCTGCGTGCTACTCGACGCAGGGGAAGCCTTTCGGAGCGTTACCCCCTCATTCGACTTCTCGATATAACCCTTCAGTTTTAGGAAACCTAAAACTGCCTAACCTTTACCGAAATTGTGTGACCACATTTCATTTGAGTTAGGAACATTTCGCACCAGTTAACGCCCCCGATTACTGAAGTTCAATAAGAACCCTTTATTTCTATTCATCATTCAATCCTCTACAATTGTTTAATTTTTTTTACTTCTTCCTAAAATCATAGGTATCGTCAATAGCAATTTCTATATCATTAACAACAATATTTTCATTATTTACCCATCGTACTTCTTTAACATTTGGCATCACTAGAAAAATGTTCTTTCTTAAACCACTGTTAGAATCTTCTAGCACTCCCACATAGGTTAAATCGTTACCGAATATTAGCCCACCATTAAAATAAACCGTTATAATTTTCTCTCCGTCTGGTGAGATGTAAGTTCCTTCTTCATTTTCCTCATTCACTTCAATGCTACTTAGTTTTGGGTTTAATAACTGATAAATAAATATTATGCCAAACAAAATTGTGACTGCAAAGACCATTAGTAAAAGCTTTATTAACTTAGTCATTTTTCTCAAACCTTTCCATAAAATCATTTTTACTTATAATATTTTATGGACGAAATCGGTGCAAAGAGGTTCGAATTTTCTTTCCACTTAGAATAATTCGGTTTTTAATATTCCTTATTCGATTATTTGGCCCGTTTCTTGAATACTGTGATTAATCTTTCTCAATTCTATTATACCAGAATTGTCCATTTATGTGTATTGAAAGAATCTTCGTATCAGATGTATCTCGTCACCTTATCATCCAAATACAATAAAAAGATTGTCAATTACATAAATACCAAATAATACCACCTCTTGATAATCTACCTCTTCTATGATACTGTTCTAGAAAACTTATAGCATTACTACCTGACACAACTTCACAAAAGGGTCTTACCGATCTACAGGCGTTTGATTCATTACTTCCTTGGTCAGCTAGTTTGCAACAAAGGGTTTTAGCGTTAATCGCCTTTTCCGGTCGATCCGTTACTTACAAAAACGCTCCAATCCCTTGTACGACAAGGGATTGGAGCGTTTGATGTTTTTTTAAATATCACGTTAATGTGAGTCTTCGCGACCAGTTGGGGCATAATACAATTGAGACGACAGTGCTCTATACCAACTTGTCTCAAGAAGAACAACGAGCGGTATTAAAGAAAATGGATAAAGATCCTGAAAAGAGAAATGAAAGTGAAAACTATTCGAGGGAATCACTTTTAGCCCAACAGGAGCACAAGAGTGACTAGAAATTCGTAAAGCGAAACGGTGATTTACTCCTATGAGCTTCTAGATGCTATACAGTTATTTTGTCCATAATAAATAAAATTATACCCCATAGCCTTGTCTGTATCGGCAGACGATGCTATGGGGTAATTCCATGCTCAAATTTATTAGAACGGACTATGACATCCATTCTAGGCGCATTGGCTTAAAGTTATTTTTCATCAAGATCAATTTCAAAAGGTTTTTCTTCGTATTTAGAAACATCGTATTGTCCAATCACTTGATAACTACTAGACGCTGCATCATCAGGATTGAATTTATTGAAATTAACTACACCTAGTGCATCTGTTATCATACTCAAAAGATAGTGTGTTTCTGGGGCTTCTTCTACTGCAGCAAGAACCAGTGCATTTCGCAAGTATCCTGCATGTTGTGTAAGTAATTGAGCATTGAAGTCTAGCCTGCTTGCTTCAGCAAAAAGCTTCATGAAAATTGAAACTGTTCTTGTATTTCCTTCACGGTAAGGATGAATACGCCAAAGCTTTATCATAAATACAGCAAAATCTTTTACAAGATTAGGATTAGAATAGCTCCATTGTTTAGATTCAGACCATCTAAAAACATTTTCTAAATCAGACATAATGTGATCTTTATCGCTATAAGCAACAGATAATCCATTTAAAACTCGTTCACTTTTAGATATATTGACTGTTCGAAATTCCCCAGCCCATGAATACAGCTCATGAAAAAGAAAACGATGAATTATATGGAGACTTTCATAGTTATTAAAATCAATCTTTTGGGTGATAGATGAAATATCTACTATCCCTGCAATTAATAACTGTGCTTCAACGTCAATTAATTGTTCTTCATCCCGAATGTCTAAATTGTTGATTAAGGTGTTTGTATTAGGATAAATATAAGGATCCATAAATTACTGTGCAGCCCTTGTATATTTTTCAACAATCGCTTGCTTCAATTGACTGGATGATACTTGACCCTCTTCATATTGATTTAAAAGATTCTTTGTAAATACACTTGGTTTTCCACCGTCAATTGCGGCCATTCCAACTGCAAATTCTACTTGCTTTTGGCGTTCTATTCGTGAATTTTTATTCATAAATAACACCCCTCATTTGTTGTTACCTCAATTATAACAGTTTTCATGTACCATAAGACAGTCCGTTCACTTCATGATTTTAAATTTTCATTCGGAAATTTGCACAATTCAAAGGAAACTGTAACCAAACGCACCCGATTCTTGAAGAAAATCAGTTAACATTACTCCATCAAAGTTGTTTTTATTTCTTCGTTTCTAACTTCTAATAAATAGTTATTAATGACGTAATCCCTTCCACCATGCTTATCATACCAATCCTGAACTTGTTGCACGTGCGCTTCGTCACTTCTTACGCTATTTTCAATTTTAACGTAATCCTCGTAGCTATCATATTCCCAAATAGCGAAGATCTCGGTTGTTTTTTCATCTTTTGGGATCATCCATCTGCCGATTAATTGAGCACCATGCTTTAACTGATTAGGTAAGTTATTCTCATTGAAATGAGCATTAAATACATCAACAAATTCATTCTTTACAATGTAAAATTTCCTTCTATAAAACAAATTCACACCCCCCACTCCTCTGTAATAGTACTTAGGCTAAATGGCCCGTTTGGTGCATTGTCCTTATCATGCAAACGCACCCGATAGTTCAACGGGTATAATAGTTCAATCCCCTAGTTTTTTTTCTGTCTTGGATAAGAATTTTTCTAATGCTTCACCGCTATCAATATTCGTGCGTTCAGCCAAGTTAATCAGCCACCACATACATTCTCCAATCTTATGTTCAAGTTCAGATTCAGTTTCCCCATTTGTTGGCCAACGACCCTGTTGAGACATTGTTAGACGACCGACCAAACCTGCATCTGTCAGGAAAGCTAACGCATCTTCTTCTACTGTCCATTCTGTTTGATGATACTGTCGTTCCAAACGATGGTAGACTTTTCTTAATTGTATTGAACGTTCAACGGATTCACTAAAATTCATATTTTTCATTTCCTCTCCAATAAAAACATGTGTTCTCATTTTTATTGTAACCTTAATCTAAACGAAAACACAACAATAACTACTTCAACTAAATGGCCCGTTTCATACATTGTGCTTATCACGCAAACGCCCCCGATTGAGGAACGGTCGTGTTGCTTTATCACCTTAGGTTGCAAAGTAAACTCAAATTATAACAATGGTATTGCTGTCTGTGTATCTGGTGCACAAGCAGTTGCTTAGTCTATCATAGGTAAAGTATACAAATAGCCCTTCTCTTCAATAATTTGAAGAGAAGGGCTATCTCATTTCGAAGGTCTTCTTTAGGGCATTATTTTGCGAATCCGATAGTTTACCAATATATAGCACTGAGCTATGATAAGACTAAACAAGGCGACGCTAGTCAGCAACAGGAACAGTGCATTGGTGCCTGTTATCGGGTAAAATGTCGCAAATAGCAGTCCACTAAGCACACTTCCACAAACAACCGATGTGCCGGTCCAGATAGAGAGTTCTTTGAGGAAAGTCCGCTGTATATCCTTGAACTTCCACCCGATCTGTTTCAGGCTTTCAAGTTCTTGACTACGTTCCTGTAGCATCCGGCTCATGTTTTCGAGCAAAGTGATGAACGCCATGATGTATGTGGCTGCCAGCAACAGCTTATTCCAGTTCCCAATTTCCGCATTTACGTATTTCCCTAACACCGTGGCATTGGTCTGCATCACTGATTCGTTCAGTGACAAGTAGACGAACGATGCCAGCGAACTAACGATAATCAGCTGAATAAACGTAGCTGTAATGCTCTTGCGATAGTAAAGGATGTTTCTGACCACCAAGGACCGTGATCGAGTCACCTTTCTCCCCTTCTTCGTGTTCTCCGGATTGTGGAGAAGCCGCTGGACTTGTCCACACGTGAAGCCGATAATCAGAAGCACCAGGACCACCACTATCAGGACCTGATAGACAGCCAACCGGAAACTGACCTCGTTTGCGTAGATGAAGGTGATGATAAAGACACTTGAGACGGCCACGACAATCATCAGCAACCTGTTCATTTCTTTCATATATAACTTCCGGATGTCTTTTGATGTCCATCCCAGCAGCTTCAGCAGCTGTACGGATTGTTGGCGTTCGCCGCTCCACAGTCTGATCCGATTCATGAGGAACAGGAAGGCCACAATTGCGAACATGATCGCCAGCACCAGCGTTGTGGCATTCCACTGGTTCACGATCTTTCCGGATGCCCCTAAACTTGTCCATGATTCCTGTACAACTCCGAGCCCTTCCACGTCAACATCGAGTGTCTGTAGGGATGAACCGGCGATGACGTCTACATGAAGTCCCATGCCGCGGATCTCGTTCGCCACATCTTCAATCTTTTGTGCAGCCGACGGCGTATAATCCGTGATGTCAGCCACCTTCACACGGATTGCATCGATCGGTGTGTCCCCTTTCACCAACCTCGACGATTCGATGTTCGTGACCCCTTCCGCAGGAGCTGTCACGAAGCTTCCTGGTGTATAGGTAGGAGTAAGCGTTTTCATCACCCCGTCCGTCTCCTTGTAAGTCACTGGCTCCAACTGGTAGATCCCCAAGGGGCTGGCCGCAAGACGCTCTTTCGTTTTCCCGGTTTCATAATACCCGACAGGATCGGTCAAGATCGACAGTGAATCCGCTGTCTGATCGTCACTGGTGATTGTGGTCCCTTTTTCCTCGAGAGATCGATAAATGGGCACCCCATGCTCGGTGCCGACTTGCGTAACTTGCAGACCGTCAGAGGTTCGCTTATACGGTACAGGACCTGCCTTATAATACTTGGTGCTGCTGTTCCAATTTACGGAACTTGCATAACTGGTGGTATCACTGTACGTATCCATATCTTCCACTTCTCCGTCTTCCATCACGACAAGCCCTTTGGCTTCTGCATTGAACGGCTGCAGATACCCAAGTAGCGACAGATCATGAGAGAATTCGTTTGTTACTGGAGACCTAAGAAGCCGCTCGAACAGTTTTCGGGTGCCCGGATTTTCGAAGTCAATCAATTGCTGTTCATCAAGGCCATGTTCCTCAACCAGCTTTTGAATCTCCTGAGGCGAATATGCCAGTTCCCCACTGGACACTTTCGCTTCCAAAGAAATCGTATCATCACGTAGTTGAAGAACAGGTACGATTTGTGCATCTTTCAGCTTTTCGTGGCCAGCTGTGTTCTTTCGAATGATCCCCTCTGCCTCTTTTCCAAACTGGATGGAGGCAAAGTCGATACCTGTTAGCTTTTCTTCCTCTTCCGGGTCGATTCCTACCAAAAGATTATAGGTGATAGGAAGTGGGAACAGGGCGTGCAGGGGATGAATATAAGAGAGCATTTCCACTTGGGTTACCAATGGAAGGCCCCTCTCCGCCGAATGCATGAAAATCTGGCGGTAGGTGTCCGTCGTGTACTCATTCACACCATCCGATGTCACATACTCCACCTCATAGACCGAAGGCACTTTCGGGGACGGCAGGACGCCCAGTGTTGTATTGAGTCCAGTAAAGTACCCAAGCGAGGCAATCGGCGCAGCAATTTCTGTATGAATGTTGTTCTTGATGGACTTCCATTGATTCAGGGAAATTCCGCCTTGGCCGCCCCCGATGTAGTTTTCCGGCACCATTCCGATCTCTTCTTCCAGAGTCGTGATAGCTTCAGGCGGGCGGACCAGCAGATCATAACTGCCTCGCGAGTGCTGCACGATATCGGCATGGATAGAATGACTCAGATTCGCAATCGAATATAGAGCAATCGGAGTGACAGAAAAAATAAGGACGAAGGCTGCAATGAACAGGCTATTTGTCCTCTTAAAATACCGTAGATTTCCCTTTAGAAGTTGTTTCATTCGCCATCCAACTCCACTATGGTACCGTCTCCAGTCGTCACAATACGATTACCATAAGACGCCAAGCTATTGTCATGGGTGATCAACAGTATTGTTAAGCCACCTTTATGTAGTTCCTGCAAGATACGCATCACGGTTTTCGTGCTTTCGTTGTCCAGATTACCGGTTGGTTCATCGCATAACAGGATTTCCGGACACCCGATGAGAGCCCGGGCGATCGCCACCCGCTGCTTTTCTCCTCCCGATAACTCAGCAGGTAAATGACTCAGCCTATGACTAAGACCTACTTGTTCCAATAGCTGAATCGCCTGTTTTTCCAGCTTCTTATGCGAATCATACGGCAGTTGAGGGAGCATGACATTCTCAAGCACTGTGTATTGGTCAAATAACTTGAAGTCCTGATAGACGAAACCAATTTTGTTCCGGCGGTACTCCTGCATCTCCTCACGCGTCAGGGCTTGCAAGTTCCTGCCTTCGACTTCCACTTCCCCCGCAGTTGGACGGAGCAAGCCTCCGATTATGTTCAGCAGCGACGTCTTGCCAGTTCCCGAGACGCCAAGAATTGTGATCCAGTCATTTTTATTCACGGTTAAGTTTACATCTTTTAAGATGGCAGGACTGTCGCCGTAAGAAATCCGAGCTTCAGCTATTTGTATCATCATGTACACCCCCTGAAGTAGAAGTAAAAAGATACCCTTAAGCTGATTAACTTAAAGGCATCTCTTTTTTTAAGGTAGAGTCTTATAAACTGTTGCCTTGGCAACTTTCGCTGTACCATCTCCCTTATTAACTGCCATGAATTCAGGAAGATATGTAACTGCTTTGCTTTGACTGTAGTAAGAATAACTAATCTTACTTAAGCCTACGGTGTTATTTGAATCCACTACTTTATAACCAGAACCATCACCCGGATTAAATCGTACGGAGTTCGCTCCATCATTCGCAAAACTGAAGCTCCAACTTGCAAGTGCAGTTGATCCTTTAATGTCTTGTCTTGATGGACTTACGGAAGCCGCTTCACTTACAGAAGCGAACAAGAAAGAAGATCCGAGCAATACTACTAATGACATTAGTAACTTTTTCACATTACTACCTCCTCCCTGTAAGATATTACAATATTGTAATTAATTTGTAAACACTATATATTTAAAAAATTTAAATATATTATTCAAGGTTGCATTACACTTTGAAAATTCTAAACTAGTTAGATCAGTTCCTTTTGCTCCGTCGATAACAGAGGTCTCAGATAGGAATGGGACCGCTATATAAAAAAATGCTTCAATCCCTTGGGCTATATAGGATTAAAACGTTTGATTTTTTTGGAAATTCATTAAAGTAGGGCTTCGTGATCAGCAGTCGATAATTTTCTGCCCAGAGTTTGTTCGACACATGCACTCATACCATGTTCCCGGCAAAAAGGGGGGTTAATTCTTCTTTCAATCAATAAAATCTCGAAATTCATTTGATTTTAATTCCTTTTTAATTCGGGTCCCACTTTTTCCCCTATCCCTATCCCTATTTTATATTCTATATATACCGTAATATGGCCCGTTTCTTGAATACTGTGATTAATCTTTCTTAATTCTATTATACCGGAATTGTCCATTTATGTGTATTGAAAGAATCTTCGTATCAGATGTATCCTCTTCACCCTATCATCCAAATACAATAAAAAGGATTGTTAATTACCTAAATTCCAAATAATACCACTTTTTGATAATCTATCTCTCCTCTGATACTGTTCTCGAAAACTTATAGCATTACTACCTGACACAACTTCACAAAAGGGTCTTACCGTTCTACAAGCGTTTGATTCATTACTTCCTTGGTCAGCTAGTTTGCAACAAGGGGTTTCAGCGTTAATCGCCTTTTCCGTTCGTTCCGTTAATTACAAAAACGCTGAAATCCCTTGTGCGACAAGGGATTTCAGCGTTTGACGATTTTTTAAAAATCACGTTAAGGTCGGTCTTCGCGATCAGTTGGGGCATAATACAATTGAGACCACAGTGCTTTATACCAACTTCTCTCAGGACGAACAACGCGAGGTATTAAAGAAAATGGACAAAGATCCCGAAAAGAGAAATGAAAGTGAAGACTATTCGAGGGAATCACTTTTAGCCCAACAGGAGCAAAAGAGTGACTAGAAATTCGTAAAGCGAAACGGTGATTGACTCCTATGCGCTTCTAGATGCTATACAATTATGTTGTCCATAATAAACCAGAATATACCCCGTAACCTTGTCTGTATCGGCAGGCGATGCTATGGGGTATATTCTTGTTCAAATTGATTCGAAAGCTACTGTGACATCAATTCTCAAAGCATTGCCTTTGCTTCCAAAAGCCTTGATTGATTTCATTCTCTACGTTTAGCGTAATTAAAAAAGCTACAATCACAACTATAACAATAGCGATTGTGAGTCTCACGCAACACGTTGAATTAGGCTTGTGATCTTAAACAAACGATCCCAATTATTGAACAAATTCATGATTAATTAAAAAAAATGGTATAGCTGGTGGTATTCCTGCTTCGGGCAGAAGAAATATGAAAATCGTAAAAAGAATTAATATAAATGAGAATAATAATGTAAAATAAGGTGTGATACAAATTCTTTCTCCAATAATTGATAAAATTGATAGAATAAATCCCCCCACAGATAGGAAAACACATAATAAAAATGCGTACCACTCACTATAGTTCGCTATTCTGGTTAAACCAGTTGATAGAAATAAGATAATATAAACGGATACGAGCACGATACCTATAACTGAAAGCAATCGTGCATTTCTTTTCTTCAAACAAAACACCTCACTTTTATCCACTCTGCTCATCAATCTTGCTTTTTTGTTGAATAACGGATCAGTAGACCCTTTATTTAAATCAAATGTTTTTCTAAGTTGAATTAATTCTTATGGAGACTTAATTATATTGCTTTTTTTCTATATTAATTTAGGAAAACTAGTGCTCTTAATAAAATAGTCGCGTCCGTAACGGTTCTTGCCATTTATCCTGCCGTATCTTGAGAATAGGTGAAAGGGATTATACCGGTCCGGCTAATCAATCCAACGGGTGGTTTAATACCTACCACAAGAATTTGTAACCGCAGGGCTTAGAATAGAAGCATCTGTTTCAGTGCCTACAGACAATACTGTGAAATTAGCAGCAACTGCCACAGCTGAACCTAAATTTAAACCACCAACATAAGGTTGGACATCACCAAAAGGATTTAATACTTGGCTCCCTCTGGAACTATAGCCTCCCACATTGTATTTGACATCCCGTTAGCTAGTTCTGTCAAATTAGCCTTGCCTAAGTTTACAACTGCACCCGCGTCACGGAGCTTTTCAACAAGGAATGCATCATTTACTAATATGATTCTCTAATGCCTGTGTTCCTGCACTTGTATGCATTGAAGCATTTGTTTCAATACTGTCTTTAAGAACAACGGGTATACCGTGTAAAGGACCCTCTAACACCATTCGCCTTTCGTTCATGATCTAATGCTTCAGCAATGAATATTGAATCAGGATTTATTTTAAGAATAGAATTTATTTTCGGACCATCTTGGTCATACCTTGCTATTCTGTGAAGATAATACATAACCAACTCTTTGGAGTGTATTTCTCTGTTTTCATATGCTAGACATATTTTTCTAGTATGTATAACCGCATATAAAGATAACCATCCTCCATATCGTCTGTTATTTCAAAGCCTATGTTGCTCCAAAACTTTTGTGCGGTTATATTTTCTAATTTAACTGGTAAGGAAATCCTACTTGCATTGTATTCTTTCCACAAATATTCAACACAGAGCCTAGCCGCTGCTGATCCATAGCCTCTTTTTTGAAAACGGCTATCTATCATAAAATTTATGATTTGGGGGTTGTTTTCGCCAATATACATTAAAACATAACCCACCATCACATTATCAGCATAAATTGCAAAGGGGCGTGAGTCATTATAAAACACCCACGCTTCGGCTAAAGACAACGCTACAGAGTCTACAAAGTCCGCATTGGTATCAGCTGTATGCAAGTTTAAACACTCTTCATAATTGTCCTGATTAATTGTTCTTAACTCCACCAAAAACTATCACCTTCCAAACATAGTTAAGAATGTTTACACACAGGTTGTCTACTCTATTTTATCAAAGTGGATAATCTTCTAAGTTAGCGATTACATTCGCAAGACTGACAAAGAGTTCCCTTTGCTCAGTTCGTTTCCAGTCCTTTTCGACTTCAGCCATTAACCACATTACTTCGTCTAGAAAAACGTGTAATACGATAGCCTCCCATTGTGCACTCTCTTCTTCGGATGGCGTTTGATGTTTGAGATAGCCTGATAAAAAAAGGTTCCATTCATCCGAAGTAAATACTCTATTTGGCGCTGAAGCTAGTTCATTATGAAACAGTAGCATGACCAATGCCAAGTCAAATGCACGTGGGATCCATTTAGCATTATCCGGATCAATCAAAACAGGTCTTTTTTCTTTATAAATTAAGTTATTCGCTTTAAAATCATGTGGGGTATCGATCCAGGAGATAGTACTATTCCTAATAGAAACTTGGTTCTCCACTGCACGATTTAAAAGTGTTTTCAATTGAAGAGTGTCAATATTCACATGATAGAACTCGACGAACTTTTCTATTTCTTTTATATGCTCCTCCACTTCTTGATAATTAAAATCAAAAACATCATATTCTTCTAGTTGAAACCTATTCTCTATTGTCGATGAAGAATGGATCAGACCTAGCAGTTCTCCAGCTTGTATAATCTGTTCGTCTGATCCTTCATAGGCAACTCCCTCAATAAAAGGATAACAAACAAAACATTCGTCTTCGATTTGCTGAGGGTTATTGAAACTCAATTTGACTGGCGTTACGATGTCTATACTGCTTCTTTCGAGGTAAGTAATATATTGTACAAGGTTGAGTGCTCTTTCTATAGGAAACTGAGTTCTTTTTACGATGTAGTGATCTATCTTATAAACTGGAGAAAATGGATAAATACTCTTTTGTTCTGTTTCTATGTTAAAACCGAATCGTTTTAAAATGGGTATGCTACTCATACATGACTCTCCTTGTTTGAAGGACATTCCACTAACGAAAGAAGTCGTTTCTCTATCATTTTTCCCACTCGCTTAAATACATATTTTTTGTTATATTTCTGGGGTTATCGATTTTACAGATGAATTCCAAGCTATTTCCATCAGGGTCATTAAAATGAATTTTAGCGTGCCCAACTCCACCATTAGGCATGACAAACGGTTCGATGGGTTCAAAACCAAAGGCTTTCCTAGGCTTGATGCCCTTTTTGGTTAGCCAGTTTACGGAGTCTTTGAGACTTTCCAATGAAACCTCGAAAGCTATATGTCTAATTGAGGGATGATATTCTATTTCGACTTTATCTGAATTCCATAATCCCAACCAGCTTTTATCTTTTTCAATCCATAAAAATGCTAATCTTTCTTCAATTTTATGATCAAGTATCAATCCTAGACTTTCGTAAAATTGGATAGCCCTATTTAAATCACTTACCGGAAGGTGTGCTTCGTATAAACCTTTAATCAATGCAAAAAACCTCCTACAGTTTATTAGATATCTAGGTCTCATACATAGATCATTGATGCAGAAAATACTGCCGATTTTAGAAGGCCAATATATTACTTACTGCTAATATCTTCATGAATCAAATCATCAATTAGTTAGACAAAGTATACGGCCTTCTCTCTACCTCGAAATTCTTGAATGATGAAGCCTCTGGAATAATAATCTTAGGCTTCAGTTAGTTCAATAACATATCTACTGGCAAATCATTGCTTTTGAACTTGCTAATTAGGATTTCAATATTCTCTTGATTCTCTTTTTCAGTAGGCACTGCTTTTATAAGTTCATGTGGTGTATAGATAGCACCGCCTTTTACAATAAAGAAAATATCTTTTGAATTTGAAATCAGCTCAATCGGATTGCTGTTTAAAATGACTAAATCAGCTATTGTCCCCTCATTTATCCTACCTAAATCTTTTCGGTTCAAAGCATCTGCTGAAATAATTGTTGCTGCTTTTATTGCTTCAAATTCTGTGAATCCACTTTCAACAAATAATTCAAGTTCTCTGTGTAGCGCCATACCAGGGTATGTAAAAATGCCCGCAGGCGTATCAGTCCCACAAACCACCGTTCCTCCTAGGCTATGATAGGTTTTGGCTATAATTTTAATGAGCTTATGTTGAATACCAAATTTTTTCTCTACTTGACCCGATTTTAAAATGTTTTGCCATTGATTGAGTAACCCTATGTTCTCTTCAACTTTATCAGTTACGATATGATTAATACGCCATGCATTGTCACCTAAGTACGCCTGATCGTAAATCGTAATTGTAGGACAAATTTTCACATCATATTTGAATAATTCTTCACAGATTTGTTCGATATTTTCAAAATTAAAATTATTCCAATCAATTCTATCCCAATTTACGTCATCAGCCTGCATTGACCATTCAGGGTGAAGCATCTGCAAAATCCCTGATGCGTGCTCATTCCAACTTACACCTATTTTGGCAGCTTCGACTGCATTTACTTCCGAGGAATAAATTAAATCACAGCTAACTACTTTGTTTGCCATTCTTGCTTCGTCGCAAACGGCTTCCATTACGTTTGGTTTTAACCATCCATACACTTTTATTAAGTCTGCACCTAATTGCACTTGCCTTCTCACTTCGTTTCGAGCAATCTCGGTGTCGTCAGTATTGAAATTATATGGGCTAGTAGGACCCCATAATCCTGGAGGACCATCAATCATTCTATCTGCTGAGATAACACGTGGAGTCTTAGCTGCGTTGTCAGCATTCATCATATCTTCTAATTCAAATATACTCCCAGCCATATTTCTCACAGTCGTAACGCCTGCTGCAGTAAATAAATGTGCAAAGCTTTCTTTAATATGAACATGCATATCTATTAATCCTGGAAGAATCCATTTGTTCTCACAGTCAATAATTTGTGTGTCGGATGGGCAATCCATAATGCTAGGTCTAATACATTTGATTAAGCCATCTTCAATCAATACATCATTTTTCGAGATGCTTTCCGTATCTACGTGTATAACATTCGCTTTTTTTAATAAAATCCGCATATATAGGCCTCCTCCCTCTATCTAAAAAACTTCAAATGGAAATTATTGCTTTTCATTTCAAGAATGTCGCCCTTTTTGTGCATATTTTCCCGAACTACCGGGCTCAATCGCTTAATAATGGATGCACTTCTTATCCTTTCTTTGCACCCTTAGTTTAATAATTACTTTTACAAGACTATGTAACCACTATTTCTGGTTCTTAAATTCTTCTTCTATTTCCTTTTCAATTTCTTCATCACTAACTGTAACAACTTGATCTTTCATACCATAATTCGTTCTTATTAACTGACCAACCTGTGACTTATCAATTCCATCCTTTACTGCCGTGAAAATTACTACGTACAAAATAAATAAACCAATAATCCATAGTAAAATACTTCCCCATAACATTGGATATTACCTCCAATTAATTATTTCAATAAGGCCACATTAAACTGTATCTGTTTGAAAATAGTCCAAACCCATATGTTATACAACATATTATGGGATAAATATGCAATCATATCATTTGAATCCTCTTTTTGGACCATTCTTAAAATTAAGCTATTCGTTTCAATAATTGGGAAATCCCTTTTCACTATGAATTTCCCCATTCTTAAGTTTGATAGTGTACAAGAAATGATTTAACTGATGTGTTATGTAAGTAAATTGGGTCCTTCTTTAATCAATTAAAAGGGAAATTAAGCTTTATGGAAATACCAAAACGTTCATGCAACCAACCTAACTTTTGATTGAATCACTTACGAGCTATGTCGTTCACTTCAAACAGTTTCAATAGATTTTCTGGAACAAGACGAAGCTCTCCTGAACGAAACGTCTGTATAGGCAGACGCATCACTTTAAATAGTTCCCCGTTGTCTTCAATGCCTTCAAAAGTACTCGCTTTGTTGAACGAGTTATCGGTGAAAGATGCATCATAGACCCTTACAATCTCGTGACCTATATTTCCGTTGAAGCTGAATATATTTTCTAGCGTTCCTAAGTATGCAAGATCCGTAATAGACGTATCGAGTTCTTCTTTCATTTCCCTTATAAGTGCTTCTTCACTGCTTTCACCGAATTCGATTCCTCCACCAATTGGCCGGTAAAAGTAATCCTCTTTCAATGGATCATAACCTTCTGCGACAAGGATGGTATCCTCCTGTTGGAAAACACAAATAACCAGCGGCCGTATAATTCCTTCTCTCATTTCAATCCTCCCAATCACGTATCCATATTTTTTAGGTATACTTTACCTGTCTCATGACAAAATTCCAATTACATATATAACTCTTATAAAACTAGTAGTACTAGCTATTCAATTTAGTCAGTTATCCGTAATAAATCAAGAAAATACTCCAATGTATTGCCAACTTACTAACATCCGTGAGTCAATTCTGTAACATTGTCCTCCAAATTGCAGAAAGGATGTACATTGGAGATACGACAATTTTCTTGAGGTGCCTAATTATGAATAAAAAACGCTTATCCTGGGTGGATGGAGCAAAAGGATTTTTAATGATCCTTGTCGTTATTGGTCATTATCCCGGACAGCTTGATTTCCCACTCGTTAAGTATATCTATTGGTTTCACATGCCAGCTTTCTTTATTTTAAGTGGTTTATTTTTTAAACCTGTTATTGAAAAGGGCTTAATGAAACATATGATTCATAAAAGATTTATGCAATTGATAGTCCCTTATTTGTTTTTTTTAGGCAGCATTACACTCATCCGTTATGGGATTGAGCTTAGTTCTGGCAATAAAGATTTTTCCTGGTATGTAAACGATTTTTGGACACTTGTAGTCGGAGGTCGATTTGCACGTGGTGCGTACGGTGTTTTCTGGTTTGTCACTACGCTTTTCTTTACGTATTTGTTCTTCTTATGGATGACAAAATACTTTAGCCGCACGAAACAAATCATTATTTTGGCAATCTGTTATAGTATTGCCCATTATGAAAGTTTTTTTGCGATGAGCGTCATTGGAGGAAAACCTGACATTGCGTCTCAAACAGTCCCAATGATTTGGAACATCGATGTTGTGCTTATGGCAGTTATCTACTTTTCGCTAGGTTATTATTTAAAGAGTATTTGGATGTACGTTTCGAGAAGATGGTTAATCATTGGATTAATAGGTAGTATAACAGCCATTTCACTCAATACGAATCATGTAATTGACTACCATTTAAGTATGAAATTTTTACGCTATGATCATTTCATTTTAGATTTAATTATTCCACTTTCATTTACACTCGTATTAGTTGGCGTATTCCAGCTCATTGCTGCTGGACTGTCGGTAAAATGGTTGCACAAAATCGAGAAGCACTCCTTAACGATTATGTACTTGCACATCTTTACAGATATTTTGCTAAACGATTACTTCACATATGGCATTGTTGGCTTCACCGCATTCGGTTTGGTTGTTCCAATCATTTTTTCAATCATCATACAAAAATTTTTACCGTACGGAAAGTTGCTCCTTGGCGGATTTTCACAAAAAAAGCCCTCTACCAATCCAACGATTACCCAATAAACTCCATTTCAGTGTGCGATTTATAAAAGTACCTGTGTTCAAACTTTCATGGATGTTTAAACAATCATGTTTGGTTCTCTACCAGGTACTCTTCACACGAATACATTTTAAAAATCCACATAAAAAGGATGGGTATTTTCGTCTAAACAAGATTCAATTCTCTGTCTAAAGTTCGTAATTGTTACCATTTCCAATGCTTTCTTTACTGGGAAAAATCCTACCTCCAAACTCTCTGGACTCGTCGTAGGCTGCCCTCCGATCACTTTCCCCAAAAATAGGGTGTTACAAATGGATCGTTCTACATTCTGAAAGATTCCACAAAACTTGATAATCTCTATATCAATACCAGATTCCTCTTTTGTTTCTCGGATTGCTGCGTCCTTCAATGATTCGCCCTCTTCAACCTGACCACCGGGCATCTCCCACCCTCTTCGTGGTCCTTTTATTAACAAAAGCTCATTTTTGTCGTTTAAGACAATCGTGGCTGCTGAAACAATATGTTTTGGTGGTGTCATGCACTCCTCCCCTTCTTCAAATTAATGACAAAGATACTTAAAGAATCATTAAAATGAACTTTTTGTCCCTTTGCTTTCAAACCAATTCAATGCCCGTTCTTCCATTTCCTTTACGAAAGGTTTCTTCGCTTTACTGTATAACGCTGTATCGTCATATTGATCAGCTAAGCGTTCTTTGAAACATGTATAGCGTTTAACTTCGTCGGGATGAGTCCTTAAATAATCACGGAACACCAGATGGCGTCTAATTTGAGAATGATTATACGGATAAACATGAATATGATGGGTTCTATCATCTCCCCCTTTTCGGAATAACCGTCTGCCTGGTATCCCCCATTCACCAGCAACATCATACCCAAGTAGCTGCAACTGTGTGTTGAATAGGTCAATTTTTTCGATATCTTTAACGAGGCACATCATATCAATTACAGGCTTTGCCTTCATGACTGGAACAGCTGTACTGCCGAAATGTTCAAATTTAACGACTTCATCTCCAAAAATGCATGTTAAAAATTCAGCTTCATCTTCGAACATTTGAGCCCAATTCTCATCATACTCTGAGAGCCTAACTTTCAAATGATCGCCCCCTTCCTTAAACTCCGTATTCAAAAGTAAATTCAATTTCAAACCCAATCTGGCTAGTTCTTAATGAAACACTCTTATTCGGTAAGCGCTTCCCGTTAATAGAACAAAAATGAGAAGTGTTTTATAAATTTTTACTTAATATTTCCCCAGGTAAACCGTCTATCTCACAAACCTTTTGAGATATGAAACCAAGGTTACTTAATATTTTCCTAGAAGGGATATTCTCTGGGTCAATGATAGCTGTAAGGAACTTTATATCTAATGGTTTTGCCATCTCTACTAACTTTTTTGCTGTCGCAGAACCGTAACCTTGACCCCAATACTCAGGTAGCAACATGTATCCTATTTCTGCTTCACTACTTTTATCTTCACTTAACGTCAAATGCCCAAGACCAACGAATGTCTCGTCCAAATAATCAAAGATTTTATACGAACCAAATTCATCATGCTTTTCATTGCGAGTTATTAGTTTTTGGAAGCTTATTTTAGCTTCGTTATAAAGGAAAGCACGCTCAGTTATTTGCGCCATAATATCGTCATTCGATACAAGACTATAATACTTATCAAAATCAACTTCTTGAAATTTCAATAATCGTATTTCCATTTCTACCCCCAACTGTATCAATCCATTAGTCAAATCATTCAAAAAGACGGATTGACGCGCAGCACAAATCATTTGCCATACTAAGTTTATAATTGAAAAACCTGTAGCTCTGCTTGTGCAATTGCCTTATCATATATAACTAATAGCTATTACAATAAAAGCAAAAGTGAAGAAAACACCTCTTATTATAAGAGAGCGCCTTACATATAATTCATCTACTTCAATGAAACCGATATTGTATTAATTGGTCATCGACTCCTAAGTACTCCTCATTACCTAGTCTACCTATCTCTATGAATCCTATCTTTTCTAGCATTTTCCTAGATCGAATATTACCTTCATGTGTTTCTGCATTAAAAATGGTAATCCCAAATTTTTCAGAAGCATACTTCATCATACAGAGGATGGACTCGGTCCCGATTCCTCTCCCCCATACATTGCGTTCTCCTATGGCGATGCCTATTTCAGCTTCATTATTTTGAATATGAGCCAAATCCACATATCCAACCAATTGATCTCCCAGTAGGATTCCCCTACGAATAGAATCTTCAAATTCATGATTTACACAATGAAGCCACCATCTATATATTTCATTTTCAGTTCTATTTTTCTCCCATCCATTCGCTTCACAAAAAGTATCGTCTTTACTCCACTTCAAAACAGTTTCATAATCGTCTTCATGTATGTTCCTGATTTTTATAGGATGCATGATGCTTTTTTTATTATTCATTTCAACCTCCTATTTACTGCTATGGCCAGTAAATTATTCATACCTCAGATTTCTTGCAAAAGACTGATAGCGTATAAGTATATACAACGAACAGGTTAAGATTTATCAATAACAACAAAACGTACATTTTGCTCCGTGGTTTGACAACACGATGCGTTCTATTATTATTGTATAGGCTTAAGATTTACTCATCGGATTCTTTCAAAGTAATCTTTTTTTTCGAATATTGCTGTTGTACTTCAACAAATTTTTCTTTTTTAAACTCCGCCGCCAGCATTTTGTGCATGTCAGCTATCAAATATAAACCTCGGAGCATGGAACCAATAAAAATTACTGCAATTAGCCAGCCTCCGACCTCCAGACCAAAAATTAAGGTGGTTAGCCCCATGATGATCATCGTTAATACAATCGTACCGACTAAAGCCATCCCTTTGCCTCCTCGCCTAATCTTTTCATCTACATCGAACCTGCTTACGCAAATTGTCATTATAAATGAATGCCCCCATTGCTTGATTGGGTCATTGTGGGGGGGCTAGCCTAAAGAACTTTCAATAGTGGATATTCTGCAGGTTTAGATTTTCAAAAGTACTGTATCATTTAGGTTCAGCGTGCAGTTAACAAAAAAGAGGATCTTTAGACAATTCTATCCAAAGAGACACAACAACGCAATTTAATTTTTCAATAATTCTTAACCTTGTGATTAGCCCCTCGTCGATGTGCTATTGGGTCATATTGATCAATGAAAATACTATTTTTAAGCTTATAGTGTACACTCATATACATGAAATGAATTACCTTCGCCATAACCATTCGTAACTTCATGAAGTACAAACTTATTAATCCTATTAGATTTCAGAATGTTTTCGAACTCTCCTGGTTCATAAAGTCGAATGGGAAAATCCATAGTTTCAGATTTCTCTATTTGCCCATTAATAACTAATTGATAGTTCAACTTAGTGTTTTGAATCCTAGTTGCCATGTCATAATGGACTTTCTTATATTCAACAATTTCATGGTTATCAACGGATTGTCTATTCGTTTCAAGCCAATCAGGAATCTCTTCCACCGGCCCTTTGCGAGTCATTATAGTTAAAAGAATCTTCCCACCTTCTTTTAATACAGATCTCATGTTATATAGACTCGGCTTCACTAATTCATCTGGTAACAGTGAAAAAGAACCAAAGGGTATCAGGATCAAATCATAATTCGTTTCACTTCTGAATTCTTCAATTTTACCTTGAGAAATTTTGGGTTCAAGATCTAACTTTTGACCTTTTTTTCTACATAATCTAAGCATTTCATCTGAAATATCAAAGCCCTCAATGTTGATACCTTTTTCCATAAAAGGGATAAGCATTCTACCATTTCCACACATAGGTTCTAACACGTTCATATTCTTATCTTTCACAAAGGATAGATAAAACTCAAGCTCTTTCCCACTTGCTATAGACTTATCGATTTCATAAATTCGCGTGCAAAGTTCTCCATAATACTCATTCAACGGAATGCGCCCCCATACTTTTTAAATGCTTCGTATACCATGTTCACTAATAACTGCATTAATCTTATACTTCCTTCTCGACGATTTGTCTCAAACGGGTGAAAGCTGACCATCCCATGTTCCCCTTTCTTGCTTCTCTCAATTATGAGCCACTTATCATTTTTCCGTATTGCACCTTCACCATTCACAATTCAAAGTTCCTCCAGAATAATTATTTGCGCTATTACTACAAAAAACGTACCTATGACTTCTCACATTTAGAAAGCACACTTAAAACGCGCTGACAAGCATCCATTTTTGTTGTTGGATCTTCTTGAACATTTGTGTTGTCGGTTGTGAAAATTGTCATTAAATGATTAGGACGGTTCATCATAGTGTCTCAATTGTTCAACCACGTTTCTGTTCCCTTGTTCTATCGCCAATTCCATTGCAGTTTTTCCGTTATCTTTCGTTGCATGTACAGAAGCTCCATGTTGAATAAGAAGACTAATCAGTTCGGTATTATCTTCATGAAACGCAGCTGTATGAAGAGCTGTATGCCCATTGCTATCAAATATAGTTGTTGTAGCTCCAGTGTTTAGAAGAAGTTCAATAACTTCTAAACTTCGTGCTCCTGCAATTGCTGCATGAAGAGCAGTATTTGAGGGGATATACTCTATCTTAGAATGGGAAACGGCATCGATGTCTGCATGATGATTTAAAAGAACTTGAACAATACTTTTATCGCCAAAATGTGATGAAAACCCTAGCGGAGTTAAACCTTGTTCGTTTTCTATATTTGCAAAATGTGGGGAGGAAATAAGAGCCTTTTCTAATGCAACAGCATCACCTGACTCGATAAATTGAAATACATCAGTTACTTTTGAACTCACGATAAAACCCCTCCAGTAGTATTTTCATATTTATTCCATTTCTTCATACAAACCATTTACCTTTTTGCATAGCTTAATTTGGACTTATTAAAGTGCAGCCGCTAGAAAATCAAATATTATTAGCAAAAGGGGAGAAAATGCTATTTCCTTATCTTGCTTAGTTCTTCAACTATTTCAGGAAAAGTAGATAATTGATCACTTTGTGAAATGGATTGATAAGCTTCTGCATATTTCTTTTCTTTTATCAATTCATTGTAGTAAGAAATTTCATCTATCCACTTCTGATGGAATTTCCCGTCTTTCCGATTCTCTTTTTTGACTAACTCCAATGCTTTTTCCGCAGCATTTACAGCCTCTTGAGAGTCAATAACGGTTAGTAAATAGGAGAGGTACATGTAATTATTTGGATTATCCGGTTCAATGCTAGTGACTATTTGCCTAGCACTGATGGCTTCATCCCATCTTTTTTGCTTTTCTAGCATTAAAGCATATTGGTGCCATGCTAGCGGCTCACGTGGATGCTTCTTGAGAATCTTTTTATAGTACTCCTCAGCTTTTTTGAAATCAGACTCTTGCATGAGGATACGCGCTTCATCTAAATCTTCTTCCACTGAATGAATACTTGTAATGTTAAGTGTCTTTGGATCTAACCCTGTAAGTTGTTTAAAGGATTCATCAAACGTACCAGTTACTTTTGTATTTAAAACAATGTCTGACAAAATAATGGAATCGTCAGCGCTTCCTATAACATATTCAATTGTTTTTCCTGCAAAGTAATAGACATCAGATTGCGTTGCAGCGTCCTTCCATTCTTGAAGACTTTGTAAGTGGTCAAACGTTAAATCAGGGCTAACGTTTCCAGGGAATTTTAATTCCTTTCCTACTTGATTACCGATGTATTCGCTGATGCCTTCATGATACCAAGCAGGGACATCGTCAAACTTTATTTCCTTGTCGACTAAAAACATGTCCATCAAATAGTGACCATATTCATGACCAAAGATTCCCGACAAAGAAGGTTCATCACCATTTATATCCATTGGTTGCTCATATAAGATGGCTCTATTATCCATTCCAGTATACGATCCGGCCTCCCTTTCCCCTGCAGACGGTCTTGCTTGTATGTATTCATCATAGGTAGGCAAAATAATCACTTCTAGATTCTTCGTTTTAGGTAATTGATATCCGAAGATTTCTAGTTCGAGTTGTTCAATATCACCCATTTTGCTGATCATGTCATGGACTTTGTCCTCCGCATTCGGTGGATATTTAAATGTAATATTTCGTCTCTTTAATTCAGGATAGTCTTTTATAAGTTGTTGAATTTCCTTTTCGTTAACATCGGTCTTACCCAAGACGATATTCATTTTATCAAGCGGAGACAACGCCCCTAATTCATCAATTATGGCAACGTTAACTATCCATAATACCCCCAAAAGCGCACTAGTTATTACCAAGTATAAGGATTTTAATGAAAGTTGTAGTAAGCCGTTCCAATTATAAAACTTAGCCTGGTTCTTAATAAAGCTGATTAGTGCAAAAATAAATGATGTAAACAAGGTAATTAATCCTAGAATCAAAACAATCGTTCCCCATAGTTTGCTTGATAATAGAAAGACGACAACCAGCAAGATCGCTGTGAATAGTAAACCTATTAATGTAAAGAAGATATATTTAACGACTCGCAATTCGTGTTCCCCCAAGTTGACCCGAGAATATTGAAAAAAGAGCTACAAGTAATTTACATAACAGAGTCCAATATTATTGGTCTGGAATCTTTAGACACACCATTAGTGGGTATGCGAACTGGTTACAATTACTTCATACTTATCGTCTACAGTGATCTTCTCCTCATTTGCTAGTGTGATTTCAAGAGGAAAAATAGCGGAAATCTTATCTGAAAAAATCCACTTTCGCCCTGGTTGAACTAATAACACAAAAACTTCGTCTGTAGGATCGCCCATGAAATTAAGAGAAGTTGCACTTAATGGATCGTTGTCGCGTTCTTTTATACCCAACGCCATCAATTGACTTCCAACTTTAATTACATCAGGAACGGTGAGACTAATTTCACTAATATTTAGAATGCTTTTAGGGGAAAAAGGTTCGTCACTGGTGTCAGATGTAGAATGTCTAGCAATGAATTCTACAACATTACCAGATGGGTCATTAAAATAGAGCGAACGTGCTGATAAATGTGGGAAGTCTGCTTCGTCTGCTCCATCTTCTCTATTTAAACTAACTTTACCTTTAACCCATGACTTCGCTTCATTGAATTTGTTTCTCTGTATATTAAAGGCAAAGTGGTAATACGGATTAACTTTTGCATTTACATGTGTAAACTCCAATATACTTGAACCGACTGCGATACAAAACTTGTTTTCGGTGTCATCAACTAAATCTAACCCAAGTGTACCCGTATAAAAGCGTTTCATTTCATCGATGTTGGTGGTGTGTAATGTGACTTGTTTTATTTCCATTATTTCTCCTCCAATACTTTCTCTGAAGTTATGTCTGTCTTACAAACTCCGTCACTCCCCTCGAGTTTAATCCAATATTGATTTTTTTGTAAGTAAATTCCTTTCAGATGTGATTTACAGTTTAGATAATACCTCATCAGGATCATTCCATTCGTAAATCAGAAGGGTCAAATCAGTACCTGCTATCGTGGTCTTTTTAGATTGGAAAAGAATCGCACCATAATACTCATAGAAAAACCGTGTTTTATTCTCTTCTAATACTTCTACAAAAATTCTATGGACACCTAACTCCTCAAATTGAAGGAAAAGATGTTTCAATAATTGTTTACCTACGCCCATTTTTTGATAGTCTTCAAGAAGATAAATAGAGGTTATGTCACCAGAATTCTCAATAGCACTACCATATTTTTTACTGCAATCTGCAAATCCTATGATTTCTTTTTGATTATTTTCTGCGACAAAGATGTAGTTCGCCTCTTTAGATATGTTGCGAATCCACAAATCTGTTCGTTGGTCATAGGACAATGTTTCTAAAAACTCGTCTGGAATAATGTTTTTATAAGTGGATTTCCAACTATCAACGTGGACTTTCGCTATACCCTTCGCATCGGCTAAAGAAGCTCTTCTAATGTTCACTAAATCCCTCCAAAGATAAATTTCATTTTGGATAATTTAAGAGTGTAGCTCCTCCCATTGACTCAAATGAATTTTTTCAGATTGATCTATTTCTTTTGATAGTCTAGTGATAAGCTCCAGACTATTCCCATCGGGGTCATCAAAATAAATCATTGCGTGAGCTTGGTTCGGTACGACGATAGGTTCATGTGTTCCTTTATTAAACTCGTCCTTCACTTTTATTCCTCGTTCTTTTAACCATATCCTTGCGTTCTTAAGATCTTCTAAGTCTACAAGAAATGCTATATGCCTTAGTGAAACATGATAAGGAAGTCTTGATTCGGTACCTTCCCATAAGCCAATCCAACTTTTTCCTTCCTCAATCCAAAAAAAAGCTACTTTTTCATATCTTTTATATAAGGTCAGCCCCAGCTTTGTATAAAAATCAATGGATTGTTGTAAGTTACTAACAGGTAAATGCGCTTCATATAGACCCTTTATCATTGAATACCTCCAGTACATAAAATTCTATGTAATAGTCCTTTTCTTTAGGATACTTGCATCCTTGATTAGAGAGAACTTATTATAAATGGTGTAAGAAAAAGTAAAAATGCTAATGCTATAAGTGATAATGACACAGCACGTGTAAGCTTTTCTTTTCCTTTTCCGTTATACCATCCAGAAAACTGTAACTTGTTTCTGTATAGAACAAAGAATAATACAAGAATTGCTATTGCACCCATCCATATGAATTCAGGATCTACTTGATTCACAGAATAGATATTCTTTACTATTGCCCAACCCAAACTACCAAACAGTAGTAGGATTATGAATATGCGAAGTAGTTCTAATGATGCCCTCATTTTCATACTCCATTCTCTTTAAGTTTAAACTTTACTTGTACGTGTACTTTGGAATTAGGCTAGGATCATAAGGATGAACGAATAGTTAAAAAGCGTGATCATTTTTTAGTCTATGGTTAAATTGTTCCAGTAAGGAATTCAAATCTTCAGGGGTTGCGTGATTCATTGTTTGTACTTGAGTTAATGACTTCCAATAAGCATCCGCAATTAGATTATCTGGATACTGAATACCACTGTTCGAGCCAACCTTTTCCGCGCTAAAATAATATGTTTTCACTTTAATACCTTTACTAGTTGTTTCTTTAACTAGTAATGGTTCGGTAGAATTACAAATTCCATTCAAACCATCTTCCGTGACCATCCGTATCACCAATCGTATTTTTATATTCCAGACCATTCATATAGTAATCGACATGGAGTTGTCGATCCCACATGTTGTTGTAAATATGAAAAACGTCTCGTTTACTGCCGATCTTTGCTATCTTTTCTAATAGTTCATGCTTGGTTTCATTTGGAATTTGGTTTGCAACGTGTGTATGGAAAATACAAATCGTGGAATCTGTAGGAAGTGAATCTACTACGTCTGAAAGTAAAAGTACTCCATCGCCTTCCACTAGTTTTACTGGATTTTCCTTCAAGCATTCCGCAGCCTTGTCGAATAACTCCAATCGTTCCTGATGCTCGGGCCAAATGAGTGACTTTAACCATAAATAGTCTTCCGAATCAGATAGATTGCTTATATTGAGGTCTAGTCCGATTTTAGATGCAATGGGAGGGCTTTCAGAAAGCACTAACGGAAAGTGATCCCCTTTAACTTCCGAAGTAATATGAACCTTCGCATCTTTGTTTCCAAACGTTTCCCCGGTTCCGTACGAATAGCTATAGTGATCCCATAACAGCTGAAGACCCGCACTAGTTCCAATTTCAATAAGTGACAAAGGGTTTTCCACTTTGTTGTAGATCCAGGAAAAAACAGGGTAAAGGTAGCCACATCTTTTCACTTCATTTGTTTGAACCAACCTGTTTTCTAAAATTGGAATGATCTCTTCGCGATTGCTTTCACAGAAATCTTTAAAATATTCGAAGGTCGCGTTGTCTATTTTCTTTGGTGGATTTGTAACACTTCTATAATAGTCTTTTAATGGATGAATAGATCCTTTTAATAGCAGATAATGAACAGCGCCGAATAAAAGGTTAGGCACTGGCTGCCCCTTTGGAACTGCTAAGCATAAATCGAGCAGTTCAGCGTCTTCTGCAATCTTCATTGATAAAAACTCATACAGTTCACTGGAGCCCTTACATTCCATGTTTGCGAAATTCATAAAGCTTGTAGATACTTGAGAAAACTCCACTACTTTACCTCCTCTTCTGCGCTTCTTAAACGATTCCTACATTGCCAACCTAAATATCTAGCCAACGCTCTGTACAAATTACCTCTTTCGAATCTGCATCCAATTTAACCTTTTTCCCGATGGCTAAGGGATGCATGGGGTGAGTATGACATGTGTCGAATTCAGCTAAAATCGGTATCGGTAGACCATCCAGCTGTTCCAGCAATAAATCCAAAGGTAGTTTACCTGTCCCTAAATCATCATATAATTCATGTTTGCCCAAAATGATGCCAGCAACTTTTTCGAAGACCCCGTGTACTTTCAGCATGGCTAAGTTCTTTTCCACAATAGATGCCGTTTTCGTACAGTCTTCGATTAGTAAAATATCCCCTTGCCTGATCTCAGGGAAATATGAGGACCCAAGAAAGCCGTACATCGTGTTCAGATTTCCTCCAATAAGACGGCCTTCAGCTATACCACTATGACCCGTCACCCATTTGTTTGGATATAACTTTTTTTCTGTCGTCTTCTCTAACCAGTTGACCGGTTCATCTGACCAATATTCAGGCATAGGTACTTCATAAGGAACGACAGCTTCATGCATAAAATACTGTTCAAAATAATGATAGGTCTCATTGACAAGCGGATCGAATTCACCAAATGAAGGAACTAAAGCAGGACCATAATACGTTGGGATGCCTGTTTTTGCATAAAGTGAGAGTAATATCGCCGTTGTATCCGAGTAGCCAACTACAAGTTTCGGGTTTTGTTCATAAGCATCATAGTCAATATAGGGCAACATGCTGTTTGAATTGGTTCCACCAATTGTCGACATGATCATCGTGACATTCGGATCTCTCAGCAGCTCATTCAGTTCCTCTGCTCGCTCTTTAGGTGTGCCTGAACGGTACCCCTCGGCTTTCCCTGTTAAACTTCCCTCTTTCACAATGAATCCTTTCGATTCCAAAAACGCTTTTGCTCGTTTATAGCGTGGTTCCGCATTAACTGTTGCGGGTGATGATGGGGAAAAAATACCGATTGTATCCCCTCGTTTTAATCGTTTCATTTCCAGTACCCCTTTCTTTACATGTCGTTCATCTTATCTGCGATGGTCCGTAAGATCTGATTTTTCTCTTTCTGCAATTTAATGAAGGTGACTAAAAACCAGATGATGAACACAAATGGCACTAAGTAAAAAAGTAATGAAAGGATTGGGAGCAACGAAATAATCATACTCATTTCCATAAGAATGCCTACTTTCTAATTTATATTCACTCAAATACTCTGTCCTATGTATGAAGAAACGAGAACCAATTCACCGAATGTTAACTCTTTTGTTCCGGATAATTATACCATATTTCTACCTTATGTCACTTTGCGGATGGAAAATTCTGAAACTTCTTGTGCGTAATTTCATGCTAACTCCTTCTACTTTCTACACTAGTGAAAAAGAGCTGCAGATTACCATTTGTAATGCTGTGTTTATGTAGCGTTCATGTTGAGGGATTACACTAAGGGTATTCAATCACGGAGGTGTTGACCATGCAAATGGCGTGGAAAGAAGTTAAAAAAAGTAAAATGAAATTCCTGATACTCGGTTCGATCATCTTTTTGGTCAGTTTCTTGACCTTCATTATCTCAGGGCTTGCCAACGGGCTGTCTGAGGATAACGCAGCGCTCATCAAAAACGTACCAAACGGGCAGTTCTATTTGAATGAAGATGCAAAACAAACGTACAACCTTTCAAAAATCGATGTCGATCAACAAGACAAATTGCTCGCAGACTACAAAGGTGCAACTGCACTGTCTATCCAAATGGGATTTGTCAACGACGCTGATGACAAACAGCATAGTGTCGCGTTTGTGACATCTACTGATAGTGAGTTATTTCCGAATGTCAAAGACAATGAAGTCGTGTTAGACGCTTCCTTAAAAGACGATGGCATCAAAGTCGGAGATGTATTGACGAATAACCAATTCAGTGGAGCGTTCAAAGTTGCTGGATTCGCTGAAAAACAAACATATAGCCACGCACCTGTTGCGTTCATCAGCATGAAAAACTATCAAGAAATTTACCGCGTCATGGAAATGCAGACGGTTTTCATCCCAGGATCGGATAGTCCAGATTCCGTCAAGGGACTTGAATCATTCAATAACAAAGAATTCTTAAATACGATTCCGAGCTATGGCGCGGAACAAATGTCACTGAATATGATCATTTGGTTCCTCGTTGTCATCAGTGGTATGCTGTTTGCGATTTTCTTCTATATGATGAACGTTCAGAAAATCGGGTTGTATGGTATTTTGAAAGCAATTGGCGTAAAAACGAGCTCGCTGTTCAGCATGATGTGGTACCAAATGCTACTCATTACAGTCGTTTCACTCGTATTATCCGTTGGACTCAGCCAGTTATTTAGCTTGGTAGCACCTGCAGGCATGCCATTTAGCTTGCCGATTGAAACTACATTGCTTCTGTCCGTTGTATTCCTAGTCATTGGATTCATAGGAGCAACCATTTCCGGATTCCAAATCAAAAAAGTGGAGCCGTTGCAGGCAATCCAACAAGGAGAGATGTAAGATGGCGATTTTTACAATTGATGATGTGGAGAAAACATTCAAAAGTGGTGATGTCAGTGAGAAGATTTTAAAGGGCGTCGATCTTGAGTTGAACGAAGGCGAAATCACAGCCCTCGTTGGTCCATCTGGATCTGGTAAGTCGACTATTTTGACGATCGCTGCTGGACTGCAGAAAGCATCTGGCGGGCAAGTTCTCTTTGAAGGTCATGATATGACGCAAATGAGCCAAGAAGAAATTCGCAAAATCCGATCAAGCGAATTCGGATTTGTGTTCCAATCCTCGCACCTAGTCCCTTTTTTGACCGTGGAGGATCAGTTGTTGCTCATGCTAGATGTAGCAGAAACGAAGTTAAACAAAAAGCAGCAAAAGCAAGAAGTCGCTCAAGTATTGGAACTCGTAGGAATGGCACATCGTAAAGAAGCCTATCCTTCCTCCCTTTCTGGTGGCGAAAAACAACGTGTCGCCATTGCACGCGCGATCATTCATAAACCGAAAATGTTATTTGCAGATGAACCAACAGCGAGTCTCGACTCCAAACGTTCCAAGGAAGTGATGGAGATCATCCGTAACTTAACGAAAACACTTAAAATCACCACACTTATGGTCACGCATGACGAAGAAATGCTTCCTTATGCAGACCGAATTGTAACGATGAAAGATGGTTTGATTGATTAAATGAGTAAACCCCTTGTCCGTACGTTCAGGACGAGGGGTTTTTGGGTAGAATAGAAGTGAGAGCAAGAACGAGCAAAATCATACTACCTTCGACAAATATATGATAGTATGGCTTGCGTTATTTAAACGAATAGGAGGCCAACCAATGCGCAATATCTTCACAATTTTTAAGCGGGATGTGCGCAACATCTCGACAAACTGGGTCGCTGCTGTATTAATTGGCGGCTTGATTTTTTTGCCTTCATTATATGCATGGCTCAATATTTATGCTTCTTCAGATCCTTATGGCAGGACCGATAAATTGCCCGTTGCTGTTGTGAATGAAGACAAGGGAGCAGATGTGCAGGAGAAGCATATTGACACGGGTGCGGAAATTGTCTCCACACTCAAGAAAAATCCGTCCATGGAATGGCACTTCGTATCTCGAAAAGAAGCGATGGATGGAGTTGAGTATGGCGACTATTTTGCCGTCATGGTATTACCAGAGAACTTATCGGAACAACTTGCGTCAGTTGTCTCCGGCGATCCTCAAAAAGCAGAAATCGATTACTTTGTGAACGAAAAACTAAACTCCATCGCACCGAAAATCACTGAAAAAGGTGCCTCGGTAATTGTCGACAAGGTTAGTAGTCAATTCGTTTCCACTGTAAACGGTGTCATCTTTGAAATGCTCAACAAATTGGGGCTTGAATTGGAACAAGACTTACCAGACGTTCAAAGATTCGAAAACTATGTGTTTGAAGCCGAAAAAAGTTTGCCTGAAATATATGACCTTCTCAATAGGGGGTTAGGCGATGCGACAGATGCTCAAGCCATCATTCACGAAGCGCAAGGGAAGTTGCCCGAAGCGAAACAGATCACGAACGATGGTCTTGGTCAAATCAATCGAACCGTTAGTTATCTGGACCAAGCTGAACAGAAGTTAAACGAAATGTCCCCGAAAATTAAAGCCGATTTGAAAAAAGTTACTGATATTTCTAATGAAGCAAATGACTTTTTGAAACAGTTACAAGGCGTTCAGTTGGATTTCACGGAACTCGATGAGGCGAAAAAATCATTGGACGAACGGACATCAGCAAGTATTGAACGTGTCGATGGCGTCAAGCAAGATCTTGTTCGATTGAAGGAATTAGTGCAGCAGAACCCAGCACCGAACGAAACACCTTCACCTGGTGTGGATGATGATAGCGGACAACAACCGATCCCTTCCCTTCCACCGGCTAACCTTTCAGGTAATCTGGATGATGCGATTACAAAAACAGACAATCTGAAGAAGTTGTTACAAGAAGCACAGACGAATGCTCGTACAGTGAACAGCGTCGTTTCAGGCAAAGCGGAGGAATTGGACCAGGCAGTGGACGATTTACAAAAAATCGCCGGAAATACATCCGTTGAATTGGATGCGTTCATGAAAGAATATGTGAATACGATTGAACCGACTGTAAAAAAAGAAATCGCAACGGCAAAAGGTACGCTCGGGCAAGCGAAAGGACTTCTTACAGAAATTCAATCCACTCTTCCAAAAGTGCAAACGATTCTTGGTAACTCAGACAAGGAGTTAACGGAGGGAAAAGAGACCATTCAAAAGGCTGTGACCGAGTATCCTTACGTCTCTGAAAAAGTGAATCAGTTAGCGGAGAAAATTCGAAGTATTCAAGGTGAAACAGATATTAACAAGGTGATTCAATTGCTGCAGAATGATCCGAAAGCTGAAAAAACGTTCTTTGAAGAGCCGATCCAATTAAAAGAAAATCGATTGTACTCCATTGAAAATTATGGAACTGGCATGACACCGTTCTATACGGTACTCTCTCTTTGGGTGGGATGTCTCCTTCTCATTTCCTTACTGTCCACAGATGTACATGGAGAGGAGTTCACCACACGACAAGTCTATTTCGGACGGCTTCTAACATTTGGTTTGATTGGCTTACTGCAAATGCTCATCGTCGTTTTGGGGGATTTGTTGTTGCTAGATGTCCATATCCGTGAACCGTTTTGGTTTGTTGTGTTCGGAGTAATCATTAGCATTGTATTCATGTCAATTGTCTATACACTTGTTTCTGTATTTGGGGACGTTGGTAAAGCCATGGCGATTGTCATGCTCGTATTGCAAATAGCAGGGTCTGGTGGAACGTATCCGGTTGTCCTGTTACCCGACTTCTTTGGGATGATCAATCCTTTCTTACCCTTTACGTATGCAATTGACATCATGCGTGAGGCGGTTGGCGGTATCGTTTGGGAACGAGTGGCAAAAGACTTAACATTCCTAGCATGCTGTTCGATCGCATTTATCCTGTTTGGTGCACTGCTTAAAGAACGCATTAATAAAGGTACCAATAAACTCTTGAAAAAATCGAAAGAAGCTGGGATCTTCCATTAATTCGAAAAAAGCACTTCAGCCCTGTCACTTTGACAGCTGAAGTGCTTTTTGTATGGTCATATCTCATTTTTCAAATTTGAAGAAGGTGCCTAACACTGCCCCAAAGATTGCATGCCCCATTAACCAGTATAGAAGCGACAAACCATCCGTAATCTCGGGTGTGCGTTCGGATAACGCTGTTGTTGGGAATAATGCTAGCCCAATGACGACACTACCTACCGTACAAATCGTAATTGCACGTTGTTTCCAAGATGGTCTCAAATAGTACATCAGATAAAAACCAAGAGCAACCGCAACCGAGATGACAAGGTGAAAGAGTATTTCAATCCATTCTGGGAACCCGATATCCCCTACTCTAGGTATGTAATCGACATTCAGCAAGAACGTATATACTTTCTCACCGGTTGCAGACTCAATCCATTTAAATAGGAACGTTAGAATGAGTCCCCCAATCAGACCGTAGCCAGCTACCCAGAGAAGCCGCTTCAAGTGGACCCCTCTTTCTTTCCTTTGATGAGCGCATAGGCTTCAAGCGCGCGTGCTCGAGCTGCGGCATGGTCAACAATGGGCAACGGATAGGTGTCACCAAGAACAACCCCCGCTTCAGCTAAAGTTTCTTCAGGTGCCCGATGTGGTTCATGAAGAAATGAATCGGGAAGTGCGTCTAATTCAGGGACCCATCTCCGAATATAAGCCCCATTTTTATCGAATTTCTTACTTTGCATCGTGGGGTTGAATATTCTGAAATACGGTGCTGCATCAAATCCAGAGCCCGCTACCCACTGCCACCCTAACGTATTGTTTGCAACGTCATAGTCAACGAGCGTTTCGCGAAACCACTCCGATCCGATACGCCAATCAATGAGCAAGTGTTTGATGAGGAACGATGCGACGACCATTCGGACTCGGTTATGGATCGTACCGGTCTCCCATAATTCCCGCATTCCCGCATCAACGAGCGGATAGCCGGTTTTCCCCTTCTTCCAAGCAATCAATCCTTCTGGATCATCTCTCCAAGGGAAATGAAGAAACTCTGAACGCAGAGGACGTTCGGTAATGTGTGGAAAATGGAACAGTTGGTAGTACGAAAACTCTCGCCACGCGAGTTGTCTGAGAAACGGTTCTGGTTGAGGGGCAATCCCCTCTTCCTGCGCGCGTCTCACGGCATGCCAAAGAGACCGGATGCTCATATTACCGGACGCTAAATACCCGGAGAGCCTAGAGGTGCCGTTAATAGCAGGGAAATCACGATTGGTGTCATAACGCGTAAGCTTTTTGTCCCGAAAGGTTCCCCATTGTTCGAAAGAAGCAGTTTCACCTGGTGTCCAAGCTTCTTCAAGTGAGGCATCCCAGTCAATCGGAGAGCGTAAGCCTGATTGTTCCAATGGAATCGTTCCTGGATACACTTGAATCCAGCTCGTTAGTGACGTAGGCGCAGCAAGCGGCCAGGGAATCGTTTGCTGTTGAAGCGATTTCCAAAACGCTCCAAATACTTTATATGGTTGACCTGCTCCTGTTTTTAAACGGTTAGGATCCAACAGCATATTCGGTTCAAATCGTTGAATATCCACTTTGGATAAAGACTCAGATTCAAGAAGATCCATCTCTTGCTTTCGAGAAACAGGATCTATTTGCCCATTGAAAAAAAGGGAATCCGCTTGGGTTTCTAGCGCTAAGATCGATAGCCTCTTTGAGGGATTCCCTTTTAAGATAGTCAACGGAGTGCCTAACTCTAAGAGCTGTTGCTGAAGGAACTTTAGAGATTCATACAACCACCAATCAGTAGCTGTCACAGACGTATGGTCCGGAAGTATGAACACAGGAAGCACTTCACCGCATTCAGATGCTTTTTTCAATGCGGGATGATCATGCAGGCGTAAATCATTTCTGAACCAGACAATTGTTTTCAAAAAATCCCTCCTAAAAAAAGGACCGCACAAAGTGGCGGTCCTGAATTATTCCTATTATAACGGTGATGGGGCTGGTTTTCCAAAAAAGTAGCCTTGAAACAATTGGTAACCTTTCTCCTTCAACCACTGAAAATCTTCTTCCCGTTCGATTCCTTCAGCAAGAGGAACAGAACCACTCTCTTTCGCTTTCGTCAAGAACATCTCTGCATTCTCCTGTTTCTGCGTATCATAGGCAACACCATCTACAAATGATCGATCCAATTTCATATAATGAGGCTGTAAATCGGCCAACAACTCCACTGTGCTATAGCCTTCCCCAACATCATCGAGTGCATAATGGAATCCTTTATCACGATAATATCTTAGTATTTTTTTCAAATGCTCAACATCGTCGACTTTGTCTGTTTCCACAACTTCAAAGACAAGCTGGAATGGATCGATATGGAACTGCTCCGCTACTGCAACGGTCGATTGCAAACAAAACTCAGGTGAATAAATGGATGTAGGCACAAAGTTGATGAATGCTTTCTTATTTTTAAGTGGTGCTGCATGACGTACTCCAGTAATCCGACATAGCCGATCTAATGCATATAGTCTGCCACGGGCTCTCGCTGCTGCAAACGCTTCATCTGGATAAATCATCCGACCCTCAGGCGAATGGAAACGAGCCAATAGCTCGTAGCCGAAAACAGATCCTTCGGCATCCACAATCGGCTGATAATAGGAAATTACGCGTTCTTGTTGAATGAGGTCATCAATCCACTGTGAAGTAAAGACTTCATCCACTTCTGTGAGGGATCGCCAAGTAGGCTCACCTAATATACGAAAGGACAATTGTTTTACGTCCAAATAATCCTGAGCAAAGTCAGCTAAATCACGGAGACCCGCTTCAGTCACAGTAAATACTGGGCTATTTTCTACGTCAAAAGCCATTAGAACATGCAGACGTTCCATGTGCTCTGTTAGCATTCTTCGTTGTGTTAGGTCATCTACCTTAACTTCTATTTGTAAATCCGTAACGATACATGCATTTCTGCAAACCATTTCAAACCCTCCGCCCTATATCACATTTCGATTACATACAATTTGTACTCAATTATAATCGATTACTCCTAGTGATGGCAAGTAATAGACTACGAAATGCCTACGATAAATAGAAAATAACAGCATACCCCAATGTACTAAAAAGGGCATGCTGTTAACACCAACATATACATCTAATTACGTAGGGAGACCGGATCCTGGTGTTTCTGTATTCTTAGGCTTAGGTCGTTCAGTTTTAACTTCCAAGGTTGTATCTACTTCAGACTCAATTGTCTTTCCAAGTATATAATATTCCGTTTCTTCTTGACTAAGACTATTATATCGTTTTTGGATGACACTATAGAAGATACCACCAAGAATCGCCCAACAGAGCAGCAAAACGTAAGATGGTGTGGTAAGCGAAGCTGGAGACATTGGAAGGAGAAGCAATAATAAGAACACGATACTTGCTATCATCCCGATTAAAGCTAGCCCCTTTTTAACAGGAGCAATTTCACGATTGGCTTCTTCTGCTCCCCACGCCAATACTTTATATGCCGCGATGCACGTAAATAAATACGCTACAGATACTCCTGTAGAAGACATGTCGACAATCCATGAAAGAGCTTGACGGCCGAACCATGGAGTAGGAAGTGTAATGAGCGTCACAAACCAAATGCCCCATACTGGAGTTTGACTCTTTTTAGAAATTGTTCTGAACATATCAGGTAATGCTCGTGCACGCGCCATTGAAAACAGCAAGCGACTAGAAGACATGTAGAACCCGTTCAAACCTGTAAAGATCCCCATCATAATTGCTACAGCCATTACGATTAGACCTCCAAAACCGAGTGCTGAATTTACAACCTCACCCGTTAACCACAGGCTACCATCCCCGACATTCGCCCCGGTAGGAAAAGTCCAGGCAGTGAGCCCGATCATAACGGCGTAAATAAGAAACGAAGTGAATAGTGACGCGACAATTAGCATCGTCGCTTTGCGTGGAGAAAAGTTGAACTCCTCAGCTGCCTGTGGGACGTTATCAAACCCGACATAAGCCCATGGTGCAATCGCCAAGATGACTAAAATTGAAGTTAGTATGGTTTGGTTCCCACTAAAAAGTGGTTTCATATTTTCAAACGGAGACTCTGTAACTCCGAATGTAAAGGCACCTAGAAGTACGACACCGGCAACTAATAGAACACTAAAGTAAAACTGGATTCGTCCGGAAATACTTGTACCTGTAGTATTGATCAGCGCAAACAATAGAATGATGACGGAGGATATAATGACTTCCGGTAAATAGACATCCCAACCTGCAACGCTGTAAAGATAAAATTGCTTCATGAAGCCTGGTGCTAAAAACTTTAATAGTAGTGAGAATGCAGAAGCATTTAATGCGACAATCGATATGTATCCAAGTGATAAAAACCACCCGCATATAAAGGCCCATAATTTACCCGCTCCGATAAAGGCATATGTAAACCCGCCTCCGGATACTGGAAACTTCTTAATCATAACTCCATAGCTCGATGCAATCACCATCATCACTAGCGCTCCGATTAGCAAACCGATCATGGCACCTAGAGGACCAGATTCTCCAATCCAATCACCCGGAAGGATAAAAGCTCCCCACCCGACGGATGATCCTAGTGCAATCGCGAACACCCATGACGGCTTCAGCGTTTTCGTTAACTTCCTGCGCTTCTGATGCGCATCTGTTTGATCCATATGTAAGTTCCCCCTAAAAAATCGTTCTTCGAATTATTCCCTTCTCAACAAAACTAAAACCTATTTTGGGATAAAAAAATATCTATGCAACTACTTCATCTAAAGAAGCCCTAGAAAGATGTAGCTAAAAATCCGAAAAGGTTTCAGAAAAGTTGCCGCGGGTATTCTTCAGACTAGCAACGAAATCTAGCATTAAAAAATCCAGGAGGCGATTCAACATGGTGAAACGACAAGTAGTAGGATACTATGGCAGTGAAAATGATGCGATTCTAGCAATTGAAGATTTGAAACGACAAGGTTATTCTTCCGACGAAATTTCAGTGATTAGTAAAGAACGCGAACAAGTCGACACGGTTGTTGAAGAAACTGGAACACATGCAACGGACGGTGCAGCAACAGGGGCTGCGACGGGCGGTCTGTTAGGTGGGCTCGGTGGAGTTCTTGCAGGTATCGGGGCTCTTGCGATTCCGGGTATTGGACCAATTATTGCAGCTGGTCCGATTGTTGCAGGAATTACAGGTGCCGCAGCAGGTGCGGGTGTTGGCGGATTAGCAGGCGCACTTATCGGTATGGGCATCCCTGAAGAAGAAGCACGCCAATACAATACACATTTTGACCAAGGGAAAATTCTTGTACTTGTTGACGGGGAGTATCCACGCAGAGCTGGTCATGATTTGGATGAATACAACCGTACCATTTTATAATCAACGGACTCTCTCCCCTCACCCCACTTTTTGTGGGATGAGGGGTTTTTGTGTGAATATCGAAAAACAGCGTGAGGCGTGCTATACTAAAGGAACGGCATGGAAAGAACGGAGGCGGAATAGAATATGCAATATAACCAGCAAAAGATGGCACAGCTTGTGAAGAAAGAGCCTGAGCTATCGACACGGTTGACTCAGATAATGAAAGAGCACGAATTGGAGCGGCCTTTCGCGTTGAAGGCGCTATATCATGCGGAAGTTAAAGATAGTGGACGGTTTATGAAGCCATATCAGGAGTTGTAAGGCAAAAAAGCACGGACATCCCATTTTTGTCGGGGTGTCCGTGCTTTTTCAATGAGCAAATTTTTAATAGTATGGAGAGATTAAGAGATAGACTAGTACGCCTGTGAAGCTGACGTAGAGCCAGATGGGCATAGTGAAACGGACGATTTTTCGATGACGTTCGATTTCTCCGTTCCAGGCACGGGCTACGCTAGTCAGTGCTAGTGGCACGATTGCTGCAGCTAGAAGGATGTGCGTAATTAGTATGAAAAAGTAGAAACCTCTCATGAATCCGCTGCCGCCGTAGACGGTCGATTCTGCTAAGAAATGATACATAACATACGTGATCAGGAAGAAGAAAGTTGTCACGAATGCTGCGTAAACGAACCGCTTATGTACCTTAATATTACGCTTTTTAATAGCTATCAGTGCCCCAACTAGAAACAGGAACGTAAATGTATTGAAAATCGCATTGAGCATCGGAAGAATCGTTATATCAAATGCGTCAAAGTTTTTAGCTCCAGGTATCCCTGAAAGAATCCCGATTGCACCGATTAGAATGACCGATACAATGATAATGAACGGCTTATAATTCAGTTTTTTTATAGGCGTTTCAATTGTAGAAGACGCATTTTTCAACGATACCACTCCATTGCTAGCAAATTGTCGTACCTTTCCAGTTTACCATACGAGGAAAGGCAGAGCCACTTCACATTAGCCTAAAGTGCGCGCTAAAAATGCTTTTGTGCGATCATGTGTCGGATTTGTTAACATCTCGGTGGGCACGCCTTCTTCGACAATCTGTCCATCGGCCATGAACAACGCTTTCGTTGCGACATCTTTCGCAAACGACATTTCGTGCGTGACGACAATCATCGTCATATTCTCTTCTGCTAATTTCTTCATTACTTCAAGTACTTCCCCCGTCAATTCTGGATCGAGCGCAGATGTCGGTTCATCGAACAAAAGAATCTCAGGATCCATCATTAGTGCGCGTGCAATCGCAACTCGTTGTTTTTGCCCACCCGACAAATTGGCAGGATACGCATCGACTTTATCTGCAAGACCGACTTTTGCTAGAAGTTCTTTAATCCGACCAGCGAGTTGCTCCTTGGGCTCTCCCTTAACAAGTTTCGGTGCGAGTGCCAAGTTTTGCTTTACCGTTAAGTGTGGGAACAAGTTGAAATGTTGGAACACCATCCCGATCCTTCTACCGATTTTACGGATTTCAGGAGTGCTCGCATAGACTCCGTCATTTACAAGCGCTTCCCCGTCTATCAGAATGGTCCCCCCTTCAATTTCTTCAAGGTGCGCGAGACTTCTAAGCATCGTACTTTTACCGGAACCAGATGGTCCAATGACCGCTACCACTTCGTTTTTCTCAACTTGGAATGTGATCTGCTTCAAAACTTCTATATCACCAAATGATTTTTTCATATCGACTACGTCAATCAATGCCATTGCTTTTCACCTTCCTCATACATAATGGAATCGTCGTTCCAACCACTTGAACACGAGTGTCAAAACCGCCGTAATCAGCAAATAGATGACGCCTGCCATGACAAATGGAACAATCGTAAAGTCTCGGTTGACTGCCGTTTGTGCAAAGTGAAGCAATTCCGGAACAGCAACTGCATACAATAACGCCGTATCTTTTACGAGAGTTACCGATTCGTTTGCAAGTGCTGGAAGCGCAATGCGAATCATTTGTGGAATGACAATTCGTGTCGTTGTCTGCCACTTGTTCAAGCCAAGTACTTGAGCTGCTTCATATTGACCTTTATCAATAGATAACAATCCACCACGGAAGATTTCCGCGAAGTATGCTGCGTAGTTCAAAACGAAAGCAAGCGCAGCCGCTGCGAAACGATCCATGACGAGGTACTCCCCGATGACTGGAATGAGTGGCAATCCGAACACGAAGAACAATAATTGCAGCAACAGCGGCGTTCCACGCATGAGATAGATATACGTATTCGCTAACCACGACAGCGGTTTAAACTTGCTGTTAACCGCGAGTGTAAGCAAGAACCCGAGTGGGATCGAAGCAACGATTGCAATGACAAATAATAGAATCGTTGCCCTCGCCCCTTCGAGCATTGGTTTTAAAATCGATAACAAATAATCTGGCGACATTGTAACCCCTCCAACTTAACTAGAAACCGTGACTTACTTCAGTACTTTGTTTTCACCAAACCACGTTTCGGAAATTTTTGCAGCACTTCCATCTTCATTCATCGTATCTAACGCATCTTGCAGTTTTTTCAATAAATCCTCATTACCCTTTTTCACACCAACACCATATTCTTCAGGAGCAAGCGTTTCGTCGAGTACTTTGAACTTACCCTCTTCTTTAGACATGTAATAGTCGATTACGACTTCATCTATTATGACTGCTTCAACGCGCTTACTTTTCAAATCAGAAAGTGCTAATACATTATCCGCAAATTCCGTTGTGTTTTTCACTTTGTCCGCAATCGGATTCGCTTCTAGAGCATCAGCTGCTGAAGACAACGCTTGAAGACCGACAGTTTTACCTTCAAGATCACTAAGGGATTTAATATCGGAATCCTTAAGGACAGCAACAACTTGAGCGTTACTTAAATATGGTTTAGTAAAGAGCACTTTCTTTTTACGATCGTCTGTAATCGTATACCCGTTCCAAATAAGATCGATGCGTCCGCTTACCAATTCGGTCTCTTTCGCTTTCCAGTCAATTGGCTGGAACTTCACTTTCATGCCCATGTGTTCAGCTGCAGCTTTCGCATAGTCGATGTCAAACCCTGTAAGCTCATTCGATTCGTCTCGGAATCCTAAAGGAGCGAATTTATCATCAACTCCGATGACTAATTCTTTTTCACCATTCGCTGCTTCTTTAGAATTTCCACATCCTGCTAAAAGTGCTATGACGCCAATACCTGCTAACGCAAGTCTCATCTTTTTCATCTTCATATTATTTCCTCCACTTCATCGCTTTAGTCTGTTAAAGTATTAATAGAATATCATACAATTTGAAGAATGCAAAGCGTTATCTATTAAAAACCTGTTTATTTTTTTGAAACCGTTTCCACAGAAACTCGTATATACTAGAAGAAACAGGAAGGTGGTTTTAGCATGGATCCTTTTGATGATTCTTCCTTTGGTGGATTTCCAATCTTTTTCGTAATTTTCTTTTGTATTATAGTAGGAGTTATTCTTTTCACCGTTATTAAAGGAACAGCAGAATGGGGCAGAAATAACAATTCTCCTCAACTCACGGTTGCAGCGAGTGTGAAAACGAAACGCACGAAAACTTCTGGTGGAACTGGTAATACAGGAGCAAGCACTTCCTATTATGTGACGTTTGAATATGATAATGGCGACCGGCAGGAGTTTAAAATGAGCGGTAACCAGTACGGAATGTTAGCTGGAGGTGATAGTGGCAAGTTAAGTTATCAAGGTTCTCGTTTTCTTGGATTTGAACGAGTTTCTACTTAAAAAACGGCTCTCCGTCTACGAGGCTACTGAAAAACGTAAGCTTTTCAGTAGCCTCCCGTCTACTGGAGAACCGTTTTTTATTTTTTGTAAAACATTCGTTTAATTGGAAAACCAATGAGTGCTATGGCTTGGGCATGCGATTGGAAGTTCCCAAATCCTAATCCTAATCCGATAATAGCTCCTGCAACAAGGAAGATAATCCTAGTATGTGTTTGACTCAGAAGTAATAAACCACCTGCAAACAAATCTAAGGTTAGTACGACGACAAACGTTCCATTGTAAACGATGGAGATTCACAAATACATTCTGATTTATACAATCTAAAATAAGAGTTCTGATGACTATATGATGTGCAAAATTTGGAAAAACAAATAAAAAATCGACCTCCGTTTTAAGGAAGTCGATTTAAAACATAAACTGATATTAGTATGCAGACCAGCCATTGTCTGCTTGCATAATTACACCGTTGACATAAGATGATTCGTCTGATGCTAAGAAAAGGGCGATGTTCGCGATCTCTTCTTTCGTACCGGGACGGCTCAATTGACTGACGCCTTTCATGGCTTGCTCCATGCCATGCTGATCTGGTTGTACTAAGTTGTTCGTGATATTTGTCGGTACTTGTGCGGGAGCGATAGCGTTACAGCGAATGTTCAAATGGGCATAATGTGAAGCAACATTTTTAGTCATTCCAGCAACTGCGTGTTTAGACGCTGTATATGCAAGTCCGCCCCGTCCTCCTGTCACTGCAGAAATGGAAGCCATATTGACAATGACGCCAGATTTCTTTTGCTCGAAGATAGAAAGCGCTTTACGTGTCGCGCGCATGACACCTGTTGTATTAATCGCCAGTACTTTGTCCCAAACGTCGTCTGGAATCGTCGCAGCTGAATACATATTGTCCATAATTCCTGCATTATTGACAAGGATATCGAGTGTTCCGAATGTCTCGACAGCACTATCGATCATTCGCTGCACATCTTCCTCAGCAGTAACATTCGTTTTCACTGCAAGTGCTTCCCCACCAGCTGCATTGATAGTCTGAACGGTTTCTTCTGCACCTTCCATGTGCATGTCCGCAATGACAATCTTTGCACCTTCACGTGCATACAGTTCCGCAATTTCACGACCGAGTCCTGAACCTGCACCTGTTACAACTGCTACTTTGTTTTCTAGTCGTTTCAACAAAATCGTCTCCTTTAATTTTGATCGTATCTACATTCCCTAGCATACTCTTTAATGCTAAACTATTAAAACTATTGGATTGTCTCGAAAAATGAACAACGAGTGGTTGCTCATATTGAAAGTTTGCCGTATACTGATATAGTTAAATCCCAAAAGGTCTCAGTAGCTCAGGGGATAGAGCAACAGCCTCCTAAGCTGTGGGTCGCAGGTTCGATTCCTGCCTGGGACGTATTACATTAAACGCTATATCATGGGCTTTTCTTCTTTTTCAGAAGAAATTTTAAGCCTACTGATATAGCGTTTTGTGCCTAACTTTTATTTTCCTATGCAAAAACAAAAAAAGAGGAGGCCATGCCCACTCTTTTTTAAGAACTATACTATATTCTCGCTGTGCGTTGAAATAAAGATTAATTATTTCTGTTCAGGTTGGTTCATTATTTAGGTATGCCAGTTTTTTGTACTGGATAAAATCGGAGTTTTACTTCCCCGATAACCGAGTCGGTCGAAATAAAACCATAAGCTCTACTATCGTTACTTTTCAATCGATTATCGCCCAAAACAAAAAGATAACCATTTGGAACCGTTGTATGTCCAGTTAGTTCTTGCAACGTAAAGTCACCAGTAACTTTACCTAATTCAATTTCATTATCTCTTTTAACGTAAGGTTCCTCGTACTGTTTTCCGTTAATGAATAACACATCATCTTTCATTTCTACATTATCTCCAGGGAGACCAATTACTCTCTTAATATATTGTGTATCGACAGCATCAGGTGCTTTGAAAACAATCATATCAAATCTTTCCGTTGTACTTGTTTTACTTATTACAATCCTATTATTATCATCGAATGTAGGTTCCATAGATACGCCGTGAACCGTTAAGGGTGTAAATAGAAATTGACGGCACATAAAAGCAATAAATACTGCAATTGCAATTGATTTCATCCACGAGTAAACTTCTTTTTTTGTACTTTTTTTCAAAAGAATTCCCCCTATCCTCATTCTGGTTTTGATTTATGGCAATGCCTGAAGTGTTGTACTTAGTAAATCCAGTCAACAAGTACATTGTATCAAATTTTTCAATTAATTATCTTACTTTATTGAATATTAGCTAGAATACCCTATCCACGTTTTATGCACTCAATCTTATTGGAGCACAGAAATGATATCTGAGTGAGAGGTACTTGTGAAGAAAACCAACGTGTATGTTTAAACAAACAAGAAAGCTTCTTGCACACCTTAGTCTCAGTGTGCAAGTAATTTTCAAAGTGTCGGCGGTCAGCGGTGAACTGAAACAGCTTGACACCGATAGTCAACCACATCTATTTTTCTGGAAAGACGAATTGCCATCGTACCCGAATCACCGTCAACAATAATTTATCCGACAGTGGACAGACGAGGCAGAACTGCCGGTGATCAGCTGAGGCTGCTGACGTGCTAAAAAACATAAACAACGATCAGGAAAACAAAACGAAGAGAACTGAAAGTGTAACCAGCACGGTACCTTCCAATAAAAAAGCCTGTGTGAAAAACATGAATGCTGCAACCATCATGTTTTTCGCAAAGGCTTTTGTCAACTAGCGCGTATTTGTATCTTCGATGATCTGCACTTTGCCATCCAGGACACGAATGATTGCATTTGCCCGGGCAGCCAGTTGAGGGTCGTGTGTGACGATTATTAGGGTAGTGCCGTTTTTATGATGGAGCTGTTCGAGTAGCCCGATGATGATCTGACCGGTTTCTGAGTCCAGATTCCCGGTTGGTTCATCTGCTAGCAAGACACGAGGCTGGATACTCATGGCACGGGCAATGGCGACACGCTGCTGTTCGCCGCCAGACAACATACTGGGCAGATGGGAGAGTCTGTCTTGCAGGCCAACTTGCATGAGAGCATGTTTTGCATTTTCTTCGACTTCCTGGGAAGGAGTCATGGGAAGCAAAGGCATCATGACATTTTCAAGCGCAGTCGCAGTCGACAGCAACTGGAAGTTCTGAAAAATGTAGCCGATCTTATACGATCGCAGTTCGGCGAGGTCATCATCACACATTAAGTGGATCGGATCTCCGTCAACGTAGATTTCCCCTGCATCCACAGTCTCCAAGCCGCCCAACAGGTTCAGCAGGGTAGACTTTCCGGAGCCTGAAGGACCTGTGATGGCTATATAGCTGCCAAGCGGAATGGTGAGCGAAAGGTCTTTCAGTATCGGCTTGGCGTCCGTTTTCGTATGAAATGATTTTGTGACATGGTTCAATTCAATCATCTGCATGGTTCTCCTTCCGTTCGGCCAATCAGAGAGAATGGATTTTAGACAAGTTCCTTGTTATCAAGAACCGTTGTATACCGTATGTGAACAGGAGCTGCTGAAGAATCGGCAGCAAGAGGATCAGCAAAATTCCCCACAAGCCAACGGGGGGGGCAGTGAACAGCAGCCAGCTACCTGCTCCAAGGATGGCAGTCGGAAGAATTCCGCAAGCAGCGATGCAAGCTGCTTCAAGCTGCAGAAGGTGCTGGATTTTTCTGCGTGGCCAGCCGATTGTCCGGAGTACATGGAATTCCATCTGTCGTTCTGATAAATTCAAGTAGGTCAGCATGAAAAGATTCCCTGAAGTCAGTAGGATACCTAACAGCACGAACAGTCCTTGAATCCCTTTCAGATCGACAGCAATCTGTTCCCCCTTCAATGTCCTCTGCAGGTCGTCTTCTAGCATTACTTGCAGAGAGAGAGTCAAATAGAACATCAGGCAAGTCAGTGTAATGACAAATGACATGAGCAAGAACCGAGAAGGGCGCCGTAGCATTTGATTTGCTGCAAATGAGCGCAGCGATGAAATTTTTGAATATCGGCGGGCTTTTACACTTCCCGCTTCCCCCGCCAATGCTTGGCCAGGCGGCAATAGCAGCGAACGGCGACTGCCTGCGTAATAACTAATCGAGAGAATCGCAAACAAAACTAGGAAAACTGCAATTCCTTGACCGGCCCGGCCAGCCCCGAGCAGCTGATTAGCGATGAAAAAAGGCAATAGAGGAACTGCAGCCAATATGGCAGCTTCCATCATTATCATTTTTCGGAACATGGCCTTCTTCCAGCCGAACGAACGGAGGATTGCGAAGTCAACGGAACGCTTCAGAAGACTTTGCGTTACCAATGTGTAAATGAATATGAAACTCAGAAGCCCCAAGTAGGAAAATAGAATAAGGCTGCTGCGGTTCATCGTCCGCTGAATATCCCAGGAGAAACCAAGCTTCTGCCATGTTTCTGAGAGGATTTTCGGTTGTTTCCCAACCGCATCTGCAAGCTGGACATGGACAGCAGCGGAACTCGACCCAATCAGTAGCTCAGTCTGATGGCCGGTCAGGCGTCGTATTTCGTCTGCAATTGCCTGAACCTTCTGTTGGTTTTTTTCGTTGCGGAGGGCTGCCCCTTCAACAGCGACGCGTACCGATGAGATCACTGCAGGTTCTTTCGGCTGGATGGTTTCTGCACTGTCTAGAGAAATAACTACATCCGGTGCATGCGGGAAATAGGACAATCCTGTCTCAGTAGGAGACAGCCAGGCGTCAGCGTATGCCTGGCCACCCGCATCTTCCAATATTTTAGGACGCAGCGGGTTCCAGACCTCCAGAAAACCGCCTGCTGGATAGGCAGACTGCAGGACAGGCACCATTTTGGCAGGGTGATAGAATGCTATCGGCTGAAATTCAATCGCCTGGCCGCCGCTCCTTCTTGCCTCTCCGAGTCGGGACGAGCTATGGGCGACTTGCAAAAGAGGTGGGGCTGTTTCCGTCTGCGGCTCCAATTGTTTGTACGCAATCGGATCGGTCGGATAGAATTCTGCGGATAGAATCGGCGGCCGGTGCGCAGCTTCTGATTTCATTGTTTCGATATCCAGGGTGAGGGCATCATATTTGTAAGCTGGATTTCTAGGATTGACGGATTCGGAAATCACTTTCTTTTTGGGTGCCGTTTTATCGAGAAAGCTAATCATGTTGCGTTCATTCTTCTTGAGCAACTCTGTATCCTCTGGAACATTCACTTCCTCAATCGTGACAGAAAAGTCAACTTGGTCAATCGTCTCACCGAGAAGCAGAGCAGGCACGGAGAGAGGATCCGGTGAACTTTCTTCCGGAGGATGAGACTTGAATGTCTTACCGGTCAGCTCGGGGAGCGGCCTATGCAGATAAGGAGATAAGGCTTCTCGGAACTGGTAAAGCTTTTGCTCCTCTTCGAAGTCGATAGCGGCGACCGAAATGTACTGCAACTGCATACCGGCAATATAAGCCTGCTCGTCAAACGATCTCGTATTACCGTTGATCGCTTTTGACAGTAGGTTGGCGCGTTTCGAATATCTGGCAGGGTCAAATTCATATGCAGTATCTTTCCCGGAAGGGATTTCGTAATATCCCCAAGTTGTAAAAGGGCGGCTGGATAGCCATTGAAGACCGTTAAATTCCTTATAGGAGGTGGTGATTTTGTAGACGGTGTCCTTCTTAGGTGTAAACGTCAACGACAGGTTATCGAAAGCGATATAGCCAAGATTAGCAATGGGCGCCGCAGCCTGGACGCCGTCTATATTCCGTATACACTGCCAATCGTCCATTGAAATGCCGCCGGTATTCATGATAGAGCTGTTTGGAGGAAGGAAGTCTTCTTTTTTCTCAGAATAGCTGGTACCCGATTTCGGAAGCACCAAAATGTCATAATCATACCGCCAGTTTCCTTCCAGTCCGGCCTGCACGACTAAATCTCTCTTTTCAGTAATCTTTACAGCGCCTAAATAACCGACTACCAGTAAGGAAAGAACGAGACAGATAATGAGATAGAGCGTTTTCCGTTTTCGCAGGGATAGCGTTAAGTAGAGTTTCAAGGGCCGACTCCTAATTTGTAGAGTATACTCAGGTGAACTCTTTTATTATTTGTTTATTGGATATTAACTTGGTAGCTCTGAATTCTGCAACCGCTACCAATCAATATAGGCTTAGTCCAATATGTTTCTGTAAGAATCTTGCTCCCAACTACTGTTCCAGAAGAGTTATAGGTCTCAACTAGTGTTTTCTTTTCTCTAAATTCTCTCTGATAAGTTTTGTTATCTGAACAATACGTTTGCACTTGTACTAACTTATCACTCAGTACAGTTCTCTTTTCGGAACTTTGAGTAATTAATGTATCATCTAAAGCAGAAGCATCGGAAACAATCGGAGCTATCTGTATTACGCAAAAAACGATTAAAACTGAGGCGATTAATTTAAAATATCTCATTTTGGTCTCCTTTTATTCACCTGAGTATGTTAAATTTACCATATCTATAAATATTGTCAATAATATTTAAAACAATTAGTATATTAAGTGTTTTCTGAGCAAACTAAACCATGCTATTCAAAAGATGTATTTCATTAACTTGTGTCGCATTAAATTAAAACTCTATCTCATACAAATTAAATTAGAATTACCTGTGCGTGAAACAAACGTGAATGGTTAAACAAACACGATAGTTTTTGCTCAGATCTTCATAATGACAAACTCTGGTTCAAAAAGCGCGACGATAATTCAAGATTATTTTAGTAGCTTCTTCCGCCACTGCCACCATTTGTTGCCTATTACTTTCTCGACAAATAGTATCTTGCATTAGCAAAAAATACACCTCCTAAGAGGAAAAGCATGACTATGGCCCAACTGGCAATAGCTGAATACTCACCCTTAAAAATAAACTCACTGATCAAATTCACAGCTACCATTATAGCCATAACAATATACAAACCCGTTACGTACTTCATATTTCACCTCTTCACATAAACCCTCAATTTGGCCAAAGGACATACTAATCGAGTTCAAGTATTCTAATCAATTGTTCAACTTTTTCATCTTCACCTAGATCAACTGATCTTCGTTCAGTATCCTCAATAATTTTTTTATAAAATTCTTCACCAGCCGGATTATGACCATCCCAACGCTTAGGAACATTATAAATATTAATCGTTCCATCTCCATTGCTACTATAAGTTACCACGCCATCTACTAAGCGAGTTCCCGATAATTGAACAACATCTTCTGGGTAATTAACAGTCGATTCATCATTAGAATTTAGCGGTTTACCCGATGGGATATGTTGAGCGTATATCCGATCAACGTCTTGATTTGCACCAAACTGTAACCAAATACGGGCAAATTCAATCTCTTTAGAAGAATAGTCAGATAGTGGAGTGTTTACTTTGTTGTTGGTATCATTAGTTTCTTTTGAGGAAGTTTCATTAGAACTACTAGTATCGCTTCCCGACTGGTCAGAATCTAACTTTGCTTCTACTTCGGCTTTGTGGTCTACTTTGTCTAAAGAGTCATTTACTTTCGTACTATCCTGATTTTCAGTAGATTGGTTCTCTTCGACTCGATCACTGTCATCATTTTGCTTGGGAGCATCTGCGCAACCTGCAAGAAACAATGCTGTTGTAAGTAAAAGTATGATTGGAACTAATTGCTTTCTCATTTAAAAAGTTCTCCCTCTCTTTTCAACTAAACTTCATGTTAGTTGAAGACCAAAATCTATCTCCATCGTACCATAATCACCCAATTGGGAGTAATTAAAAAACACCTATATAAGGTGTTTTGATAAGTTATGGTCAGGATGCGACACAATAAAAGCTTCAATAGAAAGGGCTTTGTTTTGTCATGAAACATATCCGTTTGCACATAGACTAATATGAAGGTTGTGTTCATCAGACAGGAAGGTTGTCCCTGTCACCAAGGACACCCTTATGTTAAGCTACCTGTTACTTCCGCATTCACTCACAGTGCGGTACTTACCCCTATAGACTCCGCATGTGATTTTTCCACTTTCTTTAATTTAAACTTTGAATTTCCTGACTTCGTTCTGAAGTTTTTCAGCAACCTGAGCTAAACTTTGTGCATTTGAGGAAATCTCTTCATTTACAGAAAGTTGTTCTTCAGTTGCAGCACTTACCGAGTTCGATTCGTATGAGGCTTGAATAGCAAGCTGTTCCACTCTTTTTGAACCCTCGAAAACCTCATCTGTCTTTGTGCGTACTTGTTCAATTGTTCTGCTAACAGCTGACAGTTTATCATTCATCTTAAGTGTTGCATCTTCAATGCCATAAAACACTTTCTCCGTCTCTTTTGACACGGATTGCCCTTTTGTAATTTGGTTTGATCCTTCTTCAACACTACCTACCGCGCTGTCCACTTTGTGAACCATATCATCAATCATCTTGCCTATTTCTTTCGCGGAACGTTTCGATTGTTCTGCAAGATGCCTGACTTCCTCCGCAACGACTGCAAATCCTTTGCCATGTTCACCCGCTCTTGCAGCTTCTATGGCAGCATTCAATGCAAGTAAATTTGTTTGTTCAGCAATTGTTGTAATCAGTGTTGTCACTTGCCTAATTCGTTCCGAATACATAGCCATTTCACTTATTGTTACAGAAGATTGCGAAATGCTATAACTAATTTTCTCCATTTGTTCTGTAAATTCTTTCACTCTTTTCCTTCCAGTTGATACGAGTTGAGAAACCGACTCGGAAGCTTGTAGCATTTGATTATTGTCTTCATTCATTTGAGATATCCCTTGCAGCATCTCTTCTATGTAGCAATTGGATTCGGTGACTGTCGTTACTTGGGAACTGCTCGCCAACCTATTTCTCTCTGTAATTTCCGAAATAGTATCAGAAGAAGCAAGACTTTCCTCAGAACCAGCAGATAAGTTTTCAGCTTGTTCTGCAAGCTGAGTGGCTGAGTATCTTACCATCGATAAAATTCCCTTTAAGTCTTTAGTCATTTTATTGAAAGCAATAGCCATTTCTCCAATTTCATCTTTGTTTCGAATTAGTAAGGCATCTGCAGTAAAATCTCCCATAGCAATCTTTTTCAATGCTTCTGTCATTTTCTCGACTGGTCTGGCGATACTTATACTGATTCTTTGAGCAACAACAATGCTTGCAATGAAAGCGATGATCATCAAGCTAGCTATTACAATTTTAATCCAATTTAAAACAGCTAGCAAAGACTGTTCCGTCTTCACTTGTTCTCTTTTTTGATGGTCAATTAGTTTTTTTAGAGTTACTGTAACGGAATCTTGATAATAGGCAGCTTCCTCCGCTAAAGCCATTGCACTTTCGATATTTCCTTCACTGACATCTCGGATAGTCAGTTCACTAATTTCTTCATAACTTTTTGAGGCTTCTATCACTTCCTTCAATAATTCACGTGCCGATGGCGTTCGAACAATTTTATTCAGTTCTTTCAATTTCCCATTAATTGAGTTCATGTTTTCCTTCCGTTGGTCAACATGTGACTCATCCTTATAGATGATATATCCACGGATATTTTTTGCTTCTTCGTTTTGTTCAGACAAAATCTGTTCGAATAATAGTACTTTCTTTATTTTATCATCAATTAAAAATCGATATTCGTTGTTTAATTTAGAAAGTGACAATATTCCTGATACACCGACAACCACTAAAATTGTTAGTAAAAGTAGAAAACCAAACCATATTCTTCTTCTGACGCTTAATCTCATACCTTTGGGCCCCCACTATTCATAGTCAATTTAGATTATAGACTATAGTGTTAAAATATGGTGTAAAGCTTTTGTAAAGAATGATGCAAACTACTCAATAAAACCATTTTGTAAAGAAATATGTAGTCCCTTTGTCCTTGATTCTACTTCTAACTTCGGAAAAGCTAATGAGTCATAATTCCGTTCTGTTCTTTTCGTCAAAAAAAGTATAGTGCTACTTTAATCCTTTTTCTGACCATTGTTTGTTAGGTAGTACGTTTGCCCCCCCATTCAGTCGATCATCTGGTTCTTCTCATACGTGAATAGGATCTCTGACAGATCTGTGTTAATCGCACGCTCTCAATGCATTACCTTGCGGATGAATTGAATAAGCGTTGTTTGACTGTATGCAGGCTGACGTTTGTCATACTCTAAAACAAAAAACATCGAGATCTCAGCCATAATCGGCTAAAATCTCGATGCGTTTTACTATAGGAACTGCTTTTTTTACATGCACCATCGGCATTAACGTGGTACTTTGATCGTTCCAGTATTTACAAAAAATCTATTACGCTTTTGGAGGTGTTCCTTCAGCGTTTCCTACAACTACATCGATTTGGATGAGTGCATCATTAGGTAAAGCTGACACGCCAACTGTTCTACGTGCTGGCACTCCGCCAGGGAAGAATGTTTTGTAAGCTTCATCCACCGCATCCATGTCTGCAATGTTTTTAACGAAGATATTTACTTTAACTACATCGTCCAATACGTGGTCAATGCTTTCTACAATTGCTTTGATATTTTTCAAACACTGTTCAGCCTGCTCTTTTACACCACCAGATACCAATTCACCAGTTTTTGGATCCAAAGGCAATTGAGCTGAGAGGTGATTGTAATGAGAGAATGCTACAGTTTGTGTAGATAAAGAACTCTTTGGTGCATTTTCAGTGTTTTTTGCCCATATAACGATTCCGTGTCTGTCTTCTATAGCTTGTGGTGGTGTACCGTCACCATGTGACACTACTGCTTCAATTTGCACCAAAGCCCCCATAGGTAAAGCTGAAGCTTCGACTGTTGTTCGTGCAGGTACATAGGCAACTGCTCTAGCGATAGCTGAGTCAGGGAAGAATGTTTTATACACTTCGTTTACCGCTTCAGTGTCCGAAAGGTTTGTAAGGAAGATATTAATTTTAACAATATCGTCTAAAGGAACGTCAATACTTTCTAAGATTGCCTTGACGTTTTTCAAGCATTGTCCAGCCTGCTCTTTTGCACCGCCTGTTACCAATCTGCCCGTTTTAGGATCGATTGGCAACTGAGCTGAAAGATTATTGTAATGAGAGAAAGATACAGTTTGTGTAGACAGAGCACATGTTGGTGCATTTGCCGTGTTATTTGTCAGCTTGATGAGATCACCTGCTTGTGGTGCGTTTGGAATTGACCCTTCGCCGTGTGTAACAAGTGCTTCTATTTGTACTAAAGCATCCATAGGCAAAGCTGCAACTGCAACAGTTGTCCGTGAAGGAACATAGGTTGGGAAGAATGTTTTATACACTTCGTTTACAGCGTCAACATCTTGGATATCCGTAACGAATACAGTGATTCTAACGATATCGCTCATCACGTGATCGATGCTGTTTACAATTGCTTCAATATTCTTAAAGCACTGTTCAGCCTGCTCTTTTATACCACCAGCCACCAATTTACCTGTTTTAGGTTCGATCGGCAATTGAGCTGAAAGATTATTGTAATGAGAGAAAGCTACAGTTTGTGAATATAAACCGTTACCATTTGGAGCTTTATCTGTACTTTTTGCGGATACTGCGTTGAAATTTGTCATGAAAGTATTCCCCTTTAATAATAGTTTTTTATACATATTTATTAACTCATGTTTCGCACCGTGAAAAACGGACTAAACAATGGTTCCGTGTTTGAATTTACGAAAAACGGAATAGATGAGAGTCTTGTGTTCGAACAAAGCCTCAACATCAGTATATTCTTTACCTTACCATGAAAGTTTCTATAATCCATTATTTTTACGAAATTGCAAGACTAACAAAACTGTTTTTAATGTTAGTGAAAGGTACTTGTGCAAGAAACAAACGTGAATGTTTAAACAAATTTGAAAGTTACTTGGGCATGAACCTTTTACTAAACTAATCCGCTTACGAGGGTTTAAGAAATAATAATTGACCCTCAGAAAAATCGTATTCGTTTTTCTTAATGCTCCCCTTGAATCTTTCTCCGATCATCAGAGTGTAATTTGCATATTAGAAAAATCGTTCCAACTCCCTCAATGTTCAGCCCTACTTGATCGCGGAGTGCTGTAACTCAAATGCTTGTCCCGTAATCATACTGTGTTTATCACATTTGCTTAGTATTCCCAGTTCTAAGCTAAAGATACTTAGGAAAGTTCTCGCAACTATAAACACGATTACTTCCGGCGTCATTAAACGCATATTTTTAGCTTCCTGTGTGTTCTTCATTCTAGAAAGTCTAATACACATACAAATATGTCCCGAAATAGTAATTGTCATTCAAAGTAACAAGCCTTTATTTATCACAACGTTTTGGTAACCACTTCATACTATAAGTTATAAGCCATTATTCAATAAAGGATGTGTAACCATTAATAACTTCAATAATAACCCAATGGATGTAGATGGTACTTCCCCTGAAATTTACGCTGCTAGAATTGGATTTATCGGAACATTACTCTCCACATTAGGCGATGGTCTTCAGTCAATTGGTGCAGGAATTGTACTTCAACAACTAGAAAACCAAAGTATTCTAGATGCACAAACCCAATCAGATCAATCAAATCAACTTGAATCTATGCAAAACAAATTGATCAATTAACTAAGAAACTAGAAACAATGGAGAAAGAAAGTTAATGTCTTTTTTCTTGCGTATGTAACACGATATTATTCAATTGTTATTCAAAAATCATGGTAAACACCACTACTACAAGCAATGCCAAATAGATCTTGGAAAATAATTGGTCGGGCAGACGATGTGCAACGCGCGTTCCAACAGGGACGCCTATAAATCCTCCAACAACAATGCCAATAAATGCCGGAATATAAACAAAGCCAAAAGACCAAGAAGGAAGATCGGGCTGCTGCAATCCATTAAATATAGAGGTTCCAGCCCCTAAGATTGCTATAGGTAGGCTTAATGGGGTCGCGAGCGAGACGGCATTGACCATTTTTAATCGACAATTTCGCAAGAACGGGATAGTCATCAAACTTCCACCAACACCAAGTAATGTGGCAATAAAACCAATCCCCACTCCTACAAATGATGTTTTGGTACGACTTGGCATCATAATGCTCTCCGTGTTAACCTCGATAAATGATCTTTTAAGTAGAGAAGATACTAGTGTATAAATAACAAGAAGTATAAATAAGTATCTGAGAACATCGCCTGTGACAAAGGGTGAGGAAAGGCCTCCGATTAATGCCCCTACTGCAATTGCGGGTGCTAGCTGGAAAAAGATGAACCATATAATATGTGCTTTACGATGATGGGATATTGTTGAGTTTATTGAATTGACAATCATGATAGCAAGCGACGTTCCTATTGCAACATGCATAACCAATGAGTCAGGTACATTCAGTTTCGGTAACAACAAATACAATACGGGTATTACAACTAGTCCCCCGCCAAATCCGAACATACTTGATAAAAATCCCGTCAATATACCAAACGCTAAAAAAATTATCATTAGATACACGAAAATCCCTCAATCTTGGCTGAATAAATACTGTTTACATGCCTTTTTATTTTTCTAACTATACCACTTTATTCAGTTGGTTTTCATGAAAGCTACCTGTGAGCTAAACATTTATGAAAGGTCTTGTGATAGAAGCTTTTTCAAGAATAACAAAAAAACCACTGAGAGTGGTTTTAATTGTCAGATACGCTGTGTGTGAAACAAACGTGAAGGTTTATACAAACATGTAAGTTTCTTGAGCAGCATTTAAACCGGAATGAATAAACGAGAAAGTCTTGAAATCTTTCTTTTGTAATCGACGGTCTGTTACGGTTATAAAGTCGATGTCACTAGAATCATCCATGGAAGCATTAAGTGCAATTGAGCAATGGATATACAACCCTTCCAGTTTGCCTGGTAAATGTGTGTCAAAGAGAATAATATACTCCACCAATACAGTTTCCACGGCATATGGTAGCTTCTTTAAATAATCTTTCCTCCCTCTCTGATTACTAACTAGTTTGGGAAAAAGGCAGGAATAATGTTTCTGATCATATTAATATAGAAATATATATCCATTTCCCTCCCCTCTCTTGATGTAGTCGTATGGAAGGTCCAACAACTGTATTAAATTGTTTACTAAACGATTCAATTACATCTACCCTATTATGCTGATTGATGAAATGATTATCAGACTGTATTTTAAAGAATATTAAAATACCTTATGATCAAATGGCCTTTCTTGTGGAAATATTTTTCTTATCCAATAGAAATGCCTAAAACCCATGCCTAGTAAATTTATTTACTAGGCATGGGTTTTAGTGATGAATTTCAAAAAGCGGATGCTACCGGTTCGTGAACTAACAGTGAATGTTTAAGCGTACATGAGAGTTTTGGTGCACAAATATCATCTTTATGAGGACGGTCTCTGTTTCCTATTTAATGAATGTGCTTACTTTTTATATATTCCATGCCTTTCTCAGTTATTGCTAAAACAAGATTCGCCGATTCTTTTCCAGTGTCCACTGCATATTCCTTATCGATAAGATATTCAATGGCCAATTTGCTATTTACGTCAGCACTTAGCATTGATTTAGGAAGAGTGTAGCTTTCTCCGTTATAGGCAAAGTGATAGTCATATAGACTTTGTAGCAGCATATCCGATAATTTGTTTTCGTCTTCGATTGTCATGAATAATCCCTCCTATAGTTTTACAATTCGATAAAAGAGGGATGAATCCTTCATTTAAAAACGTAAAGGAACTAGAGAATTGTGTCGATGTTCGAAACAAACGCGAAAGTTCCTTGCCCAGACACTTCTTACTCCTTTTCAAGACAATGGCCTAGTTGTGAATTACAATATTTATTATATAATACCATAATAAACCAATTAGGAGTATTTAAAGAGCAAGGAATATATGGTGTTGAAACGACAAGTTATCGTCCGGATTCGACATAAAAAGAGCATCAGTAGACGATCTCTTGTTGTTCAACCAAAGTCCTCGATTGTGTTATCGAAATGAGCCACATATACCAAAGAGGTTATTTTAAGGGGATTCATCCAATCGTTGTACGTGAATAAAATCTATTCTTTGAACGCCGATTGATCTGGCTTTTTATTAACATTTTTTTGTTGTAGTAAAAATAATGCTAGACCGATCAAAATAATTGCTATCCCCATTCCCTGTTGTAAAGAAATCACCTCATCCAAAATGAAATAAGCGAGTATGCAAGTGCCTATTGTTTCTCCTAATATACTCATTGAAATAACTGAGGTACTTATCCATTTCAATAGCCAATTAAAAATTGTTTGTCCTAATATGGTTGCAACAAACGCTAATCCAATAAAGGACCACCATGTATCTACGGAATAATCAAAGAAAGGTAGTTGCTGACTGAATGCAAAAGTTCCTAAAAATATCGCACTGCTTCCATACCCAATAATTGAATATAGAACAAGAGATATCTCTTTACGAATAAGCTGTCCAATGAAGAAGTATCCTGTAATGACCCCCGCCGCAATAAAAGCAAGTATATCGCCAAATAAGGCTTGTCCACTCATTTGAAAGTCTTGCCATCCAATAATAATACTTCCTAAAATTGCGACGAGACAGCCAATTACAGCCCCTTTTCGGAAGCGCTCCTTAAAAAGGAAATAGCCTCCAATTATTGAGAAAAGTGGCTGCAGTGTAACTATAACCGTCGAACTAGCTACAGAAGTGTAGTTTAATGATTCAAACCACAATACATAATGAATTGCTAGAAATCCGCCCGATAATACCCCAATTCCCCATTGTTTTTTTGATATTGAAAATAATTCTGTTCGGTTCTTTTTATTGAAGAACAAAAATGGTAAAAGTATTACTGTTGCAAAAAATATCCTATAAAATGCAGTAATTGTCGCAGGTGCATCTGCTAATTTCACGAAGATAGCTGAAGTAGATAAAGCAAATACGCCTAAAAATAAAGCCATGTAAGAAATAAGTGGTGATTTCAAATCTATTCTCCTCCTTGATGTGTGTTTACAATAATAAAAAATATGCGTTATAATGTACAGGTGCAGAGGCAAGTATAAAACAAAAATATCATCGATAACAGTGTTCATTCTCCATGTTTAGTAAGTAAGCACAAAAAGGGTTAAACATACATTATTTTAGAAAGGATTTTCGATATGAACAACCATCGACTCGGACAAACGGTCTTACAATATCGTAAAAAGACGGGTATGACAATTCGTGAATTCGCCGACTATGCAGGAATCAGTACCTCACTTATTAGCCAAATAGAAAGAGGACAAGCAAATCCATCGTTAAGTGTACTAGAACTGATTGCACAAGCATTAAATGTGCCATTGTTTACGCTATTCATTAATGAAATTGATATCGATTCACTCATTTCTAGAAAGAAAGATCGAAAGAAGGTGTATCGTGAAAATAACGACCATATTGTCTATGATGTTTTGACGCCAGATTTCATGAAAGCACGAATTGACCTCTTAATAATGGATTTAAATGCACATGCTTCCACTACGGAAAGCCACTTTTCACACGATGACAAAGAAGAAATTGCAGTCGTCATGAAAGGACAAGCTTATGTCGAACTTGAAGGTACCGAATACTTACTAAACGAAGGAGATGTTGTACGCATTCCACCAAATGTCAAACATCGATTTTTAAACAAAAGGGATGAATCCAATCATATTTTGTTTGTATTAACCCCAGCTTTAGTTTAAATAGACCAATCTTATAGTAGTGCTTAAAGCGAGCGTTATTTCAAACCATAAAAAGGGTTGTTCTAAAAATCGACTAATAATCGACTTTTAGAACAACCCCGTAATATGGTTTAACTTTCTATAACAAATGACCTTTCAAAAACATCTCGACAATTCTTCGACTTTGTTCTCAAACACTTTTAAATGGTATTATTCTACAATTATCTTCTGTAGCGTTGACCATATCTATTAACGCGCCCTACTCTTGAAGGCAGTAAAAACTATTAAAGTAAATTTAATTCATATTGACAAAATTCAGAGTCCCTTACATACCCATTCTTCTCATACAGTCTTTGAGCAGATAAGTTATCCAATGCCGTACTTAGACTTATACTTTTGGCACTTGTTTCAATAGCGAAATCTTTCGCCTTATGTAAAAGCATTTCTCCAATTCCTTGTTTTCTAGCATCAGAATCAATATATAAATCATTTAATATCCAAGCAGTTTTCATTGAGATTGATGAAAACGTAGGATAAAGTTGCGTAAAACCTAGATACTTTTGATCTTTTTTAACAACAAGTATTACGGAATCTTTATTTTCTAAACGCTCTTTTATATAAATTCTTGCTCCCTCTAAGTCTGAAGTTTTTTCATAAAACATACGGTATGAATTAAATAACTTTGAAACTCCTTCTAAGTCCTCAATCGTCGCTTGATATATTTCCATTTAAGTTCTCTCCTTTTAATGTCCTAAATTTTGAATCATTATACCTATATAAATTACGCTTTGGCATAGTGGTCGGTTTGCTGGGCGACAGGTGTTCAGTTAACGCCCTCGATTATATTAAAAAATACTTATGATAACTCTCTCCAGATAGTTAACGCAGCAGGATAGCTCTTTTCAATGATATATTCTGTGGAGTAAGTTAGACTTTTTCCAAGCCACTAACAAAGTTTTGATGTTGTATCTCTATCGATAATGGATCAACAGTTTTCATATCACTGAGTAGCTCTGCTATTTCTTTTACTGCCGGTGTGTATTCATCTTCGGGCTCTCCCATATTAAGAATACGTATAGAATCCCACTCATTGATGATTTCTTGAACAAGCATTTAATTTTTCAAAGATAAGTTTACTGCTTCCAGAGCATGTATATGGGTTGTATCAAATAGAGGAACCTCGGAATCACCTGGCTTTATTAATAGTCCAATTTCAGTACAGCCTAGTATAATCCCTTGGGCTCCAGAGATTATCAGGTTTTGAATAATACGTTTATAATACTCCCTGGATTCTTGATGAATCTTACCAAGGCATAATTCATCAAAAATGATCTTGTTTACAATCTCTCTTTCTTCCGCCTCAGGTACAATAACATTTATCCCCTTAGATTCGATCCGTGATTTATAAAAGTCCTGTTCCATCGTGTATCGGGTTCCAAGTAATCCTATATTTGTTATCTCTTGTTTGTTAATTTGTTCTGCTGTAGCATCAGCGATATGCAATATGGGGATATTGATTTTTGATTGTATGGCATCTACAACCTTATGCATAGTATTCGTGCATATAAGAATAAATTCTGCCCCGGCTTTTTCTAGTGAGCTAGCTGCGTCTCCTAATTTTTCACCAGCATTTTCCCACTCACCTTGGGTCTGAAAACGTTCAATTTCTTCAAAATCAACACTGTATAAAAGACATTTTGCTGAGTGTAATCCACCTAATCTTTTTTTAATTTCTTCGTTGATGATTTTGTAATATTCAGCTGAAGATTCCCAACTCATTCCACCGATAAGACCGATTATTTTCATGTTTGTCTCCCACTTTCTTTTCTCAGATCAACTTACTAACTTCTGAAGACATCAGCATCACTTTGACTATGAAATCAACTGGACCGCAATTGGAAGAACAGTATTTATCCTATCATACCATAATCGCCCAATTTTGATTAATTAGAAAGCACGAAAAGTAAGGTGTTGTAACGACACATCATATGTTTAGTGAGTTGCAAAAGTAAGACGAATCTCATTACTTTCCTACTTTTCACTTCACAGGTCAAACGCAAAAAACCACACCTTTTAATTAGAGCGACAAGGGTGGTTTTACATGGCATTAGTTTGAAAGACTAGATTTCATTATTTCTAATATTTATTTCCTGGAATTGTTCGAAGGAATTAGATAGTTATTATAGATTTCAAGAAAAATCATACTGAATAGCACGATATCCAATATCACTTCTCCAAAATACACCCTCTTCATGAATCTTTTCTAACTCCTTATAAACCAACGTCTGCGCAGTAAGAAGGTCCTTTCCCTTCGCAGTCGCAAGGACCACTCGGCTGCCATTTGTCACAAACTCTCCGTTTTCATTCTTCGAAGTACTAGAATGATAAATATCTAGATCAGCACTAATCGTATCCAAACCAACTAGCTGAGTTCCTATGGCAACTTCATCTGGATAACCTTCAGCTGCGATGACAACTCCGATGACAGATGCGGTATCCCATTCAAGTTCGTATGACTTACCTTCGAGTACAGCGAGGAGTGTTTCAACCAAATCATTTTTTAATCGCGGCAAAACGACTTGCGTCTCGGGATCACCAAAACATGCATGGAGTTCAATTACTTTCGGTCCTTTATTTGTTACGATTACTCCTGCGTAGAGAACACCTGTAAAAGAACGATCTTCTGCTACCATGGCGTACGCAGCAGGTTCTAAAATTAGTTCGATGGCGTCTGAAATTACGTATTTGGGAATTTGTGGAACTGGGGAATAGGCTCCCATTCCCTCTGTATTCGGACCGGTGTCTCCGTCAAATGCCCGCTTATGGCCTTGTGCGATCTCCATCGGATAGACATTCTTGCCATTCACAAAAGCCATTAATGAAAATTCTTCACCTTCCAGGAATTCCTCCATAATGACAGATGTCGAAGCTTCTCCAAACTTTGCTTGCACGAGCAATTCTAGAAGTGCTTCAACAGCCTCTTCTTTCGTGTGGGCAACGACGACACCTTTTCCATCAGTAAGTCCATCTGCTTTAATTACAATCGGAACGCCGACTTTATCTAAATGAAGCAAAGCGGTTTCAAAATCTGTAAAGGTTGCATAGGCAGCAGTTGGAATTCGATACGTCTTCATGAGCTTGTTTAAGAATGTCTTACTTCCTTCAATAATGGCAGCTTGTTTGTCAGGACCGAATACTTGTAGGCCCGCTGCTTTGAAATCGTCCACAATGCCATTGACCAACGGTGTTTCAGGACCTATGATCGTTAATGAAACGTTATGTTTTTTAGCGAACGCAATTAGTTCGTAATGATTTTCTTCTGAAATCGGAACTAGTTCTGCTACATCTTCCATCCCTGGATTGCCGGGTGCAACAAATACAGTTTGAACACGTTTACTCATCGAACATTTCTTCGCCAGCGCATGCTCGCGACCGCCTCTGCCAATCACTAATACGTTCATGGAATCACCCCTACGGTTAATGAAAATATGTACATCGTTTTAAATTTTGGAACCTAGTGTTTACAATGGCGAACGCCTTTAAACGCCATTGCAATGCCATATTCGGACGACTCGTAAAAATAGAAAAGAGCAGGGAACATTCTCGAAAAAGAGAAAGTTCCCTGCTCTGGATAAGTTACCTTTTACAAAAAAGGACAGACCTATTTTAAGTAAAGGGTGCACTTTCTCTCATAGTCCGATAATTTACGGTTATCGGGTAGAAACGTTCGGGCCATATTCCCGGAGATATATGAGAGATATAAGTAAGTTCGTAACCATCTTACCAATCTATTAACATTTGGTCAACATGAAACCGTACGTTTTAATGACATCGAATAAAAATGTTCGTTTTATGTGTTTATACGGACGTAAATCGCCCTATTTCAGTAGTCATATTAATCGTTTCGACAAAAAACGACAAATTATGTAGCGAATTATTTTACTGAATGGGCAAAAGTGTTTTACTCGATTATGAAACCCGCGAACAACTCTATTTCTTGATTAATAGAAACTGCCCGGCTTATATAGTATTATAATTACTTTAATCCCTATTGATCACTGAAGGAGTGTCACCCGTTGTCATGAAAAAACGTTTTAAACTCATCTATGAACTCTTTATGTTCTCACTAGCCATCCTCTCCGTTTCTTTTATCTGGATTCAAAATGAGTCTTTACAATATATTGATAAAATCGTTTGGTTCATCTTCTTTGTAGATGTATCCATTCGTTTCTTCAAAAGTAACAATAAATTAGAATTCATTAAGAAAAATCCATTTGATATTATTGCTATTATTCCGTTTGATTCGGTGTTCCAATTAGCTCGATTAGCCCGTCTAATCCGTGTGGTTCGAGCATTCACCATTGTGAAAAGGTATGCGAAACCTGCCCTTGCGATTTTAGAAATTAACGGATTACAACGAATTTTGACATTCACCGTAATCTTGATATTTGCAGCAGCAATTCCCATCCGATTTATTGAACCATCCATTACTACATATGAGGATGCATTGTGGTGGAGTGTCGTTACTGCAACTACTGTTGGCTATGGTGATATTTCAGTAGAAACTGGTTTAGGAAGAATCATTGCCATCGTCCTAATGGTCTTCGGTATCGGGCTACTTGGAATGATTACAGGTTCAATTGCCACGTATTTCATTAAAGAAACTGAAAGTGACGACCCTACTACGGCTTATTTAAAAGGTCAGTTAGACCGCTTGGACGAGTTATCTAAAAGTGAACTTGATGCTTTCATAGCAATTTTGAAGAGTAAGAAAGAACATGCGGAAGTTGTTGAGGAATTAGATGAGTAAAAGTGGTTAACAAAAAAAAGTAACCATCTTCCCCTTAATAGATGAGATGGTTACTAGTAAACACGTATTTCCTCTGACCAACAACGCATCTTGAGCAGCCACATAATTTGACTGAGTGTTGACGCACTTGGTCTTTTTTGTGTAGTTTTCTTAGTGCACTTAAGCTGCCAATAATTTTTCGAGCTGATCGCCCATCATCGTCCAGGAATATTTAGCACCCTCGATCGCCCCTTGGCGTGCTTTGGTTTCTTCACTAAATCCAGATTGTTCGAAATGTAGCTCTGTTCCTCCCTCTGCACTTTCTTTCAATGTCCATGTGACAGTTGTCGCTTCTCCTGCACTTACCCATGTATAAGAAATTGTATGAGGCTCCTCCACTACTAATACTTCACTATCTACAATCCCATTCCACCATTCGTTTGGCTCTGCACGGAATTGAAACTTATGTCCAACTTCTGCTTTAAAATCATTATCCCAGATCCATTTTGCCAGCTTTTCTGAATTGGTTAACGCATTCCAAACTTTATCGATCGAACTTTTATATTGAAAATCTAAAGATACATCAGGTTTCATAATTCTTCCTCCAATAATTTGTTTAGTTTTGCAAAGCGGTCTTTCCAGAATCCTTCGTAGAAGGTAACCCAATCTTGAATTTCTTTCAGCGGTTCCGCATTGAGACGGTACCTCGTTTCCCTGCCAACTCTTCGAGCATTCACGAGACCAGCTTCCTTAAGAATTGACAAATGTTTAGAAACGGCTGTGCGCCCCATTTGAAAATGAACCGTTATCTCATGCAGTGGCAGTTCATCAATATCAGCCAACAGTCTAATTAGTTTCCGCCTCGTCGGATCAGCAACTGCGCCATAAACGTCTGTCACTGAGTTTTTTTCGTTCAAGATCAACCTCCTCCTCTTTCAATTTTCCCTATCATTTGTCTTGTTATACGTCTAAAACATTAGAAAGAGACACCATTCAGTGTCATATTTATTATAGGACACTAAACGGTGTCTCGTCAAATATCTTTTTAAACTACACGTTTGTTATACATATATTAGAACAGTTCTGCTATACTAATAATAGAACAGTTAGGAGGCGACCAGTTGTTCATACAAATCGAACCAACTTCAGATATTCCAATTTACACACAATTAGCCAATCAGATCATTGAATTGATTGCACGGGGTCAATTAAAAGGAGGCGATGCGTTACCTTCCGTGAGGGCTCTTGCTTCAGACCTCAGTGTGAATATGCACACTGTCAATAAGTCCTATCATGAGCTGGTGCATAAAGGAATCATACGGATTGTCCCGAAATCCGGGGCTATCATTAATCCTATAGTTCAAGAAGGTATCACGAATGAAAATTGTCACAGGATTATCGAGCAACTTAAACCTATTATCGCTGAAGCTCTTGTGCTCGGTATGAGTCCTGAAGAGATTGGGCAGCATGCTTCATCTATTCTTGTAGATTTAAAGGGGGAATAACCACATGTCATTAGCGATTTTTCTAGTCACACTTGCTTTCCTGATTGTCATACAATCCGCTATTCCATTTTTGTTAAAGCGCACGATTGTCTTTGGAGTTACCATTCCCGAAGAGTATGCAATGGATCCATCTATTCTTTCGTTTAGACGCAGATACTCTGCACTCGTTTTTATAATAGGTACCCTTTCACTAATAGCGTTATTGGTATGGTCAACTACCACTTCCGTATCAGAGAACCAACTCGTTTTCACAGGATTAGCAATCCAATCTGGTCTGCTGTTACTAAGCATGGCGCTGTATCTCTATTTCCACGCAAAAACGATGAAATTGAAGCAAGTGAATAACTGGAATTCAGGGTTAAAACAAGTTCGAATTGCTGATCTGCAAAATCACGCAAAAGATTCCATGTTGCCGAATTTTATGTATGTGCTACCGATGTTCGTGACGATCGGACTGCTTGTTTACACAGCTAGCCAATACAGTTTGTTGCCTGATCAGATTCCGATGCATTGGGGCCCTGATGGTCAACCAGATGCATATAGTCAAAAATCACCATTCTCTTCGATTGCCTTATTGCTCATCCTTTTTGTAATGCAAGTAATGATGCTTGGAATTAATGTGGCAACAAAACTGTCAGGAATTAAATTGAATGTAGGCAAAAAGAAGTCTTCTCAACTTCAACAACTGGCATTCCGTAAGTATTCCAGCTGGTTTTTGTTATTAATAACGATACTATTGACAATTCTATTCGGATTCTTACAACTCACTACAATTGATGGTGCATTACAAAACGAAACGTTGATGATGGCAGTGCCTCTTGGTTTTCTAGTTCTAATATTGGTTTCTTCAGCAATCTATGCTTTTAAAGTTGGCCAAGGCGGTTCACGCATTGTAGTGTCTGTTGAGGAAAATGAAACCACCAGTGCTACAGACGATGATATGGATGACCATTGGAAACTTGGGGTCTTTTATGTCAATAAACAAGATCCTTCTATCTTTGTAGAAAAACGATTCGGAATTGGTTGGAGCATCAATTTTGGCAATCCAATCGGATATCTCGTCCTATTCGTACCTATAATAATTATATTGCTCATTTCTTTCTTTGCTTAAAGCCTATGTTACAAACTATGAGGAAATGCTGATGGACTCAACCACCGTTATACTGGGTCCATTAAACCGGTTTCTAACAATCTTTTTGTTCCTTAAAACTTTGAACAGTCCATTAAAACAGGAGGATCGAAATTCGTTTTAAACTATGAAGTTCTAGGAACAAGCTTTTTTCATCGAATTACATGTCACTATCAATATTCACCCCTTCTATCTAGATGACTATAACGATGAAACAGAAATTATTTTGATTGTGCTCGAGAAGATAATGAATCTCTAAAAGAAAATGGATAGGTGTGATCATATTGAAGAAGTTATACGTAATCAGGCATTGTGAAGCGCAAGGTCAAGAAGCTGAAGCACCACTGACTGAACTAGGCATGCAACAAGCTGATATGTTAGCTGAGTTCTTATCGACTATCCATTTTGATCGAATTATTTCGAGTCCATTCGAGCGTTCGATTCAGTCTATCTCCCCTTTTGCCAAAAGAACTGGAATTACAATTGAGACCGATGAACGGTTGACAGAACGAGTGCTAAGCACCGAAGATCTCTCGGATTGGTTAGAGAAATTGGAAGCTAGTTTCGAGGAGATGGAACTAAGTTTCGCAGGAGGGGAATCCAGCCTAGAGGCGACTAAACGAGTTGTTGAGGTGCTTGAGGAGATTAAAATGAGTGAAGCAGAGACATCTGTTATTGTGACGCATGGCAATTTATTATCTCTCGCGTTAAAGAATTATGACGAAAACTTTGGATTTGTAAATTGGAAGAAGCTCAGCAATCCTGACATCTTCCTACTTCAATTTGATGGGGGCCAAGAGGTTGTTGAACGAGTTTGGAACTCTGAAGAATAGAGAATCGTCAGCAATTAAAATTGTACAAGTGAGATACATGGAGAGGGTGAATACTCTATACAACAATATTTACTATTAAAAAAAGTAACCACACTCCGCAAACTGGGCAATAAAAAGGGTAACAAAACTTGATATAACTACTTCATAAAAAATAGAAGAGGCAATCTCAAATGGTGAAAACCTTTTGAGATTGCCTCTTCATCTGAAAACGTTCTTTATTATAATTAGATCCATATGAAAACATAGACTAAATAAAATTATGGGACCTCGAAGCCACTTATTCTCTTAATAACTCTACGTCTCCGACAGTTTCAATAACCAAGCTCAATTTTTCAGCATTTTTGTAAGAACTTATTGGGAAATTAACTTTTAAAAATGTTTGATGATCATTTTTGCCTATATTAAATGATTCATGATGATATTCGTTTCCTTCACTATCAACAATTTTCATAGAGTGAGCAAATGGAGTTTCATCTTCAAACACATCATCTACAGTAAATTCCAAATGCATAGAGGCTGGACTTGCCGTTGCTTATGTAACTTGAATAATAGATGCTGGATCATCCATGGTGTATGCAATTCAGGTACATCGCAAAAGACGTTACTGCATATATGCTTACATTACCATTTCACTAAAACAGATACACTGATTAGCTTCATAAATAGAAGCTAATGAGGTGAAGTTCGTTATTTTCTTAGAGAATCTCTTAATAACGTCTCTAGATAAGCCACACCCGTTATATTTTTATTGCATTCATGACTATCTGCACAAATAAGATTGCCAATGGATCTGAAATAATCAGGATTATTTTGATGTCTCTCCTTAGTTTTTGTAGTGAAATAGGTTACTTCAGACTGACATTTACATATGGAACACGTATTTTTCCTGGGAGATGGTGAAAATGAACACTCGATCCCAACTAATTGCATATCAAGCTCATAGAGTAAATACTTTTTGTTGGATCTGCTATCATTCCAACTTAAATATGTGACACACTTCAAGTCAACGCTACTCAAATCAGGTAGCTTCAGTTTTTTACTTTTTGGGAACAGTTTCTTAAGTTGTTGCTCTGTCACTGTCGGGAAAGGCATGCGATAGGCATCAAGCTTTTTAATGGCTAGGTCATACTCTTCTACTGTCTTCAGCCTAGAAAAATCCAATATTCCTTTTTGCTCTGCACTCATATCTGGGACACAGTTCATAATTTTTTCATTTGATACATCATAAACAGTGGCTAATACTCCGGGAGGAATATGTTGCTTCGTACTATCTTTAATGAATGCCACTTGTTTACAAATATAATTGAACTGCTCATTTTTTATAAATCTTTCTGTCATCTCTTATCACTCCTGAATTTTAGCTATACATTCTTTACAAATAGTCTAACGGAATAGTAGTTGCTGTGCTAGACCAAGAATGATTTAGAAATGTTTTCTACATAACAACCCCCCGTGCAAATGGTTAACCATTCGCACGGGGGGGGGTTCAACACTTATTTTTATGATAGGAGTAGACAATCTTTTTGATAGTTTCAACAGAGAGATAATACTCCTGAGCTAGATCCTCCATACAAGTCCCTTTTGTATAGGAATCTCGAATCGTAGCATTGCGGAGATCTAACCGGCGTCTGTTGCCACTAGAAGCTCCCCATTTTTGATGGTCATTTTCGTGCTTAGGAATGTAGAGCGTTTCCCCTTGCACATATTTTTGAATTTCATTTATAAGTTGTTTAGGTAAAATACTCTGTGCGTTAATATATGTCAATTTCACTCGCTCCTTATCTTGAATAGATAAACGTGAGCAAAGCCAATTGATCAGAAAATTTCGTAGCGATAAAATTAAATGATACGCCCCATGCAAAGTATCGCCTTTCTAATTACTGGCTTCGCATGAGTGTTTGAAGTATCAGACAATCGTAGATGATTCTCCAACTATAAGCACCCCCTTTAAAGTGAAATCCACTGATATTTTTTTACAGTCAATATCTTTCTCTCTTACTAATAGTCATCGTAACACGAATTGAACTCTCACAGGCAAAAACAAATGAGCACTCAAGAGTTAATAAGCAAATTGAGTTTACCTTTGATCATTTTTAGACAGGTTGTTTCAATTTCAGAAAACATCGAGACACTCTGATCATTTAACTGTATGCATGAGAAACTGCTTAACTTTTTGTTTGTATTCCTCGGGCTGCTTGGCATACGACTCTCCATGATTTGCCCCATCGACTAAGAAAAGCTCTGAACTGCTGGAGGTATTGTCGTATAATTCAATTGCATTCCTATACGGAACAAAGGTATCCGCTTTTCCATGGATGTACAATATCGGTACATCTGTTTTCCGCACAGCTTTAAGAGCACTTGCTTCCGTAAACAAGTAGCCCGCACGCAACTTCGTCACTAGACTTGTACTATCTAACAATGGAAATGCAGGAAGGTGAAACATCCGCTTCATTTGATAGGCAAACAATTGGTAGACCGATCCATATGGGCTATCCGCTACGATTGCTTTCACTTGTGTCGGTAACTCTTCTTCTCCACTCGCCATGAGTACTGTTGCAGCCCCCATCGATAATCCATGATAGACGACTTCCGTTTTTTGTCCTAATTTTCCTACCAAGGTATTCGTCCAGTCGATTAAATCTAGTCTATCCGGCCATCCAAAACCATAATAATCCCCTTCACTCTTACCATGACCACGAGCATCTGGCATGAAAATGTTATATCCTAGCTCCTGATAATAGAAAATACCAAATAGCCCCATTTGCTTTGCATTCCCTAAATAGCCATGAGTCAAAATGACAAGCTTATCGGTTGGGGTAGCAGCAGGTAAAAAGTAACCTGTTAATTTTAATCCATCTCGTGATTCCATCGTCAGTTCTTCAAAGTCCTGGTCGTTGACCCAGTCAATCCAATCCCCTTTTACATACAAATCCATTGTTTCATCGGCGACCTCTAAGTCTGCATTATTTTGTAAGAAGTCTTTCGGTCCCCTCTTAATGGCAAGGTCATAAAAAAATATTCCACCTATGACTTGGAACGCAACAAAAACAATGACAACAATCAGCAAATATTTCTTCCAATTTCTCTTTACCCTATTCATATGATTACCCTCTGTCCGTTACTATCTTTGTGACTATAAGTATACAGGAATTAGAACGAGAGTATGCGGACAAATCTTTTGAAAGAATGGAGATTATTTCTTGTAGGGCATTGGAAAATAAAAAAAGTAGTTCGTATGTAAGTTCGTAAAGGGGTAAAAACAGTATAAAAGAATAATCTGTTATCTAGTAGTAATTGCAAAAGTCGTAGGGAAACTCCGGACCTATATGTATGTAAAACAAAGAAGCGCCCCCTTTTACAAGAAGTCGCTCCCAAGTGGTCAAGCATTCAATCTTAGTTGTTCAATGTAACGTTTCTGCATTGGTATTGTCCATTAGTTCACTGACTGTAACAAATCGATATCCTTGCTCTTTTAGCTTAGGTAAGATCTTTTCAAGTGCCTGAACCGTTTGAGATCGTTCCCCTCCACCATCATGGAAAAGTATCACATCTCCTGGTTTTGTTCCAGTTAATACTTTTTCAACTATTTTATTAACCCCAGGTTTTTTCCAGTCTTCAGTGTCCTGGTGCCAAGACCACATAACGACTTTAAAGTTCTGCTTTACTGCAATATTGATCAGTCGGTCATTATAGTTTCCTTCAACGGGTCTGAAAAGTTTGGGATATGTCCCTGTGATGCCGTAAATTACTTCGTTCGTATCAATTAATTCCTGTTTGAATTGTTTAGCCGTTTTGAATCGTGAGTGTGAATACGTATGATTTGCTACCTCGTGCCCATCATTAAATTCTCTGAGTACGATGTCGGGATACTTTTCAGCATGTTGGCCCAGTGTGAAAAATGTTGCTTTTGCTTGATTCTTTTCCAAAACGTCTAAGATTTCCTCGGTATATTTAGGATGGGGTCCATCATCGAAAGTAATTGCTACAACCTTATCATTTGTTTTGATATCCCATAGCACATACCCCTTCTCTTCGTAATACGGTCGTCCTCTATCCGTGGCGAAGACATTGAATGTGAAAAAGATGATTGTTAAACCGCTAGCAATGAGTGCTAAAATGCCAATACGTTTCATGATGTTCTCCCCTCACATTTTCAAACCTTATTACTTATTATCTGCAAATGGATTTGATCTATACGCCATAATTTCTATCGCCACATTTAGAAAATACTTCCCTCAACTTTTATCGAAACTAAGTACCTAGATAAAAGTAATCTCCTCTCAATTATTACCTTGTAAATCTAAGTAAGACGAAAAATTCGTATTCGGAAAAATAATTAAAAATGAATTGCTATTTATAGGTTTTATGTATTTATATCAAGCAGTGATCAATACTAAACAATTCCACTCCAAGAACTATTGACTTGAAGTGATTACGAGAAAATAATGAAGGATTTTCCTAATGAAAGAATTTCACTTGTGTTTGAGGTTACACTACGGTCTCGACTAACAAGCAAACGACCAGTACGCTGTTTTCTAAAGAATTAATGCAAACCAATAGGCAAAGGTTACTAAACTGTAGTGTCATAAGGAACTCAACGAGGGCAGAACTCTCTAAATACTCCTACTTGGGAGTTCAAGCGATTCTATTGAATGTCATGTACCAATAAGAGGGGAATTCTGCATTTCAGGAGTCCATTAGTTGGGAACTTTTAATTTATTCTAAGTCTGTTTTCACAAGTTATTATTCAAATGATGGATGTGACCACCATTCATCAGCAACAATTGGTAAGTTCTCTTCTTTGAACTTCTTCCTATCTGCATTCAACCTTTCTACTGTAGAACCAGAGTAATTCGATTTAATGACATAACGATAAAAAGAATTTCCATAGTTATCTGTAAAGGGATATTTAACGTTTACCGAAATATTGTCAATGTTAAGACCGAGTTCTTTTATAGCATATACGGCATCACGTACTGTTAGTTGCATGCTTTTTATTGTCATTTTTTCTGAGAGGTTCTCTTTACCTTTGTATTCGATTTCCAAAGAATACGGTTCTTTTGTATCTAGCCCTTCTACGCTAACAAAATCGCCAAATTTAGTGTCTTTTAAGACGGATTCCACAAGTTTTTGTCGCGTTTCAGGATTTTTCTCTTTAGCAAAGGCTCCTGTTTTTAATTGACTTGACATGACCTCTTGTTTAGCTGTTCTTTCATTATTCAAGTCTTCGCGGTTTCCACATGCCGCCAGTAGCAAGACGCACATACCCATGTAAACTAATTGTCTCATGCTAATTTCCCCTCTCTATGCTTACAGAATGGCTCAAGCCACCCTGCTTCATACAGAAGTTTTGGATTAAAAAGAGGGATTCCAATAAGTTTTATGATTTTTCATTCAAGCAAGTAAAAACGTCTTTTCGTACTAGTAATTTGCTCCTCTTTTGGGTCCTCGCGAAAAAAGCATCCCGTTCAGCTCACCTTAAAAAGGGATGCTAAACGAGATGCTGATCCTCTTGTATGGACTCTTAGCATACAGAGGGATGGAAAGACAACATGTATATCTTGCGAAAAATAGATTCTTCCATTACTTTTTCCGTAAATGGCTTACTACGTAAGATATGATTGGAGGCAATATTGAAAGGACTATTACGGCCATGATGATCGTGGAGAAATTTTCTTTAACAAATGGAATATTTCCAAACAGATAGCCGACAATTGTGAAAAGACCGACCCAAAGAGCTGCCCCTAAAATATTGTAGGTGAGGAAATAGCGGTAATTCATTCGGCTGGAGCCCGCAATGAAAGGAATGAACGTCCGGATAAATGGCATGAATCGAGCAATTACAATCGTTTTGCCACCATGTTTGTTAAAGAACTTTTCAGCCTTATCAACTTTTTCCTGATTAATCAAACGCCCCATCCATCGTTTTTGGGTGACAGCGGTTCCTAGCGTCTTCCCGATATGATAATTGACAGTGTCACCGATAACTGCGGCAGTAAAGAAAACGAACAACAGCAGTCCTATGTTAAATACCTCACTAGCTGATGCCAGAGCTCCTGCTGCAAACAAAAGTGAGTCTCCTGGTAAAAACGGAAAAATCACGATACCTGTTTCCGTAAAAACAATTAGAAAGAGAATGACATAGGACCAAGTTCCAAAATTTTGGATGATTTCGATTAAATGTTCATCAATGTGTAAGATGAAACTGACTATGTTTTGAATGAATGACATGTAGATTCTCACTTTCATTACTTTATAAAGTCGTATTACTTCATAAACTGCCCACCTGTTGCCAGTCGAATCAAGTAACCTACATTATCATACTTCAATTTGTTTTGCTTGTCCTGCATGAACTCATTGAGTTTCAAAGTTTAAAAGTGACCTTTGTTAAGCAGAATCGTGATAGAGTGCCTGAATTTCAATTTCCCTAATTGCCAAATTAAGTAGTAGACTATTTCGATGGAGTACAGGAAACACACTAAATAACCAGCTTCACTACACCGAAATGTAGTGAAGCTGGTTAACTTTTTGAACCTATATGTAGCTCAGCATGGTCTGGCTGTTTTTGAATAGTGTTGTAGACGTTAAATTAAGGTGACATTAGTTAGGTTGCGGCACTACTAGGCAATCCCTAGTCGGAATAGGCTGCGTATTCTTTTCCACCTTCTGCCGAAAGTGCCCCAATCGCGGGACAGAGATGTGCCGCGCCTCTGTGATTAGTAGTATATGAAATGTTTCTATAATTTATACATAGTCATAGTAACAAATTTCGAGGCGTATTGTTAGACGTAAAGAAATGATAGGAAGGGAAGGCATGGATTGATTCATACAAAAAGTGCTTTGTTAACAAAAGAGGATTTGGAAACACGAGAGGATTTACCTGAGTGGTTGCTTTCTGAATACGAAACATTTAAAAATACCGTAACGGATAAGACGTTTCCGTGCTATTTTGGCATTAATGGCCAGCTTAAAGGTGAATTGCGTTATGCCTATATCACGCATAACGATTGGAGTAATCTTCCGTTGGCACTCATCGATTTCTTAGCTCTCTTTGAAGATCCTAAGCACAAAAGGCACGGATTGTTCGTTTTCGTAGAACCTTTTACAACAGAAAGAACACTCGAAGCCTATCGCAATCAGTTTTGGAGTATTCTCCAGTATTTACATGAGGTTGATGAAATTAAGTGGCCAAACGAAAGTCCACGGGACCCAGACCATCATTTGTGGGATTTCCGATTCCATGGCGAACCCATTTTCGCATTCGGCAATACCCCTGCTTATAAGCAACGAAAGACGCGAGACCTAGGAAATGCGATGGTGCTTGGATTTCAACCACGCAAAATTTTCAAAGGACTAAAAGGTACTGAGAAAGGCGGGATCATGTCACGGGATAAAGTTCGGGAACGTGTAGAGGCGTGGGATCATTTGCCGAAACATCCTGATATTAGCCACTTTGGAGATCCAGAACATAACGAGTGGAAACAGTTCTTCATCGGTGACGACAGCGATCCGATTCAAGGGAAATGTCCGTTTATGCATAAGGAACAGAGACAAAAGCCGTCCTAAACGACGGCTTTTATGGAATGGATCGTATTTCAATTACTTTCAAACACGATTATTGATGATCCAAAATCTCTTTTATGACAGCTGCCTGATTATGTTTTTCATCTTTCGCTGCAAACACAAGCGTAACCTTTTTGTCATGTTCCTTGGTCAATTGCTTTAACTTTTCCAATGCTTCTTTTTGTTCTTCGTTCTTTTTCAGCTCTTTCTTATATTTCACCTTGAAATCATCGTACTTGTCCGTGTCATGGTCAAACCACTGACGAAGTTCTTTGCTTGGTCCTACTTCTTTGACCCACTCATCTACATGTGCGTCTTCTTTGCTGACTCCTCGTGGCCACACCCGATCGACTAAAATGCGTACTCCATCCGACTTTTCCTTTTCTTCATAAATTCGTTTAATTTTTACAGGCATTGTTACTCCCTCCACTTTTTTGTTACTATTCTATTCCCCTTCTAGATAGATCTTAATCAGAGAAACATGAAGCTGATTTAAAAAAAGCCATCCAGATGGATGGCTTTTTGTCTGTAAAATGATTTTAATGTAATTCCATTCCTAGGTATGTTAACTTGCAGTAATTACAAAACTGTTCAATGAACGTTCTTCATCTTTACACTCATTCATTAACTCATAATAACTAGTTAAAAGGGTTTCCATTCTTGGAGCAGCCTGGACGAGTTCTGTGCGAATACTATTTGCATAGCCTTTTTCCCACTTTGCGTCAGGTAAAAATGTCGCATCTACTATCTTATCCTTTTCAATTTGGAATCCAGCTTGTTCAAGTAACTGCTGGATTTGGGATTTGTTAAATAGATTTTGAACATTACTCTCATTCTCCACAAATTGTGAGTAAAGCGCTAGAATTGAAACAGCAACGAAATGGGATCTTTGCGACATTTCTGTAAATTGAAGATCCCATTCTGCAAAGCAAATCCGCTTAGCTAGGCCGCGAACCCTTTTAAGGAATCCTAGAAGCTCAAATGGATTTTTAAAGTACCAGGAGCAGTGTGAAAATACGGCGACATCGAATGGAACTTCAACTTCGAAATTATTAAAATCCGTTTCTAAGTGAAATGTAATCCGTTCTCCTAAAGAGGATTGCAAAATGTGGTCGGTTGCTTGACCTAGCGTGAATGGAGATCCGTAATCCCGACTGGCATTGTCGATTGCAACTACCTTCCCTGTATGTCCAATTGAGTGAGCGATTGCCATTGTAGTATCTCCTTGGCCGCATCCTATTTCTAAAATCCTCCCTCCTTTTGGAAGGTTAAACGCTTCTACAAGACTTAAACGATGCTGGAGTTGAATTTGTTGAATTTCATCGTCTTGGAATAATTTGTGCTCATTTAGAAACTTTGTCGTTTGCTCATTGAGTTGGTACGTTGTCATTTGTTTTCCCCCTGATTCTATCTTGCCCCGGCTAGTTGTCTTTATTCTATCACTTCAACGCTATATAGTTCTTTCCGGATTGCTTCTCATAGGAAATCGAGACTGGAAATTTCACGGAATTTTCCATCAATCATCTGAAGAATATGATTATTTCAGAATGCAAAAGCAGTCATCTTCTCTTCCCTGTCAGTATCATCATACATTTCGATTTCGCAGCTCATCATAGGTGCTCCTTTGACTTCTCTTAGAGTCCTGTCACTCGATACCCCGAAAATTTAAATGAGCTGCTCCTTGATTAAGGGATAGTGGTTGTAATCCATCTGACGATCCCTAACTTTAACTTTTGTGATTTGCTTATCACAATCCTCTTTTTTAAACGCTTTAATAAAGGTTTTTTACTTTTACTGTAACTAAAAACGAGTAGAATGACAATAGTTTACTCACCATACTCCCTCCTCCTCTAGTACATAAAGTATAATTCATGTTAATAGTTCTATGTTGGTTAAACTGAAATTTTCACACTCCTTTTTGTACAACTAGTTTTTGGAATGGTAGACTTTAAAAATAGAAAGAGAGTTGAGTCTATGGAAGAATTAGTGGTATTTCCTAAAAGAGGAAGAATGTTAGGATTTGGTATCGTATGTATTTTGACATCCGCATTTGGATTATTTCTAACATTACTTTTAATCGTCGGAGAGGCTCCTATCTATATAGGGCTTATAGGAATTGGGCTATTTCTGGTTTGTGGTTTTAGTTCCATCTTTTATATTAAAAGAGTTATTATTCATCAACCTGCACTTATTGTATCTAACGAGGGCATTACCGATAATTCAAGTTATATCGGCGCTGGTCTGGTAAACTGGGATGACATCGCAAATATTGGGATGATAGAAGAATCGGGACAGCCATTTTTAGCAATCTATACATTTGACCCCGATCTAATTATAAATCGGACGGACACTACAAAAAGGATGGCAAATAAGGCTAATAAATATCTTCTTGCTTCTCAAGTTAACATCCCAGTTAATAATTTGGCTATCCCGCTTAACGAACTTCTTGAGAAAATCGCTGTTGTTTGGGAGAGACAAGCAGAAAAATCGGTATGAAAAATGGAATGCCGGCGAACTATCTAATAGATCGCTGGCATTCCATTTAATTTGTTCATTCTCTTTGTACTTTGACGTGTTTTATTCCTCTGACCAATTCCGTATTTTTTTTGAAAGAGAGGAATCCATCTGTCCAAATTGTATGACCCCAATTTTACCTTCTTTAGTAGAAAAGATTACCTTTCCTTCTAACTCATGAAGAGAAGGTTCTTCATCTGGTGAGGTGTACTCAACGGTAGCCTTCACATGATACTGATTACTTGCGGTATCAATTTCGCTCTGCTTCACTTCTGAATCTATCAGTTTAATTGCACTTTCAGAGTCAGGTTCGAATTGGGATTGGTACTGATACAACATATTTGTGCCCCGTGCTCGTTTTAAGCCTTCTTCCGTGTAATAGGGTAAAAACTTCTCTTTCATATAACTCTCTAGTTTCATTTCATTTTCTTTTTGCTTCACACTATCTAGTTCTGTTCCTCCCATAGCTGCTTCTGACAATTGTATATACAACTCATCAGGACCATTCAATTCTTCTTGCAACACCGCTTCTATGATTTTGATCTCTTTTTCCGTGTTTGAAACGGCGGCTGTTTCAGTTTTAGGTGCAGAAACAGTCTCTATCTTTTCAGTTGCAGATCCTTGTGTGCATCCTACAGAAATCATACAAACTAGAATCGTTGCAGTAACTAATCCGAAATTCTTTGTAGTTAATCGCCCCCTCATCACAATCCCTCTCTCCTATTTATGTATGAATTACTTATGAAAACGGTTTCTTTAGTAATTATACGTATTATCGCAGGATGGGTTTCAATTTTCTGTAATTTATATTTTAAAAAAGTCATGTGCCTAATCAGCACATGACTTTTTATTTACAATCCAACCACCCAAGTCACAAAAATGATGACAATGGCAGCTGGAACTATATATCGAACTAATGCTTTCCATAATTTATGGAGAGTTGGATTCATATCTAACTCATCCGAAGTGTCTTTCTGGCTAAGCACATATCCTGCGAAGATGGAGACCGCTAGTGCGCCGAGTGGCATGGCAATTCGGCTTGTGAGTAGGTCAGCGAAGTCAAATATAGAGCCGCCAAAGATTTCAATATCTCCAAGAACGCCAAACGATAAGGCACTAGGGATTCCAACTAAGAAAATCAGTCCACCAAATATCCAAGCTGCTCGTTTGCGGCGATCGTGTTTTTTTCGAATTCCAGTAGAAACAACAATTTCAAGCATCGCAATAGCAGATGTCAATGTCGCAAACAGCATGAGAATGAAGAACACAATCAAGAAAAATCCACCGAATGGGATTTCATTGAAAATTGCTGGGAGAACAACAAAAATAAGTCCAGGTCCTTCAGTTGGCGATTGACCAAGCGCAAATACAGCTGGGAAAATAACGATACCTGCGAGCAAAGAAATGACGATATTTAATATCGACACATTAAGAGCGGATTGACCGAGTCGCTCCTCTTTTTGTAAGTACGAAGCATACGTCATCATCGCTGTTACACCAACACTTAGTGAGAAAAATGCTTGACCTAGAGCTAAGAGAACCGTTTTTGGTGTCAAGTAGCTCCAGTCTGGTACGAATAAGAAGCGAATTCCTTCCATTGCACCGTCCAGGGTCAAAGAACGGACCGCAAGCAAGATGAAAAAGATGAATAGCAACGGCATCATCCAGCGACTTGCACGCTCAATTCCCCCTCTAATTCCACTTTGGACAATCCAAACGGTAATCGCAAGAAACGCAGCTTGTGCGATGAGCACTTCCGTTGGATCTGCAATAATGTCATTAAATAATCCACCAAAGTTGGCACCAGAAAGTCCCCCGGTCAATGAACGAATGAGATATGATAAGATCCACCCGCCAACAACGCTATAAAACGATAAAATGATGAAAGATGCAACAAGACCCATCCATCCGACCCAGTTCCAGTTCTTGCCTTTAGACAACTTCGTAAGTGACGTGACGACGTCTGCCTGACCCCGTCTACCGATGACGAATTCGGCCAGTAAAATCGGCAATCCGATTAGCAGTGTACTCACTATGAATAACAACACAAAAACGCTTCCACCGTTCATGCCCGCCATATAAGGGAATTTCCAAATAGCACCCAGACCAATTGCGCTTCCGGCTGCTGCTAATATAAATCCAATTTTAGATGTCCATTGTTCCCGTTCTCTCATTTCCAAACCCCGTTTCAAGCAAACCAAAAAGTTTACAAATCATTTAGTTGTTTCAGTTCACCTGTCACAGCATCTACACAATCCTCAGAATCCAACAATCCGCTAAGTTTGTATGTCCCGGATGCTTGATGGAACACATACTTCGGATCGATTGTAATCGACGAAACCATTATTTCAAAAGCTTCTACCTGAGAAACCGCTTCGGTGAGAGGTTGTGTGAATCCTTCGAAAAGTTGTGACATATCACTTGAATCCATGAAATTCATCACTTCATATGTATCTTTATTCAGCAGGATTAAAAGCTTTCTTCGAAGTGGACCCGCGGTTTCGCCTAATTTACGACATACGACTTCAATAATTCCCGGTCGCCGCATAATCCGATAAAGTTCCCATTCGCCTGATTCTTTTGGAAGCACGGAAGACAAAAACGATGTCGTAGATTGAATACAGCCTTGAAGATCTTCGTCTGTTACTCCACTAAAAGGTTGGTTGAGAACAGTAAATGCTTCTTCAGCAGTTAGTTCAGTTCCAAATGGTTGAATCGCCTGTCTTTCAAATTGTCGTTTTGAAGTCGATGCCCATTGTAAAACAGTCCGAGGAAACCTGGCTGACTGTTCTTCAGTGAAATAAGGTAAAATAGTTCCATCTTGAGCGATGAACACCTCATCGATTGCGTAGTAATCTGCAAATCGGGCTTCATCTTCAATTGGCAATCGAATTGGCGTGAGTTGCTGCCTTACAAGTGGTTCAATCGCTTCGAGGGTAAGAGTAAAAGGTCCTTCCTCAAACTGATTAGATGCAATAATTGGCAGGTGACACGTCATGATTCGACCAAGACTATCCCATTCGATCTCTAGGAATCCGTCCGTATGTATAGGAATATTGTTATGTACACTAGCACCTTCGATTCCATTTTCGTGGCGATTGGTTAGAACAAAATCTTCTCCACCGCGGAATCCTGTTTGTTGCTCCATCCATTGAATGAACTGCTCTTCACTTGAAGCGACAGAATCAGCAAAAGAGCGCTCCCCTTGTGTTACGGCAAAAAGCAATTGCTGAAAACGCAGAGAGTATCTAGTTGAAACCGTCCCATCTGGAAGCATGTCATCGTCCTCGGGGGTAGCAGTTGCAGGCGGAAGCCAGTCTGCAGTTAGCAAGATGTCAAATCCGCCAAATGCAGACACTTCTTGTGAAAGTGAGTGTGTATGAAGAACAAATTGCTGAAGACCCAGCGTTTTTTTTAATTCTTCTAGCACAGCTTCAATTCGTTTGTCCAAAGTGCTCGCCTCCTTTTGACTTACTCGAAAAAGACTTTGTCTGTATTGTATTTAGCTTCCATCGTATTAATGATGTACGTTTCGTAAATTTCACGTTCCATAGCATCTTCCACAGAGATTACAGCAATTTTGTTCACTTCATCGCGATGTGGTTTTAATGGAGATACGTTATCTTCCAAATGTTTTTTTACGCGGGGACGTAGCTTACGTGCTTTTCCGACAAACAACAATTCATCTTGTTTGTTGTAGAATAAAATGATTCCGCCTTTGTCACGGGGAATTTCGTGCAAGTCCACAAATCCGCATATTGGTTTGATCGGAACGATATTTGCAGATACTTTTTGAAGTCGTTGTTCAATTTTTACATCAATTTCAGGAATAGTAATAGAAATCATCAATGTCACGTCCTATCTAGTTTTGTTATAAATCCTACCACAGTTTGACACAGAATGCGATTTGTCAATATATTGAGAAAAAACCGCCCCTCATAAAAGGGACGGCTTAGCAGAATTATTTATTTTTCAAAGACTTCATGTAGCACTTTATCTGGAGTCGAGTTGTTTAAATTTTTATGTGTTACACTTTTAGGTTTCTGATTCATCGCTGAAGCGAACGATTGAGAAGACTCTGCTTCACCAATCACGTGGATCTCGTCCCAATGACGATCTTTTTTCATCTTATCTATATCAGAGGCCATGGATTTATAGAAGCGTTCTAAGTTTTCTTTTAGGCGCTGATCCAAGTCATCAACGTGGCTACCGCCTGTCCCTCGGTTACCTGAGGGGTTCATGCCTTTTTGTTCCCGCCACACGTCTAAACCTGAGTCGAAATAATAGACTAAATCATCAGCTACGTAGCCCATCGCAGTATCTAGGATCCGCACATTCCCTATACTTGGCATGATGATTCCTGAATTAGGATACGCTTTCAACATATATTGAAGTTCTTCGATTACAGGATGATCCTCCCAATGGAAGCTCGTCTTCACTGCAATCTGAACATAGTGGACAGACCATAGATCAGGATCGTCCGCTGCAAAAAGTATGACACCCTTTTTTAAGTCATTTTGATTTTTTTCAATTTCTTCTGTCACTCTAGCTTTCGCTTTTTTAAATGCTGCAAGTTCTTTGTCATTCGAAGCTTCTAAGTATTCCTCTAGGCGTTTTAACCCAGATTTCAAATGGATCTTCCAAGCACCTTTCTGCTGATCGGGATCAGCTGGGTTGGTATTCAAATACACACTTAGTACACACCTGTTTTCACAATGGTAATCTTTCAGAGTTTGAAGTTCTTCGTTTACTGTCATTATCGCTTCGACCTCCTCATGATCTGCTTCTCTTTTTGTGATACCCTTCCGCTCGAAACTTAAACGAATAAATGATTTATTTCTTATGATAAAAACAGAATTTCAGTTACCTCTCTATCGTGCCTTGAATTTTAATGAGAATGTACATCAAAAATTTGAAAGCTTGTTTTAAAACAGTCATGAGTGCTATACTTTCTAAAACTAAAATTGCAGACAGGTGATGATTGGATGAATTATGATGTTTTCTTTTTCGACTTAGACGATACGCTTTTAGAGTTTGATAAGGGCGAGCGGATTGCATTTCGTAGTGCATTTATAGAGGCAGGTCTCGAAGAGGGACTCGATAGTTATCGAACAGAATATCATGCCATTTGCAAGGTGCTTTGGAGACAATTGGAAGAAGGCACAACGACTATGGAAGAATTGAATGTAAGTCGTTTCCGTCAATTGTTTGACAAGTTCGGTATTGAGCTTGATCCTTTAAGCTTCTCTGAAACTTATTTAACATTGCTTGGTAAAGAAGCTCATCTAATAGATGGCGTCATCGATATGTTAGACAGCTTAGGCGATGTACGTCTTGCAATTGTAACGAATGGTTTCATCAAAGCTCAGATTGCTCGAGTTGCTTGTTCTTCGTTGAATAATCGCTTTGAAACGATTGTGTCCTCTGACGAAACCGGCTTCCAAAAGCCACGTCCTGAAATTTTCCAAGAGGCAATGGATCGTCTTGGGGTAACAGATAAGTCCCGTGTTTTGATGACAGGGGATTCCCTTACTTCTGACATTCGCGGTGGCGTTAACTTTGGGATTGACACGTGTTGGTATAACCCAAATGGCTTGGAAAATCCAACAGAAAACAAACCAACTTATGAAATTAGTAATTGGGATGAATTCAGGGTTAAAGCAAAAGCTGTATATTGAAGAAGAAAAGCTGCTGGATGTCAGGAAAACTGATATCCAGCAGCTTTTTTGTTTCGGGACTTGACTGATGACTTTGGGTTATGATCACTTTTAGGGATTTATGAGCACATTTTGTGATTTATGAGCACTTTTCTTGGTTTATGAGCGCTTTTTGTGAAATATGATCACTTTTCAAGATTTATGAGCGAGTTTCATAGTTTATGATCACTTTTCAAATTTTATGAGCGCTTTGTGCAGTGCATGAAGTCGATCTGAACGGTGGAGCATGACCTGTGCAATAAAAAAGCGTAGCGCTACCAATTAATCCCTTGAACTTTGCTGGATTGTATCAAACTTTTGATTAGTTTTCTTGAAGTGCCGATTCTTATCGTGATACTACTCAATAGCTGCCTTCATCGTTGTGATTTCCAATAACTTATGAGGTTTTTTTATGGTTTATGTGCGCTTCTTCAGGTTTATGAGCACTTTCAGAGTTTTATGATCACTTCTTGAGGTTTATGATCACTTCCAGAGGTTTATGAGCGCTTTCCAGGGTTTATGAGCACTTTCAGAGATTTATGATCACTTTCCAAGTTTTATGAGCACTTTCAGAGATTTATGAGCAATTTTCAAGTTTTATGAGCACTTCCCAAGATTTATGATCACTTCCAGAGGTTTATGATCACTTTCCAAGGTTTACAATCACCATCCAAGTTTTATAATCACTCCCCACAGTTTACAATCACTTTCACAATAAATCATTAAGTTACAAATAAAAGTCTTTAAACGAAAACCCCCTGCTCAAAATTGAGCAGGGGGTACATTTGTTTATGCGTTCGTTTTCAATTTTGCGTAATCCGTGATTCCGTTGTAATAGCGATTCAGCGAGGATGGAGATACCCCGAATTCATCGGCAATTGCTTTCACTGTGAGCTCAAGGGTTTTAAATAACGCGTGTTCTTGTCCATAACGGATTGCACCAGCTGCAATCGCGACATCCTTGCGGGCATTTGGCTGTTCCTCTACTAAATAATCCTCGATCAGTTCCAGGAGCTCATCCGATTTGCGATCGTTCGCTTCTAAAAACGAGGAAATCCTTGCGAGGACACCTTGTTCAAAATCAGTGAACTCTTCCCCTTTGTATCCATTTTCCGATAACTTTTCCCATAAGGTAACTGAGTGGTTTTTCATGTACGTTTCAGAATCTTGATCGACGTTGCTAAACTCAGTCACAAATTCATCAAACACAGAACTTTGATCGACTGGGAAAAAGATTAGTGTCGAGACTGCTAGAACTCCATCCACTCCATCTGGTAAAGTAAAGCACCAAAGATGAACGTCTTCAGGAACTGGTTTCTCAGACTCTCTGCGTAACAAAACGGTCTGATTATTTAACCGATCATACACAGTTAAATAAGAGTCCTCTGACTTAACAACTTGTCCTAGAAGTGTTTGTGGGACCGACCAGCTTTCAAGAACCTTGATAACGGAAGGGCGAACGATCTTCTTCAATTGCTTGCGCACAAATCCTTCCCAAATATCTGTCCGGTCATGGAAAAAGAACTCGTCTAGCGCAATAGCCTCGATCATTTCTTCCGAATAGGCTTTAGATAGGGGAAGTTTCCATTGAATAGCGAACTTTCGATAATCATCAAAGTCTTTTTGTTTTGGATATTCATCATAAAACGATTGTAAAACACGTTCCAATTCTTCAGCTTGCACGACTTCTACTGTCAGTTCTTCTTTACCTGCACAGCACTTCTTATATTTCTTTCCGCTGCCGCACGGGCACGGATCATTTCTACCAATCATATTCAACACCTGCTTCTTTTTGAGCTGTTGTCCAGTCTACCACTTTTTCAAGCTACATGGAAGTTTACCTACTAGTGATTGCCCTGTCATTCACATTGACCACCTTGTTACGACCTGTTTCCTTCGCTTGATATAGACATTCATCTGCTAGTTCAAGAAGTCTTAAGAAGTGTTCAGCGTGCTCTGGCATGCTTGCGACACCTGCTGAAAATGTGATTGGCTCTCCGATTGGACTATCTTCGTTCGACACGTCAACTCTGATTTCGTTTATCAATTCACTTGCTTGCTTATAGTCTATTAAGGGAAACAAGATCACGAACTCTTCACCACCAAAACGGTAGCACAATCCATTGTCATTTGTCTGCTTTGTTAACTTTTCTGCTAGATATTTTAAGACTTCATCCCCCATATTATGACCGTAAGTATCATTTACTCGTTTGAATCGGTCGATATCTAAAATAACCAAGGAAAAAGACACTTTCTGTTCTACTAGAATTCTCGCTTGTTCGTTAAGGGCTCGTCTATTTAATAAGCCTGTAAGTGCATCTGTAGATGATTCTTGTATGAAATGATCGACTTTATCCTGAAAACGGCTAAAGCTATCCGTCAAAGCGAGCTCTAGCTGAATGGCCTCGTGGTACCATGCACCGCTCTTGAGTGTTGCATGTCCATCTCTTTCTAATTGATCTGTAGCATAACTAGCCAACTTTTCAAGAGGTTTTGCTATTTTAGAAGCAAAATATAGAATGATAAGAGCAGATAGTAAAATGAAAGGAAGCGACTTCAAGATCATTTCTTTCACCATCACTTTTGACGATGCCAATGCGATTTCAGTAGGTCTTTGAGAAACAACACCCCATCTTGTCAGAGGGATTGAAGCGTAACCTGCTAACATATCTTGATTTTTGCTATTCAACAGCCTCATGCTGCCACTGTGTCCCTTCCTTAACTCAGAGATTACCGGGTTCTGTTTTACATACTCCCCTACTCGTTTTCCATCCAAGTGATACATCAGCATTCCATCTTCATCTACGACATATACGTAAGAGCCATCTTCATAAAAGTGTTGCCCCAAGAGATCATTCAGCACATTTTCTTCCTTCAGATAGATACTTCCACCGATTAGCCCAATCACGTGACCTGATGCATCTTGGATTGGTGTGGATATAAACACAACTAAGTTTCCAGTTTGAGCATAAAAAGGCTTACTGATGGCGGGCTTACCTGTTGTTAATGTGTCGATTCCCACATCATCTGAGATAGGTTGGCCTACAAGAGTCCTGATTTCTGAAGAAGCTCCTTGAATTATTCCACCTTTATCTGTAATGATAACTGAACTCAATGACTCGGTTTGGTGAAGTAATCGCTCTGCTTCGTAATTTAATTGTTTAAAATCGGCATAGTTCATATAGGTCGACAGATCGGTCGCTGAATAGGCTAGGATCGTTTCCGTTCTCAATAAATAATCTTCTGTCATTTTGGCAAGTTTCTGCGCATAGGCAAAGTTTGTTTCCAAAGTTGTTTTTTCAAGAGTTTGCTGGTCAGCACGATATCCGGCATAAAGACTGCTTGCTAATGTAAGCGTGATTGAAAGCCACGCGATGGCTAATAGCAAATGCTTTAAAGATATCTTCATACCGAACACCGCCCTTTCAGCTAAACAGTTACTATTACTTAAGACTATTATACCATTCATCGACAATAAACAACATGGTTAGTTGCTTAACTTTTCAAACAATTCTACGTATCATCGCTGTCTTTCCCCATTGTTTCAAAAAATTTGTGGCGGAGACTTCCCCGCTAATAACTAGAGTATCTTTTTGCTCATCGGTCAAATCGAATTGAACAGCGGAAATTCCATCAGTGGGAATAAATAGCACATCTTTTTCAAGTCTTTTGGAAACGTGTTTTTCATCGTGAGCATCCTTCATTGTTGTAAAAAGTGCTTCGTAAAGGCCTAATCCATTACGGATCACTGTTTTTTTCTTATCTTCTGGATTATGACTTAATTTCATACCGACGATCGGGCGTGTCTCTCCATTCTCAGGTTCATTAAAGACCCATAGAGGAAAATTACTAAGAACGCCCCCATCTACAGTGACAGAATTTCCAGCTAATGAATGAAGAATGACCGGTTCGAAAAAGAAAGGAATACTCGTGCTCATTCTTAACGCGCGTGCCACCGGGAAAAAATCTGGCCGTAACCCATACTCCCCTAAATCATCAGGAAGTACGATCAGTTTTCCGTTTGTTAAGTCGGAGACAATGATTTTAAGCGACCCTTCTGGTAGATCCGCAAAAGTATACACCCCTTTTTGGGCCATGATGTCACTAAACCAATTTTCCAGAGCCGTTCCTTGGTAGAGTCCCATACGCCAATAGAGCTGAATCCATTTCATAAATGGAATGGGTATAATTGTCTTTCTTGCATCTAGTAGTTCAGGAAAGTTTTGTTGTTGCATAATTTCTTCCATTTCCCTGGCCGTGTATCCCGCTGCTAACATGGCAGCGACAATTGCACCAGCGCTTGTGCCAACTGATCGCTTAAATGTGTATCCATTTTGCTCGAAAACTTTACACGCACCTACTAACGCGAGCCCTTTTAATCCACCACCTGAAAAGACGCCATCAATTTCCACTCATTCTCCACCTTTCTAAAGCCTTATAGCTTACTGTAAGAAATATCCCTTCCTTTTAGAACTAGTTAGCCCATTAAACCAAGCCTCCCTTCGACACAGGTTGACGAACTAACAATAAGATGTTATGATTACTAAGTTATAACCAGTTAGCTGATTCTTGAATACTGGCATTCTGCGGAATGTTTACCCATTATACGTATTCAAACTGGCGCGGCTATAGGGCCGCAAGGACGCAAAAGTAGGTAGGGTTTGCGTTGCTTATGTTAGGAAACAACTGCTGAACAACGACCGCGGCAATGATCGTTGTGAGTAAGTACACAATTCTTGATAAAAAAAGAAATAACTTTTTTCTGATATTCAATAATCGGCTATACAAAAAAACAAAGGGATGCCCCAAACGGGCATCCCTTTTCCAATTCATTCATTCTTCTCTATCCCCTATTAATATCGCCAAGAAGATCATTCCTAAAAATAATAGACCAAATAATGCGATTGTCACTTGATGATTTTCCGTGATGTCGTATAACATCCCGATAACTAACGGCAATAGCCCACCGATGATGTAACCCCCGGTTTGCATCATTGCTGTCCAAGAATTCGTTTCTACCGCATTTTCAGTCTCATCCAGCGGCAGCACGAGTGCGATTGGGAACATCCCGCCTAAAGGTACTCCCATTAAAAGCGCGCCTACCCACAAAAACGGTAAATGACCAGTTCCAAACATAGCCACTGCAACCAAGCCAATGAGGAGAATAAACAGCAGCCACATTTTTCTTCCTGGATACCGTTCCATCATAAGCGGAATCGTAATATTCAAGACAATTTGAACGACTGTCATGAGACTGACTAGTGTACCCGCCTGAACAATCGTCATTCCTTTCGACATTGCGATAGGTGCTAGCCAGATAACTATTGAGAAGAAAGCAGCAGACTGCAGTCCGAAGAATAAGAGGAACAGCCATGCTTTTCTGTTTTTCCAAGGCGAACGGAATTTGCTCAATTCTTCTCCAGATAATCTTTCCACTTGTTGTCGAACTACAAGCTGATCGGTTCCTGCAGCAAGCCATACTGCGATCCCAACAAAAGCAAGTACCGCCCATATACAGAGTGCGAATGGATAGGATCCGGTGACTTCATAGAAGTAAGCGGATAATCCAGTACTTACTGTTGCCCCAGCCCCGAGACCAAACGAATAGATCCCTATGACGGGCCCTGCCCGATGTGGAAAGTTTTGTTTGATCATCGCGGAAAGAAGTGGCCCAGCAATCGCAATCGCAATCCCCACTCCTATGGAAGAAAGTAGGAGCATGGGATACGTGGGTACGAATCCACGGAGTGCCGTCATTACACCAATAATCGCAACCATTACAATCATAGTTACATTTAATCCTAAACGACGATTCAATACAGGTGCAAGCGATGCGAATACGCCCATGCAAATAACCGGTAAGGCAGTAAGTAGACTAACTTGTGCATTCGTCAATGACAATTGTACCCGAATCGTTTCGAGCAGCGGACCGATTGACGTGATAGCAGGTCGCATGTTCAACGACACGGCAAAAATCGCAAAAATCATAAGAATTGTTTTTTTAGGAGTGAGGACGTTAGGATTCATAAGGATTCCTTTCTAAATCTAATTCATCGAACTTGCGTTTGTTTTTTTGAGGTCGTATAATTTTCTGTGAAAGGATGAAAGCCATGCAAATAATTCATTGGTCCTATACACGGAAGTATCAAGTAAAAAGTGTATTCGACTCGTTTCCTGACACAGTCGTTGTGTTCCGACAAATCAATGGGTACTACTTCATTAACACGATGAGCGGACTTGATCCCCAGTTGTTGCCCTCGCGGAAAGATTATGTCCAAATGGAGTATTTGATCAATAAAGAACTTGGTACGTTGTCAGCTTATAAAAATCGGAGAGCCCTTCAAAAGAAAGAAAGTTCTTGAACAATTTAGACGATATACTCATAGATGTATTGTAAGCTTGAAAATTGAATTTTGCCACTGTAATTTCCCCCACCCTAACGACAATACGTGCTATAATGGGCAAAGTGTGAATTTTAGGAGGTCAATTATGTTAGCAGTAAGTAATATAAGTCTTCGATTCGGAGACCGGAAACTATTTGAAGATGTTAATATACAGTTTAACCCAGGGAATTGTTACGGGCTAATCGGTGCGAATGGTGCGGGTAAATCAACATTCATTAAAATACTTTCCGGTGAAATTGAGCCGCAAACTGGGAATGTCATTTTAAATAATGACGACCGCCTGGCAGTACTCAAACAGGATCACTTCGAATTCGAAGAAGAGGAAGTTCTTGAAACGGTCATTATGGGACACAAGCGTCTCTATGATATTATGACTGAAAAAAATGCGATTTATATGAAAGAAGATTTTTCAGATGAGGACGGCATGCGCGCAGCTGAACTTGAAGGTGAATTTGGAGAGCTTAACGGATGGGAAGCTGAATCCGAAGCAGCAATCCTCTTGCAAGGCCTTGGAATTTCTGACAAGTTGCATACAATGAAAATGTCCGAACTTAACGGTTCTGACAAAGTGAAGGTCTTACTTGCTCAAGCCCTATTTGGTAAGCCGGACGTCTTGCTACTGGATGAGCCGACGAACCACTTGGACTTAAAAGCAATCCAATGGTTAGAAGAGTTCTTGATCAACTTTGAGAATACAGTTATCGTTGTATCTCACGACCGTCACTTCTTGAACAAAGTATGTACCCATATTGCGGACTTGGACTTCAGTAAAATTCAAATCTACGCAGGTAACTATGATTTCTGGTATGAGTCTAGCCAACTAGCGCTTAAACTATCCCAAGAACAGAATAAGAAAAAAGAAGAAAAGGTAAAAGAATTACAAGCCTTCATTGCACGATTTAGCGCGAACGCTTCAAAATCTAAACAAGCAACGTCACGTAAAAAGACGTTGGATAAAATTGATATTGATGATATTAAACCATCATCACGTCGCTATCCATATGTGAACTTCCAAATGGGACGTGACATCGGAAATGACGTCTTAATGGTTCGTGATCTATCTAAAACTCAAGACGGAGTTCAATTGTTGAAAGATGCCTCATTTACATTGAACAAAGAAGATAAAGTTATTCTTGTTGGGAATCCTCTTGCAAAAACAGCTTTACTTGAAGTTCTAGCGGAGAAGCAAGAACCGGATGCAGGAACTGTTAAATGGGGCGTTACCACTTCACAAGCTTACTTCCCTATCGACAATAGTGAATTCTTCGAAGGTAACGAGAAATCACTAGTTGAGTGGTTACGTCCTTATTCACCAGAAGATGAAACTGAGACGTTCTTACGTGGTTTCCTCGGTAGAATGCTCTTCTCAGGCGAAGAAGTGAACAAAAAACCATCTGTTCTATCTGGTGGAGAAAAAGTTCGTTGTATGCTTTCTAAAATGATGTTGACTCATTCAAATGTCATCTTATTAGATGAGCCGACAAACCACTTGGATCTCGAATCGATTCAAGCGTTAAACAACGGGCTAATTGCTTACAAAGGCGTTATGATATTCACTTCTCATGACCATCAGTTCATCCAAACAATTGCCAATCGCGTAATTGAAATTAATGATGATGGTACCATTTTCGATAAGATGATGAGCTATGATGAGTATTTGGAGTGGAAAGAAGCACAGCCTTCTGTGAAATGATTTCCTGATAGTTCTCTACTTTAAACAAGAAGCAACTGCTATTTTAGCGGTTGCTTTTTTGTTTTCCTTCTAAAATTTAATGAAATCCTCATGCACATTCTTTTCTAGAATACGGCAATACTATTCGAAAAGGAGTGGTTGACTATAAAAAGGTTTCTGTTTTTAATGTTCTTACTCATTAGTCTCCTTATCGTCTCCGCTTGTTCCAAACTGAATGGTGAAGATGTCACTGCACCTGATAATTCCGGGAACAGCGGCCAACAGAATCCCCTTGATAAAACCGAAACGGATGCCGGTGGAGAAATAAAAGACAAAGATCACGACAATGATGGCGTTGAAGAACTGGATGATCCTACTGGTAAAATTAAAGATCCCGCCATGCGTGACTACTTGCTCCCTGACAGTTCAAAAGCTCATTATGAAGGAGATGGAAATGAGTTTGCGGAGCTGGATGTTCAGGTTTCTCATCCATATGAAGACTACGTGATGATTTACGAGAACAACGGTGCAGCAATAATACGAAAGCTATACAAAGTGGAAAAAGATCGAATCTTGATTTTAGAAGAAAAACATGTCGATGTAGAAGAGAATGCACCTCCAGTAGCAGCGATTAAAAAAATGGAAGTGACTGGTGTTTATTTGCAAAAGCCTTTCGAAAAAGGGGCTACTTTCGGGAAATGGACAGTTGTCGATACCGACGCTACTGTGGAAACTCCCTATAAAAAGTTTGAACACGCGATTGTCATTGAAGATAAGGGAGACACTTATAGTAACCGTAAGTATTTTGTAGAAGGGTTCGGAGAAGTGAAGCGTGAATCCGTCATGAAGGTAAAAGGAAAAGAGGATTTAATCGTCACTTCCTCCATGGAATCGGTTACGCAGCCATAAGGCATAAAAAAGGGAACCCACTCAGATAAGTGGGTCCCCTTTTGTTTGTTATTAGATTTTAGAAACGTTTGCAGCTTGTAGACCGCGGTTACCTTCAACGATTTCGAACTCAACCTGCTGGCCTTCGTCCAAAGATTTGAAACCTTCTCCTTGAATAGCTGAGAAGTGTACGAATACGTCGTCTTCTCCGTCAACCTCGATGAAACCGAAACCTTTTTCTGCGTTGAACCACTTAACTGTACCTTGTTTCATAAATGAAAACCCCCAAATAATAATTGCTAATACATGAACCAGCTACAAAAAAAGAAAATTCACGTATTACAAAAAGTACCGACGCTGCCGATTACTTTTTGTAATACGTGAATACGTCTCTCGTCGCGAGCACTTGCTATTAACCTTACTTCCACTATAACATACCACTTTAAATTGTCAAATATATCTAATGAAATATTCTAATTATTTTTCTTTAACAAAACAAAAAGGCTTTTTGTCGTGTAACATAAAGACACCGTGATACAACTGCATATCATCGTCACACCCATCACAATACGTACTCTCGCCTGGATTCCAAAAAGCAGTGAAAGCCTCTTTACGAGTCTTTTCCTTTGAAAAACATCCACGCATTTCATCCATAATTGAGTTTGCAAATGCGATTGCTTCTTCTAATTCCTCAAATGATTGCCTTAAGCGAACCATTTCTTCCCATCCTTCAAACATCCACCAAGGTTCATAATCCGCTTTCATGTAAATCACTTCATACATGCTAAGACCACTCCTCCTATACAGTTGACAATTATACAAAGCATCAACAATTTTTCCAAGCAATCCGAACTAAACAGTATTTCAATTGTTCGTCTGAACGGACTTAATACGGTATACTAGAGAGAGATTAACGAAACGATGAAACTTTTGCTCCCACTTACACGTAATAAAGATATAAACACTAACGACTAAGGAGGGCTGACCGAAGATGAAAAAACTCAAACAGTTTTTTATGCGGCACTTCATCGTGGCGCCCGTCAGTTTTGGAACCTATCTCTTTTTGTTACTCGGAACTGGCCTCAACCCATTTGCGGCAACTGGTATACTCATCGCTATGTACCTTGGTGGTACTTTTGCGATTAAACAAGTCCAGTTAAGCTCATCAGTGAAAGAACTCGGGATGACACGCTCTGAATACCGACATATTGAATTACAACTCCAAGAAGCCAAGAACAAAATTAAAAAATTGAATAGTCTATATGGACAGGTTCGCTCGGTCCAGGCTTTCCGTCAAGTATATGAGTTGAGTAACCTATCTAGAAAAGTGCTCACGATTGTACGAAATGATCCAAAGAAGTTTTATCAAACGGAACAATTCTTTTATGCGCATCTGGATTCTGCCGTTGAACTAACATCTAAATATGCTCTACTTGCCAACCAACAATTGAAAGAAAAAGAAGTTCGTATTGCACTTCAACATACTCGAGAAACAATTACAGATGTCACCCACCAGTTGGAAAGTGATTTGCAAGATGCACTAGCAACTGATTTAGCAGCCTTACAACTAGAACTCGACTATGTTGATATTACAATGGCACGCAAAAAATCCTTGCCTCACTCGAAAGGAGAACTACTCGATGACCGAAAATCAGCCAATGAATAATGATGTAAAATCTTTTGATGATTTACTCAGTAGTCCGTTTGATAGAAGCGAACCGATGTTACCTAAAGAAATGCAAACAGAACAACCCGAAAACAATGCATCTGTCGCTTTAATGGATCGCTTATCTCCAGAAGAACAGCAAAAAGCTAAGGAACTCGCCGATCAGATTCCTGTGGGCGATTATGAAGCAATTTTAACCTACGGTGCTACAGCACAAAACGAACTGTCGCGTTTTTCTCATAAAATGTTGGACCACGTCCAAAGTAAAGACATTGGTCCTGTTGGTGATGTATTGAACGATTTGATGGGGAAACTTTCAGAGATCGATCCGGACGATTTATCTGAAAAGAAAAAGACTGGCCTAAGTCGCCTCTTTAACAAAGCCTCCCGTTCTATTCAAGAAATGATGACGAAGTATCAAAAACTCAGTACTCAAATCGACCGGATTGGTGTACAACTGGAACATTCCAAAAGAGGTTTAATAGAAGATGTGCATATGCTCGATAATTTATACGAACAGAATAAGACCTATTTCCAAGCTCTTAACGTCTATATAGCAGCTGCAGAAATAAAGCGCGATGAACTAGCAACTATCACGATTCCGCAGATGCGCGCAGATGCACAGAGTTCAAATGATCAGATGACCATCCAAGAAGTAAATGATATGAGCCAGTTTCTCGATCGGCTGGAAAAACGTCTATATGACTTGCAATTGTCTCGTCAGCTTACCATCCAAAGCGCGCCTCAAATCCGTATGATTCAACAAACGAACCAAACGCTTGCAGAAAAAATTCAATCATCGATTATGACGTCAATTCCGTTATGGAAAAACCAGATTGCAATTGCCTTAACATTGAACCGCCAAAAGAAAGCTGTTGAATCCCAGCGACTTGTTACAAAGACTACAAATGATCTACTGCTTCGTAATTCTGAAATGCTGAAATTGAATTCAATTGAAACCGCAAAAGAAAATGAACGCGGCATTATTGAAATTGATACGTTGAAAAAGACTCAGGAAAACTTGATCCAAACAATCGAAGAAACTCTTGTCATCCAAGCTGATGGTCGCGTGAAGCGAAAAGAAGCTGAACGTGAAATCGGTAGAATGGAAGAAGAGTTAAAACAACGTCTTCTTAATATCCATGAGAAAACGCAAAACCGCCCATTATAAGGTGGTTTTGCGTTTTTTATTGAGCTGCAATCGCGAGCAGCTTTCTAAGGATACGTAGCGTTTGGCTGGCGAATTCTTCTACTGAATCAGACGCAGCGGTTTTGTTTCCAAACATCGTTGCGAACAACGCTTTTTGGTCTTCAGTTGGTTGTTGTGTTGATAAAAACAAATGCACGACTGATATCCCCCGCTTCTCCGTCTCCCAAACAGCCTCTGCAGTATCGACAATTCCATTACGATCGTATCCAAATGCAGAGGGTTCACCGTCAGAGAATACGAGTAAGAACTTATGCTGTTCAGGTCTATTTGCGAGTCGATTAGCCATCCATCGAATCGCAAATCCGTCTCGGTTATCTTCGTGAGCTTCAAAATTCATGATTGCTGGACCACTATCGATATGTGTTTCATCGAACGAGTGCATCACTTCGAAAAAGTTTGGTTGCTCTTCTTTGGATGATTCAAAGGCATCTTCGTAATAGGTAGTAATTTCATGAGATACACGAAGTTTCCGTAAGACGTCATGAAAAAGGATGACTGCTTCTTTTGTCTCCTCCACTTTGTCGATCATGGAAGCTGAGCCATCTACGAGTAAGCCGAATACCGCATCAAGCTCTGGTGAAGGTGCTTGTTTACGATAGAATGGTTTAGGGCGATCATCCGTTAGCATGGTCGTTAGCTTTGAAGAAAGGCGACCTTTCGTCAAGTTTTCACGTTTTTGTTGCTTTTTTCTTTCCAGTCTTTTTTTCATCTCAGTAACAAGACCACGTACAATTGGTAAATGATTATTTCGCCACTCTGTTAGCATTCTAGTTGATGAAGCTTTTTCGATATTCGGCATTTTCGTTACACTGAACATGACCCGTGTATGGGCTGGACCGTAATCCGAACCGGCTTTAACTGAAGGTCGTTCTAAACGGTCACCGTCCAAGTCAGTTTGCTGTTTTGGCATTCCTTCTTTATCATTCGCTTCCGAGCTCCCCAACCCGAACGCTTGAGCTTCTGCATTCTCATCCCCTGGTGTTGCTCCTGAAGCATCTGCAGCTCCTTGTTTGCCTTGTTGGAGTTCAAATTCCAGATGTGTCCCCTTGTCATCTTCAGTTTCCCGATGCCAGGCACGAAACTCCTCTTCTATTGTTTCCTTCACGTCCTGGTTTTCTGGATCTCCTGGATCAGACATCGCCCTAACATCTATATTCATCTTTTTGTCTTCTTCGAAGAATTCTCCGAACGTGTATAAGGGCAGAATAATGTCTCCTGTTAGTTGTTCTTCCACTAGTTCTATAATTCTTTTTGCCAGTACACCACTCTGTGAGGTTGTTTCTATCTCATATGCCCGTTGTGTTACTTGCCGGATACGATCCATAGGATACTGTTCGAACGATTCATGCGGAGAGGTTGTCATTCCTAAATGGATATCCAAAAATAATTGGTTAACTAACGCATCTGCCAGAAACCCTCGCTTGGCATTCGATAAAAGTCGGTCTTTATGGAATTCCGCGTACACTTTACTGCGTACCTGGAAGGCTCTCTGCGTTCCGACACGCGTTCTTTGTATGGATTCCATCAATCTGAATTCTTCAAACATCATCATTAATTGACCGGCTAATTTGGGATGATGACTTGACTTCATTACCAAAGTGAAAGATTTCCATTCTGCTAAGTCGAAGTGTCGGTAAAAGCCTGCAGCAAGTAAATAGATGTCGGAAAGACGCCCTAAATGTGTCACCTGCTCAGGACGATGTCTCCAAAACACGCTCATCGCAAGTGTCGCATCTTTTGGCTGATATTCGATTAATTGACGCTCGGTTATCTTCACAAAAGGTGCATTCGCCAACGATTGAGCAATCTTTTCATAAAGTAGAATTTTACGTGTCTCAACGGATTCGTCATTAAACTGTATGAACCGATTGACCTTATCCATCACGATCCCTCATTTCACCCAAGTAGCTGTCAATTCGTTCACCAGATAGCGTTCCAATTTGTCTTCTAGAAGCTCAGCAATTGCATAGGTCACAGCTCGTTCTACCGGCATGTGGACTGCGAGTTGAAGGGCATCGATTAGACTTCTAACGGAAGCTGCTTCGTCAGCCAGCAAGCCGTTAGCAGTTTGTTTCGACAAATCTCCTGAAATACTCATAATCGTGTCAACGATAGATATTTTTGCTTCAGGCACTGCATTCTCCAATACGTTTCGTAATTGCTGCGCTTCCAAATAAGGTATCGAAAATGATACAAAGCGGTTTTTGAGTGCTTCATTCATTGGCGAAGTTCCGATATAGCCTTCATTAATTGCTGAGATTACCGTAAAGTCTTCATGTGCCACGATGACTTCTCCTGTAAATGGATTCGTAATCATTCGCCGATGATCGAGAAGGCTATGCAGGATCGGTAACGTTTCTGGCTTGGCCATATTGATTTCATCAATATATAAAATATGACCGCGTTTCATGGCTGTTACGACAGGGCCATTAACAAATTCAATGACGCTCTCTCCATCTTTTGTCACAATCGTTTTGAAACCTAGTAACGCTTCAGCATCCAGATCCACCGAACAGTTGACACTTTGCATCGGCTGTTGGAACAGTGCCGAAATACTTTGAGCTAGACGGGTTTTTCCGCTGCCTGAAGGTCCTTTCAGTAAAACCGGTTTTTTCAATGAAAGAGCAATTAGAATATCATCAAACAAATTAGGTGTCGGGCTTACATACCCTCCCTCTTGAATGAGCAGTTGCTCTTCTTCTGAATGCACCCTCGTTGTACGTAGTTCTTGGATTTGTTTGGTTAACAAGTTCATAATCTCTTGTCTCCTCCTATATAAAACGACCTGATGCTCTAACCGCATCAGGTCGTTTTAGTCATCATTAGTTTAACTTACAGCTACCTGTATGTCACTCGAAATAGGTTTTGTAATACCCGCCAACGTGGCCTGTGTTGTCAACGACGAAAAGAAACTCTTCTGTTTCGTTTTTCACATCATAGGCCTTGCCTGGTGTGAGTACGTTTGTCACTAAGTATTTTTCTGCATCTGCATGTTTGCAAACGACCTGCCGGATTGCTGGTGCATGAAGCCAATCTTTGAACGAAGACATTAATGGATCCCGCCTTTCCTAAAGAAAAGTGTAAGACTAAGTCCCCCCTCAAACAGCGGAGGGCTCAGCCTATCAATTATGATCCAAGAAGAAGATCTTCTGGATTTTCGATCAATTCCTTAATCATTTTCAAGAAACCAACTGAATCTTTTCCATCGATGACACGGTGATCATAAGAAAGCGCCACGTACATCATTGGACGAATTTCAACGTTATTACCGACAGCAATCGGACGTTTTTGAATCGTGTGCATTCCAAGAATACCTACTTGAGTCCCGTTAAGGATTGGTGTAGATAAAAGTGAACCGAATACTCCACCGTTTGTGATTGTGAATGAACCGCCTGACATGTCAGCAAGCGTCAATTTGTTGTCGCGTGCTTTTTTAGCAAGTTCCCCGATAGTCGCTTCGATTTCAGCGAAGTTTTTACGGTCTGCATCGACAACGTTTGGTACAACTAGTCCGCCATCTGTAGATACCGCGATACCGATGTCGAAGTAGTTTTTCATGATCAACTCATCGCCATCAAGCTCAGAGTTGACTTTAGGATATTTCTTAAGCGCAGCGACAACTGCTTTAGTGAAGAATGACATGAACCCTAGACGGACATCGTTCTTATCAAAGAATTCGTCTTTCTTACGTGAACGAAGTTCCATTACGTTCGTCATATCAATCTCGTTGAATGTTGTAAGCATTGCTGTGTTTTGCTTCACTTCAAGCAAACGCTTTGCAATTGTTTGACGACGGCGGCTCATTTTCACGCGCTCTACACGGCCATCATCCACTTTTGCTTGTTGTTTAGGAGCAGCTGCTGGTGCTGCTGGTTGTGCTTTAGGAGCAGTACCGTGTGCTTCCACGTCTTGCACGCGTACACGACCCATAGGATCTACTGGCGAAATGTCAGCTAAGTTAATGCCTTTTTCACGCGCTAGTTTACGAGCCGCAGGACTTGCAATCAAACGATCTCCTGATGATGCTTCAGCCGGTGCTTGCGCAGCAACTGGTTCAGATGCTGCAGGTGCAGGTTGTTCTTGTGCAGCTTGAGCGGGTGCAGTTGGTTGCTGAGCGGGTGCTCCAGAACCTGCTCCAACAATTGCAATGACTTGACCGACTTCAACAGTATCGCCTTCAGCCGCCATTAGTTCTTGAACAGTTCCGGCTTCTTCTGAAATTACTTCCACGTTTACTTTGTCTGTTTCAAGTTCAACGATGAATTCACCTTTGTCTACTGATTCACCTGGTTGTTTTAGCCATTTTGCAATTGTTCCTTCGGTAATCGATTCTGCCAGTTCAGGTACTCGGATCTCTGCCACAATAATTTCCTCCTCTTATATCGTTCAATCGTTCAGGAATTACTTTGTATATTGATGTAAAAATCTCCACGAGCTCAGACATATTAGTTGTTTGAAGCGGAAAGCGTCCGCCTAGAGCGGAAAACAACGGCAACTGGTCGGATTGTTTAATTCAACATATATAATTAGTTTTTAAGCGCTTCTTCAATGATACGTTGTTGTTCGAGTTTGTGCATTGTGCCGTTTCCTTCAGAAGGACTTGCACGATGAATACGCCCTGTGTAATTCACTTTCAGTCCTTGAGAAATCTCATGTAAATAAGGTAGCGCGAATGACCATGAACCCATATTCTTCGGCTCTTCTTGGACCCAAACAATCTCTTCAGCGTTCGGGAATCGTTGAATGATTGCAGACAATTTGTCAGATGGGAATGGATACAATTGTTCCACACGTGCAATATGCAAGTGGTCGAATCCTACTCCACCCTTCACTTTCTCTGCCAAGTCAATTGCCATTTTACCACTAGTCAAAATCACTTTCTTCACGCTATCTACATTTTTTCCAGTATTCGGTTCTTCCAATACTGTTTCAAAATGACCTTCCGTCAGTTCGGCAAGATCAGCACCCACTAGTGGATGACGAAGAAGTGATTTAGGTGTTGCAATAACGAGTGGACGTTCAGCTTCATCTCCAAGTATCGCTGCTTGTCTGCGAAGTACGTGGAAGTAGTTTGCTGCACTTGAAATGTTCGCAACTGTCCAGTTGTTTTCAGCACAAAGTTGCAAGTAGCGTTCGATACGGCTGCTTGAGTGCTCCGGTCCTTGCCCTTCGTAACCGTGCGGCAACATCATGATCAAACCGGATTGTTGACCCCACTTCGCGTTACTGGATGAGATGAATTGGTCGTACATTACTTGAGCCATATTGGAGAAATCTCCATATTGCGCTTCCCAAACTGTGACTGTCTTCTCTTCTTCTAGGTTATAACCGAACTCATACCCTACGACACCCGCTTCAGTCAAAGGACTGTTGTACGCAACAAATGATGCGTTTGAATCACTGATGTGATGTAGTGGTACAAATTCTTCTCCTGTTTTCTCATCGTGTAACACAAGATGACGGTGTGCAAACGTACCACGCTGGATATCTTGGCCAGACATCCGGATTGGTTTACCGTCTTGAAGAATTGATCCAAATGCAAGCTGTTCCGCATGTGCCCAATCGATTTTCCCTTTTCCGTTAAACGGATCTTGGCGACGTTTCAAAATGCGATCCAATTTCCCGAATACATTGAAGCTTTCAGGATAAGAGAGCAATTCTTCATTCATCCGACGAAGACGTTCTTCTGATACACCTGTTTGAAGATCTCGCGGATATCCTGCGAGTACTGCATCAGGAGTCGCATCGGAATTATTGCTCGTATCCGACGAAGTCTCTTTCACTTTGTCATAAGCACGTTGCATTTCTGCAAATACCTCGGCATCTAATGTCTCAACGTCTTGGGTAGTCAAAATACCTTCGTTCGCTAACTTTTCGCCATACAACTGACGAGCTGTCGGATGGTTGTGAACATCTTGATACATGACAGGGTTTGTAACCATCGGTTCGTCCATTTCATTGTGACCGTAACGACGGTAGCCGATTAGATCTATAAGAATGTCCTTACCGAATTTCTGTCGGTAGTTAAATGCGAGTAATGCTGCGGCGATAACATCTTCAGGACTATCTGCATTTACGTGCAGAATCGGTATTTCAAATCCTTTTGCCATATCTGAAGAATAATGTGTGGAACGCGAATCGTAGTACTCCGTCGTAAACCCAATCATATTATTCGCAATGACGTGAATAGATCCACCAGTCTGGAATCCGCGAACGCGACTGAAGTTGAAAGTTTCCTGTGTAATTCCTTCACCAGGGAACGCAGCATCTCCGTGGACCATTACTGCATAGGCAGCATTGGTATCTTGAACTGGAATACCTGGGTGATCCGTGTTCTCTTGGGCAGCTCGTGTTTGTCCTGCGATTACAGGATTTACGACTTCTAAGTGAGATGGATTGTACGCAAGAAAACGATCCATTCCTGTTTGGCCTTTGTACAAAGCACCAAGGTGATACTTTACATCACCAAACCAGCCACGAGTTACTTCTACTGAACCATTTTCAGGTAAAAATGGCCCTGATGGGACGCCTGCAAACTCTGCGAACATCATCTCATAAGGTTTGTTGAGGATATGCGTAAGAACGTTCAGACGTCCTCTGTGCGCCATACCAATCAACATTTTTTTCGTTTGTGCTTCTTCAGAACGTAGCACTAGTTCGTCGAGGAATACGACAAGCGTGTCAAGTCCTTCAATCGAGAACCGTTTCGCGCCTACAAAGGTTCTGTGGATGAACTTCTCAAAACCTTCGATTCTAGTCAGACGGTCTAACAATTGTTTTTTATCATCTGCAGTAAGGGAAATCGCTAACTTTCCAGATTCAATATTTTCTTGAATCCATTGCTTTTCCTCTTCTTCAATCAAGTGAGCGAATTCATAAGCGATTTTGCCCGTGTATAAGGATTTCAAATAGTTCACTGCATCTAGTGCATTCTCCACTTGAGAAGGAACTTCTTTTAAGAAGAGTGAAGCTGGCATTGCCTCAAGATCACGTTCAGATAGATCATAAGCTGAAAGTTCAATTCTTGAAGCGTCTTTTGGACGGTCATTCAGCGGGTAAATATCAGCGTTTAAGTGTCCGTATGCCCGAATTGCATCCATGAGTTTGTATGCGGAAAGAACTTTACGGAAATCTGCTGGACTTCCTTTAGCTCCATCTTGTTTTGCTAGATTTGAGAGGCGATCGTCTCCACTTTCAGGTGTACCGTTTCGCTTGAAGAATTCTGCAAGCTCCGGATCGATGGATTCTGGTGCATTTTTGTAAAGCTCATACATTTCCATTACATAACCAAGGTTCGGACCTGAAAAAGCTGCATACGGTGAACGCTCGAAACCAACACTGTTCGACATGAGTTATTACCTCCACATTTGCCTTTTGGCATGTTGCGTAAATTTTTATATCCTTTACTATGTTACCATGCAAACACTTGAACTGAAAGGGTTTCGTTCTAGTATCAACATGTATTATCCGCGGACTAGTTTACACCTTGCAGACTCGCTATGCAAGAGTTAAAAAAACGCAAGTGTCCATTTTGTGGATAATCGGTTTTATGAGTTCGTTCTACATGAGAGAATTAGATTCGCCATTTCTTCCGGAGTTTTGGTTGCATCCGTTTGATCCATTGTCGAAATGATGTTCTTTTTGTCTTCTGCAAGGTCAATTAGACCAGCTAATAATGACGCTACAGTGATGTCTTCCTCATTAATGACATGTGCAAAACCAAGTTTCTTAAAATGTTTAGCATTCAGAATTTGGTCACCACGGCTTTTTTCCGCAGACAACGGGACAAGAAGCATCGGTATACGAACTGCGAGCAATTCAAAAATAGCGTTTGAACCTGCACGGGATAGCGCTAATTCAGAAGCAGCCATCAAGTGAGGTAATCCCTCAGTTACGTATTCAAACTGGACATACCCTTCTGTTTGGTCAAGTGACTCATCTAAATTCCCTTTTCCACATAGGTGAATGATTTGAAAGTCTTGTAAAATAGTTTGCAGGTTTCCTCTTAGTGCATCATTGAGTACTGCAGAACCTTGGCTGCCTCCCATTACGATGACAACTGGCTTCTCTTCAGTCAAACCAGACATGCGAAGCCCAGTCTTTCGATCTCCTTCAAATAGTTCGGGACGGATAATCGCTCCCGTACAAGAAGATCTATCAGAAGGGACATATGAGAGCGTTTCTTCAAACACAGTAAAAATATGCTTCACAAATGGAAGCGCTATTTTGTTGGCGAGTCCAGGAGATACATCTGATTCGTGAGCGACGACAGGAATACGCGCTAGCTTAGCAGCAAGCACAACGGGTACTGAAACAAATCCTCCCTTAGAGAAGATGATTTCAGGCTTTAATTTACGCAAAATTGAATACGCCTGTAAAACTCCTGCACCTACACGAAAAGGATCCGTGAAATTTTTCATTGAAAAATAACGTCTTAGTTTACCACTATCAATTGCATGGTAGGTCACTTCTGGATGACCTGTGCCGATTAGGTCTCGCTCAATTCCTTCATGGGATCCGATATAGTGAATCTCGTATCCTCTTTCTAAAAATGCAGGGATAATTGCTTCGTTTACGGAGACATGCCCTGCCGTTCCTCCACCTGTCAATACGATTACTGGCCGTTTCATTAGGGCCGTTCACCTCTTCTATCGTTAAAAAATAAAGTCAATCTCATCTGTTTCTTTTGATAGTATACCAAAATAAGCATGATACAATAAGGGTTGAAATAAAAAAGGAGGGAAATCCGTGGAATCTTCTCTTCCTGTGGAAAGAAAATCGTTCCATTTTGCCAAAATTGTCATGCCGATTTTAATTACACAGGTGGCTTTATACTTAGTGACATTCTTTGATATTCTTATGACTGGAAGGTACGATACATACCATTTAGCAGGAGTCACAATCGGATCATCATTTTGGATACCCGTTTACACCGGTCTTGCTGGAATCCTTATGGCACTTACACCGATTATTGCTCAGCACGTAGGTGCTCGACGTACCGAGCGCGTTCAACCGTCTGTGCAACAAGGACTCTATGTATCCATCGCTTTAGCAACTGTCGTTTTCGGATTCATTTTATTGGTCTTCTTCCCGATTATTAGGACCATGTCACTGGAAGCACCAGTGAGTGGTGTAGCGATTGACTATTTAAAAGGAATGAGCATCGGTCTAGCACCATTATTCGCATACACCGTATTACGATCATTTTTTGATGCACTTGGTTCTACTCGTGTATCAATGTTCATCATCCTTATTTCCGCTCCAATCAATGTGTTATTGAACTACTTATTGATCTACGGTCATTTCGGATTCCCTGAACTTGGTGGAGCTGGCGCCGGTTATGCGTCTGGAATTACATATTGGATTGTGTTTGTCATTGCTGGTGCTGTTGCGGTGGCTGGTAAACCCTATCAAAAGTACGAGTTATTGAAGCACTGGCAGTTGCCGGTCTGGTCTTATTGGAAAGAGATTTTGTTCATAGGAGTACCGATCGGGATGTCAATATTCATCGAAACAAGCATCTTTTCAGTAGTTACGTTATTAATGAGTTCGTATTCAACTGAAGTAATTTCTGCGCATCAAGTAGCATTGAACTTCACATCACTGTTGTATATGATTCCACTTAGTATTTCAATGGGAGCGACCATATTAGTGGGGCAATCGATTGGTGCTGGCCAGTCTGAGGATGCGAAGAAGTATAGCTTGCTCGGCATTAGTTTTGCCGTGATTTTCAGCTTTATAGGCATCGCAATATTACTAGTATTCAGGGAATCAATCGCTTCGTTGTATACCACTGACCGTTCAATTATTACACTTGCTGCCCAGTTCTTCATTTTCGCTTCGTTGTTTCAGTTATCGGACGCTGTTCAAGCGCCTATACAAGGGGCGTTACGAGGTTACAAGGATGTCAACATGACTTTCCTGATGGGCTTTATATCCCTATGGGTGATTGGACTTCCCGTCGGCTATGTATCCGCAACCTATACCGAACTTGGTCCCTTCGGATATTGGGTAGGTTTGATTGCAGGGTTAACAGTTGGTGCAATTGCGTTAAGTATTAGACTAAGAGTTATTCAGAAAAAACATGATCTTTCAATTTGATAAAAAAAAGCCGGTTCAGCAATTTTCTTTGCTAAACCGGCTTTTTTTTATTTTTGAATGAATTGTTGTGTCCAATAGTTACCTCTTGCATCGTAACCGATTCCGATGTGCGTGTAGCCAGGAGTCAAGATGTTTTCACGGTGTCCTGGGGACGCCATCCAACCTTTAACGACTTCTTCTGCACTTCGTTGACCCATTGCAATATTTTCAGCAGCAGCGCGGTATGTGATACCGTTCGCTTTCATCTGATCAAACGGTGAGCCGTATGTCGGGCTCGTATGAGAAAAGTAGTTTTTAGATGCCATGTCTGCAGATTTTGCACGTGCAGTCTGCATCAATTTCTCATCCATTTGAAGAGGTTTCAATCCTGCTTTTTGACGTTCTGCATTTGTAAGCGTCAAAACCGCTTGTTCGATTTGACTCGCAGAAACTTGACCTTGGTCAGGTGTTTGATCAGGTTTTTCTTGTGGTGCCGGCTTAGCTGGTGGTGTCGGAACTGGAGTGGTGTCCGGCTTTTGCTCTGGCTTTGGTGTCGGCACTGGCTTTTCAGTTGCTGGAGGCGTTGGTTTTTCCGGTTTCACTTCAGGCACCGGCTTCTGGTCTGGCTTTGGTGTCGGCGATGGTTTTTCAACAGGAGCATGCGGCTTTTCTACAGGTTTTTGTTGTGGTTTTGCATAGTGTTGCATAAACCAACTAGCTAACCCATTGTAGTAAGCTTGTAGGTCCTCCTTATTGTATTGAAGCTGTGTTGGGAGTTGTTGCAAATTCCCCTCCACTGTTATTGTTTTTACTACTTTGTTCACTTGGACAGAGTCAAGAGTAGAAGCTTCTGCCTGGCTAGTGTTCGGCAATACGAGTGCCGAACCGAGTAAGATGACTGCTATCGATTTTTTCATCTTGTACGCCTCCCTTCGGAAACTATCGTAAACGAAGAAGGAGGATGTAAAATTGGAACACCTTGGATACATCTCCACTCCCTATCTCTATGTCTTTAAAAATAGAGTTGAAGAAAGATCTCTATGGATATCTATGGGTATGGGATGAATTATTGGATAACAAATCCTATTGACAAGGCATCATAAAGCGTCTATTTAATGAATCCAGTCAATTTGGTCAATGCCTTCACCAATCACAACAAGGCGCTCGGGCATCCTAACATATTCCGGCATCCAGTTCACCATACCATAGGCATATTGGAACAGCATTGGATTTTTCACACCCTCAATTGGGATATATCCCTTCATGCGATATACGGTATCAGGAAGTAAAGCCGTCCATGCCTCTACATCCTCTTTTTTCACTGGATTCAGAAACGTAATGACTTTCGATGAAAGCGGTAAGTTCTTGCCTGAAATAATCGGCTGCTGTGCAGACTTCTCGGCTGACAATGTTTTTTCAATGAATGAGAAATCTAATTTCCCTTGGACTGTCTGTACAATAGGTGCAGACGTGTTTAAGTTCGCTAGCTCCATAGAGATTGACGCTAATTGAGACTCAGTCACCAAGTCAGACTTGTTTAAAGCAATAATATGAGCATGGCGAACTTGTTCCAACATCAATGAGTGAATTCTAGGTGAAAGCTCTTCACGATGGAGCCAGCGTGGTGCATCCGCCACTGTTACAATTCCTTTCACTTGAAGTCGATCTGCAAATAAAGGGGAATAGACAGCGTCTAATGCCTCCACAGGGTGTGCAGCACCGGTTGTTTCTATCAAGATGACATCTATGCCTTCATAGTCTTCTAGAAGCGCTTGTAGCTGCGCTTCCGTCTTTTCAGACCCCGTACAGCAAATGCACCCACTCAATAATTCTTTTAACGGCACTTCCCCTGATGCTGATACGGAATCTGAGTCCACGGGTAGCTCCCCGAACTCATTCATCAAAACAGCCGGCTTCTTCCCTGCTGCTTTTAGTTGCGCAATAGAGTTTAGCAGAAGTGATGTTTTACCGCTCCCTAAAAATCCGCTATATAAATACACATCAATCATAATTACCATTCCTTTCTAGTAGAAAAGGCGTCCAATCCGGTTGGATTGGGCGCCTTTAGCTCATTTACCGACTTTGTCGAGCACAACTTGTTTCGCTTTCAACAACTGTGGATCGTCTTTTTCGATTTTTTCGCGGAGTTTGTTCATGAGACCAATTGCAGTATCTCCTGTCAAAACACCCGTTTCCTCAAGTTTAAGATCTGCTTGAAGTTTTTTGACAGCTTGTGTCGTTTTCTCATCGAATAAGCCATCAATTTTTCCAGCGTCATAGCCTACTGCCTTCAACATTTCTTTAGCAGTCTCTGTATTAGCTGAAACATGTCCTTCCTTCATCTCTTCAGATGGGTCTAGGAAAGGTAGCATCGCATAGGATGGATAGTCGACTTTAACATCAGGCTCAATTCCTTTTTTATGAATCCAATTGCCATCTGGTGTTAACCATTTTGCAGTTGTGATCTTCAAGTTTGAACCATCTTTCATATCTAGAGGAGATTGTACTGTACCTTTACCAAATGTCTTAATACCGACGATTGGAATATCTGAGGATTCCTTTAAAGCGCCCGCTAAAATTTCAGAAGCAGATGCACTACCATCATCGACAACGAGTGCAACAGGTACTTTCACTTTACGTCCGCCAGATGCGGGGTAGAGTACTGGTTTCTTCCCTTTTTCTTGCGTTTGAAGGACTGTTTTTCCTTTATCCAAAAACAGATCGGAAATTTTCAGTGCGCCATCTAAGACACCGCCTGGATTTTGTCGTACATCTAGTACGAGTCCCTTCATTCCTTTTGCTTCCATATCGTCTAACGCTGTTAGTAACTCGTCGTACGTATGCTCCGAGAATGTTGTCATACGAATATGTGCAATTCCTCCATCCAGCATTTCTGTATAGACGGTTTCAATCGGAATATCGTCACGTTTAATCTTCACTTCGAAAGGTTCTGCTTTTTCTCCGCGCTTTATCGTTAACGTAACAGTCGACCCTTTTTCACCACGTATGAGCTGGACAGCTTCTGAAGAAGACATGCCTTGAATGCTTTTGCCATCGACCGCCTGAATCAGGTCATTTGGCAATAAACCTACTTTTTCAGCAGGTGAATTTTTAATAGGGGATACAACTTTGATATAGCCGTCAGCTTCTTGAATCTCAGCACCGATACCTTGGAAGCTGGATGAGATGTTCTCCATAAGATTTTCAGTTTCCTCTGTATTCAAGTAATCTGAATACGGATCATCTAAAGCATCTACCATTCCATTTATCGCGCCATCCAATACAACTTTGTCGTCAATATCTTGAAAATAGTTTTTCTTAATTTCGTCATAGGCATCATAAAACTTTTGGAATTCTTGTCGATCGATTTTTTGAGGACTTACGACTTCGACAACTTTGTCATCACCAAACGTAAGGGCAAAGAACGTAATTCCTGCAGTAAGAATGACTAATGTGAAAATCAACATGACGAAGGAGAACGGTTTTATCTTAAAATATCGATTGTGAGCGGAGTGTTGCTCTGGCTCTGGTGCCCGGTTCTGCTCATTTTGTTCATTTTCGTCCATTCGCGATCCCACTTTCTACTTCGTAATGCGTATTTAGTCAAAAAAGGGCCGCTAACTTGACCGCGGCCCTCATTTGGATTATTCCTGAATTGCAGCTTCTAAAGCGACTTCAATCATGTCATTGAACGTAATTTGACGTTCTTCAGAAGTTGTTGCTTCACCTGTAAGAATGTGATCGCTTACTGTAAGAACAGAAAGAGCTTGGCAACCATGCTTAGCTGCAAGTGTGTACAATGCAGCTGTTTCCATCTCAACAGCTAAAACTCCATATGATGCTAGTTTTTCGTGTTCTGAATGCTCGTTATAGAAGAAGTCTTCCGTGAAGACATTCCCTACTTGAAGATGTAAGCCTTTTTCTTTTCCTGCATTATAAGCTTTCAAAAGCAAATCAAAGTTTGCTGTTGGTGCATAGTCCACACCATTGAAGAACGTGCGGTTAATAGGTGAATTCGTTGTAGCACTTTGAGCAAGGATGACGTCACGTACTTTAACGTCTTTTTGAATAGCGCCACAAGTTCCAACACGAATCAGTTTCTTTACGCCGAATTCTTGCATAAGTTCAGTCGTATAGATGGAGATAGATGGAACACCCATTCCAGTTCCTTGAACAGAAATTCGCTTCCCTTTGTATGTCCCAGTATAACCGAACATGTTACGCACTTCGTTGTATTGTACAACGTCTTCAAGAAATGTTTCAGCAATATACTTCGCGCGGAGAGGATCTCCAGGAAGCAGGATCGTATCGGCTACATCGCCTTTTTTCGCATTAATATGTATACTCATCTCTACATAGCACCTCTTTTTCATTTTCTGTACTTATCATACAGTTAAACAGGCGGTATTGCAACGGTTCCACCGCCCATTTAAAGGAATCGATCTTCAAAGTGCCGATACAGTTCGTCAAACAGAATTGATGGCATTTGAGGATCGGCTTTTTCTTCGATATACCGTGACAGTGGATCAAACGATCTCTCATACCTTGGAAAACTGTGATCATTAAACATACGTTCTGCAAATATTGCATGTGGATCATGTTTTTCACCACCGCGATATGAACATACAAATTGATAAAAGGAACGGTCCATCCACGGACCTCCTTTCTTATTGGAATTGAGCTTTGTAGTCGCCCAGACCTTCTTCGTCAAACTTTTCAAGAGGAACAAAACGGAGCGCAGCTGAGTTAATGCAATAACGCGTTCCAGCTTCCCCGGGACCATCCGGGAAGACATGTCCTAAATGAGAGTTTGCAGTTTTACTACGTACTTCAGTTCTACGCATCCCGTGAGCCGTGTCGAAGTGCTCAGTCACTTCTTCTTTTTCAATAGGTTTTGTAAAACTTGGCCACCCACATCCTGCATCATATTTATCTTTAGAACTAAATAGGGGCTCTCCTGAAATAAGGTCTACATAGATTCCATCTTCAAAATGGTTGTCGAACTCATTACGGAATGGGGGCTCAGTACCTTGTTCCTGTGTGACATGATATTGCATTTCGGTTATTCGATTTTTCAAATCCTCTTTCATGATCACTCACTCCAATTCTCTGATTTAAAACTTTCTCTACCAGACCCAACTGAATAGCGTTTGTAATGCCCTGGATTTTTCTTATAATAATCTTGATGACCCTCTTCTGCCAAATAAAACGATTTAGCCGGTAAAATTTCTGTCGCGATTGATTTTGTGAATTTCCCTGACTTTTCTAGTTCTAGCTTGGATTGTTCTGCTTCCTTCTGCTGGTCAGCTGAATGATAAAAAATAGCGGTTTGGTACGACTCGCCCCGATCGAAAAATTGTCCCCCACTATCTGTCGGGTCAATCTGACGCCAAAAAATATCCAATAATTCCCGATATGAAATGACTTCGTCGTCAAATTCGATCTGAACTGCTTCCCGATGACCTGTTGTTTCTGAACAGACAAGTTCGTAAGAGGGATTTGGGATGTCTCCACCTGTATAGCCAGAAACTACTGAAAGCACGCCATCGTACTTATGAAAAGGCTTTACCATACACCAAAAACAGCCACCTGCAAACGTTGCATATTGTTTCATGACGTAGACCACTCCTTATTTTTTCAGGATGGATACTTCAAGTAAGATTTCATCCTTTTCTAGGTTGAACGATTTTGCTCGTACCGATACATCCTTTGAGACAGGAACTTTCGATAAATCAATGAAAAGCTCTTCTTCTTTAGGACGAACGATCATCCAAGAAGGTAACTTCACTGAATCACGTAAAACTTTTAAAACCGTGGATGGCGGAATGTTTAACTGACCTAATTCCATGGAAGACTGTTTCAAAATCAAGTTTCCATCTTTTTGTACAATGGGATCGAAGTGCATAATCACGGGGAGAGTAAACGAAAAGACGGTTAGCTCCGAGTAGAGAATCACGTCATCCTTCACTTTCATTTGGACAGGTAGTTTCTCGCCTTTCATTGCTTCACGAATATATGTGTTCGCGATTCCTTCAAAATCTTTCTTAGTCGTTCGCACTGTTAGGATATTAGCATCCCCATCTTCAAACACTTCTGTTGAAGGTAAAGGATCTGAAGTTCCTGCCGATCCTAATAAAAAGAGAACGCCTGCAAATCCTGCTGCTATCATTCCTGATAATGTAAAAAACGCGATTTTCCATCGGTTCAAGCGATCATCTCCTACCTGTCCATTTCCCCTTGGAGTGTTTCTTGCAAACCACATTCCTCCAAGTATTTTAAATAGCGTTCTTCCATCAACGTATAGCCTTGAGCATTCGGATGAAAAAAGTCCGTATGATAGACAACATTTGTATTTTCTTCAAACAAATCAGCAACGGGTACAAAACAGCTGTTTCCGTCCAATTCAATTCTTGCTTCAATTACCGCATTCCAATCATCAATGATTTCATCAAACTCTTTCACTTCATCCGTAATGAGTAATATTGGATTGTACAGTCCCGACATGATAATTGGAGCGTCAGGATTGAGTGCACGAATCGTTCCAAAAACCTCATCTAAACGCTGTTCGTATTTGTCCATTTCCTTATAAAATGGTTTTGTTTTCAGTTTGAACAAATTGGCTTTCAATACTTTCATAATATCGTTACCACCAATGGTAATAAAGATTATGTCTGCATCTTTAATGGACGCTTGAATATCTGTTTCTTCAAGTTGTTTGGCAAGTTGGTCACTCCGGCGACCACGTTTTGCCAAGTTCTCTGTTTCAACAAAAGAAATTCCTTCCCATTCAGTCAGGTCTGAAGCTACCCGTTCAAAATAACCGCCCTTTTTCTCTTCATCCCCCACACCTTGTGTCAACGAATCTCCCAACCCCACAACATGTAAAGACTTCGGCACAAAGTTTGTTGGAATATCCCAATTGGAGAACTCTATGTCTCTTCTTTCGGTAAAAGGTTCTGCATTATTTCTGAACACCTGATCACATCCCGTTAGCACCAATGAGAAGGCAAGTAATAGTATCCATGCTCTTCTTCTCATTATCAAATTTCCTCATTTCGTTTTAGTTATCAGACTCTTAAATCCCCCATAGAGTTAAAGGGTTATTCAGTGTAGTACATAAATCCAATTGCTCCGGCGCCCGTGTGCGTACTGACGACAGGTGACGTAAAAGAAAACCTTATATCCGTAAAACCACTCTCTTCGATAAGGCGTTTCAACGGTTCTGCCATCGCTAACCCTTGTGCGTGCGAAATTCCTACACCTTTTACTATTTTCCCTGCTGTATCTTCTTTAAACGAGGAAAAAAGTTGTGAGGCAACTTGCTTATGACTTCTCGCCTTTCCGACAGGCGTATAGACACCGTCTTGAAGGGATGCAATTGGTTTAATGTTAAGCAAAGAACCAATAAACGCTTTTCCTTTTCCAATTCGTCCACCTTTTACAAGGTTATCTAATTTGTCTACGACTACGTAAAGCATGGTTTTTGCCCGCACTTCGTTCAAATGAGCAACAATTTCACCCATAGTTTTTCCTTGTTGAGCGAGTTTAGCGGCTTCGATTACTTGAAAAGATAGTGCATGAGAGATATATCGCGAATCTATAACAGTTACAGGAGTGTCCGTCATTTTAGCTGCTGCTTCAGCCGATTTCACCGTTCCACTCATTCCACCAGTCATATGAATGGAAATCACTTCACTACCATCCTCACCGAGTTCGTTGTACAACTCAGTAAAAGTACCAGATGAAGGTTGTGAGCTTTTTGGTAATTCATCAGCCGCTGCCATCTTTTCTAGAAATTCTAAAGGTTGGATATCGATTCGATCCTGATAGACATCTTCGTCAATATGAATCGATAATGGGACAACTTGGATTCCATATTCACTGATTTCTTCTTTTGTAAGGTCTGCAGTTGAATCCGTTACGACTTTGATTTTGCTCATTTCTCTCTCTCCTCTGTCAGTGGAAACTGTGTTTCTATTTTAGTATAATTAAAGAAAAGGAGGCACTCGCCAATGGAAAGCGCGTTCGACTATAAAACCCGTAAAGAGGAACGATGGAATGCCATAACACATGGCTTTGGAGTACTCTTAAGTATTCCGGCTCTCGTTTTTCTCATTTTAAAAGGAGTTCAACAAGGAAATACCCTCGCGCTCGTCAGCTACATTATATTCGGTGTTTCGATGATTTTGTTGTATACGATGAGTACACTTCTCCATAGTTTACCGGAAAAATTTAAGAAACTTTTTTCGATATTCGATCACTCAGCGATCTACTTTTTAATTGCGGGTACGTATACCCCACTTGTTTTGCTCGCAATTGGCGGTAGGTTTGGCTGGACGCTTTTTGGTATCGTTTGGGGATTAGCGATCTTTGGAACGCTCTTTAAAGTATTCTTCATCCACCGTTTCGAAGCTGTTTCTCTCATCCTCTATATCGTGATGGGATGGCTGATCATTATTGCTATAAAACCATTATACGCTACACTCACTGGAACTGGTATTGCGTTGCTTGTTGTGGGCGGTGTATTGTATACGCTTGGTGCTTTAGTGTATGCATGGCGCAGTCTTCCATACAACCACGCCATTTGGCATCTGTTCGTTTTAGCAGGCTGTGCTTGCATTTATTTTAGTGTTTTGTTCTTTGTATAGGTAAGAAGGCAGCCTTGTATCGGCTGCCTTTTTTACGCTGCTGTTTCGCGTTCATAAATATGATAGGCATATGCGAGACCGTCTTCTGTACGATGGTCTTTAGATTCTGAGATGAGTTTCCATCCCACGCTGTATGATGGGAAAAACGTATCCCCCTTATATGTACGACGAATAATCGTCGTGTAGAGTCGGTCAGCGTAAGGCATGGCCATCTCGAAAATTTGAGCGCCTCCAATTATCATGACTTCCTCTGCATAGCTTTCTGCACGAGCAATTGCCTCTTCCAACGAATGGACAATGACAGCACCTTCAGCTTGATAGTTCTTGTCGCGCGTAAGTATGATGTTCAGTCTTCCAGGTAGGGGTTTACCAATCGATTCGAACGTTTTCCTACCCATAATAATTCCTTTTCCCATCGTTTTTTCTTTAAAATACTTCAATTCCTCGGGGATATGCCATGGCATTTTGTTGTCTACCCCAATGACACGGTTCTCATCATGCGCTGCTAATAATGAAATCATAGTACCTCTCCTTTTTTAAACAGCTATCGGTGCTTTTATTTTTGGATGTGGATTGTAATTCGTCAAGACAATGTCAGATGTCGTTAAATCGAATATCGACTTACCTTCCATGTTGACGCTTACTGTCGGTAACTCTCTAGGTTCTCTGCTCAATTGCTCCTTCACCTGATTCACGTGATTGGAGTAAATGTGAGCATCCCCTAATGTATGAACGAATTCACCTGGGATCAGCCCTGTCTCGAATGCGATTAAATGGATCAACAATGCATAAGAAGCAATGTTAAAAGGGACTCCAAGAAAAATATCTGCACTCCGCTGATACAGTTGGCAAGACAATTTGCCATCTGCTACATAAAATTGGAACAATGCGTGGCAAGGTGGTAGGGCCATATCTCCAATTTCTGTAGGATTCCATGCGGTTACAATGTGTCTCCTTGAATCGGGATTGTTTTTTATACCTTCGATCAACTGAGCAATTTGATCAATTGGTTGTTCTCCTGACTCAACGGATCCAGTCCCCCAACTACGCCATTGTTTCCCGTAAACAGGGCCAAGGTCGCCATAGGTTTCTGCAAATGATGGGTCTTCTAGTATTCGTTTTTTAAAGTGTGCCATTTCAACTTCATACTGAACTCGGAATTCTTCATCCATAGGAGCACGTCTTCCGAAGTTCGTCATATCCGGCCCAGTATACTTTTCACTGTTGACCCATTTTTCAAACGCCCATTCGTCCCAAATGGGGTTTTTTTCTTCTACTAATGCGCGGACGTTAGTATCCCCTTTTAAAAACCAAAGAAGTTCTGATACGATCAGGCGGAACGCCGTCCTTTTAGTAGTCATTAAAGGAAATCCTTTTTGTAGGTCGTATCGCATCTGATAACCGAATACACTTAATGTACCGGTCCCTGTGCGATCTCCTTTTTGAACTCCTGTATCCAATACATGCTGACAAAGATCTAAATATTGTTTCATCGTACAGCCCTCCTGTTACTCTCTAGTCTTACTATACCAAGTGAAGGTTACCTATTACAAATTCCAAGAAGTCAACAAAAAACCACCAAGACAGCTGTTAGGACAGCCACTTTGGTGGTGTGTTTTTAGACCAGTAGACATCTCCAAGTGTATGGTGTGTTTGATAATCGTCTTCGGATAGGTGGTAATGGAAGTTAAAGAAATATCCGTCTTGCGGACGTTTCTCTGTTCTCACGTGGAATAGAAGCAAATTTTTATCTGCATCGACATCTTTAATATTAAATATTTTTTCAGCAGTTCCACCAGAAGGATGTTCGGAAATGGCTAGTTTACGGTTCATTTGCACATGTGCACCAATTTTATCACGAATAACTTGCTCGATTTGAGGGAAAATCACTTCGTCGAATTCATCTTCAATAAATGGGCCAATTTTTGAACCGAATTTTGTGAATGCGAGTGTGTGTGCACCATTTACAAGGTCTTCTTCCGTAAGAAAATCTTCAGGAGCATCCAGTCTATTAAAATAAGGGTCGTCGAAATGGACGGCATACCGTGTTGAATGCTGTGATTGATCAGCTTCTTTTACATCTTCCTTTTCATGAAGGGTCGACCAGATTTCATGACTTGGAGAAATGACACCAAATGTCACAAAAGCGACTGATATGATCATCAGTTGCTGTAACCATTTTTTCATATCCCATCACCTACACTTATGTATTTTAAAACTACCGCTTTCTGAACAGTACGAATAATAACCGAAAAGGTTCCCTCTTTTCTAATTTCATTGTACAATAAACTTTAGAGTACGTGTATGTTTTTTTAAGGAGGTTACTCAGATGGATGTTCAATTAATCGCCGGAATCGGCATGCTGGTATTCGTCCTATACTTAAGCTCACTCAATTTCACGCATTAATCTACAAAACGCCAATCGGTTTCTTAAGAGACCGATTGGCGTTTCATTTTTCTATATACCCGAAATGGAACTTCGTATTGGGCCGTTTAATCTGTGTGAAGCCGAACTGGTCAAACACTGGATCGCTGAAGTGGGCTTTCACCACGACTCGTTTTCTGGCAACTCTTTTTGCCTCGGAAACCCATTCCTCTGTCAAACCTCCGTGAACTGCTACTTGCCGCAGTGGTGCAAAGCTACTCGACTCTTTGATGGCTTGTGAGAACATGGGATCCAAATACACCATGTCCCATGACTCATCAGATACCCCTGTTAAAAATGAAGCCGCTGAATCTTGTATTACAGAAATTCTACGCATAGCGTCTTCTAGTTCTTGAAATTTAGGTTCAAATTGTGACAATCCTGTAGCAGTGATGAATGCGACATCAGGATCCGCTTCAATCCCCATTACTTTTCCTGTTGCTCCAACTGCGAATGATGCCACAATACTATCTGTCGCTAAACCAAGAGTGCAATCCAAAAATGAGCTGCCGGGTTCCAATTGACAAGTGGTAATGAGTGGATCCGATTCCCCTTTCATCAGTCTTTTCAGTCGGAAAGCGGCAGTATCCGGATGAAAGAAAAAAGGCTCACTCATTGCCTGTCTGTACAACTCATAACGCTCTTTACCAACTACTAGAATATCGCTCGAATAAGTTGCTAAGAGATTTTTTACAGACCGTTTGTTGCGTGGGATTCGCTCATAACCGAGTGCTTCTTGAGCTGCAAAAGCACGAGCTTCGGTTAGCGCATCAGGTCGTCCAGCGGTTGTAATTCGCACATGGTTCACGCCGTTGTAACTTGGTTCAGTGCACCCGTGAGGTGATCTCTTACTTGTTCCATTTCATATCCTTCGATTTGCTCCCGAGGGATGAAGTAGGCAAGTTCTCCATTCTTGATAATTGCAATAGAAGGTGAGCTTGGCGGTACTTCAGAAAAGTAATTACGCATGTGTGCAGTTGCTTCTTTTTCCTGTCCTGCAAATACGGTAAACAAGTGGTCTGGTTGATGATCCGCTAGACTGAGAGCTTCACGTATAGCAGGTCTAGCAAGACCTGCTGCACATCCGCAAACTGAATTGATAACGACGAGCGCAGTTCCTTTGTGGTCCTCCATTGCAGATGTAACATCGTCTTCGGTTAGCAGTTCTGTAAACCCACTAGCCACCAACTCTTGGCGCATTGGTTGAACAATGCCTTGCATGTATTCTTCATAAGCATTCATAGTAAAATAGCCTCCTTCAAGATGTGTGGTGTCTTATACGATACACCGCTTATTCCTATTCTACATGGAAAATGCACGAATGAAAACGAACGGCATTAGAAACCAGAATAGGTTCGTGGTGTGATACACTACATACAGACTTTACATGCAAGGAGAATCATCATGGATATCAAACATCAACAACTTATTGCTTATTATTATCAACGCTTCAACCAACGAAGTTTTGACGAAAAAGATGTGCTAGGCTTTTTATCCGTAGCTGGTACCAATCCTCAGTTTGAAGTGTTGTATGCGCTAAAGGAACTTGTAACAACACGCGATACGGAAGCAAACTCGGTCAAATCTTATTTCGGTCGTGCACATAACGTCATCAGTCGTCTTGGTTCAGGGGGACAGAAGGAAAAAATCGAACTTCTGTATTCCTTTAAGGAGATCCGAAATGGACTCAACCATTACTTCACGAACAACGGATTCGACAAATTGGAGACAGGATCCATTAGCGACTTATTACTTTGTTTCATTTCACTTCTACAAGGAATACAGATTCATAGTGGGAAAAACCGTCGCGTAGCCGGCAACTTGTGCTTCGGCGCTTCACACAAAGAGCTTCTTCTGATGGGTACTATCAAGACGACGGTACGCGGTCGATCCGTTCCCGTCACATTCCCAATACTCGCTGTTAAGAACGAGTATGAAAACGTACAGAAGCAAGATGACGCGGACAGTCCGTACCTTTTTGAAACAACGATTGCCGAAATCGTTTCAAACGAAGGCAATCTTGTCGTGACCTTCCCAGAAATTCCTTCCCATTCATAAAAAAAGCAGTGCCCACCGAATTCACTTCAGTGGGCACTGCTTTTATAATTACGCGTTTGTCGCTTGTTGCTCGGCAATTAAATCTTCAAGACGCTCTTTTTGTTCCATTAAATCTTCAACAGAAGGCTGTGCCATTGATGAAAAGCCACCAAATCCTTGTGCCATGGAAGCTGCTTGCTGAGGAGCCTGCTGAATCAATGATTTCAACTGATCTCCATTCTGCTCATAAAGTCGGTAACCGACTGCACCTACTACTGTTCCTGATACGAACCCCATTAAAAAGTCTTTGTTAAGTGCCATTTTTGTTTCCTCCTTAATATAATTAAAAAACGAATTTTGGATCTGCAGAACCATTACGAATTTCACTCATTACTTCGATTAAGTTAACAATCCAAGTCAGAAGAGAAACTTGTAAAATCTTTCGAGAACCTAATGATGCCATTGACACGATGCCCGTCAGCACATCTGGGTGACTGATTTTGTTTTCTCCATGCGTCAGCACGGTAAACGAAGTTGAGATGACGACTAAGTAATCGAATAAATCTGGCATCGGGTTTTTGGTTTTACGTATAAACGCAATTAACAGCAAAACACCGGTTACCATTGACTTAAGTAAGTCTTTTCGTGTAGTTGCAGATTGATTTTGAAGCATACGGAAATCGTCTGCATTTTGATGAAAAAACAGACCAATATTACGAATCAATCGATCAGGGCACATGTGTATAGAGTCATAGTCTATAATCATCGCACCAATCTTAGGTTCTATTCTAACATTTTGAATCCCTTTAATCGACTGAAATAATTCACAAATTGATTCTTGGTCATCCGTATATTTGAGTACTGGGACATACAAGCGCATTCTCCCTGGGATATGATGAATGATTTTATGTCTGAAATACATTTATGACCCTCCTTTCAGAAGTAGTTTTGCGCTGTTTGCGACAACTCCGATAGTTGCTGCATTATGAACAGCTGCACCAACGACTGGTGGAATCATTCCGAATGTGCCAAGTAAAATGGCTCCCGTGTTGATAACTAGCGTAATCCGTATATTTTGACGAATGATTCTCATAGCTTTCCTAGACAATTCACCGGCTTCATCGATAAGAATAGGATTATCTGAATGGATTACGACATCTGCAGTTTCCATAGCTATGTCTGTCTTTTTGCCACCCATCGCAATTCCTACATCTGCTGTAGCAAGAGCTGCCGCATCATTAATGCCATCACCGATCATCATAACAATTTTCCCATTTTGTTTCAGCCGATTAATCATTTCTGCTTTATCTTCAGGCATCTGATTTGCTGAATAGTGGTCGATGAACGAATTCTCCATCACTTGTTTGGCAGCACTTTCATTATCTCCTGTTAGCATAATCCGTTCTTTGATCCCATTATTTTTCATCTTTTGTAAAAGATCATTCATACCCGGGCGTATTTTGTCTTGAATCTCAAAAATACCTACCAGGCGATTTCCTACCCCGAGATATATTCCCTGGGGAATATCTCCATCCAAAGCAATGCCTTGTTCTTTTAAAAATTCCAGACTTCCAGCAAAAACAGGTTCATCATCCACAATGACGCTCACTCCGCGTCCTACATGATTTTCCATAGTTTCATCATCATGAGGTTTTGACTTTACATTTAACCGCGCTGCTTCTGTAAGAATCGCACTTGCTAATGGATGGGTAGAATGTTCTTCAACAGAAGCTGCATAACTTAGAACTTCCTCTTTTGACCATCCTTCATATGTGTGAATTGCAGTCACAATTGGTAATCCTTCTGTAATTGTCCCTGTTTTGTCTAGAACAACGGTATCAGCTTTCGCCAACTTCTCAATCGTCTGTCCGCCCTTCATCAGTATCCCTTGTTGGGCTGCATTTCCGATTGTCGCAGAAATCGCAGTTGCAGTCGATAACTGAACACCACAAACGTAGTCGATTACAAGCATATTGAGAACACGATTCCAGTCTCTTGTGATGAAGTAGATGGCACCTGCCAGTAAAAAGGACATCGGTACAACTTGTTTAGTAAAGTTTTGAGAAGACAGCTGAACGCTTGACTGCTTATCTTGCGCTTCTTCAATCATCCGAATCATCCGACTGACAGTTAAATCTTCGCCAGTACGTTCAACTCGTATTGCGATTTTACCTTCAGTTACAACACTTCCAGCAAACAAAAAACAGCCTTTCTTTATATGTACCGGCAAGTACTCACCAGTAATCGCTGATTGATCGACCTCTGCTTCATGAGCAATCGCTTCGCCATCAAATGGAACTTTATCCCCTTGAAAAATCATTACTGCATCGCCTGGTACAATTGTTTCAGATGGCACTTTCACTTCAGTTCCATCATCTGTGATTTTCCAAGCGAATGTCTCGCCTATTTCCATCATATCGCGAATAAACCCGCGAGTCTGACCGATTGTATACTCGTTCAGCAATTCACTGACTGCGGACATTCCGAAAATCACAATCGCTGAAAAGGGAGTTCCTTTCAACAGGGATGCACCAATCGCAGCTGTTGTCAGTGTATCTTCGTTAGGTTTCAACACTGAACGCAATCCGTTAGAAATAATGTCCCTACTTGCGTAAATGAGGGATAGTGAGGTCGGTCGTAGTAATGACCGTAATCCACCAGACGCAGGACCAAGCAACATTCTCTCAACAACTAATGCTGTTAGAGTGATCCCTAATTCTTTCACCTTAGGATGCTTCATTGCCGAAGTGGTTCTTCGTTTCAAACGCGACGGTTCAGCTAGTGCGCGATTCATGAACAATTGAATAATTTCTTTGGGCAATTGTTCAGTTTCATGATAAATTACTACGGAGTTAGAATCCCGTCTGACATTTGCTGAAATGACTTGAGTCATATTTCTAATAATCGCTTCAAGTAAGGAGGGATTTTCAATTCGAATAGTGCATTTCACTCGTGTTCTGCCAGGAATAGCATGCACGATTTCTCCTATTGCGCTCATCTTATCGCTCCTTCTGCAAATCAGCAATTTGTATTCATTTTGTTGATTTGTTCGTTATAAGGGAGTATGCCCAATAGAGCATACTTGCACCAAACGCAGGGTTTACAGGTAGTTTGCTAATTCCACCGAATAAAAGTGCAACGGAGAGAATGGCATCCAGGTCCAAACTTCCTGCGCTTTGACGCTTAAGTGTATGGTCAACCGTAGAAACCGTATTTTTTAACACGGTTTCTAGCGATGAAGGTAATTCTTGATAGGTAGCTGCAGACACTTCTACAGCATATTGAACAATCGTGTCAAATTGCTCCTGAGTCAATGTTGGGGTTGTAAATTCCAGCAACAGGCTTCCTGTGATTGGAGAGGCTGAGGACCGTTGCACGATTGCTACTTTCCGAAAAGCCATTTGCAAATTCGTAGATGTTGGTACGTTCTTCCACTTGTCGCACTGTAACCTAAGACGTCCCGGCGATGCATGAAGAACTGTTACTTTTTGATCAGTCATTCTTTTGAAAATTGAAGGAGTGATCATTGTGGCGCCAAAACCTATCATTGTGTTCATCATAGGCTACCCACCTGCTCTGCAAAATATTTGTTTCCCATTTCAAGCCATCGTCTTTGTGTTTCCTGATCGGAGTGGGAACTTTTTGCATAATAGATGAGAATTGACCCAGTTTCTGGCGTGAAGTGGACCTCTTCGATTGCAGGGTCATGTTTCACTTCATCTAGAAGTTTATTAAACAAATCTTCGTGCTTTTGCCAGCCTGCAATTTTAATACGGACTCTGCCTGGTGTATGATGTACGACCGTTACTCCATACTGAGATAATAGTTTGTTGATTTTATGTTGAATGACTCGCTTTTTTACGTTCGTTAGCATAATGGACCACCTTCACAAAGGATTAGGCTTATTTTGGAGTGCTTCTCAATTCCGTCATCTGCTTCCAAATGGAGCCTTTTGCGTCTTCACCTTCTTCAATTCGCTCGATAGCCATCTTGATTTGCAATTTCACTTCAAATTCAGGATCTTCAGCGGCTTCTCGCAGTGCGGACAACGATTCTTCTGTTCCCGTTTCATATAAGAACATTGCTGCACGCCAGCGTACAAGTTTGTTTTTGTCCTTTAACAGTTCCATCGCAGCACGTTCAAATTCAGGGAACCCCAAATCACTCATACAATCCCCTGCTGTTCGACGTACAGCCCAACTTTTATCATGCAATGCTTTCTCTATATAAGGAACAACTTCTATCGACTCGATCATTCCTAAGTAAACAGCCGCGAGTCGTCGGATTGACATTTTTTCATCTGCTAATGCAAGATCGAGCAATGGTAACTCTTCAATCGTCGGATCTTCCATTTGGTCGAGTAACCGGAATCGTGTTTCCCACTCGTCCGTTTCAAATTCAGCTAATGACACCTTTTTACGTTCATGGCTTCCTTGCGAATTTCCTTGAAGTGAGTTATTCACGACTGCAGACAAACGCTCATCAGGATATGCGGCTTCGACTTCTTTCACTACAGTTTCTCCAATTTCTTCCTTACTACCATAACGGATCCCGTAATCCGCCCACTTACGAAGAAGGATATAGTTCTCGACATCAGCGCTATGGACTTTCTCCATAGCTACTTCGAATCGTTCGCTTAACGCAAACCGCTGTTCGCTTTCACTATCGAACACTTTGACTTGAAGCGGGATCCCCTTATAGGTTTGGACATGCACATAGACTTCACCAAAATGTTCAGTGGCTTCGGACTCAGCTTCAGTCTGTTCAGAAGTCCCTTCACTGAAAATATTTCGAACTTCCGCTAAAATTGTTTCCCATTGGACATTTCCAGCTCGTTCAATCGCCATAAAATTCATGACGTGATAAATCCCTTTGATTCCAGCAATTTGTAATAATTGAGCAACTGGTTCTGGAGCAGTTGTAGCATCCTCTTTTTTATAATTGTGAGTTTCCAACATTGGGAGCTCTGTATCAAGCACAATCTTCATCGAATTTGGGCTTGGAGTTGGTTCAATCGATACTATATTCATAATTGGCTGCCTCCTTTAAGTTTTCATCAAGTCTTCTAAAATCGACCATCGTTCAATTAAGTATTCGTATCGTTCATTAAGCGTGTTCAGTTTTTTTGTCAGATCACTTAACTTATCGTAATCCGCACCACACGTACTCATTTCTGTTTCAGTAGTACTGATGGCTTCCTCAGTTTCTTCAATTTCTTTTTCAATGGTTTCCCATTCACGTTTTTCGTTATAGGTTGGTTTCTTCTTATCCGCTGTTTCTTTTACGGGTTCAATGGGAATCTCTTCAGTTACAACTGGCTCAGAGACCTTTTTTGGGGTTTCCTTGAACCGTGCGTTCTCTAAATAATCCGTATATGACATGAAAACAGTTTCTATATTTCCCATCCCGTCAAGAACCCAAAGTTTCGTTGACGTTCGATCTAAGAAGAACCTGTCGTGGGAAATGGTCAAAACGACTCCGGGAAAAGTATCTATGAACGTTTCAAGAACGGATAACGTTTCCAAGTCCAAGTCATTCGTCGGTTCATCCAACAACAAGACATTGGGCTGTTCCATGAGCAACTTCAATAAATAGAGGCGTTTTCGCTCGCCTCCTGAAAGTTTTCCAATAGGCGTCCCGTGAGCAGATGTAGGGAATAAAAAACGTTCCAGCATTTGTGAAGCAGAGATTCGATTCCCTTCTCCATCCTCGATATCATTGGAGGTATCCCGAATAAATTCAATAATGCGTTGGTTTTCTTTCATTTCCGGTAAATGCTGTTTGAAATACGCAATCTTCACCGTCGTTCCTCGTTCGATAATTCCTTTGTCTGGTTCCAACAAGCCATCAAACATATTGACTAATGTTGTTTTTCCGGCCCCATTCGGACCGACAATGGCGATCCGATCTCCAGATTGAAGAATCGCAGAAAATCCATGGATGACTGTGTTTCCGTTGAACGATTTGGAGATCTCTTTCGCTTCAAGTACTTTCTTCCCTAAACGTGAAGTTTTAAGCCCCGCATCCATCTCTTCTTTTGCGGATCCACCCTTCACCTGTTGTTCAAGTTCTTCAAATCTCCCGATGCGTGCTTTTTGTTTTGTAGAGCGTGCCTTTGCACCGCGTCGAATCCATTTCAGCTCGGACCGATAACGATTTTTAAGCTTATCTTCTGTTGCAGCGTTCATTTCTTCACGAAGTGCTTTCGCCTCGATATAATCTCCATAGTTGCCTTTATGGGCATATAACGTCTTATCTGCAAGTTCGAAAATTGATGTTGAAATTGCATCCAAGAAATACCGATCGTGTGTAACGAATAATACTGCACCCGACAAATTCTTAATGTAGTCCTGCAACCAGGTGATGGACGCAACATCTAAATGGTTGGTTGGCTCATCAAGGAGCAGGAGGTCTGCTGGTTCTATGAGAGTTTTTGCAAGCATCACACGCTTTCGTTGACCACCAGAAAGTTCTTCCATATTTTTGTCGTACGTTTCAATTCCAAGCTTAGATAGAATCATTCTTGCTTGGGTATTAATATCCCATGCATTTTGCTCGTCCATCTGCATTTGATACTTACTAAAATTCTCCTGGTTTTCTTCTGAGTCAGGGTTTTCAGTGAGAGCTTGTAAGGCATGCTCATAATTCAAGTTCAACCTGATGACCGAAGCATCACTTTGGAATACGGCTTCTAGTACAGTTAAAGACGGATCGACTATGGGATCTTGTGGCAGATAAGCGATGCGGTACGTATTTGGGTGGTCTATTGATATTGTATCTGCATCCTCTGTGCCGGCGATAATCGAGAGCAGCGTAGACTTTCCCGTTCCATTTATGCCAAGTAGGCCAGTTTTTTCTCCTGACGTAATGGTGAATTCGATTGCTCGAAATAAAGTTTTCTCGCCAACCGTTTTTGTTAGATTTTCAATAATCATTTGACTCATGACAACACTTCCATTCTATAACCTGCTGTCTTCATAATACCTTATCTTCGTCCTCTTTTGTAGGAAAAGCCTTATTGTTAAAGTGTTATAAAGGATTCTTTCGGGGTAGATTAATCGAAAGAGAGAAATTGACAGTTGTTATTATCCAAGAATAACAACGAAAACTAATTCGTTCTATTCAAATAAACATACAAGTCAATGAAATCAGCATTATAAGACTTATTTAATTTTCGAATATATTATTTTCAGACTACCACTAAAAGTGGTACTATGTTCTTCATAGATAAAAGGAGGATTTATCATGTCACAGCTGTCAAAAAAGGAAATCGTTGAAAGTGTCCCACAAAAAGGCTTCTTCGGTCATCCAAAAGGACTGTTCTCGTTATTCTTCACTGAATTTTGGGAGCGCTTTTCTTACTACGGGATGCGGGCCATCCTCGTCTTCTATATGTATTACGAAGTTTCAAAAGGCGGTCTTGGAATCGATCAAGGAACTGCTCTTGCGATTGTTTCCCTTTACGGATCACTCGTTTATATGTCTGGAGTTATTGGCGGCTGGTTAGCAGACCGGGTATTCGGTACGTCACGTTCTGTCTTCTTCGGCGGAATTTTCATAATGCTCGGGCATATTGTTCTTTCTTTCCCTGGCGGACTTGGAATGCTCTTCTTCTCCATGGCTTTAATCGTCATTGGTACAGGTTTACTGAAGCCAAACGTTTCAAGCATGGTTGGAGATATCTATCCTGAAGGTGACAATCGTCAAGATGCTGGATTCAGTATCTTCTATATGGGTATTAACCTGGGTAGTTTCATTGCACCTTTAACTGCCGGAACTATTGGAACAGAATACAATTTCCATTTAGGATTTAGTGTCGCTGCTTTTGGTATGTTCCTCGGTTTGGTCATGTTTGTCGTAACAAAGAAAAAGAACTTAGGTCTCGCAGGAACTTATGTGGCAAACCCGCTTTCTCCTGCTGAGAAGAAAAAAACGATCAAAATTGTCGGAATTGCAGTTATAATATTAGCAATTCTAGTGGCAATTGCAATTCCAACTGGATACCTAACATTAAATTCCTTCACAGCTTTAGTAGGTATTCTCGGATTCGCTATCCCGGCTGCTTATTTCATCGTTATGTACCGCAGCCCTAAAACTACTAGTGATGAAAAGTCGCGTGTTCTGGCTTACATACCACTATTCTTAGCAGCTGTTATGTTTTGGTCAATTGCAGAGCAAGGATCCACAATTTTAGCACTCTATGCAGATAAAAGAACGAACTTGGATTTCTTAGGGGTTCACATATCACCTGCTTGGTTCCAGTCATTGAACCCGTTGTTCATCATCGTTTTCGCACCGGTGTTTGCATGGCTTTGGGTTAAACTTGGTGACCGTCAACCTTCAATCCCTCATAAGTTTTCGATTGGATTGCTGTTTGCCGGTATTTCATTCATCGTCATTTTGCTTCCTGGTATGATGGGTGGAACAGATGCATTAGTAAACCCACTTTGGTTGGCATTGAGTATTTTCACACTCGTACTTGGTGAATTGTGTATTTCTCCAGTTGGATTATCCGCAACAACTAAACTTGCGCCTTCTGCGTTTACTGCACAGACGATGAGTCTTTGGTTCTTGTCGAATGCGGCAGCGCAAGCACTGAATGCACAGCTTGTTAAATTCTATTCTGCTGATACTGAAATGCTCTATTTCGGGATTATCGGCGGGGTTGCAATCGTGCTGTCCATCATTGTGTTCTTTATCTCCCCTATCATTTCTCGTTATATGAAGGGTGTTCATTAAAAATTTCCGAAAAGCGGTTTCCTTAATGGAGACCGCTTTTTTTGTTGTGCGGTGATTTCAATGCCAGTCTTTGCATAACTTTAACTACTAGATGAGTTATGCAAAGTGAGGGACCTTTAATGATACTGATATTATTGATTTTGTTGGGTGCTGTTCTTTTAGGGCCGTTCATATTTCCATTTGCAGAGCGACAATTGGAAGTCTATCTCTTTGCGTTAGGCATTTGCGCCGTATTCACAGCCGGCATTTGGAGCCATACACTAATTCTTACAATCCTCACTGACCCTATAGCCATTACGTGCGCGGTACTTCTAGCCGGGTTACTATTCCGTTTGTTCCAACGGCCATTCAGTCAATCAATCGGCTTTGCAGAGCGTCTCATCCCTTCTCGCGTTTTTGTCGTACTTATTGTCATCAGTATAGGGTTAGTAGCAAGTTTTATAACAGCGATCATTGCTGCAATTCTACTGGTCTCGATCATTAGTTTGCTCCATTATGACAGACGTACTCAAATCCGACTGGTGATTGTATCTTGCTACTCAATCGGTTTAGGGGCAGTTTTAACTCCACTTGGCGAACCCTTATCAACCATTGCGACCAGTCGATTAGACGAAACCTTCTTTTACTTATTTACTTTGTTAGGGAGCGATGTCATCATTGCTATCGCTTCTCTTGGGATCATCGCTGGAATTGTCATACCGCCGCCTAGTATGAAGCGTGATTTGATTAAGAAATTGGAGAAAGAATCATGGAGTGCTATTGTTATCCGTAGTGTCAAAGTATACATATTCGTCATGGCACTTACTCTTCTAGGTTCTGGATTCGAACCGCTGTTGAGTCCTATTTTGGAAGGGAAAAGCCCTACATTCCTTTATTGGGCTAACATGATATCTGCAGTTTTGGATAACGCCACACTAGCCTCAATCGAACTCAGTCCCACTATGGATGAACCAACGATTCGCGCGATTCTCATGGGCTTACTTATTAGTGGAGGCATGCTGATTCCAGGTAACATTCCTAACATTATTGCTGCTGGAAAACTATCCATCACTAGTAAGGAATGGGCACTCTTTGGCTTCCCTTTCGGACTCATCGCTATGTTCGTTTACTTTTTTGTCGTGGTTTATTGACAAGAATCGCTTGAAGTTGGTAAATATATTGAACCGTTTTGTATCCCTAATTGAGTTGATACACTCTGAATGAAAAAAAGCTGCTCAGATATCAGTTATCACTGACACTCTGAACAGCCTTTATTTGTTTTATTATTTATTTCGTTTCGTCATGCGGCCAAGTGCAAATGCACCTGCTGCAAGTCCGATAAACGTATTCGTCTTTTTGTTGAACACTTGTTTTACAATCAGGTTCATGTTCTGTGGACGTTCTGCAAGACGGCGCATGAAATAGCCATACCAGTCTTCTCCAAAAGGAACGTACGTCGTGAAGTTATACCCTTCCTTGGCAAGCTCTAATTGCATATCTTTACGGAATCCGTAGAGCATTTGGAACTCGAATTTATCATAAGAAATATCATTATCTTTCACGAATTGCTTTATATGGTTAATCACATGGTGATCATGTGTGGCAATTGACGTGAACTTTCCGTTTAACAAATGCCATTCAATTAGTTTCACAAAGTTTTCGTCGATATCCGCTTTGTCCTGATAAGCAACAGCAGGAGACTCTTTATAAGCACCTTTTACAATACGTAGACGGAAATCATGATGTTGTTTCATGTAGTCTTCTGCTTCGAAAAAGTAGGCTTGGATGACTGTTCCAACATTTTTGTACGTTTTTGACAAATCGTCAAGCAAGTCAAATGATGGCTTTAACCGATCATAGTCTTCCATATCAAAGTTGACAAAAATATCATATTCGTTAGCTTTACTTACAATCTCACGTAAATTCTCTTCACAGAAATCCGGGTCAATATCTAGACCGAGCTGAGAAGGTTTCAGTGAAATCGTGGCATCGACACCGTTTTCATGAATTGCTTCAATCACGCTTAAAATTTGTATTTTTGCCGCAGTTGCTTCTTCGCGATTGTAAACGAACTCACCAAGATTGTCGACAGTACAAGAAATACCGTGCGCATTCAGTTCCTTTATACTTTCAATTGTCTCAGGAATATTTGTTCCTGCTACTACGTTTTGAGCACCCAGCTTCAGACCGTACTTTTTTGCTGCGCTGTTTAATGTCTGGTTTTGGGATAGACCCATAAATAAATCTTTTAGCATGTCGAAAACTCCTCAGAACTAAAATTTTTCACTACTCTATTATATCATATATCGCATAAATACAACATGATCTGACACGTGAAAAGTGATCTCCTGTTTAGAAGCCTTGCAACGATTCAGGATGTTCATTTGTTGGTAGCAATGCCTGCTTCTTCTTCAGACAAATGGAAGAGTTGAACACTCGCATCCAATTCTTCTGCAAGTCGTTTCATTTCGTTGGATTGTTCTGCGACATCACTAATCGTTGCTGACGTTTCTTCACCAGAAGCGGATACGTTGGCAGTCATTTCCTCTAAAGACCGAAGTGCATCTGCCAACATTCGAATATGACGGTCTGCTTCTTCTGACTTCTTCGCCTCGCGCATCATACTTTCAGAGATTGCTGATACCTCAGCAACTGTTTCCTCAACCGCTGTAGAAATACCACTCAATGTCTGAGCAGTTTGACGCACTGATTCTGAACCATTTTCAATCAGTTCACCACTCTCTTCTGTTGAGTGCACCACCTCTGCAATGCTGGTGGAAATATCTTTAATAAGTTGTCCTACTTCTTGAACGTCTTGGTTAGATTGCTCTGCTAGACGGCGAACTTCGTCTGCAACGACTGCAAACCCCAAACCATGTTCCCCTGCTCTAGCGGCCTCAATGGAAGCATTCAATGCTAGTAAGTTGGTTTGGTCAGCGATATCAGAAATCGATTCAGTGATCGTCTGAATTTTTTTCGCAGAATCAATCAGTCCTTGGATGGCTGACTTCGTACTAGATGAGGAAACTGAAATCTTTTTCATATCCTCATTGAGTGAGACGGCCCGCTCTCTACCTTGGTCTGCTAACACCATTGTGTTTGATGAAATCAAAGTTGCTTTTTCTGCACGTTCATCCGCTTGGTGGAGATCATGTGCTAAATCCTGGATAAGTTGAGCAACTTGGTCCACACTCGCGGTTCCATCCACTACAGAGCTCGCCGCTTCGTTAATACTTTCAGATACCATATGAGCGGCACCTTCCATCTCTTTTAACGAATCCACTGTCTGTGTTGTACTGAATGTCAATTTTGCTGATGTCGTTTTAACGGTTCCAATCATGTTTCGCAAATTCGATGCGAGTGTATTCAAAGTTGTTCCTAGGTCTCCAACTTCATCATTACTTGAGACCTTTACATCTGCAATCCCTAAATTACCAGAAGCCAACTGTTTAGAATGCTCAATCAGCTCAGAAATGGGTTTTGTTTTTTTACGAAGCAAGAAAATCGTCAACAGCGCTGCGAGCAACAATGGAACGATACTAATTAAAATTCCGTTTCGAACAACTCCCCAAGTCCGGGAAGTGACAATACCTGCGTCAAAATCAATCACGCTTACAGCGATCACTTCTTTAGATGGGTCCTGATCTTTAAAAATCGGAGCATAACCCGATAGACGTTTCATGCCCGCAAAGTTGAACGCTTTAGAGTAGGTAGGATGTTTCATATCAGCTAACATAGCAATCGCTTTATCATCCACTTTGAACTTATCTCCTGGTTTGAAACCTTTAGCTTTCAAATTATCATCAACAGCGACTAAAGTTCCATCTAACTCTACAATGTATTGCGTTTCAAAGATATCCTTATGAGCAGTTGTCCAGTTCAGTTGTTCACCCACTCTGCCTCGTGTGGCAGTATCGCCTGCCAATGCTTTGTCCATATCTTCTGGTAAAATCAGGCCAGTTGTTATATTTGCACATCCGTATGCTTCGATACCAGCGGCATCGAAGAGTTTGTCATATGCAGTTTTGTAAGTAGCTACAGATGTGATAGCAAGCATGACGATTAGAATCCCAATAATTAGACTACCTAGCTGGAACGTTAATGATCTTTTCATCTTCATGATTCATAATACCTCTTTCTAAATTCGTTTAATAAGGACTTTCATACTCCATACTTTACATGATATATAGGACAATAACTATACATATATAATTTCTTCACATAACCTTCACGATTACTACAAGTTTTTATTAATAAAATGTAAGATTTCGAAGTCATTTCCCTCTATTTTTCTTTACAGTTGAGGTATGATAAAATAGTCTTTCACTTTGAATAACTTGCAATCGTTTTACGCAGCAAGTTTATTAACACCGGAGGTTTCCTAACTATGTCTAATGCTAATGATAAAAATATTTTCGAATTACTTCATACGATTGAAAAAATCAGCTATCAAATGGTAGTTAAGTGGCAACAGCTCTCAGATAACGACTTGGGCATCTCACACATTCTCGTTTTGCAAGAATTAGTGAATGAAGGAGAAAGTCGTCCATCCGATATTGCGAAAAAATTGAATTTCACACCAGCATCACTTACCCACCTCTCCATGAAGCTTACGAAACAAGGACTAATTGATAGAAGACAAGCGGAAGAAGATAAACGGACGAAGTATTTATCTATAACGGATGCCGGGAAAGCTCTTGTCAAAAAAGCATATAATGATGGAATAGAAGTACGGAGAGAGTTGTTTTCACACATCTCATTAGAAGAACAGCAAGCAATGTTAGTAATATATAAAAAGCTTGATGAAGCACTTACGAAACCTTCAAACTAAACATTTGAGATGAGGTCGGATTTATGTATGCAATCATTGTCAATCCCTCTTCTGGTCGTGGACGAGCAACTCTTTTGTTCCATCAAGTTGAACACGCGTTGAAAAATCATCACATGCCTTTCGAGGCACTGTTAAGTGATTCGAAAGATGCTTCTTTTCAATTTATCAAAAACTTATTGGAGAGTTATACACTATCTGCGATTATTGTTATTGGTGGAGATGGGACCACTGGATCTGTCGTATCGATTGCTTCAGAACATCACATCCCACTGGCCATTCTCCCCGCAGGCTCTGGGAACGATGCAGCACGAGCATTTAGACTTACCTATGATCCCGTAGTATTCGTTCAGAAACTAAGGGATTGTTCTACCCAACAAATCGATTTACTGAATATAGATGGAAAACTTGGAATTACTATCGCTGCTGCTGGAGTAGATGCAGAAATCGGCGAAAAGGCAAACCACTCCTATTTCAAATTGTTTGTAAACAAATTTGGATTAGGCGGACTTGCCTATCCAATTGCAGCTATCCAAACGTTAAGCATCTTTACACCATTTAAAGTGAATTTGTCTATCGATGATGCACCGTATTCTTGGCAACGGACATGGCTAATCGCTATAGGCAATACGCCTTCATACGGAGGTGGATTACGAGTCTGCCCTGAGGCAGTAACAAATGATGGATTGTTGAATATCACAGTTGTGCATACAGCAAGCAGACCTTCCCTCTTACTTCGTTTGGTTCCGAAACTACTTCAAGGAAATCCTATTCAAAGTCCCTCTATCACTTACTTAACAGGAGCATCTATTACGTTACAAGCAGATCGAAACATCTTGCTAATACTAGATGGCGAACCGATACATGCCCCTCATTTTACTATACGCATTCAACCCTGCGCATTAAAACTTGTAAATACAAGTGTATAACTCATATTTTCATAAAGAAAACGCTTACATAAATTATCAAACTAAATGTTCTAACTATTTAGACTCAGTTGTTGTGTTTCCCCCTCTTCCCATGGTAGTATTGAAAAATGCTAGTATTGAGGAGGTCGGCCTTTTGACAAACATTCAAGAAGTAGAAAAGAAAAAATTATGTATTGAGGATATTTTAATTGCTAACCACGTGTTGAAAGATATTGTGGCACATACACCTCTTCAAAAAAACGAGCGGTTGTCAGAAGAATATGGATGCACCGTCTACATTAAACGAGAAGACTTACAACACGTCCGGTCATTTAAGTTACGAGGTGCTTATTACAAAATTAAGCGAATCGAATCGGAGGCATTGGAAAAAGGGATTGTTTGTGCTAGTGCTGGGAACCACGCTCAAGGCGTCGCGTTCGCATGTGCACAGCTTGGAATTGATGGAAAAATCTTTATGCCACTAACAACTCCTAAGCAAAAAGTGGACCAAGTAAAAATGTTCGGTAAAGGATTTGTGGAAATTTTATTAACAGGTGATACGTTTGACGATTCTTTTGAAAGTGCCGTCCTTTGTACAGATGAAGAAGATCGAATTTTCATTCATCCTTTTGATGATTTTGATATTATCGCCGGTCAGGCAACAGTCGCTGTTGAAATTATGAATGACATTGAAGAGCCGATTGACTATGTGTTTTCAAGCATTGGTGGCGGTGGTCTCATGTCCGGTATGAGCATGTATATTAAAAACTTGTCTCCATTAACCAGGATGATTGGGGTGGAGCCTGCCGGAGCGGCAAGCATGAAAGCCTCCTTTGAAAATGGAAAGTTAACAGCGTTACCTACAATCGATAAGTTTGTTGACGGAGCTGCTGTGAAATGCCCAGGCCAGAAGACTTTTGATATTTGTTTTGAATTGGTCGAAGACATAGTAGCAGTTCCCGAAGGTAAAGTTTGTACAGCCATTCTAGAATTGTATAATAAGCATGCAATCATTGCGGAACCAGCTGGTGCGCTTCCAATTGCAGCGCTTGACTTTTATAAAGAAGAGATTAAAGGAAAGTCAATTGTTGTCGTCATTAGTGGCGGGAATAACGATATTGGAAGAATGCAAGAAATCAAAGAAAAGTCATTAATTCATCAAGGATTATTGTATTATTTCATTGTGAATTTCCCGCAACGTGCAGGTGCATTACGTCAATTCCTAGATAACGTTCTCGGGCCGAATGATGATATTACAACTTTTGAATATACGAAGAAGAATAACAAAGAAAACGGTCCTGGTCTCGTTGGAATCGAACTAAAGCATCCTGGAGACTACGGCGGATTGGTGGATCGGATGCGTTCCAATGGATTCTCGTTTACTGAAGTGAATAATGATAGTACATTATTCGATTTGCTGATTTGATGGAACAAGAAAACAGGCAAAGCCATGTCGGCTTTGCCTGTTTTTCTATTCTCACATTCCAACTGAAATGTATTTGACTTCTACAAACTCGTCGATTCCCTGGCGACCACCTTCTCGACCTAAACCACTTTGTTTAAATCCGCCAAATGGTGCTTGTGGAGATGATGGTGATCCATCATTTAGTCCAACAATACCATATTCGAGCTTTTCGCTCATGCGGATTCCCCTGCTGAGGTTTTCAGTGAACAAATAGGCTGCCAATCCATAAATCGTATCGTTTGCGCGTTGAATCGCTTCCTCTTCCGTTTTGAAAGTTGAAATCGGTGCTACGGGTCCAAATGTCTCTTCGTTCATACATAACATGTCTTCAGTTACACCGGTTAATACAGTAGGCTCATAGATCAATCCATCCAACTTTTGCCCACCTGTCGCAACTTTCGCCCCTTTATCGAGCGCGTCTTTAACGTGCTTCTCCACTTTTTCAATCGCTTTTTCATCAATCAAAGGTCCAATTTGAGTCCCTGTTTCAAGACCATTCCCTGTTTTCAAGGCTTTTACTTTGTCCGTAAATATTTTTGTGAACTCTTCAACAATCGATTCATGGACATAGACACGATTCGCACACACGCACGTTTGTCCAGCATTTCTAAATTTCGTAGCAATGACTCCATCGGCTGCTTTCTCTAGATCACTGTCTTCCATTACGATGGCTGGAGCTAAACCGCCGAGTTCCAGTGACACTTTTTTTACGGTATCTGATGCCTTTTTCATAAGTCCGCGACCCACTTCAGTAGATCCAGTAAATGTGATCTTTTTAACGCGTTCATCGTTAAGCCATGCATCGCTGATTGTTTTTGAATCACCTGTGACGACGTTCACGACACCTGGAGGGATGCCTGCTTCCAAAGCAAGTCTCCCTAGCTTGATGGCAGTAAGCGGTGTTTGACGAGAGGGTTTAATGACGACTGTACATCCTACTGCAAGTGCAGGTGCTACTTTTCGTGTAATCATGGCTGCTGGAAAGTTCCATGGAGTAATAGCAGCAACGACTCCCACTGGTTGTTTGATCACTAACATGCGCTTGTTTTGTTGAGTGGCAGGAATCGTTTCCCCATAAACGCGCTTTCCTTCTTCCGCATACCATTTGTTAAAACCGTTGGCATACTCGATTTCACCAACTGCTTCTTTCGTTGGCTTTCCTTGTTCTAGTGTCATTGTTTTCGCCAAATCTTCTTTATCTCGTTCAATAAGATTATGCCATTTCATGAGTAATTCGCTGCGTTCATATGCAGAAAGTGCAGCCCAATCCGGGAATACTCTATAGGCTTCATCGACAGCTCGGATTGCTTCTTGTTCTCCACCCTTAGGGACGTCCGCAATCTTTTCTTGTGTAAATGGATTGACGACAGGTATCTTTTCCAGCTTCTCACCAAAGTCTCGTTTTCCAATAATCATTTCATAACTTTCCATTTAAAATTCCTCCTTCAAAATCGATGTTTCTTATCATCATGAGTCTTCACTCGGGGTATAAAATACATAAAATTTGACGGTTGCTGTCAGTTTTTGAATGCTTCACAACAGATAACTACATGTTTTGTGATAAACTGAACGATAGCAAGCTTTTCGGGCTTACTGAACAAAACAAGAATTGTGAGGCGATTTACACATGGAACAAACCGTTAAACTAACGACACTTACAAAAAAAGGTGGCTGTGGCTGCAAAATCGGACCAGCGGATTTAGCTGAAGTTTTGCGCGCACTCCCTACTGCAGTACCGAATCCAAACCTCTTAGTAGGGTTGGATACAAGCGATGATGCCGGTGTTTACAAGTTAACAGATGATCTTGCAATCGTGCAAACACTTGATTTCTTCACTCCGATCGTGGATGACCCTTACGATTTCGGTCAAATCGCTGCGACAAACGCAATCAGCGACGTCTATGCAATGGGAGGGACTCCGATAACTGCCCTTAATATAGTTGCATTCCCTATTTCGTCACTTGATAAAACAATTTTGACAGAAATTCTTCGTGGTGCTGGTGACAAATTGAAAGAAGCAGGTGTTGCTCTCGTCGGTGGACACTCGATTGACGACCAGGAACCGAAGTTCGGTCTTGCTGTGACAGGTACGGTTCATCCAGATAAAATCCGACCGAATGCAGGCGCACTCCCTGGTGATGTGCTCATTCTAACGAAACCAATCGGAGTAGGAATCTATACGACTTCATTGAAACACGGCAAGTTATCTGAAGAAGAAATCAAACACGTTACGTCAATTATGACAACATTGAACAAAACGGCTGCCGAAACGATGGCAGACTTCGATGTTCATGCGGTTACAGATGTGACTGGATTTGGTCTGCTTGGGCATACTTCTGAGATGGCGAAAGGCAGTAATGCGGGAATTACAGTCGATGCTAGTGCTGTGCCTGTACTCCCCCGTGCTAAAGAATTAGCAGAAGCTGGTCACGTTCCTGGTGGGACAAAAAATAACTTTGCACATCTTGAAAATGATGTTACATTTGCAAGTCACTTAGACCAAATCGATCAATGGATTTTGTGTGATGCTGTTACTTCAGGGGGATTGCTAATCGCGGTTGCTCCTAATGAAGCAGATGAGCTGTTATCTTCCTTACAGAAGAATGGCGTGGACGCAAAACAAATTGGTAAAGTTACGTCTGAAAATCCTGGACATATTACAGTCCAATAAGAAGGTGCATGTATGTTTCGAGATATAACGCTACGGGATTTAATGGGGCTCCACGCAAAAGAGCCCCATACAATGATCGATGTCCGATCACCGAAAGAATTTGCAGAGGCAAGCATTCCAGGTGCCTTAAATATTCCTCTATTTAACGATGAAGAACGTGCAGAAGTTGGAACGATTTATAAGCAAGTGGGCCAAGCCGAAGCAAAGAAACGCGGACTTGCCATATTTGCTGAAAAACTCCCTGCATTTATTGCTGAGTTTGAAAAGATTGATACGTCCATGACGGTATTTTGTTGGCGCGGTGGTATGCGTAGTAAGACAGCAGCGACAGTTCTCGATCTTATGGGAATCCATGCACACAGACTAACTGGAGGCATTCGAACGTACCGCCAATGGGTTGTCGAAGAGCTGAATAATATCGAGTATTCACCTGAGCTGATTGTGTTAAATGGCTATACCGGTTCAGGTAAAACTGTGATTTTGCACAAGTTAGCTGAAGTGAGTGAACCAATCATAGACTTGGAAAACCTTGCGGGTCATCGAGGTTCGATTTTCGGTCAGATCGGGTTAAATGGCAGTAATCAGAAAAACTTCGAGTCGCTACTTTTGCATGACTTAAAAAGAACGAATGACGAAAAAGTTGTTTTCATTGAAGGTGAAAGCAAACGGATTGGTAAAGTGACGATGCCTGGGTTTTTGTTCGAGAAAAAGGAACATAGCAGACAGTTGATCATCAAACTTCCGATTGAAGAGCGTGTAAGAATTACGTTAGAGGATTATAAACCAGCGGAGCGGCCTGAAGAGTTCAAAACGGCATTTGAACAAATCCGACGCAGGATCCACGTTCCGATTGCGAAAGAAATTGAGGTTGCGTTGGACAGCGGTGATTTCGAGACGGCTACTCTATTGCTCCTTGAGCATTACTACGATCCCCGCTATCAGCATTCTACTGGAAAAGTGGATGATGACTTGAAAGTGACGATTGCAGCGGATACTGTGGACGAGGCGTTTGTGAAAGTGTTGGCTTGGAAGCAAGAATATATGAAGACTAAATAAGGAAAGCATGCACACCTTTGGGGGTCGTTGAACGACACCCAGGCGTGCATGCTTTTTTTGTCTTAAATTAAATTGTGGTGTAGGCGGTCCCTTTCCCCTACAAGCAACAAATACTTCTCTGTGCAAAACAAGTTACCGTAAACAGGTAGGAAATTAAGTGCCCAGATGGAAAAACGGTTGGTGAACTAAGTGCACTTAACCAATCAAATCTTTTACGTTCTTTTTCATTTAGTAAAGATTTAGGATACTAGATTACCTTTCCCAACTTGTAAGTGATTAATTGGTGGCGCTCCGCTTAATTTTGAACGGGCTACTTGATGGAATTAGAGTTAAAAGAAACACTGGATATGCTCGAATGGTTTTATGAGCAGATTTCGAGATTTATGATCACATTTCCCGAGGTTATGATCACATTTCCTGGTTTATGAGCACTTTCCTGGGGTTATGATCACATTTCCAGGGTTATGAGCACTTTCCCAGGGTTATGATCACATTTCCTGGTTTATGATCACTTTCCCGAGTTTATGATCATACTTCAAAATTCAAGAGCAAACTCTACCTCAATCATTACTTCTTCGCGTCACTCACACGTTCCAATGGGATATCTGCTGTAATATCATTCAGCACCCAACTTGCACAAACAAGACCTGCCACAGATGGACAATAAGAATTAGATGCAGGAGGCATTTTTGCTTTCCGGATTGCAGCTTCTGGCTTCCCTACCGTTTCTACAACATCAGGTCGAACAATGATTGGGCTTTCATCTGAAAACACGACAGGAACACCTTTGTCGATGCCTAGTTTACGAAGATGCTTTCGGATCACTTTTGCAATTGGATCTGTGTGCGTTTTAGAAATATCTGCAATTTGGAAACGAGTTGGATCTATTTTGTTTGCTGCCCCCATACTCGAAATGATTTTGATGCCCCGTTTATGACATTGTTCAATCAAGTGAATTTTGTAACTGATTGTATCGGACGCATCAATTACATAATCTGGTTTTTGATCAAAAAACCGCTCTGCAGTCTCTTCGGTATAAAACATATGGAGTGGCACAATGTTACAATTCTCGTTTATATCTTGAATACGCTCGACCATCACTTCCACTTTTGAACGGCCTACGGTAGATAAATAGGCAACCAACTGGCGATTGATATTGGTAATGTCAACATCATCTTTATCTACTAAAATAATTTTGCCAACGCCGCTTCGTGCACATGCTTCAGCAGCGAAAGAACCGACTCCGCCAACACCTAAAATCGCAACAGTGGTGTCGGACATCCGCTTGACGCCTTCTTTACCTATGGATAATTCGTTTCTTGAAAATTGATTCAGCATTTTCTAACGACCTTTCTATTCACAAATTCACAAAATAAAAACCTCTCAGCAAGACTGCCGAGAGGTGAACATTCACATAAGAAACAAATCCCAAATGTGCCGTCTTTGTAATATCGTTTTGAACCCGCACGGTGCAGGTGGGTGTCCGATCTTCTCACTTCTGAGGTCCCATGACAGGCATGTCATCATGAGAAGAATCTAGACTCCCGACGATTAAAGTGTTCGGTCAAAACTGTCTGGCAATAACGAACACCTCAGGATTTGTTGTTACATGTATCATAGCATACGACTTCTTGAGTTTCAATAATTTACGGAAGGAATTATTTATTTAATTCAGAAAAGTCCTAATTGCCTATTTTTGTTCGTCCGCCAATTGGATGTGTAATTCTTTCAGTTGTTTAGGGTCTACAACGTCTGGAGCTGCTGTTAGCAAGTCTGTTGCACTCGCGGTTTTCGGGAATGCAATTGTGTCACGTAAGTTGGTAGAACCTGAAAGTAACATGACAAGACGGTCGAGACCGAATGCAATTCCGCCGTGTGGTGGTGTTCCGTACTCGAACGCATCGAGGAGGAATCCGAATTGCTCACGGGCTTGCTCTTCAGTGAATCCAAGTGCTGCAAACATTTTCTCCTGAACATCTCGTTCGTAAATGCGTAGTGAACCGCCACCTAATTCATAGCCATTCAACACTAAGTCATATGCTAGCGCTTTTACTGTTTCAGGACTCGATACGAGTTCCTCAACATCAGATGGCATCGTAAATGGATGGTGGGCTGCGTAGAATCGACCGTCTTCTTCGTCATACTCAAACAACGGCCAGTCCGTTACCCATAGGAAGTTATAAAGAGTCTCATCGATTAGTCCACGTTCACGTCCGAACTTCATACGAAGTGCGCCAAGCGTGTCTGCGACCACTGATTTTTTATCGGCAGCGAATAACAGCAAGTCTCCTGGTTGTGCATCAGCAGCTGTTTTAAGCGCTTCAGCAGTATCGCCTTCGAAGAATTTCGAAATCGGACCTTTCAAGCCGTCTTCTTCACATTTCAACCAAGCTAATCCTTTTGCACCGTAAACTGCTGCAAATTCACCGAACCCATCGATGTCTTTACGGGAATAATCCGCTGCAGCACCTTTAACATTGATTAATTTCACCTGACCGCCAGCTTCCAATGCGCCAGTGAACACTTTAAATGCTGTCTCTTTAACGATTTTTGAAACGTCGATGAGTTCCATTGCGAAACGTGTATCCGGCTTATCAGAACCGTAACGAGCCATTGCATCCGTATACGTAATTCGCTTAAATGGTCCATCGATTGTACGATCTTTTACATCGTTCATGACTTTTTGCATGAGACGTTCGTTCAACTCGATAATTTCTTCGATAGACATGAAACTCATTTCCATATCAATTTGAGTGAATTCCGGCTGACGGTCTGCGCGCAAGTCTTCGTCACGGAAACAACGTGCAATTTGGAAATAGCGATCAAAACCAGATACCATCAACATCTGTTTGAAGAGCTGTGGTGATTGTGGAAGCGCATAGAACTCACCTTCATGGACACGGCTTGGAACGAGATAGTCGCGCGCACCTTCAGGCGTAGACTTTGTCAGGATCGGTGTCTCCACTTCCAGGAAGCCTTCTCCATCAAGGAAGTTACGGACTGTCTTCGTAATATCCGAGCGCATTTTGAATGTACGTGCGAGTTGTGGTCGGCGTAGATCTAGATAACGATATTTTAAACGCAACTCTTCACTTACATCTGTGTCATCCTCAATTAAAAATGGAGGATTTTTCGCTTCATTGACAATTGTGAGCTCGGTCACTTGAACTTCAATAGCGCCAGTTTTCAAATTCTTGTTCTTCGTCCGTTCTTCGCGTTCCACTACGTTACCCGTGATTGAAATGACGAATTCGCTACGCAACTTTTCAGCAGTTGCAAGAGCTTCTTCAGAAATTGCAGGATTGAAAACCGCTTGTACGATCCCTGTACGGTCGCGCATATCCACGAAGATTAATCCTCCAAGGTCACGGCGTTTTTGAACCCACCCCTTTAATGTTACTTCCTGACCGATATGTTGTTCGTTTAGTTCCCCACAATAGTTTGTTCGCTGCATCATTCAACACTGCCTCTCTTCAATTAGCCTTTGATAAGTTCAATTAGTTCTGGGATGGTAACGGATTGCTGTGTACCTTCCTTCATGTTTTTAAGCTGGACAATCTGTTGTTCAACTTCCTCTTCTCCGATAACAGTAACCCATTTGGATTGTAATCGGTCAGCGGACTTCATTTGCGCTTTCATCTTACGGTCGAGATAATCCATATCTGCACGGATGCCTGCTGAACGTAATTGTTGAAGTACTTGGAAGCCTTCTTTCTTCGCTGCTTCACCAAGTGTCACGACGTATACGTCAAGTGCATCGTCATTCGTTAGTGGAACTTGTTCTGCTTCAAGTGCTAGTAGCAAGCGTTCGATACTCATACCGAAACCGATTCCAGGAGCTGAGGGACCGCCCATTTCTTCAGACAGACCGTTGTATCGTCCACCGCCGCAAAGCGTTGTAATTGCACCGAATCCTTCTGCCGTACTCATGATTTCGAATGCTGTGTGGTTGTAGTAGTCAAGACCGCGGACCAAATTCGGATCGAGCTCATACGTAATACCTGATTTCGTCAATAATGTTTTCAATGCCTCGAAATAAGCTCGGGATTCATCATTCAAATAATCTGTTAAGGATGGCGCTGTCTTCATGAGCGGATGCTCGTGATCCACTTTACAATCCAAAATACGTAATGGATTTTTCTCCAAACGGTTTTGGCAATCGGTACAGAACTCGTCGATGTGTGGAGTGAAGTGTGCAACGAGCGCATCTCTGTGTGCAATACGCGACTCTTTGTCTCCGAGGGAATTCAAGACTAGCTTGATGTCCTTTAGTCCTGCCCGCTTGTAGACTTCAAGTGCAAGTGAGATCACTTCTGCATCGATTGCTGGATCTGCACTACCGATCGCTTCTGTTCCAAATTGAACAAATTGGCGATAGCGTCCGGCCTGCTGACGTTCGTAACGGAACATCGGCTGAATGTAGTACAATTTCACGGGTTGATCAACCCAGCCGAACATTTTGTGTTCGATGAATGATCGGACGACTGGCGCAGTCCCTTCAGGACGCAACGTCATCGATCGATCTCCCCGGTCTTTGAACGTGTACATCTCTTTTGACACGATATCTGTTGTATCCCCTACCGCTCGCTGGAAGAGTTCCGTCTGTTCAAACATCGGTGTTCGAATTTCTGAATACCGATAGACTTCACACGTTTCCCGGATAAGTTGTTCAACTTTTTGCCATTTCCAAGATTCGGCTGGCAGAATGTCTTGTGTTCCTCTTGGGACTTTAAATTTCATTGGTAAACCCCTCTCATCTGTTTCAGTTAAACGGAAATACAAAAAAGCTCCCACCCCTTGCGTATGCAAGGGACGAGAGCTTGTAATTAGCTTCCGCGGTTCCACCCAAATTGACGTCTAGGACGTCCACTCGTATCCGGATAACGGCCGGCTCCGTCTTTACCTAGTATGCCGCGCAGGCGTTTCAGTAAAGAGTCTCGTTGGTGTTGTTCATCAAGTTAGTCTGCAGGGGGATTTCAGCCACGTCCGCCCTTCTCTGGTCAGCCACAGTCTTGATTACTTTCCAAGTCATCGACATGAATGCTTCATGTAGTTAACAATAATAGTACCATCTGCTGTAAATGTGTCAACCTTTTTCATTTCCTCTAGTCTTTTTCGACAATCTCTTTTACAATAATGAGAAAGGAGAGTGATGAAATGGCGAAACTTGCAAAACTAGTAGTCGCTATCCTATTGTTATCGGTAACGCTGCTAGATGCACGACCTGCTACTGCAAATTCTTCAGGACAAACGGTCGTTGTCGATTCTCCTACGCTAAATGTGCGTTCAGGACCGGGGCTCACCTATTCCTTAATAGGAAAGTTGAAAGACGGACAAAAAGTTCAAGTACTTGATCGTTCAGATGATTGGCTCCAAGTATCGGTTGATGGTGAAACTGGTTGGATTGCTTCTTGGCTCACCAAGTCCAATGAGCGTGGCTCCAATGAAGGCAAGACCATCGTCTCCCGTGTCGATTCGCTGAATATCCGATCGTCTCCATCCGTAAATTCTGCAGCTATCGGAAAGTTACGTTCCGGTGATCTGGCTAAACTGGTTGAATACCAAGGAGAATGGGCTTCAATTATCGTTGACGGCATGGAAGGTTGGGTCCACACGACATACATAACTGAAGTAGATGCAGACCAAAAGCAAACCGTTTCCGAGTCGGAGAAACCCCAAGTTATGGATGCCAATACGTTTACAGTAATTGTAAACAAATTAAATGTCCGTAAAAAGCCTGATCAGACTTCAAAACGAATCGGGACTGTGAGCAAGAATGACACCTATCCTATTCAAAAAATTGACGGCAATTGGGTCAAAATCTCGTTGTCAGGTAAAAAGTCGGGGTGGGTTTACTCGTTCCATGGTGAGCTTTCAAGCAAGACCTCGAAAACTTCAAGTAACTCTGCAAAAACTGTCTCAATAGTTACAAACGGGACAAATATCCGAGTAGAACCTACTACCTCCTCAGACGTTGCCTTACGCGCAGACGCTGGAGATGTGTTCCAAGTAGTGAAGAAGGACGAAGAATGGTATGAAATCAAACTACCTTCTGGCGGCACTGCATACGTCGCTGAATGGGTTGTCAACTCTTCTGAAGCTTCCACCCCATCAACAAATCAGTTTCCAAAAAAAACAAAGCGAGTGCGAGGCACTTTGAAGGGCATCACCATCGCGCTGGACCCTGGCCATGGAGGAAATGACAGAGGAACAACAGGTACACGTGGAACAGATGAAAAGAACTTAACCTTACAAACGGCTGAACTTCTAGCTGGTAAGTTGAAAGATGCTGGGGCTACTGTCGTTATGACACGAAATTCGGATACTTATGTGTCGCTAAGAAAGCGGCCGTCCATTGCTCACCAAGAAGGTGCCGATGCGTTCGTCAGCTTGCATTATGATGCGAATCCGGATCGATCTATAACAGGATTCACCACGTACTATACACAGTCTACCCAACAGCCGTTCGCGCAAGCCGTCAATGAAGGACTTTCGAGTTCTATTGATTTGCCGAACCGAGGTACACAGCATGCTAATTATTTAGTCCTCCGTGAAAATGGATTACCAGCTGTCCTCATTGAATTAGGATTTTTGTCGAACTCCTCTGAGGAACGTATTCTTACGAGCGCTTACTTCCGTGAACAAGCTTCTCAAGGAATATATAAAGGCCTTCTTCATTATTTTGACGCACAATGAAAAACGTCCGCTGCAAGCCTACCATCTGGCTGCTGCGGACGTTTTTCATTTGGATTCTACAACTAGTGTTACCGGACCATCGTTCACGAGAGCAACATCCATCATTGCCCCGAACATACCCGTTTCCACCGTCAAACCATGAGCGCGGAGCTGTTCGTTGAAATAATCGTAAAGAGGTTCTGCCGTTTCCGGTCTCGCGGCTTCTATAAAGCTTGGACGTCTGCCTTTACGTGTATCGCCGTAAAGCGTGAATTGCGAAACCGAAAGAATGGCTCCCCCTGTTTCATCGATGGATCGGTTCATCTTTCCGTCTTCATCCTCAAACAATCGGAGACTCGCGATCTTCTTTGCAATATATGCAGCGTCTTCATGTGTATCAGTATGCGTCACGCCGATGAGTAGGACATAGCCGTGATCGATAGCACCTGTTATAGAGCCAGCAACTGTCACAGATGCCTTCTTCGAACGTTGAAGAACTACTTTCATGTTATGACACCTCGTTGTTAATTAATAATACGTTGAACGGAGTAGATATCCCGGACTTGCTTGATTTTATCAACTATACGTTGCAAATGTTGCAGATCCGTTATTTTAATGGACATACTGATGTGCGCGATTTTTACACGATCCGCTTTTCCGGAAACCGCCACAATCGATGTTTTTGTATCCACTACCGTCATCATCACTTCGTTCAACAAGCCTTGTCGATCATAACCGGTAATTTCAATATCCACTTGGAATTCTTTCTTGACGCTTTCAGTACCTGATACTGCCCAACTAACGTCTATTAGGCGATCCCCTTGCTCCCCATCTGCATGGATATTCGGACAATCCACACGGTGAACCGATACACCACGCCCTTTTGTGATGAACCCAACTATTTCATCCCCTGGAACCGGATTGCAGCATTTTGAGAGTCGGATGAGCAGATTTTCCAGCCCTTTCACGACAACACCTGATTCAGTCATGGGTTGTGGTGGCTGTGTCTTTATTTCAGATACGATCTTATCAATCGCATCTTTCTGTTCCCGTTCTTTACGGATTTTGTCTGTCATTCGATTGACAACTTGCTGAGCTGTTATTCCACCTGAGCCGATTGCTGCATACATATCTTCTTCAGATGTAAAACTGTATTTATCAATCACGCGTCGTAAACTTTCTGGTGTGACTACTTCACGTAGTACATACTCTTGTTGTTTCACTTCTTTTTCTAGCAATTCTTTTCCACGATAAATATTCTCTTCGCGCAATTGCTTTTTAAAGTATTGACGGATCTTATTACGGGCTTGAGAAGTATTTGCGATTTTTAACCAATCACGGCTTGGACCAAACGATTGTTTAGACGTTAATACTTCTACGATATCTCCTGTAAATAATTCCGTCTCAAGTGGAACCATTTTACCATTTACTTTCGCACCAATTGTACGGTTTCCTACCTCTGAATGGACACGATATGCAAAGTCGATTGGAACGGAACCTTTTGGAAGTTCGATTACGTCCCCTTCAGGTGTGAATACGTAGACCATGTCCGAGAACAAATCGAATTTCAATGACTCCATGAACTCTTCTGCATTCGATGATTCGTTTTGCATTTCCAAGATTTCACGGAACCAAGTCAATTTAGAGTCTATCGTATCAGGATGATCTGCAGTGATTCCCTCTTTATACGCCCAGTGTGCAGCGACCCCGAATTCAGCTATTTTGTGCATTTCTTCCGTACGAATTTGCACTTCCAGCGGATCGCCTGCAGGACCGACAACAGTCGTATGCAACGATTGATACAGGTTTTGCTTAGGCATCGCAATGTAGTCTTTGAAGCGCCCTGGCATAGGCTTCCATAGCGTATGGATGATACCTAGGACGGCATAACAGTCTTTGATGCTTTTGACGACAATGCGGACAGCTAACAAATCGTAAATTTCGTTGAATTCTTTTTTCTGCAAGACCATTTTCCGATAGATGGAGTACAAATGCTTCGGTCGTCCCGATAATTCAGCGTGAATGTCCATCGTTCCAATTTCACTATGAATTTGTTCCATGACATTTTTCAAGTAATTTTCACGTTCTACGCGCTTTTGTTTCATGAGGTTGACGATGCGGTAATATTGCTGAGGGTTTAAATAACGAAGGGCAATGTCTTCTAGCTCCCATTTAATCGCAGATATTCCGAGTCGATGCGCAAGCGGTGCAAATATTTCAAGCGTTTCCGCAGAAATTCGACGTTGTTTTTCTTCTTTTACATACTTTAACGTCCTCATATTATGCAAACGATCTGCCAATTTTATGAGAATGACCCGAATATCTTGAGCCATTGCGATAAACATCTTGCGGTGGTTTTCGGCTTGTTTTTCTTCATTTGATTTAAATTTTAACTTTTCAAGTTTGGTAACGCCATCTACAAGCATCGCGACTTCTTCCCCGAAGCTCTTCACGATGTCTTCTCTGCAAATTTCAGTATCTTCTACAACGTCATGCAAAAAACCTGCAGCAACTGTCGAAGGATCCATCTGAAGTTCTGCAAGAATCCCGGCTACTTGCACCGGATGGAGAATGTAAGGCTCTCCAGAACTTCTGAATTGACCTTCATGTGCTCTCTTTGCAGCTTCGTACGCTTTTTCGACAAATGCAACGTGTTCGTCATTCATATAGGAACCGACAAGTTCAAATATATCCTCTGCTGTTAAATCCTGATGTTTAGCCATTCTCTCACCTCTTTCAAGCAATTTCCGAAAAAATAAACATACCTCTATTGTATGGCGAAAATAGAAGATTTGTAAAGAAATGAATTCAAAGAGTGCTATCACTGTGTCAAAACGATGTCTCAATCTAATTTTGCACCAACCCATTGTAAAATAAAAAACTCCTCCGCAAATTTTGCGAAGGAGGAAGAAATCAGTATTTCATAAGAGAAAGAACGTCATGATTCTCTAATTTTCTTCGGCCATCCAAGTAAGTAAGCTCGATGAGGAATGCACATCCCGCTACTACTCCCCCAAGCTTTTCAACAAGTTCAACTGTCGCTCCGACTGTTCCGCCAGTAGCTAGAAGGTCGTCCACAATAAGAACGCGCTGTCCTGGTTTGATGGCATCTTTATGGATCGTTAACTGGTCAACTCCGTATTCTAAATCGTAGTTCACTGCGATCGTTTCGCGCGGTAACTTTCCTGGTTTACGAACTGGTGCAAAGCCAATTTCAAGTGCATAGGCAACCGGACATCCGATGATGAAACCTCGTGCTTCAGGTCCAACAATCAGTTCTGCGTCCATTTTCTTTGCGTACTCCACGATTTGGTCAGTTGCATATTTGTAGGCTTCCCCATTATCCATGATCGTTGTAATATCTTTAAAGCTAATCCCTTTTTTCGGATAATCGGGAACTACTGTTACGAATTGTTTCAAGTCCATACTGTTTCCTCCTTGATGACTATCTCTTGATGCACCTTTTGGAACCATTGCTTCAGCTCATGGTAAGGAGCATACAGCATCCGTTCTTCCATTTCAATCTGGCTTTTCCGCTCATGATAAGCAGGTGCTTCGGCAAGGTCCCGCTTGCCTGCTGTGGGTTCGACATAAACAACACCATTCTCTATCTTAACAAATCCTAAATCAAAAAACACTTTCGACATGAAATAAATCGTGTCTAATTTCCAACCTTTGTGTTTTGCTAGCTGTTCTGCTTGGGCGGTTAAATTAAAAGTCTCTCTTTTTTTCAAAAAGCTGAAGTACCAACCGAAGTCTTTTCGATTTGGAATGCCGTCAAAATAACGCGAATCCGGTGCATAGAAATGGGCATATATTCTACCTGGATCGTACTCACTCAGTAACGACTCAAGCTGTTCTTGTTGTTCAGGCATATCAAGCAACACAATGTGTTCTATCGTTCCATTTACCTGACGTTCTTCATACATCGTGATTTCTTTGCCTTGAAGAATTGGCAAGAAGTGAGTTTTCGTTTGAGGTTGGAACGCAATATAGAGAGTATTTTCCTTTGGAATTGTATGTATCCATCGAAGTGGATCACGAATTCCTCTTAAGTCGAATACTTGACGCTCATCAGAACGAATATCTTGAAGTAAGATTTGTGGCTTTTTAAAATTATTCCACTCATTCACTTGCAAGTCGCCCGTCACCATAAGCGACATTCCGTGTGTCATTTCATCAGCTAGTTCTCCGGAACCGAAACTGATGGCATCTAGTTTACTTGAGCCATCTTCGAGTTCAAGTTTTAAATGATTTTTTGCTGAACCGATTTTCCGAATGGAACCGACTGTAATCTGCTCAATCATATACATCGGTTTTGGGAAAGCCATTCCAAACGGACGTAACTGTTCCAATGATTCCAATACGTCCACTTCAATTTCATCGATTGTAAGTGGAACGTCAATTTGTATAGTGGCAATAAGTTGGTCATCTGTTAACACTTGTGCTGCTTGAGCATTCAAACGCTCCCGTAGAGTGTCTACATCCCCTAGGGCAAGTGTCATACCAGCAGCCATTGCATGTCCACCAAAGTGCGGAAGGAGCTCTTTGTTCTTGGATAGTTCCTGATAAAGGTCAAACCCCTCGATACTACGCGCAGATCCTTTTGCAGTTTCAGCAACTGGGTCTATTGCTAGTACAATTGAAGGTCGGTGAAATTTCTCAGTCAACCGGGATGCAACGATTCCGATAACACCCGGATTCCATCCTTCTTTAGCGAGAACGAACACATGTGGAATGGCGGATCCGTAATTTTCTTCGATCATTGTGAGCGCTTCTTCAGTGATACCATTAACGAGGGCTTGGCGTTCTTTGTTGAGACGGTCCAGCTCGTTTGCAATTCCAGTAGCTACGCTGTTATCCTCTGCTTTTAACAGGTCAACAGCAGGATCTGCGTCTCCTAAACGTCCTGGTGCATTGAGACGTGGTCCGACCATGAAGCCGATCGTTTCTTCGGTGAATTGGCGTTGTTCCGTTCCCCCAATTTTAGCGAGAGCTTGAATTCCTGGACGACTTGACATACGGAGACGACGAATCCCTTCTTTCACGAAATACCGGTTTTCATCCAATAGAGGGACGAGGTCTGCTACTGTTCCGATTGCCGCAAATTCGAGTAGATCAAGAGGTGCCTCACCTAGAAGAGCTGTTGCTAGTTTGAACGCAACGCCTACGCCTGCAAGCTCTCCAAATGGATAGTTTCCTTCAGGATGTCTTGGATGTATGACAGCATCTGCCTCGGGTAAGGATTCTCCGATTTCATGGTGATCTGTAATGATAATATCAAGACCAATCGATTTCGCGAACGCGGTCTGTTCGATTCCAGAAATACCATTATCCACTGTAATAATGAGAGATGCGCCAAGGTCTGCAATTTCTTGGAACAGCTCACTGTTGGGTCCGTAGCCGTGTTCAAATCGATTGGGAATGACAAAGGAGACATCAGCGCCCTTTCTTTCTAACGCCGTTGTCAGGACGGAAACACTAGTCACACCATCGGCATCGTAGTCACCGTAAACTACAATATGCTCACCATTCTCAATAGCTGCTTGAATTCTTGCTATAGCTTTGTCCATGTCATACAAAAGAAATGGATCATGTAGAACGCTTGCATCTGTCGTTAGAAACTTTTTGACTGCTTCGGAATTTTGAAACCCACGGGATGCCAAAATTTTCGCATGAAGGGAAGGTAATTTCAGTTCCGTCATCAAGCTTTCAACAACAGCTTCGTCTGGTCTATGTATCTTCCAATTTTTGTTTGATTTAATCAATGCATTCACTTCCTTATAGGTATTATACCGGCTACAGATGATTTCTGAAAGGATTCCATCCGAAAGAAAAACGTCTTTGCGAGATTTGCAAAGACGTTTGTTGTATTACTTTTTAGCATCGTACGAATCGCTAATAACTTCGTTTGCGAGTTCTGGTGATTTTTGAAGCATCGCAATTTCGTTTTGTTGGTTGGCGATTGTGTTTTCTTTTTCTGTAATTGTCCTTTTGAGTACTTTGACTTCATGTCGTGTTTTAACTGAACGAAAAACGTTGAAAAGTCCACTCGTGAGAGCACCGAGCAATGCAGAACCAAGAATGACTAGGACAAGTGGCCAATGGGCCTCACCAAACACATAGTCGACTGGAACCTTGTCAACGTTGAATACAGCGAACACTGAAATGATGAGTGCAAATAATAGGCCGAATAATAGCATCCATTGGGATTTCATAAGCTTTTCCTCCTCTGAATAGGACTTAGAATGAGAGTAACGTATTTACCTTCTAGTCCAAGTGCATAAAAAAACAGGTATACCTAAGTATACCTGTTACAGGAATCGTTGAAACAAATTATACGACAGGTTCGTCGGATCCCCATTCTTTCTTTTCTTTGACAGTGTTGAGTTTACCGTGTTTCTTAATTTCACGTTTTTTCAGGTCAAACCAGATTTGAGCGGAAATGTAGATGGACGAATACGTACCTGCAATGAGTCCAATCAGCAATGCGATTGAGAACGGTCGGATCGCATCTGCACCGAATGCAATAAGCGCAACGACGACAATCAATACAGTTAATACGGTATTCACAGATCTACCGAGTGTTTGGCGAAGTGATTTGTTGATAATATCCGCCAATTCATTCTCGTTGTCCAAATGACCAATTTTATGAAGGTTTTCTCGTATCCGGTCGAACGTAACAATGGTGTCATTGATGGAATACCCGACAATCGTCAATACAGCCGCGATGAACGTGATATCCACTTCCAAACGCAAAATACTGAAGATCGCAATCATGAAGAATGCATCATGAAGGAGTCCAAGAATCGCTGCAACACCCATCCGCCATTCGAAACGGAATGCGACATAGATGATGATCCCAATTGCTGCATAAATCAATGCTAGGATCGCATTTTTCGCTAATTCTTTACCGACTTTATCGGATACAGTTGAAATATTTGGTTCAGAACCATATTTTTCAGTAACTTTAGTTTTGATGTCGGCTACTTGTTTTTGACTGAACTCTTCATTGAATCGAGCAACACCGATATTGTGCTTATCTCCAGAGATAACAATATCGTCGGTTGGATAACCGATGTCGTCCAAGTACGAACTGATTTCATCTTTCGTTACCGCGCTCTCTGAAAGAATTTCAGCACGCGTACCACTAGAGAAGTCAATCCCTAAGTTCAATTTAAAGATACCTAGGATAATCGCACCTACAATCAGTAAAACGATTGAAAGTGTGTAGAATTTCTTACGGTTATGAACAAAATCGAAACGATCGAACTTCGTAGTCAATTCGAGCGTATCTACATGCTCTTCTGCAGGGTGAACGCGTTTCGGTGAAATTCCGAACCAACTTGTCTTCCCATCAAACAACCCGCTATGAACGAGCAATCCAAGAAGTAGACGAGCTCCCCATACAGCCGTTAAGAAACTGACGGCAATACTAATAATGAGCATTGTCGCAAATCCTTTAACAGAGCTTGTCCCGAAGATGAACAAAACTACAGCTGCTAGAAGTGTTGTAATGTTGGCATCTAATATCGCGGTAAAGGATTCTTTAGCTCCTGTTGCAAACGCTGATTTTATCGGGCGTCCAACGCGGAGTTCTTCTTTTATACGCTCGTATGTCAGTATGTTGGCATCAACTGCCATACCTACCCCGAGTAGTAAGGCCGCAATACCTGGTAATGTCAGTACACCATTAATGAGTGTAAAGACAACCATGATCAAGAAAATATACACGGAAAGTGTAATTACTGCTACAAGTCCTGGAATACGGTAGTACAAGAGCATAAAGATGAAAATCAGTGAAACACCGATAATACCGGCTGTCACCGTTTGGTTCAATGCTTTTTCCCCGAATTGCGCACCGACCGAGGTCGAATACACTTCTTCAAGATGCACAGGAAGTGCTCCTGCGTTCAAAATACCGGCAAGATTTTTTGTTTCTTCAACTGTGAAATTACCGGAAATTTCAACACTTGAAGAATTGATCGTTTGACGTACAGATGGTGCTGAAATGAAACGTGGTGTTGGCTTTTTCATTTCTTCTTTGTAAGAATCTTTACCTTCTTCAAAGTCCAGCCAGATGACCATCACGTTTTCAGGCGCTTTTGCAGCGACTTCTGATGTAATTTGAGCAAACTTGGAAGGATCTTTCATCTCGAGTGTAACGACCGGATTACCGCCTTCACCAAAGTTGTCTTTCGCTTTACCTGCTTTCAAGTCATCTCCGTCAAGCAATAATTTATCATCCGCATCACGGAACGTTAAATTTGCTTGTGTCGAAAGTAATTCACGTGCTTTCTTTTGGTCTTCAACACCAGCAAGCTGGACACGGATCCGATTGTTGGATTCAATCTGAATACTCGGTTCACTGACACCAAGTACGTCAACCCGGTTACGAAGGGCTTTCGCAGTATCTGCAACGACATTTTCAGTAATTTTTTTGTTGTTCGATCCAGTTTTCAATGGCTGAACTTCATATAAGACTTCGAAACCGCCTTGTAAGTCCAGGCCTAACTTAACATTTTTTAAAATTGGGTTCGCTGTACTGCCAATCGTTGCTGCAAAAATGACGAGCAACAATAAAAAGGCGACCAACCGTCCTCTTTTCTTCATGATCCTTTTTCCCCCTCTATATGTAAAGCGGTATTACTCTGTTATGTACGAAAGAAACATCAACACAACAATTATGAGACAGTCAGACTCTCGTGTCAAATGCTAATTATATATCAGCCTAATTATCTGAATTCTTTTTAGGGGAAAGCAATAGTTGCAGCTCCTCGCTATTCAAATCTGAAAACCAATTAGATCCCCGCTGTTCTTCAATTTGGGTGTAAGTCATATATTCAGCAGGTGTGAGTTCCATGACATCATTGATGAGCTCGTACGTCCTCATTTCACTGATGTTTCGCTTGCGCCACTTTTTCCGGACACAGTATTTCCAAATATCTGCTTCTGTGACGGTCGAATAGCCGTAAAAGTGGAATTCGTTCATCTTACTTTCAATTGCAGGGCGGACATGGTCAAACAATTGCTCATATTTGTTATCCACTCACGTTCATCCCTTCTTTAATAGAGAGTTGTAAATGTACATGTTTCCGCATACTAGTAGTGTATATGAATTGCTTGTACTTGAGAAGGAGTTGTTTTCATTGTCTTCATTTATTCGCGGGACAGTCATCTTGATGATTGCGGTTTTCATGACAAAAGTACTTGGATTTGTCTATCGGATTCAGTTTATGAGAGTTGCTGGAGAAGAAGCAGTCGGTATTTATATGACGGCCTTTCCAGCATTCATCTTTTTCTTATCTCTCGTACAACTTGGCATCCCAATTGCCATTGCAAAAGTTATCGCTGAGCTGAAAGCTAAAGGTGAAACTGCCCGTTTTTCACAAGTGATGCGGACTTCTACATTCATTACACTATGTACGGGGTTGATTTTTCTTCCGCTATCTGTCTTATTCGTCCCTTATCTATCGGGAACGTTATTGGGGAATTCTGCAACCGCTACAACACTTTATGTAGGGATTGCAATTATACCAATAGCGGCAATTGGTGGGTTGATTCGAGGGTTTTTTCAAGGAATCGCTCGATTGGAAGAAACGGCTTGGTCGCAAATCCTTGAACAATTCATTCGGATTATTCTTATCACTTGGCTACTCCCATATTTCCTAGTAGATGGAAATACTTCTTTAAATGCAGCCATTGCTATGGCGATTACACTAGTAGCCGAAGCTGGATCCGTATTCTATTTGTGGCTAAAATACAAAAAACACAAAAAAAATATCCCTGCTCTACTCGACAAGGACGGACCGTATCCACTCAAACCTTTGCTTTCTGTTGCTTTACCTTCTTCAGGAAGTCGTTTATTCGGAACGTTTACTTGGTTTTTAGAACCGATCATCTTTTTACGTGCACTTGCAGTATCGGGTATTACTGCTGCTGCAGCTACATCTCTATATGGTGTTATTTCAGGAGTGCTCATTCCACTTTTGCTGTTTCCGTCGTTCATTTCCTATGCGCTTTCAGTCGTACTCATTCCCGCTGTCAGCGGTGCATCCGCATCGGGGAATATTAGTAAGCTCCAAGAACGTATTCACTTATCGCTCCGGCTGTCTGCATTAACAGGTACTTTTGCAGCAGCATTATTTTTCTTACACGGTAAAGAGATGGCAGAAACTCTGTTCCATATAACGAAAGGTGCATCGTATATGGGGATACTTGCCCCGATTTTTTTCTTTTATTACATTCAAGGTCCTTTGTTTTCCATCCTGCAAGCCACAAATGAAGCGAAAGCGGCTATGATGAACTCTGTGTACGGCGGAATTGCCAAATTGGTTGTCATGTTCGTCCTCGCTTCACAACCAGGTCTTCAAGAAACAGGTGCAATTTTGGCAATTGGATTTGGTGTTTTAATCACCTCGTTCCTACATATTGCAACATTGAGGAAAAATAGAAAGACGGACACCGGATTTACGATGTTTGCCCTTCCCTATGCCTCGTTCATCATAACTGCCATCATGCGACCGATCTTTCTTCCCATCGGCAATTATGGTCTTTGGTTGGATTGCGGGATTACTGTAGTATTTCTTGTTGTTGTCCTATTTTTCACGGGACAATTACAGCGAAATGACCTGCGGCATCTCAAGAAACTATTTGCCAGTTACAAATAAGCTTGCTTCAGTTGAACTTTGAGCTCTCCATTTTCATACGAACAGTAAAAAACTTGCTTCGGATCCTCAATTCCTTTTTTTCGAAGCTCTGCTAGTAACCAGTCTTCCGTTTTGTCCTGGATGCTTAAATGTTGAGCATCGATATCTCCATCTGATATCAAGGGCAGAACGGGTGCTGTTTCTCCATATTTGAAAACAGCTAAGTTTCCAGACGGTTCTAGGTATGCGTATGCAACTTCAAATACCGAGCCAATTTGTTTTTCGCGCAATTGTTGAAACAAATCATCTAAATTGTAGCGTTGTTTCCGCATCTCTTCCTCTAATATTTTCCCATCTTGAATAATGACACTCGTGTCACCGTCGACAACGTCACGGAACTTCTTATTTTTCAAAGAAATCCAAGACGACACATACTGAATAACGAGCAAAACGAGCATGGGAAGGATCGAGTTAATAAGTTTTGTGTCTGGGGAGTCAAGCGAAAACGCTGCCACTTCAGCGATAATAACAAATACAACGATGTCAATGACACTTAATTCACCGACTTCTCTCTTTCCCATCAATCGAAGGATGAGAACTATGAGCGCATACAGCAGTAATGTACGAAAACCAATAATTGCTAAATCATGCATAACGACACCCTCCTTATCGTTGGTAGCTTGCCCAGGAGAGCATTCCCTTAAACGGATACAGGCATAAAAATAGACCTGCCCATTAACCGGGCAGGTCACGTTCAATTTCAGTATTAAATAGCGGTTGAGCTATCTGTAATTCGACCGACAGCTTGACGATCAAATTGCAATACAGCGCCGTCTGCAGTTTTCAAAAATACAGAAGTTTCGTCGACTGCGTCGATTGTCCCGTGTAATCCACCGATTGTCACGATACTATCTCCACGCTTCAAGTTTGTCTGCATTTCTTTTGTTGATTTCTGGCGTTTTTGTGCTGGTCGAATGAGCAAGAACCACATAATTGCGATCATCGCTACGAACGGCAGCAAATTTACTAAAGTTGCATTCATCTAAAATCCCCCCCTACTTTGACTAGTATACAAGAATTAAAAGTTTTTTGCATTTGGTTTGTTGAAACCATATTGTTCGAAAAACTCTTCACGGAAATCGCCGAGGCGATCATTCCGGATTGCATCCCGTATCTGCTCCATTAAATTGAGCAAAAAATACAAGTTATGATATGACGCAAGACGCAGACCAAAAGTTTCATTGCATTTAATTAGGTGACGAATGTATGCACGACTATAGTTTTTACAAGTATGACAATCGCAATTTTCATCAATCGGACCGAAGTCCCGTTCGTATTTTGCGTTCTTAATAACAACGCGTCCATTACTCGTCATCAATGTTCCGTTCCGCGCAATTCGCGTGGGCAATACACAGTCGAACATGTCCACACCACGAATCGCACCGTCGATAAGAGAATCCGCAGAGCCGACTCCCATTAAATAGCGTGGTTTGTCTGCAGGTAACAATGGTGTCGTAAATTCAAGCACACGGTTCATAATATCCTTTGGTTCGCCGACAGATAGGCCACCAATCGCATAACCCGGGAAATCTAGAGACGTAAGATCTTTAGCACTTTGCTTACGTAACTCTTCGAATTCGCCACCTTGTACGATTCCGAAAAGTCCTTGATCGTTAGGACGCTGATGTGCATTCAGACAACGTTCTGCCCAACGGGAAGTCCGTTCAACACTCGATTTCATATACTCATACGTCGCTGGAAAAGGTGGGCACTCATCAAACGCCATCATAATATCAGAACCTAGTGCGTTTTGGATATCCATCGCCTTTTCGGGACTCAAGAATAGCTTACTTCCGTTCAAATGGTGTCTGAAGTGAACGCCTTCTTCTTCGATTTTGCGCATATCACTTAACGAAAACACTTGGAAACCGCCTGAATCTGTAAGAATCGGTCGATCCCAGTTCATGAATTTATGGAGTCCGCCTGCTTCACGGATAATTTCATGCCCCGGACGAAGCCATAGGTGATACGTATTGCTCAAAATGATGCCGGCACCGATTTCCTTCAATTCTTCAGGTGACATCGTTTTGACTGTAGCCATTGTTCCAACTGGCATGAATGCCGGTGTTTCAAAAGAGCCGTGCGGCGTATGGACGATTCCGAGGCGTGCTCCTGTTTGCTTACATGTTTTAATATGTTCGTACGTAACTGCTGGCATTATTCGTTCTCCTTCTTTCTAGACGGTCGTATGAACATCGCATCTCCGAAACTGAAGAATCGATACTCTTCTTCGATCGCCTGATGATAAGCATTTAAAATGTAGTCTCGAGTAGATAGGGCGGATACAAGCATAACTAACGTCGATTTCGGTAAGTGGAAATTCGTAATGAGGCCATCCACCGCTCTGTACTCATAGCCTGGGAAAATGAAAATAGACGTCCATCCAGAACCTGCGACAATCTTGCCATCATATTCAGTTGCAATTGTTTCAAGTGTACGGGTGGACGTTGTACCAACTGCAATCACTCGTCCGCCTGCTTCTTTCGTACGATTAATAGCGGAAGCCGTATGCTCCGTTACTTGGTAGTACTCCGCATGCATTTCGTGATCTTCAATCGAGTCAACGCTCACTGGACGGAATGTTCCGAGCCCCACGTGCAGTGTGATGAATTCTACACCGACCCCTTTAGCGCGGAGCTCATCCAAAATTTCTTCCGTGAAATGCAGTCCCGCCGTTGGGGCTGCTGCAGAACCACGCTCTTTTGCAAACACAGTTTGGTAGCGTGATTGGTCATCAAGCGATTCCGTAATATATGGAGGAAGAGGCATTTTACCAAGCGCATCAAGAAGTTCGTAGAATATACCTTCATACGTAAACTTGAACGTCCGTCCGCCTTGATCAGCAACGCCGATACATTCAGCGGTCAATCGACCGTCCCCAAACGTAATAATCGTTCCTGGCTTCACTCGTTTCGCAGGTTTGACGAGCGTTTCCCATTCATTGTCACCGGTTTCTTTCAGTAATAGGACTTCGATAGAAGCACCCGTTTCTTCTTTCACGCCAATCAACCGCGCTGGTAACACCTTCGTGTCATTCAGCACGAGCATATCGCCTGCTTCCAACTCATCGACAATCGCACGAAAGTGTTTATGTGCAACTTCTCCTGTTTCACTATTCAACACAAGCATCCGGCTTGCAGTTCGATCCGCAAGTGGCGTCTGTGCTATTAACCGTTGTGGTAAGTCAAAGTCAAAATCATGTACATCCATTTCATCTAATCTCCTTAATGTCGTAAAGTCAGCGTTCTTCAGGTAGTGGATAGCCAAAGTGTTCATACGCCAAATGTGTCGCAACTCTTCCACGTGGGGTCCGTTGAATGAACCCGATTTGCAATAGATAGGGTTCGTAGACATCTTCAAGTGTGACTGACTCTTCCCCGATGCTTGCAGCAAGAGTTTCCAATCCAACTGGCCCACCTCGGAAGCGCTCAATCATTCCCGTTAATAACTTATGATCGATATGATCAAGTCCATGGGAATCCACTTGTAACATTTCCAATGCTTCTTTTGCGATGTCGAGAGAAATTGTACCATTGCCTCGCACTTGAGCATAGTCTCGCACCCTACGAAGCAGCCGATTTGAAATACGCGGGGTTCCTCTTGACCTACGTGCGATTTCTACAGCCGCCTGGTCTTCGATTTTTACATCGAACAACCCTGCACTCCTGATGACAATTTCCTGTAGCGGTTCAATGTCATAGTATTCCAGACGTAATGGAACGCCGAACCGATCCCGAAGCGGCGCAGAGAGTGACCCTGCCCGTGTCGTGGCCCCAATCAATGTAAACGGAGGCAAATCGAGACGAATCGATTTGGCAGAAGGTCCTTTACCCACGACGATATCGAGACAAAAGTCTTCCATCGCAGGGTACAGTACTTCTTCAATCGACCGATTCAACCGATGAATTTCATCGATGAACAAGACATCTCCTGGTTCCAATGACGAAACGACTGCCGCCAAATCACCGGGACGTTCAATTGCTGGGCCACTTGTCATGCGAAGATTGACGCCCATTTCATTCGCAATTACTGCAGCAAGCGTCGTCTTCCCTAAACCAGGTGGTCCATATAATAGCACGTGATCCAAACTTTCACTTCGTCCCCGAGCTGCTTCAATGAATATAGATAAATTGTCTTTCACTTTGTCTTGTCCAATATACTGAACCAATCTTTGAGGGCGCAGTGATTGTTCAAATCCTTCATCAAAATCCGAAAGTTCACTTGAAAGTACGCGTGAATCCATCGTTCTCCCTCCTTTTCAACCGAGCACAATAATTACAGACTTCTTACTGCTGTTTCAGTAATAATTGCAGTGCCCGCTTCATGTAACCTTCAGTTGACAATTCCTCTTTTTCGAGCGCCTTTTTGACTTTTGCTATTTCTCTCGCCGAATACCCAAGCGCTTCCAGAGCAAGCATTGCTTCTTCAAGTGCGCCGTTTTCTGTCAGAGTGAACAGGGTATTTCCACCGTCTTCAGGCATGTCCAACTCCGTAAAGAGATCCACCAATTTGCCTTTTAAATCCAAAATCATTTGGCGCGCCGTCTTCTTACCGACCCCTGGGAACTGCACAAGAAATGCTTCGTCTTCCCGCTCGATTGCACTGATTACTTGTGAGGGAACCCCACTTGAAAGAATGGCAAGTGCCCCCTTAGGGCCAATTCCAGATACCGTAATCAGTTTCCGGAATAATTCGCGCTGCTCTAACGATAGGAAACCCATGAGCAACTGTGCATCTTCCCGCACATGGTGGTGAATGAAGATTTGCTGTTCTGCTTGCGTTACATGAAATGCATAGGGATTCGGTGTTAACACTTGATAACCGATTCCTGCATTTTCAATCGTAATATATTCTGGTGTCACTCGGGTAACGAACCCTTTTATGTAATCATACAATGCCATTTACCCCCTAGATTCTTATCTTTAAGTATACCACATGAACGCGCCATTCAGCTCAGTCTAATCACCAAAAAGAACTGCCAGACGTATCACATACGGCTTCTGGCAGTCCTTATGGGAGATCAGGATCGTGTCCAAGTAAGTTGTTGGAAAACCGACATAGTTGTGGCCAGCGAGTCAATGCCAACTCAGTAAACGGAATGAGCTGTTGGGCTAATATCTGTTGACGTTCTTCAGGAAGTGTGGTCAAATACGACCATTCTCGTAACACCTCATTCGGATACTGCAACATGGCGATCGGCTGCTGCCCCAGTACTTGCAACCTAGGTTCTTCATTAAACAATAGCGGTGCATTATAATCGACTTTCGGAAGTACTCGATGAAGCCATAACGCAATTTCAACATCAGGATGACCTGTGCATGCTAAATCAAAGTCTATTAAGTTAACAGTTCCCTCAGTGTTTTTCAATAGATTGTGATGGACCACATCTCCGTGAAGGAGCGTATGGGGCACATCTCGAGCAGTTGAGGTTAATAAGCGAGCAAGTGCTTGCTCGCTATACCGTTCAATCTGATCGACGGCATCTTCCCCGAGGTAGGAAACAATAGTAGGTCGGTTACCAAGAAACCTCTTTAGTCGCCAACTCCATTTATCCAACAATGCGTACGTTTTTAAAAAAGGAAGCGATTCCCAATCCACAACAGATTCGGTCTCATGGAGAGCATCCAATGCTTTCAAGGAAGCCCTCCGGTCAGATTGTTTTGTAAAATTTACTGGGATGGCATCCGTTATCCATGGCTGGACGACAATGTGTGCATTTCCTTTTGTCGTGATGGGTGTACAAAATGGATATCCCACTGTCTGCAACAGTTCATGTATTTCCCTGATTTTAATGGCATCCCGAACATCCGCATAGCGCTTCACGGAATATTCCTTACCATCCTCTTCTAATCGCCATACATTTTCTTTAATGCGTGAAAGTTTTTTTCCAACTTCCACGGCCGATCAATACGAACCTGGTTGGTTTTGCCCATAGTTTCCTTGCGGAGGATATCCCATTTGTGGATAGCCTCCATAATAAGGCTGTATTCCCATCATCGGCATCCCGTAATATGGAGTGGGCGACATATTGGAACCACATGACGAACATAAATGCATGTATTGTGGATGCTGTGCAGCTTGAATGCCTTGCATTGGAACTTGCTGATTGTACGGATACTGTCCTTGTTGCGGCATCTGTTGCGGTACATACCCCTGTTCAGGTGGACAGTACGCAGGTGGTGACAAGTCGAAACTGGATGATTCAATGTTCGGCATTTGAACATTTGGAGATTCCCACATCTTCATACTGTCGCAATGATTCGGTGATACTCCAGGGCCTTGGCCAGCCATAATCGGTGACTCATCTTTACAATCGGATGATTCGGGTTGTACGTTCCAAAATGGCGGTTGTACAGGTACCTGAGGCATCATTGGTGGTGCCATCGGTTGATGCATATGGTGCTGCATCGGATGCGAATACGGGTGACAATCCGCGTCATAAATCGGCATCCAACCGCAAGGAACTCCGATGAACATCGGATGGATCATCGGTTGTTGCTGTACCGGAGGCATCGGTGGTGCTGGTGGTGCCTCGCACGTCGGCGGTTCTGGTGTAGGTATCGGCTTCACTTCCGGCATTGGAGGCGGAACTGGCATCGGAGGTGGTTTCACTTCCGGTTTTGGAGCAGGTTGTGGCTTTACCTCAGGCTTTGGCATAGGTGCTGGCGGTGGTGTCGGCTTTGTTTGCGGCTTCTGTGCTGGTGGTGTAGGTTTTGGTATAGGCGGTACTGCTGGTTTCATTGGCTTCTCATGATGTTGCGGATGCTTTTCATGGGGAAGCGGTTGTTTCTCATGGTGTTGCGGCTGCTTCTCATGATGTTGTGGCTGCTTTTCATGGTGTTGCGGGTGTTTTTCTTGCCCCCCATGCTTTTCAGGATGCTTCGTTCCCTTGCCTTCCGGTAGGAAAATTTTCATACCCGGCACAATATAGTCTGGATTGGCTAAATGTGCATTCACCTTTTTCAATTCTTCAAACGAAATTCCATACTGACGCGCTATCTTCCAAAGCGTGTCACCTTTTACAACGATATGGACATTCACTCTGTAAAGTCCCCCTTCCATCGACTCATCTTATGAACGGGTGCCCGGATGTGTGACCATTCACTATGCCAAGCACCTTCTCTTTCAACTATACGAATCTGAAGAGGTAAATAGTACTTCCTCATAAAAAATACCTGCCGATTACTTCTCGGCAGGTGATTGTTGGTTGTATGTACTATAAGATCCGAACGAAGTCACATCACAATGGAGTGCTTTAAGTTCCTCCATAGCACCTTTCATCATCGGATGCTCTTCCGTTTCCGCAACGTCTATGATAAAAAAGTAATTACCGAGACCCGTTTTCAATGGACGGGATTCAATTTTACTTAAATTCAATCGACGCCATGAAAACACCGACAAAATCTGATGAAGCATGCCTGGCTGATCATCTTCAGGCAACTTAATCATTAGAGTGGTTTTCGGAATCCCAGCACCTTCATAGGCTAACGTTTCCTTACGTAACGACAGGACAACAAATCGAGTATGATTAAAATGAAAATCATGAATCGATTCTTCAGCAATGTGAAGTCCATATGTATCTGCAGCGAGCTGGTTGCCAATCGCTGCAATCGAAAGCTCCGGATGCTCAGACACGTATTTCGCTGCTGATGCAGTGGAAGACGTTTGAATAAGCGGAACTCTTCTAAAATGGTACTGCAAGTATTTGTGACATTGGGCAAGCGCGTGAGGATGGGAGTGAATCGACGCCAGTGAATCGATGGAGTTGGCCTGTTCAGGATGCACCATCAAATGTTGTCGTATTGGTGTCGACAGTTCAGCATTGATGAACAAATCACTTCCATGAAACAAGTAATCGATTGTGAGCGGCACGGAACCTTCCAACGCGTTTTCTAGCGGTACAATCGCATAAGCGACTCGGCCATCCGAAACCGCTTCGATACAATCAGGAATCGATGGAAATGGCATAAGACCATCCGTTCCAAAAAAGTCTGTGGCAGCAATATGTGTAAATGAAGCTTCCGGCCCTAAATAAGCAACGGATGGTGTTAAGAATTCATGTTTCATCGTCAAATTCCCCTCTCACAATGCTCCTGAACTGACCAAATGGACCGAATCTACAAAGCTCGGTCCATTCAGTTTGTGGATGAACGCCTCCATTGAAATGGTCATCTCGGTCACATCCAGCGACAACGTAATGTTAGCCCGTCCCTGTACGGGTATGGTTTGGTGAATCGTTAGCACATTACAATGTGATGAAGAAATGAGCTCCATCAACACTGCAAGTGAACCTTTCAAGTCTTCCAATTGGATGAACACCGTCAGCACACGTTCGCGCGCTATTGCTTCGAATGGGTAAACCGCGTCCTTATACTTATAAAATGCACTTCTTGATAATCCAACTTGAGCGGTCGCTTCTTGAATCGTTGTCGCTTCACCAGATACGAGAAGTCGCTTCGCTTCCAGCATCTTTTGCATGGACTCAGTCAAGACATCTTCACGCACCAAATAGAACTGGTCTTCCCCCAACTGCTTCATCGTCAATCCCCCTGCAGCCGTAGAGCGGCTCTCCATTAATCGATAAATTCAAATTCGAAGTCAAGCAGACGTACGATGTCACCATTTTCCGCACCGCGCTCGCGAAGAGCATCATCAACGCCCATACCTCGCATTTGGCGACCGAATTTACGCACAGACTGGTCGAAGTTGAAATCGGTCATCTTGAATAAGCGTTCTATGGCATAACCGGATAATACGTAAGCTCCATCATCATCGCGTGTAACTTTGAAATCAGCTGTTTCCGGTTCGTATTTGTAAAGAACGGAGTGCTCTTCTTCTGTTTCTTCCACTTCATGCATCGGGAATTCAGAAGTCACTTCCAGTAGATCGGCGATTGCGAATAATAGTGAATCTAATCCACTGCGCGTAATTGCTGAAATCGGGAAAATCTTGTGTTCAGTTTCCCCAAGCTTTTCTTTGAAGGCTTGAAGATTTTCTTCAGCTTCAGGCATGTCCATTTTGTTCGCCACAATGATTTGTGGACGCTCCATTAAACGCAAATTGTATTGCTCAAGCTCTGCATTAATAGTCTCGAAATCTTCAAATGGATTCCGGCCTTCCAATCCTGACATATCGATGACGTGGACAATGACACGTGTCCGTTCAATATGACGTAAAAACTGATGTCCGAGTCCTACCCCTTCGTGGGCACCTTGGATAAGCCCTGGCAAATCCGCCATAACAAATGTCCGGTGATCCTCTGTTTCAACAAGTCCTAAGTTAGGGACGAGCGTCGTAAAGTGATAATCAGCAATTTTAGGCTTTGCTGAAGAAAGTACAGAAAGTAATGTAGATTTACCTACACTCGGGAATCCAACGAGTCCCACATCCGCGAGCACTTTTAGTTCAAGCATGATTTCTCTCTCCACGCCAGGTTCGCCTTTTTCAGAGAGCTCAGGAGCCGTATTTTGTGGTGTGACAAAGCGACTGTTACCACGTCCTCCGCGTCCGCCACGTGCAATGACTGCAGTTTGCCCATCTTCGACTAAATCTGCAATAATCTCTTTCGTTTCAACATCCGTCACAATTGTGCCGGGTGGTACTTTTATAACCATACTCGTGCCTCGACGGCCATGCTGGTTTTTGTTTGCCCCGTGTTCTCCACGTGGCGCTTTAAAGTGACGTTGGTAACGGAAATCCATTAATGTCCGTAACCCTTCGTCTACGATGAAGGTGACGTCTCCACCATTTCCACCGTCTCCGCCTGATGGGCCACCAAATGCTATATATTTTTCACGACGGAATGCAACGATACCATCGCCACCGTTTCCGCCCTTAACGTAAACTTTTACCTGATCGACAAACATGTAATTTCCTCCTAGTGTCCACGGATCGTGAACGTCCAATACTCATTATCTCTAGACAGCTCTGCTGCCCATTCTTTCTCATATACATCATTCCATACAATCGGCGCTGTTTGTCCGGGAAGCGAAAGTGATACTTCCCACTCGTCGCCTGTGATCACCACAGTGATGTTGACCCTATTATCAGCGTATGGGTCTGCACCATTTACAAGTTGCTGGAATATACCGTCCAATACTTCAACAATTACCTGATCGTCTGCCTTTCGTGCAGATGTACTCGGAACAATTGTTGTTTCCAACTCTTTGGTGAACGCTGAGTAGTTCCAGTCAAAAGTTAACAGCCACGTTTCAAGTACCGGCATGTCTAGTCCACTTAGTTGGGAGTCGTTACGCATGTGTTCTGTAGCTTCCAGAAGTTTGCGCCGTGCTTCGGGGACATTATTGAGGTCCATGTGCATGAGGATAAGCTGCAGCTCATTTAAAAAGTCATGTCGGGCAAATTTCATCGCATCCCGGACAGTCAACTCCGATTTATTCATTATTCTTCACCGCCTGCAGTTTCGTTCTTTATAGTATAGCATTATGAGGGTGTTGTTCGTCAAAAAGTTTAAGCGATTACTCTTCATCTAAATACATGGATGTTAGAAGGTGCGCTCATTCCAAACCTATGCTCTAAACACATTAAAGCAATAATGAAAAATAAAAAAGGACTGCACACTTGGCGCGTGCAGTCCTTTTTGGATTCAATTCTTATGCTTCCTGCACTGCAGGATACACACTTACTTTTTTCTTATCGCGGCCAAAACGCTCGAAGCGTACGACGCCGTCAACTTTAGCGAAAAGAGTATCATCGCCTCCGCGACCTACGTTTTCACCTGGGTGAATTTTCGTTCCGCGCTGGCGGTAAAGAATAGAACCACCAGAAACGAATTGTCCATCAGCACGCTTAGCGCCAAGACGTTTCGATTCGGAGTCACGACCGTTCTTTGTAGAACCTACTCCTTTTTTCGATGCGAAAAACTGAAGATCTAAACGTAACAACATGTGTTCCACCTCCTACTTGGTAAAGGTTATTTTTATAAACTGCGCATAGTCTTGTTCAATCGTCTGCATGGAAACAATCATGGCACGCATGATTACTTGCTGATCATGATCATCTTCCGTTTCCGGTAGAACGACTTTTAAGTAACCACCATCTTCTCCTTGCTGGATCGCTGGTGTTACTCCAGTGAGTGAAATAATTGCATTCACAGCGCCAAATGACACAGCAGATGCAGCTGCACACACTAAATCTTTCCCATGTTCTGCGTAATCAGCATGTCCGCTCATCTCAAAAGAGCTGATGCGACCAGATGCTTGTTCCTGTACGGTGATTTGAATCATAACAGCTTACAGGTTGATGCCTTCGATAACAACCTTAGTATAAGGCTGACGATGACCCTGTTTTCTGCTGTAGTTCTTTTTCGGCTTGTATTTGAAGACAGTGATTTTTTTGCCTTTGCCCTGTTTCACGATTTTCGCTGTTACAGAAGCACCATCCACGAATGGAGCGCCAACTTTCACGTCATCTCCACCTACAAAAAGAACTTTGTCAAATGTTACAGCCTCATCAGCTTCTCCCACCAATTTCTCGATGAAGATCTCCTGACCTTGCTCAACTTTGATTTGCTTTCCACCAGTTTCAATAATTGCGTACATACTTGCACCTCCTCAAATAATCTTAGACTCGCCTTCCCAGGTGACCCATTCGGATACTTGTACCTGGTTCAGTGCGGTTGCAGCACGGGTGCGCTACAAACATAACATTAGAATAATAACATGCACGGGAATTCAAGTCAAGTTGTTTCTTTTCAATTGCTCATATATCCTTCGATATCTTCTGAATCGAAACACGCTGATATTTTGCAAACATAAAAAAACCGCAAGACTTATTAAAAGTGCAGTTTCAGGCAATCCTGTCAGTAACACAGCAACACCAACAATTAGAAAACCGATTGAGAACAATAGAAATGCGGTTTGATCGAAGTACCGGCTTTCTTCACGTTCAGTCAAAGCGAGTAATGCCTGTCCGCCATCTAGTGGCAAAATAGGAAGTAAGTTCACGAGTAGTATCAATAATTGAATACGGATCACATCCATTGAACCCGGAAACGGTACCGTCAAGGCTACTATCAGTAACAGCGTTGTTGCAATCGGTCCACCAAGTGCCAACAGCACACGTACCGAACGTGAATGGTCATCACGTCCGGCAATTTCCAATTCCCCTCCATAAGGCAGAATTGTTATTGAACGGACGCGCATTCCATTCACTTTTGCCACTACTAAATGTCCGGCTTCGTGAATAAGTAGCGAACCGAAAACAACTGCGTATGCAGCGAGACCGCCCATTACAGCTAGCAAAATGAAGACCGGCAGCAGGATTGGATGCAGCCGGAACCTCAAGGGCTTTCTTCCGAAAAGAACGCGGGCAATAACGTCGAGTCAAGCACCAGTCCGTCCCGCTTCACTTTTAAATACATCGTTCCTTCTTCCATTACTGCGAGCGTGTCCCCTTTGTGAATAGCCGTATATGGCAACTTTGCAAATGAGCCAACGAATCCGTAAGTAACTTCATCCCCATTGTCATATTGTACCGTGAGCGTTTTACCCGATTGTCTCGTGAATCCTGTAAATACAATGAGACCACTTCCTCTAGCCGCAATTGGAAGCGGTTCAGGATATGAGAGAATCACTCCCGTTTTATACGGTTGCATCGATTCATACGCAGCAAATGGATCGACAGCTTTAACGTCCCCGCTCACTTGGATCATTCCAGAATCCTCAGAGTCTATCATCGACGCTACCCATTTTTTCATCGTTACAAAGTCTTGACCTGTTGAAATATATTGGGTGACAGGTTGCTCCATTACGCCGAGGCGCTCTAGTTTAGCAACCCCAAGGATTGAAACCGTAAATACGAGCGCTAAGATCCATTTCGTCTTCCCTCTCACACGTACACCCCCTTTTTTTCAGTATATGAAGCAAGACTCCTGAATAGTCGGGTTAGCACGGGTTTAGTATGCATTCGGGACAGACATTTAAACAGAAAAATATAAACCATTAAAAAATCCCCTGCGCCAATTGGACAGAGGATGGTGAGTATTATTTTGTGAATAATAATTTCAACTTGCTGAAGAATCCAGGTTTTCCGGTATCTACCGACATGAGCGGCACGGATTCACCTAATATTCTACGCGCAATATTACGATATCCAAGTGCGGCAGGATTATTCGGATCCATCACTACCGGTTCTCCCCGATTGGAAGAAGAAATGACATTTTCATCATCCAATACAATGCCAAGCAAATCAATTGAAAGATGAGAAGTAATATCATTGACATCCAGCGTATCGCCTGAATTGATGAGATTGCGACGAATCCGGTTAATAATGAGCTTCGGCGGCTCAATATCTTCTTGTTCCAGTAACCCGATGATTCGATCTGCATCACGCACCGCTGAAATTTCAGGTGTTGTCACAACAATCGCACGGTCTGCACCTGCTACTGCATTTTTGTACCCTTGCTCAATACCTGCAGGACAATCAATCAAAATGTAATCATAGTCACGTTTCAACTCAGTGATCAAGTCTTTCATCTGTTCCGGCGTGACAGCGTTTTTGTCGGTCGTCTGCGCAGCAGGCAGTAAGAATAACCGATCTTCGAACCGCTTGTCCTTGACGAGCGCTTGCTGGATTCTGCAACGACCTTCAATGACATCAACCAAATCGTAAATAATACGATTCTCAAGGCCAAGAATGACGTCTAAATTTCTCAATCCAATATCTGTATCGACTAGACAAACTTTCTTACCTTGAAGGGCCAATGCAGTACCGAGGTTTGCTGACGAAGTAGTCTTTCCGACTCCGCCTTTCCCAGATGTTATAACTATAGCTTCTCCCACATTAGCACCCCCCTTTAAATGTTGACAGACCCGGTCGCAATAGCCTTAAATCTTGCAGACGGTCAATGGCGATAACTCCATTCGTATGCAAGTATGCGCATTCCATTTCAGGATGCTCAGACAAAATTGCAAGCTCATCTGTCATTGTTTCCATTTGGTCAGCAATCATTAGGTGTGTCGCTTCCAACCACGAAGCCGCAATAACCGCTTCACGATTGCCAGCGTTCCCCGCATGCGCTTTCCCTTTCAATCTACCAAGTATATAAATGCTTCCCGCAGCAGAGACGTGTCCATTTGGATTCACATCCCCAATGACGACCAAATCCCCCTTGGCACGGACTTCCTGACCGGAACGCACAATACCAATATACGTTTCCGACTGGCGTTCTTGCACGCGTTGGTTGCATTCTTCCATCGTGATTACATCACTTTGAATCTTTGAAACACGTAAATGCCCAGCAGATTGGACAATTTGAATAATCTCTTTTGCTGCTTGGTCACTGCAGTAACGTGACCCCGTATGGATTTGCACTTCGACAGCGCCTTCAAGACCAGGATCCTGTGCTTTCTTGCCTAACTCCTCCAAGAGATCTGAATAGGCGCATTGATCGTCAAGCCGCAGGATGAGTCCATCTTTGGTCCCTTTAATCGTTACTACTTGCTGTTTCGACACTTGCGTCACCCCGCCCTATGCGAAAATTACATACCGGCTTGCTTCTCTACGACTCGTTTGTAAACCAGGTTTTTAAATAACCAGCCAAACAAAATAATGAATATCAAGTTAGCGATCACTGTCGGTACGAGTCTCGCTGTCATAAATACTTCCATACTAATTGACGTAAGTCCAATCAGACTAGCGAATAGATACGACATTGTTTCTAACAACACGACCATAAAAAGAGACAAGAGCATAACAGTCCCGGTAGACCGATGAACTTGACGGATGATCACAAAAGCTAAGAAACAAATCAGCGGATAGAGAAACGTATATATACCAATAATATCAATGTGATACATATCATACAAGAGCCCAAAGAATAAACCATAGAGAACTGCCTTGCGAAGATCATAATAGGAAGCAATAAATACTAAGTAAACAATGACGAACCTCGGAACGAGTGTATAGCGAACATCACCCAGTTCGATTGGTGAAAACAGACTGAAAACTGGTTCCAGAAAAAACAGAACGACAGCAATAAGAGGGATGATGAACCTAGTCATGATCCATCCTCTCCCTCTGTTGCTGACGTTCCAGGGTCATCTGTCCCTTTAAAGGTTGCAGACTGTCTTTTTGCGATCATGACATGATCAAGCATCGAGAATTCAGCAGCCGGACGTACGTAGGCCAACTTCGTGAGTCCGTAATCATCAGTGGATACTTCCGTCACTTCTCCAATTAGAAGACCCTTCGGGAAAATACCACCTAGGCCGGAAGACATTACTTTTTGACCCTTTTTCACATCAAAACCGGAATCGATCCGTTTCATAATCAATTCGCCGCGTTCGGGATCGTATCCTTCCATCAAACCAAAAATATCTTTTTTTCCTGGAATCATTGCGGATACACGGAAATTCTGGTTTTCAGTCGACAACAATTCGACAGTGGAAGTGAACTTCGTCACGAGGACAACTTTTCCGACAAGTCCATTCGCTGTCAACACAGCCATGTTGAGTTTGATACCCTGACTTTCACCTTTATCGACGATAATTTTCTCTTCCCATTGATCGGGATTCCGTGAAATGACAGTTGCTTGAATAGGATCATACGCACGTAGATCATCTTTTTTATCGATAATCTTCCGCAAACGCTCATTCTCTTCTTTAATATCCCCTAATTCCACTTCGGTTGAAGCATACTCGGTCAGACGGGCTTTCAATGTCTTGTTTTCTTCATATGTATTCAAAATCCCATCAATGTCATCGAAAAATCCGGTAATGGAATGAGCCGGTTTGGAAAATAGAGATTGTCCAAAACCGACGGCATCCTTTACTATCTTTTCAGGGAGGTTGGCGCTTTGCCGGTCTTTAAGAGAAAAAGCTATCAATGCCACCAGGACAATTACGCCCACGAGCAGTAAAATTAAACGTTTGTTCGAAAAAAATCGCGGCATTGCCGATATCCTCCCTCAATTATTTCGCTTGCATTTTTTTAATGACGTCAAAATTATCAAGTGCTTTACCTGTACCAATCGCAACACAATCCAATGGATCTTCTGCGATGAACACCGGCATATTCGTTTCATCAGAAATCACCTTGTCCAAGTTGCGCAAGAGTGCACCACCGCCTGTTAAGACGATTCCGCGTTCCATCACATCAGCAGACAATTCTGGAGGGGTAGTTTCTAATGTCTTCTTAACACCGTCGATAATTTGCAGAATCGACTCACGTAATGCTTCAGCAATTTCTTCCTGAGAAATTTCAAGTGTTTTCGGTAGACCTGTTAACAAGTCACGACCACGGATTTCCATCTTCTCAGATGCCTCAAGAACACTAGCAGAACCAATTTCAATCTTAATGGCTTCAGCTGTACGTTCACCGATCGTCAGGTTATATGTTTTACGGATATAGCTGATAATCGCTGCGTCCATCGTATCACCACCGACACGAATCGACTCACTTGTCACGATTCCTCCTAAAGAAATCACCGCAACTTCAGTTGTACCTCCACCAATATCAACAACCATACTACCAGTAGGTTCCCAAACAGGTAGATTCGCTCCAATTGCAGCTGCAAATGGCTCTTCAATTGTAAATGCTTCTTTTGCTCCTGCTTGACGAGCTGCGTCAATGACCGCACGTTGTTCAACAGAAGTAATTCCATAAGGCACACAAACCATGACATTCGGTTTTTTCCATGCGCCACCTGAAGCCTTTGTCGCTTCTTTCATATAATGCTCGATCATTGCTGTCGTAATGTCGAAGTCAGCAATAACTCCGTCTTTCATTGGGCGTGTTGCAACGATCGAACCTGGCGTACGGCCGATCATATTTTTCGCAGCACTACCAACTGCCACGATTTCATTTGTCATCGTATTTTTCGCAACTACGGAAGGTTCCCGTAGAACAATCCCTTTTCCTTTGATGAAAACCAACGTATTGGCGGTGCCGAGGTCAATCCCGACATCTCTCGCTCCTAGTCCAAACAAATTCGTTCTTCCTTTCTGCAGTACCGTTTTATGAGGCTTCTTAAAAGCATACACCATAGTATAACGGAAAGGCGAACAAATTCACAGTGTCACATGTATCCCTTTTCTTTAAGGGATATAAAGCGCTGGTCTCCGATGATAATATGATCCAAAAGATCGATTCCCATGAGCTCCCCCGCCTCAGCCAGTCGCTTCGTCACTTCAATGTCTTCAGGAGATGGTGTTGCATTACCTGAAGGATGATTATGAGCAACGACTAAAGATGCAGCAGAACGTTTTACAGCTTCACGGAAAATTTCCCGTGGATGCACGATCGATGAATTCAAACTACCTATGAAAATCGTCTGCTTATGCAGCACTTCGTTTTTCACGTTCAGAAACAACACAACAAAATGTTCTTGCGTCAATTTCGACATATCCGTCATCAAGTAGGCTGCAGCATCTTCCGGTGACTTGATGGCATAGCGACCGTCTTGTGCAACCGAATAGATCCGTTTGCCAAGTTCAGCAGCCGCCATGATTTGCACCGCTTTTGCGTCTCCCACACCTTTGACGGCTGTCAATTCTTCAATCGTGACGTCCCGTAAATCTTGGATTTTATCAAACTCGGATAACAACTTATTCGCAAGGACCAGTACGGATTCTTCTCTTGATCCTGTCCGCAGTAAAATCGCAACGAGCTCCTGATTGGACAAACTGGATGCACCTTGACGCGTCATTCGTTCACGCGGTCTGTCTGCGAAATGGATATCCCGAATCATCAACGTATCTTTATAATCCGCCGGCATCAGCGCTCGTCCCCTTTCACCCAAATCAGACCCCGCGCACGCATTGCGTCTGCAAGTTCTGCAATAGGGAGACCAACGACGTTTTCGTAATCGCCTGTAATTTCCGCGACTAATAACCCGCCTGCTGTTTGAATGCCGTAGCCACCTGCTTTGTCTAGCGGGTCACCAGATGTTGCGTATGCTTGAATAAGTGCGTGATCTAAAGTCCGAAATGTCACTTCGGTACTGGATGTAAAACTGGTGACCGCACCGTCTCTTAAAAGTGTGACGCCGGTTATGACACTGTGAGTTCGTCCCGAAAGCTCTTGTAGAAATTCCGCCGCTTGAGTAACGGATTTCGGCTTCGGGAACACCTTTCCGTCTAACGCGACCACCGTATCGGCTCCAATTACTAGAGTCCCTGGATGGTCTTCGTATATAGCGGACGCCTTAATGGACGACAAAGCTTGCGCATAAGTTTCCGGCTTTTCACCATTTTCTATCGGACGTTCTTCCATGGTGCTTGCATGGACCGTAAACGGGACTCCTAATCGTGCAAGTAACTCTTTTCTTCTTGGCGAAGCAGAAGCTAGAATAATTGTTTCATTTGTCTCAAAAAACATACGTATATGCCCCCTTTTGCACATCATACGACAATGTGATCCAGAAGAAAATTGTGCAAAAAACTGCATAATATGAATTCGGCACCCTTTTAGCTATCAAAAATCAAGTTTGACACACTCACCCGTTTCGGAATAATGGGCTAGCACATGCATTTTGATAACATTTAAGTCGTCTGTAAATGCGGTGATGGCGGCTATATTACTGGTGAACGTATCTTTTTTCCCCTCACCTGCTGTCTGTTTACGTGAAGCGACCAAATCCTGAATTTCGGAAATTTTCGAAGCACCCAACACACTTCTCAATAACTCTCCTTCTCCACTGTCACACGCTAGTGGTGAAACGGTCACTTGTTTACGGAATGCACCGTCTTCCCCAGCAGGATCTGCATCCATTTCTGATAGACCCAATGCACTCCATACATAAAATTGGTCCCCTGCATGGACCGCTGCTGCTTTCGCTAAATTTTCATCCGATATGAACGACGTTGCAGAAGCTTTTGAAGAAAACACCCCATGTTGTTTTGCATACATTGGTATCGGCGCCCCAGCAGCCGCTGCGTCAGGCTTCTTTTCATCTTTCTTCCCATCTGTTTGACCCGATGCCGGACCATTGGCAGGCACTCCGACATTAGGCGATGCGGCACTTTCTGGCTTATCCGTTTTTAAAAGAATAAACCCGACAATCGCCACTGCCGCAATACCTAACAGCACTCCTTGTCCGAGCGCAAGCATAATTGTCATTTTCGAATACTTTTTCTTGAAGTTCATAACAATCCCCCCAGTTTCATTAACCGTACCAAAAGGGACATGAAAAAGAACAAGACTGGTGTCGTCTTGTTCTAGAAAATTGTTCGACTTAAGTAAACAGCGTCAGATACCATCCGACAAGGGCATTGCCATAAAAATAACTGATGACCGCTGCAACTGCGATGGAAGGTCCAAAAGGTACTGGAGTTTTCCGACCTTGACGCGTTCGGCGGAGGTGGATAATCCCAACGATAGAACCGATTAAAGCGGCTAGGAACAACGTAAACAACGTTAGTTTCGTACCGAGGACAAGTCCGATGACGAAAAATAGTTTAATATCCCCACCGCCCATGCCGCCTTTCGACACAATCGCGATAAGGAATAGCACTAGGAACCCGACTGCCGCTCCTAGAAAACTATCCCACCACGGTTCTAGCCTGCTTACAACACGTAATAGAGCGATTGCAATACCAAAAGGCAATAGGATTTTGTTAGGAATTAACATATAGGCGACATCTGAAACTGTAATAATGACCAGCATCGAGATGAAGAGAAGTGCCACTGCCAGTTCGATCGAAAACCCTAAATAATAGAATTCTAGAGCGAATAAACACCCCGTAATGAGTTCCATCAACGGATAAATCGGACTAATTTTAGTTCCACACCCCCGACATTTCCCACTCAAAAATACGAACGAAACGACAGGGATCAAATCGAGTCCTGTCAAACGGCGATCGCAAATTGTACAATGCGAAGGCGGGGATACAATCGATTGCTTTTTCGGAACACGCAAACCGACTACATTGTAAAACGAGCCAAATACCAAACCGTAAATGAAGAAAAAACCTGTCCAGACAGCCGTCATTCGTCTTCACCTGCACGAGTTGTCGGATCTTCCTTCCCTGCAGGCATTGGTGCGTCTAGTTTCGGCACTTCTGGAACTAGTTCTAGAAGATCAGGACGATAGAATGCTTGGAATGTAACCGTTAGTTCGATGGGTTCTTTTTCAGCAGCTGCTTCTCTCACCTCTTCAGGCGTATCGAGTTCAATCGATTGTACGACAAATATACGTTCCGTCGCTTCTACTTCTCGAATGAATCTATCTATCTCCTCATAAGAAGCCGCTGTGAGTTCGACTTCGACGGTCAGTTGTTTAAGAGCAAGCGCAGGATCTTCAGTAGCGGTATCCAGTTGGTCAGAAGATTCTACGGATGTTCCACCCAGTTCATCTTGAGCAAAGTTCACATTGTTAATCAATGCTTTCGATTTCACTTCCGCCTTTTCAAGTTGGACGAGCAATAGGTCTTCAAGGGGTAGCACAGGGACTTTCCGTTGCATCATACGGGAACTGCTGGACTGTTCAACCGGTTTCGCAGCTACCTGGCGTTGCAACCCAAAGAGCACTTCCCGCTGGTCCACAAGTGCAGTAACTGCCCGCGTATTCTCTTCTTTTGCTGGCGCATAGAGCTGGAACCAGCTATAACTGATGAGCAAGGCAAAGAAGATAACCGCGAGAACGAGAAGGGCGATGTCTTTCTGACGTTTAGTTAGACTCCGCATCGGATCCCTCCTCTTCCGGAACAGTGGATTCACTGTCGTCTACGTTTTCTGAAGGTGGAGCGATTTCGTTAGCTGGCGCCTCACTATTTTCTGCTGTGTCACTTGGAACTGGAGGTGCCGCACCATCAATCATTTGGCGTCCATCAGTAAAGAAAATCGTGTATGTCGCAAGGTAACGTGGTAGCCAATTGCTGGCAGTACCTTCTTCCTGATCGATTTCTTCCGATTCAATCGATTCAATCGATGCAGTCTCAACAAATTCAGAAGACAACATACGAGTTAAGTAGTAAGCAGCTTCCGTCTTATCATCAAACTGGATTTCCACGGTCGCTTGGTGAGGTGCCGCAAATGCGAATGAACGGAAAAACCCGCGTCGTGGAAGTTGCGAAACCAAGTCTTCCAGCAGTGGCGCAGTTTCATAACGATAGTCTTCAACCCACTGGACACTAGCTTCAAGCTGATCATGCGATTGAGCTGTATCAGAACGGTTCAATCGTTCGGTCAACTCGGATTGTGTCAGCTGAAGTTTCTCTAACTGTGTATCCAACCGCTCTGTATCCGAAGTTACATTTCGAGTGAGTAAAAAGAAAATGAGCCAGAAAAGAAGGGCTGCGCCGAGAAACGCAAGCGCAACGTAAAGGAGGCCAGAGCGCTCCTTCTCCTTTTCTGGCAATAGGTTAATGTCGACTAGCATGGTGCACCTCTTTCAGCGCCAATCCGATTGTCCGATTGAACGACGCAGGAACTATCCCGCCATCTGTGAATTTAAGTGGTTCTGGTAACAAGGGTCCCGCGATCACGTTTAAACGGCCAGATACTTGCATTAGCAATTCATCCAATTCCGCGTATTCCCCATTTACGAGCAAATGCGTAATCGTCGCGCCGCCATTCCACATATTATAACGATAGAAATTGACGAGTTTTTCGAGCTCCTGAACAATTGCACGCGGAGACAGCGTATGGGAATCCGTCGTGAGTTCAGTTGCTGATACATCCAGTTCAGTAGCATTCTCTAAGTCAACAGGACGCATAAACTGCGGATAATGTTGATGGAAAATCGATACAACAAGTTTCCCCGCAGTAAGATCAGCAAAGAGAACATGCTCATCACCTGTGAAGTGATGCTTTTCATGCGCCAGCCGGTAAAGCGCAAGCGGTGCAATATCTGCAACGAGAGGTTCGAACTTCGCATCGGTTAACGCAGTTTCGTACCCCTGGAGAACGCTTTCCTTAGAAGCAATTAGAATGGCTTCATGGGCATCTTCATTCGGCAAGTACGGCACAACGTCAAAAACCGGATCATCGAACGGCAAATAGATCGACGACCCGATTTCTATGAAAAAGTGCCCTTTTAATTCGTCTTCTAGTACGTCTTCCGGGTACGGCACTTTCCGGATCATTACATATGTATCAGGCGCGAGAAACTGGACACTGCGTTTCGCAATGCCCCATTCCTTTGCAAGCCCGTCTAGTACAGTTGCCAATCCAGCCGAATCCACCACACGACCATCGTGAATCGTGCTTGGAGGCAACGGTATTTCTACCGCTTCTTCCACTGTTAACAGTTCTCCCGCTTTCAGCTTTACGTAGCGGACGGCGTCTTCTTCAATTGTAAGTGAGATGGGCCGCTTTGGGCGGGAGAATGGGAATGGCATGGGTTGGCTCCTTTAAAGTTAATCAGTTAATTTGTTTCTTTATTAAAAGTTACATTGGCTTTGTCTTTAAGTTGATCCTTAGTAATTCCTGTCGTAACAGAAGCAGTTGTTTTACCATTTTTTGCAGTAAACACAATTTCCATCGGAGTTTTTGTTGTTCCGCTTGTAGTAGATTGAGTGACAGTGGCTGTAAGCAAGCTACCAGCGGAATCCAAAAATTCTTTTTCAAGTTCAGCAAGTTCAACGGTTTTCTCTTCCGGATTTTCAACAAAGTACAAATTCGCTGCTTCCATTGCATTTGAAGCATCTGCAAGAATTGCTTTTTGTCTTGAATTCTCAATAATACTACCAATCGATGGTATAGCAATAGCCGCAATAATCCCCAAAATAACAATAACTGCGAGTAGCTCGACGAGTGTCAAACCTTTTTCATTTTTCAACTTTTTCTGCAAAAACTTCTTCATTTGTTTTCCTCCTTAGTGTACGTGCTTTCTTACTTGTTGTCAGTATACCAAAAGTTCTGGTTGTGTGGAACTATTATTCTACTAATTTATGAAATTTTAATGGACGTTAAGTTGTAGTTGTTACATATTATCTATCTCGTTAAATAGGCTGAACATCGGCAATAAAATTGCGAGGACAATAGTCCCGACTAGTCCTGCTAATAGCACAATCATAATTGGCTCTATGAGTGCCTTCAGACGTTCAGTAGATGCATCGACTTCGCTTTCATAGAAGTCCGCAACTTTCGCAAGCATTGCGTCCAAAGACCCTGTTTGCTCTCCGATTGCAATCATATGGGGAATGAGTGGTGGAAACGCCCAGTGCCCTTCCATCGGTTCAGTGAGTGACCCGCCTCTTTCCAATGATTCACGTGACTTTACAAGCACTTTCCGAACAACTTCATTTTCGATTACTTTTTCTGTCATTGAAATTGATTGCAATATCGGTACTGAACTCGAGAATAGCGAACTCAGCGTTCGAGTTAACGTTGCCAGTACAGATTTTTTGACAATATCTCCGAAGATCGGCAACCGAAGTAATATCGTGTCGAGCATCATTTTTCCAGCAGGATTATTTCGGATTAAATAAAAAGCAAGCGCAATCACAGCAGCTGTCATCACAATTACATACCAATAAGACAGTGCAAAATCACTTGCACTCATGACAAATCGAGTTAACAACGGTAATTCTCCACCCACGCTCGCAAACAAATCTACGAACATCGGAACGACAAACGTCAGTAAGAAAATGACAACTCCAATCGCTACAATTCCCACAACTACTGGATATGACAGTGCAGACAACACTTTTTGACGTGTCTTGTATGCTTTTTCATAGTGAATCGCAAGCCTGTCCAGCGCATCATCCAATGTACCTGACAACTCACCGGCTTTAATCATATTCACTACGAGCGGTTCGAACGCTTTCGGATGCTTTGCGAACGAATCGGATAAGGATCCACCTGTCCTTAAGTCTTCATTTACCTCCATCAAGATCTTCTTAAACTGTTTTCCTTCAACTTGTAATGCTAGAATCCGAATTGCCTCGACGATGGTTACTCCTGCCCGAAGCAGTGTAGAAAACTGTCGCAAAAACATGATGAAGTGCTGGCGTTTCACCGGTTTTCCAATTTGTATTTCTTTTGTGAGTGTTGTTTCTGCTTGCTCCGTTAAGTTTTTCACACGAATCCCTTCGCGTTTCAACTTTACCGCTGCATCTCTTTTATTATCCGCTACTACGATACCTGACCGGACCGACTTAGCATCTCGTCCGTCGTATTTAAAACGGGCCACGATTAAGATTCCTCCTGCAGGTATGGCTCAGCGACATCATAACTGATCACTCCGCCATCTAATAGCTCTTTAATAGACGTGCTCATCATATGCATCCCAGCTGCTCGATTCGTTTGAATGACGTTCGGGATCTGATGAACCTTTTCTGATCGGATCAAGTTTGCGATTGCAGCATTTTTAATCATCAGTTCCGTCACAGCTCGTCTACCTGAGCGATCCTTAGTTGGTAACAGCCTTTGAGATAACACTGCAGTTAACACACCCGCGAGCTGGACACGAATTTGAGCTTGTTGGCCATGAGGGAACACGTCAATAATCCGGTCGATTGTCGATGCAGCACTCCACGTATGAAGTGTAGCCAGTACTAGATGCCCGGTTTCTGCAGCTGTAATCGCAGTTGAAATCGTCTCCAAATCCCGCATCTCACCCACAAGAATGACGTCTGGATCTTGACGCAATGCAGCACGCAGACCATCTGCGAACGAATCTGTGTCAAAACCGACTTCCCGTTGGTCGATGAGACTCGAACCATGACTATGCATATACTCGATCGGGTCTTCTAGCGTTAAAATATGCTTTCTTGAGGCCTGATTTAAATAGTCAATCATCGATGCTAACGTTGTGGACTTACCCGATCCCGTCGGTCCAGTCACAAGAATAAGCCCTTGCTTTGTGTCTGCCAGAGATTTTAAGATACCTGGCATTTGCAAAGACTCAATTGTCGGGATATCTGTAGGAATTGTACGGAACGCTAGTGATGTCACACCGCGCTGCTGGAACGCATTCACACGAAATCGTGCAACGTTCGGAACTTCATACGAATAGTCAATCTGACCTTGTTCCCTAAATGCAGTGAATAACTTATCAGGAACTGTTGCTTCTGCGACGCCCATTGTAAACTGTTCATCTAAATCATCACTCCCAAAACGCTTCAAATCACCATTAATCCGAAAGACCGGTGGAGAGTCAATCGTCATGTGAATGTCAGAGGCATGAAGTTCAACCGCTTTCGTCAGTAACTCATCGATCTGTTGTTTCATCATGATTTCCCTCCTCATTCAGGCAACGCAACGCGGAGTACTTCTTCCGTTGTTGTTAGCCCTTGTATCACTTTATCCAGTCCATCATCGATTAAAAAGATCGTTCCACTGTTGACCGCAGCTTCACGCATTCTAGCAGGAGTTGCATTACTGTTAATCAATTCACGCATGGCATCGTCAATTAGCAATACTTCGTGAATTGCAACGCGTCCTCGATAGCCGGTCATATTACAAGCAGCACACCCTGATCCCCGGTTAATATCCGTAATAGTCATTCCGCGTTTCGAAAAAATCTCCTGCTCCCGTTCCGATGCAGGCATTTTCTTCCCACAATCCCTACACACTTTTCGAATGAGACGTTGCGCCACTACTGCGTTGAGAGATGCCGTAACCAGAAACGGTTCCACACCCATATCGAGCAAGCGAGTGATAGATGCAACGGAATCGTTCGTGTGGATTGTACTGAGTACTAAGTGTCCTGTCAGAGAAGCTCTTATTGCAATCTCCACCGTATCCCGATCTCGTATCTCACCAACCATGACAATGTCGGGATCTTGACGCAAAATTGACCGTAACCCTGTGGCGAATGTCAACCCAACGTTCTGATTCACTTGGATTTGATTCACACCAGAAAGCTGGTATTCCACGGGATCTTCAACGGTAATAATGTTGACTTCTTCGTTGTTCAATTTATTGAGCGCCGCATACAGCGTAGATGATTTACCAGACCCCGTCGGTCCAGAAATGAGCACAATGCCGTTCGGTCGATTGATTTCTTCCAAAAAACGTTCCAAGTTCAGTGGATTGAATCCGAGTTTTTTCAAATCGCTTAGAGAACTACTTAAGTCCAATATTCGCATGACGATTTTTTCGCCGAAAATAGTCGGTAATGTCGAAACCCGCAAGTCGATTGGTCGGAAATCGATCGTTGTCTTAATTCGTCCATCCTGCGGTAAACGCTGTTCTGTAATATCCAAATTTGCGAGAATCTTAATCCGCGCCGTTAACATGCCTTGCATATGCTTAGGAAGAACACGTTCCGTTTTCAACATGCCGTCCAATCGATAACGGATTACGAGTTCATTTTCTTGAGGGTCCAAATGGATATCACTCGCTTTTTGGGCAACAGCAGATACCATCAACTGGTTCACCAAACGAACAATAGGGGAATCGAGGTCTGTCAATTCTTCTTGCTGTTTCGTTTCTTCTGGTTGATCAATGAAGATGTCTTCAAATGATTCGTCTTCATAATACTTGGAAATCGTCCGTAAAATATCATCCTTTGAAGCGATAGCCGTTTCAATATGAAAACCGGTTGATAAGCGCAGATCTTCAATCGTCAAATAGTCCATAGGGTCGCTCATCGCAACAAATAATCGATCACCATCTGCTTTTAAAGGAACCAGCAAGTTCCGCTTTGCGAAATCCTTGGGCACAATATTGAATAATTTTGGATCAAACGGATAACGGAACAAATTGATATGAGGAATCCCAAGTTGGAATTCCAATACTTCAATGAGTTGTTGTTCTGTAATATAACCCCGCCCCAGCAATGCATCGCCGAGACGCTGATCCCTTGGCTTTTCCGCTAATGCCATGTCGAGCTGAGCATCTGTAATAAGCCCTGACTCGACCAATAAATCCCCTAATCTTTTACGTGGTGCAGCCATTGAAAATCCCCCTCCAAACCGGGTGTTACTTGATCAAATTACCGCCTTTGTCGTACAAATAGTCATCATCACCAGGCATCGGTGTCGTCTTACCATCATCCGGTTCTGCAGAATCACCTGGATTTTTAGATGGTTTGTTACTTCCTGAAGGTTTCTCACCATTCGAAGAATCTCCACTTGAATCTGGCTTGTTACTCGCATCATTTCCTGGACTCGAATTACCATTGTCCGATGAGGAATCCGAATTATTCCCCACTCCATTGTTCTGAGTGGGATCAGCTCCGGGTTCACTTCCCGAATTCGTATTAGCTTCAACTAACGGCCGTTGTTCGACCCTGGAAACCGGCGGGTAAAAATCTTCTGATACGGGTTCAGTAGTTAGCAATGATCCATCTTCAGTGATTTTACGCTGCACAATAATTTCGAATCCGTCCGAACCAGGATCAGCAATGCGGACTTGTCCACGTGATAAATCTTCACTATAGTGAACAACAGTCTTGGGGTTGAATCGATTCGTTTCCGCCACGTATGGCTTGTATTCATAACGCAGAGGCATACCTTCAATAGCAATGTTTAATGATCCACTTTCCCACTTAGCCCGCAGTGTATATGACGTGTAATTGGGGTTCGTCATCACGTAATCTAAGCCCAGTTGTGCATTAATTGCCGATTCAAATCCAGCTTCCACGCCCTGTGTCAGTGCACGACGTATTGTACGATCTTCAATCCAGAAGTTTGTCTGTAAGGAAGCACGATACAGAGTCGACGCGAGGATCGTGAGTTCATCTTCGTCTAATAATCCAGGCTGTGTAGTGTCGATGAATTCAAGAAGAGAAAATGGGGTTTTCGGCACGATTTCGCTTCCGTCTAACTCACTGATTAAATCAAGCATAGAAGCAGTAAAACCCTCAACTTTTGTAGAGGCTGATGCAATTTCAGTAGTTGTTTGTGTCGATTCAAGATAGTCAGTCAAAATAATTGTTTGTGGCATGATTCCTGATTCTAACTTCTCACTGATCCCCATTGCGAGCGCGTGGACTTCGGAATTACTGAAAGACAGCATCGGTAATTGTTGCTTCAGCACCGTCTGAAGTCCATCCTCTGAAACCGTTGCGATTAGGGAATTCTCCGCTTCAGATGTAGCTTGTTCGATGGTAGCGGAAGGATTGTAATGGACTAATTCAGGAGGTAATGGGATTGTCGCATCTTGATAGAGTAATTCTGCTTGCAACTTATCCTGCATTCCTAATAGATCGGATCTCAATTTAATGACTGCTTCTTTGTCTGTCTGTTTAGACAAGTTAAAAGGACCTGCATATGTATGTTCTCCAAATCGTTTACCAAAGAGTAGGTTATCCGCAGCAAACGTTCCTGCAGACGCGAGTCCAAAAAACAATAAAGAAGCGCCCAAGATGCTAATAAAATACGTTATAACCGTTCGATTCCCCATGTTCTGGACGCCTCCCTTTTAAATTTGTTGATAAGTAAAATCATATTATTTCGCTTCATAGCGCTTCGCAAGTAAAACTGCCATTGCAAAGGACATCGCTAGAATAACGAGCATCGCGTACCATAATGACATCGTCTTGGAAACTAGCATTGCTAGGAAAGCTGTAGATGTTCCGAGGAGGACAATCCAGTGAGCAATAGATGGCAAGCGACCTGATCCGGTAAGCCAAAATACGACCGCATAAGTTATCAATGCAATTATGAGTAGTAGTATATATGGTGTCATGTGGTACCCCCGTTAATTTATTGATACGAAACGTCGATAGATGGGGACGGCCATTTAATACCCGTCTCCGGAGTTGGTGCAGAGATAACTGAACATCTTTTATTAAATTCATCAAGTGAAAGTTGCTTGATTTGCAAACTTGGCGTCCCTCCTCCAAAGTATGCAAAAGCTCCGACATGATATATGTAGCTAGAAGAAGAAACACTCACTTTTTTATCTATTTGTAAAGAACCTGCTACACACACTTTAGAATTATCCTTGATTTTCATTTGATTCCCGCTCATGTGCAATGCACCACCTACAAAAAGCATAGAATCTTCTATTTCAACTTCCCCTCTAAGTGCCGCGCTACCTTTAACAATCATCTTTGAGTCTTCCAGCTCAAACTCTTTTGCAACATTAAGGGATCCACCTATTTCCACATAGGAATCTTCCACTTCCAAATCGTCTTTAGCGTTCAAAGATCCGCCAATTTTTAAAGTAGAATCTTCAATATCAATTTCATCGATTGCTTCCACATCATTTTTAATAAAAACTTGTGAATCTTCGATTTCAATTTTTTCTCCAACATATACGGATCCTTCAACAGCTAGAAAGGAATCTTCTACTTCAAGATCACCTTTTTCAATTCTCAAATTGCCTTTTACATATACTTTGGAGTCTTCGATTTCGAAGTCTTGGTCTTTTGTATACGTATAGCCATTAGGGAAATAGATAGTGGAGTCTTCGATTTCTTTTACTTTTTCATTTTGAATAAAACAATTTCCATCTTCTATTTTAGACTTATCAGGACAGGTGGTTGAAGAAGGATTACTTGGATAACTCCAATCCCCTATTCCTGTATTAGTATTACCACCATTATCAGCAGGATCAAATGAAGGAATCATAAAAGTTTGTTTAAATGCAAGAGTGTTTATTTGTGTAGTGGATAGATCTCTTCCGATTACATTGCCAATTACTAACACTGAAATTCCATTTCCCTGTATTCGAATGTCTATAGGTTTTTTTTCATTCAGTTCAAATATAAAAACACTTTTTTCAGCTGGCAAGCTTTTTGATGTTTCCGAAAACCTCTTATCAACTAGATATCCTTTTAACAATTCAGCAGAGTACTTCCTTGTTTTAAGATAATCTTCCGGCGTTGCGTTTCTAATTTTGCCTTTATTATCAATTAATAGTGATTGTAAATAAGTTTTTGCCTGTTCTTCAATAATTTTCACTTTGTTAAAGTATTCATTGCTATAAAGCGTTTTATAATAATCTACTCCGGCTTCAGCAGCTACCACCGTTAAGTGACTATTATCGACTACTTTCTCTTGTTTTGCATTACTAATGCTACCTCTTAGGAATACCGCTGCAAAAGTGGTGATGAACACTATCAGAAGCAAAACGATTAATAATGCATATCCACGTTCGTTTTTCGTATGCTGCATATGCTTCCAGCCTTTCTCACTCACTTTTATACCTTGTTATTTCTGTAGGCACTGTAACGGTTAACTTAGGATTCGTTAAGTCTGTCACTTCAAGATTGAACCGTGTATTGCCCTTTTTGGGTTGAATTTTTCTATTCATAAAAGGTCCGTACTTAAATTCATTTCCTAAAATCTCTTTAAAAGCTGGTTGATCCTCACAGTTAGTAATAGTGATTTCATGTTCTTCAATATTGAGGTTATAACATTCCCTAACGCGATGTTCTCGTTGAAGCTTAGTTATAACCGCATTCGCTTCTTGCTGTAATTGTAATTTTGTAGTTTCTACTGAATTATGTTTCATACTAATGCTCATTGTCGTCCAAATAATTCCTGTTACGAGAGAGATTAATACTAAAACAGCAAGTAATTCAACAAGAGTCATACCTGACTGATTGTCTTTCATAATTGAATGCCCCTTAAAGTTACTTCACTTGGATATATCCAAACGATTCGCTGATGATCCTATCATCTTTCATCAGCTTTACGTGCAACTTATGTAATCTGACAACGCCTGGTTTTAGTTCCGAGGTTATAGGTGGTCCTTCATCAGGAGTTTTTTTAATCTTTATTATCGCATTCGGTGCATTATCCGGTGTCTCTGTCCACCAATCTCCGTCACTCTTAAATCGTGCTTCAGATAAAACAGTTTCCTTCCATTTCATATCCTTATATTCCTCCAGCACAATCCGTGCCTCATTCATAGTCTCCAACTTCGTTTCAGTTCTATTATTAAAAAGAGTCATTTGAGGAAATATCGTCATAAATGCAACAAAAACAATGCCTAATATCACAAGTGATGCGAGAATTTCAACTAAAGTCAGTCCAGACTCATCAGTGGTTTTCCTTTTACTCACTAATTCTCACACCCCTTTTCGTTCCTTTTTCCTAACTCTAGCATAACGGAGTGAACCTTTGAGTTCAATAGGGTTGTAAACATAAATGTTACAAAAAAAGACTGCCATGGCAGCCTTTACGTCAAGTTATTTCCTTTTAGATTTTCAGCGGTTCCGACAGTTCTCCTTCATATACACCGACTCGATTTCTTCCTGCCTGCTTCCCTCCGATATAAAGAGCACGATCTGCATTTCTAAGCAAGCTACTATCTGATTGTGTATCTTCTGGTATTGAAGAAACCCCTAGGCTTACAGTCAACTTGATACCGATTGTCAAGTTTTCATCGGATAAGTCCGGCTTGATCATAAACGTGTACGCTTCGACCTCTTTACGAATTCGTTCAGCAAGAGAAACGGCTTCCTCTTTTGTGAAATCAGGAAGGAGTAAGACAAATTCTTCTCCACCGTAACGAGCCAGTGTCCGTCCATCTGTCTCGTACATTTTTAGAATTTGCGCGAATGTACATAAGATGTCATTCCCGCTCTGATGTCCATATGTATCATTAATAGATTTGAAATGATCGATGTCTAAAATGATGGCAGAAAGACTTGAAATCTCTTGTTCATGGAAGAGACTAAGTTCATCACTAAGTTTCTTTGTTAAATAACGGAAATTGTAAAGATTAGTGAGACCGCACTTTTCACTCTTTTCTATCGTCCGTTCATAGTGAAATGCTTTCAATATCGAGGTTTCAAAATACCCGGTCAGCAAATCAATCATTTTTTTATCTAATTCTTCAAAGAAATTTTTCCTGAAAGAAGTCATAAGCAAATAGCCTTCTAAGTTTCCTGCCCGAATAATAGGAGCGACCATAACACTTTGGACAGCTGTACTAAATTGAAGGTGTTCGAGCTTCTTAACTTCCTTGCTCGACCCATATATCTTAATTATATTTGGTGATAATGTGGGAATCGCTTCATTATTATAATTGAAAAACTGAGGTTCCTTTGAGACGATACCAGCTTCTGAACACGCTAACATTTCAAACTGAATACCCTTACGAATATCAAGTATATACGCTTGGTCATAATTTACAACACCACGAATCTTTTCCGTGAAAATTCTAATAACTTCGCCTGTACTAAGACTTTCAGTTAGTTCATGGCCAATTTCAACAGCTGAAGAAAGTTTCTTGTTAAATTCACCAGAAAATGCATACCTGCGAACAATTAAGAGGATGAGTAAAAAAGGTACACCCAGCAATAATACGGAGAGTTCACCTAGTTGGTATGTGAGCAAACTGTATGCGACAGCTAAAGGCAATACGACCATTGTCGTCGCAAAATCCCACAGCGCTACTTGTCGAAATTTCTCAGTTGATGATCTTTCCATTTTCATAATGCTATATAAAACCAAGCTGTTAATGACGGAATATGAGATGGCATACACGGTTGCCGCTAATAAGAAGCTCCATGGTCCCATTTCACCGATTCTTCCTCCCGCAAAATGAAAAGAAAACGCACTTAATACGGATACGATTGCAAACATAAGTGAATTCGTTGTGAACCTGTAAAACGCCGGCAAACTGGACTTTTGGATCACAAGTAAGATAAGGATAGCAAGCTGCATGAATATCATTTCGGCAAAAAGACCGTATTGAAAAAACACTACGAAAATTATCCATCTTTCCAATGAAATACTTATAGAAAATAGTTGGAAAGAAACGCTCGTCGCTATAATTAACATGATAAAATTGAACAAAATAAACCAAATGTCAATTTCTTTAAATGGAAACAAATTATATACTACAAACAGCGTAGTAGGCACCACTAATAGCCAGAGTAAAAAAGCTATCCACTGCTTACGTGGATTTATCAGCATTCTGCAACCTCCTTCCACCACAATCTTACTTCACATAGCCGCCAACTCGATTACGCCCAGCCTGCTTTGCTCCAATATAGAGGGCTCGATCTGCATTGCGCAATAGTGTCATGGCTTCATCTGTATCTTGCGGGGCAGCCGATACCCCTACACTCGAAGTTAATTCAACTTGTTTTTCATTAATTATACAAGCTAAATCATTCTCCACGCGCATCTTTGTTTGTTGAATTTCAATCCGTAATGCTTCCGCAAATTCAAGTGCTGCTTCCTTTGTATAATCCGGTAAAATGTAAACAAACTCTTCCCCACCGTATCTGGCAACGATCGAGCCCTCAGGACACTTGTTTTGTAATAGGTTAGCGAACTGTTGCAAGATTAGATTTCCACTTTCGTGTCCATATGTATCATTTACATCTTTAAAATGATCAATATCCAACATAACAACTGCAACATGTTTATGAATTCCGCGACTCAGGAAAGCCATCTCGCTTTCTAATCGCTGTTCTAGAAAGCGATAATTATAGAGCCCCGTCAATGCACATCGGTTACTTTCCTGTTCCGCATGTTCGATATAAACTGCTTTCTCAACCGCCACAATAAAATACGAACTCAGCAGATCCAGTACATTCAAATGGAAGTCTTTAAAAGCATCTTTCTTCTTACTTCCCAATAAAAGCACTCCGACAATTCCCTGATGTCGGATTAGCGGGATGCATAATAGACTTTCGATTTCTTCTGGAACAGGTGTAATCGTTTGTTGAATCCACTGCTCACGTCTTGAGTATAGAAAACTATGCTTGTCCGATAAAATTCTACCTGCGATTCCTTCACCTTTCGCTAAACGAACTTGAGGCACATTTACTTTTTTACCTTTCTCAAAAAAATGTGTAGGTTCCAACCACCCATCATAGTGATCGAACAAATATACATAGTCAGCTTCAAATAATGCTGCCGTTTTTGTCATGAATTCTTCAATTACCGATTCTTCAGTTGTCATCTTAGCGAGCTGCTGACCAATCTTCCCAGCAGATTGAATATAAGCATTTAAATCATCGGTTTGCCGATTCATCCTTAGTAAAAGTGTCATGAAGAAAAATGGAATTCCAACTAGCAGATAGCCGATGACTCCATAATGGAAAAGTATAAAATATAATGCCAGAGCGAGCGGTACAGCTATAATCATTCGGAAGTAATGTAACAACGTTTCTTTTACAGTATCGAGTCTCATCCTATTCGTGATGATCCCATATAGCTTAAAAATCCAATCATATCCTACTGAATAGACCAATTGATAGACCAATACACCAAAAACTAATGATCCGAAAGCCATTTCGCCGATTTCTGCTCCAGTCATGAAAAAAGCAATCGCAGAACATACAGATAGAACAAAATAGGCTAACGAATTATACAGTAAGCGGAAAAGAATATCCCCGGTTTTTAAACGTGCTAACACTCCTATTGCAATAATCATTTGTGTAATTATTAACTCAGTCGTTAAGCCGTATAGTAAAAACATCGGTAAGGTAAACCAAACAAAAAGTATGACCGGCTTTCTTTTGTATATGATTGGATAATAAATGCTTAGAAAACCTAGTAAAACTGAAAGTCCAACCCATAGCCAATTAACCTCAGGAATTGGCTGGGTAGAAAGAAGATAAACGATGCCGGTCGGCACAACAAGTATCCACAACAACGACAAGAGTAATAACGGCCGGCCATTCAACTTCATGCTCTTCATCCTTCCAATCAGCAGCTAAGCGTGCGGAATTTTCTATCTATTGTTACTTACAGTATATGAGACCTTAGACTATTTAGCAAGTATAAAGAACCTGAGACTATTTTCTTTCCGTCTAGGTCTTTAGATAGTATTATAGACACATTTTCTCGGTCTGTCACCTGTTTTTTTCCAAAATCACATTGATCGTAAACGAATTGGGCAGTCGCTGCGCCCGGCACATCAAAATCGATGAAGGTAAATGAATGCGCTACCGGTATTAATTCATTAAGGGTTTCTTTAATTTCTTTATTGGCCATCATTCCAATAACAAAATCTATTTTCTCTCCAGGGAATTGCTCTTGAACTGTACGTCTCAGCATGGCAGCTGCAGCTGGGTTATGTGCACCATCGAAAAACACACCAGGTGCGACTTCTTCGAACCGATAAGAGAGTTTTGCACAAGCAATTCCTGACTGGATCGCTTCTATTGGTAATTTTAGTTCTGCCATTATAAGTGCTTCTATAGCAACAGCAGCATTGATTGCTTGGTGGGGACCTTTCATCTTTCTAGGTGGTAATGTTATTTGCAAACTTCCACGGAACTGCTCAGGGTTTCCTTCTATCATCTGAAAGTCTTGTCCATAGATCAGTAGTGGACTGTCGACTTCTTTAGCCACTTTTTCTGTTACTTTTTTAGCTTCATATGGGATTTGACCACAAACAGCGGGAACTCCTTTTTTAAATATTCCCGTTTTATGCCACGCGATCTCTTCTATTGAGTCACCAAGGAATCCGACATGGTCTTTAGCAATCGAAGGAATTACGGAAACCGTTGGTGTTATCACATTCGTGCTGTCGAATCTTCCACCCATTCCACATTCAATGAGAACAACATCAGGTTTCAACCGATCAAACGTAACAAATGCCGCCGCCGTTAAAAGTTCGAAGTCCGTTAACATCCCGTCAATCCCGGAATCTTTTAGTGTTTGGAACGATGCTGTTAGTTCTTCTTCAGTTATGTTTTCTCCATTAATTCTGATTTGATCATGGATGTCGATCATCGCTGGAGAAGCAAAAACTCCTGTACTGATCCCAGCTTCGCGCAGGATAGATTCCATGAAACAAATCGTTGAACCCTTTCCGTTCGTGCCTGCGACATGGATTGCCTTCAAGTTTTGTTGTGGTGATCCAAGGAGTTCCATCGCTTTTTCAATCGCTGCCAGTCCTGGTTTAATTTCATCGTCACTCGTAATCTTTACCCGTTTCTTATACTCGTCCAATTTCGGTATCATACCTTTTCCCCACCTTATGCTAAACTTATTGTTAATAGCCTTTGAAAAGGCTTTTCTAAAGAGTATAGCACGAGAAAGAAGGGTTTGAATTGAAGAACTGCTGGATTATTTATAATGGAAGTTTAGTAAATGATAAATTCCGGGATCAGGCGGAACTCATCGAAGAAGCCGCAGTCCGGGCGGGAGTTTCTGCAACAATTTATAAAAATTACGAAGTATTGATGGATGTGACTGCAAAGATTGAATCACCCCTTGATTTCGTCGTATTTTTAGATAAAGATATTGTACTCGCTACCTATTTGAAATCCCTCGGTATCCCTGTATTTAATGATCCAGAAGTGATTGAGCGCTGTGACAATAAAACGAAACAAGCAATTGCACTCGCACATGATGGTGTGCCAATGCCTAGGACGATTGTTGCTCCGAAAGTGTATCCAAACTTTACAATTCGTGATAGTGGCTATTATGAACGTGTTTTACAGGAGCTTGGACTTCCAATGATCATCAAGGAAGCTCGTGGATCGTTTGGGATGAATGTCTATTTAATAGAGACAGAAGAACAATTTTATGAAAAAACGGAGTCTTTGCGTGGTATTGATTATTTATTCCAGGAGTTTATCTCTTCGAGTCGTGGCCGGGATATTCGTGTGAATGTTGTTGGTGGACAGGTTGTTGCTGCGATGTATCGACATTCTGAGACGGATTTCCGTGCAAATATTACGAATGGTGGAAAAGCTGAAACCATTGAGTTAACAACTGCGCAAATCGATATCGCATTACGTGCCGCGAAATCGGTAGGAGCTGATTTTGCTGGAGTGGACCTGTTGTTCGGGGAAAATGAAGAACCATTAGTTTGTGAAGTGAATGCAGCAGCACACATTCGGAATATTTATAATGTCACAGGGATTAATGTTGCCGATGCGATGATTGCGTACATTTTAGAGGTGATTGCATGAAAGGATATATCTATTATGAAGAGGAAGATGCGGTGCGTAATCAGTGGTTTATCGATGAGCTCATCAAAGAAGGTGCTAGTGGTCAACTGGATGTTGAACTGCTTACAAGTGATGCAGCACTTCCGGATGATGCAAAGTTCGTCTTTTATCGAGCCCGCGACTTTGAAAAAAGTCAACAATGGGAACAAGAAGGTATTGTTGTCGTCAATCGGAGTGAAGTAAATCGAGTCGCAAATGATAAGCTTCAAACGTTCCAGCTTGCTGCACTTTTAGGCATTCCTTCGATTCCCACTAGACATCTGGATTGTTCTAAGGATGTTCGTGAGTACCCTATTGTTATGAAAACTACAGATGGACATGGCGGAGCTGAAGTTCATTTATGTGCGACTGAAGCTGAAGTAAATCAATTGATTTCTCGTTATCCAAATCGCCAACTCGTGATGCAGCCATACATTGAGCATAATTCTTCTGATGTCCGACTCTATGTAATTGGGGAAGAAGTTGTGGGAGCAGTTAAGCGGACTGGCGTGGATTCATTTAAGGCGAATGTTGGTTTAGGCGGAACAGCTGAGCAGTTTGACGCCCCCTCTCCTTTACGGGAATTCGCAGTGAAAATTGCCAAGGCGCTAAAAGGTGACTATATCGGTGTGGATTTCATTCAGAATCCTGAAGGCGTCTGGTTGTTGAATGAAATTGAAGACCCTGTAGGTGCACGGTCTCTTTATGAGACAAGTGAATTGAATGTCGCGCGAGAAGTCATGGGACATCTCCATAAAAAACTTTTAAAATCCTTATAAGGTGCTGAGTTAGCACTTTGTAAGTTTTTTTGTTGTTTGGAAGCTTGTTCTCAGATAGTTTGTTGTCTTTGTCCATCACTCCAGGTTGTTTCTCTATCACAATGCTGTTTTTCTCCGACACTTAGCTAAATTTCAGGATATCGAGACACATTTTAAGTTCTTTAAGGGATTAATTGGTAGCGCTTCGCTTGTTTTTTAGAGATTTCGTTGTTGGGTGGATGATCTTCGGTATGAGTTATGATCATTTTCTCTGTTTTATGAGCACATTTCGAGATTTATGATCACTTTTCCAGATTTATGATCACTTTCCTGGCTTTATGATCACTTTTCCAGGTTTATGATCACTTTCCTGGATTTATGATCACTTTTCTAGATTTATGATCACTTTCCTCTGTTTATGATCACTTTCCTCTGTTTATGATCACTTTCCCAGGTTTATGATCACTTTCCTCTGTTTATGATCACTTTTCCAGGTTTATGATCATTCCCATATGTTTATGAGCACTTTCCCAAGCTTATGATCATTCTCCAAAGTTCACGAGCACATCTCCAGCTAGGATCAGTCCCAATGATTAAAACACCTTAACCAAATAAAAAAGGGCTTTCGTTAGAAAGCCCTTCCTCACTTAAATCTCTTTCAGTTCCTCGATACGACGCTGAACGGCAGCTTGTTTTTCGAGATAATCTTGTTCTTTTGCACGTTCTTCGTCAACGACTGACTGTGGTGCTTTGGAAACGAATCGTTCGTTGGACAATTTGCCTTGAACGCGTTTCACTTCGCCTGCCCACTTGTCGAGCTCTTTACCAAGACGTGCGATTTCTTCGTCAATGTTGAGCAAGCCTTCGAGTGGCATGAAGAGCTCTGCACCTGTAACGACTGCAGACATTGACTTGCCTGGCGCTTGAACATCTATGCCAATTTCAAGAGTCTCTGGGTTACAGAACTTCTCGATGTACTGGCTATTCGCTTTCAAGACAGCTGCTGTCGCTTCGTCTTTCGCAGCGATGAACAGTGGTACTTGGCGACTCATAGGTGTGTTCACTTCGGCACGTATTGTACGTACTGCTTTGATGACATCGGTCAATAACTTCATGTGTGTAGAACGTTCTACATTCGTTAAGCCCGCATCAGCGACAGGCCATGCAGCAACTGTAATGGACTCCCCTTCATGAGGCAAGTTCTGCCAAATCTCTTCCGTGATGAACGGCATGAGTGGGTGAAGCAATCGCATCGTATTGTCTAGCACATACGCAAGAACCGAACGTGTCATATGCTTCGCTTTCTCATCTTCCCCATACAATGGCAATTTCGCCATCTCGATGTACCAGTCACAGAAATCATCCCAGATGAAGTTATAAAGCGCTCGACCGACTTCACCGAACTCATAGCGATCTGACAACTTTGTCACGGAGTCAATTGTTTCGTTGAGACGCGTCAAAATCCAGTCATCTGCAACAGAACGTTCTCCTGACAAATCGATTTCTTCATATTTCAAGCCTTCCATGTTCATCAATGCGAATCGGGAAGCGTTCCAGATTTTATTGGCAAAGTTCCAGATTGCTTCAACTTTTTCAGTTGAGTAACGAAGATCTTGACCTGGTGATGAACCCGTTGCTAGGAAGTAGCGCAGTGCATCGGCACCATACTGGTCGATGACATCCATCGGATCCACCCCGTTACCGAGTGATTTCGACATTTTGCGGCCGTCTTCTGCACGAACCAATCCGTGAATCAATACATCTTTGAATGGACGCTGATCTGTAAACTCGATGCCTTGGAAAATCATGCGAGACACCCAGAAGAAGATAATGTCATACCCTGTAACAAGCGCATCTGTTGGATAGTAACGTTGGAACTCAGAGTCTTCCGTATCCGGCCACCCCATCGTCGAGAACGGCCATAGTGCAGATGAGAACCACGTATCGAGTACATCGTCTTCCTGATGCCAGTTTTCGATGTCTGTAGGTGCTTCTTCACCAACAAAAACTTCACCAGTTTCGTTATGATACCAAGCTGGAATACGATGTCCCCACCATAGTTGACGGGAAATACACCAGTCGTGAACGTTTTCCATCCATGTTAAATACGTTTTCTCGAAACGGTCCGGAACGAATGTCACTTTACCTTCGGCTTTTTGCAGTTCAATCGCCTTTTCAGCAAGAGGCTGCATTTTCACGAACCACTGTGTAGACAAATACGGTTCTACAACAGCACCGCTACGCTCAGAATGACCGACCGAGTGATTATGTTCCTCAATTTTGAAGAGCACGTCCATATCTTGTAGGTCTTTAACGATTGCTTGGCGGCATTCAAAACGGTCCATCCCTTCGTATTTACCGGCTAATTTGTTCATTGAACCGTCCTCATTCATTACAAGAACGCGTGGTAAGTCATGACGATTTCCGATTTCAAAGTCGTTCGGGTCATGTGCAGGTGTAATTTTAACCGCGCCACTTCCGAAGTCCATTTCTACGTAGTCATCTGCAACAATCGGAATTTCACGGCCAACAATTGGCAATTTCACAGTTTTGCCGATTAAGTGCTGATAGCGCGTGTCTTCAGGATGCACAGCAACAGCAGTATCCCCGAGCATCGTTTCTGGGCGAGTTGTCGCAATTTCGATACTTCCAGTTCCATCTGCAAGGGGGTATCGCATATGATAGAAAGCACCCGCTACATCTTTATGGATTACTTCGATATCGGACAATGCTGTTTTCGTGGCAGGGTCCCAGTTGATAATATATTCGCCGCGGTAAATTAAGTCTTTTTCATATAACTTGACGAACACTTCACGCACGGCACGTGAAAGTCCTTCATCTAACGTGAAACGCTCGCGTGAGTAATCCAGTCCTAGACCAAGCTTAGACCATTGCTCACGAATATGACCGGCATATTCATCTTTCCATTTCCATGTCTCTTCCAGGAATTTTTCGCGTCCTAGATCATAGCGTGTTTGCCCGTTAGCGCGTAGTTTCTCTTCCACTTTCGCTTGTGTCGCAATACCCGCGTGGTCCATTCCTGGTAACCACAATGCATCATACCCTTGCATTCGTTTCATACGAGTCAAGATATCTTGTAGCGTCGTATCCCAAGCATGGCCCAAGTGCAATCTACCTGTCACGTTCGGTGGTGGAATTACAATCGTATACGGCTCTTTCCCACTCTCAGGCTGAGCTTTAAAATACTCACCCTTCAACCACCATTCATAACGATCTCTCTCAATCGCTTGCGGATCATACTTAGTCGGCATCTCCAACTGCTCTTTTTCTGTCATAACAATTCCTCCTCACAATAATAAACACGCAACCAGATAACTTTTGTTTTACCATTCTCGTTGATTAGAGCAGGCGACGGATACTAAGGAAGGTTCAATCCTAGTTACAACCTAAATCCTATAATCCCGTATCCGCCTGCAGCGCAAATCAACTTGCATGTTTGATGAAACACAAAAAACCCCTTCGTCGTTAAAGGACGAAGGAGTTAGTTCGCGGTACCACCTTTATTCGCAACTGTGCAAAAAGCGCACGTTGCCTCAATGGAAATAACGGCTTCTAACCGGCTTTCGCTACTTGCCAAAAACGTTCACGAAAACTGCTGACGGGTGACTTTCAAACTGTCGACAATAGGTCCTTGCACCATCCGGACCCTCTCTACAATAGTCGACCGATCTACTCTCCCGCTAAACGCATCACTATCCTGTTTCCAATAGTTTACCGGATGTATAGCGTACCCGTCAAGCCCGCTGTGAAAGGATGGTGTTATGAGAAGAGGCTACAACCCTTATTTACTTCCGCCATGGCTTAGAAGATGCCGATTTTACGGTAAAGTAATCATTATTCCAATTTCCTGTTTTCAGCTCATCCGACTTTTAATCATTCCGACAACAGGAGACTTTTTACTTTTTTGCTTTCTTTGTGGAGGATGCTTCCTATTCCACAAAAACATCATTTAGTCGGAAGGACGTCACCGTGACATCATCTTCTAAATCGCTGATGAACGCGAGCATTTCATGATCTTCCGAATAGGCTAGGGTAGTTTCAACCTGGTTCACACTAGAACTATCCAAACCTGCAGTAACAGCTGCAGTCGTTGTTTGTGGCTCTGCCTGTTCACCGCCTACTGTAGTATTCTTAGCTACGGCTTCTACTTCAGCCAATTTAGCTTCAACCGTCCACATGACGGTAAGAGCCCCATCATCCGTTGCAGTTGCACTAGCATCGATCACAGTCGCTTTAAGTTGTCCGTCCTCATTCGTCGGTAGATCCACTAGCAGCGGTACGGCATACTCAAAATAACCGGATTTTTCTTGAACGTCCACATCATCGATTAAAATTGCATCTGAATCTAGAGCTGCTTCTTGACCTTCACCGTCAAATCCAACATTCGCAGCTACATGATAAATCCCGGAAAGTCGAACAGCATCTTCAGTCTGATGCTCTGTATATCCTGCGGTCACTTTCACTTCTTGTGCAGAAACTGCTTTCCCGTATTCTGCAGGAAACTGAAACGTCTCCGTTAATGTCCACTGTGTTGGCTCCATTGTTCTGCCGCCTCCTTTTATACGTTAGAGTATATGACGGACATACACGTAACAGAACAAACGTCCAAAGAAAAACAGCCTTTCCAAAGAGAGTACTCTTCGAAAGGCTGTTTGTGTTTTATTTTTTCAACTGACTAAATACCTTATGGAATGCATCTACTGTTTTCGAAATATGCTCTTCGGTATGGGCAGCAGAAAGGAACATTCCTTCAAACTGGGAAGGCGGTAGGAAGATGCCTTCTTCAGCCATCAACCGGTAGTATTCAGCAAATAACGCTAAATCGGAAGTCTTCGCAGTTTCGTAATCGATAACCTCTTCATTCGTGAAGAAGAAACCAATCATCGATCCGGCACGGTTCACTGTATGTGGAATTCCGTTCGCACTTGCTGCTTCGCGGAATCCTTTTTCAAGCTGATCTCCGAGTTTCATGAAGTGCTCATAAGAAGCCGAATTCAATCGTTTTAATGTCTCGATTCCAGCAGTCATGGCAAGCGGATTCCCTGACAAGGTTCCAGCCTGATAAACCGTTCCAGCAGGGGCAATATGCTCCATAATTTCACGTTTACCACCGTAAGCACCTACAGGAAGTCCACCACCGATTACTTTACCAAGGCACGTCAAGTCTGGTGTTATACCGAAATGACCTTGAGCACAATTGTAACCAACGCGGAAACCAGTCATGACTTCATCAAAGATGAGCATTGTACCGTTTTCTTCCGTCAACTTACGCAGTTCTTCTAGGAAACCTGGAAGCGGTGGCACAACGCCCATGTTTCCTGCAACTGGCTCCACAATTACCCCAGCGAGATCGTGGCCATACTCGTTAAATGCGACGCGTAAGCTTTCCAAGTCGTTATAAGGAACAGTGATCGTATTTTTCGCAACTCCTTCAGGAACTCCAGGGCTGTCTGGAAGACCAAGTGTCGCAACACCAGATCCTGCTTTAATAAGCAATGAATCCCCGTGTCCATGGTAACACCCTTCGAATTTCAAAATGAGATTACGCTTCGTATATCCACGCGCAAGACGTAGTACACTCATCGTCGCTTCCGTACCTGAAGACACCATGCGCACCATTTCAATTGACGGCACGCGGTCGATGACGATTTCAGCAAGTTCGTTTTCTAGCAATGTCGGTGCTCCAAAACTGGAACCTTTCACTGCTACTTCCTGAATCGCAGATACAACCCCCTCTTCAGCGTGACCTAAGATTAGCGGACCCCACGACAATACGTAATCGATGTACTCATTGCCATCGATATCTGTAATAATCGCTCCTTTACCACTTTCCATGAAAATCGGATCCATATTGACCGATTTGAACGCGCGGACAGGTGAGTTCACACCACCAGGCATAAGATCTACAGCTTTACGGAATGCTTGCTTGGATTTTGTATAGTCCCTCATTTTGCCCCCTCCAACCAACGAGCGGCATCTTTCGCGTGATACGTCATGATCAGATCGGCACCCGCACGTTTCATACTAGTCAACGTTTCGAGCACAATACGCTGTTCATCCACCCAGCCATTGAGTGCAGCAGCTTTGACCATCGCGTATTCTCCACTAACATTATAGGCAACCATAGGAAGCAATGTATTGTTTTTGACATCTCTTAAAATATCCAAGTATGACAACGCAGGTTTAACGATCAAGAAATCAGCACCTTCAGCGATATCCGACTCCGCTTCACGCAACGCTTCCATGCGGTTAGCAGGATCCATTTGATAGGCTTTCCGATCACCGAACTGAGGTGTAGAATCCGCAGCATCACGGAATGGACCATAATATGCAGATGCGTACTTCACAGCATAGGACATAATTGGAATCTCTTCGAAACCAGCTTCGTCCAAACCTTCGCGAATCGCAACGACGAAACCATCCATCATATTGGACGGTGCAATGATATCAGCACCAGCATTCGCTTGAGATACAGCGGTCTTCACAAGCAAGTCAAGAGAAGGATCATTCAGTACGCGTTCACCCTCGATTACACCACAATGTCCGTGATCCGTATATTCGCATAGACACGTATCCGCAACAACAATTAACTGTGGATGACGTTTTTTTGCCAATCGGATTGCTTCCTGAATAATTCCGTGGTCGTGATAAGCACCACTACCCACAGCATCTTTTTCAGTTACCACGCCAAAAAAGATGACAGAAGGAATTCCTAAGGCAACTACCTCATCGAGCTCTTCACTTAGTAAATCCATGGAATGCTGGTAGATACCAGGCATTGAAGGAATTTCGTTTTTTACATTCTCGCCTTCAATTACGAAAATCGGATAAATAAAGTCCGTTGCTTGCAGTTGTGTTTCACGAACCATTGCACGCATTCCAGCAGTGCTACGAAGCCGACGGTGCCGGCGGAAATTCAAGTTATTCATCAGTTAGTTCCTTCCTTTCGACTCGGCAAGTGTTCGCACGAGTTCAGGTAATGTATACGTTTCAGGCATCGCATGGACAGGTGCTCCTATTTCACGAAGCGCCCGCTCTGTAATATGCCCGATTGCACCAATTGTAAAGCCTGTCCACCCAATTTCAGGCGCAACACGTTCTGTAAAAACGGTGACCGCTGAAGGGCTTGCAAACAATATCGAAACTGAAGCTTTGTCTTTCACTAATTTTACAATTCGATCGGCTGAAGATATCTCAGGAAGTGTCTCGTAAACGGTCCACTCATCGACAGTTAACGAAAGCTCAGTTGAAATGAGCGTCCCTGCTAAATTGCCTTTGATGAATAATGCATGAAGTGAGTCCCCTTCAGGGTTAAACTGCTTAACGAAAACATCCGCACTGAATACTTCAGGAATAAAATCCACCTGGAAGCCGATTCGCTCAAGAGCTTGTGCAGTTCTATCTCCGACAGCTGCAACATTCAACGTAAAGTCTTCTGCATTCATTCCGTAACGCATCAGCTTTTGCTGAAACGCAGTCACCGCACTTTGGCTCGTGAAAATCAGCCAATCGTAGGCTTGCGCATTTACCAAACATTTATGTTCCTCAGCTGATACCCGCTCATCCGTCCGAATAAGTGGGTATGATACCGGAGTACCTCCAAGTTGCTTCACGAGCTCATAAGGTTCATCAGATTTTTTTGTGCTCGTAAAAATTACGGTTTCACCTTCTAATGGTAGCTTATTGACCATCCATCTCAGCCTTCACTCGTTGAATGACTTCTGCTGCTCCTTCTTTACGCATAACGTCTGAAACAATTTTGCCCACTTCAACAGGTGATTCAGCTTTTGCCGTATGACGATATACCTCTGAACCATCTGGCGCAGCGATGAAGCCTGTCAATTCAATCCCGTCAGCCTTCTGTTGAGCAAAGCCGCCAATAGGAACTTGACATGAGCCATCCATCTCACGTAGGAATGTACGCTCAGCCTCTACTTCTTTAAACGTTTGTTCATCATTCATTTTAGCGAGTTCTGCAAGGAGTTCTGCGTCGTCAGAACGACATTCAATAGACAATGCTCCTTGACCAACCGCAGGGATACAATCTTCCAAACTCATGTATTCCGTAACGATATCTTCACTCCAGCCCATTCGTTTAAGGCCGGAAGCAGCTAGGATTATCGCATCGTATTCACCATCTTGCATTTTCTTCAAACGTGTATCGATATTGCCGCGAATCCATTTAACTTCAAGATCTGGTCGAAGCAATAATAACTGTGAACTTCTACGCAAACTAGATGTACCCACTACTGCTCCTGCAGGGAGTTCAGTGAAAGAGATGTTGTTAGTTGAGATGAATGCATCCCGTGGATCGACGCGTTTTGGAATACAGCCAACGATGAGTCCTTCTGGTAAAACGGAAGGCATATCTTTCATGCTATGTACGGCAAAGTCGATTTCTTTGTCGAACAATGCTTGCTGAATTTCTTTTACAAATAGTCCTTTACCGCCGACTTTTGAGAGCTGGACATCTACAATGCGATCTCCTTTTGTTACGATTTCTTTCACTTCAAAGTCAAACGGAACACCCAGTGCTTTCATTTGATCGATAAACCAATTCGTTTGTGTTAACGCAAGCTTGCTTCTCCGTGAACCGACAATTATTTTTCTCAATATAATCTTCCTTCCCTAGTTGAATGAACTGTAATAAATAGATACATGACTTTACTACCTTATAGCCAAAAATGGAATTGCGATAGTTTACTGCCCAAAAAGAAATTAATAATGATCAAAACAAAAGCAAAAATAGTTGCCCATGCAAAATCGGTGGCTTTAATCTTCCCACTTCTGTTGAAGAACAGTAATGCGCTGTAAACGATAATTAACAAGAAAGAACCGATGATCTTAAAGTCAACTAACGTCCAATCGGATAGCGCCGTATACGCCCATTGGATGCCTAAAATCAAACTGACGAGAAGCACAGGTATTCCAATATAGATAGCCACTTTCATGCCCGTCATAGCATGTTGTAACGAGGGCAACCGATTGAATTGCGAAGTAAACTTCTTCTTCTTCAATAAGTTATAAACGAGTAAATACAGAATCGCGAATACAAATGCCATTGTAAAGGCTGCGTAAGAAAAAATCGCAAAGGTAATATGGATGAACAACAGTTCCGAGACGAGAGAATCCCCCACTCCTGAAGTATCCATTTGAACAGGCGCAAAAATATGAATGGTCATAAAACTAAACGCTATGATATTCAATATGAACCCTGCATAGCTAGATCGATATTTGAGTTGAATACCAAGGGACAACCCAATGAGAATCCAGGCAAAGAAATAGACCCCCTCATAAAGAGACAAGACGGGTATATGTTTCGTCATAATGATTGCTTGCACCAAGAAACAAGTTTGCAAAACAAAAACAATAACAGTCAGCCAAAATGCACTTCTTTGTGCACGTGTATCTCTGTTTAAAAAGTCTACAAAATAAAAAACAAGGCTAACGGCATAAAGAATAAGCATTCCTTCTTGTAGCCGCGCCATCGTCAAGTCAACCATAGGCTACCCTCTGCCTTTCTGTCAAAAAAGCCACTTCCGCATCGACCGTCTAGAGAAGCGGGATGGGAAATGACTTTGTTGGAGCACACTCAATATGTCAAATCAGGTTGTAACCCGGAATTTTTGGAAGCTCCGGCTCCCTGTTCCGCTTTTTGCTGCTGCATCTGAAGATTCTTTTCTTGTTCAACTTCTTCTTCAATACCAAAAATGGATTGGAATAACTCCAGTTTTTCTGATGATTTTGTGTCAGTAGCAAATTCCTTCGCTTGCAAAATAGGATCTTTTAACAACTGGTTAATAATCGATTTCGTATGCTTGCTTAACACTTTTTTCTCACGATCTGTAAGATCAGGCATTTTGTTCTCAATACTCGCCATAGTTTCCGCTTGAATACTGAGCGCTTTCTTCCGTAAAGCGGTAATCACTGGCACAACGCCAAGCGTTGCAATCCAATCTTTGAACATGATCACTTCGCTATGGATAATTGTGCGAATTTCTTCAGCAGCCTCTTTCCGTTGTGATAGGTTCGCTTCCACAATACCTTGCATATCGTCTATATCGTATAAGAACATATTCGGTAAATCACCGATACGCGGATCCATATCACGAGGTACAGCAATATCAACTAAGAACAGTGGACGACCTTTTCGTAAACGCTCCACAAATTGCATGAGTTCGTAGTCAATAACATACTCTTTTGAGCCCGTACTGCTAATTAAAATATCCACATCGAGTAATGTACATTGTAATTCCTTAAGCGATTTGGCGTAACCGTCAAACTTCATTGCCAATTCTTCCGCCTTAGAGAACGTACGATTGAGAACTGTGATTTTGCCAACACCACTGCCTTGCAGGTTTTTAATTGTCAGTTCACCCATTTCACCCGCACCTAAAATCGCAATGTGCTTGTGCTTTAACGAACCGAAAATCTTTTTCCCAAGCTCAACAGCTGCATACGAAACAGAGACTGCATTTTCGCCAATTGCCGTTTCAGAATGAGCTCGCTTAGCGACAGTGATGGCTTGTTTGAACAACTCATTAAAAATCGTACCTGTCGTACCAATTTCCTGAGCTTTTAAGAAGCTTGTTCTCACTTGCCCGAGGATTTGCGTTTCACCGAGAACCATCGAGTCGATTCCTGAAGCGACTGACATTAGGTGTTCAATCGCATCGTCCTCTTCTTTAATGATTAAGTGATTCGTAAACGATTCCAACGGAAGGTCGAACCATTCCGCTAAAAAGTTTTTCACATAATAACGTCCAGTATGGAGCTGATCCACGACAGCGTATATCTCTGTCCGATTACACGTTGAGACGATAATATTTTCTAAAATACTTTTAGTTGATTGAAGAGTTTCCATAGCGTGCGGCAGATCAGATTCGTTAAACGAAAGTTTTTCTCTGATCTCTACCGGCGCTGTCCTGTGATTGACCCCAATAGCGAGTATTTTCACTAGGTGCTCACACCTTTCGCGTCTATTTCCTGCTCATAAGTATAGCACAACCTGTAATGAGTGAATCCTTTATTTATGAACATCATATGAACGACACGGCTTTTGTGCCCCTCTTTATAATTATTATAATGTAAATCCATTCAAGATACCACTAGTATGTTTGAAGGCCAAACTTATTCCTTTACCCAATTCTAAAACAGCATAACAAGAAGCAGAGAGCAACACATCCTCTGCTTCTTGTTTCATGTATATGCGTGTTCTTTACATTCTACTTTCAATCTCAGCCCAGACGGCTTCCACACCAAGGCCCTTTTCAGACGAAAACACGAAGAGCGGGTCATCACCAAGCATATTCAATGTTTCACGTACAATTTTCTTATGTTTGTCCCATTTTCCTTTTGGAATCTTATCTGCTTTCGTTGCGATAACGATTGCCGGGATATTGTAATGGACAAAGAAATTGTACATGTTGATGTCATCCGCTGACGGCGCATGCCGAATATCAACAATTTGAATTACGGCACGAAGATGTTCGCGACCCGTCAAATACTGTTCGATCATCCCGCCCCATTTTTCTTTCTCCGTCTTCGATACACGTGCGTATCCATATCCAGGAACGTCAACAAAAAATAGTTGTTCTTCAATCTTATAGAAGTTCAAAGTCTGTGTTTTTCCTGGCCTTGAAGATGTTCTTGCAATATTTCTGCGTGCTAGCATTTTATTGATGAACGATGATTTTCCAACGTTCGAACGCCCAGCAAGCGCAAATTCAGGGAAGCCGTTGTCAGGATATTGTTCCGGTCTGACAGCACTCATCACCATTTCTACGTTATGCACTTTCATATTTCTCGTTCCTCCAATGCGATCGCCAATACTTCCTCAGCGTCGTCAACCAATTTAAATGATAACTCCTCACGAATCTCTATAGGGACGTCATCAATATCTCGTTCGTTTTCCTTAGGTAAAATAATAACACGTAATCCTGCACGATGGGCACTAAGAGTCTTTTCTTTCAATCCACCAATCGGCAACACACGTCCACGTAATGTAATTTCGCCTGTCATCCCGACTTCTCGACGGATCGGACGATTCGTCAATGCCGAAACGAGCGCAGTCGCAATTGTCACACCTGCTGAAGGTCCATCTTTTGGAACAGCCCCTTGAGGTACGTGAATGTGGATATCTTTCGATTCATAAAACGATGAATCGATCCCAAAACTTTCCGCTCTAGAACGGACGTAAGAAAGCGCTGTCTGAGCAGATTCCTTCATCACATCTCCAAGCTTTCCAGTCAATATCAGCTTGCCCTTCCCTGGAGAAAGAGATACCTCAATTTGAAGCGTATCACCACCGACTGCTGTGTACGCTAATCCAGTTGCTACGCCGATTTGGTTCGTTGTTTCAGCTTGTCCGTGACTAAACTTCTTCTTGCCCAGGAAGTTTTCAAGCGTCTTCGAACTGATTGTTACACTTTTCTTTTTACCGCCTGCAATTAACCGGGCAGATTTCCGACAAACTCGGGCAATCTCTCGCTCCAGTGAACGTACTCCCGCTTCCCTTGTATAATAACGAACGATATCCAGGATAGCAGGCTGCTGGAACTTGACCTGTGACTTCGTCAATCCATGCTCCTTTAATTGCTTTGGTATCAAGTGATTCGTAGCAATCGCCTTTTTTTCGAGCTCTGTATAGCCGGCAATTGATATGATTTCCATCCGATCCCTAAGAGGTCCAGGAATCGCACTTAAATCATTCGCCGTCGCAATGAACAACACATTGGATAAGTCATAAGGCTCTTCTATGTAATGATCACTAAATGTACTATTTTGCTCAGGATCTAAAACTTCCAGCATTGCTGAAGATGGGTCACCTCTGAAATCATTGGACATCTTGTCGATTTCATCGAGTAAAAATACAGGATTCACAGTTCCAGCTTTTTTCATCGCTTGAATGATACGACCAGGCATCGCCCCAACATAAGTTCTACGATGACCACGGATTTCTGATTCATCTCGAACACCACCAAGAGAAATACGTACAAATTTACGATCCAATGACTCTGCAATCGATTTAGCAAGTGATGTTTTCCCTACTCCAGGTGGGCCTTCTATACAAAGGATCGGACCTCGCAAAGACTTGGTCAGCTGACGTACAGACAAGAATTCAAGTATCCGCTCTTTAACAGAATCCAAGCCTTCGTGATCCCTATCTAAAATCTGTTCAGAACGATCTAGATCTAATTGGTCTTTCGAAGCATCTGACCAAGGTAATGAAACGAGCCAATCAATATAGGAACGAATAATTCCACTTTCTGCAGCAGCAGACGGGATTTTCTCATAACGGTCTAATTCTCGCTCTGCCGTTTGCATGACATCTGCAGGCATGCCTGATTCAGCAATCCTCTCACGTAACGCTTCAACTTCCAGTCCTTTTCCATCTTTGTCGCCAAGCTCTGTTTGAATGGCTTTCATCTGTTCGCGCAAGTAAAATTCTTTTTGAGTACGTTCCATCGCTTCACGAACGCGTTCATTAATCTTTTGTTCAAGCCCCATAACTTCCTGCTCGTTGTATAGTCTGCTAATCAACCACTCTAAACGATCATTAATATTGCGTATTTCTAGAATTTCTTGTTTCGCGCGAATCTTTAAAGGTAAATGAGAAGCGACTGTGTCTGCAAGTCTACCCGGTTCAGTAATCGCAGATACCGAATTATAAGCATCTTCAGTAACCCGCTTCGAGATTTTCGTATATTTTTTAAAGAGTGTGAGAAGTGTGCGCATGAGTGCTTCTGATTCTGGATCCACTTCTGTTGAATCTGGGAAGCCGCTTACTGTGACAACAGGATATAGATCGGCTTCTTCATAATCCGTCCATTCTGCCCGTTCAATTCCTTCTATTAGTACTCGATAGGTACCATTAGGCAATTGAGTCATCGATTTAACGAGAGCCAGCGTACCAAGATGATAAAGATCTTCCGGTTGAGGGTCTTCATCATTCAAATCCAGTTGAGTCGCTAAGAAAATTAAGTTGTTGTTTGCAATCGCATGTTCGATTGCGAAAACGGAACGTTCTCTGCCTACATCAATATGTAAAGTCATCGTCGGGTAAATTAAAATGCCTCTAAGCGGAAGAAGCGGTATATTATGTCGTAACACCATCGAACAAACACCTCCATCACTAATTTTAACCCAGTTACTATGTAATGAATACAATAAGAAAAATAAGGAAAAAAGCTGACCCATTCAGCACAAATGCGCCTCCTATAAGTCAGCTTCCTCCTATTTTATGCAGAATGTTTTTCTGAATCGAGTTTCATTTCAGTACCATCTTCAAGATAAAGAAGTGGAGAACCTTCACCTAATACAGAATCCTTGGTAATGATGCACTTTTTGACTTCTTCCAAAGAAGGAAGTTCGTACATCACATCAAGCATGATATTCTCGATTATGGAACGTAATCCACGAGCACCTGTCTTCCGCTCAATAGACTCCCGAGCGATTTCAAGAAGTGCTTCATCTTCAAATTCCAATTCAACATCATCCAAACCAAGCATTTTCTGATATTGTTTAACGATTGCATTTTTAGGAAGTGTCAAGATTTGGTAAAGCGTATCCTCGCTAAGTTGTTCGAGTGTCGCGATGACAGGCAAACGTCCGATAAATTCAGGAATCAAACCAAATTGCTGAAGATCTTCTGGAATCATTCGTGAAAGTAAAGACCGTTCTTCTTCTGCAGCATTTGGATCCGAACCGAATCCAATCACTTTTTGACCGACACGACGTTTAATGATTTCGTCAATACCGTCGAATGCTCCTCCGACGATGAACAAAACATTTGTTGTATCGATTTGGATGAATTCTTGATGAGGATGTTTACGTCCGCCTTGTGGAGGGACGCTCGCAACAGTACCTTCCAAGATTTTAAGCAGCGCTTGTTGCACACCTTCACCTGAAACGTCACGTGTAATGGATGCGTTCTCTGATTTACGTGCAACTTTATCGATCTCATCGATATAAATAATTCCTTTTTCAGCGCGTTCTACATCAAAATCTGCAGACTGGATTAGCTTAAGAAGAATATTCTCAACGTCTTCGCCTACGTACCCAGCTTCAGTTAATGAAGTCGCATCAGCAATTGCAAAAGGAACATCCAAAATACGTGCAAGCGTTTGCGCAAGAAGTGTTTTACCACTACCTGTTGGTCCAATGAGGACGATGTTGGATTTAGCGAGTTCTACATCATCGACTTTGCTGCCCGTGTTTACACGTTTGTAATGGTTATAGACCGCTACTGAAAGTGATTTCTTTGCGCGATCCTGTCCAATTATATACTCGTCAAGAATGGATTGGATTTCTTTAGGTTTTGGAACTTCTTTGAATTCGAAACCTTCTTCGAGTCCGACTTCTTCTTCTACGATTTCGGCACAAAGTTCAACACATTCGTCACATATATAAACCCCTTGCCCTGCAACAAGTTTGCGGACTTGGTCCTGCGTCTTGCCACAGAACGAACAGCTCAAATTGTCTTTTTCATCGTTAAATTTGAACAAATTGCTCACCCCTATTCAGTGAAATCTTACAAGATTCCAACTGGTTTATCAACTATTTCGTTCTTTTGATGTATGTACACGGGTTTTACCCCGCGCTTGGTGCATTGACAGATTTAAATTAGACAGTCATGATTTCCGCTTCAGGTGTACGCAGGCCTACAGGATGCAGGTCATGCAACCGTTGCGGTAGGGCGCCGCGATCTTAGGTTGTTTCCATGAAAGAATCCCTCTGGAGTCGCCACCTTGCGCTTCAATCATTAGCATATCCTTAGTTATAGAATTTATCACTGTTCTATACCTTAGTTATAGAATTTATCACTGTTCTATAGTTCGGCAACTTACACTATCCTCAATATACAAAAACAAGGCACGGGGTTCCGTGCCTTGCCCAGAGCGGCTTTGTATTACTCTGCAGCTGCTTCTGTGATTTTTGCGTTGTCTACTAGAAGTTGAACTGTTTTGTTAAAACGAAGGTCATTTTCGAGCATTTCAGTACCGCCAAGAGCAGTTTTGATTTGTTCGATGTCCATGTTGAATTGCTCAGACATTTTGTTAAGCTCTTCGTTGATTTCTTCTTCAGCAACTTCGATTTTCTCTTCTTCGCCGATTGCTTCAAGTGTAAGAGATACACGTACGCGGCTTACAGCGTCGTCGTGCATTTGCTTACGAAGTGATGCTTCGTCTTGGCCAGAGAACTGGTAGTACAAGTCAAGGTTCATACCTTGTGTTTGAAGACGTTGTCCGAACTCATCAACCATACGATTCGTTTCAGATTCAACCATTTCTTCAGGCACTTCGAATTCAGCGTTGCGAGAAGCTGCTTCTACGAGATCATCTCGAAGTGCTGTTTCTGATGCTGATTTCTTTTCAGTTTCAAGGTTTTCTTTCATTTTCTTACGAAGCTCGTCTACTGATTCAACGTCTTCATCCATTTCTTTAGCAAGTTCGTCGTTCAACTCAGGAACTTCTTTCGCTTTTACTTCGTTGATTTTCACTTTGAATACTGCTGGCTTACCTGCAAGCTCAGCTGCGTGGTATTCTTCTGGGAATGTCAATTCAACGTCTTTTTCTTCGCCAGTTTTCAAGCCGATAAGCTGCTCTTCAAATCCTGGAATGAAAGAACCTGATCCAATTGTTAGGTCATAGTTCTCAGCTTTTCCGCCTTCGAATGCTTCTCCTTCAGAGTAACCGTCAAAGTTGATATTAGCTGTGTCGCCATCTTCGATAGCGCCTTCTTCTTTAACGACCATCTCTGCCATTGACTCACGACGTGTTTGTAGTTCCATGTCGATTTCCTCGTCTGTAACTTTTGTCTCTTGGCGTGTTGCTTCAAGGCCTTTGTACTCGCCTAATTTCACTTCTGGCTTAAGGGGAACGATTGCTGTAAATATAACCGGCTCGCCTTTTTCAAGCTTTTCGATGTCGATTTCTGGTGATGCAATCGGCTCAAGGCCTTCTGCACGAACAGCTGCATCGTATGCTACTGGAAGAACGATATCGATTGCATCGTTGTAAAGTGCTTCTTCCCCATACATTTGGTTGAACATTTTACGTGGCATTTTCCCTTTACGGAATCCAGGTGCGTTCACTTGCTGAACGACCTTTTTGAATGCTTTGTCCATTCCTTCTTTGAAAGCCTCTGCTGAGACCTCAAACGTTAACTTCCCTTTGTTACCTTCTTGCTTTTCCCATTTAACTGACATTTCTACATACCTCCGAATCATAGTGACGAATATATTTTGAACCTTTTATACGCCATTGACAACCATCTCAGTATATCATAGTCTCTTTATCTTTCAAGAAATTTCATTCAACAGCTTCGCTATAGTCTTGATCGATCTCAAATATCAGCTTGTGTAAGGCTGTTTGAGGAAGCGGAGTTCCTTCAAATAGAAACTTAGAATAATTTTCATAAGCATTCGCGACGGCTTCTGCTGAAGCGCCCCAATCTAACGGATAACTGATTAAAGAGAATTTCTTAACGGCCTCTTCAATCATCAAGAGTCTTGAAGGATCTTTATCCAACGACCGTTGGAGCAGTGCACAAATTTCTTTAGTGACCGAATCTTCACCTGGTAGTGCTAGCTCTGCCGGAGTGACACTAAGTCCTCTACCAAACTTTCGGATTACAAGTGTTTTTTCGTATCCTGAGTTTTGCAATAAAACTAATGCAACAGTTCGTAATACAGGTGGAAGGTGATCGTAAACGGCAATTTCAGCGAGCAGCTTTTGAGAATCCTTGGCTCCATTACTTTCTAGTTGTGCGAGTATCTGTTGTTGTTGAAATAGGTCCATCTGTAAAAACGATTCAAATGAGACAGATTCTTTCGGTTGCGCGGCAAACTCGTCCGTAAACCGACTTAATAATCTTCCATTCAGTTCACGCAAATAAAGAAACTTCTGTGTCAATTCGCTTGGAATGACTTCTTCATCCAGAAGTGCTCCAATAGTGTCTTCCACTTCCTCATAATCCTGAAGTTGCATACAAATCGCAAGGTATAGCTCCATTGCTTCAAAGTATTCACTCATATCACTTTGTAACCACTGAGCGGCATAGGGCTTAGCTTTCTTAAATTCCTTTATTTCATACAATGCTACTGCAAGTATTCCCGGTATTTCTGGTAAGTTAGGAGCAATCTCAAGAAGCTGTTCCGAAATCAGGACAGCTTCTTCAAATTCCTCTGTCTCCATGGCAATTTCGGCTTGGTCTAGCAATCGCTCAACCGTTCCGGGAAAGACAATCATGTTGCCTTTTTTATGCAGTCTTTTCCGTTTGCGTTTCACGTCCGTCACCTGCTTTCAACTGATACTATAGCATAGCAAATCCCATGTAGGCATGTTAGACGGAAGAACGGGTGGTCATTCTTTTTTAGGTATCAATATTTTTTCTACCTCGACACCTTCGTGACTCAGTCGATTTTCAATAGGTGGTAGAAACTTCATAAACAACCGATTCATAGTGAGTGTTAACACTACGTCATCGTCAAACTTAAAATCGAACTCCGAATTCCCATCATCCGCATGTACTGACCTGAACACCGCTTCATCTACTTCACTCCAAGTATATGAATATGTTTGAAATGATAATAGCGGACGATATGTAATCCGGTCATCCGATAACATCGTATAATTCAGTGAAGCTATGTAAAAACTTGTGCACGCCAATATCATCAACCCGATGGTTATAACTATGGATTTTTTGTTCATATTCATGGCATATAGAACAAAAAAAGCGGCAATCAGGAAAATGAAGGCTACCGCATACACCATATACACGCCAAAAGACACAAATATGAACCAACTTCCCGCCTTGAAGTAGATGGTGTTTGCAATGAAATTAGGTAGTAAAAAGACCACAAACGGTGCTAGTAATAATATGGCAATCCCGATAACCATTGGGATATGTCTTCGTTCTGTATGAATGATTCCCCACTTCCTTGTCGCTTTATTTCCAATTAGGTTTTACTTTTTTACTCATCCAACCTAAAAACGATTTTCCAAAATCGCTGCAGTGCATGTCGTGCCACAACAAATTTCTCATCCTCTGCAAAAGTGCAAAGAGATGAGAAACTGAATGCCCCCCTACGCGCTAAGCAAATTCCTTATTGGTTGAACGCCATACGATGGGTGGTTTCAGAGGCTGAATCATCAAATTCAAAGCCATTATGACGATAAAACGCATCTGCTTTAGAGGACTCTGTTTTAACTGTCAGCTCATGGAACTCGTTTCTCGCATGTTCAACGATTTCTTTTAACAATAACGACCCTGCCCCATTTCTCCGCTGATCCGCTTCTACATAAAAACGCTGAAGTCTTCCAGTCTCCGCATCTCCACCAGGTACAGGGAACCGATTCACTCCACCGATTGCTACTACTTTCCCTTGCTCATTTTTTACACAATACAACGCTTCTCCTGGTCCGGAAAATGTATTGATCCCTTCTTTATAATCTTCAGCAAGGCGTGTTAAGAAACGATATCCTTCTTCTTCACTTTCAGAAATAAGTGATTCAATATTAAGTTTTGATAAGTCTTGAATTGGTTCCACTACATATGTCATCTCACTCGCTCCTCTATATATAAAATAGATACACGTTCTACTCTTTAGTCATTCCACACAACAAGTGAAAATTCCTTCTTTTTAGAATAATATTGAATGACTCGACTAGTTAGAAAGGAAGCCAACGATTCAGGTTATGCAAGTGCTGCTGCTTTATTCAACGACTCTGCGGATGATGCAACTTCTGTAGTTGATGTTTTAATCTCCTTGATACCAAGAATGACTTCATCCATTTGTTGTTGCACCGTTAAAACAAGAGATCCACTTCTTTCAATAGCGTTCACGACATCATGAAACGATACATTCGTTAACCCAGAGGCGGTTGCACCTTCACGCACAGCTTTGTTAACAGCATTCAAATTTTCAAGCACCTGTCCTTTGTAATGATTTGAATTTGAAATGAGTTTTTGAATTTCAGTGACTGAATGCTTTGTTTGCTCAGCAAGCTTTCGCACCTCTTGGGATACGACTGCAAACCCTTTACCATGCTCACCAGCACGTGACGCTTCGATTGCCGAGTTCAATGATAGCAAGTTCGTCTGGTCAGCAATCTTTTGAACAATCGAAATGACAGCTGCAATTTTGTCAGAGGCATCTCCTAATTGCTCGATACTCTCCATCATGCTTTTTGTATACGATTCTATCACTTCAATTTTCCCCGACAAATCCGTTAGGCGTTCTTGACCTTCTCGAACAGATGTTTTCGCAAATTCAGCTTGCTCATTGCTATCTGTCGTTGTCTCATTCACTTGTTGAATCGTCGTACTCAACATTTCAGCAGAAGCCTGCGTCTCTTCTGCCAAAGCCACCAATCCTTCACTTACTTCCATCATTGTATTTTTAAGATCTGATTTTCCACTTTGAAACTGTTCATTTAATTTCTTTTGAGTTTCTTCATCATATCCTTCTAACACAAGTTGCTGTTCGAAACTGATTATTTTGTTAATTGCAGCAAGCAATAGCTGGATTTCCTGCTTATTCTCTATCTCTCTGAAGACAATATCCAATACGGTATTTTGATGGTTTTGGAACGCACCCATATAGGTCGAGGGAGATAACCCAATAGAATAATGCGCTTTCGCGATACGGATTTGTTTATGGACGAACGCTTCATTAATTTCCCCATTGAACATTTCGATAATATGATTTTTTAACGTTTCTCTTAACCAATCTGTTGTCGTATGTCGCTCTATCATTTCTTTCAATTCTTTCACTTGCAAAATCGTACCGTAAAAGTTATCTACTAACTCTTCTCCATGTAATTGAATTATTGGCTGGATTGCTTTAAGCAATTTCAAATCCTGTTCAGTAAGATGTATCCTCTTTACTTTTTTTATGATTTCCTTATCATCTAATCGAATTTCAACTTCCATGGTTCTCGATAAATCAAACAACTTTAGCTCATTTTTAGCTTTAGTAGACTTTAAAAAAATCAATACGTTCTCCTCCAAATTACTCAGTGACAGATGCAAGCTGTACTAACCAAGTTCATGAAACAAGCTGACAGTCATGCGTTATTGACTAAGTGATAAAAGTACGGGTTCAATACAGCATCAAAAAGACCATTCAATTAACTGTTTTTTCCCATCCATAATCTTATTTCTCTATCCACAGAGTAAAACCCTTTATTTTATAGGTAAATTTACACAAATTTAACGAAAGTGAAATATAACCTATCTAAACAGCAAAATAGAGAGGATCCATCAACATAAATATGTTGAAGAGTCCTCTCTACTTAGTTATCTTTTGCTGTCCTCTCATCGATGTGCAAGTCACCATTGCCTTGTAGCTCCGCATAAAAGACTTGATCCACACGATTGATGCCTTTCTTTTTAAGCTGATCATATACCCATTGCTCTGTTAAGTTAAGCTCAACTAAATTTTCCAAAACGAGTTCACCATCAGAAATGATTTCTGTGGGAATGTATTTAGATTCCTTTGTAGAAGCTTTTACATCAGCTTTTGTTGCATTCTCTAGACCTGTCCTTTTCATGACACTCATACTCCCGTTAACTTCAAAAATGGCAAAGTACACATCTTTGATTGAGAAAATGCTTTGTTCACGTAGAAGCATGTTCAAGTCATTCAGTGTGAGTCGAGCTTTACGTAATGCCTCTTCTTCAATTTTACCTTCATGGATAATAATCATTGGCTTATCATCCAATATAACACGTGCTTTTTTCGATTTCATCGCAATATAGTTCATTAAAATTGTGAGGGCTGCCCACCAAATCATCGCGACTAACCCATCCATAAATGGCGTCTCCGATTCTGAAGCAATAGCTGCAGCAATCGATCCAATCGTGATTCCAGTCACATAATGGAAGAATGTCAGTTGGGATATTTGCTTTTTCCCCATGAAACGAGCCAATATGAGTAGCACAAAAAAAGCCACTGTAGTACGCAAGATCATTTCCCAAAAATCTAATTTAAAGAAATCCGTATGTTCCATAGTCCAATTGCACCTCCGTCTTAATGGAAGTATGGACTTGTTCTATAGAACCAATACTCTTTAATAATTATCTTAGGGAAGATGCAAGTTGAATTCGAACTGTAGTCCCTTTCGTTTCGGAAGAATAGACATGTACTCCATACTCTTCCCCATAGTAAAGTTTAATGCGCTCATCTACATTCCGTATTCCCACACCACCGAGTTTCGTTGTTTTCTTATCTTCTCTACCGTTTATGTCCTCTACGTTAAAACCATCTCCATTATCATGCACAGTAAGGAATAGATCCTCACCTTCAGAGGTCGCATAAATATCGATTACACCTTGAGTTGAGAGTCCACGGATCCCATGATAGAGAGCGTTTTCTACAATAGGTTGGACGATAAGTTTTGGGATTTCAATATCACGTAACGCGTCATCTAAATGGATGTCGTACTGCAACTTATCCCCATATCGCTCTTTTTGAATGAACAAATACCGTTCGACGTGTTCCAATTCTTTTTCGACCGTTGTCAACTCACTACCGCCACTTAGTGACAATCTGAAAAATGACGCCAGCGCTTTCGTCAGATCGATTACTTTTTCGTGGTCTCCGAACTCCGCCATCCATACGATCGTATCGAGCGTGTTATAAAGAAAGTGAGGGTTAATCTGACTATGCAACGCACTGATTTCAGATGTCCGGAGATGCTTTTCCTTTTCCTTAATCTCCGCCATTAGCTTATCGATTTTGTGTGTCATCGTATTGAAATGACGCGTCAGACTTTGCGCCTCATAACACCCTTTCGCATCGATGGGGATTTCTTTCAACCCCGTTTCAATGTCCTGCATCGCCTGTTCCAGTTTCTGAAATGGCGCCGTTATCCGTCCCGCAAATACATACACGCTTGTTGCTGCAACCAAGAGCAACGCGATGCCAACCCAAACAAAGATTTCAAACAGCTGTTGCTTGATGGCAAGAAGACTGTCCTGAGATGAGACGCTGACGAGTAACCAGTCTGCATTTTTCAACGAATGAGTATACGTCAATGTATTTTCTTTGGAATCATATCCCGCTTGGTCATCTACAATTGCTTGTAACTGGTGTTTTTTATCATCATTTTGGAAATAGGATGGGTCTTCATGATAGACGACTTCCTGGTTTTCGTTGAGGATGAAAGAGAATCCATCTTTTCCAAGATCCAAGTTCGCTAAATAGTCTTCAATCACTTCATAATCAAGGTCTATGAGTAACACCCCTCGATTCCCCCCCGATTCATCCGTGATTTCCCGACTGATCGATATGACCCAGGTGTCTTTATCCATCGTGAAATCTTGCATGCGCGCAGAAGTTAAAAATGCTTGGCCCCCATTCATAATAGCCGCTCGATACCATGTTTCCTGCATCATATTCGTTGATTTACTCATCGTCAAACCAGATTCGTTGGACAAAATCTGGCCGTCCTTACTTACAATGATGATCGATTTGATGAATTCATCAGAAGCAAGTGTTGTATCGATCGTTTTCAGCAGATCATTTTTGACAGCGTGTGCACGTACAGAATCCGATAAATAACTGACGAGTTGAGGATTTTCTGCGAGTAAGCTTGACACCGCGTTCAGACGATCGATATACAAATCGAGATACATGCCGCTTTGATTTACAGAGGATTTTGTACTTTTTGCAGACTCACTCAATAAAATGGAAGAAATACTTGCGTAAAGGATGCCCGCCATAAGCAACAATGTCAATCCGCTTGCTAATATATAATGAAAGGCAATTTGTACACGTAGTTTTTTGTAGGTATTCGCTCGATTCTTCATTCTCTAGACTTCTCCTTAAACTGATTGGGAGACAAAGAGAAGCGCTTCTTAAACGCCGCGCTAAAATAATTCGGGTCTTCAAATCCGACGGAAGCCGCGATTTCATACATTTTCATCTCTGTGCTTAACAGAAGCAACTTTGCCCGATCGAGTCGAACTGTGATCATATACTGTTGGAACGTTGTGCCAAATAATTGCTTAAACAACGTACTGACATAGGATGGACTTAAGGCAAGCGTCGATGCGAGTGTCGCAAGAGAAAACTCAATATTATCGATATTGGCTGTAATTTCCTGTTGGATTTTATATTTATAGCTTGTTGTTTCATCTCCGCTATCCGTTGACTGAATGAGCCCATCCACCAGTTTCGTCACTTCTTGTTGACGATGAGCTTCTTGCGCTTTGCCAATTAGCTTTTGCAAAAGTTCTTGAATGTCTTTTTTAGAAACGGGCTTCAGTACATAATCGTCGACGCCTGCTTTGAGCGCTGCCACTGCATAATCGAAATAATCGTATCCCGTAATCATCGCAATTTTCACATCTGGCTTCAACGCTTTTGCAGCCGACGCGAAATCCAGTCCATTCATTTTCGGCATGTTGATGTCTGCGAGAATAAGATCTGGTAAATGTGTTTTGAACAGTTCCAGCGCTTCCTCTCCATTCGTCGCCTCCAGAACTTCAGTTATGGACAAAGCATCGAAATCGACAAAAGATCGAATGCCACGGATCAAAATGGGTTCATCGTCCACTACAAGTAACGTATACATAGGCGTCTCCTTTCACATGTAAAGAATAAAAAAGAAAGGCAGCATCAGCTACCTTTCGCAGTGTTATTTCCAGTGTACCTTACTTCACAAGGCTTGTCAGATAGCCGTAGCCTGCGTCTTCCATTTCGTCAAGTGGCACAAAATCGATTGCAGCACTATTGATGCAATAGCGTAGTCCACCCTTATCTTTAGGCCCATCATCAAACACATGACCGAGGTGACTATCGCCTGCACGACTTCTCACTTCAATCCGTACCATGTTGAAACTCTTATCTTTATGCTCGGTTACCACTTCAGGAATAATTGGTTGGGTGAAACTCGGCCAACCGCATTGTGAATCGTACTTATCTTTTGACGAAAACAACGGTTCTCCCGTCGCAACGTCAATATAGATCCCATCTTCGAATGAATCCCAGTATTTGTTCGAAAACGCAGCTTCCGTATTGCTACCTTGCGTCACTTCGTATTGCGCTTCCGTCAACTTTGCTTTCAACTCTTTATCACTAGGCTTTGGATATTTTGCGGGATCGATCAACGAGGGAATCTCTTGATCCTCTAACGAATCAAATTCCACGTGGCAATATCCATTTGGATTCTTCTCCAAGTAATCCTGGTGATACTCTTCTGCTAATGTGTAACTTGTTAAAGGCTCGACTTCCGTAACAATTTTATCGTCATAACGCTCTTGCTGTTTGCTGACAACTTTCTCAATCACGGCTTTTTCTGCTGGATCTGTATAGAACACACCAGAGCGGTATTGTGAACCACGATCATTGCCTTGCTTGTTTAAAGAAGTTGGGTCAATAATTGTAAAGAAATGATCCAGAATCGTTTTCAAATCCGTACGCTCCGGATCGTATTTCACGTGAACCGTTTCTGCATGACCTGTTTCCCCACTAACTACGTCTTCATATGTTGGATTCTCAGTTGTACCGTTCGCATATCCGGAAGTGACGTCAGAAACACCATAGACACGCTCCATATAGGCTTCGACACCCCAGAAACAACCTCCTGCAAGGTAAATCTCTTTCAAGTTGTCTTCATCGAAAGTCAATCCATCGTTCGGATTCGCAGGATATTTCGAAGAGGCTGTTGCCGTCAAGGAACCTGACGTCTTGCCAGTTTTGTCAGTAGAAGCAGTACCGTTGGAACAAGCCCCAAGAATCAGTGCAAGTCCAAGGAGTCCAATAAGGTATTTTAATTTCATCATCTGTCTCCCCTTCCCGTTAGTTTAGTTGGTCCATCATGTCTTTAATCTGATCATTCGATAGCTGACCCGCCTGCGTTTTAACAAGTTCTCCTTTTTTGTTAATGAATGCAGATGTTGGATAGCCGCGTACTTCGAACTCTTTCACAAGGTCCCCGCCTTCATCCATTAGAACGGGCAAGTCTTGAATGTTTTCAACGCCTTTAACCCATTTCACAAACGCATCTTTTTTCTTTTCGTTGTTGTATCCAGGCGCAACGACAGTCACTACTTCAAAATCTGTATCTTCAGCAGCGAGCGCGTTCACCTCTTCGAGTCCTGCGAGACAGATCGGACACCACGACGCCCAAAATTTCACATAGACGTTTTTCCCTTCGTAATCCGACAAATTGACAGTGTTTCCATCCAAGTCTTCAAGTTGGAACACCGAATCCTCTGCAGCTCCGGGTTTTGATCCCGAAGAGCATGCACCTAGAACGGTGACAACAGCAAGTAAAACAAGTAGCTTTTTCAGCATGTCAATTCCTCCTTCATTGTGGAATGAGTGTTGTAAAGAAATTCAAATTGTTCGTCATGAGGAACAGTCCCATTACGACAATGATGATTCCACCAACGACTTTGATTTTCCCTAGGTGTCGATTGAGCTTTTTCATGCGTTGTAGTAGGAAGTCTGAGAAAATTGAAAGGATGAGAAACGGAATTAGCATACCAAGTGCATAAATGAGCATAAGAAATGCACCATGTGCTGCTTGCCCTTCATTCGCAGATAGTCCGAGTACCGCCCCTAAAATCGGTCCGATACAAGGGGTCCAGCCGAAGCTGAATGTAAATCCAAGTAGATACGTGCCGAGAAAGTCACGTTTCCCACTTCGCTTCAAGCTCACTTTGTTTTCGCGTTCCAAGAATGGAATATGGAACAGCCCGATTTGATGAAGTCCTAGTAACACGACGACAATTCCGCAAATAGTAATAAAAGTCGTTGTGTTGATGAGCGCACCTAAAGCGCCTGCACCAAATCCAAGAAGTACAAAGCTTGTTGATAAACCGAGTACAAAAATTATCGTTTTAACAATCAAACGTGGATGGATACTGAATTTCCCTAGTGTAATAAGCCTGTTAGTGCGTGTGGACGTTGGGTCTCCTGAAGAAAGGATGGAAACGTATACGGGTAACAATGGCAAAATACATGGTGAAAAGAAGGACAGAATCCCTGCCGCAAAAATACTGCTGAGTAATACTTGTTCACCAATCATAATTAGGGTCCCTCCCATCGTATTGTGTAGTTCAATTCTAACGCTGTGGTGTAAGAAACCCTATAGACTGATATTTGGAGTTTCTTAGAAATGATACGGTGAACTATAAAAAGACTGTTCCAAAAGATAGAATCATCTTTCGGGACAGTCTTTTTATGTATGAGTTTGTGGTAACCCAAGAGAAGATAGTTCATCCACTAATGATAGATTTGATGTGTGTTATCACTTCTGGATTGATTGGGTATTGAAAACTTTGGTGCTCCCGAACTGCGGAACCAAAATGGACTTCTGCAATACCTGTTGCTTCAACAAACTCTGCTAAACCATTAGGCGACATTCCATTCCCCGCTAGAATTGTTACTGAAGTATTTTTAGTCTTTTCCACTAGTGACCTGATTTTCTCTTTCGATTGGGGAGCTGGTGCTTGACCACCTGATGTTAAGATTCGTTGAATTTGAGGGAAGTCCCCTATCATATCGACCGCTTCCAGCTGGTCTTCTATTTCATCGAATGCGCGATGGAATGTGACATTCAAGTGCCCTGCCGCATCTAACAATCGCTTCAAATTGACAATATCGACCCGTTTAGTTTCATCCAGTATACCGACGACAATTCCTGCAGCTTTGGTCTGTTGAATGTGTTGGATATCCGAAAGCATCACTTGGATATCTTCCTCAGAATAGGTGAAAGTTCTGCTATGCGGACGAACAATAACGTGGACTGGAATCGAAACTCCCTCAACAACAGCTTCAATCAAGCCTAAACTCGGAGTCAATCCACCTTCAGTTAGTGCTGAACACAACTCCAGTCGGTCTGCCCCTGCTCGTTCAGTTGCCTGTGCATCTCGTAGGCTGGTTGCGATAATTTCAAGTTTCATTGTCCAATTCCTCCTTGCAAAGTCAAAAAGTAACCGATTCTCCCCTGAGATAGAGGAACAGAACGAGAGGTTACTTGTTGAGTTAACAGTATACGTGTTGCTACTATAAGGTCAAATCAAAAAAATATTTACTTATGTCAGACTCATGATTCAGGTTGAACAGCTTTCAATTTCTTATATTCACGGTATAGCTCGATCACACTAATCCCCAAAACGAACCAAAGAGCAGGGTCAGATAATCTATGTAATATTCAATTAAATTAACATGCTTCAGTCTTCCACCTCAGTCACCCCAATATATCATTGTTCTTTTCTTTAGTTTTCCATCCTTTAAAGAGAAGAATTGCCCAAAGAATGATGAATGTTAAACTTAAAGTTTTTACTATCCATGATTCAAATCCAAGTGTCATTGCACATGCAAAATAGATAATCCAGGTTATAATCACTGCTACTGCTAAATACCGACCTTTCATATGCATTTCACACCTACTTTGATTGATTAGAAATTTCAATTCAAAATAATGGATATTCCGTTTTTGATCATTTTCTAATAACCTCAATAATTTTGTCACTAGTTAGAACAGCAAGTACCCCTGATAGGATTAGAACAAGCAAAGTTCCTATCAACACTCCTATATCCCCTGTAATTTCTCCCAGGTGTAAACGATTCCAAATGAAACCGAATAGTGAAAAATATAAAAAGAACAGCGGAACAATCAAAATGTACTTAACTAAAGTTTTTTGCATCTATTTCCCTCTTTCTTTTCCTTTTTCACTCTGTATGACAAGGAAAGTTCTCCATCCGAAGAACGCATCTGATTAGGGTACGACTTAGTAAATACGACTTAAATATCACTTTATTTTATTTTTTTGTCCTTTTCTCATCAACAATAATCCAGCTATACTAAACTAACCAAAAAATAATGGGTATAACAAAAGCAAACGTTAGATGTGGCTGTGGCTGTGGGAGAGTGAAAAGCAAAATGAGTCCAAGAATTATAAACGGAGGTAGCAGGATGAAATATTCCCTTTGTGCATAACACAGTTTCCCTCCCTTTCAATTTCCACAGTACCTATCTAATCACTTATAGCGTCAAAACCATTCGAACAGATTGCATCATATGGCCATCGAAGTCTTCCTCAAACTGTTTAATCGTCTTGAACCCTTTTGCATCGTAAAACGACTTTCCGATCAAATTCTCTTTTTCAACAGTTATGAAAATCTTTTCAACGTTTTTTAGTTGATCGATACCTTCTCGTAACAAAGCTGAACCAATCCCACTTCCTTGATGTTCTGGATGAAGATAAATGGCAGCTAATTCTGATTCGCCCGCCTCATTCACTCTAGAAAAATTCGCAAAGCCTAGAACGATTCCATCCAGTTCCCCAATAAGCATCAATGAATGGTCTAAGCGGCGCGACATCATCTCATCGCTGTAGGCACCAAATAGAAAGCGTTCTTGAACATCGTGGGGGATGATGCCTTCATACGTTGCATTCCAACTGATTTTCGCTACTTTTTGAACTTGTTGCATATCTTTTCGCTGCATATTTCGAATTGTAAATTGCATGCTATCCACTCCTGTTTTTAAAATACTTAAACCAGTTTCCGTGTCCAACAACTAGCCCAAATCTACTCCAATCCATCACTACGTTCACTTAAATACTGCTCATAAGCTCGTTGAACTTTATCTTTTTTAGGTGAGGTAGCGAAGATCTTTTTATGGATGTCATTCAGTAAATACAGTCCCCAGAATATACAACCTACAACAATTCCAAACGCTAGTATTCCTCCTCCTAGTGGTCCCGCGATCATAAGTAGAAGCAATCCTAGAATCGTTGCCACTGCAATAAAACCGAATAGCACCATGTTCATTCTCCTTAGTTTTCAAATGGTTTTGAGTACATTTTAATAACACCAATTACATTCAAATTAGTACGAACGTTACAAACAATAGAAGCCAAATAAGTGCAAATGCAATTTCCAGCAAAATAACTTTTTTGTTCGCTTTGTTCAGATAACTAACTACTGCATCCATTAGAGACATGACTGTTGCAAGTGCAAAGACCCACATATAATAGAAGAAATCAAAGTGATTGAAGATTGCCATCAGTAAAAAGAATACCATTCCTATGATCATGAAAATCCTAATGAATTTCAAAGTTTTAGAGCTGGATTTATGATCATTCCTTTGAAAAAACGCATTCACTTTTATCAACTCCCATGATTAGGTCAATCTATGTTTACTATTTGTATCCCTATGCGTTCTATTTATATCAAGATGCACAAGCGATACAATCTGTTTTGTTAACTGGGAGGGCCATATATCCTCATGAAATCTCCAGTACATTCGTTCAAAACGACGGCGGCTTGCTGTCTATTGTATTCCAGCATTACTTCCCATTTACGGTTGTTCGTCGAGCCATTCCAAACTCCATTGATTCAGTTAAAGGAAACCAAAATCCCATCACGTTGATTGCTTTGATTGATTTATCGTTCAGCGTGAGTTCACCTCTGGAGAAAACGTAATACCAGTGAAATGAGTAGCCTTGTATGGAGTACTCGTTAGTTTGTAATTTCATAGTATCTTCACGCACTACTTTTTTCACTTTCACACATTCAGATCCTACACACTCGATTCCATAAGCACCTTTTACATAGTCATCAAATTCAGCAGATGAGAATGGGACACGGTAGACACTGACTACAATTCCCGTTACTAAAATCAGAACTACTTTTTTTATAATCAATAACTTTGTATTTAAAACAAGTCCGATTGCACAAATCAGCGTTACCCACAGCGCTGACTGTTCATGAAAAATTTTAAAGAAGAAAAAGGAATTGATGAGAACAAATAATAAATATCTGGATAAAAGATCCGCTTTCATTTTTTTCGCAATCACAAAATAGGATGCAATGAGTACAACTATGAGAAATGTTAATTGAAGAAGCACCAATAATTACACGTCCTTTAAAAGGTTAACAATTCTTTTTCAATGAAATACAATTAGGAACACATCAAATAATCCCTAAAACAATTAACCATCCGAACACAGTTAAAAGAACTAATCTTTTTTTCATCAAAGTTTCAGCAACGTGGTCAAGATTTCTTAAATATTTACGTATTCCAAAACCTATTCCCCAAGCGCTAACAATAAGAAAACCTATATTTAGGACGAACAACATATTGGGAAAAGAATCTTTCATACTACTAGAAATCAAACCGCTCAAGCCAATATACAAAATTAAAATTATTGCAAACGTATAGCTGCACAGGATCCATCTCGTTGTTACCTTTTTGCTCATCTTTTCATACCCCACAAAAAAGAACCTCTTTAGACAATTCTATCCAAAGAGGTTCTGTTTAGCAATTCTATTATTTAATTATTCTCGATTTTCATTCGGACAAAGAATTCACTGCATCTTTGATTTGTTTTGCCGCTTTTTCAACGATGGATCTAGAGCATGCAAGGTTCATCCGTACGAATCCTTCTCCACCTGGACCGAATGCTTTCCCCTGATTCAACGCAACGTGTGCCTTTGATAAAAAGAATGTTTCAAGTTCTTCTGAAGTCATTTCGAGCTCTGTACAGTCAATCCATGCAAGGTATGTCGCTTCTAAAGGTAAAACTTTCAATACAGGAATGTTTTCAGCAAAAAAGTCTGTTACAAATTTTAAGTTCCCTTGAACGTAATCCATCACTTCATCCAGCCATTGGCTGCCATGAGTGTACGCAGCTTCTGTTGCAACAGGTCCAAACGAATTCGGCATGCCAATAGAATTTCTATTCGTTTCCGCAGTGAACTTTTCACGTAGCTCTTCATTCGGAATGATGATATTGGATGTTTGCAAACCTGCAAGATTGAACGTTTTACTTGGTGCCGTGCACGTAATACTGTTTTGTGCGAACTGCTCTGAAAGTGAAGCGAACGGAACGTGACTTCCCTTTTTGAATACGAGATCAGAATGGATTTCATCCGAAATGACGAGGATTCCATGTTCCATACATATCTCTCCAAGACGTTGTAAGTCTTCTGTTTTCCAAACGAATCCACCTGGGTTATGCGGATTACAAAGCATAAATAGCTTCACAGATTCATCGATTTTCGATATAAGATCTTCAAAATCCATTTCATACGTTCCATTGTTGTTGACGAGTGGATTAAAAACGACTTCGCGGTCATTGGTTTCCGTCACTTTCATGAACGGATAATAGACAGGTGGTTGAACGATGACTTTATCCCCTGGTTTCGTAAAGGCTTGAACCGCTAAGCTCAACGCTGTCACGACACCTGGACTGTGACAAATCCATTCTTTTTCAATCGTCCAGTTATGACGTGTTTTCATCCAATCAATGATGGACTGGTAATAGCTCTCTTCCCTGATCGTGTAGCCAAAAACGCCATGTGCAGCCTTATCAGCGATGGCTTGTGACACTTCATCAGGTACTTTGAAATCCATGTCAGCAACCCAAAGTGGCAACAAGTCTTTCTCCCCAAACAACGCTTCTGCTCCGTCCCATTTTACACTCGACGATTTCATGCGATCGATTACTGTATCAAAATTGTATTTCATGTGGCTTTCTCCTCTCTATTTCTTCAAGTCTGAATCTATCTACGCTATTATCCTATCGCTAACTAAAGGATGTGTACAAAAATCAGCTTACTCCTGCTGTTATAGATCTAACAGTGTAATTTGTTATTTAATTTTTGGGTAAGGTCTAGTACGATGGATATAATGAGTAAATAGACAAAGCGACTAATGCAGATAGATTGAGGAGGTCATTTTTTGAAAAAACTGGTGTGTGCTATTTCAATTTTGGTTGTTTCAATTCTTCTTACAGGATGCAAAGAGAAAGAAACTCCTGCAGATCGAGTACAAGCTTACGTCACGAATTGGAATGAAAGTGAATTTAAAAAGATGTACAGTAATTTTTTGAATACAGATACGAAGAAAATGTTCGATGCTGATGAATTTGTGGATCGCCAAGAGAAATTGGCAAAGGATTTAGGTATCAAAAACCTGAAAGTCACGTACACAAAACCTAAGGAAGAAACAGAATGGAAAGAAGAAGAACCCGCGATCTTCCCAATCCAAATAACAATGGATACAATAGCGGGTCCAATTGAATTTGAAAAAGATCTTACATGGAACTACGAGACCCATGACGATACCGACAACTGGTTTGCTGATTGGGATCCTTCATTCATTCTCCCTAATTTGACGGAAAAAGATAAGATTCAAATCTCCACAATGCCATCAAAGCGCGGGAAAATATTCGACCGCAATGGAAATCCACTTGCCGTGAATGGGACGGGATATGAAGCGGGTATCGTTCCAGGCAAGTTTACAGACGAAACGAAAAAGAGCGAGCTGGCTAAACTTCTTAACACTTCTGTCGATTTCATCGATAAGCAGCTCAACCAAAGTTGGGTACAACCTGACTATTTCGTACCAATAGCTCCTGTTTCAAAAAATAACCAAGCGTTGCTGGATAAACTCATTTCAATCCCCGGAATCACCTATCAAGCGACTGAAATGCGCGAATATCCTTATGGAGAATCTGCAGCCCACTTAACAGGATATATCGGGAAGATGACTGCTGAATTACTGGAAAAGCATAAAGAAGACGGTTATAAGGAAACAGATTTAATCGGTCGACAAGGACTCGAACGTGTTTTAGAGGAACGTTTGCGAGGTAAAGACGGTATTGGAATCTATATTAAAGGTCCGGAGACAGGCGCTACACTTCAAAAGGTCATTGAAACTGAAGCTGTAAACGGAGAAAATATTACGTTGACCATCGATGCAGAGCTACAGAAAAAGATTTTCACTTCCATGAAGGGTGAACCAGGTGCAAGTGCAGCGGTGGATCCACAAACGGGTGAAACACTAGCTCTCGTCAGCTCCCCTAGTTTCGATCCTGCAGAATTCATGTTGGGTGTTAGCGGAGACCGTTACAAAAAGCTATCAGAAGACCCACTGAAACCTCTTTTCAACCGGTTTGCAGCGGCTTACGCGCCAGGGTCATCGTTAAAACCCATAACTGCAGCAATCGGATTGGAGAAAGGAACTTTAAAGCCGGATCAGGGGCTATCCATTACAGGGCAAACGTGGCAAAAGGATTCATCTTGGGGTGCATATCGCGTTTCACGGCTCCATCCGGAAGCACCGAACCCTCTTAACTTGAAATATGCGCTCATCTATTCCGATAATATTTACTTTGCGCAACAAGCACTGGCCATTGGAAAGAAAGACTTCATTGCCGGTTTAACTAATTTCGGTTTTGGAGAAGAGATTCCATTTATGCTCAACATTTCTCCTTCTCAAATTTCGAATGATGGAACGATTTCTTCAGAAGGTCAACTTGCAGATACTTCATTCGGACAAGGTCAAACGTTAGTGAATATTTTACATCTGGCAACGATCTACGAACCGATTCTAACGAATGGCATTATGTATAAGCCTACATTACTGCTGGATGATAAAACCCAGCAAGTGTGGAAAGAAGGAATTTTAAGCAAAGATACCGCAGATATTTTAAAAAATGATCTACGAAGTGTCGTAGTAGATGGTTTTGCCCAAGCCGTCAATATTCCGGACATCCCTATATCAGGGAAAACGGGAACTGCAGAACTGAAGACTTCAGCAGAAGGCCGAGGACAAGAAAACGGCTTCTTTGTAAGTTACAATACGAACAATCCGGCATTTATCCTCGCAATGATGATTGAAAACGTAGAAGACAATGGCGGAAGTGGATATGTCGCTGAATTCGCGTCAGAAGTGTATAAAGCGAATCACAAAAAATAATAGCAATGAAAAGGCGGGGCTGTTCTGAAATGTCATTAGATGACGTTTCGGAACAGTCCCGCACTTTTTCAACTAACGAGCAGCCAGAAATATAACCCTAGAAGCGTTATGAATAGTGTTGGAATCGTTAACACAATTCCGACTTTCATATACGTTCCCCAACTGATCTTGACACCTTTTTGAGACAGAACATGCAGCCAGAGCAACGTTGCCAAGGAACCAATCGGTGTGATTTTCGGACCTAAATCGGAGCCGATTATATTGGCATAGATCAGCGCTTCTCGGATTGGTCCTGTCGCACTCGTCTCTGATATTGCTAATGCATCGATCATAACTGTTGGCATGTTATTCATAACCGATGATAGGATCGCGGCGATGAAGCCCATGGATAGTGTTGCGACAAAAAGTCCCTGATTTGCAGCTAGTTGAATTACTTCTGCGAGGAGATTTGTCAATCCAACATTTTTTAATCCGTAGACGACGACATACATGCCGACTGAAAAGAATACGATTGCCCATGGGGCTCCTTTAACTACTTGAATAGTCTTTACGGCAGCGCTTCTCCTTGCCATTAAGAGGAAGAAAACAGCTACAATTCCCGCTATAATTGAAACTGGAATTTGTATGAATTCACTTGCGAAATACCCAATGAGCAAGATCGCAAGGACGAACCATGACAATCGAAACATCGTATGATCTTTTATTGCATCAGCCGGTCTTTTCAGCTGTGACACATCGTATTTTCCAGGAATGCTCTTCCTGAAAAACAGAAAAAGAACGGCGATACTTGCGACAAGCGCGAACAGGTTCGGCACAATCATTCTGGAGGCATATTCAACAAATCCAATCCCGAAAAAGTCAGCAGAAACAATATTGACCAAGTTGCTGACAACGAGAGGTAGAGATGTTGTATCTGCGATGAAACCACTCGCAATAATGAATGGGAAAATCATTTTTTCACTGAAGTTTAGATTCCTTACCATCGCAAGAACAATCGGCGTCAAAATGAGAGCTGCGCCATCATTTGCAAACAACGCAGCAACCATTGCGCCGAGGACACTGACGTAGATGAAAAGTCTGACACCGCTTCCTTTTGCAAATCGAGCCATGTGCAAGGCAGCCCATTCGAAGAATCCGATTTCATCTAAAATCAGTGAAATGATGATGATTGCGATAAAAGCAAGCGTTGCATTCCATACAATCCCGGTCACATCCGCTACGTCCCCAAAATCCACTACCCCGAAAAATAGCGCTAAAACTGCACCGCCACATGCAGACCAGCCGATTGATAGATTTTTAGGCTGCCAAATGACAAAAACCAAAGTCAATACGAAAATAATGATAGCAATAATAGTTGAAGCCAAAACAACTTTCCCTCCCTATGTACAGGAAATACGCAATCCTTGCGCTTCCAATTCCGTAACAAGTCCGTCCTGATCAGGTAACTGGTCTAGAACCGTCGTTACGAATGAATAATCCGGTCGATCTTTTCTAAGTGAATAAAAAACCCACTGTCCCCTTCGTTCTTCTTGCACTAATTCCGCATCCTTCAATTTACGAACGTGTTGACTGATAGCAGGCTGACTCATCTTGAATATGGCCACGAATTCACAAACGCAACAATCATGAGATTGAAGTAATTTCAGCATCATTAATCTTGTCGGATCTCCTAGTAGCTTCAAGATTTGAGAAGCTCTAGCTATATCCAGTAACTGATGATCATCCATTGAATGTCCCCTCCTCAAAATTAATATTACCATATAAGCATATCCTTATATATAAAATAAAGAATTCACCACCAACAATAGGAGGATGAATTCTAGATCAACATATTTTTTTCATTAAGTATAGCGAACTGCTTTGTCATCCAACCGGTGAATTCAATTACCACATTGCCTCCCTTTTCCATCATAGTTAAAGCCTCTCTGCCATTACCATGATAGATAACGAGTAATCTTTAGTCTTCAATCTAATACTTAGATGATAATCGCCGCGGACTGTCAGGCAACATATTAGCCAATAAAATATAAACTAGTAAAGACGCAGGCGTAACAATAAAAATCAGTCTAACGAGAAATGAAGAAATGCCAAAGAATTCTGCGATGCCGCCACAAACGCCTTGTAAAGAAGAATCCGTTGATGATTTCCTTAAATGTCTAGTAGTCAACTTCTCACCTCAATTCATCCATTTTTTATACACACTATTAATCTTTCCTCTAGTTTACACAATATTCTCTATTTAATCGAGCAGAATCATATTGCTGGGCACAATGAATCCATCCGCTTTAATGACTCGTTGAAGAAAAAAGGCAGTGCCATGAAGAAAGTTCAAAACAGATAGTCATTAGTTCTTTATGCTTCAAAATAATCGCTATTACAAGTAATATCCGAAAAAGTTCTTCTCCCGGCGCTTTGTAAATATTTTGTTATCATTTTCACGTCAGGAGTTCTAGGGGCCATCAGTTAGAGAATTCTTCATGCGAAGGAACGAGAAAATTTAATGTATTTCGATTTTTATAATTGTTATTACTGTTAAATTCTAGTATACTTAAAATAAATATTCGTTAAGGAATTTAATAAATCACCTTTCACCAGGAGGTCCTTGTATGAAAAATGGAAAAGAACATGGGTGGTTCTATTGGACTCTGTCCTATCACAAAAAGTTCGTTCGGTCAGTTTGGATGATTCCTATTGTCCTTATCCTTATTATCATTCTTCTAAATGTACCTGACCTTTCATTACTCTTCAAAGCAACTGCTAGTTGGTTGTTGACTGCGACATTAGCGCTTCAGCTCATTTATAACTACTTCAGATGGAAATATGAAACGTGAGGTTTTGGCCAAAGCTGGAAACAAAATAGCTTTGGTTATTTTTATGCGTTTCCCTTCTTTATATAAAAAAATGGCCTACGGAAAGGAGTTCACTTATGAACAATCTCTATTGCAGATCGGTTCAATTCGCTTACAAAACGGTTGCGCAGTTCCTTCCATGGCGACAACCTCTCTTATTAGAAGGTGAAAACAGTTTACACCAATTGCCATCATTGTTAACACAACATTCCATTCAACAGGTGTTAATCGTCTCAGACGAAGGTATTTCAAAACTCGGTTTAATGGATGGGTTGTTGGATGGGTTGACAAGACAAAGGATTCAGTACGCGGTATTCGATAAGACCGTTCCGAATCCAACAATTGACAACATTGAAGACGCGCTAAAACTCTTCCATACTTCAGGGTGTCAAGGGATCATTGCCTTTGGCGGAGGCTCCCCCATGGATTGTGCAAAAGGAGTCGCAGCCAGAGTTGCCCGACCTGAAAAGACGTTACCTCAAATGAAAGGTCAATTGAAGGTAAGAAAATCCATTCCACCTCTCTTTGCAATCCCAACGACTGCTGGAACTGGAAGTGAAACGACGATTGTCTCAGTTGTCTCTAACAGCGAAACTCATGAAAAGTATGCTATTAATGATCCTGTTCTAACCCCGCATTTTGCGATTATGGATCCACTGTTAACTGTTAATCTCCCAAAACACATTACGTCCACTACTGGAATGGATGCACTCACACATGCAGTGGAAGCATATATCGGGAGGAGCAACACGCCACAAACAAAGCAGTGGAGTCGTGAAGCAACGAAGTTAATTTTCGAGAATCTTTACGAGGCTTACGAGAATGGAAAAAACATCAAAGCTCGCGCCAATATGCAACGTGCTTCGTTTCTAGCAGGAAGAGCATTCACTCGTGCGTACGTCGGCTATATACACGCCATCGCACACACACTTGGGGGATTCTATAATGTTCCCCACGGACTTGCAAATGCAGTCATTATGCCGCACGTGCTTGAGTATTACGGAGACGCGGTACATAAACCGCTTGCTGAGCTGGCAGATATAGCAGGTATCACGGGTCCCAGTGATTCTGAAGAAGTAAAATGTAAGAAATTCATTGAAGCCGTTAGGCAAATGAATAAACAGATGGACATCCCTGAAACAATTAGCGGAATTCAAACAACAGACATTCCTTTAATGGTAGATCGTGCATATAAAGAAGCGAATCCGCTCTACCCAGTTCCTCGGATTTTGAACAAAAAAGACTTAAACACTCTCTATATTTTGATTAAAGGTTAACTTTTTAATAAGATAAAATTTGCTCCAGTGTACATTTTTGAATACAGTAATTAGAATATGTAAAAGGAAATGGCATTGATTTGTAGAGATAAAAAAGCCTGATCCCTATGTATCTTGAACTAGGAATTAGGCTTATGATTTTTATTTTAACATTTTTACCAAACATACTCGATTGTGAAAACTCTATACTTATGTATTAACGTCAATATACTCTTTCCATATTGTCCATTACTTTTAATCTTTCAAGCGTGCTTTTACTTGTACCTACTTAATAGTTCTTGTGAGATATGACAATAATCATTTGGACATCTATCTAACCTGTCTTGATGTTCTTCTGCACTTTTCACATAGTTTGTAAGCGGTAAAACTTCAACCACTATGCGGTCATAATCATCTCTTTCACTTAGAAATGCTTTTGCTTCTTCAAGGTGTTCAGGGTCCTTACTATATACACCTGTTCTGTATTTCTCACCAACGTCCTCACCCTGTTTATTCAAACTGTATGGATCAATGATTTCAAATAAATGGTCCATTAATTGTCTGATCGTTACAACTGAGGGATCAAATTCTGTTTTTACACATTCAGCGTAGCCGTCATAATCACCGTCAAGTGAATGACTAGTTCCATTAGCTCTACCTGCTTCAGTAAATTCAACGCCGGGTAACGTCTTTATAAAAGCTTGTACCCCCCATAAACATCCACCTGCAATATAGACTACTTCCACATTGTCTCTCTCCTTTGTATAAAAGGATCCGAAATCCCCCAAAATAAATAGATGGTTAAATACTGTAATTCCCAAGTCAATTATACATTAAAATTATGACAAAGTTTCTTATTCGACATCAATCGCAAATTTTATTCAATCTATCATTATTTAGATGATAAGAAGAAAGACTATCTCCATATGCTTCATTTTGTGTTTTAACCTTAGTATTTTCTTAATACCTACCTATTAGTTTAAGTCCAATTGCTGAAGATAGAACAATTGATATAAAAACCATCATTCTCCATTCAATTTTTGATTCACCGAAAAATGTCGTACCAATGAATGCACCACCGACTAATCCAATACAATCCAAATTAAAAGAATCGGCGATCATCTTCATTTCTTGAATTTGTTTGTCTATCCTAACTAGAATTTTAGAACCCTAAAGCTTGACTCTCCATTAATACTTTTTAAAATTCTGATTCTTTCGCATAAACACCATACAATAAGTAAACCTCACGCATTCATTGAATGTGTGAGGTTCCTTAGTTTTAGTTATTAATAAGGATCTGCTTCGTGCCCTTTTTCTACTGAATCTTTAACCGCCTCTTTTGACTCAGGAGTCCCTTGTCCAAATTTTGTCTTCCCTGAATCACGCCCCGGAATGTTGGCTTCAGCATTTGTTTCTTTCATTTCTTTCGCTTTTTTCTCAATGCCTTCTTTGACGAGACGGCCATAATCTTCATCTGCTTGGGTGAAGTGTTCAATCATAGCTTCTTGAATACGGGAATCACATGCCGAAAGTGCTTCTGAAAGATTGTTAATCAATTCTTTTCGCTCCCAATCATCGAACTGACGGAACGTTGCACCCGCTTGACCATAATTATTCGGACGGTCGATTGGCGCACTCATGGCTGCTGCGTTAAACATTGGTCGATGTGGCGGTCGAGATTCGTCATGGACTTCCTCAAATCCGCCAAGCATGGAAGGTTCATAATTGATATGAGGATTTTCACCGGACTCACGGGAATCGCGAATATCCATCTGTCCCCGTTGCTGATTGGTGCGGACAGCTGCTTTAGGTGCATTGACAGGTAGCTGCAAATAATTGGTACCCACTCTATGACGTTGCGTATCCGAATAGGAGAACGTACGACCTTGTAGCATCTTGTCATCGGAGAAGTCCATACCATCCACAAGCACTCCCGTTCCGAAGGCAGCTTGCTCAATGTCCATATGGAAATCCTCCGGGTTACGATCCAATACCATACGCCCCACCGGCAACCACGGAAACTGCTCTTCCGGCCAGAGCTTCGTATCGTCGAGCGGATCAAAATCCAGTTCAGGATGATATCCGTCTTCCATAATCTGCACAAATAATTCCCATTCCGGATAATCTCCACGCTCTATTGCTTCATACAAATCCTGTGTAGCATGCCCTACATTCTTCCCTTGAACACAATCTGCATCATCCTGTGTGAGATTTCGGATGCCTTGTTTAGGCTCCCAATGATATTTCACAATCACAGCATCCCCTTTTTCATTCACCCACTTATACGTATTCACACCTGACCCTTGCATGTGACGATAGGTCGCCGGGATGCCCCATGGTGAGAATACAAAGGTAATCATGTGGATAGATTCAGGAGTACGAGATACAAAGTCAAACATCCGTTGAGGATGCGGAACATTCGAGACAGGGTCAGCTTTGAAAGCATGAATCATGTCCGGAAACTTCATGGCATCACGGATAAAAAAGATTTTCAAATTATTACCGACCAAATCCCAGTTACCGTCTTCAGTATACATTTTCACCGCAAACCCTCTTGGATCTCGTGCAGTTTCAGGAGAGTCTTTTGCCCCTGCCACAGTAGAAAAACGAGCCAATACGGGCGTTCTTTTTCCTTCACCTGAAAAAACTTTGGCACGGGTATACTTCTCCACAGGCTCATCTCCCGCCTTGCCATAAGTTTCAAAATATCCAAATGCACCAGAGCCTCTCGCATGAACGACACGTTCCGGAATTTCTTCACGATCAAAATGAGAAATCTTTTCTATAAAATGATAATTCTCAAGTGTTGCAGGACCACGGTCTCCAATCGTCCGGATGTTCTGATTATCTTTCACTGGATGCCCTTGGCGCGTAGTAAGAGTTTCCCGCTTTATCTCTTTTTCATTCTGCTTGTTCTTATCCTTTTTCAACAGAACTCCTCCTCAACTGATGTTTTCAGTATATGACAAATGATCTTCTTCCTAATTTAGTACCAGTTCATATAGTGACAGCCTAGCCATAAAAAGTTCAAAGGAAACCCTTTTTTTGGACTTGGCTTTGCTAATTAAAATTCAAAATGTATCTGGTGCAATCTCATTACGAAAATGTTTATATTTTCAAAAGGGGCGATTATACTTCAAAAAGCACAAAAAGGTAACTGGCCCCTAGGGACCAGTTACCTTTTGTAGATAATGATTGTTATTGTTTAAACCAAAATATTTATATCCAAAAAGTTATTTCTTCACTTTTCTCTTACGTGGTTTCATGAACGTCTCATAAACAATCGGAACAATAACAAGTGTCAATAGTGTAGAACTAATCAGACCACCTATAACCGTTACACCGAGGCCTTTAGAAATCAGTCCGCCACCGCCACCTTCCACACCAAGTGCCAATGGAATAAGCGCACCAATCGTAGCAAGTGCCGTCATTAAGATTGGACGTAGACGAGTAGATCCCGCTTCCAAAAGGGCTTCACGTGTTGAAAGTCCTTCCTTCTCTTGATGAATCACGCGGTCAATCAAAACAATCGCGTTCGTTACAACAATACCAATCAACATCAATGCACCAATCATAGCAGATACATTTATTGGCTCCCCGGAAATCCAAAGCGCCACTAAACTACCGATAATTGTGAATGGTAGTGAGAACAAAATAGCGAGTGGAGCTAAGGCACCGCCAAATGTCACAACAAGTACAAAGTAAACAATCGCTACTGCTGCTAGCATAGCAAGCCCTAATTGGGAGAATGACTCATTGATCTGTTCAGTGACACCGCCGAAGTCCACTTTCACTCCGCTTGGTAAATCAAGATTGCTGATTTTCTTTTCTACTGAACTTGAAATGGCTGCGACATCTTTACTTGTCACATCAGCCGTAAGGGAGGCATACATTTTGCCATCTCTTCGCTGGATTGTGTCTGGCGTTTTACCTTCTTCGACATCCATTACATCTCCAAGTTTTACAGGAATGCCTAATGGTGATTGAATGACTTTGTTCTTCAACTCATCGATATTCTTATATTGATCTTCCTTCACATCGATATACACATTTAACTCTTTTCCATCTTGTTTTACCGTAGTTATTGCAGGCGCTTCACCAGGAGTCATGAGATTCATGCCAACTTGTGCTGCGGTTAATCCTAAGCTGCTCAATTTTTCCTGATTTGCGACAAGTTTGTATTGGTCATATGCTTCTGTAAGGCTAGACTCAACTTTTTCCAAATTCTTGTTGCCTTCTAGAATAGGCAAGATTTGGTCAGTTGCTTTCTCGATATCTTCCTTGTTATCCCCATAGACATATAATTGTAAGCCACTGCCGCCCATGCCGCCAAAGTCCATACTTTTCCATTGACCTTTGGCTGTGTCTTCATTTAGCGTGTCAATGACTTTAGTTGTTTCATCACCGAAGTTTTTAAAGTCTTTATCGTATTCAATGAAGAACAGCGCAGAATTACTTCCACCCATTCCCATCATGGCATCCATAGGGCTACCGCCACCTAACGAATACTGATACGTCGTAACTCCTTCATGTTTACTTAAATAGTTCTCTGCATCCATAGTGATTTTTTCTACATCTTCTCTTGTTTGGCCCGCTTCCGGACTATAAGTAGCCATGATCATTTTTTCTTCTTCATCAGGCAAGAAGCTAACGCCTATCAAAGGAACCAAGAAGAAACTAAGAACAAGTACGACTACAGATCCCCCGAAGGTAATCAGCTTATGATTCAATGTCCATTCCAGAACATGAATATATGCGTTTGCTAGCTTTCCTGGTTTTTCTTTTTCTGCTTTAACTTCTTTTGTTCCAACTAGACTCAATTGCTTTTTATACAACGAATGAGCAAGCATTGGAACAATGGTCACAGCCACAACTAATGATGCTGCGAGTGCAAATGCTACCGCTAATGCAAACGGTAAGAACATCTGTCCAACCATTCCACCAACTAACCCTATTGGCAAGAATACTGCGATTGTCACGATTGTAGATGAGAAGATTGGGATAAACATCTGACGAGTCGCTTCGCGTATTAACTCTTTTCCACGTAATTGTTCTCCTGGTAGTGCCATACGTCTATAGATATTTTCCATAACGACGATTGAGTCATCGATTACACGACCAATCGCAACCGTCAAGGCACCTAGTGTCAACAGGTTTAAAGTGATATCCATTTGATGCAATAGGAATATGGCCATCAATAGAGACAATGGAATTGAAATGATGGAAATCAGGGTAGTTTTAATACTTCTCAAGAACAATAAGATGATCAATACAGCAAATATGATCCCGAACAATGCTTTACTAAGCATCGTACTTACTGCACTTTCGATGGGTTCCCCTTGGTCCAACGTAGTAATGACTTTTAAATCCAAGTCTTTTTCAAAAGTAGAAATTTTATCTTTCACATCGTTGACAACTTCAACAGTATTGCCGTCAGCTGCTTTTACAATTTGAATTCCGATGGAGTCTTCCCCGTTCGTTCTAGAAATCGATTCAGCCTCACTTACCACTTTGATATCGGCTAAATCTCCTAATTGAACAGAAGGAATTTCTGCAGGAGCTTGTGCTTGTGGATTTCCTTGTTGTGTTTGTGCACCTGGATTCCCCTGTTGCGCTTGACCCATTTGACCCGCTTGAGCAGGCATGGCAGGAATCTTCAATTTTTTCAAATCGTCCACACTAGCAATGTTCCCATCAATGACCAGGTTCTTTACTTTGCCATCAAAATTAGTCAAACCTAATGGGAATGTAATATCTGATCCTTGAATGATTTGCTGAATTGTATCCTGTGATAATCCGTATTTCTTTAACTGTTCATCATCAAAATCAATTGTGACTTTTTTCAATTGCTGACCAGTAATTTGGACATCTGCTACACCTTCGATACCTTCTAATTCAGGTAGAACATCTTTTTCCACTACGGTCGTCATTTCCTCCGCAGTCCGTTTGTTATCACTTACACTCAACGTGAGAACTGGGAGTGCATCGAAACTTAGTCGTGATACTTGTGGTTCTTTTACACTTTCAGGCAACGAAAGCGTCGACAAAGCTTCTTTTATTTCTTCGGTAGCCTTATCCATATCTGTGTTGAAATCAAATTGAACTTGAATAGATGATGCATTAGCTAAAGAAGAGGAGCTAACCAGTTCTACACCATTTAAGTTTTGAATCCGTTGCTCGATTGGAACTGTTACTTTTTCAGCTACCTCATCCGGAGCTGCTCCTGGATAGGTAGTCAGAACCGTTACGTTCGGTAAAGTAATAGTTGGCATTGTTTCCTGTTTCATATTGAAACCGGAATACAACCCGGCAACTACAACCATAATTGTCAGTATCCACACTGCAAACTTATTGTTCAGCGCGAAATTAGTGATTTTCTTCAACTCATACACTCCCCGTGTTGATAATTCTCTACTTCATTGACCATGCAGTCATGATGTTTTATACTATAAATGACCAATCAGTCAAACGCAAGAATTATTGCGTACTATTCTCACTGATTTTTCACATAAACCATTATTTCACGTTGCATGACTATACGGTCAGAAGAAACAACAATTACAGCTACTTCTCACCCTTATGTTGACAATATGTGACTGCTTGGTAAACTGAATGGTAATACATAAAAATATGCACGTTGAAAAGGTGAGACTAATGAAGGCGCGAAAACAAAAAGAAATCATTGAGTCGGCCATCAAATTATTTGCTGAAAATGGTTTCACAAATACATCCATTCAAGAGATAGTGAATGATTGCGGGATATCTAAAGGTGCATTTTACAATTACTTCCCTTCCAAAGAGGCGCTGCACATCGCCATTTTCGAATATTATTTCGAACAGATGAGAGCAAGAACACTCGAAATAGATGCTGAACAGCTACCTCCCCGTGAAAAACTCGTAAAACTGTTAAACGTCCCATTTGAACAACTGGCCCAACAAAAAGACTTTTTCATGGTTTATATGCGGGAACAAAGTTTTACGATTAACAAAGAACTTCGTGAAGTTATGGGGAAAACTCAATTTGAAATGTTGACTTGGTACGAAAAGAACTTAAAAAAAGTATACGGAGATAAAGTAAATGGCTACACAGGCGATATTATTATGCTAATTGAAGGAATTAGAAGCAGTTACCTAGCAGCGATACTGATTCAAAATTCACAGATAGATGCGACGCTTGTTCCAACTTTCATCATGAATCGCATTGAAGATATGGTGTCCTCTTTTGAAAATGGTGAAGAACCCATTATGAAAAATAACTTGCTGGATCTTTTCACAAACCAATCATGCAGTTCCTTAAATCATCATGAAAAAGCATCCTCCTTATTAGCAGATATGAAAGAACAGCTTGAAGTTATGAATTTTAGTGATGCTCAAAAGGAAGGACTTACAGGGGTTTTAGCTTTTCTAAACAGCGAACTTCAGAAACCTTCTATAGAAAAATATGCATTTCAAGGAATGTTAGCCAATTTAAAAACAGTTAAAGAGTTCGATATCTATCGAGAGAAACTTGCAAGTCTATTAGCTATTGAGCTCTTATGAATTCCTTATCTGTCCCGCTACTGAAATGTGCTTTGAATGACACACATCAACTATATGTAACGCTGAAGAGCCTTTGACTTTCCATACCGGGAAGGTCAAAGGCTTTTAACTTTCTAGAGATATTCCCCCTACGCATCTTGTCAATTCGATCTCGATTCTATGTGATTTGCCCTTCTATATTACATAATCTATCCTTTTCTACTCCAAATCAGATTAAAACTTTTAAAAGAATGTAAGGGGTTCCATTACTCTTAAACAGGGTTTCGATGCAAGTCACCGTAAATTATGTTTCATATCTTTTCAGAATACTATTGATATATCGTATACACGATGATATTATTTAGAATATTAAATTTTGCAGATTGAATTGGAGGGAAACATCATGGAATGGCATACGTATTATTTAATCCCTATTATCTATTTGATCGGCATGATAGTGATTGGCGTTATGGTTTCTGGCAAACAAGAATCTCGAGCAGATTTCTATGTAGCCGACAACAAAATGAATTCTGCCGTATTATTCAGTACAGTTCTCGCTACAGTAGTCGGTGCGAACACGTACATGGGCTTTAGTGGAATGGTTTATACGGGAGGCTTCTCCTTGATTTGGATGTTAGTTGCTGCAAGTACATCCTACTTTGTTTTATTTTTCATCTCAGGTAGAATCCGTAAGATTGCAGAGCATTACGATGTGTTCACCCTTCCTGACTTGATGGCGGAACGATATAACCGTCCAGTTGCTACATTGACGACGATTTGCTCGCTTATCGCATTAATAGGAAGTGCGGGTGGTAGTATACTCGGAATCGGCATGATCCTGAATACTATCCTAGGTATTAATCCTATTGTGGCGATTGTCGTTACAGCCGCTATTACGATTACTTACACGACATTTGGAGGTCTGATGGGCGTTGCTCTTACAGACTGGGCCCAAACAATTATTATGCTGATTGGATTGATATTAGTAATCCTATTCGGTTTCCATGCAATGGATCCTGGTAGTTCTGTCTTTAGTGCATCACTCAATGGTGGTGAGTTACTAAAAGGTGTACTTGGAACTGAGTTCATGAGTACAACCGAGACTGTTACGTTTATGTTGGTTATCGGATGGGTGATTACATTCATGCCACTTAACACAGTCAGTCAAACACAAATTCAACGGATCTATTCAGCAAAAAGCGTTAAATCCATTCAACGAATCAGTTTATTGATTGCTTTGTTCATGGGGGTTTCCATGGCATTTGGTCTTACGTTAATCGGTGGAATCGGAAAATCACTATTGCCCGATCTTGCAAATCCAGAAACAATCTTACCTGTACTTTCGATGGAAATTATTAATCCTTGGGTAGGTATGATTATCGTTACTGGAATTCTCGGAGCATGCATGTCAACAATCGATTCGAATTTGCTCGGTGCTGGTATCCATGTCACAAGAGATTTGTACGAGCATCGTCTAAAGAAAAAAGGCTTACCTATTGACGATAAAAAAACCATCCGACTTACAAGATGGACACTCGTTATTATTGGTGCTTTCTCAACAGTTGCAGCGATTTTAACACCCTCCATCATGGGATTATTATTGTTCACACTGAAGATATTCGCTGGGGCGACATTCGTTCCAATTATGCTAGGACTCTTCTGGCCAAGAGCAAATTCCTATGGGGCAATGGCTGGAATTATAGGAGGTGGAGTTACTACAGTCCTTTGCAACATCATACAAACTAGCATAGATCCCGTAATTCTTGGTCTGATTGTCTCCTTAGTAGGTACACTTCTATTTAGCCTGTTCTTCAAAGAAGAAGGAGACAAGGGACAAAAATTCGTATTCAAAACGGTTACTAAAAAAGATTATGGAATCTTTGCAGGAAGCGTCGTCATCTATGCTGCATTTATGATTTCTATCAACTTCATCAACATGTGGCCTTTCTTAATCGCTTGTTCTCTTATCGGTCTATGCGTAGGAGTCGTTGCACTCTTTGCATTCGTCATGCCGAAAAAGAAGGCAAAAGTCACTGCCACAGAGCTCGAAAACCAATCAAACTAACGTCAATGGAGGCTTTCAAATTATGTATGCACATATTAACGGAACAAAAATCTTTTACGATGTAGATGGACAAGGTATTGAAATCGATGGTGACCGCCTTAAAGAAAAACCGGTCGTATTCGTCATTCACGGTGGTCCAGGAGGCTGCCATATTACGTTCAAACCTTATTTAGATGAATTGACAAAAACGGCTCAACTCGTTTATGTCGACCAACGTGGCTGTGGTTTCTCAGAAAAGGACGATCCGGATAACTACACATTGACGCAAAATGTGGAAGATGTCGAAGCACTTCGACAACACCTCGGCCTTGAAAAGATCTGGATTTTAGGCCATTCATACGGCGGAATCGTTGCGATGAGTTATGCGGTAAAATACGAAAAGAATGTAGCGGGACTAATTTTAGCAGCTACCTCCCCTTCATACAGTTTTTTAGAGAAAGCGAAGAAACATGTAGAACAACACGGAAATGCTGAACAAATTGCTATGGCAGACTTGTTGTGGGACGGTAAATTTGAATCGATTGAACAACTTCAAGAATACGACAAAGTTATGGGTCCGTTATATTCAAAAGTTGTCGCCAACTCGGATTCAAATACTCAACCACTTGTGAAACGGCCACCACTTGAGCGCAATGTGGAGGCTGCTAACAAAGGATTCGCAGAATTCCTTCGTACGTACGACGTTCGAGAAGAGTTAAAGGAACTGAATGTCCCTGCTATAATACTTGCGGGCTATCATGATTGGATCACTGCTCGCTCTGAGAGTGAAGAGATTCATGAATTAATCGACAAGAGTGAACTTCATATTTTAAAGGACAGCAGCCACAGTCTTTTTGCAGATGAAAACGAACTGACCAACCAGCTTATGTCGGAATTCCTTGTTCGACATAGCAATCAGTAAACTATATAGAAAAAGCCTTTGACTTTCCTAGTATTGGAAAGTCAAAGGCTTTTTAAGTTAATTCATCATTTCCGCAATAATTTCAAACGAACGCAAGCGATCTTCCTGATAAAATACAGGAGAACTGATGATGAACTCATTCGCTTTTGTCTGATTCAAGAATGCTTCCAGTTTACGTTTTACCGTTTCAGGACTACCTACAATGGTCGCAGGAGAATCGAGCATATTGGCAGCTGACACTTTCTCACTTGGTGACCACACAGCATCCGGATCATCCAAAGGTGGCTTGAATTGTGTCGGCATCCCCCGGTGTAAACTTAAGAACTGTTGCTGGAAGGATGTTGCAAGCCATAACGCTTTCTCATCTGTATCAGCAGCAACAATACTGACACCTAACATTGCATACGGGTCTTGCAGATGTCTAGAGGGCTTGAAATTTTGATGGTACAGTTGTAACGCTTGCATCACATAAGCTGGCGCAAAATGGCTGGCGAACGAAAACGGCAATCCTTGTTGTGCAGCAAGCTGTGCACTAAAGCCTGATGAACCAAGTAACCAAATCGGTATGTCTTGCCCTTCTCCCGGAAACGCACGAACACGGGCATTCGGTTGTGGCTCGAAATACGAACGTAGTTCTTCTACTTGTTGTGGGAAGTCCTCCCCACTACTGTGCAATGTACGACGTAATGCATATGCCGTTGCCTGGTCACTACCGGGTGCACGGCCTAAACCAAGGTCAATCCGTCCTGGATAAATTGCATCGAGCGTACCGAACTGTTCCGCAATGACAAGCGGTGCGTGGTTTGGCAACATGACACCACCAGACCCAATACGCATCCGTTCTGTTGCACCCGCAATATGGCCGATTAAAACAGATGTTGCTGAACTTCCGACACCTGGCATATTATGATGCTCTGCCAACCAATAACGATTAAATCCTAACTGTTCTGCGTGTTGAGCTAATTCTACACTGTTTTTAAATGTTTCAGTAGGACTTCCGCCTTCATTGATGGGTGCAAGATCCAATACGGATAATGGAATTCCATTGAACATTTTTGCTGTTGAAGTCAATTTCACTCACTCCTTATCGCTTGTTTAATGTACTCGGTCGCACAAGCTTACTATTAGTAACCTATGGTTAAAATTACTATAGTCAAGATTGGAAATCAACTTTATTGTTCGAAATGGGATGAAGTAATTTTGTAAACCGCGCCATACGTCATATTTCTTCACGTGATACAATAAATAATTTTCACAATGGGTTAAGTTGCCAGCGATTTTAAAGGAATCCATGGATATATTACTACATATAAAGAGAAAATCATAAGTTCATGAACCTTTCACGTGTAGTTTGAAAATCCACACAAATAACCAAGTTAAAAAGGAGTTGTATAAAATGAAAGTACGCCCCTCTGTTAAACCCATTTGTGAAAAATGTAAAGTGATTCGAAGACGTGGTAAAGTAATGGTCATCTGCGAAAATCAGAAACATAAGCAAAGACAAGGATAAACCATCAGATAGCTCACCCTAGTTTTACAATACCTACCCAATCGAGGTAAAGGGTGGGTATTATATTTCTAGAAGCCTTGGTGCATTTCTGACCGTGTATCTGCCCTTTAGAGGTATAATACATTTATCCAAGATAAAAGGGGTTTTACGTTATGGAACAAAGAGTTTCTCATTTTGATCATGCACCAGAAGGTATGGGAGTTATGTTGAAGATGGAGGAGTACACAAAAACGACAGCAATCGAACAAAGCCTGCAGGAGTTAATCAAAATCCGCGCCTCCCAGATTAATGGGTGTGCATACTGTTTAAATATGCATACTGCTGATGCGAGAAAAGACGGTGAAACTGAGCAGCGAATATATTGTATCGGAGCATGGAGTGATTGTGACTTTTACACAGATTCGGAAAAGATTGCATTAGAGTTAACCGAGCACGTGACTTTAATCCCAACAAAACGTGTGCCCGATGAACTTTACAACCGTGTCCGTCTGCATTTCAACGAAAAACAATACGTCGACCTAATCCTTATCATTAACCAAATCAATAATTGGAACAGGATTTCCATAGCAATGGGGAATCATGCAACTGAAAAATAAGCCTTCAAATCGAGCATTTTTTAATGCTCGATTTTTTGTAATTCCCTTCAGTTAATATCCTGAATCCTCCGAAGTAAGATTATCAATCATTTTATAGTCATATTTCTGTAACGGTTTTTCAGCCGGCCCCTCGATCACTTCTCCGGTATATGAAAATCGAGAGCCATGGCACGGACAGTCCCAAGACCGTTCACCGTTATTCCATGACACTTCACACCCAATATGCGTACACGTCGTATCGACGATATGAACATTACCTTCGTCATCTTTAAACGCGCCTTTTCGATGACCATCCAACGTAATGACAGCGCCTTCCCCATTAGATAAGGTTTCAGGTGTTTTCTCTGGTCTATCTAGCTTTCCTTTAATGAGCTGCCCCACTACATTAGCATTTTCAACAACAAGGTTTTTCACACTTGGAATAACATTGAAACGCGCTGGGGTGTATAGCTCTTCATAGGGATTCTCTTTGCCAAGAACCATGTCCCTGAATAGCAGAGCAGCGGCGGTTCCATTCGACATTCCCCATTTTCGGAATCCTGTCGCTATCAGCACATTAGGATTTCCAGCTGTTAACTCACCGATATATGGCAAGTTATCCAATGACACTAAGTCTTGTGCCGACCAACGATATCTCACTTCTTCCAGTTCGAATACATCTTCCCCAAACGTCTCCAAAGCCTTATAATGATCCATCGTTTCAATTCCTTGACCTGTTTTATGGTCTTCTCCGACAATGAGGACCAACTCTTCATCGTTTGCGTTTACGGAGCGTAAGGAACGCGTAGGCTTATCCGCACTAATAAAAATTCCACCAGGGAATCTCTCTTTGGTCTTGACTGCCAAGGCGTAGGAACGACTTGCATATAGTCTAGTTGAGTAAAGACCTGTTCCCTCATAAAATGGGAAATGCGTACAAATGAGAACGTGCTTAGCGGTTATTCGGGAGTCCTCCGTAGTTAGAACGGACGGCATATCACCGGTTTCTATATTTACCGCTGTTGTTTGTTCAAAAATCTGGCCACCTTTTTCCTTGATGAGCTCAATGAGATGGACAAGATACTTTGTTGGATGAAATTGTGCTTGATTTTTCATTACTAGTGCATTTTGGATTTCTATTTCAAACGGAATCGTATCAACCAATTCCCCATCGATTCCAAGAATTTTATAAGCCTCTGCTTCTTTTTCTACCTTCTTCGCACATTTCTCCGTGGTAGCGTAAATGTAAGAATCTTGGGGACTAAACTCACATTCGATTGAATGTTCATCCACTGTCTTCTTTATAAAGTTGAGTGCTTCTGAATTCGCTTGATAATACAATCCCGCCTTATCTCTTCCCATACTATGGATGAATTCAGCATATATCAAATCATGTTGAGCAGTTATCTTTGCAGTAGTGTGTGCCGTGGTTCCATTCAGGACTTCGTCAGAGTCGATAACAGCGACTTTCAATCCTTCATTAGCCAACAGATAAGCTGAAGTGATTCCCGTAATACCTGCCCCAACAATCACTACATCCACGTCAATATCCCGTTCCAATTTAGGAAACTTAGGAAATTCTATATTTGTGCGCCAATAAGATAACGGTTCCTTAGGTAGTTTTTCATTATTAAGAGTCAAAATTAGTCCTCCATTCATTTCCTTACTTTTACGAAGGATTCCCTACCTGCCATCTGCTTATACGCTTCAAAAGTATGCAATCAAACTGAACAAAGTATCCATGTAAACGTCTTGTTTTCTCTATTTTTAGAGAGAAGTGGGCAAAATCTTGTTGTCCTGTTACAGACGGACCGGCTGAGGGAATATTGAAAGGTGAAAGGTTCCATTACTTAATTCCCCGGGCAATATAAGTCATCAACGGAGACCGTGTATTCCTGATAGATGTCTTTAAAAAGAGCCTCACACATGAGCTGACGCAAGACTCCTCTGAAATACCCTGGCATACTACGAATGTTTTTTGCTTTGGTTGCCATAACTGTAATATGAGTGGCTTGATAGGATAAATCCTCAAATAGTTCTTCTTTTCCTTTATGGATATCAAATTTAAGCATTTTTCCTGATAGGGATTTATGAATTCCACAGAATTCTCTGGCTTTCGATACATCCCCGCTAAATGATAGTAACGATTTCATTTTCCCAAATAGTGTTGTGGATAACTTTTCTGCCGCAGGCTGAGACGTCTTTATAAGATCTTTAAGACTTTTAGATTTATAAAGAGAAGGTTCCTTTTCGGATTGCTTCTTAGAAACCCCGCTCACATCAGCTTCTTTCAAGCTAGTTCCACTGCCCATTCTCCCCTGCTCATTTACAGGCAAAATAACATAAATGTTAGCACCAAGGCCGCTCATAACTAGACGAACAAATTGGATTCGTTCAATAATTTGTAGATTTTCCAACTTACAAATCGCTCGTCTTACAGTGGAATTCGACTTCCCCAATTTCTTTTCAATTGTTTCATGCTTTAAATGCGCAGCTAAATATTTTACGGAGTAGCATCGGATTATTTCAAGAATTGCTCGATCTGTCTTATTCAACTGGTTCCAGTGCGTGTCTAAATGTTGCCGTGCTGAGAAGTCCATAGCTTCTTTTGAGGTAAATTTCGCATATTGAGATAAGTAGTGTGTCATTTTAAAATCCCCCTTTTCCTCTATATAGAGTCGGGGGATCAAAAAGTAGACAGGGGTTTGTAAGTATTGAAAAAGTTACGAGTTAGTTGATATGCTGCGAACGGCATCTTTGTGGCTGATTACTAAAATAGTTTTGTTTACATCACCACGTTACGATTTATTGCGAATCAATAAAAAGTATTGAGCATTTGCTGCAACAAGAACGGCACCAATGAGTACAATGGCGAATAATTGCGATACATCTGTGACGATTGAATATACGATGAGCACGAGCAACGCAAGTATAAGCGTGCCATTTAGCGTATTGAAAGAACGGTAGAGCCCCTCCAACATTACATGACGCTCTCCTTCATCAGAAGCCGCTAGCAACTTTTTCGCATAATCCTTTTCACTAACCGAAGGCAAGTTACGATCTGGATAAAATCTATTGATCATACTTGAAACACCAATGGACAGAGCAAATGCAATCGTTGCTGAAACCGTTGAAACCAGCTCCAGCCAAGTAGGTTGGTTGGTAATGAGAGCAATTGCTGTCGATACAATTCCAATCACAATCGTGGCTATAACAACTAAATTTGTATCACTGAACTTTTTGTATAGCCATATGTCCAGTTCATCTTCTTCATCTTTTGAAACGTTCTCAATCGCCTTTCTCCGCATTTGTAGAATGCTAAAACCTATATAGAGTAGTAAAATCACTGTGAGACAAGCTAAGGCCACATTCACTTGAAACGCAATTGTTAGAAAGTTAAAGTCTATCTGATAGGTCAGCGTTGCATACATGACGACAAACCCCACCAACGCACCAACTAAAACCAAGACGACCGTTCTCATTCAATCTCCTCCTCTTCGAATAGAAAAACACATTCAATCGCTTCATTAAAAATCCTCGCAATTCGTACGGCAATTAGTAATGAAGGGATAAATTCTTCCCGCTCAATTAAACTGATTGTTTGCCTCGACACTTTTGCCCTTTTTGCGAGCTCAGTCTGATTCAGCCCATTTCGGGCACGCAATTCCTTCAAACGTGTTCTCACTGATCTCACCTCTTACCAAGGAGTGTAACGTATGCATTTCATTTTGACAAGTATATTTGTCAAAATGACTAGATTACATTTCAAATATTAAAAAAGAACCCGTCATATAAGACGAGTTCGGTTGAGGGTTAGTAGGATTGATGAATCTCCAGCTTCCCTACGTAGTGAGGATATATTTAGTTTTGGACAATACCGTGGTGTAGTCCATCTAACGAACTGAGGTCATATAGGTATTATAGATATTGGTGCAACTGTTCACGCACTCTACATATAATTTCCTAATTCTCGAGGTGGTACAAAGCTTTAGATAACTTTCATCCTCAATAATCTGTATTATCGGTTGCATTTCGATATAATAACTGGGATCTTGATCTCTTTTGTTTAAAAGTACTTTATATTTTTCTAAAATTACAAGGTAAAAATCGTCAATTAATCTAACGTCACATTTCATTTTTTCTTGTTTGTAGAAGCGTTGAATTTGACTAGCAAAAAACTTGCTCTCTTTAAAGAAGGATGAACTAACAGGTGAATAATAAAGATCTTCTCCCTTAAATCTTCTTTTATTAATATGTAGTTTGTGCCAGCTGTTCACTTCTGAATAATTAGACCCCAGAGCTTTATGAACATTAGAAATTATTTTGTCTTTTTGATGAGTAACATACTCAAAAATAGAAGCATTGGTTTCATGATCGGATATAGGAGTTATAGAGCACCAACAAATGTAGTTATTATCTAATTTTCCAATAATACAAACTTGCTCTTCAGGACTCAAATAGAGGACAAAAGAAATTTCGTGTTGCTTCACGTCATAATTCGACATGACTTCATTATTATGTTGAATCAGATTCAGTTCATTCATTTCCATCCTCATTTCTGTTCCACTTCCATTAACCCCTTTGCTTCAATCACACGCTCGACGCCTTGTTCACAAAAACCATAAGAGCGCCATGAACAGGTTTCACAGACGACTTCAATATCCGATGCTTTCACGTGTATACGGATCCGACGTTCTATTTCCCGCCAAGGCAGCACATCACTAAATTTAAGACCAAGACGTTTCACGATTTCCTTATCGCGGATGTAAATCCCTTTGTCTTCGCAATGATATGGCTGATCTTCTGGAAACTTCCGGCATAAGTGATCAGGTCCTTTAATTATCTGGATCATGGTGTCAGGTTTTTCGCGCAAAATTGTATGGATTTTTGTCATATTGGCTACGTATTCTTCTGAATAACCCATTCCTCGATATCCGAGTAAACAAAAAATATGATGGCCTCTTAATTTGATCATTAGATACTTCCCCTTAGTTGCTTATTTGTATCACTCATTACAAATCCAACTGGCATTAACCATCGTCAGTTGGATTTTTTTCTGATCAATTCTGCATTCAACTTTCAGGATATCCCGGACGACAGGCATCATATCGAGAATTGGTTTCGCTTGTAATCCTGGAACAGAAGTACTGCCAATGTGATGAATGTCTACGATTTCTTCACCAAATATCTGTCGGATTCTTTGGGCTTCCTCTTGGAACAACTGAGCCCATTTAGGGTCATGTTTTGCTACTACGACTACCATGATTTGTCCTCCTTTTTAGGGTTAAAAAGTTTGACTTACTAAGTACCTATTCTAAGAATACCCCAGATCTTAGAAAACTAAGTATTAAAATAAACGAAAAGAGAGGTAACCTTCTCTCTTTTCGTTTACACAAACTGAATGATCTTATGCTTCAGATTTAATAAGCTAATCGTTTCCCCATTTAAAGCCCATCCAACTCTTCAGACATTTTCCTCGCTTCATTTTTAAAGTAGAAGTAAAAACTAACCCAAATCACTGCATAGACTCCTAAAAACATTAGGACGAAAGTTAAAAAACTTAAGGGGGTAAAACTGAACCATTGCAAGCCGAATGCAGTAAAGAAGTATAGAATAATCACTGTAATAAAGTGATAACTAGTTTGTCGTAATAGTGACCAATTTTCATTTTCAAAATAGAGGGGGGTTACACTAAAAAACCAAGCACAAAACATAGTTCCCACAGCGCTTTTCATAAATGCCACAGCATCGATAGTTTCTAAGCCGTTTGCTAAAATTATTGATGCTGTGAGAATCACTGCTAGAAAGCCGCCGAAGAAAATACCAATTGTACTTCGAAATAGAAATGTTTTCATTCGTTGTCCCTCCTTTTCATTTTTAGAGCATGTTTAATACCATTTACGAATGTTCTAGAAACGTATTCTTTTGTTCCTGACTTAAAATAGACTGCAAGTGTCCCGTTAAATGACGCTTCAAACTTGCTCAATTCATAAAGATTCGCAATAACAGATTTTGATAGTCGGATGAATTGGTTAGATGGTAAAAAGGATTCTAGTTCATATAGTTTTTCTTTCACTAAAAACGAACCGTTCTGAGTCACTGCAGTCACCCCCTCAGGTGTGGAGTGAAAATAATGGATATCCGAAGGCTTCATAATATGTTGCATGTCTCCATCTTTCCCAACAACGAAATCGAGCTCTTGCCTATTTAGAAAATCCAATACTCCTTGTACTTCTGGATCTAATTCTTTGCAATCAATTGTGACGGTTGTTTCAATTATAGATGAATCGATATTCAAGGAGACCTTCATCGTAAAACTCCCTTTCGCTAATAGTGAGGTTCTTAATACAATTTGCTTCTATCCTCTCTTCCCTGCCACCCCATTCGTAATGTCTTTGTATGATCAGTATACGAGAGAATGTGTGAAACAACTTCTCATTTCAAGTAAGCGGTCTGTTTCTAGCAGTCAAGCGTCTGTTTTCATACGTGAGTAGAGAGTTTCATCTCCTTAAGAAGGATTTGCATAACGCCTAATAAATTAAGAATTTCTATCTCTAGTTGCATTTTTATTCGCTAAAGGGTATGCTACTTGTAATTAAACATTCACTTATTTCGTAACCTTCGAAATGAGGATAGAGGCGCAAAGACCATTAGTACACATTCTGAGGATGATGAGATCCGTTGAAGATTGTGGAGAGGGGAATTTGCCGAAGTGGAGAGATGCTCATTATCTCAAAGCTGGTTCTGGGCTGAACAAGTTCAGGACTGTCATATAGGAAACTATATGGAGGGCTATCTGATGCAAGGAATAATTTATTATTTCTAAGCAGCAGCGTTCTCTACGCTGCTGCTTTTTGCGTCTCAGGAGACACTGCCTTCCACCTCTATGTTTTGTAATAAAACAAAAGGAGATGGAGAACAGATGAATTTTGGACAACTAATTACTGCTATGGTAACACCGTTTGATGAGCAAGGGGAAATTGACTTCATTGCCACACGAAACTTAATCAATCATTTACTGGAAAGCGGTTCTGATGGCCTCGTTGTTGCAGGTACCACAGGGGAATCCCCTACATTGACGTTTGAAGAAAAGGTAAATTTGTTTGAATTTACGGTACAAGTCGTTGCTGGAAGAGTCCCCGTCATCGCAGGAACAGGATCGAACAATACGAGAGAATCCGTTCAGTTGACGCAAAAAGCTGAAGCGGCAGGTGTCGATGGGATCATGTTAGTCGTTCCTTATTACAACAAACCTTCTCAAGAAGGGATGTACCAGCATTTTAGCGTCATTGCGGAATCCACATCCCTGCCAATCATGCTCTATAATATACCGGGCCGCAGTTCAGTCAATATGAGCCCGGAAACAATCATCCGACTTGCTGACATTCCAAATATCGTTGCTGTTAAAGAAGCAAGCGGCAACTTAGATGCCATGTCAGACATCATTGAGAATACCCCATCTAACTTTGCACTTTACAGTGGCGATGATGGGTTGACACTCCCTGTACTCTCTATTGGAGGTGCTGGCGTTGTGTCCGTCTCTGCCCACATTATCGGCTCTGAGATGAAAACAATGATCGGTCACTTTAACAGCGGTCGCATTCGTGAAGCCGCAACTATGCACCGCCGTATGCTGCCAATTATGAAGGAACTATTCGCGGCACCGAATCCTTCGCCTGTCAAAGCTGCGTTGAACTTGGAAGGTGTCTCAGTCGGCGGGGTTCGATTACCGATGCTGCCGTTGACGGATCCACAGTTGAATTCATTGAATCGCATTCTTCACCAACAAGAAACGATACTTCTTTAGGTTTATATTTTTAATATAAAAAGCAGCCCATTCCAATCATAATCGCTGGAATGGGCTACTTTTATTATTCTTGAGTAAAGCTAACTTCACTAACCCTTGCTGATAGCAATTCAACAAACCGAATCCCTAGTTGTGAAGTGGAAGATTTCCCTCCTAAATCTGAAGTGAGGGATTCTTGTTCAGTTAGAATATCTTTAATTGTAGACAGAATCGCTTCGCCCCACCTTTCTTCTCCAAAGAAGTCCATCATTTGACTAACCGACCAGATGGCAGCAATCGGATTCGCAATACCTTTTCCGGAAATATCAGGAGCTGAACCGTGAACAGGTTCAAACATAGAAGGATAGGTACGTTCTGGATTAATGTTCGCACCAGTCGCTAAGCCCATGCCACCAGTGATCGCTGCCCCTATATCGGTCAAAATATCACCAAAAAGATTCGATGTGACAACCACTTCAAAACGCTCCGGCTCCGTCACAAAGTAAAGACTTGCGGCATCCACAAGATAGGAATACGTTTGAACGTCAGGATATTCCTTTCCGACTTCATCAAACACCTCATCCCAGAACACCATGGAATAGTTCAATGCATTCGCTTTACTAACGCTCGTCAATGTCCGATTTGACATTCTTGCTTCTTCATATGCGTACCGAATGATCCGTTCCGTCCCTTTCCGAGAAAAAACGCCCGTTTGCAAGACGACTTCTTCAGGTTTTCCTTTGAATAGTCGGTCTCCTGCCCCTGCATATTCGCCTTCACTGTTTTCACGAATCACAAGAAAGTCGATTTCCTTAGCTGTTTTGTCTTTCAATGGCGTTAGTGTTGGATTCAAAAGCGTAATCGGTCTAAGATTCACGTATTGATCAAACTCTTTCCGAATCCTGAGTAATAGATCCCATAAAGATATATGATCAGGCACACCCGGATACCCTACAGCGCCCAAATAAATCGCGTCGAATCCTTTAAGTTGCTCGATACCATCATCCGCCATCATCTTACCGTGTTCCAAGTAATACTCACATCCCCAAGGAAACTCTGTGAACGCAAAAGAAAGTGTTGGATCTAATTTCTCAATCGCTTTTAATACTTTTACACCTTCCGAAACGACCTCCGGACCAATCCCATCTCCTGGTATAAGCGCAATTTTAAATGTTTTCATCATATCCTCCTATGCTTTACGTCGGTGAATCATCCATTTTTATTTTAACAGTTTTCCAGCGTTTGCGACCACAGATAATTCTTCACCGTTAATCGCCTTTATTAAGTTCTCTGCTATCACAATAGACGTCTTTTTTGCGGCTTCAATACTGATTCCGCCAATATGTGGAGTCATCGTGATTTCATTCATCTCAAAAAAAGGATGATTTTCAGATGGCGGTTCAACTGCAAATACATCTACTCCAGCTCTTCTGAAAGTTTTATTTTTAAGTGCTGCAACCATATGTGCTTCTTTGATGACACCACCTCGAGATGTATTGATGAGAACGGCAGAAGGTTTCATAAGAACAAAGAACTTCTCATCAATCAGTTCTCTCGTTTGTTCGGTCAAAGGTATGTGAAGACTTATTGCATCGCTCGTTTTGAAAACCTCTTCCATTGAAGTAGTCACTTCAACCCTTAAAGAATCAGCGAGCTCTTGCCTTTGTGAAGAAATCGTTCGTACGTATGCGATTACTTTCATTCCAAAACCATTCTTCGCTATGTTCGCCACTTTTTGAGCAATCGATCCGAACCCAATAAGCCCAAGCGTTTTACCTTCTAATTCTGTTGTATACCTTCCATTTCTGAAAGAGAAGTTTCCTTTTTGCATTTCCGTATGAAAAATACTAATATCTTTCATAACAGATAGCAGTAGCGCTATAGCGTGTTCTGCTGTCGCTGTGCTATTCATTTTAGGTGCGTGCAACACTTTGATTCCTTTTGATGTCGCATACTCCACGTCTATATTGTCGAGTCCGATTCCTGCGCCTGATATCGCAGTTACGTGTTCACAGTGATTTAAAAGTTCTGGTGTGATTTTTGCAGGTGCTCTCAAGATGATTCCATCTACGGTGTTTTGTTGTAAGTACTTAATAATTTCTATTTCGTCAAACTCATCGAATTGCTTCACGTCTGCAAGTTCTCTCAACTTTTCCTCGCCGTCAGGATGATACATCGGAAGTATTTGAATGACATGCAAAGACATTAGCCAACACCTTTCATCAAGTCATTGTAGGTTTTCGACAATCGTTGTAATCCCTTGCCCACCGCCGATACAAAGAGTCACCAACCCATATTTTGAACCTCGACGTTCCATTTCATAAAGTAATTTTGTCATAAGCACTGCACCAGTCGCACCAATCGGGTGTCCGAGTGCAATAGCGCCACCATTTACATTCACCTTTTCAATGTCCATTCCTGTTCCTTTAATGACAGATATCGCTTGAGCCGCAAATGCTTCGTTGAGTTCAATCAAGTCAATATCCTCAATCGAAAGACCACATTGCTTCAATGCGTTCTGTGTCGAAATGACCGGGCCAATCCCCATCACCTCAGGAGATACGCCACTTACTGCTTGTGCAATGATTTTCGCCTTTGGTATTACCCCATACTCATTCAAACTATCCTCTGACATCATCAGCAAGACGGATGCACCATCATTTCTTCCACTCGCATTTCCTGCAGTAACTGTCCCATTGTCTTTGAAAACCGCACGCAGTTTTGATAGTTGTTCTTTCGTGGTTTTACGTGGATGTTCGTCCCTATCAAATTGAAAACTCCCTTTTTTTGATTTAACTTCAAAAGACACGATCTCGTCCTTGAAACGACCTTCCTGAATCGCTTGTTCAGCTAGAAGTTGACTTCTCATTGCGAATTCATCTTGCTCTTCTCGTGAAATAGAGTACTGATCAGCTAGATTTTCTGCCGTTATTCCCATTGTCAATGCCCCATACGTTTCGGCGGGCTGTGAACACGGCTGACTTTCTGTATTCGGATCCAAAATCATCCCATTCCCCGCTCCGAAACCATATCGTGCATGTCGAATGTAATAGGGAGCTGTACTCATGCTCTCTGCACCACCTGCAATCACTACATTCGATAACCCTAATCGGATTTGTTGGTCCGCATTATTGATAGCTTGTAAGCCTGACCCACATTGACGATGAACGGTGTATCCCGGAACAGTAACTGGAAGTCCAGCTCTTAGCGCAGCAAGACGAGCTAAATTCGATGTGTCTGCACTTTGTTTTGCTTGACCTAAAATGACCTCATCCACTTCGATGTTTTTGTTCGTTCTTTCCATCAAATCCCGAATCACTTTTTCAGCTAGATGATCGACTGTAACATCTTTAAGCGAACCACCCATTCTGCCAATTGCAGTTCTTACCGCTTCAACAATATAAGAATTCCGCAACTCCTACAGCCCCTTATTCGCATAATCACGTTTCAGTTCACTGGCAATAATATTTCTTTGAATTTCAGAAGTACCTTCATAGATTTTTGTAATCCTGGCATCCCGATAATAGCGTTCAATTGGATAGTCTTTCATATATCCAATGCCTCCGTGAATTTGTAACGCTAAATCTGCAACCTTGTTATACACTTCCGAAGCAAACAGCTTAGCAATCGCAGCTTCTTTTACTACACGCTTATTCTGATCAGTCATCCAAGCAACACGATACGTCATGGAGCGAAGAACTTCGATTTGCATACTGATTTCAGCAAGCATATGCTGGACTGCTTGGATGTCGACAATTTTTTGGCCAAATTGTTCTCTCTCATGAGCGTATTCAAGAGAGTGTTCCAGCAATCTTACGCATGAACCTAAATTTCTTGCGGCTAAGCCTGCACGACCATTCGCGAGGATCTTCAAGGCATTAATATATCCTGATCCTACCTCACCTAAGACGTTTTCCTCTGGGACTTCCATATTGTCGAAAAACAGTTCAGCAGAATGCGAACCTCTCAAGCCCATTTTCTGTTCCACCGCTCCAAGGATGAAACCTGGCGTGTCCTTTTCAACGATGAACGAAGTGATTCCACGTGCCCCTTTGGAACTATCTGTTACCGCCATGACAGTAAAAACATGTCCATCTACCGCATTTGTAATATAATGCTTTGACCCGTTTATGACATATTTATCGCCTTTTTTAACAGCGGTCGTTTTCAAATTGGCTGCATTCGACCCCGCGCTTGGCTCCGTCAATCCAAATGCACCGATCCATTCACCCGAAGCCATCTTCGGCAGGAACTTCTTCTTCTGCTCGTCGTTACCTAGATCCACGATTCCAACAGTTCCAATTCCTGTGTGAGCACCAATTAACGTTGTAAACCCATTATGCGTTTTCCCAAGTTCTTCATAGATCGCACACTTACCGACCATATCCAGTCCAAGCCCACCATATTCTTCAGGAATACCGAGACTGAAGAGGCCCAACTCTTTGGACAGATCGACAATCCTTTTCGGAATACGATCACTTTGTTCAATTTCCATTGCGACCGGTTCAACTTGTTCTCGAACGAACTTTCGAACCGTCGCTCTTAAAAACTCTATGTCTTCTGTGAAATTGAAATCCATAACCAATTCTCCCCTTATCGATTAATGAAGTTCGCAGTTCTTTTTTCCAGAAATGCTAGTGTGCCTTCTTTTTTGTCTTCTGTAGTAAAGGCGACTGCCTGGGATAGTTTCTCAATCCACATCGCTGTTCCAGAATCAATATCGAACCCCTTATGAACCGCTGCTTTTACAAGTTGTACAGCGATCGGACCTTTTTTAAAGACGTTGGAAGCCACTTCCCTCACCGTTTCACCGAGACCCTCTTCTTCAGCAAAATAGGTCACTAAGCCAATCCGCTCCGCTTCTTCACCATCAATTATTTTCCCGGTCAAAATCATATCAAGTGCACGTCCTTTTCCAATGATTCTTGAAAGGCGTTGCGTACCTCCCGCCCCTGGAATAATCCCCAAGTTCAGTTCGGGTAATCCGAATTTTGCTTGTTTCGTTGCAACACGAATATCACAAGCGAGCGCCAATTCACATCCACCACCTAAAGCAAATCCAGTGATAGCTGCGATAGTCACTTTCGAACAGTTTTCAATTTTTGTATACAACCCTTGCATTCCTGGCACAAGCGCTTCAAGAGCCTCTCGATTGTGGAGTTGCTTTATATCCGCTCCAGCAGCAAACGATTTACCGCCTGCACCTTGAACGACAACTACTCGTACTTCCTTATCCAGTTCAGCAAGCGAAAAGGCGGAATCGATTTCCAATAACGTTTTCGCGTCTAGTGCATTTCTCGTCTCCGGGCGATTCAGTGTGAGCCACATGATGCCAGCTTCTTTTTTTACAAGAATGTTCGTAAAACTAGCTATACCGATTCCTCCCTCACGCATACTCGTAAAATCCTTTTCCACTTTTCTTCCCAAGACGACCCGCTTTTACATAGTTCACAAGAAGAGGGCAGGGCCGATATTTCTCGCCTAGCGTTGCATACAAATACTCCATGTTTCGAAGCCTTGTATCCAACCCGACCAAATCAGCAAGTTCCAATGGGCCCATCGGATGATTCAGACCTAGCTTCATCGCCTTATCAATATCTTCAGCCGAAGCTACCCCTTCCATCAGCAAATTCATGGCTTCATTGCCAATTAAGCAGTTCATTCTAGAGGTTACGAAACCTGGAAACTCATTGACTTCAATAGCCTCTTTTCCTAGTGACTCGGCAATACCTTTAACAAATCCAACGGTTTCATCTGACGTTTCAAGACCTTTTACCACTTCTATCAACTTCATCTTATGAACTGGGTTAAAGAAATGCATCGCCAAAACTTGGCTGGGTCGTGATGTTTGTGCACCGATTTCAGTCGGACTCATTGTTGATGTGTTTGTGGCAAGGACCGTTTCACGTTTACAAATACGATCTAGCTTTTGAAACACTTCAATTTTCAACTCGATTTTTTCGAGAACCGCTTCGATGACAAGATCTGCATCTTTTGCTGCAATTTCGAGATCCGCTTCATAGACCAAATTCAGTTTTGCACTTTTGTAAGTCTCTTCTTTTAGAAAGCCACCACGAAAACTAGCGTCCAGTAACTCTTCGATATCCTTTTTCGCTCTCGCGAGTATTTCACCATTCAAATCATTTAAAACCACTTTAAATCCCGACACTGCAGACGTATAAGCAATTCCCTTTCCCATCACTCCAGAACCGACGACTGTGATTTGCTTCAATACTGAGCCTCCTCGTTAATTACTACTAACAGATTTATAGTTGTTGTTGTGTTTTAATTGGATAAAGGGCTAACCCTTCTAGCACTATGCTTGTCTAATAAACCTTCAACCTGCCCTACAAACAACATCTTCCCATTAAAAGTCCGTTCCCTCTGAATTGTATTCAAACTCAGCTCCAGTTATTTCTTTTAATTCTTCTACACTTATATCAGACAAGATTTCCACGAGTTTCATCGTCCCTTCCTCAAACTTAAAAACGGCATGTTCGGTAACGACGAGATCCGCTTTGCGTATTCCACTCGACGGAAATGTCAGTTCCTTCACAAGTTTGGGATCCCCGTTTTTGGATGAATGTAGCGTCGCGACAATGATTTCTTTTGCTCCTGCAACTAGATCCATCGCTCCCCCAACACCTAGTATGGTTTGCCCTGGTACAGCCCAATTCGCGAGTTCACCTGTCTGATCGACTTGCAATACCCCAAGGACCGCAACATCGATATGTCCGCCTCTGATCATGGCAAATGAATTTGAACTATCAAATAGTGAAGCGCCGATTTCCATTGTGATGGGAGCTTTACTTGCACTGATCAAGTCCATATTCACTTCGGCAGCAGGTGGAGTGGGCCCCATTCCAAGCAAGCCATTTTCCGACTGCAACACAAGTTTTTTCTCTCCTAAATAATCTGGAATGAGCGTAGGTATGCCTACACCCAAATTGACAAATTGACCTTGTTTCAACTCTTGGACAATCCGTTTCGCAATTTTAATGCGTTCAAACTGATTCAACGAAAACACCTGCCTTTTTCACGTAATTACTTTTTACGATGTAGTCTACATAAACGTGAGGGGTTACAATTTCCGAAGGTAGCAGGACTCCGTTCTCAACGATTTCATCCACTTCCGCAATGACGATTGTACCGGCAGTTGCCATAACCGGATTGAAGTTTCTGCCTGTATGGTCGTACACTAAGTTTCCTAAGTGATCTGCTATGTGTGCCTTAATTAGCGAAACATCACCTTTTATCGCTTTTTCCAATATGAATCGTTCCCCATCAATGACTTTCTCTTCTTTTCCTTCAGCTAATTTAGTGCCCACCGCTGTCTTAGTATAGAAACCGCCGATTCCTGCACCTCCACACCTGACCGCTTCTGCTAACGTTCCTTGCGGGATCAATTCAATTTCTAATTCACCATCCACCCATGCTTGGACGGCATCACGATTTGTCGTGAAGTACGATCCGATCGCTTTGATTAATTTGTTTTCTTGCAAAAGAATCCCCAAGCCCTTACCAGGCTCTCCTAAGTTATTACTGACAATCGTCAGGTTTTTTAACGAGGAGGCGGCTATGCCATCTATTAACGTCAACGGAGTTCCAGACATCCCAAAACCACCGACAAGCAGTTTGTCCCCATCTTTTATAAATTTCACAAACTCACTTTGCTTCAACAATTTTCCCAAGGTTGATCTCCTTTCCATCATGTTCTCGCGTTTTGCTATTTATTTAAATCGAGCGTACTTCTTCCACATTCCATGTATATTCAAAAGGCTTGCTTGTAATTCATTCTAATTCTGAAGTGACATAGTGAATGTTTCAGCTATTTACATAGAAAAGACACAAACCATAAAGTCTGCGCCTTTCATTCATCCAGATAACTCTTATCGTCGTCTTACTTAAATAGGTGTAGATTCTGATGTTTCTACAGAAGATGAATCCTGCTCTTCTTCTTTTTTATCTGGGAACAGTAAGCTGAAGACAATGCCGAATGCCGCTGCGATGAAGAATGTTGTGAAACGAGATGTCGCAATCGCATCCAGTGGTGTAGAAATCCAAATAACGGTACTCACAAACCCCGAGACAATTGTCGCGATAACGCCAATGCCTGAATACCGTTTCCAGAAGAACGTTAACATGACTGCTGGCGACAGCGTACACCCGACCCCCGCCCATGCCCAACTGACTACGAGAAAAACTAGAGACTTCGAGGTTAAGGCAATCACTAAGCCCACAATTCCTGCACCAACAATCGTTAGACGGGAGATCGCGACCAATTTCTTTTCAGACAGCTTCAAATTCATGGCGCGTTGTATGATGTCTTCACTAACTGAACTTGTAATGACCAATAACTGTGAATCTGCAGTAGAAATGATGGCCGCTAGTATACCTGCCAGTAGAATACCTGCAATCCAAGGCGGCATTAAGTCAAGAATCATAAAAGGTAGAATCATCTCAACGTCTGCAAATACTTGACCTTGATATAATGTGAGTGCCGTAATTCCGATCATGAACGCTCCGCTGTATGCTAAGATCGTCCAAGTGATTGCGACAAAACTTCCTTGTTTTGCTTCCTTCTCACTTCTCAGAGCCATAAATCGTGCACTTAATTGTGGTTGGCCACCAAGGAAACCGAAGAACCAGGCAAAGTTGTTAAAGAGCAATAATCCCAATGAAAACCCGATGGCTCCACCTGTCCACGAATCCATCGATGGCCCCGCCGCCATAAGAGCCTGACTAATAGACAAATCAGCAGCTGAAATTTGGACTAACGCTACAATCGGTAATACAACCAATGTAATCAGCATCATGATAGACTGGATCATGTCTGTCCAAACGACGGTTACGAAGCCCCCTACATAGGCAAGGATTACGACAACAATAATGCTTAAAATGGCTCCGACCTTTGTCGGGATATTAAAGACGGCCAACAATGTTTTTCCGGCACCTGCAATTTGTGCTCCAAAATAGAACATCATAAAACTAAATATAAGAATAGTAGAAAGCCAAAGAATAATTTTTCCATGTTTACCAAAACGATGTGCTAGATAACTTGGAAGGGTCAACGTACCGGTTTTTTCTGCTTCTTTCATAAATCGTTTTGCCAAGAACAGCCATGAGAAGATAATGCCTGAAGCAATCCCAACTGCTACCCAAACGCCTGATAATCCTGTAGCAAATACAAAACCGGTATATCCTAATAAGAGCCATGCCGACTCCCCAGTAGCACGTTCTGAAAATGCTAATGCCCAGCCCGGCAATTGCTTCCCACCTAAAAGGAAATCTGCGTGGCTTTTAGACCTTCGACTAACGAGATATCCAACAACCAGCATGATCATGAGATACAATACGAATTCGACCATAACAATCGTATGCATTTAACCCATCTCCTTTGGTTTTCTTAGTATTTTTCATACATACCTAGTTACACAATCGCATCTTCTAAAACTAAATCATTTTCTGCAAATCGTTCTACTCGTAATGGTGTTAGATCGAGTGTTTCGTACTTCCCTTTACAGATCAGCTCAGCCAGCCCAAGTCCCACGCCAGGTGCTTGCTGCATGCCATGTCCGCTGAATCCTAGCGCAACAAAGTATCCTTTCATCAGTGGATGCTCACCGATAATGGCATTCTGATCGACGGTATTATGGTCGTACATACCAGCCCACCCCGATTCCAATTTGAGACTGTCAAAGTTAGGGATCCGGTGCGCTAGGATTGGCCACAAATGATCGAACGAAGAGCGCTTCCATTTAAAATCGATACCTGGTTTTACATGATCCGAAAATCCTGCGACTACTCGATCCATCTCGTGCCGGAAATAGACACCAGTCGGATCGATTGTAAGCGGTAACATTTTCTCCAATCTCTTTGTAGAGTCAAAGACATACATTTGGCGTTTCAATGGGACGACTGGTAACGGCAATCCCATCTGTTCACTTAATGCAGCCCCCCACGCACCTGCACAATTGATAACAATTGGTGATGTGTAAATGGTTCCGTCCATTAATTGAACACCTTTCACTCGTCCACTTTCTGTCAGTATTGCAGAAACTTCAGCAGTCATATAGTCGACACCTAAATATTGAGCATTTTTTCGATACGCTTGCATAACCGAATACGGATCCAGATAACCATCTTCTTTACAAAATAATCCTCCTGCTAAGTCATTTGTTTCAAGCTCCGGAATGATGTTTAGTAACTCGCTAGTTGAAAGGATTTCAGAAGGCACACCGAGTGCGTTTTGCAACTTAAGCTGTTTCTCATAAGCAGATAGCATTCGTTCAGTCGCTAAAAATAAGTAGCCCCGTTGTTTGAAATCAATCTCGGCTTTTTCCTCGCCAATCGCCATGTCATCTGCAAAGTTCTTATAGACATCCAAGCTGAACCGGCTTAACTGGATATTGATAGACGTTGAATATAATTGCCGAAATCCACCAGCGCTCCTCGAAGTGGACGAATATTCATATGTGGGATCTTTTTCAAAGACGGTGATATCTCCCTCGAACCCATTCTTACGCAATGAATAAGCTGTACTCGATCCCATGACTCCACCACCGACGATGATAATATCCGCTTTTTTCATAGCCTGTACTCCCCCTAAAATAGTAGTCCTTCTTACGCTATTTCATGTAAGGTCAACAGTCACTCCAACCTTGTGTTGACAAGCTTTATCGTAAAAGTATTTTGCAATGACAATGTCTGCAATGGCTAATCCGACTGATTTAAAGATGGTCACTTCCTGGTCGGTTTCTCTTCCAGATAAGTTCCCACTTATAATTTGTCCTAGTTCACCGTGAATAGCATCGTAGGAATACATTCCTGCTTCGATTGGCACAACTAGATCTCCCGCCTCTTCCAATGCCGCCTCTTTGGATTCCACAACTACTTTAGCGGCATCGCAAATGGCGGATGTCGGCAACTCTTGCATAGTTGGTTTGAAAGAACCAACTCCATTTACATGAACACCCGGTCGTAAAGGTTCCGTAAATACAGGTTGCATAGAGGTTGTAGCGGTGACAAGAATATCTGCCTCTTTAACAACTTCATTCGGATCATGGCAAATGATGACTTTCTTATTGAACTTTTTTGAGACAAACTCGGAAAATGCAAGTGCCTTCTTTTCAGTTCGATTGTGAACATAAATGGTTTCAATTTCTCTCACTGCTAAAATTGCTTCACACAGTCCCTTGGCTTGTTCGCCTGTACCAATAATCCCCAGTGTTTTAGAATCTTCACGTGCTAAATACTTTGTCGCAACACCTGATAAGGCTCCAGTCCGGAGTTGCGTTAAATAAGACCCTTCTAATAACGCAAGTGGCTCTCCCGTTGTCATATCTGAAAGCAAAACCACTCCGTTAATGACCTTTTTGCTAATGTTTATATTCGAAGGAACAACGTTCACATATTTTAGCCCCATCGCTTGTAAATTTTCTGCTACTGACGGCATCACGACACCAGAGTTTTCAGTGCCAAACGGTAAAATCGTTCGAATAGGTGTATCGGTAGCTGACGATGAAAATTCCTCCAGGGCAACCTCGATGCATTGTAAAATTTCTTTCATGTCCACTAGTTCCATTTGGCTTTTAGCACTCAAAACTAATATTTGAAATCCCTCCCTACTCTATAATTTATTCTGTCTTACACTATACTTTCATATGGTGTAAGTAATACATGGAAATTGCACAACAATCTAGTAGGAATAAAACCAAATTCAAGCTACCAGAGCTTTAATGCTTTGAAAACTCAACCGCAGAAAGGGATGAATGAATTGCAGAACATTGGGCACTATGCACAATCAATTGTTGAACAATTTTCTTCTATATTTAATATCCCGATTAGTATTACGGATAAGGATGGGCTAGTGATTGGTAGCACAGACAATAATCGAATTGGCTCCCATCACATTGTGACTACAGAAGTAACACGCTCAGGAAAGATGATGTTTTTCACCAAGGAACAAACTGTCAATCTCGTGAACGTCTTACCAGGAATTGCTGCACCTTTGAGGTTTCAACAAGAAACAGTTGGTGTACTTGGTCTTATTGGAGACCCTGCTGTAGTCGAGCGTTATGTACAATTTGTCCAATCCCATATAGAAATGCTTCTGATGGAAAACTTCCGTTCAAAGACAGTCTCCTCTCAAATGGAAACCATGCGAGATTTCTTTAAACGGCTTTCTAGTTATAGAGAGAAAGATGATTTCAGTAACATTCAAAGCTATTGTGACCTGCACGGATTTACTTTAGGGATACCAAGACGCACTATTTTATTGGATCTGCAATCTTCAGATGAACAAGCTACGTCTTATCAGCAAACAGAAACTTTCAACCAAGTAGAACAAGAGCTATATGTATACTTGAAGAGTTTATTCATTAAAAATGATCAAGATATTGTTGTTCCTTTGTCTACCGGTCAATGGCTTATTTTGAGTGTTGACTATGATGATAGAACTACGATGTTGAAAAAATTGGAGTTCACTTCGAACAAGTTACGGAACTTTTTAGAGAGCCGTGATCGTGGCAATGCGTTCATGTTTTCATACAGTGATCCTTCGTCATCTATTGAGAGAGTGTTACAAGCCTATGAACCATGCAGAAAAGCTTTGGAGATTGCCAAACGGTATCACGTACAACAATCCATCGTTGCGATAGATGATTGGGACTTACTATCCTATGGGTTAGAAGAGCTCACACTACCCGCTCACTGCACACTAGACAATTACATCCAAAAATTACTGAGTCATGTGAATGGCCCTGTCCTCATTGACAGTTTTCTCGTCTATTGTGATGAGAAAATGAACATGAGCCAGGCTGCAAGGAAACTGTTTATTCATCGCAATACACTTATATATAGATTGCAACAACTTCAAGAGCTATTGAGCATTAACTTGAATTCTTTTAAACAATGTACTCTTTTATATTTCGCATTAAAGCAGCGTCAATATTGCAACCAAACAACATAGAAATCGAGGAATTTGTCAGTATGAAACCAACTCAGTTAACAAAACTTTCTAAATCTATGAATAACGTTTAGAATAGAGAACTATAAGGAGAGTGACTTAACATGAAATATAATGATACGTGGGATTTAGAGAGTATATTTAAAGGTGGAACAAATTCAAAAGAAGTACAAACTAAAATTACATCTGTAAAAGAGGATATTGTCCGTTATGCAGATCAGTTAAACGCATGGGACAGCGATCCAGCTACCGATGCCATTACTTTACAAGACTTATTAAAAAAACAAGACGTAATTGGTAAAGGTTTAGGACAGGTTGATACATTCATCAATATGTGGCATGACGCATTTATGGATGATGACCACGCAACTGTTGTCAAAGGTCAAGTGATGGAACTAATCAGTGAAATCCAGCAACTATCTACGATTTTCACTAAAAAACTCGTCGCACTCTCAGATGATCATTGGAGCAAACTTCTGCAAGAGGATGGCTTAAAAGAAATTAGTTTCTCACTAGATGAGATACGTGATCAAGGCAAACGACTATTGTCTGAAGATGAAGAGAAGCTGATCGCTAAATTAGATAAAGACGGTATCGCTGCATGGAGCAATCTATATAATACAGTAGGTTCCATTATGACTATTCCCTTTACAGATAAGGACGGCAAAGCGATCGACTTATCAGTTGGGCAAGCAATGAACAAGATGTACGCTGATCCTGATGCAGAAGTACGTGCAGAGCTATTTGGAAACTGGGAAAAAACATGGTCTAAGAATGGTACGATTTTTGCAGACATCCTTAACCATTTAGCGGGCTATCGCTTAACATTACAAGATGCACACGGAAGAGAAGGTCATTTAGAAGAACCACTTGAATACAATCGTATGACGGAGGAAACTCTTGCCGCAATGTGGTCAGCAGTTGACGCACAAAAACAAACGTTTCTTGATTACTTAGCACAAAAGGCGAATTTGTTGGAGATGGATAAGCTGGGCTGGCAAGACGTGGATGCACCCGTTGCATTAGGGGAAACAAAGCCAACACGGTTCACCTATGATGAGGCATGTGATTTTATAATAGAGCATTTCAATTCATTTGGTCCTAAACTGACTGATTTCACCAAACATGCGCTTGAAAACCGCTGGGTGGAAGCGGAAGACCGTGCAAACAAACGACCAGGTGGTTATTGTACAAGCATACCTGAATTTGAAGAGTCCCGTATATTCATGACATTCACAGGTTCACCAAGTGATACGAGTACATTAGCACATGAATTAGGGCATGCTTTTCATAGTCACGTAATGAAAGATTTACCAAAACTAAACCGTGGTTATGCTATGAACGTAGCAGAAACAGCTAGTACGTTTGCTGAAACAATTATTGCCGATGCAACTGTAAAAAATGCTACATCTGATGAAGAAAAAGTCTCCCTTTTAGCCAATAAACTAGAAGGTGCAACCGCGATGTTCCTAAATATTCGTGCTCGCTTCTTATTTGAAGACAGCTTTTACACGGAACGTGCAAAAGGAATTGTATCAGAAAAGCGCTTGAATGAATTAATGGTGGCAGCACAAAAAGAAGCATTTGGGGATCAGCTTTCTTCTTATCATCCACATTTCTGGGCGGCCAAGTTACACTTCTTTATTGATAGTGTACCGTTCTATAATTTCCCGTATACGTTTGGTTACTTATTTAGCCTTGGGATCTATGCGGAATACTTGAAACAACCTGAAGGATTTGAAGAGAAGTATATTGCCTTACTAAAAGATACAGGATCAATGAAAGTAGAAGACCTAGCGAAGAAACATCTTGATGTAGATGTAACGAAGGAAGATTTCTGGGCAGCTGGGATTGAGCTCGTTGGAAAAGATGTTGAAGAATTTGTTGAATTGACGAGCAAATTACAACAGCCTAATCTACAGAAGTGAAAATTCAAAAGGGACTTACCTCATTTTGTTTAGTGAGGTAAGTCCCTTTTTATATGGATAGATTCTAAAGCAATGAGGGGGGATACTGGAGAAATCGACTCCTTAACTCCACAAAATAAGAATCCATGTTAATGAGGCTTTTTTCCAGATGGATTCTTTCTATTGGCTACAAGAATAACAATTTTTCACTCCGCCATCGTAAGAAATCTTCTAGTCCGTTCTTCCTTTGGATGATCAAATACATCTTTTGGGTTCCCTTGTTCCACAATGACACCGCCATCCATAAAAATCACTCGATCTGCCACGTCTCTTGCAAAATTCATTTCATGTGTCACGATGACCATAGTCATCCCCTCTTCCGCCAACTCTTTAATTACCTGTAGCACTTCTCTGACTAGTTCAGGGTCCAAAGCGGACGTGGGTTCATCATAGAGCATGACAGTTGGATTTAAAGATAACGCCCTAGCAATCGCTACTCGTTGCTGTTGCCCTCCTGATAATTGGGAAGGATAATGATCACAACGATCTCCAAGACCTACTTTGACAAGAAGGGATTCAGCTAATTCCCTTGCTTCACCTGGTTTAACGCCATAAATCGTCAAGGGACCTTCCATCACGTTTTCAATCGCGGTCTTATTCGGAAAAAGGTTAAATGACTGAAAAACAAAACCCGTTTTCTTCCGTAACTCTCTAATTTCTTTCTTGCGTTTTCGATCCAGTTTTCCACCTGTATGAAGTTCATGGGGGCCGATTCTAATCATGCCTTCGTTCGGCTCTTCTAAATAGGTTAGACAACGGAGAAAAGTCGATTTCCCTGACCCGCTTGGTCCCATTATGACGACGACTTCACTTTTGTTCACAGTCAAGTCCACCCCATCAAGCACCGGATTGTCTCCAAAAGCTTTTTTAAGATTTTTCACTTCAATGACGTTCAAGATACTCGCCTCCTAAACCTGGTTCTCCTACCGACACTATCGAACTAGATGCTTTGATGAGCGCTTTTCGAATTTATCCAGCAATGTTGTAAAGAACATAATTAGGATCCAATAAATGGCTGCGGCTATTAAATAGATCGTTAATGGCTCAAATGTTTTTGCAATGATCAAACTAGACATTTGCAGAAGTTCTGTAACAGTTATGACGGAGACTAGTGATGTATCTTTCACTAGAACGATAAAGGAATTCGATAATGTTGGAATGGCGATCCGAAGACTTTGAGGGAGAATGATTCTCCTCATAGCTTGCCCATACGTCATCCCCATAGAAATAGCTGCTTCCATCTGTCCCCTGTCAACAGCGAGGATCGATGCACGGAATGATTCAGAAAGGTAGGCACCCGCGTTTAAACTTAATGCCATAATCCCTGAAGAAATTGGATCTAAGGAAATACCGATTTGCGGCAACCCGTAGTAGATGACAAATATTTGTACAAGAAGTGGGGTTCCTCGGATTACGGATATATAGATACTGGCGACTTCATATAAAATCTTGACCTTTAGAATTCGGATAAGAGCTGTGGAAAAACCGATCACTAGTGCAAAAAGTACGGATATACCACTTAAGAAAAGCGTCATAATTGTTGCTTTTAATAGGGAGGGCAATGAGTCGATTATTATCGTGACTTCCACTACTTCACTTCCTTCCAGGCTTTCTTACGAATCAAACTAAACTATCTTAAACGTAATCCTTAAATTCAATGTGGATTCCCATTTCTTTTAGCTCTTCAATAAAGGGATCAAACCTCTCGTTAATAATGATCGTTTCTATGGGAACCACGCCCGTTTCTAGTATCTTTTTCTCTGCAATCCACTTTGCCACTAATGAAGCAGGAAGTGCAGTTGTTTTTGCCATGGAAGATATATTACGTTCATGGTCGTATACATCAACCATTTCCCATGTATAGTTTTTAGACTTTCCATCTTTCCTACCGTTTACCTCTACCCGCACAACCGTTACATCTTCATTTGAACTGCCTACCATTTTTGGCTGAAGGATCTTCTCTGATATTTTGACAGGAGTCGTTATAACCCCCTCCACTTCAATGGGCTTATTATCTAGGAAGCCTAACTCTCCTAACACCTTCATCTTCTCCCAGTGTCCTGGATAGCGAACTGTTTTTTCTGTTAAGTTTCCCACTTTTCCTTTTAACGTAAATGCAGTGCTATGCGCATCTGTTATGACGGCTTCACAGTCCCCAACCGGATTAGGGAATGTCAATGATTCAAGTTCTGAAAGCGGCGGTAGTTGTACAATTTCGCCATTTTTTATTGCAAAAGCAGGTTTCGTATAAAGACCTAAGACACTTTCCAATCGAAATACGACTTGATACCATAGTGGCGGAACTGGCCATCTAGGAATCCCGCCGCATATCAAGACCGCTTCATCGGCTTCATCAAGCAATTCGATTCCTTGTGCTGCAAGAAAGTTCGTTATTCCTGGTGCAACACCGCACCCTGGTATAATCGTCACTCCAGCCTCTTGTGCTTGAGTATGTAATTCTAGTTTTTCTTGGAACATCGATCCAACCAAATCTACTAAATGGCATTGTGATGCGATTGCAGCCTTTACAGCGGTCAAGCTTAAGGAATGAGGGAGACTCCCAACTGCTACATCCGCACCTTGAAGTACTTTTATGAAGTCATCTTCTGTTGACAACGATGCCATCTTTCCCGACACTTTGGGATTATCCGCAATTTCTAGACATTTATCGATACTTTCCTGACTGACATCGACTGCAGTAACCGATTCGATCGATTCGAATTTCGCTATTTCACTTACGATGGTTGTGCCGATCATCCCTGTTCCTAAAACGACTACTCTCATATAATTTGTTCACCTCTGTCAATTTTTTATGAAAGAAAAATACTAGAGTAACCGACAAATCCAGCGTCTGGTTACTCTAGGGAAACATCACTTGTCTAAAGGATCTGTGCCAAACCACTTTTTATAAATTTCTTTATAGGTTCCATCGTCTTTCATTTCTTTTAGTGCACTATTTACTTTTTCTACAAAGACCTCATTTCCTTTATTGACTGCCATCCCGATTTCGTCTTTATTTAAGATTTCACTAGTAACTTTAATCGGTAATTTGTTCTCTTTGATGTTATAGTTCATGAGCAACTGATCATTGATGATGACATCCAATCGTTTGTTCGTTAAATCCTGAATGTAATCGCTTACAGCTTTATACAACTTTACATCTGCGCCTTCAACACTGTTTGCAACTTCTTCAAAAGTTGTTCCACCTCCGACGCCTACTTTCTTCCCTTTAATATCAGCAAGTTCAGTAATATCATCTGTTTCTTCGCGTGTTACTAAAACCGAACCTGTCACCACATATGGATCTGTGAAGTCCACACTCTTTTTCCTTTCCTCGGTAACCGTCATCTGACCGATAATGATATCGAACTTGTCTGCTTTCAGCCCACCTATTAACCCATCCCACTTTGTCGCGATGAATTCTGCTTCAACACCCAACCTTTTAGCAATTTCGTTTGAGATATCTACATCAAAGCCTTGAAACTCGTCTTTGTCATTTAGAAAGTTAAACGGGGGATATGTCCCTTCAAAGGCTACTTTCATGACTTTTGAATCGGTGATTCGATCGGCGACATCTGTTTTAGCCGCTTCGTCTGCTTTGTCTTTACTTTTCCCCCCGCATCCCACAAGTAAAGCTGCTAATACTAGGGATAACATCGAAAATATTAATACCTTTTTCATAATTATTCCTCCAGTTTCATATTTATGAACGCTTACAAATTAAATAATATCCTCTCCAGCTTCCATCTTGAGCGTATCGATTGTTTGTCCTACGCCACTGAGATACAAGTTAGTTAACTATATGTCCAAGCCTTGTAAAAGATTCATAAACTTATCGGTTGAAAATGTTTTAGAATTGAAAAACCACCAGCACTACTGACGATTATTCAACGTCACTAGTGCTGGCGGCTAATTTTCACTGATTAATAGTTATCAATTTGTGCTCTTTGCAGTTTCCCGCTGTAATCCACATAAACTGATTTCCATTCTGTATACACATCAAGTGCAGCTACCCCTGAATCTCTATGACCGTTTCCGGTCCCTTTTGTCCCACCGAAAGGCAGATGGATTTCTGCTCCAGTCGTACCCGCATTTATATATACAATTCCCGTATCCAGATCTCTCATCGCTTGGAATGCCAAATTGACATTAGAAGTGAAGATCGAGCTCGACAATCCGAACTTCACACTATTGTTCACTTCAATTGCTTCCTCCAGGCTCTTTACTGGGATAATGGAGACTACTGGCCCAAAGATTTCCTCTTGGGCAATTCGCATATCAACGGTTGCATCGGTTAAAATGGTCGGTGCATAGAAATTCCCAGTAACGAGTCCGCTATCTGTTACCATACTCCCCCCAGTAAGAAGTGTAGCTCCTTCTGCAAGACCGATTTTCACGTACTCATGGATTTCACCTAAAGAGGAACGATTAATCACCGGACCTACTTTTACCGCTTCGTCTGCCCCATCACCAAGGGTTAATTCACCAATTCGGTCAACAAGCTTGTTCTCAAGGTTCTCTTTTACATCCTGATGAACGATAATTCGGCTTGTCGCTGTGCATCGCTGGCCGCTTGTACCAAATGCCCCCCACAAAATGCCGTCAACCGCAAGATCGAGATCGGCATCTTCCAATACAATGACAGCATTTTTACCGCCCATTTCTAGAGAAGTCCGTTTCAATAGTTCTCCAGCACGTGCATTGATCGCACTTCCAACTTCATTTGAGCCTGTGAAGGAGATCAGGTCGATACCTGGGTGCTCTACCATTGCATTTCCTACTTCTCTTCCAGATCCATTCACTAAATTCAGCAGACCTTTTGGCAATCCTGCCTCTTCAAAAATTTTGGCAAATTCGTATGCGATAATCGGTGTTTCAGTCGCAGGTTTCCAAACAACGGCATTCCCTGAAACAAGGGCCGGAAACGACTTCCAAGAAGCAATCGCAATCGGGAAATTCCAAGGTGTAATCAGTCCTGCAACGCCGATTGGAACGCGTACACTCATCGCAAATTTGTTGCGCAGCTCTGAAGGAACCGTATCGCCAAAGAGACGACGGCCTTCTCCAGCCATGTAATAAGCCATATCGATTGCTTCTTGAACTTCGCCACGAGCTTCGTCGATTACTTTGCCCATTTCACTTGTTAAAATTTGTGACAATTCTTCTTTCCGCTCTTTCAAAAGCGTTGCAATTGTATATAAGTACTCTGCACGCTCAGGTGCTGGAACGAGACGCCATTCTTTTTGAGCTTTTTTAGCAGCTTGAACGGCACGATCCACGTCTTCATCAGTAGACTGCGTGACTTCCCCCAGCAGTTTTCCGTTAGCTGGATTTAGCACGTCCACAAATTTACCCGAAGAGGATTCGCACCACTCACCGTCGATGTAGTTCACAAATTTTTTCGTGTCATTGCCTCCGTTAAGTATAGTCAATTTTTTATTTGGATGAACCACTTGAATTCCTTTGCGATTTATCATATTATTGCCCCCTTCAACATTTTTCGTATCTGCTAAATGCTTTCCTTGATTCGATGAATGGCTTCGAATAATCTTTCATTTGGAACCGATAATGAGATGCGGAAATAGCCCTCTCCACTTGGTCCAAAGGCGTTGCCAGGTGTAATGATTACCCCTGTTTTCTCTAAAACATGCGTGACAAACTCCGTGGAAGTAAAACCTTCTGGAACCGGTGCCCAAACGAAAAAACTTCCTTTAGTAGGCTTTACATGTATGCCGATAGAAGAGAGACCATCCAACACAATAGCCATTCTTTCTTCGTAAATGCGGTTATGTGTTTTGACACAGCTTTGGTCGCTATCTAAAGCAAATGCGGCAGCTTTCTGGATTGGCGTGAATTGTCCTGTATCTGTATTACTCTTTAGAACCGATAACGCTTTAATGATTTCTTTATTGCCGACGACATATCCAATTCTCCACCCCGTCATATTATAGGTTTTCGAAAGCGAACCGAACTCAACCGAACTGTCTTTAGAACCCTCGACCTGCAGAATACTTGGCGCGGTATAGTTCGAATACGTCACCATGTTGTAAGCAGAATCATGGGCAATCGGAATGGCATGTTCTTTCGAAAACGCGACTGCCTTTTGGAAGAATTCAATGTCAACAGTAGCCGAAGTCGGATTTCCTGGATAATTTAAAAACATTAGTTTGGAACGGTTAATGACTTCTTGTGGAATTGATCGAAAATCCGGTTCGAAATTATTCTCTTTCAGCAAAGGCATGTCATAGTACTTTCCGTTTGCTAGCAAAGTTGCCATTCTGTAAACAGGATAACTCGGGTCCGGTATCAATACCGTATCCCCTGGATCGATCAGTGCAGGTATCAAATGAGCAATTCCTTCTTTAGAACCGATAAGGGCCAGAACTTCTGTCTCAGGATCAAGATCTACGCCATAGTGCCTCAGGTAGAACTCGGCGATAGCTTGTCGATATTCAAGACATCCTATGAAACTGGGATACTTGAAATTAGCAGGGTTCTGCATCTCCTCCACTAGCTTCTCGACAATATGCTGAGGTGTTGGCAAATCAGGATCCCCAATTCCCAAATCGATTACATCCACTCCCGCTTCAATCATCGCAGCTTTCTTCTTATTGATTTCCGCAAACAAATACGGAGGGATTTGTCCCAAACGATTCGATTGATAGTTCAAAGAACCACCTGCCTTATCTTTAATCACACCACTCTATGCCTCCATATAAAATCTATGATGTTGTATTTACAAATATGCCTAAACATATCCTTTCGTTTGCTTTACAGGATGAGATTTTCAGATTATCAAAAAAGTTAAAAACCAAATACTTGTCGATTTCAAAATGATAATTGAAAGTGAAATGAAAAACGGTTGGCCAGTTGCTGAGTATTCTTGTGAGACGTAAAAAAAATAATGCCTTCTTATGAAGGTAAATCGTTTATACGAGATATTACAGAGGTTAAAGAAGATACATTTTCTGGATTTCATATGATTCCAGGGGAATTTGAGAATTAGGGCGTGTCATAATTCTTTTTGTGTCTTTAAATAGCAAAAGCCCCATCTGCCTATTTGGCGGATGTGGACTTTTGAGAAATATTGATATAAAAATGTCATCGTGTACAAGCTATCATGTTTGCTTCTAACATAGTCATCCGTCAAAATATTAGTCAAAAGAAACTGGTTCATCGAAGTTATGTAAGTGTTTGAAAGCGATATTGATCTGGGATTCTGTATTTCTTGCGATTGATAAAGTCGGCAACCTATCTTCAGAGAAAAATTCTACCGCACTTGTTTCAATTCCTGTTTCCGGCTTACCTCCGATGATTTCACATTGAATAAAAAGTTTATATACGTAATATGCTGAAGGTGGATGAGGATGCACTTTTTTATCAAATACGCCAATTAATTTAATTGCCTTCACGTCAAATCCCGACTCTTCCTTCACTTCCTTTATAGCAACCTCGCTAGGTGTCAATCCGATGTCTCCCCACCCACCTGGCAAGGCCCATTCACCGTCCGCTTCCTCTTGGACCATCAAAATCTGGTCATCCATAAAAACCACTGCTCTAATGTCTACCTTGGGTGTGGCATAACCTGTTTCGTTAGCGAACAGCTCTTTTATAAGTGTTGCATCTATCTCTGTTTGCTGTGCCATCATCTCCACACTAATGTCCGTGATCATTTCAAATCGTTCTATGTCGTATTTGTCTTTTGAATAGGTCAAGCCGGCTTGTGCAATTGCTTGAAGCTGCTTTGCCCAATCGAGCCATTTTGGATCCATTGACCATATACACCCTTTCAGAAATCGAATTCTTAAGTATTCTTTATGAAGTGACTCCAAACTGTGAGTTAGGCCCATCAAGGCATTTTTTCACTTGGTCTATTGAATAACATTTGTCATGAACAGTAAACGACATGACTTCGCCTTTGCTTGCAGCACCCTTACTTGAGCGACTTTTGAATAACCTTTAAGCTAGATAAGCGAGCTTAAAAGATTCATTGATGTCTACTAAATTAATCATCCCAAGAATTAAGGGAAATATTCCATAGGTTCATTACAATGGACATATCCATTTTTTTTATAATAATTTACGGAATCTTCACTTGGCCATACGATTACAAATTCAAAATCATTATCTTTTACCCACGTATTTACTGAACTTAATAAGTGACTTCCAATCCCTTTGTTTCTGTATTCTGGCACAGTATAAACATTGGTCATAAATGCAAATGGATGTGTAGTCCTTCCTGGACGAGGCACCTTTTGTATTAGCTCCACGTAAATGTGTGAAACAATCTTTTCATTTTCTTCCGCAATCCAAACAAACCATTGGCGACTGTTAAGAGCGTTCTCAAAAAACGACTGGAATTCTTTTCTGAAAACTTCATACGATTCTTCTTTCTTAGTTTCGTCAAACTCAACGGTAAAATCCCATCGCATTTTGATCAACTGCTCAACGTCTTCAGTACTAGCAAGTCTAATATCCATATAATCCTCCTAGTTCTTCGAATGAATATCTATTAGTTCTTGTACAGCTTCATAAGGGAATCCTTTCTTCTGATGTGAAGGATGTCACTCAAAACCAATTTCAGGTTTTTTGCTCGATTTGCTAAGATTGTTGAGCACCACCCTTCCAACGAAAAAATGAGAATCACTATATTCGCTATCTCTTTCTACAGACATAGATCATTTCATAGCTATCATTTGTTACAGGACTTTCATTCCAATCGTTATACACGTTGACTATTTCAAAACCATTTAAAAACAACGTTCTTTCCATTTCTTTTGGAAATACATATCTTAAACTTATGTTTGTTCTCTTTTCGTTGAGAAGTTTTCCATCCATGTTTTTGTATCGTCTAATAGTCGTGTTGTGTTGAACTTGATGTAAAGAATCATAATTACTTAGCGTGTATACATCCACTCTACTTAGTGTTTCAGGATCCGTATAGGATTTCCAATACTCTTCAGTAACTGGTGACAATAATTCCTCAACATTCGGAAATCTTGTTCCAAAAATGAAAAATCCGCCAATTTCTAAATGGTTATTCACAGATGATAGTAATTCATCTTGAGCATCGTTTGTTAAGAAATGTTGAAATGAATTACCTACTGAATATATCAAGTTGCTTTTAATAGGGAGATTCAGATGTGTGCAGTCTTGCTCCACCCAATCTATTTTCAAATCAAGAATCGATGATTTTTTCTTTGCCTCTTGTAACATTCCTGTATGTATATCTACTCCAATAACTTTATATCCATTTTGCGCTAAAGGAATCGTTACTCTGCCCGTACCACAAGCTAAGTCAATAATAGTACCTCTCGTTTTCGATGCCCAATTTAATAAGAACGGTAATTCTGATTGATAGTTCTCGTTTTCTTTATCATATAAAATTGGATCATCATATTCCTCAAAATTGTATACAGTCATTAATTGTCTCCCTTTCAATAGCACATTTTGTTTTCTGAAATATTTACGTATTCTTCTATTACCTTCTACATACCGATTTAATAAACCTCTTAGCTATATTGAAATTAGTTGTTAATACATATCCATAAATCACACTAATTCATCGGACCTCTAATTATTGGTGAATCCTTTTTTCAAATTCTTTCAATGAGCTGGAGTATAAGTGAGATTTGGAAGGTTGTATGTTATAGACAAATAAGACGGCAGCAACTACAGCCATAATCCAAGAACCTGTAACGACAACAACTCTGATAGAAACCATTTCTGCAGCCAGCCCAAAAATAACGGTTAGAAGGATGACAAGGAATGCTTCAATAACCCCATAAATACTTCCGATTCTTCCCATCACTCGTACAGGTATATTGTTTTGGTAAAACGTATAAAAACCTGTATTTGCAAAGGCAGAAGCAAAAGATAAAACGAAACAACCAACAATGGCTATAAAAAAAGTAGTAGAGGATGAGAATACGATATATCCCACCGCAGTCAACAGTGATCCTACCCCAATCAGCCATGAAGTAGAGACCTTTTCGACAGTAAATGTATTCGTTATTGAACCTATTAATAAGCCAGCACCCGCACTGCTTACGAGAAGTCCGTATTCCCCTTCTGATAAGGAAAGCACTTGGGTTGCAAATGCAGCTTCCAAAGAATCTGTAGCTGTCATCAATACAATCATGACACTAAACAAAAAATAAATAAGCATGGTATATGAATAGTTACGAGTAAACTGTATGACCAGTTTCCAATCGTCTTTCAACAGACCAACTGTCAATTTCTTAACTTCACTTTCCGAAAATTCTTCATCAGCTTCAACATTCGGCATCGCCATTGTAATGAATGCTGATAGAAGTAATGCAATGGCATTCAAGTAAATAGCCATATTGGGAGTCCCAATCGTAAACATGATTCCTGCAATCGCGGGTCCAGTTATAAAAGCTCCCGAATCGAGCAAACTTCGTAATGCGTTAAAACGTTTTCTTTGTTCCATTGGAATTAGCTTTGTAATATAAGTCATTGATGTTGGGTGATACATGGAGCTCGCCATCGTGATAACGAATACCATTAAATAAATAAGTAAAAGAGATGAAAAGAGAGGCAATATGACAATTAGGAACGCCTGAAGAAAACTAAGAATAATCATGAGTTTTTTCTTATTTCTACGATCAATAAGACTGCCAGACCAACTATTCGTAAGCAGGGTAGACAAAGCTCTTATGATATACAATCCTGAGACCGCCATTGCTGATCCAGTTAAGTGAAGAACAATCAGATTTAAAGCGATGAAATAGATCCAACTTCCAACGCTTGAAATCCCAATACTGAACAGCAGAATGGAAGGATACCGCCAACCGCCAATAAACTTTTTCACACTCATTGTGATCATCCTCTCATTAAATTAGACCAACAAAAAAATCCCACCTCCAAGACATGTGTCTTGGAGGCGAGATTGTATAATCGCGGTGCCACCCCAGTTTATTAATATGTCACCATATTAATCTTATCAAGTACAACACTAAAAACATGCATATACTTTAGCTCAATAACAGGAGCTCCTGTCACCTTATCCCCTATTTAAGGTTCCGAGGTGCTGCTCAGAGGTTTGCTTCAATAATTATCTCTTACTCCTTTTCAGCTACCGGAGCTCTCTAAAAAGAAAACAATTATTTACTCTTCTCTTCTCCGCATTTAATTTATTGAATAGTAACACTAAAAACTCTTTACGTAAAGAGCACTCATTCTTAGAATTAATAGATTTTATGCAATGAGATATCTACTCCATGCTTGCGCACCAATCTTACATTTTTAAGTAATCATTCATGATTGATTTTAGCCTACAAATTGTATCGCTTGTGACATGCTTTTAACCACCAAGTGAGTGACAATACCTTTACCACTTCATGTCTTTTGGAATACATGTACTTTTTAAAAATACAAATATCCAAATTCCCCCCTCGTTTCAGAGTATACGTACAACTCAAATACCTGATAGAATGCCTGCATCCTTTTAAAAATACAGTTTCACTCCCTTAATCATATTACCCTCGTAAAAGTGACTAGATACCTTTAACAATCTGTCCCTAAGGCAATAGTGTGCGTACCAGCCATTTCACTATTAGTACAGTTTGCGGAAAAAAAACTTAAAAAATCATTTTATACCGAAAATGTTTGGACAAGGCATGGCTCATCGTCGATAAGTTCATGTCGTTCAACAATTTTAATATTTAATTGTTGATATACCTTTTTCCAAAATAACACTGCAGGTTTATTATCTAAAAGCTCAATTACAAAATACTTTCCGGGTTTTTCATTAAATAAGTTTTCTAAAACCTGCAGACCAAACCCTTTCCTTCTGAATTTATTAAGTATAAAAATATCATTTACTCCAAAATCCTTTTCCTTTTTTAAAAATGGACGTTCTATCAGTAGAAGAAAGCCAATTATTTCATCATTATATTTTAAGAAAAAGGGAGAAAACCCTTCAACATTCCAGAACAACTCTAAATCATCGAAGTGAAAAGAACCATCTTTCTCTAAAGAAAGGTTTTCCGTGTAGCTTGAGAGATCATGGAGATATAGTGAATACAGATTCCTTAAAATATGAATATTCGTTTTTTTCACTGGCTGTAAAGTAACAGTCAAATCAATTCTCCTCTTTATAATATCTAAATTCAATCGTTCAAATTTCTTTAGATTAAAAGCTTATGCCAGTTATGTTCTGGTTCGTGTATTTCTAAAGCATTTCGAAGCCATTTTTTCTGTTTTTCATCAAGGGTATCCTTTACGGTTATAAAGTCTTGATGATCTTTTTCCCGTGTGTTTTTTGCCTCGCCTCTATTAATCCATTTAACTAATAGTTCTTTCTCTTTAAAAGAAAATGTTGCATTAGTTCCCGAGTAAAGAGCTGACAAGTACATGATAAACACGAGCCCTTCAATTTTTTCTATTATTGGTGGGTTAATCATTCCTCATCCCCCTTCCATTTGGATTATAACCTACATTTTTCTAATTTTCATGTATTCAACAGAGAATTTAGTTTTATTAGTTCCCTCTACTCTTTTATCTTAAAATGTAACCGTGCACTTATTAGTTATCCTCACTGCTGGAAAGAGAAACTGCAAAAGCAAGACCATCCATTAATCAGAGCCTTCTTACAAAAGAGGGTTTTCTTAGTGTATAGCGAAACTACTACGTATATGGAAGGAAGGAGATTTTAATTCATGAAACTACCTATTGCTAAACGTATCCCACATCCCCATAAATTGCATGGCGATGTGCGCGAAGACGACTATTATTGGCTGAATGACCGCAATAATCCTGAAGTCATTGAGTATGTAGAGGACGAGAACCGTTATTACAAAGAAATCATGGAGCCTCTCAAAGAACAAACCGAAGAGATTTATCAACGTATGGTGGACCGTGTACCTGAATCAGAAGTCGATGTTCCCGTACAACATGGACCTTACTTCTACTACTCCCGTTTGGATAAAACGAAACAATACCCAATCTACCAACGCAAAAAGGCTACTAGCCGTGAATTGCTTTCTGAAGCACCCGAAGAAGTAGTGCTCGACCTGAACGAACTAGCTAAGGAGAGTGACTATTTAAGTGTGACAGCACTTAAATGGACTAACGATCATCGTCTTCTTGCTTATTTGGAAAATCGAGATGGGACAGATCGCTATACCATATTTGTGAAAGACCTGGAAACAGGTGAACTTCTACCCGACCTGATTCAGGACGTCTTCATCTACGGTAGTGTGGAATGGAGCCGATGCGGTGAGCATATTTTCTACATTACCGTCGATGACAATGAGCGTCCTAGCCGTCTCATGCGCCATCGTTTAGGCAGTGACTCCAATCAGGATGAACTGCTCTATGAAGAAAAAGACGAGACGTTTACCCTCTATATGAACAAAGCTCAAAGCGGTAAATACATTTTTGTTCATTCAAATTCGAAAACGACGAGTGAGATCCGTCTGATTGATGCAGATTCTCCACTCTCACCTTTGCAACTAGTCGATGCGCGACAAGATGGGATTGAATACGACGTCGAACACTGGGGTGAGGACTTGCTAATTCTATCGAACGAAGAAGCACAAAACTTCCAGCTGCTCCGATGTCCTTTAAAAGATCTACATGCACGTGAAAATGTCGCAGACTATGAAGAGAATCGTTATCTTCAAGCACTGTATCCTTTCCAGGACAAACTACTTGTCGCCGGTCGTGAAAACGGACTGACTCAAATCTGGGAATTGAAAAACGGTCAGTTGGAACAGATTCAATGGGAAGAACCACTGTACTCCGTTTCAGTAAAATCCAACCAAAGTTACGATGCTTCTGAAGTGCTACTCAGCTTCGAATCCATGACTACACCTGAAACGACGTTTGGGCTAAATCTCGTTAATGGAGTAAAAAAGTGTCTCCAAGTGGCTCCTGTTAGTGGGGAATATGATTCTTCGAACTTCCGTCAAAAACAACTATGGGCAACTGCGGAAGATGGAGTCAAAGTTCCATTAAACCTACTATATAAAGAAGGAGCACTCGACAATGGTCCCGCTCCGGTCATCCTGTATGCGTATGGATCCTACGGTGCTAACAGTGACCCGCGTTTCAGTCCATATCGGATTCCTGCATTAGAAAGAGGAGTCGTATTGGCCACAGCACAAGTGCGAGGTGGCTCTGAAATGGGGAAACATTGGTATGAGGACGGAAAAATGCAAAACAAGCGCAACACATTCACTGATTTTATTGCAGCTGCAAAGTTTCTGATTGAAGAAGGTTACACAACTTCGGAAAAGTTAGCAGCACGCGGTGGGAGTGCGGGAGGATTGCTAGCTGGTGCTGTCGCGAATATGGCAGGTGATCTGTTTAAAGTCATTGTCCCTGAAGTGCCGTTCGTCGATGTTGTCACAACAATGCTTGACACAACCATTCCCCTCACTACACTGGAATGGGACGAATGGGGAGATCCGCGGGAATCGGAAGCGTATTTCTATATGAAATCCTACAGTCCGTATGACAATGTAGAAGCGAAAGACTATCCTCATCTGTATGTAACAACTGGTTTAAACGATCCACGCGTCGGCTATTGGGAACCCGCCAAATGGGTCGCACGCTTAAGAGAACTGAAAACAGACGATCATATTATTGTGATGAAAACGAATATGGGCGCCGGTCATTTCGGGGAGTCAGGACGTTTCAATCAGTTGAAGGAAGCAGCGGCGTTATATGCGTTTGTGTTGGATAAAATCGGAATAGATGCTGAGATAAAAGTTCAGGATGCCGTTCAATAAGTCTGTAATATATGGGAGGAGAAAGCATCTAGCTATTCTCCTCTCTTTTTATATTTGTAGTCATTAGGAAGTAGTAAGGTTTATTCGCCTTCCAACAGATTCAACGCTGCCTCAACCAATAGTTGCCCAAGATCGCCTTCTTTCCGTTTACGTACAGACACCCCTTGATTCTCCACTTCTTTATCCCCGACAATCCAAGCAAACGGTATTTTGGCTTTCGCAGCATCCCTTACTCTATATCCGAATTTTTCCGAACGGTCATCCACTTCCGCACGATAGCCTTTTTCATTAAGCTTACGTTTTACTTCAAAAGCGTAATCGAGATGAACATCCGCAATTGGTAAAATTCGAATCTGTTCAGGTGCCAACCATAATGGAAATGCGCCTTCGTAATGCTCAATTAAGATCGCAAGGAATCTTTCCATGGAACCAAATACAGCACGATGAATAATAATCGGATGATGCAAGGAATTATCCTCACCTACATACTGACAATTGAACTTTTGAGGCATTTGAAAATCCAATTGAACCGTGCCGCACTGCCAGCTTCTGCCGAGTGAGTCGAGTATATGGAAGTCGATTTTGGGTCCGTAAAATGCGCCGTCACCTTCGTTGAGTGTGTAAGGCATCCCCCGTTCCTTTAGTACATTTTCGAGTGATTGTTCCGCCTCATCCCACAGCTCCACCGAACCCATGAAATTTTCTGGTCTTGTTGACAGTTCAACCTCATAACGAAATCCAAACTTGGAATACATGTCGTGAATGAGATCCAAAACACGATCGATTTCGGGTTCAATTTGGTCTTCCCGAACAAATAGATGGGCATCGTCTTGTGTGAAAGCCCGCACTCTCAATAGTCCATTCAAAGATCCCGAAAGCTCATGACGATGAACCAATCCTAACTCGGCATATCTGATAGGCAACTCTCGATAACTACGCCGCTTATGATTGTATATCAACATAGCTCCTGGACAGTTCATCGGTTTAAGCGCATATTTCTGATTGTCGACTTCCGAAAAATACATATTGTCCTGGTAATGATCCCAGTGTCCTGAAGTCTCCCATAATTCTTGTTTCATCATGATCGGAGTCTTAATCTCTTCGTACCCCGCCTTACGGTGTTCCTTTCTCCAATAGTCTTCCAAAGCATTGCGCAGTATCATTCCGTTCGGCAAATAGAATGGCATTCCTGGAGCTTCCTCCGATGCCATGAATAATTCCAGTTCTTGACCGAGTTTACGATGATTTCTTATTTCTTCCTCTGATTGAATGGACATGTTTAAACGCCTCCTGAATTTTTGTATATAAAAAACCGCACTCCTCCCTGGAAAGGGACGAATGCGGTCGTGGTACCACCCTGATTTTGCAGATGCCAAAAAGCAGCTTCTGCACTTCATTGCGATAACGGTTTCCCGAACATAGTTTCATGTAACTACATGGTTCTCTATGTCAGCTTAAAGGCGGTAAATTATCTCTCGTGTCTTCAGGACTTTCAGCCGATGGTCCTGTTCTCTGGTAAGAACTCAAGAATAATTCGTATCCTTGTCATAGCTTTCAGTATTCAACTAAAAAAAACCGCACTCCTCCCCTGTAAAAGGGACGAATGCGGTCGTGGTGCCACCCAAGTTTCCGCATGCCAAAAAATGCAGGCATGCGCTTAAGTCGATAACGGTTTCCCGAACATGATTTCATGCACGAATGCAATTCCTCACGTTAGCCAGAAAGGTGGTAAATCACTTGATTCCGCTCAAGGCTTCCAGCCAATGACCTTGTTTTCTGGTAGCGAAAATGTGGAGTGATTCATGTCCTTCTCGTTGCAAATATATGGATAAGAACCTTTGTTTATGGATTATAGAGAGAGTTTTTGGATAAGTCAAGAAAGAATTTGAATTTTAATTTCAGAAGTGATCGTATTTGGAGTTACAAGTACGACGAAGCATAATGTAACCAATGTTTCGCCCCCTAATAGGGCATACGAATGCCTTTATCCATTATTTACGATTCCATAAACTTCTTTAACTGAATTTGTCGTTAATGTGTAAATCGTGTGCGTATCTTTCGTGCTCATTATTGTTCCAGAATCACTGGTAATCCACAGCAAATACGATTCTTCACCGATGCTAAATTTATAATCTGGATTTGTCATATTGACAATACCAGGCTCTTGCTTTGAATCATTTACGGCTTTTGAGAAAACTTCTCTATCCTCTACCCCATTTAAATCTAGAGAAATCACCTTAGTTGTAGCAAGGGTTTCAGATTTTATTTCAGTTGTTTTTTCAATTTGTGCATCCTCTGATTTATTAACCTGTCTTTGCGAGCAACCAGCTAATGTTAATCCAATTGCGACCATTAAAATAAATATTTTTTTCACAAATCCCACCCTTTTTACAACATTAGACTGTCATCTTCAATTTAAGTTACAACTTTCAGGAAATTTCTTGTTAATGGCCCAATTGCAGAAAGTATATATTTCCTGCTATAACTTCCGGTTGATCCATTCGTTTATTTTACAGGCAATTGTTTCTGGTGCATCCCGATATATATCGTGGCTTGTGTTCGGAATTGCATACACTTCAACTTGTGGAATTTTTCTAACTAAATATTCAATTGCTGTTCTACGGTCATCCTCTACTTCTATGGGAAGCGTGCTGCGCATTAACAGCACTGGGGACAGTACCTTCGGGAAAATAGTTGCTGTCTGTTGCTGATAAGTTCCTTTAATCACAGCTTTGGCTGTAAAAGGAGAGATAGCCAGTCGGATTTCACCGTCAATTTCAGTAACTTGCGCTAAACGTCCAGCTTCAATCTCCTTTGACCATCGTGGAGAATCCCCTTTCTCAGATTTAAGGAACTCCTCCCACGAAGCATATCGAACTTGTTCAGTGAATGTATCCACATTTTTAAGTTGTTGTGCCAGTGAATCACCGTCTGAGTCTTGTTGAAAATACCCCCCGTCTAATAAGATTAGTCCTTTGACCATTTCAGGGGAATGCCCAGCCACATAAAGTGCGAGGTGTGCACCCCATGAATGTCCGACAAGAAAAATTTCAGTTAACCCTAGTGCCTTAATCGATTTGCTCAATCTTTGTGCCAAATTTTCCGGACTATAGTCTTCCTCATTTGGCAACGGAGCTTTTCCTCCATGTCCTGGTAAATCAAAAGAAACAACATGGTAATCATTCAATATAAGTTGTGCCAATTCTCCGAAGCTCAGTCCTGCTGAGCCCATACCGTGTAAAAACACCAAAGTCGGTTTGTTTCTGTTGCCCCACTCATAGTAGCCGGATTCCATGAATTCATCCCCTTTATTAGGCCCGTAAAAAGCACTATAACTGTTCCTTTATTACACCCGTTAACCGAACAACCAGCTATAAAGAACAAATAGCACAGCTACTATCAACCTAATTTCTTTGTATAATATTATTCAGTTCGACGATTATGTATTTTATTTGTCCTTTGTTTCAAATCGTCAAAAGAGTATTCATCACTACTAAAATTCCCACTAGAAGACGTCACCTACATAAAATTAATCGAGTACTTATCTAAACACTTGATCCCTTACTATTGCATTTCCAAAAGCACACCTTAGGGGTAATAACAATACTACTATCCTCATTATGAGACTACTGGCTTTTTTCTGTTTCCTTATCCAAAAAAGTGATTAACTAATCTAATTTCCGTTCCATTCTCTTATTGCTTTGAATTTTCTTCTGTTGATTACTCAGTAATAAACTAAACATCAACGCAAGAAAACAAACGAATGAGATTCCTAACAACACTTGCATATTCATCCATCTCCTTTTAGTTACGAGCGAAAGAGCTATAGTTTTACAGAATTCTTCCTAGCAAACTAATCAAATTTCACGACAATATCTGTCCAAGAAATTAGCCCTTTTACTGAAAAGGGCAAAATCCTTGTTAAAGAATTGCACCCGTTTGTATAAGGTTTTCAAACTATAAATTGTGTAAACCATGCAATGTATTTTGCTCCAGGTATAAAGAATAATTGTGCTAACAACGTGCCCAATAACCTAGACGTAACCATCATCAATGAAATATTTTTGAGTGTTTGATAATTCCCCCGTTTATTCACTACATCGTCAGCCACTACAGAGACCTTGGGATCCACGAAAATAACTAACAGTATGGTTGCCATACCATTGATTAAACCTGACGCCATGATTGCTGTTGATGCATGCTCTGGAGTCAGTAGTGCTGCATATAAAGCAGATAACACGCCAATAGTATATATTGCCGTTATTATCATATTTATTAAGAATAACCTTACCGGTATATCTTTGATCTTGGTATCTTTCAGATATGAAAATTTAGGTAAACTGAAATGAGTAATACCCCGTTTTATATATTGCAAAGAAAATAGTCTTTTAAATAATGATGGAACAGAACCCTTTTCTTCCGACAAATGAATGATAGCTCTTGAAAATAGGGCTACAAAGGTTGGCAGTAAAAGCATTCCAAAAACGGTTCCAACTGTCGAAGCTCCTATAAGAAAACGAAATTGTGTTTCTACAAACTCTTGTGCATTATGACTTGGAGCATTATCTATTAGGCTTCCAGTAAAAGGTTGCTGCATCATATTTGCCAATCTTGAAAACATCACCATGATATTAAAAAGGGATAAGGCTGAAGCGATCATTCTTACTCGTGCGCCAGATAGTCTTACAGCATAGGCCAGTGTTTCAATAGAATGAATGATAAAAATAAATATTGCTATATATATTAATTTCTCAGTAACAAAATCCAACGCAACCACCTTCTTTTTTGATAATTTATTTATATCGTTGTACATTGCCCTTTTACTAAAAAGGAGCAGATCCTTATTTCAGGATTGTCTCCTTTTTCCATAAAGCAATTCAGTCTTTCTTCTCTTTTTTAAACTTAACAAAATACATAACTACAACCGCAATGATTGAAATTATTATGGAATATCGTGCGAGATTAAAGAAGAAGTCTGGATATGAGGTTCCCTCAATCGAACTCATTCCATTTAAATCCGTCGTGTATTTTTCTCTAGGTATAACTACAAATAGCAATAAGAAAGAAATAGTAAATGAATATATTCCTGTTTTCAATAAAAACTTTTCCATCGTAAATCACCTACTAACTTAATTAAGTATCAATCAATTCGACTCAATTTAATCTCAATTCATCTTCAACACATGCCTCAGATGACGAGCTATAAGCGCTCTATTAGTTAGGTCTATCTCGTTCTAATAGTTCAATTATTTTATCCAGTTTCTGCTCTGTTTTAGCATTGTTTGCAGCTCTATTATTTTGACTAATTAACATTCTTCTAAAAAACAATACTAGTGATACGAAAAATAATACTATCAATGAAATTGTAATTACTGAAAACATAATATCACCCATGTTCATACTATTCAAAGTCACTCACCTCTTCCAATTATGTTTATCAAAATCTAATTAAATAGCCTTATTCTTGCATAATAATACCGATACATTACGTATATCGTCCCTTCTATTTTAAAAAGTGTAGATAGCGACAAATAATATAAAAGCAGACCCAAGGATAGTAACCACTGCATTTGTTGTCCGTTTTACTTTTAGTTCCCTAACCCCCAAGCCCATTAGTAACACGCCTAAGAAGAAAAGCATATGTGGCATAAACTCGAAATTTTCAGTTATTAAAGCATAACACCCGAATGCAATAACAATAACTGATAACATAACTCCTACTATTTTAAGCATTTCACTTCCTCCAAATCCCTAAATAAGTTTTGTTTATCCATATAATTTTGAACTATTTTTAATATAATAGCCTAGATTGATGCATAGGTCTAATCCGTGTTTTGCCCCCGACTGCGTCAATGCATTATGGTGTATTCCAAAATAAATACATGACTCCGAAGAACAATAAATAAATGGTTGCGATTAATGGAAAAGCGTAGAGTGATACTCTTCCAAATTTATCATTTCTGCTGAACAAGGATAAAACGAATGAGAGTGCTAAAAGGATATATCCGAATGCCATTGTAATGAGAAAATTACCTGTAAAAATAAAAACACAAATAAAAACGAGACCTACAATCAAACTAATAAAGGAAAGCATTCCTAAACCACGTTTACTTTTCAAGAATGTGACCTCCTAAATTCGACATATGTAATACACCAAAGTGGTCCGTTTAATGCACAACTCTTCTTTAATAACTGGAATGATTTTCAAAACCTATAATTGCGATGGAGCTGCGGTGTGCAACTCCGACCATAAATAATTGAGTACTTCATGACACCAAAACATTGGTCAGACACATGGACTTAGCCAGACGTGTATCGTCCCCTACACCAGATCCCCATGAATTCATCAAGGTGCAAAACCATAGAAAATCAGCGTAAAGATAAAAAAGGAAACAAAGCTGATTGCAAGGAGGAACATCAGCCACAATAGATAGACAGCAATTCGTACTCTATTATTTTGAATTATTCGCTTCGCTACTTTAAACGTTACATAGGCGACGACAACAAACACCGGGATAATGAAGAAATATGAAAACAGGCCTACCCAGTCACCCAAGGCTCGAAATCCCTCATCAGGAACCGGTCCTCGATACAGATGATACTCCTCCGTAATTTTAGAGATTCCGGTTAAAAGCAGGGCGGATATCAAAGTAAAGTAAAGAATCAGTAAAACCCTGACAATCCGCTTTTCTTTCAAAAGTAGTAGGTACATGGAAATTAAAAAAAGAATTAAAATAATCACTTTAAACATAGATTGACCTCCTACTTTATAAATTCAATAAAACGATAATGAAATTCTGACAGCGTCATTCGCTCAACTGTCCCTTATGTAGATCGGAGGCAATTCCTGTGGAACGTATTATTTCATACAAACAACATAGAAAATGCTCACCATGAAATAATATTTAGCTACAATTGATAAAGGGTCCGTTAACACAATCAATATATTATTACTCCGTATAATAAATCGCCACAAGAAGGAACTAATCTGGAGTTTTTTTAATTTCAGACCTCATGATCCTCCTTCTTTTTATCACCAAAATATTTCCAAAGGTGGTATGTAGACCAGAACAAAACTGAACTTGCAAGTATTGTTATTGGTGCAACAAAAGGTCTTTCAAGAATATAGTCAGGGGTGAAAAATGCAAACAATATTAAAAAAATACTAGCTGGTATTAATAGGATCCAATAACGTTTGTCTTTAAATGTGCTAAAACTCCACATACAAATCTCTCCCCGGTCACGCATGTTTATGTGATGATTCCACGCGTTAATTGAATACCATGATTAATTACTTTCACTTGTATTATACCAGAATTGTCCATTTATAAGTATTAAAGAATCTTTGTATCATATGTACCCTCTCCACCTAAATAGCCCCCATCTTACAAAACAGTTGGGGGCTTTACAATTGTGATGATCTCCAATATTTATTCCATAGGCACCCAAAATCAGATAGTTTCCAGGAAATTCAAAAAAGAACAATGTCCCTTTCATAAAAGAGGCATGTGTTTCCTCTCATTCATATAAAATCTTCATATTCTGCATCGGTTTTGCTGAAACGGTTCCATGCTTCACAAAATAATCCGCTATCAGTTCCGTCATATCCACCTGAATGTCTTTTACAACAGGACAATCCCTGAAGTACTCAAAATTCCCCGCGCCGGTAGACCTATAATTATTCATGACAACTTCATATGTATCATCAAGTTGCAACGGCTTTCCATTATAAAGTACTTCAACAACACGCCTCCCTACCTCATTCCGCAGATCAATCGTATAATCGATACCACTCCAGAGATCGTAATTGAAAGGTTGTTCTTTCGGTATTAGAAAATCATCCGATACTATAGGAACGCCCTTATCCAATGTAAAATAGGACGCCGATTGCTCAAGTGCTTGTATAATATATGTCCCCTTTACTTGTAGCACCTTTAACGTATTCGGGAAGATATAATTCGTTACGATATCCCGCATTGTTACATTCGGATTAAACCCGAGACATACATCATTAAAGATTGCCATACATGAAATAGACGTGCCTGCTACTTCATTTTGAACACGGTTAATAAATTCGACATATGGATGCCCTTCTAATCTTGCAATAAAAGGACTACTAATGAGTAGATCCCCTTCTATTTTTCCGATGTTTTTGTCTAACCACTTCTCCGTTTCCTCGTGAATCGGCACTATCAACTCTTTTATAGCTCCGTTTAACGGGACATCATCCATATAGACAAGGGATGGCTCCGCTTTTTCCAACTTTCCACTATCATTTATGGTTAACTCAATTTTGCCCAGACAAACACCTTTCGTTCCTGGCTGTACGACAGCTTTACCAAATAGATGCTGGGCAATTTCACGATGTTGATGACCTGTAATGACAACATCCACACCATCAATTTCTTTACAAATTTGATAACCAACGTTCTCACGTGTAGATTCGAGGACTTCCCCCGTTTCCAGGTCACACTCGAATCCACCATGATAAGCAATGATCATAACGTCTACCTGATGATTATCATGTAGCCATTCGACTTCTCTTTTCGCGGCTTCAAAGGCATCCTCGAAAATTAGTCCTTCTATGTTAGGCTCCGCTTCCCAAATCGGGACGAATTGTGTTGTGACACCAACAATAGCAATGTTGACACCATCGATTTCTTTCAAAATATAAGGCTTTGTAAAGTACGCTCCATCTTTACGTTTGATGTTTGCTGCAAGCCATGGATAATCAGATTCTTCCACCACTTTATTTAATACAGGCAATCCGAAGTTGAATTCATGGTTGCCGAATACCGCAAGATCGTAGTGAAGTGCATTCGCTAAACCAATCACTGAATTATCTTTTCCATCCGTAAAGCTTTGCTCATAATATGTTAGCGGGCTTCCTTGGATAAAATCTCCATTTTCAATTAATAATACCGAATTATTGTCTCGTTCTTCTCCAATGACGGTTGCCAGTTTTCCTAACCCTAGCGGCAACTCCGACTCACCTGAAAAGTCCGTCGGCATGATATATCCATGTACATCGCTCGTCACTAAAACAGAAATTCTTTTCATTGAGCACCTCAATATTCATAGTTTTAAAATTCATAGTTTACTCAAATATATAAATTTACACAATCTTTACTTTCCGATTTTATCAAAGTATCTTATAATGGTCTAGTATTCCAAATTTAGGAGGTAGATTATGAAGAAGATAGTTATGTTGATGCTCGTACTCGTAATGGGCATTGCTCTAGCTGCATGCGGATCTGATGACAAGAAATCTGGTAGTGGTAGTGGTAGTGATGATGATGATAAGAAAATCGACAAACTTTCTATTGCTTTCGTTCCATCTCGTGATCCGGAAGAAATTATTACTGCAACTGAGCCACTTAAAGAACTTTTGAAATCACAGCTACACGATCAAGGCTATGATGTAAACGAAGTCGAGATTACAGTGGGGACAAACTATGAAGCTGTCGGTGAAGCATTATCCGCAGGTACAACTGACATCGGTTTAATTCCTGGTGGTACATATGTACTCTATGATGATGGTGCTGAAGTCATTTTGACAGCAACTCGTGCCGGTTTAAGCCTTGATTCCGATGATCCAGCCGAGTGGAATAAAAACAAACCAACAGAAAAGTCGGATACACAAGCGAACTCTTACCGCGCACTTCTCATTGCTGGCCCATCCGAAAAAGGTAGAGCACTTGCTGATAAAGTGAATAACGGAGAGAAATTAGCTTTCGAAGATTTAGACAATGTTAGTTGGAACGTGATGTCATCATCTTCTCCAGCAGGTTATATTTATCCGGCTCTATGGTTAGATGAGCATTTCGGAAAAACGATTACCGATTTGTCTAAAGTTGTTCAGGCTGATTCATATGGAAGTGCATTTGCCCGTCTAGCTGCAGATCAAACAGACGTACTCGTAACGTATGCTGATGCACGGATCGATTTTGAAGAAAATTGGACATCTGAGTTCGATCGGAAAAATAGTATTTGGGATGAAACCGATGTAATCGGCGTAATGCCTGCGATTTACAACGATACTGTTAGTGTAAGCAAAAACTCAGACATCATGAATGATGACTTGAAAACTGCACTCCAAAAAGCATTTATCAATATCGGGAATTCTGAAGAAGGCAAAGAAGTCATTGCCATCTATAGCCATGACGGCTATCAAAATGCAAAAGACTCGGACTATGACAATGAACGAAAAGCACAAGAGCTAGTCCAAGAACTTAGTTCAAACTAAATAAAAAACAAAAATAAGGGACACCTTGGTGTTCCTTTTTTTAGCAAAGGTTGTAGATTCCACATGATAAAATTCCAAAACGTAGAAAAGAAATACGACAATGGCTTTATAGCATTAAATAATATAAATCTAACGATTGAACAAGGCGAATTTGTAGCAGTTATCGGGTTATCGGGAGCAGGAAAATCCACTCTATTGCGCTGTGTGAACCGAATGCATGATATTTCGAGCGGTTCCCTATTCGTTAACAATGTTGATGTATCAAAACTGAAGGGCAAACAAATTCGTAAATTGCGCAGAGGAATCGGCATGATTTTCCAATCCTTTAACCTCGTTAATCGTATATCCTCATTTAAAAATGTCCTTGTTTCATTTGTACCTGATATGCCGCTATGGCGGAAGATTCTTGGTGTATATACAAAGCAGCAAAAGATTGGTGCATTGGAAGCACTTGATAGGGTAAATATTTTGGATAAAGCTTTCATCCGTGTCGATCAGCTTTCCGGTGGACAGCAGCAACGTGTTGCGTTAGCCCGTACACTTGCTCAAAATCCAAGTATCATCTTAGCAGATGAGCCCGTTGCTTCCCTCGATCCGATAACAGCAAAACAAGTCATGACAGACTTTCAACGGATCAACAAGGAACTGAATATGACTATTGTCATTAATATCCACCATGTCGATTTGGCGTTAGAGTATGCGACTCGAGTCGTCGGCATCCGAAGTGGTGAAATTGTCTACGATGGTCCGGCAACTGAAGTAACCAACGAAATTTTGGATCACATCTATAATGGGAAGCTTGAAGAGGAGCTGAAGGGCAATTGAACATCTTAAAAGCTAAGTCCATTACATTGCCAAATGGAAAAACAGTTCCGGTAAAGCGCTCAAAGACTCCATTGATCATTGTAGTCCTTCTCATTTGCTGCTATTATTCTGTCCAGATTACAGGGTTTAACTTGCAGGTGTTAACCAAGCGCATAGGGCAGTTTTGGGTCATTCTAGTTGACATGGTCCCGCCCAACTGGGATTACATAAGCAAACTTTGGAAACCACTATTCGACACCATTAAAATGTCACTGCTAGGCTCAATACTAGGTGCTGTGTTTGCATTGCCACTCGCCTATTTTGCATCTTCCAACATGAGTAAAAATAAGACTGTAGTCGTTGCAACCAAATTTATATTGAGTTTATTACGCACACTCCCTACTTTGGTAGCTGCGTTGATTGCAACATTTATATTTGGTATTGGAACAACTGCAGGTACTATCGCAATTTTCATCTTTACTATTGCTTATATCGGAAAGCTGTTATATGAGCAGATAGAGAATGCGGATTTAAAGGCATTTGAAGCGATGCAGTCTATGGGTCACTCCACCGTTTCAGCATTCCGATATGCAATTATTCCTCAGATACTGCCGAACTATCTATCAAACGCTATCTTTTGTTTCGAGGGAAATGTGAGGTATGCTGCCATTCTAGGATATGTTGGCGCTGGCGGTATCGGTTTAATGCTCAATGAAAGCCTTGGATGGCGTAATTACGCTAATGTCGGAATGATTTTGCTGTTGCTCGCTGCCACAGTATTTATAATCGAAACGATTAGTGAATATATAAGAAAGAAATTATTATAAAGGTGGTCACAATGGATATTATTGAAAAGCATTTATTGAAAGAGCCTAAACGCACTGTGCAAAATGTGATCACCGCTGTTATTGTAATCGTCTTTCTCGTGTGGTCTTTGACTGCCATCGATTTATCCAACTTTACAAGTAACGGTTTGGCAATCGCACAAAATATTTTGCATGGGATTGTAACACCGAACACAGAATTACTTTTCACCTTTAACAAAACCGGTGTTCCCTATCTCCTGTTAGAAACAATGGCAATCGCCTTCTTAGGAACAATTATCGGAACGATCCTGGCTATCCCACTCGCTTTCTTGTCAGCATCTAATATCGTCCCGAAACCGGTTGCTTTTATCATTCGTCTATTTTTAATTTTCGTCCGAACCATCCCTGCAATTGTATACGGGTTAATGTTTATTCGTGTAACAGGACCTGGGCCGTTTGCGGGTGTTATGACGATGGCATTGGTCTCCATTGGTATGCTTTCCAAACTTTTCGTGGATATCATTGAAGATTTGGAAGTAAACATACTCGAATCCCTAGAATCCATCGGATGTACACCTTTCGAAAAGATCCGTTACGGTATCATCCCGCAATTATTCGCCATGTTTATATCAGTCGCTATTTATAGATTTGATATGAATTTACGAGATGCAGCCATCCTCGGATTAGTAGGCGCAGGCGGTATCGGAGCCCCACTAATATTTGCGATGAATGCTTACAAATGGTCCGAAGTAGGTTCAATACTAATCGGCTTGATGGTCTTAATATTATTCGTGGAGTTTTTATCCAATAAAATCCGCAATACAATTGTTCGTGGCTAATTTATTTTAACCTGTAAATTAAGCAAAAAAAGGGAGAACGATGTCTCAAAAGACTCGTTCTCCTTTTTGTTTTTTTGATTTGTGTGAGGTCGAGGTACCTATCACTAATAATAGGCGTAGGTATAAATTGAAAGGTACCTGTGTGTGAAACAGACATGTATTTTAAACAAACACGAAAGTTTCTTACATAGGAACCTTTTTCTTTTCTTTTCTTTTCTCTAATTCTCTAAATAGAAAATTATTAAAAAATAGTCGGTACCATTCCCCCGTCCATACGGATTGGGGACCCTTTAAATGCGGACGCATAAGGACTACATACAAATGTAGCGAGTCTACCTATTTCAATTGGCTTAATAAATCGCTGTATTTCAGATTGGGGTAGATTTTTAGTCATAAAGTCTTTCTCTTTTTCCGAAAAAGTCATATCTTCATTGGTGTAAATCCCCTCTATTATTTGCTGTACATTTTCAGACAACGTTGGTCCTGGCATGATTGTATTGACAGTAACTTCTTTTCCTACTGTTAATTTAGATAAGCTTTTTGACAAGGATAATAGCATGGACTTTGTCATACAATACTGAGGCATTTGTCCCGATGGCATAATTGCTTCTTCACTCGCGATAAAGATGATGCGGCCATAATCACTATTCATCATTTTAGGTAAATAAAATTTAGATAATCCATTTGCAGCGAGAACATTAGTACGAAAGTATTTAATCCATACTTCATCGTCAACGTCCTCATATTGCATAATTCCATAAATACCCATATTGTTAACTAAAATATCAATATCGGGGTACTTTTCGAATAAATTCTCTCTTTGTTGAACATCCACAATATCAGCTGTAGCATTTTGAGGAGACGTAGCAGGAAAATCGAATTTAATTTCATTTACAATTTGTTCTACCTCTTCATAATTCCGTCCATTAATTAGAACATTAACACCTTCTTTAGCAAGTTCAATAGCAATTGCTTTACCTATACCTTTCGTCGACCCTGTAACTAATGCTGTTTTATTGTTTAATCCCATATCCATTCTATATTTCCCCTTTTTATCCATTTTCGAACACTCACTTATAAGATGAAATTAATTGATTGAGCTAGTACCTAATTGTTCCATACGCCAGTTTGAAGGAGTATCACCTTCCCAAAGGTGGAAAGCGCGATAGAACGAGTTTTGGTCTTCGTATCCAATCAGAAATGCCACTTCTTTAATATCAAGCGAGGAATCTCTCAAGTACTCTCGTGCCTGATCATGTCGTGTTTGAGTCAACAGACTCTTGAAACTTGTCCCTTCTTCTGAAAGACGGCGCTGCAAAGTACGATTGCCCATGCCGATTTCTCTAGCAATAGTCTGAATGTCTGGGCGACCTCCTGCTAGGCTTTGTTTTATGATCCACTTGACCATCTCTGTAATTGAGCGGTTATGTTGTTGCTCACCTATCGATTGATCCAGTACGGGAGTCAGAATCTCCAATAACTCTGCATTATACGAAACAAAAAACCGATCCAAATCTCTTCTATATAGCGTCAAGCGATTGCGATCCGAACCTATCTGAACAGGGCATCCAAAGTAATTTTCAAGTGTCTGCACATCGCCCACTGGGTGTGATAATTCGACGGAATACGCCTTTAACGATTGATCTGTGCCACGACGCCCTAGCTCCAAGAGAAACGCCATCGTAATACCCACTAGTATCGGCGGACCTGGTTGTTGGGTATGCGACCATTCCAGTTCGATTTCACAGTGCTCGCCTTCCTCAATAATTCGTAATTTTTCAGGAGGACACAGTTGTTTGTACCGGGCCATTCTGTTTAAAGCATCGCGGTAGTCCCGAGCGTGGTAGGCCGTTAATACTGACGGTGGATAATGTGTTGTTTCAAAGGCGGTCGCCAGCTTAACGATTCCTTTGGAAGTGTCATCCATGAGATCCGAATACGCCTGCCATATTGCGAAGTACTGTGCAGTAGTAACAACTGATTCAGTAATAATTGTGAGCGGTAGTCCTGCTTTTCGAACCACGTCCCGAGCTGAAATTCCTAATTGACGTAGCCCATCCCAAAATCCTAACGGCATTTTAATACGACTATTAATCGTCATACCTACCGCCTCCTTTAGCTATCTATACAAGCATTTATTAAGAGTGTGTCTTGCCGGGATAGTTATAATAGTAACTCCCCATTGTCATTCTGTAACTAGCAGAGGACGACACTCACATTGCTAATCACGCCAAATATGTGATTAGTAACAGGTACCCTTGCTGCGATAAATAGAGTACACTAATACAAAAACCCTCTTCACTCTCTTACGATTTTCAGGTTATTGATAAAAACCTGAATTAACCGACACTTACAATTAGGGTGGTAAAACTTCAAAGTTAGGAAGTTATGCCACCTTAATTACGTTGAAAAATACCAATAAAAGAAACGGTCCTACTTCTTCAACTGGCCCCCCTATTAAGGAACAATAGAAGTTAGACAGTATTCATTTTGAATTTACAGTACTCTTTTGCTTCTTTTTACTAAAGCAATTGTGAAAGTAACTACACCGATTAACAAGCATACTGATGAAGTGATAATGGCAACCAGCAATAAATACACCTCCATCAATAAAATAGAATGGCCAATTCTGGGACAACTTTCATTCAGTTAAAGCCTCTGTTACTCGGTACTTTTATAAGAACCTTAACTTTTAATTTGCATTAAACTCGTCCATAAAAAATCCTCACCGAATAAATCATCTGATTGTGCAGGCTTTTTCATCTTTCTAAAATTCAAAATCAAATAAGGACACGCAATGAAAATCAAGATTTACTCCTTCTTCATCCGCCCTTTCTTTTGCCCATTCAATCGCTTTATCGGAAAGATCTAATGCACTCACATTACTCCCTTGCTTAGCCATATAAATAGAATTTCTCCCAGGTCCAGCCCCTAGTTCCAGAACCCGTTTAAGCGAAAGCCCCTTACTAAAATATTCAACTAAATTCTCATCAGGTCCTTTTACTTTGAAGAAAGGAATATTTTTTGTTCTGTCTGCATAAAAGTCCTCCCAAAATTGTTTAGGTTCTCGAAGTTCATCATCTAACATTTCCAATAAGTCTTCGTAATTTAAAATACTTCCCCCCACAAATACCCCTCCAATTCAGCTTATCTTTCCATTTTTTATCTTGCACTATTATTGTGCTTCTCTTATGCATGAATAGCCCTCTTTAGTTGAAAACGCTTTTTTTAACTAAAAAGCTTTTCTCACAGACCACCCCATATACTCGCCTTCATACTTCTTTGAATATAAAGACATAAGCTCAGTTTGATAATCAATAACTGCCAAAGCTTCTGTTTTTGTCACTTTTAAATTTGTACACTCGCAATTTTTAATATCCACAAAAACATTAAATCCTGTTTCAGATATTTCATTTATACACTCTTCTGTCCTGTCATTCGGTATGACAAGAGAATGAGTGATGTGACATGTATTGTCCTGAAATAAATCAATTTTAGTTTCTTCTACTTTTATCTCGTTGGCTCTAACCCTCTCTTCTTTCTCCTCTGGATTTTCAAAATAATTATATAAACCTTCTTCAAAAGCATTGTCTATTTCAATACGGTTATAGTCTAAAATCCACTTTCTAAAATTATGGTATACGGGTGCAAGAGTACCTTTATTTAAGCCGAAAACGTCACATCCACGATCGTCATACATATGAAATACTACGTCATTTTCTGTGCTAATAAAGTATACAGATTCGCCAATAGAAGGATCTCTTCCTTGCTCATAATTCCCTATGCCTTTCAGTATTTCTCTGTAGCTAATCGACTTTAATCCCGAGTAGACAAATTTCACTTTGAATTCATTTTTCATTTCCATTGTTTTACCTGTTAATTCGTCATAATCCTCATCTATATCGTACAAAATTTCCTCTTCAATATTTTGTTTACTTAATAAATCACCAAGATACTCTGGCGTGTTATTTCCAAACATATTATCTTCAGTCCGGTGTTTGTCAAGATAGTTGTCGCATATGTATATTCTCGTAGATTACTTATTTAATCGTAATTTCTTTTAGTTTTTCTTGTTCGTTCTGTTTCATTGGATTTAAAGCGACTGATTCATGAGGTGAC
>NZ_QQAK01000011.1 GCF_003384035.1 Sporosarcina sp. BI001-red | reverse complement strand
CAGTGTGGCCGATCACCCTCTCAGGTCGGCTACGCATCGTTGCCTTGGTAGGCCATTACCCCACCAACTAGCTAATGCGCCGCGGGCCCATCCTGCAGTGACAGCCGAAACCGTCTTTCAGAGTTCCCTCATGCGAAGGAACTGATTATTCGGTATTAGCCCCGGTTTCCCGGAGTTATCCCCATCTGCAGGGCAGGTTGCCCACGTGTTACTCACCCGTCCGCCGCTAATCATTAGGAGCAAGCTCCTAATGATTCGCTCGACTTGCATGTATTAGGCATGCCGCCAGCGTTCGTCCTGAGCCAGGATCAAACTCTCCATAAAAGAGAATTGATTGCTCAATTCGTACTGGCATCATTTAAGATGTCTATCAGATCAGTTAAGATCTGTTTGTGTTTGTTCTACCGGCAGAACCGGTTTCCCAAACGATATTTCGTTGACATTTTGCTGTTCAGTTTTCAAGGTTCATAGTGTTTCGTTTGTGTGTCCAAGTTGTTTTGGCAACTTTTATATAATACCATGCCTAGTTTAATAGTGCAACCCTTATTTAAACTTTGTTTAAATTATAGCTCTTAACACAAGCAAAGGTCTGCCATCTCACTGTTTATCGTCGAATGACAGACCACTTGGAATTATGTTCTTCTATTTAATTAGTTTACTACCTTCTCAATCGCAACTGAACGATTTGAGCATAAATCTATACTCTCATCCCTGCCTTGCAGCTTAATGTTTGGCCGCAACGGCTTACTATAGTTTATTGAGACTACTTCACCTACATCACCATTTGTAAGAAGTACTTTGTCACCAATGTCCGGCATTCCTATTACTGCATACAATGCATCCAGTATAGCCGAATCAAATTTTCCGAAGTCCTCTTCTTTCATCATTTCAGCAACTCTATAAGGGGATTCTTTTGCGCGATACACTCGTTCGCACGTCATTGCATGGAAAACGTCTGCAACCGCGAGTATTTGAGAAAGCTGTGAAATCTTTTCCCCTTGATCCCCACGAGGATATCCGCTTCCATCCAATCTCTCATGATGCTGTAATACGGCAAGTTTCATTTCTTGGCGCAACAAAGGAGAGTCTTGCATCATCTGGTAGCTGTATACAGGATGCTTTTTTACTTCAGCAAATTCATCCTTTGTTAAAAATGCAGCCTTTTCTAACAGAGCCGGATTAACCTTGGCCATCCCACAGTCTGTAAGTGTGCCTGCAAGTCCTAATTGAAGCGTTGTTCCTTTTGGGTAATCAAGCTCACTTGCGAGTGCTGCAGTCAAGATACCGACCGATACAGCGTGATGATAGAGATATTCTTTACGATTCGAGTACTCATTCAGCATGACAAGCATCTTCTTTTGTTCCATATACGTTTCAAGCAAGGGCATAATAAGTAAACGTACTTTCGCAATATCTAGCTTCACACCTGATCTCCATGATGTGAATTCTCTTTTATAATCGTTCACTGCTTTTTTATACATAGTATGCAAATCTGAAGACCGACTAATTTTGTTTTCAAGCAACTCATCTAAGTCACTTGAAATTGTATCTGTCTTTCCAATTTCGTGTTGTTCAGACTGAACTCGATTGACGATTCGTTCTTCTACTTTCACTCTTTTAATATTGAACAGATCAAGCACTTCAAGATGCTCAATTTCAAGTGTTGTTCCTTTTCGAATGATGGGAAATGCTGTATTCGCGTAAATGTCTTCAACAATAGTTGTACCTGGTCGAAGTTCACTTAAGTTTCTGTAGTTTTCCATTCCTAGTCACCGCATTCCTTTTTCAGATGTTGGTTCTCTCCTAATCATACTCTATTCCAAGCATCAAAAAAATACCGGTTTGGAAGTTTATCCAAACCGGTACTAAAAGAATTATTCGTCAGACTCAGTTTCTGATGAGTTATCATCGGCTGCATCCGTTCGCTCTTCAATTTCAGAGTCAAGGGACTGACCATCGCCCACCACGTCTTCTTCGTTTTCATCTATATCTTCTAATGATTCTTTTTCTACCTTCGCAACAGTTGCTACAAATTCTTCTTCACCTAAACGGATTAATCGAACACCTTGTGTACTTCGACCGATTATAGAAATGTCGTGAATGTCCATACGTATTAAAATACCGTGAAGGGTAATTAGCATGAGATCTTCAGTACCATCAACAGACTTCATCGAAACCATCTTACCGTTACGTTCCGTAATATTTAGCGTCTTTAACCCGAATCCGCCACGTGACTGCAAACGATACTCGGCGATAGGAGTCCGTTTGCCGAATCCATTTTCCGTTACCACAAGGATCTCATCATTTTCTTTGACAATATCCATGCCAATAACATGATCGCCTTCACGTAAACGAATTCCAATTACTCCGCTTGCTGTACGACTCAATGGACGGATCGACTCTTCAGTGAACTGAATGAGCATACCATCTTTTGTTCCGATGGCAATCGTCTCGCTACCATCTGTCAACTTCACGTTAATGAGCTCATCTTCTTCACGAAGACGAAGCGCGATCAAGCCATTAGAACGGATATTTGCAAATGCCATCACAGATGTCCGTTTAACGAGACCATCACGAGTTGTGAAGAACAAGTATTGGTCTTCTTCAAACTTTTCAATTGGGATCATCGTTGTTACTTTCTCATCTTTCTCAACATCCAACAGATTCACTAACGGCAACCCTTTAGCTGTTCTGCTAAACTCTGGAACTTCGTAACCTTTTTTCCGGAATACTCGACCTTTGCTCGTAAAGAACAAGATCGTGTCATGAGTAGATGTGTTTAACAAATGTTCCACGAAGTCATCATTGTTAGTACCCATACCTTGAATTCCTCGTCCTCCGCGACGCTGACTGCGGTACGTGCTCGCAGGTAAGCGTTTCACATAGCCATGATGCGTCAACGTTAAGACGGAGTTCTCAACAGGGATTAAATCCTCGTCTTCAAGCATATCCGTACCGCCAAGCGTGATTTCGGTACGACGTTTATCAGCAAAACGTTGTTTAACTTCAAGTAATTCTTCTTTAATAATCTCAATTACTTTATTCTCATCTGCTAGAATGGCACGTAATTCGTTGATTAACACTACCAATTGTTGATACTCATCTTCAATCTTGTCGCGTTCCAGACCAGTAAGTCGTTGCAAGCGCATGTCTAATATAGCTTGTGCTTGGCGATCTGATAGACTGTACCGCTCGATTAGACCAGTTTTAGCCTCATCTGCAGTTTTAGAACCACGAATGAGTGCGATGATTTCGTCGATATGATCGAGCGCAATCCGTAACCCTTCAAGAATATGTGCGCGATCTTCAGCTTTCTTCAATTCGTACTGGGTACGGCGACGAATTACTACTTTTTGATGCTCTAAATAATGATACAAGATTTCTTTCAATGCGAGAACTTTTGGTTGACCATCAACAAGTGCAAGCATATTGATACCAAAGCTGGATTGAAGAGCAGTTTGCTTATACAAGTTATTTAGTAATACGTGCACGTTCGCATCTCTACGAACTTCAATAACAATACGCATCCCCGTGCGGTCAGATTCATCTGCAAGGTGTGTAATACCCTCTATTTTCTTTTCACGTACGAGATCGGCTATCTTTTCTATCAACCGGGCCTTATTCACTTGATATGGTAACTCATGGACGATAATTGTTTCTTTCCCACTCGCGGCCTGTTCAATTTCAATTCTACCTCGAACTAGCAAAGATCCTCGACCTGTTTCATAGGCTCTTCGGATTCCACTACGACCTAAAATAATACCGCCTGTCGGGAAGTCTGGACCTGGAATAATCTCCATTAACTCTTCCGTTGTAATTGCTGGGTTCTCTGCAAGCGCAAGGACGCCGTCAATTGTTTCACCTAAGTGATGGGGAGGAATATTGGTTGCCATTCCTACCGCAATCCCTGATGTACCGTTGACGAGCAAGTTCGGGAAACGACTTGGCAATACAATCGGTTCTCTTTCTTGACCGTCGTAATTGTCTTTGTAGTCAATTGTGTCTTTGTTGATGTCTCGCAATAGTTCCATCGCAATTCTAGACATACGTGATTCTGTATAACGCATTGCTGCCGCTGAGTCACCGTCCACAGAACCGAAGTTTCCGTGACCATCTACCAGCATATAGCGATAGTTGAAGTCTTGCGCCATACGTACCATTGTGTCGTAAACAGCAGTATCACCGTGTGGGTGGTACTTACCAATTACGTCTCCAACAATACGAGCGGACTTTTTATGTGCCTTATCTGCCGTATTTCCAAGATCCTGCATTGCATACAGGATACGACGGTGAACTGGCTTCAGTCCGTCGCGCACGTCAGGTAGTGCCCGTGAAACGATAACACTCATTGCATAGTCAAGGAAGGATGTCTCCATCTCTTTGCTAATATTGATTTCCTGCACACCGCGCTTTGGCAAATCTGCCATGTTGTCATACTCCTTTCAGCCTGACCCCTATTTATGGATAAACAGAGGTGGCTCTCCATAACAATGAAAACATTTGTTAATCAAGCATCTAAGTTCTTCACGTATATCGCATTATCTTCTATGAACTTTCTGCGTGGAGCAACTTCATCGCCCATAAGTCGATTGAAAATCGCATCCGCTTCAATGGCATTCTCAAGATGTACTTGAAGCAATGTACGTTGATCCGGATTCATCGTTGTTTCCCATAGTTGGGTAGCATCCATCTCACCAAGACCTTTATATCGCGTGATAATAGGTTTCGGTGTCGATGATAAACGGTTCAGAATTTCCTTAAGAGCCTCTTCATCATAACAATATTCTTCGTTTTTACCTTGCTTGACCCGGTAAAGTGGTGGTTGTGCAATATAGACATATCCTGCCTCAATTAGTGGACGCATGAAACGGAAGAAGAATGTGAGAAGCAATGTACGAATATGCGCTCCATCAACATCAGCATCAGTCATGATAACAATTTTATGATACCGAGCTTTTGCTAAGTTAAATTCTTCGCCAATTCCTGTTCCAAGTGCAGTAATCATCATTCGAATTTCTTCGTTTCCTAAGATTCTATCTAAACGAGCCTTTTCAACGTTTAGGATTTTACCTCGGAGCGGCAAAATTGCTTGGAAGTGGCGATCGCGCCCACCTTTAGCAGAGCCCCCCGCTGAATCACCCTCTACGATGTACAGTTCACTGATCGCTGGATCACGTGATGAACAATCGGCAAGTTTACCAGGTAAACTTGATACTTCAAGCGCAGACTTTCTACGTGTGAATTCTCGTGCATTTTTTGCAGCAAGACGCGCACGTGCCGCCATCAAGCTCTTATCGATAACTTTTCGTGCAACTTGTGGATTTTCAAGCATAAAACGTTGGTATCCTTCTGAAAACAATGAGTTCACAATTGTGCTTACTTCAGAGTTTCCAAGTTTCGTCTTAGTTTGTCCCTCAAACTGTGGATCCGGGTGTTTGATAGAGACAATTGCTGTCAATCCTTCGCGTACATCATCGCCACTAAGATTTTGATCGGCTTCACGCAAAAGTCCATTTTTACGTGCATAATCGTTTATGACGCGAGTCAACGCAGTTTTGAAGCCAGACTCATGTGTTCCGCCTTCATACGTATTAATATTATTTGCAAAAGAAAGTAGATTATCTGCGTAGCCACTATTATGTTGCATAGCGATTTCAACAGATATCCCATCTTTTTCACCTTCTATGAATATCGGCTCTTCATAAATTGGCTCTTTGTTTTCGTTCAAGTGCTCGACATATGATTTAATGCCGCCCTCGTAGAAATACGTATCTGTCCGTGCTTCTTCTTTACGATTATCCGTGATTGTAATACGGAGCCCACGGTTCAAGTAAGCAAGCTCTTGGAGACGGTGTGCTAAGATACCGTATTCATACGTAGTTGTTTCCGTAAAAATTTCTGGATCGGCTTTGAATCGAATTGTCGTCCCAGTTTCATCCGAAACGCCAATTTCTCCAAGTTCCTTGACCACTTTACCTTGGCTGAATTTAATTTCGTACAGTTTTCCATTACGTTTTACGAAAGCTTCTGTTTCTATGGACAAGGCATTCACGACCGAAGCCCCTACACCGTGTAATCCACCTGAAACTTTATATCCGCCACCGCCAAATTTCCCTCCAGCATGTAGCACAGTCATGATGACTTCAACTGCTGGACGTCCAGTGGAGCCTTGTATATCTACAGGGATACCTCGACCATTATCATCTACGCGAATCCAATCATCTTTTTCAATTGTAACTTCAATGTGGTCACAGTAACCTGCTAGTGCCTCATCAATACTATTATCTACAATTTCCCAAACCAAGTGATGAAGACCCTTACCGCTCGTTGTCCCAATATACATACCAGGTCGTTTACGAACCGCTTCTAATCCTTCTAACACCTGGATTTGATTGGCATCATATGCGTTTTGTATCTCTTTTTCTTCCATGGCCAAACTGTTCACCTTTCCTTTCAGAACATGCCGGCAACCCGGTCTTGTTTTTCCGGTATCTAACCATAAAACAGGTGTTACACGTTATCCCGTCTAGACACAGTCCCATCTTCAACCTCGAAGATCGCGGCATCACGAATTGTTTCGTGTTCAATTCCCGCAACAGTAGTTGTGGTCACAAACGTTTGTACTTGTCCTTGAATGGTATTCAATAAATGAGATTGGCGATAGTCGTCTAATTCGCTTAACACATCGTCAAGTAGCAAAATAGGTGCCTCTCCAACTTCTTGTCGCACCAGTTCAATTTCAGCAAGCTTTAACGACAAAGCAGTCGTCCGTTGTTGACCTTGGGAACCATAGGTTTGTATGTCATAACCATTTACCATAAACGTTAAATCATCACGGTGCGGTCCGATTAGAGTGATTCCTCGATCTAGTTCACGTTGCTTAACTTCAGCAAGCTTTCTCATCAGAATCTCTTTCATCTCTTCGTCCGTCTGTTCGGGTGATAACTCTTTCAGCGTGTTATACGAAACTTCTAGGTTCTCTAGTCCACGTGAGATGCCATGGTGGATCGGAGCGGCCCACTTTTGCAATAGCTCTAAAAAGTAGTAACGTTTTTTTATAATCTGAATCGCTTTATCGACAAACTGTTCTGTATAGACGTCAAACATGACATCCTCCAGTTGACGTTTTCCACGATTATTTTTAAGAATGGCATTTCGTTGTTTCAATAGTTTTTGATAATGCAGTAAATCATGCAGATAAACCGGCGAAATTTGACCAATCTCCATATCCAGGAAACGTCTTCTTACTTGAGGACTTCCTTTCACAAGATTGAGATCTTCGGGTGCAAACATAACAACATTCATTTGCCCGATATACAAACTCAGCCGGTTTTGCTCAATATGATTCACACGAGCCTTTTTTCCTTTTTTGGAAATGACTAGCTCAATGGGAAGATGTCCGTACTTACGCTCAACATCACCTTTTATTTTACCATACTCCTGGCCCCAACGGATAAGTTCACGATCATTTGACGTGCGATGTGATTTCGCCATAGCTAGCACGTAAATCGCCTCCATCACATTTGTTTTACCCTGTGCGTTTTCGCCGATGAATACGTTGATGTGCGGAGAAAATGAACAATCAAGAGAGGCATAATTTCTGAAGTTCGTTAACGCGAGGTGGTCAATGTGCATCCCGAGTTCCATATGGGTCAGCGATCAGTTTGTATTTACCAACATTCGGTACCATAACGAGATCTCCATCATATAGTTTACGACCTCGACGTTGATCTACTTCACCATTCACATAAATAACATTTTCACTAAGGAACCATTTTGCCATTCCTCCTGAACTAATGACATTAGCCATTTTCAAAAGTTGTCCTAATGTTATATATTCCGTATTGAAGTGTATTTCTTCCATCTGCATTCATTCCCTCACAAAGTTAGTTTGTAATTCTATTTTACCGGACTTTTGACTATAAGTAAAAAGGATAGCCGCTTTACGGCCATCCTTTTTTGTTCAATATGTGCGTACAGGTAAAATGAGCTGGAGAATCGAGTCATTGTCCGTTGCTTTTAGGATGAATGGTCGCATCGTTCCAGTGAAATGGACTTCAATATTTTGTCCATCAATTGCTTTCAAAGCATCCATCATATATTTGGCACTAAATGATATTTTCAACTCTTCGCCAGTTACTTCTTGTGCCTCAATCAATTCCTCAACTTTTCCGACTTCCGGTGAGTTCGAAGATACTTCGAGTGTATTGCCACCTTCCGCTGAAAAACGAACGATATTGTTGCGGTCTTCACGGGCGAGTAACGATGCACGGTCAATAGCTTGAAGCAGCTGCTTTCCGTTAACCGTCACTGATGTTTTGTATTCGGAAGGAATTAGACGTGATGTATCCGGATAATTCCCTTCTAACAGCCTTGAATAGAATAGGACGTTCCTAGTTTTAAATAATACTTGCTGATCCGCAAAGATAATTTCCACTGGCTCTAGTGTATCTGGAAGGATTTTGTTTAGCTCTTGCAAACTCTTTCCTGGAATTACAATGCTGAATGGTAGGTCTGGTACTTGTTCAGGGGTTGTTTTCCGACTGGCTAAACGATGACTGTCAGTGGCTACACAAACAAGTTCACCATTTTTCAACTCCCAATGTACTCCAGTAAGTATAGGACGTGTCTCATGTTGAGAGACTGCAAATACGGTTTCACGAATAACAGACTTGATAAGATCTGATGGCAAAGACATCCTGTGGTCATCAGAGACTTCAGGTAGGACAGGATATTCGTATGGATCGGAACCAATGAGATGGAATTCTGACTTTCCAGAACGGATATGTGTGTGCATGCCTTCCGTTACTTCAATCTCTACTTCATTAGTCGGTAACTTACGTACGATTTCACTAAAAAACTTTGCTTGAAGAACAATCATACCATTTTCCATGACTTGAATAATTTGTTCACCATCTTGTTCTACAGGTATGGACGTACAGATTGTAATATCTGAATCACTACCTGTCATCGTCAATCCTTTTTCATTTACTTCGATTTTGATACCCGTAAGAATTGGAATCGTTACTTTTTGACTAATCGCTTTCATTACATCGCTCAACCCTTCGAGCAACTTATCCCGCATGATTTCAAATTTCATATAAATCCCTCGCTTATATAATGAATTAAATTACTTAAAAGAATAGTAGTAATAGTAGTAGGGCCTGTGGATATGTGGAAAAGCCTTTTGAGAGAATACCAGATAAGGTTTTCCACATGTGCATAACCTGTGTATGCACATGCACTAGTTATTCCGGGTTATCCACAGTTGCGTTAACTTCTTCCTAGTGCTGCTTTAATGTCTTGTACGTCTTGTTGGAGTAATTTATCCTCTTTAAGCATCTTGGAAATCTTCTCATGCGCATGGATGACCGTTGAGTGATCACGCCCCCCAAACTCCGAACCAATCTTAGGTAAAGAGGCATCCGTCAGTTCACGAGAAAGGTACATCGCAACTTGACGCGGAAATGCAATGGCGCGAGTCCGTTTTTTAGCCGAGAAATCCTCTAAGCGCACACTAAAGTGTTCCCCCACTGTTTTTTGAATATCAATAATGGTTACCATTCTTGGACGTGCATTCGGAATAATATCCTTCAATGCTTCTGCAGCAAGGTCCGGTGTGATATCCATATTGACGAGTGAAGAATAAGCAACTACACGAATCAGTGCGCCTTCAAGCTCACGGATATTCGTGTAAATTTGGTTAGCGATGTATAGCATCACTTCATTTGGGATATCAATAAGACCGTCTGCTTTAGCTTTTTTACGTAGAATGGCAATCCGTGTTTCTAAGTCTGGCGGTGCAATATCGGTGATTAATCCCCACTCAAACCTAGATCTAAGCCGATCTTCCAATGTAGGGATCTCTTTCGGAGGTCGATCACTGGAGATGACAATTTGCTTGGATTCTTCATGCAACGTATTAAAGGTATGGAAGAATTCTTCTTGCGTTTGTTCTTTTCCAGCAAGGAATTGAATATCATCAATTAGCAGCACATCTACGCTTCGGTATTGGTCACGAAATTCCCCTGCTTTGTTGTCTCGAATCGAGTTAATGAATTCATTGGTGAACTTTTCACTCGATAGATAGACGACTTTAAGCGCAGGGTTTTGCTCCAATACATAATGTCCGATTGCATGCATAAGGTGGGTTTTTCCTAGCCCGACGCCACCATAGATGAATAGAGGGTTGTATGACTTTGCAGGCGCTTCTGCTACTGCAAGCGATGCAGCATGTGCAAAGCGATTTCCTGATCCAATAACAAACGTATCAAATGTATATTTAGGATTCAGCATCGCAGCGGTCGTAGCAACAGCTGATTTCTCAGCCTTTTTAACGACTGGTTTTGGCACAGCAAAGTCTTTCTCAGCCATGTCTTCAGGAACTACAAATTGAATCAACCGGTCTTCACCAGTCAACTCAGAAAGAATTCCAGTTATTAAATGTACGTAATGACTCTCCAGCCATTCTTTTGAAAATGAATTTGGAACAGCAATTGTCACATTTTCAGATCCGTACGATAAAAGTTTTGTCGATTTCAGCCACGTTTCAAAACTGGGCCGGGAGATTTTTTGTTCTACTTTCGACAGAACTTCCTGCCAAAGGTTTTCTAAATGCTCCACAAGTGAACCTCCTTTTTGCCGAACTAAACCCGGAAGTATGTATTATACACAGTTTCCATGCTTGTGGGTAACTATTATTCAAAGTTGTTGAAAAAATTATCCACAACTTATTAACAATTGTGGATAAGAGTAAACGTATGAAATTATATACACAGCAAAATCTTTCTCATTGTATCAGCAATTCTCTTTCATCGCAAGGGATTGCATGAGTTATGCACATTGCCGGCAAATGTGGACAGGATTGTTATCCACAAGGAGGGATATGTGAAAAAGCTGTCGACAAATGTTGATATTTGAAAAAATCAGAAAGGGAAAGATCCACAGAACAAAAATTCGTTTGGGGAAGAAGTTGTGGATAACTAATATCGATGACGATTGCAAAGTAAAACCAAATCATTAGGTAGAACGCAGTTGTTGATAGAAAAACCGTTTGACATTGTTCTTTCAGACAGCTATACTTGTCAAGACTGTTATATGTAACATGTAATTGAGTCAGTAAAGCAGGAGGTGTCTTCTAATATGAAACGTACATTCCAACCAAATACACGTAAACGCGCAAAAGTCCACGGCTTCCGTGCACGTATGAGCTCGAAAAACGGACGCAGAGTCCTTGCAGCCCGTCGCAGAAAAGGAAGAAAAGTTCTTTCAGCGTAAGCCACTGACATATTCAGTGGTTTTTTTTTATGTCAAAGTCACATTATTACTACAACCCACGTGATGGAGCAGGTGCCAAATGAAAAAGAGACAACGCATTAAAAAGAACGAAGAGTTTCAGCGAGTTTTTAAACAAGGAAAGTCATTCGCTAACCGACAATTTGTTGTATACGTTTGTAAAGCTGAAAACCAGCAAAGCTTTAGAATCGGACTTTCAGTCGGTAAAAAGATCGGTAATGCTGTCATGCGTAATCGCATTAAGCGATGCATCCGGCAAGCCTTTTTAGAAATAAAAGAAGATCTTCGGCAAGACCAAGATTATGTCATTATCGCCAGACATCCGGCGGCCAATTTAGATTTCCATGAAACAAAAAAGAGTTTACAGCATGTGTTAAGAATCGCACGCGTGTTAAAGAAGAAGTAGAACTCAAATCACCGTTCGTGATACACTGACACTACGAATAACTAGAAAAAGAATGAAGGTTTGGGGGAACTATATTGAAGAAAAAGGCAGGGTTGCTGTTCATGCTAACAGCAGTGTCCGTTTTTTTAGCGGGCTGTTCAGATTTTAAAGATCCAATATCTGCTTCCAGTGAAGGTGTTTGGAGCAAATATATTGTTTGGCCACTCGTTTCCTTAATTGAAACGTTTAAAGAATTACTTGGCACATATGGACTTGGAATTATCGCAGTAACGATTATCATTCGTCTCATCTTATTGCCGCTAACATTGAAGCAAACTCAAAGTTCAAAGCAAATGCAAGCAATTCAACCAAAACTGAAAGCTTTAAAAGAGAAATACAAGTCAAAAGATGCAGTGACACAAGAGAAATACCGTGAAGAAATGCAAGCTGTCATGTCGGAAAACAAAGTAAATCCAGTTGCTGGGTGTCTTCCTGTAATTGTTCAAATGCCGATATTGATTGGTTTCTATCATGCAATAAGCCGTATGAATGCAACACCAGAAATTCCACTAGGTAAATTTCTCGTGTTCGATTTAGCTGCGCCAAGTATTGCGTTGGCTGTTTTTGCGGGGATTATGCAATTCTTCGTATTACGTACGGGACCAGCAATGGATAATCCTCAGATGAAGATTATGATGTATATTATGCCATTTTTCATTATGATATTTGGATCATTTTTACCTGCCGCACTCGCGTTGTATTGGGTTGTCGGAAATACATTCTCAATCGTGCAGAACTTCTTCATCTATAAACCATTTAAGAAAAAAGAAGTTGTTGTTGAGCAACCTAAAGGTAAAGGGGGAACTAAGCGGAAATGAGTGAGATCAGACAGACTGGTAAGACCGTTGAAGACGCAATCGCCTCTGCGCTAGAGAAATTGAATACTTTGCGGGACCAAGTCGATGTCCAAGTGATCACCAAAGGGAAAAAAGGTTTTCTTGGCTTCGGGGCAGTACTTGCCGAGGTGGTAGTTCGACCTATTCCCGAAGAGCCAGTTCAAAGTACTTCATCGATCTTAGATTTTAAGGAAGAGGTCGTTGAGGAACTTGCGAAAGAACGGGCATCCGTTCAAGTTTCCGATAATGAACTTATCGTAGAAAAAGTCGAAAAGCCAGATACTATAGAAGAAGCAGAGTCAAAAAATCTATCCGAATCCACTTTGACAGACGATGAAATCATTGCAGAAACCAGTGAATATATCGTTCAGATTGCAAGAGATATGGGCGTGGAAGACCTACAAATTAGCTACGAAACTGATGGTAAGGTCATCCGCTTTCAATTAGAAAGTGAAAAAGCGGCATATTTAATTGGTAAAAGAGGAAGTACACTCAATGCATTGCAGCAATTAGCACAATTAGTTGCCAACAAAGGCACGGGAACTTATAAAGTAGTTCGGGTCGATGTTGGAGATTACAGAGTTCGTCGTGAACTGGCACTTGAGCAACTTGCAGAGCGAATGGCCGATAAAGCTATTCGGAGTGGAAGAAAGGTTCAGTTGGAACCTATGCCTTCAAACGAACGAAAGGTCTTGCATCATGCATTAGCAGATCGGCTTGACATTGAAACATACTCCGAAGGTAAAGATCCACGTCGTTACTTAGTAATTGAACCGATTGTTTAAAAAAAAGGGCTGAAAAGCTCTTTTTTTTATGCGTTTTTTAGCTAGAAATCTCTGAAATGACTTTGAAAACCTAAGTTCCTGCATTCTCTTTTATGGAATTGTCCCGTGTAAAACCACCTTAACACGATTAGTTGTAACCCGATTAGTCATGTAAAACTTCCAGTTTCTTGAACCCTTTCAAATAGAAATAATGAACTTTTATTTAAATTTACTTTACAGAAATGCTGTTGTTTCGACATTAAAGAAGAGCCAGCCACAAAGTTTTCAAGTTATCCACATTTTTTCGTTCCACATGCTAGGACAACAGACCGATTTGTGATAAAATTTACTGTTAGATAGTTACGCCGGAAAAACAGTTGTACACATGTGGACAACGAGAAATAGGAAGGTGAGTCAGCGTGCAATTTGATACAATAGCGGCAATTTCAACGCCGATGGGAGAAGGAGCAATTGCGATAGTCCGAATCAGTGGAGAGGAAGCTGTTGAAATTGCGGACAGACTGTTCCGATCACCGTCAGGGAAACGTTTAGTAGATTCATCTTCCCATACGATTCATTATGGTCACTTAGTGGATCCATCAACTGATGAAACTGTTGAGGAAATCATGGTTTCTCTAATGAAGGCACCAAAAACGTTTACACGTGAAGATGTAATTGAACTAAATTGTCACGGTGGACTAGTATCGGTAAATCGAGTGCTTCGTCTTGTACTTCAGTACGGGGCAAGATTAGCTGAACCCGGTGAATTTACGAAACGTGCCTTTTTAAACGGTCGGATTGACTTGTCTCAGTCTGAAGCTGTAATGGATTTAATACGAGCGAAAACCGATCGGGCTATGAATGTTGCGCTGAATCAGATGGACGGAAAATTATCTCGTTTAATTGGCGATTTGCGTCAGGCACTTCTTGAAACACTTGCACAAGTCGAAGTGAATATAGATTACCCAGAATATGACGATGTTGAAGAAATGACCATTCCGCTAATGATTGAGAAGGGAGAGTGGGTGCGGAGTGAGATTATTCGTCTCCTTGCAACCTCTTCTCAAGGTAGAATTTTACGTGAAGGGCTTTCGACAGTTATTATTGGACGGCCAAACGTAGGGAAATCTTCCTTACTTAACAGCCTTGTCCAGGAAAATAAAGCGATTGTAACTGACATAGCGGGGACAACTCGTGATATTATTGAAGAGTACGTGAACGTAAAAGGCGTACCGTTAAAATTGGTCGATACAGCGGGAATTCGGGAAACGGAAGATTTAGTGGAACGAATTGGTGTTGAACGTTCTCGACAAGTACTAAAAGAAGCGGATCTCGTGATTTTGCTGTTAAATGGTGCAGAAGCCTTGTCACCTGAAGACGAACGGTTACTTGAAACAATTCGTCCAATGGATGCAATTATTGTCGTTAACAAGACCGATCTTCCTCAGCGAATTAATATAGAGTCCGTCAACCAACTGGCGGGTCAAAAGCACGTCATAACTACATCTATCCTTCAAGACGAAGGGGTAGATGAGCTGGAAGAAACAATCGCCGGTCTATTTTTCGGTGGGGGCATCGAAGCGGAAGATCCGACTTATGTTTCAAATGAGCGCCATATTGCTTTGCTGCATCAAGCGAAAACGTCTATTGAAGATGCTATTCAAGCAGCAGAAGCACGTGTTCCAATTGATATGATTCAAATCGATATTACACGTACGTGGGAACTACTCGGTGAAATTGTTGGAGATACCGTTCAAGATAGTCTCATTACCCAGCTATTCTCTCAGTTTTGCCTCGGGAAATAATCAATTGAACGCATGGTTACAGCCATGTGATTCACATATAGGAAGGATGAACGAGCATGCCACAATTTGAAGCAGGCACGTTCGATGTTATCGTAATCGGCGCCGGTCATGCAGGCGTAGAAGCAGCATATGCATCAGCAAAAATGGGGGCGAGTACGCTCGTACTTACCATGAACTTGGATATGATTGCCTTCATGCCTTGTAATCCATCACTCGGAGGTCCTGCTAAAGGGATTGTTGTCCGGGAGATTGATGCACTTGGCGGAGCGATGGGTAAAGTAATCGACAAAACACACATTCAGATGAGGATGTTAAATACAGGGAAAGGTCCTGCAGTGCGCGCACTTCGAGCTCAAGCAGACAAAGTCCTTTATCAGCAAGAGATGAAACGTATGCTAGAAGACGAGGAGAATTTGTCTCTTCACCAAGGTGTGGTAGAAGAATTGATTGTGGAAGACGGAGAAGTAAAGGGTGTGCTTACCCAAATTGGAGCCATCTACCGTGCAAAAACAGTTATTGTTACAACAGGGACGTTTTTACGGGGAGAAGTCATTATCGGGGACTTGAAATACTCTAGTGGTCCAAATAACCAGATGCCTTCTATCAAATTGGCGGATAGTCTTCGAGAACTTGGCTTCGATACGGTCCGATTTAAGACTGGAACCCCTCCGCGTGTGAATAGCAATACGGTTGATTATAGCAAGACTGAAATTCAACCTGGCGATGATACACCGCGTGCATTCAGTTTCGAAACTACTGAATTCATAACAGATCAGCTACCGTGTTGGTTAACATATACATCACCGTTAACCCATCAACTTATTAATGAAAATCTTCATTTATCGCCAATGTATTCAGGTGTCATCAAAGGTAAAGGGCCAAGCTACTGTCCATCAATTGAGGATAAAATTGTCCGCTTTGCAGATAAGTCTAGGCATCAAATTTTCCTTGAGCCAGAAGGACGGAATACACGCGAGATGTACGTCCAAGGATTATCTACAAGTTTACCTGAGCATGTCCAACGTAAAATGATTGAGAGTGTCCCAGGGCTAGAAAAAGCTCAAATGCTACGTGCAGGTTATGCGATCGAGTATGATGCAATCGTACCTACACAGTTATGGCCAACACTAGAGACGAAAAAAATCAAGAATTTGTATACAGCAGGTCAATTAAATGGAACATCCGGATATGAAGAAGCTGCTGCGCAAGGAATCATGGCGGGCATTAGTGCTGCAAGTCATGTACTAGGAAAAGAAGAAGTGGTTCTTGGACGTGCGGATGCTTACATCGGTGTCCTAATCGATGACCTCGTAACAAAAGGAACGAGCGAGCCGTATCGTCTACTCACATCACGCGCAGAATACCGCCTATTGCTACGCCATGACAATGCGGATTTACGTCTCACTGAAATTGGCCATACACTTGGAATGATTTCTGAAGATCGTTATGCGAAATTCTTAGTGAAAAAACAACAAATTGAAGAAGAAATTGAACGGTTACGGAAGGTATCCGTGAAGCCGGAAGAAGCAGTCCAAGCAATCATTGAGGCCGCAGGGGGAACACCTCTACGCGAGCCAATGAAAGCAGCCGATTTGCTGAAACGTCCGGAGATGAAATATGAGGAAATCAGTAAAGTCATTCCTCAAGAAACACCTTGTACACCGGAAGTAGCAGAACAAGTTGAAATTTCAATCAAGTACGAAGGTTACATTGAAAAAGCGATGCAACAAGTGAATCGCATGAAGAAGATGGAGAACAAGAAAATTCCAGAAGGCATTGACTATCACGCAATTACTGGACTTGCTAAAGAAGCAAGAGCGAATCTAAGTGATGTACGTCCATTGTCCATTGCACAAGCTTCTAGAATTTCAGGAGTGAATCCAGCAGACATTTCTATTCTTCTTGTTTACATTGAACAAGGTAAAATCGCTAAAATATCCGGCTAACCCCAGCTAATACGGATATCAAGTCCGTATTAGCTTTTTTGAAAGGTGGATTTCATTGAACGAAGAACAATTTATAGAAGCTCTGCAGGAAAAGGGAATATCCCTTAATGAGCAGCAAGTTGCTCAGTTTAATCTGTATTTCAAACTGCTAGTAGAATGGAATGAAAAGATGAACTTGACGGCGATTACCGATGCACCGTCTGTTTATCTTAAACATTTTTATGATTCAATTTCCGCAGCTTTTTTCACGGATTTGACACAGGAGCTTACACTTTGTGATGTAGGAGCTGGTGCAGGTTTCCCAAGTATACCGTTGAAGATTTGCTTCCCGAACCTGCATGTAACAATTGTGGATTCATTAAATAAACGTATTAATTTTCTGAATGAACTATCAGAAAAGTTGGAATTGAAAAATGTTCGGTTCGTCCATGCACGTGCTGAGGACTTTGGACAAAACCCATTATATCGAGAACAATTTGATATCGTAACAGCACGGGCAGTTGCAAGGCTTAGTGTCTTAGCGGAGTTATGTGTTCCAGCACTGAAAGTAGAGGGACGCTTTATCGCTATGAAAGGTGCTGCTGCAGCTGACGAAATGTCTGATGCAAAAAAAGCACTTGAAACTCTTGGCGTTGTGTTAGAAGATAAACATACATTCTTTCTTCCACTCGAAGAGAGTGAACGAACAGTATTTGTTTTTTCGAAGGTTAAAAAAACGCCTAAAAAGTATCCACGAAAACCGGGCATGCCAAATAAGACGCCAATCTGTTGAACTGTTTCACGTGGAACATTGTAGGTCAGAAAGAAGGAGAGTGAAAGTATTGCTCTCTTTCTTACATAGGTTTTCAGTCCATTTCAAACGAAGTGAACTGCCGTCAAAACGTTTCAATTGATAAATAAATGGAACGAATGATGGAAGGAAATCATCCTCTCTGCAGCTACTGAGCGTGTTCACAACAGAGGATAGTCTTAAAAAGGTGGTGTCTGGAATGAAAAATACGTTCTCACGTTTTTTTGGGAATGGAGAAAAAGAACTCCCCCCAATAGAAGATGCGGAGCCTATGATGAACGAGTCCATAGAACAAATTCAAATCGATCGTATTAAGCCGAATCGTTTTCAACCGCGCACCATCTTCTCTGAAGAGAAAATCGAGGAGCTGGCTCGTACGATTCATACGCACGGGATCATCCAGCCAATCGTAATACGACAGACTGAAGAAGATTCTTATGAAATTATTGCTGGGGAGCGACGTTACCGAGCAATGAAAAAGCTTGGATGGGAAGAAGTTCCTGCAATTGTCCGTAACTTGGATGACAAAGAAACAGCTTCTATAGCCCTGATTGAAAACTTACAACGAGAAGAACTTACTGCAATTGAAGAAGCATATGCGTATGAAATGTTGTTGGAGCTTCATGCACTGACGCAAGAAGCATTAGCTCAACGCTTAGGAAAAGGCCAATCAACTATTGCGAACAAAATGAGGTTACTGAAATTACCCGAGGAAATTAAACAAGCAATATTGTCGAAAGAGATATCTGAACGTCATGCTCGTGCACTTATTGTCTTAAAAGATCCTGAACTTCAGAAACAAGTATTTCAGGAAGCGATAGAAGATGGGCTCAACGTCAAACAATTAGAAGCAAGAATCAAAGAAATATTAACACCTCCTGAGCCAAAAGAAAAAAGGAAAGCTCCACGTAGGAAATCAGTGAGTAAAGACGTCCGCATAGCAGTCAATACGATTCGTCAATCGCTAACGATGGTAACTAAGAGTGGAATTGACCTAACAACCGAAGAGGAAGACTCTGAGGACTATTACACATTTACGGTGAAAATTCCGAAATCTAAATGAAGCTCGTGTAAAATGACTCTTGCTTTCAGTTGGCAAGAGTTTTTGCTATGTTATTCGTACCATTTGTAAAGCTTTTTTGGTAAACTGATAGATAGAACACGTATGCAAGGAACGAACAGCATGTATGGAAGAAAGCAGGTGCTCGTTTGGGAAGAATTATCGCAATAGCCAATCAAAAAGGCGGCGTTGGAAAGACAACTACCTCGGTAAACCTCAGCGCCTGTCTTGCACATATTGGAAAAAAGGTATTGTTAATTGATACAGATCCACAGGGAAATGCAACAAGTGGGGTAGGTATAAACAAAGGAGACGTCCAAAATTGTATTTATGACATCCTAATCGATGACGTTCCAATGAAAGACGTGATTTTGCCGACTAAAGTACCACTATTGGATTGCATACCCGCAACGATTTCATTGGCAGGAGCTGAAATTGAATTAGTATCAACTATTTCAAGGGAAGTTCGCATGAAACATGCCATCCAAGAAGTGAAGGCTAAATACGATTACATTATTATTGACTGTCCGCCTTCGTTAGGGTTGTTAACGATTAATGCACTGACTGCGTCAGACTCCATTATCATTCCAGTACAATGTGAGTATTATGCGCTAGAAGGATTAAGCCAGTTACTCAGTACGATTCGTCTTGTACAAAAGCACTTGAACGAAAACCTTGTGATTGATGGTGTGTTACTCACGATGTTTGATGCGCGTACGAATTTAGGAATTCAAGTTATTGATGAAGTAAAGAAATACTTCCAAGACAAAGTATACAAATCGATTATTCCACGAAATGTAAGGTTGAGTGAAGCACCGAGTCATGGTGAACCAATTATTTTATATGATGCACGTTCACGTGGGGCGGAAGTTTACTTAGAGCTGGCAAAGGAAGTGGTTCACAATGGCTAAAGGTCTTGGTAAGGGAATTAATGCATTGTTTCCAGGGGAGTCGCTAGTAAAAGCAGAATCAATAGAGCAAATTAATCTTAAAAGTATTACTGTAAATCCATTTCAGCCGAGGAAACGCTTTGATGAGGCGGCGATTCAAGAACTCAGTGCTTCCATTAAAGAGCATGGCGTTTTGCAACCCATCATTTTACGTAAAGTCGGATCTGCACATGAAATTGTAGTAGGAGAGCGTCGATTCAGAGCGGCAAGGCTTGCCGGATTGAGTGAAATTCCCGCAGTCGTTCGCCAGCTTACAGATACCGAGTCAATGGAACTCGCAATCCTAGAAAATCTTCAGCGTGAAGACTTATCACCGATTGAAGAGGCGGAAGCCTACCAAAACTTAATGGATAGTTTGGCGCTTACACAAGAACAACTTGCATTTCGCTTAGGAAAGAGCCGTCCTCATATAGCCAATCACATTCGTTTATTGGCACTCCCTGAAAAGGTCCGTAAAGATATTACGGAAGGGAAGTTGTCGATGGGCCATGGGCGTACGCTACTTGGTTTGCGTAAAAAGGAACAAATTAGTATTATTGCTGAAAAGACGATGAAAGAAGGCTTGAATGTTCGTCAATTGGAAGCGCTAGTACAAAAATTAAATGAACATGTTTCACGTGAAACAAATAAGAAGAAAGAAAAGAAAGATTTGTTTCTCGCTGAACAGGAGACAACGTTACGTGAACACTTTGGCACAAATGTATCTATTAAAAAGACGAAAAATAAAGGGAAAATTGAAATTGAATTTTTCTCCGAAGAAGACTTTGAACGGATACTTGATTTACTGAATGATTGAACGTGTACCTATTTCGCACTAGCGGAATAGGTACTATTTTTTAAGGGTCGGGAAGTGGTTTACATGGTGTTTTACGGTACATTAGTAAACGTAGCACTAATTGTTGCAGGTTCTTTAATAGGTAGAGTTTTTAAAAATATTCCTGACCGTATGAAACAGACAGTTATGTATGGAATTGCACTAGCCGTCATGGCAATTGGGATCCAGATGACATTTGAGAGTACACAGTTGCTCATAGTAATTATTAGCATTGTGATTGGCTCGGTAATTGGGGAATGGATAAACGTCGATAAAATGATGGAACAGGCAGGAAAGTGGTTGGAATCAAAAATGCCTGCCCAGAAAAGTGGACAAGGCATTTCTCAAGGATTCATCACCGCAACAATGATTTTTGTCATTGGGTCTATGTCGATAATCGGGGCAATTGATAGTGGGTTACGAAACGATCACGATGTGTTAATGATGAAAGGGGTAATTGATGGATTTACATCAATTATCCTTAGTTCCACACTTGGAATTGGAGTCATTTTTGCAGCAGTACCTGTATTACTATACCAAGGACTGATTACATTGTTTTCTACACAAATCAGCCGTTTCGTTCCGGATGAGCTCCTGGAGCTTTTCATATCAGAGATGACAGCGACAGGGGGTCTTATGATCTTGGCAATTGGACTTAACTTAATCGGCTTGACTAAGATCCGAGTAGCCAATTTCATTCCCGCTATTCCGGTAGTGGCTCTGATTGTAAGTATCATATACGCGTTTTGACTGTAGTCGTCCATGCGCAAGTTGTAGTGCTCGTGAGATAGTTCGTCCCATTTCATAAGTTAGGTGTAGTCTTGTGCTTTGAAGGACAGAATGTTCCATAAAGCCACCGATATTAACGACACCCTTAATAGCAATTTCCCCAACGGAAGGGAGCTCTTTGCCTACTGCCTTTCCTGGTTGTAAGGGACCGTCTTGTACAAGAAGATGACCCACTGAATCACTCTTGCCAAGGCAGGCATCGACTGCAACTAGGTATGCATCGGGATGAGTTGCGGCAAGCTCAGTAACAATCTGTTCAAGGTTTAGTGCATGTAGCGGATTTTCTAGAGTGCCGATGATACGGTAAGGAAATGATCGAGTTTCTGTAAGTAGTGACCCAACGAGCGGGCCAAGTGCGTCTCCAGTTGAACGATCTGTTCCGATACAAAGGAATAGGATTTCACGTGTTGTAAAAGGTATATTCTCTAGAAATAACGTGCTTAATTTCCAAACGGCTCCAGTTTCTTTGTAATGAATACGAGAGTTCAATTCAGCTTGTTCAAGTTTTTGCATAATCAGGCTCCTGTCTAGGAATAGTAGTAGGAATGTGTGGTGTCCTGCAGTATACTCGAAACAAAGCCAGATTATACGTACATAACTAATATAATGCGATATTATAAGAATGAATGATCGGAGTGAATAGATTGGAAGCAAAGCAATTTGGTATTAACGACGTCGTGGAGATGAAAAAACAGCATCCGTGTGGAACGAATTCTTGGAAAGTCATTCGGATGGGCGCAGACATTCGGATCAAATGCTTAGGTTGCGGTCATAGTATAATGATTCCACGTAACGAATTCACAAAAAAAATGAAGCGTGTTATTCAGCAAGGGGAAACGGAAAGCTGAATGGACAGAAAGACGTTCTCTCCTTATAATGGAAGAGCTGCATTGAATAATCGAACATAATAAATTGGTATAGATGAAAGGTTGGGAAAGTTATGGCATTGACAGCTGGTATCGTTGGACTTCCGAACGTTGGAAAGTCCACGTTGTTCAACGCAATTACAAAAGCTGGTGCGGAAGCTGCAAACTATCCGTTCTGTACAATCGATCCGAACGTTGGAATCGTAGAAGTACCCGATGAGCGTCTTCAAAAGCTAACGGAACTTGTAACGCCGAAAAAGACAATACCTACTGCTTTTGAGTTTACAGATATTGCTGGAATTGTTGAAGGAGCAAGTAAAGGAGAAGGACTTGGAAACAAGTTTTTGTCTCACATCCGAGAAACAGATGCAATTTGTCAAGTCGTTCGCTGTTTCGCAGATGACAATATTACACACGTAAGCGGTAAAGTGGATCCTTTGTCTGACATTGAAGTGATTAATCTGGAATTGATTCTCGCGGATATGGAGAGTGTGGACAAGCGTCTTCAACGTGTTACAAAAATGGCAAAGCAGAAAGACAAAGAAGCAATGATTGAAGAGCCGGTATTGCTGAAACTGGTAGATGCGTTTGAAGCAGGGGAGTCTGCTCGTTCGGTTGAGCTTACTCCTGAAGAAACAGCAGTTGTTAAAGGCATGCATTTGTTGACCATCAAACCGATGCTCTACGTAGCAAACGTTTCTGAAGATGAAATCGCTGATGCTGCAACCAACGAGTATGTTAAAGTTGTTCGTGACTTCGCGGAAAAAGACAATGCAGAGGTCATCGTTGTCTGTGCAAAGATTGAAGAAGAGATGGCAGAGCTTGAGGAAGACGAGAAACAAATGTTCCTTGACGAGCTTGGCATTGAAGAATCTGGTCTTGATCAGCTAATCCGAGCTGCGTACCAATTGCTTGGATTGGCAACGTACTTTACGGCTGGTGTGCAGGAAGTACGTGCATGGACATTCCGTAAAGGGATGAAGGCACCTCAATGTGCGGGCGTCATCCACACGGACTTTGAGCGTGGGTTCATCCGTGCTGAAACGGTTGCATATGACGATCTTATGGCAGCAGGTTCGATGGCAGCTGCAAAAGAAGCTGGCAAAGTACGTCTTGAAGGAAAAGAATACATCGTTAAAGATGGCGATGTTATGCTATTCCGTTTTAACGTATAAGTGGATTGATCAGAAAAAGCAAGGCATGGGAGGACGCAGAATCCTTCATGCCTTGCCTTTTTTTATGACTAAAGTGAATAGAACACCTCGTGCCAATCTAAGAAAATTTTGTGTGTTTAATGCTTCGTTTCCAAATACGTTTTCTATTCCATCCAATCACCCGGTTCATGCAAATAGAGACGTGGACGGTCGGGATCATCTTTTACAAGCCATTCATTTGGAAATTGCTTAAGTTCTTTGTACATCACAAAATCCCCAACGGCTCCTCCAATGAGTAGACCCCCGAGCAATAACCATACGCCATCAGACAGGTACAAGCCGACGATTGCTGGAATAACACCTGTAGTCCAAAAGGGTAAAAGCAACGCCTTACGAATAGCAGCATTGGTCATCCACTCATCTGTAGTGGCATAAGCAATCCCAAGCTTTAAATTTACCCCGACAACCATCTTTCGCCAGGGTACTCCCGCAAAAACTCGAAATCCCAATAAATGAAACAATTCATGTACCACTATCAGTATAATATATCCAATGACTACAATAAGGACTTTCCAAAAAGAGAACGAAATTGCAAGCTCACGATGGATAGCTAATTGAATTAGGATATCGAGTGTGAATAATCCAATAGTTGTCCATAGAGTTACCCATAATCCTGTTTTTGCCACTCGTTGTAAATCCAAGTCAACAATGTATGCAGGTTCACTGGAAGCAATCATTCAAACACCTCTTTCTACATACTGAAGAATTCACTTGCTATCTTTTTCTTTACTATACAGGAGAAACGCTTGAATTACGATTGAACATATGATAGTATATATTGATGTGAGTAAACAAGTTTACTTACTCCTTGCCCGCTGCATGCAGCAGGGCCCAAGTCCATAAGGAGGTGACTACAGATGAGAAAATATGAAATTATGTACATCATTCGCCCAAGTCTAGATGACGATGCGAAGAAAGCCTTGATCGAACGTTTCGACGGAGTCTTGACTTCGAACGGTGCAGAGATCATCGAGTCGAAAGAGTGGGGCAAGCGCCGTCTTGCATACGAAATCGATGATTTGCGTGAAGGTTTCTACCAATTGGTAACTCTTAACGCAGAAACAGAAGCAATCAACGAATTTACACGTCTTGCGAACATCAACGAAGGAATCCTTCGTCATATGGCTGTTCGTCTTGACGCATAATCCATAAAAGTAACGTAAAAAACGATGAGGGAGGTTGAATTCTGATGATTAACCGTGTCGTATTGGTCGGCCGATTGACAAAAGATCCTGAACTCAAATATACACAAAGTGGAATTGCGGTTACACGTTTTACATTGGCTGTGAACAGACCGTTCTCGAACCAGTCAGGCGATCGTGAAGCGGACTTTATCAATTGTGTAGCTTGGAGAAAACAGGCGGAAAACACTGCTAATTTCCTAAGTAAGGGCAGTTTAGCTGGTGTAGATGGACGTATTCAGACGAGTAATTTTGAAGGACAAGATGGTAAGCGTGTGTTCATGACGGAAGTTGTGGCAGATAGCGTACAATTCTTAGAACCTCGTAATGCGAACTCTGAACGATCTAGCGCACAAAGCGGCGCACCTGCATATGGAAACCAACAGTCAGACCGTTCGTATAATCAGAATCAGAGTCAGCAACAGAATCAGCCAACTTATCAGCCTAACCAGCAAAACTATACACGTACTGATGAAGATCCGTTCCAATCAGGCGGCGGTCCGATTGAAGTATCGGACGATGATTTGCCGTTCTGATCCGGATTTCACCCATACGGTTAAAAAGGAGGAGAAACGATTATGGCACCACGTCGTGGAGGAAAAAGACGTCGTAAGGTATGTTATTTCACATCTAATAACATTACACATATCGACTATAAAGATTCAGACTTGCTCAAGAAATTTGTTTCTGAGCGTGGGAAAATTTTGCCACGTCGCGTTACAGGTACAAGCGCGAAGTATCAGCGTAAGCTGACTTCCGCTATCAAGCGCGCACGTATCATGGCACTTCTACCATTCGTAGCAGAAGAAAGATAATTTAAAAAAACCACCTTGTCAGCCTGGGATTTCCTAGGGTGCAGGGTGGCTTTTTTGTTTCTAGGAGAAATCCTGGGAACAGCTTTATGGTTTTGGTGTCTGCACTCTAATCGTGATACAATCAGAGGAGGACATCTGGATGAAATCTACAGAATTTTTCACACGGATGATGTACTACGAACCGGAGGAATCCCAATTATGCAAGACAATGCTCGAAAACTAACATATGGAGCCATGATGATTGCACTGTTTGCAGTCTTGTTAGCGGTAAGTCTTTATATACCTCTATTTGGCAGTGTCTCTATGTTCTTTATACCGCTCCCCATTCTACTTTACAGGCTTCGCTATGATCGAAGAGCAAGTTTACTGGTCGCTGTTGCGGCTATTTTAGTCTCTTCATTACTAGGCGGTTTACTGTACATCCCCGTTGCAATTTCACTTGTATTAATTGGGTTTGTCATGGGTGAGACCATTCAGACAGGGAAATCTAAATTTTATACGGTTATGGCTGTTAGCTTGACTGTCCTTATTTCAATGGTCGTTACGTATGTAGGTGGCGTGTTGTTCTTTGAATTCAATGCGATCGACACCATGATGGATACTTTCCAAGAGGCGCAACAAAGGTTGAAGGATTTTTTATCAGGCCTTGGGGCCCTTCCAAAGGATTATGAAAAAATTACTTCTGATGCTTTTTTGTACTACCGTTCCACAATTCCTTCAATGGTAATACTAGGTTCAGTATTTGCGGGGTATTTGTTTGTTGCTGCGAGCTTTTATACAGCAGGTCGGGTAGGTGCAAAAATTCAGAAGTTCCCGCCGTTTCGGGAAATGAAGCTTCCATTTATGACGATTGTCGTTTACGCGGTGATCATTCTTTCTTCACTCCTAATGGGAAATGATACAACGTCTACGTATTACTTGTTCTATATTAATGCTGTGGTTATTTTGAGATTTGCATTTTTACTGCAAGGGCTTTCGCTTATCTATTACTTTTTAAACGAACGAAAGCTGCCTCGCTTCATCACTATAATTACTACAGTCTTTGCGATTATGCTGAATCCGATCACCATAATGCTTGGGACACTGGATACAGCCATTAACATTCGGGCATGGATAGGAAAAGACAAGGTGAACTAGGAGGATGAGACAATGACATCTTTTTTTAGAAAGAGAGCGATTCGTTATCCGCTAGCTGCCGTCTCACTCCTCGGCGTCTTGGCGGCAGTATTTTTGTTTCTTTTTAACTTTTGGATAGGGCTGATTTATACGGTGATTTTCTTTGCAATTATCGGCTCATCATGGAAAATTGAAGAACAAACTTATGTGGATACTGAAAAGCATATTGAGACCATGTCATATCGTATGAAAAAGGTCGGAGAAGAAGCATTGCTTCAATTACCGATTGGAATTATTCTGCTCAATGAAAAACAAATCATTGAGTGGGCCAACCCTTACGCTGCACAAATCTTTGAAGAGGATTCGTTAATTGGTGAAGAGCTCTTTGAGCTGTCTGAACAATTTCGTTCTTTCTTGAAAGACGATGTACCTGATGATTTGACGTTGACGGTGAAAGAACGTTCCTTCAGAATTGCCTACAAGCCAGAGGATCGCCTATTTTATTTGTTTGATGTAACCAAAAAGCGAGAAATTGAATCCCTGTATTATGCAGACCGAACAGTGATCGGTATATTACTTGTCGACAACTATGACGAACTCGCACAGACGATGGACGACCAAACGCGAAGTCAGCTAAACTCTCTTGTAACCTCGCTTATAAATAGCTGGGGTGCGGACAATGGAATCTTTGTGAAACGAGTCGCTTCAGATCGCTTCCTCGCAGTTTTCAATGAATCCATGTTAAATGAATTGGAAAAGAGTAAGTTTGCGATATTAGATGATGTTCGCGAAAAAACCGCGAAACAAAGTAATGGCCTCACTTTGAGTATCGGTGTAGGTGCTGGGTCTCCTTCTTTAATTGAATTGGGTGAGCTGGCACAATCTAGTTTGGATCTTGTGCTCGGTCGTGGTGGCGACCAGGTTGCCATTAAACGATCGGATGGAAAGTTGAAGTTTTTCGGTGGGAAAACAAATCCAGTGGAAAAGCGGACGAGAGTACGAGCACGAGTCATTTCTCATGCACTGCGTGACTTAATACAAGGTAGTGATCAAATTTTTGTCATGGGTCATAAGATGCCGGATATGGATGCCATTGGTGCAGCCATCGGTGTAAGGAAAATGGCTAGGATGAATAATGTACCAGGATACGTCGTCGTCAATTTCGATGAATTGGATGCAAGCGTAAATCGACTGATTGATGAGATTGAACAGGACTCTGATTTGTATGAGCATTTCATTCATCCGGACGAGGTTTTAGCGAAAATGACAGACAGATCACTTGTGGTTATTGTAGATACGCACAAGCCAAGCATGGTCATTGATGAGCGAGTGATAGATAAGGCAGAAAAACTTGTAGTCATCGACCACCATCGTCGTGGAGAAGAGTTTGTCCAAAATACAATGCTCGTTTACATGGAGCCGTATGCGTCATCGACGGCAGAACTTGTCACTGAGCTAATTGAGTATCAACCCAAAAACGAGAAACTTACGATGCTCGAGTCAACAGCGATGCTTGCGGGGATTGTGGTCGATACGAAGAGCTTTACATTACGCACTGGTTCCCGTACGTTTGAAGCAGCTTCATATTTACGAACGAATGGCGCGGATACAGTTCTTGTACAGCGCTTGTTGAAAGAAAATATCGAAACGTATGTAGAACGTTCAAGGCTAATAGAAACGGTAGAAATTATGGATGGTGGAATTGCCATTGCAAAAGGTGACAACGGTGAACCTTACAACTCTGTACTGATCGCGCAAACCGCTGATATTTTGCTAACCATGCAAGGTATTTCTGCGTCCTTTGTGATCGCACCCCGTTCAGATGGTAAAATCGGTATAAGTGCCCGTTCACTCGGTGAACTGAATGTCCAACGAGTGATGGAACAGCTTGGCGGTGGGGGTCATTTAACAAACGCTGCAACACAACTTATGTTAGATAGCGTAGAAGAAGCTGAAGAGCAATTAAAACAAGTAATTTTGGATGATCAGGAAAGGGGAGAGTGAACATGAAAGTTATTTTTCTACAAGATGTAAAAGGTAAAGGTAAAAAAGGTGATGTGAAAGAGGTTTCCGTAGGGTATGCTCAAAACTTCTTACTAAAGAACAATGTGGCTGTTGAAGCGACACCAGCAGCTCTCAGCAAGTTAGAAGGACAAAAGAATCGCCAGGCAAAAGATGCTGCGGGAGAATTGGATGATGCGAAAAAGCTAAAAGCACACATCGAAGAGCTCACAGTTGAATTGACAGCGAAGTCCGGTGAAGACGGCCGATTATTTGGATCAATCACTTCAAAACAAATTGCAGCAGCACTAGAAAAACAACACGGTATTAAGGTGGATAAGCGTAAGATGGATCTGCCTGATGCAATACGTGCACTTGGATATACGAATGTCTCTGTGAAGTTACATCATGATGTCAATGCGGTATTGAAAGTCCACGTAACTGAAGAATGATAAGGAGATAGTCTGATGGATCAAATGATAGATCGTATCCCCCCTCATAATAACGAAGCCGAGCAGTCTGTCATCGGCGCAATTTTCTTGGATCCTCAAGCGCTCATAACGGCGGCTGAGGTTTTGATCCCTGAGGATTTCTACCGTACTGCACATCATAAGATTTTCTTAACGATGATCGGCCTGAGTGATAAGGGGCAGGCGATCGATGTGGTCACGGTCACGGAAGAACTGTCTGCGAAAAAGGAATTGGAAGACGTTGGCGGAATCTCTTATTTAACGGAGATAGCAAACTCCGTACCAACTGCTGCGAATATTGAACACTATGCCCGCATCGTGGAAGAGAAGTCGTTGCTAAGACGTCTAATTTCGGTTGCTTCTACAATTATGGAAGACGGTTATACACGAGAAGACGAAGTGGAAGCACTTCTGTCAGAAGCTGAAAAGAAGATGATGGAAGTTGCGAATCGTAAAAATTCCGGAGACTTCCGTCACATTAAAGATGTACTTGTGGATACGTATGATAACATTGAAATTTTGCATACACGCAGGGGAGACGTTACAGGAGTTCCAACAGGTTTCACCGATCTTGACAAGATAACTGCCGGTTTCCAACCCAATGACTTAATCATTGTGGCGGCACGACCTTCAGTAGGTAAGACAGCATTTGCCTTGAACGTTGCCCAGAACGTTGCAACTAAGACAGATGAAAATGTTGCTATCTTTAGTCTTGAGATGGGTGCTGAACAGCTCGTCATGCGTATGTTATGTGCAGAAGGTAATATTGATGCATCTGTATTGCGAACAGGTAATCTAGAGGCAGAGGATTGGCGTAAATTGACGATGGCAATGGGAAGTCTTTCCAATGCCGGAATCTTCATCGATGATTCTCCAGGTATCCGTATTAATGAAATCAGGTCGAAATGCCGGCGTTTGCAACAAGAGCATGGTTTGGGCATGATTATGATCGATTACTTGCAACTTATTATGGGAAGTGGCAGATCGGGTGAGAACCGACAGCAAGAAGTATCGGAAATTTCCCGTTCATTAAAAGCACTCGCTCGTGAACTGAAGATTCCTGTAATCGCCTTGTCACAGTTGTCCCGTGGAGTTGAGCAGCGTCAAGACAAACGACCAATGATGTCTGACTTACGAGAGTCTGGAAGTATTGAGCAAGATGCGGATATCGTTTCGTTCTTGTATCGTGAAGACTACTATGACAAAGAAACTGAAAACCAAAATATGATTGAGATTATCATTGCAAAGCAACGTAACGGTCCTACTGGAACGGTGACGTTAGCCTTTGCTAAGGAATACAATAAGTTCTTGAACATTGATTGGTCACAACACGAGTCCTTTGGTGCTTAAACACGAATGTAGGAGAATAGTAGTTCTCCAACGTTCGTGTTTTTTCTTGACGCAGACCACAAAGCTTGGTACAATAATAGCTGTTTGAATGAGGATGCTTATGCATCCAGCGGAGGTGCTGATAATGCCATCAGTAGTAGTTGTTGGAACACAGTGGGGAGACGAAGGGAAAGGGAAGATTACAGATTTCCTTTCAGAAAATGCAGAAGTAATCGCACGTTACCAAGGCGGGAACAATGCGGGTCATACGATTATTTTCGGCGGGGAAACTTATAAACTTCACCTCGTGCCATCTGGCATTTTTTATAAAGATAAGACGTCTGTTATCGGGAACGGCATGGTTGTCGATCCGAAAGCACTCGTTGGCGAATTGAAAGGCCTTCAAGACCGGGGCGTCCATACGGATAATTTACGTATTTCTAATCGAGCACACGTCATTTTGCCATATCACTTGAAACAAGATCAAGTGGAAGAAGAAAGCCGTGGGGAAAACAAGATTGGAACTACTGGTAAAGGAATCGGACCTGCTTACATGGACAAGGCTGCACGAATCGGAATTCGTATGGCAGACTTGCTTGACCATGAAGTCTTCGAAATGAAACTGCGTATGAACTTGAAAGAAAAGAACCGTCTGTTTGAAAAAATGTACGATACAGAAGGATTCAATATCGAAGACATTTTAGAGGAGTACTACGGATATGGTCAAGAACTTGCGAAGTATGTAACTGATACATCTAAAGTGTTGAACGATGCACTTGACCAAGCACGTCGTGTCCTTTTTGAAGGCGCTCAAGGCGTTATGCTCGATATTGACCAAGGTACGTATCCATTTGTTACATCATCCAACCCAGTTGCAGGTGGGGTAACAATTGGTTCTGGTGTTGGTCCGACAAAGATCGATCATGTCGTAGGCGTATGTAAAGCCTATACGTCTCGTGTTGGTGATGGTCCTTTCCCAACGGAACTATTTGATGAAATTGGTGATCAGATCCGTACAGTCGGTAAAGAATTCGGAACAACAACAGGTCGTCCACGCCGTATCGGTTGGTTCGATAGTGTCGTCATTCGTCACGCACGTCGTGTTAGTGGATTGACGGATTTATCCGTGAACTCAATTGATGTATTGACAGGATTGGATACAGTTAAAATCTGTACAGCTTATGAGTACAAAGGTGAAACAATTACAGAGTATCCTGCAAACTTGCGTATGCTTGCTGAATGTACACCGATCTATGAAGAACTACCAGGTTGGACTGAAGACGTAACAAACTGTAAATCACTTGATGAGCTACCTGAGAACGCACGTCACTATTTAGAACGTGTTTCCCAGCTTACAGACGTAACTATTTCAATCTTCTCTGTAGGTCCAGATCGCACACAAACAAACGTTGTGAAAAGCGTTTGGCGTGCATAATTCATAACTTTAAGACGCTTCCTCAGCTTCTGCCTAAGGGCATACTGAGGAAGCGTTTTTAATTTCGGGGAATTTCGACAAAAGTCGGGAGATATTCCCCGGGAAATAATAGACGAACGGGAAATGAATGCTCTCTCTAAGCGGTTTAGGTAACGATTGGAACGTGCGAAAATGCATGAAGAATGGTAGAGTAAAAGGATACCAAGTAAATGCGCCGACTCGGCCGGAAAGGGTAGAATTCATGCAAAACAAAACAATACTCGTTGTAGATGACGAGAAACCCATTGCGGATATATTAGAATTCAACTTGAAAAAAGAAGGCTTCACTGTCTATACGGCATATGATGGAGACGATGCGCTGGCGAAAGTGGAAGAGGTCCAACCAGATATCATGCTACTCGACATCATGTTGCCAAAACAAGACGGTATGGAAGTGTGCCGAGAAGTTCGTAAAAAATACGACTTTCCGATTATCATGCTAACAGCTAAAGACTCTGAAATCGATAAAGTTCTTGGATTGGAGCTCGGTGCAGATGATTACGTAACGAAACCGTTTGGAACACGGGAGCTGATTGCTCGTGTCAAAGCGAACTTGCGTAGGCACCAAAAAGCTACAGCTGAGGATGCGGAAGAAGCTACTAATGATATTGCGGTCGGCAGTCTCATCATTCAGCCGGATGCTTACCTGGCGCAAAAGCGCGGGGAAACGATTGAGCTTACCCATCGTGAGTTTGAACTACTACATTATTTAGCGAATCATATTGGACAAGTGATGACACGAGAGCACTTGTTACAAACAGTTTGGGGTTATGATTACTTCGGTGACGTTCGAACAGTGGATGTTACTATCCGTAGACTTCGTGAGAAGATTGAAGATACGCCAAGCCATCCAACATGGATTGTGACACGTCGTGGCGTTGGTTACTACTTGCGAGACCCGGAACAGGATTAACGGAATGAGAAAAGTGGGGATCTTTAATTCCATTCATGTTAAGTTTGTACTAATTTACGTTTTGCTTATTCTGCTCGCCTTGCAGATTATCGGTCTGTACTTTTCACGAGGGTTAGAAACAACCTTGAAAAACAACTTCACAAACTCGATTAAAGATCGTATCAGCCTCGTTGAATTTAGCGTGCGTGAAGAAATGCTAAAAGAACGCCCCTCGGACGATCCGTCACTCGAAACGAGTTTGCGGACCGTCCTTTCAGGTTTCAGTTCAGATGACATCATTGAAATCCGAGTAATCGATTCAAAATATCGTATTTTGGCAACCTCTTTATTCGATCATCAGAAAACGATGATCGGACAAAAGTCCACGGATGACATGGTCAAGCGAGCCGTTGTATCTGAGACGTCTCCATTACCCGTCATATTATACAATAAAGAAAAACGTGAAAGGGTACAGAAAAGCACGCACCCCATCATGAATGGCAATGAAGTTATCGGAGCACTCTATGTGGAGTCCAATATTGAGAAAGTATTTCAGCAGATCGATCAAATCAATCGAATCCTTGCAGGAGGGGCTGCGGTTTCACTTACAATTACCATCATCATTGGAATCTTTATTGCCCAGACGTTCACCCGACCTATCTCGGACATGCGCAGGCAAGCGCAAGCCATGGCAAAAGGCAATTATTCGAGGAAGGTCCGAGTCTACGGTAATGATGAAATGGGACAGCTTGCGATTGCGTTTAACCATTTAACCAATCAGTTGCTAGAGTCGCAATCCACGACTGAAGCTGAAAGGCGAAAACTAGCATCTGTCCTTGAAAACATGACAGATGGGGTAATTTCAACAGATCGAAAAGGCCGTGTGAGTCTCATTAACGACTCGGCACTTGGCATGCTTCGAATGACTAGTGACCTCGTATTGAACAGACCAATCAATAATATTTTGGGGATTGAGAAAGAATACTCCTTTGAAGATTTGATAGAGATGCGCGAATCGATTCCACTAGACTTCAGTACGGAAGATGAACCGTCTATTTTACGCGCAACATTTTCTGTAACCCAGCGAGAAACAGGTTTTGTAAATGGATTGATTATTGTTCTGCACGATAATACGGAGCAGGAAAAAATAGAAATGGAACGGCGTGAATTCGTATCTAACGTTTCACACGAACTAAGAACGCCACTTACAACGATGCGCAGTTACTTGGAAGCCCTTGCTGAAGGGGCATGGAGAAATGAAGATATCGCACCTGCATTCTTGAACGTGACGCAAACTGAGACGGAACGAATGATACGTCTTGTAAATGATTTGCTGAAACTTTCAAGAATGGACAGTAACGAATACGAGCTCGACACAGAGTGGGTAGACTTCAATACGTTCTTCAACTCGATCATAGATCGATTCGAGTTTTCTAAGTCACAAGAAGTGAGTTTCCGTAGAATCGTTCCGCCAGTGGACTTGTTTGTTGAAATTGATACGGACAAATTGACGCAAGTAATTGATAACATCATTTCCAATGCGCTGAAGTATTCGCCTGATGGGGGAATTGTTCGTTTCAATGTAGCTGTATTAGAGGACTCGATCAGAGTAAGTATTTCAGACGAAGGTTTAGGTATCCCAGCTGCTAATGTGAATCGGATCTTTGATCGTTTCTTCCGTTCAGACAAAGCCCGTTCCCGTGCAATGGGCGGAACTGGCCTGGGGCTCGCAATTGCGAAAGAAATGATTAGTGCACATGGCGGCAAGATTTGGGCGCATAGTGTAGAAGGAGAAGGGACATCTATCTTCTTCACATTACCTTATGAACAACATGACGATGGGGAGTGGGATGTATGAGACATATTGAGACAATCAAATCCGTCATCCTGCTATTACTCGTCCTACTCAGCATTACGTTCACGTTTTCAATTTGGTCATATTCAACAAAGTTAGATCCAATTGATCAGAATCAGTCCGTAGATGTATCGATTACAGGCATACAACATAAGAAACCGATTTCTGAACTCGTACGTCCTTACAAGTGGGTTTTTAAATTTACAGATGATGAGTTATTTGGAACGACAGATTCTCTAGTCATTAAACCGGTCCTTGAGGAAATGATGCGCTGGAAAGTGTTTGGTCTTACGGCAGTGAATCAGAATCTAACGCCAGAAGAACTGCATAGCTTGCTCACAAAAGGAAATCAGTATGTCCTCTATTTTGAAGGTGAAGTACCGGTTTCTGTTTATGAGGATGTGCTAGAAATCGAAGACAAAAACGTTCCTGAAATTCTGTTCAATCGACTCATAGTCAATTGGAACCCTGAAGACAGTTTACCTGAAGTCCACTTTGTCAGTACCGTCAGCATGACGCATTACAAAGCCAAAGTTAAAATGGAAGATACTCAGCGCTTCCAAAAGACGATTATTGATAAGGGTAAAAGGTTGTCGCAATATAAGGAAGTTAAAGTGAATGAGACCAAAACGTTAGCCATATCAAATGAACCCATTACTGCAATCCACTCTACATACATTGAAGAGGAGATAAACCCTTCCTTGTTTAAAGACGCGTTGTTTAATGATCCAATTGTTGTCCGAAGAAATTTAGTCGGGACCAATACAGAAGAGTATGGGGACGATCATGCGTTAATGAATGTAAACACGAAAACGAAAGTCCTGAACTTCGCGTACCCTCCTGAAAGTAAGGAAATAGCGATTCCGTCTGAACTGATGACAACGACTATTGATTTTGTTAATGATCACAGCGGTTGGACTGATGATTACCGCTACTCCTACATGAACCCAGTTTCTGGTGTCATTAGGTTTCAGCTCCATGACAATGGTCTTCCAGTCTATAGTGACGTGCCGAACGGTGCAGAAATTACGGAAATACTCGGAGACAATCGAGTAGCCCGTTATATACGTCCATATATTACACTAAACTCGCCTATCAGAAGTTATGAAGTAACACTCCCTCCAGCAACGGAAGTTGCACGTCAGCTGGAAGCATCAGAAGATCTCGATTTCACTGCAATAGAAGAAATAAAGCCGGGTTATTTACTTATTCATGATACGGATGTTGGTGTCTTGAAATTTGAACCCCATTGGTTCTATTACATCAAAGGAAATTGGGAAGTGTTTCATGAAGAGTTAAATCGGAAGGGAGGCGGCCTTCTTGGATTGGAGTAAAACCAAAACGATCTTCATCATCGTGTTTTCGATATTGAATGTACTGCTGTATTCACTGTATTTGAATCGGAATGATAATATTGAAAACCTCGAAGTGATGGCGAAAACATCTATGGAAGATATCTTGAAGCAAGAAAACATCACATACAAGCTGCCTCCATTCGTAGATAAAGAAGCATCATTTGTTTCTGCAGATGTCGTCGACTTTAACAAAGAATCACTAAAAGATTTGAAGGGTCAAAAAACATACATCATGAGTGATAACCTATTAAGGTCAACACTCACCGATAAAATAACACTTGAAGAAGTAAAGAAAGATGATTTTAAATCGTTTCTCTCCCAATATGTTTTGAACGGAACAGAATATGTCCTGTGGAATATGGATGAAGAACAAAAGAAAGCATTCTTCTTTCAACAATTTGATGGACGTCCGATCTATCACAGCCCAAGTGCCATGCTTGTGGTATCGTGGAACGAGGATGAAAAGATTCAATCGTACGAGCAGCGCATGTTGCAAGACTTTGCGAATTTTAATAAGAAAAATTTGTTGTCACCATTAGAGATCATTGGGTCGCTCGCTTCACGAGGACTATTAAAGCAAGACTCTGAAGTGACGAGTGTCAAAATGGGCTATTCCACGCTTGTGCGTTTAACGGAGACTCAAGTATTTGCCCCTACGTGGGATGTTCAAGTAAAATTAAAGAACGGGGAAAAAGAGCACCACTTCCTCAGTGCCAACGAAGGTAAAGTGATTGAGTTCGAACTTGATAAGGATACGGAAGAAGACGAAGAGCAATCCGAATAAGGAGTTTTTACGATGCGATTCAGCATACTTGCCAGTGGCAGTACTGGGAATTCAATTTATATAGAAAATGAATCAGAAGCCTACCTAGTAGACGCAGGGTTAACAGCAAAACGAATAGAAGCACAGCTTGCGAAAATTGGTCGTTCGATGAAAAATGTAAAAGCTATTTTTGTTACACATGAGCACAGCGATCACATTAAAGGCGTAGGTGTCTTAGCTAGAAAGCATGGCGTACCAATCTACGCTAATCAGAAGACGTGGCAAGCTATGGATGGCCTAGTTGGTGACATTGCGCTGGAGCAACGATTTCAGTTCGACATGGAAACCGTCCAATCCTTCGGTTCAATTTCCATTGAATCGTTTGCCGTTTCCCATGACTCCGTGGATCCGATGTTCTACGTGTTTCATGAGGAAAATCGTAAACTCGCGATCATTACAGATACTGGATACGTGAGTGATCGCATGAAAGGGATCATTAAGAGTGCAGATTCCTTCGTGTTTGAATCGAACCATGATGTTGGTATGCTTCAAATGGGTCGTTATCCATGGAGTATCAAGCGTCGTATATTGAGTGATGTTGGTCACGTATCAAACGAAGATGCAGCGATTGCAATGAGTGATGTTATCGAGCAAAAAGAGACCCAGATCTATTTATCTCACTTAAGCCGTGACAATAACATGAAAGACCTTGCCCGTATGAGCGTCGAGCAGACGTTACAAACATGTGGTATTACCGCAGGAGAGTTCGTGCATTTGCATGACACGGATGCAGAAGAACCGACTGAATTGATCACAGTTTAAGGTAAAACCGTATCGCTTGAGGCGATGCGGTTTTTTGCGGTTAGAACGATTAGTCTGGAAGACCGCTTGAATGAATCATGAACCCGCTCGTTTCCACGTGTTACCCGCTCGTTCCGAGGAAGAACCCGCCCGTTTCCACGCATTACCCGCTCGTTCCGAGGAAGAACCCGCCCGTTTCCACGCATTACCCGCTCGTTCCGAGGAAGAACCCGCCCGTTTCTACGTGTTACACGCTCGTTCCGAGGAAGAACCCGCCCGTTTCCACGTGTTACCCATCCCAAATTAAAAGTTAAAAATCTCAAGCTGTTCATTATTTATAGCGTCCTAAATGGGAACGAGTTATTACATAATATCGTCCTTTTTATGGAAGTCTCCATATTTCTTTTAAATTGATCAAAATGGGGTAAAGTGTAAGGAGAGTATTGAATCGAAAGGACGAGAGCCATGGACGACTACAACCGGGATCGAGAAGAGGAACAACAGCGGCCAACTGATCCACTACAGGAGCCGGGGCCAGTGGAAAATAACGAGGTACCACCGAGTGAACCACCATACAGAACACGAACAACTACAACACCTCCACCGCCCCCAGAACCAACAAAACGAAGAGGTGGATTTTTCCCTGCATTATTTGGAGCCATCATAGGAGGTCTTCTCGTCTGGTTGCTCATGTTTACCGTGGGAGGAACGGGTGATAATGACAATAAGACAACGGGTACAGTAAAGAATTCAGGAAGCTCCAAACAAGTCAGCGTTGACATTGATAGTGATTTAACAGGAGTCGTTGAAAAGTCGACTGACGCGGTTGTTGGAATTACAAACCTGCAACGTGGTCAAGATTTCTGGTCACAATCTGACACACCACAAGCGATTGGAGTTGGATCGGGTGTCCTCTATAAGAAAGAAAATGGGAAAGCGTATATCGTTACCAATCATCATGTTGTCGAAGATGCAGAAGAACTTGAAGTAACTCTGGATGATGGAACAAAGATAGCTGGTAAGTTAATTGGGAGCGATGTTTGGACAGATCTTGCCGTTGTTGAAATTGACGGTAAAGACATAACGTCTACTATGGAATTTGGAGATTCTGATGCGTTAAAGCGTGGCGAAACGGTAATTGCAATTGGAAACCCGTTAGGTCTTGGTTTTTCTGGTTCGGTCACAGTAGGTGTAGTATCAGGAAAAGACCGTTCAATTCCTATTGACATTAACAAAGATGGGACCATCGACTGGCAAGCGGATGTCCTACAAACTGATGCAGCAATCAATCCAGGAAACTCAGGGGGAGCGCTCATCAATATGGCAGGGCAACTGATTGGCATTAACTCCATGAAGATTACAGAGGAGACGGTAGAAGGAATTGGGCTCGCGATACCTATCAATTTAGCCTTCCCAGTAATTGAGCAACTTGAACAGACAGGTGAAGTGAATCGTCCAACAATGGGTGTATCCCTACTCGACTTGCGAAGTATTCCTGTTCAGCAGCAGAGTATACTGAAGTTACCGGAAGACGTCAAAAATGGTGTAGTGGTTACAGAAGTATTCCGTAATACACCAGCGCAAACCGCAGGAGTCCAAAAATATGATACAATTATAGAGATGGACGGAGAACCGATTGAAGACATGGTGACGTTGCGCAAGCACTTGTACAACGAAAAGAAAGTCGGAGATAGTATGACGATGAAAGTCTATCGTGAAGGGAAACCTGTCACAATTGACATGGTTCTGAAAGATGGCAACTCATTCTAATGCACATGTGCATAAAATAACCACTTAGTTATCCACAGCAGGCACGATAGCAGGAAATCCGCTATTGTGCCTGCTTTTTTTATCAACAATTCTATGTTTGTGGATAAAACTGAAAATTTGTGCATAACTTTGTGGGGAATTAAAAATGGAAAAGGGGTGAATAATTTGAAAATTAATAGCTGTGAAACCCATATAAACCGGGCGCTTGACGAATTTGTTGCAAAAGAGGAGACATTTCCGAGCATGGAACCGATAACAAACGAAGAGAAGTTATCCACAACGTGTGATTACTGTGATACACTTGCTGTCTATCTTGTGACGAACACATAATCGGGCACTATATCTAGATGGACTTGTGGATATGTGCATAACTTCTGTGCATAACATTTCAAAAAAGGTGGACAACGCTGTGAATATTACAATTGTGACTGTAGGGAAACTGAAAGAGAAGTATTTAAAAATGGGCATTGACGAATATACAAAGCGGCTCGGTGCCTATGCAAAAATCGAGTTAATCGAGGTAGCGGATGAAAAAGCACCCGAACAACTCAGCGATGCAGACATGGAAATCGTGAAGAAAAAGGAAGCGGACCGCATTCTCACGAAAGTTTCTCCAGACGCCCATGTCATTGCTCTCGCAATTGAAGGGAAACAGAAAACATCTGAGCAACTAGCAGAAAACCTGCAATCACTCATGACCTATGGAAAAAGTAAAATCACTTTTGTCATTGGAGGATCCCTTGGATTGCATGCAGATGTCTATAACCGAGCGGACGAGTTGCTATCGTTTTCGAAGATGACGTTTCCACATCAGTTGATGAAGCTGATTTTGCTGGAGCAAGTGTATCGTGGGTTTAGGATTATGAGGAATGAACCATACCATAAGTAAATGAGGTTTAAAAAATGAGCGATCCAGTAATTTATCTACTGGATCGCTCATTTTTATTTAATCAACTGTACTTTAGAGTGAATGAGAATCTCCTACATCTGACCATTAATTATAGTCAATTAGATAATAATGAATGGGTCTACTGCTAACACCCGTACTTGAAGTCTGGTTCTGTTTGAATATAGTAAGCTGTTCTCACTTCAGCTACCCAGAATGCAAAAGCTTCTCTCCATGTAATGCTATTAAAAAATTCATCGACAGATTGATGATCGGAATCCCAAACTATTAATGTATTGAGTGGAGGAATTCCTCCTAACCATAATCCATTTGTTAAGTCAGTATCACTCTCCCTGACTAATAATATAGGGAGTCCCCGTTGAAAAGCCATAGCTGGTTCAATCTGTGCAAAACTTGAACCTTGCCAGAACGGTGTGGTTGATAAAGGTGGCCCTACATTGGTGTTAACTGTTTCAATCAAATAACGGCGAAAATTTACTGCCAGCATTCCATAGCTGGATGAAACCAATCGACGGACATTGGTTAAAATACTTTCTGGATAGTTTTCAGTAATAGGACCCGTCCTGGGGAAAAGCAAGGCAGTTTCCATTTCTAAAATTAGACGGTTTAGGAACTTTTGCTGTTTTGAATTCAATGTATTTGTCGTACTTAAAAATACGGGGAGGCGAAAAGCACGGTCAATACATTTTTGGTGTACTGATGATACGGTGTCTTCCTTACTTAAGTGTTCGCATTCGGACTGCTGTTTGTTAGTATTGCTTAAATAAGACGTATCTTCATACCAAGACTTATCTTTACTCATTATCTCATCTCCTTTCTTAATTAATATATGGACAATAGCTAAATATGGTTGTACAAATTTTAATCCTTTTCTATATGAAACAATCGTAACCTACGTAATTGGCTAGGCCTGCTAGATATATTTTAGAGAGTAAGAATAAAATTGAAGGGAGGGTGAGTATGGATATGAGTACAACCGTGTTCACTATTCCCTTTTAAAAAAGGGATAAATGCGATAAACCATACCATAAGTAAAAGACATTCTTAAAGTAGCAAAATCATTTAATGAGTCACATTTTTAACTTACGCTCATACAGTTAAATTCAAGTAGAAATTAGGTATTCAGACATTCAACAAGAAAAAGGTTTATACTGATAACTACAGAACAAGTGGGAAGGTAAAGGTGATACCGTTGAATAATAACGATATATTAACTCGATTGAGATATGCATTGGACATAAAAGACATTGAAATGGTGGAGATTTTCGCATTGGGCGGAATCGAAACAACAAAGGCTGAAGTGCAGGACATGTTGTCGAAGACGAAAAACAGTTCGGATGGCGAGGCACCAGACGAAGAGTATATTAAAATGATCGACAACACCACGCTAGAGTCTTTCTTAAACGGGTGTGTTACATTAAAAAGAGGGTCTCAAGAGGAAACTCCTGAAACTATCAAAAATCAGTTCTTAATGACCGCTGACAATAGAAACGTGAATAATATCTTGCTTAAGAAGATGAAAATTGCACTTTCCCTTACTAGTGAAGAGATGATTGATATCTTAAGTGACGTAGGTGTCACTGTGTCAAAAAGTGAATTGAGCGCTGTTCTAAGAAAAGAAGGACACCGTAATTATAAAGAGTGTGGCGATCGATACGCTAGAAACTTCTTAAAAGGGTTGGCAAACATATATCGAGCATGAACTAACTGGAAATCAAAAGGTAGGGTCCGAATCGTTATCGGAGCATACCTTTTTTAGTTGCTTTGCAGATAAAATGACAGCGTATACATGATAAGCTATAATCATGAAGGTTGCAGCCACCTTTCAACAAGAGAGAGGGATTATCTTTGATTTCGTTACATAATGTCAGTAAAAGTTTTAGCGGTGTTCCCGTCATACAATCCATTTCACTCTCGATTGCTCAAGGTGATATTCATGGCATCATTGGTGCGAGCGGTGCTGGAAAATCCACGTTGTTGCGATTGATAAACTTGTTGGAAACACCAGACTCAGGAACAGTGGAAGTGAGCGGTCATAAGCTGACTGCTCTTACCAACAAACAACTTCGGCAGACTCGTAAATCCATCGGGATGATCTTTCAACACTTCAACTTAGTCGCCAATAAAACTGTCTACGAAAATGTACTGGTCGCGCTTGAACTCGCAAAGTACCCTAAAGGTGAACGTCGAAAACGAGCACTGGAATGTCTTCGATTTGTTGGACTAGAACATTTCCAGACAAAGTATCCAGCGCAGCTAAGTGGGGGTCAAAAGCAGCGGGTTGCGATTGCAAGAGCACTTGCGAACCATCCAAACGTGCTGTTATGTGATGAACCCACGTCATCTCTGGATCCTCATACGACTGCTGAAATTCTCACGGTTTTAACAGATATTAATCAAAGGCTTGGGGTCACCATTGTCCTTGTGAGTCATGAGATGAAGGTCATTAAAAGCATCTGCAATCGCGTAACTGTGATGACAGAAGGAACTGTTCATGATACGTTTTCCATTACACCTAAAGGCATTCAGGAGACGGAAAGCTCAGCGGGGCACCTCGTGGAACAGCTCATGGATGACGGTGATCGCGATGCCTGAAGTACTCATTCAATACCAAGCTGAAATTTGGCAGGCGATTGGAGAAACGTTCATTATGGTGGGAGTTTCCATCCTAGCAGCCATTCTAATAGGGTTGCCTGTAGGAACAGTACTATTTATTTGCCGGAGGGGACAGGCTTTTGAAAATCAAACTGTCTTTTCAGTCGTCAATTTATTTGTAAATGTGATCCGTTCCTTTCCGTTTCTATTGTTAGTCGTCTTTTTAATTCCTTTTACGAGGCTTCTAATTGGAACAGCAATTGGCACCGCAGCTGCAACTGTGCCACTTTCAATTATCGCCATTGCCCATTATTCACGATTAGTGGAGCAAGCGTTATTGGACGTCCCGAAAGGCGTGATGGAAGCGGCAATTTCTATGGGTGCTTCTATGAAAGAGGTCATTATTAAATTTCTTTACGTGGAAGCTCGTTCCGGACTTGTCCTCGGATTAACGACCTCCATCATTAGCTTCATCTCTTATTCGACCATTATGGGAGTAGTAGGGGGAGGGGGAATCGGAGATTTTGCGATTCGTTATGGCTATCAACAGTTCAAGACGGATTTAATGGTTTATATGATTGTGATTATGATCATTTTAGTACAGCTCATTCAATTTACGGGGACGTCTGTATCTAGATGGATTGACAAACGATAAAGAACAGGAGAAAACAATGAAAAAAATTCTATTACTTTTAACGATGAGTATTATTTTAGTCTTGGCAGGATGTAACAAATCAGATTCAACTAATGAACCCGAAAAGGCTCAGACAAAAGAACACGATGTCGTTACATTGAAAGTCGCTTCACTTATCCCGCCGATGACGGAAATCCTTGAACTAGTGAAACCAACTCTTGCAGAAGAAGGGGTGGACCTTAAAATCGTCGTATTGGGCGATAATGTTCAACCGAACAGTGCACTTGCTGCGAAGGAAGTAGACGCAAACTTTTTCCAACACGTTCCGTACATGGAAGAGTTCAATCGCAATAATGACGCAAACTTAGTTCCGATTACGCCTATCTATTTTGCCAATTACGGCGTCTATTCAAAAGACTATGACTCCATGGACAAATTGCCAAAAGGTGCGAGCATCGCAATCGCCAATGACGTATCAAATATTGACCGGTCATTAGCATTACTAGCACAGCAAAACGTCATTTCGCTAAAAGAAAAAAATGGACCTTACTATACAACTGGAGATATTTTAGAGAATCCGAAGAACTATGAGTTCAAAGAGGTGGATTTACTGATGCTCGCGAGAATGTATGATGACGCAGATGCAGTCATCATGACACCTGCTTATGCAGCACCACTGAACTTGACGCCGAAAAGTGATGCACTTCTAACTGAAGGTGTTGAAAATGATTTTGCCATCACGCTAATTGCCCGAGAAGACAATGCCGACTGGGAGCCAATTCAAAAGTTATCGAAAGCAATGACATCCGATGAGGTACGTAAGTTTTTGGAAGATAACTACGATGAAACGGCAATTCCAGCATTCTGATAAAAGAAAAAGACTTTAAGAGCAGTCAATTCTGTCTCTTAAAGTCTTTTTCTATGCTTCAGTCAAGCCATTATCTTGTCATCAATTTCACGGATGAATGAGTTCAGAATGACAATCTGCTCTTCCAACTTTTCTTTATGCTGGAACAGAATCACTTTCGTATTCATATTTTCATATGACCCATTGATATCTGACAAGTTCTCTCTAATATCTTCAATGGACATCCCGAGATGACGGAAGCACCTAATTAGATTCAGGACTTCAATATCTTTATCGTCAAACGTACGGTTTCCTTGCGTGTTTCTTGAAATCGGAGGAATGAGTTGAATCTTTTCATAATACCTTATTGTGCTGGAGGGAACTTGGGCTAAGGTGCTTGCTTGTTGAATGGGATACATGGAGCATCCTCCTTGACTTAAAGTTAGGTTTAACCTTTATGGTTAATCATATCAAATACGAGGAGTGAGTGAAATGAAAAAGATTTTAGTCGTGGTCACAAATGTTTCCAAATATCCAAATCTGGAACGCGCAACTGGGTTATGGCTGGGTGAAGCAGTACACTTTGTAGACGTCTTGCAAAAAGAAGGACACAAAATAGATTATGTAAGCCCTAAAGGTGGCTACACGGCAATTGACCCGCATAGTTTACAAGCAGATCAGATGTCTGAACTCGACTGGAAGTATTACGAAGACCGTACTTTCATGAATAAGCTAGGCACGACGTTAGCTGCAAGTGAAGTGAATGCAGCTGAGTATGATGCGATCTATTACACTGGCGGCCACGGGGTTATGTGGGATTATCCAGATGATGAAAACTTACAGAACATCGCGAGCACGATTTATCAAAATGGTGGAATCGTCTCAGCAGTGTGTCACGGTTCTGCAGGTTTAATGAATATTAAAGACGCAGCGGGTGAGCCGCTAATTGCGAACAAAAAGGTAACAGGCTTCACCAATACAGAAGAAGCAGCATTAGGATTAGAAAATACTGTACCATTTTTAACAGAGGATGCTCTCGTCAGCCAAGGGGCAAACTATGTGAAAGGTGATGATTGGACTGCGTTTGCTGTCGCAGATCATCGCGTCGTTACTGGACAAAATCCGGCTTCTGGCGGTGCAGTGGCAACCGAAGTGGTATCTATTTTTAATACAACTAACTAACAAAAAACGTACCTGCTAGAAGTAGGAGCAAGGCTATGATTCATTTACATCATAGCTTTGCTTTTTTTATATTTGTGAATAAACATCTTACACAAAAAGAGGGACTTTCGCAGAAATCAGTTCTCACTGACTTTCTGGAGAGTCCCTTTTATAGATTGCCCAGTTCAATTTGTTTAATGGCCTCTTCAAGCCAATAAATGGTGTGATCAGATTTAGTTGTAAAATATCCAATTAGCAATTCATTGAGATTTTCACTTTTTTTGTCTTTATGTGTATGGTTTTCAAATTTCATGAGACGATCCCAATGGGCTTTATAATCATCCAATCTCCCTTTTAAGAGAACGACTACCTTTTCAGGATCCACGTATTTAATGTTAGCCATGCCAATGACAATGTCATTAATGTTGTTAGCTGATTCAAACAACTTATAAATCTTTTTAGGGAGCTCTTCACGTCCCTTAGCGGTAATCCCAAATACTTGTTTATCCGGTCGATGTTCTTCTTTTATAATTTCAACGGGTTCAACTAAGCCGTGTTTCGCCAATGCGTCGAAGTGATAGTACAGTTTACTTTCTGTAATTCCACCTAATTCGTCCAATGGAATGGGTTCAGACATTTGTTTTTTTAGCTCATAAGGATAGGTTTTTCCTATCATTAGTTTGCTTAATATAAACACTTGAATGCTCATTCGCAATGCCCCTTTAATAAGAATAATTATTCTTATTATAACATGATTAAGACAACACTTTAGTAATTTCTTCTATTTCAGTCTTTGTTAAGGACTTGTGAGATGGTTTGGATCTGTGAATGGTCGCAACGATTATGATATTGATGATCATTGCAACTAATCCAACAGCGGCTAGAGACCACAGGAATGGACTTGGACTAATGCTTCCATATAAATCTGCTAAGTAGCCCTGTACGGAATAATACATAGGTGTAATATGACTTGCCCATTCATATGGCTTGTACATCATATCACGTGAGATAACTGCCCCATTCGCTAAAGTCTGTACGAAGATTAGTGGGATATTGAGAATCATACCAGCAGATCCAAGTAAGAAAATAAGGATCGCTGTAAAATTGAAACTTACCATATAGATAAGGACTTGATGACCTATCATACTCAAGAACAAGCTTCCATCAGGTTGATTCACTAAGTAGGTGATCCCTATAGCGGCTAATGAGGATAACACAGCAATCAAGAGAGCCGTCAATTGTAAGTAGATGAATAAACGTGTTTTGCTAGCTTTGCCACGGCTATCTTTAAAGGCTTCCACTAATTGCATGGATCCGATCATAGCCCCAATGTAACTAGCCATTGTTAAGAACATAGGAAGCATATTATTATGCATACCATCTGGAATTTTGTTGACGGTCACTACATTACCAACATAAGCTGTTTCAATTTTTTCGGCTAATTCAGAAGCTTGCTTTTCAGGTACATTAAAGTTCATTAGTACGCTTTGAGCAGTTTGTTGAGAGAATTGCTGACTTAGCTGGTTATTGATTTCTGCAACAACTGACTTCATAGAAGAAGAAACGACTGTTGCTCCTGCGTCATTGATTGTAAAATCGATACTAGACGAGGTTTCACCTTTTTGCATATCCGAAGAGAATGATTCAGGGATATGAACGACTAAGGCTAAGTCATTTTTCTTCAACTCTTTTAACGCTTGCTTATTTTTTACGTCTGTTTTTATTTCTTTAAAAGGTAAATTTTCTTGTAGTTGACCTGCAATCTTTGCACCATATTCACCTGCATCATCATTGACGATTGCGATTGGTAACTTATCAATATTTCCTGGAATTGCCGTGTAACCTGGTAAGAAGATCCCCAGCATGGCAATCGCATAGAATACCCCCATAATGATGGCGGCTATAGAACCTCTCGTTTTTAGAAACTGTGTGAATTTCATATATTTTTCCTCTCTCCAATTCAATATACACTTCAACTCGCGAACTTTAAGAAAAGTACTTTGTTTAAAGTATCTCATCATTTTATTCTTTTTCCCTAGGAAGTCAACTAATTTGATTAGAGTAGGGATAGATGGGGGTTAAAGTAGGGGGGAAGTGAAAGTCTTAACTTAGCACAACAACTATCAAATGAGTGAAACAACTACAGCGTATACTGTTTTTTAGGAGTGATAAAATTGAAAGAGTCCATACAGCAAATGATTGATTGGATAGAGGACAAATTACAAGGGGAGTTCTCTTTAGATGGGTTAGCAAGTCATATGGGGTATTCTCCATACTACTGCTCTTTTAAGTTTCATCAGGTTACCGGTCTCAGTATAAGACGCTACATGTTGCTTCGGAGACTATATTTGTCTACAGGGGATTTAGGAATGAACCGCAAGATAATGACTGTCGCTGTCGACTATAACTACTCATCACAAGAAGCCTACAGTAGGGCATTTAAAGAAGTTTTTGGTATAAGTCCAAGTGATTTCCAACGTCATCAAATGCCGGTTCAATCCATTGCAAGACTTATGACTTATTCAGAAGAGGGAGCAAATTATATAAATATTCGAAGAGAAACAGAAGTTGCACATTTGCAAAGTGAAAAGAGCCAATTATTTGACCAGGATGTGTTGAATATCTTAAATGGACAAGTCATGTATGAGGAGTTCAAAAGTAAAAAACTGATGGGGAATTCCGATTATGCCCCATTTAATGAAGCGATGTGTGTCCATGAAACGACACTTCCAATTTTTGATTCCACGTTCATTCAAACACGTGCTTTAGGACACGAAGACTCTATTGAAAGTTACAGCGATAAAGTGATACAGCCATTAACGAAGCTCAATCAGAAAAACTATAACTATATAGTCTTGTGGTTTGGTGAAGATTTGTTTTGTCAAATGAATCTTCTGACCGTTCTTGCCTATTTGGAGCAGTCGAATTATAGAGGTACAGTCTATCTAAATAGTTTTAGGGAGGATGAGTTTAAAGTCATCCAAACAGAGCTGACCTTAGGGAATTATCAGTCTGTCTATGAAGAGGTGTTGGTGAATCATAAAAAGCCAACTCACGTACTGCTTCCTGTAATGTATCAGGCCATCAAGTTATATTTAGAAATGCTGACAGAAAATAATCCCGTAACTAACTACATTGCAAGAAATAAACAGTTATCTCAATCTGAACTGCTCAAACAGTTATTTGAGGTTTTTCCGATGATCGGGTATGGAGATACACAGTATATAGAGCTGATAAATAAAGTAAGGTTGATGAATAGTAATGACCATGTTTAGAAGAAGCAGTTAGTAGGAGTAGTATAAGTAGTTCAGCTGGAACGTGAATTATTTAAAACGCCATATCGTGTAAAACACAAATATGTATAGTTTATTAATTTGAACTTACAATCCATAAAAGGAAGCGTATCAATAGTAAACCAAAAGACCTTGAAGTACCGGTCTTTTGGGCATTAAAAGTGTCAGGTAAAACTAATTGTATTCAAAACTACCCTCAAGAACTAAATGCACACCGATACAAATTCAATTCATCAATAAGAGGTCCAGCCTCCGTCTACACCAATTACCTGTCCATTCACAAAACTTGCAGCATCCGATCCTAAGAGGATGGCCATTTCTGCAACTTCTTCAGGTTGTCCGACGCGCGGGTTCAGGGACATACCAAGTGATTGGCGACGTGCCCCAAATTCGCTTATATTTTTCATGGAAGCACTGATATTCGTTGCTACGGCTCCTGGAGCAATCCCGTTGCAGCGTATGTTTTTGTCTGCGTACATGAACGCCGTATTTTTTGTTAAACCGACGACTGCGTGCTTTGATGCTGTGTACGCAGCTCCCGCGCGACCACCGTAAAGCCCTCCTGCAGAAATGTTATTGACGATGGCACCATGTCCTTGTTCCATGAATAGGTTCACTGCAATGCGCATAGATCTCATGACAGCCGTTGTATTCACAGAGAAAACTCGTTCCCATTGTTCTTCGGTAACTTCCCCGACAGGCTCCATCCCATCCATGATGCCGGCATTGTTTACAAGGATGTCCAATTTACCAAATGCTTCTTTTGTTTCATTGAATAGCCGTTGCACATCCTCTTCTGATACCACATTTGTTTGAACTGCAATTGCATCTGCACCTAGAGCTTTAATTTCACCTACAACGGCTTGAGCACCCTCCATGTTAATGTCGGACACTACAACTTTCGCTCCTTCTTTTGCGTACCCTACAGCAATTGCTTTTCCCATGCCGGATGCTGCACCAGTGACGATAGCTACTTTTTCTTTTAATCTCATTCTACCCCGCCTCCTCTGATTTTACTGTACACCTGTTCAATAAAATTATAGTATTGAGTGGGAGTTCTTACAATAATCAAATAGTTGATAGTTGTTCATTATGTAACAGATTTATCAAAAACTGTTCAGTAAGAGGTGAAAAGGGATGCGGACAGATTTGCGTGTGATAAAAACAAAAGAGGCATTGCATAACGCTTTGCTGGAGGTATTAGATGAAAAGAGCTTGGATACCATTTCTATCTCAGAGATTTGCAGAAGGGCAAAAGTGAACCGAGGTACTTTCTATTTGCACTATGCTCAAGTTGAGGATCTATTTGAAGAGTACTTTAAAGAAATTACTGCCGATTTGGCGAGATCCTATCAAGAACCATATCGCCACGTGACTGTATTGAAAACAAAAGAACTAAATCCTGATACAATACGTATTTTCCATCACATTGAAAAGTATAAGCACTTCTACCGTATTGTATTTTCAAAGAAAGTTCCTCTACTCTACTACTATCTATTGTTTGAAGAAATCAAACAATTATTGCTTAAGGATCAAGAAGCGATAGTGCATGAAGAAATTGACCACGAGCTACATTGCTCTTATCAGGCGAATGCTATCATTGGAATCATCATCGATTGGTACCATAAGGATTTCAGCTATAGCGTGGAATATTTAAACCGCCAACTCGTCCAAATCGTAAATATACAATCAGGTAATCCCAAGGGTACTTGATTACTTTCCATTTATTTTTAAATGAAAAACTACAAAAGTAGGTGACAATTCATGTACCAAAACGTAATCGACGCACACATCCACTTAGATATGTATACGGACGATGAACGTGTCCAAATTCTAAAAGAGTTAGAAGAAACGTCTGTTAAATCACTAATTGCTGTTTCAAACAACATGGCCTCCTCACTTCGACAACTGGAATTTGCTCAAATGGACAGTCGGGTTAAACCTGCTATCGGATATCATCCAGAACAACCGCTGCCGAGTGAAAGGGAGCTTGAAGGAATTATGGAGCTCATTCATGATAATCATGAACGTCTCATCGCAATTGGTGAAGTCGGTCTCCCGTATTATTTAAGTAAGGATGAGCCAGAGGTAGATGTAGCCCCATATGTAACTGTACTTGAGCGTTTTGTGCAAAAGGCTGCAGACTATGATTTACCTATTGTGTTACACGCGGTTTACCAAGACGCGGAGATTGTATGTGACATACTGGAAAGCTATCACATCACAAACGCACATTTCCATTGGTTTAAAGGAGATGACGCAGTTCTAGAGCGTGTTCTTCGGAATGGGTATGTTCTATCGGTTACGCCGGATGTCACGTACGAACAAGAGATTCAACATATAGTCAAACAAACCCCATTATCACAATTAATGGTGGAAACAGATGGGCCTTGGCCCTTTAAGGGCTATTTTGCAGAGAAGATGACTCATCCAGCTATGATGCACCATAGTATACACACCGTTGCACATATAAAGGGATTGGGTATAGAAGAAACTTATCGTCAAATCTATGAGACAACTCGGAAGTTTTATCGGTTGTAACGTTGTGGATATGGGAACATCGAGATTATATGGTGTGCTGGTTGTACTTAAAAGACGAACAATAGAGATGAACAAATTGCTATAGTGTCGGAAAAAGTGGTCTGTAGTCCAGCTGAGTTTGCTCAACTATTAGAGGAACTGAACGAATTGGACTATTAATTTAAACTATAATCATCAGGAACACGAGACCATTAAATAGTGTTAATCTCGTGTTTTTTTGAGGGAACCAGGGGACCACCTAACATTCATACTGGGAAAAATTTTAAAGCAACGGGTTGAAATGACTCCTTTTGAGATTCTTTAATTATTCATCTGCCAATGATACGATAACGTTATAAGAAAGCAGGGAGGTGCAGAAACTTTATGTTCTTGGAGGATCTGAAGAAACATCTAGATGACAATGCGTCATTATTCATTGGAGAAGATACTGCATTTCGCGCCGCAGTCTTGGTACCACTTGTGCAAGAATCAGGAGAGTGGCAAGTGATTTTTGAAAGACGATCCCTAACAATGCGTAAACAACCAGGGGATAGTAGTTTTCCTGGAGGTCGAATTGACATAGCGGATGCTTCGCCGATGGATGCTGCATTGCGAGAAACGCAGGAAGAATTAGGGATAGATCCAGACACCGTCAACGTCATTGGAAAGTTGAGTCCATATATTGCATCCCCTTCGTTTGTCGTCTATCCATTTGTAGCGGTGTGCGACTATCATGAAATTATCCATTCTTTTAATAAGGACGAAGTCGAGGAAGTCTTTGCGATTCCTTTGAAGTGGTTACTTGAACACGAACCTGTTCTACACAGAGTCCCCGTTCAACCTTCCCCCTTGCCGAACTTTCCGTTCGATAAAATCTACAATGGTGAACAGTACCAATGGGGAAAGCGTTCACAGGAAGAGTGGTTTTATGAGTATGAAGAATATATTGTTTGGGGACTGACTGCTCGGATATTAAAACACTTTATCGATCTGATCAAATAAGTGTTATCTCACGTAAAGGAGTCATGTAGATGAAACAAAAGAAGTCATGGAAGGTAAAGACTCTTGTAGGAATTGCGGTGTTCCTGCTGATTGCGATAGTAGGTTTTTTCATTTTCGTCAGTACGTCTTATGAGGCAATCTCATCTGCAAAGAAAAGCTTACAATCTGATGACCAGGTGACTGTAAAGCGCGATGGGGACATTCTGTTTGAACCAGGTTCAGAAGCTAAGGAAATCGGATTTATTTTCTATCCTGGAGCCAAAGTAGAAGCACCTGCCTATGCACCGATGGCAAAAGAAATTGCAGCAAAAGGATATCCCGTCATTATTGCAGATCTCCCATTTAACTTAGCAATTCTTTCTCCAAATCGAGCAGGTCAAATTATTAGCGACCATCCGTCTGTAAAAAGATGGGTTATTGGCGGGCACTCATTAGGTGGTGTGATGGCGGCAGATTACGCGCTAGATCATGACAATATAGAAGGGCTCGTGTTACTCGCATCCTATCCGCAAAGTAAAACTGATTTGAGTGGTTCCTCTCTGAAGGTGTTGTCGATATGGGGAAGCCATGACTTAGTTGCTGATTTGGATAAGGTGAAAGACGCAAAGTCGATGATGCCAAGTGATGCAGAATTCATCGAAATAGAAGGTGGGAATCACGGTGGATTCGGAGAGTATGGTCATCAAAAAGGCGATGGAGACTCCTCACTACCAGGAGATCAGCAGATTCAAGATACCGTTAAATACGTAGTGGATTTTTTGGGAGAACTACGGGATTGAGGATAACCTTCCTGACCTGAAGGTGAAAAATCCTGCATGCACAAGGTTCATGCACATGCAGGGAAATATTCCATCAAGAACATAACACAACGATTTGGTATGGCGTTGTCTGCGCAGGGATACTTCGAGTGGTTGCCCCATACACAACAAGTAGATTTCGATTTCTTAGGTTTCCAGTGAAGGGCTGCCCGTTTTGCAGGATAACTTTAGTGGCGGGATTCATATTCAACTGTAACGTGTGATCACTGCTCACTAACTGATCATCAAAATGATCGACCTTTACAAATTGTCCGGATGTATTTTTATACATGATCAGCGCATTGAATTGCGGTGGGAAGATGAGCGGAGCTGGAGCATTCGCATCATAAAATCCAGTTACCTGATCCCCAACGGATACTACTTCTTGATCAACAAAGTAAGTAGTAGGTGCTACCACAAAATTCACTACGTTTCCATACCCATTATCGACAGACATGAGCTTGTAACAACCCACTTCGTTGTACTGTCCGATTGAAAAGTCATTGATGGCAGTCACGATACCCGCAAAGGGTTGATAGGTCACCATTTTCGATTCCTCCTGTTTGTTAAGCAGTATCTCCTGTTCTATATAGCCTATGTCGTTCTCGCTACATGGTGACAGTGAAAAGACATCTTATCAAGTAACACATGAAGACCACCAAAACCCCAACGCCTGTAAACGTTGGGGTTTTAGTAGTTAAAATTTTGTTTGGATTAGAGAGTTTCCAATGTAACTTCTATGTTGTCTCGCGTCGCTTTTGAGTATGGGCAGACCTGATGCGCTTTTTCGACTAATGCTTGCAACTGATCCTTTTCAATACCCGTACCTTTTACTTGCAGCTTCACCGCTAACTTGAAGCCTTGGTCTGCTTCGTCTTTCTGAAGGCTCACATTTGCAGTCACTTCAGAATCGAATTTCACTTTCTCTTTGCCTGCAACCAATTGCAGTGCTCCGTCAAAACATGCTGCGTGTCCGGCAGCAAATAATTGTTCAGGATTTGTTGAACTCTCAAGCTTTTTAGCCCTTGGAGTTCCTGGCATGGCTGTATCGAAACTGACAACGCTATCTGATGATTGAACATGTCCTTCGCGTCCACCTTTTGCAGTTGCAGTAGCTGTGAATAGTGTTTCTGACATAATATCACTTCTCCTTAAGTTCGTTTTTCGATTATAAGATATGTTTACCCAGTCTAAATTTTTTTAATCTCATTGAACGGAACGTACGTTTTTATTTCAGTGTGAACATTGTTATAATGAGTAGTATTACAAAAGAAAAGAACGCTAGTTGATATGAAACGGTGTATTCCTAAGAGAGAAAGCAGGGACTTAGAATGAATAAAAAAGATATTGCTGCGATTCGCAAACAATTTAAAGTGGATACGGACTTACTGATGATCACGGATATTTACAACGTATACGTTCGTCAAGAGAGTAATGAAATCTATCACGAAGAAAGCCAGGCTTTCGGATTAATGGAGCGGGAACAACAGGAACTATTTTTAGCGAATTTCAAAAAAGTACTTGGCGGGAAATTAGATATGAAGTTGTTCGAGGTACGGTTTGCAGAACCGAAAGAAGAACAGACAGATAATACTCAACGGTTGTTGTACGCAGGACTTAACACTAGAGAAGTCGATGATTGGAAAGAAAACATGCAAGGCATTGCACAAAAAATGGTGCAAGACGCTCAGTATGAAAAAGATTTAGTCATTACGTTCATTCGTGGAAAGTATTATAAGCCTACGAAAAAGAACCTAGAGGAGCTGGAGATGGCTGAAGGGGATGAGGCATATACAACGCCATTCATCTTGTGCAGCATGAACCATACAGAGCTTCCGAAGCCCTCTCTCATCTTTGATTTTATCGAACGTGAATTCAAGTCGAGTGAGATGGCAGATCCTGTTGTAAAACTTGCATCACCAATTGGTGGATTTCTGTTCCCGTGCTTCACTGATAACGCAGCAGACGTCAATCACATTTTGTATGCAGCGGGCAAGGCGAATAAGCCGGATTATCAATTTATCGAAAAGGTGCTGGATGGAGAAGAAATTATGACGGCGGAAGACGACAAAGCAGTATTCGAAGAAATCGTCAAGCATGTCATTGGTGATGAAGTGAACACTCAGATGCTGACAAACGTCTATGATGAAATCAATCGTATGACCACTGTAGAAGACGAGGGAGAAGATGAGGAATACGTCCCAACGTTGGATACGAAAGAACTGGAACGTGTGCTAAGGATGAGCGGCGCGGAAAATGTGGACACGGAGAAAGTGCAACAAGCATTCCAATCCGTTGTAGAAGACGACTCCTATGAATTAAAAGCGAGTCACGTCGTGCCAAGTTATACCTCAAAATCAATTAAAATCAGCACAAAAGTTGCAAATATCGCAATTAGCCCACAAGACTTGAAATATGTGAAACAAGTCAATTACAATGGCAAACGCTGCATCTTGATAGAGGTAGAAGAAGATACGATGATTGAAGGGTTTACGTTGATGGAGGAAGAATTGTTTGAATCGTAAGTGTGTAAACACGTTACTGGCGTAATCCGATTTAAAGAAACCAAAAGACGAAATACCATAATTGGCTGATTACTTGAATGTAATTAGCTTTTTTTGGTTTATAACCTATTGAAGTTGTAAAAATAGTACTATAGAGTAAAGGTATTGGTAGAGATTTGAAAATGAATTCAAAGGAATGAGCGTAATGAGAGAAACGGTGACTGCAAAGGACGTTGCAAAACTAGCAGGGGTATCACAATCCTCTGTTTCAAGAGTATATTTTGAAGGTGCATCTGTTTCTGAGAAAACTAAGAAACGGGTTCTTGATGCTGCAGAAGAACTAGGTTATCGTCCTAACGTATACGCGAGAAGTCTCATAACAAATCAATCGAATATTATTGGTCTCGTCATGAAAGGTGTTCAAAACCCTTTTTATGCAGAAGTTTTGAAACGGTTCAGTTCGATATTCAAGCAACATGGATACAGTATTTTGTTTGTGTATACGAACAATGATGAAATCCAAAAAGAGGATGTCGACACATTATTGAACTATAATGTTGCGGGCGTGGTTGTCACGGATGCAACGATGTCTTTAGCCGTTGGGGAAGAGTTTGTGAAGAACCACATTCCACTTGTATTCTTTAATAGAAAGCTAGGAATGGGTGAATTCCATTCAGTATGCTGCAACAATTTAAATGCCAGCCGATCGATTGCGCAGTATTTACTTTCAAAAGGCGCCACTGACATGGTACTAATTACCGGTAACGAACACACTTCTACGAGCATAGAGCGTGAAAAAGGTTTTTGTGAAGTTCTCGATCAACATAAAAATGACTATCGAAAATATAATTCAAATTACACATATGAAGGCGGATACCGGACAGCAATGACTATATTGGAAGAAATGCGAGTGCCATCTGCATTTTTTGTAGCGAATGACATTATGGCGTTAGGTGTCATCGATGCGCTTCGTAAAAATAATGTTCGGATTCCACAAGATACTAAAGTAGTTGGATTTGATAATATCGATATGGCTTCTTGGCCAGCATATGAACTAACCACGTGGGAACAGCCAATTAAAGAAATGGTTGAAGAGACAGTAAATTATTTAATGGATGAAGTCACCTCCTATACAGGATTTTCACGCAATATTGAAATTGAGGGGAAATTCATTGAAAGAAATACAACATAAAGTAGTTGACTTCAAGGAATAATAGGAATAGTCTTTTCACGTAGAGTTTGTTGCATACGTATGCAGGAATAAAAAAGCTTGTTGAATCAGGAATAGTTAAATCAAAGATAGTCTGTCTAAGTAGAATGTAAGCGGTTAAAAAATAGGAGGCGTAATTATGATGAAAGTAATTAAAGCTGGTAAATCACAAGAAGAAGTTGTTGCAAACGATTCCAAAGTATCACAAATCGTTGCTGGAGCATTGAAAGACGTAGAGACTCGTGGGGATCAAGCAGTCCGTGAGTTATCCGAGAAATTTGATAAGTGGAATCCGGAGTCATTCCGATTGAGTGAAACACAAATTAAAGAAATTGTGGACCAAGTACCTGCCAGTGTCATTGAGGATATTCAATTTGCTCAAAAAAATATTAAAGCATTTGCACAAGCACAACTGGATTCATTGCATGATGTAGAAGTTGAAAATATCCCTGGAGTTATTTTGGGGCATAAAAACATTGCTGTAAACAGCGTGGGTTGTTACATTCCAGGAGGACGCTATCCAATGGTTGCTTCTGCGCACATGAGCGTATTGACTGCAAAAGTTGCTGGAGTAAAACGCGTGATTGCATGTACACCACCGATCAATGGGGAAATTCCAACGGCAACAATCGCAGCGATGTATTTAGCAGGTGCGGATGAAATTTACTTGCTCGGTGGTATTCAAGCGATGGCGGCGATGGCAATCGGTACGGAAACAATTGAATCCGTAGATATGATTGTCGGACCGGGTAATGCATTTGTTGCGGAATCGAAAAGACAATTATATGGACGAGTTGGAATTGATCTATTTGCAGGTCCAACTGAGACACTCGTTGTCGCAGATCATACGGCTGACGCAGAAATGATTGCAACGGATCTACTTGGTCAAGGAGAACATGGTCCGACATCTCCAGGTGCATTGATTACCACTTCTGAGAAGCTTGCTTACGAAACGATTGAAGAAATTAAGCGTCAATTGGAGACATTGTCGACTGCAGATGTTGCAAGTGTTTCATGGGAAGATTACGGACAAGTGTTAGTCGTCGATTCAATTGAAGAAGCTCGTATTGAAGCAGATCGTCTTGCGTTTGAACACGTAGAAATTCTTACAGAGAATCCAGATTACTTCCTAGAAAACATGACAAACTATGGTTGCTTGTTCTTAGGACCTGAAACGAACGTTGCTTATGGGGACAAAGTGATTGGTACAAACCACACACTTCCAACAAAAGGGGCAGCACGTTATACAGGTGGACTGTGGGTTGGTAAATTCATTAAAACTGTTACTTACCAAAAAGTGAAACCTGAAGCTAGTGCATATATTGGCGAATACGCTGCTCGGCTCTGTCAGCTAGAAAACTTTGAAGGTCATGCGAAACAAGCACTCCTTAGAGTAGAACGGTACGGTAACAACTAAACCGTACATTTGAAGGGATAGGGGGGAGTCGCTATGTTAGGGTTTATCGGTCTTTTTGGGGGACTTGCAATACTGATCTTTTTGACTATGAAGGGGATGAACCTCCTTATTGCAGCACCGATTACTGCGTTGTTCATTACAATATTAAATGGAATTCCGCTCTTTCCACAGTTAACAGAAGAGGGCGGTGTCAATTTCCTAACGAACTATATGGGCGGATTTACAGGGTTCATCGCGTCGTGGTATTTAATGTTCTTGACGGGTGCGATTTTCGGTAAGGTCATGGAAGACAGTGGTGCTGCAGATAGTATTTCGCAATGGATTGTAAGCAAAATCGGTATGAAACGGGCAGCTTTAGCAGTTGTTATCGCCTGTGCGGTTTTAACATATGGTGGCGTCAGTTTGTTCGTAGTCGCATTCTCCGTCTATCCGATGGCGTTGAGTCTATTCAGACAAGCTAATCTTCCAAGACGATTCATACCAGCTGCATTGGCTTTTGGATCCACGACGTTTACGATGACGGCTGCAGGATCACCTGAAATACAAAACTGGATTCCAATCGAGTTTCTAGGTACAACTCCATATGCGGGTTGGGAAGTAAGCATTGTCGTAGCAATCTTCATGTTCTTGTTTGGATACTGGTGGTTGAAACGAATGATTTCTAAAGCAGTCGCAAAAGGTGAGACATTTGTTGCTAGAGACACGGACCAAGAGGTGGATGAACGAACAGAACTTCCGAATCCATTACTTAGCATGATTCCTTTAGTGGTTGTTCTTGGAATTACATTACTATTGCACAAGTCACTCGGAACTTCCGCTTTAATTATTTCTTTAAGCGGTGGTATTCTTGCTACGTATTTAATTAATAAAAAGTATTTTCGAAACTTTGGATTTGCCGTTGGAGAAGGTGCGATGGGTGCAGTCATTGCAATTGCCAATACAGCCGCGGTCGTCGGTTTTGGCGGAGTGGTGAAAGCGACGCCTGCTTTTGAAGCAGCGGTTGGTGTGATGACTGATATTCCAGGCAGCCCTCTAATTGGAGGGGCGCTTGCAGTTGCTGTTATCGCGGGACTTACCGGTTCTTCCTCAGGTGGACAGGCAATTGCTTTGCCACTTTTGGCACCGCATTATATGGATTTAGGAGTCGATCCATCTGCATTACACCGTACGGTAGCTATATCTTCAGGGTCATTGGATTCACTGCCACAAGGAGGATATGTTGTGACAACAATCCGTTCTATTGCAGGTGAAACGCATAAAGATGCGTATCCCGCATTCGGAGCCTTGTCTGTTGTTGTACCACTCATTGGTGCGGCAGTGGCGGTAATCTTATTTTCGATAGGCTTGTAAGAGTACACTACCCAACAAACTGGTGAATGGTTTGTTGGGTATTTCTCGTTTATAGAAAAGGTTAGGGGTGGATTAGATGAAAGAGCTAACAATAATTGGTTGTGGAACTATGGGGCATTCGATCGGACTGGCGGCCGCGTGGGCGGGATTCCCGGTCAAACTTGTTGGGATGAATGAGGCAGATCTTGAGACAGCACATAAGGGGTTGCAAAATAAGTTGGCCGTCATGATGGAAAATGAGCTAATCGAATCGGATGAAGTATCTCGTATTTTTGGCAACATTGAGCTATCGATGTCTTTGGAAGAAATAGTTTCTAGTTCAGATTTCATTTTTGAAGTTATTCCTGAACAAATCGAACTGAAACGGGTATTGTATGAAAGAATAGAAGGATTGGTGAGTGATACATGTATTATTGCTAGTAATACATCTGGATTTAAACCGAGTGAGCTTGCTAAGGAGATGAAGCATCCGAACCGCTTCATTGTCACCCACTTTTGGAACCCTGCTCACTTAATCCCTCTAGTAGAAGTGGTAAAGGGTGAGCATACAGACGAGCGAACTATTGAGCAAGTGATGATAGTTCTGGATCAGATGAATAAGAAAGCGGTTTTAGTAAAGAAAGAAATCGCTGGTTTCATTGGCAATCGTCTTCAATACGCATTGTTCCGGGAAGCCCAGTATTTGTTGGATATTGGTGCTGCGACGAAAGAAGATATAGACGCTGCAGTTACATATAGCATAGGGCGCCGTTTGCCGATCACAGGTCCATTGATGACGGCAGACATGGGTGGACTGGATGTGTTTTCGGCGATTTCAAATTATCTATTCAGCGAGCTAGGTACAGCTCAACAATCTGGTGAAACACTTGCTAATCTCGTGAATGCGAAACAGTTAGGTGATAAAAGCGGACAAGGCTTTTATAAATGGGACGAGGATAGATCTAAAGAGGTCAATGAAGAGCGTGAACGCACACTCATCCATTTTTTGAAAAATGATCTGAATAACCGGGAAGAGGAAAGGAAATGAGTTCATATTTCACTGAACTTGAAGGGAAAACCGTTGTCGTTACAGGTGGTAGTAAGGGGATTGGAAAAGAGATTGCGCGTACATTTGCAGAGTTAAATGCTAATGTAATTATTACAGGCCGAGATGAATTGGTACTGAATGAAGTCGTAAGTGAGCTTCAGGCACTTAATCCTAAATGCATGGGAATCCCTGGCGACTTGAGTGAACTATCGGTGATTCAACGTCTTGTTGAAACGGTAATCTCTGAATTCGGTACGATTGATGTGCTAGTGAACAATGCTGGTGTCAACATTGCGAAGCCAGCGATGGACGTGACAGAATCAGATTGGGACACGGTACTCGATCTAAACTTGAAGTCGGTTTTCTTTAGCAGCCAGGAAGTAGCTCGTCATATGCTTGCTCAAAAAAGTGGTAAGATAATTAACATTGCCTCACAAATGGCGTTTGTTGGGTATTACAAGCGTGCGGCTTATTGTGCGAGTAAAGGCGGGCTCATTCAATTGACGAAGGCGTTGGCAGTTGAATGGGCGGAACACGGCATTACGGTAAATGCGGTTGCGCCTACTTTCATTGAAACTGAGTTGACGGCAAACATGTTTACAGACGAAGCCTTTAAACAAGATGTAGAAAAGCGGATCTTGTTAAATGGATTGGCAAAGCCGAAGGATATATCAGGAGCGGTACTCTATCTAGCTTCCGACATGGCTGGTTTTGTAACAGGTGAAACCATTAAAGTAGATGGCGGATGGACAGCAATTTAACTTATGGGGATGAAGTAATGGTAGAAGGCAACGTTTTGTTCATTACAGGAGCGGCTCGAGGGATCGGCTTTGATATTGCAAAAGCCTTTTCAGAAGCCGGAGCAAAAGTGGTTCTTTCAGATCTTAGTCAACAAGCGATTGTTTTAGATGGCGGGTATACAGCTCAGTGATCGAATGGAACTCATCTATTTAGTGAAAGTCAACACGACAGAGAATCCTCAAACAGTATCAAACTTAAGAATGTAAAAACCGCACTCCAACCTGAAAACTCAAGTTGGAGTGCGGTTTTCAATTATTCTTTGTGATAGGCATCCATAAACTCTTTTACCTTGTCAGAATCAGCTACGAGCTCGTTTCCTGTATCTACGAGGGGGCTGACTGTTGAGTAAGCTTTTTTCTTGTTGCCTTGGTAATAGTTCAAAAATTCATCTTGATTGATGGAGAATAGTACAGCTTTACGTAAGTTTTCACTCTCTGAAACTTTTCGTCCGGCTGTGTTGAATTGCAAATAAGTAACGGCGTTGCTGTCGCTCTTTTGAAGTAGCAAGTTATCGTCTTTTTCAACGAGGTCGTACTTCGTTTCCGGAACTCCGTTAAAGAGATGAATTTCACCGTTACGTAAGGCCGACAGAGCACTATCAGAGTCATCGATGAAACGTACAGTTATGTTTGAAATCTTAGGTTCAAAATCACTTCCCGTACGATATCCTGGATTTTTAACGAAGTCTGCTTGGTAATCGTTTTTCTTCACAAGTATATAAGGTCCACTTGCATACAGATGGTTGTTATAAGTTGCACCTTCAGTTACTGTGCGCTGATCTCCGTATGGAATATCTTTGTCGATGTTAAAGGATGCGACGTCATATGTGTTAATACTTTTCACTTGTTTCTCTGATACGATTCCTGCAGATTGGTGAGCCAAATAGTTCAGAACTTGAGGGAAGGGTTCTGTTGTTGTCACTTTAACTACTTGGTAGTTTCCTTTACTATTGTCAGCTTCTGTTTTACTATCAACGATTTTGGATAGCTTTGTATCAATTCCATTTTCCAGTGACTCTAGAATGGTTTCTTCACTACCGGATTGTTTTGCATTCTTCAACTCTGACAAATCGGTAACAATTTCAGCGCTTTTAATACGTTCGTGTAAGCTATACGTTCTGTGATCAGGTACGGAATCCTTATCTTTTGCACGTTCCAGAGAGAATACAACATCTTCTGCTCCGACACGTTCTCCAGTGTCAGTTGCTTTTTCGTTTGATACGGATGCAAAGTTAATGTCGTCTCGAAGAAGGAAGTAGTAATCTGAATTTCCTTCAGCCATCGCATAGTTATAAGAAAGTGAACCATCTGATACGACTTCGTCTTCATCCGTCAAGTTGACAAGACGTACGTACATATTTGTGTTGAGTGTATTAATAGAACCATCATTCCCTTTAATGGGATCCAGCGAAGTCAAATCTCCTATTGCTTGTTGCGTCACCAGGGGTTCAGTTGTGCGTTGTGCTGCATCTTTAAAGTCAATGGTTTCCCATGGAATTGCACGAGATTTTGCGAGTCTTACTGAATCTGGATTTAACACTTTTTTGTTTACTCCTTGTGCTTTATAAGAGTTATAGAGGGGGGCGATGAAGGCTTTTTCTGTAACGAGTTGCTGTTCAAGTTGCTTGTATGTTTTTGTGTATTCATCCGCTGTTTCCCTACTTGCTTGGTCGATCAATTCATCTACTATAGAGTCCTTAAAAAGGCTATTCGCGCCGTCAGATTTGAATAACGCACGTACGGCATAGTCAGGGTTACCGGTAACTGTCGTCCAGCTCGAAAGTGCAAGGTCGAAGTTTCCAGCATCTTTTTGTGACGAAAAGGTTCCATAATCCGGTTGGATGTTCAATTTGACGTCAAACCCATTCTTGATGAGTTGGTCACGTACAATATTTAAGTCTTCTTCGCCTGAACCCATTCCAAGGACTTCGATTTGCACTTTCTCATTCAATCCGCCCTTACCATCGTCGCCTTTACCCTCAGTTTCAACCTCTGATTTAGTTTTGACACAGCCTGAAAGTACGAGGACGAGCAGTAAGGCTAGTGTTAATAATTTCTTTTTCATAGATGAATCCCTCCAAGTTTTTAGTAGTTAGTCTAGCTTAGGATCTAGCGCATCGCGCAATCCATCACCCAAGAAGTTGAATGAGAGAACGAGCAATATAATTGCAAGTCCGGGGAAAATTGCGAGATACGAATTCGATTCCAGATACGTACTCCCCACTTTCAAAATATTTCCCCACTCTGGAATATGAGGCTCGACTCCAAGGCCTAAGTAACTTAGACTACTTGTCGCGATGACGGCACCACCAATTGTTAAAGTAGATTTTACAATCATAGGGGCAAGTGAATTAGGTACAACTTGTTTAAACAGTATTGAAAAGTCTGATGCGCCAAGTGCTTTTGCAGAATCGACGAAATCGTAATTTGACACCATAAGGACATTCGCTCGCATCGTACGGGCATAGGTTGGAATTGCCCCAACGCTTAGTGCAATAATTAGATTGACTGTATTGGCTCCAAATGCTGCGATAATGGCAATCGCGAGTAGGATCCCAGGAATCGAATAAAGAATATCTAATAAACGCATAATCCAATTGTCGATACGATTGCTGTAATAACCAGCAATTGCACCAAGGAACCCACCAATTAGGCCCGGAACAATCGTAGCTGCAAAGCCTACGAGTAATGAAATCCTGGCCCCGAACACAATTCTTGAAAATACGTCTCTGCCAAAGTTATCCGTTCCAAACGGGTATTCAAGACTAGGAGTTTGTAAAATAGCACCGTAATTGTTTTCCACTGCGAGCGCATAATCAAATGTGAATCGGCTCGTGATAGAAATGGCAAGCATGAGTAAAATGAAAAACATGCCTAGAACTGCAGTAGAATTGCGAGTGATTTTCTCCCACATCACATTCCATTTCAACAGTCGGGAAGAATCGAAGCGCCTAGCCTTCATGAATAGGCTCCAACCTAAAAGTAAGGCAAATAAGTTACCTGTAACGGCTGTTGCCATTAAAAAAATGGCAAGGACAGACATCCAACGTGGGGCTGAATACTCTCTCACATAACGGACTGACAGGATGAGAGCTACTAGGTGAAATAGAGTAATAAGAAGAAGGCTCGCCATCGCGATAAGAAACGTATCGCTGACATACGGTTTAAATAGATTCACTGAGCTTATAGCAATAACAGCTAGTTGAGTCAGTAGCATATACACCGCAAACGTGTATTCAGGGGTCTTCCTTTTATTAATTAAGTTGAAAGCAAAAGTAGCTGCGAAAATATTACCCGTCAGTAAACTTGCTAATTGGACATAACCTAAACGCCTGGTCCCTGCATGGATTTCTCCTGTGGAGAGAAGATCCTTTTTCATCTTCAGTGTAATGAAGAGCTGAAATACAGCCGTTACCATGTAGGCACAAAACAGGGAAAATACAAACGGGTTCAGTTCTTTCGTGTTAGTTGGAAAACTGTTCCACAAGAAGATTCCAGCGAGTACTACCGAGAGAATCCATGTGAAATTGGCTTGAGGATATTCTTTTGAAATCACTAATGCATGACGATTGTTTGTGGAATCTTTCATCCTTTCACCTACTTTACGATTGGTTTATCTTAGAGCGAATTCGCGGATCTAGGAATGCATACAAAATATCAATGAGTAAATTGACTAACGAGATAGTAATTGCAATATAGACAACACCACCCATGATGGCGGGGATATCGGGTATGAATTGCTTATCAACGATGTAACTCCCAATTCCTCTAATGTTGAAGACCTTCTCCGTAACGGCAGCACCTCCAAGCATGCCCCCAAACAAAAGACCGATGACAGTGATGACTGGAATCATCGCGTTCCCGACAGCGTGTTTCCACAACATCTGCCCCTTAGAAAGACCTTTTGCTCGTGCTGTGATGATGTAGTCTTCGTGAATAATTTCAAGTAACGATGAGCGCATCATTCTCGCAATAGAAGCTGTAAGTGCAGTCCCGAGAACGACGACAGGCATAATCATGGATAGGTGATTACTAGGACTATACGTAGCTGGCAACCAATTGAGCTTAATCGAGAAGTTTAGAATGAAGATAAGTCCTTGCCAAAAGTTCGGAATGGATAAGCCAATTAATGCAATGAACATGAAGGAGTAATCCAGAAACGAATTCGGTCGAGTTGCAGAAAGAATGCCGACTGGGATTGCAATGACAACTGCCATAATGACCGAGAACAGTGCAATCGTTAACGTAACCGGGAACTTGTTGGCGATGCTCGTTGCGACATCTTCATTACCTGCAAATGAAGACCCCAGATCGAACGTAGCAATACCTTTTATCGCATTCCATAGTTGTTGCCAATAGGATAGGTCAAGACCGTGTAATTGGTTGAACGCTGTAATCTGTTCCTGTGTCGCCGATTCGCCAAGAATATTGGAGGCTGGATCGAAAGGAGAAATATAGAGAATCGTAAACACCAAAATCGCGACTCCTATAATAACCAGTACACTTTGGATAAGTCTTTCAGCGATATAGGTTAGGAACGGATTGCTAGTTAGCAGTAGTATTGCGTACATAAGAACCCCAGGTAGTAAAGTAACGAGTAAAAATTGCGGACGTTCTAGTAGGGTATGAAAGTAAACCAAATACGTTTCTTTTCGGATTCCTTTCTGCGTAAAATATTCTTCCGTACGGCGTGCAATCTCTTTTTCTACCCTTTCATCCGCCAGCTTTTCAGCCACTTTATTTATTTCTTTATCACTTGTATTCTCTTGAAGGAAGTTCCGCTTTCGTACGAGTTGATCTACATACTCAGAATGCCATTGAGCAATACATTGTTTTTCTGAGAGTTCCGAACGGATGTTGTTCAACTCAGTATCGCGCGTTTGGTCTTTTTTCCTAACCAAGTAAATAAAATAAATGACTAGATGAACGGGGAACCCCGCTAGAAAGAGCAGAACTTGAAGCACTATTTTTCCCTGGGCCTCTTTGTAAGACTGTTGAAAAAGTGAAGCTACATTCAGCGCCAATTATTCCACCACCTTTTTATATTGTTTAATTCCGATCAGTATACTAGACTATAGTCAAATAGATAATAGTTGTCAATTCTATTCTTGAAACAAAATAAACATGACAAAAGGGGGGGATTCCCTGTGGAACCCATATTGAGAGTAAAAGATTTACACGTTTCCTTTACGATGAGGGATGAAGACTTCCAAGCCGTTCGTGGAGTGAGTTTTGAGGTTGGAAAAGGGGAAACCCTTGGTATTGTAGGAGAATCAGGCAGTGGAAAAAGCGTAACTGCGCGTTCCATTATGCGTTTGTTACCTTCGCCGCCTTCGTATATGAAAGAGGGAATGATTGAATTTCAAGGAGAAAATTTAAACTTGAAGACAGAGAAGGAAATGGAAAGTATTAGAGGGAAAGGAATTGGGATGATTTTTCAAGATCCTATGACGTCTTTAAATCCGACTAAAAGAATAGGGAAACAGATATGCGAAAGCATTATAAAACATAAGAATGTCTCAAAGAGAAAAGCAAAGAGAGAAACGATTGAGCTTTTAAATATGGTTGGCATTAAGGATAGTGAAGTTCGGTATAACCAATACCCCCATGAGTTTTCTGGAGGGATGCGTCAACGGGTTATGATTGCAATTGCTCTTGCTTGTAAACCTGCACTACTAATTGCAGATGAGCCTACGACTGCACTAGATGTAACTATTCAAGCACAAATTCTCGATCTCATGAAAAATATTCAACAACGTTTTGGCACTTCTATAATATTAATTACTCACGATTTGGGAGTAGTAGCGGAAATGTGTGATCATGTCGTAGTTATGAAGAAAGGCGAAATTGTGGAGACCGGAACAACGCTTGAGGTGTTTGAAAGTCCAACACATCCATACACTAAAAAGCTCTTAAATGCACTACCTAGACTTGATGAAAAGAAGAAGGAGAAACGTGTATCCCAATTACCAGAAGGAATTGATAAGACGATTCCTCTTGTTCAAGTGACGTCTCTTAAGCAACATTTCGATAGTGGGAAAAATGGATTGACTAAAGCGGTTGACGATATTAGTTTCCACATTCGGCCTGGTGAAACACTTGGCCTTGTGGGCGAATCAGGGTCTGGGAAGTCTACAACAGGTCGTGCAATTTTACGGTTGGACGATCCGACGGAAGGTGAAGTGTTGTACCAAGGGATGGCCATCAACCGTTTTACTTCAAAAGAGATGAAGAATATGAGAAAACATATGCAAATGATTTTCCAAGACCCATATTCTTCTCTAAATCCCCGCTTCAAAATACTCGACATTATCGGGCAAGCTCTAGATATTCATCGAATGAGTAAGAACAAAGCTGAACGTAAGAAAAGGGTTGAAGATTTGCTAAGGATGGTTGGTTTGGAACCCGAGCATGCCATGCGGTATCCCCATGAATTCTCTGGCGGTCAGCGTCAAAGAATTGGAATTGCACGAGCTCTTGCAGTGGAGCCGGATTTCATCGTCTGTGATGAACCCTTATCTGCACTGGATGTATCGATTCAAACACAGATTGTAAAACTTCTGGAGGATTTGCAACATAAGCTTGGTCTCACTTATTTATTCATAGCTCACGACTTGTCAATGGTGAAGCACATCAGTGATCGGGTGGCGGTTATGTACGCTGGGAAGATTGTCGAGTTGGCTGAAAGCGAAGAACTGTACAATAACCCTTTACATCCGTACACAAAGTCCCTGTTAGCAGCTATTCCAATTCCGGATCCTAGGATGGGTGCAAACAAACATCGCCAACTGAACAAACAGGATATAGCAGATAGGAAGTTCAATGTAGAAAATACAAAACTGGTAGAAGTAATGGAGGGGCATTGGGTGGCCCAAGGAATAGAGTAACCAGTTAAGTAACTCACATGACAAATATACAATTTAGTATCTGAAAAATTGATGCAGTGCATCACAAAGCCTCATTCAGCCTAAGTCTTCCGCTGAATGAGGCTTTTAATTTCATTAAGTTTCTGTTTTCGTTTTACTAACAGTGAACACTCGATACACCGAAGGAATAAGCAACAATGTAATGAAGGTCGCAAACAGCAGTCCTGAAATGAGTACTGTTGCGAGAGGTGCTTGGTAGTTCCCTGATACGCCAGATGCGAGTGCAAGGGGCAACATACCACCAACCGTCGTTAACGTTGTCATGAGGATGGGACGTATCCGCTGTTTCCCTGCTGCAACGAGTGCCTCTTCAACGGATCGCCCTTCTGAACGCAGCTGATTTGTCCGGTCAATCAGCAAAATTGCATTGTTTAAGACGATACCAATGAGCATGATAATCCCCATACCCGACAAGAGATTTAGTTCCCTTTGAGTTACGACCAATCCGATTATGACTCCGACTATTGCCATTGGGATGATGGACATGACAATGAAAGGGTGCCCTAAGTGATTGAACTGTACAGCCATAACAAAATATACAAGGAATAATGCAATGGTCAATACAGCGACCATTTCCATCATCAGTTCTTGTTGCTGCTCGATATCACCAGCGACTCCAACGGTATATCCATTAGGCGTGTTAAAGGCCTTCAAGACCTTTTGTACATCTCGATTGATGGCCCCTAAATCTCTTCCTTCAGTATCCGCTGAAACAGTAATATAACGTTCGCCATCCTTATGCATAATTTCATTTGGCGTCTGAACAGCGTTTAAATCTATGAAGGTAGACAATTTCTTTTCTCCATCCGTCGTTGGAATCTTTAAATGGAGCAAGGCTTCTGCGGTAGTTGTTCTTGAGTCCCAACTTGCGATTAATGGAACTGCCTGATCCGCAATCGTGATTTGTCCGATAGGTGTATGGATAAACGTTTCTTCGAGGAATTGTTTCACTTGAAGTGTAGATAACCCTGCGGCCTGGATTGCTTCCTCCTTCAATACGATGAGTTGCTCAGGTGAAGTATGCTGCATGGTATCCGTAATTCCAACAATCCCGTCAACAGCACCAAGTTTTTGTTTAAATCCTTCTGCTAGCTTTTGTAAGGAGTCAAAGTCTTCTCCTTTAATGATCACTTGAACGGGGGATCCTGCCAAGCCGTCCATGGAGCTTTGAACACTCATAATTGGCGTGGATGGCACCAGTTCACGTAACTTTTTAAGTATCTCTTCATTAACTTCTTTTTGTCCTTTGTGAATCTCATCGCCTTTTGTCATATTAATGATTCCAATGAGTAACCCGTCTGTATCCAATATATAGTTGGATTCAATATCCTGAATGGCTTCCAGACGTTCATTCACATCTGCGATCACGTCTGCTTTATCTTTCTCGTCAATACCCGATTCCAATTCCATCACGACTTCTGTATATCTGTTGAAAATGTCCGGCATCACCGTCATCGGGATTTTAGGGACTAAGAAGAGAGAGCCGACGAAGAGTGCAGAAAACAAGGCAATGACGAGAATACTACGTTTCTTTTTTCTGACGATCCAAGAAATGGCTGCACTGTATACTTTGGTAATAGCACCTTCCTTAGGAACCGCAGACCTCTTTTTGAACAGCAAGAATCTTTCGGATAAAGTTGGTATTACCGTAAAAGCGACAATGACGGAACTGATCAACGTAATGGCAACAACAATTGACAAGATGATCATAAGCCGACCAAGATCGCCGCCAATGAACCCGATAGGTAAGAACACCACGATTGTCGTCAACATGGATGCAAAAACTGCACCAGCAACTTCCTTTGTACCAATAAGAACCGATTCCATATTTCCGAGTCCAAGTTCTCTCTGCCGGTAAATCGATTCCAGAATTACGATAGATGAATCCACCATCATTCCAATCCCTAATCCTAATCCAATGAGGGTCAGCATGTTTAGACTATAGCCTAATAGGTGAACGGTTAAAAAAGTGAGGAGAACGGAAGTAGGGATGGATACCCCGATAATGAGTGTCGCACGGATGTTTCGCAGAAAAACCAGTAGAATCGCAATCGCGACAATACTACCTATTAATATATTGACTGTGACCCCGTCAATCGACTCTTTCACAAAGTCTGCCTGGGCAACCATTTCGTTTAAGGTGAAGTCTTCGATAAGTCCTTCTTCACGGATTTTTTCGATTTCCTTGCGAACTGCTTTTGCCATGTCTATTTGGTTTACACTGGCGGAGCGGCTAATTTGCACGAATACTAAATCCTGCATGCCGTTTTTCCATACGAATGATGAGCCTTCAAGGGGCACTAAGGAAACCGTTGCTAGTTCATCCAAAAAGATAGTCCCAGTGGCTGTAGGAATTTCTAGTTGTTCAAGGGATGTCACACTATCCAATTTTGTATCCCATCTAACCGTTGCGTTGTCTTGATCGTCTATTAGTTCCCCGAGCGTCACTTCTGAATTCGCTTGAGCAACTACGTTAATTACTTGTGAAATATCCAACTCGTGTTTAAGCAACTCATTGCGCTTAAATTGAATGGCAATTTCTGACTCGGACATTCCTGACAGACTCACATCTGCAACCTCAGGTAGGTCGTCAAGCCGTGGTTTTAAGACGTCTTTTGAGAAATCAGACATGGTGTTCATATCTCCGCCGGCCACGTCCATATAGAACTCATAGCCTTGGCTCACACCATATTGACTTGAAGAGATCTCTTTAATCTCAGGATGAGCTGCTGTTAGTTCCGTCACGACTTGATGGACTTCTTTGGATAACTCTTCTCCCCGTCCACGTTCAAAAGTGATTTGTAAAGCGCTATTCCCCCTGTTGGTCTTGGACTGAATTTCTTGTACGCCGTCAATGGCCATGATCTTTTGTTCAAGGGGGGTAGTAATCGTTCGCTCTAAATCGATGGCAGATAGTTCTCCAGCATCGACGTTGACATAAGCACCATCCATTCCGACAGAGGGCATAATTTCCTTGTCCAATTGAAGAACAGCGAGCCCCCCAAGAGCGATAATCAGAACAGATAGCAGACCTACTAATACTTTTTTTCTAACGATATATTCTAAAATACGCAACGCAAGACCTCCTTTTGCTTTTTACTATCTCCAACATAACGTTTCATTCGGAAATTTCAGACGACACTTAGTCTGATTCTTTCTCATCCTTTGGATGTAGAAGAGAATTTCATTCATCTCATTCTCAAGACTATTCTTCAGTGTCTTCAATCATTACACTTCACGTATATCCCTATTTTACGCGGACGTAAGTGAATCAAAAAAACTGTACGCCGCCTTAGAATATAAGGTGGCGTACAGTTTTTTATTCATAATAATCAACATCCAACTAGTTCTTTGTCTCGCTACAAGTAAATGGATGGTGAGTGCGCAATGCTTTCTTCTGCTATATAGTTACGCAGAGCTGCCTTCTCCCCTTTATAGTAAGTGTATATAAGCTACCTCAATTTCGTACTTAGACGGAAGGTCGTGAAAATTAGTAATTAGGGAGATTTCTGTATCGTTTTCTATAATCCTATTTGTTCACTAATTACCTTGCTTCTGAGAGTTGAACAAAAGGTTTTTTATGTTTGGGATTTGTACGCCTCCTCAAACATCTCCCTTTTGTATCTCCTTGAATTAGTCTATAATTGGGAAGGTAAAGCACATTTATTTATTAATCAATCAAACCGTATAGATTAAGATCAGGGGTATTAGCAGTACAAAAAAGATGCTGTGGGAGCGTTTCTCGTCATCTTTTTTGCAAATTTAGTATATAAGGATGGATCAAATGAGCAAAAGAGATACGAATACAGACGTTATTTTGATTGGCGCAGGCATTATGAGTGCCACGCTCGGAGCGATGCTGAAAGAGGTAGCTCCAGAGTGGAATATTACCATGTTTGAAAAGCTTGACCGTGCAGGGGAAGAGAGTTCGAATGAATGGAATAATGCGGGTACAGGTCACGCGGCATTATGTGAACTGAACTATACGACGGAAAAGGCAGACGGCTCCATTGATATTAGCAAAGCAATTAAAATCAACGAACAGTTTCAAGTATCTAAGCAGTTCTGGTCATTTTTAGTAGAGAACGGAAGAATTCAACGTCCTGAAGACTTCATCCGTTCACTCCCACATATGAGTTATGTGCAAGGTAAGGATAATGTGACGTTTTTAAAGAAACGCTATGAAACGATGAAGCAAAATCCTCTGTTTCAAGATATGGAGTACACAGAAAACCGTGAAACGTTAAAAGAATGGGTCCCTGTGATGATGGAAGACCGTGTAGATACTGACCCGATCGCAATTTCTAAAATCGATGCTGGAACGGATGTCAATTTCGGTGCTCTTACAAACATGCTTTTCGATCATCTACAACATGAAAATGTCGATCTTCAATACCGACGTAGTGTAGAGGACTTGAAACAGAAGAGTGATGGGCGCTGGGAGTTGAAAGTTCGTAACTTGGTGAGCGGGGAAATCGAACGCCACACGGCGAAGTTTGTTTTCATCGGCGGTGGCGGTGGAAGTCTTCACTTGCTGCAAAAGTCTGGTATTCCTGAAGGTAAAGGAATAGGTGGCTTCCCGGTTAGCGGTCTGTTTTTAGTGTGTAACAACCCAGAAGTTGCAGAAAAGCATTACGCCAAAGTATATGGGAAAGCTTCGGTCGGTGCACCGCCGATGTCTGTCCCTCACTTGGATACGCGTTATATTGATAACCAAAAGTCTTTACTGTTTGGACCGTTTGCTGGCTTCTCACCTAAGTTCTTGAAAACAGGTTCAATGATGGACTTGCTATCTTCAGTAAAGCCGAACAACGTCTTCAATATGCTATCGGCAGGTATGAAAGAGATGTCGCTGACGAAGTATCTTGTTCAACAGCTTATGCTATCGAAAGAACAGCAAGTTGAAGAGTTACGTGCGTTCATTCCAAATGCGAAGGTTGATGAGTGGGATGTTGTCGTTGCAGGTCAGCGCGTGCAAGTCATTAAAGAAACAGAGGCTGGCGGAAAAGGAACACTACAATTCGGAACAGAATTGATCAACGCATCAGACGGTTCAATTGCTGCCTTGCTCGGAGCATCCCCTGGAGCGTCGACAGCCGTTCACGTCATGATCAATCTACTCAACACGTGTTTCCCAGAGCGTAAAAATGAATGGGAAGCTAAATTCAAAGAGATGATTCCTTCATACGGCATAGCACTGGTGGAAAATCCAGATGTGCTTCGTGATGTGAAAGCGGCAACTGCGAAGTCACTGAAGCTCGAAGAAGATCCCTTAGTCGTTGAGGGTTCTGATACCAGTGTTATTGAACTGGAGATCTTACCAAAAAAGAATTAACAACTATAAGTTACCCCCTTACTGATTCTGTGTAAGGGGGTTTTGCTGAGTGGCTGCAAATGAATATGTAACGGCTATATGGGAAAACTGAGTTTCTAAAAAATCTATAAAGTGAAAACTTATATTTAGCATAATTCAATATATGAAGTGAAAGTCATCGCTTTTCACTTCATCCAGGCGGTATAATCTCATGAAACTTCACACTATCCAGTTTTTCAGTTTCCGTGACATACGTCACTCTAACGACAACGCCGTATTCCCGTTTCCCTTCACGCAACCAGAGGCGGAACGTTGCAACAGTGGAGCCATTATTCGCGGCGCTTCCCATATACAAGTAGTCAACAATACTAGCTTTCGGATAGTTGGATTGGGTTTGTTTAATGGCTAGTCTCGACCACTTAGCATAGGCGGGAGCATCTTCCTGTACCACTTCAGCAATTTGAGGATGAGGTGAATAAGTGACTATGAAAAGTCCGATCGCAATCGCAATTTTAATCATCAAAACGGTTCACTCCTTTTTGGTAGGATGCGTTTTTTTGCATGTTTTATACAGAGCGAATGGGTGTGAAGTAGCGTCATAATTCTTTTTTGGTTACACTATAGAAAAAGAAAATCGGGGAGGACATCGTGATTATGCAACCATCCATTTATCATGAAGAAGCTAGTATTGCCACGTCAAAAGTGGAGTATCAATCGCCAATTGGTGTAATTGAAATCGTGGGTACTGAGGAAGCGATTGTTTCGATTTTATTTTCTGATACTGAAGTTGTCAGGTCAGAGCTTAAAGATTCCACCTTTCAAGTAGTCAAAGACTGCTACAACGAGCTGGATGAATACTTTAACGGGACACGTATTGAGTTTACGGTTCCTTATACAAATGAGGGAACCGAATTTAGACGAAACGTCTGGCAAGCACTTACGGAGATTCCTTATGCACAAACTGCATCTTATCGAGATATCGCCTGTTCAGTCGGCAACGAAAAAGCAGTGCGAGCGGTTGGTACGGCGAATGGGAAAAACCAACTGAGCATTCTCATACCGTGTCACCGGATTATCGGATCGAACGGAACGTTGACTGGATACGCAGGTGGCTTGTGGCGGAAAGAATGGCTGCTCGCGCATGAACAAAAAAATAACCAATGATTTTAGCATGAAAGGGAAGATGCAGTTTGAAGGGATTCATGCGGTAGTCAGGTTGGATTTCACGCGCATATCATTATGTTAAAAGGAAATACTACCTCTTAAAGTGAGGTAGGTGTAATTAGATGAAAGCTGGTCATTTGGTGTTTTTGATGCTGATGTTCAGTTTAATGGCTTTCTTCGTTGTAACTTTTGAAAAACCAACAGAGGTACAAGCGTTGATGGGTGAACAAGACAAGTCATCGAATGGAATTAAAGAGCCATGCAGTCTGGTTTTGGAGCCAGTCGATAAAAAACTTAAAAACGCAAAAGGTGTAGCATTAGTATACAAAGTGCAATTAAATCCACCCAGTTTTGCACGAACGAATATCAGTATCCTAGCTGTACATCTTCCTGAACCTTCGTCATATGGCGATTACGATAGCTATGAAGGATTTGCGTATATACCGGAAGAAATCAGCTGGCGGTTCAAGCTTTATCCCACAGCTGAGGAGTACAGTCCAAGTTGGGCTGGTCGATTTGACTTAATTACAGCAGACATGAAAAATGCGGTAGTACAGGTGCGTCTCTCCAATGGAAAAACAGATAGGCTCGGCCCTAGCGTTCTAACTAACACTATTAGCAACTGTAAGTGATTTATTCAACCGGATGCCTGCCCCGCTAGGTTCGGCGGTCAACCCGCCCGTTTCGGAGGAGAACCCGCCCGTTCCAGCGAGGAACCCGCCCGTTCCGGTGAGCAACCCGCTCGTTCCAGCGGTGAACCCGCTCGTTTCGGCGGTGAACCCGCCCGTTCCGGTGAGCAACCCGCTCGTTTCGGAGGAGAACCCGCCCGTTTCCGGGAGCAACCCGCCCGTTCCCACGGACAACCCGCCAATTCCAGCGAGCAACCCGCTCGTTCCGGCGGAGAACTCGCCCGTTTCCGGGAGCAACCCGCTCGTTCCAGCGGAGAACCCGCCCGTTCCCACGGACAACCCGCATATTCCCACTACATTCCCTTGCAAACTATTTATATATTCCCCATTATTCAAAAAAACAATTGGAATTTCCCTTACATCTTGTTACGCTTGAACAAATAGAGTGGTTTGGGGGAAATGATAGATGCAAACAGAACCAATTATTTCACTGCGCGACCTTACGATGGAATTCCCGGGGAAACGTGTTTTGGATGGAATTTCATTAGATGTATATCGAGGGCAGATCATCGGGTACATCGGACCGAATGGTGCTGGGAAAAGTACAACGTTGAAAATATTGCTCGGACTGCTTCAAGATTACAAAGGGACGGTCGAGATTTTCGGAAACGATTTACGTAACGAAGACCAGGACGTTAAACGGAGGATAGGCTATGTGCCTGAGAATGCGGAGATCTACGATACGCTGACACCTATGGAGTATCTGACGTTCGTGGGTGAGTTGTATGGCATGAAGCGCACGGTGGTAGAGGAAAAAGCAAGGCAGCTTATGACTGTTCTCGGATTGGAAGAAGTTCTACATACTCGGATTTCTTCCTTCTCTAAGGGCATGAAGCAAAAGGTGCTCATCATCTCAAGCTTACTACACGATCCTGATATTTTATTTTTAGATGAACCCTTGAGCGGACTGGATGCTAATAGTGTCATGGTCGTCAAAGATATATTGGCGATGCTCGCAGCGAATGGAAAAACGATTTTTTACTCCTCACACATAATGGATGTCGTAGAGAAAATCAGTAATCGTATTGTCCTTCTTTATAATGGGGAAATTGCTGCTGATGGATCATTTGATGAACTAAAAGGTCAGGGTGAAGCTGGGTCTCTTGAAATGTTATTTAATCAGCTGACCGGTTTTAATGAACACCAGCAAACTGCGAAGCGTTTTGTAGACCTTGTCACAGGTGGTGAAACGGATGGGTAACTTCCGTTCGCTGCGTTTTATGGACTTATTTAAAGTTATCTTCCAAATGTTTGGGATTGACTATTCTTCAATGCGGACAATTGTTGGTCTGAAGCTGACAATGGATGAACGGCGCATCCCTGTCGTGTTTTCACAAACGAAGCTAAAAGAAGGAAACCAGTTTCTAAAATCACTTGGATTGTATGTGATATACGGTTTGGCAACAATCCCTTTCCTGTTCTTTGGTGACAGCGCGATGCTGCAGATGGGAATTGTATTCGGAATTGCGATGTTTATGATCATGACATCCCTTATTGCGGATTTTTCTAGTGTGCTACTAGATGTTAGGGATCGAATTTTACTAGCTGCTGCTCCTGTAGATGATCGAACGCTGAATGCCGCTAAGCTCGTCCACATCAGTATTTACATGACACTAATCGCGCTTTCATTGCTCGGCATTCCATCAATCGTAATCCTTATATCTAAAGGGATTTCGTTCTTCTTATTGTTTATAGTGATGATGATATTTCTGATGCTGCTCATTATCGCACTTACAGCGATCACATACATGGTGATGCTACGTGTTTTCGATGGAGAACGACTAAAAGATATGATCAACTACGTACAGATCCTATTATCAGTAGGAGTATTTGTTGGATATCAAGTGCTAATTCGTTCGTTTGACTTCGTGGGCTTAACCGTTTCTTATGAGTTCAATTGGTGGCATTTCCTGATTCCACCATTATGGTTTGCAGCACCTTTTGAATGGTTACTAGGAGGCAATACGAGTCGGCCGCTCATTGTGCTCTCGATAATTGCAGTTATCATTCCGATGTTTGCAATTTGGATGTACGTCCGTAAAATGCCGCTCTTTGAACGTGACCTTCAGAAGCTAATGTCAGAAGCAAGAGGTGGAAAACAACAACGTGCCGTGATGATGAGGTTCTGGGAATGGATGCTCTGCAGAAACAGTGAAGAACGTGCGAATTTCCGATTTTCATGGCAGCTGATGAAGCGAGAACGCGATTTTAAACTGAAAGTGTATCCATCGTTAGGTATAGGATTTGTGGCACCGTTCCTTTTTTTATATATCTTTTTATCCGATGGAACATGGCAAGACATGATAAATTCCAATATGTATTTCATGATTTACTTTGGTTTTGTCATCATTGGTCCTCTTGCAGTGATGCTGAGTTATTCGAGTAAATTCAAAGGGGCCTGGATCTATGCGGTTGCTCCGATAACAAGTGTGTCCCGTGTGAAACGAGCGGCTTTAAAAGCAAGCCTGTCACAGTTGTTTTTACCAGTGTATCTCCTTCAGGCAGTAATATTTACAGTATTGTTCGGCTGGCGCATTGTTCCAGATCTCGTTATCGTACTGTTTTCAGCGATCCTCTATGCAGTCATTTGTTACGCAATAGGCGCTAAAGGTACATTGCCATTTTCACTTCCAATGGGTGAGTCTGTTCAATCTGGAACAGCAAAGCAGATTATCCTCATGCTACTTATCGGAGTTTTTGTAGGAGTTCATATCCTGATGTCTAAGATTCCATATGGAACTCCAATTTACTTAGCCGTGATTGTAGTTGGATGTCTAGTCGGTTGGAGGATGTTGCTTCCGATAAAACATAAGAAAATCTAAACGTAAATGAAACCTGTCAGGCATATAAGCTGCTTAGACAGGTTTTTTAATGTTTTTTCAACTTCATCCTGGGCATAGGTTACTGGTATAATATATAAGAACTACAAAATAGAGTGAATAAGTAGTATGATATTACTACTACAACATATATCAAATTAGAAGAGGTGAATCGATGTGTCATCTTTGAAATTCAAAAGTATTAAGTGGAAGATGTTGATGGGGTTTTTGACAGTTATCATACTTGTAACCGCATTAGGTATATACAATTACCAGTCTGTGAGAAAAGTTAATTTAGAGACTGAAAATATCATTGATGAACAAGTTCAATTGCTGATTTCAAATACACAAATAGCAAACTCCATGGCGAATGGCCTACGGGTGACAAATAGCTATTTGTTAACAGGGGACTCTAAATATAAAAATCAGTTTGATGAGTTTAGTGATCACGGTGTTCATTACGCTGATCATATGAAAAAAGTGTTGGGAGAAGAACACTTTGACTCGACTGGTGTGGATCTGGCGGCAGAATGGCGTGCAAGTATTATTCAGGACGTGTTCGGTGAGTATGATAAAGGAAATGAAAAGCAGGCATTGAGTAATTTAGCTGAACTGGATTCAATTGGTGAAGAATCGATTGAAACATTTAGCCATTGGGCATTAGTTGGGGAGGACCAAATTAATGAGTTGGGACAAGGCGTTATAAAAAGTGGAAAGACAACGCTCACGGTCATAGTTGTAGTCACACTAATTGTAATTATCCTTAGTGTAATTGCTTCGTTAATTACTTCACGAATCATCACAAAACCTCTAAATGCGGTAAAGGGTAGAATGCAATTGATTGCCCAAGGGGATTTAAGTATGGATCCACTAATTACGCACTCGAAGGATGAACTAGGAGCACTTGTGCTTGCGACGAATGAGATGCAGGAAACAACACGAGGCTTGCTTCATAACATTAATCGGTTATCTGATATTGTCTCGGTCCAAAGTGAAGAACTCACGAGTACAGCTCATGAAGTGCGAGAAGGGTCTAGTCAGATGTCATCTACTATGCAAGAACTATCTTCAGGAGCAGAAAACCAAGCGAACAGCGCGAGCGATTTGTCAGGATTGATGGATTCATTTACTTCAAAAATAAATGAAGCCAATAATAACGGACAACATGTTCAAGAAACTTCTGCGGGTGTTCTTGACATGACGGAAAAAGGAAGTCAATTAATGGTATCGTCTACCACACAAATGACTAAGATTGATCAGATCGTTCTAAATGCCGTGCAGAAGGTTGAAGGGTTGGATGTACATTCACAAAGGATTTCCGCACTAGTTTCCGTGATCCAAAGTCTTGCTGACCAAACAAACCTTCTTGCACTAAACGCAGCAATTGAAGCTGCACGGGCGGGTGAGCACGGAAAAGGATTTGCAGTTGTTGCTGATGAAGTTAGGAAACTAGCTGAGCAATCATCTTCATCGGTTACTGACATTACAGAAATTGTTCATCAAATACAAAGTGAATCTTCAAGTGTCGTTGCGTCTTTGCAAGAAGGTTATCAGGAAGTGGAACAAGGTACCGAACAAATTTTGACGACTGGACATACGTTTAACCAAATTAGTCATGAGTTAACGGAGATGGTCACTAACATTGGCAACGTTTCTAATAACCTTTCAGAAATTGTTTCAAGCAGCCAAAACATGACAGATTCTATTCAAGAAATTGCTGCAATTTCTGAGGAGTCTGCTGCTGGGATTGAACAATCTTCTGCCGCCTCACAACAAATCGGCAACACGATGGAAGAAGTCGCAGAAAAGTCAAAAGACCTTTCCCAACTTGCGTTAGAATTGAATGAGTTGGTAGGGAAGTTTAAGCTTTAATGGAGTTAAAGTGAACTTGCGTAATAAACCTGCATAGCGAAATAAGCTATGCAGGTTTATTTTTTGGTCCTAAGAAAGGTATTATGACTTCGAACCTTTTCCGATTGCTTCCTGCTGTCAGGAAAAGTGTCCTGTTCATTACCTTATTTTTTGTTCCAGGTTTTCAGGGCAACTATCGTCAAAGGAAAGGAGTTCTACCATGTTTTTTAAAGAGATTACACTTCTAAATGAAGAACGAAAAGTGTGATATCCCTTCACCATACCTTCAGTGAAGTCGTTGAGTGAACTAGAGTTAACACAAGTTTTTTAAAGAATTATTCGAAGGCGGACAACCGTTTGAGGTGCTGTATTGTAGAAGAATTTTTTTATGTCCTCAGCGCTTGTCTACTACTTGGAATTCTAATTCTTTTTTACTAAGACCTTTTAATTTGATAGCTTTTTCACTTTCAACAAGCGGATCATCTACGGCATGATTGATAGTAGCTGTAATAATTGGTTGACTGAGCCGTTTGTGTGCTTTGAGATGGAGGGTGCTGTAAGAGTTCGGCTCATTCAAGTGATACACGATGTACGTATGGTCCCCATGGTGATATGTACTGAATGCTTCATGACTTGGTGATTCCCTCAAGCCTTGTTGTACATGATCTGGCAGTTTTGATGAATTGACTACTTCATACTTCAATGGATGATGCATAGCGCTATATATACCAAGAGCGATTAAGAGAATTAGCACAACATATGTGAAATCCCATCCGTGTTTTTTCTTCAAGTAGAAAACCGTCCTTCACAAATTGTTTGTACTAATACGTTAGCAAGCCAAAAGGGTTCCCATTATTCAAACTAAAAAGCCAAGTTCCGATTCAAAAGGAACTTGGCATGTAGTAGGTTATTTAAACAGGGTGGTTTTCTTAAGTAGAACACACACAGGAATTGCTATAGCGATTCCAACTGCACTTTGTACAAGGTTTCCAGGAATTGAAGCGAGGGGAACCGCCCAGCTTTTATAGATAATGCTTTCCCCGAAATAATAGCCAACGAGCATCACAGGGATGGAAACTGTCATAGCGATCACGTTAACTGTCGTACTAGTTCCTTTACGCCCATTTGACCAAGCGATCTTGCCGACAACGTATCCTTGTAAACCTCGAGCTATTAGGCTGATGGTTGCCCATAACGTCCACCCGGACACTAGGTCGAAGAGGCCCATTCCATATGCTCCTGCAATCGCCCCTTTTTTAGGTCCAAACAAAATAGAGAAGACAAAGAGCATCCCTGTACCCAGATGCACAAGCCCCCCCATTGGCGGTAATCGGCAATTTGATATTCAATAATAGAGTAGCAACAAATACAAGTGCGATTCCCATAGCGGATAAAACCATATCAAACGTACTAGATTGAGTTTTAATAGTTGGAACAACAGCTTTTATTATTTACGACCTCCTCATCATTTCTGCGATTGCTGCAGTATTGCTAAACTTTAGCAAAGCACTGATCTAATAGGAAGTATCAATATTGAATAAAATGAAGGGGTCAGATTGATAGTGTGAGGTAATAAGTTACGATAAGTGCTAGATCCGGACAGCGACCCGCTCGTTTGTGCGCTCAACCCGCCCGATTGGGACAGCGACCCGCTCGTTTAGGCGCTCAACCCGCCCGATTGAGACAGCGACCCGCTCGTTTAGGCGCTCAACCCGCCCGATTCACCGAACAACCATCAATTCCAGAGAAGAACCTAATAAATTAAGATCACCACCATATACTTACTTAATATCTAACTTCAAAGCACCAATTTAATTTAATCCCTCACTTCAAACCCCAACTGAACAGAATCCGCAATCTTTCGGTATCCGATTTCCTGATAAATCTTGTTGGAAGTTGGGTTCAGCATGTCTGTGTAGAGGATGCAAAATTGGTATTGTTTTAATAATTCCGCAGAAAAGTCTGCAACGAGGGTCCGTGCATAGCCTTTTCTACGGTGTTCAGATGGTGTATAGACGAAGGACACGGTAATGCTGTTTTGAGTAGGCCTTGCGTGTTTTGCACACGCGACAGGAATTCCGTTGTCTTCCCACAGCACAATTTCCTGACGTTCAATAGTGCGAGCTACCCACTCAGTAGATTGTTCAGGAGTCACTTCGGGCATTTTGGTATCTTCTATAAATCCGAGATGCCATTTTTCAAGTAATGGCTTGTCTGACTCTTTGGCAAGCCTGCGTGTTCCAGGACTTTTCTCAAGGGTTTCATCCACTTTATCCAACCGATATAACCCTTGATCCATAATGATTTTGGAGGGTTGTTGGGTCTTGGCGGTCCAGCTATCGGCGAATCGCTCCGCCCAAGGTTTTAAACTGATGATGGAAGGAAGAGGTATATTGTTAGAAAGTAAGTAATTAGTCAAACCATCGATTGCCGAATCCATATGCTGTTCATCCGTGAAAATCATGTTGAGCGGAAAAGGTGGCGTCATTTGGAACAATGCGATTACATGGCCTTCTAGCTCTGCAGTTGCCATGAACGGTTCTTCCACCATGCCTGCTTTAATGGCTTGCAATACTCCATTGAACAGACTGAAAACATCTTCGCCTTCTGATAAAGTCTGTTCTGCTTTGGCGGCAAATACTAATGGGTCGTTAAAGTTTACTATTTCCATTGAAACACCCCTTCTTGTAATGAATTGAGTATACGCATAGACGGGGGAGTTTTCAATCATTTATTATGGAAATTCTTGCAAGTTAGACAGAAGAAAGATGAGGGCTTAGGTAAAAGAGTGCAAGGGTAGAGAAGGATAGAGTGACAGACCATAGGAGGCGGATGGAATGGCAGAAAGAAAGCCAGTGGTAGCGATAGCTGGAGCAAGCGGATATATTGGCCATAACTTGCTAGGTTGTTTAAAAGGGAAAGCAACGGTCATTGGATTATCCCGAAACGGCGGAAGACGTAAAGATACTGAAGATGTGAAGTGGCGATCGTGTGATTTGTTTTCAATGAAGGATGCAGAAAAAGGGTTAGAAGGTGCAGACATTGCAGTCTATCTAGTCCATTCAATGATGAAATCTGCAAAGCTGACACAAGGCAATTTTGAAGATATGGACGTAATTTTGGCGGATAACTTTGCACAAGCTGCAAAACGTCAAGGTATTCAGCAAATCGTCTATTTGAGTGGAATCATTCCTGAGGAACACGAATCCGAACTCTCCCAGCACTTAAGAAGCCGTTTAGAAGTAGAACGAATTTTGCGCGCCTATGATGTACCCGTGACTGCACTTCGAGCTGGTTTGATAGTCGGACCAAAAGGTTCTTCGTTTCCCATCCTGTCAAAGCTTGTGAAACGACTTCCAATTATGATCTTGCCGAAGTGGACGAGCACAAAAACTCAGCCAGTTGCACTGAAAGATGTGTTAACGGCGTTGACCTCCATCATTATGGACTTTGACTTGAAAGATCGTTCAATAGACATTGGAGGTCCGGATGTGATGACTTATCGAACGATGATGAAGGCGACGGCGAATGTGATGGGTAAAACCCCGAAGATGCTCGACGTGCCATTTTTCTCACTAACCCTTTCAAGATTATGGCTTAGACTTGTCACGAATACTCCAAAAGAGATGGTGTATCCACTTGTAGAAAGCTTGAAGCATCCGATGGTCGTCCATAAAAGTCATACAGTAGAAGGCATTAGTGATGGGCAAACCCCGTTTCAGGTAGCGGCGCAAATCGCCTTAGATGAAGAGGCTAAGAAAAAAAAGATAGCAACGCCACTAATGCCAACATTGGGACCCTTAAAACAAGACGTCCGCTCGGTTCAAAGGATTAAATTGCCACATGGATGGACGGCAGATGAGGCTGCACGTTATTACGTAAAATGGTTAGAGACGTTCTTAAACCCGTGGGTACATACAACGGTAGATAGTGATTTAAATTGTAAAATAGGATTCATAGGTAATCGTACGCTGCTGGAATTATCGTATTCCGGTGAACGCAGCACAGAAGACCGCGCGTTGTATTACATAACAGGCGGATTCTTGCTGGACGACCAAGCCAATGAGAGGGGACGAATGGAGTTCCGTAAAATACCTGGAGCTAGTGAAGCCATCATCGCAATTCACGACTACTTGCCATCGCTTCCGTGGTTTGTATACTACGTCACGCAAGCAAATATGCATGCGTTTATCATGAGTGCATTCAGAAAGCATATGCATAGACTGAGTGTTAGCGAGCGTGATCGTCAGTACGTTAGAAATTTAACGGTTGAAGAAGGTAGTCAATGAATTCTTACTGCCCACATCGTTGATTGACGGAGTGGGTAGTTTTTAATGTGGGTGGAATTAAACGGAATCGAGGAACAATTTAACTGGTGAAACCTATTAATGGGCGCGCTTTCGCTACTATCTAAATGAATCCACTGCAAATTCAGAGCAAAACAAAAAACACACCCATTTGGAGGGTGCGTTTTCTCTAACACTTATACAAATGTTGTAATTTTCTCAAGAGGCAGACGCGTCGAGCCATATGCAGGAGCAGCGGCTTTACCAAGCGCAATCAGCACGAGTGGAACGTAACGTTCTTCCAAGTTAAACTCTTTGGCAAATTGAGCTTTATCGAAACCGCCCATTGGGACTGTGTCGTAGCCTTTCGCTTTGGCAATCAACATCAATTGCATCGACACAAGTCCAGCATCAAACGCAGCAATCGTTAAACGTGCGTCTGTTGGCGCGTTGGGATAAAGTGCTTTTGCATTATCAATTTGTCGTTGGACATTTACTTCGTCGATGTTGCCTGCCTTCAAGTTTGATAAATAGATCTCATCGATATTGTGGTACATTTCTGTGTCACCGATCACAGCGATGATGGCCGAAGACGTTTCCATTTGCTCTTGGTTGAATGAGAACTCTTTAATTTTCTTTTTAGCTTCTTCGTCTTGGATGACGATGAAACGCCAAGGTTGTAAGTTACTTGAAGAAGGAGCAAGTGTTGCTTCTTGTAGCATATCTTCGATAACTTCAGGTGCAATCTGATATTCCGAATCGAATTTACGAACGGATTTACGAGCGTGAATGACTTCTGATAGGGGTGCAAATAGTTCTGTCATGTGAAAAACTCCTTTGTGGATTCATTTGAATTCAACTTACCTTTAGTAAGTACGTAATTCAGCTTACTATTGGTAAGCTTGTTTGTCAACTATGTCTGTGGTAGAGTGGGAATAACTAAAGAATAGGGGTTTTGATGATGAAAAAAACCGACGAACTTATTCAATCTACGCAACAAAATGGACAAGTAGCGTGCGATAGTTTTCACGCAACAATTGAGTTTATAGGGAAACGGTGGATGGGCATAATCATTTATCATCTACTGGACGGACCGAAGCGTTATCATGAATTAGCGACGGAAATCGATGGCATTTCTGATCGCTTGCTAACAGAGCGATTGAAAGAATTGGAAGCACATGGTTTTGTGGTGAAACGAACGTTACCGTCATCCCGTAAAGTCGAATATGAGTTAACGGAACAAGGGATTGCATTCGATCCGATCATCCGATCCATTTTGACATGGGTGAAAGCGAATGGTGGTTGTACAGAGTCGAAAACAGAAAGTGAATCATAATTTCGAGAGGATGGATACATGATGACATTTGAAGAAGTTTTACCGAGACTAAAAGCAGGAGACAAAGTCATTCGGAATGGTTGGGGCGGCGCAGAGCTATACGTGAAACTGGTTGAAGCCGAATCATTGGATGGGGAAAAGATGAATCCATATTTCGTCATTAACGTAACAGGGGAAGGCTACACGATGTTTACACCGACGGTATGCGATTTGTTAGCAGAAGACTGGTCGATTGTAAACTAAATAAACACAAAAGCTCATGAGCATTCATGGGCTTTTTGAATGGAGGAATTCAAGATGTCTCAAAGTGAATTTGCAGGGAAAACGGTATTCATCACAGGGGTAGCTTCAGGAATCGGGTTCGCCCAAGCCAATGCATTTCTAGAGAAGGGTGCATCGGTCTACGGCTTAGACGTCGATCAAGCTGGGCTGGAGAAGCTAGAAAGCGCACATACAGTACACTTCCGATATAGCAAAGGGAGTGTGAGTAACCAGACTGATGTTACAGAAGCAGTACACCAAGCAATTGATGCTTTTGGACATATTGACATTCTGTGCAATACAGCTGGTGTGCTTGATGGATATGCAAAAACGTTAGACACCGATGAAGCACTGTGGGATCGTATTATGAACACCAACGTAAAAGGGATGTTTTTCGTAACGAATGCAATTTTGCCGCATATGCTCGCGAAGAAATCAGGAGTACTGGTGAATATGGCTTCCGTTGCAGGACTCGTTGGTGGCGGCGGGGGAGCGGCATATACTGCTTCGAAACATGCGGTTGTCGGGTATACAAAGCAAGTCGATCTCGATTATTGTCGAGAAGGAATCCGAGCAAATGCGATTGCACCGGGTGCGATTCAAACACCGATGAATGCGGCTGATTTTGCAGGTGATGGGAAAACAGCTGAGTGGGTTGCAGAAGAAACACCTGCGGGTCGCTGGGCGCAACCAGAAGAAGTCGCGAAGTTGACGCTCTACTTAGCCGGAGCTGCTTCAGATTATATCCATGGAACAGTCATTCCGATCGATGGTGGCTGGACGGCGAAGTAATCATTCTCAGCATGGATGAATTCTGCTATACTAGGAAAGCAGACTTTTTGCCTGCACTGCGGCACTTTTTGACGGAGCAATCGGCTTCATCTTCCTTTGGTCGCAGTTATTACTAAAACAGCAGTTTCGCTGTTTTATAAAGGAGGACTATATATGACGTTACTCGCAAAAGAGCGTCCGCGGATTGCGGTCGGAGAGCTTGCGAAAATGGCGGTAGTGGCAGGACTTTATGTCGCTGTCACACTCACGCTTGCAGTCATCAGCTTCGGTGCGGTCCAGTTAAGGCTGTCGGAGATGTTCAACTACTTGGCCTTGTTCCATAAGCGATATATCATCGCTGTGACAGCGGGAGTAGTGCTTGCGAACTTTTTCTCGCCAACTTGGTTCCTGGACGTACCGATTGGTGGAGTAGCCACGTTTCTCGTACTGCTCATTAGCCGGGCTGCTACGAAAAAGCTGAAGTCAGACAAAATGAAATTTGTCTGGACTGCCGTGATTTTTGCCGTTTCCATGTTCACCGTCGCAGGACAATTGACCTTATTATACGGTGCACCGTTTTGGATCACGTGGTTCACGGTAGGTGCAGGTGAACTCGTGTCAATGACCGTCGGCGGTAGTATCATGCTCGCTTTAGCGAAAAAAATAGATTTCACAAAATGAAAAAACGCATCCCGATTCTATTGGGATGCGTTTTTTATTAATTAATTATGAATAGAGCTAGTTTGAGAATACATACATCGGTGTACTGGTTTCTTCTGGTTCAAAGCCAAGAGACTCATAAAATCCAACCGCTTTTGGATAAGAAACGAGTACTTTCGTGTGCATGTCGTGATACTTCTCCAACATCATCTTCATAATCTCTTTACCTACACCTTGCCCTTGATAGTCTGGGTCTGTAAGGACGTAATGGAAGTAGACAGCCATGGATCCATCAGACATTGCATTGGCGAGTCCAATCAGACGGCCACCGTCCCATGCAGTCACGACAGAGTGGGAGTTAAAAATAGCGTTGTACAAATCATTAGGATAGGAAGCAGATTCCCATTCCACAGACAGAAATAATTGTTGGATGTTGTCTTTCGTCAACTGATCCTTATTAGATGTATACATGATGGACATCGGTGAATTCCTCCTTCAGCAAGTAGCGGATAAGTGCCTCAATTTTCATAAGCACTTATCCCGCTAGTTATTCCTATATCCTACTTCAGAACAACTTAACCCACCTTTGAAAGAATTTAGCAGATATCCTTATGAAAATTGCTTGTTCAAGTTCGCCATTTCAATTGCAGAGACCGCTGCATCCCAGCCTTTGTTGCCTGCTTTCGTTCCTGCGCGTTCAATCGATTGCTCAATAGAGTCAGTTGTCAGTACGCCAAAGATCACGGGAATACCAGCTTGCATTCCAGCTGCTGCGACACCTTTAGCGGTTTCACTACATACATAGTCAAAGTGAGGGGTTGCTCCACGAATGACGGTGCCGAGTGTGATGACGGCATCGTATTTACTAGAGTCTGCCATCTTTTTAGCAATCATCGGAATCTCAAAAGCACCCGGCACCCACGCTAGGTCGATATCTTCTTCGGAAACTCCGTGGCGTCTACATGCATCTTGTGCAGCAGAGAGCAGCTTGCTTGTGATGAATTCATTAAACCGACCGACTACAATTCCGATTTTTAATCCTGTACCAACTAAATGACCTTCATATACAGTTCCCATTGTGACTGCCTCCTATAGTGTCAATAAATGACCGAGTTTTTCTACTTTCGTTTCCAAGTATTGTTTATTTTCAGGGATGGGGGGAAGTTCGATTGGAACACGTTCCGTGATTGTGAGTCCATACCCCACTAATCCATCCAACTTTCTTGGGTTATTCGTCAGCAATCTTATGTCTGTAATACCTAAGTCTTGTAAGATTTGTGCACTGATTCCGTAGTCACGTAAGTCGTCAGGGAATCCTAGCGCCACATTTGCTTCGACAGTATCTAGTCCTTGCTCTTGCAATTCGTAAGCTTTCAACTTATTAATGAGTCCGATTCCTCGTCCTTCTTGACGCATGTAAAGCAAGACTCCGCGCCCCCCGTCTTCAATCTGTTGCAAAGCTGCGTGAAGCTGTGGACCACAGTCACATCTGGAAGATCCGAAAGTATCGCCGGTTAAGCATTCAGAATGGACTCTGACAAGTATAGGTTCTGCGCTCGTCAGATCCCCTTTAACAAGAGCAACGTGTTCTTTGCCAGTCACTTTTTCGGTATAGCCAATCATCTTAAAAAGGCCAAGAGACGTCGGCAATTCGACTTGTGCTTCTCGCGTAATGAGTGTTTCATTGGCATGGCGGTAATGGACGAGATCTTCGATGCTGATCAATTTCAATCCTTCTGATTCTGCAAGTTTTCGTAACTCAGGAACCCGAGCCATGGAACCATCTTCGCTCATAATTTCGCAAATAACCGCAGCAGGTTCACTTCCTGCAAGTCTAGCTAAATCTACGGAAGCTTCAGTATGACCTACTCGGCTGAGCACCCCGTTATTTTGTGCAACCAGCGGAAAGACGTGACCTGGTTGCTTAAAGTCACTTGGTGTTGCTCGCTGCTCTAGCATTTTTAAAATCGTTTCGGAACGTTCGAATGCACTAATACCTGTATGGGATTCAGCATGATCGATACTCACTGTGAATGCCGTTCCGTGTGCGTCCGTATTGTGCGAGGTCATCATCGGGAGCCCGAGTTGAGCCGCCTTCGATTCAGTGATCGGCGTACAGATGAGTCCGCGTCCTTTCGTTGCCATGAAATTGATCATTTCAGGGGTTGCGTGTTCTGCTAAGCAGATGAAGTCGCCTTCGTTTTCACGGTTTTCATCATCCACAACAATAATCGGTTTCCCGAGTTTTAAGTCTTGAATCGCTTCTTCGATCGTATCAAACATGAGCAAACACCCTTTCCTTATAAAAATCCGTTTTGCTGTAAAAAGTCTTCGTTCAAAGGTCGTTTATCGGAAGGAGTTTGTCGCTGCAGCATGTTGAACATGTATTTTGCAAGCATATCAAACTCCACATTGACGCGGTCACCGGGCTTACGCTCCGCAAGAACCGTAGTTTTTTGAGTGTGCGGGATAAGCGAAATCGAGATGCTTTCATCAGTCACGTCAAAAATCGTTAATGACGTCCCTTCAAGTGAAATCGAGCCTTTAGGAAGCACATAGTTCAATCCTCCAGGAGGGAGTGATAAATGCATGACAAGCGAATTCTCGATGTGCTGACACGTTTGGACAATCGCAATTCCGTCGACATGACCGGAAACAAAATGACCGCCTAAACGACTATCCGCGCGAAGAGCACGTTCTAAATTTACTGAAGTACCCGCTTTCGCGTTATGTAACGACGTCGATCTAAACGTTTCAGGCATCACGTCTGCGGTAAACTGACCCGTTGTAAATGATGTAACGGTCAGACAAGTCCCGTTAACAGCGATACTGTCTCCTAAACGAACATCCTTCAGTATTTCTGCAGCTGCCACAGTGAGTTCCATCGATTGACCTGACGAACGGACTGTTCGTACAATCCCAATTTCCTCAATGATTCCTGTGAACATAAGAATCACTTCCTTTTGGTACAGCCGTTACCTTTAAATCTGGTCCGAGCTGTTCCGTTGTTACAAAAACAAAATCTTTTGCGTCACTCATCAATGCAGGATTTATCCCGCCGATTGGTGTGAGAGAATCTGCACCGCCGAGTAATCTTGGAGCCATGTACGTAATGATCCGATCGACAGCATCCGCTTGTAAAAAAGAAGCATTTACAGAGGATCCCCCTTCTACAAGAAGGGTCATAATGCCACGCGCGCCAAGCTGTTCTAGTACGTCAGACACTGCAATGGCAGGCACATTCATACGAAAAACTTCGACGTGATTATACGGTAAGAAACTCAATTCGCGTTCTTTTGAGGCCGTGCTGCCACAAAAAATCCACGTTGGGGCGTCCGCGTTTTGAATAACCTGACTCGTAACAGGGGTAGATAATTGTGTATCTAAAATAACTCGAATAGGGTGAAGTCCACCTTGGGGCAATCTGGTGGTAAGAAGGGGATTGTCGTGAAGAATCGTTTTACTTCCGGTCAAAATGGCATCATGAACATGGCGAAGACGATGGACGTCAAGCCGAGATTGCTCGCTTGTCACCCATTTACTATGTCCTGAAAATGCTGCTATTTTACCGTCTAATGTCATAGCTGTTTTCAACGTTACATGAGGTTGTTTGGTTTGAATGAAATGAAAAAAAGGTTGGTACAATTCACGTGCTAAATCTGTACAGACTTCGATTTGTACTTCAACACCTGAATCTCGAAGTCGTTGGATTCCAGATCCAGAAACCAATGGATTCGGATCAAGTGACGAAATGTAGACACGAGAGATGCCTGCTTGCAAAATCGCTTCTGTGCATGGCGAAGTTTTTCCAGTATGCGAACAGGGTTCAAGAGTGACGTACAAATCCGCGCCAACAGATTCTTTGCCTGCCATATCCAGAGCGACCCGTTCTGCATGACGTTCGCCAGCGCGCAAATGAGCCCCCATTCCGACAACCCTTCCATGGTTCACAACTACAGAACCTACGGGTGGATTGGGAGAAGTTTGACCTGCCACACCTTGAGCAAGTGAAAAAGCAATTTGCATATAGTGTTCAATTTCCAACGATAACAACACTCCTGAATCATAGATTCCTCATGTAACAAAAAAAGCCCCGCAACAGATGTGCGGGGCTGGGTAAGCATGACAAAATAAGCGCCAGTCAAAAGAAAAATTTGAAAAACGCACCATTCCTTCTCCCATCCAGACTTTAACTGTCGGCCTTGGAGTTTCACCAAATCCACCGTCTGCAAAATTGCATCCGGGTCACGGACTAAGAGCCATAAAAGCTCATCACCGCCGGTAGGGAATTTCACCCTGCCCCGAAGGAATATTATTCGATTGTCTCAAAGTCTAGCACAGCTATTAGCTAGCTTGCAACCTGCATGTTCAATTTTAAACGAGCAAGTCTTTCCACCCACCTGAGAAGAAATCTGCGGTTGCAAGTGTTCCCAAACAGAGGACATATAGTGCTATTGGAAGCACTAAAGCTGTTACTAGTTGCTTACGTGTAACGGTTATTTTTCTGTTTTTAATAAAGTGATCTACAGCAAAAAACAATAACGAAGCGATGAGTCCATATCCTGAAAAAACGAACCCAAAGCATGCGTGGAGAAATCCTGAAATATATAAATACGACCTGTCAGATTTAATTTTTTTGCTAATAAATACTGCCGACTTCTCACTAATTATTGAACATACAATACCGTATAAAAATATAATCGGCGTACCGTAAAACAGATAACCTAAAATACTTAAGACCACGGAATTAAAATAATGGGGTACTGACGTGATTGTTTCCCCGAAAGGATTAGGAATAAAGAAGCCAAGAAATATGAAGACCAACACGCCTGAAACAGATGCGGATAGGATCTTTCGTGATAACATATAGAGCCCTCCCTAATTGAAGATGGAGATAATTAATGACTACTGACATTTCTGAAATAAAAGCTTTCGAATCTTTTGTTTAATGGATTTGGGCAATTGCTTGCTGAATACTTGAAAATGTTTGGAGATGCTCATCAGATGCCCTTGATCCTATTAATGACTGTGCTACTTTAGGAGAGATACCTGTGATATAAAGCTGGGCTCCCATGAGTCTTAGCACGTCCTGGACAGCTAATAAACTAGTTAGCGGAGACTCATGATTCCAGTACAATCCCGTTATGTCGATAATGATATGATCCATTCCGTTTTTTTGAACAAATTCACTAAGTTTTTGTGTCAATAAGTTAAACCGCTGAGGACTCATTTCGCCAATAAGAGAAACGGCCGCTAAATTGTCCTGAATCGTCATGATGGGGAGCATGAGTTGTTCAATTTCTGAATCCTTATTAGTTAATTCATCACGTTGTCTGTATTCAACAGATACATTGGTTTGGGTCCCGATGAAGAAAGAATGACCCTCAATTTGGACAGGCGTTACAGAAAGACGGTTCCAGAATAAAGACCCATCTTTCCTATAGTTTTTTAGCGTGAGAATTATTGCCTCTTGGTTATGAATTGCATCTCGAAGTTTTTTGATGGCATGTGGATCGGTATCCGTGCCTTGAAGAAAACGACAATTTTGGCCGAGTGTTTCGTTTAATGGGTATCCTGTCATCGTTTCGAAAGTCCGATTCGCATAAATAATCGGATTATCCGCTTGAGATGGATCTGTGACTAAAGTAGCTACCCGACTGCCATCCAACATCGCTTCTAATAGTTGTGTCTGTATAGATTGTGCGAGATTTTTAATGATCTTCACGTCCTGACCTATTTAGAATACTGTCTTTCATTAGTTTAGCATGGAACAGACAATCGTTTACGAAATGACAGTTATGCTTTTACCGTTTCATATTGGTAGCCTGCGAACTTATAATTTTGCCGTAGGTACATGTCTTTTGGCGTATCTTCACCGTCAGCGACTAGAATGACTAGTTTGTCAGGATACTGTTCCATCAACCATCGCTGCAACTGACTTCCAATGCCTTTATGTCTCATTTTTTCTAATACGTGTAACCCATCAATTTCGACAGTATGTTCATTAACCATCAGATCCACTGATCCGGCTAATTCATCATCAAAATTTGCAACCAGCTGTACAACATTAGGGTCAGAGAAATTCTTTTTATGCTGCAGCTGTTTTTGAGCTGCAAACTCTTTCCCAAATTGCTCATCAATGGTTCGCTGCAAATAGAGGAAATCTTCAAGATTGCTCATAGTTACAGGCGTCACTTGGATAGCTGAAGATGGTGGGACGTCTGGAAAGTCTTTCGGATCAAGTATATATAATTCCAGAAAACCAGTATCATAATCATGTCGGTTTAAATAAGCATTTAGTTCTTTTGGAATGGGTTCATCCTGAGGGAATGTGAATTTCAGATGATGCTGACCTCGCGCAGTATGGTAGATTTTCAATGCATGTTCTGCTTTTTGAAACTCGCTGACTGTAGGCATTTTTAAAAATGCAATATAGTTACTGTCATAATAAAGCGGCATATCGGGCAGGTGAAAATGGGTATATGTATCAGAAGATGAAGCGACAACTCCAGCATTATAAATATCTTTGAATGTGATCGGATTCATAGGTAATCCCTCCTTCTGCTATCGTATCATATAACGCAGAACTGGAATTCACTTGTCTGAACATTCGTGTTGACATATTAATTTAGCAGGAATATACTAGCACTAATACTACTTGGCGTCACAAGGTAGTTGTTTTTTTGCGAAGCTACCTTGTTAGGCAACATACCGGATGGAGAGTGGTCTCATGTCAGTTAGAAGTGAATTACTTAAGGGGATTCTAGATGGCTGTGTTCTGGCCATAATTGAAAAGGAGACAGTCTATGGGTATGAGCTTTCCACCAAGCTGAAGAAAGTCGGGCTTGACGATGTAAGTGAAGGTACTATTTATCCGGTTTTGCTGAGATTACAGAAAAACAGTTGGATTTCAGGTGAAATGCGTGCATCTGAATCTGGACCCAGACGGAAATATTATACGTTAACGACAGATGGCAAAGAGGCATTGGAACTCATTAGAAGTGAGTGGGAAAAACTTGCGGAACCGGTAATTACATTATTGAAAGGAGAGGTTGACCATGGTGACAACTAAGGAATTAATAAAGGAGAATAATGAGAAACGTGAACAATTAACTGAGGAAAACGAACAGTACTATACCAACATCCTCGTCTACATCCGTTCAAAATTTTTATTGTCTGAACGGGCAACGGAGGAACTACTAATGGAAATGCTTGAACATCTATTGGAAGGCCAACAGGACGGCAAAAGCGCAGAAGAAATATTCGGAGGAGATCCAAGAGCGTATGCGGACGAAGTGATTGGACAAATGCCTAAGGAGAAGAAGAAAAACCAACTGTTATTTGGAATCCAGCTGATATTCAGCGTATTAGGCTGGATGGTCATAGCTCGTGGTGCTATTTTAGGCGTACTATCGTTTATCAAACCAGCGGATGAGCATATATATCTTGCTTCAACAGCAGCTATGGTCGTAGCGGTACTCATGATGACGGCGGTTGGTGTGCTACTTTTAATGAACATGGTGAACAAAACGGCATTTGAAGAGAAGAAAAGTACTTGGAAATTTGCAGTTATTGGAGGAATATCTGGAGTCCTGGTATTCGGACTCTTTATGGGGATTGCTTTCTTCTTTAAAGGGAGAGGTCCTGCCTTTGAATTTCCCTGGTTAGCCTCTTTACTAGTAGGTTTCGTGCTATTACTTATGAGTCAGTGGATTGCTCGGAAAAATGAAGGTACTTCTTAAAGGAAACGAAACCGAATGAACCCACAATCCGTAGTATAGATAGAAGTCCAGAACGGATTGGGAGGTTTTCAAATTGAATGAAAGCTATTTTGTTGGATGGGGAACACTAGCATTGATCAATGCTGTATTAGCACAAGGAAAAAATCGATCGGGCCTTAACTGGTTCTTACTTTCACTATTACTTGGACCAGTGGCGACATTCTTTTTAGCACTCTCCGAGAAGAGATAACCTATTTCAAACGCAGACCATCGGGTACTGCGTTTTTTTATGGGCAGAGTCATTGCTTTTTAATACCCGTATAGGTATATTTGGAGGGATAGAAAACAATTGGAGGAATTACAAATGAGTTGGATCGTAATCTTACTAATAGTGGCATTCTTTGTGTGGCGTATGAAACCAACCAAAGGAATCCGAACGATGTCTACGATTGAAGTAAAAGCATTAACGAAAGACAAGTCGAAGCAGTTTGTAGACGTACGAACACCTGGAGAATACCAAGGTCGTCATGTAAAAGAATTTAAAAATATTCCCTTAAATGATTTAGGAAATAGGTTAGATGAGCTGGACAAAAATAAAGAAACATATGTGATTTGCCAAAGCGGGATGCGTAGTGCTCGTGCAGCTGGAATACTTAAAAAGCAAGGATTCACGGAGGTTATCAATGTCAAAGGCGGAATGTCTGCTTGGCAATAATGAAAGTAATAAATTACTTTAAACTGATCCGTTATTCCGCATAATTTCGGGAAATATCTTGTCGAAATATAAATTATTTCCGGGGAAATAATTGAGAATTGTCGGGAAATAGTGACTGTAATAACTTGCGAACAATTCAATATTTGTTATAATGAACAGACTAACTGACAGAAAGGGTTGAGCGTGGCTGATGGATAACTAATTCCTGAATTCTCAAAACGAATGATTCGTTATGTAGAAAAACGGGATTGGTCTGTCCATTTATAATTGCCACTATCAACCTTTGCTGAGTCGATATAACGATGCTCATCAATAGAGTTGAGGCTTTTTTGAGATGCTGACAGGACCGATCCTTCCGATTAATTTACGGAGGGATCTTTTTTGTGTTCCCTCCCAACTGGAGGAATGTAGATGTTACGAGGAATAGTGAACAAGGTATCTGCTAGATATGGGGATGTGAGTATTTTTAACGAGCTCAGCGCTGAGATCCCAATAGGAACTAAAATAGCAATTGTCGGTCCGAACGGAGCTGGGAAAACAACTCTATTGTCAATTCTGGCAGGTGAACGAGAACCTTCTTTTGGGGGCATGGATTGGATTGGTCGAACACCATCCATCTCATATTACAAACAAGAGGCTGAAACAGAGGAGCCAGTGGACTGGACACAATCGGAACTCCTTCAGAATCGCAGTCACTGGCACGTGCCGAAAGAGGTAGAATATACCCATGCAAGCGGTGGAGAGCGAGTCAAAATGCGGCTTACAACTACGCTTGCTGAAAACCGTGAAATTTTGCTGTTGGATGAACCTACCAATCATTTGGACGCAGCAAGTGTGGAAACACTCATTCAAGCGCTTCAAGATCGTGAAGGCACATTGCTGTTTGTCTCCCACGACCGGTATTTCATCGACCATCTGGCCGATCTCGTTTTTGAAATTGAAAACGGCAAACTGACGGTCTATGAAGGCAATTACACTGATTATCGTAAGCAGAAAGAACACGAGCGTATTGTGCATCAAAAGCATTACGATGAACAGCAAGAGCATATTGCTGAGATCGAAGGACAAATCGATCGGCTTGATAAATGGTCTGCGAAAGGGCACGCAATGTCGACGAAAAAAGGCGGCCGTGCAATGGGAGCTAAAGAATATTACCGTAAGAAGGTGAAAAAGCGGAACGTTCAAATTAAGTCCAAGCGAACGCGATTAGAAGCAGAACTTAAAAAAAGTCGAGTGGAGATGCCTATTGCAGAAACGTCCGTTTCGTTTGAACTGGAAGGACTGAGGAAAAAAGGGAAGCGCATATTGGAGTTGAAAGATGCAGGCAGAGCATTTGGAACCAATCAGGTTTTTAAGAGTGCCTCGTTTACCGTGCAAGCAGGTGAGAGACTTGCGCTGCTCGGACCGAATGGTTCAGGAAAAACGACTCTATTCCGCATGCTTTTAGGAGAACTAGATTATGATGGGGACGTCTGGCTATCTGAGGGAATGACGCTAGGATACTTGCGCCAAACCGCATTCGATTTACCGGATGAACTGACGATGGCAGAATATTTTTATTCTCCATCTTACGAGGAACAAGGTTTCCTTCGCATCCAGTTGACCAATTTAGGGTTCACGGCGGGTCAATGGCAGCTGCCGCTCGGGGCACTTAGTCAAGGTGAACGGTTGAAAGTGAAGTTGCTGGATTTCATTCGCAGAAAAACAGACGTACTATTGCTCGATGAACCGACAAATCATTTGGATCTTCCATCACGTGAAGAACTGGAGCGGACGTTGGAGACCTACCCAGGAACGTTGCTATTCGCATCACACGATCGATATTTTACGGAGCGAATGGCAGGTGGATTGCTGCTATTTGAAAATGGAACCGTTCGTAAAGTACCGTATAGTTTAGTGGAGTGGGAAGGTAGAGAGCCTTCTGCCCCCATTCCTTCATCAGAACAAGAAAAGCTTCGTCTTGAAACAGAATTACAGGCGGTATTAGGAAAATTGAGTCTGATGACACCGGGGAATCCAGAATACAGCAAACTAGATCAGCTGTTTTTTGAGTTGTCCCGACAGCTACGTAGTCTGAATAGCTAATAGATAACTAAAAACCAGTGGATTGGACGATGAGCATAGAGCTCTTTCGTAACAATCCACTGGTTTTCTCTGTTACTGAATCGGCATGAATGCAACTTGCCAAATGCCGTCTTTGTTTTTGATCAATTGAAATCCAGAAGGTGGTTCGTTGTTGCTGTTTGGATAGTATTCAATATAGCCTTCAATCTTACTCGTCTGAAGAAAACGCCCCTGTTCAAAGTTTCGAAACTGCTGGGTCAATTGTTCCCGTGTGCCGCGGTCAGAATCCGGAATCGCTCGGTCTTCCTTTTCACTCCATTGAGTGTATTCTTTGCGGTCTGTGTAAAGTGCATAGACTACCTCGTGATCTTCTAGATAAGAGGCTTGGATGTAAAGTTTTGCAACGCTCATAGGCGATAATCCAACTAAATGTTGAGTATCTAAATCTTTTTCAAATGCAGTATATACATTCTGTTCTGCAGTGTTCAACTCAATGGAACCCAATTCACTAGACGTATCTTCAGGCAATGTTTCCAATCCTTGGACCACGCCTGTTGTAAGGTTCTGTTCTTTGTCTTCACCGTCCACGGAATAACGAATCTTAATGGTCCGGGATTTATCAGGAACTACAATTCTCAGTGAAACTTCTAAAATTAAACTGCTTTCTTTTTCAATCTCAACGCCATGAATATCAGAAATTTCACCAATCTGGTCCCGCGCATAAACACCAGGCCTTTTTGCTGCGTCACCACCGTAGAATGTATAAGAAATTCCATCGGATGTTTGAAGGGTTTGCTGATTCTCTTTAAACAATTCAACCTCTTTAATAGTTGCTGTACTATTCCCATTCCAGGTTATTGGCAGGACAATGTAATAGGTTTCATTGGTAAGAAAAGGTCCTGCAGAAAGGTTTGCTATCGTGAACGCCCCTGTATTATTCATATCTTCATTAGATAAGCCATTTTGTTTTGCAGAATCCATCAGCTTAGTGTTCATTAAAAATATTCCAATGAAAACTAAGGATACAGCAAACAGTGTACCAACAATAGCGGGAACGAATCGGGATGGGCGTTGTGTGCGTTGAATTTTTCGTCGGACAGTTTGTTTGTCCTGTTGGGTAAATGAGTCTTTATGAAATACGGTTTTATCTAAAGCAGGACGAATTTTTTTCTCCTTATTTTTCATTCGGATCTCCGCCTTCCAGCAGTTGCGCTAATTTTTCTCGGCCCCTTTTTAACCGAGTCCGAAGAGTATTTTGGTTGACGTTCAGCAGTTCGCTAATTTCGGGTACGGTCAGGTCCTCGTAGTAATAGAGTAAAATGATTTCTCGATACGTAAGTGGAAGTGCGAGCACGCATTGTGCCAGCTGTTCATCTTCACTGTTTTGAAGCATGTAATCCTGTGGAGTTGGCTCCTTAGATCGAAGAAACTGAAAAAGTGTACTCCCTACAATCACACGCTTAAACCACGAACTTTTTAACACGTCTTTACATCGATTAATGGTAATCCGATACAGCCAAGCTTCTATAGAACGAATTTCTTCCAGTTGATGTGCTCGCTGAAAACACGTCACGAAAACATCTTGGACGACTTCTTGCGCCCGACCCCAATCTTTGAGGTAACTGAACGCAAGATTCGTCAACCGGTTTCCGTATTGATCCATCAATTGTTCGAGCCATTCATCCTGCTTCCAATCTGGAACGGACTTGGTCTCACGAGGCATGCCAACCCATCCTTTCTCAAGTAGCTCCACCAGGGTGTACCTTAAAGACGATTGGAAAAGCACCATCGTTTCATTTATCAGTCAAGGAATTCATTTTCTAACGTTTTTGATCAGTCTAGGGGTAGTATACAGGTAAAGGGAGTGATCACGTGGGCTTAGAACAAGGATGGAAATTGGACAGCAGCTACAGTCTGCTGCCAGAAGTGTTTTTTGCAGAAGCGATTCCTGAAAAGGCAGTTTCTCCAGAAGTGGTATTGTTGAATAAAGGTCTTGCTGAATCACTTGGATTGCAAGTTGAAGAGTTGAATCCCGAAACACTCTCTGGAAATGAAATTCCGGATGGGGCTGTGCCAATAGCACAAGCCTATGGGGGACATCAGTTTGGGAATTTCACGATGCTGGGTGATGGACGAGCGATTCTTTTAGGAGAGCAGTTAACACCTTCAGGAGAGCGAATTGATATCGGTTTAAAAGGATCCGGTCCTACAGCATTTTCACGAGGTGGTGACGGCCTAGCGGCGCTTGGCCCCATGTTACGTGAGTATATCATTAGCGAAGCGATGCACGCATTAGGCATTCCAACGTCTCGAAGCCTATCTGTTACATTGACCGGGAACGACGTGCTTCGTGAAGACGTTTTGCCAGGCGCTGTTCTCGTCCGGACATCAAGCAGTTATTTGCGAGTAGGTACGTTCCAATATGCAGCTGCCCGTCAAGTAACTGAGGATTTGAAGACGCTTGCTGATTACGCAATAGAGCGGCATTATCCAGACGTTGCAACAGAAGACAATCGATATGAATTGCTGCTCGAGAGTGTTATTGAACGACAGGCAGCATTGATTGCCAAGTGGCAGCTTGTTGGGTTCATCCACGGGGTTATGAATACCGATAATATGACGATTAGTGGGGAAACGATTGACTATGGCCCATGTGCATTTATGGACGTATACGATCCAGCGACCGTGTTCAGTTCTATTGACGTAAATGGGCGATATAAATACGGAAATCAGCCGGGGATCGCATCATGGAACTTAGCACGGTTTGCGGAAACCTTGTTGCCGTTACTTGATGAGAATCAGGATGCGGCGATTATAATTGCAGAGAGACAACTCAAGCGATTTGGTGAAGTTTTTGAACGTGAATGGCTGAAGGGGATGCGAGCAAAGTTAGGTTTGTTGGATGAACAACCGGAGGATGATACGCTTTCCAAGGAGTTATTACTTATCATGAAAGACGCTCAAGCAGACTTTACGAATACGTTCAGAGCTTTAACGGATGAAAGCGCAGAGCAACCAAATTGGTTCAGTGAAGATGCTTTTTGTGAGTGGAAGAATAAGTGGGAGACACGACGAAAGCAACAGGTGGCAACTATTGAAGAATCTTATGATGTAATGCGATTTAGCAACCCTTCAGTGATTCCGCGTAACCATAGAGTGGAAGAGGCGATTAAGGCAGCGGGTAATGGTGATTTCAGTATGTTGCACAAATTAAATCATGTTTTATCTTCTCCATATTCATATTCTGAACAGCAGGTTGACTATACAACGCCGTCCGATTCGTCAGCACCGTTTCGAACATATTGTGGGACATAATTGAGCAATGAAATATGCGGACGCTTATGAGCGTTCGTCTTTTTATGGTCAAAAATAGGTAAGAAGAGTTCATTACCCTATGATAGTGACGCTTAGTCTAGTGACTACGATCGAAATAGATTCTAGTAATCTGGTAGGAAGTAATCATTTTATTGAAATAACAGTATATTAAATTGATTATAAACTAAGTAGTCGCTATAGTGAGGAAGTTGAAAAAATACAAATGGAGGTTGTAAACATATGTTGAAAAAATGGACTAGCATAATCCTAGGTGCACTATTGATGCTGACTCTTTCCGCATGTGCTAAAGATAAAGCAGATCAGACAAGCAAAACCGATGTTGAAAAACCGGAAGTCTCTGCTGAAAACAACGTAGAGTCTGAAGAAGATGAGGAAGAGGGAACAACTGGGGAAGCAGCAGATATGAAAATTGGGTTAACTGCTAAGGAATTCCAAACGAACTTCAATAAATCTGCTGAAGAAGAAGGGATTTCAGCGCGTGTTTATCATTTGGATTGGGAAAGTACGGGTTTTAATGAAGATCACCAAATTATAGACATGAGTTATGACGATGAGGGCCGTATGCAGCTGCTTGGCAAAGAAAGCGAAGAAGAATTGCGTAGTGTAATGTTCAGTACATCTGGTGACCGACAAGAGACGCTCGGAGTCATCCGTTCAATAATACGTGCTACTGAGCCAGGTGCTTCTGAAGAGGAAGTGGATGGCTGGATGAAAGAACTCCAATTATCAGATGTTGAAGCAGAAGGTACAGAAGATTATCGGTTCGTGAAAACTGAACGGTTCAACTTGCTTACGGATGACTCAGAATCGTACACTCAATTCGTCATTAGTAATGTAAACGATCCTGAAATCGATGCTGAGAACTTTGAAGCTGGAGAATTGTAAGCACCTTTACACGCCTGACTTATCCTATTTTAGGGTGAGTCGGGTGTTTTTGTTGTTTGGATGAAATTTCTACTTGTACCCGCCCGTTCCGGCGAGGAATCCGCTCGTTCTGGCGAGGAACCCGCCCGTTCTGGCGAGGAACCCGCTCGTTCTGGCGAGGAACCCGCTCGTTTCCACGAGGAACCCGCTCGTTCAGTCGAGGAACCCGCTCGTTCCCACGAGGAACCCGCTCGTTCCCACGAGGAACCCGCCCGTTCCCACGAGGAACCCGCTCGTTTCAGCGAGGAACCCGCTCGTTTCAGCGAGGAACCCGCTCGTTTCAGCGAGGAACCCGCTCGTTTCGGCGAGGAACCCGCTCGTTCAGTCGAGGAACCCGCCCGTTCAAGTCGAGGAACCCGCCCGTTCCCACGAGGAACCCGCTCGTTCAGTCGAGGAACCCGCTCGTTTCATCGAGGAACCCGCCCGTTCCCACGAGGAACCCGCTCGTTCCCACGAGGAACCCGCTCGTTCCCACGAGGAACCCGCTCGTTCCCACGAGGAACCCGCTCGTTCCCATGAGGAACCCGCTCGTTCCCACGAGGAACCCGCTCGTTCCCACGAGGAACCCGCTCGTTTCGGGGAGGAACCCGCCCGTTTCAGCGAGGAACCCGCTCGTTCCCACGAGGAACCCGCTCGTTCCCACGAGGAACCCGCTCGTTCCCACGAGGAACCCGCTCGTTCCCACGAGGAACCCGCTCGTTCCCACGAGGAACCCGCCCGTTCCCACGAGGAACCCGCCCGTTCCCACGAGGAACCCGCTCGTTTCAGCAAGGAACCCGCTCGTTTCAGCAAGGAACCCTCTCGTTTCAGCGAGGAACCCGCTCGTTCCGGTGAGGAACTCGCCCGTTCCAGCGGGCCACCCACCCCAACCCCTCCCAATATGGTATACTCCACCGTAGAATTTAATAGAAAAGGATTTGGAGATATGACAAAAGCAATCACCACAAAGAAATCATTGCCCACACTTTGGCTTGTCGTGCTGCTCGGTTCGTTGACAGCATTCGGCCCGCTGTCGATGGATATGTACTTACCTGGACTGCCAGCCGTGGCCCTGGATATGAGTGCATCGACCTCACTTGTTCAACTAAGCTTGACGGCATGTCTCATTGGACTTGGTGCTGGGCAACTCATATTTGGTCCACTAAGTGATATTTACGGGAGACGTAGACCACTCGTTCTGACTCTCGTGGTCTATGCAATTGCCTCTGTACTTTGTGCGTTTACGACATCCATTTGGCCATTCATCATCCTGCGTTTTGTACAGGGGTTAACGGGTGCTGCTGGTATTGTTATTGCAAGAGCATGCGCTCGCGATCTATATGCAGGGCACGAACTTACAAAGTTCATGGCACTGCTCTCCATCGTCAATGGGGCAGCCCCGATTCTTGCACCGATTGCGGGAGGTGCCATCTTAAGCTTTGCCTCATGGCCAGTTGTATTTTTTGTACTCGGTGGAATTGGATTGCTGATGTTCGTTGGAACGGCTGGTTTTTTACCGGATACCCTTCCGTTTGAGAACCGGGCTGAAAAAGGAATCCTATCAGTCTTCAAGACATTTGGCCGATTACTCAAAGATCGTCAATTCATGGGAATTGCACTAACACAAGCATTTGTCATGTCTTCCATGTTCGCTTATATCGCAGGTTCTCCTTTTGTCCTGCAAAACATGTATGGCGTCACACCACAACAGTTTTCTCTATTCTTCGCGTTAAACGGTGTTGGAATTATTGCAGCTGCACAAATCACAGGGCGTTTATCGCATAAAATATCTGAACTGAACTTCCTGATGACGGGCGTACTTGTTTCGTTAACTGGTAGTGTACTGTTATTGCTTGTCATATGGCAACAAGGGCCACTATTTGTCGTCGCCACAGCATTCTTCTTAGTTGTTTCTAGTGTGGGAATGGTCTCGACTTCATCGTTTTCACTAGCTATGCATCGACAAAGCCAGGCAGCTGGCAGTGCCTCTGCATTCCTTGGTTTACTACCGTTTATCGGAGGCGCAATCGTCTCACCACTTGTAGGAATTGCAGGCGATCAAAGCGCATGGCCGCTAGGAATTGTTATTGTAAGCTGCAGTTTGATGGCGTTCATTCTATATATGGGGCTTGTAAGAAAGTCTTCATGAGGAAGAGATGACTGTGAACTAAAAAAATTATTTCATCAAGTCCTCAACAGTGTAATGTTAAGGTCATTCTATCGTAATCAGACTATCTAGCAGACAGTATGGAGCAATCAGCTCTTCCTGTCTGCTTTTTTACTGCCATTTTACGAATGATAAAAAATATGATAATCTATTTGTGTTAACCTAAATATTATAATGGTTAACACAAATGAAATTCATTCTGTGAGATAAAGAAGGTATTTACGATGCAACATTTTTGGGTAGTGGGAACAGACACGGACGTCGGAAAAACATTTGTGACAACTTTGTTCTTGAGAGAGCTTCAGAAAACAGGGATAGCTGTAACTCCTTACAAACCTGTACAAACGGGTATTGTTGCAGATGACGGCCAGGGGCATTATCAGGATACGTCTAGTTATAAAGATTATAGTTTGTATCCCTTGGACAACGATTTACTCAATACATATTCATTTCCAGTAGCGGCGTCTCCACATTATGCTGCCGAGTTAGCTGGTCATCAGATTGACGAAAAACTGGTGCTCCAGACAATTGAAAACTTGAAAGTAAAATTTGAAACGGTTATTTGTGAGGGAGCAGGTGGATTATTAGTACCGCTCCATTCAAACACGAAACGGACATTATTGGACGTGGTGGAACAGTCGGATTTACCGGTGGTTCTTGTTGCTTCTACGAAACTAGGCACTATCAATCACACACTTTTGTCGATTGAAGCGCTACAAGCGCGTGGAATCAGTGTACAGGGAATTGTGTTCAATCAATTCAACCAAACACCGTTAGAGCAAAACAACATGGAGACTATACGTCGGTTTACCGGATTACCTTCCGTTGTCATTAAGGCAAACAGTACAATTGAAAGTTTTACGGACGTGCCGGTCTTGGAAGGGTTGATGTCCAATGAAGTATGAAGAACTACAAGCACGAGATGTTGAAAATATCTGGCATCCATGCGCACAGATGAAAGATTATGAGACGTTCCCGCCGATTGTTATCGAAAGCGGGGAAGGTGTCTGGTTAACCGATAAACAAGGCAATCGATACTTAGACGCAGTGTCTTCTTGGTGGGTCAACTTGTTCGGTCATACGAATCCACGGATCAGCCAGGCGATTGCGGATCAGGCGCAAAAGCTGGAGCATGTAATTTTTGCAAACTTTACTCATGAGCCAGCAATTCACGTTGCTGAAAAACTTGTGGAGTTAACACCACAAGGATTAGAGAAAGTGTTTTTCGCGGACAATGGTTCTGCGGCAATTGAAGTTGCCCTGAAGATGAGCTTCCAATATCGGGCCCAAAGTAATCAACCAGAGAAAAAACGATTTCTGGCGTTTACGAATGCCTATCACGGTGAGACGCTCGGAGCACTATCTATGGGGGGCGTTGGGTTATATAACGATGTTTACGCGCCGCTCCTACTGAATGTAGTTCATGCCCAAGGACCGGATTGCTTTCGCTGTCCATTCGGTGATTCACCAGAAACGTGCCATGCCCAGTGCATTCAAGACACTGAAAAGCAATTTATGGAACATGCGGACACGATTTCTGCTGCGATTATCGAACCACTGATTCAAGCAGCAGCTGGAATGAAAATGTATCCCCCGATATTTCTGAAGAAGCTACGAGATTTGTGTGACACATATGACGTACACCTGATTGCGGATGAAGTGGCGGTTGGTTTTGGACGGACGGGTACACTTTTTGCGTGTGAGCAAGCGCAGATCACACCGGACTTTTTATGTTTATCCAAAGGGATTACGGGAGGTTATTTACCGTTGTCTGCAGTGTTGACGACCGAGGATGTATACCGCGCATTTTATGATGATTACGGTACGATGAAAGCGTTTCTGCATTCTCATAGTTATACAGGGAACCCGCTAGCACTTCGCGCAGCACAGGAAGTACTCGCCATTTTTGAAGAAGAACGCGTAATGGAACAATTAGCACCGAAGCAACATTTATTGAATAATCTTGCCCATGCTGCATTTGACGAATTGCCTTACGTGGGGGAATATCGTCAAACCGGTTTTGTTGGTGCAATTGAATTGGTGGCGGATCGTAAAACAAAAGAACCTTTTCCAAGTGATGAAAGAATTGGTTATGAAATTTACCAGCAAGCGCTTAAAAAAGGGCTTCTGATACGTCCGCTTGGCAACATCATTTACTTCATGCCACCTTATGTAATTTCTGAGGAAGAAATTGAGTGGATGGTGAAGACAACGAAAGAAGTAATGGAACAATTTTTCCATAAGCGAGGACAGCCTGTATGACGAGAGGCAATAGTATACATTCAATGGCCCTTATTGCAGTTTTTGCATCATTAACAGCGATAGGTGCATTCATTAAAATTACGCTACCGGTTGTCCCGTTTACATTACAAATTGTTATTGTTTTTTTAGCAGGTACGTTATTAGGGAGTAGTCGTGGTCTACAAAGTCAGCTTGTGTATTTGTTCGTGGGATTAGCAGGACTTCCCGTTTTCACAAAGGGCGGAGGAATCACATATCTCCTTCAACCCACATTCGGCTACTTAATAGGATTTGCTGCGGCTGCCTATGTCATCGGCCTTATCCTTGAGCGGGTTCCTGTTCCTACTCGAAAGCATTTCATCTTGGCAAATTTGGCGGGAACTGCAGTGATATATGCAATTGGAGTACCTTATTTGTATGTAGCACTTAATAGTTGGCTAGCTACACCGGCCAATGTCATGAATGTCTTGGTTGCGGGATTCTTTAGCACAATTGTTATAGATATTGCGCTTGCTGTAGGAACGGGATTACTCGCTACGAGACTATATCCGATATTGAAAAAATTCACGCACACAAAAAGGGGCTTACGACATGAACTGGAAAACACTCGCACACGAAGTCATTGATGGGAAAGAGCTTTCAAATGACGAAGCATTATCAATTTTGAACTCAAGTGACGACAACATTTTATCCCTACTAGATGGTGCTTATGAGATTCGACGTCATTACTTCGGGAAAAAAGTGAAACTGAATATGATTATGAATGCAAAGAGTGGTTTCTGTCCGGAAGACTGTGGATATTGCTCTCAATCGTCTAAATCCACAGCGCCGATTGATAAGTATCCATTCATCTCAAAAGAGGAAATTCTAGAAGGGGCAAAACGGGCATTTGATAACAACATTGGAACGTATTGCATCGTAGCAAGTGGGCGAGGGCCGACTAGAAAAGACGTACGTGTTGTCAGCGAAGCCGTTGAAGAAATAAAGGAAAAGTACGGGCTAACTGTGTGTGCATGTTTGGGGATTTTAAAAGAAGAACAAGCAGAGCAGCTGAAAACTGCAGGTGTCGATCGGTATAACCATAATCTGAACACTTCCGAGCGTCATCATGATTTCATCACAACGTCACATACGTACAAAGATCGTGTGGACACAGTAGAAATTGCGAAAAGGTATGGCATCTCACCTTGCTCTGGCGCAATAATTGGGATGAAAGAGACGAAAGAAGATGTCGTTGATATTACCCGTGCACTCCGCAGATTAGATGCAGACTCTATTCCAGTGAACTTCTTGCATGCAATTGACGGAACGAAGCTAGAAGGGACGAATGAACTGAATCCACGCTATTGCTTAAAAGTATTGGCATTGTTCCGTTATATGAATCCTACGAAGGAAATTAGAATTTCAGGCGGTCGTGAAGTCAACTTACGATCACTTCAACCGATGGGGATGTATGCAGCAAATAGTATATTTGTTGGGGATTACTTAACTACGGATGGTCAAGAGGTTAACTCAGACTTTCGGATGTTAGAAGACCTAGGATTTGAAATCGAACTCACTGAAAAACAAACTCTGGTTACACACTTATAAAAAACAAAAACCAGCTTCTAATCGGCATGTCTAACTGCCGAGGGAGCTGGTTTTTCTATAGAATCCCATATTTCGAAAAAAGAGAGAAAGGGGATATGGGTCAGTTACTTTAGTTTCCGTTCATAAGGAGACTAAAAAGTATTACATTGGTGGAGTAGTGTCGACTTTCAAAAGGCTGAGGGCATCTTGGATCAGGCGGATGTCAGTGAGGATTATCGACTTCAATGGAGTGGGCGCAAGTTGATATTCTTCGTTGAGGTGATGTAACTCACGAACCATCACATAACTTTCACACTCTGTCTGCATATTCTGTCCCTCCTCGTATAAGCAATTTTACCCGGTAGATACCAGGTGTAAACTAATTTTCAAGAATTCAAGAAAAAACTTTTCGACAATTGTTGCAAAAAGATGACATGAGTGCTTACATAGCGTGTTAACATATGAAGAATTGCAACCTCATCATTTAATGAGAAAATATTTTTCATAAAAATACCCGACTTACTCTATTAGAAGTATTGCCGGGGTATATCAAGTTTATTCATATATAATTAGGATGTTTGAAAAGTCAAAACACCAGTTATTGTAGAGGCTGCCTCCGCAATAACTGGTGCATGTAAGTTACGCTGTAATATCCCGTTTAGTAAATACTGTGTAGCTAACAATTAAGAATACAACTAGATAGACTGCTAACACAGCTAGCGAGAACGGCAACGTGATGTCATCATTCAAGACGAAATTGGATTCATACATCGTCAAGTCCATATGTGTAAATATCAAGTATTTTACAATTTCAAATCGGCTTAAAAGACCGACGATGACACTTCCCGTGAAGTAGATGAATAAGGATAGCCCAATCGCCATTCCACTTGAGCGGAACACGCTTCCAACCATGAACGCAAACGTTGCGGTGATGATTACATTAACAAATGAGAGCAATAACATGTATAGGCCATGGCTCCATATGGAAACTTCTACAACGTTACCACCTGATACGGCGAGAGCTTGCCCACCCGCCGATGGGAAGAAGACGAAAGCACTTAAAATGGTTGTTATAAAGCCAATTAACATTAGCACTATGCCGAATATCAAAATTGCCAAGTATTTAGACGTCATGATTTTCCATCGTTTCACGGGACGAGTGAGTAGCATTTTAATTGTCCCTTGTGAAAACTCGGATGCGACAATTCCCGCGGCTACAATGACCGTGAGTAGCAATGCAATACTGCCGACTGAAGGATTGTAAATCATACCCTCTCGGCTAGTGTTTTTCAGTGGTGCGATATCATTTGCAAGCCGATATTCAGAGATTTTAACATTCTCTTCTGCATGCCGCTTGCTTTCTCCTTTTAGGACACCCATTTCTAATGAACTTTTATCATTTTCTAGGTCGCTTTGGGTGCTAAGTTTCCAGTCGGATTCATCATCCATTAAACTATCAGACCATTTCACTATCCCCGCCATGGCGATAATGAGTACTACCATCAAGCCCGCCATTATCCAAGTACCTTTTTTAGACCACAGTTTCATCCATTCATTTTGCAGCAGTCTCAGCAAGCTGGCCACCTCCTGTCAATTCGAGGAATTGGTCCTCAAGTGTTTGTCTGTGTGGTTGGATTGCGTATAGCTCTAGTCCGGCGGTTGACAACGTTTTGACGAGCTCGGGAATTTGTGTTTTTTCTGCTTGGATTACGAATCCATCGTTGACACTTTCTGTTTTGAATCCGAGAGACCCAAGGAGTTCAAAGGTTTGGTCAGCAGGAAAAGCTTCTACGTAATAATGAGCTTCTTGTGTTTCACTCATATCCCGAAGGTCCACGAGCTTACCATTTTGAATGACGGCAATCCGGTCACACATGAGCTCAATTTCTGACAGCATGTGACTGGATACGAAAACAGAAACGTCTTCAGTTTGAGCAATGAGTCGTAAGTATTCTCTGAACTCACGAATGCCTGCTGGATCCAGTCCGTTGGTCGGTTCATCTAAAATTAAAAATTTAGGTCTGTGCAACAAGGCTTGAGCAAGGCCAAGACGCTGACGCATCCCGAGGGAATAGGTCCCGACTTTTTCATGGATGCGATTTTGCATTCCAACTTGTTTCACGACTTCGTCAATCCGTTCTTTTGTTACCCCTTTTTGCATGCGCGCAAAGTGTAGCAAATTTTTGTAACCGGACATGAATTTATACATTTCCGGGTTTTCGACGATGACGCCCACTTTAGAGAGAGCTTCTTCAAAATCTGCGGAAAGCGTTTGTCCGTCAATCACGACTTCTCCACCACTTTTTTTCATCAGGCCGACCATCATTCGAATGGTAGTTGTTTTCCCTGCACCATTCGGCCCGAGAAAGCCTGTGATCTGACCAGGGTATAGTTGCAAACTCAGGTCATCAATGATTTTCTTGCCCTTGATCGTTTTGGATAAACTTTTCAATTCCACGATTGGAGTGGGTTCCATGTTGTTTCCTCCTTTGTTTCGTAACGAGATTGTAAAAAAATGTCCATAATAAGGTGTACGTATAGAAGAGCATATAGTTTCGTATTTTTAGAAACTGCTTATGATCGGTTGTTTGTTTCACCATTTCTGCTCTTACACGAGTACAATAGAGAAATTAACGATGCACTTAGGAGGAAGAATCGATGGAGATAGGAATTAGCACGTTCGTTGAGACAACGCCGGATTCGGAAACCGGAAAGCTGAAAAGTCATGCAGAACGATTGCGGGAAGTAGTTGAAGAGATTGTGCTTGCCGATCGGGTAGGACTCGACGTATTCGGTGTCGGGGAGCACCATCGGGCAGATTACGCATCCTCTTCACCAGCGATATTGCTTGCCGCAGCGGCTTCACAAACCTTTAATATCCGGTTGACAAGTGCGGTTACAGTATTATCTTCTGCGGATCCAGTTCGCGTCTTTCAAGACTTTGCCACACTCGATGGAATCTCGAATGGACGGGCTGAAATTATGGCGGGGCGGGGATCGTTCATCGAATCATTCCCGCTATTTGGACAAGATCTATCGGACTACAATGAGCTGTTCAATGAAAAATTGGATCTATTATTGAAATTACGTGAGTCCGAAGTGGTTTCGTGGGATGGAAAACATCGTCCAGCAATTGATCGAAGAGGTGTATATCCACGCCCTGTGCAAGAATCTTTACCCGTCTGGATTGGTAGCGGAGGGAATCCGGAGTCCGTCGTACGCGCAGGAAAGTTAGGACTACCACTCGTACTTGCGATTATTGGAGGACGTCCTACGCAATTCGCACCACTCGTTCAATTATATAAGCGAGCTGCAGCCGCAGCAGGACATGATGTGTCAAAATTGAAGATTGCATCTCATTCACATGGTTTCGTTGGAGAAACGACTCGGGCAGCTGCAGATGCATTTTTCCCATCTACTCAATACGCCATGAACGTAATTGGTAAAGAACGGGGTTGGGCACCTTATGAACGAGGTACGTATGACAATGCACGAAGTTTGGAAGGGGCATTGTATGTAGGGGATCCAGATTACGTGGCGAAAAAGATTATCAAATTGAGGAAAGAAGTAGGAATCACTAGATTCCTACTTCACGTTCCAGTTGGATCTATGCCACACGATGAGGTGATGAGTGCAATTCGGTTGCTCGGTGCAGAAGTGGCACCAAGAGTACGGGAAGCAATTGCTGAGTGGGAAACAGAATCATGAGATGAATAAAGAGAGGGCAGCCGTGTGTTAGTAGACACAGCTGTCTTTTTTTATCAGCAAATAGAAAGATAATTGAAAAATAGGCTGCCTCAATTCTAGTGATGACAAGTATTATGACAAAGTGAATCCCAATGTTCGGTTCATTGACGGTTTTATCTTAAGTGGTTTCTCTCCCTTGTAATAAATGCACCTCATAGACCCCGCCCGTTTAAAGCCAGAACCCCATCCACTTAACCAGGTACTCAATGTTTTACAGAAAGTATCGTGTCCTCCAGCTCATACACCACCACTAATGTACATAAACTATACCAGTTGATGATTTATGGGACAGGCGACCTAGCCAGTGCTCTGTAACTAACTCATTAAATTCTGATTTTTCTATAAGATAACAGTTTATTCTACCAAATACTTGATATACTAAAGAAAAGTCAAAGGGGAATGATGTTGAATGCTAAAGAAACGAATTAGAAAACAACTTCTATTACTTGCATTATTAGTTGCGGTCGCATTTCTACCAATCGCTTATGAACACACGATTCCGGCACTCACTGCCTCTGCAGCCTTAATTACTCCACCTGCGAATGCTTCAGTTACGTTATCCAAGAAATTAGACGTATTACTAGCAGATCCGAAATTGAAGGGTGGAATTACGGGTGTAAGTGTGCGAAACGCGGAGACTGGCAAATCGGTCTATTCTCATATGAGTGATATTCGATTGCGACCTGCTTCCAACATGAAATTGCTGACAAGTGCGGCTGCTTTGGATGTGCTTGGTGCAGACTACCGATTTAAGACGGAAGTATCGACAACGGGTAAGTTAAAGGGATCGACTCTTCAAGGGGACGTGTATTTGGTAGGAAAAGGGGACCCTACTCTTCTTCAAAGCGACCTTGTGAAGTTTGCTGAAGAGTTAAAGCAAAAAGGCATCAAAACTATTCAGGGTGATTTGTTTGCAGATGACAGTTGGTATGACGATGACCGATACTCTCAAGACCTGAATTGGTCAGATGAATTCAACTACGTCGGGGCACAAGTTTCGGCGCTCACGCTTTCTCCGAATGAAGATTATGATACAGGGACAGTGATTGTGGAGGTGAAACCTGGGGAAAAAGCGGGCGAACTACCATCCGTCTCGTTAACACCAAAAACGGAGACTTCCGTCATTGTAAATAAAGCGACTACCATTGGAAAAGACGGAGAAAAGACGATTTCCATCCACCGCGAGCATGGGACCAATCGAATGATTATAGAAGGTTCTATTCCAGTCGGTGCCTCAAGTTCACGGTCATGGACGGCTGTTTGGCAACCATCAGAACTTGTGCTCGATGTATTCCGAAATGCGTTGCAAAAAGAAGGGATTCGCGTTCTTGGAAAGAATGGATTGCAGCGTGCTGGAGTACCTAAAAACGCGAATGTTCTTGTATCCAAGAAGTCTATGCCATTGAATGAAGTCTATATCCCATTCATGAAGCTGAGTAACAATGGTCATGCAGAAATGCTTGTGAAAGAAATGGGAAGAGTCGAAAAAGGGGAAGGAAGTTGGAATGCTGGTCTTGCGGTAATGTCTGAAACACTGGAAGGGCTGGGTATCGCAAAAGATTCGGTTCTGCTGCGTGACGGTTCTGGAATGTCACACAAAAATCTGGTGTCTTCCGATACGTTGACGACACTTCTCATTCAAGCTCAAGAAAGGCCTTGGTATTCCGCTTTCAGAGAGTCGCTACCACTCGCAGGTGAAGCAGACAGGATGGTCGGTGGAACACTTCGAAATCGCATGAAAGGGGAGTCGACGAAAGGGAATGTAGCTGCAAAAACCGGGTCGATCACAGGTGTATCCACATTGTCAGGTTATGTAACAACGAAAAGAGGAACCCCACTCGTTTTCTCTATCATGATTAATAATTACATTACGGGACCCGTTACCCCAATTGAAGACGCCATTGCAACAGCAATTGCGGAAGCGGATTTATAATCTGAAAAGCAGAACTTCCGAGGGGATACCCGGGGAAGTTCTGCTTTTTCAGTGCGCTCGATTCACTTTGTTTTCAAGATCGAAAATACGTGATTTAATGACCATGAATTCCTCCGTAACGCTCTCATCATGAACCAATCGCTGTTCAGTTTGGTGTTCAAATTGACCGCCAATCCCTACTAGTAAGTTATCCACTCGATCAAACCGCGTGTTCATCTCGAAATGTAAGTTTTCCAGTCCAGACTTCAAAGAACCAACATCAGACTTCAATCCAACAACATCCGATTTCAATCCAACAACATCTGACTTCATCTCACCTAAATCTGACTTCATATCCCGTACGTCTGCCGTAAGTCCTACTAACAACTGTAAGATTTTTTCTTCCATGCTGCGTAGCTCCCCTCGACTGCTTGTTTTTATAAGTATACAACGGTAACTTATAAAAGTCTAGCATAAAAGGAACTAGTGTTCGTGTTTGTTTAAACCACTTTACACGAGAATTAACCATAATATCATCGTGAATACAATCGTCGTAACGCCCATCAATAGAGTCGCCATAGTTTGTGCTTTGTAAGCATCTGTCACCTTCATCCCACTGAACTCTGTCACGACCCAGAAGAAGCTATCGTTTACATGACTCACCGTCATTGCACCAGCACCAACTGCCATAACTACAAGAGCAAGTGGAATCGCCCCTTCAATCCCCATTGCAGGTAGCAGGGGTGCTACTAATGTGGACGCAATGACTAGCGCCGCAGTCGAAGATCCTTGTGCGGTTTTCAATGCCGCAGATATAAGGAATGGAACAAGTAAGAATAACGCTCCGCCACCAAGTGCAGTGAAATTCATTTCACCAATCACTTCTGCGACACCAGAAGTAGAAATGACTTTACCAAATGCACCACCGGCTCCCGTAATTAGTAAAATCGGAGCAGCTTCTTTGAGGCCTTCTCCAATCCAACCTGTAAGAGTCTCTTCGTTCCATTTTGGAAGCAGTAAGAATGCTCCAAGTACTCCGAACAGCAAAGCAACTGAAGGTGAGCCAATGAACTGTAGGAATGAGCTAAGGCCACTTTCTCCCATTGTAAGTTTAGCAACTGAGCCAGCGCCGATTAAAACAATTGGTAAGACAATCGGAAGGAATGCTTTAAATGCAGAAGGCATCTCGCCAAATGATTTAACGATTTCATCGTAGTCGAATGTTACAGATTCTTCGTCTTCAGGAACAGTGATTTTAGATCCAACTTTTACAGCCCATAAGTAGCCGACAACTGTTGCTGGAATTGCAACGATAAGACCGATTAAAATAATCACACCTAAGTAGCCTTCTGCCCCGATATTACCAGCGGCTGCAATTGGTCCAGGTGTAGGTGGGACTAGTGTATGTGTCGCAAATAATCCTGTTGCAAGCGCTACGGACATTGATGCAATTGTTACACCAGCTCGTTTTGCAAGCGCTTTCTTTAGGCTGGATAAAATAACGAATCCTGAGTCGCAAAATACAGGAATCGAAACGATGTAACCGATAAGCGACATCGCGAGTTGAGGTCGTTTTTCACCAATTACGCGTAAGACAACTTCAGCCATACGATAAGCAGCACCAGACTTCTCAAGAATGACGCCGATGATGGTACCTGCAACGATAACAATTCCGATACCTTTCATCAATCCGCCAAAACCTTCGTTAACGGTATCCACAACAGTCAGTAGAGGCATTCCAGAAGTGATCCCTATGAAGAAGGCACCCGCAAGTAATGATAAGAATGGATGGATTTTCAAAACAGCTGTTAAAAAGATAATAAGTACAACACTTAAAATAATCATGGTGAACAACATTTAACATTCCTCCTTATTTTTAAACTGTAGAATCGCTTGTTTCGTTGTTTCTTTCAGTAAGCGATACGGTTCCAACATAGCTTCTGCAACAGAGATGCGTTCTGAAGTGATCGCATGCACGCAGGTAAATAATTCACCAAGAGCGACTCGACTTTCAGGTGTGACAACCCCTGATATAAGTAACGTTGGAACGTTAGCTTGATGGGCTGATTGTGCGATACCGTATGGCGTTTTTCCAGAAAAGGTTTGACTGTCGGAACGCCCTTCTCCGGTGATAACGAGATCCGCAGTTGCCAAGTGTTCATCAAAACGAAGTGTTTCCAACACGACGTTGATGCCTGGCTGAAAAGTGCTTGGAAAGAAGACTTGGAACGCACCACCAGCTCCGCCGGCAGCTCCTGCTCCTGGTGTATAGTGAAGAGATATCCCTGTACGTCGCTCTATAATGTCTGCGAAATTTGCAAGGCATCTATCAAGATGTGGAACATCTGTGTCCGTAGCTCCTTTCTGAGGTCCGAATACCGCCGAAGCTCCATCTGGTCCAATAAACGGATTGGTGACGTCTGCTGCAATCAGAAACGTACTTTCAGCGATCCGGGGGTCGAAAAACAACGGATCAATGGTGTGTAACTGCTGTAGTGCAGCTCCACCTCTAGGAATTTCCTCTCCATTTGAGTCGAGTAACCTCATTCCCAGTGCTTGTAAGATACCAGCACCACCGTCATTTGTGGCACTACCCCCAAGCCCGATAATAAAGTCTCGGCACCCCTCATTGAGAGCGTGAACGAGTAACTGTCCCGTCCCGAATGATGATGTGATGAGAGGGTTTCGATCCTGTTCTGCAAGACGCATGAGACCGGATGCTTCTGCTAACTCGATTACACAAGTCGATCCATTCCCTAGCATTCCGTAGCGCGCTAGGATTAGATGACCAAGCGGCCCCTCAACAAAAAGAGAGACAAATTTTCCATTTGTTGCGTCGACTAAACTTTGCATCGTCCCTTCACCGCCGTCAGCAGCAGGTAGTAAGATAGGGGTGTTTGTAGGGTCAGCTTCTAGGATTCCTTCAGCCATCGCTTCGGCTGCATGGAGTGCAGACAAGGTTCCTTTAAAGGAGTCTGGTGCAATGAGTATTTTCATACGAGCATCATTCCTATCGAATAGTAGTTGATGTTTATTATTATATGTACAGAATAATCTAAATACATTAGACTGGGTGTATAAGTATTCATTAGATTCATAGACTATTTTGTACATAGAGGTGAAAATATGCTGACGAAGAGACTTGCTGAAGAAATTGTGGAACAAACGATGCTTAGACTGTCCCGCAATTTGAATGTGATGGACATGAATGGAATGATTTTGGCTTCAGGGGAAACGGATCGGGTGGATCAAATCCATGAAGGAGCAGCTTACGTTGCGAAAACTGAAAAATCACTTTGGATATCTAAAGAAAGTCTGCTCGAGTGGCCAGGTTCAAAGCCCGGAGTGAATTTGCCGATTCATTATAAATCACGACTAGTGGGTGTGATTGGCATTACGGGATCAGAAGAAGAGCTGCGAGATGTAGCGCCCCTTGTCCAGTTAACTACGGAAATGATGGTTCATCAGTCCATATTGACTTCTGAAACAGAGTGGAAGAGAACTGCGGGGGAGTTGGTGTTTAGAGAGTTAGTCAGCGGACAACCGATTTCAGGAGCGACCATCGATCGAATGAGGATGTTGTCCATTTCGTTGGAAGGCCCGTTTACAGTATTAATTGTGCAGCAAAGTGAGACGACCCGCACACCTAACCGTTTTGCGGAGTGGCTAGAAGAAACTATGGGGATAAGATCTGTGCTGACAGGATCAGATCACGGAAATGCCATACCTACCCTAATATGGGGAGTGAGACGGGAAACTGTGATAAAAAGACTGGAGCATATTTGCCAACACAAAGGTGTTTCGATTCATAAGATTGGGATCGGTAAAACAGTGTTCGAAGAAGAAGATATCGTTTTGGCCTATGAATCTGCCTGTCATGCGATGCAATTCGGTGTGATGAATGAAGTGATTAGTGATTTTGAAACAATAGAAATGCGCGCATTAATGGGTGCGTACCAAGGGACCTTACACGCCCAATACGTTGAGAAGGTGTTAGGAAATCTCAGTGAGCAGTTAGTAGAAACCCTTAAAATGTATTTGAATCTTGAACAGCATGCCCAAAATACATCTACTGAGCTTGGGGTTCATCGTCATACGCTCGCATATAGACTTAAACGTATTACTGAAATCACAGGGTTAGATCCTACTCGTTTCACCTCAGCGGTTCCATTGTATTATGCGATGATGTTAAAAGAAGGTTTATAAACATGAAAAAACCGAGTGAGTTCCACTCGGTTACTAGAGGCAGATGAAGGCGAGATGCCTTCCTGCTTTTTTGTCTTGCCGATACGAAAACCCATCTTCGCTTTGAAACGTACATATCGGATCGATCGAAATATTAGCACTTGGGATGCCTGCGAGTTCGCATTGAGTTTTTACCGTCCGCTGGTTATCAATATGATACTTGCCGGTCGTTGCATGGAACGAAATCCATGGCTCCGCATAGCCGAGTGCGTGAAAATTTTCGTAGACATCACGATCAACTTCAAATTTTTCTTGGCTAAGTGCGGGTCCTATCACTATTTGGAAATCTTCAGGCCGACATCCTTCCTGTTCAATAAGATGCTTCAACAATTGCGATGTGATTTCTTTGACGGTACCTTGCCAACCGGAGTGGATGACGCCTACAATACCCGCGTGTTCGTTCGATAGAAGTACAGGTACACAATCCGCCATGAAGCCGGCTAAAACGATGCCTCGTTCGTTTGTGTAAAGTGCATCAGTGTCCGGGATTGCCGTAGCTAGAACGGTTGCACCTCTTCCACGATTTGCTCGTGTTACTTTATGGAAGTTTGCGCTATGTGTCTGGTTTGCATAGACAAAATCATCTGTTGAATATCCAATGGAAGATGCAAGTGTTTTACGGTTTTTGAGGACAGATGCGGGATTCAGGCAAGCGTGTAACGCCAAGTTATTCTCTTCAGGTGCACTTGAGTCTTTCAAAGTAAAGCCTGAAATTGCACTCCCTTTTATGTCGTATCGCTTTATTTTCATCCCTTTCACTCCTAGTTATCGAAATGTTTGCTTATTATTGTACCATGTCGTGGGGTTACAAGTGCAGCAGATAGGGAAGAAATGAATACACCCTGCCGTATTGAGCAGAGACATTGACAACCTATTTTATGTGCATTATTGTAGACTATTATAATCCCTAGTAAGCAGATAGGATTTAATGAGAACTATAAAGAAAAGGGGATGCCGACATACATGAAAGCACTCTGGAACCGATATGCGAATGCATCTTTAATACTTAAAATAACGATCGCCCTGATTCTTGGGATTGCGGCGGGATTGTTAATGGGAGAGCAAGCGAGCGTGTTTGCGCCACTTGGAGATCTCTTGATCCGTCTTCTGACATTCTTAATAATTCCCCTTATCCTTTTTACGCTAATCGTTGGTGTGAATCAGACGACGATTTCGAATCTCGGCCGCATGGGTGGGAAAGTTTTCATCTACTATACGGCCAGTTCTGCCGTTGCGATTACCGTGGGACTTGCGGTTGCAACGCTGTTTCAGCCTGGAACCGGTATGAAGTTAGATGTAGGTAAGTCATTTGACGTACCGGATAATCCCGGCATCGTCAATGTGTTACTGAATATTGTTCCGTCAAATATAGTCACTGCGTTTACGGAAATGAACTTGTTAGGCATCATTTTTACAGCACTCGTTTTCGGTATTGCAATTTCTGCAATGCGTGGTTCAGAAGGGTTAAATGAGCTCGGGAATCATTTGCTGAAGACGGTTAGTGCACTGAACGAAGCATCATTGTTCATCCTCAAAGGGATTTTGCAATATGTTCCGATAGGTGTATTTGCAATAATGGCGAAGACGGTGGGAAGCCAAGGAGTCGACACACTCCTTTCTCTTGGAGGCATGATTGGTGTGCTGTACGCAGCATTATTAGCGCAAATCGTGTTGTATACTGTCGCGATGTTGCTGTTTAAAGTGAACCCATTAACGTTTTTCAAACATGCTCGGACACCGATAACAACAGCTTTTGTGACGCAAAGTAGTGCAGGTGCGTTGCCATTATCGTTAACTGCTGCCCATGATTTAGGGTTACCGCGCAGTTTGTATGGATTTAGTTTGCCGTTAGGTGCAACGATCAATATGGATGGAGCTGCGATACGAATCGCAGTGTCCGCGGTTTTCGCTGCAAATATATCTGGCCATCCGCTTTCGCTAACGGATATGCTCATGGTGGTCTTGATTGGGACGCTAGCGTCTATTGGAACTGCTGGTGTTCCTGGGGCAGGGATTGTCATGATTGCAACGGTTTTTGTACAGTTAGGGTTACCTATTGGAGCAGTTGCTTTGCTTACGTCGATTGATGCCCTGATTGGAATGGGAGCCACTGCACTGAACGTCACTGGTGACCTCGTTGGCACAACGCTCATCAGTCGTACTGAGAAACGAAAAGCCGCTTCAAAAAAACTGGAAGAAGAAGCTACAACACATTCTTAAAAGTGTTCGCCTATCGACTACTTAAGCCAGCAGACAGAGACGTATAATGCGTCTCTGTTTGCTGGTTTTTTCAGGACTAACATAATTGAATGACACATTAGAATGAATGGGAATATTCTGTTACCATTGACTTATAGTGATATATGGAAGAAAATTGTACAGGATCATAAACTGTAAATAGCATGCATTGCCACAAGTTGTGATGCAGTGAACCATAACTAATTTGAAGGGGGACGATTCAATGAATAAAAATGAAGGTGAACGTGAACGTCCATCTTCTGCTCAACGTTCGCTACTACTAATTGCCATTGTCGTAATAGGTTTTAACTTGCGCCCTGCAATAACTTCAGTAGGTCCTCTACTCAGCACAATAAGGGATGAAATTGGACTATCCAATTGGAGTGCGGGGATTATCGCCAGTCTACCGCTAATCGCGTTTGCGGCGATGTCTACCGTAGCTGCCCGATTCGGGAATCGGTTCGGTAATATGACTATGATTCTAGTAGGACTATTCTTACTTTCTGGTGGAACGATTGCCAGGTCTATTCCATACACACCACTATTATTCATCGGAACAGCTGTAATTGGTGTTGGGATAGCTTTAATGAACGTCTTACTCCCGGCCTTTATCAAAGAGAAGTTTCCAAACAAAGTGGGACGGATGACGAGTGTCTACTCAACGGCAATGTGTATATTTGCAGCAACTGCGTCTGGTTTATCGATCCCGCTCGCTACGGGTGCAGGACTGGGATGGCAACTATCCCTAGGATCTTGGGTTTTGTTGTCTGCAGCAGGAGCTGTCCTCTGGATCGTTGTCATGAGACAGGATAATTTTGCACCTGAGGATGAAATGAAAGTCTACATCGTAACAAAGCGGAAAGGACTGTGGGGTTCTGCCTTGGCATGGCAAGTGACGCTGTTCATGGGTCTTCAATCGTTTGCCTTTTACACACTTGTTTCGTGGTTACCTGAGATTTTGACAGATTACGGGTTTTCACCATCATCTGCAGGGTGGACATTGTCAATTGCCCAATTTGTTAGCATTCCGTCTACATTCATCGCACCATTGCTTGCGGAAAAGTTTCGCAAGCAGTCTGGAATCGCAGCGATAGCCGGTGGACTTTACACCCTAGGATATGCTGGACTACTCCTTGGCGGGTCACCTGAATTTCTCGTTGTGTCCTCCATGATCATTGGATTGGCATCTGGTGCGACGATTAGTCTATCTCTCGCTTTCCTTGGCATGCGTTCACGAGACGGTCGTCAAGCAGGCCAGCTTTCTGGAATGGCTCAGTCAGTCGGGTACTTACTAGCTGCGTCAGGTCCGATCCTCATTGGATTACTTTATGATGTGTCAGAGAACTGGAGGAAACCGTTAATGGTTCTTGTTGGTGTATGTCTTCTCATGACAGCGGCAGGAATTGGTGCTGGACGAAACAAATTTGTTTCGGAAGAAGTTTCCGAAGAAAGCTAATGGGTTGATATAATACCTTAAGGGGTATAAGGTTAGAGTCAATTACATCAAAGGAGTATATGTTATGACACCTCAAGCAACCGTTTATGTATCATCTACGTGCACCTACTGCACAATGATGACGAATTATTTGGATGAACAAAAAATTTCCTATGAAACCGTTAATATTTCATTAGATCAAGAGGCAGGAAAACGTCTAGTAAAAACGACTGGACAGATGGGTGTACCTCAGACCAAATTGAAGGACGTTTGGATTTTGGGATTTGACCCTGAAGGTGTTCAAAAAGCCCTTCATGGAGAAGCTCAGTGAAGCGTATTGTTGACAAGTTCCGCTGTATGACGTGTACTATTGAGACAGACGTGGAAAAGGAAATGATGCGGAAGCTATTTCCAAGGTTTTGCATCGGACATGTTGCACTATTTGCAACCGGTATTTTTCTCGTGATTATGGAATGGATGAACTGACAAACCGGCTTTCCCCTGGAGTTAAATGGGAATGCCGGTTTGATTTTTTTCTATGAACTTGCGATACTTTATAATAGGAGTGAGCGAATTTTACGTGAATTTATTTGCATTAGGTTACCTATAAGAAAAGGGGAATTGCCATGAAGCTGGATCGATTACGTCAGTCATTTGAAGAACTTGCGAAGTTTACAGACGAAGGAGAAGGTATCAACCGGCTTGCTTACACCGAAACAGAGCGCAACGCACGGGAATATATGATCCAACAGTTTAAAGAGGCTGGTCTCACTGTACGTACAGATTACGCGGGAAATGTCATCGCGCGACGTGAAGGTGCAACAGCTGAATTACCTGTAGTAGCAACAGGTTCTCACATTGACTCGGTCTATGCGGCAGGGGAATTTGACGGAACTGCTGGTGTGCTCGTTGCACTTGAAGTGATGCGCTCGCTTGCGGATGACAGCATTGAAACCGAGCATCCGATGGAAGTAATTATTTTCGCTTGCGAGGAGTCGTCACGTTTTGGAGCCTCTACGCTTGGTAGCAAAGCTATGTCAGGACGGTTGGATCCGGCATATACTCGGTCATTGACTGACAGAAATGGCTTTACTCTTATGCAAGCGTTTGAAGAGAATGGACTCGATCTGGAAGAAGTCCATTTAGCCATGCGTTTCCAAGATGAGTTCAAAGCATTTGTGGAGCTGCATATAGAACAAGGACCTGTGCTAGAGAAGCAACAAGCGTCTATTGGGGTCGTGTCTGCCATCGCGGCGCCAGTCCGGTTCCATGTACACGTAGGAGGAACGGCCGATCATTCGGGGACAACCCCGATGGATTATCGACATGATGCATTGCTGGGGGCTGCTGAAATTGCGTTGGCTGTAGAGCGGGCAGCTATTGCAGAACTTGTATATGGCACAGTTGGTACGGTAGGCGTTTTTTCCATAAAACCAGGGGCGATGAATGTCGTACCAAGTGCGACGGAAATGGACGTCGACATTCGAGGAACGAACACAGAATCGCGGAAACGTGTTGTGGATGCACTTGAAACAGCGGTTCAAGAAGTAGCAGAAGCACGTGGTTTAGACGTTTGGATGGACGCAATCTCCAGTGAAGAACCAGTTCAAATGGACGCTGATGTTGTGAATGAATTAAAAGCCGTTTGTGAAGAGCGTGGCGTGAAGTGGCTAGAAATGCCAAGCGGAGCAGGGCATGATGCTATGAATATGGCAGCCTTTTGTCCGACAGGTATGATTTTTGTTCCATCAAAAGATGGGCTCAGCCATAACCCTGCAGAGTACACGTCCATGGAAGAATTGTTGGAAGGGGCAGAAGTATTACGGGCATTCATGTTGAGACAGGCTATAATTGTGTAATTATCCGAACGGTGTGGCGGGACAGTCGTTGTCTCGCTGTGCTGTTTTTTGTGAGCAAATCTTTAAAAATGATGATTTTTCCAAATCCCACTAAAATACATCGACTGATTGATTAGCCCTTGGAAAGACAAGGAATGTGTTACCGATTAAATCCCTAAACGCACTTGAATTGCGTCCCGTTATCGAGAAACTTTCGCAAGTGTCGGAGAAACGCAGACCAGTGTCCGAGAAATCCCCCCTGATGAAGGACAGCCGTTATGATTTGATCGACAATGAGAAAAAACAACAAAAAATGGCCCACACAAAGTGGGCCATCTAGTTTACTTTCCAAAAGGATTCTTATGATCATATTGGTTATTGTGCACAACGTCACTACGTAAGTACTCGAGGATGTCATCTACAATCTCCACACCATTCTTCAACGACTCTTGTTCTTGAAGCGTTGTGTTCTGACCAGGATACAGCACCTGTTCAAACCCTGGAGCTGGCTTCACGTCATTCAATTCCTTCATCATGCCGGAAATATTAGCACGGAACAGATCAGAACTTGTGAAGGCACCTGGATCGATGACAATATGGAGTTGTCCGAGTTCTCTTCCTTTAGTCATATCGTGATACATCGACGACACGTGTTTTCCAAATGGAAGTCCGAGCAACACACCGGACAAGATATCTACCATCATCATTAGACCATATCCTTTTGGTCCAGCAATCGGAAGCAATCCCGTCACCTTAAATGGATCCGTCGTCGGCACGCCATCTTTGTCCACTGCCCACGTATCCGGAATGGATTCACCTTTTGACCGAGCATGCAAAATTTTACCCCATGCTTGAATGCTTGTCGCCATATCAAAAATGATTTTGTCGTCACCAACGCCAGGTGCAGCAAACGCAATCGGGTTTGTCCCGAAATACGGCTCCGCTCCGCCAAAAGGAACGACCATTGGATCGGATTGGCACATCGAAATTCCAATCATGCCAGCTTCTGCTGCTTGTTGGACGAAGTAAGACATGGCCCCACTATGACTCATCCGACGAATGCCAACAACTGCCGTTCCGTTTTCCCGTGCCATATCAATTGCACGCGTCATCGCTTCTTTTGCGGCAACGTGGCCTACGCCGTTATCCGCATCCAATACAGCGCTCCCTGGACCTGTCTGCTTAAATTGAACGTTTGGATTTAAGGTGATCCCGCCTTTTGCTATTCGCTCGGCGTAATACTCCGTCCGCATCGCCCCATGTGAAAAGATCCCACGAGCGTCAGCGTGCGCAAGTACATCTGCAACTATTTCCGAATCATTAGGTTGTAGTCCTGCCTGTGTGAGTTTGTTCGCCATCAGTTTTTTCAATTCCTCAATCGATATGTTCATCTCCAACACTCCTTTAGTTCTGCTAGTAATTTAAATTGTCTTCATAATTGAAACCGTTCTTGTAAAAACTCTATTACATGCTTCACAGCGTGCACAGAGTCAGGGTCGTCCATGTTGGCATCGAAGTTATGCTTCCCCTGAGCTATCGTCATGAGTTCGTTCGGAACACCTACTGAATCTAGTCTTGCTTTCATGGCAACAGACTCCGCGTACGGGACATCCTCGTCAACATCCCCATGTATAAGAAGGGTTGCTGGAAAGTCTGTATCTGCTAATTCAACAGGTGCATACTGCGTCAGATCGCTTTTACTTGTAGCATCAGAACCTGCCACCCAATCGAGCCACGTGCCTTGCTGACGGCAATATAAGTAAATCGCATATCGCCGTTCGATCGGAGCCGATGAAATCGGATTTGGCTGAATCAGTTGTTTTGCCAACAGTTCAGGCACCATCGTCATCGACGTAAAATGTGGACTGGGTTGCTGATACCAGTCACCCGTAACTTGTCCGTATCCATAAAACGAAACAATGGCATCTGGCTTCACTTCAAATGTACCTGATAACAGGGCCAGATATCCTCCTGCTGAACTACCAATTACAGCAACTCGTTCACGATTGAAGTCGAATTGAGCGTGCGCTTCGGTCTTAATCCAAGCCAACAAATCCTTCAGGTCATCCCGAATTTCAGAAAGTCGAGACTCAGGAGCAAGACGATAATCGACAGAAAACACATTGAATCCAGCCTCATTGTATAGACGGATTTGCTCACGGTTCATGTCATTCCGAGTCCCCCAAATCAGTCCGCCACCGTGAATGTAGATCAGTAAAGGTGCCTGTTCCAAAGCGGTTTCATGAAGTACTCCTTGAATTGCACAACCATTCACATGTTTATAAACAAAAGTCTCTGCCATAACCGCATCCTCTTTTCTTAATACGTTCCTATCCTACTCACTAAATATTTCAATTGGTGCTTTTACTAGTCTACATAACAATCTATAAAACTATTTCTGAACCTATATTACGACACGAAACGCCAAGAATACAGCTTTCGACTCACAATTTTATGTTTTTGTAATGTTACACTCTAGTATTTTATTCGTCTGTAATGCAAATTGCGTTACAATTAGTTTGGATAAACAAAACCAGCTTGCGCACAAGTTTTGTGTTCATCGATTAGGGAAACACATGCTACTGCAAGCTCGCAGATTTAAAAATATACTTACAGGGGTGATTTTTGTGCTTCATACGATTATCAAGAAGAACTCGTACCAAGACTCCATTAACCTCATGTTGCTTACAAACTCAGTAGCAACTATGGAAGGTCTCAACAAAGTACAAATTATGATGGCGACACCAGCTAACAAAGACATCTTTAAAGATGCAGGGTTGCATACAGAAGAACTAGAAGCAGCAGAATCGAACGACATGGCAATTGTTGTCGACTCAGACAATGCAGACATGATGGATTCAGTGCTGGAAAAAGTAGAACAATATTTGAATGACCAATCCATTAGCAACAAGAAGCAAGGATTTGAAACGGTACGTACGTGGGATAAAGCGGTAGATGCATTACCAAATGCAAACGTTGCTATGATTTCAGTTCCAGGTGAATATGCAGCAGAAGAAGCGGACAAGGCATTGGACCGTGGCCTTCACGTGTTCATGTTTAGTGATAACGTATCCGTAGAGGACGAATTACGATTAAAGCAAAAAGCGCACGACAAAGGTTTACTTGTCATGGGACCTGACTGCGGTACTGGAATTCTTGATGGTGTTCCTTTGGCATTCGCAAACGTAGTGAACAAAGGTCGTATCGGACTTGTCGGTGCATCAGGAACAGGAATTCAGGAAGTCTCTACAATTATCGATCGCTTAGGAGAAGGCGTAAGCCACGCAATCGGTACAGGTGGACGTGACCTGAAAGATCCAATCGGTGCAATTACGATGATGGATGGAATCCGTGCTCTTGAAAACCATAGTCAGACTGAAATTATCACGATTATTTCGAAGCCACCTGCAGAACACGTGCGTAACGAAGTAATGGAACTTCTTCAAAGCTTGACGAAGCCAGTCGTTGCTGTATTCCTTGGAGAAAAGCCTGAACAGTATGAAGGCAATGTCTACCAAGCATATACACTCGCGGAAACTGCACATATTGCAGTGGATCTAGCACGTGGTAACGAAGTGAAAGCAGACTACAACTCAGGCGACTTCACTGTAGAGAATTCAAGCTTGAAAGAAGGTCAGAAAACGCTAAAAGGATTGTACTCTGGTGGTACACTCGCTTCTGAAGCGGCAGTTCTAATTTCTGACGCATTAGGTCTTGGCACACATATTAAAAACGAAGAAGGCTACGTCTTAAAGCACGAGGGTCAGGAAATCGTTGACCTTGGAGATGACAAGTATACACAAGGGAAACCACATCCAATGATCGATCCGGAAACTCGTTCGAAGTTCATCGAACAAGCGGGTGCTGATGAAACAACAGCTGTTATCTTGCTCGACTTCGTCCTTGGATATGGCTCACACGATGACATGGCTAGCGCGTTGCTTCCTTCTATCAACAAAGCAGTAGCAAAAGCAAAAGAAGGCGGCCGTACATTACACGTTGTCGCAACTGTTTGTGGTACGAAAAACGATCCCCAAAGCTATGACGGTCACGTGAAACAGTTGAAAGAAGCTGGCGTAATCGTTAAAGAGACAAACAACGAAGCGGTCCGTACTGCGCTTAATATTGTTGGCCTTCACGTAGAAGACAACCAGAAGAAACATGTAGAAGGAACTAAGTCAGCTAAGAAATTCGATCTCTCTGTATCTGAAGACATTGCGTTACTCGTTTCGGAACGCCCACGCGTCATTAACGTTGGTCTGAAAGGCTTTACTGGTGCGCTATCAGATACAGGCACACAGTTCGTCCAATACGACTGGCGTCCAGTTGCTGGCGGTAATGCACGTATGGCTAAAATCTTGAGCTTACTGAAATAATTTCAGAGTGATGAAGATAGAAGGTCCAGATCCGCTCTGGACTGGGCCTTCTCCATGCAGATGGTGGCATCTGTAAATATGACGAATGAGGTGTGTACGTTATGAACTACAAGTCAATGGATGAAGCAAACAAAGCAGTTGTTGATAAAATTACTGGATCGGCTCCATTTCTAGTGGATGTTGTACCGGCTAAAGATAAAATTAAAGAACTGAATGACGGAAAGGTATTGCTACATGCAGGTCCACCGATAGTGTGGAATGATATGACCGGTCCGATGCAAGGATCTTGTATCGGTGCTTCGATCTATGAGGGTTGGGCATCTAACGAAGAAGAAGCGGAAAAGCAACTAGCAGGCGGCGAAGTGAAATTCATCCCGTGTCACCATGTAAACGCAGTAGGACCAATGGGTGGTATCACCTCTGCTAACATGCCAGTATTCGTTGTAGAAAACCGTACAGACGGTAACGAAGCCTACTGCATCATGAACGAAGGGATCGGGAAAGTTCTTCGTTTTGGCGCTAATTCACAGGAAGTCATCGATCGTTTGAAATGGATGCAAAACGTGCTTGGACCGACGATTGCAAAAGCTCTTACGCTCACTGAAGATGGCTTGAATTTGAACGTTATCATCGCAAAAGCAATTACCATGGGGGATGAGTTCCACCAACGTAATATTGCCGCGTCCTTAATTTTCTTGAAAGAGATCAGCCCGTACATCGTACAGTTGGATATAAATGAAAGCGATCGTAAAGACGTTATTCAATTTTTGGCGGATACAGATCAATTCTTCTTGAATATCATGATGGCAACAGCTAAAGCCGTAATGGACGGAGCTCGCACTATTCAAGACGGAACTGTCGTTACAGCAATGTGCCGTAATGGTAAAGACTTCGGAATCCGCATTAGCGGAATGGGGGACGAGTGGTTCACAGCGCCAGTTAACACGCCACAAGGTCTATTCTTTACTGGGTATTCCCAAGATGATGCTAACCCGGATATCGGGGACAGCGCGATTACTGAAACTTTCGGTGTCGGTGGTATGGCAATGATCGCAGCACCTGGCGTAACACGTTTTGTAGGAGCAGGTGGATTTGACGATGCACTTGAAACAAGTAATGAAATGACAGAGATTTGTGTATCCCAGAATAGTAACTTCACTATTCCAACTTGGGATTTCCAAGGTGCTTGTCTAGGAATTGATGCTCGTAAAGTAGTCGAGACAGGTATTGAGCCAGTCATCAACACAGGAATTGCACACAAAAAAGCAGGGATGGGTCAAGTAGGTGCAGGTACTGTTCGTGCTCCTAAAGAATGTTTTGAAAAGGCACTGGAAGCATATGCTGTGAAGTTAGGCTTGATCTAATGGCCAGCCCGCAAGCAAGGCTAACAATCCTGCATGCGACTGAATACCAGCAACAGATTCCATTCCATTTAGCAAATCATCCTGTTTGTCAGATCCATAGTATCTTTCAAAATGGGTTGAATATCAGAAGTGGAAATTGCTTATTTTTCGTGGGAACAGTGAAGAACGGACGTTTACCATTCGGTATCCATCTAACATCAGAACAATTACGACAGCTACTGAATGGGATAAATGAAAACTCCTCGGTCTCTTGGGAACCAAAGGAACGCTGTCTCGCATTTGGAGAGACAGGACCAATTGTGAGCATTGTTGGTGCGGATCCTTTTGACTGGAGGATATCTAGTGAACTTGTAACGAATGAGCTACTGTCCGATAACTTGGCAATGTTTGCATCTATTTTACTTGAAGAACCACGAGTGACAGGCTTAGACATCGATGTCGAATCATGGCTAACCAGACACTTAGAAGGAAGTTCTCCTAGTGGACTGACAGAGCAACGTTTCACTTCGTTACTAGATGTATTAGATTCTTCAAACACGATCGATATTGAACAGCAACTAAGATTTGTCATCGGCCGGGGACAAGGACTGACCCCGTCAGGTGACGATCATCTAGTAGGCTTACTCGCCATCCATGAAGCAACAGGGATTTTATCGACAGCATTTTTAGAGACGTTAAAACGGCTCATTGAGAAAGAGAGTCTTACGACTGATATAGGTAGGGAGTACTTACTCTACGCATTAGAAGGACAATTCAGTTCGACAGTAGTACAAGCGGCTTCAGAATTGACACGGAAGACAGATATTTATATGCTGAAAACATTGCTTTCCGAATTGCTCGATATGGGGCATAGTTCTGGAATTGATACGGTTTTTGGCATGTTACTCGGCTTACTAGCGCTAAGGAGGAAACTAGAATGACAGAAAAAGTAGTAATTGCCCTTGGGGGAAACGCAATCTTGCAACCTAAGCAGGAGGCGACTTATGAGAATCAGCGTGAAAACGTACGGATTAGTACTGAAATCATCGCGAAAATTGTCAAAAACGGTCACGAAGTCATTGTTACACATGGCAACGGCCCGCAAGTAGGCAACATTCTTCGTCAGAATGAAGAAGCAAAAGATGTTGTTCCCGCACTTCCACTTGACGTATGTAGCGCAGAATCACAAGGATTCATAGGGTACATGATGGAACAAACATTGAAGAACGAATTGAATAAACTCGGTCTCAAAAACGAAGTGGTTAGCATGCTCACTCAAACAGAAGTCGATCGAAATGACTCGGCGTTTGAAGACCCATCGAAGCCAATCGGTGTCTTCTATTCAGAAGAGGAAGCAAAGCAATTGGCAGAAGAAAAAGGCTGGGATGTAAAAGAAGACGCAGGTCGTGGATGGAGACGTGTTGTTGCTTCTCCAAATCCGAAGTCGATCTTAAGCTCCGATACAATTAAATTACTGACTGATAACAACATTATTGTTATCGCTTCAGGCGGGGGCGGAATACCTGTTGTACGTGAAGAAGATGGTAGCTTAACAGGTATTGAAGCGGTTATTGATAAAGACCGCAGTGCGTTCCGTTTAGCAGAAGAGGCGAAAGCGGACGTTCTTATGATCTTGACTGATGTCGATAACGTATTTGTAAACTACGGAAAACCAGATCAAAAAGCGCTTGGCACAATTACGCTTGAAGAAGCAAAAGGCTATGCAGATGAAGGTCAATTCTCTGCAGGCAGCATGGGTCCTAAAATGGAAGCGGCAATGGAGTTCGCAAAAATGGGTGGACGTGCTATTATTTGTTCACTTGGACAAGCTGACCAAGCAGTTGAAGGTAAAGCTGGAACACAAATTAAAAAGTAAACCAATGAATGGTATTGGCTTTGGTCGTTATGACACAAGCCAATACCGTTTTGGTATGTACATAACCATTTTAAGTTACATAAAAAGTAATCACGGGGGGAGAAGATGAGAATGAAGAATAGACGATCGCGTTCTTTTAAAAAGGAACTAATTTATTCGTTTCTCACAATTGGACTGACTTCAATTATTCTCCTCGGAATTTTTCAATACTTCCAGCTCTCTTCGTTAATCGAAGATAATCAGGACAGTCAAACAAAAGTAACCGAGTTTTTAGAAGATAATATTGAAGGCTATATGGAACAGCACGGACGAATCATAGAAACGATGTCTACGAGTATTGCACCACTTTTAGAGAACAATCAACCAGACAAAGTTGAAGAGAAACTCCGAGATATTAAACACAACTATCCGGGTTTCGTCAACTTATATGTTGGCGATAAAGACGGAAAGTCCCTCGTCTTTTATCCAAGGTCTTATACCGATGGTGCAACACGTGAGCATTTGGATTTTAGCGATCGATCGTATTACAAAGAACTGCTGGAAACGAACGAACAAGTGATTTCGCATGTATTCCACGGTCGAGGTGGAACAGATACGTTGCTCGTTGCAATTGTTTCACCAATTTTCGGCAGTGATGGCAAGATGGAAGGATATATTTTAGGGGCAATCGATTTAAATGCGTTAGAAAATTATGTATCCACGAGAATAACCGGAGAAGCCAGTTACGCCGTTTTACTGGATCAAGATAACAATGTGATTGTGCATCCTGACGTTAATACAAGGACGGAAATGGTCAATTTGACTAATTCGAAAACTGTACAAAAAATTACCGATCAAGAGAATCAATCCATGAATAGCTTGACCATCAAAGACGAAGGCAAAGAAAAAGAGTTCATCACCTATGCAAAAATCAGAGAACTGGGTTGGACGGTATGGATTGCAAATCCCTCCACTCTTATTAACAAGCCACTCAGAAGTGCTACCAAAACGATTTTATGGTTTATCCCAATCACAGCTTTGGTTGTGGTACTCGCTAGTGTCTTTTTGACGAATCGTCTTGGGCGAACCATCCGAAATTTACTGGATACTATAAAACGTTATACAACGAGTTACAAAACGAATCTACCGGTTGAATTAGCTGAACGCATTCAAGGACCGCAAGAAATGACGGATTTACTTACGCATTTCAATGATATGATGTCTGAAATTGAAGAAAACCGAGTCGAGCTTATGGAGTTGAATTCAGAACTTGAAGCTCGTGTTCATGAGCGAACATCAAATTTAGAACGGCGAAATGCAGAATTACAAGCAGTTAATCAACTCATTACTCCGGTTTCATCGAAAATGGACTTACCGCATTTTATTCAATTATGTCTAAATAGTATTAAACAGTCTGTTCCATTTAATGTACACATCTGGTTTCGTGAAATAGCTGTGACGTGCGAAAAGATTTACTCCGATAATAGTTTGCAACAGTATTTAAAGACTAACGTTCATGGTACGAATCATCATATGGAACCGATTGTATTGGATGGTTTACCTAGCGGATATCTTATTGTGGATCTGCAAGACGAGCAGACGATAAAGCCCAAAGAACAAGCGTTTCTTCAAACGTTCTCTCGGTCACTTGCAATTATGTTGCAAAACAAATTGTTATTTGAGCGTTATCGAAATAAGCATGCGGAACTCGATGCTGTTCTGGAAAGTATGTCAGAAGGGGTTATGCTCCTTAATAACGACCATGAAGTCGAGTATGTAAACGAATTCTTTTTGAATGTAATCGATGGAGACGGTACGAATGTACCCCTGGGACGTTTGTCTGATGTTCTCGATCGTATTAACGTTCTGTTTGAAATTACTGGAGAAGAGCTCGCTTCATTTTTTAACGGGGAAGCGAGTGAACTGAAACTTGAAAACAAAACGAAATCAGGGAACACCGATTTTTATATGCTCCACAAGTTCTCTGTTGTATCCGATGAGAAAAAGATTGGCGAGGGACTGCTCATAAGAGATATAACAAAAGAAGAAGAAATTGACACGTTGAAAAATAATTTGATTTCTTTAACTTCCCATGAATTCAAAACTCCGATTACGAACATAAGAGGAAGTGTAGAAACGCTGTTGCGGGAAGATGTCGAATGGGAACAGGACTTCCAACATGAATTGCTTGAAGGAGTTCATGAAGACATTGAACGTATTCAACACTTAGTCGATGATTGGATGGATATTTCTAAAATCGAATCGGGTTCAATGTATATTGAACGGAATATGGTTCGAGCAGACCATGTGATTGAGAAATCGATTGAACTCGTGCCTATTACACTAAAAGAAGGGGCAACCCTAACGTTCCACAACAAAGCGGAAGATTACCTATTCTTCTACGCAGACAAAACTCGGGTACAGCAAGTGCTAGTGAATCTCTTTACGAATGCATTACGATATAACGACCATCCACGAAAGCAGATCCACATCACCTTGGAAAAAAAGGAAAAATACTTAACGATTGCAGTGTCGGACAATGGAATTGGTATTTCGAAAGAGCATTTACAGAAAATCTTTAACCGATTTTATCAAGTGGATGTCACTGCCACACGACGATCAGGAGGAACGGGCTTGGGATTATCTATCTGCGAAGGAATTATGGAAGCGCATGAGGGGAAAATCGAAGTCGATAGTAAACCTGGGGAAGGCAGCACATTTACACTCTACTTTCCAATACGAGAGGGGTCTTAAGAGATGAAACAAAAAATATGTGTCGTAGATGATGAAGCAAAAATTTTACGTTTCATCTCTGCGAATTTACGATCCGTTGGATACGAAGTCATAACTGCTGATTCCGGTGAAGAACTGTTGGAAAAGTACGATCTGATCTCACCCGATCTAATATTGCTCGATATTATGATGCCAGGACGGGATGGCTTTTACGTATTAGAAGAACTTCGAAAGTTCTCCCACACGCCGATTATCATGCTAACAGCAAGAAGTAACCCAAAAGATAAAGTGAATGGGTTAAATCTGGGGGCCGATGATTACTTAACAAAACCATTTTCGTTGGATGAGCTGTTTGCACGCGTCAACGCAGTTCTTCGTAGAAGTCAGCCGAGTCTTGCTGATTCGGCGGCGGGTACATCATCTGTAATTGAAACGGGATCTTTACAAGTGGATGTCGGTGGAAAGAGGATCTGGATAGACGATGAAGAGTTGAAATTGACACAGACGGAGTTTTCGTTGTTGGAAATTCTAGCATTGAATCTGGACAAGGTCGTCCAACATGAATCGTTGCTTTCAGAAGTGTGGGGACCCCAGTATCGAGACGATGTCGAGTATTTACGTGTCGGTATAGCAAGAATCCGCCGCAAAATCAAAGAGCGCTTGAAGGAGCCTGAGGAGTATATTGTTACGTATCCTGGACTTGGATACATGTTAAAAAGTGTAACAGCTTATCACGAAAAGGATGTGGATGGTCCAACAGTTTAGACTCTTATATTCAATGAAGAGAGCCAGGATTCTGCATGGAATGACCCTACTGTATATAAGGGAGAACATTCTTTTAGATATTTAATGTTTTGGCAATGTTAACTGTTTTGATTTTATTCGTCTGTAATGCCTCCTACAGTATTATACAGGTGTAAGGCAAATGATCATTTTACTTAAGTAACTAATATAAAAAAATTGAGGAGGAACAAAAGATGGCGAAAAACGTACAAGATAATGGCCAGAAAAAAGAACTTATACCTTATTGGATCAAAGCCGTTATCGTATTCTTCTTAGGTTGGGTTGCAATTTACGGAACACGTGCAATCTTGAACCCAGTCATGGATGATATTCAAACCGAATTTAGCTTGTCTGCCAGTCAACTTGGTATGATCAGTAGTATTTTCTTCATCGGTTACGCAGGATTGAACATACCGTCCGGTATACTTGGTGATAAAATTGGTAAAAAGGTAGTACTTGTACCAGGGATTATTATGTTTGGTGTCTTTGCAGCAATTGCAGGCTCGATGCCGACATTCTTCCTATTTATACTAATGTGGTTAATGGTTGGTGTGTTCCAAGGGTTCTACTATGGACCTCAATATGGATTATCGTCTGAAGCAATTCCTAAGAAACACATCACAGTCGGTTCAGCAATCATCAACAGTGGTATGGCGTTTGGTCTATCAGCTGGTTACTTCTTATCAAGTTGGACTATCGAAGCGGGTATGTCGTGGAGAGCACCATTTTATATCGTTGCGATTCCAGTCGTCCTCATCGGTTTGCTAATGTGGTGGCTTGTTAAAGAAAACCCATATGGCAAGAAAGCTAAAGCTGAACTTGATAATCAAGAACCATTCAAGATCAGTGTGCTGTTCAAAAACCGCAACTTGCTCATGTCTTACATCGTAATCTTCTGTGCGATTTACGGATTCTTCGTAGTCGTTACATGGATGCCTTATTACTTGCAACACGCACGTGGAGTTGAAGGAAGCGCAGTTGCGACAGTTTCTTCACTAGTACCGTGGGCAGCTGTTCCAGGTTCAATTTTCTTCAGCTGGGTTGCTGACCGTATGGGTAAACGTCGTCCTGTACTACTCGTCATGCTTCCACTTTCACTTATTTCACTCGTTTCCATCGTTGCATTCGACAACATGTATGTCCTTTATGCAGCACTAATCGGTTACGGGATCTTTGGTAAAATCAGTACAAACCCAGTATTGGTTGCTGTTGTAGCAGACAATGCTCCTAAAAATGCATATGGAACATCATTTGGTATATACAACTTCATCGGAATGTGTGGATCCATCCTTGCACCATACATCACAGGTTACTTGGCTGATGTAACTGGTAATCTGGATATGGGCTTCTACTTTGCAGGTTTCCTACTAATCATCGGTACAATTGCTGCCGCGATGATTAAGGAAGATAACAAACCAAAATTAACAGACCAGAAAGCAGTAACTGAATAAGTGAACTAGACAGGCTGTCCTTTTAGCGGGGCGGCCTGTTTTTTATATTATGCACTCTTAGGTTGATGGTTAAACAACAATGTTTTTTCTAGAATGTATACGTACAAACTTTATCTGGGAATTGTCTGAACAGTGTTTCTTCACTTATACTAAACAAAACGTGTGGAGGAGGAGTCGGATGGAATTCATCATTTCTCCTTTAGGAGATCAGGCAGCTCACCTAGAATTCGGTAGACCTTTTCATGAAGAAACAGAGAAAAAGATTAGAACCGTCACTACTGTATTGGATGAACAATGCCCCGCCTGGGTCATCGAATATATACCATCCTATACGTCGGTTACAATTTTTTATGATATCCATTTCTTCAAGAAAGAAGCACTTCCTTATGAGGCAGTTCGTTTGGAAGTAGAACGGTTATTTAATCATCTTGAACCGATGGAACTAAACGATCGACGCAAGGTGAGGATCCCTGTACTCTATGGCGGAGAATCGGGCCCTGATTTGCAGGAAGTTGCGACACTGAATGGATTGACGGTAGACGAAGTAATCGATATACATACTTCGAGTGTCTACACCGTGCAAATGGTAGGGTTCTCACCTGGGTTTCCATTCTTAGTGGGAATGTCGCCTCGGATTACAGCACCACGTCGAATGAATCCGAGACTTCGAATACCACCCCGATCTGTTGGGATAGCCGGTGGACAAACCGGGATCTATCCCATTGAAACCCCGGGTGGCTGGCAGCTGATCGGGCAGACACCGATTGAATTGTTTTTACCGAACGAAACGCCACCCAGTTTGTTACGTGCGGGTGATCAGCTCGAATTTTTCTCCATCACAAAAGAGCAGTATGATGCTTATAGGGAGGGGGATGTATGATTCGAGTAAGGAAGGCGGGGTTGTCAGACACGATTCAGGACAGCGGTAGGATTGGCTACCAACAATTCGGAGTCATTCAAAGTGGAACGATGGATTCAAACTCTAGTCGAATTGCCAACCTTCTTGTTGGAAATGAGGAAGGAGAAGCCGTTCTGGAAATGGCGCTCATTGGACCGATTTTATTATTCGAAGAAAGGATGCTCATCGCTTTATGTGGAGGGGAATTTGCACCTGAAATCGATGGAGTATCCGTCCCGATGTGGAAGCCTATCGTTGTAAAAGAAAACTCTGTATTGAAGATGGGCACTGCAACAAGAGGGTGTCGTCTCGTGATGGCAGTTGGAGGAGGGTTTGACTTGCCTCAAGTGCTCGGGAGTCATTCCACATACTTAAAAGCAGGATTTGGTGGGTTCAATGGAAGAAGTCTGCTGAAAGGAGATCTACTTTCAGTTAATAAACCTAATGAAACATCTAAAATAATAGACAAGCAGGCTCTAGATTGCAAAACTACACCTTTTTCGACGACTAGATGGTCCGTTGCCAAACAACTACGACCGTTTGTCGGGAAATCCTATATAATTCGAGTTTTACCAGGCAGACAGAAAAACTTGTTCACTCATCAAACCCAAAAAGACTTTTTGTCCTCTGTTTTTACATTGGGCTCAGAATCAGATCGCATGGGCTACAGACTACATGGTCCAAAACTTCAACTATCTGAACCGAAAGAGCTCCTGTCTGAAGCTGTCACGTTCGGTACCGTTCAAGTCCCTTCAAATGGACAACCCATTGTATTAATGGCGGATCATCAAACTACGGGTGGCTATCCAAAAATTGCTCAAGTGATCTCGGCTGACCTCTCGATGTTAGCACAAGTGAAACCCGGGGATTCAATAAGGTTCGAAGAAGTCTCTTTGCATACTGCGCAGCAGCTACTCATGCAAATTGAGAGAACTATACGCGAACTACGTAAAGGTATTGAACTTCAACAATACAATGGAGGTATTCAATGACTGTACATATAGATATCAATTGTGACTTAGGAGAAAGTTTTGGTGCTTACAAACTTGGAAACGACGAGGAGGTCATGAAGCATATCACATCTGCGAATATTGCATGTGGATTTCACGCAGGAGATCCAAAAACGATGCATACAACAATCGATCTCGCTTGTCGGCATGATGTTGCAATCGGTGCTCACCCAGGGTTACAAGACTTAAATGGGTTCGGTAGACGGGAAATGAAACTGACACAACGGGAGATATACGATTTGATGGTCTATCAAATCGGAGCACTTCAAGGATTTGTAAAAGCGGCTGGGGCGACACTCCACCATGTAAAGCCTCATGGAGCCCTTTACAATATGGCTGCAAAAGACAAAAGAATCGCTGAAGCCATTGCGCTGGCGGTATTAGCAGTAGCACCTGAAGCCATATTATATGGATTGTCGGGAAGTGAACTAGTTCTAGCGGGTAAAGCGCAAGGGCTTTTGACGGCCAATGAAGTGTTCGCAGACCGTACGTATCAGCCGGATCTATCGCTAACGCCGAGAGCACATCCAGATGCAATCATCGAAGACTATGATGTAGTGATGATGCAAGTATTAGGTATGGTGAATGATGGGGTCGTGCCTACAGGTATTCAACAAGAAACATCAATCCAAGCAGATACAATCTGCATTCATGGGGATCATGAAGGTGCGCGGTCTTTGGCTAAGAGAATGCGTACTGACCTTACCCTAAATGGGATTTCTGTCACGAAGGCAGGAGACTTTATTCATTGGACCCCTTAACTTCCTTAAAAATAGAGTGGGTAAAGAACGATGACGGAATCTTTGCTATACTGAATGCATGACAACACTTACAGCGAACCAAATCAGCCAACTTCATAGCAATGGTGTTTATACAACACCCCCTGAACATCCGCTTTTTACGTTAGAAACCTTAACTTTCCTAACTGATGGAAAAGATCTATTAACAGTTCTTCAAACAGTGAGTCAAAGTCCGAATACGACTGTTGCGGCCTCTTTTTTTATGCGGCGTTATGGAATGTTTACGGCTATGCAACTTGTTCAATTCATTCAATATGAAGAACTTTGGCAAGGGGAGCATGACGACTTATGGTTTGGAGCCATTCAAGAGTATGGCAATTTGACTGTCAGTACATATCCAGAAGTCACTGGATGGATAGAAGCCTCTATTGAAGACGCTGCGGAAGTTGTTCGAAGTCTTCTTGTCCAAATCCATACAGTAATTGAGGCGCTACGGTCATCGGCATTAATCTCTGCAAATGTGTTATGGGAGAATGTATTCGGCTTCTGGCTTTGGCAGTTTCACATCATGCTGAATGATCCAACCTGTTCGCACGAAGCAAGAATTACATTCAATTACCTCAAAGATGATTTGTTATGGGAAGGGATCTCTTCGCATTCTCGATTTTCATCCTACTTAAACGGATGTGAACCGACAGACTTGTTGAACACAACGGTCCGGAAAACATGTTGTCTTTCTAAAGATGTCCCAGGATTAATGCAATGTGGATTTTGTCCATTAAAATCGGAGTAGGGCGCTCATTTAGCCCGGAATGCTAGATAAGATTGCTTCATTGAATAGAGGGCTCCCATCGCGGCACCGCTATAGAAGAATCCCATGAAGATACCCGCTGAAAGACTTTGCGGATGACTGATGAAAATGGACAAGATGAGAGCAACGACCGTCGAAACTGTAGAAAGCCATGTAGGACGAACCCTAAATACCCATTTAGCAATGAGTACGATTGCAAATGTCACAGGAACCGCCCAAAAAGCATCCCAAATGTTCGTATGAATCGTTGGGAATTCCGTCAGCATAATCCACCCCTCCTTTTATAACTTAGTGTGGAAACATTTGTGAGAGACTATACATAGACTGGAGCGATATAAATGCCGAAACAACAACCTATGAAAATTAGAGCGAGGGGGATTCAGATTGGGACACTTCCAACAGGGAAGAAGAATTGTATTACGGACGTCGCAAATGTACGAGTCGGACACGTAACACTCGATGAACCGTTAGAAAAGGGAGAGTATATAGCAACAGGTGTGACTGCTATCTTGCCTCATCTCGGCAATCCGTTCCGCGAAAAAGTGGCGGCGGCGAGTTATATCATTAACGGATTCGGGAAGACGACAGGACTCATTCAGTTAGACGAACTTGGGGTTCTGGAGTCACCCATCATGTTGACGAATACATTCGGTGTTCCAGCTGCAACTGAAGGAGCCCTACGCTGGATGCTTGACCTGACACCGGAAATCGGTGACACGACTGGAACTGTTAACATTGTGGCAGGAGAGTGCAATGACAGCCGGCTTAACTCCATTAGAGCACTGTCCATCACGCCAGCTCATGCCGAGCGAGCAATTGAAATGGCATCCACTGAACCATCTGACGAGGGAGCGGTCGGTGCAGGGAAAGGAATGGTCTGTTTCGGTTATAAAGGAGGCATCGGGACATCCTCTCGTGTTCTTAGCTCAGAAGTATTGACCGAGTCATATACAATAGGGTGTCTCGTATTAAGTAATTTTGGCAAACGGGAAGAGTTCGCCATTGATCGATATATGAAATTGGTACCTATGGATCAACCTGATGCTCCAAAACCTGCAGACGGATCGATTATGATAGTCCTAGCAACAGACGCTCCACTCGATCATCGTCAGTTAAAGCGGATAGCAAAACGCGCTGGAATTGGACTCGCAAGAACAGGTAGCCATTACAGTAACGGTAGCGGAGATATCGTGATTGCATTTTCAACAGCGCACAAATTCGCTCATGAACAACCAGCTGGTTTTGAAAACGTCCATTTACTTCGGGACAGTCATCCTGTCATGAATGAGCTATTCCAAGCAGCAGCGGAAGTAACGGAAGAGGCGATCTTGAACTCGTTGTCACAAGCGATTGAAACGACTGGACGAAATGGTTTAACTGTACACCCAGCACCGTTTTCTTAACTGTTCCATGTGAAACATTTTCCGACTTATTTCGACAGAATAGAGATGGTACAACTAAAAAAGCTGTTTCCCCATCAGTAAACCTAGTGGGGAAACAGCTTTTTGTTATGGATGAAGTTAATTCCAATGACCTTGTTTTTGAAGTTTTTTCTTACCTTCAAACGCATATGTCACGAGAAGAATATTTAAAACTAGTAAGGCAAGCACAATATACAACGCTGGTGTATAACTTTTCGTGAAATCATAAATATATCCGTAAGCAGGAAGTGCAATAAGACCGGCGATTGCAAGTCCTAGTGAAGCCGTGGAGTAAATTTGAGAGTATTCTCTACTACCAAATAGGCTAGTTGTGAGTGCTGGTGCTAGAGTTCCAACAGAGTTGGATACAGTAAATCCGTACAATGAAGTTGCTAAAACGACAACAATTTTACTATCAGCAGCAAACAGAAGAGCAATAACAGCTACTATTGCTAAACCCATTGCTACATAAACAGTGTTTCGTGAACCGATTTTGTCTACAAGATAGCCTAGTGCAAGTGCCCCTAAGAGGACGCCAATCATATATCCTGCCATGGCATTTCCGGCAAATATGGCATCATATCCGATGGATTGGATATATGAAGGAATATGAATTGAGAAACTGGCGGTCGATGTAATCAGAAGGAAGAAGAAAAATAGTGAGTAAAAAGCAGATGACTTTCGGGCAATCGCTAATGTAACCCCTTTGTCTACTTCATCTGTTTTTGTTTCGTCGGTAACATCTGTAACATCTTGTGCTCCATAAGGTAACAAATCGATGGATTGTGGTGATTTACGAATGATTAAGAGAACTGTAGGGACAACAATAATGATAACTGCTAAGCCAAGTCCAATGTAGCCTGTACGCCAAGTATGTTCAGCTGTAGCAATTGTATATCCAATGATTGGTTGAGCAATGGCGCCTAGTAAACCACCAGATGCTCCAATTAATCCAAGTGCCATACCGTTTTTCTTCTTAAACCACTGATTAACGAGGACAGGTCCAACGATAACCGTTGTAAACACGCCGCCGACAGCCAATGGAATAGCGAAAATATACCAACCCCATACGGAGTTACTAAAACCAAATCCAACATAAGAGCCTGCTTGTAAAATAATAGCAATCACTAATACCATACGAATATCATATTTAGCTAGGATCTTACCCCCAATTGGAAGGAAAATCATCGTCACTACTGAAGAAATACTAAAGTATAACGTCAAGTTACCAGTTAGAATACCTAAATCTTTTGTAGCTCCTGGAATGAATAATCCAGATGATGTATTTAACGCACCTTTTGCAAGTCCGACAATAATACAGAGTGCTACAAGTGTCCACCAAGCATAGTGGATTTTCTTCTTAGCCTTCGCCATCATTTCCCACTGCTTTCTCTATTATATTTTTCGCAATCAATATCTTGTGTTCTCTGTTATGACGATTTATATACGTTTATACAATCTCTTCAATCTAAAATAACCACCTGTATACAGGAGGTATCTATGAAGAGCAGTTAGTATGGGTAATCGAATAGCAGAGTCCTTCGGGGAAATCAATTACCAATCGAGCATACTTAATCGACAGTTATGTGTCAATAGAAATAATTTAAGATTAAACCTTCTGATTTGATTGTACAATTGTTTGACATTAAAAGGGTAGTCTAATAGCACTTCATAGTTAGTAAAATACTTTAATACAATAAAGTAACCGATCCGAATTGAAACAAGTTTCGTCAATTTCCAGTCTGTTTATGGATTTTAAATAGGAGTCATTTCCTCATATTTCATTACCATTCTAGGGGACATAAGAAAAAGGGTATTTTGTTCTTTTGTAATGGTAATTAGTACTTTTGGAACAATAGTATTGCAAAAACATTAAAAACTAAAAAACATAATTTCATTATACTAAATTGTCTTGTAATTTTGAAAATATTTTGGTATTGTTAGTTGACAATAAAATCAGACAGATTCTCTTTTCTGTTTAATAGGTGGAGGCTTATATGAAATTATTTGTATCCGTTGATATGGAAGGAATCACAGGTTTGCCAGATGAGACGTTTGTAGATTCACATCGAAATAATTACGAACGGGCTCGGCGTATTATGACCGAGGAAGCGAATGCAATCGCAACAGCTGCATTTGAAAAAGGTGTTCATGAAGTTCTTGTGAATGATAGCCACTCAAAAATGAATAACTTACTAGTTGAAGAGATGCATCCTGATGTGGAGCTAATCACTGGAGAAGTGAAACCGCTTTCAATGGTGCAGTCGTTGGATGAAACGTATACAGGTGCTGTGTTCGCCGGGTATCATGCTCGTGCAGGACAACCTGGTGTCATGAGCCACACGATGATTTTTGGCGTTCGTAACATTTTTATCAATGACGTCGTAGTTGGAGAACTCGGGTTCAATGCTTATGTTGCGGGACATTTCGACGTTCCGGTCCTATTGGTAGCAGGTGATGATGGAGCATGCCGGGAAGCAGAAGCACTCATTCCGGGTGTCGTAACAGCTGCAGTGAAGCAGTCCATTTCCCGTTCATCGGTACGGACGCTACATCCTTCGAAAGCACAGGCGTTACTGAAAGAAAAAATGGCAGAAGCGCTTGAAAAACTTAGTGAAATTAAACCGCTCAAAGCACCGGATAACCCTATCATGCGTATCGAATTTACGAATTATGGAGAAGCAGAGTGGGCTGCGATGATGCCAGGATGTGTGATAGAAGAAGGAACAACAATCGTTCGCTATGAAGCAAAAAATATTATTGAAGCCTATCGTGCGATGCTCGTCATGACAGAGCTCGCGATGCAAACGAAGTTTTGTTAAGGAGGAAGCAGAGTGCCGCTATACATATTGAAGCGTTTCATCATGATGATTGTCACCGTCCTAATTATTGCCACGCTTACATTTGTACTCATGCGGGCGATACCAGGCTCACCGTTTGACGAAGAGCGCACGTCCAATCCGACGATCCAAGCAAACTTGGAGAAGTTTTATAAGTTAGATCAGCCAATGCCGATTCAATACTTGAATTACTTGAAGTCCATTGTAACGTTCGATTATGGTCCTTCAATAAAAAAACCAAATGAATCTGTGAATACGCTACTTGCGCGGGGCTTCCCAATCTCCTTTGAACTAGGAATGGCGACAATTATTGTCGCAGTCATTTCAGGAATTATTCTCGGTACGTTTGCTGCCCTTCGGCATAATGGGATTATCGATTATGGGGCCATGACCTTCGCAGTTGTGGGAATATCAATTCCGAACTTTGTTCTTGCGACGCTTCTGATTCAGCAAGTTGCAGTAAACTGGCAACTGCTGCCTCCCGCTACTTGGAGCAGTCCGAAGCATATGATTTTACCAGTTATTGCACTAGCTACTGGACCGACTGCCATTATTGCACGTCTTACTCGCGCCAGTATGTTGGAAGTGTTGACGCAAGATTATATTAAAATGGCACGTGCGAAAGGCTTAACCCCATTTCGAATTGTAGCGCGACATGCATTACGAAATGCACTCATGCCGGTTGTTACCATCATGGGTACGATGCTAGCGGGGATTTTAACAGGTACATTTGTTATTGAAAAGATTTTTGCAATCCCAGGTATGGGGAAGTACTTTGTCGATAGCATTAACAACCGCGACTATCCTGTCATTATGGGGTCTACCGTATTTTATAGTGCATTTCTAGTGTTCATGCTGTTTTTAGTGGACATTGCATATGGATTCTTAGATCCACGCATTAAGCTTCACAAAAAGGAAGGTGAAGTGTAATGGTTGCCAAAGACCCGAATGTCTCTATTCCGGATGAGTGGTTCCGCAAAAAAGGAGATGGGCACGAACAAGCCGAAGCAGTTGTTCGTCCATCGTTATCTTATTGGAAAGATGCGTGGCGGAGGTTGCGAAAAAATAAGCTAGCAATGATTGGGTTAGTGTTCCTAGTTATTCTTACGTTTCTAGCAATATTTGGTCCTGTATTTTCTCCATATGAAGTTACTGCAACCGATTTGCGAAACCAAAATATGGCTCCCAGCGCAACCCATTGGTTTGGAACAGACGAAATGGGTAGAGATGTTTTCACGAGAACGTGGTATGGTGCACGAATTTCGTTATTCGTAGGTGTCATGGCTGCGCTCATCGACTTTTTCATTGGCATAATTTACGGTGGTGTTAGTGGCTACAAGGGTGGACGCACGGATTCCATTATGATGCGAATTATTGAAATCCTTTATGGACTCCCTCATTTACTCGTTGTCATTTTGTTAATGGTTGTGATGGGTCCGAGTCTAACGACAATCATTGTCGCACTGACGATTACAGGATGGGTAGGAATGGCCCGGATCGTCCGTGGCCAAGTCTTGCAAATTAAAAACTATGAGTTTGTGACCGCATCGAAATCATTCGGCGCTGGAACTTCACGGATAATCCGGAAAAACCTGATTCCGAACACAATGGGCCCGATCATTGTTCAAATGACACTTACTGTCCCGAGTGCGATTTTTGCCGAAGCCTTTTTAAGTTTCCTCGGCCTTGGTATTCAGGCACCGTATGCAAGTTGGGGCGTAATGGCGAACGATGCACTCCCAGTAATCCTATCCGGTGACTGGTGGCGCTTATTCTTCCCGGCGTTCTTCATCTCCATTACGATGTTTGCCTTTAACGTGCTAGGAGATGGCATGCAGGATGCACTCGATCCGAAACTGAGGGGGTAATGGATGTGATAGGACAACAGATGGCAAACGCGTCCAACTTGGGAGATGCCCCAGCAAAAAGTGAGCATCGACCTGGTTCAGGTATTGCTACAGAAGAGAAAAGAAAACAGAAGAAGACAATTTCACAAGAGGTAATGCTCTCTGTACGTGACTTGGAAGTTTCTTTCAAAACGTTCGGAGGAGAAGTTCAAGCAATCCGAGGAGTTTCGTTCGATCTATATAAAGGCGAGACTCTGGCAGTAGTTGGCGAATCGGGATGTGGGAAAAGTGTGACAGCGAACACGATTATGGGGCTTATCCCACAACCACCGGGCAGGATTAGGAATGGGGAAGTAATCTTTAAAAATAGGGATTTGACCAAGCTGAACAAAAAAGCACTGCGTGAAATCCAAGGTGTAGATATTTCGATGATCTTCCAAGATCCGATGACAGCCCTGAACCCTACATTGAAAATCGGAGAACAGTTAATAGAAGGTTTACGAACACATCATAAGGTATCACGTGCAGAAGCAAAAAGGAAAGCGGTTGAAATGCTCACCCTTGTTGGCATCTCCAATCCGGAAGAGCGTCTCAAACAATACCCGCATCAGTTCTCAGGTGGTATGCGTCAGCGTATTGTTATTGCGATCGCTTTGATATGCGAGCCTGAATTGCTCATCGCAGACGAACCAACGACAGCATTGGATGTCACAATTCAAGCACAGATTTTGGAGTTGTTCGATGAAATACAACATAAAACGGGTGTAGGGGTTATTCTGATCACACATGACCTGGGAGTTGTCGCGAAAATTGCAGACCGCATCGCAGTCATGTACGCAGGGAAAATTATTGAAATAGGCAATAAGCGGGAGATTTTCTACAATCCGCAGCATCCATATACGCAAGGACTTCTGAACTCAGTACCTCGACTTGACTTGCAAGAAGAAGAGCTGAAACCGATCGAAGGAACTCCACCCGACTTATTCGCACCACCAGAAGGATGTCCATTTGCAGCGAGATGTCCTTATGCCATGGAAGTGTGTGACCGCATCTACCCAGCAACTACCCAACTCACCAGCCAGCATACTGTTGACTGTTGGCTTCAAGACCCAAGGGCGAAAGCCGTATTGTCTTGACAGCTAGTCTTTAATAAATACCCGTAGTTACAGTGATATTCGTTGAGTGAAGCAAAAGATGGTGACTCCGAAGGGATCAGCGCAGATTGAAGACCCTGGACTGAGCGAAGCGAGGGAAGCGGCTGAAATCAAGCTCTTCGGAAAGCGTCCATCTGTAGCGGAAGTCAATACTGTTCATCCCTAGAGTGTGTAAATGGTATCAATGGATTCATTATATAAAAGGGGGAATTTACATTGAAGAAGTGGATCAAGTTTGTATTGTTTACTGCATTACTCGTAGTACTCGCGGCCTGTACAGCAAACGAAGAAGCAGGCAAGAAGACGGAAACCGATACAGGAGGAAAAGATGGCAAAGATAACAAACCCGCCGCAGAAAAAGTACTCTATTTAAACAACGGAGAAGAACCTACGTCATTCGACCCATCCGTCGGCTTTAACGCAGTCTCATGGAGTGCCCTTAACAACTTAATGGAAGGGCTCACACGTTTGTCAGAAGATCACTTAGCGGTAGAAGCTACTGCGGAAAAGATCGATATCTCAGAAGACGGGTTGACGTACACATTCACGATCCGCGATGGCGCAAAATGGTCAAATGGAGATCCACTCACAGCAAACGATTTCCTATTCGCTTGGCAACATATGCTAGACCCTGAAACAGCCTCTCCTGCAGCTTTCCTTGCATACTTCATTGAAGGCGCTGAAGACTATAACAATGGGGAAGGCACTGTTGAAGACATCGGAATTGAAGCGCCCGACGAAAAAACTTTCGTCGTGAAGCTGACTGCTCCAAACGAAGCATTCTTAAACATCATTACCAACCCAAGCTTTTTCCCAATCAATGAAAAAGTAGCGACTGACAACCCGAAGTGGTTTACAGAAGCTGACTCATTCGTTTCCAATGGTCCATTCAAGTTAGCTTCATGGGATCACGATGTGAAGTTTGTCTTTGAAAAGAACGAAAATTATTGGGATGCAGACAAAGTTAAGCTCGACAAAGTGAACTGGGAAATGGTGAGTGAGTCTACAACCGCTTACCAAATGTACCAGTCTGATGAGCTGGATAGTACAGATGTCCCATCTGAAATTGCTGAAGACTTAAAAGACAATCCGGAAGTTAAACTAGAAGACCAAGCAGGATTGTACTTCTTCCGCTTCAACACATCTATGGAGCCATTCACGAACAAGAAAATCCGAAGAGCGTTCGGTGAAGCGGTTAATCAGGAAGATATTGTAGAGTTTGTCACGAAAAATGGAGAAAAACCTGCACATGGTTTCGTAACTTACGGATTTATCGGACCGGATGGTAAAGAGTTCCGTGAGTCTGCAGGAGATTTTGTTTCATTTAATCCTGAAGAAGCGAAGAAATTACTTGAAGAAGGTATGAAAGAAGAAGGATACACGGAATTACCTAAAGTAACATTAACGTATTCTACAAGTGATTCTCACCAAAAAATTGCGGTTGCGTTGCAATCGATGTTTAAAGAAAATCTTGGTGTGGACATTGAATTACAAAACGTAGAGGCTGGAGTTTTCCTTGCAGATCAGAAAGAATTTAAATATCAGTTCTCACGTTCATCGTTCTTGCATGACTATGCAGATCCGGTCAATGCGTTGGAAAGTTTCATTACAGATTCATCTATGAACCGTACTACTTGGTCAAATCCTGAATACGACAAGTTGATTGAAGCTATTAAAAATGAAACAGATGAGAATAAGAGATGGACATTATTGCAACAAGCAGACGAAAAGCTTATGGACGAAATGCCAGTCATTCCACTTTACTATTACAATCAGTCAACATTAGAAAAGCCTGGTGTTACAGGGATTCTCCGTCACCCAGTCGGCTATCTCGACCTGAAATACGCTGACAAAGAATAAGTAGGGGAGACTGTGTGCGCCGAGTGTTCGACGCACACAGTTTTGCTTGTTTTAGGCGAGAAAGGAGAAGGTGTACATGAAGATACAATCGATTGAACTGGCGACAGTTGCTGTTCCGTTGCGAAAACCATTTAAAACAGCATTGCGCACTGTTCATACGGCCTACTCAACTTATGTAAAGGTCACAACAGAAGATGGGAAGTCCGGTTGGGGGGAAGCTCCACCAACTCATGTGATTACAGGCGATTCCATGGCGAGCATTGCGTATGCGATTGAAGAAGTGATGGCTCCCAAACTGATTGGGATGGATATTCGGAACCGATCCGAACTTTTCGCTGTTCTACATAAAACAATTATGAGAAACACTAGCGCCAAAGCGGCAGTCGACATGGCGATACATGATTTGCTTGGTCAACTTGCTGAACTCCCTCTTTATCAATTTCTAGGAGGAGACAAAAATAAGCTCGATTCGAATTTTACAGTAAGTGTGAATGATCCTCAGGAAATGGCAGATGATGCGTTTCAGTATACGGAAGATGGATTTACAACGTTGAAAGTGAAGGTAGGCATCGGTTCTTCTGAATTAGATATTGAGCGTGTTAAAGCGATTCGGAACCGAGTTGGACATACAGTTAAGATTCGCTTGGATGCCAACCAAGGGTGGCATCCTAAAGAGGCAATTCGAACAATTGCTGCGATGGAAGACGCCGGTCTTGAGATTGAACTCGTCGAACAACCCGTCCATGCAGAAGATATAGATGGATTGCTGTATGTGACTCAAAATACATTGACACCCATTATGGCAGACGAAAGCGTATTTTCACCTCGTGATGCGTTGCGAGTCCTACAATGTAGAGCCGCGGATTTGATCAATATTAAATTGATGAAGTCAGGTGGAATTCATGAGGCATTGAAGATTAATGCACTCGCTGAAAGTTATGGAGTCCAATGTATGACAGGCAGTATGATTGAAACGAAATTGGGGATCACGGCAGCCGCTCACTTTGCTGCAAGCCAGCCAAATATTACTCGTTGTGATTTTGATGCACCTCTCATGCTAAATGGTGATCCTGTAATTGGAGGCGTCACATATTCCCGGCAAACGGTTCAGCTACCTGACATGGCGGGACTCGGTGTACAGATTGATACATCCTGGCTCACACATCTAAGAACGTCTGGAAACGAGGAGGAACAAAGATGACAGATTCCCAATCGGTATTGTTATCTGTAAAAGATTTAAAGCGACACTTTGAAGTAGGTAAAGGTAAAACGTTAAAAGCGGTGGATGGACTGAGTTTTGATATTTACAAAGGTGAGACGTTTGGTCTCGTAGGAGAGTCGGGTTGTGGAAAGTCCACAGCGGGACGGACAATTTTAGGGCTTTATAACAAAACTGCCGGAGACGTTGAATTTGAAGGACAAAATGTCCACGATATGAACGACAAAGAACGTCATCAGTTTCTTAAAAAGATGCAGATGGTTTTCCAAGACCCTTATGCATCTCTTAACCCTCGCTCAACAGTTTACGAAATCATTGCCGAGCCGATGGAAATCCATAATATGTACAAGTCCAAAAAGGAGTTGCGAGCACGCGTGAATGAGCTTTTGGAAGATGTTGGTTTAAATCGCGACCATGCGAACCGGTATCCTCACGAGTTCTCCGGTGGACAGAGACAACGGATCGGTATCGCTCGTGCACTTGCCCTTGACCCGGAATTCATCATTGCAGATGAACCCATTTCCGCATTGGACGTATCAGTTCAGGCGCAGGTTGTTATGTTATTCCAGCGCTTGCAGCGCGAGAAAGGGCTCACCTATCTATTCATCGCACATGATCTCTCGATGGTGAAATACCTCTCAGATCGGATTGGCGTCATGTATTTAGGTCATTTAGTAGAATTGACGACAAGTGATCAGCTCTATCAGAAACCTTTGCATCCTTATACAGAAGCCTTGCTCTCGGCCATTCCAATTCCGGATCCTGATATAGAGGAATCGAGAGAACGGATTCTATTGCAAGGAGAGTTGCCGAGTCCGATTGACCCACCATCAGGTTGTGTATTCAGAACGAGGTGTCCATACGCGATGGAGGTTTGCGCGACACACAAACCACAGTGGCTTGAAAAAGATGAGGGCCATTTTGTTGCGTGTCACTTACATGATGAGACTTTAATGAATGAAGTTAGTGAACAGGCAAAACAGTTGCCTGTGTAAAGGAGATTGTTAAGTTGAAGAAATTACTATTAACAGGATTTGAACCCTTCCTATCATTCCCAATGAATCCAACGATGCAAGTTGTCGAAAAACTGGATGGTTCTGTGATTGGAGACTATCTAATTTGTGGAAAAATATTATCTGTGAACTTTAATGCATCTGGTGAAGAATTGATTGGACATATAAATAAGGAGAATCCAGATGCTGTCTTATCATTAGGACTTGCAGGTGGACGGTATAAAATGACTCCAGAACGGGTTGCGCTCAATGTGAAGGATGGAGAACCAGACAATGAAGGCCATCAGCCGATCGATGAAACTATAGAAGTTGCTGGCCCACCCGCATACTTTTCAACACTTCCGATCCGTGAAATGGTAAACCGCTTGACCAACGTGGGATTACCTGCAGCAATCTCCAATTCTGCAGGAACTTATTTGTGTAATAACGTGATGTATGCAGGACTTCACTGGGCGGCCCAATATAAACCAGGTATGCCATCCGGCTTTTTGCATATACCTGCTTCTTTTGAGCTGGCAGTTCAGCATGGAAAAATCCCAGGTTGGCCGTTGGACGAGTTACTGAAGGGTGTACAGGTATGTATTGAAACACTTTCTGACTGAAAACTACACAAGTTATTATAGTGGAGTGGACTTTCGTGTCGCGAAATGTCGTAATTTAGAGAACGATTGCACTGGATGGAATAGGTTCGTTGGGAATATCCTTCTAGAGTAATGGGGGATTTTCCAGTGTTGTGGAATCGAACAATTTTAGGATGCTGAATTTGAAAATAGTGATGCAAAGGGATTTCAATTCACTAATAAAAAATTCCAACTAAGTTCTTTAGGAAAAAAATGGTCTTAGACCGCTTTGTTACAGAGTTTGTCACGGTTTTGTCACAGTTGAAATAATCTATGTATTTGATATTCTGGAAAAATAGTATTGCCAACATAAATATTGTGTAGTATAGTTGAAAAAGCTTATAAAGTCTGAAAATTACATCAACCTTTTTTTGTACATATCACCAAAGGCAAGGAGGAACTACGTTGGCTGAGACAGTTTTGGAAATTGAGAATCTACGAACATCATTCAACATCAAGGGAAACTATTACGCAGCTGTGGACGGTGTTTCACTTACTGTTCATAAAAATGAAGTCGTGGCAATTGTCGGTGAATCAGGATGTGGTAAGAGTGCCTTAGCACTCTCCATCATAGGTCTTCATAATGCGAAGACGACAAAACTCGAAGGTCAAGTGAACTTAAAAGGGCAGAACTTACTAAGTCTTCCTGTAGAAAAGTTGAACAAAATTCGTGGGAAAGACCTGGGCATGATCTTTCAAGATCCAATGACAGCTTTGAACCCGCTTGCAACAGTTGGCCGCCAAATTGAAGAGCCGATGGATTACCATATGAAACTATCCAAATCTGCAAAGAAAAAGCGGGTTTTAGAGTTACTTGAACAGGTTGGTATTAAAAATGGACCACGCGTTTACAAACAATATCCCCATGAATTATCAGGGGGGATGAGACAGCGTATCGTCATTGCCATTTCACTTGCCTGCAATCCAGTAATGCTCATCGCGGATGAGCCAACAACAGCATTGGACGTGACGATCCAAGCTCAGATTATGGATTTGATGAAAGAGCTTCAGCGTATTACGGATTCAGGAATTATCCTCATCACGCACGATTTGGGTGTAGTTGCTGAGATGGCAGACCGGGTTGCAGTTATGTATGCAGGTGAATTTGTAGAGATTGCAGATGTGAATACACTATTTGCGAATCCTTTGCATCCATATACACGCTCGCTGCTGAGCTCAATCCCTTCGAATATGACAGACAAAGAAGAACTGCATGTTATTGAAGGTATTGTGCCATCGATTCAAAAACTAGATCGCGGAGGATGCCGATTTGCTCCTAGAATCCCGTGGATTTCTGAGGATGCGCATGAAGACAATCCGATGCTCCATGAAGTGGAACCAGGTCATTTTGTACGCTGTACGTGTTACAAAGACTTCCACTTCCCTGAAGAACGAGTGGAGGATGAAAACTATGTCACTACTTAATGTAAAAGACTTACAAGTACACTTTCCAATTAGAGGTGGTTTCTTCCGTCGAGTAGTCGATCAAGTGCGTGCGGTAGATGGAGTCAACTTTGAACTGGAACCTGGTGAAACATACGGTCTAGTTGGGGAATCCGGCTGCGGTAAGACAACAACAGGTCGCGCAATTATCGGACTCAACAAAGCAACTGGCGGGGAAGTTCTATTTAATGGAGAAAACCTTGCCACTATGAACGGACATGATCGTAAAAAACATATCCGTGATATTCAAATGATTTTCCAAGACCCTTACTCTTCATTAAACGGTCGAAAGAACGTCTTAAATATTATTGCAGAGCCTTTGCGCAACTTTGAGCGTCTTTCTCCTAAAGAGGAGCTAACACGTGTTCAAAATATGATCGAGCGTGTCGGATTGAGTCCAGAATCTATTTACAAGTACCCTCACCAGTTCTCTGGGGGGCAACGACAAAGAATTGGGATTGCCCGGGCGTTGATGCTCAATCCGAAACTGATCATTGCGGATGAACCTGTATCTGCTTTGGATGTTTCAGTACAGGCTCAAGTCTTGAACTTCATGCGTGAAATTCAAAAAGACTTCGGATTGACTTACTTATTCATATCCCACGATCTTGGAGTTATTAAACATATCTGCGACAGAATCGGAATCATGTACAAAGGTCGCTTTGTTGAAGAAGGTACTGCAGAAGATGTCTATACGAATCCTCAGCATCTATATACAAAGCGATTGATCGCAGCAATTCCCGAGATGGACCCCGTAAAACGTTTCGAGAAAATGGAATTGCGCGAACAAATCAATGTTGCTTATCGAACGGAATACGATAGCTACTTCGACAAAGACGGTCGGATGTTTGACTTGAAACCGCTTACTCCCACACATTCGGTTGCTGTGCATCAAGGGGGTATGTAAACGATGGTTAAATTTATCTTTCGGCGCTTGCTAGTTATGATTCCCCAGCTCTTTTTGTTAAGTCTTATCATTTTTGTATTGGCGAAACAAATGCCAGGTGATGCGGTAACAGGAGCCTTCATGGGGAATCCAAACGTAACGCCTGAACAAGTGGAGAAGATACGTGAGCAATATGGACTCAACGATCCTTGGTACGTACAGTACGGAGCATGGGTTGGCAAAGCTGTAAAAGGCGATTTAGGACAATCTTATACTCACAAGCAACCTGTTACATCATTGCTAGCAGGTCGTGTAGCAAATACGATAACTCTATCACTTTTCGTCCTGATCGTTTCCTATGCAGTCGCCATACCGCTTGGCATTTTAGCGGGAAGGTGGTCGGACACCTGGGTGGACAAATTGATTGTCACCTATAATTACTTTTCGTTCGCTACCCCATTATTTGTATTTGCGTTACTCATGCTGTTCGTATTCGGTTTCATACTTGGCTGGTTTCCAACTGGCGGCAGTGTCGATATCCGAATCGAATCAGGCACCTTTGCACAGTTCATGAGTAAATTACATCACTTAGTACTGCCAGGATTGTCCGGTGCACTGCTTGCAACTTTTGGGACAATCCAATATTTACGAAATGATATTATCGATACAAAGTTAAAAGATTTTGTTAAAACGGCGCGTTCAAAAGGTGTTCCTGAAGGTAAAGTTTACACACGGCACATTTTGCGTAACTCGTTATTGCCAATCGCAGCATTCCTTGGTTACGAAATAACAGGATTGATTGGCGGTTCGATTTTCTTAGAAGTCATTTTTAGTTATCCAGGCCTCGGTCAGCTCTTTATTCAATCGATTACAGGACGCGACTTTACCGTCGTAACAGCTATCGTCATGATTTCTGGTGCGGCTGTTATTGTCGGAACTATGCTCTCAGACGTCATATTGAGCGCCATCGATCCGCGTATTCGAATTGAATAAAAAAAGCAGATGAGGAGGGAATAAGAGATGGTTACAGTAAATCAAAAAGAATTAATCGCTAAAGAAAAAGCGAATAACCCGTCACTTTTAAAAACGATTTGGCGGGAAATTAGACACGATAAGCTAGCACTGGTTTCGTTAGTGTTACTACTTGGTATTATTATCACCGCGTATAGTTCACCGTTGTTTATCGATCAGGAACAACTGCAACGTGTTAATTTCTTAGAAACATGGGAGAAACCATCCGAAACTCATCTGCTTGGTACGGATGATGGAGGACGAGATGTATTCGGCCAATTACTTCTTGGAACGAGAAACTCATTTACAATTGGTCTCAGCGTGACGCTTATTGCCGGTTTGTTTGGTTTAACAATCGGTCTAATCGCAGGATATTTTGGCGGTTTTGTAGATAACATCATTATGAGAATAATAGACTTCTTAATGGTATTGCCTAGTTTGATGTTCATCATTGTATTTATCGTAATCGTTCCGGATTACTCAGTGTTCACATTCGTCTTAATGATGAGTGCGTTCGCCTGGTTTGGAAAGGCCAGACTCATCCGATCTAAAGGACTTGCCGAACGGGAATTGGATTATATCAATGCATCCAAAACACTCGGCACCCCAAGTTGGAAGATCATGGTTTTTGAAATGTTCCCTAACCTTAGCTCACTTGTCATTGTAAATATGACGTTGACGCTCGCTGTCAACATCGGTCTTGAGACCAGTTTAACATTTCTAGGTTTTGGACTTCCGGCAAGTACACCGTCTCTTGGGACATTGATCGCGTTTGCGACGAATCCGGATATCGTTCAAAACAAATGGTGGGTTTGGTTACCCGCATCATTACTGATTCTAGTAATGATGCTGTGTATAAATTACATCGGGCAAGCGGTGAAACGTGCGTCTGATGCGAGACAAAGATTGGCTTAAAAAAAAGGGGAGGTAAGACAATTGAAGAAAAGAAGTTTAATGTTGCTGGCAAGTCTAATGCTCGTTCTCAGTGTGTTCCTGGCTGCTTGTAGTGGCGACGATAGTGCAGATGGCGGGAAAGACAAGGACAAAGGGAAAGATAAAGGAAAAGATAACGAAAAAACAGAAGAAGGTTCAGGTGATAATGCAGCAGAACTTGATTTTCCTCTGGCAGTATCTAATGACGCAGAAGCAATGGAAGATGGCGAAATGACAGTAGCAATGGTTGCTGGAGAGCCGTTCGAAGGTACATTGAACCGTAACTTCTACTCAGGTACGTATGATGCAGAAATCCTTAGTTACTTCGATGAAGGACTTCTCGATACGGATGGTGACTATTTGATCACAAATGAAGGTGCTGCAACTTACGAGCTTTCTGAAGATAACAAAACACTTACTTTGAAAATCAAAGACGGAGTAAAATGGCATGATGGAGAGCCGGTTAAAACTAGTGACCTTCTTTACTCATATCAGTTACTTGGCCACCCGGACTATGCTGGAAACCGTTACGACTTCATAATTGAAAATGTTGTAGGTATGCCTGAATATCATGAAGGTAAAACAAAAGAAATCTCTGGTATCGAAATCATTAACGATCAAGAAATGAAGTTCACGTACACTGAAGCATCACCATCTATCCTTTCAGGATTTTGGTCATATGCAACTCCACGTCACTACGTTGGAGACGTTATGACTGGTGAAACAACTATTAAGGACCTTGAGTCTTCAGACAAAATCCGTGTAAACCCAATCGGTTTCGGTCCGTACAAAATTGACAAAATTGTACCAGGCGAGTCTGTTCTTTATTCTCGCAACGACGACTACTGGAGAGGCAAGCCAGCTCTTAAGTCAATCGTACAAAAAGTTGTAAGCCCAGCAACAATTGTTGAGTCTGTTAAAAAAGGTGATATTGACCTAGCTACTATCCCAGCAGATCAATACCTAACAGTTAAAGATGTTGATAATATCGAATTGTTGGCGCAAGTTGACTATGCATATACTTACATTGGATTTAAACAAGGTAAGTGGGATGCAAAGAAGAAAGAAAACGTAACAGATCCAGATGCTAAAATGGCAAGCAAAGAACTTCGTCAAGCAATGTGGTATGCAATGGATAACGCGACAATTGGTGAAAAACTTTACCACGGTCTTCGTTTCCCAGGAACATCACTAATCATTCCTGTATTTAAAAGCTTCCACGATGAGAGCGTTGAAGGTCGCATGTTTGATCCTGAAAAAGCGAAACAACTTCTTGACGACGCTGGATTCGAAGATAAAGACGGAGACGGATTCCGTGAAGATCAGAACGGTGAAAAATTGGTCATCAACTTCGCTTCTATGTCAGGTGGAGAAACTGCTGAGCCAATTGCAAAAGCTTACATGCAAAACTGGGCTGACATTGGTTTGAAAGTTGAACTAGTTGACGGTCGTCTACACGACTTCAACGCATTCTACGACATGGTTGAAAACGATGATCCTAAGATTGACATCTACCAAGGTGCTTGGGGAACTGGTTCTGACCCAGATCCATCTGGTCTATATGGCCGCACAGCATCATTTAACTACACTCGTTATACTAGCGAAAAGAACGACGAGTTGTTGAAAGCTGGTACTTCTGAAAAAGCATTTGACTTAGAGTACCGTAAAGATATCTACAATCAATGGCAAGAGCTAATGTATGAAGACGTTCCGGTTGCACCAACTGTATACCGTTACGCTCTTGAAGCAGCTAATAAGCGCGTTGTAAACTACTCAATCGAGCCAGGTAAAGAATCTGATCGTTATAAGTGGGGAGTTGCTGAATAAGCAACCAAATGGAAAAGTCGTCCCTTGCAAAAGGGGCGGCTTTTTTTGTGCGATTGAATCGAACTTAATGGGTATACTTATTGTAAGGAGTTGATGAAGACATGTCTGCAAAAAATTCAGATCGATTTATTATTGCCTACAATCGTATTGAAAAAACGCTTTCTAAAAAAGTAGATGAGAGTGGTTTTCTGCCTTTTTATCGACTCATTGAAAAGGCGAAAATCAAAAACTCGGTAGTTCGTAATTATGAAGAAGACTTACGCGAGTATGGTGACTTGCGAAACGCTATTATTCACCATAGGACAGGGGTCGATTATGTTATTGCCGAACCTCATGATGATGTTGTAGAACGCATTGAATTGATTGAACGCAAAGTGAGTAATCCGCTCAATGTGGGTGCCCTGTTCGGTTGTAAGGTACATACACTACAAGCATCAGATCCGCTTACATCTGCCCTAGCGTTAATGCGTGATAATAAGTTTGGTCAGCTGCCAATTTACGAAAGTGGAAAATTCAAGGGGCTCATTACAGCTGCAGGGATTACTTATTGGCTAGCAGGCCAATCGACAGAAGACTCTATTTCCCGGGAAATACCGACACTGTCTGACGTCTACAACTATGAAAAACGTAAAGAATCGTTTGAATTTGTCAAAAGAGATCTATCTGTGTACGAAGCAGAAGAATATTTCAAGCGTGCAATCTCAAGAGGGACTCGTCTAGAAGCATTGTTGATAACGGAAAGTGCAGGGCATGACGAAGAGTTGATCGGGATTATTACGCCTTATGATTTATTGCAGATTGACTAGTTTTTCAAGGGAGTGTTTGATGGAACGGGGATTAGTGTGATGTGAATATGGGAAGTGCTCATAAATATGGATAAATGCTCATAAATGTTGAAAAGTGATCATAACCTATAGAGGTAACCATCCGCACAACCTGAAAGCACCGATGTCTATCATAATACCTCCATACATCTGCATAAGCAGGCGTATGGAGGTATCTTTTTTGTCATCCTGTATGGACGCGGTCGTATGAATACTTGAAAGACTCTTTCTTAGGACGAATCAGAAGGAAAAATAGTGTCAGCGGTCCGATTCTTCCTAAAAACATCACCGCACAAATAATCCACTCCCCGGCTGGACTCAAATCACCTGTAATTCCAACGGACAGTCCTACGGTACCGAATGCCGACATCGTCTCCATAAGCAAAGGAAGGAAAGGAAATGGTTCAGTGATAGTCAACAAAAAGAATGCTGTGAATACGAGCATGGAACTAACGGCTGCAATAGCTAGAGAACGGAAAATGATTTCTGATTTAATCGTTCTTTTGAATAGGTGTGGCTCCGTCCCCCCTCTAAAATACGCCAGCGTTGCGACTACGATGACGATGAATGTAGTTAGTTTAATTCCTGATGCTGTAGAAGCGCTCCCTCCGCCGATGAACATGAGCAACAATGTCAGTAAGAGAGAACTGTCCTCCATATCGCCGATAGGTACCATGTTGAAACCAGCTGTCCTCGGCGTAACAGCTTGAAAGTAAGAGGTCTGCGCTTTATCCACGAAAGACATGTTGCCAATCGTCTTCATGTTGTGATACTCCAGCACAAAGAATAAGAATGTGGCAATTAGGTTGACGGTTAGTGTCCCAGCAAGCATCATTTTCGTATGAAGTGACCATTTTTTAAGAGATCGCTTTACAACAACCTCCATGACGACCGTAAAACCAAGTCCACCGATGATGAAGAGTGAAGAGAGAATAAGTGTAACGGGTAGATTACCTGCAAAACTCATTAAATTGTCGGGAAACAAAGAGAACCCCGCGTTGTTAAAGGCTGAAACGACATGGAATAGACTGTAGTAGAGGCCTTGTTTCCAACCGAATTCCGGGACCCAGAAAAGTGATAATAAAATAAATGCGATTCCTTCTGTTATGAATACAAACACCAGAATGCTTTTTAGAAATTTAACGGTTCCCCCAATCGATTGTTGACTGAAGGACTCTTGAAGAAATATCCGGTTTTTCATACCCACTTTCCGTCCAAGCACAATAAGAATGGCGACAGCGAAAGCCATTAATCCAACGCCACCAACTTGAATGAGGGCAAGAAGCACAATTTCACCGAATAGCGTGAGCGTAGTAGCGACATCGAAAACGCTTAGTCCTGTTACGGTTGTCGCAGACGTTGCAGTAAATAGTGCGTTGGTCCAAGTAATAGGAACAGTTGTTGCAAAGGGGAGTTTTAGCAAAGCTGTACCGATAAGTATTGTAACTAAAAAACTGCTTGCTATAAGAACCGGTGGAGTGATCCGCCTTTTCTTACGGATGAACGATTTATGCATGGCAAGACCTCCCTGGGGAACAAGATATGGTATGGTTTGATTATTGATCGAAATGGAAAAATTACAATAGGTCAATGGGTGGAATAAATCGGAAATATTAAAGGTTGGAAAAATGATAAGATCTATACGATCGGAGGTTGTAGGATATGAATCAAGAAAATGGAGATATCGTATCTCCATCACCCGCCATTCGGCTAGATGGTGTGAGTTATCGTGCGAATCATACAGATATTATAAAAAAAGTGAGTGGACAGTTTCCAACGGGTAACATTACTGCATTGATCGGACCTTCGGGAGCGGGGAAAACGACATTGTTAAAGTTATGCAATGGCCTTATCAGTCCCGTACAAGGTGGCATTTACATAGAGGGGAAGCGTATTGAAGAACAATCCCCACTGTCAGTCAGAAGACATGTTGGAATCGTGCTGCAAAGTTCGCCAATGATACAAGGCACGGTGCAGGCTAATTTAGCCCTTCCATTACAGCTACGTGGAAAAACTTTGTCCGAAGAACAAGCAATCGCCACTATGGAACGTGTAGGACTTCCTACGTCTCTTCTCACAAGAGATGCTCGCGAACTATCAGGAGGGCAAAAGCAAAAAGTATCTATTGCCCGTACGTTATTAAATGAATCCAAAATCTTGTTGTTAGATGAAATTACAGCATCTCTTGATCCATCTTCCCTTCAAGAGATTGAAGACTTGATCGTCAAATTAAAGGACACTGAGAAGATTACAATCGTTTGGATCACTCATAATTTGGAACAGGCAAATCGAATAGGGGAGTATTTCTGGGTAATGGTGGATGGACAGTTGCGTGAAGTGGGCACCAAAGAAGAGATTTATGCATCAGAAGATGAAGACGTAAAGCGGTTTGTGAAAGGAGTGTTATCGTGAGTTGGATGACATTAAGTTTAACGTTACTATTTGTATTTATCCCTTTATTGTTATCAAAAACACTGAATCTTGGACTGGAACGAGATACGATGGTTGCGGCGCTTCGTTCAACTATTCAGCTCATAGCGGTGGGCTTCGTATTGAAGTTTGTGTTCGATTCAGAACATCCTATTTTTATCATCTTAATGGTACTGTTGATGATTGTCGCCGCTGTACAAAATGCTCGCCATAAAGGAAAAGCAATTAAAGGAATCACCTGGAAGTTATTTGTCACGTTTGTTGCGATTGAAGTGTTGACGCAAACTGTATTACTTGGATTACATATTGTTCCTGCAACTGCTCAATACATTATCTCATTAAGTGGTATGGTTATCGGAAATTCAATGGTTCTTGCGATTTTGTTTTTAAACCGTTTTACAGCAGAAGTGGAAGCACACCGTGATGAAAGCGAACTGATCCTATCCCTTGGTGGAACTCCAAAGCAGTCCATCAATCGTCAGTTACTGAAATCCATTCAGGCCAGCATGATCCCAACGATTGAAAGCCAGAAGACAATTGGACTCGTACAACTTCCTGGCATGATGAGTGGGCAGATCATCGCAGGGGCGGATCCTATCCAGGCGGTTCAATTTCAATTGCTCGTAGTGTTTTTATTACTGGCAACTGCAGCGATGACGAGTGTGTTGCTCGGCTTTTTATCCTATCGAAGTTTGTTTACGGAACGGATGCAGCTATTGAAGATAGACTTGGATTAAGCTTGAGCCAGTGATATCCCAACCGTTTCAATGACGTTTGGACACTGATAAACCTAGGAAAGTGATCATAAAACATGAAAAGCGCTCATAAACCCAGGAAAGTGATCATAAAGCATGAAAAGCGCTAATAAACCTAGGAAAGTGATCATAAAACATGAAAAGTGCTCATAAACCCAGGAAAGTGATCATAAAACATGAAAAGCGCTCATAAACCCAGGAAAGTGATAATAAAACATGAGAAGTGCTCATAAACCCAGGAAAGTGATCATAAAACATGAAAAGTGCTCATAAACCTGGGAAAGTGATCATAAAACATGAAAAGCGCTCATAAACCTAGGAAAGTGATCATAAATCCCAAAAAGCTACCTAGCCAACAACCGCAACGGTGTTCACTAGATAGCTTTTTCTGTCACTGTTGAAATTGTTGAAACATCTCACTCAAACAAGTAACCGTCCGACTCATCACGGCACCACTTCCTAATGCAGCGGCTATACTGCACGCTTCTAGCACTTCCTTTTCTGTGCAACCAGCGTCAACACAGCCCTTTGCGTGGAAGGACATACAGGTTTTATCGTCGGCATAGACGCTGAGAGCAAGTGCAATCAGCTGCTTCTGTTTGCTATCAAGAGCTCCCTCTGCAAAGCAACTTTCTGTAAAGGAGTGGAACCCGCTGCCGATGTCTGGTAATTGTTCAGTAAACTGTCCCATCCCTTCTTTATACCCTTTTAAAACGCTATCTGCTGAATACTCCTCCATTATTAAAGCGCCCTCCTGTTCAATTCACCAGTAGCATACGTATTTTAACGGTAATCATACTGTCCAGTACATTAAGACTTGTCTCGAAAGAGAATGAGTTCAGGACGAATTTCATCTCCAATTTCCAGTGTGATAAATGAATAGAACGGTAATTTACGCTTGTCCGTAGGGGAACCCGGATTCATGAGAAGCCTCCCTTTGAAATACTTAATAACTGGAATGTGTGAATGGCCGAAGACGATGACATCCACTTGCTCCTCGGCAAACGCTTCGACCGCACGCTGCTCGGTCGTTTTCTTGTCCCCATGACCGTGGACTAGTCCCATCCGTAGTCCTCCAATATTGATCAGCTGCTGTGCTGGAACAAGAGCACGCATCTCCTCTCCATCCACATTGCCATAGACACCTTTCACCTCTGCTAAACTAGAGAGTGTTTTAAACACTTCAGGAGAACACCAATCACCTGTGTGGATAATGAGGTCGGCATCGTTACATGCATTAAGCAACCGACTCGGTAATTTACTTCCTCTGCCTGGAATATGAGTGTCTCCCGTGATAATTACTTTCATTTGAATCCATCCTTTCCAGTTCAACTATTCTATATGTTGCGGAGGATCGTTGTTATGGCATCTATTCGCAACTTCTGTAAAAAGACTTTTGTCAGAAGAAGGATTCTGCGGCGAACTCATCATGCCGGAAGAGTCGGAAAGATAGTGTTAATACGAGCACGAGTCCTACTGTGAACGTCGACCAGATATTATGGCCGACAATCGGTTGGACGATTAGTGATCCTAATCCAATAACGATGACGGTTTGTGCGAGTGTCATTTGAGAAATTGATTTTCTTCCAGCTAGTCGCAATAGACATGTTCCGACAAGTACTACAAGAATTGATTTCCACAATAAGTGCCAGTCCATTACTTCACCTCGTTTTTAGAACAGTATGGGAAACGCGAACTGAAAGTATCCTTGGCCTGTAATTCTTTCATTTCTCGTAACGTACCCTGAAAGGCAGCGAAAGAAAACCGCGCTAGCTATCCATGAAACCTTTTGTTCATATTATCGTAATAGAAGGTATACGATATATGTTCACATGAAAAATCGCCCTCCTAATAAGGAGAGCGACCCAGTATTCAATCTAGAACTTTATCAAGGTACTGAGAAAGCTTTTCTTCATACTCGCCTGTGATATTGTCAAACGCTTTTGTATGTCCAGCGTCTGGAACTATCCATAACTCATTATCACCACTGGCTGCTTCGTACAATTCAGTCGCCATTTCGGTAGGAACCAAGTCATCTGCTTCGCCATGAATCAGAAGTAAAGGGACCTTATTTTTCTTTACTTGAGCTACAGCGGATGCTTCTTGTAGCGTGTACCCTGCACGTATCTTAGCGATTACACTCGTAACGTCAAGCAAAGGGAACGCGGGTAATCCATAAATCGATTTCAACTGGTGCGCCAATTCCTTTTTAACTGTGCTATAAGAACTGTCTGCGACAATTCCTTTCACTTGCTTGGGCAATTTTTCACCGCTCGTCATTAAAACAGTCGCAGCACCCATGGAATTTCCTTGCAAAATGATTTGTTCAGCGTCATGCTGTTGAATGAGATATTGAATCCAATCTTTGTAATCAAGGCGTTCGTGCCATCCGTAGCCAATATAATCGCCTTCACTATCTCCGTGTCCGCGTGCGTCAGGGAGCAGGACGTCAAAACCTTGATCGTAGTAAAACTTAGCATACTTCCCCATATCTTCTCCGGTATTGCGGAAACCGTGGGCAAGAATAACTGCTTGGTGTGCATCACTTTTATTGTTTTTGATAAACTGTGCTTTGAGTTTTAAGTTATCATAAGATTGCATGGTAATGGTGTTCTTAGGCTGTTCGGCATACCAGATTTTGGCTTCCTTTAGTAGCGCCTGATCCTCATCACTGGCGAGATCATTAACCGCTTCAGATTCACTATGCAATTTTACCTCAGTGCCGCGCTTAATTCCTTGGTTATAAAAGTAATTGCCAGCAAAAACGAGTGCAACAAGCAGTACGACAATGAGTGTACTGAGTGCAATTGCAATTTTTCTTTTCAAAAAATTCCACCCCCTAAAAATTAGTGTACCATCTTTTCTATCAAAGGGGAGTGACAAGTTCTAAGGAGGACTATTTATGAATTTAAAACCATTGCTCACGATTTGGAGCAGGCCGACTGAAACTTTACGGTACTTGAAGGACGAGACAACTACGGGTTATGCTATCCTTATCTTTGCCATAGCTGCACTTGCTTCGGGAGGATACCAAGCGGGAAGTTCAGGGTTACTGAGCAATTTACCGCTTGGTGCTCTCATTCCGCTGTTCATCTTATTCACATTTGTGGGTGCACTCATTTCATGGGTGATTGGTGCAGCAATCTACCACTGGATAGGAAAAGGGATGTTTGGGGGGACCGGTACATTTGCTGAAATGCTCCGCGTAGTCCCGGGCACGACGTTACCAACAATATGGCTGGCACCAGTCAATTACCTAGTAATTTTAGGTTATGGAAAATTAGCATTCCAAGCACCACCTGCAGAAGCGTTTGCGATTACGAATCTTCCAATTGGCGTATACTTAATCTCTATGCTTCTGACATTTGCAATCGGAATTTATAGTACAGTAATTTCATGTAAAGGAATCGGTCTAGTGCATGGATTCTCCGCATGGCGGGGTCTAGGTGTCTTTCTCGTTACGGTCGTCATCGCCGTTATCGTATCAGTCGTCCTATCATTAACGATCGGAATCATTATCATCTCGATCTTTTCTTTATAACCACAACAAAACCGGAATCCTCAATAAAGGGATTCCGGTTTTTGTACGCATTCAAGTGAATGACCTAAAGTCCAAATCAACACAGTAAATCGTAATTAATAAACTTTATCTCCATTAAAGATAGAGTTCTTCACAATTGCATAATCCACAGTACGGATCGCGTCCAGCTTTTTACCACCGGCATAAGAAATCGATGACTGCAAATCTTGTTCCATCTCCGTCAACGTATCTTGAAGAGGACCTTTGTACTCAACGAACATTTTCTTACCTTCAACGTTTTTCTTCTCGCCCTTTTGGAACTCTGAAGCGGAACCAAAGTATTCCTTGAACTGTTCGCCATCACGTTCTACTGTTTGACCAGGTGACTCTTCGTGACCTGCAAATAGTGAACCGATCATGACCATACTAGCACCAAAACGAACAGATTTCGCGATGTCACCGTGTGTACGGATTCCGCCATCTGCAATAATCGGCTTAGAAGCAGCTTTCGCACACCAGCGAAGTGCAGCAAGCTGCCAGCCGCCTGTACCGAAACCAGTCTTAATCTTAGTGATACAAACCTTACCAGGTCCAATCCCGACCTTTGTTGCGTCAGCACCAGCGTTCTCGAGTTCACGAACGGCTTCTGGTGTTCCAACGTTACCAGCGATAACGAAACTCTCAGGTAAGTGCTTCTTAATATGTTGAATCATACGAATCACTGCGTTTGAGTGACCGTGTGCAATGTCGATTGTAATATAATCTGGAATCAGTGAATCTTGAGCGAGCTGTTCAACAAACCCATACTCGTCTTCTTTAACACCAACGCTAATTGAAGCAATCAACCCACGGCCTTGCATATCACGGATGAAAGCTGGGCGTGATGCAGGGTCAAAACGGTGCATAATATAGAAGTAACCGCCTTCAGCAAGTTGAGTGGCAATTTTTTCATCGATAATTGTCTGCATATTGGCAGGAACGACAGGCAAGCGAAATGTGTGCTTTCCTAGTGTAACGGAAGTGTCACACTCAGAACGGCTGTCAACGATACATTTTGCGGGAATCAGTTGAATATCTTCATAGTCGAATACTACATCCATTATTGAACACTCCTAAAAGCGAATAATTTGTTTGGTACGATACGTAATTGTTCGTCCTTATGTAATGTACAAGATTCTTATGTCATTGTCAAACAATTATTAGTCTCTTATTAAGGTTTCCACAATTGAGATTGGTAGGTAGCTATGGCATGATGAAAGATAGAAGTGTTGCTTAAATGAAACCGCTATTAATCCAAGAAAGGAAGGACACCCATGGCCTATTTATTAAAACGGAGTAAATTATTTATCTTTCTTATCTTTATCCTTATGCTAGTTGGAGTTTATACATTTTTAACTCTGCCAAAACGTGAAATTCCTGAAACCCCTGTCGACCTTGTAATGGTTTCTTCCATTCTACCAGGTGCAGAACCAGGTGAAGTAGAAAGAATGGTAACGAATCCACTAGAGCGAGCAGTTAAGAAAGTGGACGGTATCGATACTATGAAGTCTGTCTCTGCAAATTCTGCATCGATCATTACATTGTCGTTAAAGGATGGGATCGACTCAGAACAGACGATTAGCAAACTACAGCAAGAAGTACAGCGATCGGCTAGTGAGTTACCAGAGAACGCACAAACGCCTGAAGTGAAAAAACTCGATCTCGCATTTCCACTCGTTTCTTACATGTTCACTGGAGACGATGCAGCACTTGCAGACTTAGAGACATCATTTGGAACGCTATCAGATGATATCCAGTCTATAGAAGGAGTAGCAGGAACAACCGTCAAAGGATTCACAGAAAAACAACTGATGATTACGCTCGATCCTGAGAAATTAGCCGAGAATCGATTGCAACCGTTTGATGTACTCAGTGTGTTGCAACAAGCGAATCAGCCACTATCACTAGGAACACATGATGACGGTAAAGAACGTGTTGTTCTGACAGTGAAGCAAGATGAGGGAATTGAAAAACTAAAACAATTACAAATCGGAGATGCTGCTGTTCCATTGACTAAAGTAGCCGATATTGGAGAAGTGGCAAAAGAAGCGAAGGATATTGTTACATATGACGGACAATCTGCAATTTCTTATACGATTTTCCTTCAGCCAGGGCAAGACATCCCTTCGATGGATAAAAGCATTTCAAAGAAGATGGATCGCTATATTGAAGAACTTCCTAAAGTAGTAACAGCTCACACATATGAATCGCAAGCAGACAATGTGAACTCCATATTCAATAGCTTGTATGTGTCACTACTCATTGCAGTCATTGCGGTACTAGTTGTAACAACAGCTGGGCTGACATTATTCGGTTCTTTTGCAGTTGCATTGACCGTACTTGCTTCTGTCCTCGTTGGCCTTATTCCAATTCCGTACATGGGAGTCGATTTGAACCAGATATCGGTCATCGGGCTCATAATCGCAATCGGGATTCTAGTAGATGATAGTATCGTCGTGAATGACAACATTCAGCGACGCTATAAGCTAGGGGATTCACCCTTGGATGGTGCCGTTAATGGTGTCAAAGAAGTCTATACGTCCATTATTTCTTCCAGTTTAGCGATAGTCGTAACGTTTTCACCGTTACTTTTACTATCCGGTGGCAATGGTGCATTTATCAAAGCACTCCCGAGTATCTTAATCACCACAATTATTGCATCGACTGTGTTATCGGTCACGCTTGTTCCGATGCTTCAATTCATCAAAACGAAACGACGCAATAAAAAGATCTCAGATACGCCGGGATTCTTAGGAAAGCCATTGGAGAGAATCGCCGTATTCTATTCTGAAAAAGTGTTGCGCACCGTGTTGAAGCGACCGTTACTCGTCGGAATCGGTGGTCTAGTTATCGCGACTGGATTGCTATTCCTAGCACTTCTAACACCGTTTGAGTTCTTCCCAGCTGCTGATAAGGAAGAAGTGACGATGAATGTCCGACTTCCAGCAGGAACGACGATTGACGAAACGAATAACGAGATCCAAAAGATCATTGACGACGTTTCAGAGGAAGATAAAAACGTAAAAGAAACAGCTATCTTCTCAGGTAGCGGATTACCTAATCTGTTTGCTTCTTCTATGGATAATACGGGTGGAAATACCGGGCAAGCCGTATTCCGTATCAAAAAAGAAAACACGAGCGCTTCTGAATTCATCGACAAGTGGGAACCGGAATTACGGAAACGCTATGGTGATGCGGAAATCTTCCTGGATACAATTGTCCAAGGGCCGCCTGTCGGAGCGCCGGTCACCGTAACGATTAAGGGCGAGGATATCGACCAGCTCGCTCAGCTACGTAACGATTTGAGAGCTCGTTTGCTTGAAAATGGCGCCGACATCGTGACGGATAATTTAGGAGAACCAGTTCCAGCAGTCCAGTACGTGCCGAATCGTCAAGCACTGGAGGAGAACGGGATTTCGTTGAACTTAGTAACGAATCAGTTACAGTTACTGACGCAAGGTATTCCCTTATTCAAGTTGTATGAAGGCGACATTTCAAAGCAGGTCGTGTTAAAGGAAAAAGGAGTGAATGAAGGGGAACCGGTAGATCTCTCAGGAAGTGTCGTACCATCCATGATGACTCAAGGTCCGCCAAAACTCGTTTCATTGGATGAATTGCTTACTTCAGAGAAAGCATCGTTACTCGCACAAGTGCCTCATGAAAAGGGGGAGCGAGCAATTACGTTAAAAGCGTATGGCGATGCGGATGGATTTAAAGATGACATGTTAGATGCTGCTGAGGTAGAAAAGAAAAGCTTACCTGAAGGCTATACGATTTCAACGGGTGGAGAGAATTCAGATCAGCAGGCATTCTTTGCGGAGATCGGCATTCTATTCCTAGTCGTCTTGTTACTCGTATACTTGGTCATTGCGTTCCAATTCAAGTCGTTCAGTCTACCGTTCCTCGTATTGTTTGCCGTGTATCTTGGTATTTCGGGAGCGATACTTGGATTGTTCATCACACAAACGCCCCTTAGCTTCCTCGGTGTCATGGGAATTGTTTCATTGACCGGTATTGTCGTGCGGAATGCGGTAGTGCTAATTGACTTTGTGGAGGCACGCCGTCTTCTAGGCAATATGGATGTCATCGAAGCTATTGTAGAATCGGGCTACGCGCGTATTAAACCCATCATTTTGACCTCCCTGACATCGATTGTGGCACTGATTCCAGTTGCTGTATCGGGTGATCCGTTGTTTGAAGCACTTGCAATTACGATCATCGCAGGGCTTGCGTTCTCGAGTTTGTTTACACTGGTGATGATTCCATCATTGTATCTTGTGTACTACAAACTGATTGGACATAAAGCAGAGCGTGTATAAGTGAACCCACAGCTTTCGAGCTGTGGGTTTTAATATTGGGAGATGGATTTATCACGTGCTCACATGGTTGGTTTTAGGCAGTGAAGTTTTATTGCAAACTTTTAAGATGGCGAGGCGATGCAAGGCGTGGTTTGTGGAACGATAAAAAAATCCGGAGGGACTTAGCCCGCCGAATTCCATTCTGTTTATTTATATTTTACATTCGGTCGTTTGTCATTGTGCAATGCATTCTTCATGAATTCATCACTAAGCGGCAAGTGTTCTTTCAAAAGATGTGGTGGTGTCTGAGACATCCATTGATTGAGAGATACATCTGCAAAGTGATCACTCCGGAACATTTCCAGGAATCGTAACGGAGTATTTCCCGTATTTTGAACATAGTGTCCCATTGCAAATGGGACATAACCCACGTCGCCTGCCTGGAAATCATACGTACGTGCTTTTCCACCAGACGCGAATACAGTCATGCGACCTTGACCTTCAAGGTAATATTGCCACTCGGATTCGTTAGGATGCCAATGCATTTCTCGAATGCCACCAGGTTCGACTTCAACTAAAGCGGCCGCAATAGTTTTAGACACCTTAAAGTTATTGGAATCTACAACCCATGCTTTTCCACCGCTCGTTTCTACGGGCTCGACATCCGTCAATTTAAAACTGTAAGGGAATTCGACGAATTCGTTCGGATCCTCTGGAAGGTCTTCTGCGATAGGGCCTGGTACAGCCCCCTGATACATATAAACTTCGCCATCGGGAATTTTGTCAAATTCTTCTTCAGATACTCCGAAATTTGCAGCCAGCACATCTTTTGGAGTGCTGGAAAACCAATCGGTTATGGAGAATGTACTATTCTCTGAAAAACTTCCGTTGTCAAACGCAAGGACGAATTCAGCACCTTCACTGAGCCCCTTAATGGAATGCGGGATGCCTGAAGGGAAATACCATAGGTCTCCCGCCCCCACATCATCTACAAATTCACGTCCATCGGGGGAAATCGCTGTAATTCGCGCCTTTCCTTTGATCATATAAGACCATTCAGCCTCTTTGTGCCAGTGAAGTTCCCGTACACCTCCAGGTTCAAGGTGCATATTAACACCCGCGATTGTTTCAGCAGCTGGCATTTCACGAATGGTTACCTCTCGTGACCACCCGCCGTGCTCGACACGCATGTGAGAGTGAGCAAAAGGGAACTTCAAGTTAGGCATCGTTCCACTGTCCGTGTCAGGTGGCACGATAATGTCAGGGTTTTGACGATCAATTTCAGGATTAGTGGCGCCCCAAATGTGGCCACCACGATCATTTTTAATTGGTTGAGGATTAGTTTGTGTTGTGTTATCAGTATTTGTGTTCATCATAAAATCTCCTTTCGAATTTTAGAAACCTAGTAGAATGGTTATCTCCTATTAGTTACCAATTGCAAGTCCACCAGCACGAGGATCGGCACCAGCTTCGATCCGGTCCGGCCAAATACGGATTGCTTGGGCATGTCCCATTAGATCACTAAAGTTTTCAATCATGGTCACGTTAACGTGTCCCAGATCACGTAGCTTATCCGCAATCTTTTCATCATATCGTCCTTCTAGTCGCAATCCTCTAAGGTTTTCACCCCAGGTCCTACCTAGTAACCAGCGTGGCGCGTCAATTGCTTCTTGAACGGAGTATCCTTGGTTTAAAAGTCGCATGATGATTAAAGCTTGTGTCTGTGGTTCTCCATCTCCACCCATAGCTCCAACAATAATTTCTGGTTTGTCTTCATGGAAGACCATGGAACAGGTTAGCGTATGAGCTGGGCGTTTGTGCGGCTCTAATTTGTTGCGCGCCTTAGCGTCAAGTGAGAAGTAGCTACCTCTGTTCTGTAACAACATTCCAGTTCCTTCTGCAACAACGCCTGAACCCCATTCCCAGTACAGGCTCTGGATGACACCGACTGCATTACCTTCATCATCTACTGCGCAACTAAAGGTAGTATCACCTTTATTGGCGTAGCCGTTTTCGGGTGGCCCTAATGCTGGATCATGCATCTTTTTCACACGTTCTTTGAAGTACTCTTTACTTAAGAGTACGTCTGTTGGAACCTTATTGAAGTTAGGGTCATCAAGGAATGCATCACGATCCATGAACGAAAATGCAGTCGCGCGCGTGAATGCGTCGATGAACTTTTCCTCATGGCCTTTCATACTTGTAATATCCAGATGATCCATCATGCCAAGAATCTGGAGGGTCACCATACCAGCGGAGTTTGGAGGGGGAGCGATAACTGTTCGATCACCATATTGGACTTCAACGGGATCTTCCCAAGTTGCTTGATGGCGTGAAAAGTCATCTTTTTTCAGCAAACCTCCATGTTGTTGTAGGAATTCGGTCACCTTATCGGCAATATCACCTTTGTAAAAAGCATTCGTTCCGTGTTCTGCAATTTGTTCAAGTGTTTTCCCTAAGTCAGGGTTCTTCATCGTATCGCCTTTCATATAGGGGGCAACGCCTTGTTTAAGAAAGACTTTTGCGGTGGATGGATAAGTACGAAGTAAGGTTAATGCCACTTCGGAAAACTTTGCTAGGGATCTACCTACTGGAAAACCTTCATAGGCGTATTCAATCGCCGGCTCCAGACATTCTTTCATGGTCAGTTTTCCAAAACGTTCATGAGCGGCAATCCATCCACTTACAGCTCCGGGTACTGTCGTTACAGCTTTAGGGCCGCGGATGTCCATGCCTTCTTCTTTGTCGAACTTGTCCATTGTCACGTCTTCTCCTGAATGGCCTGTAGCATTCAGGGAATACCTTTTACCGGTTTTTGCATCATAGATGAGCCAGAACGAATCTCCTCCTGCACCAGTCATATGAGGAAATACCACGCCGAGTACTGAGTTTGCAGTTACCATAGCATCAATTGCGTTTCCCCCTTTGTTGAGGATACGATTGGCTGCCATCGAGGCGAGTTTGTTAGGGGTGGCAACAGCATTTTTCTTAGCCATGAAAGAGCTGCCGTACCGAGGATCGATATCTTCTCCTATTCTGTTCGATTCATAATTCATAGTGTCACCTTCCTTTTTTTATTTTTCCTAGTAAATTGGTTCTACTAATGTGCATACCCAGTTAATTTCCTGTAAAACTTGTATTCTGAGTTATCAGATGAATTTTATGAAATCTTAATGTGATCCCACTTAATGGTGTTTTCTAGAATAAGAGCAATCAGAATACCCATCAATAGGCCGTTACCAATGATTGGTTGAAGAAATCCTGGCAGAGAAGAGAAGTACGAGTCAGGCATTACCATAATGACAACAGCGATGAATATTGGAATTGCAGATCGATAAACGTTCCGTTTGTTGAGCCGGATTTCCTCAAAGAATCCGAAAGACGAGTTAAGCAGTTGTAAGTAAGCAACAAACAGTACAGTGCTTCCAATGCTGAGAGGGATGTTAGAGAAAAAGTGGGAGACGGGAGGAATGATTCCTATCAAAAGAAACAAACCACTGCCGATGACGAAGGGAAGTCTCTTAACGATGCCGGACTGTTCCAGAAAACCGATTGACGACACGAAAGGTGCGTAGGGGACAAGACCGAATAATCCACTCACTACTGTGAGTCCACCTGAAATGGTCAAACTACGGTTGTATTGCTTTTTGCTTGTTTCTTCATCGTATAAATCTTTGCCTTCTGTACCTTTTAATGCACCGAATGTATTTGCGAGATTCATAAGACCTGTAATGACTGCCATAGATATAATCCCGATATTCCAAGCAGGCTTTCCTAATAGGAATAGCTCAAATTTAAACGAAGCATCTGGTTTCACCGAATGTTCGGGACCGAATAGGAGTGCATAAGCAGCCCAACCGATTACTATACCGCCGAGTAATGTGTACTTACTTACTTTTTTAGGAGCTTTGATGTTAATAACAATCATGATAGCAGCAATAGAAAACGTGAGTGCTGCAACGGAAAGTTTGATTTTTGCATCATCGGGTGGATTTCCCATCGGAATGCCAAGCATCCCTTCAAGAAAGATCTTAATAAGCTGGAACCCGAATAGCAGCATGAAGACGCCCATGACGCCGGGTTTGAAAAGTTTGGACAGGGCAGGACCCCAGCCGAAAATTCCGATGGCGACCGTCAGTACAGCAGAAATCAGGAATCCGACAGTAAGGCTTCCACCTAATTCAGCCATAGAAACGCCTTGCGCACTTGCAAGGCTCACGATTGACAGGATCATCCCCCACCAAAGTCCTGATTGCCCTTCCAGAATGGATCTTTTATGTCCAAAAAATGACTGCAGCAAACAGGCGACTCCTGTCACTATGAAAGACAACTGTAAGGTGGAAATTATACTATCTTGAGGAAGGTGGAACGCTTTTCCGACAGTTAGGGGAATGATAACAATGTTGGCGAATATGAAGAAAAACCACTCCAGGCCAGCTATCCAATCGGATGGACTCTTCAGTTCAGCTGCTTGCTTTTCGGCTTCTTTTTTTACATCCATAGTGGAAGTCCTCCAATTTTTCAGAGTTGTGTATGTTATTCGAGTTTCCCTTATGGAGAAGGTTTAAACTAGTAATGATCGATTTTACTAGTGTTAGGATGTTGGTGATTGGAACATAAAAAAAGAGCACTTCTCGGGAGAAGTACTCTTTTGCATAGTATTATTTAGCGTTGCTTAACGCGACAGCAATCTTAGCTCCAACGACTGCATTGTGTTTAACAAGAGCAATGTTGGCAACTAGACTCTTGCCATCTGTAAGGTCTTTAACTTTACCAAGCATGAAAGGTGTTACGTCTTTCCCTTTGATGCCTTTATCCTTCGCTTCCGTTAATGCTTGATCAATAATTCCATTGATCATTTCAGGATCAAGTTCATCTGCTTCAGGAATCGGGTTTGCAATCACAGCTCCACCGGTAAGTCCGAGATGCCATTTCACAGCAAGCGTTTCAGCGACAACTTCTGGATTGTCCGCACGGAAATTCACAGGGAATCCGCTCTTACGTGTATAGAATGCAGGCAGTTCGTCCGTTTCATATCCGATGACCGGCACGCCTTTTGTTTCTAAATATTCCATGGTAAGACCGATATCAAGAATGGATTTTGCACCAGCACAAACGACAGCTACATCTGTTTTTGCAAGCTCTTCCAGATCTGCAGAAATGTCCATTGTTGTTTCAGCACCACGGTGTACGCCACCAATTCCACCTGTTACGAACATGCGGATTTCAGCAAGGTCTGCACAAATCATTGTCGCTGCAACTGTAGTCGCTCCTAGTTGTTTCGTTGCAAGCAAGTACCCGATATCACGGCGGGAAACTTTTGCGACATTGTCGCTTTTACCGAACATTTCAAGTTCGTCATAAGATAATCCGATTTTGATTTGCCCGTCGATTATTGCGATCGTCGCTGGGACTGCACCGTTGTCACGAATGATTTGTTCGACTGCACGAGCGGTTTCTACGTTTTGAGGATACGGCATGCCGTGAGAGATGATAGTAGATTCAAGTGCCACGATGGGTTGTCCAGCTGCTTTAGCGTTTAAAACTTCTTCTGAGAAGACGATATATGATTTCATTTGTATTCCTCCAGTTCATTTTCTAATCCATTTGCGGTCAGTTCTGGTCTTACTGTATAGGTGGATGCTAACGTTTTTGCTGCGTTCACAAGGCCATAGGAAATTGCGTCATTGAGTGACCGGTCCATTACTGCAGCATGCAGGACTCCGGAGACAAATGCATCGCCAGCTCCTGTCACGTCTTCTACTGAGACTCCAGGAATCGCGCAATGATGATGGATTGTGCGCGTTGTGCGGTCCCCTGCCATAATTCCTTTTTTTCCGCGAGTAATAATGGCATGTGCTGCTCCTAAGTCAAGGAGTGCCAAAACTGCTGTTTTCCAGTCCTCATCATTTTGAATTGTGATGCCCGTTAAGGTTTCGGCTTCATCCTCATTGCAGATGAACCATGTCAGCCCCTCAAGCGTATCTGGCAAATGCGCCATTTTAGGGCCAGAAACAGGGATGATTGCCAGTGGAACCTTGTGACGAATCGCTGCATCCCGAATCGCCTCTGCCGTTTCTTTTGCTACATTGAGGTCTATGACAATCATCTTGGCACGAGCCAAGTGCCGTTCGACAGAAGCGATATAGTCGGTGTTTAGTGACTCATACACATCCATAACCGCCATCGCAATCACCAGTTCACCGTGACTGTCTAGCACCGCCGAATACGATCCAGTTGAGGCATCAGGTAATACCCGTACTGACGTTAAGTCCATATAGGGCGATGAATGCATCGCAATCAGGTCCCAGTCTGCGTCTTTGCCTGCAGTAGTGATCAATCGAACGGGATGGTCAAGACGCCCAAGGTTTTCAGCGATGTTGCGGGCGACACCGCCAATTGTAACCGACAGTTCAGCGGGGTTGGATGTACCAGATACTACCTGTCCAGTGACATGAAACTTCCGGTCGACGTTCGCACCACCGATACAAATAATTTCATCTTCCGGAGATAACACATAGGCTCTACCTGTAATATATCCGCGTTTCGTCAGAGCAGATATCAAATTGGCCACAGCAGGTCGGGAAAGTCCAAGACCTTCTGCCAGTTCTTGTTGGGAACAGTATGGGTTTTGCCGGATCAACGACATCAGTTGCTGTTCTTTTTCGTTCATTAAGTAAACACCTCCCGTTCGTTATTTCATGAACCAAACTTATGTTTACATAATAAACAGAAGTTTGTCGAGATGCAAGTCAAACGACCAACCTGTATGGGATGAATCTTTTTAACAAAAAGCGTACACTCAAAAGTAGACAGGTTGTTGCTGTCAGGATGCCAGCACGTAATTAAAGAGGAGGGTTTTTAATGGCAAACCAACATACTCGAACAGAACTGCAGTGGAATACGCCCGAAACATTACAAGCATTATTGTGCGAGCTCGTCAATTGGGATAGTCGGACAACAACAGAAGGGGAAAAAGCTTTCCCACATCGTCTCGCTGAAAAGTTGAAAAGTGTCCCTTATTTCGAAGCACATCCTGAACAGTTGGAGTTGCATGATGCAGGGTTAGGGCGCAATTCAGTCACTGCGTTGTATAAAAACCATGAAGCGCAAGATACGATTGTGCTTATCAGCCACTTTGACACGGTATGGACAGAAGAATATGGTGCACTAGAGCCATTCGCATTCCATCCTGAAGAGCTAACCGCAAAATTACATGAATATAAAGAAGAACTCCCTGAAGAAGCGTTGGCCGATCTCGAATCAGGGGAGTATTTGTTTGGTCGAGGAACGATGGATATGAAGATGGGGCTCGCTTTACATATGTCCTTAATCGAAAAGGCATCATCGGAACAATGGCCGGTGAACTTAGTGTTACTCGCTGTTCCTGACGAAGAAGTGAGTTCTGCTGGTATGCGTACCGCAGTCAAGTCACTCGTTCGTATGAAACAAGAACACGACTTAACGTATACGCTGTTCTTAAATGGCGAACCCGTTTTCTCTCAGGAACCCGGCGACCCAAGGGAATATATTTACTCGGGATCCATCGGTAAAATCATGCCCGCTGCATTGTTTTATGGAAAAGAAACGCATGTCGGGGAACCGTTAAAAGGAATTACGTCGACATTCATGGCTTCTTTCTTAACACAACGGATGGAGTGGAACAATATCTTTGAAGAAACTGATCATGGGGAAACCACGCCACTACCCGTGACATTGCAGCAAAAGGATCTAAAAGCGCATTACTCTGTGCAAACTCCATATCGCTCAACTGCGCTTTATAATGTCTTCACAATGAGAAGAACTGCTGCAGAGGTGATGGAATTATTTGAAGGCATTGCAAAAGACGCAGTCCAGGCATGTGAATCAACGTACACAGAAATTTGTGAGCGTGAAGGGGTTCCTAAAGTAGGGGAGATCAAGCTACTCAAGTTTGAAGAGTTGATGGATTACGCAACCAATAAGTTAGGTAAATCGGAAGTGAAACGGATCATTACAGAAGTATCTGGAGATTGGGAACTTGACGATCGGGACAAATCATTTAAAATCGTCGATGTCCTCATGATAGAGTGTCAAGAACTTACGCCTGCAACCGTTCTATTATTTGCGCCACCGTATTACCCTGCTGTGAATACTTCTGACGATGCACTCGTTCAGGAGCTTGTCACACTCATGCAAGACAAAGCGACCTCACTCGGAACAGAAGTGTCTCAAATTCATTACTTTAATGGGATTAGTGATTTGAGCTATGTACATTATGAGGATGAAGGGACAGGTTGGAAATCATTTGAGCGGAATACTCCTGTATGGGGCGCTACTTATTGGATGCCGTTTGAAGAAATGAAGGCACTCGATGCACCTGTTTTGAACGTCGGACCATTCGGTAAGGATGCACACCAACGTACAGAGAGGCTGCATATCGAAAGTGCTTTCGTCCGTCTCCCTCAAATGCTGGAGACACTTGCCATGCACTTTTGTGGAAAGTAACGAATGACTTTGGGATAGTGAAGCGATGTTTAGTAAACAATACACATGAAAAGGTAGAAGGAGAGTGAAAGAAATGGCGAATTTCTTTAAAAAAATGGCACAGTCGTTAAAAGGGGACAATCCAGCTGAGGAGCAGCAGACACCTGCATCACAGACACCTGCAGAAAAGGGGATTGGAGAAGAAGCATTTGTCATGCCGATTGATGGGACGGTTATTCCATTAACTGAAGTACCGGATCCCGTTTTTGCACAGGAAATGATGGGACCTGGTTTTGCGATTGATCCGACAGGGGATACTATTTGCTCACCCGTCGATGGTAAGGTCGTCAGTGTGTTCCCGACCAAACATGCGATTGGACTGGAATCTTCAACAGGTGTTGAGGTCCTGATTCACGTGGGATTGGATACGGTGAAATTGAATGGCGAAGGTTTCGATCTATTGGTTAAGAACGACCAACCGATTCGTCGTGGAGATGCATTATTGAAAATTGATGTTGCCCATATCAAAGCAAATGCGCCGTCCGCTGTAACTCCTGTTATTTTCACAAACACCGATAAAGAGAAGATCCATTTGTTGAAAGAAGGGAAACAAACTCAAGGTACAAGCGGTATTGTACGAGTAGATGCTTAAGGTGACTCATTAAATTAAAAACAAAAAAGTGATTGCAGATCCCTATGCAATCACTTTTTTTGCATACTTTTAAACTTTTAAACATAAATTCGTAAAAACGCTTACATTCTTTCTGGTTTTCTGGTTTAATTGGTATAGACAACTAGACCGGTATAACGGTATAGTGAAAAGTAAGATAACTTAAAAGGAGTGAGAAGAAGATGATGAACTTTATTCAGCGAATCGGTAAATCACTAATGTTTCCGATTGCAACCTTGCCGGCAGCTGCATTGCTTTTGCGACTTGGGCAAGAGGACTTGTTTGACCTCCCGTTCATTGCCGCAGCCGGTGCTGGAATCATTGATAACTTAGCAATCATATTTGCTATCGGTATTGCGATGGGCTTGGCACATGATAACAGTGGAGGCTCTGCTTTAGCCGGTGCAGTAGGCTATTTGGTGCTTACGAATTCCATGCAAGTCGTCCTTGGCGAAGATTTCACAATGGGCGTATTTGGAGGTATCATCTCAGGTATTGTAGCAGGACTTCTCTATAACCGCTTTTATAATATTAAACTTCCTGATTTTCTTGCCTTCTTTGGAGGTAAACGTTTTGTGCCAATTGTCACCTCGGCAACAATGACCATCCTTGCAGGAATATTGATTTTCGCATGGCCGCCTGTGCAAAACGTTATTGACAGTATCGGTAACTGGGTACTTAATGCAGGTGCGCTTGGTGTAGGAACTTACGGATTCTTGAACCGTCTACTCATCCCTACAGGTCTTCACCACGTTATTAACACAGTTGTTTGGTTCGACTTCGGATCATTCACAGATGCTAGTGGTACGGTTGTAAAGGGTGAAATTAACCGATTCCTTAAAGGCGATCCAACAGCAGGACCATTCTTGTCTGGTTTCTTCCCGATTATGATGTTCGGTCTTCCAGCTGCATGTCTAGCGATGTATGCTGCAGCTAAAAAAGAGAAGAAAGCAATTGTCGGTGGTATGCTATTCAGTATCGCATTCACTTCTTTCCTCACTGGTATTACTGAACCAATCGAATTTGCGTTCATGTTCCTATCACCAGTACTTTATGTTGTGCACGCATTGCTAACCGGTGCGTCCATGATGATATCGTATATGTTTGACGTCCATCACGGATTTGGATTCTCAGCAGGTGCGATTGACTATGTCTTGAACTTTGGATTAGCTCAAAATCCGCTGCTCCTAATTCCGATAGGACTCGTGATTGGTGCATTATACTTTGTGATTTTCTACTTCCTCATCGTGAAACTCGACTTGAAAACACCTGGTCGTGAAGATGATGACGATATGGTAGAAGATACTGCAGTCTATAGTGATGATATTGTTGAAGTAAAGGCGTATCATACAATTGAAGCACTTGGCGGTCTTGATAATATTCAAGCCATTGACTACTGTACAACCCGATTACGTCTAACTGTTAAAAACTCTGACGTTGTGGATGAAAAACAATTGAAGCGTTACGGCGCAATGGGCTACATGAAAATTAGTAAAACAAACGTTCAAGTTGTCATCGGAACAGCTGTTGAATTCTTGGCTGAAGCGATGAAACGACGTATGAAGAACGGTAACCCAGCTCCGAAGACGGAAGAGTCTATGGAACTGGATACACAGCCACACGCTGTGAAAGCTTTACCAGCATCTGATTTCCATATGCCAATCGACGGAGACATTATTGACTTGTCTGAAGTTCCGGATGATGTATTTGCGAAAGAAATGATGGGCCCTGGTTTCGGAATCATGCCGAAAGGGAAAACGATTCATTCACCAATTGACGGTAAAGTTGTTAGCGTCTTCCCAACGAATCATGCGATTGGGCTGGAAACAGACACAGGCGTGGAAGTACTCATTCACGTAGGTTTGGATACAGTGAAGTTAAACGGAAAAGGCTTTGAATTGCTTGTAGAAAGTGGTCAGCTCATTCAACGAGGCGATGCATTGTTGAACATTGACTTAGACTACATCAAAGCAAACGCACCATCCGTTGTAACACCGGTTATTTTCACAAACGTGGAAAAAGCCAACCTGCACATTTTGAAAAAAGGGTTCCAACGTAAAGGAACTGATTCAATCGTTAAGGTTGATGAATAATAACTAATTACGCCGGCGGGAGAGACGACAGTCACTCTTCCGGCGTATTTTCTTAAGGAGCGGACAGCAATGACAAATACACTATTACTGACAAACGGAACCGTAGTAACACCAGGTGGAATCCTTGAGAAAGGACAAATGTTCATAGAAAATGGAGTGATTCAGGAAGTTGGAACATCCATTTCTAGGGAAGCTGATCAACAGATTGATGCTCAAGGTGGCTTCGTGCTGCCGGGGTTCATCGACATGCACATCCATGGAGCAGCTGGAGCAGATGTGATGGATGCTACACCTGAAGCATTGGAAACGATGGCGAACGTCCTTCCAAAAGAAGGGACGACCTCTTTTTTAGCGACTTCAATGACGCAATCACCTGGGGCGATTGAAGCTGCGTTGAAAAATGCGGCAGCATTCACGACGAAGGCTGGACAAGCCCACATGCTGGGTGTTCACCTAGAAGGACCATTCGTATCACCAAAGCGTGCAGGAGCCCAGCCTATAGAATATATTTGCCCTCCTGATGCCGAACAGTTTGATGCTTGGCAGCGGGCAGCTGAAGGCAAAATCCGCATGGTGACACTCGCACCGGAAGAAGAGAATGGAATGTCATTCATCCGTAAACTTGCATCTGAAGGCATTGTTGCATCCATGGGTCATACCGATGCAACAATCGCCCAAATGGAAGAGGCTGCTGGAGCGGGAGCTGTGCAAGCTACGCATCTATATAACCAGATGTCTCCCTTCCATCATCGTGAGCCAGGTGCGATCGGCGGGGCACTTCTCGTAAACGAAATAAGTGCAGAAGTAATTGCAGACTTCATCCACAGCCATCCTAAAGCAGTTGAGATGGCATACCGGGTGAAAGGTGCGGACAGACTTATCCTCATAACGGATGCAATGCGTGCCAAAGGACTCGAACCGGGAGAATATGATCTTGGTGGTCAACCTGTCCATGTAACAAAAACAGATGCGCGCCTTTCAGATGGTACACTTGCTGGAAGTATTTTAACGATGGAACATGCCGTCAAAAATGTCGTCCGTACATTAGGAATCAGTCCACTCGATGTGGCAAAAATCACTTCTGGAAACGCAGCTCGTCAACTGGGTCTAGCGAAAAAAGGCGGTCTGATTGCTGGAAATGATGCGGATGTCGTGATTCTCGATAAAGAGTGGACAGTCATGCATACGATTTGTGGCGGTGTAGTCGGGTATGATCATAATAGGAAGGTATGATGTGTTTGAAAAATTCGATTGGTGGTGGCAGGTATGCTAGATAAGCAATCGGCCATACCGATTTACGTTCAAATTGAAGATTATTTAAAGGGGCAAATTTCACAAGGTGTGTATCCCGTAAAGTCCCTTATCCCATCTGAGCGTGAATTGACGGACATGTTTGGCGTTAGTCGTATGACAGTCCGTCAATCACTTACAAACTTAGTGAAGGACGGGTTGTTATACCGTGAAAAAGGTCGTGGTACGTTTGTGGCGGAAGAAAAGATGGAACAGCCACTTAACGGATTAACGAGCTTTACTGAAGACATGAAAGAGCGAGGCTTGGTTCCTGGGACGAAGCTGATTAGCTTTAGCCAAATCCATCCAGACACTCAGATTGCCGCACGACTCGGAATCTCCCCTGAAGCATTTGTTCATAAAGTTGTCCGCATTCGCTATGCTGATGCAACGCCAATGGCGATTGAACGATCGTATTTGCCTGTGGAATTGTTTCCTAGGCTTACAGAAGAAGCACTGCAAGGCTCCTTATATGCATTCATCGAGCTACAGGAGAAACTTGTGATCGGTCAGGCGACACAGCGGATGGAAGCGGCTCTTGCAAAAACTGAGGACGCTGGATACTTACAAATAGCGCTTCCTGCTGCAGTTGTACTTATCGAACGCGTGAGTACACTTGAGGATGGTCGCATTTTTGAAGTCGTTCGAAGTACGTATCGTGCAGACAGATATAAATTCATTAGTGAAATTGGAAGGTGAATACCTTGAATTCATATATAAGCGAGATTACGGCCCTCATAACAGAAGCGGGTCATGAAGCAAAAGGGGCAGTGGAACAAGCAGCTGCACAACTAGCTGATCGAATAGCGGAAGGCGGTATCATCCATCTCTTCGGATCGGGCCATTCCCAATTGCTCGCACAAGAAGGGTTTTTCCGTGCTGGAAGTCTAGCGTGTGTTCAGCCAATTTCTATTGGGCCACTTATGTTGCACGAAGGAGCGCTACTTTCATCTAAAAACGAGAAAGATCCTGAGTTCAGCAAAACCTTTTTAACTAGTCTAGATATACGGCCGGAAGATGTCGTTATCATCATTTCAAATTCAGGGCGTAACCCCGTACCCATTGATATGGCAGAATATGCGAATACGCAAGGCGCTTATACGGTTTCCATTCAGTCTTTATTGTATACTGAAAAAGAACATCCATCTCGTCATTCTTCAAGCAAACGACTGGAAGCATTAGTGTCTACTGTGCTGGATACAAAAGTCCTTCCAGGCGACGGAATTATGCACATCGACGGAATACAATGCGGTCCTGCATCCTCAGTAATTGGGAATGCGTTGCTGCACGCTTTGTTCTGCGAGGTTGTTGTGCGAATGAGTGAGAATGGAATGGAACCGCCTGTTTTTAAAAGCGGTAATATAGAGGGCAACGATACACATAATAATGCACTCGTCGCCCACTACAGCGACCGCATCGATTTTTGACTTAAAAGGAGAGATTTAGTTATGGAAAAGAAGACGTACACAATTACAAGTAGCGAAGGGTTGCACGCACGTCCGTGCTCAATGCTCGTGTCAGCAGTAACACCATTCAAGTCAGAGGTCACGATTACGTACAAAGAGCGCACAGCCAATTTGAAATCCATCATGGGCGTCATGGGCATGGGTATTGAATCCGGTGCGCAAGTTGAAGTCACAGCAGACGGCGCAGATGAGTCAGAGGCGATCGCAAAAGTGGATGACATTATGAAAAAAGAAAGTATTGGCGAGTGAAACAAACTATTACAGGGATCGGTGTATCCGACGGCATAGCGATCGCCAAAGCGTACCGTCTGGAAACGCCTGACCTGACAGTCGAAAAACTGACTATCGAGCAACCGGAACTGGAAATTGCCCGTTTTGAAGCTGCTAAAGATGAAGCTGCAGTTGAACTAGAAGAGATTCGAGCAAAAGCAGCCGAAAACTTCGGAGAAGACAAAGCGGCCATTTTTAGCGCACACTTACTCGTATTGAACGACCCTGAGCTTGAGAGCAGCGTCAAAGGTAGCATCGAACAAGGCATCAATGCAGAATTTGCCTTGCAACAGGCTGCAGATACATTCACGGCAATGTTCGAGTCAATGGACAACGAATATATGAGAGAACGTGCTGCAGACGTGCGCGACGTAACTAAGCGTCTCCTGGCTAAACTGTTAGGCGTCCATGTATCCGATCCTTCTACAATCAATGAAGAAGTGATTATTATTGCAGACGATTTAACTCCATCTGCAACGGCACAATTGAACAAGCAATTCGTCAAAGGATTTGTCACTGACATTGGAGGGCGTACATCGCACTCTGCAATCCTAGGAAGAATGCTAGAGATTCCAGCAGTTGTCGGAACGAAAACGGCTATGGCATCGATTGAACAAGGAACCTCTCTGATTATCGATGGAACAGACGGAACAGTATTACTAGAGCCGACTGATGAAGAAAAGCTGACTTATGAAACGAAGAAAACGACGTTCGAGCAAGACAAGGAATTGTTGAAGCGTTTTGTTTCTGAATCGACGGTTACAAGTGATGGACATCATGTTGAAGTGGGCGCGAATATTGCGTCGACTGATGATTTACCATTAGCAGATAAAAACGGTGCAGAAGGTGTCGGCTTATTCCGTACAGAGTTCCTTTACATGGGTAAAAGTGATTTCCCTACGGAAGAAGAGCAGTACGATGCTTATAAAACCGTTCTGACATCCATGGGAGACCGTCCAACGGTTGTCCGCACACTCGATATCGGCGGGGACAAAGAATTAAGCTATTTCAGCACTCCTGAAGAGATGAACCCATTCCTAGGCGAGCGTGCCATTCGTCTTTGCTTTGAACATCCAGAAATGTTCCGTACGCAGTTACGCGCATTGCTGCGCGCGAGTGTCCACGGCAACTTGAAAATCATGTTCCCAATGATTGCGACGCTAGAAGAATTCCGACGCGCAAAGGGCATGCTACTCGAAGAACAAAAGAAGCTACAAGCTGAAAACGTTCAAATTAGTGATACGTATGAAGTAGGGATGATGCTTGAAATTCCTGCAGCTGCTGTCATTGCCGATTTGTTTGCAAAAGAAGTAGACTTCTTCTCCATTGGAACAAATGATTTGATCCAATATACGATGGCGGCAGATCGCATGAACGAAACGGTTTCGTATTTGTATCAGCCAAATCATCCGTCTGTGTTACGCCTCATTCATAACGTGATTCAAGCCGCCCATAAAGAAGGCAAGTGGGTTGGTATGTGTGGTGAAGTAGCGGGAGATCCACTGTCCATCCCTGTTTTACTCGGTATGGGACTGGATGAGTTCTCAATGAGCCCGTCGAGCATTTTGAAAGCACGTGCTCAATTCGCGGATCTTTCTAAAGCGGAATGGGAAGGATATATCCCGGAAATTCTCCAGATGGAAACATCCGAGAAAATTATTGAATTTGTACAAGCACATAGCTAAAAAAGAAAAGCGGAACCGAATTGACGGTTCCGCTTTTACTTATTTTTTATCTTCGAATTGGATTTTTTGGCCATCAGGCATTGTGATTTCAATATCAAATTTGACGTAATCGTCTTTCAAATTGAACGCGTCCAATGCTTGTTGAATGGCTTGCTCTTTTGAAGTGGTTTCTGTGATGTCCAGCTTTTCCAACTTCGGATAAATTTCATCGAACGCTTCCCGACCTTTTAAATTGGTATTGGAAAGTTCATCCTCAACGGTCGATTCTACCTTGCCGTTGTCTTGCTCGATTTCGATTTCATATTCTTTGTCTTTTCCATAATCGACTTCCAACTCAAATTCATCATAGGTCAGCTTGTCCATTTTCTCTTTCATGTAGTTCTGATCGCTGTCTGAGACTGTTGAGTTATTAGTTGTAGAGGAATCGTTTGTATCGGAAGAGGATTTGTTAGCGGACTCATCGTTGACAGTTCCAGACCCAGTCGTCGTATCTTCCGTACCGGTTGTGTTCTTTTCTGTGCTCGTGTCGTTGTTACCACATGCACCTAAAAGTAGGGCTGTCGCAAGAATGCTTCCTGCAATAGATGCTGATTTTCTCAAGATGATGACCTCCTATGATTTATACATTCCTTATAGTGTTCCCCGCTCATTAAATTACAAACGAGTTCAGAATGAGTTATAATTGTTGAAATTGTATTTAAATTAAATGAGGAAGGAATTGATCGAATGACTACTTTAATTGACCAACTTTTTGTTGAATTGACCGAGTTTTTAGAGATTGGGCAAGTAACGCAAAACGAAACAGTACGAGACTTACATAGCAAGGACGAATCTTACCATACGCCAAGCCTCCCGGATCTTGTGGTGTTTCCTAGGACCACTGAAGAGGTGAGCCGTATTGTAAAAGCAGCAGGGAAATTAAACGTCCCTGTCGTTCCATTTGGCGTTGGCTCCAGTCTGGAAGGTCACGTAATCCCCTATGATCATGGGATTACAATCGATTTCAGTGAGATGAATCAAATACTAGAAGTGAATCCATCTGACATGCTGGTAACTGCGCAACCTGGAGTGACTCGTTCTGTTTTGAACAAAGAGTTAAAAAAACATGGGCTATTCTTCTCTGTCGACCCAGGAGCAGATGCCACACTTGGTGGTATGGCGGCAACAAATGCAAGTGGAACGACATCCGTAAAATACGGAGTTATGCGTGATCAGGTGAGAGATTTGGAAGTGGTTCTAGCGGATGGAACTGTGATTCACACGGGGAACAAAGCAGCTAAATCATCCTCAGGGTATCACCTGAATGGATTATTTGTCGGTTCAGAAGGAACTCTCGGATGTTTTACGGAACTAACACTTCGTGTGTTCGGAATCCCGGAAGTGACCACAGCAGCTCGCGCAACATTCACATCGATTACGAATGCTATTGAAGCTGTGCCTGCAATTTTGCAAGCGGGTATACCCATTGCGCGAGTGGAGCTGGTTGATACGGAGTCCATTCGTCAAGTAAATGCGTACAGTGAAACGGACTACGAGGAATTGCCAACCCTCTTTTTAGAGTTTCATGGCAACGAAGCCGGTCTCGCACAAGACGTTACCTTTACAGAAGAAATTGTCGCAGACTTCGGTTGCAAAGAAATTTTGTTCGAAACAGAAACTGCAAGTCGCAATCGTTTGTGGGAAGCTCGCCACAATGCCGCATACGCCTATACACATGGATTCCCAGGCAAACAGATGATGCTGACGGATGTATGTGTACCGATTTCCAAACTAGCAGAAGCTGTTGTCTTTGCACGCGAGGAACTGGACCGCACAGGTCTTGAAGGTGGAATTGTAGGACACGTTGGGGATGGTAATTTCCACGTGTTGCTAATGATTGACCATGAAAATGATGAAGAACTCAAGGTCGCTGATGAATACAATGAAACCATCGTCCGTCGCGCGCTCGCTTGTGGTGGAACCTGTACAGGCGAGCACGGTGTTGGCGTTGGCAAACAGAAATACCAGCGAGATGAACACGGTGCTGCGTACGACGTCATGCTGAAAATCAAGCAGGTACTGGATCCAGGGAATGTATTGAACCCAGGCAAGTTAATTAAGTGATTCAAGTGGAAAGGGCTTTTGCAAAGCCCTTTTTTCCTTGCAATGAAATACTAAGGTGCAGACGTGTATGATAGCATGCTCATAAATCTTGGAAAGTGATCACAACCCAGAGAAGGCGCTCATAACTCGGGGAAAGTGATCATAACCCAGAGAAAACGCTCATAAATCTTGGAAAGTGATCATAACCCAGAGAAAGCGCTCATAAGTCTTGGAAAGTGATCATAACCCAGAGAAAGCGCTCATAAATCACAGAAAGTGATCATAACCCAGAGAAAGCGCTCATAAATCACAGAAAGTGATCATAACCCAGAGAAAGCGCTCATAAATCTCAGAAAGTGATCATAACCCAGAGAAAGCGCTCATAACTCGCAGAAAGTGATCATAACCTAGAGAAAACGCTCATAACTCCCAAACTTTATTTGAAATTTTCCTGGATTGCCAGCCCATCACTCATGAAACCCATAAAGCCTCCTTTACAGAGAAATCCTCAATCACTTAACAAGCACAGCGCTACCAATTAATCCTTTAACGCACTTGACTTGTGTCCCGTTATCGAAAAAAAGCCAGATCTGTCGGAGAAATCATGCGCTGTAACGGATATCCTCGAAAATTAAATCCACAACCCAGAGTCAGGTGGGTTTTCATTAACTTTCCCGGAACAATGTCAACTTCCGATTATTAAGCAGAAGCTCCAAAAAAACTTGTAACGCCTTTGTCTGATACGGTGAACTGGTCACAATCGAGAATTGCCGCACAAATGGTAAGTTCTTCACAGATAGACGCACTAAATCGCCATAACGGACTTCCTTTTGTACAGCCCACTCTGATAGCAAACTAATTCCTAACCCTGCTTCCACGGCTTCCTTAATGGGCTGAGTACTACTGAACTGCATCGTACGGGCAGGCGTGATCGAGTTGCGTTCAAAAACAGATTCCACAGCTTCACGCGTGCCGGATCCTTCTTCTCGAATTATCCAAGGGAGTTCAGCCAATTCCCCCCACTCGATTGCCTCTGTCCTTAACGCTAGGGGATGACCTGCTGAAGCGACAACGATCATCCGATCTTCTGCAAAATCTTGTGTGGTCAGCATTCGGTTTTCTTTGAATCGACCTTCAACAATCCCTACATCAAGTTGCTGACTTATAATGAGATCTGCAATTTCAGCAGTATTTCCAATCGTTACCTCCGGCTGAATGTGAGGATAGACTTCCAACAAACGAGCCAAGATATGAGGAAGTACATATTCACCAAAAGTGTAACTGGCTCCAATTGAGAGTTTTCCGCTTGCCACGTGGGATAAGTCATTAACTAAGTGATGCATGCGACCATATAATCCTACAATTTCTTTCGCATGGTGGTAAACGATTTCTCCAGCCTTTGTCAGTCTGACGTATTTGTTCGTCCTTTCGAGCAAGCGCACATTCATCGTCTCTTCCAAGGAACGGATATACTGGCTCACAGCGGGCTGTGTCATATGGAGGTCCTCCGCTGCACGTGAAAAGTTTTTCTTTTCGGCGACCGTGACAAAAACGTTTAAACTCTGGTCCATGTGATCACTCCTTTCTCATATATCTATTTACTTATGATAGCTATTATATAATGTTATTTTCCTTATGGAAACTGTCAGCGTATACTTAACCCAAGGAGGTGTTACCCATGAATTCATCGTCATTATCCCCATCCCCCAAAAAGTTATCGAAATCGACTGCTTGGATCGGCGGGGTTGCATTTACATTTTTCATTGCATTTTTAGGCTATCTACTCGCGAAGCTCCCGGGGTTTGACCATATTGGGCAAATGGCATCTGCAATCATCATTGCAGTTGTGTTCCGTCAGTTTTTCGGATATCCGGAAGCGATTCGGTCGGGTATTGCCTTCTCATCTAAACGCTTGTTGCGAACAGCCATTATTTTGTACGGCATTAAACTTAATATCGACACCGTATTCAGTGATGGACTCGGATTGCTTGCCCGTGATGTCGGCGTTATCATCTTTGCGATTTTCATGACACTTTGGCTAGCCAAGATGTTTAAAGCAGATATGAATATTTCTCTCTTATTGGGTGTCGGGACCGGAGTTTGTGGCGCAGCAGCGATTGCCGCAATAGCACCAATCGTAAAATCAAAAGACGAAGACACAGCAATCGGTGTCGGAATCATCGCTTTGATGGGTACAGTCTTTGCTATCGGCTATACCGTGTTACGTCCATTCTTACCTCTCGATGCAATTCAATACGGAATGTGGTCAGGTATCAGCTTGCATGAAGTCGCGCATGTTGCGCTAGCAGGAGCTCCTGCAGGTGAAGATGGACTTGCGATCGCACTACTTGCTAAGCTTGGTCGCGTGTTCTTACTTGTTCCACTGTGCTTCATCTTTATCGCAATTATGAAACGTAAAAGTAAAGGAGCAGACGAAGGGGATTCGAAAATCGAGTTTCCATGGTTCCTAGTGGGCTTCATCATTTTAAGTGTGCTCGGAAGTTATGTATTTGGACCGATCATTCCAGTATCCGATGCAGTCTATGAATTCATATCAGTATTAACAACTTGGCTCTTAACAGCGGCTATGGTTGGACTTGGATTGAATGTAAGTCTTCGCGATTTGCGAGCGCGTGCGCTTCGCCCACTCGCTGCCATGACCATCACATCAATCTTACTATCCGTCATTGCATATTTCATCGTCTGAACAATCGACTTTCCATAAAAAAACCACGTAGAAAGGGGCTTACCTTTTCTACGTGGTTTTTTATAAATTAATCAATCAAACCTGACTCCTTTAAGAAGTCCACTGCCACAGTTTCGTATTGTTCTTTATCAATATCAACACGTGCGTTTAGCTCTTGCATCTTTTCAGTATCAATTTTACCAGCTAGCATATTTAGAACCTCTTCTAATTCTGGATGCTTATCCAGCACATCTTGACGGATGAGCGGAGCTGCGTAATAAGGGGGGAATAGTTTTTTGTCATCTTCTAGCACTTTTAAGTTGAACGCTGGGATACGTCCATCGGTTCCGAAAGCGTCTATGACATCAACATCACCATTTTTAATGGCACTATACATAATGCCTGTATCCATTGTTTTTGCATCTTTAAAAGAGAACCCATAAAGTTCTTGGAAACCGGGATATCCATCTTTTCGCTCCTGGAATTCGGGTTCTGATCCTAGGACCATGGAATCTGCGGTCCGTTGCAAGTCGGACATTTTTTCTAGTCCGTATTTGTCTGCATCTTCCTGACGCACAGTGAGTGTATACGTATTGTTAAAGCCAATTGGATCGAGCCAGACAAGGTCATATTTTTCTTTAAATACTTTTTTCACGTACTCATACGCTTCGTCCGGATCGTTAATGGCATCTTCTTTCAAATAGTTCATCAACCCAGTTCCTGTGTACTCTACATAGACATCATAACTGCCTTGCTGTAGCCCTTCGAAAGCGAGCGTGGAACCACCAAGGAATGATTCGTATTTAACATCCAAGTCCGTTTTCTCTTCTATCAAGTGGCCAAGCACATAAACCATGATTTCTTGTTCGGTGTAGTTTTTACCTGTAATCGTTATGGTATCCTTATTCCCACCTGTGAAAGAGGTGATGGAAACCACTAGGACGACGGCTACTACAACAGCTATTGCACCGCGTGTTATGTTCTTTTTTGTTTTGCTAGAAAGTTTACCTGGTTGCGCCATAGTCTCTACCTTTTTTAAGATGAAGTCGAGCGCGATAGCTAGCAATGCAGAGGGGATAGCGCCTGCAAGGATAAGTCCTGAATTGTACGTTTGTAAACCGCGGAAAATGAGATCACCAAGTCCACCGGCTCCTATCAGCCCAGCAATGGTAGCAACACCGACGATTAAAACGGCTGCTGTCCGGACACCTGCCATGATAACACCTAACGAAAGCGGTAATTCCACCATAGTTAGCACTTGTCGGCTCGTCATACCCATACCGATACCCGCTTCTACAGTAGCACGGTCAACGCCACGTATACCAATATATGTATTGCGCAAAATTGGCAGTAAGCCGTAAATGGTGAGCGCAATAATTGCAGGTGCTTTGCCTGTCCCCATAAACGGGACAAGGAACACAAGCAAGGCCAAGCTTGGGATTGTCTGAAGTACAGAAGCGATCCCTATGATCGGTTCGGCTACTTTTGTGTTGCGTGTCAAAATGATACCTAAGGGCACTGAAATGAGGATTGCGATTCCGATGGAGATTAAAGAAAGGGTTGCATGTTCAAGAAATAGGCTCCAAATTGTGGGCCATCGATTCGTAAAGACATCTACTGTATCATTCCATATTTCGTTAATAGTAAAGACCTCCTGTCAATATGTATCCTATCCTTCAGATTAGAGTAGCTCATCAACGATGTACTCAACGAGACTCGAGCGACTGACGAGACCTAGTAGCTTTTCATTCCGATCGACTACAGGGACAAACCAATAACCTGATTCATTTAGCTTCGTGAAAATTTCTGCGACGGGTTCGTCAATATAGAACTTCTGATGATCTGTTTTTTTAATGTCGTTTAACGTAAGAGATTCGTCATTGAAATGCTTTTGCACATCCCAAATAGAGGCTACACCAAGATAATGATCGTTTTCGTCAACGACAATCAAGGTATCGACTCGTTTTTTTTGCATCGTTTTCAGTGCTCCTGCTAGACCTCTTTTGTAAAGAGTAGAGATGGGTTTGATAAGAAGAGATTCGAGTGGGGGAAGTACAACCGCTTCGTTTAAGCGATCTTCTCCGATGAAATTCCGTACAAATTCATTGGCTGGACGACGTAAAATTGCTTCAGGAGAATCGACTTGTACAATTTCACCATCTTTCATAATACAAACACGATCTGCTATTTTAAGAGCTTCATCCATATCGTGTGTCACGAACACAATCGTCTTTTTTACATCGCGCTGAAGTTTGACCAATTCATCTTGTAGTTGTTCACGGCTTATAGGGTCAAGCGCACTGAATGGCTCGTCCATTAAAATAATTTGAGGTTCTGCGGCCATCGCACGAATCACACCGATCCGCTGTTGTTGCCCTCCGCTCAATTCTTGAGGATAACGATCTGCATATATGACTGGATCCAATCCAACCATTGTCATCAGCTCATCCACTTTGTGGTGATAGTCTTTTTCCTCCATCTTTTTGAGTTGGGGAACAAGCCCGACGTTTTCACGGATGGTCATATGTGGCAACAAACCGATATGTTGAATCACATAGCCGATACTTCTCCGCAGCTCTACAGGATTGACTGAGGAGACACTTTTTTCATCAATTTTAATATCTCCACCAGTAGGTTCGATTAAACGATTAATCATTTTCATAGTGGTCGTTTTCCCACTACCACTTGGTCCAATCAGTACAAATAGTTCACCTTGATGAATATCAAAGTTCAAATTTTTCAGTGCTTCAAATCCATCTGGATATTTTTTAGACACGTTTTTAAATGTTATCAACTGGCTTCCTCCTTCATCATTTTTAAAATTATTCCATAGACAACTCTAAACTTAATATTTGAAAATAGCAAAAAAATAGTCCTAATTGTCTAGTAATAAAGGTTACTTGCTAAGGTGTGTGAAAAAGCGACTAAGTCTCTAAAGACTTGACTAGCCGCTACATTTTTCCAGATCTGAAAATGGAAAAGAGAAGAAATACAAACATTAAAAATGCAACAATCGCACCGATTTCAATGACAGGTAGATTCAATAGCATATTACTTTCTCCAGCGATAGCGGATCCGATGATCAAACCGGTCATAAGAATACTGAATGCAAGAAGTATGACACTGAATGCAAGTCGGTTGCTAATGATATCCATGCGCCGAAGAATGAAGCTGGTCTGCCTTAAGTTAATGTCCAGTTTCAATTTCCCTTTTTTTGCTGCAGTACTAATATCTTTGAAGTCACGAGGGATATTCGCTAGAATCTCTGCATTTTCACTCACACTTTCCCAAGCGGATTTTAGAAGGGAAGTGGGACTGTAATACTCTCTAATGAGTTTCTTCCCAAAGGGTTCTACGCCATCCATGATGCTCATATGAGGGTCTAACTTTGAAATTAACCCTTCTAGCGTTAATATGGTTTTCCCTAGTACTGTGATTTCACTAGGAATCTTAATCTGATGACGATAGGCAACCCCGAACAGATCCATGAAAATGTCTCCTAAACTCATGTTTTGTAAAGAGACATCATAATATTTTGTTTTGAGCATCCCTAAATCTTTTTGCAGGCTTTTGATGTCTGTTTCGTCTTGCAATATCCCCATTGCATCCAATACTTTGATAATGCCTTTTGTGCTACCGCGTTCCAATTCCATAATTAGTTTTGCGAATTGGAGTTTGAGATCATCATCCATGACTCCAATCATTCCAAAGTCGATAAAAGAAATAACATTCCCGGGCATTATGTATATATTTCCCGGATGGGGATCACCGTGGAAGAATCCGTGATCGAGCACTTGACTAAACATGGAGTGCACGAGTCTTCTTGCAACTAATTCCCGATCGTATCCTCTTTCATCCAGAGTATGGATATCATTGGACTTAATTCCTTCGATCATCTCCATCGTCAAAACCTTTTTGGAGGTAAGATCCCAGTGTATTTCTGGAATGTACACAAAAGGATCTTTTTTCGCTTGTCGCGAGATTCGTTCAGCATTTCTCCCTTCGTTTTCGTAATCGAGTTCACTGAGTAGTGAGTCCGCAAACTCGTTAATAATTGCACGAACGCCATACATCTTACCCCAATCCGTGTTGTTTTCTACGATAGAGGCTAATTCTTTCAGGATAGACAAATCAGTCTCTACTGTTTGTCGGATATCAGGGCGTTGTACTTTTACAGCCACTTTCTCACCGGTGTATAAAAAAGCTTGATGTACTTGACCAATTGATGCAGTCGCAAGTGGTTTGTCATTGAATGATTCAAATAGTTCGTTCAGCGGTTTTCCTAACTCTTTTTCAATAATTTGCTGGACTTCATCAAACGAAAAGGGGTCTGTGTGGTCTTGGAGTTTCTCTAGTTCTCGAATGATTTCAAGGGGAACTAAATCGCGTCGTGTACTTGCTATCTGTCCTAACTTTATGAAGGTCGGACCGAGTTCTTGTAATGTCCGATTCAACTTTTGCCCGATGTGTTGAAGGTTCGTGTCCATTGGTTCGTTTTTCATCGTTGCGGCAGCTCTACGTTCTGTAATACCTAACCGAAATAGTACATGGCTGAAACCGTTTTTTAAAAACGTATTGACAATCTCTTGAAACCGATACGTTCTGCGGATGGAAATCTTAATCACACCAACACCTCCATTCAACTTATTAAAGTACCCTATAAGTGTCTATGTTAAACGGTTATTGAGTGAATGATACCATGAAAATTATACAGAGGCACTTGACACCTAGTTTTCTTATACATATACTGTTCAACATTGACTTGTCAGTCAACCAATAAAAGAGGGACGGTGAAAACCTAAAATGAGTCCTAGAAATAAGGAGCAATTTAAGGAGATCCGCGACCAGCGTCAGCAAGAATTGAGACGTTCCGCAGTTCAGATGTTCAGCCAAAAGGGTTTTGCTGCTGCAAAAATCAGTGATATTACTTCTAACGCAAAACTCAGTCACGGACTTTTTTATCATTACTTTGCCTCAAAAGAAGAATTGTATATAGAAGTAATCCGAGATATTTTATACGATTTTGTCGAGTTGGTGGAACAGGCAACTGAATTCGAAATGACAGCACTCAGCAAAATGGAATGGCTGACGGATGCCACACATTCTGGTTCAATTCGAGAAGGGGTTTACCGACATATTCTTGTCCTCCAAGCTCTGTATTCAGATCATTTGAATGAGCTTGCCAAACAAGAAATTGTTGCATTGTATAAAGAAGCTGTGGATGGGATTGGCAGCATTATTAAAACAGGACAAGAAGAAGGGGACTTCATAGAAGGGGATCCTGAAGAATTGGCTACCTATCATTTGTCGTTAGCTCACGGACTATTATTATGGAATGCACGAACAGAAAACCCAGTGGAGCTGTCCACTGACAAAGTATTGAGACAGCTGAAAAAAATAGAGAACAGAGGAGCCTGTTAATGAACAAAAGAATGTTAGCACCAACGATTATTTCGATTGCAATGGCAACCGTAATGGCAGGTGCCGCAATTTCACCGGCGGTCGGTTTGATTGCTTCGAACTTTCCAGACGCCGATCCAATTCTAATTAAACTTATTTTAACGGCACCATCGTTAATCATTATTCCGTTTTCATTTGTATCCAGTTATTTAACGACCAAAATATCCAAACGTGCAATCGTTATGATTGGCTTGACGATCTATATCATCAGTGGTGTAGGTGCTCAATTCACAAATACAATTGAGACATTACTCGCTTTCCGATTTGTACTTGGCGCTGGTGTAGGACTCGTCATGCCGCTATCTATTTCGCTTATTAGCGACCACTTTGTAGGAAGAGAACAAGTGAAGATGATGGGGTATAGTTCTGCATTCAGCAACCTCGGAGGAATTGTCACAATGACGCTTGCTGGGTTTCTTGCAACATTTGGCTGGAAGGTACCTTTTAACGTCTATTGGATGGGCGTGATCATCTTCATACTCGTCTACTTCTTCCTGCCGAAGAATGATCCTGTTCAGCCTCACGGATCGGGTCCTAAAAAGAGATTGCCTCTTTCGGTGTATGGATACGCACTTGCCTCAGGGAGCATTATGCTCGTCTATTATGGAATTGCGACCAATATGGCGCTCTTCTTGGAACAAGGGAAACTCGGGGGATCTAGCGTTGCAGGGGCAGTCATATCGTTTACGACGATTGGTGGAATGATAACGAGCTTGACGCTTGCACAACTTCAGGATGCGTTAAAGAAGTTTCTCATTCCTGTAAGTCTCTTGTTTATGGGCTTAGCGTTCGGAACTCTCGCGCTAACGTCTTCCATTCCTGTGATTCTAGCAGCTGTTTGTTTCGTGGGTCTAGGGCAAGGTATTTTGTTCCCTCTTATAAACGTCAAAGCATTAGGTTTAGTCAACCCGTTGAACAGTGATCGGGTCATTGCAGTTGTGTCTAGCTGTATTTATATCGGTCAGTTCAGTTCGCCACTTGTACTAGATTCTATCGCACGTACGATGGGACACCCTACAATCCGTTTCCAGTACTTCTTTATTGGCTCAACATTGGTGCTTAGTGTTGTCATTATGACGATCGTTGCGATCATATTAAAACCAAAAGATGGACCTTCACTTAAAGTGGAAGATCCAGCAGCATAACGAGTAAAAAACGGACACAACCCTACCTTGGGAAGTGTCCGTTTCTTTTATTAAACTTGTCTTTCAAGACGTTCCATCTGAAGAATACGGAAACCAGCTTTCTCAAGTTTCGCACGAAGCGTTTCGATTTCCTCTTCTGTTTTTTCACCTTCAAGAGTTAGAACAACACGTCTTACAAGTACGGATCCGTTATCGAGCGTAAGCATACCCTCAATGTTTTCTCCTCGAAGTGTACGAGCAAGTTTTTCAATCATTCCACGTGCTTCCGTAGATGAAATAGTTAGATTCAAACCGCCCGTGTTGACACCAAATGCATCTTGAAACACACCTTCAATTTTGTTGTGTGTCAGAATACCGACGAGTTTGCCGTGATCGGTAACAGAAATGAAAGGAAGTGCTTTGATTTTTAAGAGTGCATCCAAAAATGAGGAAGTCTCTTCAATAGAATCCTCCTGGTGCTTCACAATCGTATCCAGAGTGGCATCTGCGTCACCATTCTGTTCGTACAAGTATTCAATAAGGTGGATCTTGTAAATCATTCCTTTGTAGGTGTCATTGGCATCCACGACAGGAACAGATCGAAAACCACTTTTCCTGATTTTATCGAGTGCTTCAGTTACAGTATCTTTGTCATTAACAGTCGTTACATAATTTCTAGAAACAAGTAAGTCACGTACGCGCATTCATAATCCCTCCAGTTGTTTTCGATAATTTCTAAATGTTTAGTAAATACTATTATAAGTGAAACAGAAAGCATAGAGCAAGGTATTTTCAGTCGCGCTGTTCACCTTCTATTGTATAGCACGCACTCCAGAAAGTCTTGTAAGCGTTCAAGTTTTCACGCGATGTATATTTCTTCCCGTTTTCTATAGATGCAAATCCTCTATCCTGAGTTTGCTTCAACAGGAAGAACAGGTAAACTAGAGAAATGAACCTTATGAAAGAGAGGAATCGGTGTGTATTTTTCTTTCAAGCAAGACAACTGGGAATGGATTGAAGTCGAGCAGAAAACCGAATTAAAAGCAGAACTTTCCCATCAATCCCATATGAGTAGTAAATGGCTTGAAACCCTTGAAAAGAACAAACAGGATGTCATTGGTAACTCAACTGCAGTGCCGAGCGAGGAGGCGCTTTGGGGACGACTTACGTACGAACAAAGCATGCATTGTAAAGATGAAAATAAGACATTTTCATTTTTCCTAACGAAAGATACGTTGTTGACGTCGCAGTTAAATCAGGAATTGTTTCCGAGTGAAGCACGTGAAGAAATGGAACAAAAACTTAATACATCAGAAAACGCTGTTCAAGCGTTTATCGTGCTTTTGAATGCTGTGTTGCATAAATTCCTTGAGCAAATTGATCAGTTCGAATATCGGTTACGGGAACTGATTTGGGGAATTAAAGACAATAATAATATGGAGTTGTTAGAACGTATTGCACAGAGCAGACACGAACTAATTATTTGGAATAACCTGGTGATCCCGTTGGTCGAGACTCAATTGACAATTGAGGAGACTTTTGATGAAAAACAACTAGGGACACTTGAATATAAGAGACTTTGTGCGAGACTAAAACGGATCCGGATGCTCATTAGAGAGTACAGTCAAGAAGTGGAAGCACTAACAGATATGGAGACATTGGTGTCTAATCAGCGAGGTAACGAAATTATTAAAACACTCACAGTGATTACAACAATTTTTACACCTGCTGCGGTATTCGGAGCAATCTGGGGAATGAACTTCAAGTCGATTCCTGAATTTGAGTGGGTGCATGGTTATGCCTTTGCACTAACCGTCATACTGTCTACTACGTTTGGCCTTTATTTTTATTTAAAAAAGAAGGGGTGGATGGGAGAAATCCTGAAAACCAAATCGAACCGGTCCATGTTTAAGTGAACGTAAAGGAGGGTGAGAAATGACCGATCAAGAAATGGACAAAATCCTTCGTATCCGAACGGAAGGGACAATTGAAATCTTGCAGAGTTCAGCGCATTATAACCGCTACGAAGCTACACCATACAGTGTATTGGATATCTTATTCGAATTCTATCCGCTACATTCCACGGATCATCTCGTGGATTTTGGGTGTGGGAAAGGGAGGGTTCCAATCTATAGCGCGTATCGTTTTGGAAACGTTGTCACAGGCGTGGACTTGAATGGGCGTTTGCTGCAAGAAGCATTTGTTAATCTTGCAGACTTTCGAGCTTCACAGAAACGTTTTCGTGGCTCCATTGAGTTTGAACAAAATACTGCAGAAACGTATGAAATTCAAGCTAGACAAAATGTATTCTACTTTTTCAACCCCTTCTCAGTGGAGGTTTTTCAGACAGTCATTCGTAATGTGTTAGCATCTGTTGACCGCTTTGAGCGTCAGGTGGATGTCATACTCTATTATCCAACGACTGCCTTCGTATACTTTTTGGAAGAACAAACTCCTTTTGAGCGATTTGAAGAATTACCAATCCCTATGCTGTCAACTGACAATGAGGATGAACGTATTCTGATCTATCGGTATGAATAACAAAGAGCCAGCCTATGCAGCAGGCTAGCTCTTTCAGACAGATAGTGTTTGCAGAAGTTTCTCGATTTCGAGTTTCGGCAATGGGCGAGAGTAGAGAAATCCTTGAACTTCGTCACAGCGAAGCGTACTTAAGAATGTGGCTTGCTCATCCGTTTCCACGCCTTCTGCAATAACATCGATGTTCAAGTTTTTAGCAAGTTCGATGATGGTTTTAATAATCGCGGTGTTGCTGCTGCTTAGATCTTGCAAGAAAACCTGATCAATTTTCAAATGGGTAATGGGAAATTTACTTAAGTAACTAAGGGATGAATACCCGGTCCCAAAATCATCAATACTGACGTGGATTCCTTCGTTATGCAGTTGCTGTAAAATCTTTTGCGAGTACTGCACATCCGTCGTCATGCTCTCGGTGATTTCGATATTTAAATATGTAGGGTCCAACCCAGTCTTTTGTAGAACGTTGAGTACGTCGGTGATGAAAGTAGGTTGTTTGAATTGGCGAATCGAGACGTTCACACTCATTCGTAGGGGGAACAAGCCTTGTTCTTGCCACTGCATGGCTTGCTTACAGGCAGTTTCCATTACCCACAAACCGATGGGTAGAATCAGACCACTTTCTTCTGCAATCGGAATGAATTGACCAGGTGAAATCAATCCTTTTTTAGAGTGGTTCCATCTCGCCAATGCTTCAACGCCCGTCATGACGCCAGTTTTCATGTCATACTGCGGTTGATAATGGAGTTCCATTTCGTTACGACTGATTGCTTGTCGCAAATCCATCTCAAGCAATGTCTTTTCAATCATGTCATTGTTCAATTCTTGCGTAAAGAAACGGTGCGTACTCTTTCCTTGATCCTTAGCAAGAAATAACGCCGTATCTGCATGTCGCATGAGAGTGTCATAATCCTCTCCGTCAAATGGGAAGCGGCTAATACCAATACTGGGCGTAATATACACTTCAATCGATTTAAATGTATAGGAATTCGAAATTTCTTCGATAATTCGTAGTGAAATTTCGTTGACTTTGTCGGTGTCGGTTTCTCGAAGCATGATGACAAATTCATCGCCAGCGAGACGACATGCTAAATCGTTCGGTCCAAGACAATCAGAGAGCCGATCAGCAACAGCTTTCAATACTTCGTCACCAATGAAGTGACCGAGAGAATCATTAATATTTTTAAAGCGATCTAAATCTAAATACATAATCGAGAAGTCGTTTTCGGCTTGTCTAATGGTTTGGTTAACCTGGGACTCAAACAATCTCCGATTCGGAAGCCCGGTTAAGGCATCATAGAAAGCCATATGTTCAACGAGTTTCTCCGCCTTTTTCCGCTCTGTAATCTCCACGCACGTCCCTACGACTTCGATCACGGTTCCACTCTCACTCACAGGAGACAAATAAATGATAAATGAATGGTCCAAATAATCGAGCTCAAATTGACAAGGTTCCCCATACAGAGCTGCATATACGAAAGGACGTAGTTGTTGGAGCTCAGTTTGGCTAAAGAGATTGGACTCGTTTCGAGTATTTATGAGAGTACTCGTCAGCCCTAATTTTTCACAGATTTGACCTTCCAACAGAGTGATGAAAATACGTCCGTTTTCATCTGCTTCGTATTTAAAGATAGCATTTTGCAAATTCTTCACGGTCGTCCGAAAATCATTTTTTAGAGCCGATTCAAGCGCCTGCTCCGCTTCAATTCTTGAAGTGATATCCGTCCGGATTGAAATGTATTCATAGGGTTTTCCATTGTCATCTGAAAATGGAACAATCGTAGTATTCATCCAATAAAAAGATCCATCCTTAGCACGGTTTTTCATATCTCCGCGCCAAACTTCACCACTTTTAATGGTAGTCCACATGTTTTCAAAAAATGCTTTCGGATGATGTCCTGAATTGATGAGTCGATGTGTTTTCCCTACCAACTCTTCTTCAGCATACTTAGATAGCTCACAAAACTTAGAGTTTACGTACTTTATGACACCCGCCTCATTTGTAACGGCAATAACAGAGGCGTGATCCAGCGCAGATTCTAAATTATGAAGCACTTTTAGCGTAGCATCATGTTTTTTGCTAGCTAGTTGTTCAGCGGTGATGTCCAAATCGATTGAAATGTAATGTGTCGTTATCTCTTGTTCGTTAATGACAGGCACAATTGTGGTGCTCACCCAGTAAGGAGTCCCATCCTTTCTGAAACTCTTAACGATTTGTTGCTTGATATCTTGCTGGTTAATGCTGTGATTCATTTCATCAAATACTCGTTGTGAATTGTAATCGGGGGATAGTAATTGGTATGTATTACCGAGTAATTCTTCTGCATTATATTGAGTAAGACTACAAAAGAGGTCATTAACATAGGTAATCGTTCCGTTTGTATCTGCAATGGATACACAGAACTTTTCGTCCAAGAGTCGAGATAGAGACTTTATATTTTTAGATTCTGTTAACACCATAGGACAGTATCCTTTCTTGCAATATGACGAATTTCCATATTGACAGGTACTAGATATCTTGAATTGGTAGATATATATATTGTGAATGCATGTAAAAGTGCCTAGTTCTAATGGTTTAATTATAACATTGTATCTTTAGACCTTCTAGCATTTTAAAAATAAACTTATCTGCACTGTTGGAATGTCCGAATAGTTCTCGGTTTTTAGACACAACTTCAGACAGGTTGCAGCCGATTGATGGCGAAGGTATCATATAAGAAGAACGGCCATGCAAGTATTACATCGGCTTCCTTCGAACTATTTTCACAGAAGGATTAGAAAATAACTTATTATTATTACATTAAGGAGCTGTCGGAAATGAATGGACAGTTGGACAGAATAAGACGGGAATCATTAAAAAATAAAGTGGTTACGGCAGAAGAGGCCGCATCTTGGATCCAAGATGGGATGACACTCGGTTTAAGCGGCTTTACACGCGCGGGAGATGCAAAGGCAATTCCAGAAGCACTTGTGAAACGATCTCAACATGAATCTTTTAAAGTGAATGTATTCACAGGTGCTTCTCTAGGTCATGATATCGATAAACTTTTTACGGAAGCTGGAATTGTAAATAAGCGACTTCCATTTCAGGCGGACACTACAATGCGAAAAGGCATTAATAATGGAGAGTTGCTTTTTGTTGATCATCATTTATCGAATACGTCTGAACTGATACGGGGAGGCGTTTTACCGCAAGTGGACATCGCTGTTATAGAAGCGGTTGCGATTGCGGAAGATGGGGCAATTATTCCTTCAACTTCTATCGGAAACTCGTTAATTTTTGCAGAACATGCAAAGTCAATCATTGTAGAAATTAACGTAGCACATTCTGAAGAGTGGGAAGGGGTCCACGATATTTATGACCCTGGAGTGTTGGGAGATCGGGAGCCGATTCCATTGAGGCATCCAGATGAACGAATCGGAACGTATGGAATTCCTGTTGACCCTGATAAAATTATTGGAATTGTGTTGACAGAAGAATATGATTCCTTTTCGACAATTGACGAGCCAGATGAAGAGACCGAAGTAATGGCAAGACATTTGCTCCGATTTTTGAGATCTGAAATTGCTGCAGGCCGGTTAACGAAAGAACTAGCTCCTTTGCAATCAGGAATTGGCTCACAGGCGAATGCAGTGCTTCACGGATTGTTAGATTCTGAATTTGAAAACTTAGAAATTTACTCAGAAGTACTCCAAGACTCTGTATTTGAACTGATTGATGCTGGCAAAGTGAAATCGGCATCGTGCACATCGATTACTGTAACTGAAGAACGTATGGACATTTTAAGACGTAACCTACCTTTTTATAAAGAGAAAATTGTTATGCGTCCACAAGAAATTTCGAATCACCCAGAACTCATTCGCCGACTCGGTACGATTTCCATCAACACGGCCCTTGAATTCGATATTTATGGAAACGTCAACTCCACACATGTGGCTGGAACTAAAATGATGAACGGGATTGGTGGATCGGGGGACTTTGCCCGTAATGCTCGCTTAGCCATTTTTGTTACGAAGTCACTTGCGAAAAAGGGCGCGATTTCGAGCTGTGTACCATTCGTTTCTCATGTCGATCATACGGAGCACGACGTGGATATCCTAGTCACTGAACAAGGGTATGCAGATTTACGTGGACTTGCCCCAAAAGAACGTGTTGAGCTAATTATTGATCATTGTGCGCACCCTTCTTATCGCAAGGAATTATGGGCTTATTATAATGAGGCAGCACTACGTGGTGGACATACCCCTCATATTCTTGAGAAAGCGTTAAGTTGGCACATTCGTTTATCAGAAACAGGAACTATGCAGGAATTGATGGAAGAAGTGACGCAATCATGAGAATTTCACTATTCGGTGGAACAGGTCGTGTAGGATCGCTTTTGTTACAGAGATTGCTAGATGGTGGACATCGAGTAACAGCCCTTGCCCGAAACCCGGAGATGTTACCCATTCACCCTAACTTGACTGTCATTCAAGGTGATGCAAAGGAACAGCCTGCTATTGCTACGACAATCCTTGGTAGTGAGGCTGTGGTGAGTGCCCTTGGAACTGATAAAACAACGACATTGAGCGATGCCATTCCTCACATAATCGAGGCTATGAGAGATGAGAATATAAAGCGAATCCTTACGATAGGTACTGCTGGTATTTTGCAGAGCCGAATTGACACCAAGCAACTTCGTTATGAAGCAGGGGATTCCAATCGAAAATTAACAACAGCTGCAGAGGAGCACCATGCTGCGTATCGAGCGCTGTCAGATTCCAACTTGGACTGGACAATCGTTTGCCCAACCTACTTGCCTGATGGTGAAACTACAGGCATCTACCGGACGGAAGATAATTGGTTACCTCTAGATGGGAAACAAATTTCCACCGGAGACACCGCGCACTTCGCAGAGCTAGAGCTGTTTGATTGTAATCACCTTCATGCCCGTGTAGGCATCGCTTATTAAAGACTCACTCATGTCAAAAACCCCTGCGTGTCCCATAATTATAGGGATAAGCAGGGGTTTTGGCGTTAACTCAATTGTGATAGGAACATTGTAGCGATCCCGAAGTAGATTAGTAGCGATAATATATCATTTAATGTGGTAATGAGGGGTCCGGAAGCAACGGCTGGATCGATGTTGAATCTATTAAGAACTAATGGGATTATCGTACCAGCGATGGTCCCGATAATGAGTGTCGCTAGTAAGGAGACTCCGACAACAAAGCCAAGGACCATACTTCCTTGCCAAAAGAACGCAATGATGGCGATAAGAGAGCCACAAGTGACCCCGATGACGACTCCGACAACAATTTCTCGAGCCACCAACTTAAGTGTTTTTTTCCATGTCATTTCTTCAGATGCTAATCCCCGAACGACAACTGCTAACGATTGTGTGCCTGTATTCCCCGTCATTCCGGCAATCATTGGCATGAAGAAAGCGAGGGCGACAACTGCATTCAGCGTTTCTTCAAACTTTGAAATAATACTCCCTGAAACCAGTCCTATGAATAAAAGTAAAATCAGCCACGGTAATCTGCGACGAGCAGCGACAAACGGTTTTGTCCTGAAGTCTATGGATTTACCTGATGCCAATAGCATTTCAATGTCCTCATCTGCTTCACGGACGACGATATCGAGCACTTGATCACCAGAGATGGTTCCGACTAATACATGGTCTCCCGTTGTGACAGGAATCGCTTCGAAATCGTACCTGCCAATCAGTTTGGCAACCTCTTCTTGTTTAGTGAGTGCATCGACTTGAATGGGCTCTGTTCTCATAATGTCAGATACCCGCTGATCATCATCTGCGAGCAGTAAATCCCTGAAAGTAACTACGCCAATTAGACGCTGGCTTTCATCCACTACATATAAGTAATTGATATAGTGAGCAAGGTTCTCAAACCTTTTTAGCTTTTGTTGAGCATCGGCCACAGAGAGCTGTGGGGAGATAGGGATGTACCGGTTAGTCATGACTCGTCCGGCTGTTTTGGGTGGATAGTCCATAATATGGAGGATGGACTCCATCTCTTCCCGTCGCATTTTTGCGATCAAATCATCAATTTTCGCTTTTGAAAGACCTGTCAACAAAAAAGCTAAATCGTTATTTTGCATCTTGTGTAAAATCTCAGTGGAACGGTCCGGGCCAATCCTTTCAAGCACAGAAAGTTGTTCGTCTTTACTGAGATAGCGCAGCAACTCAGTTAGCTCTGGAATTGTGAGCCACTCTAGAAACAAAGGCTTCTTTTTCCGAGGGAGCTCTTTGTATTGAGCGGCAATTTCATAGCTTTCCAGCCCATTAATGAATTCAACGAAGGCATCTTTCTTTCCTTCATTCAATACGCGAATTAGTGCTCTTTCCAGTTGACCTTTATCCAGTTTTTTATCTTTTTTTTCGTGTTGAAATATTGCCACGCCCTCACCAACCTTTTGTCCATTCTATTCTTCCAATCACGTTACCTATAAAACTATCCCCTTTTTGGAATGAAAAGAAACAGCAGCAATGCCATTTCTTCAGGGAAAAAATACACAAGGAAGTATAAAGATTCACATTTCTGAAATTTCATGTTTTAATAGAAGACATATCTAAAAAAGGAGAGGGTTAAGGAGACATGAACAAATGGTCAATTGCTAGTTGCATAGGTATTTCTTTTTTGTTGCTTGGTGCATGCGATAGCGGAAATGGCGGAGGGGAGGAGGCAAGAGATTATGAACTGGTACATAAAGGAAAGTTGACCTTTGCCGCTAGCGGAGAATACAAGCCATTTAACTTCGATGAAGGAGGGAAACTAACCGGTTTTGATATTGAGATTGGCGAAGCTATTGCAGATAAACTAGACCTTGAACCTAACCCCGTTACTAATCCATTCCAAACGATCTTGCAAGGCTTGGTCGCAAAAAAATATGATGCGATCATCGGCTCCATGGCCTACACAAAGAAACGTGCTGAACGAGCAAGCTTCACAAAACCATATTATTACTCCGGAGGTATGATCTTTGTCTCTAAAGAGAACACGACCATCAAATCAGCAGACGATTTAAAAGGGAAGAAAATCGGTGTAGGTGCTGAAACGACATATGAACAGCCTGCCTCCACGCTTTCCGATAACTTGCAATATTACAGTAGTGATGGTGTGGCACTGAAGAATTTGACAGTAGGAGACCGTCTAGAAGCCGTAATCACGTCTGATATTGTCGGCTATGAAGCTATGGACAATGGATTTGAGATTAAAGAAATTGGAAAACCTCTATGGGTGGAACAGCCTTCAATTGCGGTAAGAAAAGAGAATGATTCGCTACGCCAGGCAATTGACGATGCACTCGTGGAATTGATTGATGAAGGGACCTATAAAGAAATTTCAGAGAAGTGGTTTGGGCGAGATTTACTCGATCTTGACCTGGAAGGTGTTGAACTCCTTGAATAATTCTACACCCGATGTTTCACTAGGAAACTGATATTACAGTTCCGTTACGGTTTTTTCAATTTTCATGTTTAAATGAATTCTACTAGGGAAAGTGGATAGAGTAGAGTTAAAAAAATAGCCTATAGGCTAAAACAAAAGGGGAGTTTCAAAGAATGGGAAAAGTGAAAATGATGTTTTTGATGCTTGCTGCATCAGTATTACTACTGGCGGCATGCGGTAAAGAGGACGATGGCAAATCGTCTGGCAGTGCTGGTGAATCTGGGGATGCCGGCTATGATTTAGTTAAAAAAGGGAAATTCACATTTGCTGCAAGTGGTGTATACAAGCCGTTTAGTTTTGAAGAAGACGGAAAGCTAACTGGATTTGATGTTGAAATCGGAAATGCGCTAGCTGAAAAGATGGATCTTGATCCAAATCCCGTAACCAATCCATTTGAAACAATTTTACAGGGGTTAGTTGGTAAAAAGTTTGATGCAATTATCGGTTCTATGGCGTACACAAAAGAACGAGCTAAACAAGCAGATTTCACAGAGCCTTATTATTACTCTGGTGGAATGATTTTTGTTTCTAAAGACAATGACGACGTCAAAGGTCCAGATGATCTTGAAGGTAAGAAGATTGGTGTTGTAGCGCAATCCACTTACGAAGCACCTGCTAAAGAACTATCTGATAACATCCAGTATTACAGTAGTGATGTAGTAGCGCTCAAAGATTTGACAGTGAAAGGTCGTCTAGACGCGGTTATTACAGCAGATATCGTAGGATTTGAAGCAATCGATAATGGCTTTGAATTGAAAGAAGTTGGTAAGCCAATGTGGGTAGAACAACCATCGATTGCGGTGAATAAAGAAAACCCTGAATTGACAAAAGCACTAGACAAGGCGCTCCAAGAACTAATTGATGATGGAACGTACAAAGAGATTTCAGAGAAGTGGTTCGGTCGCGACCTTCTTGACATCGATTTGGAAGGTGTCGAGTTATTAGAATGAGTGAACTCCCCACCTATTTAATGGAAAGTTGGTGTGACGGTGCCTGAGTTATTTGTAACCTTTTATAATGTATTTATGGAAACCTACAAAGGTTTTTTAGAAGCAGGTCTATTAACCATTGAAATTACAGCGATAGCAGTGGTTATAGGTACGATTCTTGGGGTCATCTTCGCACTAATGAAGATTTCCAACTCCAAAGTATTGCAGACTATCGCAAACTTATATATTACGCTAATTCGTGGAACTCCATTGATCGTTCAAATCATGTTCCTGTACTTCGGGATCACCTCGGTCATCATCCTGGAAAACTTCTGGGCGGGTGCAATTGCTCTAGGTATCCATAATGGAGCTTATATTGCAGAAATCTTCCGTGGATCGATTCAAGGAATTGACAGAGGTCAGAGAGAGGCAAGTCTTGCATTAGGGATGAATAGTTCTCAAACAATGAGACGTATTGTATTTCCGCAAGCATTGCGACGCGCAATCCCACCACTAGGCAACCAGTTCATCATCACATTGAAAGACTCCTCGCTAGTCTACGTAATCGGAGTATCTGAATTGTTCGGTGTTGCGAACCGTGTAGCGGCATCTAACTTCAAACAATTTGAAACGTTCCTCGTAGTCGGTCTTTACTATCTTATTCTCGTTCTGATTTTCACTGCGTTACTGAAGTGGTATGAGAACAAATTGGATGTGGATAAATAATGGGGGCGGATACGATGATCAAAGCAGAAAACGTTCATAAGTCGTTTGGAAAACTGGAAGTGTTAAAAGGAATTGATATGGAAGTACACCCAGGCGAAGTTGTTGTACTCGTCGGTGTCAGTGGCTCAGGGAAAAGTACATTTCTTAGATGCCTGAACTTCTTGGAGTTGACCAATGAAGGAGTTATTACGATTGACGGAAAACGGGTCAATCAGAAAAAGGATGATCTTGCAAAAGTCCGTGCTGAAGTGGGGATGGTATTTCAGCATTTCAACCTATTTCCTCATAAGACGGTGCTTGAAAATGTGATGGAAGCGCCAATCATGGTCAAAAAGGTTGCCAAATCTACTGCTAAAACAACAGCTCTTGAAATTTTGGAAAAAGTAGGTCTGTCCGATAAGGCAGATGTCTATCCGAATAAGTTATCAGGTGGCCAAAAACAGCGTGTTGCGATTGCTCGAGCACTTGCAATGGAGCCGAAAGCGTTGTTGTTTGACGAACCAACGTCTGCACTGGACCCGGAGTTGGTAGGAGAAGTGCTGCAAGTTATGAAAGACTTAGCAGACGAAGGAATGACGATGGTTGTTGTTACCCACGAGATGAAGTTCGCAAGAGAGGTAGCGGACCGAGTCATCATGCTTAACGAAGGAATCATTATCGAAGATGCAGACCCAGACACGTTTTTCAATCACTCTACCAATGAAAGAACCCGCCAATTCCTTGAAATGGTGAATGTGTAGTAAATAAAAGAACCTCTATCCCCGCGTCTGACCGACGGGATAGAGGTTTTTTCATCGTTTGGGTGTATAGTTCAGTTCCTTGAACAGACCATTTCGTTCTGAATCTGTTAAATCACGCCATTGACCAACTGGTAGATTGCCCAACGTTAAGTTCATAATACGCATTCTTCGTAAGCTGACAACGTTATAGCCAAGTGCCGTACACATACGTCGGATTTGTCGGTTCAACCCTTGTGTGAGAGTGATATTGAACTTTCGGGATCCTAGTTTCCGAACTTTACACAGCTTGGTCACTGTATCCAGAATGGAGACCCCTTGTTCCATCTCACGTACGAACTGATCCGTTATGGGGCGATCCACCGTCACGATGTATTCTTTTTCATGCCCGTGTTCTTCACGCAAGATTTCATTCACAATGTCGCCGTCATTTGTAAGGAGTAGTAAGCCATCTGAGTCCTTATCCAAACGACCGATGTGGAAAATTCGTAAGGGATGGTTCACGAAGTCCACGACATTTCCATGGACATGTCGTTCAGTTGTACTTGTGATTCCAACGGGTTTGTTCAACATCAGATAGACGAGTTGTTCTTCAACTGATACCGGTTTACCATCTACTTTAACGAGATCGCCGTCTTCGACCTTACTGCCAAGTTCAGCAGTTTTCCCGTTAATGACGACACGCCCAGCCTCTATCCATTTATCAGCACCGCGCCGGGATGTGATTCCCGCTTCACTCAGAAATTTGTTAATACGCATGAGGTCCCACCTTGTCTGATTACTGTTTTTCTTATTGTAGCTTCTTTTTAGCTGCCAATCAAAGCTTCTAAAATAAAATACAGTTTTCAGAAAAGATAATGATTGACAGAGACTACGATAGGTTGTAAGATTGGAACAACTTTCAGATGGGTAGTTGGTGTCGGGAGCGACGCCGCCCACGGAGAGCAGAGACGAGAAGAGCATAGCTGAGAAATCATTGAAATAAGAAGAGTAGCATCGCATTAGACGGATTCAGAGAGTCGGTGGCTGGTGAGAACCGACCTGTCTTGTGGTGTGAATGGACTTATGAGAGCCTAGTGAAAACCATCTACTGGTTTTTTCAAGGACGCCATTCCCGCGTTACGGGAAGTGCTGAATGAACGCACACGAAGTGGGAGTACTTCTGTATTCCAATAGAGGTGGCAACGCGGATTTTTCCGTCCTCTGCAACCAGACATAACTGTCTGGATGCAGGGGGCTTTTTGTCGTTTTATAGAACTTAAACGAGATGGGAGAGAGTCAGATGACAATCGAAAAGATGGGGTTACGAGTAACAGCCAAAAGGATCGATGGAGAAACGGTAACACCTACTTTGCTCTTTGAAAGACTACGAGGCACACATAAATTTTTGTTGGAAAGTTCGTCAGGGCATACACAAAATGGACGCTATTCGTTGATAGGTGCAAATCCCTTAAAAGCCTATAAAGGACATCAAAATGGCGTAGAGGAAACCAATTACATGAATGACTCTTCGTTTCTTCATGAAGGAGACTTGTTCACACTGCTCAAACGGCTTATGCCGAGGGTGAGTGATGATAGTGAATTTCCGTTTACAGGTGGTGCGGTAGGCTATTTCGGATATGATGCTGGAAGAAAAGAGAATAACAGAGCAAATATAGAATTCCCGAGTGCTTATTTTAATATTTACGACACAATCATTGTCTATGACCACCATATAAACGAAGTGACATTGGTGCATACAGAAATACATCCTACCCATCAGGCACCTAATTTGGATGAACTTGCTGCAACACTTTTAACGGGTGTTGTAGATGGTGAAACAGATGTTACGGTTTCCGACTATCGAAGTGATGTATCGCAACAGGCATTTGAAACTAATGTACAGCGAGTAATCGATGACATAAAAGCAGGAAAAGCTGAACAAGTCGTCTTATCACGAAGATTGGAAGCAGATATTGAAGGAGATCCCTTCCAACTGTATCGACTTTTACGAGAAAGGAATCCCTCGCCGTATATGTATTACATGGAATTTGATGATCATATCGTTATTGGAGCTTCTCCTGAAAGCCTTGTACGTGTCCAAGAGAATCGCGTCCAAACGAATCCGATTGCTGGAACGCGTAAACGAGGGACTACTAAAAGAGAAGATGATGAATTGGAACAAACACTACGCAAAGATCCGAAAGAGTTGGCAGAGCATGACATGCTTGTTGAGTTAAGTCAGACCGAAATGAAACAGTTCTGTAATCCAGCAAGTGTTGAAGTAACTATGTACCAAGAAACGGTGAGGTATGAGCATGTGATGCATCTTGTATCAGAAGTGACAGGCAATCTTGCACCGGGGATGCATGCGCTGGATGCTCTCAAGACGAGTCTGCCGGCAGGGACGGTCACTGGTAGCCCGAAACCTGTGGCAATGGAGATGATTGATGAACTTGAGTCAGAGCCGAGAGGCATTTACGGCGGAGCAATCGGGTACATCGGTCTAAACGGTAATGTCGATTTTGCCCTAACAATTCGTACAATGGTTGTGAAAGATGGGGTTGTAAGTGTTCAGTCAGGTGCCGGAATTGTTGAAGCATCAAATCCACATTCGGAATTCATGGAGACGGTCAATAAAGCCAAATCTCTAACGGGATTGACAAAGAAAAGCCATTAGGATTGATGGAAAAGAGAATAGTTGAGAAGAGGAGAGATGAGTTATGAAGAGTTATATAGAGGCCATTCGAGCAAATCGAAATTTAACGTTTCAAGAGATGGAAGGTGTAGCAGGCCTGTTGTTTGATGAACGTACAGACGAGAAGAAAATTGCGAGTTTCCTGAAGTCTCTTGCACAAAAAGGAGAAACTGCTGACGAAGTGGCAGCCCTTGCATCCGTCATGTCTTCACATGCAATTCGCCCTGAATTTCCTGAAGGATCCTATATTGATAACTGTGGAACGGGAGGAGACGGTTCAAACAGTTTCAACATCAGTACAGCGTCTGCTTTTGTCATGGCAGCTTCGGGAGTATGCGTTGCAAAACACGGCAACCGGAAGATTTCAAGCGCTGCAGGAAGCCATGATGTACTTGAAGAGCTAGGGATGCGCAATGATCTTACGCTATCGGAAACGACGGCCATGATGGAGCAGACTGGTATTGCGTTCCTATTCGCCCCGAACGTGCATCCAAAGATGAAACGTATCGGAGAAATCCGAAGACGTATTGGCAGTCCGACAATCTTTAACCTAGTTGGTCCATTGACGAATCCAGTGCCCCTTTATTCACAATACACGGGCATTAACCGTAAGGAGTTTGTTATGGAGTATGCTTCTGTCCTGAACATGCTGGGACGGAAGCGGGCTGTAGTTGTCGCGGGTGCAGGAGGTCTTGATGAAGCAACACTTGCTGGTAGAAATACACTCGTTCTTGCAGATCGTGGTGATTTGATTCCATTTACGTTGACGGCTGAGGACGTGGGGCTAGAACCAGCTAATGTTGAAGCGATCAGGGGTGGGGATGCGGCACATAATGCAACGATTATCCGTTCAATCATGGATGGTCAACGAGGTCCGCAATTCGACACAGTCGTCTTCAATGCTGGGATTGGGTTATTCACAGAAGGTATTGTAAGAACCGTTCAAGAAGGGGTGCGACTTGCAGAAGATAGTATTCTTGCAGGGCGGGCGAAGAGGAAATTAGAAGAAGTGGCTGCCTTTTGTGAGCAGTGCTCCAATAAGGTGGTGACGTCATGACCATTCTCGATGATATTTTACGAGAGAAAGAACATGAGGTAAACAGATTGTTAGCAGAACCAACTGTCCCAGCTTCTTTAGCAAGAGTAGCTCGTCAATCGTTGCGTGATTCCATTATGAACTCAGATCAGTTACAAGTGATTGCGGAAATAAAACGGGCTTCACCATCGAAAGGAATTATTAAAGACACTGTCAACCCAGTCCATCAAGCAAGGATATATGAGCGAGCGGGAGCTGCATGTGTCTCTGTATTGACAGATACGCCATTTTTTAAAGGTTCGTTTGAGGATTTAAAGGAAGTAGCTGAAGCTGTTCTTATCCCGGTTCTATGTAAAGATTTCATCATTCATCCCATTCAAATAGACAGTGCGCTAGCAGCAGGGGCCTCCGTTATCTTGCTTATTGTCGCAGCCTTGCCGGATGCAGATCTAAAAGCATTGCATGTCTATGCAACAGCACTTGGATTGGAAGTGTTGGTCGAAGTTCATGATTCTAATGAGTTGGATCGTGCTTTAGAAGCAGGAGCGCAACTGGTCGGAGTGAACAATCGTGACTTACGGACGTTTGAGGTGGATCTTGCGAAAACGGAAGAAATAGCTTCTGTCTTCCCGTTTGAATCAGGGCGCGTGCTCATTAGTGAAAGTGGAATTGGAGGGACTACCGATGCACAACGTGTCGCGAAAGCGGGTGCAGGAGCTGTGTTGGTCGGTGAAACCCTTATGAGAAGTGAATCACCTGATCGGGCGATCCGTTCCCTTCAAGTGGGATTCGAGGTGAGTGGGTAATGACAAAGGTGAAGATTTGCGGACTTACGGAAGCCGTCCATGTGCAAGCGGCAGTGGAGGAGGGTGCTGATGCGATCGGTTTTGTATTTGCTCCGTCTCGCAGACAAGTGTCCGTGGGAAAAGCTGCTGAACTGGCATCGCAAATTCCACAATCCGTGTTGAAAGTAGGCGTGTTTGTCAATGCCACAATGTCTGAGATTCAAGCAATCTTTGAAGCGGTCCCATTGGATATCGTGCAATACCATGGAGATGAAACTCCGGAATTCATTGCCCATGTCGGTCTGCCCGCCTTTAAGGCATTTTCAATTAAGAACTCAGAAGATATCCATAGAGCTGGTGTCTATCCTGTAACCCCATTGTTTGACGCACCTGGGATTGAGTTCAAAGGGGGAAGCGGTAAAACATTTAACTGGGATATTTTAAAGGAAACAGGAGTTCAGGAACGCCCATTCATATTAGCGGGAGGGTTGAATGCTGAAAATGTAAGTGAGGCAATTTTGCGAGTAAATCCTATAATGGTGGATGTATCAAGTGGTGTTGAGATTGAGAAGAGAAAAGACGAGCAGCTAATCCGAGAATTCATCAAAATGGTTAAGCGAAAAAAGTGAGGAGAGATGAGCATGATTCAGACAGTAGAGGGTAAAGGACGGTATGGAAGATTTGGTGGACAGTACGTTCCTGAGACATTGATGGGTGCATTAACTGAACTAGAGGAAGCGCATGACTCTGCATTAGCAGACCCCGCGTTTAGAGAACAACTGAATAGTTATTTGAAAGACTTTGTGGGAAGAGAAAATCCTCTTTATTTTGCTGAACGCCTTACTGAAGCTGCAGGCGGTGCAAAAATATACTTAAAACGCGAAGACTTGAACCATACAGGAGCCCATAAAATCAACAACGCACTCGGGCAAGCGCTACTAGCAAAGCGTATGGGAAAGCGGAAAATTGTAGCGGAAACTGGAGCCGGTCAACACGGTGTTGCGACAGCTACCGCGTGTGCATTGCTAGGGCTAGAATGTGTGGTCTTTATGGGGAAAGAAGATATCCGTCGTCAGGAGTTGAATGTATTTCGGATGGAACTACTTGGTACACGGGTGGAGTCCGTCGACAAAGGTGCTGGGACGCTTAAAGATGCAGTTAATGAGGCACTTCGTTATTGGGTTGCACATGTGGAAGACACACATTATATTCTCGGTTCTGCCCTTGGCCCCCATCCATTCCCTAAAATCGTCAGGGACTTTCAGCAAATAATCGGACAAGAGACAAAACGACAAATTTTGGATAAAGAAGGCCGTCTTCCCGATGCAGTTGTTGCATGTATCGGTGGAGGAAGTAACGCAATTGGAATGTTCCATCCATTTGTAGAAGATGAGAACGTCGCTTTGTATGGTGTAGAGGCGGCGGGTGGAGGAATTTCGACTGGACAGCACGCAGCTGCGATCGCTGAAGCAAAAGAAGGCGTGTTGCATGGGGCATATATGTACGTGCTCCAAGATGAGGATGGGTTCATTCAAGAAGCGCACTCGATTTCCGCTGGACTCGATTACCCTGCAGTCGGTCCTGAGCATTGTCATCTCCATGATATCGGTCGGGTGCAGTATACGTCCGCAACAGACGCAGAAGCGCTTGAAGGGGTTCAATTACTTGCTCAAAAAGAGGGGATCATTCCTGCGCTTGAAAGTGCACATGCCATTCACTTTGCATTCGGTTTAGCGAAAAAGATGCAGTCTGATGATATTCTAGTCGTTTGTCTTTCAGGCAGAGGAGATAAAGACGTGCAGACGGTGCGCGATGCGTTAGGAGGTGGCGTTCAATGAGCAAATATACATTAACTGCGGCAATCCGTAAACGAAATGCAGAAGGTCTGTCGGCATTCATCCCCTATATGATGGCGGGTGACGGAGGATTGGAAGTGTTGCATGAACGCATTTCTTTCCTTGAAGAAGCAGGAGCTGATGCAATTGAAATCGGCATTCCTTTTTCTGATCCCGTGGCGGATGGTGAAGTGATCCAAGAAGCAGGAAGTCGAGCACTACAAAGAGGGGTCACGTTGAGGAAAGTGATGAGCACATTACAAGTGCAGTCACATAAGATTCCTCTGGTTATCATGACATATTTGAATCCAGTTCTAGCTTATGGGCTACCAAAGTTTGTTGCGGACTGTGAATGTGCGGGCGTTAATGGCTTAATCATACCGGACTTGCCACACGAAGAACGTGGACTGTTATCCGATGCACTCGAGGCTAAGGATATTGCCCTCGTGCCCCTTATTTCGTTAACAAGTTCCACTGAGCGGATTGAAAAAATTGCACGGGCAGCAGAAGGGTTCATCTACGCGGTGACGGTAAATGGGATTACAGGAGTTCGGAGCGGATTCAGTTCGGATTTAATGAATCATTTAACAGACTTGAAGCGAATAGCGAATGTACCAGTACTTGCAGGTTTTGGGATCTCCACGCCTGAGCAAGTCCGGGAATTCAGCTCCGTTACAGATGGTGTGATTGTAGGCAGTGCAATCGTGACGGCGTTTCACGAAGGAAAGTTGGATAAGATACAATCCCTCATTAAAGCGGGTCAAACAGCGGTTAAACACTGACACGTCCTAGTTAGCGAAAACGTGTAATTCGGCAATTAAGCACGACATTGAAACTTTCACCTCTGAAAAACGTACAACTGATGAAGGGAGATGTGCGGGATGGATTGGGAAACCGTGAAAATAGAAATGGAATGGACACATGAAAAAGTGTCATCTTTAGCAGGTTGGTCTGTTGATGAAAAAACAGTGCTTACCATTGCAGTGTACTATGTGCTCTCTCAAAAAGAATTTAGTTCGGAAAGTTTTTTACGCACGATGGAAGCGTTGGAAAAACGGGCTGGCTGGTTATCACCGGTGCGAGGGAATTTTTTGCCGATGCTTGCTTCTTTTTTAGATAGTCCAACATTTTCAGCAGACGATGCAGTCCAACTATTGTTTACGAAACAGCAGATAATCCGAAAAACAGGGTTCAAAAATACTGTGCATTCGTATTTAGCGGCCATACTGATGACGTCTGATCCCGCAACCTCCAAAGTCGAAGCGAAACAAGCTAAACGGTTGTATAACGCCATGAAAAAGCAACACCTCCTACTGACTTCAGATGAGGATTATTCGTATGCAATGCTGTTAGGCAAAGCAAACAACGATGCAGTCCAACAAGCCGCACTCATGCGCCGTTACTTTGATGAATTAAACAAGGTGGGATTTAAATCCGGTACTGAGTTGCAATGGCTATCTCAAGTTTTGACGATGGATTGTTGCTCATTTAAAAACGAGAGAGTGATTCGTGCGGAGCAACTGATGTCCCACATTCGTAAGCGTGTCAATTTAAAACCAATACATTACCCTGTCATAGGTTTTTTAGCCATTCTTGAATGTCAGGACAACCAAGTAGAAGAGTTGATCAGGTTTTCGAATTTCGTTGCAAAGGGAGAATTGTTTAAGTGGCATAAGACGCTGGCATTTTCATTTGCGTCTGGCTATTTTTTGCAACAAATGATAGAGAATAAAGAAGTCCCAGGCTTTTCAAAAGAATTGAATGTTCTTATTCAACAGGCCCTTATGGCGGCAACAGTCACAACTATCGCCTCTACAACGACATCAGCTCTCTCTTGATTCCCTACATAATTAACAGACCCAGCAGCCCGATTTGCTGGGTTTTTCATATACGATTTACGCAAAAAACAGTCTCATCCTTCATGCGTTACATTGTATGATAGACTTAAAGAAATAGCAGGAAATGTGAGGAGGAATTTTATTGAAAATAGCACCTAAACGATTGAAAGTTGGAGATACAATTGGCATCGTTGCTCCAGCGAGCCCACCCAATCAGGAAAGTTTGACACGTTCATTTGCGTTTTTAGAAAGTTTGGGACTGAATTGGAAATTAGGAAAACATGTGAAAGACGTCAATGGCTACCTTGCAGGAACAGATGACGATCGGCTGGCAGACTTAGAAGAGATGTTCGCTGATCCGGAGATCGCGGGTATTATTTGTGCAGGTGGAGGATATGGTTCTGCGCGGTATGCGGATCGATTGGATTACCAGCTTATTCAAGAAAATCCCAAAGTGTTTTGGGGTTTCAGCGACATCACCTTCCTTCACACTGCCATCGCAAACTATACGGATCTTATAACGTTTCATGGTCCGATGCTTGCCTCGTGTGTAGGGAAAGAGACGTTTCATGAGCTATCTGCAAAAATGTTCCGCCAGCTTTTTGAACCAATGGAATTGCATTATTCTGAAGCGATTAGTCCGCTCGAAACACTGTCTCCTGGAGTGGCATCCGGGGAACTGACAGGTGGTAACTTATCGTTACTTGCTAGCAGCATAGGAACGAAGTTTGAGATAAATACAAAAGGCAAAATACTCCTCATTGAAGATGTGGGAGAAGAACCGTACCGTGTCGATAATTTGCTGAATCAGCTACGACTTGCAGGAAAGTTTTCGGATGCAGCGGGTATTGTCATAGGGGACTTTGCAAAAGCGGAGCCCAATAAGCAGCCTTCATTAACTCTTGATGAGGTTTTACGCCACTATACCGCGGATCTCGGGAAGCCGGTTGTGAGCGGTTTTAAGATTGGACATTGTGAGCCACATTTTGCAGTTCCACTCGGTACGAAAGCACAACTGGATGCTGACCAAAAAACATTGACGATTTTACCTGGCGTTGAGTAAGTAGCAATAGAAACGGGAAAGGGGATCGATGAACAATGGAGCAGCAGGAGTCTATGTATTCATGTGCAGTACCCGTCGCAACAATTTGGACATCACCGGAATCTGTTAGGGAACTAGATGAAGCAGGGGTAGCAAATCCGTTAAGTATGAACCGATGGATTGCAGCTATGACGCTAGAAGAACGTTTTGAGTTGTGTAAAGAAAAGCGAGTTCAAAGTCAGCTTATTTACGGAGAGCCAGTGCTAGTGGAGTCTATCCAAAACGGCTGGGCGAGCATCATTGCGGTATGGCAGCGTACTAAGAAAGATGATCGTGGATATCCTGGATGGGTCCCGCTCGCGCAATTGAAGGAATTGCAACCACTGAACGATTCCGAAGGAGTTGTTCGGGTTGGTGTTCCGAAGTGTCAGCTGTGGCATCTGGATCGGACCCCCGCACAATTAGTTGTCCCGTATAATACGATTTTACCGATGATCAAGAAAGAGGAAAACTGGATTATCGTTGCGACTCCTGACGGCGACCATCTCATCCGGCAGCAAGATGTGTGTGTCGCGTCGTCGGTTCATCATTTCAAAAAATGCTCTTTATCATTAGCAGCAGAACGGGCAATGGAATTTCTCGATTTGCCATATTTTTGGGGTGGAATGTCTTCCTATGGGTATGATTGCTCGGGATTGACATATAATATGTTCAAAGCATGCGGGCAGTTCATCTCAAGAGATGCGAGTGATCAAGCGACCGAAGGGGAAGGAATTCCAATGGATGACCCGAATGTTTGGAAGCGCGGAGATCTTTTGTTTTTTGCAGATGAACAATCGGGTAATGTGGACCACGTTGGATTTTACTACGGAGAAGGACAGATGATTCACGCGACATCGACCAAAAAAGGCGCGGTAGAATTGTGCGTCCTTTCAGAAACATCCTATGCTAAACGATTATGTGCAGTTCGGCGATATAGTGAAGAGGCAGGAATACTGTGAGGCGCGTTGCATAGGTGTATAATAAATGCGTACTTATCGATAGCAGTCATGGAAAGGAAGATAGAATTGATCGAATCACGTAAAATGATCGAATCGAGAACGATTCAGACAAAGCTGGTACTTCCTCCAGACGCCAATCATATGGAAACAATTTTTGGTGGTAAAGTTCTCGCATATATAGATGAAATCGCGGCAATTACGGCTATGAAACACGCGCAAATGCCAGTAGTAACAGCGTCTATAGATTCAGTGGACTTTTTGTCATCGGCGGTCGTTGGGGATGTATTAGAGCTAGAAGCGAATATCACGTCAACGGGTCGTACCTCAATGGAAGTGTTCGTTATGGTACATTCAGCGAACTTGTTGACGAACGAACGCAAACTCACAACAGAATCATTCTTGACGATGGTGGCAATCGGACCTGATAATCGTCCGACACCTGTTCCAAGTGTGATTCCTGAGAGCGAAGGCGAAAAGAGATTGTTTGATTCTGCGCCAGCACGACGCCTTCACCGTAAACAACGAATTCAAATGGCACACTAATGAGAGCGACCGCTTTTTTTCAGCGGTCGATTTTTTTATGCCCTCCAATAGAGTAACTCTCAACAATGAAACCTTCCGTCGAGCGAATCCGTATATACAGAAAAAGGGGGATTTTGACAATGAAAGAAACGATGCAAGAGCGTCAAATGGCGCTCACCCTATTGAAAAATGAGTCAAACCGGATCACCCGAAGGCTAGCAGATGCTGAGCATAGGTTGCAAACAGCGACAGCAGAGAGAAGTCGGCTAGAACAAAAGCTGACGAAAGAACAGCGTGATGTCATGCAACTCGGGAAGTTTTCGTTTTTGAACAAACTTAAAGAGCTAACGGGAAAATGGGACCAGCAAATGGAAAAGGAAATTGCAGAAGCAGCTGAGGCGGAAATCGCTTTTAATGAGGCTCAAAAGCATGTAGATGATCTAACAGAAGAGGTAGCTCAGTTAAAAGCAGCCTCTATTAACCCAGATTATGTACATCTTCAAGAAGATTGGGATGATTTCTTACATGAAAAAGAACTATGGATTCGACAGAATGATTCTGCATCCCAAGCTACTTTACAAAAAATTGCTGATGACAGAGTCCGGGTACGTTCCATGATTCGCGAGGTGAAGGAAGCACATGAAGCAGGAGAGAAAGCGATACGTACACTTGATCAGGCGATCGATAAACTGAACAACGCGGAAGGCTTGTCGATGTGGGACACGTTTCTTGGGGGTGGCCTACTCGTCTCTGCACTTAAGTATTCTGAAGTGAACAGTTCCGATGACCTCGTTCATCAGGCACAACGGGCATTGCGGCACTATGAAACTGAATTGTCGGACGTCCAAGAAGCGGCCACAGCATCTTTCGAAGTGAATAAAAATGATATCTTCACATTTACAGATCTGTTCTTCGACAATATCTTTTCAGACTTTGCAGTCCACTCCCGCATAACGGAAGGGAAAAGTAAGTTGAACGGCGTACTACAAGACGTTCGACATACCCAGGCTCAGCTGAATAGGAAGTTGGAAGAGGCAGAGGCGGAACTCGAATCGCTTAGTTCAGAGGAGAAGAGTATTTTATTGTCCTGAATGGAAATGGGATTCGGAAAAGTTCAATTGTATTCCAGGAATTCAATGCGGTTTCCAAAAGGGTCGTGAGTAAAAAAGCGAGCGCGACCGGCAATGGGTGGCTCCTCATTGATTAGGCATGCTGCATCTTCCAACTGACGTCTTAGTTCAGAAAGGTTACTCACCATAAAACCAGGATGTGCCTTTTTCGCTGGTAAAAAATTAGACTGAATACCGATGTGAACTTCTTGTGCGCCACATTGAAACCAGCAACCACCGCGCGATTTCAGGTTTTCGGGTTTCTCGATTTCTTGCATCCCAAGCAGCTTTCCGTAAAATGACCGTGCTTTTTCTTCAGAACCTTGAGGTGCTGCAATTTGAATATGGTCAATTCCTTTAAATGTCGGGTTCATCATCATCACATCTCCTTTCATTTACTATACCTTCACACGTGTGAGTAGAATAATTGGATTATTCTATGACCTGTGTTTGGTTTATCTAATGACTGAGTTTACATATGAAAAACCACTTCGCAAAGGAAGTGGTATGGAGAAATTAGTTATGATGTTTGTATGATAGCGCGACTCCTGCAACAATGCCAACTAGAACAAAAGCAAACAATGCAAACATAATATAAACGAACCACATGAAGAAGCCCCTCCTTTACCATGTCATGCCATTACTGTACCATGCTGGTTGATTTCCGGCAATGTCATATTTCCTAGTAAAATTGGGGAAGACCGTTCCATATTACTCAGTGGGATTATTTGGTGGTAAGTGCCTGTCTTCAGACGTTGTTTCGTCAACTCCCGCTTGCTGAGTTTGTAATAAGTCGCGAATCTCTTTCAAGAGTTCTTCTTTTGCATCAATAGACGGTGTTTCAGCAGGTTGTTCAACTTCTTTCTTTTTGAACTTCGAGAGTAACCGAATGACCATGAAGATTGAAAAGGCGATGATTAGGAAATCGATAATGGATTGGATGAAAGCTCCATATGGAATGATCGATTTAGTGTTGGGTACAGAATATGCTTTACTAGATAAATCAATTCCGCCAGTTATTAATCCGATTAAAGGGGTAATGATATTTTCAACAAGGGACGTTACGATCTTTCCGAAGGCAGCACCAATCACAACGGCAATTGCCAAGTCAAAGATATTCCCTTTGAACGCAAACTCTTTAAAGTCTTTCCACATAGATAGTTGCACCTCTTTATTAAAATGATTTCTTGCGATTTTTTTATTCCTCGTCACCATTAAAACCAAGCCACCTATATACATTCAAGTCTATCTTGCCATTCGGAAGAAAAGAAACACCTTCAGCTTCTAACAACTGTCGCTGTCGACTTCCTTTTTCTTCTGCATCTGCCGGAGTTGAAATCCCACCTTTTGCATTGATAATCCGGTGCCAGGGAAGATGATGACTAGCACTCATGGAGTGGAGGACGCGTACAACTTGACGCGCCCCACGCCGGTTTCCTGCAGCTGCTGCTACTTGCCCGTATGTCATAACGTATCCTGGTGGAATGGATTGAATGGCATGTATCACTTTTTCGGTGAATGGGTTCACGACTTGTCCTCCTTACATCAGTTAGGATATTCAGCGAATGGAAGAATGGGTTCTGGATTGTCTTTTATTCATGAAAACGGAGTAGACACTTGTCGCAATCAGTACCCAACAAGCACTTGATGATATTCCCCCAACGATATCACTTGGGTAATGGACACCGAGATATATCCGACTAACACAAATCATGCCAATCATGAAGATTGCACAAATAACGTAAAGAATACGTCCGGAGTTTTTCGCGTTTCTCCAAAGGATAAATGCAAGAATGATATATAAACTTGTCGCTATCATCGTATGTCCGCTAGGGAAAGAGTAACCGCTGATTTCAATAAGCCGATTCAGATCTGGACGTGCACGGTGGAAAAATAGTTTCAGCACAAAGTTCAGCACGGCAGTTCCACCAATCACAATTAGAAACAGGATTGTATGTGCTTTTTGTCGAAAGTATAGCAGTAAACCTAGTGTAATAACGGAGATAACTAGGACGGTTTTAGTTGAGCCGATTATAGTAAATACTTTCATTACTTCAGTTAACCAAGGGGCTTCTGCGCCTTGAACGAAGTTAATTATTGGTGTGTCGAATTGGGCGATGTTACCATTTTTAATAGAGAAGGCAACATATCCAAAAGCCACGGTAAGAACCAGACAGGAAACAACGGTCGTTAGTAATCGACCAGATAACTCACGCATTACTTTCAAACCTTTCTTTTATCAAGTACATTCTCATTAATTTTCACGAAGCTGCTTATGAATTGCAAGCAATAAAGCTAAACGTCTAGAAATGGAGTAGTCGAATGGTTTTCCTCTTAATACTAACATCTTATATACTAGGGAATTTTTTACCGGCTTTGCAAATCGGAAGAAGAAAAGGGATGACCATTCTAGCTGAAGGGAGCGGGAATCCCGGTGCAAGGAATGTAGGCAGAGTGTTCGGTAAAAGGGCGTTCTTATGTGTGTTTTTACTTGACGCGGGAAAGGGTGCACTAGCTGTTTTCATAGCTTTTTTACTTGATGGTCGTCCTGTTATTGAGTTGCTGGCTTTAGCGGTGGTCATGCTAGGCCATTGCTATCCAATTGTTCATCGTTTTAATGGTGGTAAAGGAGCAGCAACGTTTATCGGTGGCTTACTCGTCTTTCATCCGATATGGATTCTACCTATTTTGTTAGGTTTCGTTGTTCTGTATCCAGCAATCAAGAAATTTACAGCTGCCAGTGTGCTTGCAACGATTGCAATAGTTCCGTGCAGCATTTGGTTATATGACGAAAAAGAGACTCTGATCGCATTATCCATAGTTGGACTGCTGCTATGGACTCATCGAGCCGATCTTCATATCTCAAAAGGAAGGAACTACAAGAGATGACCTACTTCTACAGAATAGCAAGCACCAAAAAGGATGAAGAACAGATTTGTAAATTGAATTATGAAACATTCGTTGAAGAAATCCCACAACATCGTCCAAACGACAATAGACAATTGTTGGATCAATTCCATAATGAGAATACATATTTATTATGCATGAAAGACTCGAAAATTATAGGGATGATTGCTGTACGCTCAACTCGTCCGTTCTCCCTGGACAAGAAACTGGGTCCCATTGAGGAAAAACTTTTAAATCCTCCTCGATATCCAGTGGAAGTCAGATTACTTTCGATAGAAGCACAGTATCGTACAGGGCGCCCTTTTCTAGGCATGTTACAGGCGCTAGTGAATTGGTGTTTGAAAGCTGGGTATGATGCGGCGGTTATTTCAGGCACGGTTAGAGAGTTAAAGTTGTACCGTCAACTGGGCTTTTTGCCTTTTGCTGAACCAACAGGAACAGCAGAAGCAAGTTTCGTCCCGATGATATTGACGTTGGAAACTTATGAAAACGGGGCAGCCGGTCGTATCGCAAAACCGATGTTGAACTTCTTGCCAGGACCGACCGAGATTGCAGGAGATGTACAGAAGGCGTTATCCTCAGATGCAGTCTCTCACCGATCGTCAGCACATGCACGTACGCTGAGATCTGTACAAAATGAGCTAAAGCTGTTGACCAAAGCCCGTCACGTGCAAGTGTTACAAGGTACAGGCACTCTTGCAAATGACGTGGTAGCCGCACAGCTCAGTCGCCTTTCTGGGAAAGGGCTCATTCTGGTTAACGGAGAATTTGGAGCTAGGCTTTGTGATCACGCATCCCGAATGGGGTTAGAATATGATTCCATAGAAATAGAGTGGGGAAATTCGTTCGAAACTAGTGAATTAGAGGCCGTGATGGATGTCGGAAATTATAGCTGGATATGGTTTGTTCACTGCGAGACTTCCACAGGCGTTTTGAACGATTTAGAAAAGATTCGTAACTTGTGCTTAGCGCGAAGCATTCAAATCGCAGTCGATTGTGCGAGTTCACTTGGAACTGTCGCCATTAACTTAGAAGAGATTGACTTTGCAGCGTCAGGAAGTGGAAAAGGTCTTGGTAGTTATTCTGGATTGGCACTCGTATTCCATAAACAGGACATACAACCTGATTCGAAAATACCGCTCTATTTGGACCTTGGCAATTATACCATTAAAGAAGGAATACCCTATACACAGTCCTCCAACCTTCTTCAAGCGCTTGAGAAAGCTGTTCAGCATATAACGTGCCACCCGAAAAGCCATTTCGCGGACATTCGTAAACGATCGAACATACTCCGATCGGCTATTGAAAAAATGGGCTACCAAATTCTTGCGCGGGAAACGAACGCAAGTCCCGGTATTCTCACGATTGTACCAAGAGCTGGCGAGTCTGCGCTGCAGTTGGGGGAAGATCTGTTTTTGAATGGATATAGAACTCACTATGAAAGTAGATATTTGCGTAAGAGAAACTGGCTACAGGTGGCTGCGATGAATGAGATGAGTGAAGAGGAAGTCACTCGTTTTTTACGAGTGCTAGAGCGTTTGACGTCGTTTAATCGAGAACAAATTGGGGAATTGAACATATATAATTAAAAGGAGAGGTTTTGTATGCAAGAGCTTCATACAATAGAAGACTGGAATCGTGTCGTTGAACAGTCGAATCATCACGACCCTGTACTTGTCATCAAGCACAGTACGACATGCCCAATCAGTGCAGCAGGGTATCGGGAATTTCAATCCTTTGAGACCAAGATCCCTAAATACTGTGTAATTGTCCAGACAAGTAAAGACGTATCTCGTAAGATTGATGAGGATACGGGTGTAAAACACGAATCACCTCAAGCGATTCTCATGAAAAATGGTGAGGTTGTTTGGCATGCTGCCCACTATGATATCCAGCAATCCAATCTAAAAAAAGCAGTTAGTGCAATTTGAAATAACGAACAGGCACTCGCAAATAGCGGTGCCTGTTTTGTTTAACTGTGATACGATATGAGTATTCAGATAGTCTAAAAGGAAGAGGGCGTTGTGTTTGCGAATATCCGGAAAAACAGCTGTAATCACTGGTGGGGCAAAGGGAATAGGAGCGACAGCTGCTCGTATTTTTTGTGAACAAGGGGCTCAAGTTGCCATCATTGATTTCGACGAAAAAGCCGGTGAAGCACTAGCTCAGCAATTACATGCTGAAGGATTTGATGCCGCTTTTTTTAAGGCTGATGTGGCAGACGAGCAAGATATCAACAATGCGGCAACGGCCATTAACGAGCAGTTTGGAAAGGTTGACATACTTGTGAATAACGCCGGCATTACAATGGATGCGATGACGTTGAAAATGGAAACGAGTGCGTTTCAACGTGTGCTCGACGTGAATGTCACAGGGGTGTTCAATTGTACCAAAGCGTTTTTACCAAGTATGGTAGAAGCAGGCGTAGGACGAATTATTAGTACATCATCCATTGCAGGAACGGGTGGAAATGTGGGGCAAGCGAATTACTCAGCTTCTAAAGCAGCCATTATCGGTATGACGAAGACTTGGGCAAAAGAGTTCGGTCCTAAAGGAATTACAGTCAATGCAGTTGCACCGGGCTTCATTGAAACCGAGATGATTAAAACAATTCCGGAAAATATAATTGCTCAGATTCGACAGTTGACACCTTATCCGCGTTTTGGAACACCTGAAGATATTGCCAATGCGTACTTGTTTTTGGCGTCCGATGAAGCTTCGTTCATTAACGGAACCGTCCTGGAAGTAGATGGTGGGATGCTTAAGTAATACGTGTATCTTTGTGAATAGATTCACGTAATGTGACACTTATCATATGAAAAGTCATGACATTCATGCCTATTTAAGAGGTTAGTTTCCTTGTACGATTAACGTACTAAGTAACGGCCGAGTAATCGGACCGCTTATCAGGAGGCTGTCATGAGTAAAGAAAAAACAAAACAGCTACACAAAAATGTTGCTCCATTTGCAAAGTCTGATTTAAAGAAAAGTATTATTCAAGTTGTCAATACCATACCTCCGCTACTCATTCTATGGTTCGCAGCGTATCAAGCGTTGTCTGTATCCATATGGTTAACACTAGCGATTTGTGTGGTAGCATCAGGATTTGTCGTTCGGACATTCATTATTTTCCACGATTGCACACATGGCTCTTTCTTTAAAAACAAAAAAGCAAATGACATTGTAGGAACGATTACAGGGGTTCTCACTTTGTTCGCATACGAGAAATGGAAACGTGAGCATGCTATCCATCACGCATCTAGCTCTAACCTCGACAAGCGCGGTGTAGGCGATATCTGGGTCATGACGATTCAAGAATATCAAGAAGCATCTTTTTGGCAACGCTTGGCATACCGTGTTTATCGTAATCCATTAGTGATGTTTGGGTTTGGGCCATTGTATCTTGTTCTAATTACGAGCAGATTCAACAGAAAAGATGCACGCAAGAAAGAAAGAATGAACACTTATCTTATCAATGCTTGTTTAGTTGTTCTATACACAGGAATGATTTTACTTGTAGGTTGGAAGGCATTCGTCATTGTTCAAGGAGCAACGATGTTTACAGCAGGTGCACTTGGCATTTGGTTATTCTACATCCAGCATACATTTGAAGATTCGTATTTCGAAGAAGAAGCTGAGTGGGATTATGTGAAGGCAGCAGTAGAAGGTAGTTCGTACTACAAATTGCCGAAAGTGCTTCAGTGGGCGACAGGCAACATTGGTTTCCATCACGTTCATCATTTGGCCCCACGTGTACCGAACTATAATTTAGAAATGGCTCATGAATTGACGCCGCCCCTTCAACAAGCGACGACAATTAACATGAAAAAAAGTTTGGAATCACTTCGTTATAAGTTGTACGATCCTGAGCACAAATCATTTGTAACGTTTCGTGGGATTGGAAAAGCGGCTAATTTAAAAAATGTATCTATTGATCTGAAACCTAAAAAGACGTCATTTGATGCAGAATAATTATAATCAGTAGCCATCTCATTGAGAGATGGCTTTTTTATATTTGAACCGGTACACTAGAGAGAAATGGAATGGAATGGGAGGAGTTCAAGTGAGCAGTTGGTATAATTTGTTTCCTCGATATCCATGGCTTAGCATCTACATATGGGTGATTTTCTGCGTTCTTCCCTTTTTCTTCATATTCCGGACGTCCGAACCGTTAAATATCGCAATCGGTATCGTCATGGTCTTTTTATTTCTACTATGCTATCGTTTTTCGTTTAAATCGCAAAGCGGACTCGTTTATATGTGGCTCGCGTTTGAAATGGCGATTAATATCGGGCTGACGTTGTTGTTTGGTTACGTTTACCTAGCTTTATTTACAGCGTTTTTCATAGGCAACATCAGACGACCAGTTGGTTTTTTCATAATGTATGGTATTCATATTGCACTAACAATCGGGGCAATTGTTGCGGGGTTTTTCCTCGAAATTGATTTGTTTTTACCACAAGTTCACTTCTTAATCCTTACGTTGATTGGTGTTGTACTACTGCCATTCAATTTGTACACCCATAACAAACAAGAAAAACTGGAAGGCCAGTTAGTCTATGCACAGGAACGGATTTCTGAATTGACCGTGGTAGCAGAACGACAACGAATTGCACGAGATCTCCATGATACGCTCGGTCAAAAACTCTCACTCATTGGACTTAAAAGTGATCTAGTAGGGAAGCTGATTACACGTGATCCTGAGCGTGCTGCAAGAGAATTACAGGATATACGTCAAACGGCAAGTGTTGCACTCAATGAAGTACGGGAACTGGTTTCCAACATGAGAGCAGTGCGTCTTCCAGAAGAATTGGCGAGAGTTCAGCAAGTGTTGCGTGCAGCTGAAATTGAACTCACAGTTGAGGGCGAGGCTAGGTATGCAGAGATTACTCCGATTGTCGAAAATGTACTTAGCATGTGCTTGAAAGAAGCGGTGACGAATGTAGTCAAACACAGCTTCGCTTCTAAATGTACAATTACCTTTCATCCCGTATCTGAGAATTTTTCGATTACAGTAGCAGACAATGGTATTGGATTATTGGAAGGAACCGATGCTTTGCCGGGAAACGGTTTGAATGGCATGCGAGAGAGATTGGATTTTGTGAATGGGAGTCTTCAAATCCAAAAGGAACAAGACGGTGGAACGGCAATGACATTCAACATCCCATCTATTTTAAGAAATATCGTAAAGGAGTGATTGGTACATGATACGGATAGTATTAGCTGAAGATCAGGGAATGTTACTGGGAGCCCTCGGTTCGTTACTTAGTTTAGAGGATGATATGGAAGTCGTTGGGCAAGCTAGAAACGGAGATGAAGCTGTAAAGCTTGTTCAAGAAACACTGCCGGATATTTGTATTATGGACATTGAAATGCCAGTATTGACAGGTCTAGAAGCTGCTGAAAAGTTACATACGGAACCATGTAAAATCGTAATTTTAACTACTTTTGCACGAGCAGGCTATTTTGAGCGTGCACGAAAAGCAGGAGTACGCGGCTACTTGTTGAAAGATAGTCCAATTGAAGAGCTGGTTAGCTCAATTCGCTCAATTATGGCAGGACGTCGTATTTATGCACCTGAACTTGTAGATATTGCATATGGCGAAGATCGAGAAATTGAAAGCCCGTTGACTGATCGAGAAGCAGAAGTCTTGGAATTGATAGCCGAAGGAAAAACAACAAAACAAATTGCCAACGTCTTACATCTAACCCCTGGTACTGTGCGGAATTATATCTCTATTATCTTAGACAAAATGTCTGCGGGTAACCGAATTGAAGCAGTGAAAAGATTCCAAGAAAAAGGTTGGTCCAAGAGATAGTAATCGAGGAAAACATGTATAGGGGGAGGTTTCATGCGGAAAATGGAGAGAATGATAACCGATTTTCCACTAATCGGAGATATGGCAAAAGAGCAAGAAGTTCTTTGGATGAATCCACATCTTGGAGATTCAGCTACAGGTATCCGCTCATCTGGGTTGACGGCGGAGGATGTGAAGGTTGCGTCCGATCGCCTGAAACGATTCGCACCATTTTTTTTAGAAGTATTTCCAGAAACAAAAGCTAACGGAGGGCTCATTGAATCTCCCCTTACTGAAATTCCGAGCATGAAGCAGATGCTAATCGATGAGGCCAGTATCAATCTTCGAGGTACATTGTTTATCAAACAAGACAACGCGTTGCCTGTATCCGGTTCTATAAAAGCCCGTGGTGGTTTTCATGAAGTGTTAAAACACGCAGAAGTGTTGGCGATGAAACACGACCTGATTCAAGAACAGCGGGACTATCGTCAATTTTCACAACAACCTTTCACAGAGCTGTTTGCCTCCCATAAAATTGCTGTCGGGTCGACGGGTAATCTAGGATTGAGCATTGGCATTTTAAGTGCTGCTCTTGGATTTGAAGTGACCGTACATATGTCAGCCGACGCAAAAATTTGGAAAAAGGAGTTACTCCGGAGTAAAGGGGTTACCGTCATTGAATATGAGGATGACTACAGCAAAGCGGTAGAAGAAGGTCGACGTGAAGCTGAGCGGGATCCGATGTGTCATTTTGTGGACGATGAAAACTCCCGTGATTTGTTCTTGGGCTATGCAGTTGCGGGTGAACGAATTGCTGCACAGTTTGCAGAACAAGGAACCGTAATAAATGAAACGCATCCGCTGTTCGTTTACTTGCCCTGTGGTGTAGGTGGAGGACCAGGTGGTGTCGCATTTGGTCTGAAATTGGCCTTTGGCGATGCTGTCCATTGCTATTTTGCAGAGCCTGTAAGTGCGCCATGCATGTTACTAGGTATGATGACGGGGTTACAGGATAAAATTAGCGTACAAGAAATTGGTTTGGACAACAAAACAGCAGCGGATGGATTAGCTGTCGGACGTCCTTCAGGCTTTGTTGGAAATGTCATGAAGCCCCTATTAGAAGGGATATACACTGTGAAAGACCGCACATTGTTCGGATTATTACGATTGCTCGCAGATACAGAATCGATTCAAGCTGAACCATCCGCACTTGCAGGAATGATGGGCGCTATTCACACGATATCTTCAGGTGTAAAGCTTGCGGATTCAATTAGTGCTCGACATCTCGTCTGGTCCACTGGCGGTGGAATGGTGCCGGAAGATGTGATGAAAGAATATTACCAAGAAGGTGGAAATGTCGAATTATTTCCCGGGAAATCGACAAAAAACGTGGAATAATTCACCTGCAGTTAACGTTCAAGTGAAACGTTAACTGTTTTTTTATTCATTAAATTGGATGGATATTAAGGGGATATATCCGTTTGAAAGACGTCCTTGAGGGGAATATTTAAAGATGATACTCAACAACTTTAACTGGAGGATGAACAACTATGAACTCCCCTGTTACTCAAGCGATGGACAACCAGAAAGAACAGCCTCAGTCAAGTATGCCAGTAGCAAAATGTGTAACTGAATATGATACATTACGTCGGGTCGTTTTGTGCGAACCTAAATATATGGCCATCAAGGATATTATTAATGATGTGCAAAAGAAATATAAAGATGAAAATATTGATCGTACCAAGGCGATGAAGCAACATGAAGAATTTGAAAGAAAGCTGAAAGAGCATAATATTGAAGTCATTAAGTTGCCTTCTTCTGAGCGGTATCCTGAGCAAGTATTCACAAGAGATATTGGTTTTACACTTGGAGACCGGCTATTTCTTGCTGATATGGCGAGTGATATCCGGAAAGGTGAGGAAGCAGCCCTTCAAAACTGGCTACTTCAAGAAAACATACCTTTCAGAGTTTCAGAAAGCAGGGTGGAAGGGGGAGATGTGATCGTTGACCGTAATCGTGTGTTCGTTGGCATTAGTAGCCGCACGAGTGAAGAGTCTGTTCAGCATTTAGAACAAACCCTTCCGGACCACGAAATCATTCGAGTGCCATTCAATGAAAAGTACCTGCACTTAGATTGCGTATTTAACGTAATTTCTCCAGAGGTAGGACTGTACTTCCCAGAAGCATTTGATGTGGAAACGCGCAAGAACCTGGAGTCGATGTACAATCTTATCGAAGTTGAAAAGGAAGAACAATTTACGATGGGCACGAATGTGCTGTCAATTGGAAGTGGACAGCTGTTCAGTTTGCCACAGAATCCGCAAGTCAATGCCGCGATGCGAAGTAAAGGTTTCGATGTAATTGAAGTCGACTTCTCAGAAATTATTAAATCAGGTGGCTCATTCCGATGCTGTTCGATGCCAGTAGTACGAAACGATTAATTAATAAAGCCACTACTTATTTTTGAGGAGTGGCTTTTTACAATTGTTGCGATTGAAATTTTACGATGTGGAGGGTGTTCAATGGAAAAAGTAATTTATCTTGTAAATCATGGAGAAGCAGAAGGATATGCCGCACATGACTCATTAACAGCGGAAGGGATAGTGCACGCTTCTGAACTTGCAGAGTTTCTAGAAAGTTATCCAATTGAGCGAGTTATCACAAGTCCATTGATGCGAGCGCGTCAGACGGCAAACCAAATTGGAGACAAACTTGGAATTCACACCGAAGAGGACAGCAGGTTAGCGGAGCGTCAAATGAGCTCGCAAGTTTTTAATGATTGGTTATTAAAAGTGGAAGACACTTTTTTAGATTTAAATCTTTCTTATGAAGATGGTGAAACATCAAATGATGCGATGCAGCGAGCGAGTGATGTCATCGATGAGCTGCCAGATAACAGTCATACGGTAGTGGTTACACACAGTTTGTTACTTGTACTGATTATGCGTTGTTTTAATGATCGTATTGGATTTGAAGAATGGCAAGCTATCAAGCATCCAGATGTTTACAAGATGCAAATCACTAAAGATGGGGCACAAATAACCCATTTATGGGAACATGAGTGACCAATAAGAGGGCGTCCAGGAATTTTCATGGACGCTCTTAATGTTGGGTGATTGTGAGTGGAGGCGATTTGCTGATATGTGCTTATGGATAGGTGGATATGCTCATAAATTCTGGGAAGTGATCATAAATCGGGGAAAGTGCTCATAACGACTGGAAAGTGATCATAAATTACAGAAAGTGCTCATAACTAAAGGAAAGCGATCATAAACCAGGGAAAGTGATCATAACCCGCGAAAAGTGATCATAACGACAGCAACCCACTCATATCCCACAAAAAAATCGCCAGACTGCAGCACCGATCCGCCACAATCCAGCAGTCTTTACTCACAAATGTTGCAATTGTCTTCCAACCGGATGGTGCAGCAACCGTGCAGCAAGAACCCCTCCAATAATCGCCCCGCTCACACTAGAAACTAAGAAGGGAGGAAGGAAGAAAAATGCCCCGACAGACGTTCCCATCAAAATAGCAGCGTATGGTACTGCGAACAAAGAGGCGATCAGGCCGGTGCCAATCATCTCACCTATCGCTGCCGCCCAAACTTTACCTGTTCTTTGAAACAAAATGCCAGCTAAGGCTGCACCTATCATCCCGCCTGGAAAGGCGAGCAATGAACCTGTTCCTGTTAGAATTCGTAGAACTGCAGTCACGAAAGCAATCATAATTGCGGGAACGGGACCGAGAAATACAGCGGCAGCTACGTTAACGGCGTGCTGAATCGGATATGCTCGTGCAATTCCAGCGGGGAATGAAACAAATACGGAACCTGCAACCGCAATTGAAACGAGTAACCCCATGATTGCAAGTTTACGTGTACCCATTAGATACTCACCCCAGCATGCTGAACTGCCTTAACGATTAAACGAGCAGCCTCTTCCGGATTCTTTGCAGCCGCAATTGCTGAAATGACAGAAACTCCTGATGCACCGCTTTTCATCACAATGTCCAAATTGGTGGGGGTGATTCCACCAATGCCCACAATCTTAAGTTCTGGAAAGATTGCAGCCACTTCTGAAATTTTTGAGGTTCCTGCCACAGGTTTCGAATCCGACTTTGAAACTGTTGGATACACGGGTCCCATCCCTATGTAATCTGCACCCGCAGCAAGAGCAATAGTTGCTTCTACAACGGAATGTACTGAAACTCCCAGCAGTTTTTGATCACCAATTTTGTTGCGTACCAGAGTTGCAGATAAGTCGTCTTGACCAACATGTACACCATCAGCGTCAATCAGAACGGCAAGTTCCACATCATCATTCACAATGAATGGGACGCCAAAAGCCTTACATAATTGCTGGCACTTTTTTGCGAAGGTCAGTTTTTCATCCCCTTGCAGCGCAGCGGGTCCTTTTTCACGTAGCTGAAAGCACGTAATCCCTCCCTTCAATGCTTGTTCTAACACTTTTAAGGGATTCCCATGGGGGGCATTAAACGAACCCATAATGAAATACACTTGCAAGTCAACGTCTCTCAATGAGCTTCACCTCCTTAGTTTTCAAACGACCATTCCTCCTGAAAGCAGCATGATTGGTTGGTCCATGCCCATGACCAATTTCGATTCCATCCTCTATAGCTATTTGAATAAAATGCTTTGCAGTCACAACCGCTTCTTCTAATGATTGGCCTTTCGCTAACTCAGCAGTAATCGCTGCTGCAAATGTACAACCAGTGCCATGTGTATGCTGTGTCTCAATCCGCTTTGAACGCAATAACAAATAATCGCCATTTGCGTTCATGAACAAGTCTTCTGCATAAGGAACATCATCACGATGCCCACCTTTTAATAGAACTGCAGAAGCGCCCATGGACAACAACGTGTTCGCGGCAATTTCCATGTCACTTTCTGAACGGATTGTTTGACCCGTCAAAACTTCTGCTTCTGGAATGTTCGGTGTAATGAGCGTCGCTATAGGAAGTAAGTGATTTCTTAATGCTACAACTGCTTCGTTCTGCAACAAAGAAGCGCCGCCTTTGGCAATCATGACGGGATCGATGACCAAGGGGATTGTTGGATACTCCATTAAAGCATTCGGGATTGTCTCAATAATTTCAGCAGAAAATAACATTCCTGTCTTAATCGCTTTTACAGGAAAATCAGTAAGTACCGCCTGTATTTGAGCTGCAACAATACATGCATCCACTGGCTGAACAGCATGAACCCCAATTGTGTTTTGTGCAGTTATCGCAGTCAGTGCTGATGTACCAAATACCCCGAGTTCCTGAAATGTTTTCAAGTCTGCTTGAATGCCAGCACCGCCACCGCTATCGGAACCGGCAATCGTTAAGGCTGCTGAGATCACGAAATCACCTCCTGCTCGTACTTGAATTGATCATCAGAAACATCTTCAGAGTTTAAAGAATGAAGTGTATTTAAGAAATTCATAGCAAAATCACCAGGACCAAATGACTGTTCAGCTGCAATTTCTCCAGACTTTTTATAGAATGCAAGACTCTCAGCTACTGTTTGAAGGGTATTCCCATGACTAACTGCCAAAAATGCTCCAGCTACTGCACTCAGAAGACATCCTGAACCAGTTACAAGCGACATAAGTTTATGTCCGCCTGATATTCGAATCACTTGCTCGCCATCCGTGACCAGATCCGTTTCACCCGTTACTGCGACTATACAGTCATTCTGTCGGGCAACTTGCTTCGCGGCATCTACTATATCGATATCACCACTTCCGGCGTCAACGCCTTTGGCATTCCATGCAACACCAGCAATAGCTGCAATTTCTCCGGCATTTCCTCTAATTAATGTGAAGTCCAGCTTGTTTAAGAGTTTAGCAACTGTTTGTTTACGAAACGAAGTTGCACCAGCACCTACAGGGTCAAGCACGAGGGGACGCTCATGTTGCAAAGCACCTTTTCCGGCTGCAATCATTGAATCGACAGTTGTTGAATCCAGTGTTCCTATATTCAGAAGGGTACAAGAAGAAATTGCGGCGATATCTGCAGCTTCTTCCAAGGAATCTGCCATTATCGGAGAAGCTCCAAGCGCTAATAAGCCATTCGCTTGGAAGTTAGCCACTACAATATTTGTAATGCAGTGTACTAAAGGATTGGTTCGTCGCAAATCTGTCAGAATGGTAGGCTGTCGTATCATAGCTCTATCTCCGTGGTAGATTCGACTTCCCATTGCTGCTGGGTCCAAGCCATTTCCCAGAATTGCAATTCATAATGACTGCTTTTCACGAAGTGTGCTTTCAGTTCATCGCGTTTTTCTGGTGAAACTGAATCCGCTAATGCATTCATGCGGTTAATTTGTTCAAGGGTTGCTAATTCAAACCATTCTGACCCGTAAGTCGCGATCCACTTATCGTAAACCGGATGATTGGGCGTAGCGTTTTTCAATCGTTCACCAATTTCGTAATATAACCAATAGCAAGGGAGTAGTGCTGCAAGTGTATCCGCGAGATCCCCATTCATCGCTGTCCTGTATAGATGGGAAGTGTATGCATACGCGGTCGGCGCCGCCTCAAACGAAGCGAGATCCTCATCCGTTACCTTTAGCAATTCAAAGAATCCTTCATGAAGTGAGATTTCAGCACCGCACGTTTCTTCCGCGTGTTGTGCAAAGCGTTGTGTTGTCACCAAGTCTTTCGCTTGCACAGCGGCAAGTGCATGGACTTTTGCAAAATGTTTTAAGTAATATGAATCCTGAAGTACGTAACATTTAAAAATATCCTCTGATAGTGTTCCTTTTGCTAAGTGTTGGATAAATGGATGGTTGAAACTAGCCTCCCAGCTTTCAGTACAAAGTTCACGAACCTCTTCACAAAACGTCATTTTAAACCGCCCCTTTCGATGAATGAACCGAAAAAAAGCCACTCCTATCGACTCATCAGTCGAAGGAGCGGCTCGCATTATAGGAAGTTTTCAGGGATCTACCCGAAAATAGACGTGTCCATTTGCGATCCACTTCCCTCCGCTGGTATGAGCCAGATCAGGTTCCAAGGGTCCGCATATCAATACGCGTCTCAGTCTTTTACAAAGACTCCCCCAGTGGGCAATCGTTTTCAGTTTTCTCCATCACTATACCATAGTTTTAAAAATTGGCAATAAGGGCAAAATACAACTACTACGTGAAAAGGAGGCCGTGTACATGCCGGAGCGCTTTGAAATCACATCTGTTACCCATGAAGTTGGTCGAATTGCGTTTGAATGGGACGATGCAGGTGGAATGTATCACGTGTATAAAGACGGCGAGCACATTTACGAAGGGACATCCCCTGATTTTCAAGATACTGATCTTTTAGCGGACACGTTTTATAAATATACAATTGAACGCTATGTAAATGACGAAGTGAAGGACGTGGTAGTCATGCAAACTTCCACGTTTTCCATGGAGAAAAACAAAAGCAATCCTCTTCAGTCACTTGTCACTACGACAATCATCGCTAGAACTCAAATTGCATTGTCTTGGGAACGTTTGAGTGATACAGAGACGTATACCATTTATCGCAATGGGGAACAGCTAGCTCAAGTGGATTCCAATCGATTTATAGACAGAGACTTTACGATGGATGAACCAATTACGTATGCGATTTATTGTGAGCGGTCCATTGTTCAATCTGAAGAGACCTTTAACAATGCGAGGTCCTTCATCGCCAAAGCCTTTGGATTTTTCTTACCTAAAGACAAGGAAAAACCAGTCTATATTGAAGGATTCACGATGATGAAATCTATTGATAGCCCCGCTGCGCTATTGACTTCAATTTATGATTATCAAAAACCAGTCACCATCAACCAATGGAACTTTCAATACAAAACGTTTCTTGAGGAAGATCTAGTTGAAAACCCAAATGTCCTATCCCCTAATCGGTATTTTAAAGGCGATAATAGACAATTTGACCCCGTGTCTGATGCCTTTCGAACTTTTGTAGACATTGAAATCCACACGAACACCCCGGAGGATCCCTTGACATTTACAAAAAAAGTAGGTGAAAGTGTTGCCTATGGATTGGGTAAGAAAATCCGAGACCGTGAAACGGCAACCGATGAAGGGATCATTTTAAAGCAATTTGATTATGGAAGAGATGAAACGAAATTTAGCTTAGAACACGCGGTGGGCAATCCATTGACGACCGCTCCAGCTATAAACTATGAAGTTCAGGCAGTTCTAAGAAAGAATGGGACGTATGACCTTACTGGTTTCCATGACCAGTCACCGAATCACGAAATCTATTTAAGAAAAGGGGATACAAATCGGTGGATTCCTGTCCATCTAAGCAGAAGTGAAGGTCTTGCTTATATGAGTGGAGTTACAGCACATCAGTATTGGCGTTTTTCAAACATTAATTAGCCTTATGCTACTGTTTTTCTAACACAGGGTTATTCAATTAAATCTATTTTGAACTAGAGATGAAAAAGGAGAGGGACGAATATGACAAAAACAGCTATTGTATATTACAGTTCAACAGGTACGAATTACCAGCTAGCGGAATGGGCAGCAGCTGCTGCTGAAGAAGCAGGGTCAGAAGTAAAAGTATTGAAAGTAAAAGAGACAGCACCTGCAGCTGCAATCGAATCAAACGCAGCGTGGAAAAAACATTATGACGCAACGCAAGACATTCCAGAAGTGACACCAGATGATTTGGAATGGGCGGATGCAATCATTTTTAGCGTTCCAACGCGTTTTGGTAATATACCGGGACAAGTGCAAAGTTTTATCGACACTGTTGGAGGTCTATGGGCACAAGGTAAACTCGCCAATAAGGCAGTGAGTGCGATGTCTTCCGCACAAAATGAGCACGGTGGGCAAGAGGCAACGATTTTATCACTTTATACGACGATGTACCATTGGGGGGCAATTGTCGTAGCGCCAGGATATACAGATCCTGTCTTGTTTGAAGCGGGCGGCAACCCATACGGAACAAGTGTCGCGGTTGCCCCAGATGGTGAAATGAAAACAGATCGGAAAGCTATTCAAGCAGCTGTTGACTATCAGGCGAAAAGAACAGTAGCTGTTGCAAAAGCGCTTCAGCATATGGAATGATTTAGATAGTGTTGCAAAATAACAAAACCGTCACCCGATTTTCGAGTGACGGTTTTGTTATTTTACGAGCAATACCGGGCAACTCAGGCGCTTCATCACTTTGTGACTAACGCTACCAAGAATCATTTCCTGGAAAGAGTTAAGCCCACGACTGCCAATGACGACGAGGTCGAACGACTCTGTATGTGCATAGTTAATCAAAACAGGTGCGGGCTCACCATGCAAAATTTGTACTTGGTAAGGCGCATCATATTCCCGCAAGACCATTTCGATAGGTTTGAGTTGCTTTCTACGAGTCAGTTCGAGCGAATCCTTACTTTCTGCATGTAGTACGGATTCTTTTGCTTTGTCAAAATCCGCAACGAACACGATAGTAATTATGGAGTCATCTGAACAATTAGCAAGCCGTGCAGCCTCTCTAGCTGCTCGAGTGGAGTTATCAGATCCATCTGCAGCGAGCATGATTTTCTGATACATCGTTACCCACCTCATTGATCAATAGAGTCAGGTCATGAGCTCATTGAGCAAACGCCTGCTGGATTCACCTAAACCGATAATCGTTACATTCACGCCCAGACTGCGATAGGATTCAGTTACTTTTTTGACGGCAACAGCTGCAGAATCATCCCATACTTGCGAATCTGTGAAATCGAGGATGATCTTATCAACGGTTTCATCCATAAGGAACGATTCGTGGAATTTCTCGACAGATGCAAAGAATAATTGACCTTTCACAGCGTAGCGGATGGAATCATCCTCAATAATGCGATCTACATGGATTTTAGAGATTTTAGCAACGAACAGAACAGCGCTCAATACGACTCCGGCAATCACACCTTTAGACAGATCGTTTGTTGCTACTACAATTACGACTGTAGCGAGCATGACAAGAGCATCTGATTTAGGTGCTTTTCGAATATAGGAGAAAGAGCCCCAGTCGAATGTTCCGATTGAAACCATAATCATAATCCCGACAAGAACAGGCATAGGAATCTGAACGACTAAGTCACCCAGCACGATAATTAAAAACATGAGGAACGCTCCAGCGACAAATGTAGACAGTCGCGTTCTACCACCTGATTTGACGTTAATGACAGACTGACCAATCATCGCACAACCAGCCATGCCTCCGAAAAATCCATTAATGAAATTAGCAATTCCTTGCCCGCGGGCTTCTCTGTTTTTTTCACTATCTGTAGCGGTCATATCGTCTACAATCGTTGCAGTGAGAAGTGTTTCTAGTAAACCGACAATCGCTAAAGCAACTGAATAAGGTAATATAATCATCAATGTCTCGAGTGTAAATGGCACATCGGGAATGATGAAGTTTGGTAATGATTTTGTTATTGTACCTAGATCACCTACTGTTTGTAAATTTGTACCTGAGTAGATTGCAACGATACTCAAGACCACAATCGCGATAAGTGGAGCAGGGATTGCTGTGAAAAATCTAGGTAAAATATAAATAATAAGCAATGTAATTGCAACGAAAACATACGTCATAGTTGAAATGCCAATGAAATGAGGGACTTGAGCCATAAAAATGAGAATTGATAGGGCATTCACAAATCCAATCATGACGGCATTCGGAATGAACTTCATCAGCTTGGCTACTTTGAAGATGCCAAAGATAACTTGTATTACACCCGTTAGAATTGTTGCGGCAAGTAAGTAATCGAGTCCATAGTCACGAATAAGCGGGGTCATTAGTAATGCCATGGATCCTGTTGCTGCTGAAATCATGCCAGGACGTCCGCCTGTAAAAGAAATTACGACAGCAATGATGAAAGACGCATATAACCCAACCATCGGGTCAACGCCTGCGATAATCGAAAAAGCAATGGCTTCAGGAATGAGTGCGAGTGCTACGACTATACCTGCGAGAACATCAGCTCGCACATTCGAGAACCAATGCTGTTTTAAGTATGTTGCCATTATTGTGGACTCCCTTATTGAAAAAGTTGCAGAGTTGTCTTAGTGTACTGCATCTTTTTAGTGTATCACGGGGAGTCGCGACAATAAATGGGTATTGTTGTATCTGTACAATAAATCTCAACACTTTTCGGAATTAGATCGATTCTTGAGGAAGTTGAATTGTAAATAATGCTCCATGCCCTTTTTGGCTTGAGACTTCAATCGTTCCGCCATGCAGCGTGACCAGCTGACGAACAATAGAAAGACCAAGACCGAATTCTCCGTAAGGATTGGATGTCCGTGAATCGATCGCTTTATAAAAACGGCTCCAAATCTTTTCGACTTCTTCCGAATCCATTCCAATGCCGGTATCTTGAATCTCTAAAATCACGTGATGACTATCTGTTTTCGCCAATAGCGAAATTTCTCCTTCTTCCGTGAACTGGATACTATTTTTCGTAATGTTCAACAAGATTTGAGTGAGACGATCATAATCAGCAAACACGGTCAATGTTTCCGGTGCTTCCACATGGATTGTTGTGCCACGTTGTTCAGCTGCGGGTTCTAACTGTTCACGAATTACCTCGAATAACTCTATAATACGAATCGGTTGCTTAACTAGTGTAATTTGGTTCGATCTGATCTTTTCATAATCGAGATTTTCGTTAACAAGTCGTAACAATCGTTTCGTTTCTCCACTTGCAAGTTGTAACGCTTTGTCTTTTTCGTTTTCTGAAATCAGGTCACTCCGTAATCCTTCAATTGTTCCCCGAATTGTCGTTAGCGGCGTCCGGAGTTCATGGGAGACGTCTGCCATGAACTGGCGTCTACGGTTTTCAAGATTCTCAATTTCTTCATGGGAAGTGTACAGGTCACTGACCATTGCATTGAAATCAGTCGCCAACGCATCGATCTCATCACGACCACTTTCAGGAATTCGAATAGTATAGTCACCTGCAGAGACTGCCGCAGTGGCTAACCGTAGTCGCTTAATCCGTCGTCCATGATAAATGGAAAGCAAGCCGCTCAGAATGACAGCAACTGCGAATGCAGTAAGGGCCGCGTAAATCAAATAACGATTCATTTGGGAAATGATTGCCCGAGGACCTTCAATAGGGGAGGTGAGTAAAACGCCTCCGACAAATTGGGGTCCTTGGAAGTAAGGGAGTAATACAAAAGTAACAGCCTTATCAAAACGACTTTGCTCCTGGCGTACCGAAACGGCTTTTCCACTTTGAAGCTGTGCCCACTCCGATTCATTGAGTTCAATCAGTGGAGTTTTGAGTCCGGTTGAGTAGATAATTTTCGATTCTTCGTCGAACAAACTGTATTGGATATCCCGGCTGTTTAGCACTTGACCAAAGGATTGAAGAGTTTGTTGAGAAGGCTTGGGACTGCGATCGATGTCTGTAAGAAGGGCATGCCCATATTGTTCAAGCTCATCGGTTTTCGTATCGTATACATATTGCTCAAAGAAATGGGAAAAGAGCAGTCCGACTAGTAGCACTGCAGCAACAATCACACTCACGTGACTGACTAACTGTTGGGTAAAGTAGTTCACTTTCATAAGGATTCCTCTTCTGATTCATCAAATTTATATCCGACTCCCCAAACGGTATGGAGGACTGACTTTCCAATTCCTGAAATTTTCGTTCTCAGCCGCTTAATATGGACATCCACAGTCCGATCATCACCGTAAAAATCGAATCCCCAGACGCGTTCCAGCAACTGGTCCCGTGAGAAAACCTGTTTTGGATGGCGGATGAAAAAGACGAGTAAATCATATTCTTTCGGTGTTAAGTTTTCTATAGAAACACCATCTGCTAACACTTCACGGGCGTTTTCATCCACACGGAAATGCACTGTTTCAAGCATTGGATTCGTTTCCATCTCTTTTGTAGGGCGTCTGCGTGTCACGGCTTTAATACGTGCCATTAACGCAAGTGGGCTGAATGGTTTGGTCACATAATCGTCAGCTCCCATTTCCAAGCCTAGCACCTGATCAGACTCGCCATCCTTTGCGGTGAGCATAATAATCGGGACGTCATCTCCCATTTTTCGAAGCGACTTACATATCGTCACACCATCCATTGAAGGAAGCATCCAGTCGACTATGAGACAATCCCAGGCTTCTTGGTGAGCCCTTTCAAAACCGATTTTTCCGTCCAAGACGAACTCGCCGTCAATGCCTTCTTTTTCAAAAAACAGCCCAATCATCTGTGACACACTTTCATTATCTTCAATGACAAGAATCTTCAACGAAGTTCGCCTCCTTTACTTTAAAGCTATCGGGAAATGCCCATTCATGCAACTCATTTGTCCACTATAAAAAAGTTGCCCAGCACCCAACAATCAGGCATCTGGACAACTGTTCTTCAACTTACTTTTGGATGTCAGCATTACTCGAAAGGGTCACGTTCAAAACTTGTTGTTTGCCTTCTCGATAGATGGTGAATTTCGCTTTGTCTCCAACTTTTAAATCGGTATAAAGGACTTTACGTAATGCAGTCGAAGAGTCGATTGCTTTTCCATTTACTTCAGTAATGACATCTTCCTCTTTGAAACCAGCTTTTCCACCAGGAGAATTTTGGTCTACATTACCCACCATTACGCCACCTTTCACACTGTCTGGAATGTCTTGGATATACATTTCAGGGACATCTGCAAGGTCAACGAGCCCAACCCCGATATAAGGCCGAGTAATTTTACCGCCCTTCATCAATTTCTCTGCAAGTGGTTGTACATCATTGCTTGGGATGGCGAATCCGATTCCTTCGACGCCGTTTTGAGCGATTTTCAAGCTATTTATCCCAATCAATTCACCTGCTGTATTTAACAATGCACCGCCGCTGTTACCTGGGTTAATAGCTGCGTCAGTCTGAATGACATCCATCTCCCATTTACCAGCGGATGTATCTACATCGATTGAACGGGTCGGAGCACTCACGATCCCTTGTGTTACAGTACCTGAGAAATCGAGACCAAGTGGATTTCCAATCGCAACGACCGCATCGCCTGCACGAAGTTTTGCAGAATCTCCAAATGATAATGTACCTTCTGCATATTTTTTATCCATCTTAAGGACTGCTAAATCCGTGAGGGGATCTGTACCGACTAAGACAGCGTCTGTTTCCTCACCGCTTGCTGTTGTAATTCCGATTTTTCCTGCATTCTCAATTACGTGGTTATTCGTAATAATATAGGCATCGGTTCCTTCCGTTTTAAAGACAACTCCTGAACCTGTTCCGACCTTCTGAGATTCGGATGAACCCGCAAATCGATTTCCAGAGGATTGATAGTTGTCAACTCCGACAATAGCTTTAGAAGCATCGGCTACCATATCAGATAACGATGTTTGAGGAGAGGAGCCGGTCGCTTGGACGTTATAGGGAGTAGTGGTCTCCGAATGTGAAGCTGCCTGGAGCCCGGTGTCCTGTTTTAAGATATCTGTATTCGTAACTGCACCAAGTGTTAATGCTGAGCCAAGAACCCCTGCACCAACTGTAGATAATAGCCATTTACCTTTTGATGTATTCATTGTCCATCGCTCCTTTATATTTTGTTGATAAAGTAAGTGTAAATCGAAATTGTGAACAAATTATTACCGAGACGTTAACAAGTTATTAATTGTTAGAAGCATGAATTCTATAGTAGAATAAAATTGTAATAGTTAGACTAGTCAGATATAGTGGTGGTGAAAGGCAAAATTTTTTTATTTTCAAATGAAAGCGCATACACCATGCATTCTAGAGAACAATCCAACATAGAGTGTTCATGTGTGCAATGTGTACATGCACCAATTTTCTACTAAACTTGCAGAAATGGGAGGAATGGAAATGGTACAACAAGTTGAAAGCTTAGTTTATGCAAACCCTAACACAGAAGGCGCAAAGGTGAATTTCAAGGAACGATACGATAACTTCATAAATGGTAAATGGACAGCACCTGTCAATGGGGAATACTTTGACAACCCGACTCCGGTCACGGGTAAGGTGTTTACTCAAGTTGCACGCTCTACTGCGGAGGACATTGAACTTGCAATAGATGCAGCGCATGCCGCAAAGGATGCATGGGGGACGACTTCTGTAACGGAGCGCTCTAATATTCTTTTGAAGATTGCAGACCGAATTGAAGAAAATCTAGAGATGCTTGCAGTAGCAGAAACGTGGGAGAACGGGAAAGCAGTTAGGGAAACGCTAAATGCAGACTTACCTTTAGCAATTGACCACTTCCGGTATTTCGCATCAGCGATCCGCGCTCAAGAAGGTGGCGTCAGTCAGATTGATAATGATACGGTTGCCTATCATTTTCATGAGCCGATAGGAGTCGTTGGACAAATTATCCCTTGGAACTTCCCAATCCTTATGGCAGTTTGGAAGCTCGCACCTGCACTTGCTGCAGGTAACTGCGTGATTCTAAAACCGGCGGAGCAAACTCCAGCATCAATTTTAGTACTCGTTGAATTGATTGAAGACTTATTGCCAGCAGGCGTATTAAACGTCGTGAATGGATTTGGTCTGGAAGCAGGTAAACCACTTGCGTCCAATCCACGAATCGGAAAGATTGCCTTCACTGGAGAGACGACGACAGGTCGATTGATTATGCAGTACGCATCCCAAAATACCATTCCAGTGACACTAGAACTTGGCGGAAAGTCACCAAATATCTTCTTTGAAGATGTTATGGCAGAAGACGACGACTTCCTTGATAAAGCGGTAGAAGGATTTGTCATGTTTGCATTGAACCAGGGAGAAGTATGTACATGCCCATCACGTGCGCTCATTCAAGAATCCATTTACGAACAATTCATGGAAAAAGCATTGGCGCGTGTGGAAGCTATCAAAGTCGGGAATCCACTCGACCCAACAGTCATGATGGGCGCACAAGCGTCTACAGAGCAGCTTGAGAAGATTTTGTCTTACCTCGACATCGGTAAGCAAGAAGGTGCTGAATGTCTAACAGGCGGCGAACAAAATAAGTTGGAGGGCGACTTGGCAGAAGGGTATTACGTGAAGCCGACCGTCTTCAAAGGCCACAATAAGATGCGGATCTTCCAAGAAGAAATCTTTGGACCCGTTGTTGCAGTTACAACGTTCAAGACAAAAGAAGAAGCACTTGAAATCGCAAATGACACATTGTACGGACTTGGGTCAGGTGTATGGACACGTGATATGAATACGGCGTACCGTTTCGGACGTGGTATAGAAGCGGGCCGCGTATGGACGAATTGTTACCATACTTACCCTGCGCACTCTGCGTTTGGTGGGTATAAAGCATCTGGAATCGGACGCGAAAACCACTTGATGATGCTCGACCATTACCAGCAGACGAAAAATATGCTTGTCAGCTACAGTGAACAGAAGCAAGGATTCTTTTAAGCGAACTAGAGAGGTGAGCAGCAAATGACAGAGCGGGTTATTGCGACAGAAGCAACGTTAGCGCTGATCAATCAACTCGAACAGAAACACGGTCCGTTGATGTTTCACCAATCAGGAGGATGTTGTGACGGCTCATCACCTATGTGTTATCCAGAAGGGGATTTAATTATAGGGGATCAAGATGTGCTTCTTGGATCTATTGGCGGTGTTCCATTCTATATGTTGCGGAGTCAATTTGAGTACTGGAAGCATACTCAGCTGATTATAGATGTTGTGGACGGAAGAGGCGGTATGTTTTCACTTGAAGGAGTCGAAGGCAAAAGGTTCCTTACACGTTCGCGTACGTTTACAAAGGATGAGTTTAAGCAGCTCCTAACTTAACAAAGACGGCACCCGAATCATGGGTGCCGTCTTTGTTTGAGTAAAGGGGATTATAGGAAACGTTTTCGTTCAGAAGTCGTCGGAAGCATACAGGCCTCTTCTTTTTTTCCGAACCACTTGTAGCGATTGCGTGCAAAGAAGTCATAGACGCTATTCCGGATAGGAGATGGCACGATGATGAACAAAAACGTAAGATGCCACAATCCATCAAGCTTCTTTGCAATACGCAGTGCTGCCCCTGATTTCGTATAGGCTTTGCCCTTTTCAATGAGAACTAAACTGTCTACATATTCCGGGACTCCGAAGTCTTTAGATAGTTGCTGACCCGTTTCGCTTTGGAGAGAGGCAAACTGAAAATACTCATACGGATCACGTTTTATAATGAATTGAACACTCGCATCACAAAAGTTGCATTCCCCATCGAATAACACCGTTCGCTTCATGGACGAACCTCCTTAAAATGCTTGGTAATGATACTATAACCGAAAACAAAATGGCTGAAACAATCCAGAGCGTTCGTAATATACATACAATAGATTGAATAGTGTTTTCATTCTAATAATAGTGTGCTAGACTATATGTGAGAAAACGTTGGTTGTTTGACTTCTAAGTGCTTCACCGTTGGTTGTCCCGCCTGTGATTACAATAAGGGAAGGTGATCAAAGTGGAACGTCAAAACATTCATCCAGATGAAATGAACTTACGTAGCGACATGGATTACATCGCGATGCTGCACATGATTGGAGAGGGTGCACCAGACTTTAGTAGAGGTCATGACTATCGTCCAGAACCTCCTTTAGCAATGGGATTCGATGAGCACGAACTCCCTCGAGACTATCAGTAAAAGCCTTCCTGTTGGAAGGCTTTTTGTTTAGTTGAAGAAAAGTCTTTCATCATTTTTACTTTCTTCAAGGCGAGAGCCCGTGCTCTAAACGGTAACTTGCATGTAATGGAGGGAGGAGGTGATGAAGATGATGCAACAAAATCACAATCGCTGCATGGGATCACAACAAATGCCAGCAATGCAACCTTGTAACAATCAGGCACAACCAGTAATCTGCCCGACGCAGTACCGCTTCCACGATACGTTCTCGCCACAAGAGCTACCTGTAGTTCATCCGTTCGTCAACGTAAACCGCCAACATACCGTTCAAATCCCTCGCCATTATTACACAGAAGTGAATGAAACAATGATGGGGCAGACAGTTCAAGGAATGCCTGGTTACGGACCGGGAATGGGGCAATGGGGTTCTCAACGACCTCCGATGGGACCTGGACCAATGCCTTGGGGAAGAAGATAATGTAAGAAAAGACCCTGCAGAGGAGTGAAGCCACTCTACTGCAGGATCTTTTGTGTCCGTTATTCAACGTTGAAGTAACGTGCATCTGGATGAGCAAAGACGATTGCGGACACGGAAGCTTCCGGCTCCATCATGAACTCTTCTGTTAAGTGAACACCAATTTCTTCCGGCTTTAACAACCCGAACAGCTTCGACTGATCTTCTAAATTGGGACATGCAGGATACCCGAAGGAGAATCGCTGTCCTTGGTATTTCGCTGCAAATCGGTCTTTCATCGTAAAATCAGTGGCATCTGGGAATCCCCATTGGTCGCGAATCTCTTGGTGTACACGCTCGGCAAAGCCTTCTGCGAGTTCAAGCGCAGTCGCTTGAAACGCATGACTCTCAAGGAATTTGCCTTCTTCTTTCAACCGTACCGCTTCTGCCCGGACTCCATGACCTGCAGTTACTTGCATAAATGCCACATAATCCATTTCGCCACTATCTACAGGTTTTAAATAGTCAGCCAAGCAAAGGAATGGATCCTGTCGTTGGCGCGGAAATGTAAATCGCTCAATTTCAGTTTTTCCATCTTGTGGATCATAGATGATTACATCATCTCCATCTGCTTGAGCAGGGAAAAACTGATACAGACCTGATGCACTGAGTTTTCCAGCTTCTAAAAATCCAGTGACCATTTCATGCAGTTCAACTGCGCGCGGTTCTTGCTTTTGCAATGTTGAATCCGTAAATCCTCGGAGTCCCAGATGATGTCCAATCAATGTCCTCATGTTGACGTAAGGTGAGAGGTGGGAAATTGAGTAATCCCGTAGCACCCGTTTCCTACAATCATTCGGAACAAAGATAGGAGCATCCGTCCGCACTGTTTTCACTGGACGGGGAGCAACTGCAATTGCGACTCCGCCTTTTTCTGTTGCTTTAGCTGCTTTAATGGCATCATTCGCCACTCGCTTTTCCAGTTGCTGATCAAGTTCGAGAAGTAAAGCATCTTTTTCATTACTCTGCAGTCGATTCGCGAGATCCAATCCTTGCATCGCATCTTTAGCATAGATGACAGGACCATCGTATTCAGGTGCAATTTTCGTATCCGTAAAACGACGCGTGAGTGCAGCACCACCAACCATTACAGGTAAATCGATTCCTGCAGATTTAAAGTCTTGCGCAGTCAAAACCATTTGCTGTGCAGATTTCACAAGTAGCCCGGATAGCCCAATAATATCTGGTTTTTCTGTCCGGATGACTTCAATTAGCTGCGCAGGTGTCACTTTAATACCGATATCCACAACTTTGAAACCATTGTTGCTCAATATGATTTCCACTAGGTTTTTCCCGATATCGTGGACGTCCCCTTTAACAGTCGCGAGTACTATTTTACCTTTACCGTTATCGTTCTCTTTTTTCTCCATGAACTGTTCCAAATAGGACACCGAGGCTTTCATAACTTCTGCACTCTGGAGCACTTCAGCAACAATTAGCTGATTTGTATTGAACAGTCGACCGACTTCTGCCATACCCAGCATAAGGGGGCCGTTAATAATATCGAGAGGTTCATCATACTGGATCATTGCTGCGTCCAAATCCGGAATCAAACCTTCTTTTGTTCCTTCAACGACATAATAGGCAAGACGTTCAGGGACAGTTTTTGGGATATCGTCTTCTGTTTTCTCTTTTTTCTTCCCACGATAAAAATCAGTGAATGTCGCAAGCGTTTCATCGGTTGTTGTAAATAACAACGTATTTGCCATATCGTTTTCTGCTTGAGGGATTGACGCATAGCGCTCTAGCTTTTCTGTATTCACAATCGCGTAATCCAATCCTGCTTGCGTGCAGTGATACAAATAGACAGCATTCAATACTTCACGTCCTACAGGAGGAAGTCCGAATGAAACGTTACTGACACCAAGGACAGTAAGTGCTCGCGGGAGGTATTCTTTTATCAGACGGATACCTTCAATTGTCTCAACAGCGGAGCCGATGTACTGGGCATCGCCTGTTCCAACGGGGAATACAAGTGGATCGAAAATAATGTCCTCGGGCGCAAGTCCCCACTTGTTTGTCAGTAAATCATACGATCGTTTGGCAATTTCCAATTTACGTTCTCGCGTTACAGCCATTCCGATTTCATCAATTGTACCTACAACAACTGCTGCCCCGTACTTCTTCACAATAGGCATTACAGCATCGAAACGTTCTTCGCCATCTTCTAAATTTATGGAGTTAATAATCGCTTTTCCTTGGGAATATTTCAATGCTTCTTCAATCACGTTTTCGTCTGTGGAGTCAATGACGAGTGGCGCTTTTATCTTTTTTACAACTTCTTTCATGAAATCGGTCATGTCCGTCAACTCATCACGATCAGGATTGGCGAGACAAACGTCAATGACATGTGCACCGTTTTTCACTTGTGCCCGGGCGATTTCAGCCGCTTCTTCCACCTTACCATCGACAATAAGCTGTTTAAACTTACGGGACCCAATGACATTGGTACGTTCTCCGATTAAGATAGGGCGCATACTCGAATCGTATAAAAGCGGTTCAATTCCTGAGACAGTATGTCCATGTGTTTCAGTAGGAAGAGGACGTGGAGTTTTCCCAGCTACTGAACGACAGATCGCTTGAATATGAGCAGGTGTCGTCCCGCAACAGCCGCCAACAATATTCAGCCAACCTTTCTCTGCAAACCCTTCTAGTTTTTTGGAAAGTGATTCAGGAGATTCATGATAATGACCTTCCTCGTCTGGTAAACCGGCGTTTGGATAGCAACTGACAAACCCTGTTGCGAGTTCTGACAAAGAACGTAAATGATCTGTCATGAATTCAGGCCCTGTCGCACAATTCAAGCCGACAGATAGTGGTTTAATATGCTCGATAGAAACGTAAAATGCTTCAATACTTTGTCCAGCTAACGTCGTACCCATCGGTTCAATCGTTCCAGATATCATCACTGGGAGTTCCCGTCCAGTTTCTTCAAATGCACGACGAATACCAATCGTACCGGCTTTCACGTTGAGCATGTCTTGACTGGTTTCCATCAATAGAAGATCCGAGCCCCCGTCGATTAACCCCTTCGCCTGCACATAGAAATCGTCTGCCAACTGGTCAAACGTAATTCCACCTGTTACGGACAGTGTTTTAGTCGTCGGACCCATTGCCCCTGCAACGAATCGAGGACGAACAGAAGTAGAAAATTCATTCGCTGCAGCGCGAGCAAGTTCTGCGCCGCGGCGGTTGATCACATCCGCTTCACTACCTAAATCATAATCGTCTAACACGACAGGAGTACCACCGAACGTATTCGTGCAGATGATATCAGCACCAGCCTCTAAGTACTCTCGATGAATCCGAGTCAAAACATCGGGCTTAGTCAGGTTCAAATACTCATTGCAACCTTCATACTCTTCACCGCCAAAGTCAGCCGCCGTTAAATTAGCATTTTGCAACATCGTGCCCATCGCACCGTCCATCACGAGAATGCGTTTCTTTAGTTGTTGTTCAATTTGTGCTTGTGGCATGGTGCACCTCTCTTTCTTTTGCAACGTCAATCTGGTTGATATAATGCACTAGCTCTACAGTCATGTCATACCGTAAAAATGGAGTAATCAAGTAAATTCCATTAAATAATGATGCGGCTGTATCGATAAGTTCTCTAGCAATTTGTACGCCTTCCGCAGTCGATGCTTCTCGATCATCTCCGCATGCTCTCATGCGCTCTAGCACTTCATCAGACAACTTGATGCCGGGTACTTCATGATGCAGGAATTCAGCGTTACGAATATTCGTCAATGGCATGATTCCGATGAAAATTGGAGTATCTAAATGTTTGACAGCTTCATGGATTTCGATAATTTTTTCTTTCGTATAGACCGGTTGTGTGATGAAATAATCAGCACCACACTCGATCTTTTTCTCAAGACGCTTAACGGCACGTTCTACGACTCGGACATTCGGATTGAACGCACCCGCTACTGAAAAGTTCGCCTTTTTTCGTAAAGGACGACCGGAGAACGAAATTCCTTCATTCAGCTTTTTAATGAGCTGGAAGAGCTCGAGGCTAGAGACATCATAAACGTCTGTTGCCCCTGGAAAATCACCGATCTTAGTCGGGTCACCGGTAACAGCTAAAACATCATGTATGCCAAGTGCGTCCAGCCCCATTAAATGAGACTGCAAACCAATCAAATTATGATCCCTACAGGTGATATGAACGAGAGGGCGGACGTCATCTTGATGTTTAACAAGGGATGCCATCGCAAGATTGCTAATCCGTGGCGATGCGAGAGAGTTATCTGCCATGGTCACAGCATGCGCTCCAGCTTCTTGAAGTTGACGGGCTCCTTCGAAATAATTTTCAGTTTCCAAGTGTCGCGGTGTATCTAACTCAACGAGGATTGTGCGCTCTCGTTTAGCCTTTATGTGCAAAGGTTCATAGCGAGTCGGTTCGGCATCCCGTATAACAATCGGCTTATGTGGGACTACAGTTTTTTCGGTAAGGGGGGCAAGATTAGCCAATTGGGATTTCACTGCGACAATGTGTGCAGGGGTTGTTCCGCAACATCCGCCAATCAATCGCACACCTTCATCCCGTAACAAGCGAGCTGCTCGCCCGTAATAGTCGGTTTCAGATACATAGACGATACGTCCATCTTCGACGTCTAGCAAACTCGCATTAGGATACGCAGATAAGAATGCCTTCTTAGGGAGTTCGACTCCTTCAAATGCTTGAATCGTATGGTACGGGCCGAGCCGGCAATTCACACCTACTACGTCTGCGCCTAATGTTTCTAGTTGGTGTAAAGCGTCGTTTAATTGCAATCCATTTTGCAGGACACCAGGTTCGTGCATGGAGACTTGAGCAATTAGTGGAATATCTGTTTGTTTTCGAAGGTGCTTCACAACTGCAGATAGCTCTTCAAAGTCGTAGTATGTTTCCAGTAATAATCCGTCTGGATCACCTGCAAGCAACGGCTCGGCCTGCTGCTGAACAATGGATAGCACTTCATCAATCGTTGCATCGCTTTTACGGATACTCCGGATTCCACCGATTGTACCGAGCACGTATTGGCCACCCGCTGCAGCAGCTCGTTTAGCGATATGAATTCCAGCTTCGTTGAATTCTTTTACCCTATGCTCTAGACCGTAGCGGGCAAGTTTATAAGCGTTAGCACTATAGGTATTGGTTTGGATGATATCCGCGCCTGCATGTATATATTGTTTATGAATCTCTTGAATGACATCCGGCTTTTCTATATTTAATTGCTCATAGCAAAAATCCAGACCCTCCGCATAGAGTAACGTGCCCATTGCACCATCCGCTGTCAGAACTTCTGTTTTTAAACGCTCCAGTAATTTCATTTCCCCATCATCCTTTCTTACGGCAGAGCAATGAAGTAGAGAATAATAAAAAAGCCTTCTAACGTACGAAGAAGGCTTTGTCATCTAAATGATTGTCTCCTCCTCATCTGCCGGACTACAAACATCCGCTGGAAGTAGCACCTGACCGGTTGGCTGGTTGCTGAAGCATCGACGGGCCAGATCCCTACGCTTCTCTGGATAAGAATGACTATTAAGTTGTGTGAATAATTTAACACATCATATCGTTGTTTGAGAGTTCCGTCAATAGGTAATGTCGGAAGTGAGTTGGGAGTTACCTAGTGTATGTGGTAAACTGTAGGAACATGCAAGGAAAGGGGATTGCTATGAGGGCGTTTAAATTTGTTATCCCGATGGTGTTATTAGTCGGTGGAGTTGCCTGGGTTATGCTCAACAAAAACTTTACAGATGTACCGGTTATGAATCGTTTTTATATAACACTTGGCGCAATGGTTTTGAGTGGTGTCATTTCATTTTTTCTATTTCCGAAAAATGAAGGGGAAAGACGATAAACTGACAGAAATCAGCTGTCAGTTTTAAAATTGCTTAAATTTGAGTTAACTATAAGTAAAATCAGGTTGACACATTGAATCATTCCTTTTATCCTATAACTATATAGTAAAAGGAGTGGTACAAATGGGGACAACTGCAACCATGAAACCAAATCGGTCGAAGACGATGATCGGAACGCTTGGACTCGTCTATTCAGCGATGTTTGCTGCGTTGATGATGATCGGAGCGAATATTACATATTTCCTACCAGCTTTATCAGTTAGTGGTGTGCCGATTACATTGCAAACGTTTTTTGCGGTTTTAGCAGGATTGCTGCTTGGAAGCCGATATGGTGCGGTCTCAATGACTGTATATATGGCAATAGGACTTGCAGGTGCACCCGTATTTGCGAAATTTAGTGGAGGTTTCGGTGAAATTGTCAGCCCGTTGTTCGGATTTGTTTTATCATTTATTGTCGTCGCCTACGTTGTGGGGAAGATTGCAGAAAAGAATAGCACTGTTACAGGATTCGTCGTTGCAGCACTTGTCGGGTGCTTCTTCAATTATGTTATCGGGACAAACTGGATGTTTGTTGCATACAAACTATGGGCAGCGGCACCGGATGCGTTTACATATAAAATGGCGTGGATTTGGATGGTGCCACCGTTACCTAAAGACATTATTCTTTCTGTATTTGCAGGAGTATTCGGCCATCGAATGGTACGCATTCTTAGAACGCGTCGCTCTATTTAATAAACCAAGTAGGCTTCTCTTTAAAAGAGTAGCCTGTTTTTCTATGTTTAAACTTATACAGCTGAAACATTTTGCCTATCCTATTCGTATACAAGAGTAAGTACTCAACAAACGGAAGGAAGGCTACTCTATGATTCACTTACTCATATTCTCTCTTATTGCAGGTATCGTGGCATCCTTGCTGTCGGTGCCGCTGTACAAGAAATTCGCTGGCGAAGAAAAAGAAAGCAAATCCGACTTCAGGGCGCCCGCTCTAATCAGTGCTGCTGTAGTGATTTCGATCGGAACAGCTATTTTTTATTACACAACTAATCTGGACCAGCATTGGTCTTCTATATGGGTCCTGTTACTCGCAGCAGCGGTATTAGGAGCTATTTTAGACGGAGGTATTTATCGGAAAGTCAAAATCGTTGTGGCAGTACTCGCAGTGCTCGCGGGTATTTACATCTTATCTGCGCCTCTATTAAATGCGAATACTAAATTCAAAGCAGTTGAAATGGATCAGCAAGTTGAAATCGAGGCATTTGACGAAACTCAGACGCCTGCCAGTGTACCGCCAAAATTTGCGCGCAATAAAATGAAAAAAGCATTCGGGCAAGTTCCGAATACAAGTTATTACGACTTAGGTCATCTACAAATTCAAAAGGTGAAAGATGACTATGTATATATTGCTCCAGTCGAATTCTCTGGGTTTTTCAAATGGTGGAATGGAAAGACAACGCCTGGCTACTTCCGCATGAGTGCAACGGACTCTGCGGATAATCCTAAGTTTGTATCATCGGAGATGGCGTACACAGAGACATCTTACTTCAACAAACAGGTGGACCGTCATATGCGTTTACAATTTCCTGAACTGATTTTTTATGGAGACGTTCAATTGGAAATCGACGACGAAGGCAACCCTCACTACATCCGTTCTTACGGAGAGTTCATCACAGCTCGCAACGGATTTGACGTGAAAGGAATTGTCATGACGGATCCGACGACCGGAGCAGTTGAGAAGTTTGCACTTCGGGATATCCCAGACTATATTGACGGGGCTGTCTCGCCTGAAGCCGTCAGTTTGCAAAACAGCTATTTCGGAAAGTATGTTCATGGCTTCTGGAACTCAATTGTCGGCAAAAAAGATGTCAAACTACCGTCCGATGAAGGAACGGAAGCAAACGTCAGCCCGATTTTTGATGAAAATGGACGTATGTATTATTTCACTGACTTTACAAGTCCGAAAGAAGGCGTAGATTCCATGCTTGGCTATGCGCTGACAGATGGGCGTACTGGCGAAGCAACGTATTACACGGGGGACCTCGAGGAATCATACATGGACTCTCAAGGTGCCTTGCAAATTATCGAAAAGAAGTTCATCGAGAAAAAATGGTCGGGCGAAATGCCTGTCCTTTATAACTTTTATGGGGAAGCAAGCTGGTTGACCCCCGTGCTAGATTCGAATGGTTTCCTGCAAAACTACTTCATTGTATCTGCTGCGAATCCGGAAATATCGGTGTTTGGCAACTCCCCGAATGATGCACTGAAACTGTATAAAACAGCATTGCAACGCGGAGGGAGTTCTGTGAATGGCAGCTCGGAAGCTGAAGAAACGAAGGCGGCGATCACTGTCAAACGTGTCTATAAAGAGCGGGCAGGTGACTATACCTTGGTTTCTGTAAAATCAGAAGACGGCCGGAACTTCCTCGTTTCGTCTGAAACGATTCCGGAAGCGGTTTACATCCAAGATGGTGACAAATTATCGATTACGTATGTAGAAACAGGGGAGCTATTCCTTCCTGTCAAGGAACTCACAAATGTCTCGCTCACAGAATAGTGAGTTAGGTTTAAAAATCATAACAAAAGCGGAAGCCAATTAGATGGCTTCCGCTTTTGTTGTTTTAGTGATGGACGATTGTCAATTAAGCACTCACTGTTACAAAAGGTTTCAGGATATTTGTTTTACCTTCTGTACGGAATGTCAATACTTTTTCTATCGGGTCGTATGATTCACCGTAAAATTCATCATCCTTATACGTATGGATTTCCTCATACGTCATCTTCATAGCATCATATACCGTTTCTTCTTCTGCATCTTCAGGAGACCAGTAAAGGATTTCGAGGTCAGTTTGTTCTCCTGTAGCGAGCGAACGGCGGCTATACCCGATGCGGGATGCATGATGGAAATTTTCACGAGCATAGAACCGTAGCCGTTTTCCAGTGTCCGTATCTTCGTAATTGACCGGTTCCACTTCTAACAAAATGGGCTTACCCTTTTCCTTTAGCTGTGTCAGTAGCTTTTTACCAAGACCTTCACCTCGCGAAGCTGAAGAAACAAACAAATAATCGACAAACACAAACGATTCTGTTTCAACGTACATGAGCACGTGTTTTGGACCTTCGTCTTTGCGATAAACATTATGTTTATCCTTTAATAACGCGTCCATATGCTCTTTTGACTTCATTTCTTCGATCGGAAAGTACTCACTTAGTTTCTCGTACCAATTCATAAATTTAATCTCCTCCGTCGGTATGGGTGTACCCGGAGCTTTTTGTTTGGGGGTCAAACGCAGGGAGAGGAAAAAAGAGGTCAGAAAAAAATCCTCGACTTCATTCTATACCTCTATTATAAACATACTAAACATAAAATGTTCAACTATTTTACTTTTTTCTCCTTTATATAGCCGGTTGGCAAATTTCTTGCGTGCCTATTGTTTAATACGTTACAATTAAGTCAAAGATAGTCAAAGTCAACAATCATGACTGTGCCAATAAAAGAGGTGAGAGGATGCGTAATATTTCCGACATCATAGAAGGGTATTTAAAAACGATTATCGAACATGAGGATAATGGAATCGTGGAAATCAAGCGCAACGAAGTGGCGGAAAAGTTTCAATGTGTTCCTTCGCAGATCAATTATGTCATTAAAACACGCTTCACATTGGAACGGGGCTACGCCGTGGAATCTAAACGTGGGGGCGGGGGGTACATCCGTATTTATCGAGTTCAAACGAATTCGCGTAAGGAATTGTTAGATCACGTATTGGAAAGCGTACAGCAAGGCGCTTCGTACACAATGGCAGAAGATGTGATCTATCGATTGATTGCGGAGCAAGTAATTTCCAAAAGGGAAGCGGGTTTAATGCTTGCGGCTGTTGAGCCGACTGTCCTCAATTATCCGTTACCTGAGCGGGATATAATCCGTGCACGAATCTTGCAGGCAATGTTATTCTCGCTCCTATACGAACAATCGGAGTGACTAGTTATCTAAAACGATGGGGTGGTAATACATGCTTTGTGAAAACTGTAAAGAACGTCAAGCTTCCGTAATCTTAATGCAAGATACACCAACTGGGTCGATTGAGCGGAATTTGTGTGAGAAATGCGCATTTAACTTACAAACGTTTTCAATCAGCCCAAATCAGGAGCCGATGTCCATTCAACAATTTTTGTCTCAATGGCTAAGTGGAAGTGAAGCGCTACAACAGCAAACGCGAGAGGTTCAGACAATGCCTGAATGTCCAGAGTGTGGTCTAACCTTCCATCGTTTTTTAGAAATCGGGAAGTTCGGATGTCCAACATGTTATGAAACGTTCCGTGAGCGACTGCCCAAAGTATTCGGGAAATTGCATAATGGAAATACAATCCACAAAGGTAAAATCCCAGCGTCTTTCAATGAAAAGATGACCATTAAAAAGAAAATCGAAGAGCTTCGAGCCACTATGCAAGAAACGATTCAAGAAGAACAGTTTGAACAGGCTGCTGTGCTGCGAGATGAAATAAAAGACTGGAAGCAGAAACTCGCTAAGGAAATAGAGGAAGGGGGAAGTGCACATGGGGAATAATCGGTTTATGCAGAACGCTGTCACAGGCTGGATGGTGCCCCATGGCGAACATTCCGATATTGTGATGTCGACTCGGATTCGACTGGCCCGTAACATTCGTGAATTTCGTTTCCCTATTGCCTTTTCTGATGAGCAGGCTGAAGAAGTCGGTAAAATTGTTTCAGAAGCATTGCTTAGCACGGATGAAAAAGGGTATTCCTATACGAGAATGAAAGAATTATCTCAACTGGACCGTCAAGTGCTTGTTGAAAAACACTTGATCAGCCCGCAGCTGGCAGATGCTGAGCAATTCGGTTCGGTATTCCTCTCTGAAGATGAAACAATCAGCGTTATGGTCAATGAAGAAGATCACTTACGAATCCAGTGCATTTATCCGGGCTTACAGCTCGAAAGTGCCTATCAAAAGGCAAATGAAACCGATAGTGCACTGGAAAAGAAACTTCCCTATGCATTTGATGAAGAGTTTGGATATCTCACAAGCTGTCCATCGAATACGGGAACAGGAATGCGGGCGTCTGTCATGCTCCATTTACCGGCGCTTACGATTACCCGACAAATTAACCGGATCATCCCAGCGGTTTCACGGCTTGGAATGGTGGTTAGAGGAAGTTATGGGGAAGGCAGTGAAGCACCCGGGAATGTGTACCAAGTATCCAATCAGTTGACGCTCGGTAAATCTGAGAAAGAGATTTTAGCGGAACTTGCAAATATCGTCTCTAGATTAATTGCGCACGAACGCAGGTCCCGTGAATTGCTTCTTGAAAAGTCACGAATTGCACTTGAAAATAAAGTGTTCCGTTCACTTGGAACGATTTCGTATGCGCGGCTGCTCCCTTCCGCAGAAGCGGCACGATGTCTATCAGACGTTCGACTCGGCATAGATCTTGAATTGATTGAAGACGTAGATATGACGATTTTGAATGAGCTGATGATTTTCATGCAGTCGGGGTTTCTTCAACATTATGAAGGAGAAGAGCTTACGTCTGAAGAATTAGATATTAGTCGTGCTAAACTTTTCAGAGAACGGTTGAAAAATGGACCGTCATTAGATGAGAAACAGAAAGACAACACTTGAGCGTCTCTTTTGCGCGCATCTAACCAACCCGTTATAATAGTCAAAGATGGTCAAAGTCAATTCACTCGGAAACCGATTGTTTAGCGGCCCGGAAGAATATAGATAGAAGTAGTACGATGAAAATTATTCTCTGCAGAAGGAGAGGAATGTTAATGATGTTTAATCGATTCACACAACGTGCACAAAAAGTACTCCAACTCGCTCAAGAAGAAGCCATTCGGTTGAAACACGAAGCGATTGGAACAGAACATATTCTACTTGGACTTATCCGCGAAGGCGGTGGCATTGCAGCAAAGGCACTGGAAGCAATCGGCGTAAGCTTCGATACAATTGAAACAGGCGTAGAAACTCTCGTTGGAACAGGAAGTAAAGAAGTGGGGCCAATCGTCCATTACACACCACGCGCAAAAAAGGTTATTGAGCTTTCTGTCGATGAATCCCGTAAACTCGGCCATTCGTATATCGGAACAGAACACATATTACTTGCGCTCATCCGTGAAGGAGAAGGTGTAGCTGCTAGAGTACTCAATAATGCAGGCGTCAGCTTGAACAAAGCGCGTCAGCAAGTATTGCAACTGCTTGGAAGTAACGACGCTGCAAATGCAAGTGGTCAAAATGCTTCTGCTACAGCTGCGACCCCAACATTGGATGGCTTAGCACGAGATTTGACTGAGATTGCACGTGAAGGGACGCTCGACCCTGTAATCGGACGCGGTAAAGAAATTACACGTGTTATCGAAGTATTAGCGCGTCGTACAAAGAACAATCCGGTTTTAATCGGTGAGCCAGGTGTTGGTAAAACAGCAATTGCTGAAGGCCTTGCATTGCAAGTTGTTAACAACGAAGTCCCTGAAATCTTGCGCGATAAACGTGTTATGACATTAGACATGGGAACTGTCGTTGCAGGTACAAAATACCGTGGTGAGTTTGAAGATCGCATGAAAAAAGTGATGGAAGAGATTCGCCAAGCAGGCAACATTATTCTATTCATTGATGAGTTGCATACACTCATTGGTGCTGGTGGAGCAGAAGGTGCCATCGATGCATCGAATATTTTAAAACCATCACTCGCTCGTGGTGAGTTGCAATGTATCGGAGCAACGACACTTGATGAGTACCGAAAGTATATTGAAAAAGATGCTGCGCTCGAGCGTCGTTTCCAACCAATTCAAGTGGATGAACCATCTGTTGATGAGACAGTTCAAATCATTAAAGGACTGCGGGATCGTTATGAAGCACACCACCGTGTGAAGATTACGGACGAAGCGATTGATGCGGCAGCTAAAATGTCCGATCGCTACATCTCGGATCGATTCTTACCTGACAAAGCGATCGACTTGATCGATGAAGCTGGTTCGAAAGTTCGATTGCGTTCTTATACGACACCGCCGAACTTGCGTGAACTTGAGAAGAAGCTCGAAGCCATCCGTTCAGAGAAAAATGCAGCTGTTCAAAGTCAAGAATTTGAAAAAGCTGCGTCTTATCGTGATAAAGAGCAGAAGATGAAAGAAGAGCTTGAAACAACGAAAACGGAGTGGAAAGAAAAACAAGGTAAAACGGAATCTGAAGTAACTGTCAATGATATCGCTGAAGTTGTAGCGATGTGGACGGGAATTCCAGTTGCCCGAATCGCAGAAACGGAATCCGCAAAGCTATTGAACATGGAAGAAGAGCTGCATAACCGTGTTGTAGGACAAAAAGAAGCGGTTGCCGCTATTTCCCGGGCAATACGTCGTGCACGAGCAGGATTGAAAGATCCGAAACGTCCAATTGGTTCGTTCATCTTTCTTGGACCTACTGGTGTTGGTAAAACCGAACTTGCAAGAGCCCTTGCTGAAACGATGTTCGGTGACGAGGATTCCATGATCCGTATCGATATGTCCGAGTACATGGAAAAACATACGACATCACGTTTAGTCGGTTCACCTCCAGGATACGTAGGTTATGAAGAAGGCGGACAGTTGACTGAAAAAGTACGTCGTAAACCATACTCTGTGATTCTGCTAGACGAAATTGAAAAAGCGCATCCCGATGTCTTCAACATTCTGTTACAAGTACTGGAAGATGGACGCTTGACAGATTCGAAAGGTCGTACTGTCGATTTCCGCAACACAGTCATTATCATGACTTCGAACGTAGGTGCGCAAGAGTTGAGAAAGAACAAATACGTTGGATTCAATCTTCAAGATGGTGAACAGGACTACGAAGACATGAAGAAAAAGATGTTGGAAGAACTGAAAAAAGCCTTCCGTCCTGAATTCCTGAACCGTGTAGACGAAATGATCGTGTTCCATTCACTTGAGAAAGAGCAGTTGCAACAAATCGTTTCGTTGATGGCAGATGAGTTGAGCAAACGACTCGCAGAACAAGACATTGAACTGATATTAACTCAAGAAGCGAAGTTGAAAATTGCAGATGAAGGATATGATCCTGAATACGGGGCTCGTCCACTTCGTCGCGCACTTCAGAAGCACGTGGAAGACCGCCTTTCAGAGGAACTGTTGAAAGGTACTGCGCTTGCGGGAAGAAAAGTAACGGTCGACTATGTAGACGGTGACTTCACAGTAGAAACACAACAAGAAGAAATGGTGGAAAATTAATAAGAAGTAGAGGAATAGGATAGTCCATCCCTAGGTATAAAAAAAGGGAAGGGCTGTCCTCTTCGTCGTTTGGAGGAAGGATATGGCGAAAAAGAAAACGAAGTTCATGTGCAGGTCGTGCGGATATGAGTCTCCTAAGTGGATGGGGCGATGTCCGGGTTGTGGTGAATGGAACACGATGGATGAAGAAACGGAAATCGTTCAAAAAGGACCTCGCGGAGCATTCCAACATTCTGACGCTGTAAAGCAGAAAGCAATGCCTATCAATGCAGTCGCAATAGAGGATGAACCGAGAATTCGAACAGAAATGGAAGAGTTGAACCGTGTATTAGGAGGAGGAATTGTCCCAGGGTCGCTCGTGTTGATCGGCGGAGACCCAGGTATCGGGAAGTCTACCTTGCTACTTCAAGTATCCGCGCTTTTAGCGAACCAACAGCAGCGCGTGTTATATATATCTGGTGAGGAATCGATTCGGCAAACAAAGCTACGTGCTCAACGTCTTGGTGTGTTATCTGATGAGTTGTACATATACGCAGAAACAGATCTTGCGCTAATTCACACTACAATCGATAATGTGAAACCAAAGTTTGTCATCGTAGATTCGATTCAAACCATCCATCACCCGGAAGTTGCCTCTGCTCCAGGAAGTGTTTCGCAGGTAAGGGAATGTACAGCGGAATTAATGAAGATTGCAAAAACACAAGGGATTGCAATCTTCTTGGTTGGGCATGTCACTAAGGACGGACAAATCGCAGGTCCGCGTTTGCTTGAACACATGGTGGATACCGTCCTGTATTTTGAAGGGGAGCGCCATCATACGTATCGTATTTTACGTAGTGTAAAAAATCGCTTCGGCTCAACAAATGAAATAGCCATTTTTGAAATGCTGCAAGCTGGGTTGAAAGAAGTTTTGAATCCTTCGGAAATGTTCATCCAAGAACGTTCTCAAGGTGGTGCTGGTTCAACCATTGTTGCCTCAATGGAAGGGACACGACCGATTCTTGTGGAAATTCAAGCGCTTGTTACACCTTCTAGTTTCAACTATCCGAAACGGATGGCGACGGGGTTAGACCAAAATCGAATATCACTTTTGATGGCGGTATTGGAAAAACGGATGGGAATGCTATTGCAAGCGCAGGATGCGTATATTAAAGTGGCGGGTGGCGTGAAGCTCGACGAACCTGCGATTGACCTTGCTGTTCTCATGAGTATTGTATCCAGTTATCGTGACGTTGCAGTCCGTACTTCTGATTGTTATATGGGTGAGGTGGGACTGACAGGTGAAGTCCGACGAGTTTCCCGTATCGAACAGCGTGTAGGTGAGGCCGCTAAACTTGGATTTGAGCGTGCGGTTATACCAGCTTCCAATATTGGTGGATGGGACTTTCCAGAAGGGATTCAAGTCATCGGAGTGGAAACAGTCCGGGATGCGCTCGATCTTTGTTTGCCACAGTAGGCACCAGATTGCTAGGAACTTTTGAGTGTATTTAGGAGTCCTGTTCTATAGATACAGGATTCCTGGGTTTTAAGGTTCAAAAAGGCAATCAATAGGGAATACATGTATACTAGGACTACTTAAAGGAGGTGGATCGAATGCTAAAACGAATTGTACAAATCATGTTTTTACTGGTTGGTGGGACACTTGGCGTATTGTTTCTTCCGTACTTATTCCAATTATCTTCTTTCACAGCATCACCATTTATAAATAACCCTTATGTCGCGGCCATTTTAGGAGCACTTTTCCTATTTGTATTCAGTACGTTTTTAACAGATCCGATAGTCAACTTTATAAAATGGTTAGAGGATTTACTGATGAAAGCTCCCATTTTGGATTTACTATTTGGTTCAGCAGGGTTAGTGATAGGGTTGTTCGTTGCCTTTTTAGCTGGATGGGGGTTAAGTAATATTCAAATTCCTGGTTTCACTTCAGTTGTACCAATTTTATTGTCGGTGTTACTAGGATATTTAGGATTCCAGGTAGGCTTTAAAAAGCGAGATGAGTTTTTGACGGCCATCTTCTCAATACGCAATGTAGGACGGAAAAAAGATCCTGAAACTGAAGCAGGTCTCTCTACAGATCCTGTTTATAAGGTACTTGATACTAGTGTCATTATCGACGGACGTATTGCGGATATCGTTGACACAGGGTTTCTCGAAGGTGTATTGGTTGTATCCCAGTTTGTATTAACTGAGCTACAACATATTGCGGACTCTGCGGATACGTTGAAACGGACAAAAGGAAGACGCGGTCTGGATGTACTCCGCCGCTTGCAAGAAGGGGACGGTAAGAAAATCCTAATTACGGATGAAGACTTCCCAAATGTAGCTGAAGTCGATTTGAAACTAGTGAAGCTTGCTAAAAAGATGAGTGGACTCGTCGTCACAAACGATTTCAACTTGAATAAAGTTGCAGATTTACACGGAGTCTCTGTGTTGAATATTAATGACCTTGCGAATGCTGTCAAACCAGTTGTAATTCCCGGCGAAGAAATGCATGTTGTGGTCATTAAAGACGGAAAAGAACACAACCAAGGCGTTGCTTACTTAGATGACGGTACAATGATTGTTATTGAAGATGGCCGGAACTTTATTGGGAATGCAATAGAAGTTGTGGTTACGAGTGTATTGCAAACTTCAGCAGGTCGTATGATTTTTGCAAAGCCTAAAAACGGTAAACAAACCAAAGCCCACTGAAAAACAGTCAGTGAAAAGGAGTCATGATGGACTATACGGTAATGATGCCTGCTGCCGGAAGCGGAACGCGGATGGGAGCAGGGCATAACAAACTTTTTCTTGAAATTGAAGGGAAGTCAATTTTGGCCCATACGCTTGCAGTGTTCCAGAAGGATCCTTGGTGTACAGGAATCATTTTAGCAGTAAAAGATGCAGAACGCGCTAAAATTAAAACAATCATTCAGCAAGAACAACTCACTAAAGTATGTGCATTGCCTAAAGGCGGAACTGAACGTCAGCACAGTGTAAAAGCATGTCTGTTGGCAAGTGAAGCTGGAGGGATTGTTCTCGTGCATGATGCGGCGCGTCCTTTTATCAAGCAAAATGTCATTCACGAACTCGTGATTAGCGCGTCCCGTTATGGAGGTGCAGTTGCTGGCGTGAAGGCAAAAGATACGATGAAGTATGTCACCGATGGGGTTATTGAAGAAACGGCAGATCGCGAACGCTTATGGGTCATCCAGACGCCACAAGCGTTTCGCTATGAAATTTTAAAAGAGGCTTCTCAAATAGCAGAAAAAGAAAACTTTTTAGGAACCGATGAGGCGATGCTTGCAGAACATGCAGGCTTTGAAGTTCGAATCGTTGAGAGTACGTACGATAATATTAAAATGACAACACCAGAGGATCTTGCTTATGGTGAATACTTGCTGAAAAAAAGGCTAGAGGAGACGTTATGATGATACGAATTGGACAAGGTTTTGACGTACATGAATTTGCAGAAGGACGCCCTTTAATCATTGGCGGAATTACGATTCCTCACACAAAAGGCTTAATCGGCCATTCGGACGCAGATGTCCTGTTGCACACGATTACAGATGCAGCTTTAGGAGCGATCGGTAAAGGTGACATCGGTCATCACTTCCCAGATACAGATGCAGCGTTTAAAGATGCAGATTCAGCTGTGCTGCTTCAGGATGTATGGAAGTTAGTAGAAGAAGAAGGATATGTGCTAGGGAATATAGATTGTACGATTATGGCACAACAGCCAAAGATGGCGCCTCATATTGAAACAATCAAAAACCGCATAGCGGACTTATTACATGCAGATCCCAGTCAAGTGAATGTTAAAGCAACTACTACAGAAAAGTTAGGATTTGTCGGAAGAGAAGAAGGGATTGCATCTCTTGCGGCAATTCTTTTGGTGAAAGCTTAAGTTTTTGGTAAACTAGTCTATACAGGCAATTATTATTTTTACTAACAGAACGGAGATGTCTAGTCATGACAGCAGAAGTACGTGTGCGCTACGCGCCGAGCCCAACAGGTCATTTACATATCGGAGGGGCTCGTACCGCATTATTCAACTATTTGTTCGCTCGCCATCACGGCGGTAAATTCATAGTACGGATTGAAGATACTGACACGGTTCGCAATATTGAAGCCGGTGAATTATCCCAACTTGAAAACTTGAAGTGGCTTGGTATCGAGCATGACGAGTCTGTTGATATTGGTGGGCCTTATAGTCCGTATCGCCAAATGGAGCGTCTCGATACGTACAAAAAGTATTCAGAGGAAATGCTCGAAAAAGGCGCTGCTTATAAATGTTTCTGTACGACGGAGGAATTGGAAGAAGAGCGTGAACAACAAAAGGCATCAGGAATTGCAGCTCCTATGTACAAAGGGACTTGCCGTCATTTGAGTGCGGAAGAAGTTGCGCAAAAAGAAGCAGCAAGCACTCCGTATACAATTCGTATGCGTGTTCCTGAAAATGTAACGTACACAATTGACGATCTCGTTCGCGGTAGCGTCCAATTCGAATCTAAAGACATTGGTGATTGGGTGCTTGTGAAAGCGAACGGCATTCCAACGTATAACTTCGCGGTAGTCATTGACGACTACATGATGAAGATGTCTCACGTTTTCCGCGGAGAAGAGCATCTGACGAATACCCCGAAACAACTTATGGTGTTCGATACATTTGGTTGGGAAGCACCGCGTTATGGACATATGACACTCATCGTTAACGAGGATCGCAAGAAGTTATCCAAGCGTGATGAGTCAATCATTCAGTTTATTTCCCAGTATAAGGACCTTGGGTTCTTACCGGAAGCAATGTTCAATTTCTTTGGGCTTCTCGGATGGTCTCCTGTCGGGGAAGAAGAGTTGTTCACAAAAGAAGAACTCATCGAACAGTTTGACGTGAGCCGTCTATCCAAATCACCTTCTATGTTCGATAAGCAAAAATTGACGTGGATGAATAACCAATATATAAAAAAGCTCAGCCTTGATGAAGTCGTTGCGTTGACATTACCACACCTTGTGAAAGCGGGGCGTGTGAGTGAAGATATGACAGCAGAAGAAAGTGCGTGGATCCATGACTTAATCGCACTCTATCACAGCCAATTAAGTTACGGTGCTGAAATTGTTGAGCTTTCTGCCCAATTCTTTAATGACACAGTTGAGTATGATGAACAATCAAAAGAAATCTTAGCTGGTGAACAAATTCCTGAAGTGATGACTTCTTTCAAGCAGCAACTAGAGAACCTTGAAACTTTCGACGCTCCATCCATCAAAGGAGCTATCAAGGCGGTTCAAAAAGAAACAGGACACAAAGGGAAAAACTTGTTCATGCCAATTCGTGTGGTCTCAACTGGTCAAGCGCACGGTCCGGAATTACCGGAATCGATTGCTTTGCTTGGTAAGGAAAAGACGGTTGCGCGTGTTGAAAAGTTTGTTCAGTAAGCCGTTGTTGACAAGCGGAAACTGCCGTGTACAATAAGAGTAATCTAAGAACGTATCACTTATAACTAAAGCGTTGAAGAGGAGAAGTATGTAAAGCACACCCTTCAGAGAAGATCTCCACCGGCTGAAAGAGATCTGGGTTATCCGTTTTACAGAAATGCACCTTTGAGCGCCAGGCTGAAACTGAGTAAGCCGGACGTATCGTCTGCGTTACAGACGTCGAGTGAAATGGAATTTACCTATTCCTTTTCAAAAAAGAGTGGAACCACGCTACAAATGCGTCTCTGTCATTAGACAGAGACGTTTTTTTTTTTTACAAAAAAGGGGGACCGACATGTTTTCCAGAATGAAAGAAGACATCCGTTGTATTTTTGACCAAGACCCCGCCGCACGAAGTACGTTTGAGGTTGTGCTGACCTACTCAGGATTACATGCCATTTGGTTACATCGCATTGCGCATGTACTGTTTAAAAAGAATATGCACTTCGCAGCTAGGGTACTTTCCCAAATGAGTCGATTCTTCACCGGGATTGAAATTCACCCTGGGGCTAAAATAGGAAGACGACTATTCATCGATCATGGAATGGGCATTGTCATTGGTGAGACATGTGAAATTGGTGATGATGTCACCATCTACCAAGGTGTCACGTTAGGTGGAACAGGTAAAGAAAAAGGGAAAAGACACCCGACCCTTCATGATAAAGTTCTTGTCGCTACGGGTGCTAAAGTGCTTGGGAATATTAGTATTGGCGAAAACAGTAAAGTGGGAGCAGGTTCCGTTGTGCTGAAAGATGTGCCTGCAGAATCCACTGTTGTTGGAATCCCGGGTAAAGTTGTTATTACCAACGGAGTTCGTGTAAAAGACCGATTAAATCATAGCTTGCCTGATCCTGTTTCGGAAATGTGTTCCTCCATGGAAGCTAGAATTTCACAATTGGAACAGCAACTAAATGATTTGAAAATAGAAAAACAAATTTGCGATGAAAAGGATGAGATCCAATGACAATCCAGTTATATAATACGCTGACACGTAAGAAAGAGCCATTTGTTCCAATCACTGAAGGAGAAGTGAAAATGTACGTGTGTGGCCCGACAGTCTACAACTATATTCATATTGGAAATGCCCGTCCAGTCATCGTTTTTGATACAGTCCGCAGATATTTGGAATACCGGGGTTATCAAGTTACGTACGTCTCTAACTTTACAGACGTGGATGACAAAATCATTAAAGCGGCGAACGAACTTGGTGAGGAAGTGCCAGAGTTAACGGAGCGCTTTATCCAAGCATTTTTTGAGGATGTAGGGGCACTTGGCTGTAAGAAAGCAGATATGCATCCCCGTGTAACCGATCATATTCAAGATGTGATCGATTTCATTTCATTGTTGATCGAAAAAGAATATGCTTATGAGTCAGAAGGGGACGTCTATTTCCGTACACGAAAGTTTGATGGATATGGAAAGTTATCGCACCAATCGATAGATGAACTGAAAATTGGAGCCCGTATTCAAGCGAGTGAACGCAAACAAGATGCTCTTGACTTTGTCTTATGGAAAGCAGCAAAGCCAGGTGAAATTTCATGGAGCAGCCCTTGGGGAGAAGGCCGCCCAGGCTGGCATATCGAGTGTTCAGTTATGGCAAGACAACTGCTGGGTGATACGATTGATATACACGCTGGCGGGCAGGACTTGACATTCCCTCACCATGAAAACGAAATCGCCCAGTCTGAAGCACTGACAGGTGAAACGTTTGCACGCTATTGGATGCACAATGGCTATATAAATATTGATAATGAAAAAATGTCTAAATCACTTGGTAATTTTGTAACGGTTCACGACATCATTCAACAGATTGACCCGCAAGTGTTGAGGTTCTTCATGCTCTCCGTTCACTACCATTCTCCTGTGAACTTCTCGCAAGAACTTGTGGAAAGTGCTGCAAATGGATTGGATCGAATACGCACTGCTTATCAAAACATTGAACATCGTCTAGATGTCTCTGCGGATAATGGGGACCAACAGGATATTTGGATTCATAAAATCCAAGAACAGCGAACTGCATTTGAAAAAGCGATGGATGACGACTTCAATACAGCTAATGGGATTGCTGTTATTTTTGAACTAGCAAGCTTAGCGAACGTATATCTACTCGAAAAGAATACTGAAAAAGTAGTGTTGGAAGCATTTTTGAATACGTTCAATCAGTTGATGAGTGTTCTTGGATTGCCGTTCAAGGAGAAAGAAGAATTGCATGATGAGGCAATTGACCAGTTAATTGAAGAACGACTGGAAGCACGTAAAAATCGCGACTTTGCTCGCGCGGATGCAATTCGTGATGAATTGAAAGAGCAAGGCATCTTGTTGGAAGATACTGCTCAAGGGGTCCGGTGGAAAAGATCATGAGTGTGAGTGAGTACAGCTTACGTCCGGCAGATATTCGTCAGTTAAAAGCATTATCCCTCGCCTATATGGGAGATGCGGTCTATGAGCAGGCGGTGCGAGAGCACCTCCTGCGCTCAGGCCGTGTTAAACCGAATATTCTTCACAAGGAAGCAACGCAATTTGTTTCTGCGAAAGCGCAAGCCTCCATTTTGCGTGCCATGATAGACGAAAACTTTTTGACCGAAGAAGAGATGGCGGTCATGAGACGAGGTAGAAACGCAAAGTCCGGATCTGTACCTAAAAATACAGATGTTCTAACGTACAATCACAGCTCTGCATTTGAAGCAGTCATCGGATATCTATATTTGTTGGAAGATAGGGAGAGAACGGCTGAATTCATACGTAAGGCTATTGAGTTTATTGAAGGAGGAGAAGACCGTGTCAGAAACTGAAGGAACAGAAATGATTGGCGGTAAAAATCCAATTGTCGAGGCACTACGTTCAGGAAGAGAACTGAATAAGATCTGGATCGCAGAAGGCTTGAATAAGCAAAGTATCGGGGAGATTACGACTCTTGCTAAACAGGCCGGAGTGGTTGTACAAGCTGTACCTAAAAAGAAGCTTGACCAGTTGTTGGATGTGAATCATCAAGGCATCGTTGCTTCTGTAGCTGCGTATACATATGCCGAGATTGAAGATATCTTTGCTATTGCAGAACAACGCGGAGAGGATCCATTCATTTTGTTGTTGGATGAACTAGAAGATCCACATAATCTTGGGTCGATTCTGCGCACTGCTGACGCTGTCGGTGTACATGGGGTTATCATTCCGAAAAGACGTTCAGTTGGACTTACGGGTGTGGTTGCAAAAGCCTCAACAGGTGCGATTGAACACGTTCCAGTTGTTCGTGTTGTGAATTTAGGACAAACCGTCGATGAGTTGAAGAAGAAAGGCGTTTGGGTTGCTGGAACAGATGCATTAGGATCTGCAGACTATCGAACAATGGACGCGACGCTTCCACTTGCTGTTATTATTGGCAGCGAAGGAAAAGGAATGTCCCGATTGTTGAAAGAGAAATGCGATTTTCTGTACCACTTGCCGATGCGTGGACACGTCACGTCTCTTAACGCTTCTGTTGCGGCTTCGCTGCTTATGTACGAAGTGCTGCGCAAGCGGCTACCGAACCCGTCTACGCCATGAGAAAAGATATCCTGCTAGTGGATGGTTACAACATCATCGGTGCTTGGCCGGAATTACGAGAGTTAAAACGTTTTAAACTTGCGGAGGCGCGTGACCGTTTGATTAACCAGTTAGCAGAGTACCAAGCTTTCAAAGGTTGGCGAGTGATTCTGGTCTTCGATGCGTATCTCGTGCCTGGGATTGAAAACAAAGAGAAGCGTTCCCACGTTGAGATTGTTTTTACGAGAGAAAACGAAACCGCGGATGAACGAATCGAAAAATTGGTTTCAGAACTATCCAAACGTACCGTTCAACTTCATGTTGCCACTTCCGATCTTACAGAACAATGGATTATTTTTGGTCAAGGGGCGTTAAGAATTTCTGCACGGGAATTAGAGATTGAAATGCAGGAAATCGACAAGATCATAACTGCAAAAGTGCGTGAGATCCAAGAAAATCGATCCTTTTCAAAAATACAATTATCTCAGGAAGTGGCAGAAGTTTTCGAGAAATGGCGTAGAGGGAACAGGTGAGCGGTTGACGCAAAAAAATTCCTTGAGCTATAATTGACTAACTAGTATGATAAACCGGAGTGATGGGGAATGGCGGAAAAGACAGCTTATGCACCTAGAACGGTAGACTTCAGTACCTTTTCCGATGAGCAGTTAATCGGAATCATTCAAGAAGGAAACACAGATGCACTCGACTTTCTCATTACCAAATATCAATCATTTGTTAGGATGAAGGCGCGTTCTTACTTCATGATGGGCGGGGACAAGGAAGATATAATTCAAGAAGGCATGATTGGGTTATATAAGGCGATTCGTGACTTCCGTGAAGATCGGCTTAGTTCGTTCAAAGGATTCGCAGAGCTGTGTATTAAACGGCAAATCATCACGGCCATCAAAACAGCAACTCGACAAAAACACATACCGCTAAATTCATCAGTATCTTTAGACAAGCCTGTATATGACGAAGAATCAGATCGTACGTTACTGGATGTCCTGACTGGTTCAGTGAACGATGATCCTGAAGATTTAATGATTTACAAAGAGAATTTTGTACAAATGGAAGTGGAGATGAACAAAGTATTGAGTAGTCTAGAAAAGGAAGTGCTCGGTCTATATCTTGACGGTCAGTCCTATCAAGAAATCTCTGAAGAACTGAACCGTCAAGTTAAATCGGTAGACAATGCGTTACAACGCATTAAACGTAAGCTTGAGAGGTACATGCAAGTAGACGTTGTTACCTAAAGCATCGCCAATTTTCTGACTATCCTTGCATTGACAGGGAATAGGTTAGGTGGTACTCTTTATCAAGACTATGGAAAGACTAGGTGTTCACTAGATATGTCTAAAAAAATTGTAGTAAGCTGTGAAAAATGCGGCTCCAGAAACTATTCACTACCAGCAAGCAGTAACAAAACAAGTGAACGACTGGTCTTGAAGAAACACTGCAGTCATTGCAATGAACATACGTTACACAGACAAACAGCGTGAGGGTCTGGCTAGACTTAAGGCCGTCATATCTACTATTCGGAGGTTTGCAAAAGAATGGGTAAGATAACAAGTTTCTTTAAAAATGTTGTCACGGAAATGCGGAAAGTCAGCTGGCCGAAACGTAAAGAACTGACTCGCTACACGATCGTGGTTATCAGTACAGTAGTATTCATGGCAGTTTATTTCGGTCTTGTGGATCTTGGCTTATCACGAGTAATGGAATGGTATGTTTCGTTATAATAGAGCACGTTGAATCGCATACTGAAAATATCCCGTCTAACTGAAATAGCGGGTTTTTTCATTTGAACAAAAAAGGAGGGACGGACGCACAGTCCTCATCGATATGGAAATGGAGAAAAATTGGTACGTCGTCCATACGTACTCAGGGTACGAAAACAAAGTGAAAGAAAATCTCGAAAAACGCGTTGAAACAATGGGAATGCAAGACAAGATCTTCCGTGTGATTGTTCCTGAAGAAGAAGAAACTGATTTCAAAGAAGGTAAAAAACGTACAGTGATGCGGAAAACGTTCCCTGGTTACGTCCTTGTTGAAATTATCATGACAGATGATTCATGGTATGTCGTCAGAAACACGCCAGGAGTTACAGGGTTCATCGGTTCATCAGGCGGCGGAGCGAAACCGACACCGCTTCTTCCGGAAGAAGTGACGTTCATACTCAAGCAAATGGGTATGAAAGATCGCAAATTGGAAGTCGATTTCGAAATCGGTGAAATGGTAGAAGTATTAGAAGGACCATTCGCTGGATTCCAAGGTAAAGTTGAAGAGATTGAACTGGACCAAGGTAAAGTGAAAGTGTCTGTGGACATGTTCGGCCGCGAAACGAACATGGAACTCGACTTTGAACAAGTTGAACGAACGAGCTGAAAAAATTAATTTGTTCCCTCTTGCAAATCCTGTGAAATAGTGATATTATTTCAAAGGTCAGACATAGAAATGTCTGAACGTCTTAAAAAATTCTACCGGCATTGCCGGCAGGCACATATTGAGTGGGAGGGGCAACCCAAATACCACATCACGGACTTAAGGAGGTGTGTCTCGTGGCTAAAAAAGTAATCAAGCTTGTGAAATTGCAAATTCCAGCAGGAAAAGCAAATCCAGCACCGCCAGTCGGACCGGCGTTAGGTCAGGCAGGCGTCAATATCATGGGATTCTGTAAAGAATTCAATGCGCGTACATCTGATCAAGCAGGACTTATTATTCCTGTTGAAATCACTGTATTCGAAGATCGTTCATTTACATTCATCACAAAAACTCCGCCAGCAGCGGTTTTGTTGAAAGTTGCAGCTAAAATCCAAAAGGGTTCAGGCGAACCGAACAAAACGAAAGTTGCTGTCGTGAAACGTGAGCAAGTTAAAGAAATTGCTGAACAAAAAATGCAAGATTTGAATGCTGCATCAGTTGAAGCAGCGATGGCAATGGTTGAAGGTACTGCTCGCAGTATGGGAATCACGATCGAAGACTGATCTGAAACCTAAATTCTATTGTATGTTTTCATGGGGGTTGCGGTTGTTCTATAGAACACGGCAACCCTTAATCGTGGGAGGTTTATTCCGCTAAAACCACAATCGAGGAGGAACTATCTGATGGCTAAAAGAGGTAAGAAGTTCGTAGAAGCTGCAAAGCTTGTAGACCGTACATCGGCATACGACTTAAAAGAAGCAATCGAACTCGCTAAAAAAACAAGCACAACAAACTTTGATGCAACAGTTGAAGTGGCTTTCCGTCTTGGAATCGACACGCGTAAGAATGATCAGCAAATTCGTGGAGCAGTAGTACTGCCGAACGGTACTGGTAAAACACAACGTGTACTCGTTTTCGCTAAAGGTGAAAAAGTTAAAGAAGCTGAAGCAGCAGGCGCTGACTTTGTAGGCGATGCAGAATATATTACTAAAATCCAACAAGGATGGTTCGATTTCGATGTTATCGTTGCGACTCCTGACATGATGGGTGAAGTCGGTAAAATCGGACGTGTACTAGGACCAAAAGGTCTTATGCCGAACCCGAAAACTGGCACAGTAACATTCGACGTTACTAAAGCAGTTCAAGAAATCAAAGCTGGTAAGGTTGAATATCGTGCGGACAAAGCTGGAATCATTCACGCTCCAATCGGTAAAGTTTCTTTCGATAACGAAAAACTTGCAGAAAACCTTACAACAGTATTTGAAGTTATTCAGAAGGCTAAACCGGCTGCAGCGAAAGGTACTTATATGAAGTCAGTTAACTTAACGACTACAATGGGACCTGCTGTGAAGATCAACCCTTCTTCAGTAAACGTAAAATAATTAGTTGACATACACCCTATCTTTTGGTAGGATAACGTTTGTTGCAATATACGATTTGTACCGCAGACAGCAGGAGTGGGCAACCACTTAATAATCCTGCCGAGGGACAAGACGCTCTTTTTAACTGTAAAAAGATGACGACTTTCCAACCCTCCGTCTGCCAGTCAGGTCGGAGGGTTTTTTATGCATATGGTATAAATGCCCCTACACTTAAACAGGAGGTGTCAAGATGAGCAAAGTATTAGAAGCGAAACAAGCAGTAGTAACTGAAATCGCGGATAAGATGAAAGCATCAGCTTCAATGGTCGTTGTTGACTATCGTGGTCTTAACGTTGCGCAAGCAACTGAACTTCGTAAGCAACTTCGTGAAGCTGGCGTGGAATTCAAAGTCTACAAAAACTCGATGGCTCGCCGTGCGGCTGAAGCATCAGGTCTTGAAGGACTTAACGAACATCTTACAGGACCGAACGCAATTGCGTTTTCAACTGAAGATGTAATCGCACCCGCAAAAATCATCAACAACTTCGCTAAAACCAATGAAGCTTTGGAAATCAAAGCTGGTGTCATCGAAGGTGTACTTGCTTCTGTTGAAGAAGTGGAAGCATTGGCGACTCTTCCTTCACGCGAAGGACTTCTCTCTATGCTACTCAGCGTGCTTCAAGCTCCAATGCGTAACTTCGCATTGGCTACAAAAGCCGTTGCAGACCAAAAAGAAGAACAAGGCGCGTAACATCGCATCTTGACCCATTAGCGAGCTAACTCGCAAAAACATACCCATTAGGAGGAACTATAATGACTAACGAACAAATCTTAGGCGCTATCAAAGAAATGACAGTTCTTGAACTTAACGACCTAGTAAAAGCAATCGAAGAAGAATTTGGCGTAACTGCTGCAGCTCCTGTAGCTATGGCTGGCGCTGGTGGCGGAGAAGCAGCTGCTGAGCAGACTGAATTCGACGTTGTTCTAACTGCTGCTGGAGACCAAAAAATTAAAGTCATCAAAGTCGTTCGCGAAATCACAGGCCTAGGCTTGAAAGAAGCGAAAGAAGTTGTTGATAACGCACCTAAAGCTATCAAAGAAGGCGTAGAAAAGGCTGAAGCTGAAGAAGTTAAAGCTAAACTTGAAGAAGTAGGCGCTTCTGTAGAAGTTAAGTAATTCGTAAACTACGAAGAAAACCTCGTCTTTTCAGACGGGTTTTTCTTCGTTTTTTTTATACCTGGATTTATTAAGTGGACAGTAAGGGGGGATTCATGTGACTGAACATTACTATTCGAAAAATCCCGATGTGAAAAGCGAACAGAAACAATGGCAAACGACTTTGGGTGGTACTAGCTTTGTTTTTGTTACAGATGCAGGCGTATTCAGTAAAGGGGAAGTGGACTTTGGTTCACGTCTACTCATCGATACATTCCGAGCTCCGGAAATTGAGGGAGATATTCTTGATGTGGGATGTGGGTACGGACCAGTAGGACTTTCTGTAGCTTCGTTGTTAAAAGACCGGACGATCCAGATGGTGGACGTGAACGAACGTGCGTTAGCTCTAACCCGGACCAATTCCCAAAAAAATAATATTGAAAACGTTTCGATTTACTCTAGCGATGCACTAGATGAAGTTGAAACGAAAGAGTTTGCTTCGATACTAACAAATCCTCCAATTCGGGCTGGGAAGGATACTGTTTTTAAGATTTATCGTCAAGCAAGTGAACACTTAGCGATTGGTGGAGAGCTTTGGGTGGTTATTCAGAAAAAGCAAGGAGCTCCTTCGACTATCACGAGATTAGAGGAATTGTTCGGTAATGCAGAAATTGCGGCGAAAAGCAAGGGGTATTATATTATCAAGTCAAAAAAACATTGACTCCATTTAAGCCTTGTGATAGCATTATAAAATGCAACAATAAATATACTGCATTCGTGTGCCTTTTTATGCGTTTGCATAAGTGTTGGAAATGTTAGGTATACTGACGTTGGATAAAAGATTGGTAAATCGAAAATGAGCTCTAGCCGGAACTCGTTTTATTTTTGTTTTTTCGATATCATACACTATTTTTTTGATTTCGAAAAGACTTTTTATGAGGTGTTTGGTCAAGCTTGGCGCTAATTTCAACCCGGCCCGAAATTGCCAGGGGACCAAACGAGCTCTATTAATGTCTTATGAGGGGTGAAAGAGTTGACAAATCACTTAGTTCAGTATGGTCAACACCGTCAGCGCAGAAGTTTCGCAAGAATTAGCGAAGTACTCGATCTGCCGAATCTGATTGAAATTCAGACGGAATCTTATGAGTGGTTTTTGGAAGAGGGACTGCGGGAAATGTTCCACGATATTTCTCCTATCCAAGACTTTACCGGAAATCTGTCATTGGAATTTGTCGATTATCAGCTTGGCGAACCTAAATATCCTGTGGATGAGTCAAAGGAACGGGACGTAACATTCGCTGCGCCACTTCGGGTGAAAGTCCGTTTGCACAATAAAGAAACTGATGATGTAAAAGAGCAAGATGTCTTCATGGGTGACTTCCCATTGATGACAGAAAACGGTACTTTTATTATCAATGGTGCTGAGCGGGTTATTGTTTCTCAGCTCGTACGTTCACCTAGTGTATATTTCAACGATAAGACAGACAAAAATGGTAAACGTGGATTTGGTGCAACTGTCATTCCGAACCGTGGTGCATGGCTTGAATACGAAACGGACGCAAAAGATGTTGTCCATGTTCGAATTGACCGCACACGTAAATTACCAATTACAGTCCTATTACGTGCCCTTGGTTTTTCAAGTGATCAGGAGATTATCGATTTAATCGGCGATAATGAATACCTTCGAAACTCTCTTGAAAAAGATAACACGGAAAACTCGGAGAAAGCACTTCTCGAAATTTATGAGCGTTTACGCCCGGGTGAACCACCGACTTTAGATAGCGCGAAAAACTTGCTGTTTTCTCGTTTCTTTGATGCAAAACGTTATGATCTAGCAAATGTCGGTCGTTATAAAATGAACAAAAAGCTCCACCTTCAAAACCGTTTGTTCAACCAAACGATTGCAGAAACTCTTGCCGATCCTGAAACAGGAGAAATTCTGATTGAAAAGGGACAGCTAATTGATCGTCGTATGTTGGACAAATTACTTCCTTATTTTGAAAAAGGTGTGGGAGAAGAAGATTTAAAACAAATGGGCGGAGTGTTGGAAGATGACATTCGCATTCAATCTGTGAAAATCTATGCTCCAAAAGGTGAAGAAGGACAAATCATTAATGTCATTTCCAATGGCGTTATCGATGATTCCATTAAGCATGTTACACCTTCAGATATCATTGCTTCCATCAGCTTCTTCTTCAACTTGCTGCACGGTGTGGGCGATACAGATGACATCGACCACCTAGGGAACAGACGTCTCCGTTCTGTCGGTGAACTTCTGCAAAACCAATTCCGTATCGGTTTATCGCGTATGGAACGTGTCGTCAAGGAACGTATGTCCATTAATGACACGCAATCGATTGTACCTCAACAACTGATTAATATCAGACCTGTTATCGCGTCTATTAAAGAGTTCTTTGGTAGTTCTCAGCTATCCCAGTTCATGGACCAAACGAACCCTCTTGCAGAGTTAACGCACAAACGAAGACTATCTGCACTTGGACCGGGTGGTTTGACACGTGAACGTGCTGGAATGGAAGTACGTGACGTTCACTACTCCCACTATGGCCGTATGTGTCCGATTGAAACTCCAGAGGGACCGAATATCGGGCTCATTAACACCCTTTCTACATTTGCGAAAGTAAATAAGTTCGGGTTTATTGAGACTCCTTACCGGAAAGTTGATCCAGATACTGGACGTGTAACATCACGTATCGATTATCTGACAGCTGACTTGGAAGATAATTATATTGTCGCTCAAGCAAATGCGCTTCTAAACGATGACGGTACATTCGTTAACGAAGAAGTAGTAGGTCGTTTCCAAGGGGATAACACTGTATTCAAACGCGAACAAATTGACTATATGGATGTATCTCCTAAACAAGTTGTTTCTGCGGCGACAGCGTGTATTCCTTTCTTGGAAAATGATGACTCGAACCGTGCGCTAATGGGAGCAAACATGCAACGACAAGCAGTACCTCTTCTGAATCCGAAAGCACCTTTCGTGGGTACGGGAATGGAGCACGTATCAGCACGTGACTCTGGAGCTGCTGTTGTATCGAAGCACGAAGGAATTATTGAACACGTCGAAGCGAAAGAAATCCGCGTTCGTCGTATCAACATGGTTGAAGGAAAAGAAGTTAAGGGAGACCTTGACGTCTACCGTCTATCGAACTTTATCCGTTCAAACCAAGGAACTTGTTATAACCAACGGCCAATTGTTAGCGTTGGCGATCGTATTTCGAAGAAAGATATTCTCGCAGATGGCCCATCGATGGAAAATGGAGAAATGGCTCTTGGTCAAAATATCCTGATTGCATTCATGACATGGGATGGTTACAACTACGAGGATGCTATTATCATGAGCGAGCGTCTTGTTAAAGATGATGTCTTCACTTCTGTCCATATCGAAGAATATGAATCAGATGCTCGTGATACAAAGCTTGGACCAGAAGAAATCACACGTGATATTCCAAACATCGGTGAAGATGCACTTCGCAACTTGGACGACCGTGGAATTATCCGTATTGGTGCTGAAGTTCATGATGGAGACATCTTGGTCGGAAAAGTGACGCCTAAGGGTGTAACGGAACTTACTGCAGAAGAACGTCTTCTACATGCGATCTTTGGTGAGAAAGCACGTGAAGTTCGTGATACATCACTTCGTGTACCACACGGAGCAGGTGGAATCGTTCTTGATGTGAAAGTGTTCAATCGTGAAGATGGCGATGAACTCGCACCTGGCGTAAACCAATTAGTCCGTGTCTATATCGTTCAGAAGCGTAAAATCTCTGTAGGAGATAAGATGGCTGGACGTCATGGTAACAAAGGGGTTATCTCACGGATTCTTCCTGAATCCGATATGCCGTTCATGCCTGATGGAACACCTGTAGATGTCATGCTTAACCCACTGGGTGTACCATCCCGTATGAACATCGGACAGGTACTCGAGATGCACCTTGGAATGGCTGGCCGTGCGCTAGGCGTTCACATGGCTTCTCCTGTATTTGATGGTGCGAACGAACAAGACGTGTGGGATACGATGGAAGAAGCGGGAATGGATCGTGACGGAAAGACTGTTTTGTATGATGGTCGTTCTGGTGAAACGTTCGACAACCGTGTATCTGTCGGAATCATGTACATGATCAAACTTGCCCACATGGTTGATGACAAACTTCACGCCCGTTCAACCGGGCCTTACTCGCTTGTTACACAACAACCACTCGGCGGTAAAGCTCAGTTTGGTGGACAGCGTTTCGGAGAGATGGAAGTTTGGGCACTCGAGGCTTATGGTGCGGCTTATACACTTCAAGAAATCTTGACAGTGAAGTCGGATGACGTCGTAGGTCGAGTGAAAACGTATGAAGCGATTGTTAAAGGCGACAGCGTTCCACAACCAGGTGTACCAGAATCCTTTAAAGTTCTGATTAAAGAACTTCAAAGTCTTGGATTGGATGTTAAAATGCTATCCGAAGACTTCGAGGAAATTGAATTACGTGACTTAGAAGAAGATGATGATATGCAGCCAACGGATGCGTTAAACCTTATGAAGGAAGACCAACCAGTCTGATTCGTAAGTGGAAGTTAATAATTAAGGGGGCACTGTCCCCCTTTTTTAAATGGTATAACAGGGCCATCAAGTCAGCGACTAGACAAAAGGGAGGTAGGCTCCTTGGTAGATGTTAATAATTTTGAGTATATGAAAATAGGGCTAGCTTCTCCGGATAAGATCCGTTCTTGGTCTTATGGTGAAGTAAAGAAGCCTGAAACAATCAATTATCGTACATTGAAGCCTGAAAAAGATGGGTTGTTCTGTGAGCGTATTTTCGGACCTACAAAGGACTGGGAGTGTCATTGTGGGAAGTATAAGCGCGTTCGTTATAAAGGTGTAGTTTGTGACCGTTGTGGCGTAGAAGTCACACGTCAGAAAGTTCGTCGTGAACGTATGGGTCATATCGAACTTGCGGCACCAGTAACACACATTTGGTACTTCAAAGGGATTCCTAGCCGAATGGGACTTATTCTGGATATGACACCACGCGCACTAGAAGAAGTAATCTATTTCGCCTCTTATGTGGTTGTTGATCCAGCGGATACACCACTTGAGCGTAAGCAACTACTCTCTGAAAAAGAGTACCGTCTGTATCGTGAAAAGTATGGCACGAAGTTCCAAGCACTTATGGGTGCTGAAGCTATTGAACAACTTCTATCCGCTATAGATTTAGATAAAGAAACAGAAAGCTTGAAAGAAGAGCTTAAAACAGTTCAAGGACAACGTCGTACACGTGCGATCCGCCGTTTAGAGGTTGTGGAATCATTCCGTAACTCTGGAAACAAACCTGAATGGATGGTTCTTGAAGTGCTACCTGTCGTTCCGCCTGAACTTCGTCCGATGGTTCAATTAGATGGGGGTCGCTTTGCGACATCCGATTTAAATGATCTTTATCGTCGAGTGATTAACCGGAATAACCGTTTGAAACGACTATTGGATCTTGGTGCTCCAGGAATCATCGTTCAAAACGAGAAGCGTATGCTTCAAGAAGCTGTCGATGCTCTTGTGGATAACGGTCGTCGCGGACGTCCTGTAACTGGACCGGGTAACCGTCCATTGAAATCACTTTCTCACATGTTGAAAGGTAAGCAAGGACGTTTCCGTCAAAACTTACTTGGTAAACGTGTTGACTACTCTGGTCGTTCAGTTATCGTCGTAGGACCTAACTTGAAAATGTATCAGTGTGGTCTTCCGAAAGAAATGGCGATTGAGCTATTCAAGCCATTCGTTATGAAAGAACTCGTTGAACGTGGTCTTGCGCACAACATTAAGAGCGCGAAACGTAAAATCGAGCGATTGCATTCGGAAGTATGGGATGTTCTTGAAGAAGTCATCCGGGAGCATCCGGTTCTCTTGAACCGTGCCCCAACGCTTCACCGTCTTGGTATCCAGGCGTTCGAACCGATGCTTGTTGAAGGTCGCGCTATCCAGCTTCACCCACTCGTATGTACAGCTTATAACGCTGACTTCGACGGTGACCAAATGGCTGTTCACGTACCTTTATCAGCAGAAGCTCAAGCAGAAGCGCGTCTTCTTATGCTAGCTGCACAAAACATCTTGAACCCTAAGGATGGTAAGCCAGTCGTAACGCCTTCACAGGATATGGTGCTTGGTAACTATTACTTAACTCTTGAGCGTAGTGGTGTAGTTGGAGAAGGTAAAACGTTCAGTAATATGAACGAAGCATTGATTGCCTATCAAAATGGACATGTGCACTTGCACTCTCGGATTGCGATAGCAGCCAGCTCTCTCAAAAACCCTACATTTACAGAAGAACAGAATAGTCAATTGTTAATTACGACAGTAGGTAAAGTAATCTTTAACGAGATTCTTCCTGATTCATTCCCGTATATTAATGAGCCAACTATGAACAATCTTCAAATCGAAACACCTGCTAAATACTTTGTGCCAGGCACAACTGATATTCCTAAGCACGTCCAAGCTGCAGAAATTGTGTCACCATTCAAGAAGGCGATCCTTGGCGAAATCATTGCTGAGATCTTCCGTAGATTCCACATTACTGAAACTTCTAAAATGCTTGACCGTATGAAAAATCTCGGATTCAAATACTCGACACGTGCAGGAATTACAATTGGTATCGCTGATATTGTCGTACTTCCAGATAAGCACGAAATCTTACAGGATGCACAAGCGAAAGTAGATAAAGTGACACAACAGTTCCGTCGTGGTCTAATTACAGACGAAGAACGGTACGATCGTGTTATTTCCTACTGGAGTCACGCGAAAGATGTCATTCAAGGTAAATTGATGGACTCTCTAGAGGACACAAACCCAATCTTCATGATGAGTGACTCTGGAGCCCGTGGTAACGCATCTAACTTTACACAACTCGCAGGTATGCGCGGACTGATGGCCAACCCGGCAGGACGTATTATTGAATTGCCGATCAAGTCATCGTTCCGTGAAGGACTTACAGTTCTTGAATACTTCATCTCTACACACGGTGCACGTAAAGGACTTGCCGATACAGCCCTTAAAACTGCTGACTCAGGATATCTTACACGTCGTCTCGTTGATGTGGCACAAGATGTTATTGTTCGAGAGGACGACTGTGGCACAGACCGTGGTCTTGAAATTTCCGCACTCACAGAAGGCGTTGAAATGATTGAACCACTAGATGAGCGTATCGAAGGTCGCCATGCTAAGAAGAAAGTACTTCATCCTGAAACGGGCGAAGTCTTAGTGGAGAAAAATCAGCTTATTACAGCGGATATATCACAAGCAATCATCGGTGCTGGTATTACTACAATGTCGATCCGTTCAGCGTTCACATGTAATACTAAACACGGTGTGTGTAAGAAATGTTACGGCATTAACTTGGCAACTGGAGAAGAGGTTGAAGTTGGAGAAGCTGTTGGAATTATTGCAGCTCAGTCAATCGGTGAACCAGGTACACAGCTTACAATGCGTACGTTCCACACAGGCGGTGTAGCAGGAGACGATATTACACAAGGTCTTCCGCGTATCCAGGAGATCTTCGAATCACGTAATCCTAAAGGGCAAGCTGTTATTTCACAAATCAAAGGTATTGTTACAGATATCGATGAGATTCGTGAAGGGCAGAAAGAAATCACAATTAAAGGTGACGTGGAAACACGTAAGTACCTTGCTCCTTACAATGGTCGTTTGAAAGTTGATGTTGGAGATGAGATCGAACGCGGTCAAGGATTGACTGAAGGGTCGATTGATCCTAAAGAATTGATCGTTGTTAAAGACGTTTCAACTGTTCAGGAATACCTTCTTAAAGAAGTACAGAAAGTATACCGGATGCAGGGTGTTGAAATCGGGGATAAGCACGTTGAGGTCATGGTTCGTCAAATGATGCGCAAAGTCCGCGTCATTGAAGCTGGTGACACAGACTTGCTACCAGGTTCATTACTCGACATCCATCAGTTTGCGGATGCCAACAAAAAAGTTCTTAAAGCTAATAAACTTCCAGCGACAGCGCGTCCTGTAATCCTTGGTATTACAAAAGCGTCGCTAGAAACAGAATCATTCCTATCTGCAGCTTCGTTCCAGGAAACAACACGCGTATTAACGGATGCAGCCATTAAAGGTAAAACGGATGATCTTCTCGGGTTGAAAGAGAATGTAATCATCGGTAAGCTCATTCCAGCAGGAACGGGTATGCAACGTTATCGTGGAATTGAAATGGATCGTGACGAAGTCGAAGAGGATGCAGTACCAGCAGAGTAATAAAACTAAAACGGGAGGCAGAACTCCCTCCCGTTTTTCTTTTTACTGTTGACATGAAGTCTGGTAGATGGTACTATACAAAAGGTTGATAGTTGAATGTCTGTACTTTGGAGGATGTCATCATGTCTTATGATAAAGTCACTCAGGCAAAGAAGCTGATCATCGGTACAAAGCAAGCAGTGAAAACGATTCGTCTGAATAAGGCGCAAGAAGTCTTCATTGCACAAGATGCAGAAGAGCGGGTAACCACTCCTGTAATTGAAGAAGCAGCTCGTCAAGGTGTTCCGTTATCATATGTTGATTCTCGGGATGAACTTGGGAAAGCTTGTGGTATTCAAGTAGCTGCATCAGTGGTCGTCATCACTGATTAACGGTTTTTGCGCAAAAAATGTGCAAAGCCTTTGTTTTTACCCAAAAAATGAACCACCTGGATGTGTGGTCTTAAAAAGAAGTTGGAAGGAGGAAAAACCGATGCCTACAATTAACCAATTGGTCCGCAAACCTCGCCAGTCGAAAACTAGCGGTTCAAAAGCTCCGGCACTTGGAAAAACGTATAACAGTTTCAAAAAGTCAATGACAAATGTCAACTCGCCACAAAAACGAGGTGTCTGCACACGTGTGGGCACAATGACTCCGAAGAAGCCAAACTCGGCTCTTCGTAAATATGCTCGTGTTCGTTTGACAAACACATTGGAAGTTAACGCTTATATCCCTGGTGAAGGTCACAACCTTCAAGAGCACAGTGTTGTTCTTATCCGCGGAGGAAAAGTAAAAGACTTACCAGGTGTTCGTTACCACATCGTACGTGGAGCACTTGATACTGCTGGTGTAACTGGCCGTATGCAAAGTCGTTCACATTACGGTGCGAAAAAGCCAAAAGAAAAGAAATAATAAAATAATAACTATTTTGAAAGGAGGAACACCCCATGCCTCGTAAAGGTCCAGTTGCAAAACGTGACGTTTTGCCAGATCCGATTTATAATTCGAAGCTTGTAAGCCGCCTCATCAACAAAATGATGGTAGACGGTAAAAAAGGTACTTCTCAGAAAATTTTATACGGTGCGTTTGAACTTGTTAAAGAACGCTCTGGAAATGATCCGATTGAAGTATTTGAAGCAGCACTTAACAATGTAATGCCAGTTCTTGAAGTTCGCGCACGCCGAGTAGGTGGAGCTAACTATCAGGTACCAGTAGAAGTTCGTCCTGAGCGACGTACGACTCTTGGTCTTCGTTACCTTGTAAACTATTCACGTACTCGCGGTGAAAAGACAATGGAAGAACGTCTTGCGAACGAAATTCTTGACGCATCAAACAACACAGGCGCATCAGTTAAGCGTCGTGAAGAAATGCACAAGATGGCAGAAGCGAACAAAGCATTCGCTCACTACCGCTGGTAAAATCCATTCGTTCATTAATTCGTTATTCCTATATGGAAGGAGCAATACAAAATGGGTAGAGAGTTCTCCTTAGAGAATACTCGTAACATTGGTATCATGGCTCACATCGATGCTGGTAAAACAACAACGACTGAGCGGATCCTTTATTACACAGGTCGTATCCACAAAATCGGAGAAACGCACGAAGGTGCGTCTCAGATGGACTGGATGGAGCAGGAGCAAGAGCGTGGAATCACGATCACTTCAGCTGCGACAACTGCAAGTTGGAAAGGCCACCGCATAAACATCATCGATACTCCAGGACACGTAGACTTCACTGTAGAAGTTGAACGTTCACTTCGCGTACTTGATGGTGCTGTAACGGTACTTGATGCACAATCAGGTGTTGAACCACAGACTGAAACAGTTTGGCGTCAAGCGACAACATACGGCGTTCCACGTATCGTATTTGTCAACAAAATGGACAAAACTGGAGCGGACTTCCTTTACTCGGTAGGAACACTCCACGACCGTCTTCAAGCGAATGCTCATCCAATCCAATTACCAATTGGTGCGGAAGACGAATTCGAAGCGATCATCGACCTAGTCGAAATGAAAGCTAACTTCTATCCAGATGATACTGGCATGAACGTTGAAGTTCGAGAAATTCCTGAAGAACACCGCGCGGATGCAGAAAAAGCTCGCGAACGTTTGATTGAAGCTGTTGTAGATTTCGATGAAGTACTCATGGAAAAATACCTTGGCGGAGAAGAACTTACAGTCGAAGAACTTAAAAATGCAATCCGTAAAGCAACATTGGCTGTAGAATTCTACCCAGTTGTTTGTGGTACGGCGTTCAAAAACAAAGGAGTTCAGCTAGTACTAGACGCAGTTCTAGACTACCTACCAGCTCCAACTGATGTACCACCAATGATAGGCTTCAACCCTGATACTGAAGAAGACGAAGAGCGTAACCCGAGTGATGAATCACCATTCTCAGCACTTGCGTTTAAAGTTATGACTGACCCTTATGTCGGTAAACTTACATTCTTCCGTGTATATTCAGGAGTCTTGCAGTCGGGTTCTTACATCAAGAACTCAACTAAAGACAAGCGTGAGCGCGTAGGTCGTATCCTACAAATGCACGCTAACCACCGTGAAGAAATATCAGAAGTTCACTCAGGCGAGATTGCTGCGGCTGTTGGACTTAAAGATACAGGAACTGGCGATACGCTTTGTGACGACAAAGCACCGATCATTCTTGAATCTATGGTATTCCCTGAGCCAGTTATCTCTGTTGCGATTGAGCCGAAAACAAAGGCCGACCAAGACAAAATGGGACAAGCTCTTGGTAAACTTCAAGAAGAAGATCCAACGTTCCGTGCACACACTGACCAGGAAACTGGTGAAGTCATTATCGCAGGTATGGGTGAGCTCCACTTGGACATCATCGTAGACCGTATGCGTCGTGAATTCAAAGTGGAAGCAAACGTTGGAGCGCCACAAGTATCATATCGTGAAACGTTCCGCAAAAGTGCTGAAGTCGAAGGTAAATTCGTACGTCAGTCTGGTGGACGTGGACAATTTGGTCACGTTTGGATCGAGTTCGAGCCAAACGAAGAGGGTGCAGGTTTTGAATTCAAAAACGCGGTTGTCGGTGGCGTTGTTCCACGTGAATACATCCCAGCAATCGAAGCAGGAATTCGTGACTCATTAAATAACGGTGTACTCGCTGGATATCCACTGATTGACATCAAGGCTCGTCTATTCGACGGTTCTTATCATGATGTTGACTCCAACGAAATGGCCTTCAAAATTGCGGCATCTATGGCATTGAAAAATGCGGTAGCTAAGTGTGATCCAGTACTTCTTGAGCCAATGATGAAAGTTGAAGTCATCATCCCAGACGAATACATGGGAGATATTATGGGTGACATCACTTCACGTCGTGGACGTGTAGAAGGAATGGAAGCTCGTGGTAATGCGCAAACAGTTCGTTCAATGGTTCCTTTGGCAGAAATGTTTGGTTATGCGACATCTCTCCGTTCGAATACACAAGGACGCGGCGTATTCTCAATGACTTTCGATCACTACGAAGAAGTGCCTAAATCAGTTGCTGAAGAAATCATTAAAAAGAATAAAGGCGAATAATTGAAATTCTGCCTTATTTAAAGTATAACTACTTTGTAAGCTATGGTTTCGGAGGTCGCGCGGCCTTCGCTCCATATCTATAAAACTAAAATCATACTCAATTTAGAGGAGGAACTCCATAATGGCTAAAGAAAAATTCGATCGTTCCAAAACGCACGCTAACGTTGGTACAATTGGTCACGTTGACCATGGTAAAACAACTTTGACTGCTGCAATTGCAACAGTACTTGCAAAGCGCGGTGGCGGTGAAGCACGTTCATACGCTGACGTTGATAACGCACCAGAAGAAAAAGAGCGTGGTATCACAATCAATACTTCACACGTTGAATATGAAACTGAAACTCGTCACTACGCACACGTAGACTGCCCAGGACACGCTGACTATGTTAAAAACATGATCACAGGTGCTGCTCAAATGGACGGCGGAATCCTAGTTGTATCTGCAGCTGACGGCCCGATGCCACAAACACGTGAGCACATCCTTCTTTCACGTCAAGTAGGGGTACCATACTTGGTAGTCTTCATGAACAAATGTGACATGGTAGACGACGAAGAGCTTCTTGAGCTTGTTGAAATGGAAATTCGTGATCTTCTTACTGAATACGACTTCCCTGGCGATGACATTCCTGTTATCAAAGGTTCAGCACTTAAAGCACTAGAAGGCGAAGAAGCATGGGAAGAAAAAATCGTTGAACTTATGGATGCTGTTGATAGCTATATCCCAACTCCAGAGCGCGACACAGAAAAACCTTTCATGATGCCTGTTGAGGATGTATTCTCAATCACAGGACGTGGTACAGTTGCAACTGGCCGCGTTGAGCGTGGAGTAGTTAAAGTCGGCGATACTGTTGACATCATCGGTTTGACTGAAGAGCCTAAATCTACAACTGTAACAGGTGTAGAAATGTTCCGTAAACTTCTTGACTATGCTGAAGCTGGCGACAACATCGGAGCATTGCTTCGTGGTGTAGCACGTGAAGACATCGAGCGTGGACAAGTACTTGCTAAGCCAGGTACTATCACGCCACACACAAACTTCAAATCTGAAGTTTACGTTCTATCAAAAGAAGAGGGTGGACGTCACACTCCATTCTTCTCAAACTACCGCCCACAGTTCTACTTCCGTACAACTGACGTAACTGGAATCATTTCTCTTCCAGAAGGCGTAGAAATGGTTATGCCTGGCGATAACGTTGAAATGACTATCGAACTGATCTCTCCAATCGCGATTGAAGAAGGTACTAAATTCTCAATCCGTGAAGGTGGACGTACAGTTGGAGCTGGCGTTGTAGCTACAATCGTTAAGTAAAACCTTTTAACCCGCCCTTGTGGCGGGTTTTTTATTTTGTTTGAATAGGAGAAGGGGGCAGACCAATGTAGGGGTTGGACTATTGGAAAGTCGGCATACACCATAGAAATTGCTCATAAACCTCTAGGAATGATCATAAACAAAAAAATTGCTCATAAACCTATAGGAACGCTCATAAAAATAGAAAAGTGATCATAAACCATGTAAAGCGCTCATAAACCTCCGATAGTGATCATATATCCTGGAAACTGATCATAAACCTACAGCACAACTCCTCTAACCTCGCGAAAGTCTCCCCAGCTGCTGTGAAGTGTTGTCTGTTATAACTCATAATAAAAATGTGGGATTGTTTTCTCTCACAGAGTTTCGCCCGAACAAAACTTACACCAACTCGAACTCAATGTCTTCTAAGCTTTTCTTTAGAATGGAGTAGACATTCACCTGCTATGTTGAGTAAACTCATTATCTCTATTAAAAAAGAGATAAAATCTCTCGCTACTTTGAATGAGAGACTTGGAAAACAAGATAAGTGAAATCACAACCTTTATATACTCTATATACCTACAGGAAACATTCTACAAAAAACAATCTTAATTTCTCGCAAATATTTACAACAAATTAGTTGCATCTCTAGCCATTTCGTTCTATACTATAAAAGTTGTTAAAGAATATCGCTAAACCTATTGCGACATTCTTTTTTTATGTGTATAATGTTTAGTGTTGGTCTTTGACTGCGATGAAGCGGGAGGTTACCGACACACCCGGCCGCTTTGCCATGGCATGTGTGTGGGAAAATTTTCGTGGAGAATGTCTAGAAAATAGGCGAGAGGGAGGGAAAATAATGGCAAAACAAAAGATTCGTATTCGTTTGAAAGCTTATGATCACCGTGTGCTTGATCAGTCAGCTGAAAAGATTGTTGAAACTGCAAAGCGTTCCGGAGCTAGTGTCTCAGGTCCGATTCCATTGCCGACAGAACGTACAGTGTACACAGTTCTTCGTGCGGTCCACAAATACAAGGACTCACGTGAGCAGTTCGAAATGCGTACTCACAAGCGTCTGATCGATATCGTCAATCCGACACCACAAACTGTTGATGCATTGATGAAGCTTGACTTACCATCAGGTGTTGACATTGAAATCAAACTTTAATGGCAAATATAATACTAAAAACAATTAATCAGGAGGTGTGACAAATGACCAAAGGAATCTTAGGAAGAAAAGTCGGTATGACGCAAATTTTTGCTGAAAACGGCGATTTGATACCCGTAACTGTAATTGCAGCTGCTCCAAACGTAGTTCTTCAAAAGAAGACTATCGAGACAGACGGCTACGAAGCGATTCAGCTCGGATTCGAAGACAAACGTGAAAAGCTTTCAAACAAACCAGAAATGGGACATGTTGCAAAAGCTGAAACGACACCTAAGCGCTTCATTCGCGAATTCCGCGGAGTCGACGTAGCTGGGTACGAAGTTGGTCAGGAAGTCAAAGTCGATACATTCGCAGAAGGCGAAATCATCGACATCACAGGAGTATCAAAAGGTAAAGGTTTCCAAGGTGTAATTAAGCGCCACGGTTTCTCACGTGGACCAATGAGCCACGGATCTCGACACCACCGTTCAACAGGTTCAATCGGTTCTGTTGACGCTCAGCGCGTATTTAAAGGTAAAAAAATGCCAGGCCGTATGGGTGGCAAAACTGTAACAATCCAAAACCTTGAAATTGTACGAGTTGACACAGAGCGCAACTTGCTACTAGTAAAAGGTAACGTTCCAGGTTCACGCAAATCACTTGTAGTAGTGAAAAGCGCGATTAAAGGGAACTAATTAACGAAGGAAGGAGGAAACACTAATGCCAAAAGTATCCGTAGTGAATCAAACAGGATCTGCAGCAGGCGAAATCGAATTGAATGAACTTGTGTTCGGAATTGAGCCGAATGAAGCAGTCCTATTCGAAGCATTGGTTCAACAACGCGCTTCATTGCGTCAAGGGAACCATAAAGTAAAAAACCGTTCTGAAGTAGCTGGTGGTGGTCGTAAACCATGGCGTCAAAAAGGAACAGGTCGTGCTCGTCAGGGCTCAATCAGATCTCCACAATGGCGTGGAGGCGGTATCGTATTCGGACCAACACCACGTAGCTACAGCTACAAGATGCCGAAGAAAGTCCGTCGTCTTGCTCTTCGTTCTGCTTTGTCTTCAAAAGTACGCGACGAAGAAATGGTTGTATTAGAAGCTTTGGCTTTCGATGCACCAAAGACAAAAGAATTCACAAAAGTGCTGAAAGACTTGTCAATCAGCAAAAAAGCATTATTCGTAACTGCTGACCTTGATGAAACAGTAGCATTGTCTGCTCGTAACATTCCTGGTATCAGCGTAGTTACAGCAAACGGTATCAACGTCTTAGATCTAGTTGGTCACGATCAACTAATCTTGACTAAAGATGCTGTCAAAAAAATCGAGGAGGTGCTTGGTTAATGGAAGCACGTGATGTATTGAAGCGTCCGGTCATTACCGAGCGATCTTCTGAAGCAATGGAATTCAACAAGTACACTTTCGAAGTTGATACTCGTGCTAACAAAACGCACATCAAGCAAGCTATCGAAGAAATCTTCGGAGTAACAGTGGAAAAAGTGAACGTCCAGAACTATAAAGGTAAATTCAAGCGCATGGGTAAACATGCTGGTTATACTAACAAACGCCGTAAAGCGATTGTTACACTAACTTCAGATTCTAAAGACATCGAACTTTTCGATATCTAATCACAATAAACGAAGGAGGGAACACAAATGGCGATTAAGAAATACAAACCTACCTCCAACGGACGCCGTAACATGACGACTTCTGATTTCGCAGAAATCACAGCAAGCAAACCTGAAAAATCATTGCTTCAGCCAGTCAAACGTAAAGGCGGCCGTAACAACCAAGGTAGGATTACAGTTCGTCACCAAGGTGGAGGCCACAAGCGCCAATACCGTGTCATCGACTTCCAACGTCGGAAAGATGGCATACCAGGACGCGTTGCTACGATCGAATACGATCCAAACCGTTCTGCAAACATCGCATTGATCAACTATGCAGATGGAGAAAAGCGTTATATCCTAGCTCCTAAAGGATTGACAGTTGGAACGACAATTATGTCAGGACCTGAAGCGGATATCCGTGTAGGGAACGCGCTTCCACTTGAAAACATCCCAATGGGTTCTACAATCCACAACATCGAGATGAAACCTGGTAAAGGCGGACAATTAGTTCGTTCAGCTGGTACATCTGCACAATTGCTCGGACGTGAAGGCAAATATGTCATCATCCGTTTGCAATCTGGTGAAGTTCGCATGATTTTGTCAGCTTGCCGTGCTACAATCGGTCAAGTTGGTAACGAACAACACGAACTCATCAACATCGGTAAAGCAGGACGTTCACGCTGGATGGGTAAACGCCCAACTGTACGTGGATCTGTCATGAACCCGAACGATCACCCACACGGTGGTGGTGAAGGACGTACTCCAATCGGTCGTCCAAGCCCAGTTACACCTTGGGGCAAGCCGACTCTTGGTTACAAAACTCGTTCTAAGAGAAACAAATCCGACAAACTTATCGTTCGTCGTCGCAAAAAATAATGTGATTGCACTGCGGTTCAATGATTGGGCCGTAGTACGAACACAAAGGGAGGTAACGAAATGGGCCGCAGCTTGAAAAAAGGACCTTTCGCAGATGATCATTTGCTTAAAAAGGTCGATGCTCAAAAAGACGCAGAAAAGAAACAAGTCATCAAGACTTGGTCACGTCGCTCTACAATATTCCCGACTTTCATCGGATTGACGATTGCTGTATATGACGGACGTAAACACGTTCCTGTCTACGTCACTGAAGATATGGTTGGACACAAACTTGGTGAATTCGCACCTACCCGTACTTACAGAGGCCACGGTGCCGATGATAAGAAGACAAAACGCTAATTGAGAGGAGGAATTTCTGATGCAACAAGCTAAAGCATCTGCGCAAACAGTCCGTATTGCTCCTCGTAAAGTCCGATTAGTCGTTGATCTTATCCGGGGCAAGAAAATCGGTGAAGCTGTCGCGATTCTACGTTTGACGCCTAAAGCGGCATCTCCAGTCGTAGAAAAAGTATTGAAATCAGCTATCGCTAATGCTGAGCACAACTACGAAATGGATCTAGAGAACCTAATTGTTAGCGAAGTATTCGTTGATGAAGGTCCTACTATGAAACGTTTCCGTCCACGTGCACAAGGCCGTGCGAGCGCTATTAACAAACGCACAAGCCACATCACTGTAGTGGTATCTGAAAAGAAGGAGGGATAATTCGTGGGTCAAAAAGTACATCCTAACGGTCTGCGGGTCGGTATAATTCGTGACTGGGATTCGAAATGGTATGCAGAAAAAGACTATGCGACTCTCTTGCACGAAGACCTTAAAATCCGCAAATACATCGAAACACGTTTAGTAGACGCTTCAGTTTCTAAAGTAGAAATCGAGCGCGCTGCGAAAAAAGTAAACATTACAATCCACACAGCTAAGCCTGGTATGGTTATCGGTAAAGGTGGTACTGAAGTCGAAGCACTTCGTAAACAACTTAACGAAATCTCTGGCAAGCGTGTACACATTAACATCGTTGAAATCAAGCGTGCTGATCTTGACGCGAAATTGGTTGCAGAATCAATTGCTCGTCAACTAGAAAGCCGCGTATCATTCCGCCGTGCACAAAAACAAGCTATCCAACGTACAATCCGTTCTGGAGCTAAGGGTATCAAAACTCAAGTATCCGGACGTCTTGGTGGAGCTGACATCGCACGTGCAGAACATTACAGCGAAGGAACTGTTCCACTTCATACACTTCGTGCAGATATCGATTATGCACATGCTGAAGCCGATACAACATACGGTAAACTTGGAGTTAAAGTATGGATCTATCGTGGAGAAGTCCTTCCAGTGAAGAAGAACTCTGGGGAAGGAGGCAACTAATCATGTTAGTACCAAAGCGAGTAAAACATCGTCGTGTATTCCGCGGCAAAATGCGCGGACAGACAAAAGGCGGCGCAACGGTTCAATTCGGTGAGTTCGGCCTTCAGTCTCTTGAGGCTGCATGGATCACGAATCGTCAAATCGAATCAGCACGTATCGCAATGACACGTTACATGAAACGTGGCGGTAAAGTTTGGATCAATATTTTCCCACACAAATCGTATACTAAGAAGCCTCTCGAAGTTCGAATGGGTTCTGGTAAAGGTGCTGTTGAGGGATGGGTAGCAGTAGTAAAACCTGGCCGAGTTATGTTTGAAATCGCAGGCGTCTCTGAAGAGGTCGCTCGTGAAGCACTCCGCCTTGCAGCGCACAAACTTCCTGTTAAGTGTAAGTTTGTAAAACGTGAAGAAATTGGTGGTGAATCTAATGAAAGCTAATGAAATCCGTGACTTGACAACTGCAGAGATCGAGCAAAAAGTGAAATCACTGAAAGAAGAGCTTTTCAACCTTCGCTTCCAGTTAGCGACAGGACAATTAGAAAACACTGCACGCATCCGTGAAGTACGCAAATCGATTGCGCGCATGAAGACTGTAATACGTCAAAGAGAAATCAGTGCAAATAACTGATGAAGGAGGTTGCACCCATGACTGAGCGTAACCAACGCAAAGTATACACAGGCCGTGTTGTATCCGACAAAATGGACAAAACGGTAACGGTAATGGTAGAAACACACAAAAAGCATTCTTTGTATGGCAAGCGTGTAAAGTATTCTAAAAAGTATAAAGCACATGATGAAATGAACGAAGCGAACATTGGCGATGTAGTCCGCATTATGGAAACTCGTCCTTTATCAGCTACAAAACGTTTCCGCCTTCTTGAAGTAATCGAAAAAGCGGTCATCATCTAATAACGTTCGGAACACAGTATCCGAGGGGAGGTAACCAAATTGATTCAACAGGAATCCCGCATGAAAGTCGCAGATAACTCTGGGGCACGTGAAGTACTTACAATCAAAGTTCTTGGCGGTTCAGGCCGTAAAGTTGCTAACATCGGCGACGTTGTCGTTGTTACAGTCAAGAAAGCAACACCAGGTGGCGTTGTTAAGAAGGGTGAAGTCGTTAAAGCGGTTATCGTTCGTACTAAGAGCGGTATGCGTCGTAAAGACGGATCTTATATCACATTCGACGAGAATGCTTGTGTCATCATTCGTGACGACAAGAGCCCTCGTGGAACACGTATTTTCGGACCAGTTGCACGCGAATTGCGCGAGAGCAACTTCATGAAAATCATTTCTCTTGCTCCAGAAGTACTTTAATTAAGAGCAGTGCCAATCAAGGAGGTGCAACAGAATGCACATTAAAAAAGGCGATAAAGTAAAAGTTATCTCCGGGAAAGACAAAGGAAAGACAGGTGTCATCCTTACTGTATTCCCGAACAAAGAACGAATCCTCGTTGAAGGCGTGAACATCGTCAAAAAGCATACAAAGCCTAACCAAGCGAATCCGCAAGGTGGTATTGTAAGCCTTGAAGCTGCAATTCACGTATCAAATGTAATGTTTGTCGATCCTAAGTCGGGTGAACCTACACGTATCGGTTATAAGTTTGAAGAAAAAACCGAAGGCGACAAAACGTTCCGTATTAAGTCCCGTGTTGCGAAAAAGTCTGGGGAAGTTATCGACGAGATTAGCAAAAAAGAACTCAAAAAATAACTCTCTAAGAAGGGAGGTTCTTCTGAATGAGCCGATTAAAGGATAAATATCAAAAAGAAATTACTCCTGCTCTAATGAGCAAGTTTAACTATACATCTGTAATGCAAGTACCAAAAGTTGATAAGATCGTTATCAACATGGGTGTTGGCGACGCGGTTCAAAACACAAAAGCACTTGATGCTGCTGTGGAAGACTTGACAATTATCTCAGGTCAAAAACCAGTCGTAACTAAAGCGAAGAAGTCTATCGCTGGATTCCGTCTTCGTGAAGGAATGCCTATCGGAACAAAAGTTACTCTACGTGGAGAACGCATGTATGAGTTCCTGGACAAATTGATCGCAGTATCACTTCCACGTGTACGTGACTTCCGTGGCGTATCGAATAAATCTTTCGACGGACGCGGAAACTATACACTTGGTGTGAAAGAGCAACTAATTTTCCCGGAAATTGACTTCGATAAAGTGTCTAAAGTACGCGGAATGGATATCGTCATCGTTACGACTGCCAACTCAGACGAGGAAGCTCGTGAGTTGTTAGCGCAGTGCGGCATGCCGTTCCAAAAGTAAACATAAGGGAGGCGTAAAACGTGGCTAAAAAATCAATGATCGCTAAACAGAAACGTACGCCAAAGTTCCAGGTCCAAGAATATACACGTTGTGAGCGCTGTGGGCGCCCGCACTCAGTATATCGGAAGTTCAAACTTTGCCGTATTTGTTTCCGCGAACTCGCATACAAAGGACAAATTCCTGGCGTTAAAAAAGCAAGCTGGTAAACCCCATTTTGGGAAGGAGGTTAATGTAATGACAATGAGTGATCCGATCGCAGATATGCTTACTCGTATCCGTAACGCCAACATGGTGCGTCACGAGAAACTTGAGGTACCTGCTTCAAACCTTAAAAAAGAGATCGCAGAAATCCTCAAACGTGAAGGTTTCGTCCGCGACGTAGAATATGTGGAAGACAGCAAACAAGGCATCATCCGCATTTTCCTCAAATATGGTAAAAACGAAGAACGTGTAATCACTGGACTTAAGCGTATTTCTAAGCCTGGTCTTCGTGTATATGCAAAGTCAACAGAAGTACCAAGAGTGTTGAACGGACTAGGTATCGCCCTTGTTTCAACTTCTAACGGTGTTCTAACTGACAAAGAAGCGCGCGCTAAACAAGTTGGCGGAGAAGTCGTCGCTTACGTTTGGTAATCTGTAACAATTGAATGGAGGTGCAAACTAATGTCCCGAATTGGTAAACGTCCTATTGAGGTGCCTGAAAACGTAACAGTTACGATCGATGAGAATAACTTTGTTACAGTTAAAGGACCAAAAGGCGAACTTACAAATACATTTACTAAAGACATAAAGATCGAACAAGAAGGTAACGTGATCACATTGACACGTCCATCTGAATCTAAACAACACCGTTCGATGCACGGTACAACACGTTCGCTTTTAGCGAACATGGTTACTGGAGTATCAACTGGTTTCGAGCGTGCGCTTGAACTAGTAGGTGTTGGTTACCGTGCTCAAATGCAAGGGAAGAAGCTTATCTTGAACGTCGGTTACTCACAGCCGGTTGAATTTTCACCGGAAGAGGGCATCGAAGTTGAAGTCCCTGCAAACACAAAAATTATCGTACGTGGTACTAACAAAGAACGCGTTGGTGCTCTTGCTTCTAACATTCGCAAAGTACGTCCACCAGAGCCATACAAAGGTAAAGGTATTAAGTACGAAGGCGAAGTTGTTCGACGCAAAGAAGGTAAAACAGGTAAATAATGCCGCTTAGGCATCTGGAAGGAGTGACCTCTAGTGATCACAAAACAAGATAAGAACGCTGTCCGTAGAAAACGGCATTCACGTGTCCGTACAAAGATCAACGGTACTGCTGAGCGTCCTCGCTTGAACGTTTACCGTTCAAACAAACACTTGTATGCACAGTTAATTGATGATGCAAACGGTGTTACACTTGCAAGCGCATCTACAATGGATAAAGAATTCTCAGCGGATTCTTCATCTAATACAGAAGCTGCTATTAAAGTGGGCGAAATGATTGCGAAAAAAGGTGTAGAAAAGAATGTCAAGGTTATCGTATTCGACCGCGGTGGCTATCTATACCACGGCCGCGTTAAAGCACTTGCTGACGCTGCACGTGAAAATGGACTTGAATTTTAATTAAGAAGGAGGGACATATTCCATGCGTCGTAATGAACAAAACAAAAGTGAATTCGAAGAGCGCGTAGTTACCATCAACCGCGTAGCTAAAGTTGTAAAAGGCGGACGTCGTTTCCGTTTTACTGCTCTAGTCGTTGTTGGTGATAAAAACGGCCGCGTTGGTTTCGGTACTGGAAAAGCACAAGAAGTTCCAGATGCAATCCGTAAAGCAATCGAAGATGCGAAGAAAAACCTAATCGAAGTACCAATGGTCAGAGGCACAACGCCTCACCAGATCATCGGACATTTCGGAGCAGGCAACATTCTCATCAAACCGGCTGCACCAGGTACAGGAGTTATCGCCGGCGGACCTGTCCGTGCGGTACTTGAACTTGCAGGAATCACGGATATCCTTTCTAAATCACTTGGTTCTAACACACCAATCAACATGGTACGTGCTACAATCCAAGGATTGACGAATTTGAAGCGTGCTGAAGATGTAGCACAGCTTCGTGGTAAATCCGTAGAAGAACTGTTAGGTTAAGGGGGGAAACACAATGGCAAATAAACTTGAAATCACCCTTACTAAAAGTGTGATTGGCGCTAAGCCAGCACAACGTAAAACAGTCGAAGCACTTGGACTTCGCAAAATGAATCAAACGGTTGAGCACCAGGATAATGTCGCAATCCGCGGCATGGTCAACAAGGTCAGCCATTTGGTAACTGTCAGCGAACAATAATCAGTTATTCTTGAATAAGGAGGTGCCGAAAGATGAAATTACACGAAATGAAACCTGCAGAAGGTGCTCGTAAAGAACGCAAGCGTGTTGGACGTGGTATGGGATCTGGATCAGGTAAAACATCTGGTAGAGGTCATAATGGTCAAAACTCACGTTCAGGCGGCGGTGTACGTCTTGGATTCGAAGGTGGGCAACTTCCACTTTTCCAACGTCTACCTAAGCGCGGATTTACGAACATTAATCGTAAAGAATATGCCATCGTAAATCTTGAAACGTTAAATCGTTTCGATGAAGGCACAGAAGTAACACCAGAATTGTTGATTGAAACAGGTATTGTGAGCAATGAGAAATCCGGTATTAAGATTCTTGGTAATGGGACTCTTGAGAAAAAGATTACTGTCAGAGCTCACAAATTCTCTGCTTCTGCTAAAGAAGCGATTGAGAAAGCGGGCGGGCAAGTCGAGGTGGTTTAATGTTTCAGACAATCTCAAACTTCATGCGAGTAAAAGAGATCCGGTCTAAAATAATTTTCACACTGCTATTGCTCATCGTATTCCGTCTCGGAACGTTTATAACGGTACCGAACGTGGATGCGACTGCGCTCCAGCAATCGGACAATCAATTCATTGGATTTTTGAACATCTTTGGTGGAGGAGCACTTTCTAAGTTCTCAATCTTCGCCATGGGGATTATGCCGTACATCACAGCATCAATCATTGTGCAACTTTTGCAGATGGATGTTGTGCCGAAGTTTGCAGAGTGGGCAAAGCAAGGGGATGTCGGAAGACGGAAACTTGCACAATTCACTCGCTACTTCACCATGATTCTTGCGTTTATCCAAGCGATTGCAATGTCATTTGGATTTAACCAAATGTTCCAAGGAAGACTTGTTGAAGATAACGGAATATCGACATATATTGTCATTGCTCTTGTGTTAACAGCAGGTACGGCTTTTCTTCTCTGGCTAGGTGAGCAGATTACAGCGAAAGGTGTCGGTAATGGTATTTCAATCCTTATCTTCGCCGGAATCGTTGCTGCTATTCCGAGTGCAGTCAACCAATTGTACGTTTCACAGATCCAAGATGCAGGGGATGCTTTGTTCATCCGTATTGCTATGATGGTTCTGTTACTCGTTGCAGTTATTGCAATTACAGTTGGCGTGATCTACTTCCAGGAAGCACTTCGTAAAATTCCGATTCAATATGCAAAACGGGTGACGGGTCGCGGGCAGTCTTCTGCCGGACAACAAACGCACCTACCATTGAAACTGAACGCTGCAGGGGTTATCCCGGTCATCTTTGCGGTTGCGTTCTTTACAACACCGCAATTACTTGGCACGTTTTTCAATGACAACAGTACTGTTGCTGCTATTACACGAGTGCTCAACTACTCGCATCCAGCCGGCATGGCACTGTATATCGGTCTGATCATAGCCTTCACGTACTTCTATGCATTTGTTCAGGTTAATCCTGAGAATGTTGCAGATAACTTGAAGAAGCAAGGGGCTTATATCCCAGGCATCCGCCCTGGTCAGAACACACAGGACTATTTGACAAGCACGCTTTATCGACTGACTTTTGTCGGATCGATTTTCCTTGCTACAGTCGCAGTTCTGCCGATTCTAATTATTAAAATTGCAAATCTTCCGCAGTCCGCTCAAATCGGTGGTACTAGCTTGCTGATCGTTGTCGGGGTTGCCCTCGAAACAATGAAGCAACTTGAATCACAATTGGTTAAGCGCCACTACAGAGGATTTATGAAATAAATTCAAGTGAAGGTTTTCTCCACTTGATTATCGATGGAGGGCAAGGCGTATGAACATCGTATTAATGGGTCTGCCTGGTGCCGGTAAAGGAACTCAGGCCGACAAAATTGTCGAAAAGTACGGAATCCCTCATATTTCTACAGGCGATATGTTCCGTGCTGCGATACAAGAAGGCACGGAACTTGGAGTCAAAGCTAAATCGTATATGGATCAGGGCGCACTTGTCCCTGATGAAGTTACGATCGGTATTGTCAGTGAGCGTCTTCGCAAACCTGACTGTGATAACGGTTTTCTATTGGATGGTTTCCCACGTACTGTTCCTCAAGCGGAAGCGCTTGATGGCATACTGAAGGGAATGTCTCGGAAAATCGAACACGCACTCAACATCCAGGTAAACAAAGAACTCCTTGTTGCTCGTCTGACTGGGCGCCGGATCTGTAAAGTTTGTGGAACGTCTTATCACCTCGAATTCAACCCGCCTAAGGTTGAAGGCGTATGCGATAAAGACGGAGGCGAACTCTATCAAAGAGCTGATGACAATCCGGAAACTGTCACAAACCGTCTGGAAGTAAATATGAAACAATCTGCACCGCTACTATCGTTTTACGATGGAAAAGGCGTGCTGACAAACATTGATGGTCAGCAAGACATTAATGACGTATTTCACGACGTGGATGCTGTGTTAACAACGCAGGTTCACTAAGCCTTTCCGAAGCATGCAGACGTCAGGGCATCACGTCCGGCAGCGTTCTGCTGTACGGAAGGAGCAATTGATTAGAAAGAGCTGCAAAAGCAGTTGATGCTAAGCTGAAAATTGGTAACAGTCGGCGGTTGAACGCTCGGTACTTCACACATGCATTTTCTTGTTTTTCCGAGTATAATGTGTTGTTGTGAGTGGGTTTGTAGTCTTAGGATGTGCAAACCAGAAGCAAACTGTCGGTCATGTATGAACCGATTTGAAGTTCCAGACAACATTTTGGGACCGGCAAACTGGCATGGATTGTGATTTGCGTCTTTTCGAACATCACTCGCGCATACCGGACATATGTTGAAGGAGCTTGTAAAGCGACTGATGCCGCTCGGAAGGTGAGGGCCTTTATAGGATATAGAAGGGAGACTGAGCTGATGGCGAAAGATGACGTAATTGAAATTGAAGGTACTGTAATAGATACGTTGCCGAATGCGATGTTCAAAGTGGAATTGGAAAACGGACATACTGTGCTTGCACACGTATCCGGTAAAATCCGTATGCACTTCATCCGCATTTTGCCTGGTGATAAAGTGACAATCGAATTGTCACCTTATGACTTAACACGTGGTCGCATCACATACCGTTTCAAATAAAATTTTGCAACTCCGGACTAATGAAGGAGGTTGGGTAAGATGAAAGTAAGACCATCTGTAAAACCGATCTGCGAAAAATGCAAAGTTATTCGCAGACGCGGCCGAGTAATGGTAATCTGTGAAAATCCAAAGCACAAACAGCGTCAAGGATAATATAAAGGAGGTGCGCAACCTATATGGCACGTATTGCTGGTGTAGACGTACCGCGCGATAAGCGCGTTGTAATTTCATTGACTTACATCTACGGAATTGGGAAAACGACAGCACAGAAAGTTCTTGCTGCAGCTGACGTTTCAGAAGAGACACGCGTTCGTGATTTAACTGATGCGGAACTCGACAAAATCCGTGAACAATTAGATGCATTGAAAGTAGAAGGGGATCTTCGCCGTGAAACTTCACTTAACATCAAACGTTTGATGGAAATCGGTAGTTTCCGTGGAATCCGTCATCGTCGTGGATTGCCTGTACGCGGACAAAACACAAAAAACAATGCACGTACACGTAAAGGTCCTAAGCGGACTGTTGCAAACAAAAAGAAATAATAGCTAAAGGAGGTATTTTCGAACATGGCACGTAAACAACAAACTCGTAAACGTCGTGTAAAAAAGAATATTGAATCCGGAATTGCACATATCCGCTCGACGTTCAACAATACAATCGTAACGATTACCGACACTCACGGAAACGCGATTTCATGGTCTAGTGCTGGTGCACTTGGTTTCCGCGGATCACGTAAATCGACTCCTTTTGCGGCTCAAATGGCTGCAGAAACAGCTGCAAAGTCTTCTATGGAACACGGCCTTAAAACTTTGGAAGTTACTGTTAAAGGACCTGGTGCTGGACGTGAAGCAGCGATTCGTTCACTACAAGCTGCTGGTCTTGAGGTCACAGCAATTCGTGACGTAACGCCTGTTCCGCACAACGGATGCCGTCCTCCAAAACGTCGTCGTGTTTAATGGTTTCTATTCCAATTGATTGAGAAACACAATTTTTGGTAAGAATGAATTGTGCGATTGCATTTTGCTGTCTATAAAAATCGATTTCAATAAGGAACGACCCACACAGACGTTTTGAAGGAGGGTAAATGAATGATCGAGATTGAGAAACCGAAGATTGAAACCGTTATGGTTGCTGATGATTCCATGTTTGGTAAGTTTGTTATCGAACCATTGGAACGAGGGTATGGAAATACTTTAGGGAATTCATTACGCCGCGTCTTGTTGTCTTCTCTGCCTGGAGCTGCCGTAACATCGATTCAAATCGATGGCGTTCTTCATGAGTTCTCAACAGTCGAAGGTGTCGTAGAAGACGTAGCGACTATTATTCTAAATGTTAAACAGTTGGCTCTTAAAATCTATTCTGATGACGAGAAAGTTATTGAGATAGATGTTAAAGGCGAAGGTGCGGTGACTGCTGCTGACATTACTCATGATAGTGATGTAGAAGTATTGAATCCGAATCTTCATATTGCGAAACTTGGAAAAAATGGTCACCTCCGTATGCGTATGTATGCAGTACGAGGAAGAGGCTATGCTCCTTCGGTACAAAACAAACGTGATGACCTTGCGATTGGCGTTATTCCAATCGATTCTATCTACACACCGGTATCTCGTGTAAACTTCCAAGTTGAAAATACTCGGGTTGGTCAAAGTACAAACTTTGATAAGTTAACACTAGATGTTTGGACAGATGGTAGTATTGGTCCTAAAGAATCTGTTTCACTGGGCGCTAAAATCCTTACGGAACATTTAAATATTTTTGTCGGTATGACAGACGAAGCACAAACTGCAGAAATCATGGTAGAAAAAGAGGAAGACCAAAAAGAAAAAGTTCTTGAGATGACTATCGAAGAATTAGATCTTTCTGTTCGTTCTTACAACTGCCTGAAGCGTGCAGGCATCAATACCGTTATGGAACTTGCTAACAAGTCCGAGGACGAAATGATGAAAGTGCGTAATCTTGGCCGAAAGTCACTTGAAGAAGTAAAGCTGAAATTGGAAGAGTTGAATCTAGGATTACGCTCTGAAGATTGAAGACAGAATTAGATTGAAGGAGGGAATCTTCTATGGGTTACAGAAAACTTGGACGCACAAGTTCACAGCGTAAAGCGATGCTACGGGACCTGGCAACAGACCTTATCATTCACGAACGCATCCAAACAACGGAAGCACGTGCGAAAGAGCTTCGTTCAGTTGTTGAAAAAATGATCACACTTGGTAAGCGTGGGGACTTGCATGCACGCCGTCAGGTAGCTGAATTCATCCGCCGTGAAGTAATTCTAGGTACTGATGATGAAGGTAAAGAAACAAAAACATTTGCCATTCAAAAATTGTTTGACGATGTTGCACCGCGCTATGCAGAACGCCAGGGCGGATACACACGAATCATGAAGATGGGACCGCGCCGTGGAGACGGAGCACCTGTTGTAGTCATCGAACTCGTGTAAGGAACTTGAGGGTGTGACTGGCGACAGCCACACCCTCTTTCCACATAATGATTTATACGACAATATGAAAAGCTGAGTGTTACGATCGACAGACATCGTTTCTGATTGGTCTAGCTCTACGCATCTCATCCGCGATGACGGCTTGAGCACCCGGCATCGAAACATTTTGCTGCGCATTCTTCGGATGAGATGCGCGCTTTTTTTATTTATAGAAATCTTCAACTGGATTTCTAGTTATACATACATAAGTTCACAAGAAAAGAGGCGGTCGTGTATGCGGGAAGTTTTGTCATTGGACGGTATATCGTTTGCCTATGAAACAGAAGAAGATGTGTTCGTACAAGCCGTCCAAGATGTCTCCCTTACAGTTCGTGACGGGGAGTGGGTGTCAATTGTCGGGCATAACGGTTCAGGTAAATCGACGCTTGCCAAGTTGATGATTGGGTTACTCTTTCCTGCTACAGGTACGGTTAATGTCTTTTTGGATCCGTTGAAGGAAGATAATCTATGGGACGTTCGTTCGCAGCTAGGCGTTGTGTTTCAAAATCCGGATAATCAGTTCGTGGGTGCTACCGTGCAAGACGATGTTGCTTTTGCGTTAGAGAACAATGGAGTTCCTTACGATGAAATGCAGACGCGTGTGAAACAAGCTCTTTCTGACGTTGGGATGTCGGCGTATCACAGCCATGAACCGCATCATTTATCTGGAGGACAAAAACAGCGCGTGGCAATTGCTGGAGCACTTGCGATGAATCCAAAGATTTTGATATTGGATGAAGCAACGTCGATGTTGGATCCACAAGGTCGTAATGAAGTTATTGAATTGATCACTTTATTACGTAGAACCACTGGACTCACTGTCATTTCCATTACTCATGATCTGGAAGAGGTTCTTCTAGCGGATCGCGTTTTTGTCATGAACCAGGGGAAGCTTGCTGCGTCAGGAACGCCTACCTCTATCTTTGAACAAGGAACTAAGCTACAAGAGCATGGACTCGATTTGCCATTTGCTCTTCGCCTCTCACAGCTATTACGGAATGCTGGGCTGCCTTTAGTAGGCGATCATATGTCGGAAAAAGAGTTGGTGAACGAATTATGGACATCTCATTTCAGCAAGTGAATTTTGCGTATGCCCCAAATACTCCTTTTGAGAAGAAAGCGCTTCATGACATCAATGCTTACATTAAAACAGGCTCGTATACAGCAGTGATTGGTCATACCGGTTCTGGAAAGTCGACGTTACTTTTACATTTGAATGGGTTGCTGAAGCCCACCGAGGGGACTGTACGAGTTGGTGATACGCTCATTACATCTGAAACAAAAGGAAAAGCGCTCCGGAATGTCAGGCGACATGTCGGAATTGTCTTCCAGTTCCCTGAGCATCAGCTATTTGAAGAGACGGTTGAAAAAGACATTATGTTCGGTCCCTTGAACTTTGGCATACCGGAAGAGGAAGCTAGAGCGAGGGCACACGAGTTAATTGAGATGCTGGGCTTGCCACCAGAGGTTGCGAACAAGTCCCCGTTTGAACTATCAGGCGGTCAGATGAGGCGTGTTGCGATTGCAGGTGTGCTTGCATTTAAACCATCCGTTCTAATTTTAGACGAACCGACTGCAGGTCTCGATCCACAAGGACGCCGTGAAATTATGCAGCTCTTTGAAAGGTTCCACAAAGAAGAGGGCCTGACAACTATTTTAGTTACCCATAGCATGGAAGACGCAGCCCGTTATGCAGAGCATGTCATCGTGATGCATGAAGGTCATACAGTCCTCGCTGGTCCCCCGGAAGAGGTATTGACGGATGTAGAGCAACTTGCGAGGTATCGCTTGGAACTACCCCGTTCTGTGCGGTTCCAGAGAGACTTCGAACGTTTGGTTCACCACAAGTTGCCGAAACCTGCTCTCACGGAGGAACAGCTTGCCGAAATGATTGCAGACCTAGCTAAAGAAGTAGGTGAGCCGAAATGATGGAGAAGATGATTTTCGGACGTTACTTACCAGGTGATTCTATTACTCATCGCCTGGACCCGAGATCCAAGCTAATTTTCATATTTTTATTCATCTTTGCAGTTTTTCTGGCGAATAATACAGTGACCTATGCAATCTTACTTGGATTTACAGTGTTTGTTATTCTCCTTTCAAAAATCAGGATTCCTTTTTTGTTGGGTGGACTGAAACCGATTCTATTCCTCGTGGTTTTTACGCTGCTCATGCATTTGTTTCTAACTCGTGAAGGAGACGTCCTCTTCCATTGGAAGTTCATCACAATTTATGAAGAAGGATTGCGCCAAGGTATATACATTTCGTTACGATTTTTAATTTTAGTATTGATGACAACCGTACTCACACTGACAACCTCGCCGATATCGATTACGGATGGCGTGGAAACGTTACTGAATCCGTTGAAACGACTGAAACTGCCAGTACATGAGCTTGCCATGATGATGTCGATTGCTTTGCGATTCATCCCTACCTTAATGGATGAAACCGATAAAATCTTGAAAGCGCAACTCGCGCGTGGGTCAGATATCAGTTCAGGAAGTGTTCAGCAACGTGTGAAAGCTGTGATTCCATTACTCGTTCCATTGTTTGTCAGTGCATTCAAACGTGCTGAAGATCTGGCAGTTGCCATGGAAGTCCGCGGGTATCGCGGAGGAGAAGGTCGGACGCGGTTTCGAAAGCTGAATTGGCAGGCGAGCGACACAATGGTTCTTGTTTTGTTAGGTGTGCTCTCAGCCATCATGTTGTATTTCAGAGGGTAAAGGAGGACACGCATGATGCGATTAAAAGCTACCGTTGCATATGATGGAACTCAATTTTCTGGTTACCAATCTCAACCAAATATGCGAACGGTACAATCAGATATCGACAAGGCACTTCGTAAGATGCATAAAGATGATTCCATTCATAGTGTGGCAAGTGGGAGAACGGATGCTGGTGTGCACGCATGGGGACAAGTGATCCATTTTGACACCCCCCTCAATCTGACTGAAGATAATTGGCTAATGGCATTGAATGTGTTGCTACCCAAAGATATTCGTATCCTATCTGCCCAACCTGTAAATGAGGATTTTCATGCTCGTTATTCAGCAAAAGGGAAAACGTATCAATACCGCTGGACAAGGAAACCCATCCAAAGTCCATTTGAGCGTAATTACTCCGTTCATTTAGGCAAATGGAACCCGGACCTTAAACGAATGCAAGAAGGTGCGGTGCATTTACTTGGTAAGCATGATTTTACGAGCTTTTGTTCATCCCAAACAGCAACGTCCAACAAAGTGCGGACGATTCGTATGCTTGAGATTGAGGAAAAGGGCGATGATCTTATTTTGACCATCGAAGGGGATGGCTTTTTATATAACATGGTGCGCACGATTGCAGGTGTTCTTTACGCTGTCGGTATAGGATGGGATGAGCCTTGCGAAGTTGCTGAAATTCTAGAAGCTCGAGATCGTAAACGAGCTGGAAAAACCGCGCCATCACACGGTTTGTATTTGATGAGTGTTACGTATGGAGAGTAAAGCAACTTTTCCAGGTGTATTTATGATAATTGCTTGACTTCCTAGACGATAACGGGTAAGATAATCTTTGGTATTTCAATAACCCCACAAAAAGCCCCGAAAGTTTATTTGTGTTTAGGGATAGAGAAAACGGAACAGACTGATATTCATTTAGGAGGATATGAAACTATGCGTACAACATTCATGGCTAAAGGCCACGAAGTAGAGCGGAAATGGCTCCTAGTAGACGCTGAAGGCCAAACGCTTGGACGTCTTGCTTCAGAAGTCGCTACATTGCTTCGCGGTAAACATAAACCGACATTCACACCAAACGTTGATACTGGTGACCACGTGATCATCATCAATGCTGAAAAAATTCAACTTACAGGTAACAAGTTGAAGGATAAGAAATATTACCGTCACTCAGGTTACACTGGTAGCCTTAAGTCTCGTACAGCGCTTGAAATGCGTACAAACTATTCAACAAAAATGCTTGAACTAGCTATCAAGGGAATGCTTCCAAAAGGTCCACTTGGTCGTCAAACAGCGAAAAAGCTTCACGTTTTCGCTGGAGCAGAGCACACTCATGCAGCACAAAAACCTGAAGCATTTGAGCTTCGCGGGTAATTAAGAGGAGGAAACACTTTTGGCACAAGTACAATATATCGGCACAGGCCGACGTAAAAGTTCAACAGCTCGTGTACGTTTAGTTCCTGGTGAAGGTAAAATCATCATCAACAAACGTGATGCAGAAGAATACGTACCATTTGAAACACTTCGCGAAATCATTAAGCAACCACTTGTAACTACGGATACACTTGGAAGCTACGATATTCACGTAAACGTGAACGGCGGAGGATACACAGGTCAAGCAGGAGCAATCCGTCACGGAGTAGCTCGTGCATTGTTAACTGTAGATCCTGATTTCCGTCCAGCTCTAAAGGCTGCAGGTCTCCTTACACGTGACCCACGTATGAAAGAACGTAAGAAGCCAGGTCTTCGCGGCGCACGTCGTGCACCACAGTTCTCAAAACGTTAATTATCAATTACGTACAGTCCATTCCCTTACCGGAATGGACTGTTTTTGTATGATGAAAATTACTTTCATGTATGCAAAAGTCGTTCTTGATTTCAGGTGGTTATCGTTTCCCTGCATAACTACTCTAGACTACAATCCAAGGGCCCAAGCAAAGACTCAATCATGGAAAATCTGCTAGTTGACGAGTAGGACCGGTACAATTGACTAGATAATCGAATAGGGTCTCCAAAGAAGTACCGCTCATATTGAGTTTGTCGGGTGCCGAAAGAACTCATCGTCAAATCCCATGCCAGTCTGAAGATTTTCACACGATCTTCTGCAGATTTAGTAGCCCCTTGCAAATACTGGACTAGGTCATGATGAATCTCTGATTGGAATGCTTTTTCTGTAGGGATGGTCACCAACCCGCTAGCTCCTATTAGTTGAATGATTTCGCTAAAACGAGGATAGACTATCGGGAAGATGTTACTTGCCACCTGGAGCGGGACTATACTAGGTCGTAAATACCCCCACTGATCGAGTGTTGCATCCTGCTCGGACTTATCCAACAATGCTTTCATCGTTTCTAAACTAATAATAATTTCTGATACTTTGCCTTGGACGTGAGAGTATTCGCCAACGTTTATCGTTTCTATAAGAAGCATTGCAACACTAAGTATGAATTCGGTTTTGACAACTTGTCGAGTAATGACTTGATGGAGTGTGTATGGATGGAACGAACTCATTGAGAAAAATCGTGATGCTGCTTCTGGATTTTGATAAAAGAAAACTCGATCCCATGGGATGAGCACGTTATCGAACACGACAATGGAGTCCATCTCTTCGAATCGTGAGCTTAGTGGGTAATCGAATGTGGAATCCCCGTTTGTAAAGGATTCTCTGCAGATGAAACGTATCCCATCCGTATCTGAAGGGAGGGTGAATGCAAATGCTTCATCGGGGTCGGGAAGCAGTCTTGGTGCGCTAAACACAAGAATTTCATCCGTCAGTCCGCCCTGTGTTGCGAGTAATTTCGCCCCCTTAATAATGAGTCCTTCTTCTGTAGTTTTCACGATCTTTGCGGAGATGGGCTCATCAGAAGACTCGAAGTACATCGATGCGCGATTTACTTGAGGGGTGATGAATGTATGAGTGAACGTTAAGTCTTGTTCTCTTGCACGTTCATATGCAGATTGAATATTCTCGGGGAAACAATTTTCTTTTCCTTCTAGAAATGATGCAGAGCTTGCAAAACTCATAAGAGCTGTATTCAGATAGTCTGGACTTCTGCCCATCAGCCCACAAGTCTGGAAGGCCCAATTCTCGATCATAGTCCTGCGCTTTTTTAAGTCCTCCTTTGTTGTTGGCTGTAAAAAAGAAATCCCTACTCTTTTTCCAGATGTAGGAGAATCGTAAGTCATCTCGGACTTATGTTCATCCGAGATCTGGTAGTCGTATAAAGTAGCTTTAGACTTTAACAACCCCTTGAACTCTGGACATTCGGAAATAGGTCCCTTCAACTGATGACCATCTACCCAAATTTCCGTTTTTAATTGGTTAATGCGACTAATGAATTCTTTACCGTTTTTTGCTCCCATAGAACTCCTCCTGCTTTTGTTGTTTTGTATAGTCTATTAATTGCCAATGAAAAGTGTATACATAGAAAAATCTGGAGGGCAGGAAGGTGAATGCGGAAGCCTTCTATCCATTTACCGGTATAGGTTACATGTTCAAGTTGAAAGTAATTTTCTGACTTGTTAACTCAGCATCGGATTGCTTGAAAGTACGATTTCATATACGTTATGCTATTTCAATGCAACACAATGAAAGTGAGGGGAAGTTTACGATGCAGATTTTTGGGATACACATTCCTCTTGAAATGGAGAAACTAATTGCAACAGCCATCAAGCTTGCTATAGTAATTGTTGTCTTTTCAATTGCGCTACCTCTAGGTAAAAAGATGATCAGCGCAACAGTTCAGAAAATGTCCCTGACTAGAAAAACAACACCAGGTCGAATTAAAACTTTGGATAAACTATTGTTGAATGTCTTTTCTTACGTGATGATTTTTATTTTAGTTGGTACATTACTTAGAACGTTCGGTGTAGATATCGCGCCGCTAATTGCAGGAGCTGGGGTAGTAGGACTAGCCATCGGATTCGGAGCACAAGGGCTAGTCAGTGACGTCGTAACCGGCTTCTTTATCCTTCTAGAGCAACAGATGGAAGTAGATGATTATGTGACGGTTGCAGGGATTGACGGTGTCGTGGAAGAGATTGGTCTACGCACAACGAAAGTACGGGCATTCGACGGTACCCTTAATTACTTACCAAATCGGATTATCGAGAATGTAGCGAACCACACACGTGGCAACATGCGTGCTCTTGTTGATATCGGTATCAGTTATTTCAATGATGTCGATCAGGCAATTAGTGTTTTAGAACAGGTGTGCGAAAACTTTCAGAGAGACAATCGTTTCAAAGACGGTCCAAATGCTATCGGTGTCCAAAGTATTGACGGTACAGACGTGGTACTTCGTATAATTGGGCAAGTTGAAAATGGTCTTCAGTGGGAATGTGAACGGGACATTCGTAAAGCCGTGAAGGTGGCATTTGATGACGCGAATATCGAGTTGCCATTAAATTATCAAGTCATTCATCAACAGCAACAATTAGGCGAAAACAATGGACGCAATTGAATAGAACGTATATGATACCGATAGCAAGTTAAGCGTACAGGAGGCGTAAAAAATGAAAGAAATTACAGCGATTGAATTGGAAACAATATTAGACGAAGGTCAACAAGTCAACATGATTGACGTTCGGGAAGCAGATGAAATTGCGACAGGTAAAGTTATTGGTGCCATTCACATTCCGCTTGGAGAAATCCCTGTCCGTCTAAACGAGCTTGACAAAACGAAGCCCTATACACTCATTTGTCGATCGGGTGGACGTAGTGGTCGGGCTGCTGATTTTCTAGAAGAAGAAGGATATGACGTAACTAATATGACCGGCGGTATGCTTAGCTGGCAAGGCCCCATTGAATAAGTAAATGCAACAGACGACTTCCGTTTTAGGAAGTCGTCTTTTTTTATGCTTGGTCATATTCGAATCCACAGCTGCGTATAGTGGATGAAAAAGGCGGTGTCATATGAAGCGTGTAATGATTATTACCTTATTACTAGTGTGTTCTTTAAGTGTTGTCTGGTATGGAGTGAATGCTTCGGATCGAGCATTTTTCATGCCGGCTGAGCTTGCAGGCGTAAAAGTGCTGCTGGATGCAGGACATGGAGGAGAAGATGGCGGCGCCTCTACGGATGAGCTCATCGAAAGTGACGTCAATCTTGCCATTACAAAAGAAGTGGAAAAGAAGCTGAAACAAAAGGGTGCAACTGTTGTCATGACGCGCACGAAATCAGGAGATGCAATAGCTGAGCATGCGCCAGACAAAGAGTTTTCATCGATGCGTGAACGCAAGTTTGAAGATTTGAAGATGCGCGTCCAGATTGCAGAGACGGAAGAACCTGATTTATTTTTGAGTGTCCATGTGAATGCAATCCCAGAGAAGCAGTGGAGAGGTGCTCAAGTATTTTATCATCCAGAAGGTCATGAAGGCGGAGAGGCACTCGCAAAATCGATCCAGGGCTCTTTTAAAGAGCGATTAAAGAATACTGACCGGGAAGCAATGAAGATTAAAGGCGTGTATTTATTGAAGAATATCCAAGTCCCATCTGTGATTGTGGAAACGGGGTTCATTTCCAATCCGGAAGAGCACAAATTGTTAGCCGATCCAGCTTATCGTAAGAAGGTTGCCGATGCGATTGTTGCAGGGGTAGTGGCGAACCAGCTTATGGAACAAAAGTGATAAGCGAATGGACTTACGTAGAAGGAGTACTATGCTATACTTGGAGGTGAATGTACTAAACCTCGTAAGGAGTGTTCCGTTGTGATTAATGAAGAAACAGTACGTGAATTACTAGGCGGTATGAGCGATCCTTTTTTACATAAAACATTGGCAGAGACAGATGGGATTGTGGGTATTACCATCAAGCCTGAAAAGTCTCATGTGAGTGTGAAATTGGCGATTGCCAAAGTAAATACGGCAGAACAAATGACCCTACAAACTAAAGTTGTAGAAGTATTAAAAGCTGCAGGAGCCAACTCGGTTGGTATTCGATTTGAAGAATTGCCACAAGAGACGCTGGAGAAGTTCCGTGGAACTGCGACAGCTGCAGAAGCCCAGGATTTACTATCCCCTATCAATGACGTGACGTTCATCTCCATCGCGTCAGGTAAAGGTGGGGTCGGGAAGTCGACGGTTTCCGTTAACTTAGCAGTCGGTCTTGCTCGTCTTGGTAAAAAAGTAGGGCTGATTGACTCGGATATTTATGGGTTCAGTGTCCCGGATATGATGGGGGTTACGGAATCACCTGTAATTCGCGGAGATCGGATTATTCCTGTGGAACGTAAAGGCGTTAAAGTCATTTCAATGGGCTTCTTTGTTGAAGACAATGCACCTGTCGTTTGGCGTGGTCCGATGCTTGGTAAAGTACTCGACCAGTTTTTCAGAGATGTCGAGTGGGGCGAACTGGATTACATGATTCTTGACCTTCCACCGGGTACAGGTGATGTTGCGCTCGATATTCATCAGATGATTCCAGCTTCTAAAGAAATCGTTGTGACCACGCCGCATCCAACAGCTGCATTCGTTGCTGCTCGTGCGGGTGCAATGGCATTGCAAACAGATCACGCGTTACTCGGAGTTATTGAAAACATGTCTTGGTTCGCGTCCAAACAAACGGGTGAGAAGGAGTTTGTTTTCGGTTCTGGCGGGGGGAAGCGGCTAGCTGAAGAACTTCGCACAGAATTGCTTGGGCAAATTCCATTAGGCCAGCCGGATTGGGATGAAGAGGACTTCGCGCCATCTGTTTATGCAGCTGACCATCCAATCGGAAAGATTTACTTGGATATCGCTCAAAACGTCATTGATAACATACAAAAATAAATAAAAGCGGAGTGGGCTATTTACCCTCTCCGCTTTCTTCTTTGTCGTCTTTTTTGTCGCCTTCTTTTTTCTTTTTCTTTTCGTCTTTTTCGACAGGTTTCACCTCACCTGCTTGTAGAATGAGTTCTTGCCATTTTGCTTGGAGTAAGGGGCTGCTAATCGTCTCTTCAATGGCTTTTTGAAATTCCTTTTTCAAAGATCCCGAGTGCAAAATGTTTTCTAGCTGTTTTTGCATATCCGGTGTCCCAAAAAACTCTTCAAGCTCTTTTTGGAAGGATGCGTCATTCATCAATGCTTTCATAATTTCTTGTTGCTGATCCTTCATACTTGTTGCAATGGTTTTTTGGAACTTAGGATCATCGAACTTTTCTTTCCAAAAGTCTTTTCCTTCTTTTGAAAGTAGCGTCGATTCAATGGCGGAAGCTACTTCAGGTTGTTCAAGGACGAGCTGTTTACGGAATTCTTCTTCCGTAAGCAACTGTCTGATCGCTTTTTTTCCTTCCTCCGTTTGTATCGCATCAGTCATCATCTTTTTCGTTTCATCGTAAGAAGGAGCTGCGTTTTGTGCGTTGCTACATGCGGATAAGACGAATAGGACAGGGAGCAGATACATTGCTAATTTTCTCATGGTTTAGAAATCCCTCCACTGGCTTTTCAATTATTGTTCACAACTTTCCGCAGATTATGCAAAGACTGTTGAATGAAATAGATTTTTCGATAAATCGCTGTTACACTATAATTAGTAATTAAAACGGGGGAACGCTGTTGTGACTATACGAAATTGGATGAAATTTTTTATACGCGCTCTGCTCTTGGGAGGCGGAATTACAGGACTTGTCGGACTAATTGTTCGTTGGGACTTTTTTTACTCATATTTATCAACAGGTGAGTTTTTTCAGTTTTTAGGTGCTTTTTTATGGATGGTATTTCTAGGCTTTACGATGAGTGTTATCGCACAAATGGGCTTCTTCGCTTATTTAACCATCCATCAGTTCGGAGTCAATCTGTTTAGAACGTTGACACTCTGGAACTGGGTGCAAATGTTATTAATTGTCATCGTTCTGTTTGACTTAGTGTTTTTCAGATTCCGTCTTACTTCAGACGATACAGGACGTACTGTTCTCTATATGGTATTGCTTGCAATACTAGTAGGTACTGCTGTAGTAACGGCATGGTTCAAAGCACAGTGGACAAAAAAGCATATTCTAATCTCTGCATTGTTTTTCATGATTGTCATTACAACTATAGAGTGGTTGCCAGCGTTGATGGTTCGCAATGGCGAAGTCGACACATGGGTGACAATTATGTTATTCCCTCTTGTTGCGGTGAATGCTTATCAACTACTTGCACTTCCCAAGTACAATCGAAAGTCTGATGAGGACAAACTAAAATTAGATGCACGAAAAGCCGAGCGTAGAAAACAAAAAGCTGCGAATGCAAAATAACAAAAGACGCACACTAACGAAAATCGTTAGCTGCGCGTCTTTTGTTATTCGGGAATCTTTTTGGTTTTGACATTTGTCGCAAATAGTACATCTTCCACAGAGTGAAATTCACGGCTGTCTAGTAAACGATCAATGTCATCTAAAGTTGTTTTGCCCTTGCGCTCTAGGGCAATGGTCAATATTTCTCCTTTTTTGTGGGAAGGGAGTTTACCACCCTTCCAACGTAAAGTGGAACCGAGAGCATTTATTTCATGCTTCCATAAGGATTCTTGAAGTAGTTTTGGAAATACTTCATCGCTTGTACGGAACCAAAGAGGTCTTTTCTCGAATAGAATAGTGAATTCTTCTAGCTGCTTAGTTAAAAGGGTAGAATCTTCTTCATAGACGGCTCCTTTTTTACCCAAAAGAGCAACCGGGATATTCTTTTTACGAATGAGTTCAGAAGAGTCTGGGAAGCGCTTAGCCCAAGCGGTATCCACTAGTAACAAAGGATAGGGGGCTTCTAGATCTGCAATCCAGTTTTCAAGAGCAGAATCGCCAAAAGAAATATCCAGGGTCAGTGCGGAGCCGGATGTGCCTCTAACGATGACATCAGGTTCTTCTGTCAGTTTAAACACACTCAATAGTTGCGGAGCTGTAATGAAAGAGGGCCATAATACGAGAGTTAGCATACAAATAATCATGATCCAACCTATTTTTTTTAGCACAAAAAGCTCCTTTCAACATGTTTACTGTACTTTATGATGAAGGCTTGACCGTTATGCGCATCACATGCTATTATGTAAAAGTCGTCAATAGACGAAAGAACGCGAAAAAAACTATTGCTATATTTTGAAGTTCTGGTATAATTTTCGTTGTTCCATAAAAGCTAATTATATTATTCCGCAGTAGCTCAGTGGTAGAGCAATCGACTGTTAATCGATCGGTCGTAGGTTCGAGTCCTACCTGCGGAGCCATTTTCCATGCCTATGCTTCCATAGCTCAGTAGGTAGAGTGCTTCCATGGTAAGGAAGAGGTCACCGGTTCGAATCCGGTTGGAAGCTCCAGTAATCTGTACTGAACAGTTGGCGGCGGTTTAGCGGTTATTCCGGCCCCTTGGTCAAGCGGTTAAGACACCGCCCTTTCACGGCGGTAACACGGGTTCGAATCCCGTAGGGGTCACCATGTTTGTTCCAGTAATACATAGCAGATAAGCGATGTCGCCATGCACGCTTATTTATAATTAATCAATGGTGGGGTAGCGAAGTGGCTAAACGCGGCGGACTGTAAATCCGCTCCCTCCGGGTTCGGCGGTTCGAATCCGTCCCCCACCACCATTTTTCATGTATAGTTTCTAATAATAGTGGTTATCCTAATTTGTAGTACTCCGGCGCAGAGATGAGCCGATTTTTTTAATTATTGGGGTATAGCCAAGCGGTAAGGCAACGGACTTTGACTCCGTCACTCGTTGGTTCGAATCCAGCTACCCCAGCCATTTTTTAATTACTTGCAACAAACACCATACAGAAAATGATTAATCCAATCCAAACCAAACCACTCCAGTAGTGAAAACACCATTTAGTATATGTCCACAAACCTTGAATAATTCAAAAAATGATTTTTTGAAAAGTTGTAAAGCTGAACCGATAATTATAATAAGCCGTTCCTTGATCCTTCCTTGACTTAACGGAAAGGGTCTTTTTTGTTTTGTAGACATCAATAAAATTATGCAAAGCCCCAGGTGTGTCCTGGATGAAAGAGGTGTTATATGACGGACCATCAAGATATGATTCGTAACCTAATTAATCGTCATCAACACTTTGAAGTTTCGCAGTTGTTGAACGACATCGTTTTTGCAATAGACAATTCAGCGATTGTAGCAATTACCGATAGAACTGGGGAAATTATTTATGCAAATGAGTTTTTCTCAAACCTTTCAAAGTACTCTCAAGATGAGCTCATAGGAGCGAATCAGCGTATCGTCAATTCAGGATATCATCCTAAAACATTTTTTAAGGAAATGTGGAAAACAATTGGCCAAGGACAGATCTGGAGAGGTGAGATCTGCAATCGCGCTAAAGATGGTTCTCTCTATTGGGTGGATACGAATATTGTCCCTTTCCTAAACGAAAAAGGGATTCCTGAACAATATATTTCTATTCGACACAACATTACTGAAAAGAAAGGCATAGAAGCATCATTGCGAAAACAGGCAGAATTGTATCGGCTGATTACGGAGAACTCGGGTGACTACATTGCTGTCGTGGATACGGGTGGCATGATTCACTACCAATCGCCTTCAGTAGAAAAGTTAATGGGTGGCAAAAACCCCAACGTATTGCATGCAATGATAGAAGAGGATCGAGTCAACGTGAAAAAAGCTCTTCAACGGGTCAATCAAACAGATGTGCACGAAGTGTCGGTTGAATTTCGTTTGAAAGTAAACATAAATTGTATCTTACAAATGAGCGGAAGTTTGTCACGTATAACACCTGAAGGGGAATATGCAGGATACAGCGTTTTAGTCATGCACGATAACACCGTGACAAAAAAGCAGGAACAACTTATTTTAGATTTAGCATCCATCGACCAACTAACAGGATTGTTAAATCGAAGAGCCTTTTTAAAAGAGCTGTTTGTTGAAATCGATCGTGTGAAACAGACGGAAGAGTTACTTGGTCTAGTCCATGTCAACATTGACAAGTTACGTTATGCGAACGAAACTTTTGGTCATGATCGGGGTGATGAGATCATTAAGAAAATAGCAGAGCGCCTCACGTTGCATCTGAATGGGGCAGTATGCGGGCGAACAGCTGGGGATGAATTTGCTTTTGTAATGAAAAGTGAAAAGTCCACCACTGAACTACTCGAATGGACTCGCGATTTGCAAAAAATAATTGAAACACCTGTTGAAGTGGCAGGACAATTGTATAACCCATCTGTCAGTTGTGGATTATCTGTTTATCCTCTCCACGCTACTGAAGTGCCAGGTTGGATTACAACGACAGAGCAAGCGATGCAGTATGTGAAGAAACAAGGTGGCTCAGGAAGCGCTATTTTTGTACCAGATATGTACTCGAAATCATTGGATAGAATTATTCTGGAGAACGAGCTTCGAAAAAGCGTAAAAGAGGGACATTTCATATTAGAGTATCAGCCGAAAGTGAACTTGGATCAGGAGGAAATCGTTGGTTTTGAAGCGTTAGTGAGATGGCAACACCCTGATCTTGGAAGAATCCCTCCTGACAAGTTCATAGGACTTGCAGAAGAAACTAGGATTATTATTCCTCTTGGAGAATGGATCTTAGAAGAGGCATTTATCAAAGCGAAGCAACTTCAGGTTATGCGTACATGTCCGATCACGGTTGCAGTCAACCTCTCGGCAGTTCAATTAGAGAGTCCGGATCTCATTCCATTTGTTCGAAATCTTATGGAGAAAACAGGTGTAGATCCTGCGACCATTGAAATGGAAGTAACGGAAAGTGCTTTTGCTGATCGTTTAGAAATGAGTTCATCTCTTAGGCAGTTGCGAGATCTTGGATTTGTTGTATCCATCGATGATTTTGGAACAGGGTTTAGTTCGTTCAGCTATATAAAAGAATTTCCTGCGGAAACATTGAAGATAGACATGTCTTTTGTCCGCGATGTTGAAACGAGTGAAAATAGCCGGGCGATTATTAAAGCGATCGTCACCATGGCGGATACTGCTGGAATGAAAGTCATAGCGGAAGGAATTGAGACTGTGGGCCAAGCAGAAATTGTTAAGCGTCTAGGTTGTAGGGAGGGGCAGGGCTATTTTTATAGCCGACCACTTCCAGCGTCTGAGATAGCAGGACTCCTCAATAACTTTACAAAAACACGACGACCTATTGAATAAATATTCAATATATTGCTTGGTTGAGTCAATAGAATGAAGCGGTTACAATATAAATGTAGACAAAGAAAACTTCAGGGGGAAAAGAGATATGAAGAAGAATTTGAACATTTCATTGGTAGGGGTTCCGCTTGATTATGGACAAAGCCGTAGAGGCGTAGATATGGGGCCTAGTGCAATTCGTTACGCGGGTGCCGTACCTCGTCTTGAAGCGATTGGTCATCAAGTGACAGATACAGGAGATATCGCTATTCCAACAGGAGAGCGCGTTGGGCATGACAGCGATGGGTTGAAAAACCTGGATGAAGTTACAAATGCATGTACGGATCTTGCTGAACGTGTGGCAGAGTTGACGAAGACTGGACAGTTCCCGCTTGTTTTCGGCGGTGATCATAGCATGGCAATTGGTACACTTGCAGGACTTTCAGAGAAATACAATAATCTAGGAGTTATCTGGTATGATGCGCACGCTGATATCAATACTGAGAAAACATCTCCTTCTGGCAATATTCACGGGATGCCTCTAGCAGTCAGCCTTGGAATGGGCCATGATCGGCTTGTAAACATCTATAAAAAAGGTCAAAAAATCAAACCTGAAAACGTCGTTATCATCGGAGCACGTTCTGTAGATCCTGGCGAACGCGAAGTGATTAAGGATTTGGGGATTAACGTGTTCACCATGCACGAAATAGATAGGGACGGTATGACGTCTGTTATGAATCAGGCTATCGACTATTTAACATCTAAAAATATTGACGGTCTTCATTTGTCACTGGACTTGGACGGATTAGACCCACTTTATACGCCAGGTGTTGGAACGCCAGTACCAGGTGGAATCAGCTATCGGGAAAGTCATTTAGCAATGGAGATGCTTCAAGATTCAGGATTGCTAACTTCTGCGGAGTTTGTAGAAGTGAATCCAATCTTGGATGATAAGAATGCGACTGCTGACGTAGCTGTCGGACTAATTGGTTCGTTATTTGGCGAAAAACTTATATAGTACCGGACAAACGCAGTTTTTTAAATTGAAAATAATAGAGTGAAAAGCGACATGCAACCTATTGCATGTCACTTTTTTTTTACCGTATTGTAAATAGTGAGGAAATATTTTGTGTTGTTTGGTAAAATGAATTTATATTTAATGAAACCTGTAGACCCCTTCATCCGTATAGAAGGGACAGCCGCAGCAGAAGCGGAGGATGAGACTCGTTGGATGAATTGATCAATAAACGAATAAATGAAGTGCTGAAAGGAAATCAGGATTCTTTTGAAGAAATTGTACTGCTGTTTCAGCACCGCTTATATCATGTCTGTTACAGGATGCTCGGTAGTCGGGAAGAGGCACAAGATATCGCGCAAGAGGCTTTTGTGAGGGCGTATTCTAATTTGCATACATTTGACCAAAAGCGGAAATTCTCAACTTGGATTTTTCGAATTGCGACAAACCTTTGCATTGATAGGATTCGGAAAAAGAAACCAGATTATTCCTTAGATGCGCAAGTTCCTGGTACAGAAGGACTCGATATGTACTCACAAATTGCAGCTGCTGAAGATTTGCCCGAAGAGGAAGTCGAACGTATGGAGACACAAGAACGTGTTCAATACGAGGTCGGACGTTTGCCGGAAAAGTATCGTTCTGTCATAACGCTAAGGTACATGGAAGAACTACCACTCCAAGAGATTGCCGACATATTAGATTTACCGCTGGGCACTGTAAAAACACGTGTGCATCGAGGGCGGGACGCTTTACGAAAACAGATAGGTACAATGTAGGAGGGGTAAGGATGACTAATTGTCCAATTGAAGTTGTCCAGTATATGCACGAGTACCTGGATGGAGAAATCTCTCCTGAACAAGAGCAGGTACTGAACGAACATCTAGCTACATGCGAAGAGTGCCAAATACTTTTTGAGGAATTAAGTGATGCGGTCGCGCTTCTTGAACTCGCAGACCCGATGCAAGCACCTATTGGATTTGCAGAGGGAGTCATGGCTCGATTGCCACAAAGTACACAGCACAAAAAGAAGAAAGGAGTAAATCGTTGGTTACGCCGACATCCATTGTTGTCTGCAGCAGCGTTATTTCTCATTTTGATGAGTGCAGCACTATTTTCAAGTTACAATACAAACGATCATTTTTCAGTTACGATGCAACCAAACCTCGTGATTGAAGGGGATACAGTTGTCGTCCCGGCTGGTGAAGTGATTAAGGGAGACCTTGTCGTGAAAAACGGGGATATACGTATTGAGGGAGAAGTGGATGGCAATGTAACTGTCATACGGGGAGAGAAGTACATGGCTTCTACTGCCGTAGTAACGGGGAACATTGAAGAAATCGATGAGCTATTCGACTGGTTATGGTATAAGATCAAAACTGCATTCAAAGGACTGACCCCTGAAAAAGTTGAAAAGCAAGAAACTGAGTGAGCGACGTGCAATTATGCCGATCGCTTTTTCAGTAATTACGGGAACTTGAAAGCTTATATTCCCGTCTAAGTACAGCATGTAAAGTGTGCTCTATGGTATACTTAAATAAGTGAAAAATTGTCTGTAAAGGTAGGGGAAGCGCATGCCTGATTGGGGAATAGTTACAAATATGAATGCTGTTGAAGTCTTGAAAGCCATTTTGGATGTGCTTCTCGTTTGGTTTGTTGTGTATAAACTCATCACAATTATCAAAGGTACAAAAGCTGTACAGCTGTTAAAAGGAATATTTGTCATTTTAATTGTTCGGATATTGACAGACTTACTTGGACTCGACACTTTGAAATGGATGGTAGAGCAAGTTCTGACATGGGGGTTCCTTGCGGTTATTATTATATTCCAGCCTGAATTGCGTCGTGCACTTGAACAGCTAGGTCGTGGGCGATTGTTTGCTCGAAATCAAATGCAAGAGGAAGAAGAGCGGGATCGCCTAATTAGTGCATTTACTAAGTCAGTAAGTTATATGGCGAAACGCCGAATTGGTGCACTTATAACAGTCGAAAAAGAAACAGGACTCAGTGAATATATTGAGACGGGCATAGCGATGAATTCAGATATTTCCTCTGAATTAATTATCAATATCTTTATTCCCAATACACCGTTGCATGATGGGGCAGTTATCGTTCAGAAAAACAAAATTGCTGCAGCGGCATGTTATTTACCGCTTTCCGAAAGTCCATTCATTTCAAAGGAACTAGGAACACGCCACAGAGCGGCATTGGGAATTAGTGAAGTCACAGATGCCTTTACAATTATTGTTTCAGAAGAAACCGGAGCAGTGAGTGTGACAATTGACGGGGATATTAATCGTAATGTCACGATGGAAGAATTTGAAAAGATCGTACGTCTCGCATGGTTCGAAGACACTACAGCGGTTAGCGCTGTAAACTCCATTTGGAAATGGGGGAAGAGGAAAAATGGATAAATTCATGGATAGTCCTTGGTTTCTGCGATTAACGGCACTCGCACTTGCACTATTTCTCTTCTTTTCTGTGCGTGCAGACCAAGAAAAATCATCTCTTGCAAATGCAGGGGACTCGATGGATATTATTGGTGATGTACCCGTGGAGGTTTACTACGACAACGAAAACTTAGTGGTTACAGGGGTACCTGAAACGGTTAATATGACCATTAAAGGGCCGGCGACTATAGTGCAAAAAACGAAATTGCTTAAAGACTTTACTTTGAAAGTCGATTTGAGGAGCATGCCTATGGGAAGTCACACGGTTCAAATTCAGACTGAAAATATTTCGGATAAAATCAAAGTCGAATTGGATCCAGCGACCATAGAAGTGAACATTGAAGAGAAAGTTACACAATCATTTAGAGTGGATCCGGAAATGAATGATAAGTTACTGGCAGATGATTATGAACTGGCGAAAATGGAAGTGGATCCATCGACGATAGAAGTGACGGGCGCGAAAAGTGTTGTGGATTCCATTAATTTTGTAAAAGTTTCTGTAACTGGTGATAATGGGATCAACAAATCGTTCGAGCAAAAAGGAAGAGTTCGAGTACTCGATCGGGATTTGAATAAGTTGAATGTTTCTATTGAACCAGAAGAAGTCACTGTAAAAGTGCATGTAGAAGCGTATCATAAAGAGGTACCGATTTCCGTAAAGCAAAAGGGGAAAACAAAAGAAGGAGTTACCGTCAATTCCTTAACAACCGATGAAGAAATGGTTACCTTGTATGGTCCCCGTAAAACGGTAGATGCCATCGATCAGCTGAACGTGGATGTAGATGTAAGCGAGCTGTCCGGAAGTGGGAAGCAATCGATTGAATTGCCGAAACCTAAAGGGATACTGAAAATGTCTGTTGATAAAATAAACGTCAATATCGATGTCAAAGTATCTTCAGAAGGAGAAAAGGAAAAGGCTGACGACGATAAAGAAGATGATCAGGCCAGTCTGCCTACCTCTGAAGGATCTACGAATTCGGATGTCACAACAGAAGAACCATCCTTCAATGAACAGGAACCTACAGCAATTACTAAAAAGACTCGTGAATTCACTGGTATAAATATTGGGATACAAGGTCTAGACAAGAGTCTTACAGGGAATATCGTTAAGCCTTCAGATGGAGTAGCGGCCGTTACGGTAACAGGCGAAGAGAAAATAATCGATGCCCTTACTGAATCGGATGTTATAGTATTTGCTGATGCGAAACGTGTGAACCATGTAGGAGACCATGTCCTCCCCGTTTTTGTGCAAGTACCACCAGACGTTCATTATGAAGTGAATTTTAAAGATATTACAGTAATGGTTGAACACGCGTAAAGTACGCAGAATGGCTAGGATCGAAAGGGAGAATGAAAATGACTAAGTATTTCGGTACGGATGGTGTAAGAGGCGTTGCAAATTCAGAATTGACTCCAGAGTTGGCATTTAAGTTAGGTCGTTTTGGTGGTCACGTCCTCACGCAACATTCAACGGAAGTAGCACGTGTTCTTGTTGGAAAAGATACCCGTATTTCTGGTCAAATGTTAGAGAGTGCGTTAATCGCAGGGCTTTTGTCAACAGGAGTCGAAGTCATGACACTGGGTGTAATCAGTACACCAGGAGTCGCCTATTTAACAAGAGCAATGAATGCTCAAGCGGGTGTTATGATTTCAGCTTCACATAATCCAGTCGAAGATAATGGTATTAAATTCTTTGGAGCAGATGGCTTTAAGCTATCGGACGATCTTGAATCTGAAATTGAGCAGCTCTTAAATGCGGAGATAGATACCTTACCGCGTCCAACTGGTGGCGATGTAGGCACCATTACAGAATACTTCGAAGGCTGTCAAAAATACAATCAGTATTTGAAACAAACAATAGATGGTGATTTTGAAGGTATGCACGTTGTACTCGATTGTGCACATGGTGCAACTTCTACGATTGCGACACACGTTTTTGCAGATTTAGAAGCCGATCTCACTACGATGGGGGCATCCCCAAATGGATTGAACATTAATGACGGGGTTGGCTCTACACACCCTGAAGAACTGGCTAAACTAGTCCTTGAGAAAAACGCCCAAATCGGACTCGCATTTGATGGTGATGGGGATCGTTTAATCGCAGTTGACGAAACAGGTACAATTGTTGATGGAGACCAGATTATGTATGTAATTGGAACCTATCTTCATTCTAAAGGCGCGTTGAACTCAGATACGGTTGTTTCTACAGTTATGAGTAATCTTGGATTCTACAAAGCGTTAGATGACCAAGGAATCCAAAGTACCCAAACAGCTGTAGGTGATCGGTATGTAGTAGAAGAAATGAGAAGAGGCAACTACAATCTTGGCGGAGAACAGTCGGGACATATTGTTTTGCTGGACTACAATACAACAGGAGACGGTCTCATCACTGGACTCCAACTTGTGAATATTATGAAGAGAACAGGTAAGAAGTTATCTGAGTTGACGAGTGGGATGACGATTTATCCTCAAAAGCTTGTGAATATCCGAGTGACGGATAAGCATGCAGTGACGGATAACGCCAAGGTCGCTATGATTATCAACGAAGTGGAAGTTGAAATGGCTGGAGAAGGACGGGTTCTCGTGCGACCTTCAGGTACAGAGCCACTAGTTCGTGTGATGGTGGAGGCACCTACAACGGAAGCATGTGAAAGTTACAGCACAAGGATTGTCAATGTGGTTACGCAAGAAATGGGATTAGACTAACGATATTTTACGAAGAACTGAAGTTCCTGGATATAAAAGGGCTTCAGTTTTTTTAAAAGGAATGATGTTTCATGTATAAAGGGGATAAAGAGAAGATCTACCGTAGTTGGGACGGGGAGGTGTAGGGGTGGATTACGAAAAATATCGAAAACTACTGGCTGAAAAGATTGAAGATTCTTTTACACAATGGGGTAACAAGAAAATAGTGAACGAGTCAGAACTCTATGCATTTCTTCATACATTGAAGGGGACAGCAGGAACGATTGGTCTTCAGCCCCTAGCTGAATTTTGCGATGCACATTTAGAAATCTTGTCCCCAGATGATGAAGCGGGTATACCAATTTCATCATTAAAAAATTTTAAAAAGAACATTCGATTACTGGCAAATGGGAACGAGAAGAAAAGACGGGATCTTGTATTGCCAGACTTATCCGTGAATCATTTCGACCAGGATACTTTCATCTTACTCATTGATGATGATTTAGAGTTTGTCTCATTTGTTAAAGAATTGCTGGAACAGCTCGGTGCCCAAGTACTTGTCGCCATGAACGGCACGCGTGGTATTCAGCAATTTTACGATATGCAACCAAACATGGTGATGATCGATCTGCAACTCCCGGATATGACAGGTTTGGATGTGTTTGAAAAAATCCGTGATACTGCCAGTGACCGACATGTGGTTTCTATATTAATGAGCAGTAACCATTCAGATGAAGTCATTGGTCAGGCATATACAGCAGGCTTGATGGATTTCATCCGCAAGCCATTTGACCTGAACGTATTTTTGCCTTACTTATTCAATAGGGATAAATTGAGGAAAGCGATTAGTCAATCCATTACAACAGACGGATTAACTGGCGTAGGTAATCGGAAGCGTTTGGATGAGATGCTGAAGTATTGTGAACGGCTAACATTACGCTCAGGAATTCCTTTCTCAGTCGTTATGATAGACTTAGATCATTTTAAGAGTGTAAATGATACATATGGACATCATACAGGTGATGAAGTGCTTAAAAACTTCAGCAGGATCGCTCTGGCAGAAAAACGAGAGACTGACTATATCTTCCGTTACGGTGGCGAAGAGTTTGCCATGCTCATTTCTGGTGGCAAAGACGAAGCGCATACTTTCGTAGAACGATTGCATGAATCCTTTAATGGAGTTGTGTTTGAAGAAGGAGACAAATCATTTTCCGTGACGTTTTCTGCAGGAATAGCAGAATATGAAGGAAGGCTAGAAATGCTTCTTATTGAAGCTGACCAAGCACTTTATCAGGCTAAGCGCACAGGACGAAATCAAAGTGTTATTTTTGATAAGAATCAAGTAGAAGTAAAACGTAAACTTCAAGTCATTATTATCGACGATGATCTTCTTATTCGTACAATGTTGGAAGAGGAACTAAGCGGATGGAGTTTGCCGGACATTGAGTTATCGGTGAAGTTGTTTGAAGACGGAGTTTCATTTTTAGCAGCAGATTGGTATGATCCTGACACGAACTTCATTATCCTGCTAGATGGGATAATGCCGGGTATGGATGGACTGGAAGTATTAGAACGTCTCAAGCGAAGACCTGATACAAATAATATCCTGGTCTCGATGATGACGGCCCGAACGAGTGACCAAGACATTAAGTCTGCACTATGGCTCGGTGCTGATGATTATATGATGAAACCATTCCAAAAGAATGAGATTTTATCCCGCATCCAGAACTTGTCATCCAGATTGTTTTAATACAAAATTGGCTACACCAGGAGGATCGCTCATGGAAGAAGGCAAGAAGATATTGGTGGTCGATGATGAAGAAATTTTAAGGATGCTAATCGCTGATACGCTTTCTTTTGAAGGATATGCGGTGGAAGAAGCGCAAGACGGACAAGAAGGGCTCGACAAGGCTGTAACTGGTCATTTTGATGTCATACTCCTCGACTACATGATGCCTAAATTGACTGGGCCGGAGTTGTTGGAACGCTTACAGCCACTCAATCTTGGGATTCCAATTATTATGCTAACTGCCAAAGCCCAGCAATCAGATAGAGACTTAGCTGCTCATTTTGGAGCGGATTACTTCATGCCTAAGCCTTTTAGTCCTTCAGAACTTGTAACGCTCGTAAAACAAGTATTGGAAGGGTCCGTATAACTATAAGAAAACGCTAGTTCCGTTAAATGGGAACTAGCGTTTTTGTTGTTATGCTTTCATACTGTACTTGTTTCTCAGGTAAATCGCGGAACCGTTTAAGAGGAATAGGCTGATGAGCAATACAATGCTGGCAGCTGCTGCTAGGTGAGCATAATCAGCGACGAGCGCTGCATCCAATGTCCAGTAGTAGATTTGCATCGGTAACACTGTGAAACGATCTAAGATTCCTCCTGGGAATGGGATGAGTAACGCAGGTATACCGAGTACGACAAGCGGTGCAGTCTCTCCGATAGCTCTTGAAAGAGCTAAAATTGCGCCCGTCATAATAGAGGGGAGGGCGACAGGTAAAATCACTGACTGTATAGTTTGCCATTTCGAACCACCTAATGCGTAAGAGGCATCACCAAGCTGACTTGGAACGGATCGTAGTGCTTCTTGAGCAGCCACAATGACAATTGGTAGGATGAGTAATGACAACGTAAGTCCTCCAGCGAGCACGACACTTCCAAATCCAAGTACTCTTACAAAAACAGTTAAACCTAGAATTCCGTAAACAATCGAAGGAACGCCAGCAAGATTCGCGATATTGGTTTGAATGAACGTTCTGATCTTACCGTTCTTTGAATAGAGTTCCAAGTAAACAGCAGAACCGATTCCCACGATCATAGTTACAGGAACAACAACGGCAAGTAACCAGAAGGTGCCGAGCACGGCACCCATAATACCTGCCTTTTCTGGAGAGGTAGAAAAGCGCCCTGTTAGAAAGTCGAGTGAAAGCCAACTCAGCCCTTCAGAAGTGATACGAGCCAACAAGATGCCCATGATGACAATTCCAAATAGAGCCGCAGCACCAAACACTAGTTTAGCCGCTCGATCAGCTAGAAGACGGAAACGAATTCTGGATGGACTAGACGGTTGTCGGGTATGGAGCATATTAATAGACCTCCCGAAACTTACGTGCGATTTTCCCAGCAAGTAAATTCATGATTAAAGTCGTTGCGAATAGAGTCATCGCAACTGCATACAGGCTGTAGTAGACCGTGGATCCCGCTGCTGCATCACCACTAGTAACTTCAACGATGTAAGCAGTCATCGTTTGCATAGATTCAGTAATGTCAAACGTGAAGTTTTTAGAACTACCGCTTGCAATGGCGACAATCATCGTTTCACCGAGCGCACGTGATATTCCTAGAACGAATGAGGCGATGATACCAGAAAGTGCGGCAGGAACGACCACTTTCAATGCCGTTTCCAATTTGGTGGCACCAAGTGCCGCAGAGCCTTCGCGCATTGCTGCAGGTACAGATCGCATCGCATCTTCAGAAAGAGAGGCAATCATAGGAATGATCATCACTCCCATTACCAAACCAGGACTCAAGATATTCGTAGCCTCCAGGCCGGGAATCCATTGACGTAGTAATGGCGTCACAAATGTGAAAGCGAAGAATCCATAAACAATTGTCGGCACACCCGCTAATAATTCAAGAGCAGGTTTAAGGATGCTGCGAACTCTTCGTGAAGCATATTCACTTAAGTAGATTGCTGCCATGAGACCAATTGGACCGGCAACTAAGATTGCAATACCGGATGAAACCAGGGTTCCCATCACAAGTGGAAGTATCCCGTAGGCGGGTGTTTGACTCAATGGTTTCAACACAGTACCTGTAAAGAAATCGAGGATTGGAACTGCTTTAAAAAATTCAACAGTCTCGGTCAATAAAATAAGGAGAATCCCTACCGTCGTAAAGACGGATAGGGATGCTAGTAGAAACAGAAACCGTGGAATCCATACTTCCATTGTTTTTCTAAAAGACTTCTGATCCTGATTGTGACGGATGAGGTCACGGATGTTGCTGGAGCTACTTGAGTTTGCTTGGAATGGAGATGTCATAACCTCACATCCTCCTTTTCTGCGATGGGTGGCGGTGATTTACTTGTCGCTGAGTGTATTCAGGAAGTCTAAGTTCTCTTTACTCTCAGATTCGGGAATTGGAGCAAATCCGGTTTCACCGGCCATCTTGTTGGCATTCTCTAAAACATACTTTGCATAGTCGAGTACTTGTGGCTTGTCTTCTGCGTGCCCGACATTTAAATACGTAAACACAGGACGCGTGAATGTTGCGTATTTACCGTCTTCTGCAATCGTTTCAAGAGACGGTTCAACCGGTCCTTCTCCAAAATCTACAGGTACTGCTTGGAGCTTCTCTTGGTTACCTGCATAATAGCCATATCCAAAGAATGCGATGCCATTCTTGTCTTCAGAGACAAGTGTGACGAGTGTTGAGTAGTCTTGTTGCAAGTTAACGGAAGGCTTTAAATCTTGTTCTTCCAACACTTTCTCATAGAAGAATTCGTAAGTCCCGTGGTTTTCGTTAGGTCCCATTGCCTTGATTTCTTCGTCTGGCCAAGAAGGATCCAAATCAGACCATTTTGTTACATCACTATCTGCTTTAAAAATACTTATAAGTTGTTCAGGTGTCAGTTGATCCACCCAATCATTATCTTTATTAACAACGAATGTGAGGCCGTCCAGTGCGAGTTTGAGTTCTTTCACTTCAATCTCTGCATCCTCTGCAGCCTGACTCTCTTCATCTTTTATTTTACGTGAAGCATCATTGAAATCTGTTCCATCCTTCACAAGAAATTTCTTGAATCCAGCACTTGTTCCGGCCCGGCTCACTTCTACAGAAACTCCTTCTTGTTCTTCTACCATGTAGGTTTCAGCGAGTTTCGCCATGAGAGGGTATACGGTGCCTGAACCATCGATGAGAACGCTACCTTCAAGTTCCGTTGAAGCAGTGGCAGAAGCTGTGTCACTCTCTTCATCCTTTGAGCTACAAGCTGCGAGTGTAAGTGCCGCCACTCCGATAAGCATGGTTTTTTTAATGGATTTGATCAATGAATGTTCTCCCCTTTGATTATGTTTTGTATGCCTTTCAACTCTTAGTATAGGGATGGAGTGTAAAGGCGGTATGGGAGAAGTGTAAAGACTGTGTAAAGATGAAAGGGAGGCAGGAGTCGGCTTGTCCTAACGAGCAACCCGCTCGTATCAGCGGTGAACCCGCTCGTTCCGGCGTTGAACCCGCTCGTTTCAGCGGTGAACCCGCTCGTTCCGGCGATGAACCCGCTCGTTCCAACGATGAACCCGCTCGTTTCAACGGTGAACCCGCTCGTTCCGGCGATGAACCCGCTCGTTCCGGCGTTGAACCCGCTCGTTCCGGCGGTGAACCCGCTCGTTCCAACGATGAACCCGCTCGTTCCGGCGGTGAACCCGCCCGTTTCAGTGGTGAACCCGCTCGTATCAGCGATGAACCCGCTCGTTCCGGCGATGAACCCGCTCGTTCCAACGGTGAACCCGCTCGTTCCGGCGGTGAACCCGCTCGTTCCGGCGGTGAACCCGCTCGTTCCCACGATGAACCCGCTCGTATCAACGGTGAACCCGCTCGTTCCGGCGATGAACCCGCTCGTTTCAACGGTGAACCCGCTCGTTCCGGCGATGAACCCGCTCGTTCCAACGGTGAACCCGCTCGTTCCGGCGATGAACCCGCTCGTTCCAACGGTGAACCCGCTCGTTCCGGCGGTGAACCCGCTCGTTCCAACGGTGAACCCGCTCGTTCCCACGGTGAACCCGCCCGTTTCAACGGTGAACCCGCTCGTTCCGGCGATGAACCCGCCCGTTTCCCATGGCAGGGTATCTTTTACAATTTGTATCGATGCTAGCGACTAATCCATCTTTCCCCGATTCAAAACCAAGACTAATTGGTGTGCTCCGCTTCGCATCGCATTTACTGCTGGGAGATTCATAGAAACTAGTAAATACCGATCAAGCAAGAGGCGAATCCACTCAAGTAATGCCAAAAGTGATCAAGCAAGAGGGGAATCTGCTCAAGCAATGCCAAAAGTGATCAAGCAAGAGGGGAATCTGCTCAAGCAATGCCAAAAGTGATCAAGCAAGAGGCGAATCCGCCCACCCAACCCACTCGTTCCCTCACCATGGCCAACCCCTCAAAAAAGCCACCGGGCGATGCAGGAAACTTCCTGCACACCCAGTGGCTCATGTTACTCATCTTTCGTAGGATATAAAATTCGCCCGTCATCCACTTTCAGCGTTTCAGCAACGGTTTCTGTTAGTGTTCGAAGCGGATAAGGCTTTGTCATGTAATGACTGATTCCAAACTTGCGCGTTAACTCTTCTTCACGTTCCAACGCAGAAGAAATTATGATTGGGATGTGGCGTGTCTCGATGTCATCCTTCAACATGCCGATTAAATCCCAGCCGGTCAGTTCTTCTCTAAGCATTAAGTCGATGACCATACAGTCGGGATGATGCTTCTTCGCGTAAGCAAACGAACTGGCTACATCTTGGAATTGGAAAACTTCATATTCATGTGCTTTCAATTCTTCTTCTAATAACAGTGCGATACTTGCATCATCTTCGACTACAACGATTGCAGGTAAGCCGGAGCGCTTTGACAATCGCGTCTGAGAAAGTTTTAAAGGAATTGTGAAACTGACTGCAGTGCCAACATTTTCTTCAGATTGCACGGTTATTTCTCCACCATGTTTTTCAATGATCTTACGGCATATCGCAAGACCTAATCCGGTTCCTCCGATGTTTCTTCTATACGTATTATCGAAACGATAGAATTTTTCAAACATATGCTTCAATTCATCCGCCGGAATGCCAATTCCTTTGTCCTGGACGGTGACTTTCAAATGTTCCCCTTGTTGTGTAAATGTCACACGTACATCGCCACCATCTGGAGAAAACTTAATCGCATTGCTGAGCAAATTCGTGAAAACTTGAACAATGCGATCCGGATCCACCATGCAAATGGTTGGTTTATCATTCACTTGTAGTGTTATCGAATGATTATCCTGTGATGAGAAGTTTTGTATGGTCTGCTGTGCAATGTCCGCAATGTCCACTTCTTGCATCCTATATTCCTGGTTCCCGGACTCCATACGTTGCACGTCTAAAAAGTCATTGATCAAAGAGGTAAGGCGTTTTGCTTCTTTATAAATCGCATCGAGATAACGGGAGCGCCTTGAACTATCCATCTCTTTACCGATGAGTAATTCGGTAAATCCGAGAATACTTGAAAGCGGAGTCCTTAGTTCATGACTCACTGTTGAGACGAGTTCTGTTTTCATTTTATCTACTTCAAATGCTTTAGTAATGTCTCTGTGGACAAACAGCGTACCAATCCGTTGACCTTCGTAGTATACAGGAGATCCATAAAGAGAAATCACTTTCGCTTCTGAACCCTCGACTGTGTAGACTGTCTCTGCGAGTCCAGGAGTTTCGTCTTCTAGAGAAGTATTTATAAAACTTATGAGTGCCTCTGGATTACTGGATAGTTCAGCCATTCGTTCTTTCCAGTCCTGCTGAGAAAGTGATTCAGAAGGAAGGTCCATTAAGGTCGATAGCGCCTGGTTCACTTGAACAGAGGCGTCTTCCATGGAGATAAACTGAATGCCTTCCTCCAGATTATCGAGTATCGTCTGGTTCAGTTGCCGTTCCTTACTTATAAGTTCATGTTGGTCGATTCGATCGATTGCAAAGGATACACGGCTTGCGAGCGCGAATAAGTCTGCCTGATCTTCTACTGAAAATTCGAGTGATGAACTACTAAGAACGAACAGTGCATTAAATGTTTGACCACTAATATGGGGTGCTGCATAAAATTCATAGGTGATTGAGCCGTCTTCTCCTACACGTTGTAGTTGGAAGTAAGGTTCCGCCTTTAAGCGATCAATTGTTGCTTGTGTCAGCAGATCTGGGTAACTAGCATAAGACTCATCTAAATCTCCTTGTAACACATGCTGATCGGTCGAGGGCAGGTAGATCATTCCATGGTCGATCAAAAACAAGGTATCCAAGTAGTTGAGAGTTGAAGTTGCAATCCCCTTCGCATCATCCGAAAAGGATAGCTGATGACTAAGACCGTTATAGCGTTCTAATCGTATTTTAGAATTGCGCGCTTCTTCGAGAGCACTCTCGAGTTGTTTCTTCTGAACGAATAATTCATCCTGCTGTGAGAGTAATTCTTCTTGCTGGGACAAAAGCTCTTCGTTTTGTGCTAGTAACTCTTGTTCCTTCACCTGTATCGTTTCCATCATTCCAGCAAACGAACGGGAAAGGGAGCCAAGCTCATCTTCTCGGATTTCAGGTTCATAATTCACATCCTGATCAGACATGTAGCGTTCGGTCGCTGACGTCATAGATTCAATAGGAGAGATGAGTTTACTCACAACTCGCCAACTAAAGAAAATCAGGAACAAAAGTGAAAGAACTCCTACGAGTAGAATGGCTACATAGAGCTGATTCAACTGCCGCTCAGATTTTTGATAAAATTCATCTCGAGCTTCTTGTGCCTGTTTTTCGTATTGGTCTGCATATTTGATGAACTGATTGACTGAGAGGTTTGTACCTGAACTAGACAATTCACGCAAGCCTTCGTAGTCATCATCGTCTACTAACTTTATGGCTTTAGGTAGAATAACCTTTTCAAAATTAGAAATGAACCCTTTAATTTCAGTGGTGAATTGTTGTTCTTCCTTTGTTAACTCAATCGTACTCAATCTGTTGTTTAACTCGTCAATTTTAAGGAGTTCTTCATTAGCCAACTTCAGTTCGTGTTCGAATTTGAATGCATAGAATCCACGAGTTCGAAAAAAGAGATCTGAGATGCTGTCGGAGAGTTCACCAATTACTTTCGCTTTTTCAGTTTGTGCCTCTAGATTTTCACTTCGATGTTCGAACATGGAAGTGCTATAGAAATAAGCTGCTCCAAGTAATAGAAACAATCCAATCGAGAGCGCTGCAATGATTCTCATATAATAGGTACGAATGCTCTTTCTGCGCACGGTCCACCTCATTAACTTCTGATTTGATACTCCTATTCTATCACGCCGGTTGAAATCGCGTAGTAGTTTTTTCACCTTTTATAAAAATAAAAAACGGGCCATTCCCTTCAAATAAGAAGGGAATGGCCCGTTTAGGTTTCATCCAAAACGACCGTTTACATAATCATCCGTCAAATGACTGGATGGCCGTTCAAAAATAGCTTCTGTACGATCATATTCCACCACTTCGCCGTGTAAGAAGAAGGCTGTGCGATCTGAAATCCGTGCAGCTTGTTGCATGTTGTGCGTCACGATAACAATGGAGACGTCTTTCTTCAATTCACCGATCAATTCTTCCACTTTGTTGGTCGACACAGGATCCAGGGCAGAAGTTGGCTCATCCATAAGTAAGACAGATGGTTCAATAGCGAGTGAGCGTGCGATACACAGTCGTTGCTGTTGTCCCCCAGAGAGCCCAAATGCGCTTGAGGTTAGGCGATCTTTCACTTCGTCCCAAAGAGCGGCTTTCTTCAGGCTGTTTTCTACGATTTCATCCAACATCGCCTTTTTACGGATTCCATGAAGCTTCGGACCGTATGCGACATTGTCGTAAATCGATTTCGGGAATGGGTTCGGCTTTTGGAACACCATTCCGACTTCAGAGCGTAACCGTTCGACAGTGGCGTGCAACAGATCGGTGTCTTTAAACGCTGCGCTCCCAGCAATCCGAACGGCAGGATCGGTCTCAACCATTCGATTCAATGTTTTTAAATAGGTGGATTTCCCACAACCAGATGGACCAATGATTGCAGTCACTTCGTTTTCAAAAATAGTTAAATCGATATTTTTTAGTGCGTGAGTATCTCCATACCAAACGTTCAGACCTTCCGTTGTAAAAATCGCTGCGGGCGCTTCGGTTTGTGCAACGACCCGCAAACGAGTAGCCGGTCGGTAATTCGTTAATGTAGTCATGCGCGCTGCCCCTCTCTTGTATCTTCTCCATCAGTATAAAGAAGAAGTGTTGAGGGGGTATGAAGGTAGTGTAAAGATTGTGTAAAGATTGGTTACTCGAATATATACTTAAGTGCTTTTAATGCCTGATCAGGCGTTTCCACAGTGGCGTGGGATTTTCTAGAGAGTTCCTTAAGTGCATGGTGATGCTCATGCGGGCGGATTAAAATTAGCGGCTTGTTTAGCGAAACTGCTGTACTTGCATCCATTGCCGTATTCCATTGCTTATACTTTTCACCGAATAGTGCAATGACAAGATCACACTTCTTCAGTAACAATTCAGTCCGTAAGTTATTGAAGCTCGACGCAGCAGCATCTTTTGCGACAGCGTCATGTTGTGTGCCAAGGATTTCTTCCCCGATATTGTCCGAACGGTCGTGGTCTTCCATAGGACCGTAAAACGTGACGGGCAACCGAAGTGCGGCTGCTTTTTCTTTGATTTCATCACGCCAAGAGCTGTGGATTTCACCTGCTAAGTAAACCGATAATTCCATTTGGATCTCCTCCTCAATTCTATTGATTTCATTGTAGCAGAATATTGCCTCAAATTGTCGAGGCGAGTACACTAAGGGAAAAGGAGTGCATGGGGATATGAAGACGATTTGGTATAACGGCATGATTTACACGATGGAAAAAGAAGGCGAGACGGTAGAAGCGGTGTTAACGGAAGACGGGACGGTTCGGGAAGTAGGAGTGTTAGATACTTTACGTGCACAAGCAGATCACGAAGTAGACTTGCAAGGAGCAGTCATGTATCCGGGATTCATAGATAGCCATATGCATATGATCGGACACGGCAGTCGATTGTTGCAATTGGACCTGTCGTACGTAACGTCTGCAGAACAAATGCTCAGACGTTTGGAGGAAGCAGCTGTGAGTCATCCTGAAGGCGAATGGTTCACAGCGGACGGCTGGAATGAAAACAACTTCGCGGACCATCGCGTTGTGACCAGCTCTGAGCTGGACGCCATCAGCACGTCTCCCATGTTTTTGAAGCGCACATGTCGTCACGCAGCCCTTGCCAATTCCAAGGCTTTGGAACTGGCAGGTATCACGAAAGACACACCTGATCCAGGCAACGGAACAATTGTGAGGGATGAGTTAGGGGAAGCGACTGGTTTACTCCTTGAAGGTGCAGCGGATCTGGTGGAGGCCGTCATTCCAGTACCCGATGAAGCAGCACTCACGCGTTCGCTACAAGCTTCCGTTGAAGACTTGCTTGCACGCGGGATCACAGGAGCTGTGACGGATGATCTTGGCTATTATGCAGACTATCGCAATCCGCTTCAAGCATTTCGGAACGTTATTGGGGAGGACAAGCTGAAATTCCGTGCGCATTTGTTACGTCGTTCTACTGTCTTTCAATTACTGATGGAAGATGAAGCAACGTATGACGAACCGTGGATTCATGGGGGAGAGATGAAGTTCTTCATCGATGGGGCATTAGGCGGAAGAACTGCACTACTTAGTAAACCGTATTCCGATGACCCAGGGAATTCAGGGATGGCCGTTCTGACGGATGAAGAGATTCGTGAAAATGTTGCAATTGCACGTAAATATGGGGAAGCCGTGGCGGTGCATACGATTGGGGATAAAGCATTGGAGAAATTACTTGATGTAATTGAAGCGAACCCGCCTGCAGCAGGAAAACGGGACCGCATTATTCACGTCAACGTGCTGAGTGCGGAACTGGTCGATCGTATGGAGAAATTGCAGGTTATCCTCGACATCCAACCCGTGTTTGTATCATCTGACTTTCCATGGGCCAAAGACCGCCTCGGAGAAGATCGTATGGACTGGGCGTACGCGTGGAAAAAGCTGATCGACCGTGGCTTCATTTGCGGGGGCGGTTCGGACGCACCGGTCGAAGAAGTAGATCCATTGCAAGGAATTTATGCGGCTGCTTATCGTCGTAAGCAGGGAGAAACGCACAAAGGTTATCTACCGGAAGAGAAGCTGAGCCGTTATGAATCTGTTGCCCTCTTTACTTCAGGCAGTGCAGCGACTATGGACAAAGTGGACAGTCGCGGTAAAATTGTAAAAGGTTTTGACGCGGACTTCACGATTTTGGATCGGGATTTGCTAACGGTGGACAGCGAGGACATGCTGAATGCTAAAACGGTCATGACTGTTGTGGCGGGAGAAATTATGTATAAAGGGAAATAGAATGTATACGTTATAGTTGAACAGAACTTCTAATCCTACATTTATATAATGGGATTAGAAGTTTTCCTTTAGCAATATGGTATTGAAAAGGAATTCGATAATTCACATATAAGTGTTATGCTTGTTCGGACAGATTATAATACTTAGCAAACAACCACTATTAGTTTATAGCAAACCATCAGTAAGGCCATAATTAGTGAGGTAGTAATAGAGGTTTTAAGAAATGGACTCCTTGCTTTGAAATAATCTTAATGAAAACCAATAAGGGATTGTCCTTTTAGACAATAGTTTTGGAAGTATGCCAAGTCGGTTTCAGCCATGTGATTAAACCAGTTGTACCATCATTTTGACGTATCTCTGCCGTGGTTTTTGATACGCCCTTTACATGAAAGATGAATAATTAACAGGTTCTACTTCTACTACTTGTCTACGAAAATAAAAATAAAACATGCAGGTGATACACAATGGCAAAAGGCTTACAGAGATTAGCTGAAAATCCACTTCTTTATACTAAAGATAATATGATATATAGGGTGAGCGAAAGTTTCTTACACTTAACTGGCTATGAAGAGTGTGATTTGATTGGGAAATCTCTTCTAGAATTAGACAGATTATTAAAATCCGAACATCAAATATCGTTCCAGGATCTGAAAGGTATATACTATCCCTATATTTTTAATAGCGATAACGAGCCATTAGAAGTAAAAGTTAGCTTTGATATCTTAGATAAAGAAGACCATAAAGTGTATTACTTTGAAGAACAGAAGAATCTAGCGCTACAATTCTTGTTGAAAAATTTTGGCGGCAGTAAAACGAATAAAAATGGAACTACAGCAGTATTTAGCTATCCAAATTGTATTTTACTTAGCCATGATCAAAACTACATCACAACGTTGTGCTTGATGGACATTGCTTCTGACAATCCGCTAGGCAAATATCCTTCATTCTCAAACAGTATTTTAGATGTACTTAAACAAGGGACATCCTTTCATGAATTCGAGGTAGAATCACGTGGTTCTGACGGAGCAGCTACGTATTGGGATATAAATGTAAAAATGATTTGGGGAGATGGGACAACGCAGTATGTAGTAATTTCTTTTTATGACGTTACGGAGAAGACACGAGAAAGAAAACTTCTTATGAAGAAGAGAAGTGAAATGGAATTCATAGTAGACAGTATGTCAGATGTCGTAAAAAGTCTAGATAAGGACGGAGAGTATACATATAAAAATATAGAACCAGGTTATAAAAATGAAGAATATACAGCGTTGCAAGAAAGTGTAGAAGAGATTTCTATGTACTATGCATCATTTTCTCACAAAGACTATAAAATAAATTATCTCAATCAGTTTGCGTTTCAAGCCTTTAAAGAAGAATGGCCAGAGATAAAAATAGAATCGGATATAATTGGGAAAGACTTTTTTAATTACTATAGAACCGAAGATGTTGAGGAATTGATTCAAGATATTAATAAATCGATTGAAACTCAAACCTCATATTTGCATAAACTTGAGTTTACTAAAGATGGGAAGACATATCATACGAAAACAATTTTTCAGCCTATTATCAATCAAAATAATGAGGTAGAAAAGATAATTGCTTTAGGAATAGATATATCTGATGAAGAACTTGCTAACAAAGCGATGGCAAAACTTCTTAAAGCTCAAGAAGAACTATTTATCAACACCTCTCATGAACTGAAGACCCCATTAACTGTAATATTCAGTGGCGCTCAATTATTGAATTTGTACTTGGAACATGATTCTTTAGAAGACTATAGAGAAGATATACTAAATGTAAATAGAATGACAATAAGGAATTGTTACAGGCTGACCAGGCTCATAAATAATATATTGGACATTTCTAAAATAGAAACGGGACTGTATGAATTAAACTTATCTAATTACAATATTGTGGGGATTGTAGACGATATTGTGGAATCAGTTTCAGAATACACGAAGTCGAAAGGGATCAAAATTGTATTTGACCCGGATTTGGAAGAACTGATGATGGCGGTCGATGTTTCTAAATTTGATAGAATTTTACTTAACCTAATTTCGAATGCAATTAAATTCTCTATTGCGGGTGAAGCCATATTAATCAGGCTAGTGGAAAAAGACAAGCATACTGTAAGTATCTCTGTAACAGATGAAGGCATAGGAATAGACCCAAAGAATGTAGATGTGATCTTTGAGAAATTTACGCAATTGAATAGGAGTTTAAATCGCATAGCGGAAGGTACTGGATTGGGATTATCCATAGCTAAATCTTTGGCTGAGCTACATGGAGGCAGTATCAGTGTAAAGAGTACTTTAAATGAAGGGAGTACATTTACAATAGAACTTCCTACTAAAAGAATTGATAGCAGTGATAATAATCAAATCTATACTAACAACATGGATAGAGTTGAGTTGATAAAATATGAGTTTTCGGATATCTACTTATAAGGGTAAAAGACCCTTTTATCAAAAACCTAATCGTAATAAATTAATTTAAATCATACCTGTGTATGAAACTTAGTGGGGAATTGAGATGCGATTTCTACACCAAATGCTTTTGAAGGATATTTTTTCCTGGAGAGTATTTCAATTAATGGAAAGTATGTTAAGATTGACGGAATAGTTAAATGGCCGTTTCGGTATAGATGCTTAATAAGTCACTATGCACCAAACGGGATAGATTGTTTTAAGGAAATAAACAACTTCAATTTTGATAGAGAGAGGTGAAATGGGAGTTTTGGATAGTTTATTAATAATAAAAATGATTATTATTGGGTTAGTTCAAGGCTTTACAGAACCAATTCCTGTGTCATCTAGTGGGCACGTAATGATTGCAAGTGAAATCTTGGGGTTGGGTGAACAAGGATTTACTTTTGCTATATTAACAAATACAGCGTCACTATTTGCGATACTTTATATTTATAGAAAAGATATCGTAAGGCTTGCATTAAATTCCATTCTTTATTTGAAAACGAAAAATGTTCGTTATAAGAGTGACTTTCGTTTTGTTTTCTTTATCGTGATTGGTACTATTCCAGCAGGTGTTCTTGGGATATTATTAAGTAATTATATAGCAGAAAGTGTTAGTATGACAACGATTGCGGTGATGCTTTTCGTGACAGGGATTGCCTTGTGGTTAATTCGTAATCTGAAAGGTAATAAAGGCGAGGGTGATATTACTATTAAGGATGCTTTCATAGTGGGATTAGGGCAAGCTGTTGCATTAACACCAGGGATTAGTCGTTCTGGAGCAACGATTATTTCAGCAGTTGCTGTTGGAATGAAACAAGATACAGCACTTCGATTTTCATTTATGTTGTATATTCCCGTAAGCCTCGGAGGAGTCATACTAGGTTTTTCTGACTTTTTAAATGAACCGAATAAAGCAGACTTAGCAATTCCTTATTTAGCTGCATTTATCGCAACACTTATAATGACCTATTTTGCGATGAAGTGGTTTATGGGAATTATGAAAAACGGGAAACTGGTTTATTTTACATACTACTGTTTCATCGTAGGTATATTACTTCTAATTTTCTTTTAACGGATATTAATTATTGAACTATCGAGTACCATTGTGGCACAACTAGATTGGGAAATTGGATGTAGACAACAGTTTCATAGATAGTACTGAAAAACCGTTCCGGTAGAATATCATCCGGAACGGTTTTTGGTTTGTAATTTCAGCACTTCTCTAATGGTGTAGCAGAAGAAATTCAAGGTGATTAATGAACCCAAATGATAAAACACTAATTTCTAAGTCATTGAACCGAAAAGGCAATGCATAGTTCGCCTGACCCTTCACTTCCAAATCCCAGGTCACGGTCGCAAGGTAGAAATACAGCCCGGGTTCCTCCGGCATATTAAAGCTATCACCGACATTTTCATAATGCGTTTCACTGCCTTTGAAGAATTGGGTGATATCGACCTGGGTGCCCTGCCAAGAATCGAGACCGTTTTAGAAAGCCATGTCCAGGAAGGGTTGATGGCGACAGAAAAAGAGAGTTGACCGCCTGGTTTTACCTTTCCGGTTATGGAATCTGCCATCATATCTTGGGGATCATCCGGTTCTACCGAACAGCTTTCACCATTTTCACTCCAGCAATATTGCCCCAAAATGACAGACGTAGCATTCTCCGCTTTGTTACCACCATTAGCGAAGAACTCTGCTGGTCTTCCTAACTCTCTTTTCTCTTCAAAATTTTTTTCGCTTTCATCTTTGGATGGCTGCACCGGAGGCAACTCGGTTCGTGGTTGCGGACTGCAGGCATGTAAAAAGAATAAGGTGATCAGTATAAAAGCTACTACTGATTGGTTTGTCTATCACTACCTTTCCTCTCCCCTCACAAACGAGATATCATTTCATATGCTCTATGTTTCTCGTGTTTTCCTAGTTGTCCGGGGATACTGAAAACGCGAAGGCATAATTCGCCTGGCCTTTCATTTCCTTCTCCCAAGTTACAGTCGCCAGATAGAAATACAAACCAGGCTCTTCCGGTGCTGTCAAACTAAGCCCTACATCTTCATAGCGAGTTTCAACTCCTTTAAAGATTTGCGTGACATCAATCCGGGCATCCAGCAAGGAGTCTACGTTGTTGTCTGAAAGGTAAGTCCACGCCGGATTAATCCCCATAGAGAATTGGATCAGGCCGCCAGGTTTTATTCGGCCGGAAGTCATACCTGACAGCAACTCACGTGGGTCCTCGGGTTCCACCGAACAGCTGTCTCCGTTCTCCCCCCAACACCAATTACTTAAAACTTGGGCCGCCGCATTATCAGTGGTCCATACACCCAAATCAGCTGGTCTTCTCATCTCCTCTTTCTCTTCAGGGTGTTCTGTCAGTTGCTGTTCGCTCACCTGAACTGGAGGAGCATCAGTTCGCGGCTGGGGACTGCAGGCATGTAAAAAGAGTACGGAGATTAGTAAAAAGACGGTTGTTAATGACTTACGCATGACTTTCTTTCCTCCCTTCAACAAGATCTGAGCTTACTATAACATGTAGAAGATAATGAATTATAATTATTTGGGATAATAGGAGGGTATTTCAATTACTTGTAGAATATACCACTAACCAGTGATATTCCAATTCGCTGGCTAATAAGAATGGAGGATGAATCATGAAGAAAAAAATTGTAAGTACGGTTGCAGCAGCCGGTCTAGCATTGACACTGTCGTTTGGTTTGCCAAGCCAGTCGTTTGCAGAATTGAGCCCTGCGGAACCAGTGATTGTCGCAGCGGCTAGTAAAGTGGTGAGCATACAAAAAAATTATAGGACAGGGGACAACATAAAGTCGTACTTAGTGTATAACACAGGGGGTTGGAGTGGCACCCTGTATCCTGTCTCCAAGCAGGCCGTCGATGGTGGATATCTCGTCATCTATTCGGGAACTGTTACCTGTTCCGGGAATTGTGCGGTTCCGCAAACTGTCTCACCGAAATGACTGAGATGATCGAGCACCTGATCTGGAAGTTCCTGATCCGGTGCTCGTTTTTTACCATGAAGGCCTAGTAGTCCGGTGATACCGAAAACGCAAAGGCATAGTTCGCCTGGCCCTTCACTTCCAGATCCCATGTCACGGTCGCCAGATAGAAATAAAATCCGGGTTCCATTGGTGCATCCAGGTGGTCTCCGACGTTTTCATAACTTGTTTCAATTCCATCAGAAATTTGAATGACGTCAATTCGGGTACCTTGTATGGTATTCAGGTCATTTTCAGAGAGCCATGTCCATGTGGGATTGATGGCCATGGAAAACTGGATTCGTTCTCCAGGTCTCGTTTTGCCATACCGTTCTTCAAACATTAACTCTCTTGGATCGTCCGACTCTGCCGTGCAGGAAGTTCCATTCTCACTCCAGCAATAGTCCCCCAGAATTACGTCCGAGTCACCTTCCACTTCATTACCTGACCACGCGTAAAATTCCCCGGGTCTCCCTAATTCCTTTTTTTCTGGAGGGCTGCTTATCGGTTGCTCTGCCGCTTCCTGAACCGGCTTCACATCGGTACGCGGCTGTGGGCTGCAGGCGCTGAGTATCAGCAGTGCCATTAGTAGAATGAAGCGGATTGTCCTGTTCGCCATGCTAGTCTTCCTCCTTGTTTAACAAGCTGATGCGGTCTATTGCACCCATTGTACAGGAGATTGTTTGTAAAATATACAAATTATTGTTTATTTTCAATTTATAATAGAGTACTATGGAAGCAAGTGCTGCTGGGTCCTGCAAGGCATAGCAAAAGCGGTCCTTGCATAGGCTGTACGATTACCTTACGAAAGCGTATTGATCTGTCATACATATGTTGGAACGTGAAAGCAGTCGGGACATGCCGGCTGTTCAAAAGGGGGCTGTGCCGTGAGATTGCTGCAATTCGAATGGAAGAAGTTATGGACGTCCGGTCTATTCAAGATCCTCCTCGTCGTCTTCTTCCTCAGTATCGCCTGTTACTTTGTATACGCTTACATGAACACCGTCCGAGTGTCCGATGTGGCACTCGAACTCCGAGATCAAATCCGGCAGCACGAACTGCAGATGGAGGAGCAGCCAGATGAAGAGGACGGAGAGTCTACGGAAGCGGCGCAGTTCTGGAAGGAGTACAACGAGAAACTGGAGGCCCAGCTGCAAGCCTATGAAACGGGTGACTGGAATACGGTTCTCCAGATGGAGATCGATAAGATACAGCCCGATCTCGACACCCTCATCGTCAGCCGGCAGTATTACACATCATCCTTCCCGACTCTGTTCACAACAGAGACGCGGCGGGCACTATTCCAGTATATGCAGGAACACGGCGTGACCCCGACTCTGCCCGTCGATATCTACGCTTGGCGCACGCTCTACGATCTCAATTTTCCGATCGATGGATCGAACGACGACGAATTCCTGAAAGACTTTGTGACGGAGCACAGCACGCTGAATTCGTCGGCCGGCATCTACTTCCTGAAGCAGGTGACGGACCTGCTGTTCGGTCTCAGCGGGCTGCTGTTCTTCCTGCTGCTGTTCAGTGATATCGTGACGAAGGAAGGGATCGGCGTGAACGGGCCAATCCATCTGTTGGAGACACAGCCGATCCGGCGGCCGCTCATTTTGCTGGCGAAATTCGTGACAGTGCTTCTTACGAGTGCAGCGGTTCTGGTGGGCGCCGCCCTGTTCTCACTCGGTCTCGGTACCGGCTTCGACAAGCTGGGGGACTGGGACTACCCGGTTCTCGTATATGGGGAAAACTATGCGTATGAATTCATGCCGATCGGTCTGTATCTCGCGAAAACAGCGGTCCTGTTCTTCTTCGGCCTGCTGTTTGCGGCAGCCCTGTTGTTCTTCTTCTCGTATGTCACGAAGCGGGCCATCGCGGCTCTCGTCCTGACAGCCGCCGTTATCCTGCTCGGCATCCAGCTCAGCAACCAGGTGGCGGGACTCGCGTTCGCCCCATATGTGCCGTTCGCCTACTTGGCATCTCCGTATATTGTCACGATGCAGACAGCGGCGATCTGGCAGGATTTCCGGTTCACATTCCCGCTCGGCCTGCTGGTGCTCGGCGGTGCATCCGCCGTCCTGCTCGCCGCGGCCTATCTAGTGTCCGGTCTGCAGCGGAAACGGGCATGAAAACCCTGGTCAAAAAGGAGGAAACCCGATGATCATCCAAGTCGAAAATCTTCATAAACACTATAAAAAACAGCACGTCCTGCGTGGAATCAATATGACGGTCAGCGAGCCGCAGATTATAGCCCTAGTCGGACCGAACGGCTCAGGGAAGACAACGCTCCTGAACTGCATGACGAACCTGCTGCCGTTCCAGGAAGGGAAGATTGAGCTGCTTGGAAAGAAGAACACCGATATCTCCGTGTTCAAAGACGTCTCCTACTTGCAGGACAACCGGATCCTGTACGGGGACCTGACAGGGTACGATCATCTGAAGTTCGTGTGCAGCATCCAGCAGCTGCCAGCCACAAGGATCCGCCAAGTGACCGACCGTGTCGGCATGACAGCGTATGTGAAGAAACGGGTGCGCAATTATTCGCTCGGCATGAAGCAGCATCTGCTGCTCGCGATGGCTATCTTGAATGAGCCGAAACTACTGCTACTGGACGAACCGCTCAACGGTCTGGATCCTTCCAGTGCGATCACGATGCGCAATATTCTGCTGGAACTGCACGGAGAAGGGACGACGATCTTCATTTCTTCCCACAACCTGGATGAAATTGATCGGTTGACAGACACGATCTACTTCATGAAAGACGGGGAACTGCTGAAGGAATCCTTACAGGACTTCTCAAGGAGCGAGTATACGATTACTGTCGACGCACCGGATCAGGCGGCAGCCGTCCTTACGCAGACAAGTCTGCCGTATACAGCAAACGAAGACGGGCAAATCGAGTTCTTGGAAACGGAGGCACCGCTGCAAGATCTACTCGATCAGCTGAAGGCGGCCGGGCTGACCATCTTGCGCATCGATAACCGGAAAATCGGGGCGGAACGACGCTATCAGGAGTTGTTTGCAAAGGAGAATGTACGATGAAGTTATTCCGGTTCGAGCTGAAGAAATTGCTGTTCAGCAAGAAGACGCTTGCCGTCCTCGCTGTGCTCGCAGCGTTCGTCATTCTCCTGTTTGTCCGCAACTTGACGTTCCAAACGCAGGTCGAAAAAGCGGAACGCCAGGCGATCGATGCCCAGGTCCGGACGAGTCAGGCGAACGGCCGCGCCCATATCCTGCTGTTGGAAAAAGATCCTGACGATGAAAAGCAGAAAGAACTGCAAATCGTCAACCTGGAAATCCGGGATCCGCTGTATGATCTCGCGGCGAATTTCTCCCATGAGGACTGGAAGCACAATCTCGAAGTCCAGAACGGTATTTTGGAAACGACGCTGACCTACAAAGAACTCGGTGGTGAAAGCCCGCTTTCCGTCAAGGAGATCGAACGCACAATAGCGCAGAACAACGAATTCCTGAAACGCGGAATCCGGCCGGAACACAGCGCCTACAGCATCGCGCTGCCGAATTTCCTGCAGCAGATCGTATCGCTCTGGATGTATGGCGGCGGACTGCTTCTCGTGTTACTGCTCGCCGGGGACATCCTCGCGTCCGAGTATGAAAGCCAGTCCGTCAACCTGCTGTTCACGCAGCCGATCCGCAAAGCACAGTGGCTGCTCAGCAAACTGGGTGCAGCTTGCATCGCGTATGTCCTGGCGCTATTCGCCGCACTGATCACTGCTGCAGCGGTGAGTTCCTTGTTCGGGGACAAAGGGTCGTTTCGCTATCCGGTCCTTATCGAAAAGGACGGCTCCCCGGCCTTTAGCAATCTTGGAGTCCAGCTGATTGAAGGAATCATCATCACCTCGGTTCTAGCACTTCTCGTCATCTCGCTGATCCTGCTGTACAGCCTGTATGCGAAGAAGACGCTGCCCGTGCTGGCCGCTGTTCTCGGAACACTCGGTGCAGGCTACGGCATCACGAAATTGTTCGGTACCTCTATCCCCAGCTGGCTGAACCCGTTCCTGAATCTGTTCTCGAGCGATCTCCTCCATCTGCAAAATGGTCGGACATGGTACGAAGCGCTGCCGATTACACTGGTTGCAGCCATTGTGATAGTTATTGCCGCTGTCCGGGAAGTGAGAAAGAGCTATTTACGAGGAGGATAGAGACGAAGCCAGGAACACAAATCAAAAAAGAAAGACTGCGACAAGGCGTGAAACTGGAAGTACTTGCAAAGGGGATCTGTTCCCCCTCATACGTTAGTCGTATTGAAAACGGAAAATGAAAACCAAATGAGGAGATTCTATCGCTGCTGTCAAATCGATTGGATTTTTCTTTGACAGTAGATTGTGGTCATACTCTTCCTGATATTAATGAGCTGGAAGCTCGGTGTTTTCAAATAATCCACTTACGAGACAATGGAAAAGCAGTTAAGATGACAGCAGAGATCGAGTCAATCTTTGTAATCAAGCAGTTAGCTTATACAACAAAAATAAGCGTTTGGGTTACAGAAGTAAGAAACGGTAAAACATACTCAGGATATTTATACAACAGAGGAACTACGGATAATAACAGAACTTCTACTTTTTCTGGTTACCTAAAAACAGGCCCCTACGCACCGACTAGCCAAAATCTTGAAAAGTGACGTGAAGAAAGTCGTGGAATATGGAAAGTATAGGAGTTAATAGGATTCCAATTAAATTGACTGCTCAGTTATAAACTGACGCAGTCAATTTTATACGCAAGAGGAACTACTTGCCATAAAGGAATGCTAAGTTGTTATGACGAGGAGGAGGTATTGTGAGAGCTGTTGTCAATTACGTAAGTAAAGGTGTCTTTAAAAGTAAATATATTTTGTTGTTCTTAATCGCTATTATTCTTATTTCTTCTGCTTTACTACTAACCAATCTCCGTTACTCTGGAAACACGTTCACTGAACTGCAAGAGATAAATGATAACCGTAAAGAATCTCTCGACTTTCTTATTAGTAAAACATTAAATAAGAAAAATCATATCGGACTTCCTGACGAGCAGCAGCAGGCACTGGATAGCTTGCTAGCCCAAGAGGATTTGATAAATGAAATCGATCAAGACTTACATGACGGTAATCTGACGATTGCGGCTGATCTAATTGGATACATAGATGAATACGAGAATTATACAAAGCTTCATTTCGTAAACTTCGAAAATGAAAGCTTGTTGAAAATCGAAAAAGACAAAGCACAGATGTTGGTCATGCATAATTTACCCTACACCGAACAACAAAACCCTGTTTACTCCGTACTTTTCACAAAGCAGCTGCTACAGTTATTCTTAAATCCTATTACAGCGATGCTATTTCTTCTTTTCTTCACCTATAAACATATTTCGGATGAACAAAATCGGACATTTGACTTTTTCAGGGTGAACTCTGTTTCAAATCGAGCTATCTATTTTGGTTATTTGATCTCTTTTCTCCTGTTCATGGCAAGTTATATTGTAATCGTCAGTATACTTTCTGTGCTACCGCCTCTATTAACCGGTAACCTTGACACTATCCACTATCCAACCGAAGTAATTGTTGGGGCGGAAACAAAGATGGTGCCCGTATGGAAATGGCTTCTCTTCATCCCAATTGGCTGGGGAGTTTTTGTCTCATTGCTGCTGACTGTAGCAGTATGTCTATGCAAACAGCGTATTTCTTTAGGCTTGCTTTTGACGTCAATTGCACTGCCGGTGTTGATTACCTATATCATTTCCGCACAAGCAGGATTTCATATGGCAAACCCCATACATTTAGTGCTGTCCTATGAAGCACCATTATTAACTGGCTATCAGTTCGTTCCCTATTTGGCAGGTATGCTGGGACTGCTCCTTGTTGTGCTGTGTGTTTCCTATCCACTGTTGCGAACGAAGAGACCAATACTGAAGATACGGATAACAACCGGTAATCGAAAGCAATATCAGCCGAAGATGAAATGGAAGATGCTTCAATTCGAAAAGTTGAAGAAGAGGCGGAGCGGTCAATTTTTATTTTTAGTTTTTCTTCTTTTTGGTGTATTTGTCGGAACGGTCATTATGGTGAACCAACAAAATGAAAAACTTCCGGAAAAAGCGCTGCGTGCCATTACTGATTTGCAAAGTTTCTATATCGATCGGCAAGTGGATTTTAAGCTGTTAGCGGAGGAATTCGAACAGAACCGGCAATCTGAACAATCAGATGTCTCGACCGAGGAGGAAACAGCAGCAAATCCTTACACGGAAATAGTTGAGGAAATGATGAAAAAAGCATCTATCCTGGAAAACTTGAAGAAACAGGCGAATTCTCCGCAATTTGTGGAGGCATATAGAAAAACAATGAAATCAATAGATGATTATCAATCATACAAAGAGCTGGAACAGACGCTTTGGAGCGTAACTGTCATGGCCACGGAAGAACAGCAGGTACTTTTGGAAAAAAAGGGGTTATCCCCTTGGCCAATCGGTGATGTATGGGTGTCGAACTTAGATGATCCGAAGACAGCGGCGCTTGATAGCCAACATTACAAAACATTAGTGGAGAAACAGGAGGGAAACACGAAATACGGAAACAGCGCTTTGTTTACCAGCTACCGTTTCTTCACGTGGAATGTGCCGTGGCTTGTGCTCGGCGTATTTGTCCTCTTTCTTTGGACTAGTATGGCAGAGGAGAAAAAGCCGGTTCCGTCCGTCCAGTTCCTATCGACCCAGCCACTCCGTCTCCGGTCGGTCTATATCAGTAAAACGATCTATAACCTGGCAATGGCTTATGTGCTGTTGTTTGTGGCAGGCGTGCTGGTCTTCCTGTTCAATTCACTGCTTGGCGGAATCGGGGATGCCCAGTATCCGATTGTGACGTACGCCACGGCGGCTGCCGCTGAGAGTTCAAAGGAGACCCTGTTCTACTCCCCGGTGGACCTGACGTACTTTTCGTTTGATGGTTTGGGAAGTCTTCTTGTGAAATGTCTCGTTCTCGTGCTGGCGCAGCTCTTTTTTCTGAACGGCCTGTTCGGATTGCTCGGCAGGTGGATGAACCATCCATATGCTGCCATCCTGACGACATTGTTCCTCACTATCGCAGGAGTTGTAGCGGCGAGCCAGTTCCCGGCCCACGACCTGATGGTGTTCAATCCGTTTTTGTATTTTGATACGTGGAATATCGCAGACGGCTGGAAATCGGTGGAGGCAAACTCTGCCAGCGTGAATGTCCTGACTGGGTGTCTGGTCCTCGTCATCGGCGGGTTTGCATTATTCCTTTTAGGCCTACTATCCCCTGGAAAGAAGGTGTCATGATGTCTGTTTTGACGGTTCATCAGCTAACGAAAAAATATGGGAAACGCTCCGTATTAAAAGAGATATCTTTTACGATGGAGAAAGGAGACGTCATCGGGCTAGTTGGCCCAAACGGAGCTGGGAAATCGACGCTGATGCGCTCTATTCTGTCACTCGAGAGGGTGGAGCAGGGCTCGGTGACAGTCGAAGGGGTTTCCAATCAAAACCCTGAGTTTTTCCAATACGTATCCTTCTTACCAAGCGATAACTATTTATATCAGCAGCTGACCGGGTATGATCATCTGGCGTTCGTTGCCAGCATCTATAAGCTCGAACGCCAAATAATCGACAGTGTAGTTGACAGCATCGGCGTCCGAAGCTATGTGGACCAGCCGGTTAAGTCATACTCCTACGGAATGCGACAGCATTTACTGATTGCCTTGAGCATTCTGACCAATCCGCGTGTCATTCTGATGGATGAACCATTCAACGGGCTCGATCCTACGAGCGTGATAGAATTGAAGCAATTGATCCGCTCGCTACGTGACCGGGGAATTAGTATCCTAGTTTCTACTCATAACTTGGACATACTGGAGGATCTGACGAAAACTATTTGGTTCCTTAAAGACGGAGAACTTGTGAAGACCAGTATGGAGCACTCTGAGGAGACGCCGTTCTATATTGAGTTTTCCATGCCGGACGGCCGCTCAGCCGCTCAACTGTTGGCGAACAGTAACAGTCCGCTGCCGTTCCGCGAAGCTGAGGACGGATTGGTCACAGATCCGGCATACCCATTAGAAGCCTATTTAGGAAAGTTATTAGAAAGCGGAGCGAAAGTGCTGGGAGTCCGTCGGAGCAATGGCAATCTCGAACAGCTGTATAAAGAATTCTATGAAATCGATTCGACCGTCTGAACGATGCCTGAGTACAAAAAAACGCCCGGAACAGGTAGTAATCTGTTTCGGGCATTTCTAAAAATTTTACGGGACAATCACCCGCGGAATGGCCACCAGACGCCTCGGCCGAACGATACGGTGATCGCCGGGATCAGAAGCGGTAAAATGATGAGTCCATACAGCAAGAGACCTGTAATGACGATGGTTGCAATCTGCACGAGGCTCAAGACGCCGGACGGCATCATTGCACCGAATGTACCGGCTAAGATGACAGCTGCGGTGATGATGACTGTGCCCATCTTGGCCATGGAGATCTTCAATGCATCGGCAATCGTACTTCCTTTGATACTCTCTTCACGGAAGCGATCGAGCAGGAAGATTGAATAGTCGACACCGAGCGCGATGAGCATGATGAATCCGAAGAATGGAACTGCCCAGCTGATGCCGTCGTAGCCCAGAATATTTACGAAAATCAATTCCGTCACGGAAATTGCCGTGTAATACGTGAGCAGCAACGAACCGATCATATACAGTGGCATGATTGCGGAGCGGAATAGAATCGTCAATACGACGAACAGTCCGACCAACATAATGACAACGGTCCGGGTAAAGTCTTGCGATGAAATATCATCAAGGTCTGAGTTCATGCTGGAAATACCTGCGAATGCAACTTCCGTATCTTCAAATGGAGTACCGATGACAGAAGTCCTTACGCTGTCCTTGATCGCATGTACTGTTGCAATCGATTCACGGGCATAGGGATCATCTTTCAATATCACTTCCATAAGAATTCCGGTTTCGTCGCCAAATGTATAACGATCGATGACTGGTTGGAACTCTTCTTCGCCGAGTGTACCTGCGGGAATGTAGATTCCTGTATCGCGGATACTTGGTGTTTCACTCATATCTTTCAGCATATCGGTCACTTCTGTGAGACCTTTGCTGATTTCAGTGAGACCATTTTTAGAATCAGTGACGCCTTTAGCAAGCTGACTGAGTCCGCCGCTAAGCTGGCCAATTTGGGAACCGGATCCTTCGATCTGTCCTGCAGCGCCATTCAGGCTTGTAGAGATTTTGCCTAGCTCTGCACTAAGGTCATTCAAACCGCCTGCAGCTTGAGCGGCCGGCATTCCTTGAGATAATCCGCCAGCAATTTGCCCAAGCTGGTCATTGATTTGCCCAATACCTTGCGCAGCTTGACGCAATCCTGCACCGCCTGACGATGCTTCAGAACCAGACGGTAGCTGGCTTGCGGCATCGTTCAGTCCTCCTTCGACTTGCCCAAGTCCGTCTTGAACGCTTTTAATACCGTCATTTGCTTCTTTTAGTCCATCGGAGAGTAATCCCAGCTGCGTATCGACATTTAACTCATCAATTTGCTCACCTGTTGGTCGAGTAATCGTGCGAACGGATTTCACACCATCCACTTTCTCTAGGTTTCGACTGATTGTTTCCAAATAGGGGACATCTTTTTCATCGACAATAGAACTATCAGATTTCAAGATGACCTGGACTGGAAGGGAATCCCCTTTCCCGAATCCTTCTGAGATCAAGTTCAATCCTTTCACGGATTCTTTCGACTGATCGATTTCATCCACTGTATTAAAGGAAAGATCGTTGTCGTACGTCAGCAATAATGGCACTGTAATAACTGCAACGATTGCCATCGAGAGCAATGGGCGTGAAACGGATAGCTTACTGAAACGAACCCACAATTTACTATCGTTATGAGTCGTTGCCTGTTTTGCTGGCCAGAACAATTTGTCTTTTAGCAACATCATGAACAGGGGAACGACTGTAAACAGGACAAGAATCAGTACCGCTATTCCTACAGCAACCGCGACAGCGGATTTAAAGATAGGGAAGTCAGCGAACCCAATCGCCGCGAATCCGATGAATACAGCAAGTGAACTGATAATCAACGTACGACCTGCAGTTTTATATGTGTTCACAATTGCTTCCTGGATTTCGTGTCCTTCAATCAATTCCTCTTTGTACCGGCTCAAGAGCAGGATACAGTAGTCAGTCCCGAGTCCGAATAGAATCGCGACGAGGAAAATCTGCGTGTAGTTGGAGACCGGGAACCCGAACCAATCTACGAAGAACGCAACGAGAGATTGACTGAGCAAGTATGTAATCCCAACGGCGATCAGTGGAACGATTGGTGTCACAATTGAACGGAACACGATAAGAAGCAAAGCGAAGATAAGGACAACGGTGATGACTTCCGTTTTCTTCAATCCTTCTTGCGCACTGTCGTTCACATCATTATTGATGATGGCTTCGCCAGTTAGATAGACTGTTGTGTCTTTCGGCAGCATTTCAGAACGGATTTTATCACTTAGATCGATGACTTCTTCTTCTGAACCATCTACAGTGATCGGAACAAGTACCGTTTTCTTGTCTTCAGAGACAAGTTGATCTTCAATCTCCGCGCTTTCAAATGGATCCATGACAGCAGTCACAGGTTTTCCTAAGTCTGCAATTTCTTTCGCAGTGGCCTGAACCGCTTTTTTGTCTTCATCCGATACGGCTTTGTCAAAGTCATAGACGAGGGAAAGTGTATCTTCTGAAGCGCCTGCTTGTTCTAAGATATCCGCCGCTTTCTGGGAATCCGCATCGTCCGCTAACTGGAACGAACCGGCTTCTTCTGCTTGCTTTGCAAGGTCAGGTGCAACGAACAACAATCCGATCGCAAGGCCAAGCAATACGATGAAGATCGGCCATCTAAATTTTAATATCGTTTTCATTCGTTAAACTCCCTCATTTGTAAGATATCTTTCAGTTTCCGGAATGTGCGGACGAACTGGACCAGCTCCTCTTCTGATATTTCATCACTAAAAAGAGAGGTGATCGTTTCGTTGATGGCAGTATTCGAAGCAACAAGAATTTCTTGACCTTCTTCGGTCAGTCGAACCACTTTTGCACGTTGGTCATGCTGAGCACGTTCGGTACGGATCAGTCCTTTTTCTTCGAGCTTCTTTAAACGAGCCGTAATCGCACTTTTGTGGACACCCTGTAGTTCCGCAAGTTTGCCATTTGATAAGGAATCATAAGCCGATAACAGCTTTAACGTTTGAATCTGCTCTGGAGAATACTCTTTCCAAATCGGTGATTGAACCGACTTTATGAAATGCTCCGTTCCGTAAATCATCACTTCCTCGAATAACTCAATTGCTTCTAGTAATGTTTCTTTCATAATAAGTTCACCCCCTAAACTAATTACTAGTTTAGGGCATAAACTATTGTGCGTCAACTAGAATGTTTTTATTATTATCTACCAACATAAATGCCCAAACTAGATGTGATAAACTAGTACAGAGACTTATATAGGAGTAATGTATATATTAATTATCTCCGTTGATTGGAGTGGAAGGCGGCGACTCCGGAGGGATCAGCGAAGATTGAAGACCCTGGACTGAGCGTAGCGAGGGAAGCGGCTGAAATCGAGCCCCTCGGAAAGTGTTCGCCTGCAGCGCAAATCAACACTGTTATGCAGACTATTAATAAAGGAGTGGTAACTATGGACGGTAAAAACAGAAATGATATTCATCCAGGATTAAAAGTAGCAGTCATCTTGAAGAAAGATCAGCGGAGCGGTGCAAAGACAGAGGGGATTGTTAAAGACTTGCTGACAAATTCAGCCCATCATCCTCACGGCATCAAAGTGCGTCTTGAAGATGGACAAGTCGGCAGAGTGTGCGACATTTTAGGGAACTAAAAAATCCTGACCACTATGAATAGGAGGGAAATCATGGGGTTCGAACACACTCTGGGAATTCAACATCCGATTATTCAAGCGCCTATGGCGGGTATTACGACACCTGAATTCGTGGCAGCATGTGCAGAAGCTGGTATTTTAGGGTCACTCGGAGCAGGGTACTTATCTGCTGCTGACACTCGCGCTGCAATTCAGCAGGTAAAGTCACTTACTAAAAGACCTTTTTCTGTGAATCTATTTGTGCCGGACAACACGCCATTTAACCAAGAACAATTGCGCTTAGCCTATTTAGCACTTCAGCCAATCGGAGAACAGCTTGGAATGCCTTTCTGGAAAGCACCGCTGTCTGAACCGGATTTACAGAGTCAAATTGACGTCGTACTAGAAGAAAAACCGGCAGCGTGTTCGTTTACATTCGGAATTCCATATGGTGAATCCGTTGAAAGACTTCGCGAAGCTGGAATCCTTTTAATGGGAACGGCAACCACTATAGACGAAGCAATGGCTGTGCAACAGGCAGGGCTAGATATGGTCGTCATCCAAGGAGCAGAAGCCGGTGGACATAGAGGGTCGTTTCATCCGGAAGGTCCGTTAGTTTCGCTAGACGACTTACTGGCGGAGGCGCGAGAACTCATTCGAATTCCGATGATTGCAGCTGGCGGAATTGCAACCAATTCACGCATGAAAGAACTGCTGAATAGCGGTGCGTCTGCTGTTCAAATTGGAACGGCTTTTCTTGCGACAGAAGAAAGTGGCGCAGCGGATTCGTATAAACAAGCAGTTTTGAATGCAAATTCGGACAATACGGTGATTACAGAGGCGTTCTCAGGCAGACCGGCTCGGGGTATTCACAATCGATTCATTGAACAGATGAACGGATCACCTATTGCACCCTATCCCTATCAAAACGACTTGACGAAACGCATTAGAAAAGAAGCAGCTGTCCAAAACAATGCGGAACTTTTGTCATTATGGGCAGGGACAGCTGTTCAACTTACCCAAGTAGGCACTGTGGAAAGTATTGTAGCAAAGTTGTTAACTAAAGATTAAGTGAGGAGGATGTATTCGTACATTCTCCTCTTTTGAGATGACGGAAAATACAGTATACTCAAGTGAGCAGAGGATGAAGGGAGGAATCATGTTGGATTTATTAATAATCATGTTGGAGCGAGTTGGTACGATTGTTGCGGTTGCATTCATACTAACAAGGTTTCGTTTCTTCAAACAGCTCGTTCATCATGATACCCTCGATCGTCGTCAAACAGTAAGTGCCATTGTGTTCTTTGGGTTTTTCGGTATTATCGGGACGTATTTAGGCGTTGCTTTTAATACAGAAACCTTCCATTTCAATAGTGTGACGATGAATTTAGCTGGAGAGGATGCCATTGCCAATTCACGAGTTATTGGTATTGTGGTCGCTGGTTTACTCGGGGGCTATCGCTTCGGTATCGGTGCTGGTTTAATCGCTGGTATTCATCGGATGACCCTAGGTGGATTTACTGCATTTTCATGCGGTCTATCGACAATATTGTCCGGGATTCTAGCGAGCTATTTTTATAAAAAAGGGAAAACTGTTAAACCGCTCACAGCTTTTGCAATCGGTGCGCTTGCGGAGTCCATTCAAATGGGGCTGATTCTCGTGCTCTCGAAGCCGTTCACTGAAGCATGGGCACTCGTTCAAGCAATTGGACTGCCGATGATTATCGCGAATGGTGTGGGAACCGCTATTTTTCTTCTTATCGTTTATAACGTGATGAGTGAGCAGGATAGAGCAACGGCGCTTCAAGCGCAAAAAACGTTACGCATCGCAAACCAAACACTCGCTCATTTAAGAAAAGGCATGACACCTGAAACGTGCAACGAAGTATGTCAGATCCTCTTCAACGAGCTCTCCCCGAGTGCTGTCGCGATGACGAATAGAAACGAAATTCTCGCACACGTCGGTGTAGCTAGTGATCATCACCGTTCCTACAGTCCGATCCAAACGCATATAACGAAAGAAGTACTTCGTCATGGAAATCGAGTTGTGGCAAATGACCGAGCTATCCATTGTGTTCAATCTGATTGTCCGTTAGGTGCTGCAGTTATTGCCCCTCTAAAGCAGCGGGATAAAGTGGTCGGAACTCTTAAACTGTATTATCCTTCTGAAAAAGCGATTACAGATGTCACGATAGAACTCATTGATGGATTAAGTTCGTTGCTTAGTGATCAGTTGGAAATCGCAGCTGCGGACCAAGCGCATGAACTGGCGAAGGATGCGGAGATAAAAGCATTGCAAGCACAGATCAGTCCGCACTTCTTCTTCAACTCTCTGAATGTGATCATTTCCCTTATTCGAACGGATCCCGATCAGGCTCGTCAACTTTTGACATCGTTATCAAAATTTCTCCGGCAAAATGTTGAAGGAACAACTGCTGCTCGGGTTACGCTCGAACAAGAGCTATCTCACGTACGTGCGTACCTTCAAATTGAAGAAGCTCGTTTTGTCGACAAACTTACGATTGACTTTGATGTAGATCCTACTGTGCTTTCACAACTCATACCGCCACTAACACTCCAGCCGATTGTCGAAAATGCGGTTAAACATGGAATCGCTGATATGGCACGAGGGAGTGTCGTGAAAGTGAGGATTGCTGCACGGGATGGAGAAACGGAAATTACAGTTCAAGATAACGGCAAAGGGATAACATCAGAGCGGTTGAAAATGTTAGGGGAACACCCTGTTGAATCGGAATCGGGAACTGGAATGGGGTTGTTTAATGTACATCGTCGATTAATGATGACGTTTGGCGACCAAGCGGGTCTTCAATTTACAACAGCAAGCGGAGAAGGGACCATCGTGCGCTTTGCAATTCCAAAAGAGGAGGCGATTCACCATGCCATCTAATATTCAAGCACTCGTCGTGGATGATGAACGCTATGCGCGTGAAGAACTCATATTTCTACTTGGACGGCATACGAATGTGGAAATTGTGGGAGAAGCGGATTCAGGGGACACTGCCATTATGCAGGCGATTCGATTGCAGCCTGACGTTGTGTTTTTGGACGTTGAAATGCCGAAGATGAACGGAATCGAAGTTGCGGCGGTACTGAAAGAATTGAAGAATCCACCCCAAATTGTATTTGCAACCGCTTATCCTCAATTTGCAGCCGATGCATTCCGTGTGAATGCAATCGATTACTTATTAAAACCTTATGAAGAAGAACAGCTCGCACAAACGATGAACCGGATTAGCGTCAAGGAATCACTTAAGGCTACTCCAGATTCTAACCATCAACTAGGTAAGTTGGCTATTGAGCGGGATGGAGAAATTATCTATCTGCCTATCAGTAGTATTTTATACATTTGTCGTGAGGACAGTGTGACCCGAATCGTAACAAAGACGGGAGAGTATGAAGTGAAGCTTACGTTAAAAGAGTTGGAGACGCGGCTGACTCCATTTTCTTTTTATCGTATTCATAAAAGCTACCTGGTCAATCTGTTGCACGTCAGTCGCTTGTCGCCTTGGTTCAATGGTGCCTATCAGCTAGAAATAGATGGATGCTCGGAAAAATTGTCTGTGAGCCGCAACTATGTGAAAGGGTTACGGACAAAGCTAGAACACTAGCACTGCATGTTAACCTCCCAGACGGGCATCTTAATCTAGAAAAACGACATGTTAACTCAAAACCTGCCTATTGTTAGAATAATTCATCTAAACTAATAACAGAATATATAAAGACAAAGGGGTGGGAAGTGCATGTATACATTTCTATTTGGGGTAGTGTTACTCGTTGTCGGCTATTTCACGTATGGGAAATTCGTGGAACGCGTTTTCGGAGTGAAAGAAGAACGTCAGACACCTGCTTATGCAAACGCTGATGGCATTGACTATGTACCTATGAACACAAAGAAGAACTCTCTGATTCAGTTGCTGAATATTGCAGGGGTTGGGCCAATCTTCGGTCCGATCATGGGAGCACTTTACGGACCTGTTGCATTCCTATGGATTGTACTCGGAGCGATTTTTGCCGGTGCGGTTCATGACTATTTAACAGGTATGATTTCCATTCGAAACCGCGGTGCCCATTTGCCAGAACTTGCTGGTAAGTTCCTCGGTAAATTTATGAAGCATCTTGTAAACGCTTTCGCAATTCTTCTATTACTACTTGTAGGAACGGTATTTGTTTCTGCGCCTGCAGGCTTACTTTATAATTTAATGAACGGATGGGTCGCAATGGGCTTCATCATTGCAGCGATCTTCATCTATTACATTCTTGCAACGTTGCTACCAATCGATAAGATCATTGGCCGTTTTTATCCAATCTTCGGTTTGTTGCTCATCATCAGTGCACTTGGCGTTGGTGGCGGGATGCTCTTTACCGGCGCTCCTATTCCGGAATTGACACTTGCAAACTTGCATCCGGATAATATTCCAATCTTTCCACTTCTATTCTTGACGATTTCATGTGGAGCATTGTCTGGATTCCATGCGACACAGACACCAATTATTTCACGTACGACACAAGGTGAGAAGCAAGGTCGTAAGATTTTCTACGGTATGATGATTGCTGAAGGAGTTATCGCGATGATCTGGGCAGCTGCTGGTATGGCGTTGTTCAATGGTCCAGTTGGATTGAACGAATTGCTTGCAGCAGGGGGTCCTGCAATGATTGTTAGTGAAGCTTCCGTGTTAATGCTTGGTGCTGTTGGTGGAACACTAGCAATCCTTGGAGTTATCATCTTACCGATCACTTCAGGTGATACAGCATTCCGTAGTGCTCGCATGATTATTGCAGACTACTTCAAGTTACCACAAGTGAAAATCTTGAGCCGTCTTTGGATTGCACTACCGTTGTTCGTAATCTCTGTTGCACTAACGTTCGTAGACTTCAACATTCTGTGGAGATATTTCTCATGGGCGAATCAGTCGACTGCGGTTATTGCGCTCTTTGTGGGGGCAATGTACTTGTTCATCGCTAAAAAGAATTACTGGATTGCACTTATACCCGGGATATTCATGCTCATGGCAACAACAACGTATATCTTAAATGCACAAATTGGTTTCAGATTACCAATGGATGTGGCATTGATAGGTGCGACAGTGATTTCGATTTTCCTAGTGGTCTTGTTCTTTTTCGCAGCGCTCAAGGCGCGAAGAGAGAATATCCCGTTGGAAGTCGAAGCACCGAATTGGGATGATGCATTAGCGGGAGCCGCGACTGCAGCAACGACACCACAAGAATAATAGACGGGACCTCTGGGGAAACATTCCGGAGGTCTTTTTTATTCCTCTATACGGCACTCCTAATTCCCTTGTATACTAATCACAGACAGGGGGATGCTGGATGCGTAAATACATGGGTGAAATCGGCCTGCTCGTGACGGCCGTAATTTGGGGGACGGGATTTCCTGTTAGCGCGATTGCGTTAGACTATTTTAGTCCATATCAAATTCTTGCAGGACGGTTTATCATTGGGGCCGTCTTGCTTGGAGTTGTGTTTTATAAAAAACTGTTGAAGGTTTCCATTGCTGTTATTCTAAAGGGCGGGTTGTTAGGTGTGTTTTTGTATAGTGCATTCGCTTTTCAGACGGTCGGCCTGCAATTTACCACGCCGTCCAATAATGCTTTTTTAACTGCGGTGAATGTGCTGATCGTTCCGTTCATTGCGTTTGTTCTTTATCGTAGAAAAGTAAGTCCTTTTGAACTCGTGGGTGCTGTTCTTGCGATGGGTGGAATTGCACTTTTATCATTAAATGGATCACTATCCGTTAATCCAGGAGATGTATTATCGCTATTATGTGCAATATTTTTCGCATTCCATATTTTTTACACGGGACAGTTTGTCCGTAAAGAAGACGCAATTACATTGACAATTGTTCAAATGGCGGTAGCTGCGAGCATTGCCTGGATAGTTGTCGGAATTAAAGGAGAGGCATCACTTCCCATCACGACTACTTCTGCGACTTCATTACTCTATTTAGGTATATTTTCAACCACTCTCGCATTTTTGCTTCAGACCGTTGCACAAAAGCACGTTTCAGAAACAAAAGCGGCAATTCTTCTATCAATGGAATCACTATGGGGAATGATTTTCTCCATTATCATGCTTCGCGAAATCGTCACAGGGCAAATGATCATAGGAGCTGTACTCATCTTACTAGCAATCGTACTTGCAGAAACAAAGCCTTCTTTTTTACTAAAACGAAAAATCCGCAAATCAATTTTGTGAATTCTTGTATTATCAATTTGGGGTTTTATGTTAGCCTGTTACGATAGTTGTTTGAAGAGAAAGGTGGCGACTCCAGAGGGACAAGCCCAGATTGAAGACCCCACAGGAGCAAAGCAACGAGGAGGCTGAAATCAAGCCCCTCGGAAAGCGTCCACCTGTAGCGGAAAACAACGGTGACAAAATGTATATTCTTGTGAATGTTTGTTAACAAGGAATCGCAATTCAACGCCAAACGTGCGATAATAAAGAAAATGTGCGAACGGACATAAATATCCGTAGAAAAGGATGAAAACATGAAAACAATTGATGTACTCGTAAACGATAAAAGTGGGATCGCTTTAAAGAAAGGCTATCCACTCATCTTAAAAGATGCTGTCATGAACCCGGAAGTCTTAAAAGAAGAAGGCGACTTGCTTCGTCTGATCGACCGAAACCGTCGATTCATTGCAAAAGGTTATTACGGTAACCAGAACAAAGGGATTGGCTGGGTATTAACGAGAAAAGAAGAAGAGGCAATCGACTTCACATTTTTCGAATCCCGCATAAGCGCGGCAATTGAACGTCGTAGTAACTTTAAGTTGAATACCCAAACGACTGCATACCGTCTATTTAACGGAGAAGGCGACGGAATTGGCGGCCTATCAATTGACTACTTCGATGGTTATTATATGGTGAGCTGGTACAGTGAAGGAATTTATTCAATGAAGCATCACGTGTACGGCGTACTTGATAAAATTGTTAATGCGAAAGCGATTTATGAGAAAAAGCGCTTTGATACAAAAGGGCAGTATATCGATCAGGATGATTACGTATCAGGTACACCTGGCGACTTCCCAATCATTGTTAAAGAAAATGGCATGAACTTTGCCGTTGATTTGAATGACGGAGCGATGACTGGCGTATTCCTTGACCAGCGTGATGTCCGTGAGGCACTTCGAGATAAATATTCTGAAGGCAATCATGTTTTGAATACGTTTTCTTACACAGGTGCGTTTTCAGTCGCTGCATTAAGTGGTGGTGCTGTGAAGACAACTAGTGTCGATTTAGCAAAACGCAGCTTTGCGAAAACGATTGAACAGTTCAGTGTGAACGGTATCGACTATGAAGCACAAGATATTAAAGTAATGGATGTCTTTGATTACTTCCGTTATGCAAAGCGTCACGAGCTGAAGTTCGATGTAGTGGTACTAGACCCACCTAGCTTTGCGCGTTCTAAAAAGTACACGTTCAGTTCAGCAAAAGACTATACGACCTTACTGCAGGATGCAATTGCAATTACTGAGAAAAAAGGGTTTATCGTTGCATCTACAAATAACGCAAGCTTCAGTATGAAGAAGTTCAAAACGTTCATCGATGAAGCATTTAAAGCGACAGGTACAAAGTATAAAATTTTAGAAGAATCATCTTTGCCAAAAGACTTCCGCACAAACCGGGATTATCCGGAATTCAACTACTTGAAAGTCTGCATCATCCAGAAGTTGAAATAAGGATTTAGTTTTGTTGAACTATAACTTGATCCGATACGAACTGTTGCGTATGGGAGATTTGTTGATTGAGGTGGAAAGCGTCCGCCTTTAACGTAAATCAACACCATATGCTAGATGGCTAACGATTACGAAAACTAGGAAGGGAAGTTATAAAAGGTCAACACGACTTTTTATAACTTCCCTTCCTTTTGTCACAAATACGTTAAAGACATGTCCCAACTTATGAAGTATTCTTGAAGTAACAGAACAATTCGGGAGGTTGGTAGAATGAAACGGGTTGTCGGAATACTCATCGTAGGCGTATGGTTGCTGTCTGGCTGTTCTTATACATTTGCTCACGAAGACGGTTACCGGATGGCGGTCATTAACGAAGGATTCCCTGTACCAAACAATGCGTACGAAGTAAAACCGGAAGACTGCACGACAGAAATTGCGAAGTCTGCCAAATACAAAATGAACGATATTGGGGACGAAGAAGGCACACCGCCTCCTGAATATTTGGCGGAAATTGAAAAATGGGGGTGGACGGAGATGCTCGAAGCGCGAGTCGGAAATGTCCATTACTTTAAAAAGAACGGGAAAATTATGTCGCTGATCATCCAGCATGATGTTTTTGACGTGTTAGAAATGAGCGATGAAGTGAGACTCTAAAAAAACGTTCATAAAGACACATAATTTACCGGTTTTCAGCCATCCTTATCGTAAGGAGGTTTGAAAATTTTATGAAACGTCTAGTTGAGGGAATTCTTATTGCGACACTGATGATTGTCTTAAGTGGTTGCGGGGATGAGAAAGAAAAAGTGCCCGTGAACGCGGAGGCAACAAAAACAATTGAAACGAATTTAATAAACACCGATGGCAAAAAAATTGGAGAAGCACATGTTTCAGAAGTAGATGGAATTCTTACGATTAGCTTAAGAGCTGATGGGCTAAAGCCAGGCATACATGGCATTCATCTTCATGAGAAGGCAGTTTGTACACCACCAGATTTCAAATCTGCAGGAGGTCATTTTAACCCGACGGATAAACAACATGGCTTTGACAATCCGAAAGGGTATCATCTTGGGGACTTGCCTAATTTGGAAGTAGGAGAAGATGGGAAAGTGTCGGTTAAAGTGACCATGCATAATCTCACCCTGCAGCCTGGAAAGCCCAACTCCTTGATAGATGGGGATGGTAGTGCTCTCGTCATTCACGAAGATGAAGATGATTATAAAACAGACCCTTCCGGGAATTCTGGAGACCGGATTGCCTGTGCGGAACTCAAGACGAAGTGAAAAAACAGCCAGACAGTGAGAACGAAGCACTGTCTGGCTGTTTTTTATCGGAGTAGAAACTCCTCTGAATAATAGGGTTGCATCTCTTTGTTGAAGTCGACGCCGATACCGAGGCTACTATAATCTTTTAGAAGAATATTTTCGCGGTGGCCTTTCGAATTCATCAAGCCTTCGTGTGCAAATATGCTACTGGACTGTCCGTAAGCAAGGTTTTCACCCGCACGTTTAAATCCTATACCATCTTCTTTGATGCGGTCGAAGGGGGAGAGTCCTTGCAAATTATCGTGGCTAAAATAGTTATTGACAGCCATATCCACACTATGTTTTCTTGCAGTTCCTGACACGGTGCTGTCCCAAGTAAGGATGGAGCGCCCGTGACGGACCCGAGCTGCATTCGTAAGATCAAACAACTGGCGCTCAAATCCATTTCGGAGTGCTTCACTGCGCTCAGCATAAAGTGACTTTTTGTTGTTTTCCAGCGCAACAGATACGAGTTCAACAGCGGTCACTGTTGTTTCTTGATGAATGTCATAAAATACATACGCATAGACATCACCGAGTTTGAAAAGGTCCATGCCTTCATCATCTTGAAGGACAAACACGTTCATTCCTTTACGCATCTTAGTCAGTGGTTGGCCGAGTGCTTTTCTGACATCTGCTTTAGAGGCTCCATACGTAACGCCGACTGTCGATGCGATGAGGTCGTCATTCGTGTAAAGGGCAGCGACTCGGTTGGATTCATCAAGAGAGACCATGACGAAGTTTTGATAATCTGTGTGATACGTGCGCCATTCGGCTCCGTATTCATTGAGGGATTGGCCCTTTGGTTCTCCGAGTGTAGCTGTAACTTGTTCAGCCGATGCACCAATTTCAAGGTTGTTGATTGAAATAGGGGTGCCTGTAGGTTTTGCGAGCGCAGGTTTGTCAACAGACTGTTTCGCATCTCGTAATCCATCTGTTTTGTCCGAGATGATGCCTGCAAGGTCTTGAGTCGCAGTCCGCAATGTATCGATTGTCGTATCAATCGTGTCTTTGTTGATGACGTCTTCAAGTTTTTCATCTATAGAATCTAAAAAGGATAGATCGACATACTTAGAGACCGGTTCTTCCCAGTAAGATTTTGAGAGAAAGAGGGCAACTAGAAATAGCATGAATAGGAAAAGTCGTTTCAAATAATTCGCCTCCTATTCCTAGTATACCTTGCTGGAGTCGATTGAATACAGTGTGAACCCTTTAATTTTTACCGGTGATTGTTTCCAGAAGAGTAGATTGCAGGTATACTTTTAGAAAGAAGCGAAATGAGGACGGGAAGTCGAAGGATTCCTATATAATGAGGAGCTGGTGGAATGTTTGGTGGGTTAAGTACAATCCCCAATTGGTTTTATATTGTCGCATTTTCCGTCGTCATCGTAATTGTTTTAATTACAGAATGGAAAACGAGATAGGAGTGGTGATGTGAAGAAAGTGGTATTACAGAAACCTAAGTTGTCAGCGCATAGAGAACAGTTACTTTCTGAGCAAGTCCCGTCAGACCCAGGAACGCTTCGTGGAGTGGAAATGGAAAATGGAGACTTACGTTTTACGAGTGGGATGCAGCTCTCTACAGATGATGCAGTGTTCACCGATTGTACGTTTGCAAATATGGATTTATCAGGCGCCTCATTTGTCGATACCGTATTTGAAAGATGTGATTTCTCAAATGTGGCGGCTGGACATGCAGATGTATTGCGTTGTGAATTCAGAAATTGCAAATTGACGGGAGCGAACTTCGATCATTCAGGGGTCAAACATGTACGATTTGAGGAATGTGACGCACGCTACAGCGGCTTTAGCTTCAGTAAGTTGCAGTCAGTTCAGCTCGCTGATTCCCAGTTTTCGGAGTCGGACTTTTTTGAGTGTATATTAAAGGATATGAAGTTTACCCGTAGTCAATTGGAGAATGCGAATTTTAGAGAGACGGATCTTGCAGGAGTGAATCTGGCTGAATGTACATTCGAACGTCTGGAAGTGACCCCTTCCAAAATTGCAGCATGCACGGTTTCCAAGGAACAAGCAATCGGATTCGCACGGATGTTCGGGTTATTGATACACGAAGAATCATGATATACTAAAACGAACAATATGAGGAGTGTGTAAACACCAATGCTTACATTTGAAGAAAAACAAACCATTATTGAATCTTTCCCGGAACTGTCCCGTAAAGACGTTTCAATGAAGCGAGTTAATTATCATTACGCAGCTAGTAAATTTGATAAGACGGTTGTCGTTCAGCATTTACATCCGAATGGCAATGCGTTCATTTACGTTGCGGACGTGCCTGGTTATGAGCCGGATAGCCGCGGTCTCGTGAATGTGCGAGAGGCATCTGAAACAGAATTACGTAAGACGATTGAAGATGCGATTGCAGGATTGGCTGAAGAGAAGACGGATTCGGAGCCGGTTGAAGAAGTCTGGTTAGACGGGCACAATTCGAAACTTGAGCTAAAAGAAGAGATTGGTGCTTGGAATATCTATCACGGGTTGAATTTGGAAGACAGCTTCGGGGATTACCAAGAAGCTGCGGACTATTTGAGAGAAGAAGGATTTAAGAAAGTGGAGGACGGAGGGATCGTCCGATGAAAGGCAAACCAATCGCGATAGCAGTGATTGTCCTGACAATTGTGGCGGTAGCAGCCATCTACTTTCTAGTAATGGCGACGTTCAAACACGACCAACACGATGTGGATTCATCAATGGGTGTATCAGTTTCGTTGGAGTGGACGGATCAGTCCGCCATAAGTTGATAGTAAGAGACGCACACTCCTAGATGGAGCGTGCGTCTCTTTGCTGTAAATTATTTTTTCTTGCGGAACGGCAACCACCAGTTCCAGTCTCCGAACAGTTTCATAAGGCTTGGAACGAGCAACAAACGGATGATAGTCGCGTCAATCGCTACTGCGATGGCGATGCCAACACCGATTTGTTTTACAGGCATCACATCCGTAAATGCGAAGGCACCTGTCAGTACAATCATAATGAGCGCAGCGGAAGTAATGACTTTACTTGTCGATGCAAGGCCTTCAACCGTCGACTTATCATTGTCACCCGTTTCTAAATACGATTCCTGCATACGAGAGATCAGGAATACTTCATAATCCATGCTCAGTCCGAACACGAGACTGAATACGATGACCGGAATAATCAGTGCAATAGTTCCGGGGTGAAGGCCGAAGTGGCCATATTGAAAAATGTAGACAAGCAATCCAAATGATGCTGACAATCCGATGATGTTCATCAGAATCGCTTTAACTGGAATGAGAAGCGAACGGAATGCAATCTTTAAGATGATAAACGTCGATATGATAATTATGAGTAGGGCGAAGACGATGTTGTCGGTAATTTCGTCAAAGATTTCTTGGTTGAATTTTGCTTCTCCTCCGATTTGCAAATTCCATGGAGTCTTTTTCTCAGACCAATTCCGTGCCCATTCTTGTGCTTGACTGGATGCGCCGTCTGATTCCAGTGTTACGGGAATCATGAGCAAGTCTTTTGAGATGAATGCATCGAGCAATGGCTGCAATTGCGCAGACTGCTCTGGTAGCTGCAGGGCCTGAGTGAAATCTTTTGGTTGCTCGATACCGCTTTCAGAGAAAACAGTCGTCACTTTACCTGTGAGTGGATCTTTTTCTAGTGCTTCTTGTACTTCTTTCAGTGCATTCAATCCGTCTTCATCTTTCCAGCCGCCTTTGCGCTCCGCGATGACAAACGCAGTAGATTCATCGCGCATCCCGAAGGCATCTTCCATATTTTCATATGCAGAACGAGTGTCATAGGAAAGAGGTAATGAGTCGATCTGAGGAATCGTTAGCGTCATGTTACGAACCGGTATAAGCGCAATTCCGAGTATGACAAGTGCACCGATTGTAATAAGAACCGGACGTTTAATGACACTTTCTGCAAATGTTCGCCAGCGATCTGTACCGGTTTTAACCCGAAGGACTTTCCACTTGTCAATCCGTTCTTTAAGAACAAGTAGTACAGCTGGCAGGAGAGTGATGGATGCAAGAACAGCCATCGAAACGACAATCATGCCACCGAGCGCTATATTTTGGAAGATGTCCACGCGAATGAGCAACATCGCTCCGAGTCCAATAAATACACAAAACGCTGAGAAAATGATCGATCGTCCTGCTGTTTCAATCGTTGTGCGAACGGCGCCAGGAATTGGCTGCAGTTTACGTTCTTCCCGATATCGACTGATGAACAGGAGTGCAAAATCGATACTGAGCGCGAGTCCAAGCATAGGAATGATATTTAAGACGAAGATGGACAGGTCCATCTGTTGACCGAACAGCGCGAGTATCCCGAACGAAGTAACGATGGTAGCAACCCCAATAAGTAGGGGGATTATGGAAGCTACAACAGTACCGAATGCGAAAAGTAGCACAATGAGTGCAATTGGTAGTCCGATTGCTTCGGCGACCATTAAATCTTTTTGACTTGCAGCGTTAATATCTTTCGTAATCGGTGATTGTCCAGTAAGTGTGATGCCATTATTCGTTCCCACCGTTTCACGGATATCAGAGACAAACTGAGATTTATCGCTCTCGCTCTCGTCAAACTGAAGCAACGCATAGGAAATATCACCTGTATACTGATCTGATTCATCCAGAGGGGAAAGGATTCCTTTCGTGATTTTGAGCTTTTCAATGGCAGTTAAGGCATCTGAAATTTCATTATCTGTTTTCCCTTCGAAAACGAGAAACATGGTCTCATCGGGTTGATCAAAGTCTCGCGTTAATGTATTGGAAACATCTTCTTGTTCGCCGTCCATACGGAATCCATCGCCTTCAAGAAGGCTAGGGAGACGAATTGCAAAAATGGCAAATCCGATGAGTAGGAGGAGCCAAAAGGCGATTATCCATTTATGTCGGGCGGCAACGAAGCCGGAAAATGCTTTCATGTCGTGTCCCTCTTTCTTATGTAAATTTCACTATGTTCATCATATCGGGTAGTGGTGGAGAATGGAACTGTTTCGTTGGAAGAATTCGTATTTTTAGGAAGAAGCGAAGCAGTATAGAATAATCGGCAACGAGACGCAATTTGCAGTGGGACGGTAGAGAACCAACGGCTATACAGATAACTAGTTCTTAAAAGGCCGCGGAAGACAAAACAGCATAAAAAAACCGTTCCCATAGGAGGAAACGGTTTTGAAAGGTTAAAGTTAATTAGTTCTTTTCAACGTTTGTAGCTTGAAGACCGCGTTGGCCTTGCTCGATTTCGAAAGTTACATCCTGGCCTTCTTCAAGAGTCTTGAAGCCGTCGCCTTGGATTGCTGAGAAGTGAACGAATACGTCGTCGCCATCTTCACGTTCGATGAAACCATAACCTTTTTCTGCGTTAAACCATTTTACTTTACCATGTTCCATGTTTGTTTCCTCCTCGTATGCGGAATTTCGCATACATTGTGTTACTATCCTTGCTCAAGTCTTGAAAGGGTCAAGAGAACTCAACCATCGCGCCGAACAAAAATAATTCTTCTTTATCATAACAGACGGCTGTTGGCAAAGCAACCCATTTGTTTCGGATTAAAATAACAAGTTGAGCAATTGGTACAATATCGCAGCTACCATTGCGGAGATGGGCATCGTGATTACCCAGGTGATGACGATCTTCTTAGCCGTCCCCCATTTAACGCCTTTTACACGTTGTGCAGAGCCAACTCCCATGATAGAAGAAGAGATGACATGTGTTGTAGATACAGGCAAATGAAGAAGGGTTGCCCCAAAGATGATGGCAGCAGAGTTCAAATCGGCAGCAGCCCCGTGAATCGGTCGGATTTTCATAATCTTACCACCGACAGTTTTAATGATTTTATAACCACCGATCGATGTCCCAATTCCCATTGAAGTTGCAGCGGCAATTCGTACCCACATTTGAATATCATCACCTGTTTGGAGGTTCGCGGCTATAAGAGCCATCGTAATAATCCCCATTGCTTTTTGAGCATCGTTTGTTCCGTGTGTGAAAGACTGGATAGCTGCTGTGAGAATCTGTAAATACCGGATGCGTTTGTTTGCTTTAAATAGATTACGATTTTTCAGTACAGCTCGAAGGAGCGTCATGACGATGAATCCGCCGACAATTGCAATGACCGGTGAAATGAGAAGTGCCTCCATAATCTTTATGAAACCACTATAGTTCAAAATTCCAAATCCTGCCGCTGAAATTGCAGCTCCTGCAATCGAACCGATTAGAGCATGTGAAGAACTGGACGGAATACCGAAATACCACGTTACCAAGTTCCAGATAATTGCTGACAGAAGAGCAGCTAAAATGACGAGCGAACCGTTTTCTAGTGTAAATGGATCTACAATATCTTTTGAAATGGTTTTTGCTACGCCTGTGAACGTCAAAGCACCAGCAAAGTTCATCGTGGCAGCGAGTAAAATAGCTACACGTGGCTTGAGGGCGCGAGTCGAAACGGAAGTGGCAATCGCATTCGCAGTATCATGAAACCCGTTGATGAAATCGAATACGAGCGCACAAACTACTATCAGAAGCGTGAAAAGCAATACTGTATCCATCAGTTTGTCCCCTTAAGCATTACGCATGATAATCGTCTCAATCGTGTTGGCGACATCCTGGCAGTAATCTGCGATATCTTCTAGCAATTCGTATATATCTTTAAATTGGATAATTCGGATTGGATCTGTTTCTCGGATGAACAATTGCTTGATGGAAGTACGTAGCACTTCATCACAAATCCGCTCATATTCCTTGATAGTGACAGCATGATCTCTCATTTCTACGAGTTTTCTGCGTTCTAACAACTTCATCGCTTTTACGATTTCGTCCGAACTTTTCACAATATTGTCCATGAATGTCTGCACGTACACATCGATTTCAATCAACGAAAACATTTCCAAGTTCGCAGCAAAATGTTCTACTCCATCTAAAATATCATCCATTTTAATGGCGAGTTGTAAAATATCTTCACGCTCGATTGGTGTCATGAATGATGTGTTCAGTTTTGAGATAAGCTCGTGGATTAGGTCGTCGCCTTCCGTTTCGTATTTCTTTAAACGAATGCTGACTTCTTTTAAATCAGCAACGGACGTAACTTTATAATCATTTGCATAGTGCATCGCTTCTTGCACATGTTCTGCAATCGTTAGCAAAGCAGCAAAAAAGGGGTCTGTTTTTCTTGGACTGAACATGATTGGCCTCCATCCGATTAACGGAAAGTGTATTGTTTAATAACTTACCTATCATAGCAAATTCAAACGTGTAAGACGAACATAATCTGCGTTTTTTCGACAAAAAATTTAACACACTACAAATTGTTCACAAACTAAGCAGAAACTAACCCAATTTAAATATTGGTAACGAAATATTCATTCAAATGAATCCTTTCTTATTCTCTTACGTATAGAATAGGCAAAGGGGGTGTTTGAAATGGAACTGTTCGGCATGACGATGCAAGAACTGTATTTACCGATATTGATTATCGCAGGAATTGCAACGTTGATCTACTTATTCTTCAGTGATTTAACGGATGGTGCCGGTGACTTGTTTCCTTTACTAGATCCGGCTGTCATCTTACCATTCATTACTTTGTCAGCGACATGGGGCTACGTACTAGAATTAGTTACGGGACTTGGAAGCGAACTCGTTCTAATTATCTCACTTGCTGCCGGCGCAATACTTGACTTTTTACTATACTTCTTCATTTTGTTGCCACTCAAGTCAGCAGAAGTCTCTATCGCATACACCAACGAATCGCTCGCAGGGAAAGTCGCGAAAGTCATTGTTCCGATTCCTGCTGATGGGTTTGGCGAAATTGTGATTGAAACTGTCAATGGCCTATTGTCGAAGCGAGCGTCTGGTTATGAGAATCACCCGATCGACTATGGAAAAGAAGTGCTCATTATTGAAGTCAATTCAGGGACGTTCATCGTCAAAGAATACGAACCTTTCCGTTTCAAATAATCTTACTAGCTTAAGGGGGAAACAAAATGCCAATAGAAATACCTGGAATGTGGATTGCCATTGCGATCGCCGCATTTGTTGTGTTAGCTGTCATTCTTGTATACGTTACAAAATACCGTACTGTCGGTCCAGATGAGGCCTTGATTGTTACTGGTAGTTATATCGGGACTAAAAATGTCCATACCGATGACTCAGGCAACAAAGTAAAGATCATTCGCGGAGGCGGAACGTTCGTCTTACCAGTGTTCCAACAAGCTGCACCACTCAGTTTGCTATCTAGCAAGCTCGAAGTGACAACGCCTGAAGTGTATACAGAACAAGGGGTTCCGGTGATGGCAGATGGAACGGCAATCATCAAGATTGGCGGATCGATTTCAGAAATCGCCACAGCTGCTGAGCAGTTCCTAGGAAAGTCTAAGGATGATCGAGAGAACGAAGCGAAAGAAGTACTGGAAGGTCATCTCCGTTCCATCTTAGGCTCGATGACAGTTGAAGAAATTTATAAAAATCGAGACAAATTCTCTCAAGAAGTTCAACGTGTCGCTTCACAAGATTTAGCGAAAATGGGATTAGTGATCGTATCATTCACGATTAAAGACGTTCGAGATAAAAACGGATACCTCGATTCACTCGGTAAGCCACGTATCGCACAAGTAAAACGAGATGCCGATATTGCAACTGCAATTTCTGTGAAAGAAACGCGTATCAAGAATGCAGAGGCTTCAAAAGAAGCACAAAAAGCTGAAATTGAGCGTGCAACTGAAATTGCAGAAGCCGAAAAAGAGAACCAATTGAAAGTTGCGGAGTATCGTTTGGAACAAGATGCAGCTCGTGCACGTGCTGACCAAGCGTACGAATTGCAAACAGCTCGCTCTAAACAGGAAGTTATGGAGCAAGAGATGCAAATCCGCATCATAGAACGTCAGAAACAAATTGAACTTGAAGGAAAAGAGATTCAACGTCGTGAACTACAATACGACTCTGAAGTTAAGAAAAAAGCAGATGCGGACCGTTATGCAATTGAGCAAAATGCAGCGGCTGAGAAGTCCCGCCAACTTGCTGAAGCGGATGCTGAGAAATATAGAATTGAAGCGCGTGCATCAGCAGACGCTGAAAAGGTTCGTTTGGATGGTACAGCTCGTGCCGATTCCCAGCGTGCTCAAGGTGAATCTGAAGCAGATATTATCCGTTTGAAAGGTCTTGCAGAAGCAGAAGCGAAGCGTAAAATTGCAGAAGCATTCGAACACTACGGTCAGGCTGCGATGCTCGATATGATCGTTGGCATGCTACCGGAATACGCGAAACAAGTTGCGAGCCCACTTGCTAACATTGATAAGATTACAGTGGTCGACACAGGTAGCGGAGAAGGTGGCGGTGCCAACAAAATCACCGGCTACGCAACGGACCTTATGGCTACGATGCAGGAATCATTAGGAGCGACAACAGGTCTTAACATTAAAGAAATGCTAGAAAGTTATGCAGGTAAAGGGACATTGCGCCCAAGCCTTGATAACTTAGCAGATGAACTCAAGAAACCTCGTTCACCACTCGCTGCGTCAACAGAAGGAGCAGCTACAGACGAAGGTTCGGATAAAGAGTAATCTCATTGCATGCATATAGCTGATGTCCCCAGATAACTGGGGACATCAGCTTTTTTGTATAGGGTTTTGAGTAAATGATCATAAACTAGGAAATGTGCTCATAAAAGTTTCGAAACGCTCATAAAAACATAAATGTGATCATAAATGTGCAAAACCGCTCATAACTCCCGAAAAGTGATCATAAGCCAGGAAAACCGCTCATAAAACTCAAAAAGTGATCATAACAGCATCAGCCACGGACCGGCCCCCAGACTAACAGCACACCCACTCGCGTAAAAGTGCCCTTTACCAATGAAAACTAAGAACAAAAGGCACGCTTCGCCATGAGAAGCATTCCATTTTAAAAAACTCAACATCTTAAGAAACTCTTCATATTTCCATACACTTCTTCTAAAGATTTGGCTGTCATACTCAACTTATCAGCAAATTAGAGGAGGACGTTACAATGATTCACGTTGAACATATTCAGCATTCATTCAAAATCGGTAAAAAAGGAAAAGAACGCCCCGTGCCTGTCCTGAAAGACCTTTCATTCGAAGTGAAAAAAGGATCCATTATCTCGATCGTCGGTAGAAGTGGGTCAGGGAAGTCAACACTGCTGCATATTATGGCCGGATTCTTGAAGCCTGAGAGCGGGCAGATTACGGTCAATGGGACAGTAACTTCTAAATTCACTGAAACCCAAAGTGCAGAATTCCGACTCGAGCAATTCGGATTCATCTTCCAAAACTTTCAACTCATGCCTGGACTGACGACATTCGAAAACATTGAACTCCCTTTAAAACTGAAAGGTGTTACGAAAGCAGAACGTACGAAACAAGTGGAGCAACTCGTCCAGCACGTCGGTTTGAAAGAAGTTCAAGACCATTACCCAAATGAGCTATCAGGAGGTCAGCAGCAACGCGTCAGTATCGCCCGGGCACTCATTACGAATCCACCAATCATTTTTGCGGATGAACCTACAGGAAGTCTGGACTCAGAGACGGAACAAGAGATCCTTGCGCTCATCCGTTCACTGAACGAATCACGTGGAATTACATTCGTCATTATTACGCATGACGATGAAGTAGCTTCGATTGCAGACGAGATCTATCAAATGCATGACGGCGTTTTGAAAGCAGGAGGTATACATCATGCAATTTAAAGATCAGCTAAACTTTGTGAGCCAGCACATTAAAAAGAATAAGCTTCGCGTCTTCATGACGATTTTAGCCGCAACGATGGGAACTGCATTCCTCATCATCCTGGCTTCTGTCGGTTTCGGTATTCAAGATACGTTGAAAAAGGAAATTCTCGATAACCGCCTCGTGACCCAAGTGGAAGTGCATAGCGCGGATTTAGATAAAGAGAAAGCGGACAAGATGAAAAAACTCGACCATGTGAAAGCCGTAGTTCTTAGACAAGAAGTGAATGCTTTCCAGACAACCACGCTAGATAAGTATACTAGTCCGAGCAGTCTTCTCATTTCAGACTTTAGTGAGGAAAAGAAAGCAGGATTCGCTCTAGAAAAAGGACGATTACCAAAGGGGAAATATGAAGTCGTCGTCGGACATGATTTTGCTGAGAATTTAATGAATGAAGAAGAAGTTGAAAAGTTTCAAAGTCAACAACAAGCCAATGAATCGAATGAAGAAGAACAAATAGTACCAGAATTGCCTCACTATGAAGGGGAATTACTAGGGAAGGAGATTACCTATGAAATCGGAAGCTTCGAAACGGGTGAATCATACAAAGAGCCGATCAAACTGACGATTGTCGGAATTGCAAAGGCCCCTTCGAAAGATTTTATCTCTGACGGTAATCTATATGCAGATGCTTCGTTAATTCCAGAGATGGAAGCCATTTACGACCGACATAAGCCGGAAGAAAGTGAAGCCTCACTATTCTATTCGAATCTGAACGTTTACGCTGATGAACTGCAAAATGTAAAGGGCATCACGACTACGTTAAAAGATGACGGATATTCTGTCTATTCCATATCTGAGGAATTGGAGCAGATTGATGTCTTCTTCCTAGCCCTAAAAGCAGGTCTCATTTTCGTAGGAACCATTGCCATCTTGATTTCATCCATCGGTATTTTCAATACGATGACGATGGCAGTGACGGAGCGCACACGTGAAATCGGTGTGATGAAAGCACTCGGTGCGAAGCCGAAATTGATTCAACGCCTATTTTTACTGGAAAGTGCATGGATTGGCATCATTGGAACCCTAATCGCAGTCATCCTATCTTATGCAATCAGTATCCTTGCAAACTACATCTTGCCACTCGTAGTAGGAGCCGCGCTTGGAGAAGAAAATTTCGGTGAGCTGAACGTAACGTTCTCTATCATTCCGTGGCAACTCGTTGTCATTGCATCTGCCATCAGTATAGGAGTGGCCATGATTTCAGGATGGCGCCCCGCACGTAAAGCGACACAAATCGATGTCATCGATGCACTACGTCGCGAATTATAAAAGGAAGACTCGCTCACTGTGGCGGGTCTTTTTCTCATTCTATCGATTCAAATATCTTTGATTTTACAGAAGAATTCCGGCATGATAGATAAGAAGAGAGTGAATTTAATTGCGAAAAGGGGTTTTCAGGATGGAATACCGCATTGAGCACGATACGTTTGGTGAAATTCAAGTCCCAGCGGACAAGCTTTGGGGCGCACAAACACAGCGCAGTAAACAAAACTTTAAAATTGGTGGAGAGCGCATTCCGACTGGCGTCATCCAAGCCTTTGCACATTTGAAAAAATCTGCAGCGATTGCAAGTCACTCGTTCGGAAACCTTTCTGAAGTGAAGATGAAAGCGATCGCAGCTGCAGCCAATGAAGTATTAGAAGGCAAATGGGACGAACACTTCCCACTCGTCGTTTGGCAGACAGGTAGTGGAACGCAATCCAACATGAATATGAACGAAGTGCTCGCGAACCGCGGGAACCAGTTGTTGGAAGAATGGGGCGAGGAAGAACGTTTGCACCCGAATGATGACGTGAACAAGTCGCAAAGTTCGAACGACACATTCCCGACAGCACTTCACGTGTCCGGAGTGATCGCAGTGGAGCGTGAACTCCTACCAGCACTTGAAAAGTTAAAAAAGACGCTAGGCGATAAGTCTGAAGCGTTCATGGATATTATTAAAATTGGTCGTACACACTTGCAGGATGCGACACCTCTAACACTCGGTCAAGAGATGAGCGGTTGGCACCATATGCTCGTAAAGACAGAGAAAATGTTGAAGGAAAGCGTTGAATCGATGAAAGAACTTGCAATCGGTGGTACAGCAGTCGGTACGGGCCTGAACGCACCAAAAGGATTCGGAGACAAAGTGGCGGAAGAAATTTCGAAGTCTGTCGGTATCGAATTCACGTCGGCTGAAAACAAATTCCACGCATTGACAAGCTATGACGAAGTCGTTTACACACACGGGGCGATGAAGGCACTCGCTGCAGATCTTATGAAGATTGCGAATGACGTTCGCTGGTTAGCGAGTGGTCCGCGTTCAGGTATTGGTGAAATTACGATTCCTGAAAACGAGCCAGGTAGTTCGATCATGCCAGGTAAAGTGAACCCGACACAAAGTGAAGCGTTGACGATGGTCGTTGCACAAGTCATGGGGAATGACGCAACAATCGGGTTTGCAGCGAGCCAAGGAAACTTCGAGCTCAACGTATTTAAGCCGGTCATCATCTTCAACTTCTTGCAAACGGCAAAGCTGTTAGCAGAAGGTATGGTCAGCTTCAACGACAATTGTGCAGTGGGCATTGAACCGAATCGTGAGGAAATCGATAACAAAGTGAAAAACTCGCTTATGCTTGTAACGGCTCTTAACCCGCACATTGGGTATGAAAATGCAGCGAAAATCGCGAAAGCGGCTCACAAAGAAGGCACAACTTTGAAAGAAGCTGCACTTAAAACAGGACTTCTAACTGAAGATCAGTTCAATGAGTGGGTAGATCCTTCTAAAATGACCGGCTTGTAAGTTGCCACAATATTGTAACGGCATGAGTATGTATAATCCTGTATGCTGGGAGGACAACCTTCAAGAAAAGGAGTCGACATGTCCATGAAAAAGCGTCTCATGCCGATCTTAGCAATACTTGTGATTGTTCTCTCCGCATGTGGTGGGAAAATGGCAACTGAGCAACATCACAAAGAAACGCCAGCACTAGCCATAGGCGAGGAAAAACAACTTCCCAATGGTGACTTACAGCAAGTCACTGCCTCTGCAGAACAACTGCCTGAATTTCTAGATGACAAATCCGAGAATCTACAACTTGTTTATCAAGTAGCAGGAAACGCAGAAGATATTCTAAAATATATGCCTTGCTATTGTGGATGTGCAGATAGTGCAGGTCACGGCAGCAACTTGAACTGTTTTGTGGATGAAATCCGTAAAGACGGTTCTGTCGTATGGGATGACCATGGCACGCGTTGTGACGTTTGTGTAGAAATCGCAATCAAGTCTGTCACGATGGCGCAAGAAGGTAAATCATTAAAAGAGATTCGTAAGACAATTGATTCAAATTATAAAACAGGGTACGCGCGTCCAACCGATACGCCAATGCCATCATAAAATGATGAAAACAGGTTCTCTTAGGAGAGCCTGTTTTTTGAATAAATCCTTTCATTATTTTTGCATAAAAAACCTCTGGAAACCCTTTCACAAAAGGAAAAACTCATAAAGGTTGTATTCTTTCGAAAGGTGGTCTATGATCGGTGTCAGATGAGCTATAAAAGGTAGGGGAATTTACTATTCTGACAGTTAGATTTGGGGTTCCTTTTTCAAGAATATGGGCGTATGATTCTAATATATTTCAGAGAGAATGCAGACGTGAAAACTGCGTAGGAGGGGTACCATGGTTTTTGAAGGCAATAACAAAATACGCAAAAAGATCTGGCAAGCAGTCCAAGGACTGACGAATGAGGAACTCAATCGGAAACCTGCCAATGGTGGCTGGTCACCGAAACAAATCCTCGAGCATCTCTCGCTCATGGAAGCGCTCATCGCCTCAAATGTGGCTAAGGAATTAAAGAATCCAGAGAGCCCGAAAGCGATGAAGAAGCCGATTTCCATTTCAACCAACCGCATCATTAAAGTAGAAGCTCCAGGACGTACAGTTCCTTCGGATACATTTAAGACGCTATGCGAGATGAAACAAGAGTTGCACAATTCCCGATTATATTTACTCGACGTGTATGACAGTAGCAACAAAGAGTCACTTATGAAAAAGTCATGCAAGCATCCGATTTTTGGACAGATTCCATTGTGTCAATGGTTCCCGTTTGTAGGATTGCATGAAAAGCGTCATTTGAAACAATTACGCGATACCATCGAATCACTACAGCTTAAAAAAGTAATCTAACTAATCTTTTCTGATTGAAAGATGGTTGGAATAGTAGTCACCCCCTATGCGCATGTGCATAGGGGGTTTTTGTTGGCTGTAACCTACATGCTATACTGTCTGCAAGTCTATGAAAAAGGGGAGTGGATAGGATGAACCAAAAGTTTACAGCCTCCTGGAGCGGTGGGAAAGACTCCGCAATGGCAGTCTACAAAGCTGTACAGAGCGGTGCTAGACTTGCGCGAGTATGGACGATGTTTGAAGAAGAGGCGGATCGCTCTCGATCACATGCATTGCCGGAATCCGTAATTCGTGCTCAAGCAGAGAGAATGGGTGCACCTTTCATGAAAAGGCAAGCATCGTGGGAAACATATGAACAAGAATTTATCGGGGCCATGAAAGCGTGTGCAGATGCAGGTATCGAAAATGGTGTCTTCGGAGATATCGATTTAGAAGATCATCGGAAGTGGGTCCAACAAGCGTGTGGAAAAGCAGGCATGATTCCATGGCATCCACTATGGCTTATCCCGAGACGTCAATTGTTGGAAGAATTCATTGCAGCTGGATTTGAAGCGTATATTATTGTAGTCGACACAAGTCGGATGCCGGAACGCTTTCTTGGACAACGTTTTACAATTGAATTGATGGATGAACTCGACGCGCTAGCAATCGATAGTTGTGGAGAGTCTGGAGAATTTCATACAGTCGTTGCAGATGGACCGATTTTCAGTGAACGGGTACCACTCGTATTCGGCGAACGGATAGAAAAAGGAAACTACGTCTTTTTACCGACAGACTGTGCCGAGTAACGCTGACAAACAAAGGGGATGCGTGTGAAACGGATTGGTGTGGCTATAATTTTGTTAGTAGCAACATTGTTGTTATCTGGGTGCTTTGGAGGCAAGTCCATCACATTGACACAAAGATTGTTGACGGACGATGAACAACGGTTAATCTACAGTGCGGGTGGAATGGATGCCCTGCATTTTACGTCAAAAGACACACTGGCTGAGGGGAAAAGCATTCAATTTACGATTGAGCAATACGAACATGGGGAATACGTAGGAACTCTTGCTGAAATTCCGTGGAATGGTTCCTCAGACCAGCAGGCACCACTTATCGGATTTGGTGTCGAGCAGACAGAAGAACAAGCTATTGAACAAATCCTATTCAGTTCTCCCGGAGGACGGTTACAACCAGAACTGGAAGGGATACCGGGAGGATCCACGCTAATGCCAGCCTTTGAAAGTGAGCTTACATTGAAGCAAGGAGAAGTCGCTTATCTTGCGTACTACATTGTCTCCGCAAGCGGCAGGGTACAAACATTTAACATGAGTGATGAAAAATCGTTGGAACAGCTACAAGCCTATGATCGTTGCCTTCTCTTAAAAGCAGAATGGACAGAATAACCCGGAGCCTAGATCGTGTTTCGGGTTTTATTGTGCCAAAAACCGCTCAGAAAGTATCCTGAACGGTTTTTAGCAACATGTATTATTCGCTCTTTGAAGCAGTTTGTTGGTTTTCCTGTACTTCCAGCATGTCACTTTCAATCGCGTCATGTTTAAATTGTTTGCTGAACACAAGTGAAATCACGATAATGAGAAAGGCCATGACAGCAGTCGTTAAATAGATCGGTTCATACGCAGAATGCGCGGCTTGTTGGAAAGCTTCCTGAAGCGCATCTCGCACTTCAGGAGATGGAATCTTATCGATTTTAGTTTGTAAATCCCCGTAGCTGGTCCCAACTAAATCCTCCATAGAGCCTTCTGGAAGTTGACTAGGATCAATCCCATGTTCTTTCAGTTTCTGAGGAATCAGGTCTCCGAATTTACTGAATCCACTTTGGATGAACGCAGCAAACATTGCCGGAGAGATCGTAAGTCCGACTTGACGGGCTACTGAAAGGGTACCAATCGCAGAACCTTTTTGTGTTCCGGCCGCATTTGAAGTAAGAATGGTCAAAGGAGCACCAAGTACAAATCCGAATCCAGCACCTGCAATAACAGAGAAAATGATGAACAACAATTTAGTATCTACAAAGTAACCGAGACCACCAAAACCGATGATTCCGATGACTCCTGCAAAAATCAGCGTCTTCACGGGCCCTTTTTTATCGACGAAATAGCCACCACCACCAGCTCCTATGCCTGATGCGAGCGCGAGTGGTGTCATCCAGTACCCGGACTTCGCGGCTGAAATACCAAGGATTTGCTGGGCGAAGGACGGAATGAAAATAATCGCACCGATGAATGTCCCTGACAATAACCCCATCACCATTGTCATCGCATAAGTGGGCTTGCGAAGAAGGCTGTATGGAAGAATAGGGTCGATAGTATCCCCTTGTTCGTTGCGCTTTTCAACAAAGATCAATGTTGCGAAAGTCAGGACGCCGAGAATAAGAAGTCCGAGAACGCTCCACTTGATGAATACATCGGCGAAGGAACCGCCTCGACCAATGTTATTGATGGCAAACATGACACTGAGAATAGAGAAGGATAACAATGATATCCCGAGAAAGTCAATTTTAGACATGACATAGGATTTTGTCTCTTTCAGTGAGAAGAAACCGACTATGACGAGTGCAATCCCGATAGGTACGTTAATTATAAATAACCAATGCCAGTTTCCAGTCAAATCGATAAGAAAACTTCCAATGCTTGGTCCGACAACAGAGGCGATCCCGTTCATCCCACCTAGAAGTCCAAGCATGCGGCCTTGTTTTTCTTTCGTAAACGTACTTAATACATGGGAGCTAGCGATAATGAATATACCACCGCCACCAAATGATTGGAACAAACGCGCTGCGAGGAATAGCGTAAAGTTAGGACTCAGCGCTACCCCGAGTGATCCAACTGTGAAAATCACAATTTCGATGAGGAAGAGTTTTTTTCGTCCATACCTGTCAGCAAGTTTCCCTACAATAGGTGTCATCACAGCAAGGCCTAGCGTGTATAAAGTTATTCCCCACGATCCTTGCGTGGCACTTACATCGAATGAGGTGTTAATGGTTGTAAGTGCAGCACTGATAATCCCGTTATCCAGTGCTGCCATGAATACACCCACCAACAAAATAATAAAGCCCGTGTTCACTTTAGATGTTTTTGCTACTGCCATTGTTTGACCCCCTTTAAAGAATGCTCGGTCTTACAAATCATTTAAACAGTGTACCCCTAGTAGATGAACTTTATATAAACTGTAGATTACAAAAAAAGTATGTGATTCGTAAAATGGCTGTATGAAGCATCTCAATTTGCGAATCTCGCAAAATCTTTTATATTATTTTAAGTACCCGAGTCCGTTGAGGATGACCTTGATTTAGCGACACAGTCATATAAAAAACAGCTATTCTCTTTACAGGAGAAGTAGCTGGTGGATAGGGCTTAGTTCCAATCACGTGCGAGGATGCTATATACGGCTAAATCATGGAAATGATCGTACAAAAACTCCCCATCGCGTTGAATCCCCTCAAGTTGAAAACCGAGGCGCTCAGGGATTGCTCGACTTTTTACGTTTTCGACTCCGCAACGAATCTCGATGCGATTTAACTTATATGTAGTAAACGCATAGTTAATCATTGCACGAACTGAATCCGTCATAATTCCATGCCCTTGAAAACGATCCCCAATCCAATAACCTAAACTCGTCGTTTTGTTTATCCAATCAATCTTATGGAATCCGATCATTCCTGCAAGTTCCCCTTTGTACAAAATCCCAACTTGAAAGCCATTATGCTCCGCAAACTGTTTCAGCCACATTTCTACTACAGGACGATAGCTTTCAGGAGAGAGTGCGCCGTCTACCCAAGGAAGCCATTCTCGCAAATGATCCCGTGAGTCATTTACTAAAAAGAAAATTTTTGCGGCATCTTCTTGCTCAAGTAACTTCAGTGAAACCGTTTCTGAAACAGGTAGTGTAAACATATGAATCCTCCATTTACATAGTAGATTTTGTTCATTGTAGCAAAGTTTGGAGTGACTTGGAACTTATATTGGATTAAAGGAATCTACTTTTTAATCGCTTCTACCTATTTAGAATTAAATTTAAAAAACTCTCAATCCCTAGTTGACATATCGGAATTAGATACATAAGATAAAGTGTATTAGAAAATCATAGATTATTCACAAAGGGGGACGTTGGGATGGAGACAGGATTTGTCTTGTTGAATGTGGCGGGATTGCTTCTATTGGCGGGTATATTGTTTTGGATGAATCGTAAGCACGTTTCGTTTTCAAAGCGGGTGTTTACAGGGTTAGGTCTGGGGATTATATATGGAGTTATTTTGCATGTTAGTTATGGCGTAGATTCGAGCGCACTTCAACAATCGGTTCCGTGGTTCAATATTATAGGAACTGGCTATATTAAACTCTTGCAAATGATTGTCGTACCACTCGTGTTCATCTCAATTTTAACTGCTTTTACCAAAGTGGTAGCAGGGAAGAACTTCGGAAAACAGGCGGCCTTGATTTTAGGTTTGCTCATAGGAACGACAGCAATTGCGGCACTTATTGGAATCGGGTCTGCACTCTTGTTCGGATTGGATGCAGAGCAAATCGTACAAGGAGATGCGGAAATTTCTCGAGGGGTATCGCTGGAAGAAACAGCAGCAGGCGTTTCGGACAAAGTGCTACCTGAACAGTTATTGGATTTATTGCCAGCAAACCCGTTTCTCGATTTCACAGGGGCTCGTCCTACCTCCACTATCGGCGTTGTAATCTTTGCGGCATTTTTAGGATTCGCGTTTTTGACAATTCGAAGAAAAGAACCTGAACAAGCGGCAGTCGTACGAAAAGGGATCGATGCAGTGTATTCATTGGTAATGGCCGTCGTGAAAATTGTATTACGACTCACACCTTATGGGATTCTCGCAATCATGGCGCGGACAGTTGCAATGTCTGATTACGGGGCAATTGTGAATCTCGGTAAGTTCGTAGCAGCTTCCTATGTTGCGTTGATTGTCATGTTTTTAGTGCACTTAGTGATTCTTGCGGCTTCAGGATTGAACCCAATCACATATGTGAAAAAAGCAGGAGATACGCTATTGTTCGCATTCTCTTCTAGATCGAGTGCGGGAACATTACCATTGACACTCAATACACAGACCACGCGACTTGGAGTACCTGACGGGATAGCGAACTTCGCAGGGTCATTTGGATTATCGATTGGTCAAAACGGGTGTGCTGGAATTTATCCAGCGATGCTCGCGGTCATGATTGCGCCAACGGTCGGTCAATCCATTGATGCTCAATTCATTTTGACACTCATTGCAATTGTCGCGATCAGTTCGTTTGGCGTCGCAGGTGTTGGAGGAGGCGCAACCTTTGCTGCAATCCTCGTATTGTCTGCACTGAATCTCCCAATAGCGCTCGCAGGGATTCTAATTTCCGTCGAACCACTCATTGATATGGGGCGCACGGCGTTAAACGTCAGTGGTTCCATGACAGCTGGAGTCACAACAGCACGAGCGACAGGAGAACTTGATGTTGCACAATATGATGAAGTGATGGCGCGAGAAACATCGGTGTCTGAATTATAAACAACCATCCACCTCTCAACTTGAGAGGTGGATGGTTTTTGTATGTTAACGAGTACCGGGGGACCCGCATTTGAGAGGTGGGAGTGATCAAGCGATAGGGAATCCGCTCAAGCGAGGGTGAAAGTGATCAAGCAAGTGATGAATCCGCTCAAGCCCTCGTGAAAGTGATCAAGCAAGTAGCGAATCCGCTCAAGCGAGGGGTGAAAGTGATCAAGCGGGTGGAGGAAGTGATCAAGCGAGTAGGGGTGATCAAGCAAGTGATGAATCCGCTCAAGCCCGCGTGAAAGTGATCAAGCAAGTGGCAAATCCGCTCAAGCCCGCGTGAAAGTGATCAAGCGAGAGCTGAATCTGCTCAAGTAAGCCTAAAAGTGATCAAGCCAGTAACAAATCCGCTCAAGCACCACCACCACAATCCACACAAAAAAAGAGCACCCGCAATAGCAGGTGCTCTCCACTTACTTTCCTTCACACAATACATCCAACTTCAGTTCATTCTCCAAAAACGGTCTTGCATTCAACAAATCACGGAAAGCCTTATAGCGCTCAATGGATTCTGAAGAAGGTTGTTTCCCTGAATGGTACGCACGAATCAAAATGTTCTTCGGCGTATGGCTCATGTCGATGAACTCCAGTAATTGTGTCTCATATCCAGATAACGTCAATAACTCTGCACGCATCGAATCTGTCGCCAGTGCAGAAAAACGTTCTTTCACGAGTCCGTGCTGTAACATCACATCCAACATAGGGGATTGGATTTGACTAAACAATTCATGTTGACAGCACGGAACGCTTAATATTACACTCGCTCCCCAACGGACCGCGCGTGCCAGAGCCATATCCGTCGCAGTGTCACACGCATGCAACGTGACCACCATGTCGACCGAGGTTTCATCCTCATAATCATTAATATCCCCGACTAAAAACTCCAAGCGATCGTATTCAAGATCGCGCGCGATCTCCGCGCATTCTTCAATGACCTCTTTCTTCAAGTCGAGACCTGTCACATGGATATCAAGTCCTTTTTCAATATGAAGATAATGGTATAACGCGAACGTCAAATATGATTTGCCAGAACCGAAATCCAGAATTCGTACAGTTCGATTTTTCGGAAGATGCATCAGTGCATCATCGATATATTCGATGAATCGATTAGTTTGTCTGAACTTATCGTGCTTCTGTTTCTTGACCTGTCCATCTGCCGATTGAACACCAAGTCGTATTAAAAATGGATAGGGGGTGCCTTCTTCAAGCAAATAATTCTTCTTGCGATTGTGCGACAAATCAGCAGTTTTTGACGTTTCTGTCACACTCGACTTCCAAGAAACTTTAAACTTTTTGGTCAGTTGTATTTGAATGGTTTCACCTGTGAATTCGGCCTGTACTTGTTTGAAACGCATTAATACATTCGTCAAAAACAGCTCGACACCGTTAGCGGAAATATTATGGTGATTCAGCACACGCTCAAACTGTTCTTCAAACTGTATGTGCAACTCACCTTTCAACTCAATAGGTTTCGCTTTAATGCGCAACAATCCATCCGCTTTAGTGCGCGGTTGACTGAACGTTGCGCGGACAAATGTTCCGTCCGTTAGACGCGCCGCTAAGTCGGTAATCAATTTTTCAAACTCCATGAGGTTTGACTCCTTTATAAGAGAGGTAGGGAAGAAAGAATAGACTTACTCGAACTTAAATCCTTGATCTCTCAAAAATTCCTTCATATATGGGCGTTGAGGAGATTCCAAAAAGTCAGCCATCTGTTCGGTCCATCCAGCAAGCTTCTGATTTGAGCTTCTCGTTTCATAGTAAGTGGTCATAGTGGTGTCGTACTCACGGAGAACTTCTTCAAAGTTGCTCGCATCGTACATATTTTCGTGAAGTACTGCATCCACTGGTAGTCGTGGTTTCACTTCATTTACTTTGGCAGGGACACCGATCGTCATCCCAAACATTGGAACAACGCCATCCGGTAGTTTTAGAAGTTTGCTGATATCAGCAGGGTTATTCCGAACGCCACCGATATAGCAAATGCCATATCCTTTCGATTCGGCTGCGATGGCAATATTTTGTGCAAAGAGTGCGACATCAATTGTACCAACAAGCAAGGCTTCTGCATGAGTGAAATCAATTGAACGGTCATGCATGGCAGCTGCAGCTTGCAATCGATGGAAATCTGCACAAAAAATCAAAGCAGCTCCTGCGCCATTAAATTGATGAGGGTTTTTGGAAAACTCACCTAGTTTTTCACGAACTGCTTCATCGGTAGCGTGGATGACTGAATAGGCCTGGACAAAATGGGAACTTGCAGCATGTTGTCCAGCTGAAACAAGTTCTCGGACCGTTTCTATTGATAAACGCTCATCTGTATAGGAACGGACAGATGCATGAGATTTAAGTAAGTCAATAACCATTATGAATCGCCTCCAATGAGTAATTGTTTTTAATGGTACACCAGATTGAGCCTATAGAAAAGGAGTGGAGCTTATGAACATTTTTGAAGGGCTTTCGCTAACCACCATGCTGATAATAATTGCAATTATCGTCATTCCTATTTTAGCGATTTCTTATCTGTATATATTTGATAGGAAGCAGAAACAACATGCGATTTTACGTAATTATCCTATACTCGGTAGAATCCGCTACATGATCGAAAAAGTGGGGCCGGAATTCAGGCAATACTTATTCGACAACGATAACGAAGGTAAACCGTTCAGTCGAGAAGATTACTTGCACATGGTTTTACCAGGTAAATACTTGAAGAGTGTAATTGGATTCGGTTCAAAGCGTGATTTCGATTCTCCAGGTTACTATTTGCGCAACGCGATGTTTACGAAACAAAACGAGGAAATGCGCGTTGATAACAACCGTAAAGTCGATTCGATGCGGTACGTTATGGATGGTGAAGGACTGTTTTCCCGTAGAGAGCACCGTGAGGAAGTGGCAGCACAGCCGTGGTTACTTCCTGATGAAGATGCGATTGTAATCGGTCCCACCTGTACACATCCATTCCGTGTTCATAGTTTACTTGGACAATCGGGGATGAGTTATGGAGCACTTGGTGAAAATGCAATAACGGCACTTTCTAAAGGGATCGGGATGGCAACTGGAGCCTGGATGAATACAGGAGAAGGGGGTCTATCCCCACACCATCTAGCAGGCGATGCAGATATTATCGCTCAAATCGGTTCCGGATTATTTGGCTTCCGCACGAATGAAGGCGAATTCGATTGGAATCTACTCACAGAAAAAGCGAAAAACCCAAAAGTCCGAGCATTTGAATTGAAACTTGCTCAAGGTGCTAAAATGCGTGGCGGGCACGTAGAAGGATCAAAAGTGACGGAAGAGATTGCTTCCATTCGGAATGTAACTCCTTTTAAAACAATTAACAGCCCGAACCGTTTCCATCAGTTCGATGATTTCCCGTCCATGTTTTCATTTATCGAACAGATTCGGAATCATTCAGGGAAACCTGTCGGCATTAAAATCGTGATTGGTGGGCAATCGGATGCAGAAGAGTTAGCATCGTTTATGAAAGAGACTGGAATGGGACCAGACTTTATTTCTTTAGATGGATCAGAAGGTGGTTCCGGTGCGACGTATCAAGATTTAGCAGATTCAGTAGGTCTTCCGATTCGATCTGCATTAATCATACTGGACGATGCATTAAGAAAGTTCGAAGTACGTGATCGAGTGAAAATCATTGCTTCGGGAAAGATGACAACCCCAGACAAAGCAGCAATTGCCCTCGCAATGGGAGCGGATCTTGTCCAAATTGCCCGAGGATTCATGATTTCAGTCGGGTGTATTATGGCGCAACGCTGTCATACTAATGAATGCCCGGCAGGAGTCGCTACGACAGATAAACATTTACAGCGTGGACTCGTTGTTGAAGAGAAAAAGTATCGGGTGACCAATTATATTTTAACAATGCGTGAAGGGCTTTTCAGAATTGCCGCAGCAGCAGGACTGGACTCACCGACAAAATTAGAGAGACACCACGTATTCTATAAAGACGAACGTGGTCGAGTGAGCCCCATCGAGTAAAAAAAATCCATTGAAGTGTGCAAGCAGGGGCAGTTACACCCTGCTTGTTTTTTATGTCGAATAATTGTTGTTGATAAATATAATAATTATTCTTACAATCAGAAAACTATGATAGTATAGAAGGAACTAAGAATTAGATAGGGGGATGGAGAAATGGAGCTGATGAACAAGACTGTCGGAGAGGTTCTAAGTGAGCAAGCAATTCGGTTCCCGGAAAACGAAGCGTATGTGTATCCGGAGCGAGTATTGAGAAAAACGTATGCCGAATTCGACAAAGAAACTGATCAATTGGCAAAAGCTTTTATGGGAATGGGCATTCAAAAAGGGGAAAACGTTGCGATTTGGTCAGATAACAAACCACAATGGCTACTGAGTCAATTTGCGACTGGAAAGATGGGCGCTGTTCTCGTAACGGTGAATACGAATTATCAAGCAACTGAATTGAAGTATTTAATGCAACAATCTGAGGCCACGACTCTCATTTTGGACGAGGGATTTAAGACTACTAGTTATTTAGAAATCTTGCGATCCATTTGTCCGTCCCAACAGGAATGTGATGGTGGACATATTAACTGCCCAACGCTGCCAAATTTGAAACGTGTGATCCTGATGACCGAGAAAAGTGAAGCGGGAATTTATAAATGGTCTGAGTTTTTGAAACACGCAGAAATGGTGTTGGATGAAGAACTGGAAAAACGCAAAAGATCTCTCAGTCCGGATGACGTGATCAACATTCAGTATACATCCGGGACGACAGGGTTTCCTAAAGGTGTCATGCTCACTCATAATAATGTTGTCAACAATGGCAATATGATTGGAGAAACGATGAACCTATCTAGTGAGGATCGTTTATGCATCCCAGTTCCATTTTTCCATTGTTTCGGTTGTGTACTAGGCACCTTAGCGGCGGTTACTCATGCAACAACGATGGTTATTGTTGAACAATTCGAAGCTGCCCGTGTACTACGTGCAGTTCAAGATGAGAAATGTACCGCGTTGCACGGAGTCCCGACGATGTTCATAGCAGAATTGAATCATCCGGATTTCAAGAGCTTTGATACGTCTAAGTTGAGAACTGGTATTATGGCGGGGTCTACGTGTCCGATTGAAGTGATGAAGCAAGTCATTGAAGTGATGGGAGCAGATGAAATTACAATCTGTTATGGATTAACAGAGGCTTCACCTGTCATCTCTCAAACGAAGACTGATGATCCACTTGAAAAGCGCGTGTCTACAGTCGGTAAACCACACCCTCATGTAGAAGTTAAAATCATCGATCCAGCTACTGGCCAAGAACTGCCTATAGGAGAGTCAGGGGAACTTTGTACACGAGGGTATCATGTGATGAAAGGCTACTACAATAACCCTGATGCAACTCGCGAAGCGATTGATGAAGAAGGTTGGTTGCATACAGGGGATATTGCTAGATTGGATGACGATGGCTATCTGGACATAACAGGCCGTATGAAAGACATGGTCATTCGCGGGGGAGAAAATATTTATCCTCGTGAAGTGGAAGAGTTCTTGTACACGTATCCCGGGGTTTCTGACGTTCAAGTAGTAGGGGTGCCAGACGAGAGATACGGTGAGGAACTGATGGCATGGGTCATTCCGAAAGACGGGGTGGAACTGGATGAGAAAGAGATTCGGGCATTTTGCAAGGGAGCTATATCTCATCACAAAATTCCGCGTTATATCGAATTCACGGATGCCTATCCAATGACGGCTTCAGGAAAAATTCAAAAGTACAAGTTGCGTGAAATGTCCCAAGGAAAAGCGATACACTCATAAAAAATGACGCATGCCAGCTAGGGCATGCGTCTCTGTTATTCATACAACGTCTAATCCTTTTTCCCGTCAGCATGGCAAACCCTTAACACGATGTCATGATTCGGAACATAGAACTTTGCTTTATCATAAGGTTGACTAGGTTGGGAACGGGTTTAGTTTGGGCTATTGGATTGTTGGTTGGAAGCCGCTATGAAAGGCTCCAATTTATGAGTGGTTTCTAGATGGATAAAGGGAACGTCCCGCATTGCCCCAGCCTTATCCTGATCGCTGTAGAAATGTTTCACTTTATCGGGTTTCGGGAGGACTTCCATCGCTTCTTTCTTACTACAAGCGTAATAGATTTCCCCTACACGGGCTTGATAGGCAGCAGCTAAACACATCGGGCAAGGTTCTCCACTCGCATAAAGAATCGTGTCTGAGAGATCCGTTGAAGCAATGATTCGACATGCTTCTCTAATTGCAACCAATTCTGCATGCGCAGAAGGGTCGTGATCCACATCTACCGAATTGACGCCACTCGCAATGATTTCTCCATCACGTACGATGATAGCACCATAAGGGCCACCACCTTGAAAGACACTATCTGTTGCTAGATGGATGGCATCATTTAAAAAACGTTCGTGATCCAATTGAATTCCTCCTGTCGAATAGTAGCAATTTCCCGGGAAATAAATCGAAATAGGTATGGCACATCGCCACTAACTTGCCTATAATGAATTTGACCGGGCTTGCATAAGATAATGGAAACGTTTACGGTCATCTACAAAATAACAAAAGATAAAAGGGGGATATGAACTATGTCAGCTGATGGTTACAAACTGATTTCGATTGTGCTTTATATGGCGGCAATGGTATTCATAGGTTGGTACGCGTTCCGCCGTACATCTAACTTAACAGACTACATGCTCGGTGGTCGTTCACTCGGACCGGCAGTTACCGCGCTCAGTGCCGGAGCTGCTGATATGTCAGGATGGCTACTACTCGGATTGCCGGGTGCAATCTTTGACAAAGGATTGCCAGAGATTTGGATTGCAATCGGTTTAACAACCGGAGCTTACCTGAACTGGTACTTTGTAGCACCACGTCTACGTGTATATACCCAAGTCACAAACGATTCAATCACGATTCCAAGTTTTCTTGAAAACCGATTGAAGGATAAATCGAGACTATTGAGAATTGCTTCCGGACTAATTATTCTAATTTTCTTTACATTTTACGTATCTTCTGGAATGGTTGCAGGCGGTAAGTTCTTCCTCAGCTCATTCGGATTGGATTATCACGTTGGACTGATCATTGTATCTGTCGTCGTTGTAGGATACACATTGTTCGGAGGGTTCCTCGCTGTAAGTTATACAGACTTCGTACAGGGTCTGATCATGTTCTTGGCACTCATTCTAGTTCCAGTAGTTGCAGTGTTTGTAACAGGTGGAATTCCTGAAACTGCTGAGTCAATCCGTGCAGTCAATCCGGATATGCTCAGTCTTGTAAAAGGAGCCACTCTTCTCGGTGTCATATCATCGGTTGCATGGGGACTCGGATATTTCGGTCAACCGCATATTATCGTACGTTTCATGGCGATTAAATCGGTGAAAGAAACGAAAAGCGCTCGACGCATCGGGATTAGCTGGATGATTTTAAGCTTACTTGGTGCAGTCGCAACAGCACTCGTCGGGATTGCTTATTACCAACAGAATCCTGGAGCAGAGTTAGTAGACTCAGAAACAATTTTCATTGCACTGGGTCAAATTATTTTCCACCCATTCATTGCAGGAATCATGCTTGCGGCAGTTCTTGCAGCAGTTATGAGTACAATTTCGTCACAACTTATCGTTACGTCTTCAGCGTTGATTGAAGACTTATATAAGACGGTTTACAAGACAGATGGTACGGATAAGCAATACGTATTCCTAGGGCGTATGGCAGTTCTAGTCGTATCACTTATTGCGATGTTGCTTGCTTGGCCGAATAATGAGTCCATCTTAAAACTAGTTTCATTCGCTTGGGCTGGTTTCGGTGGGGCATTCGGACCGATTATTCTCTTGTCTCTTTACTGGCGCAAACTGACTGCTAAAGGCGCGCTATTTGGAATGGTTGCAGGTGCAATCGTTGTCGGCGTATGGGGGAACATTCCAGCACTATCAAACACTTTGTATGAAATCATCCCTGGTTTCATAGTTTGTTTACTTGTCACGTATTTTGTTAGTCTTGCAACATATAAAGAAAACAAAGAAATCGAACGAGAATTTGCAGAGTCACTGGAAGTTTTGAAGCGCGATCGATAATAAGTAAGCCGTCCCTCGTCTAGAGTGGGCGGCTTTTTCATGGATTCTTTTTGTTGGTGCGGTATGATAGCTAGTAAAGGAGGAGTGGTTATGAAACTCGATCATGCAGTTTGGTTCACTGAGCGTACGCCTGATGAAATCGCTGCTCAAAATGCAGGTGCATTCGTAGGTGGCAGACACGAAAATTGGGGGACGTACAATGCGCTGAAGTATCTACAAAATGCCTATATCGAATGGCTGGCGATTGAACAGGATGATGTGGCAGAGGATTCATCGCACCCTCTAGTTATTCAGTTGAAACACGACTTAAGTGCTTCTGGAGAGGGATGGGGTACATTATGTGTATCAACTGAAGATATTCAGGCACTTAACAGAAAACTAGAAAAAGCGGGAATGCAAACTTCTGGTGTACTCGATGCCTCTCGTCTTACCTCTTCGGGAACACTAAAGAAATGGAAAATGCTGTTTATTCATGATGAGGATCTAACTGATCTTCCTTTCCCGTTTTTTATTCAATGGGAAGAAAGTGAAGAGAGCCGTCGAGATGTATTACGTAAAGAAGGTACAATCACAGACGAAAGTGAGACTGAACGAATCTCCGAATGTGTTTTGGTTACTGAAAGTCCTAAAAGGACGCTTGAGCGTTGGACTAGAATTCTCGGCGTACAACCCGAAAACGCGGAAAGTCTTATGCTGAATGATGTAAGATTGCGTTTTGTTAAAAATCCGGATGAACCGAACCGTATGCTTGCTGTTGTGACGGGGCAAGCTGAATAATAAGGTAAATGATTGGGAGAAGGTGTTTGAATGGATGAAATGGAACTACTAAAAGAAACCGCGATACTTGTTGGGGTAGAAGAGCAAAATGATAATCATTTTGAATACGAGCTAGAGGAACTTGGCAATCTGGCATCTGCTGTAGGGGTGAAAGTTGTCGGAAGTGTCGTTCAAAAATTAGAGCGTAAGCATCCGACAGGCTATATCGGAAAAGGAAAGATTGATGAAGTAAGACTATTTGCAGATGAAGCAGGAGCAAACTTAATCATTTTTAACGATGAGCTGTCTCCTTCACAGTTACGGAACCTGGAACGCGATCTAGAAGTGAAAATCATTGACCGGACGATGCTTATCTTGGACATATTCGCACGAAGAGCCCGAACCCACGAAGCACGCATGCAAGTTGAACTTGCAGAACTTCAATATACATTGCCAAGGCTTGTCGGATTACGGGCATCCCTTGGTCGCCAAGGTGGGGGCACTGGCGGAGGCTTCCAAAACAAAGGTGCCGGTGAGACGAAATTAGAGCTCGACCGTCGTAAAATTGAAGAACAGATTGCGAAGTTACGGAAAGAATTAGAAGGAATGAAGCAACAGCGGGATGTTCAGCGAAAACAAAGAAAACGGAGTGGAACACCAGTTGTTTCAATTGTAGGCTATACGAATGCTGGTAAATCCACGTTGATGAACAGAATTCTTTCTGAAGCCAATGGTGACGATGCGAAGACTGTGATGGAGAAAGATATGTTATTTGCGACACTCGACACGTCAGTCCGAAACGTGACATTGGTTGACCGTAAGCCGTTCATCCTAACTGACACTGTTGGTTTTGTTGCCAAACTTCCTCACCATCTTGTGAAAGCGTTCCGTTCTACATTGGAGGAAGCTCGTGAAGCAGATTTGTTATTGCATGTGGTAGACGTTTCAAATCCAGAGTACCGCCATATGATTGACATCACGAACAAAACACTTCAAGAAGTCGGTGTGGAAGATATCCCAACGCTATACGTATACAACAAAGCGGATCTGGCAAATGAGGTGGAGTTTCCACGCGTACAAGATGACCAGATTTGGCTTTCAGCAAAGACTGGTTCAGGAATTGATGAGTTAGTGACCCTCATCGAGCAAAAAGTCTATCAAAAACATATTACGTGTAAACTACTCATACCATTTGACCGTGGAGATTTGGTTTCCTATTTGAACGAGGAGACGCAAGTGAAATCGACAGAGTACGAAGAAGATGGTACTTTGATGGTTGTAGAGATGGACGAGCGTGAACGGAAGAAACTTGAGGAATTCATAGTCAGTCATTAACCGAAAAAGAACGGCACCGCCAGTATTGGCAGTGCCGTTCTTTAATTTCTATAAGAGAAAGGGGGTGGGATAGTAATAGTATGCCCGCTCACAACTTTTTTAAACCTGTTGAAACTGATTTGCGTGTAACTTCGAAAAAATGCCATTCTGCGCAACGAGTTCAGCATACCCGCCATCTTCAGCAATCCCTTCGGTTGTCACAACAACGACACGATCTGCATCGCGTATGGTTGCAAGTCTATGGGCGATGACGAGCGTCGTTCGATTCTCAGAGAGCTCTGTAAGGGATTCTTGAATAATACGCTCTGTCTCAGTATCGAGAGCAGAAGTGGCTTCATCCAAAATTAGAATCGGTGGATTTTTTAAGAACATCCGTGCAATGGCAAGACGTTGTTTTTGTCCACCAGACAATTTCAACCCACGTTCACCAATTTGTGTTTCGTAGCCATCAGGAAGATTAGCGATGAAGTCTTCTAAATGAGCACGCTTGGCGGCTTCATAGATCGCTTCATCTGGAGCATTCAGATCTCCGTAAGCAATGTTTTCTTTAACAGTACCTGTGAATAGGAAAACATCTTGTTGGACGATACCGATTTGACGGCGCAACGAACGTTGACTCATATTGCGAATATCCATTCCATCGATTGTGATTTGACCTTCATCCACATCGTAAAAACGAGGGATCAATGAACAAATCGTCGTTTTCCCAGCGCCTGAAGGTCCTACAAACGCAATGGTTTGTCCAGATTGTATCGACAAGCTCAGATTGTTGAGTACCGGCTTTCCTCCGTCGTAACCAAACGTGACGTCGGAAAGTGTGATGTCTCCATTTAAGTGCGCGACGTCAATCGCATCGGGGGTATCGATGATTTCAGGATCTTGGTTGAGTAAGTCCTGGAAACGGCTGAATCCAGCCATCCCTTTTGGATAAAGTTCTAGCAATGCACTAATTTTATCAATCGGTTTAATGAGGATATTGACGAACAATATGAAACTGACCAGTTCACCAATAGAAAGCTTATCTTGGATGGTGAACCAAGCGCCAACGACTAAAATAACAAGTGTCACAAGACGTGTCATCATGTAAATAGAAGAAGTCGTCCAAGCCATTACGTTATATGCAACTAATTTGGCAAGTCGGAAGTTACCGTTGTCTTTCTGAAAACGTGCCAATTCGAAGTTTTCATTTGTAAATGATTTTACGACACGTGATCCTGAGACTGAGTCTTCTACGCGTCCATTCACTTCTGCAATTTTCCCGTACATATTGAGCCAAGCGGAATTCATGGCTTTGTTACAGAAAGCAACGAGGACAATCAGGAAAGGGACCATAACGATTGCAATAAGAGCGAGTTCTGGATTGATGGAGTACATCAGAATGAATGCTCCTACAATGGTCATAACTGCAATGAACGCATCTTCAGGTCCGTGGTGGGCAAGCTCTCCGATGTCAAAAAGATCCGTCGTGATCCGCGTCATGATATGCCCAGTTTTCGTATTGTCAAAAAATCGGAAAGACTGTTTTTGGACATGATTGAATAGTTTTTCGCGCATGTCCGTTTCAATATTAATGCCGAGTTTGTGCCCAAGGTAACTAACGATGTATTGAAGGAACGTACTAAATAGATAAATGACGAGTAACAGAATACTAATAGTAGTAATCTGTCCCCATTCGCCACTAGGCAAGAGTTTGTCAATGAACCCCCGGACGGCGAGTGGAAATGCTAGTTCGAGTAAGGCCACAAATACAGCACTGGAGAAGTCAATCATGAACAGTCTTTTATGCGGTTTATAATAGGAGAAAAATTGCTTTAGCATCATACCCGTCCTTTTTACAAGTTTAGTGATAGTATACACGGTTTAATCAGAAAGTTCGACATAACTCTTGGAATATTCTACAATGCAGGACTTTTGTTAGGAATATAGGGTATAGACAAAAAGGAGGATTTTCAGATTTTTTAGAAATATAGTGGAACCAAACGTATTTGCTGTCGTAGACTAATATGAAATAAAGTTTCATAAAAAGGAGAAGATTTCATGAAAAAGTGGACAAAAGGGATTGCAGCAGGCTTACTCGTGCTAGCACTTGGAGCGTGTGGGTCAGGTGAAGAACCGAATGCAGAGGCGGATACAAATACAGACACAGGGGCAGGCACAGACACTACAGACACTAAAGGTAACGGAAAAGAAGGAAGTAAAGAAGTAGAAAAAACAGAACTTACCGCTCAAGATGTTTATCAAAAGTCGTTGGAAACCTCGGAATCCATTAAAAGTATGCATGCGGATTTTGCAATTCAACAAAACATGCAGACAACTGGCGAAGAGAATTTGAGTATGAAAAATGATATTGATATGACGATGGATATGGTAACAGAGCCGATGTCTCTTCATCAGCGGATGACAGTAAAAGGGGATGCTGAGGGCGCAATGGATATGGAGATGTATGGAGAAGGAGACGAACTGTACATTCAGACGCAGGAATTAGAAGGCGACTGGATTCTTGTTCCTGCTGAAATGCACGATGAAGTTCTAGCTGGAATGGACAGTTCCAATGCAATGATGGACTTGGAAGTGTTCAAAGACTTTACGCAAGAATTTACACTTGAAGAACAAGGAGACGAATATATTTTGAACTTGTCCGCCTCAGGTGATAAATTTGGTGAACTCTTGAAAGAACTCATGGACCAAACTGCAATGGGTAATCAAGAATTGGAAGATGAAGAGGCGATGGAAAATGTTGAAGTGAAAAAAATTGAGCTCACACTTCACATTAACAAAGAAACCTACTATACGAATTCGTTTGACATGAAACTGGATGCGATCATGGACATAGCGGGCTACCGCACAGTCGTCATCCAAAGTATCAATGCGAAAATGAGCCAAATAAATGAATTAGAAAAAATTGTTATCCCAGATGAAGTGAGGAACAACGCGTATGATATGTCTGGTAATAAAGTGGGTGAATAAGAATAGCGAGATGAATCGGAAAAATTGTTAGCGTCTACTCTAAAAAAGGTGAGGGGAAGCATATGCTTCCCCTCACCTTTTTTGTTTCGTTTTCTCTTATGTATTTTCTGGATACCCAATCATTCTCGCTACAAAGTCATTCCAGTCAAGTAAATAAACAACTGATGAAAGTATTCTAGAAACCAATCCTACTATTCTTTTCGTAGTTGACCGCGATGCAGCAATTGGTAAAGGCGCAAATGCTAAGAAGACAATTGAAAACGATGTTGTGAAGAAAACAAATGCATTCAAAAATGATAAAATTGTTTATCTTGACGGAGAATATTGGTACCTTTCTGGCGGCGGATTGAAGTCGATGAAAGAAATGATTAAAGAGGTTGAAGCAGGACTATAATTACATGAAAAAGACCGATTCCACACGTGGAATCGGTCTTTTGTGTCTGCCCGAGCAGTCTACGCTATGCTACACTTTAAGCATCGGTTAAACGGTGTTGATTTGCGCTGCAGGCGGACGTTTTCCGAGGGGCTAGATTTCAGCCTCCTCGCTCGCTTCGCTCGCTTCGCTCTCTGCGGGGTCTTCAAACTTCGCTAATCCCTCCGGAGTCGCCGCCTTCCGCTCCAATCAACGGATAATCCTGTGAAAGAGTAATTGAGATTAGAGCGTAAGCACTAGAACAAAGAGAGTGGGAAATGGTATGGGAAAAGCGATTACAGTGCGGGGAAAGTCGGTTGAACAAGCTGTTGAGACAGCACTTAATATCTTATGCCTTGATTTATCAGATGTACATATCCAAGTGAATAAAACTGCGGAGTCCAGCGGGTTTACAGGGGCGTCTAGATTTGCGGAAGTGACAGTGACTCCTGTTCGTTTCAATGGTCCTGCTTCAGATTTACATGCAGAGGAAACTGGACAAGCAGGCCTTAGGATTAGAGACGGACATATAGAGATGCATGAGGCATCTGCAAAATCATACCCGACAATTGAAGCGGGCAATGGTGTATCTGTAATTATAAATGGCGAGAAACTAGACGGGAGACGCCGAATTTCGGAATCGGATATTGTACATATACGAACGATTGACGAACTGACGCGTGCACAATTGTCCATTACGGTACGAGAACAGGGAGCGCTTGCGCTGTTAACGGTATCGCCTGGTAAAAAAGTAACAAGAACTGTAAAAAATACGGAGTATGAGCGCAATTTGACGGTTGTGGCTGAAGAAATTCATGAGATTGTAAATGATTGTTCTCAACGAATGATTCGAGATGCCTGCACACAATTGGGTATCAGTGCACCTTTAGACAAACGGGTGCTGTGGGAAGCGTGTGAGACGGTTGTACCCTATGAAGCGATTGTAGCACGAGGGATTTTCCCGAAACCTGGACTTGATGGAGACGTTGAAGTTCAAATCGATGTAGATGGCAGTACACTCGCGGATGAGGGGAAAGTGAATTACAGAGAACAAACCTCGGTACAACTGGTTCAGAATGGTCAACTTGTGGCAGCTGTCCTTCCTCCGATTCCTGGTCAATCGGGGGAAGACGTGTTCGGTAATGAAATTATTGCAGAAGACGGGCAAACAGCTACCATTCGTCTTGGTAGGAACGTTACGCAAACGGGAAACCATATCTTTGCAAATTGTTCGGGAAATCTTATTTTAGAACGTACAGACAATGTAATTTTTATAGATATCGCGGATTCATTAGAAATGGAAGAAGTGAATTTTTCAAGCGGAAATATCCATTTTGATGGTGATGTTACGGTGAAAGGAAGTGTTAGCCACGGCTGTCTTTTAGAAGCGACGGGTGCTGTTGAAATTGGAGGAGAGGTACGTAAGGCTGAAGTATACGCGCAGAAAGCGGTGTATGCAAATGGCCACGTTTCTTCCTCGACGATTGAAGTTGGGCAACAGTTAACAACGGATGCGAAGTATGCAGCTGAATTGGAAACCTTGCTTCCTATACTCAGCAAGCTTGGGTCGTTCATCCAAGATATTGGAGCATTCCGTGAGGTGGAATTGTCAGCGTTAGATGGACAAGAACTAAAAAAGCTGTTCCGGATCGGGTTTGGTGAAAAGTACTCATCTTTTCAAGAACAGCTTCAAACATTCACCCAGCGCAGAGAGCCGATTGCAACAGATCCTGACTGGAGTGAGTTACAAACAACGCTGTACAGTATTTTTGTAAATACGATGAATCCAGGTGTGAGAGATGGAGTAGAGTTCCTAGAGCTAATTTCCAAAGCAGAAGAGATGGCAGCGCGTCATCTTCCAAAAGCAGCAATAACCACTGGACGTTTACGTATTCCGTATGCAGTAAACAGCACATTGAATTGTGCGGGAACAATTGAAATCACTGGGAATGGCCTTGCTCAATGTAATGTCCATGCCCAGTTGGATCTGCTGGCGGAAGGCGTTTGTCGAGGTGGAGAGCTTGCTGCTGACCGTCATGTATCTATTCGTGAATGCGGTTCGAAACGAGGCGGCCAAACGATTGTCCGCACAAAAGAAGAAGGATCCATTGTTATCGGAATTGCATATCCAGGAACGGTGCTCATTGTGGGAGACCAATCGTATCATTTATCGGAAACACTCATCGGCGTCACGGCTAAGTTGCATAATGGGTTGCTGACTGTTCGTTAAAGCGGATTCTAAATTGCTCTTTACCATAACTCTAACTAATTGTATAATGACATGTGTCATGACAGTAATTTAGGCAGAATGGGAGAAAAGACAATGGCAAAATCTATGGAGCGTGCAGCTTCAAAACCTCAGAAGACGCAGACAATTTCTCGTAACAAATTACTAGTAATATCAGGAACGGGCTGGATGTTTGATGCAATGGATGTAGGAATCCTATCATTCGTGATTGCTGCAATTGCAGTGGAGTGGAATCTGGCGCCCGCAGCGATTGGGTGGGTTGGAAGTATCAACTCATTAGGAATGATGTTCGGTGCGATTGGATTTGGACTATTAGCTGACAGGATCGGAAGAAAACAAGTGTTTATGTTAACACTCGTATTATTCTCGGTGGCAAGCGGTTTATCTGCATTTACAACGACTCTTGCAGCATTTCTCATACTAAGATTTTTCGTTGGGGCTGGACTCGGGGGAGAGCTACCGGTTGCATCTACATTAGTTTCAGAAAGTGTAGAAGCAAAGGAACGGGGACGAATCGTTGTGCTATTGGAGAGCTTCTGGGCAGCGGGTTGGCTCATCGCTGCATTGATTGCATATTTCGTCATTCCAACGTTCGGCTGGAGAGCGGCACTCGTCATCACGGCATTACCTGCATTTTACGCGATTTATTTACGCCGCAACTTACCAGACTCGCCGAAGTTTGTAGAAGCTAGTGTCAAGAAACAATCGATCGGTGAAAAGTTGGCGGCTCTATGGGCAAAGCCTTATAGAAGACGCACATTAATGCTTTGGATTGTTTGGTTTACAGTGGTTTTCTCTTATTATGGAATGTTTTTATGGTTACCTAGCGTTATGGTCATTAAAGGCTTCGCAATGATCAAAACTTTTGGCTACGTCTTGCTGATGACACTTGCTCAGCTGCCTGGCTATTTCTCAGCAGCCTGGCTAATTGAACGAACTGGACGAAAGTTTGTCCTCTCGACCTACTTAGTTGGGACAGCGCTAAGTGCGTTTGCATTTGGAAATGCAGACACGCTAGCGATGCTGCTATTGTTTGGTGCACTGCTATCGTTCTTCAACTTAGGTGCATGGGGTGCGCTATACGCGTATTCACCTGAACAATATCCTACTTCAATTCGAGGGACGGGGACTGGGATGGCTGCAGGGATTGGTCGTATCGGAGGAATCTTTGGTCCGCTATTAGTGGGATCCATGCTAACAGCTGGTTACGGATTCGGACAGATATTCGGTATTTTCTGCGGTGCTATTTTAATAGGTGTCCTTGCAGTTGTATTTTTAGGGACAGAAACGAAACAAATGGAACTTGAATAACACCTCGGTTGAGGATTAAAAAAAAGCCCCTTAGCGGATGAATGATTCCGCTTGGGGCTTGTTTCGTTTTCTGGCAACCAACCGTTCAAGACGCGGGCGATTATACCGTTGAGCAATAATAATCGGCCCGTTGAATAGAACCGCATACGCAACATTCAACCAGCTTGCCCACAAAGGGTTCCAAAGAAAGAAAAGTGCTGCAGGAATAATCGACAGCCAATGAGTCAATTCAGCTCTTCTGGATTCAATGATGAATTCATCCAAAGACGATAGGTCATTCCCGTGAAGCGACTGTTTGTTATATCCATTTTTGATGAACATCGTACCGTCTGGAATGAGCTGTTTCCATCGTTTTACTCGAAAGAATTGTTGCCACAAATCACCTTGTCGCTCAAAACGAAAAGTATGGAATAGACGTTCGTGACGGACGAACCAGTTGAAAGAGATTCGAACGGTCCAGAATGAAATTGCAAGATGAAAAAATGTCCATGCAACAGCATCTAACAGGACAACCCAAACGATTGGTAATTCAATAAAAGGCATTTCTGAATCACCTCGACAGTCTGATTATACTTGTACGTCACGTCCGCGCCATTTGACCGTTTTGCGAATATGAGTTAAATAGAGGGAATACATAAAAATAACGGTGAAGAAGAGTAATAAAACAGGATATAACGGGAAAACCCACCATGAGAAATTACCGGTCCTTCGTGCCAGCCACGCCATCACTATAACATTCAGCAGATAAAGTATCCCGGAAATCCAAATCCACCCAGCAGAACCGAATAGGCTGGAAAGTGCGAGCAGAGCAGGAGTCACAAATCCGCCTGTAATCCATAGGTTAACGAGCGTCATTACGAATGGATGGGTAGATTTTGAAGCGGTCCCAAAGTTCTTTGTCCACCCTTCGAGCAACTGATGGAAGCCTTCCGGATACATGCGGAAATGTATAAGTCCGCGTCCTGCGTAGCAACGTACAGGAAGACCTTGAACTTGGAAGGCTTCACCGAGTGCTAAGTCATCCATGACTGCCCCGCGAATCCCCTCGTGACCACCAGAGACATCATAGTCAGTACGATTACACAGAATGCTTGGCCCAAATGATCCTGCACTTTTAAGCCGTTCACCCAATGGCGTGAATACATTCATGCCCGCCATGACAATAATATTGAAAATGGTTGAAGCGTTTTCGTAAACTTGTTTAATCTGATGGTACGGTTGAAGGGATAGAATGCCTGTGCCCCCCATTTTTTCATAGGCGTTCACATAACGCAGTAAGCTATACGAATCCTCGAATGCTGTATCTGCATCCATAAACAGGAGAAGCTTTCCTTTTGCTGCCTGAGCGCCTGCCCAACATGCGGCTGATTTACCGATCCAGCCATCTTCCGGTTCAGTATTTCGAATGACACGTGCATTGAACGAGCGGGCTACCTCGCTTGTCCGGTCTTCACTATCATCGTCAATTACAATCGTTTCAAACGAAACACCTTGTTGACTATATAAAGACTCTAGTAATGGAACGATCCGTTGTTCTTCATTACGGGCTGGGATTATAATGGAGACGATAGATGGATATTGCATGTTGCGAGAACCCTCAGAAGAGGGAACCGGATATCTCCAAAACATGAGCATTCCGCTTAAAAGACCGAGTACTGAAATCACTGAGGCAAGTACGAAAAGTACGACTAACACCAGAAATCCCCCTCCCTAAAGCGCACTGTTGCTATCGCTAACCTTTTTTCTATCATCTTTTCCGAGACCTGTCGCGATTCACAATTTTATGGCTCACCTGTTGTCCGCTCAGTGTTACCATTGGCATGCCCCCCCCAGGATTCACGGTACCTCCCACAAAGTAAAGGTTGTCGTATAGTTCGCTCTGTTTTTTGTGTTTAAACCCGTTGTTTTTCTTTTTATCAGAAACTGTGCCATAAATTGCTCCACGATCAGATCCATAAGTACGCTCGATATCATGCGGAGTCCATACATCACGTGTCACGATGTTTTCACGTAATCCATGTAAGCCCATCCGTTCCAACTTATTAAGAACGCGTGCTTCTAATTTTAAGTAGTCATCCTTTGTAAATGGATTGTCCTGTATATAAGGGATATGAGGTAAAATCTTTAAGTTTTCGTGACCAGGAGGCGCTTGAGATGGATCGGTTTTGTTCGTGTTGACAACGTAAAGCGTTGGATCATCCGGTAACTCATGTTTCTTGAAAACTTTATCCATTTGTTCATGCAAATTCTCCGAAAAGAAGAAGTTATGGTGATTTAAGAAGGGATACGTCTTGCTCACTCCTAGATGTACCACGAGACCAGAGCTAGATGGTTCAAACTTCTTTTCCAACTTACGAACAAATTTTTTATCTACGTCCACCATATTTTTATAAAATGGAATCACTTCCATATTCGATACATAGTAGTCGGCCGACTTCAAAGAGCCATCTTCTAGTTCAACACCAGTGATTTGCTTATCCTTACTAGTGTGTGCACGGATGACACCCATACCTGTATGTAATTGAACCCCAGCCTCAACAGCGAGTTTTGTTAATCCTTCAGCTAATTTATGCATACCGCCCGGGACGTACCAACAGCCTTGAACGTGCTGCATGTAGATCATCATATTGAGAACTGCGGGAGCCTCGTAAGGGGAAGAACCTACGTATTTGATAAAATAAGAAAGCATATCTCGTAAATGCGGGTCGCTGATTCGTTTTGAAATCGCTTCATACATTGTCGACGTAAGGTCAAATCCTTTTAAAGAAGATAGGACCCCATGATGCGCTAGCACTTCTTTTGTCGTATCAAGCCCTTCGGCGAAATAGCCATCTTCCGTCGTGTCATAGAGTCGCTTTGCGTACGTCAAAAATGAATAATACTCTTTAATATCATCACGAGTAAGTGATGGGTTTCCTCTTTCCATTAAACGGAGATCTCCATACAAATCTAAAACTGTACCGTCTGGAAAGAAAGAGCGCCACTCACGACTGAGACGAGTCATAGGGACATAATCCATCATGCGCTTTTTGCTACCACGGAATAATCTTTCGAAAATATGTGGCATCGTTAAAATGGACGGTCCGAGATCAAAGCCGAAGCCGTCCTGCTCAAGACGGTTCAGTTTTCCGCCTAAATGCGTATTTTTTTCATATAAAGAAACAGAGTATCCGTTTTGTGCGAGGGAAATAGCGGCAGATAAGCCTCCAAGGCCTCCACCGATAACGATTACGGATTTGTTAGGAGTCGTCATACGCGTATCTTCCTTCTTTCCAAGATTCTTTTCATACAATCGAATCAGCTAAAATTCGGATCATTTCCCGTTTAGTTACGAAGTTTTTCCGAGCGAAGCAATCATAGTTATTTTGCCGGACACTCGTTAAAATCCCACGATAAACCTGTGCGGAAGCGAGAACGGCAAATTGACTGTCTTTGTCAAACTCTGATATAAGCCCAAGAAACTCTTCGTATAGGTGTTCAGCACGATTGGCCAATAGCTCCCACACTTGAATGAAACTATCTGTAATCTGAGCACTCGCCAACTGGTCCGCGTGGTATCCTACTCGCTGAAGTTCATCTGCTGGAAGATAGATCCTACCTTTCTCGCGATAGTCTTCTCCTATATCTCTTAAAATATTCGTCAATTGCATAGCAACACCTAGACTGACTGCGGCATCGGTACAATCTCGAGTAGAATCTGAAGCGATGATAGGTAAGAGCATTCTACCAACTGAACCCGCTACGTAATAGCTATACGTTTCAACATCATCAAGCGTTTGAGGAGTGGAAAAAGAGATGTCCATACGTTGACCTTTGATTTGGTCATAAAATGGTTCAAGATCCATGTCATACGTGTTAAAGACAACTCGTAAAGCACGCCACAAGGGATGATCGATTTCTTGTCTTCGGGTAAAGCGGTTAAGTTCGTCTGTTAAGTTATCCAACGCTATTAATTGGGCGATCCCTTCGCGGTTTTCATCGACGCTGTCATCTGCCGTCCTGCAAAATGCATAAATTGCATAGACAGCTTGGGCTTTCTCCTCGGGAAGTCTTGAAAATGCGTAGTAAAAACTTTTCGAGTGTCGTTTAATAATCTGTTCACAATACGCAAAATCGTCTTGGACAGACAGGTGAGTAGTCATGAAAAGTCCCCCTTTCAGCGGGTGTGGAATAGGATTCCTTTGTCGTCATGCAATAGTTCTTCCGTGGCAATGCGTGCGGACAATAAGACGATTGGAACACCAGCCCCAGGGTGTGTACTGCTTCCTGTGAAGTAAAGGTTTTCACAATGAGTAGCTTTACTTTGCGGGCGCATATGATTACTTTGGGAGAGCGTCGGTTGAAGACCGAAAGTAGCACCGTTATATGCGTTAAAACGTTGTTCAAAATCAGGTGGTGTCATATACGATTCAGACACGATTTCCTGTTTAACGTTTTCAAAGCCTTTGATTTTTTCCAGTGCATCTAATATATAACCCCGATAGTGCTGGATGGTTTCATCATTCCATTCATACTGTGAACAAGATTTGTCTGACACGGGAACGAGTATGTAGAGTCCATCTTTTCCTTCAGGTGCAAGACTTGGATCGAGCTTAGAACCGATGTAGACATAGAATGAGGCAGTGTCGAGACGCTTCCCAGAAAAGATATCGCTCAAGTTACGTTCAAGCTCTTCGTTGAAGATGAAGTTATGGGCATTTGGGACTTCTTCATATTTTTTGTTCATTCCGAGATACATCAGGAAACAGGAACATGAATATTTCATATTATCAATCTTCTTATCGGTGTATTTGCCTTTTGCCTTTGGTTCTTTGACAAGATTTTTCATGGCATAAGGGAAATCCGCATTACACATCACATAGTCTGATGAGATGATTTTGCCGTTCAAACGAATACCTGACGCTTGACCGTTTTCAATCACGATCTCGTCAACGGGTGAATTATAATGGATACTGCCACCTAATTCTTTAAATAACCGCTCAAGGGATTGAGCCATAGTGTGCATCCCGCCTTCAATGAACCAGACGCCATAGAGGAACTCAATCATTGGAATCATTGTATAGAGTGATGGGCCACTGTAAGGGGAAACGCCGATGTACAACGTCTGAAAACTAATCATTTGTTTAAGCCGTTCGTTTTTAATGTATTTACTGATGAATGTATCTGCGTTATCAAAGGTCTTTAATTTAAGTCCTTGTCTCAACATTGCAGGGTTATAGAAGTCCGAAGGTTTACGGAAAGGTTTTTGAAGAAAATGTTCTTTAGCAACAAGGAAACGCTTATAGATTACTTGTAAGTATTCTAGGAAGCCTTGCGCATCCTCATCCCCGAAAGACTCTAGTGTTTTTGTCAATTCTATTAAGTCGGAGCTAATTTCATAATGGTCTTCCGGCTGATCACCGAAGAATACGCTATACATCGGATCTAGGCGCCGCATCGGTATGTAATTATCTGGATCAACACCACACACTTGAAATACTTCGCGATAGAGTTCAGGCATCATTACAATGGTTGGACCTAAGTCGAACTGATAACCGTCCTGTTGAATTCTATGCATCTTTCCTCCAGGTAAGGATTCTTTTTCGTACAGTGTGACATCGTACCCGGCATGCTGTAATCGACATGCACTCGCTAGTCCAGCTACACCAGCTCCTATGACAATAACGCTTTTTTTCAAATGGATCTCCCCAATTCTCTTTAAAATAACAAATCGTTTACTTGTATAAGGTTTTGTGATAAGATTGTACAATACATTCTAGGAATATCTTAAATTAAGTATTTTATTCCCATTATACATGATTTTAAACATTGTACACGCGTTATGTTTGTACAACGTTTGGGGATCGAAAGGATAATGTCAGAGATATAGAAAGTCCTGATGATCTCCTTAAGGAAAGAGGCACTGAACAATGAAAACAAAACAAGAACAAGGTCTTCTTGTAAAAGAAGTGTCTGAGATGACCGGTTTGTCCCGACAAGTTATTCGTAAATGGGAAGATCGATACGGAATTATATGCCCGAGACGTCACGAAAATGGCTATAGATTGTACACATTTGAAGATGTTGCCACACTAATGAAAATCTGTGGTTTAAAAGACAAAGGTCATTCATTGAAAGAAGCTCTTCTCATACTCCGCTCACAACAGACGCTGGAAGCGGTACCTAAACAGCCTCTAAGCGAATACGTAATAGAGCTTTTAGAGAAAGGGTCTAATTATGATGAATCAGGTCTATTACTACTGTTGAAGCAAGCCCATCACCGTTATGGATTGGAGAATTTTTTAAGCAATACCATTCAGCCATTGATGTTGGAAATCGGAGAACTGTGGGAAAGAGGAGAGTGGGACGAGAGCCAAGAAACCATCACTAGTCTAGTAATTCGTGATTTCTTAGTTCAGATTCGCAGAAACTTTGATCTAGCAGAAGGGGCACCAATCATACTTGGGAGCTGTTTGCCTAACGAAACACATGAAATCCCGTTGCATATCATTTTGTTGCAAGCGATGATGCACGGGTGGCAAACGATTGCAGCTGGACCTTCCCCTAAGTTGTCGTCCATTGAATACTTAGTGCAACGATTAAAACCAGATAAGCTCCTTTTATCAGCGACTACGACACTCCCATTCGAACAGGATCCCCAACTTTTCGAAAAGTTGGAGGGGATTGCAGAAAGAAATGAATCTACAGAGTTTTTTATAGGGGGACAAGGTGTCTTCAATCACGAAATCTTTCTTACACCGAAAAGAATCCGAATTGCTTACTCTATGGAGGAAGTTTTGAACTGAAACTTGAAACGTTCTCGTATTCAAACCGTATAACAAAGAGAGAATTGCTTAGGCTCCATGAACTAAGTAAATTAAGCAAAGGTCGAGGTGAAGCACATGAATGAGGTTCGTCCATTCAGAATTCCTGAGTTTGTTGCAGACATAGGGAAAAAACGGATTGAAGGGTTTCCTGTGGAAGGATTTGTGTATGGTGAAGGACCCCGTCATCCTAAATTGATGTTAATTGGCGAAGCGCCTGGAGAGACGGAAGCACAAGGTGGTATTCCGTTTACAGGAAGAGCGGGAAAAGAGCTTATGAAATCACTTGCTTCCATTGGGCTCACTAGGGAAGATGTCTATATAACAAGTGCAGTAAGAAGCCGACCATACCGCTATGGACATAGAAAAGAAAGGGACGGAACGTTGACGGAGCGTAAATACAATCGTCCTCCAACAAAGCATGAAATTCTTGCGCATGCACCTGTTCTCGATTTTGAAATTGCGAATGTTCAACCGGAACTGATCGTTACGCTTGGTAACGTGAGTTTACAGAGGTTAGTCGGCAAACATGCGAAAGTGACGGAACTTCATGGGGAACCGTTGAATCAGCCTGTGCGTTTTTTACGTGAATTGGAGGATGTAGATTACGGATGGACGGAAGAGTCGTATACAATCATCCCCACTTTTCATCCGGCGTCCATCTTTTATCGTCCCTCTCATCGTCCAGCGTTAGAATCGGATTGGCTTGAAATCGGTCGGCTGCTTCAGGAGCGAAACGAACAAAAATCCGGTGGCGAACCAACCCCACTATAATTGAAAGCGGGAATTTAAATGGGACTTAGCGTGGATACGGGTCAAGAAACGAAACAAACGAAAGGGTCGTTGAAAGAGTTTGTCAGCTTGTTAAAACAATTGGAGTGGCCGAAAGGGGTTACGGTAGCAGCCCTAGTATTAGCGCTTTTTTCAACGTTAGCAAGTCTTGCAATCCCTTTAGTGACCAAACAACTTGTCGACTCGTTGACAAGTGATTTATTCAACTGGAAAACTGCTATATTTCTATTTGCAGTATTTGTAATCCAGGCACTGCTCGGTGGAGTGTCTTACTACATGCTTGCCTATATTGGAGAAACGATTGTTGCTGACTTGAGAACGCGTCTCTGGGGTAAAGTGCTCCGTTTACCGGTTCCGTATTACGATGAAACCGAAACAGGAGAAACGATGAGTCGAATTACACAAGATACTACTATTTTGAAGCAACTGGTTGCCGACCATTTGGTATCGCTTATTACGGGTATCATTTCCATCATTGGAGCAATAGCAATTCTCTTGTACCTCGACTGGAAGATGACACTCATTATGCTTATTAGCATCCCAATCAGTATGGCGATCATCTTTCCTTTAGGGCGAGTCATGCATAAAATTGCTAAAGCAACTCAAGCTGAAATGGCAAAATTCTCAGGGCTCTTAGGTCGAGTACTTGGGGACATTCGTCTTGTGAAAGCATACCGTGCAGAACCGTATGAACAGGAAAAGGGCTCAGTTGCCATTCGTTCGTTGTTCGGTTTTGGACTTCGTGAAGCGAAAATCCAAGCCGTGATTTCGCCAGTCATGACGCTTATCATGATGGGGATTTTAGTCGCGATTCTAGGATATGGCGGTGCCCAAGTTTCTAAAGGGGCACTATCTGCTGGAACACTTGTCGCGATAATTTTTCTCATGTTCCAGATTATTGTCCCATTTGCACAGATGGCTCAAGTGTTTACAGTATTCCAAAAAGCAGTCGGAGCGACAGAGCGCATTCAACAGATCTTAGGAATGGACAGTGAACGGACTGAAGGAGTAACAGGACATTCTGAATCGGCACTTGCCTTTCAGGAGGTATCGTTCTCTTATAAAAGTGAGAAGCCCGTTTTGAAAAACGTGACGTTCCGTGCTGTACCAGGAACTGTGACAGCATTTGTAGGTCCAAGTGGTGGGGGTAAAACAACGCTGTTTTCTCTAATTGAGCGATTTTACAAACCCGTATCCGGTACGATTTTCCTTGGAGATCGACCTGTTGAAGAGATTGAGCTATCGGATTGGCGAGGAAGAATTGGGTATGTCTCGCAGGAGAGTCCTTTACTGAGTGGAACCATTGTGGACAACATCGCCTATGGATTGGCAGAGCGCCCTTCGCTTGAAAGAATTCGAAACGCTGCGTCGGCGGCTAACGCGCTTGGATTCATCGAAGAGATGGAAGATGGATTCGACACGTTAGTCGGAGAACGTGGCATGAAACTTTCGGGTGGTCAACGACAGCGGATTGCAATTGCCCGTGCATTGTTGCATAATCCGTCCATCCTTTTACTGGACGAAGCGACGTCGAACTTGGATAGTGGTTCACAAACACATGTCCAGGAAGCGCTCCAGAGACTGATGGTAGGTCGTACGACGCTGATTATTGCACACAGGTTATCGACTGTAATAGACGCGGACCAATTGATCTTTTTAGAGAAGGGTACTATTACGGGAATAGGAACGCACCAGGAGCTATTGCAATCGCATAAGATGTATGAAGAATTTGCTGCGGGTCAAGGGCTCTCGGTCAATCGCCTTGTGTAACTAGAAAGGACCTTTCGTTTTAGGAAGGTCCTTTTTCAATTGTCCCATTTGTAACCGAAGATAGATTGTAAACAATGAAAGTTGGGTAGACCTTAAAATACATAGCACAACTTCAACCGGCAGATTATTTCTTTGGGAATTCGGAACTGTTGAAAAAAAGGAGGAATGCACTATTTATCAGCCAGTTGAGAAAAGCTTCTTTGATAAACCGGTACTGGAACTTGCCCAAGACTTGATCGGTCAGCTCATTATCCATGAACTCCCTACAGGACCTGTCATCGCAAGGATTGTAGAAACAGAGGCCTATCACGGAGCAGAGGATCAGGCTGCACATAGCTTTAAAAATCGTAGAACAAAAAGAACGGAAGTGATGTTTGGAGAAGCGGGCAGTGTGTATACTTATCAAATGCACACGCACACGTTGATGAATGTTGTCAGTGGACCTGTTGGAACTCCACACGCAATTCTGATCCGTGCAGGAGAACCCGTGGAAGGATTGGAATTCATGCGCCAACGTAGGGGAGAAAATCTCGCTATGAAAAACTGGACGAATGGACCAGGGAAACTGACAAAAGCGCTCGGAATTACAATGGATTACTATGGTCATCATTGGACGGATCGTCCGTTGTTCATTGCAAAATCGGATGCGGTAGGTGAAGTTGTCACTAGTCCTCGCATCGGCATTTCAAATGCAGGTGAAGCAGTGCACTATCCATGGCGCTTTTATGAAAAAGACAATGCATTTGTTTCTAAATTCAGGCCATAGGTTTAGTTTTGGAAGATACGTGGAAAATAATGAAAGTGAGACAAAATTAATTAATTAAAAGGAGTGCATGTGAAAATGGCTAAGATTGCAACTGTACTTACTAATATGTTTGAGGACTCAGAGTACGCAGATCCAGCGAAGGCTTTCCAAGATGCGGGTCATGAAGTAGTGACCATTGAAAACGAAGCAGGCACTATCGTTAAAGGTATGAAAAAAGGTACGCCCGTTAGGATTGACAAAGGAATTAACGAAGTGAAGCCGGAAGATTTCGATGCATTGTTCATCCCTGGAGGTTTTTCTCCAGATCAGCTCCGTGCAGATGATCGTTTCGTCAACTTCGCCAAAGCGTTCATGGATGCGGATAAGCCTGTATTTGCAATTTGTCACGGACCACAGCTGCTGATTACTGCAAAAGCATTGGAAGGTCGTGACGCTACAGGGTATAAGTCGATTCGCGTTGACATGGAGTATGCGGGTACTAAATTCCATGACAAGGAAGTCGTTGTTTGTCATAACCAACTTGTTACAAGTCGTCAGCCTGAAGATATCCCTGCGTTTAACCGAGAAGCCCTTAAGTTACTAGAAGTATAATTAGGGAAAATAGACGTAGTTCTGAGTCGACCCCTTTGTGGGTCTTCTTTTTGGTGAGTTGAAAACGCTTTAAAGGAGTGGTAAATTAAACAAAGCAACATACATAGCCAGAATAGCCTGGAAAGTGGCAAGATTGGAAGTGAATTTTTGGGGAGCATGGTTGCGGGTGCTCGTTTTCGTCTTCGTTCTGTTTTCGTTTATGCGTTACTTGGTTATACGAAATGCAATTGACAATTCAGCTAGACTGAAAAGATTGGAAGGACTGCTCTCAGAGAATTCAGAAAATTTAAAGAGAAAGCAATAAATCGTTTGCACCAATGTGGTCACGAATTAGGGGGAAAATGCTTGAAAGTTTTAAAGATGGGTAGCGCTTTTATTGGGATTATTGTCGGAGCTGGATTTGCTTCGGGGAAAGAAATTGTTCAATACTTTACAAGCTTCGGGTTACTCGGCATTATTGGAGCCATCATTTCTACGGTCTTGTTTGCATACTTCGGAATGCTCCTTACGCGGATAGGAAGTCGGATGCAAACGACCTCGCATAAAGAAGCTGTCTATACAATAAGCGGGAAATACCTCGGTATAATAGTCGATGGAGTTATTGTCATCACGTTATTTTCTGTAGGCGTCGTCATGATTGCAGGCGCGGGTTCAAACTTGAATCAGCAATTTGGACTTCCTCCCTACATAGGAAGTTTGCTCATGATTATCTTGGTGTTTTTAACGTTATTATTAAATGTAGACCGTGTCGTGGCTGTTATCGGTAGTATCACCCCGTTCCTTATACTCGCGGTCATCATCGTTTCAGTCTATTGTCTGACCAATATGTCGGATTCGTTCTCAAGCCTGAACAGTGTGGCAACATCCATTCAAACACCTTTGCCGAATTGGTGGTTCTCAGCGATTAACTATGTTTCCTTCAATATTGCAGTGGGTGCTTCCATGGCGCTCGTAATGGGTGGAGCTGAAAAAGATGAAAAAGCAGCAACTCTCGGTGGACTCGTTGGTGGGCTTGGGCTAGGTATTATGATTCTATTAAGTAACTTAGCAATCTTCTCGAAAATTGATATAGTAAAAGATGCTGATTTACCAATGCTTGCTATTATTAATGACATTTCACCAATCTTGGGCGTTCTGATGGCGGTTGTCTTGTATGGCATGATTTTCAATACGGCAGTCAGTATGTTTTATTCCTTTGGTGCACGATTTACAAAAAGGGGAACACCCCGATTTCGTTCGTTTGTAATCCTTGTCCTCATTATCGGGTTTGGGTTAAGTTTCTTTGGCTTCTCAGCATTATTGGACATCTTGTATCCGTACATCGGTTGTATTGGATTGTTCCTCATGTTGACGCTGTTAATCGCATCGTTCAGAATGCCTAAGAAAGCATTACGAAGTTCAAAATAGAAACAAAAAACAAGCCGTCATCGCAATAACGATGACGGCTTGTTTTAAATTATTAAGCGTTTGCGAGTTCAAGTTGTACTGCAGGACCGAAGAATTCAAAGTGAACTTTTTCTTTGTCGATGCCCATTGCATACAATTCATTAATCACTGCTTGCATGAATGGAGTCGGACCACATACGTAAACGTCGCTTCCTTCTTTAACGTTTTTCTCAAGGAATTCACGGTTGATGAATCCGTCACCTTCTTCAGAGTAAAGCGCTGCATAGCTCGAAGTTGCAAGGGATTCATCCATTTCACGAACGACTTTGTCAAAAGCTTGGTGACTACGAGTCCGAGCAGAGTGTAGGAATGCTACAGGTCGTTCAGGTGTTGTTGTAGCTATTGTTTCGTACATTGCCATCATTGGAGTCACTCCGACACCACCACTGATTAGTGTGACAGGTGTAGTGTTCGCTACGTCTAGGTAGAAGTCTCCTGCTGGAGCGCTAAGTTCTACGATATCTCCAACGTTCAACTGATCATGAAGGAAGACAGATGCTTTTCCATTTGGATTGTTTTCTCCTTCGCGTTTTACAGAGATACGGAATGATTCGCCGTTCGGTGCTTGGGAAAGGCTATATTGACGAATCAACGTATTTTTCTCCCCAGGGATTTCAAGTTTGATACTGATGAATTGTCCTGGTTTGTACGATGGTACATTCCCACCATCAACAGGTTTAAAGTAGAAAGAAGTAATAACATCGCTCTCTTTGATTTTATCAGCAAGGACAAAACCTTTGAACAATTTCCAGCCGCCTTCTTCAGCCTCCATCTCGTCATACATGGATTTTTCTACGCCGATGAATGCATCAGCAATTATTCCATATGCTTCTTCCCATGCTCCTAAGATTTCAGGAGTTGCTGCATCGCCAAGAACTTCTTTAATAGCACCAAGAAGGTACTTTCCAACGATTGGATATTGTTCTGGTACGATGCCAAGTGAAACGTGTTTGTTTGCGATTTGGACAACCGCTGGAATAATTGCTCCCAAGTTGTCGATATGTTTTGCTGCTGCGAGTACAGTATTTGAAAGTGCAGTTTGTTGCCGTCCTTGTGCTTGGTTAACGTGGTTGAACACGTTCAATAGCTCAGGATGCGCCTCGAACATATTTTTGTAGAACACAGTTGTAATTGTTTTGCCATGTTGTTCGAGAACAGGTACAGTGGATTTAATAATATCAATTTTTTCTTGGGATAACATAATTGACACGACCTCTCGTAGTTGATGAATTTATCATAATCCTAATGAATTAAAAAAGCTATATAAAAAATACATCTTTAAAGACAGTTCGAATTTTAGTCACATTTCATTCAAGGATTAGACAAAAATATAGGACCTCATAGAAGGAATGGTGAACGGGATGCGGTTAACGCTCTATACAGACTACTCGTTGCGTGTTTTGATTTTTTTGGCTGCTAAGCCTGAAGGTGAATTATCGACGATAGCAGAAATATCCGAGGCATTCAGGATTTCAAAAAATCATTTGACAAAAGTCGTGCATGAGCTCGGTAAGTCGGGCTTTATTGAAACTGTTCGCGGCAGGGGAGGCGGAATCCGTTTGAAAGTCCTGCCGAAGCATATTAATGTGGGACACGTTGTTAGGAAAACAGAAGACGACTTTCAATTGGTTGAATGTTTTAACCGAGAATCCAATATGTGTGTACTCGCACCCGCTTGTCGCTTAAAGGGCGTATTGCAGGAAGCCTTGCAAGCGTATCTTGCAGTGTTAGACCGGTATACGATTGAAGACTTTGTACAAAATAAAGATGAAATTGGATTGCTTCTGTTTCCGCCACCCTTGCCGTGATGGTAAGATAAGAAAGATGCATTAGGTATAGATATTAGGAGGAATTCACTTATGAACAAAGTACTTGTATTCGGCCACAAAAATCCTGACACGGATTCAATCGCTTCTGCGATCACATACGCTTATTTGAAACAACAAATTGGAGTGGATGCAGAAGCCGTAAGACTTGGCAGTATTTCTGAAGAGACTGCGTTTGCATTGGAAACGTTCGGTTTTGAATCACCGAGACAAATCGACCGAGCAGCGTCTGAATCATCAAAAGTGATTTTAGTCGATCATAACGAAAAGCAACAAAGTGTTGATGACATTGAGGATGTGCAAGTGCTCGAAGTTATTGACCACCACCGGATTGCCAATTTCCAAACAAGCGAACCTCTTTACTATCGTGCCGAACCAGTTGGTTGTACGGCGACAATTTTAAATAAGTTGTTCAAAGAACACGGTGTAACTATTCCGAAAAATATTGCAGGACTTATGTTGTCGGCAATTATTTCGGATTCGTTGTTGTTTAAATCCCCTACATTTACTGAAGAAGATCGGAAAGCAGCTGACGAACTTACAGAAATCGCAGGCGTGGACGCAAATGTTTACGGATTGGACATGCTTAAGGCGGGTGCAAATCTCAGCGACAAAACATTGGAAGAACTCATTTCACTTGACGCAAAAACGTTTGAGGTCAATGACGTGACGATGGAAATTGCGCAAGTAAATGCAGTGGATCTGAATGACGTCTTGAATCGTAAGGATGAGCTGACTGAGCTGTTGACGAAAGTAGTATCTGTGAAGAAGCTTGATTTATTCTTGTTTGTCATTACGGATATTATTAACAATGATTCGATTGCCATTGCAATTGGTGAAAAAGCATTCTCTGCTATGGCTGCGTTTAAAGTAGTACCAGCGAATGATATGGCCATTTTGAACGGAATCGTATCACGGAAGAAACAAATCGTTCCAGTTTTGACTGAAGCATTTAAGTGAGAATAACGAAAAGCTGCCGTATGAGTGATATGTTCACTCTTTCGGCAGCTTTTTTAATTTCATATTGGTCAGAGTTGACGTTTACTTCCGTGGATACGTTCAGGTAGCCTAAGTCTAGTCATCAGATAAGTGGGTTATGCGATAAAATCCATTGAATTGTATGAGAGTGGTGATTCCCTCTTTGAAAGTCCCGATTTCGAATTCCATATTGCCGATACGACTATCCAAATTACCGGTACCACCAGGGCAGTACCAAAAAATCCAAGTCACTCCTTCAAATTGAGTGGGCGTGTGGCCGGACCTTCCAGTACAGAACCATCCTTTCTGAAACGGGACCCATGGCAGGGGCAATCCCAGGTTTCATCACCTGTGTTCCAACGGGTACGGCATCCCATATGCGTACAAATGGGTGCGTTGGTACGAGTCAAGTGACCGCCGGTAAATTCCTTCAATACAAACCCTGTCGTTTTCAAAGCCTGAAGTAAAAGTGTCCCGAAGCCAGTTCGATCAGGTGCATATAGCGAGATGGCAGGGTTCGGTTGACCTGTAATCTGATCAGTGACGATTTGTGCGGCTGCAAGGGAATTTGTCATTCCCCATTTACGAAAGCCTGTACAAATATGAACATAGGGCATCGCAGCTGAAATCGGACCTGCGTAGGGGATTAAATCTGGAGTGGACGGATCTTGCGCAGACCAGCTATGGATCGGTTCGCCTAGATGATAGATAGATTGTAGCTCTTCCGCAAGGCGGTTGTAATGGATATCGGTTTCGCTTGTGACACCTGCTTTATGATCTTCACCCGCTAGTAAAAAATGGGGACGACCGTCAATGAATACTGTCCGGATCGAACGTTTTGGTTCATCCACGGATAAGTACTGGCTTTGCAATGGCATATCAGCAGGTGCAGAAACCAAATAGGAACGTTTTACTTCCAGCTTCATAATGTTCATGCCGCGCAGTGCTTCAATTGGATAATGTGTACACAACAGGAGTTCATCAAAGTTAATGACGATGCCGGATGCGAGTTGGAGAGACTTTTCTTTTAAGTCCATAGACCGGACGTCCGATTTCTCGCACAGCTGCGCTCCTTCAGAAACAGCGAGCTTTGCAATATGCTGACCAAATCGGACCGGATGCAGCTGTGCTTGATCCGTTAGTGTAAGTGTTTCTTTAACGGAGAGTGGTAATTCACAATTCAACCGCCGATCAAATGGGATTCCCAGTGTTTGATAGGCATCCGCTTCTTTCCTTAAAGAGGTCACTCCATTGTCAGTAGATGCAAATAATACAGAATTCGTTGAGCGCAGTTCATCACCTTCAGCAATGGATTGGGCGAACCGAATCGCATCATCGTTCGTCTTATAGTAGAGTTTTGCGGATTCTGCGCCGAATGTCTTTAATATGTCTGCATAGACTAAATCATGTTGCGTCGTTAGTTTACCGGTCGTATTTCCGGAAGCACCTTCAAGAATTCGATCCTTTTCAAGCAATAACACTTTTTTACCGGCTTTTGCTAACAAATATGCTGCGGTGAGGCCGCATAATCCACCTCCTATAATACAAACATCGCATGTTGTATCTGAAGAGGGTGGGAGATACGTATCCCGTGGATAGGCAGTTTCAAGCCAAAGTGAGTTTAGCATAGTGGTATCCCTCCGTGTTCTTTAAGTTCACTTAAGTCCATCTTCGCCAGAAATCATTGGATTTAACGAATGTCTCCAAAAATCCACGGATTCTCACTAATTGTTAATGTAAAGCGAGTACAATGAACCTATATGGAAAACATGTCCGTACCTCTTGTCAAATCACTAGATTCACACCATACTGTTATAAGGTACGTACATTGGAAAGGGTTGGGGAGAATGGCTAAGCAACAATGGCTTACTGATTTACAAACAACGATTACTAAAGGGCAGCTTTTGCTGGATGAATCCCTCTCAAATTATACAAAGACAGAACTAGGCGGACTTGCTGATTTACTGGTGATCCCTGAAACTGTTGAAGAAATGCAAGCAACTGTCCGTTACGCATATGAACAAGATATCCCGATATTGCTACTTGGAAATGGATCTAACATGGTCGTTCGCGACGGAGGAGTTCGTGGCATCGTGTTGCATCCTGTGAAGTTAGATGTGATTACTGTGAACGGAACGCATGTCCACGCTGAAGCCGGTGCGTATATTATTGATGTTTCAAAAGCCGCTGCAGCCGCTGGATTGACTGGAATTGAATTCGCTTGTGGAATTCCAGGTTCTGTCGGAGGTGCTATGGCAATGAACGCCGGAGCATATGGCGGGGAGATAAAAGACATCATCGTGAAGTCCACCCTTATGAATCGTAAAGGGGAAATCTTTGTGTTATCGAAAGAGGAACTGGAACTCGGTTATCGGAAAAGTATTATCGCCGACGAAGGGTATTTCGTTGTGTCTTCAGACTTCGATCTCCAGGTTGGTAACCAAGAGACAATTGATGCGAAAGTGGCAGAATTGACTTTTTTGCGTGAGTCGAAGCAACCGCTTGAGTATCCATCAGCAGGTAGTGTATTTAAACGACCACCCGGGTTTTTCGCGGGTAAACTGATCCAGGATAGCGGACTTCAAGGAAAAGGAATCGGTGGAGCAGAGGTCTCAACCAAACACGCGGGGTTCATCATCAACAAAAATCACGCAACTGCAACTGACTACATTCGTACAATTGAAATGGTTCAAGCAGAAGTGAAAAAGCGTTTCGGTGTAGATCTCGAACGCGAAGTGAAAATTGTAGGAGAGCCTGCTGAGTAAGTTTACTATAGCGACAAAACAAAAAGCAGGGAGCGCCGCGGCACTCTCTGCTTTTACCTATGGTTATACATCAATTTTACAACTGACTAAAGATGGATCTTCTACACGATCATCTGTAATTCTCACTTGACACATCTTTCCATCATGCATGAATTTAAAGATGCCATTATTGAAATCTGTTCCGGTCTCTTTAAAGAAGATCCCTTCAAACCGGGCATCTTTTGTATAGTTGAACGTAATGCGGAACCCGTCCCCATCATCCGTCAGATACGCCCGCAATCCTTTTTCGAACAACCCTTCGACATCATGCTTAATGGAACGTGCGACAGATACGACGTGGAAATCGACGAACGTAATTTCACGCAACAATACGTTCATGAACGAGCCCTTCGTGATTTCTTCCCATCGGCTTTGCGCCGTTTGTCCGATGATGATTTGAGTGACATTCCGATCATGTGCCACTTGTTTGATCACTTTTGCGGTGGGTCTACTTTCGTTATCCCGTATGATGAATTCATCTGCTTCCAATTGATCCGCAAGTTCACGCCATCTGTCAATGTAATCCGATTTAGCTGCATCCATATCATCTAACGGCCGTGGATCGACTGTTAAAATGTAAAGAGGGCAATCCATCGCGCTAGCCATCTGATGACCGCGACGAATGAGCCGCTCTCCGTTAGGTCCGTAATACACACAGACGAGGATGCTTTCATCCATGCGTCCTTTCACTTTCCCCATGTAGTCCTCCACCTCCATAGAATCTGAATACTAGGCAATCTCACACTCGTGCGCACCGCTTCAAGTGCGATTGATGTAAATGTTGTGTATACTTTAGGTTGAAACCAAAAACACAAACGCCATCGCTTGCACGTTCATCCTGAAACTAAAGAATAGTTTCAGGCTTGTTCACTGTACTCACATGGCACTCATTATCGCCGGCTTTTCCATCCGCGTCAAGCCGTCTCAGAAACTTTTCTGCGGATTTTGAAAACCCCGTACAAGTATTGCTGCGACTTTCCAAGCTTTCACCGTCCGTTAGAAGACTCTGATGATAGGACCCGTGTTTTCTTTTTTTTAGGGGGGGTACAACGAATTGATCATTCCGATACTTATATTGGTGCCGTTTCTGGCATCGCTTTTTGTTCCGTTTCTTTATACATATGTACGCAGTAAGAAAATCGGTTGGATGGTATTGCCAGTTCCATTGATTTTGTTTGTTATTCTTAGTCTTCAGGTACCAAAACTAGCTTCAGGCGAGAACCTATTCCACACCATCCGGTGGCTAAATGCCGCCGATATCCACTTCACCACTCATTTAGACGGTCTCAGTATGATTTTGGGATTGCTCATCACAGGCATGGGGACGCTCGTCGTTATGTACTCCATTTATTATCTATCTGAACGAGAAGCACTTGGTCGTTTTTATATGTATTTGTTGCTGTTTATGGGTTCCATGCTGGGGGTCGTCTTTTCAGATAACGTGCTGGTACTCTACGTATTTTGGGAGTTGACGAGTGTGTCGTCATTCCTGCTCATCGCTTTTTGGCATCAGCGGAAAAATTCTCGAGCCGGTGCGAAAAAGGCAATGCTCATCACAGTGACTGGCGGAATCGGCATGCTTATCGGATTCCTGATGATGCACCAAATGACGGGGACTTATAGTATTCAAGAGATGATTGGCATGGCGGAAACGTTACCGACAAATGATCTTTTCATCCCAGCGATGCTTCTCATTCTACTTGGAGCTTTTACGAAATCCGCACAATTTCCTTTCCATATTTGGCTTCCAGATGCGATGGAAGCCCCGACCCCAGTCAGTGCATATTTACACTCAGCAACGATGGTCAAGGCGGGGATTTACCTGGTCGCCCGCTTCATCCCGGTATTCGGTGAAAGTGAACTATGGTTCTATTCGGTGACGTTCATCGGGCTGTTGACCTTGTTGTGGGGCTCGTTCAATGCCGTCCGACAAAACGACTTGAAGGCGCTTCTTGCCTATTCTACGATTAGTCAACTTGGGTTGATTATGAGTTTACTAGGGATCGGTTCAGCCGCCATGCTGGACATACCAGGGGTGGACAAAACGATCTATACAGCTGCAGCGTTTGCAGGACTATTCCATTTGATAAACCACTCTACATTCAAAGGCGCGTTATTCATGATTATCGGAATCGTTGACCATGAACTTGGGACGCGTGATATTCGGAAACTCGGTGGGTTGGCTGTGTTTATGCCTATAACATTCAGCATTGCGCTTGCAGGTAGTTTTTCAATGGCTGGATTACCTCCTTTTAATGGATTTTTAAGTAAGGAACTGTTTTTAGAAGCGAGTCTCGCTGTGCGCCACTTGGGGTTGCCAGGTGTCCACACATGGATTCCGATTGTCGCATGGGTAGCGAGTGTCTTTACTTTCGTATACTGCATGATTATCGTTTTTCAAACGTTTTTCGGTCGCCAGCAGCAACAGCCCGCATGGGTGGACCGAGGCGCGCATGATCCGCGACCTGGGATGCTCGTTGCGCCGTCCATTTTAGGGGCTTTGATTGTAGGGTTGTTCTTCTTCCCGAATCTGCTAGGGAAATGGATACTCAAACCGGCCATGGCTGCGGTCTATCCGTCATTTGGGAATCCGGAATCGCTTGTTGTGCACATTGCTGCGTGGCATGGACTGAATCCGGCACTCTGGATGACGATTGGAATTATCTTCGTTGGAACCATTCTGTATATCTTCTTGCGCCAGTGGAGACGTATCTATACAGTCTCCCCGTTCAGTTGGAAGATTGATAACATCTATACGTTGTTACTTATTCAGCTCGAGGGAAACTCCTATCACCTAACAAATAAGTACATGACAGGACATTTGCATCGCTATTTCACGTACATTCTGCTGTTTTTCATTGCCATGATGGGAACGGCATTGACATTTGTTTGGCGACTTACTTTTAACTTTTCGGAAGATGCGGTTGTAACTATTAATGAGTACATTCTTGTCATGGTCATGATGGCTGCAGCGGTTGCCATTCTTTTCGTGAATTCTCGGTTGATTGCGATTCTATTAAATGGTGTCCTTGGATTTACAGTTGCTTTTCTGTTCGTCGTTTTGCGAGCACCTGACTTGGCACTCACGCAAATCGTTGTGGAAACGGTAACTACTGTGTTGTTCTTACTGACATTCCGCTTCATGCCAGATTGGAAGAAAGAGCGTCCACGTCGTCCGGTGAAAGTATTGAATGCGTTCATCGCAGTTGCAACAGGTCTGATCGTCATGATCACAGCGCTCATCGTACAAGGAAACCGCCTATTCGATCCGATCTCCAAATACTTTGAAGACGCGAAGACGCTTACGGGTGGAGGCAATATCGTTAACGCGATTTTAGGGGACTTCCGTGCGTTTGATACGATGCTCGAAATCGTGGTTCTTCTGATCGGTGGCCTCGGTGTGTATGTGTTGATCAAGTTGAAAGACAAAAAAGGTGGTGACGGCAATGAAAATCAATGACGTCATCTTGCGCACTGTCACGAAAATTATCGTGTTCATCATATTAACGTTCGGTGTCGAGCTCTTCATCTCTGGACATAACGATCCGGGTGGTGGGTTCTCTGGAGGACTCGTCCTCGCTTCAGCGTTGTTGTTGCTGTACATGACATATGATATTGAAACAGTACACAAAGGAATTCCGTTCGATTTCAAGAAAATTGCTGGGCTCGGCGTATTTCTGGCAGTGGCTAGTAGTGCAGTTCCCATGCTGTTTAGCAATCAATTCCTGACGCAAGAAAAAGGGGACTTTGCATTACCCGTTTTCGGGTTGACGGAACTCTCGATGGTGTTGGTGTTTGAAGCAGGTGTTGCGTTAACCGTTGTGGGCGTTGTCGTGACGATTCTGTTGACGATCAGTGAGGATGTGAGTTGAATGGAGACCTTAATTACATTACTGGTAGGCGTTCTCGTCATGGTGGCGGTCTATTTACTGCTGTCTCGCAATTTTGTGAGGATCATTTTAGGGACTGCCATCCTTTCTCACGCCATACACTTACTGATTCTTACGATGGGCGGTTTAAAAAAGGGAGGCGCTCCATTGCTGACAGAAGAAGGTTCAACGTATTCGGATGCACTTCCACAGGCGCTCATCCTTACCGCAATCGTCATCAGCTTTGCTGTCACTGCTTTTCTCTTAGTGCTCGCATACCGGATCTACAGAGAAACGGGTGCTGACAATTTGGATGACGTAAGGAGAGAATCCGATGACTAATGCACTCGTTCTGCCCGTCCTTATTCCTCTACTCACTGCAATCGTGCTGACATTCTTCCGCAATTCGTTCGTTTTGCAACGTATACTGAGCTTTTTAGCGACTGCAAGCTCTGCAGGAGTCGGTGTGTACTTGTTACTACGGATTCAATCTGAAGGAATTTTACGACTGGATTTTGGAGGATGGCAGCCACCATATGGCATTCTATTTGTGGGAGACTCGTTCGCATTGTTGCTAGTTACAGCTGCTGCGACCGTTACAAGTATTATTCTGCTTTACGCATTTTCAACAATTGGAGAATCGTTCGAGAAGATGTATGTCTATCCTTTTATGCTGTTCTTGCTAGCTGGCGTTAACGGTTCATTTTTAACAGGAGATGTCTTCAACTTATTCGTCTGTTTTGAAGTGATGCTACTTGCTTCGTATGCACTCCTCATACTAGGAGGACGCAAAGTCCAGCTCGTTGAAGCATTTACGTATATTACAATTAATGTACTAGCCTCATGGTTTTTCCTACTCGCAATTGCGTATTTGTATGGCGCAACAGGTACGCTTAACATGGCGCAATTAGCGGTACGTGTTACTGAAAATGGTCAAGGCCCTGTGTTGACGATTATTAGCTTAATCTTTTTACTCGTCTTCAGTTTGAAAGCCGGATTGTTGCTGTATTTCTGGCTGCCCGGATCCTATAGCGCGCCTCCTGCAGCAATCGCGGCGTTGTTCGGCGCATTGCTTACCAAAGTGGGGATTTATGCACTAATTCGTATGTTCACACTTGTGTTCCATCATTCTCCAGAAATTACGCAGTCGATTATTGGGATCATGGCTGCATTGACATTAATTGGCGGGAGTATTGGAGCGCTTTCATCGAGAGATATCCGACAAATCATATCTTACAACGTAGTGATTGCGGTGGGGTTCATCCTCGTTGGATTTGCAGCAGGAAATGAAGTTGCGCTGCAAGGTTCGATCTATTACGTATTACATGACATGGTCGTAAAAGCGATGCTATTTTTAGCAGGGGGTTTGATGATTTCGTTGACAGGTAAGGCGAAAATCGGAGAGATCAGTGGGTTGCTACGGAATTATCCTACGCTCGGATGGTTGTTTTTCATCGCAATGCTATCGCTTACTGGGATTCCTCCGTTCAGCGGATTCATCGGAAAAGTGTTGCTTGGTGAAGGTCTGATTGAGGCGGAAACGTATGTGTTGCTGACCTTAGCATTTGTATCGAGTTTGTTCGTGTTGTATTCGTTATTGCGCATCTTCCTCAACTGTTTCATGGGGGAAGCAATCATCAGTAGTGAAGAGCAAGTCGTGTTGAAAAAACGCACGCTGCTACCGATTGTGTTACTTGGCGTCTTGACGCTGGCAATCGGAATCGGTGCAGATGTGCTTGCACCCTTCGTGAATGACGCGGCGTCGACGTTGATCGACCCACAAACATATATTGAAGCAGTATTGGACAAAGAAGCGTTGCTGAAACGATAGCTCAGAGGAAAGGGGACGGGAGAATGCCGGGTCAACTGTTATTGAACTTGTTCATTGCATTTCTATGGATGCTGCTCATCGATGAAGACGAATTGCGTTTTTCCACGTTCTACGCAGGCTTCCTCGTAGGAATAGGAATCCTATTCTTCATGCACCGTTTCTTCGGCACACGCTTCTACTTAAGGCGCGTCTACGCGGTCGTAAGATTACTGTTCATATTCGTCTGGGAATTGATCCAATCGAGTGCAGTCGTCTTGAAGCAGATTTTAAGTCCACGTTTGAAGATTGAACCAGGAATCTTCAAGTATGAAACCATATTGCGTAGTGATGTGGAAATTACGATGCTCTCGATGTTGCTGACATTAACTCCAGGGTCTGTTGTAATGGAAGTAACGCCGGAAAGTGATGCCCTCTACATCCATGCGATGGACGTCCAAGAATCCCGTGATGGGTTGATCAAACAATTAAAGAACTTTGAAAAAGCGATTATGGAGGTGACCCGATAATGATTCAAACTATGCTTGCAATATCTGTTGTACTGTTCGCAATTACGATAGCGATAGCTGTCATCAGACTCATAATCGGCCCCTCCATGCCGGATCGAGTCATTGCAATGGATGTCATCGGTGTCAACTTGCTCGCAACAATCGGAGTTGTATCGATCATTTACGGAACGAAAGCGTATTTGGAAGTCATTCTGATCCTTGGGATTCTATCGTTCATCAGCACAATAGCCTTTTCAAAATATATCGAGAGGGGGGTTATCGTTGAACGAAAACGAGATCGGTGAATTCATTGCCGCCCTGCTCATCCTCTCCGGAAGTATTTTTAGTGTCATTAGTGTGTTCGGAATCATCCGCTTGCCCGATGTGTATACACGCTCCCATGCAGCAACGAAAAGCTCCACGTTGTCAGTCTTGTTGACGCTAATCGGCGTGTTCCTATACTTTTTGTTCCATGACCATTTCGTTAGTGTCCGCGTATTGCTCGGTATCGTTTTCGTATTCCTTACAGCACCAGTGGCAGGTCATCTAATCATACGTGCCGCCTACCGCTCGAAAGTGGGACTCGCAGATATTTCAGTGGAAGATGAACTGTATGAAGTCATCCATGGCAATCAAGATACAAAGATTGAGGAGAAGGCCAAGAATGAGGCTGAGCACTCATAAACCTGTGTGGATGTTAGTGGAAGCTGGAAGCTGGAAGTGCTAGAGAAGTGGTCATAAAAGTGGAGAAGTGCTCATAAAACTAGGGAAGTGCTCATAAAGTTAGAATAGTGATCATAAAAGGTGGAAAGTGCTCATAAAGCTAGAGAAGTGATCATAAAAGGTGGAAAGTGATCATAAAACTAGAAAAGTGCTCATAAAGCTGGGAAAGTGCTCATAAAGCTAGAGAAGTGATCATAAAAGGTGGAAAGTGATCATAAAGCTAGAGAAGTGATCATAAAAGGTGGGAAGTGCTCATAAAGCTAGAAAAGTGATCATAAAAGCTGGGAAGTGCTCATAAAGCTAGAGAAGTGATCATAAAAGGTGGAAAGTGCTCATAAAGCTAGAGAAGTGATCATAAAAGCTGGAAAGTGCTCATAAAGCTAGAGAAGTGATCATAAAGCTGGGAAAGTGCTCATAAAGTTAGAAAAGTGATCATAAAAGCTGGAAAGTGATCATAAAAGCTGGAAAGTGATCATAAAGCTAGAAAAGTGATCATAATCCCCATCAGTTTACTCACACAGGACACGCAATCCCTTTCATTTTGAAAGGGATTTTATAGTGTGGCAACGAATATAGATAAGTACTGTGAAAATTAGGAATGGGGGAGAGATCCGTGGCAAAACATGCCCAGCATAAAAAGAGAATGGGGAAACCAGCGAAGATTATTCTATGGATCCTATCGACACTTGTCGTAGTTGCCGCAGCTGCGCTTATTTTTGTAAACGTTTACATAGGGGAATCAAAAGCAGTGATTGAAGGAAATGTTCAGCTCACTGTACTGGATGAAAACGTAACTGTCACTCGGGATGAAAACGGCGTCCCACATTTGGAGGCAAAGTCCGACGCCGATTTGTACCGCGCACAAGGCTATGTCCATGCGCAGGATCGGCTGTTTCAAATGGATCTCGCTCGTAGACAGGCGAGTGGAAGGTTGGCCGAAGTCGTGGGTGCGAAAGCAATCGATACTGACAAACAGTTCCGCACATTCAGCTTGAGAAATGCTGCGGAGAAATCGTTCGACACATATAGCAATGACGCGAAGCAAGTGTTGGAGTGGTATGCAGATGGCGTGAATGAATTCATAGAAGAAGTAAAAGACAATGGAAAGTTGTCCTATGAATTCAAGTTGCTCGGTTACGAGCCTGAACAGTGGACACCGATCGACTCGCTCACAATCGGAAAATATATGGCGTATGACCTTGGTGGAAAGTGGACGCCGCAAGCCATGCGCCACTGGGCACTCAATAATTATTCTGAAGAGAAAGCACAGGATTTGTTCATTACGTATCCGGAGAATGCAGAATCCATTATGGAAGCGAATCTGAAAAACCCAGTCCAAGTGACAGGCCAGTTTGACCCTGGATTACTGCCACACGAATTCAACGGGAGTAACAACTGGGTTGTCTCCGGAGACAAAACAAAGTCAGGGATGCCGCTACTCGCGGATGATCCGCATTTAGGACTGAGCACACCTTCGATTTGGCATCAAATTCACTTGAAGTCACCAGAACAGAATGTAAGTGGAGTCATTTTTGCAGGAATTCCTGGTATTATCCTCGGGCATAACGAAAAAGTCGCATGGGGAGTAACGAACGTCGGGCCGGACGTCCAGGATCTCTATATTGAAATCCCAAACCCGGATGATCCGACTCAATTCCAATATGACGACGAATGGGAACAAGCTGAAGTGCGCGATGAGACAATCAGCGTTAAGGGTGAAAAAGATGTGCCTTTCGAAGTATTGGTCACTAGACACGGTCCGATCATTACAGATGTCATTTATAAAGATGAAAAGCCGGACGCAGTGTTTTCGATGCAATGGACGGCACTTGAGCCGAGCAATGAACTTGAAGCCATTATGGATCTAAACAAAGCAGACGATTGGAAATCATTTGAAACGGCATTGGAAGCATTCAGCGCACCTGCACAGAATTTTGTCTTCGCTTCAACGGATGGTACGATTGCGTTCAAAGCAAACGGGAAAATTCCGATTCGTAAAAAAGGTGATGCCCAGCTACCGGTTCCAGGGAATTCCTCTGAATACGGATGGGACGGATATATTCCGTATGATGAATTGCCGACTGTTGTGAATCCTAAAGAGGGATTCATCGCTACGGCGAACAATGAAGTAGTAGATGAAAAGTATCCATATCACATTACAAAGTTTTGGGCACAACCCTATCGCTATGAACGGATTGCAGAAGTACTTCGTGAGGGTGATGAGTTTACAGCTGACGATATGATGGATTTACAGATGGACCAAAAGAATTTACATGCTGGTGAATTTTTGGAATCCCTAATGGGGTCCATTGAAAAGATGGATCGAAAAGGGAGTTACAATGAGATTTTAGCTCTGCTTAAGGACTGGGATCAGGTGGATTCAGTGGATGCACCACAACCTCTTGTGTTTCATAAGCTCATGAAACAATTGCCAGTGACGATGTTTGCCTCGGATATGCCTGCAGACGTCTATGAATTCATGCCAGGAAAGCCGCAATTGACGGATCAGTTTTTGCGCAATGCGTATAACGGAGATCCTTCTACCTGGGTGGAAGAATACGGTGGAGTTGACCAATGGGTGTTCGATGCATTTGAAAAAACGGTTGCGGGCCTGAAAGAAGATTATGGGGATAAATATGAAAAGTGGCAGTGGGGCGACTTCCATCAGCTCGTATTCCCGCATCCTTTATCGAGCGCTTCACCAATTTTAGCCCGCTTCTTGGATCCGAAAAAGCAACCTGTAGGTGGATCTGGCATTACAGTTCAGGCCGCATCATTCAAAGACGATGGCAGTGCAAATCACGGAGCCTCATGGCGCTTTGTTGCGGATCTGAATGACCTATCAAAGGCATACCATATTGTTGGCCCAGGTCAAAGTGGACACATGAAGTCACAATGGTTCCACGACCAAGCAGATGATTGGGTCCGCGGTGATTTCCATGAGACTATCTTGGAAGGTGACGTGAAAGACGGGCACGTGTTGACGTTGGAAGCGAAATAAGTACATGAAGCAGGGGTGCTAGTTGAGGCCTCTGCTTTTTTGCTCGCTTAAATCGTGACAAATGACAAAATGACCAGCAAATGTTGCCTATCATGCTACGGATGCTCATAAAATCCACAAAACGCTCATAAATCGGGGGAAGTGCTCATAACTCACAAAAAGTGATCATAACCCGTGGAATCTGCTCATAACTCACAAAAAGTGATCATAACCCGAGAAAACCGCTCATAAAACTCAAAAAGTGATCATAAACATCCCACCACCACCTCACGCGGTTCAAGTCCTGTCCGCCAACTCTCCCAATCGTGCAAAAAAGTGCACTTCCCCAATCAAAACCAAAACTTAATTGGTGTGCTTCGCCTTGCGAAGCATGTAGTGCCCTTCATTCAAACGATCGTTTGATAATAGTTGCAAGTCGTCAGAAAAACGCATATACTAGCCATACAATCAAACAGGCATTTGAATGATGAGGAGGCGGATGAAATTGAAAATGGTTGATACGTGTGATGAACAGATTATTCACGATGCGCTTGTAGTTGAAATTCAAGAAGAATTGCCCCGAGTTGGGGGGATGGTGCAACTATTTAAAGCGCTCGCAGATGAAACGAGACTCAAAATTGCGTATTCATTAACATTAAAACAAGAGCTCTGTGTATGTGATGTCGGTGCTATTATTGGGTCATCCAATGCGACAGCTTCTCATCATTTACGATATTTGAAAGAAAACGGATTAGCTCGCTCGGAACGAAGAGGCAAGATGGTCTATTACTCACTTGCAGATGATCACGTCCTACAACTTGTGAAAATTGCACACGAACATACGATGGAAGGTGAAGTGAATGGCTGAAACGAACAGGACTGAATATCGTCTCGAAAACTTAAGCTGTGCCAATTGTGCCATGAAATTCGAAAAAAACGTCAGCAGACTTCCGAACGTTGAAGCAGCTAGTGTCAACTTCGGTGCGAGTAAATTATCGTTTGCAGGTGATGCAACAGTAAATGAACTTGAATCTGCAGGCTCATTTGACGGCATTCGTGTCGTCCCAGTTTCTCAGCGAAAACCTACCGAGAAAATACCGTTCTTCAAACGGAAAGAAAACATCGTCTCACTCATTTCTCTCATATTTCTAGCAGCAGGTCTTTTCACCTCAACTAAATACGGAGAAACCAATATAACAGCAATCGTCTTATTCGCAACGGCAATCATCGTTGGAGGAACTTCAATTTTCATCGATGGACTCAAAAACTTAGTCCGTCTTGAATTCGATATGAACACACTTATGACGATTGCGATTATAGGTGCCGCAATCATAGGGGAATGGCGGGAAGCCGCTGTTGTTGTCCTCCTGTTTGCAATTAGTGAAGCACTGGAATCCTACTCCATGAACAAAGCTCGTCAATCCATCAGTAGTTTAGTGGATATTGCACCGCCTTCAGCAACTATCCGAAGAAATGACGAGATGTTCGAGCTGCTGACTGAAGACATTCGAATTGGAGATGTCTTAATCGTCAAGCCAGGGCAAAAGATTGCGATGGACGGAACGGTACGCTCAGGTTACTCAACCGTGAACCAAGCTGCGATCACCGGTGAATCCGTTCCTGTCGCCAAGCAAGTAGAAGACACTGTGTTTGCTGGGACACTGAACGAAGAAGGTTCACTTGAAGTCACTGTTACCAAATTAGTCGATGACACGACAATCGCTAAAATCATTCATCTTGTGGAAGATGCGCAGGCTGAAAAAGCACCTTCGCAAAAATTCATCGACAAGTTTGCTAAATACTATACACCAGCCATTATCGTCATCGCTGCGCTAACAGCTATAATTCCGCCACTTCTCGGTGCGGATTGGCAAACCTGGATTTATCAAGGACTCGCTGTTCTTGTCGTTGGTTGCCCTTGTGCCCTCGTTGTATCCACACCTGTTGCAATCGTCACTGCAATCGGGAACGCAGCACGTCAAGGTGTGCTCATAAAAGGCGGTGTCCATTTGGAAGAAATGGGGCATATCAAAACCATTGCATTCGATAAAACCGGAACGTTGACGAAAGGCTATCCTGAAGTGACAGATATCATTACTGCAAATGGAGTAGAGGAAGCACAACTCCTACAGTCAGTCGCAGCAGTCGAGCGTCTCTCTCAGCACCCGTTGGCCCGAGCACTCGTTAATGCATCTGAAGCGCACACCCTAGAAGTTGTACCAGCGGAAAATTTCCAGTCCGTCACAGGGAAAGGGGCAGTTGCCGACGTTGAGGGCAAACGTGTTTCGGTCGGAAGCCTACGATGGATGGGAGAACTCACTGAACTCTCGGAATCAGCGAAGATACAAGCAGCAGACATGCAGAACGAAGGGAAATCCGTGATGGGCGCTGTCATAGATGGCGCATTTGCAGGACTCTTTGCAGTAGCAGATCCGCTTAGAGAGGAATCTAAACGCGTTCTTGATCGCTTGAAAGAAATCGGCGTTGACACCACAGTTATGCTGACTGGCGATGACCCCAAAACTGCACAAGTGATTGCTGCTCGTTTAGGTATTGACGACGTGCGTGCTGGACTCATGCCAGAAGACAAACTCAATGCCATCCGCGAATTGAGCGAAGGCAAGAAACGTGTCGCAATGGTTGGAGATGGCATTAATGATGCACCAGCGCTTGCTGCGGCATCCGTCGGAATCGCCATGGGAGGCGCTGGAACTGACGCAGCTCTCGAGACTGCAGACATCGCATTGATGGCTGATGATCTTGAACAATTGCCCTATACCGTGAAATTAAGTAGAAAAACGTTGCGTACTATCAAAGAAAACATTATGTTTGCAGTAGGACTAAAAATTGCTGCACTGCTTCTCGTCATCCCAGGCTGGCTGACGCTATGGATTGCAATCTTCGCAGATATGGGCGCAACACTGATAGTGGTGTTGAATTCACTTCGATTAATGCGCAACCAAAAGTAAGAAGTGGTCGTTTGGAGGAACTTCCTAATGCAACTTAAAGAATGGACAATGGTGGAGCAAGAACAGTTGATCCACTTCATGACAACGAATACTTGGCCATTTCACATGCAAGAAAACTCGGGTCGGGAATTGATCGAAAAAGCGATCCGAGAAGGTGGATATGAGTCAGATGAAGTTAAAACGTTTTGGTTAGTCAATGACACCGGTGAAAAGGTGGGCATCGCAAAGATCCATGACCTACAAGACGATGTCCCTCTGTTCGATTTACGTATCGCAGACCATTACCGGGGCAGAGGGTATGGAGCAAGCGCGTTACGACTGATGGCGGACTATGTGTTTGGATTGCCGGAAGGGAAGAACCGTCTGGCGGGACATACGCGTCATGATAATTTAGCGATGCGTAAGACATTTGAGCGCTCAGGTTTTGTAAAAGAAGGCCATTTGAGACAAGCGTGGTTTTCCCCGGAAGAAGATCGGTACTACGACGCCATTACGTATGGAATCACACGTGAAGATTATATGGCAGGAAAGAAAACCCCAGTAGTTTGGGAAGATAACGAAGATTCCGGAACGGTTCAAGGAATTCCCGATTTCCCTGACCAATTTGAATCTGAACGATTACTCATTCGTATGCCATCATTAAGTGATGTTTCTGACGTAAACAACGCAATCCTTCAGACATTACCTACTTTACGGCAATGGATGCGATGGGCGCATCAGCCGCAAAATCTGGCGGATACAGAACAACGCATTCGTCAAGCGATTGCAGATTTCATCATGAAAAAGGATTTAAGACTCCACTTGTTCGAGAAACAGACTGGAGACTTCATAGGCTCAGCTGGATTGCACCAGATTGATTGGTCGATTCCTAAATTTGAAATCGGCTACTGGCTAGCCGGCGAATCGGTAGCAAAAGGATACATGACAGAGGCTGTAGAACGAATAACGGAGTTTACATTCGATGAATTAGGTGCGCGACGCGTGGAGATACGATGCGATGAGCTCAACAAAAAAAGCCGTGCCGTTGCAGAACGGGCAGGCTTTGAACAGGAAGCTGTTTTAAAAAATGATGATCGATCCGCAGATGGAACGCAGTTGAGAAACACGGTCATATATGCCAAAATCAGTGATTAAAGCAAAAAAGGGATGTCGGAGAAAAAACCGACATCCCTTTATTTAAACTGACCGTCTACCGGAAATCATATTAAGAATGAATACGATTAATGCGATGACGAGCAAGATATGAATGAGGCCACCACCGATTTTGAAAACTAGGCCGAGCACCCAGAATGCAATTAGTGCTACAATGATAATCCAAAGTAATCTACCCATATGTTGTTCACTCCTTTCGAGGTTGTGCTTGAATTGGTTATGTTGTTTAGATACCCGGGAACAAATAGAGTTAAACATAACCAAAAGTTAAATGAGTAGACTGGGCTACAAAATGCTACTGGAGGTGCTTGTATTGGCAACACCGAGTATGGAAGACTACATTGAACAGATTTACTTGCAAATTGAGGCAAAAGGTCAGGCACGAGTTTCGGATGTCGCAGAATCGCTTTCCGTACTTCCATCGTCAGTTACGAAGATGGCGCAACGGCTTCATAAGGAAGGCTACGTCATTTATGAACGATATAAAGATATCAGCCTAACCGTCCGCGGACGTAATTTTGGGGAACGGCTCGTGCAACGCCATGAACTGCTGGAACAATTTTTACGAATTATCGGTGTGAAAGAAGAAAATGTTTACGGAGACGTAGAAGGAATAGAGCATCACTTGAGCTGGGATGCAATGGATCGAATTACTGACCTTGTACAAGCAATGAATGAAGACAAAAATTTCGTCATTGCGCTCAAACAACGCAACGAATAAGTTTACTTACAATTAATTAAGGAAATGGGAGAATAAGATGACAAATATACTTGCAGGAACAATTCAAAACGTTCGAGTACTAGAACGGGACGGATCGCGCTGGTCACTTGATTTAGATGGAACGGATTTGTATATGAATGCTTCAGAAGCACCGGAAACTTTACAAGTAGGAGATACAGCTGATGTCTTCTTATTCATGAATCGACGTGGTGAACTAGCAGCATCGATGCAACTGCCACACATGAACATGGGAACGTACGGCTGGGCACGGGTGTTAAGGGTAGATGACAAATTCGGAGCATATGTTGATATCGGCGCTGCATTCGAAGTACTCGTAAACAAAGCAGATCTACCACATGTCCGAAAGTTATGGCCAAAGATTGATGATGCGTTGTATATGACACTTCGAACAGATCCAGCTGGCACGATCTTCGGGCGACTCGCAACGGAAGAACGCGTTTTAAATGTCATTGGAGTAGCAGAACAATGGCGCATGAACGATAATCTAACAGCACGTCCTTACCGCTTGCTACCAGTAGGAGCATTCTTGCTAAGCATTCCTGATAATTACCGGATCTTTATCCACGCGAGCGAAATGGCTGCAGAGCCTCGTCTTGGAGAAGAGCTTACAGTCCGAATCATAGATGTACAGGAAGACGGGACGCTAAATGGCTCTCTACTTCCTCGTAAGCAGGAACGATTGGATGACGATGCGGAAATGATTTACGCATACTTGCAAGAAACAAATGGAAAAATGCCATTTACCGATAAGTCGACTCCAGAGGAAATAGAGGAAATGTTCAGCCTAAGTAAAGGCGCGTTCAAACGTGCACTCGGCAGATTGATGAAAGACAGTAAGATAGAACAGCGTGATGGCTGGACGTCTCTCAAAGATTGACGGGAACCTTTTACCTGAAAATTTCGTATGTATTGGAAACAAGGAGGTAAGAAGATGAAACGAACGCTTACTGCTAGTCTTGCATTGATGCTCTCTGTGGGACTACTATTACCAAACATTGCATCAGCAGATTCATCCATTAATGAAAAGCTAGGAGTACCAATTGTAGTTTATGGCGCAAACCTTTCCGATGACGAACGAGCTAGTGTGAAAAAGAGCCTGAAAGTGGATGAAGAAGCAGAGGTAGAAGAAATTGAAGTGACAGGGAAAGATCTCGTTACGTATATTAAAGACGGCGATCCGAATGCACGCATGTATTCTTCAGCGAAAATCATGCGGCAAGATGCAGGCAAAGGGCTCGTGATTTCGATTGTCACGCAAGACAATATAACTCAAGTAACCCCAGATATGTATGCAACAGCGATGCTGACTGCAGGTATTGAGGATGCTAAAGTAGAAGTGGCTGCCCCTAAAAAAGTAACAGGGCATTCTGCGCTAGTCGGTATATACAAAGCCTATGAAGTAAGCGGTGAAACGCTGGATAAAGATCGTACAGATGTGGCCAATGATGAACTGGACGTTGCAACGACTCTTTCCGAAAAAGGTGTAGACAAAGACAAAGTTGCCGAACTATTGACGGATATTAAACAGCAAATTTCAGACAAAAAGCCTGCGACTAAAGAAGATGTAGAAAAGATTGTTAAAGAACAATTAGAGAAACACAAAATCGAGCTAAGCGATGCGGATCGTCAATTACTGATTGACCTGATGGACCGGATTAGTAAACTCGATATCGATTTCTCAAAATTCTCGCAGCAACTGGACGATATGGCTTCTAAAGTTAAAGATAAATTAGGTGAAATCGATCCTGGTTTTTGGGATAACGTCAAAGAATTCTTCAAAGGTCTTGTAGATTCTGTGAAATCCATATTTCAATAATTAAGTAAATAGCGTTGAACTATCTAAATACGTAACTATCCAATTAAAGGGAGGCAGTTCTCATGGAATTCGAATACAAAGATCTTGGCGGAGATGCCTATGCATTTCGCAATGAGCAAGATGGTGAAACGCTAGCTGAAATTACGTGGACACTTCTCGGAGATGTCATGGTGATGGATCACACTTTCGTTTCGGAAGAACTTCGTGGTGGAGGCGTTGCAAAAAAACTTCTAGACCGTGCTGCTGACTATGCTCGGGAAAACAATTTGAAGATGGAAGCGGTTTGTTCATACGTAGTAACCGCGTTCAACAGATACGAAGAATACAACGATGTGAAAGCGTAACGAAAAATAAAAGCGGAACGCAGTGTTGAGGCGCTCCGCTTTTTTTTAGGAAATACTCTAAAATTGAAACGTTTTGTGAATTCGTTCGTATAGTAACCTATCAACTAGAAAAAGTGAGGCGATGTAAATGAATCGAACAGCAGAAAAGGTATTGGGAGTTATAAGTTTAGTATTTACAGCATTAGGAGTTATAGCATCCATTTTTGGCGCGGTTTTTTACAATATGATTAGTTCGAACGCGGACTTCCGTACAGAAATGGAAATGGAGTTTTATTCAGATCCTTCCATGACACCTGCAGATATAGATATGATTTTTAAAATCATTGATGGATTTGGAGGCTTCTTATGGCTTGGAATTGTGTTTCTAGTTATAAGTTTAGTATTGACGATTATCGGTTTAGTAAACATTTGGAAAAACAAAAATCCTAAACTTGCAGGAATCATGTTCATACTCGGAGGGTTAACGGGAGGTATTTTATCTCTTACTTCAATCTTGCTCTATATCGCAGGTATTCTTTCATTGACTAAGAAACCTAAAACCATGTATCCAGATGATCAGATCATAACGGATACCCCTCCTGACGATGGCGGAATGCGCCCTTTGTAAAACGATAAAAAACGTCCCATTCGGTATTTGCCGAATGGGACGTTTTTGTATTAGATGCATAAAGCGGATTGCTGAATCATATAAACATATTGTGCTGTTTCGACCGGAACCCCTTCGAAGTCTTCATCAAAAACTTCGAGCAACTCAAAACCGAGCTTCTCGTAGAATGATTTTGCTGGATCATTCAAATCGTCAACGTACACAAATAGCTTCATAGCATTATTCAATAGTGTTAAAGCACCTTCAAATAACTCTATCCCGATACCTTGTCGCTGGTAGTTAGGAAGAATATAAAGCGCGGTCAGTTCAGCATCTCCATCTTCGTCAATTCGTGTCATATTAAAAAAACCAACAGCTCGTCCATCACGTTCGGCGATTAAAACCTCGGTCTTTTCCATACGCTTTATCAGCATCGGTGTTGAATAAGCGCTATCGAGAAATTTCTGTTGGACAGTTTCGGGCAAAAGTTCTGTATACGTAGCTTTCCAAGTCTCACGGGCAATGTGTTGAACGGCAGCAATATCTTCCTCAATCATTTGTCGAATCATTGCGCTTTCACCTCATTAATCTTTCTCTCATCATAACAAATGCACGTATTGAAAACTAGCGATAGTCAGACTTGTCATGAAAATGAAATGTTAACTGCGTTTGGTGAAGAAGAAGTGGGGTATACTTGTTACATGGACCCATACTAAAATATAAGTACAAACTTGGAGGTTTGATTTTCATGGCTAAAAAACGTAATGGTATTTTACTTGCAACACTTGCAGCTGGAGCTTATGCGTATTTCAGCAAGAAAGAAAACCGTGACAAAGCACAAGTAGCTGTGAATAATTTAGTTACGAAAGTCGATTCTTTTGTTCAATCCAAAAAGGCGGACTACTCAGATGATACAAAGCGAGGTATGTCCGATCCCTATGATTTCCAGGACAATAAGATGGTGAGTGAAGGAGCTCAGACAAGCGTTCACTACTACAACCAAGAAGTAGAAGATAAAGGCAAAGGTGCAAAAGAAGACGGCCTTTATCACAAAAAGATAGATAAAGAAATTACGGACAAGCTGGAGTCTAAAGAAGCGAAATCAGATTCGGACAAATCCAAATCCACAGCAAACTAATCGACTTATTTCAAGAACAGCCGAATCCTAACACCTAAACTAAAGTTCTTGTGAATGTTTACCTATTCAAAACCTGCAAAGTGACTAAATTGTCACTGAATGCAGGTTTTTTTGTATTGTACAGATGAAATAGAACTTTTCATAATAGGTTTCATTGTAATTGTGAAGGGGATTAGGGTATACTTTTTGAAGAGACGATGACCGTCTGTTTTTGAAAAAATCCCGTTAGCCATTCTAAGTTTTTCTATAGAAATAGGGTTGCTAATAGTTTGAAAAATAGTGAAGGTGGATTTCGTGAAAAAAAGAATTGGATTTATAACGATGTTGGCAACTGCCGCCGTTTTGCTGAGTGGTTGTACGAGTGTTCAAGAACAAAGAGGAACGTTCTACGGATTATTTGTTAAACCGATGGAATGGTTGCTTCATACTTTAGGAGAAGCATTTGGCGGAAGCTATGGACTCGCAATCATCGTCATCACGATGGGGATCCGTTTAATCCTAATGCCACTTATGTTGAAGAATTACAAATCACAGCAAGAAATGAAAGTAAAAATGGATGCGTTGAAACCTGAAATGGAAACGATCCAAAAACAGATGAAAACAGCTAAAGAAGCAGGCAACAAAGAAGAACAAGCGAAGCTACAACAAGAAATGATGGGTCTCTATTCAAAACATAATGTGAATCCACTTAATATGGGTTGTCTCCCATTAGTGATTCAAATGCCAATCATCATGGGTCTATACTTTGCTATTTTGTATGCCGATGATGTCGTGAAAAGCCATAAGTTTCTATGGTTTGAGCTTGGTAAACCCGATATTATTATGATGCTCGTTGCCGGTGCTGTGTATTTTGTCCAAGCAAGAGTTTCACTATGGACAATGCCAGAAACGCAGAAAGCACAGATGAAATTATTCGTCTACATTTCACCGATTATGATTATGTTCATCTCGTACCGGGTTGCTGCTGCACTTCCTCTTTACTGGGCAGTAGGTGGTCTGTTCATGATTTTCCAAACGTATCTTGGACGTAAATTCTACTATAAACACACTGCAGCAGAACTAGCGGTAGAAGCTGACGGTCATGTTGATGTAGAAATCATCGATCCGGAAGATGAGAAACCTAAGAACGACAAGAAAAAAGGGAAATAACTTTTATAGCTAAACCAGCCGGAGAGCTTACTCCGGCTTCTTTTTTAACTATAGAACATCAGCCTGACTGTGAAATGGAGGTTTATGCTGATGAACACTAAGTGGATTTATGGAATAAGTATTGTCTTAGCTGGCGTGTTTTCGCTCTATTTTATCGTCAAGTTAGACTTACAAAATGCACTGATTGGCATGGTTGCTCTGTTTGCTCTAACGAATAGTGCACGAGCGAAGCAATTCAAGAGCCAGGGGATGATTCGTGAGTCTCGGTGGATGCAAGGGCTCTCCATGTTGTTTGCAATTGCTCTTGCAGTCATCTTGTTTTTAAGATTACTAGGATGAAAAAAGGAAACGGCGTTGCGCAAAGAGCGCTGCCGTTTCCTTTTTTAGTATTCAAACTTTCGTCGAGTACCGAGAACGATAAAGATAGCAGGAATTGTACATACCGCCATTCCTAAAAATGCGAGTCCAGGAGAAATATCGTATAAATACCCTGCAGGAATCGTCAAAAATGCGGTACTTAAGCTCATAGCAAACGCCGCATACATGCCTTGTGCAGAGGCGATTTGCTGCTTTGGAAGGCGAGTGGATATGTATTGGATGAATGCATAATGTGCAATCCCGAAAGAAATGGCATGCAACATTTGCGTAACAACAAACACGGCTGTAATGGGAAAGAGGAAAACAACGATCCACCGAACGGTTGAACCAATTGCGGCAATTAAGAACATCGTTGAAATCTTTACATTTGATAGCATTCGGTCCGAAACGCGGAAGAAAAGAATCTCAAACAACACTGCAACGTTTAAAATAACCCCAATCCAAAACCCAGAAACATTCAGGTCATCCAGGTAAATGAAACCGAAGCTATAATACGCAGCATGAGCCCCTTGAAGCAAGACGGCTAATATTGTGACAACTAGAAACCCTTTTGTTTGGAACAACGTCCTTAACTTAGTCTGAGAGACTTGTGAAGAAGTTCGTTCAGGTGCCATGTTCAGAACTGCAGGTGCGCCCTTCATGAAAAAAAGAACCGTAACACTAAGTCCAGCAATCATTAAATACAAAATCGATTGCTCGCTCCAAATAGACGTTGCCACACCGACGAGCAGTAAAGCAACTGTATATCCAATTGATCCAAATGAACGGCTTTTCCCATAATGGATGCGCTCAGACTGCATTAATAGAGTAGCGCCACTCTCGACAGCGGGCAACACCATAGGATAGACGGCGCTGAAAAGGATTGTGATCGCTCCAAGTACCCATATTGGAGAATCAGGCAAGTATAGAATGACGAGCAGCAGGGAGAGGATCGATAACACTTGAACGACTCTTCGTAAAGAGGCTCTATTTGTTAATACAGGGAATACGAGAAAGGTAGTGAGCGCTCGTGCGGCCATTCCGATTCCCATGATGACACTCGCTGTTGAAACCGTGAGACCTTTTTCAATGGTCAACCATCCGGTCCAATAAGGAAGAAAGATTCCCCACGTAAAAAAGAATACAAAAAAACTAGCAGAAAGCCATCGTTGGTTTGCCAATAGAATCATCCTTCATCAAAAAAATCAAGCTGAAAAAGTAATCATAGCATACACTTTAAAAAAGGCACAGTAGTCCTAAGACAGAAATGATGGTAGACTATGAACTGGACACTTTGTAATGATCCTGTAATATTCAAGAAACTGAAAATAGATTGCAAGAGACACTATGAAAGAAGGCAATTTTCTAATGAAACGAAGACAAGACAGAAGGCGAAAGAGCAAGAAACAGTCTACGGGGCTAAAAGCGATGTTACTAATTGTCGTTGCCGCGATAGTCGGACTGATTATATGGATGGGTACGAATGATTGGGACGTTGAGAAAACGTTAGAACAAGCGGGTTTATCAAATGCGGATAATGAATTACCAGAAGCCTCCCCCGACTCTGAAGACAAAGCACCTGAAAAGAGTCTTGAAAAGGGCGAAGAGGATGAACAAAATCTACCTCCTGCAGAAGTAGAGCCAGAGGAACCAAGCAAGGAAGAACAACCAAGCAAGGAAGAACAATCTTTTGATGGAGGATACGTGGAGGGACAGAAATTGCCAAGCAAACCGACCTATGTAAAAAACATCTTAATCGCCAACAAAAAGTATCCACTACCAGAAACTTTTGCACCTGGGGAAAACAAAGAAGCTCGCGCTGCATTTGAGGAAATGGCTGCGGAAGCACAACTTTCCAGTTACAACTTAACGGCGTTTAGCACATATCGATCGTATGACTATCAAGTGACGCTTTATAATCGTTATGCGGATCGAGATGGAGTCGAAGCGGCAGATCGCTACAGTGCACGACCCGGTTATTCGGAACACCAAACGGGTCTTGCGTTCGATATCGGTGAAGTGAATCATGAAAAGCATTGGGCATCATCTTCGTTCGGTACAACTGAAGCAGGCAAATGGTTGCTCGCAAATGCTCACCGCTACGGGTTCATTTTGCGCTACCCGAATCACAAAGAACAAATCACAGGATATATGCATGAAGCGTGGCACTACCGCTACGTTGGAAAGCCAATAGCTGAGGAAATCTTCAAGAAAAATATCACACTCGAGGAATACCTCGGAGTGGAGTGAAAAGGAAAGGGGCTGCAACTGCAGTCCTTTTTTCTTTGTCTTCATGGCCAAAATGAGCTTCTCCGTTTCTAGGATTCTAGTCGATCTGCTCAAGCAAGCCGGGAATCCGCTCAAGCGGGCCAGGAATCCGCTCAAGTAGGCCGGGAATCCGCTCAAGCGGGCCAGGAATCCGCTCAAGCGGGCCAGGAATCTGCTCAAGCAGACCAGGGATCCGCTCAAGCAAGCCGGGAATCTGCTCAAGCGGGCCGGGAATCTGGTCAAGCGGGCCGGGAATCTGGTCAAGCAAGCCAGGAATCTGCTCAAGCAAGCCAGGAATCTGCTCAAGCGAACTCAAGCGGGCCGGGAATCCGCTCACGGCTTGGAATCCGCTCAAGCAAGCCGGGAATCCGCTCAAGCAAGCCAGGAATCCGCTCAAGCAAGCATGGAATCCGCTCAAGCAGGCCGGGAATCCGCTCAAGCAAGCCGGGAATCTGCTCAAGCGGGCTGGGAATCTGCTCAAGCAGGCCGGGAATCCGCTCAAGCGGGCCAGGAATCTGCTCAAGTAGGCCGGGAATCCGCTCAAACACCCCCCAATCCCACAAAAAAAGAACACCCCCAAATAGGAGGTGTCCCGATACGCAAAGACATTATAAAATAGGTGACAACAATCGTGATATTGATTCTTTAATCTTAATCGTTCGTGAGCGATTCAAATACATATCATACGTCAACTCGGTCGATAACTGAATGTCTTGTTCAAACAGCTCCGCAAGTTCACGTGACTTTTCTCGATCGTAGATGAACGCATTAATCTCGAAATTGAGACGGAAACTACGCTCATCGATATTAGCTGTACCAACGGTTGATAATTCATCATCCACAACAATCTGCTTCGCATGTATGAACCCGTTCTCGTAAATGTAGACGCGCGCTCCAGCTTTCAGCAACGTTCCGATATTCGAATAAGTCGCCCAGTAGACAAACATGTGATCCGGCTTATTCGGGATCATAATCCGTACATCTATCCCGGACAAGCATGCAATACGCAATGCGTCCAAGAAACTGACATCAGGAATGAAATAAGGCGTTTGAATGTAAATGTATTCTTTCGCGATGAAAATCATCTTTAAATAGCCGTCCTTGATCTGTTCCCATTCTGCATCGGGTCCGCTTGAAACAATTTGCATGCCGACCGAACCTTTACGAGGAATAACAGGGAAGTAGCGATCGTTGTATTGAACTTCACTCGATGCCAATGCCTGATTCCAATCTAACAAGAAACGGGTCTGCAACGGATGCACAGCACTGCCTTCAATTCTCAAATGCGTATCCCGCCAATAGCCAAACTTCTTGCTCAATCCGAGATACTCGTCTCCAACGTTGAATCCGCCAACATACCCGATCCTGCCATCGACCACGACGATTTTACGGTGGTTCCGGTAATTCATACGCGGATTAATGAGCGGTAACACAGCCGGGAAGAAGGATACAGCTTCTCCGCCTGCATCTGTCAACTCTTTCAGGTGTTTTACGTGTAATCCACGCGATCCTATATCATCAAAGAGCACACGGACCTTTATACCTTGCTTAGCTTTTCTCACGAGGACTTCCATGATTCTACTACCAAGCTTGTCGAGTCGCATAATGTAATACTGGAAATGGATATGATCCTTGGCATTTTCCAAGTCCTCAATAAGTGCTTCAAACTTAGCAGCACCATCATTAAAGATTTCTACATCATTATCTTGCGTTAACACCGCATGGTTATTTCTTAAATGTAAATAAATCATATCGTGGTAATGTGCGGTATCATCAAGTTGGAATTCAAAGGTTTCATCTTCAATCGCTTCCATTTGGTAGTCGATCAAAGTCTCAATCCCAATGCGATCTCGACCTGACCAGCGAAACAAGTGACGCTTCCGAAGCTGTCTTCCGAAAAGTAGATAGATAATGAAGCCAAAGAGAGGAATGAAAAATAGGACAAGTAGCCAAGCCCATGTAGATGCTGCGTCACGCCGTTCCAAGAATATTAGAACTCCCGCAAGCAGGATGTTTAGAATAAGTAATGCGATCGTAAGAAAGCCGATTAATCCTGCCATTGTATGCCGCCTTTCTGGAAATGGTTTGTATTTCTATAGTATACATGAACAAAGGAATTTGTCCTTGAAAACAAAAACACATCCAACGCCACAAAAAAACTGAAAGAAGTGGAAATGGCCCATTTCTTTCAGTCTCTCATGAAATTGTGATTATGAACGTAACTTCACGCGCTGCAATCTGAGTGCATTCAATACAACAGATACGGAACTAAACGCCATGGCAGCACCTGCTACCCAAGGGGCTAATAAGCCAGAAGCCGCAATCGGAATGCCGATTGAATTGTAGGCAAGCGCCCAGAACAAGTTCTGTTTAATGTTCCTTACAGTCAGTCGGCTCATCGCAAGCGTATCTGGAACACGCAACAAGTCACCATGCATCAAGGTAACATCAGCTGCTTCCATCGCAACTGCAGTTCCTGTGCCCATCGCTATTCCGATATCCGCTACTGCTAGCGCGGGAGCATCGTTAATGCCGTCACCTGCCATTGCAACCCGTTTTCCTTCAGCTTGCAATTGCAATATCGTTTGCGCTTTTTGGTCAGGCAGGACACCGGCGAAGACTCTGTCAATTCCAACAGCCGCTGCAATCGACTTCGCGGTTCGTTCCTGATCGCCTGTCAGCATAATGACTTCTAACCCAAGTGCATGCAATTCTTTCACGGCCTGAGCAGACGTCTCTTTCACTGTATCCGCAACAGCAATCATCGCAACATGATTGCCGTCTGCCGCCATATACATCACCGTTTTCCCATCATTTTCAAGGGAAGCTACGTCTGCAACTCCTTCATCGACCGAAACGCCAAAGCGCTCCAATAATTTCAGGTTTCCGAGCAACACTTCAGCGTCATCGACCTTACAGTGGATCCCATGTCCAGGAATCGATTCGAACTTTTCAACTGTCCCAACTTGAACACCAAGTTCCACTCCATAATCAGTAATTGCACGAGCAACCGGATGTTCAGAATCATTTTCCGCCGCAGCTGCTAAAGCAATTAACCTATTTCTATTTGATGAATCCGAAGTGAAGAAGTCCGTCACTTCAGGTGTCCCTTTGGTAATCGTACCCGTTTTATCAAACACAATCGTATCAATCGATTTCGTCTGTTCCATCGCTTCCGCAGTTTTGAATAGAATCCCGTGCTCTGCGGCCCGACCAGACCCAGCCATGATCGATGTCGGAGTCGCAAGTCCAAGTGCACATGGACAGGCAATTACCAATACCGCAATCGTACTCGTCAGCGCTTCAGCGAAATTGCCAGGCGTTACAAAGAAGTACCAAACGAGAAAAGTGATAACAGCGATTCCAACAACGACTGGAACGAACACGCCAGAGATTTTATCAGCTAAGCGCTGTATAGGCGCTTTCGATCCTTGTGCTTCTTCAACAACTCGAATGATTCCGGAGAGCATCGTATCTTTGCCTATGTTCTTCGCGCAAACCCGCAAGGAACCGTTTGCATTGACAGTAGCAGCATACAACAGATCTCCCGCTACTTTATCGACAGGTAGGCTTTCACCAGTCAGCATCGATTCGTCTACTGCGGACGAACCAGAAAGCACTTCCGCATCTACTGGAACTGAAGCACCTGGGCGAATCACAAGCACATCGCCTACTTGAACATCGGAAATCGGAATTTCTGAAGCGACACCATCACGCTCTACGATTGCCATCGTTGGTTGCAGTCCCATCAGTTTTTTTATAGCATCCGATGAATGCCCTTTGGCACGTGCTTCAAATAGCTTTCCGAGTAAAATCAGTGTAATCAGGACAGCGCTTGTTTCAAAATACAAGCCATGACCCGAGCCTGAGAGGACCAAGAAAACGGAATAGAAATAAGCTGCGGACGTTCCGAGCACAACGAGCACGTCCATATTGGCACTCCCATTTCGAAGTGCAGAATACGCACCTTTATAGAATATGGAGCCAATCCAGAACTGGACCGGCGTGGCAAGTATCCACTGGAAATACGGATTCATAAGCAAGCTTGGTACATACATCCAACTAGTAAAAGAGAAATGAGCGAACATGGTCCATAAAAGTGGCAGAGAAAGTACGGCAGAAATCAAGAATGTTCTCGTTTTTTTTCGTATTTCCGTTTTTCGAGGGTCTCCATCAGTCGTAGTGTCTCCACCTTTAACAAAAGCACCATAACCAATCTTTTCTATCTTTTCGATAATCTCATCTATAGAAAGTGTGGTCGGATCATACGTGACGTGACCTGTCTCAAGTGCTAAATTCACATTCACACTGAAAACACCCGGCATCCGGGAAAGTACTTTTTCAATCCGGGCAGAACACGCTGCACATGTCATACCTGTCAGCTGTAAATCAACTTGGCGTTCAGTCACATCATAGCCGAGTGACTGAATTTTAGCGCGGATGGCAAGTAAATCGGCAGCATCGGTGTCGACCGTCACAGCAGCTTTTTCAGTTGCAAAATTAACAGCAACTTCTTGCACCCCATCCATGCGGGAGAGCCCTTTTTCAATCCGGTTTGCACAAGCTGCACAAGTCATTCCGGTGATGGGAATATCTATTCGTTTCTCACTCATCATACTCGACCTCCTCTATGTACCTCATGGGGGTATAAATTCATGAAAATAAAAATGGCATTTGCCATAGTGTTTCAGGATAATATGAAAAAAACCGCATAGCGTTGGCATGCGGTCTCAGTAAGAATTACTGAACGACGTCGTACCCTTGGTCTTCAATCGTTTCTTCGATTACTTTCCGATCGGCTGTAGTTGCATCATGCGAAACTTGCACAGTTCCTGCATCTAGGTTAACGGAAACGGATTCAACACCCGTAAGTTTGCCCACACTATCTTCAACCGCTTTTACACAATGTCCACAAGACATGCCTTTGACTGTTAATGTTGTTTGTTCCATTTTAAATTCCCTCCTTTATTTTCTCATCAATTTTGAAATGGTAATGAGTAATTCATCCAGAACGGCATCATCGCCTTCAGCTAGCCGATCTTTCACACACCCTTTTAAATGTCCGTCCAATAATACTTTGGCAGCGCCATTCAAAGCAGATTGTGTAGCCGCGAATTGAGTAATAATGTCATCGCAATACACATCGTTCTCAACCATTTTACGAATACCGCGTATTTGACCTTCTACACGATTCAAGCGATGAATAAGATTTGTTTTGACACTTTCGGGGTGGTGACTTTTGCGACAAGAGAATTCCTCGTCAACTAAAAGTTCATTTTCATTAACCATGTTCGTCACCCCTTCCTTTTTTAAAGCGTAATGTACCAGTAGGGGGTATGTCAACTTTTTAAGACTGTGCAATAAAGTTTACGAAGAAAGTGATTTTGTAACATAATTGAAAGGTTAAAAACTTGACAATCGTGGTATAATAAAGTTAGACAAAGAAAACATCACGATTTGAACATAATAGAACCTTACATCCAATTTGTGCGTCCTGCACTATAGAAAGGTTGAGGTGGAACCAGATGGCGAAAGAAATCGATTTGAAGAAGATCATCACAAACTTAGCGAAGTTAGGTGTTTCCGCTACAATGACAAAATCGCGTCTAGATATGCTGAAGGCTCTTACACCGCCCGCTCAGCAAGACCCGCAAATCCAACCATAACTAAAAAACACGTCCACAGGATTTTCTGTGGACGTGTTTTTTATTCTTCTTCATCTGATTTAAACATATACGTCCGATGGTGGAACTTCATACTGAAAATCAGACCGATAGCGAGCATGTTACCCATCAGCGAACTTCCTCCATAGCTGATAAATGGAAGAGGAATACCCGTAATCGGAAGGAGTTGAATCGTCATACCAATATTTTCAAATACGTGGAATGTGATCATTGCGATAATCCCTGCAGCAATATACGTACTGAAAGGATCTTTTAACTCCAACGCGATCTTCGTCAAATGATAAATAAGGAAAAAGTATAGACAAATGACGACGCATGCACCGAAGAATCCCCACTCTTCCCCAATTACACTGAATATGAAGTCCGTATGACTTTCTGGGACATACACTTCGCGGGCTTTAAACCCCTTTCCAAAAATCTCACCGGATCCGATTGCATTCAAAGAAGTGATGAGATGCAACCCTTCGTTTGATGAGTACGAATAGGGATCGAGCCATGAATAGATTCTTTGGAACTGATACGTTTTAAAACCAAGTGACGTTAAGAAATCTTGGGCATATAATGCCATGAAGAGCATCGTACCGCCAATTGATGCACCTCCTAAAAAAATCGGGAGGAGGATTTTCCACGTAATCCCTGCTACTACGGCAAGAGCTGCAGTGATTGCAAGGAAAACTAGCGCGGTACCAAGGTCAGGCTGCATCATGATGAAAAATAACGGCACAATTAGTACGACACCAATTTTTAGAAGTAACATAAAATCGGTCTGTATCGTTTTCTCTGTAAACTTTTCGTGGTGTTTTGTAATGACGCGTGCAAGTCCGATGATGAAAAATGTCTTCATAAACTCGGCAGGCTGGATACTACCGATACCTGGTAAGTGGAACCAACTTTTTGCTCCATTCTTAGGGGCGACGAGGTCCAGACCTCCTGGTAGGATGTACAACACGAACAACGCAAATATTCCGGCACCGTAAATGAGCCATGCTGCTTTCTTATATTGTTCGGGTTCGAAGTACATCGTAGCCGCAATAATAATCGAACCTACGACATACCATTGAATTTGCGATGGTATGAAGTTAATGCCATATTGTCCTGTGGTTTGAGCAGAGGAAATGGCAACCAAACTGATTGCTCCAAACATAAGCAAGAGAAATGCTAGCGGCCAATCGAATCGGTCCGCAGATTTTTGTTCTATTTTCATATAATGTCACCTTTGTCGTTTCATAAGAGTTACAGTCACTCATTATAACCGAAATCGTACCCATCTCCACAAGAGGAAATTTTCCTGTTTTGTCCGGTTACTCTTCATCTGTTTCAAACAAGTAATTTTGTTGGTGGAATCGCATGCTGAAAACCAACCCAATCGCAAACATATTACTAAACAAGGAACTTCCTCCGTAACTAATGAAAGGGAGAGGGATTCCTGTTATCGGCAACAGCTGAATATTCATCCCGATATTTTCTAACACATGGAAAGCTAACATAGCAATCACACCGGCTGTCACATATACACTAAATGTATCTTTCAGTGTCAATGCAATTTTTGTTAAATGATAAATAAAGACGAAGAACAGTGTAATCAGTAAACTCGTTCCGATAAAACCCCACTCTTCTCCAATGACACTAATGATGAAGTCTGTGTGGTTTTCGGGGATATAGACAACGCTTTCTTTGAAGCCTTTTCCTGTGAATTCTCCAGAACCAATCGCCGTCATCGCCTGGATTAAATTATACCCTTCTTCACCAGGGTACGAATAGGGGTCTAGCCACGAATAGACACGTTTAAATTGATAAGGGTCAAAACCGAGCTTTTGCAAAAAGTCTTGTGCGTAAATCGCCATCCATAATAGAGTTGCTCCTAGCGTTACGCCGACTGCCATCAATGGAGCTAACAGTTTCCAGGAGATCCCAGATACGATGACGACGGCAATTGTAATCGCAATGAATACAAGAGATGTTCCGAGATCTGGTTGCTTCATAATGAAAGCAAGTGGAACAAGCAACATCGCGCCCACTTTTCCAAGCAACAACATATCCAACTTAAGTGATTTACCTGGATGACGTTCATGGTGAACACTAACAGTTCGTGCTAATCCTAGTATGAAAAAAGTCTTAATGAACTCTGAAGGTTGGATCGTTCCGATGACAGGTAAATGTAACCAACGCTTCGCACCTAGGCGGATTTCGGCGATTTGGTCTTGTCCTCCAGGTGCCAACATTAGAAATACCAATAAGAAGATTCCAAAGCCGTAAAGAGGCCATGCCAATTTTTTATATTGCTGTGGTTCGAGCTGAATCATAACAAAAATGATAAATGCACCAAGGACATACCACCTGATTTGCAGTGGAATGAAGTTTGTTTGGTATTGTCCAGAGTTTTGAGCAGAACCGATTGCGGTCAAACTAACGATACAAAATAATAAAAGATAAAAGGCAAGTGTCCAGTCAAATCTGTCTGTCCACTTGGTTGAAAGTTTCAAGGCGATACTCCTCCCTAAGGAAATGATTGGTAAAGTATAGCGTAGTTAGGTCAAAGAATCACGTGGTTCATAAGACGTGATTGTGGAATCAGAAGTTTCTTCATTGAAAAACTTATTACTCTAACAATAGATGAGGAGGAAGGTTTTTTCTAGCTTCATCCGCGGTTCATGGTAAACTAGTGAGACGAAAACTAACGGATTGAGAGGGATTATTATGAAAAAAAAGCTAGGATTAGTTTATGGAGGAAAGTCAGCAGAACATGAGGTTTCCTTGTCTACAGCGCGCGCTGCTACACAGGCAGTCAATTTTGACACATACGAAGTGATGCCGATTTACATAACGCCTGAAGGGGAGTGGCGTACTGGCACATCACTTATGGCACCTGTGGAAACCATCGAACAATTGCGTTTGGACGGAAATGGAATAAGTGAGCCGGATAGTATCGCCCAATTCCTTCAACTCGAAAGTAAGCCGGATGTCATCTTGCCACTATTGCACGGAACCAATGGGGAAGATGGGACGGTTCAAGGACTTTTCGAAGTGATGAACATCCCATACGCAGGCAATGGTGTCCTCTCCTCATCAGCAGGGATGGATAAAGTTGTCATGAAACAACTATTTGCTCAAGCTGGTCTAGCTCAAGTACCTTATGTTCACTTCATACGCTCAGAATGGGAAAAAGAAGAAACCCGCTTACTGGACGCGGCAGAACAAACACTTGAATACCCGGTGTTTGTAAAACCAGCTAACTTGGGCTCTAGTGTTGGCATTAGTAAAGCTGACGACCGGGATGGATTGAAGCAAGCAATTGCATTTGCACTGAAATTCGATCGAAAGATTATTGTGGAGCAAGGTGTCACTGCGCGTGAAATCGAAATGGGTGTACTGGGAAATGATGAGCCTGCATGTTCAGTTCCCGGGGAAATTAAGCCAGTTGCAGCATTTTACGACTACGAAGCGAAATACCAAGACGGGAACACAGAATTAATGATTCCTGCGCAAGTACCGGATGCCGTTGCAAACCATATGAAAGACATGGCATACCGTGCATTCAAAGTACTCGACTGTGCTGGACTCGTTCGAGCAGACTTCTTTGTGACAGAGAATGACGAAGTGCTCATCAACGAAGTCAATACGATGCCTGGATTTACACCGACAAGTATGTTCCCACTACTTTGGCAACATACCGGCGTTAGCTATCCGGAATTGATTGACCGCCTAATAGAGTTGGCCGTTGCGCGTCATGCAGAAAAACAACAGATACAATACACAATGGATTGAGTGGGATAACTAATGAAACGAAAACTGACTGAACTCGCTAACTGGTTGGATGCTTCTGGACAACTTTTAGAAGGAATTATAGTGACGGGTGCAACGATTGACTCGAGAAACATCAAGGAAGGGGAGCTATTCATCCCTTTCCGTGGAGAACATGCAAATGGGCATACGTATGTCCGATCTGCTATCGAAAATGGGGCGTCTGCTTCACTTTGGCTTGCCGATGAACCGAATCCACCTGAAGACATTCCACTCCTATTTGTTGAGAATGCGGAACTCGCACTGCAGCAACTTGCCCGTAACTATCGTGAACAGCTGACATGTAAAGTGATCGGTGTTACCGGTTCGAACGGGAAGACATCGACAAAAGATTTACTGGCAAGTGTTTTAGGTGACTCATTCGCAGTACGTAAAACAGAGGGGAACTTCAACAATGAGCTCGGCATGCCGCTGACAATTCTTTCTCTTGAAGAAGATACTGAAGTCGCTGTTCTGGAAATGGGGATGAGCGGCTTTGGGGAAATTTCATTCCTTTCTCAATTAGCGAAGCCGGATATTGCCATCATTACGAATATCGGTGAAGCTCACATGCAGGATCTTGGAAGTCGAGAAGGGATTGCGAAGGCGAAATTCGAAATTATAGATGGGCTTTCATCAAACGGAGCATTTTACTATGATGGCGACGAGCCACTTTTGACAGCACTTGTGAATGAGCATCCAGAACTTGATGCGCGAGCTTTTGGATATGGGAGTACGAGCGACCTTCTTGCGAAAGACATTCAAGTCACTGAGCAAGGAAGTCGATTTACAGTAGCAGGTCAGTTGGAAGGCCAATTTGTCATCCCGGTATTCGGAGAGCACCAAGTGAAAAATTCACTCGCAGCCATGCTGGTCGCAAAAAAACTCGGTATGACTGAGGAAACGATCCGGAGAGCGCTGTTGAATGCGGTCTTAACGCCGATGCGTATGCAGCCAGTCACAGCAAAAAGCGGAGCATTGTTCATCAATGACGCGTATAACGCCGCACCTACATCGTTGCATGCTGCTTTGACCTTTATTGGCCAGACAGAACTTCGCCGTGATAAGTGGATAGTACTGGGGGATATGCTGGAACTTGGACAAGATGAACGACATTTCCATGAATCAGTTGCCGACCAACTTGCCAACCTACAGTTGAAGGGAATCGCCCTATACGGACCTAGAATGCATTGGTTATATGACGAACTTCGCAACCGAAATACGACTGCAGAACTGATTTGGACAGAAAAAGATTATGCACCTATTATCGAGAAACTACTTGAATCCATTGACGACCAATCCATTATTCTGTTGAAAGGATCTCGTGGGATGGCGCTTGAAAACGTGTTGAAAGGTGTATTGGAAACGGAGGAGTAATCCGTGAAAACAGGTGTAATTATTCTGCATGGATTTACGGGCGGATCTTTTGAAGTGCGCCCGTTCATTCAGTTTTTAAAGGACAAGACGAACTGGATGATCGATGTCCCCGTATTACCGGGGCACGAACCAGGGGGCAGACTTGCTGAAATCACTGCAGAAGCCTGGCTCATGGAAGCAGAACTCGCTTATAGACGACTAAGTAAACGTACAGATCGCATTTTTGTCGTTGGTTTTTCGATGGGGGGCTTAATTGCCCTGTACCTTGCGCTTCGCTATCCTGTCGAACGGCTCGTCTTACTGAGTGCTGCTGCGAAGTACATCTCCCCAAGATTATTAGTGGCAGATGCGGCGATTTTACTGACGGAGCCTGTCATTCGACACTTTCCACCGAACACTTTTTACCACTTGTATCGCTATAAACTGGCGAATACACCCATCCGTTCAGCTTATCAATTTACCCGGATTGTTCAGCAAATTGAGCCGTATTATGACAGAATCACTGTGCCCGTTTGTATTGTACAAGGCAAGCAGGATGGGATTGTTCCATATTCAAGTGCCCACTTGCTGTATCATTCGCTAGGTTCCTCTTTGAAACAGCTGATCTTCTCGGAAAATGGAAAGCACCATATTTGTTACAGTGATGATTGTGCGGAGTGGTTTGACAAGGTGATCGCATTCATGCGCTCAGAAGACGAACAGGAGACATGTTCAAGTTGAGTGTATAGCTTGCGATGTTGTCTTTAGTGTGGTAAACTAGCCTGAGCATTGGATACATTTACGCAGAACTCTTCCTCTTGTGAAGAGTGCTTTTTTTTGAATAAAACGGTTTGACGGCAATGCCGCTAAAGAGGAGAATCCTCTATCGAACCGCTCGGCAAAGACCGGGCTTTCCTTTCATCCACTACATCTAAGTGGTCGGGATCATATGATGATTTCCTACATTAGATTTGTATACGTTCGGAAACATACCCAAAGCATAAGGCTCCGATTTGCCGCGCTTTCATTTGCAAATGTAACCAATTGTCAAATGGAAAACACAAAGGAGATTGAGAAGTTTGACGAAATTTTCAGAACTTAACATCAGTAAATCTACACAAGACTCTCTAAAGAAAATGGGCTTTGAAGAGGCGACTCCAATTCAAGAAGGTACAGTTACTTTTGGAATGGAAGGTAAGGACGTTATCGGTCAAGCACAGACGGGAACTGGTAAAACAGCAGCATTTGGTATCCCTATGATCGAGAAAGTAGATACAAGCAACCCTGCAGTTCAGGCACTTGTCATTGCTCCAACTCGTGAGCTTGCGATTCAGGTTTCTGAAGAAATCTACAAAATCGGTTATGGAAAACGTGCTCGTATTCTTTCTGTATTTGGTGGACAAGAAATTTCACGCCAAATCCGTGCATTGAAAAATAATCCACAAATCGTTGTCGGTACACCGGGACGTATTTTGGACCACATTAAGCGTAAAACATTGAAACTTGACGGCGTACAAACACTTGTATTGGACGAAGCGGATGAAATGTTGAACATGGGCTTCATCGAAGACATCAACGCGATTCTTGAGAACGTACCTGCAGAACGTCAGACATTGTTATTCTCAGCTACAATGCCTGGACCGATTCGTAAAATTGCAGAAACATTCATGAAGAACCCGGAAATGGTCAAGATTAAGTCTAAAGAAATGACAGTCGAAAACATCGAGCAGTTCTTCGTGAAAGCACAAGAACGCGAGAAATTCGATGTATTGTCTCGTCTATTAAACGTACAACAGCCGGAACTTGCGATCGTATTCGGTCGTACAAAGCGTCGCGTTGACGAACTTTCACATGCACTTAATATTCGCGGATACATTGCTGAAGGAATCCACGGCGATTTGACACAAGCGAAGCGTATGTCTGTTTTGCGTCAATTCAAAGAAGGTAAAGTTGACATTTTAGTTGCAACCGATGTTGCTGCGCGTGGTCTTGATATCTCTGGTGTCACTCACGTTTACAACTTTGATATTCCACAAGATCCTGAAAGCTACGTTCACCGTATTGGCCGTACAGGCCGTGCAGGTAAGAGTGGTATGGCAATCACGTTTGTAACACCACGTGAAATGGGTTACCTTCGCATCGTTGAAGAAACAACGAAAAAGCGTATGACTCCACTTCAGCCACCAACGTCTGACGAAGCACTTCTTGGACAACAAAAAGTGGCAGTTGAAACACTTGGAGAAGCTGTTCAAAAGAACGAGTTGAATGACTATGTTCAATTTGCAACAGATCTTCTTGCGAAATACGATGCAACTGACCTAGTTGCTGCAGCATTAAAGCACTTAACAAACGAGCCAGACGCAACTCCTGTATCTATTACAGAAGAGCGCCCATTACCATCACGAGGTGGCAATGGTGGCGGCGGTGGCCGTGGCGGATATAAAGGCAATCGTAGTGGCGGCACTCGTTCACACGGTGGCGGTCGTGGATTTAGCGGTGGCCAACGTCGTAGTGGCGGTGGAAGCCGTGACGGTCGTAGCAGTGGCGGAAGTCGTGAAGGCGGAAACCGGGATCGCTCACGTGGCGGACGGTCTGAACGTTAATCACTAAACGTACACAACGAGAGCTCGGGATGTGCACATGAAAATGTGCATTTCCCGAGCTTTTTGTTATGGATATTTGAAACATCTACCGTCTCCAATCGTATACACTAGTAATAGAGAGGGAGGAATCGACTTGAGAAAAGAACCGGCGAACAGGTTATCGAGTAAAGGTCTCACTGTGTGGCGCCTATATGGATGGTTGCAAACTGCTGTTGTGCTACTTTTGGCAATAGGGGCGGGGACACTAACATTTCTCTTTGATTGGCCGTGGTGGGTATACATAATTGCTATTGCAGTCGTCTTAATATATGGATGGCTATTCATCTACCTATTCCCTAAGATCAGATGGTCCCGATGGCGCTATGAAGTAAGAGAATCGGAAATAGAGTTGCAACACGGGATTTTCATCGTCACTCGGACGCTCATTCCGATGGTGCGTGTTCAACACGTCGATACGGCGCAAGGACCGATTTTAAAGAAATATGATTTGTCCGCAATATCGATTTCTTCAGCGGCGACCGTGCACTCAATCCCTGCGCTAGCGGCCGAGGAAGCGGATGAACTTAGAAATCGGATTTCAGCGCTTGCGAAGGTGGCGGAAGACGATGTCTGAGCCGCGGTACAAACTGCACTGGGTTACAGTCCTGGTCGAAAGTCTAAAAGCCTTAAAGGAAGCAATCTTACCTCTAGTGATCGTGTTGATTTCTGGTAGGCGAAACAATGACTCCGGAATTTGGATTCTGGACAATTGGTCTTTACTATTAGGGATTATTTTAGTCGTCTATTTAGTTTCCAGTGGGTTCATCAAATGGAGAAGGTTTACTTACTGGTTTGAAGACGGGGAATTGCGGATCGAATCGGGATTGTTCGTTCGGAAAAAAAGGTATATCCCATTTGAACGTATACAAAGTTTGAATTATACAGAAGGAATCTTTCATCGCCCGTTCGGCCTTGTGAAAGTACAAGTGGAAACTGCCGCTTCATCCGCAGGAGAAGCTGAGGCGGAGTTGACAGCTGTTACCCGTGATGATGCAGATTTAATTAAAATACGGATTGCAGAGGGTAAGAAACGTAAAATGCAAGAAACAGGAGACCCGTCTGAAGTTGAGATGGATGGTGTGGGGTCGGTAGAGACGGAACCTGAAGAGAAGCGAGTGTTTTCGTTGAACCCAAAACAGCTCGTTTTACTGGCGACAACGTCTGGCGGGATCGGTGTTATTTTTTCAGGGGTTGCCATATTTCTATCCCAGTTCGGTGAATTTTTGCCCCTTGATAAAGTGAGCGACGAGCTTGCTGGCCTCATTGAGTTCGGTGTATTTATTATTGTCTTATTAGTTTTAGTGGGATTATTTGTCGCATGGTTACTATCGGTGGCAATGACGTTCTTCTCATATTACGGGTTTACCGTTCGCGTTTCAGATGAAGAGCTGATTATTACACGCGGATTGATCGAGAAAAAGCGCACAACGATCCCGCTTAGCCGCATTCAGAGTGTGAGTTTCGTGGAAAATCCTGTTAGACAGTTATTCGGATATGGACGTGTACTTGTCCATAGCGCAGGTGCTGCGGACGATGGGTCTAAGATACAACTTTTCCCGCTTGTGAAAAAGAGAGCGCTATATGAGCCCCTTCAAGAAATTTTTCCTGAGTTAGATTTGCGTGAGCCATTGGAGAAATTACCTAAACGAGGACGAAAATTTTTCTATCGAATTGACTTCATCTGGATGATTCCAGTTATAGGAGTTGTCGGTTGGTTTTTCTATCCGTACGGACTGTTGGCGCTCCTAATTGTGCCTCTAGTGATGGGATTTGGCATCTGGCAACATCGCTCGGCGGCGTATCGGGTGAGTGGCAATCAGGTTACCATGCGCTCGCGTGGTATTAGTTTGGAAACTTCCTACACAATGCGCAAGAGGATCCAATCTGCACACATGCGTCAAACGATTTTTCAACATCGTCAACGTGTCGCATCCATCCATTTGAACGTGAAGTCGGGCATGGGCGTTCACAACGTACGACTAAGACAAATGGATGTGGAGGAAGCGGAGGATCTACTAAATTGGTATGAACCTTCACGGGAGAGTGGATGTGAATAAAACTTAGCGAAGCGCTTATAAACCTGTGGAAGTGATCATAAACCACGGAAAGTGATCATAAACCTGAGGAAGTGATCATAAACCATGGAAAGTGATCATAAACCACGGAAAGCGCTCATAAACCTGGGAAAGTGATCATAAACCACGGAAAGCGCTCATAAATCTGTGGAAGTGATCATAAACCATGGAAGGTGATCATAAACCTGTGGAAGTGATCATAAACCACGGAAAGCGCTCATAAACCTGGGAAAGTGATCATAAACCACGGAAAGCGCTCATAAATCTGTGGAAGTGATCATAAACCATGGAAGGTGATCATAAACCTGTGGAAGTGATCATAAACCACGGAAAGCGCTCATAAACCTGGGAAAGTGATCATAAACTACAGAAAGTGATCATAAACCTGTGAAAGTGATCATAAACCTCAAAAAGTGATCATAAATCAAAAGGAAAGTGTCCTCAATACAAAAAAAGACTGTCAGAAAGTCAGCAACACTGACTTTCTAGCAGTCTTTATCTCTTCTGAACAACTTTGAGCTTCTTTTTGCGCCAGCTAATGATTCGCTTCGGATGGAAAAAGCCTAATCCGATCAGGAATCCAACCACCAGACCAGCAATATGTGCAGCTGCGTTAATGTTAGGACCGACAAAGGTCATGACAACACTAAGTGCGATGATGGGTAAGATGATTTGACGAAGCTGAGGTAACATCTTTTTTGTATAATACACAAGCGCTCCAAATGCACCAAAGATCCCGAAAATCGCACCACTAGCGCCAACGTGTAAAAAACTGGAATCGTACACGAAGAAAGTCGCGATGTCCCCGAAGACACCCGCTAATAAATAGACAGTCAAAAATCGTGCTTTTCCGGTCATCTTTTCTAACTCGGGCCCGAAGATGAATAAGGAAAACATGTTGAATAATAGATGCATGATCCCAGAGTGTAAAAACATGGGTGTAACCAGACGCCAATACTCTCCTTGTTCGATCATGTAATTCGAGCCTACTCCAAAGTTCCAAATGGAATCCCCTATGATGGGTAGAAATGTAAGTAGATGAATCAGGACGTTAAGTGCGATAAGCGTGGACACCACAGGGTATTGCCGAATGTATTGAGAAAAACTTTCAGTGCGGATAAACATGACTCTCCCCCGATCTTTGTTTTAGTATACAAGTTTTCGACTCTATATGGAAAGAAGGTGACCGAATGATCTCAGGAATTGGTTTGGATATTACAGAACTTGATCGAATTGCGGAGCTGGACAACAAATCTGATAAATTCCGCAATCGAATTCTTACAACGGAAGAACAGCAATACTACCAGAAACTTTCAGGCCACCGTCGCGTTGAATTCCTTGCGGGGCGGTTCGCGGCGAAAGAAGCCTATGCAAAAGCGCTGGGAACTGGCATTGGTCCGACATGCAGTTTTCTTGATATTGCGATCTTGCCGAATGAAAAAGGTGCACCTTTCCTATACTTTAAGGGGAAGGCTGTGGATGGGTTTGTTTCCATTACGCATACGAAAAAAGTAGCCGCGGCACAAGTAATTCTTCAAAAAATGTAACGCTTCTAAACAGCTTTGCATAAATGACTGTCCCTCTTCATAAGATGACCTACCCGATTGAAATAGGAGAGGATGACCTGAATGCGAAGCAAAATTGGATTACTGTTGTTGGGTGCGGTTCTTTTGTTACTAACTGCTTGCGGAGCACCATCGAAAGAAGATGTCGTCAAGAAATTGAGTGGAAAGTGGAATGATTCCAATGGGTACGATCTTCAAGCAACGATGGAGATTAAGACCGGTGAAGAACCACGTCTTTATGACGTGACGGTTTGGCATACGAAACCTGATTTCTACAAAGTGGATGTTTCACAAAAAGAGAAAGATGAGTCTCAGATGATCGTCCGTAACGAAGAAGGGGTTTTTGTTGTCACGCCATCATTGAACAAGACGTACAAATTCCAAAGTGATTGGCCTGCACAAAACAGCCAGGCGTACTTAATCAGTACTTTATCTGATGATATTAAAGCAGATAAGAAATCAACGATGACTGAGAAGGATAAGTCGTATGTATTTGAAACGGCAACACGCAATAATCATAAAGCAGTTCTGCCGACACAACAGATTCATATTGACAAGAAGACAATGCTTCCAACTCACGTTTCCTTATTAGATGAAAATAAGGAAGAGAAAATCCGTGTGACATTCCAGAAAATCACTTTAGGTGTAAAGCGTAAAGCGGATGACTATAAAGTCGAGACGGAAAATATGGACCATGAGAAGAAAGACGAAAAACCGAAGGACAAAAAAGCGGCACTTGAAACTTTCTATCCTACTGCTGCATTTGAAGGTGTCACATTGTTAAGTGAAGAACCAGTCGCATCAGAAACTGGAACGCGTCTCTTCCTATCTTATGGCGGAGCGGGAAAAGAGTTCGTCGTTGTTCAAGAACCGGCGGCTGCAGTGGAAAGCCAAGTGGCGGTATCCATTGAAGGGGATCCAGTTGACCTAGGATTCGCCGTAGCAGCACTTTCAGGAAATGCGATTCGCTGGGAACAAGATGGAATCGCATTTTACGTGGCATCAGAGTCTCTCAGTAAGGGAGAACTCATTCAAGTGGCAAGTTCCATGCAACCGAACGTAGTCAAGTAAATCAAACACAACAAGCGGGTGCCGAACAATCCGGTACCCGCTTGTTATCTAGATTGACGTGCGACGCTCTTCAGGATGATAATGAGAATACTTATTCTGAAGAGGTGATCCGCGTGACAGGCACATTTAACTATCGACCGACCCGTGCCATCGTTGATGTAAGAGCGATTCGGGCGAACGTTAGAAACTTAAATAAGATATTGCCATCTGAAACAGGCGTAATAGCAGTCGTGAAAGCTGACGGTTATGGACATGGAGCGACTGAAAGTGCTCAAGCAGCATTCCAAGAAGGAGCCATAATGGCAGCTGTCGCAACACCTGATGAAGCCTTAAGTTTACGGGATTCAGGTATACATCAACCGATTTTAGTGCTTGGACCAGTACCGATAACTTTTTTAAGAGAAGCGATACGGCAAGACATTATCGTAACGATTCCAGGAGTCCAATGGGCGCAATCTGCGGCTGATGAACTACAGGGAATTAAAGAATCTTTGAAGACCCATGTAAAAATTGATACAGGAATGGGTAGGATAGGAGTACGAAGTGAAGAAGAAATACTTAAATTACTTGAAATTCTTGAAGGAACTTCAGCCATCAGAGTGGAAGGTATATTTACGCACTTCGCTACTGCTGATGAACAAGATACGAAAAGAACTGAGGAACAATTCCGGAAGTTTAATCGGCTAGTAGAATACTTCCCAGAACGACCAAAACTCGTTCATGCTGCAAATAGTGCAGCAGCTCTTCGATTTCCGAACTTTGCACTCGATGCAGTTCGTTTCGGAATCGGGATGTATGGCATTGCCCCTTCTGAGGTGGTTGCCCAAGAACTACCATTTCAACTAGAACGTGCTCTTCAACTAGAAACGGAGATTTCATTTGTGAAGCAAGCACAAACGAAAGAACCAATTAGCTACGGAGCTACTTATGAGACGGAACCTGGTGAATGGATCGCAACGCTACCGATTGGTTATGCTGATGGTCTGAAGCGAGGATTGCGTAATCAGCAAGTACTTATTCGCGGCAGGCGCATTCCGATTGTCGGAACTATTTGTATGGACCAATGCATGGTGCGCTTACCCGAACGACTTCCTGAAGGGGAGCCGGTTGTGTTATTGGGAAAACAAGGGGACGAAGAAATCACAATGGAAGAATGGGCAACTCGTATCGGCACAATTCCCTATGAAATTGCCGTAACGATTGCCAGACGTGTACAAAGACAGTATTTTGGGGATTAGTTGGCACCTTCTACTTCTCGCACTTTCGACAAACTACCAAACCTGACTGCACAACTTGTCGCTATATTACCTAATTTGTCTTTTCATTGTCGAACTCCAATGGTAAGATAAATAAGTATAGAAATGAGGATCGGGTTTTGTCGGAGGTGCTAGAGTTGGATGCTAACCAAAACAAAAGAGAACTACTTATGGAAATCCCCACAAAAATGCTGAAACAAAATGAACAGACGATCGTCCATCAGGAGCAGCAGGGAGATTTCGTATATTACTCGGCTACGCGGTACAAGACTGATTGTGAGTTGAATGCAATCAGAGAAGAGATGATGCGCGGATATGTGGAAATGTCCCAGATCAATCTTGGAATTGCCGCTGAATGTCTGCATGCGGAATTCGAAGCTCAGCATACGGTGGAACGAATCGTAAGCGGAGGATGAAAAGTTGGCAATTAAACGCGGAGATGTCTTTTTTGCGGATTTGTCGCCTGTCGTAGGCTCTGAACAAGGCGGCACACGACCTGTTCTCGTTATACAGAACGATATCGGGAATCGGTTTAGCCCAACAGTGATTGTGGCGGCCATCACTGCCCAGATACAAAAAGCAAAATTGCCGACACATGTCGAAATTGATGCGGCCCGTCATGGATTCGAGCGGGATTCTGTAATCCTGCTCGAGCAAATCCGCACACTCGACAAATCGAGGCTAACAGATAAGATCACCCATTTAGACCATCACGTCATGCAGAAAGTAGACGAAGCATTAGAAGTCAGTTTTGGCCTCACTAACTTATAGGCATACATAGCAAAGAAATCCATTCTGTCCTCCGACGGAATGGATTTTTTGTACAGAAAAGATGCTGAACGTCCACTAATCCGTTATACTAGAGTACAAAGTGTATCGTGTATTCATCATAAGGAGGAAAGACATAATTATGAACAGTAAAATGAGGATAGTAGTTAACGAACATATGGACACCATTATTGCGGAATGGATTGAACTAATGAAAGAAGAAAAGGGAGAGCGTTTCTTCCACTTCATGCCGCAGCACCTTGTTGAAAAGACTAGCCGTGAATTTACGACGCTAATGACTTCTAACATCAACGAAGGGGAAAACGCGGTGAACAACGAACGACTGGATGATTTCACGGAGAAAGTGATTCGCTTTGGTTGGTCAATCAAATTTGTGAACAAAGCAATTGATAATTTTGCCGCTGTTGTATTTGAACTTCTGGAAGACGTGGAAGTCATTACAGAACAAAATCTCAGAATCTTTATGGGTGTATTCACTGGATGGATCAACCCTTTGCGAGAAAGTATCATAGAAGCGTATTCCATCAAATGGGAGCAGACGGACACGTTGCAAAAAGTAGCATTGCAGGAACTTTCCGCTTCGTTAATCCCAGTAGTTGACAAGGTATCCATCATGCCGTTAGTTGGCACCATCGATACAGAACGAGCGAAGTTGATTATGGAGAATTTACTTGATGGTGTTGTTCAGCAACGAGCTGAAGTTGTATTGCTCGACATTACTGGGGTTCCTGTTGTTGACACAATGGTTGCACATCACATCATCCAGGCAGCAGATGCAGTACGCCTCGTAGGTGCGAAATGTATGTTAGTTGGAATTCGACCTGAAATTGCACAAACTATCGTTGCACTGGGCATAAACTTAAGTGATTTCACGACGACAAGCACGCTTCGCAGAGGAATGCAGGAAGCGTTAAGCTTAACGAACAGAGAAATAGTGGAGGTAGAGTAATATGAATGTACGTATACCTATATTGAAGTTAGATGAAGTACTTATTGTTTCCATCCAATGGGAGCTGGATGACCAGACTGCGATTCAATTCCAAGAAGATCTATTAAATAAAATGCACGAAACAACAGCTAGAGGCGTCGTCATCGACTTGACCTCTATTGATTTTATCGATTCATTCATCGCAAAAGTACTGGGCGACGTAATTAGTATGTCAAGTCTCATGGGAGCTAAAGTGGTCATAACAGGAATCCAACCTGCCGTTGCAATTACACTAATTGAACTCGGCATTCGTTTGGAGAATGTTAGGACAGCCCTTGATCTTGAAAACGGACTTACGAAGCTACGCAGAGAATTGGAGGCCTAAATATGAGTAATCGGTCTTCTGTAGAGATTTTCACGGAATGGGATATTGTTGCTGCACGTCAGCTTGGTCGTAATGAAGCGAAAAACTCCGGGTTCGGAACAGTGGACCAAGCACGAATCACAACCGCAATTAGCGAACTGGCACGTAATATTTACTTGTATGCAGGTAAAGGAAAGATAGAAATTGAGCGCGTTTCGACAGATGGCATGAAAGGAATGACCATTATCGCTTCGGACGAAGGACCGGGTATTCCAGATTTACGTAAAGTGATGGAAGATGGATTTTCAACATCTGGAGGACTTGGCGCAGGAATGCCAGGTGTAAAACGCTTGATGGATGATTTTAAAGTCGAATCAGAGGTTGGCAAGGGTACCACAATAACCGCTACAAAATGGCTGCGATAAGGAGAGTAACATATGCCGCAAGAAGTTGGAAAGCAATACTCTGAATTGCTTCGAAAATATGTCGCCCATGAGAATGAAACCGATTTATATGCTGCTCAGCAAGTCAGTCGGAAATTCATCGAAAAAAAGATTTCACCCGAAGAAGTGATTAGTCTTCATAAAACATCTGTGGAGAAGATCTTTCCTGATCTCGCTTCCCGAATCGGGCCCTCTTACGATTTTTTAATAGAGATGATGATTCATTACGGATTGGCGCTCATGGAGCATCAAAGTCTTGTACGTAAGCAAGAATCGATGGAAATCGAAATGGATGTCGCTGTAAAAGTACAGGATATGCTCCTTGAGACGACTGTACCGAAAGTGGGCGGTTTGGATATAGGTATCGTAAGTAAGCCTGCGAACAAAATGAGTGGCGACTATGTCTACTTCATCGAGTCTGGACATGAGGAAGCGTGTGTTGCAGTGGCAGACGTGATGGGTAAAGGAATCCCTGCTGCGCTGTGTATGTCGATGATCAAGTTCGGGATGGACAGTTTGCGAGAAAAAGCGAACGATCCACGTCATGTACTTGAAGTTATTAACCAAATTGTCGAAAAAAGTATGGATGATTCGATGTTCATCTCCATGTTCTATGGAAAGTACGTTGCAAGCACAAGCACCTTTACTTTCGGCTCTGCGGGCCATGAACCAGCACTGCTCTATCGGGCTGCAGAGGATCGCTTTGTTGAGTTGGATGCAAAAGGACTTTTACTTGGGATCAGTAAAGACGTAGATTTCCAGCAGGAATCAGTAGAGTTATTGTCAGGGGACTTCATTGTCATGTTGACGGATGGCGTTACTGAAGGTAGAAATGCGGAAGGATTCATCGAGGAAGATGTCATTTTGGACATGTTGCGTGATGTAAAAAACTTACCTGCACAGCAAATCGTCGACCATCTTTATACAGAACTGTTCAAAATGCAAAATTACATGCTACATGACGACTTTACTCTTGTCCTTTATAAGAAAGAATAAAAATGTTTAGTTCACACTAAAATTGGGTAAACACAGCTTAAGAGCTCTAAAATTAGTTTACAACAGAAAATATGGGGTGTGAATAGATGAATTTACAAGTTGATGTACAAGAGAAGGACTGTGTCCATGTATTTAAAATCATTGGGGAGATCGATGCGTTTACTGCCCCGACATTAAAAGAACGACTTGAAAAAGTTGCAGACCAACCGGAATGTCAAGCTGTGCTCGACTTTAAAGAAGTGAATTATATGGATAGTACAGGGTTAGGTGTTTTTGTAGCTTTTTATAAGAGAGTGAAAGCTGTGAACGGCTCAGTTAAAATCGTGGGATTGAACAAACGTCTGAAGCGTCTATTTGAAATTACAGGACTTGATGATGTGGTTGAGATTGAAATGGAAAGTGGGGACCCTAATGGCACCGTTTGATTACATTGAAATAAAAGTTCCTGCTAAGGCACAGTACGTTGGCGTCGCGAGGTTAACGATTTCAGGGCTAGCAAGCCGCCTTGGTTTTACATACGACGAAATTGAAGACTTGAAAATTGCTTCCAGTGAAGCGATTACAAATGCAGTACGCCATGCTTACGATGAAGACGAAGAAGGTGAAATCATCGTAGGTTGTGCATTGTACGAAGACAGATTAGAAATCATGGTGGCCGACCACGGTCAAAGTTTCGATTTTGAAGAAACTAAAAAACGGGTCGGACCTTATACAGAGCAGGAGTCTGACGTTCAACTTTTACGTGAAGGAGGACTTGGACTCTATTTAATGGAAACGCTTATGGATGACGTGAAAGTCCATCATGAAAAAGGAGTTACTGTTTTCATGACCAAGTACCTGGGCAGAGAGCGGGGCGAAGCGGATGTCAAGCAAACAGCCTACTCGTGATCCGCTAATTCAGGAACAAGTTTTAGAATGGATTCGTCGATACCAAGAAAATGAGGACGATGAGGCACAGACTCAACTCGTCATTCATTATGAGCGTCTTGTTCAGTCAATTGCTCGCAAATACTCTAAAGGTAAGTCGTATCACGAGGACATCGCGCAAGTTGGAATGCTTGGTCTACTCGGTGCTATACGCAGGTATGATCCCGAATTTGGACGTAGTTTTGAAGCGTTCGCAGTCCCTACGATTATTGGAGAAATTAAACGATTTTTGCGTGATAAAACATGGGCAGTCCATGTACCACGTCGTATTAAAGAGCTAGGACCACGTATTAAAGCGACTGTCGAAACGCTTACTACAGAACTCCAGCGATCTCCGCTAGTCAGCGAAATTGCAGAGTACTTGGAAGTGGACGAGGAATCAGTGCTGGAAGCAATGGAAATGGGACGTAGTTACCAGGCACTCTCTATGGATCATACTCTTGAAGCAGATTCTGAAGGTGGTACGGTCACGTTATTCGATATCATCGGGTCAAAAGATGATGGATACGAAAAAACGGACCAACGGTTACTTGTTGCAAATGCCTTGAATGTTTTGTCGGACAGGGAGAAACAGATTATCCAATATACATATATTGAACAACTTAGCCAGAAGGAGACCGGTGAGCTTCTTGGCATCTCTCAAATGCATGTGTCCAGACTTCAACGTAAGGCAATTAAGAAATTACAGGAAGCCATAGTGGCTGCAGGCGGAGTCTCCTGATGGAAGCATTCAAAAACGATCATATCGAGGCATATATCTATCAGCAGGCCAAAGGTGGAAATCATGATTCTGGGGACGTGTACTTTCTACACGCGGAAGAGGATTATTTTATATGTGCAATCGCAGATGGACTTGGTAGTGGAATTGTTGCTCGCCAGTCTGCGGAAGTCATGCCACGTATATTAGAGGAGCATCATTACGAATCGATTGAAGAGCTACTCAGTCGTATTAATGAGCATATGGTACAAAAACGTGGTGCGGCGGTAGCAATTGTGAAGGTTGACTATGTAAAACATACCATTCAACATAGCTGTGTTGGAAATGTCCGATTATATATCCGGCAACAAGACGGCAAGATGCTTTATCCACTTCCCGTGATGGGGTACTTATCCGGTCGCCCTCAAAAAATGAAGACACAAGAGTATGTCTATCAAAATGGAGATCTGTTCTTCATGCACTCAGACGGTGTCGAACTAAGAAGTCCTAAAGCTTATTTAAGCCAAAGTGATGATCCGCTTACGCTATCTGAAATGGTGCGCGCAACGGTCAAACCTGGCGACGATGCGACGTTCATCGCAGGAACCCTGCTTCTATAACTTAGAAGTGGGATTTTTTGTGTGCACTTTCATGGTAAACTAAGAAGTAATGAATGGGGGAATGGAAATGTCGGAACGAATTTTAGAATTGACCGCAAAACGTGCAGCACTTCCGTTAAAACAAACTAAACAAGTCATTGCGTTGTTGGATGAAGGGAATACGGTACCATTCATTGCGCGGTACCGTAAAGAAGCAACCGGATCGTTAGATGAAGTTCAGATTAAAGACATTGAAGACGCGTACCAATACAGTAAAGGCTTGGAACAGCGGAAAGAGGAAGTCCTTCGTCTGATCGGCGAACAAGACAAGCTAACTCCTGAACTGGAACAGCAAATAGAAACAGCAGACGTTTTACAACGGCTTGAAGACTTATATCGTCCTTATAAACAAAAGCGTCGGACTCGTGCCATGATCGCGATTGAGAAGGGATTGAATGGTCTTGCAGACAAACTTCTTCAATTTACAAATGAAGCCGTTGAAACGTTGGCTAAAGAATTCATTAATGAAGAAAAAGAAGTGAATACAGTTGAGGACGCGTTAATAGGCGCACAAGACATTATTGCAGAACGTATTGCAGATGATGCCGCGTTACGAGAAAAAATTCGTAAAATTAGCTGGTCCAGCGGGACACTCGTATCATCCAAACGCAAAGGCGCTGAAGATGAAAAAAGTATTTACGAAATGTATTACGAGTATGAGGAGCCGTTGTCCAAGGTGGTTCCGCATCGCGTACTCGCTTTAAATCGAGGAGAAAAAGAAGAAGTACTCCGCGTTACCGTTGGATTCCCTGCAGATAGAATTGTCGGAGATTTGGAGAGAAGTGTCATTAAACGGGAATCTTCTCCAGCTTCAAATTATGTGAAAGAAGCATTGGAAGATTCGTTCAAGCGCCTAATCGCACCTTCCGTGGAACGTGAAGTCCGCGCTTCGTTATCGGAGAAGGCAGAGGCGCAAGCGATTCATGTATTTGCGGAAAACTTGAAGAGCTTATTGCTGCAGCCACCATTAAAAGGACGTATGGTACTTGGAGTCGATCCTGCCTTTAGGACAGGTTGTAAATTGGCTGTAATCGATGAGACTGGGAAGAACCTTGAAATATCGGTTATTTACCCACATCCACCGAAACCTCAAAAAGAGGCGTCGAAACAAACAGTGTTACAACTTCTTAAGAAATACGATATTAAACTAATCGCAATTGGAAATGGAACTGCTTCTAGAGAAACAGAGAAGTTCATTGCAGAGACGATTAAAGAAGTCGATTCAGATGTATCGTATGTCATTGTCAATGAAGCTGGGGCTAGTGTTTACTCAGCATCTGCAGCAGCTCGTTCTGAATTCCCTGACTTACAAGTGGAACAAAGAAGTGCCATTTCGATTGCGCGTAGACTGCAGGACCCTCTGTCAGAGTTAGTGAAAATTGATCCTGAATCAATAGGGGTCGGCCAATATCAGCATGATGTGGCGAAGAAGCAGTTAGCAGAGTCTCTCTCCTTTGTCGTTGAAACCGCTGTTAACCGAGTGGGTGTTAACGTAAACACCGCTTCTGCATCACTGTTGCAATATGTCGCAGGGTTGTCTAAAACAGTTGCAGAAAATATTGTGAAGAAACGTGAAGAAGACGGTCAGTTTGAAAAAAGAACGCAGCTGAAAAAGATACCACGACTGGGTGCGAAAACCTATGAACAGGCAATCGGGTTTTTACGAGTGCCGAATGCAAAGGAATTATTCGATGCAACAGGCATACACCCGGAGAGTTATGCACTCGCTGAAGACATTTTACGAGAAGCAGGTATTTCAAAGGAACAAACCGGATCGCCTGAAGCAATTGCTGCACTTACTAATTTAAATAGTGCTGAGCTAGCACGTAAGCTGGATGTTGGGACAGTGACAGTTAACGATGTAATTGAAACGTTGAAACGACCAAATCGTGACCCTCGTGATGAGTACCCGCAACCTTTACTGAAGGCAGATGTTCTTGATATGAAAGACCTTCATGAAGGCATGGAAATGCAAGGGACTGTCCGAAATGTCGTAGATTTCGGTGCATTTGTCGATATTGGTGTTCATGAAGACGGACTGGTCCATATTTCTAAACTGAAAAAAGGGTTTGTAAAGCATCCATTGGATGTTGTAGCTTCGGGGGACATCGTAACGGTTTGGGTAGAGTCTGTAGATAAGGCAAAAGGTAGAATCGCCTTGACGATGCTGACGCCTGCCCGTAAATGACAGTGAAGGGTACCAATCTTTCGGTTGAAGATTTGCAATCACTTACTGAAAGTCTATCTGTACAGTGGTTTCAAAAACCATTTCTTCATGATGCTGTCTACAACAGTCGTCTTCAAACGACTGGCGGCAGGTATATGCTTTCGGATCACTCCATACAGGTGAATCCAAGAGTTGAACAGATATATGGAATGGAAGAAATGGAAGGTGTCTTGAAACACGAGTTGTGCCATTATCATCTTCATATAGAAGGTAGAGGGTACAAGCACGGTGATCGTGACTTTAAAGACCTTCTGCTAAAGACGGATTCACCAAGGTTTTGTAAACCACTCAAGAACCGTAAAACGTCTATCAGGAAGATCCGTATATACATTTGTACAAATTGCGGGCTTCAATATAATCGGAAACGACGAGTAGATACTAAGCGATTCCGATGCGGAAAATGTCACGGTAGCCTTAAAGAAGCTTAATAGTGCTAGCTTTTCAAGACGTTCAACCCCAGTTATATCAAGGGGTTGAACGTTTTTTAAAAAACTTTCTTAAAAACAGTTGACGAATAGTGAAAGAGTGTCTATAATAATAAAAGTCGACAAGGAACAACGACGACAAACGACAAAGTAATACATTATAAATGGCCCCTTGGTCAAGCGGTTAAGACACCGCCCTTTCACGGCGGTAACACGGGTTCGAATCCCGTAGGGGTCACCATGTTCTTTCACTTAATAATAATGGGGTATAGCCAAGCGGTAAGGCAACGGACTTTGACTCCGTCACTCGTTGGTTCGAATCCAGCTACCCCAGCCAAGTTTTTCAAACAGTGTTTGAAAAACTTAGCGAGAGACATCACGAGGTGTTTGGAGTTAATCTGAACATTAACTGATCTCGAAATTGTACGAGCCATTAGCTCAGTTGGTAGAGCATCTGACTTTTAATCAGAGGGTCGCAGGTTCGAATCCTGCATGGCTCACCATTTACTACTTAAATTATTTTTTTGAAACTTAAGTGTTGACAAACTTTACTTATCGTGTATAATAAGGGATGTCGCAAAAATAATAAATAAGCGGTAGTGGCGGAATGGCAGACGCGCTAGGTTGAGGGCCTAGTGGGTGAATAACCCGTGGAGGTTCAAGTCCTCTTTACCGCACCAAACACATTTTAAATCTCATCGAGCGCCCGTAGCTCAATTGGATAGAGCGTCTGACTACGGATCAGAAGGTTGTGGATTCGACTTCTGCCGGGCGCGCCATAATATAATAATAATATCGCGGGTGTAGTTTAGTGGTAAAACCTCAGCCTTCCAAGCTGATGATGAGGGTTCGATTCCCTTCACCCGCTCCATAATTTTTAACCATATGAACCTTGAAAACTGAACAGCAAAATGTCAACGAAATATCGTTTGGGAAACCGGTTCTGCCGGTGGAACAAACACAAACAGATCTTAACTGATCTGATAGACATCTTAAATGATGCCAGTACGAATTGAGCAATCAATTCTCTTTTATGGAGAGTTTGATCCTGGCTCAGGACGAACGCTGGCGGCATGCCTAATACATGCAAGTCGAGCGAATCACTAGGAGCTTGCTCCTAGTGATTAGCGGCGGACGGGTGAGTAACACGTGGGCAACCTGCCCTGCAGATGGGGATAACTCCGGGAAACCGGGGCTAATACCGAATAATCAGTTCCTTCGCATGAAGGAACTCTGAAAGACGGTTTCGGCTGTCACTGCAGGATGGGCCCGCGGCGCATTAGCTAGTTGGTGGGGTAATGGCCTACCAAGGCAACGATGCGTAGCCGACCTGAGAGGGTGATCGGCCACACTG
>NZ_QQAK01000010.1 GCF_003384035.1 Sporosarcina sp. BI001-red | reverse complement strand
ATTTGATTCGACACCAATACAGTAGAGAAATTTTGGAAGGCTGGCAAGCCTTTTTTTATTATTTTACAATTGCAGCGTTATGTACTTATTCCTTTCAAAACTCTGTACTTCTATCTTGCACTACACAAGTCCACTACTTATTCTACAGGATGGTTACTCTGACGGGATAAAAATGGAACTGTAGTGGTGGATAAAAACGTGGTACAAAACTAATTGAAGGAGGATTAACCCAATGCCATCATCTATTTTTACCGGTAGGCATACAGCCGATAACTCGGAAGATATCGTCGTCTTTATCATCGGTATGCGCATCAATAAAAGGCTTTCCATCCACAGATGGCTGCCCGTTTTTCTCTCAATGCCAGGCATGGTAAAGGAGCTATACACGCATAAAAGTGAACTAGGTTTTCAATCAGCCGAAAATTACTTCGGACTGCGTACTACCGCAATGATCCAATATTGGCGGTCCCTCGATGACCTGCTCGCCTATTCAAAAAACGGAAAGCACCTGAAGGCTTGGAAAAAGTTCAACCGGCTTACCGCCAATAATGATGCAGTCGGTATCTATCATGAAACGTATATCCTTTCCAAAGGACAATACGAATCCGTCTATGTCAACATGCCGCAGTATGGACTTGGCAACGCGGCAGAGCATATGCCGATTACACTCGAACAACAGACGGCAAAAAAGCGGCTTTCCCGGTAATGGGAAGCCGCTTTTAGGATTGCGTGGAGTTTACCCTTTTGAATACATCCTCGGCTGAATCATACTCGTTGATCAGTTGAAACCCAAGGGACTCCTACAGAGTTCAGTTTGGCCGCGCATGAAACAAACGTGAATGGTTGAACAAACACTAAAGTTTGGTGCACAGGTATCCAACACTAGGGGGGAGCTTTACTGCAAGGGGAAGTCGTTTCTCCTTTGCTTCAATAATTCTCCGTACTCCTGTTCTAACCCTCTTATAATCGATTGATGCTCTTCGAGTTCCTTATTCTGCCGTGTCCTCTCCTCCAGAGTAAGCTCATGCTCCGCCGCATACTGAGCAATTTTCTTCATCGCATGTAATTTCATTTCAATCTTCTCAAGCAGACAATCCTGCTGCTTGCACAAAGCCAATTGCTGCTTGGTGATCTCTAATTCATCAGGTATCCTATCAATCATCGGAACGCACCTCTCATATATATTCTCTGTTTAATATCGTCTCCTATATAGAAAAATCCACTATGTAAATTAACAGAGTGGTGAATAGTGTCTGAATTGTTTGTGGTCCAGGTACCAAAACTTTACTAACTTTACTTACCTCAATGCTGAAGCACTAGCATGGTGGTATCAAGACGACGGACATTTAAAAGTTGAAGACGGGATTATGAGAAAAGTTGTGTTATCAACAGACAGCTTTACAATTAATGAGAATCTATGGCTAATTCAATTACTGAAAAACAAATTCAACCTACACTTTTCATTTGATTCTCAAAACCGGCTGCTCCTCTACGATCAAGCTCAAATTATTCAGTTCTTGAATATCGTCACACCTTACGTGCAGCCTTGCATGAATAGAAAAGCATACCGTCTTCCACCAATAAAACCGATAGCTACTAGAACTACAATTTATTTACCACAACAGATTCTACTCCGACAACCTACCAGAGAAATCAATAAACAGTTAGCAGCCTTGTCATGCTTTCATAATCATGAAGACAGCTTTGCAATCAAAGATTCAGATCTTGTCGCTATTATAACGAATCGAAAAAATAAACAACCTACGAAGTCCTATCAAATTAGCATACAAGAAGAGTATAAAGTTGCACTAGCCAGATTACGTCAACAGGCGGGTTTAACAATCAGCGAGCTTGTTGCCTATTGCTTTAAATCGAATCATGTAGAAAGCTAAAATCAGCAGAATGTGTTCTAAATAGATTCATACAAATAAACAGAATAGTGTCTGAATTGTATGTGGTCCAGGTACCGAATTCAAAGATACTTGAATTCAAAGATACTTTGATTCCCTTCCACAACAACACTGAACGAACGTACACTATTTGACAAGTCTCTCACCTTTACTAAACTTTGTAGATGCTCCGTTGCTTCCACTAATATGATGACATTTTCTCGAACATGTCCTGCTTGTTGCGCTGTTATATTAGACATCGCAACTTCTCCCAACTTATGTATACTTTCTATTACTATCGGTAATTCAGTTAACATCTAAAGAGTGGAAGTAAATAGGCAATAGAACATTAGTTCGTTTCACTGTATAATGAGTGTAAAAGAATAAGGGAGGTATCCGATCATGAAATCAGATTTTCTTTCAAGAATGTGCGGGAAGCTTTTAGGGGATGGATGCATTGTACAGCAAGAGGGACGAAAGCCACGATTTCAATTCATTCATCGTCTAGAGGATGAACAATGGTCAGAGTATTGCTACGAAAAATTAAAACCTTATATTCCATTAGCATTACCGTTCTACCGAAAAACGATGGATCCACGAATGACGAAAGGATATACAGAAAGCATAATGGTACAAAGTAAAACATCGGCGATTATCACCGAACTACGAACTATCTGGTACCCAAATGACATCAAGCAACTACCATTTTCTTTCATTCAAACTCACCTAAACGCAGAAGCACTCGCTTGGTGGTACCAGGATGACGGTCATTTGAACATACACAATGGAGTTATGAAGAAAATCATCTTATCTACTGACAATTTCAGCAGCGAAGAAAACTCCACTCTCATTCAGCTGGCCTACAAAAAATTCAACCTACGTTTCGCAATAGACGCACAAAACCGCTTACTTCTGTACGAACAAGCGCAAATCATTCGATTCCTTCAGATAGTATCACCGTATCTACAACCCAGTATGTCGCGAAAAGCACATTATCCGATTCCGATAAAACCAATTGCAAACAGAACGACAGTATACTTACCACAAGACTTCAAACTCATCCGACCTACACAAGAAATTAATGATAGTCTTCGGCACCTATCAATCGAATATGGGAATATAAGCGGCACGGAAATGAACGACTTAATCATCTTACAAATTCTTAAACAACGTTGGAAACAATCCACAAAAAAACCCTATCAAATCAAAATTCCAGAGGAATATAGAGTCTGGTTAGCCCAATTACGACAGACAACCGGATTGACAATCAGCGAACTGGTCACTCACTTTCTTACAGAGAGCTTAGCAGAAGAGAAAATCAAATAAGTATCTCGTCTATTTATATGATGCTCACAATCACTAAGTTAAATGATTACGTTAAATCTAACTGCTTATTTTTTTCCACAATTTTTATAATGAATTGTGTTTGAATTGCATCGTGCATAGGCAGCGCAAGCCATATTGATCAACTTTCTATAATCTCAAATATATTTTTCCACGAAATTGACATATTCAGGGTTTATAGTCTTAATTTGAGATAAAATAGACACATTCTTTTTTTTACTTTGAAATAAATATGAAATCGCAATCAAAGTATCTCTAAAATTATATGATTCAGATGTAAATAAGTAGCTTAATAAAGACATAATTCTACTATTCCCTATAACATTTTTGTTCTCTAAATAACGGCAAATTAGAATGTACAAAATAGTGAATTGTGATGGATTAAAAAATACATATTTCCACTCACTTACTATTTCAAAAAGTTCATTGTCACTCAATAATCTCCACTTTCCAGAAAAAATTAATCCATTTATAACCTTGTTACTATCACCGTTAACAGTAGAAATATATTTATCAGTTAACTCATGATATTTTTTTAAATCTATCCCATAAGTTTTCTCGATTTCACATAACTTTTCTATATAAGTGATTAAATCACCACTATGTATTAAAGACAATACTTTTTCATCTATAATTTTTTCTGTAGAAAAAGATGTAGGACTATAATCATATTTATTCTCTTTCAAATCAAAATTGTTTTCATATTCATCCGGTGTCAATAGCTCTGTTTTAGTATTATTTAAACTTAATTTCTCTTGCCATAACAAAAAGCTTACATCATTTATTAAATTATTAATCGCTTTTTCATTAACCTCCCCATGAGGTTGTATAATATAAATATCATCTACAAATCTAATTAACTCTAAATTTTCCCTAGCCAGTATATTTTGTATTCCATTGTCAAAATCCGCTAAGTACATTTGAGATAATAATGATGATGCTATAGAATAATGAAGTTGTGGCAAAGTGGTGAATTGGCAACTATTTAACATAATCTCTAATTCATCAATAACAGAAAGGGAGCCTAGCTTTATTCTCAACTTAGATAATAGTTCTTTAATTTCTATAGAATCAAAAAAATTTTGTAAATCTAATTTAAGAACATAATTTCCAAAATATTTTTTTCTTTCTTTCTGAAAATCAGAATAACTATTATTGAAAACAGCATTAATATTCACAGTCTCTTTTTTTTTATCTAGACAAAAGAGCCCGGAATAAAAAACCTTTATATTATCATCTTTAAAATTCAGCTCTTTGCTTTTATATTCTAAGTAATTTTCTGCTATTTCAAATACTATTTGGGTATACTTGAGATAGTATAAAGGATTAACAAGATACATATTCCGCGGAGTTAGATAGTCATTTTTATAAATAAAGTCTCTGCATTTACTAGATTTGTATTTAGTGCAAAATACATCTATGTCAAGATTAAGTATCCTAATAATATTTTCCTTACCTAATTCTCCTATTATCTTGTTGTTTGCTATTGCTTGTGGATTATATTGTTTAGTTTTAGACATAGTTTCCACATATAAATAACTTAACTCTGAAAGATCAATATTCCCCATAGATATATAACCACCTCGTTTATAAAAAATATATCAAACCAATTGCAATAAAAATGAACAACATATTAATTTTAACCAAAATATTATCTAAGCTTTTATCTACAGTGCTGATATTAAATTTGTTAGTTTTAATTTCCTTTTCGCTATCGTTATTCGTATTATTATCTTCTGATTTTCTTTTAGTATTATTAGATTCAGCAATTCTGAAATCAATACTTTTATGATTTTCATTGTTTTTAAGTGATAATTGATATTTATACATTATTGAATTAAATATCTCTATACGTCTATAATCTCCACCTTTTTCTAATTCCTTCGAGTTTATAATAAGCTCTTTTAATTTTAATATCTGATCTTCTATTTCTAGTTGATGATAATGCAATTTTAATGCTCTTTCATTATAATTCAAGCAGGATACATAATATTGTAGTAAAATTACATATATTGAGAATATACCTGTATATATAATGAATAATTGACTTCCAAACAAGTTATTAACATTCATTCCACCTATAGATAATAGTATAAAAGCAACTGCTTCTATATTTAAGAAAAAGAATATGAATTGCCATTGGTTATTGTACTTTTTTAATCTTTTGCTCATTTCAATTCTATTTTCTCTTGTTTTATTAAAAGAATTAATTTTCTTCACAATTTCTGATTCAAGTGTAATATTTTTGTAATCTTTCATAAGCAACCTTTCTTTCTATGTTTTATTAAAAAACGCAATCCGGAAATCCGGATCGCGTTTTTGTATCAAGATTAACGTAGTAATTGAAGTACGCCTTGAGGCTGCTGGTTCGCTTGCGATGCGTCCTATATATTTCTATAAAGGTCAGACTATATCTTCATCCTGCAGCGTTCGCAGGAGCTGGGCACTTCGAATGTTACGTTTCGTAACACCCTACGGATTTCATCGTCATAGCGTGTGCCTTAGACGGTGTATCCTAGTCGTTGAACGTTCCCCACGGTTTCCCGACAGGGGCTTCGCTGCTGATTGTCCAATCTCTTCTTTTTCAGACCCTCACGTTTACCGTTTCCAGTTCCGCTGTGGTAGAAGAGCTCTCAGGAGGTTCCAGCAATTCACCCAGTGATGCTCTTACTCGTTACCAAGTAAGACGCCCGTGAATACATTAACGAAGGAGTTGTAACACGCCTTGTGGTGCTGTATTCGCTTGAGCCAACATAGCTTGTGCTGCTTGAGTTAAGATGTTGTTCTTTGTGAAGTCCATCATCTCTTTCGCCATCGTGCGAACATTAGCTTTCACTAATGACTAGACTATATCTTCACCCTCCGTATGCGGTAGGGGTCGGGCACTTCGGTTGTGCAAGATACTCAGTCTTGCAGTCCCTACGGATTTCATCATCATGGCTTTCGCGGTAGATGGTCTATCCTAGTCGTTGAACCTTCTCCACTCTTTCGAGACAGGAGCTTGGCTGCTGATTGCCCAATCTGTTCTTTTTTCAAGCGTTCACGCTGACCGTTTCCAGTTACGTTGTAGCAAGAACAGTTTCAGGGGTTTCCAGCAATTCACCCGATCGTACTCTCTGACCGTTACCAGTCAGGACGACTGTGTTTGTCTCAGTTGCTTACGCCACTGATAAAACATAATCCACATCTCTAATGCGTGATTCAGCTTGAGTCAAGTTCTCAGAAGATGCGCCTAGGTTGTTGATTGTGTGCTCTAGACGGTTTTGTGTAGCACCTAATTTAGAACGTTCTCCAGATACTGTATCAATAGCATCTTGAATCTTAGTTACAGCTGTAGCGGCAAGTGCGTGTGTTGAAACATCGAGAGCTTGCTCAGTAATATCGCTATTAGTACCGTTAGTAACACCTAAGCCAGCACCTGTTCCAGCAGTAGTTATGCCAAGAGATTTAGCACGCATATCAGAAATATCAAGTTGTAAACTTTGATTTTGATTGGCGCCAATTTGGAAACCAAGAGCTTTACTATCATCAAATTCGCCTTCAGTGATAGTAGCTGTTCCTGTGATACTAGTCGCAGTAGTGAGATCTGATGTCAGTCCTTCAGAAGAAGCAAATTCCTTTGTAGTGATCGTAACTTTACCTGCAGCATTAACCGCTGTAAATTTATCAGATAGCGCAGCATCACCGTTTATAGCTGCAGCTATTGCATCACCTGTATCACTTATATTAGTAACGAATGTCACTTCTTTACCCATAACAGTAACTTTTCCAGCCGTCATGCCTGTTAAATCTACTTCTACACTAGATACACTTGTAAACTCTGCTGCTTTATCACCATTTAATAGTTTCTGTGTATTAAACTCAGTTGCATTACCAATACGGTTTATTTCAGAAGTCAAAGAGTTAATTTCTTTCTGAATTTCACCACGGTCCGATTTTGTGTTTGTATCATTTCCTGCCTGGACCGCAAGTTCACGCATACGTTGAAGAATATCGTGAGTTTCGTTCAATGCACCCTCAGCAGTTTGAATTAAAGAAATTCCGTCCTGAGAGTTTTTTTGTGCCATGTCTAGTCCACGAATCTGTCCTCGCATTTTTTCTGAGATTGCCAAACCTGCTGCGTCATCTCCGGCTTTGTTAATCTTCAAACCAGAAGATAGTTTCTCCAAGTTCTTAGATGCTGCTGCGTTGTTCGATCCTAATTGACGATGTGTGTTCATAGCTGCCATGTTGTGATTAATAATCATTGTGTTTTCCTCCTTGAGTTTTGAGGTTCACGTCCTTGTGAACCGGATAATTTTATTGTCAGCTTGAGTCAGGATGTCGGCCGTTCCATCCTTCTCTTGCTTACACTACTAATATCGGATTGGGTCTGTAAGTGTTTAGTCTTTTTTAGAAGTTTTTAATAAAGTTTTCAAAAGAAAAGAAGAACCGCGTTGGACAGCTCTTCTTAGTCTTTATTCTTCAGTTGTTCGAATACATTGAGGTCAATTGTAATCGCTTCTGTATTGCTATCGGATATCGATTGAACGAGTTCACCACGAAGGATGTCGACTGACTTTGGCGCTTCAATACCAATACGAACGGTATCTCCTTTTACTTCAATGATACGAATTTCGATGTTATCACCGATTTGAATCGATTCATTTGGCTTACGTGAGAGGACGAGCATATTACTGCGCCCCCTTTTCTGCTAGTTCACCAATTGGATGACGTAGGTTGTAGGTTGTATCGTTCAAGATCATTTGTTTTGCTTTGTGATTGTTGGTGTTAAAGATTAGTGGTCCTTGAAGATTGAGTGAAGATGATTTAAAGGGTAGCTTTAACGACATGATTGCAAGTACCATCAACTCCTCTTGCGATTCGATGCCGAGAAGTTCGATTGTCGGATCGTCGATTTCAAACGAATAGTTTGGCACCAATGGATACGGGTTCGAAACTATGAGTCCGATGATGGGTGTTTTAGTTGACTGCATCACTTGGAATGTATTGTTTCCTTCTATTGGTAGTAAGACGAATGTCTTTTCTTGTTCTAGACCTGGCAATCCATTTGGAAAAGTCCATTGTGGAATGCCTTGAATATCTAGTTCTCCGTGAAATTTCGTTTGAATCGTCATGAGTGAGTCTCCTTTGTCGTTCATATTCATCCTTTCCAGTCAATCTGGATGGATGCGTGTTGTTCCATTTGTCCAGTTACATTCCCTGGTGTGTACGTATGGATAGGTTTATTAATTTGTGAGTTATGAATAACTTGTTGCGGTCTTACATTAATTGTGAGCGAACCTGGTGTAATATCGGTTTGAATTTTTGTTCGATCACCTACGAATCGAATGCCGATGGGTGCATCAGGCAGAGCTGTGTTTTGTTTTGCGATGTCTGCAATAGCGTTGCCACCATTTTCAATTTTCATCAGTTGTTGTCCTTCTTGCGCACGACGACCTGTTCCTTCAGCTACTTGTTGCATGCCGTATTGTGCATTTTCACTGCTACGCCTGAATACACTCTTCAAGTCTAAGTCTGCACGGTTTTCAGTCGTATCGAGTGATAACTGCGGACGTGTAGTAGACATTTCTAAAATAGCCGCAGGTTGCTCGATTTGCTGGGTGGCTTTCGGTTGTTCGATTTGTTGATCAGGTTTAGTGATTTGCAATCCGAGTTTAGCTGATGTGGTTTGAATTTGAAGTTGTGGAATATTCACGTTAATCACCTTCCATTATCATATGTAGCAAAAAAGGCAGACACTTCTATATCTAGTGTCTACCTTTTTCAAATTTTATCGTAGGAAGTCCACCAATGATGGTTGAATAATTCGTGCGCCTACTGAAAGAGCAGCCCGATGAACGGTTTCAGCCGTAATCATTTCTGTAATGGTTTTTTCCATATCAACGTCCTCGTTTAACGAACGTTGCTTTTTCGCTGCACCTTCTTGCATTTCCAGACGATTGTGCATAAGCTCTGCACGGTTGGAACGTGCACCGATGTCAGCACGCTTTGTCAATACAACGTCTAGTTGTTTATCGATATTGGAAATTGCGGCACCGAAGTCGATGTCGTCATTCGCTTCACCAGATACTAATTTTTCATTGAGTCCGTCAAATAGTTTATCGATATCTTTAAACATTTTAGCTGCATTTGTATTAACTCGTAACGAAACTGAGTCAAATACTTCAATTTCAACGTTACTCGTATACCCATCCACTATAGGTCCTGTAGGTGCAGGGACATCTGTAGGCAGATCAGGGTAGCCACCTTCGCCTGCATTTGCAGTTTTATCAAATAACGGTTTATCCGTCATCGTCCCACTGAAGAGATATTTATCTCCAACTTTCGTATTCGCTAAGTCTCGCATTTGTTCTTGCAGTTGGTTCAGTTCAATTTTAATTTTATCACGATCTTCTTTTGTCATTGCACCAGAGTTTGCCGCGCTAGTTGCGAGTTCTTTAGCACGTTGTAAAATCGAACCAACTCCGTCCAGAGCATCCTCAGAACTATCTAGCCAGTTGTTCACTTGACCTAAGTTCTTTTGGAACTGATCCACTTTCTCCACTTGCATACCATAGCCTAAACTTTTCATCACGACGACGGGATCGTCAGAAGGACGGCTCACTTTTTTCCCTGTATTGATTTGTTCTTGGAGTTTACCCAATTTATTATAACTGCTAGATAGATTGCGCAGCATATTATTTGAAAGCATTGATTGTGTAACACGCATTACAGTGATTCCTCCTTATTATCTACCGACGATTCCCATACCGTTGATGATTTTATCTAATGTTTCATCTACAACAGTAACCATACGAGCCGATGCGTTGTACGCTTGTTGGAATTGAATCATGTTCGTCATTTCTTCGTCGAGAGATACTGAACTGATTGAATCGCGTCGGTTAGATACAGCACCCAGAAGTGTTCCAGCATTTTTCGTCATGTTGATGGCTTGTTGACCTTTGACTCCGAGTTCTCCGATAATTTTACCTGAGAAGTAGGATTGTACACTGTCATTGCCAAGGTCAATATTCTTATCGAAAAGAACATCTCCTAGGTTTTTAGCGTTATTACCATTTCCGACTTCTGCTGAACCAACTGCTGAATCAGAGGCTGCTAGTTTACTTGGATCTTCTAAAATTGCTGAGTTTACTTTTATGTTTTCTGCAGTAATTTCACCTTTTTCATTTTCAGTATAAGGAGTGAAGAATGCCTCACCCTTATCTCCATCGCTATCCGTACCGCTCATATGAACTTCATTAAATTTTTCGGCAAATTTTTGTGCCATTGTATTCAATTTGGCAATCATATCGGGATATAGACCTTCAACTTTAGAACCAGCGACTTCTCCTGTTTTCCCAAAAGAATTTACTAACGATTTTAATTTGCCTTGGTCAAGGAAACTTTCATGCCTAATATAAGTTGATGTACCCGTTTCTTGAACCATATTCTTGTCAACTTTCATATCACTGCCATCTGGATTTAGCTTAACTAAGTAGAATCCTTCAATCGCACCGTTAGGGTTCACGTTGTCAGTAGATGTCACTGCAGACTTAGTCCGCATCTGAGCAAACTCTTTACCATCTACCACTTTTAAACCTTCACTGTCTTTAGTTTTGATTGTTACCGTTACACTACCTTCAGCAATCGCTAGTGCATTCCCACCCGATTTTTCATACTTCACTTCAATTGGGACTAATTGCGACAACTGATCTAGTAGATTGTCTCGTGCATCATACAAATCATTCGGCATATATCCATTAGGCTCTACTTCTGAAATTTGTTTATTTAAATCTCCGACTTGTTTCAAAATAGAGTTGATGGTATTAACTGAAGCGCCAATCTCTTTTCCAAGATTGTCTTGAATGTTTTTCATTGATTTATGAATGTAGTTAAATGAGTCTGCAACTGCAACTCCACGTTCTACAACTACCGCACGTGAGCCGCCATTTTCAGGATCAGTAGAGAGCACGCCAAGAGATTTCCAAAAATCTGTAAGTGATTGCTGAAGACCGTAATCAGACGGTTCCGCAAGTACGTCTTCCATTTGAGAAATGGCATCTGTTTGTGCTTCCCAATAGCCTAATTTGTTCGTTTCATCTCTGAACTGCTTGTCCACGAAACCATCCCGAATTCGTTGAATCGATCCAGCTTGTACCCCAGTCCCTAAGAACCCAGGCATCGTACCCGCATTCAGTCCAACTCCAGGAAATCCTGACGTCGCTTCCATGTTAACCCGCTGACGGGAATAGCCCAACGTATTCGCATTACTAATATTATGCCCTGTCGTATAAAGAGCGGACTGCTGGGTTTGCAGGCCGCGTTTGCTTGTTTCTAATCCCATAAATGTGGAACCCATTATTGTGTCCTCCTCAAGCTTGCGAATCGAATGATGCGATTTTTTCTGTTAGGGGTTTTCCCTGTACTTCGTTTTTCGAGTAGTTCACGGATTCGGTCCGTGGTCGGACCATGTCCAGCGACAGATTCACAAATTGAAGCGATTGGTAGGTGAGCTTCTGGTTTAAATCGTTCTGCCATTTCAATTCATGAATCGCGTGCAGGAGACGGTCCTTCGCCTCCTTGAGCTGTGTGCGTTCAGGCTCTTGGATGATGCTGAGTACATCTGTAATGGTCGATTGAAGCGGTACCGGACGTCCTTGTTCGGTGAAAAATGCGATAACAGCTGTTTCACGAGCTTTGTCTGTCTGCAGGATTGCAGCGAGATGTGCTTGCTCGTCTTTTAGCAGCTGATCGAGTCCGCTAATGTCGTTTTTCTTAATGAGTGTGGTTTTTTCGTTTGCGATACGCAGCAGGCTTCTATGAAGCTTCTCCAATTGGTCGAGCTGCCCTAGAATCATTTCAATTGTCATGAGGTTCCCTGCTTTCTACTATTAAATGCGCTCGCTTACTGTTTAGGTTGGTAATATCCAATCAGATCTGAAGCGAGCTTTTCTGCGTCGACCTTATACGTACCCGCTTGAATTTGAGCTTTCAATGCACTGACTTTTTCATTACGTTGTGACGTAATCAGGCTCGGTTCGGATAGTGATTTTGCCTCTTTCGAAATTTCCAATCTGTCGCTTTGAACAGTCTTCTCAAGGCTTGCTTTTTCACTCTTTACTTGATTCGCCCGGTACGGGTTCACAGGTGGGATAGGGTTATTATTAATCTTCATGCGTTCTCGCTCCTTTGGAATAGTTTTACTCTTACTTACTATTTCGGATGAATTCCGAGTAGTTGAAGGGTCTTTCGTACGAAATTACAGTTTGACCGATATATAAACCTCTATACCTACTGGTTTGGTAGCGCTTTACACATACCCTTTTTTATAAGTTTAAAACTAATTCATTAGACGGATATTATAGTGTAGACAACCCTAGTTTTTCAAGAATCCCGTTGATTGAAGTGGAAGGTGGCGACTCCGGAGGGATCAGCGAAGGTTGAAGACCCCGCAGTGAGCGCAGCGATCGAGGAGACTGAAATCAAGCCCCTCGGAAAGCGTCCACCTGCAACGTAAATCAACACCGTTAACTATCTAATATACTGCCATTTAATTATCTTTTACGTTCAGATAGATAGGTTGCTTGTTCTTTTTGTTGAATGGCTTCTCTGAATTCTGTTGCGGCTTCGAATGTTTTTAGGTCGTGTTTGATGTCTGCTGTACACGTGTCGCATAGTTTCCCTTTTGCTGTTAGCTTGCCACAATTATCGCATGGATAGCCTAGATTCGGAAACATTGCGGGTTGCAAGCGTCCTTTGCGTACCCATTTGTGAAGCATGGATTCTGTTGCTTCTGTCATTTCGACGATACGTTCGATTGTTGCTGCACGGTTTTCACGTTTGCGTAAGAATCGGTACACTTCTTCGTATACTTTTTCTTCGTTCATTCCACATTTTCCGCATACTTCGCGGACGCCTGTATAGTTAAAAAAATCGTCACATGATGGACAATGTCTAAGTTCTGCCATATTGAGTTCCTCCTAGAATCATTTCTGAATGGATCGTATTAAGGTCACCGCTTCTACTCGAGCGGCGCCTGCTTGTTTCAAGACAGTCGCTGCTTGGCGCAGTGTTGTCCCTGTTGTATAAATGTCGTCCACTAGCCGATACGTGATTGGTTGTATACTCGCGCCTGGGACAAGGTCGAATAGGTTCTCCATCTCGAGTCGCTCTTGTTTTGACTTTTCACCCATGACACCCGTATTCGTTTTTTCAAGTAGTTGGATGTAGGGGCGTTTTGCTTCCTCTAGCAACGTTTCAACGTGTGAAAAAGTTCGAAGTCGTGCACGTTCAGGATGAATCGGGATTGGTACGATTGTTTCCTTATTTGAAAACGACTGTCGAAGTTCTTTTGCAAATACTTTCGCAAGGGCAACATCTTGCAGGAATTTGTATTGATGGAGCCAGTCGCGCATCGCGTCATCGTATTTATATAGTGAATGAACGGCATCCAACACATCGCCCTCTTCCTTTATGTCGGCACGAACGAAGCGTTTTGAACAGTCATCACAAAGTGTCTTTTTCTTTTCTAGACCGAAAAACGATTGCCAGGAAGTAATATCTTTGATTGGTTTCATGCAGAGTAAGCATGGATTCACTTTGGTTCGCCTCCCGAGTTTAACCGGTTTATTTCTCGACGTGCGCCATCCATGGCATAACTGATGCCGTTATGGAACAGGACGAAATCACCTGACGGATGGTTAACGTTGCGACCGACGCGTCCTCCAATTTGGACGAGTGCACCTGAATCGAAGATGGATTGTTCTGCACCAACGACCGCCACTTGGATGTTTTTAATCGTAATGCCGCGCTCTAGTATGGTTGTTGTGAGTAATCCAGGAATCGTTCCTGCTCGTAAGTCTTGAACGTGCTGTTTGCGATCCGGATGGGCTGAATAGACAGCTCGGATCCGGTCGTCGAGTTGGCGGAAGGCTTTCTCTGCTTTCATCATCAATTCGATTTCATGGAAGAATACTAGAAATGGTTCGTTTTGGTCGAGTCGTTTTGTAATCCATTTTTCGAGTGCTTTCGGTAATTTTCCTTTGGATAGCTGTTTGGAGTAGTTCCAGAGTGGTTCAGTTCGTGGTTCCGGTAGTGGATGCCCGTGATATCGGCGATAGATGGTGGACACCGCACCCATTTTCTTGATTTCCGCCAGAAGTTTGTCTGACGGTGTTGCAGTGACGAAGTGGATCGGTGCTTCGGGCTTTGCTGCTTTTCGTACGGCATGCTGCAGTGTTTTCTCTGCTGTATAAGGAAAGGCGTCCGCTTCATCGACAAAGATCACTTCGAATGCGTGACGGAATCGGTAGAGCTGATGTGTAGTGGCTAGAATGAGTTGAGCGTCGAATGCTTTGACGTCTGCTCCTCCGTAGAGCGCTTCTAGTTTTGTCGATGGGAACGCTGCACGTAAACGGGGCTCGAGTTCTAAAATGACGTCAACACGAGGCGCAGCGATACAAACCCGCTTCCCCGCTGTCAGTAACTTATGGATTGGTTCAAATAAGATTTCCGTTTTTCCGGATCCACACACTGCGTGAATGAGGTGTGGACGTGCCTTCACGGTACTTTCATATAATTCTTCAGACGCTTGTTTCTGGTGTTTCGTCAATGTTCCTTCCCAGGCTAATGCGTGTTCTGTGGGGTACTCCGATTGCGGGCCTTTCCAAATGATGAGCTCTGTGCACACTGACACCCTTCCCATTTGCAGGCAGTTGCGGCAATACGCACATGGACCTTCACATCGTAAACAATGGAAACTCGTAAATAGATGGGAATCTTCATTTTCACATCGTGCACATTTACAATCCGGCTGACCGAACGTTCCTTTTTTCATCGTAACTCCAGGGATGGTTTCGATCATACCTTTTTTGATATGCTCGTCAATTTTCTCCATAAGAAAAGGGGTGTGCTGACGCAACCAAATGCGACCGTCTAGAAAGTCTCTGACGGCCGGATCGAATGGTTTGTTCATCCTCACACCCCCTACTGTTTAGTTGTTCGTTGTTCGTTTGACCCAACCGAGTCCCATGGCGCCTTCCCCGAGATGGGTACCGATGACGGGGCCGAAATGACTGATGGTGAATTTGACGTCAGGGAGCCGCTCACTCAATTCTGCTAGCCAAATTTCAGCCTCTTCGGGTTGATTGCCATGAATGATTGAGGCTTCAAGATGCATTTTCGCTGCATCTTCTGCGAGCAAGTCTGCAATCCGCTTCATCGCTTTTTTACGTGTCCGGATTTTCTCGAATGGCACGATGACTTTATCGACAAAATGCAAGATTGGTTTGACTTGAAGTAAGCCGCCAATCAATGCTTGTGCACTGGAGAGTCTGCCGCCACGTTGTAAGTGTGATAAATCATCGACCATGAAGTAGGCACGCATCGTTTGTTTCATTTCATCGAGTTCTCTCATGATGTCGTCCAACGAAGCACCTGCTTGGGCAAGTTCCGCTGCACGAATGGCATAGAACCCTTGCATGTAACAGGAGATTTCGGAATCGAATGCGCGAACGTCCAGCTCTTCATCCAACTCACCGGCTTGGACAGCGCCTGCGTATGTACCGCTGATGCCACTCGATAAGTGAATTGAAACGATTGCCTTTGCACCTGCGTCTTTCAGTTCTTTAAATTTCTCTGCGAATTGACCGACAGAAGGTTGTGATGTTTTCGGTAACGGACCGTCACCACGCACTTTGTCGTAGAATTCTTTACTCGTTATATCGATTTCTTCGTCATAATCTTGTCCATCTATTGTCACTGCGAGCGGAACGACATGGATCTGTAGCCGCTTGAGCAAGTCTTCGGGTAAGTAGGCCGTACTGTCTGTAACAACTGCAATTTTCAATCTCATCAACTCCTTTCCTCATTCTAACGAATAGCTATAGAATAAGGAAACGCTATGTGAAGGAAATTGAAAGTTTTTTAGTCTAGTTGACGTCCCCAACGAATGGCTTGTTGGGAATACACACACAGATCATTCAACGGGATGTCGAGTTCCGTGCACAACACTTTCATGCGCGGCAAGTCGAGTCGTTCGACGGCAACCGCGATTTGAAGGTATGGAGACATTTTTGTCAGTTCCCCCATGAGCGTGTGCATGACGTCATCTGACAGTGGAATGTCGTGTTCGATTTCGTGCCAATCACGCCGGAGAATCACGTTTAACATAGAAAACATGCCGACTAGGAAGAATTCGTCCGAGTTTTGGTGACCTTGCCTTTTTGCGAGCAGTTCGCAAAGTTTCGCTCGGACGAGGGAGTAATCGACAAGCGCTTTGATTCGCCCTTTCCCATCTCCGATTCCCATTTGATGGATGGTAATAATATAGATCCATTTTTTCGTTTCTTGTAATCCGATGAGTACGATTGCTTGTTGAATCGATGTGATCTTCCTTGGGATACCAAACGCATAGGTGTTGATGAAGCGTAGTAGTTTGTAAGTGAGTGACATATCTTGCGTAATGAGCCCCGCCACTTCCCGGACACTTGGCAACTCGGTATTCAGTCGATCCATAATACGGAAGTTGTGTTGTTCAATCGATGGCACTTCAGCACCCATAACTATTTCCGGGGTGGCGAAGAAATATCCTTGAAAAAGTGTGTAGCCAGCTTTTTTCGCTTCTTCAAATTCGGCTTCAGTTTCAATTTTTTCAGCGAGTAATTGTACGTTTGGATAGACACGGACGAAATTTTGAATCTGTTCGCGCTCTTGACGATCGGATTGTATGAAATCCACTTTGATAAAATCGATAAGAGGGAACAACCCTTTTTCGACTTCGTATTGCTTGGTCAGGACAAAATCATCCAGTGCAATTCGGAATCCTTGGTTCTTTAGTTTGCGTAATTTGGTGAGCAATGTTGGGGTTATTTCGACATCTTCCAACACTTCGATGATGACTCGTGCGGGATTTAAGTGATCATATAGATCCTGAGCCAATAATTCACCCGTAAAGTTGATGAAGGAAGGATACGCTCCAGAAACGCGATCCACGCCAATTGTAAGGAAGGTATTCACTAGCACGCCGATTGTCGCTTTTTCTGGATTGACGTTAGGAAACCGGTTAATTTCACTGTTACGATACAAAAGCTCATAGCCGAAAAGGTTTCCATCTCGATCTAAAATCGGCTGTCTGCCTACAAATACACTTGCTTCCACTGGGATTCCACCTAACTTAGTCCATTTTCCTATATTGTAGCAAAATAGAACTATATTGCAAGTTCGTTATGTTAGAATAGTGTACACATTGTGGATTCAAAATCCTTAGAATGGTATGTTTGAAGTGGTTGAAAAACGTTGGGGGTGTAGAAATAGAAACGATTATTTTGGAAAAGCACGCTGGAATTGCTTGGCTGTCGTTGAATCGACCTAATTCGATGAATGCGTTCAATTACGACATGATTCGAGAACTCGGTGAAACAGTGGAAAAGATTCGAATTGATCCGGAAGTACGAGTCGTTGTGTTGACTGGGGCCGGCGATCGTGCACTCAGCGTGGGGGCTGATTTGAAAGAACGAAAGACATTAACAGACGTTGAAGTGAAACGAAATCTGAACAAAATCGGTGACGTGTTCACGATGATTGATCAGCTACCACAGCCAACGATTGCGATGATCAATGGCTTTGCGTTCGGTGGTGGGATGGAACTTGCACTTGCTTGTGACTTCCGCTTCGCTGCGATGTCCGCGGTTATGGGGTTGACAGAAACGGGACTTGCGATCATTCCAGGTGCGGGCGGTACTCAACGTTTGCCTCGTCTCGTCGGAGAAGCAAAGGCGCTTGAGCTCATTTTAACGGCACAACGATTGAGTGCATCTGATGCCGCATTGTGCGGACTCGTGACACGTACTGTCGAAGATGCTGTGTTGAAAGAAGAGACTCAGGCGTTTGCCGACAAAATTCTCGCAAATGGGCCAATTGGCGTACAACAGGCGAAATTTGCGATTAAACAAGGAATGAAGGCGGATCTTGCGACAGGACTTACGATTGAACGGAAAGCGTATGAAATCACGATTCCGACAGAAGATCGGATTGAAGCGTTGAATGCGTTTGCGGAAAAGAGGAAGCCAGAGTTTAAAGGACGTTAAGAGGGGGAGGCACGGATCTGCTTTTTGGTGGATTCGTGTTTTTTTTGTGGGAGAGGAGGAGGAGTTTTGCGGTAACGGCTCGTTTCCTCTCCGTACCCGCTCGTTTCTCCTCTGTACCCGCCCGTTTCCTCTCCGTACCCGCTCGTTCCCTCTCCGTACCCGCCCGTTTCTCCTCCATACCCGCTCGTTTCCTCTCCGTACCCGCCCGTTTCCTCTCCGTACCCGCTCGTTCCCTCTCCGTACCCGCTCGTTTCCTCTCCGTACCCGCTCGTTTCTCCTCCGTACCCGCTCATTTCCTCTCCGTACCCGCTCGTTCCCTCTCCGTACCCGCTCGTTTCCTCTCCGTACCCGCTCGTTTCCTCTCTGTACCCGCTTGTTCCCCCTCTGTACTCGCTCGTTTCTCCTCTGCACCCGCTCGTTTCCTCTCCGTACCCGCTCGTTTCCCCTCCGTACCCGCTCGTTCCCTCTCCGTACCCGCCCGTTTCCTCTCCGTACCCGCTCGTTTCCCCTCCGTACCCGCTCGTTTAACATCCGTACCCGCTCGTTTCTCCCTGCCCGACGCCATTCTATCCATACAAAAAAGCTGCCACGATCTTCGGGCAGCTTTTCAAATATAGGGTGTCAACACTTGCTTCTTCTGTGCGTGCTGCCAATCGGCATGGAGGCTTCTCACAATCGACTGGACTTCCAAGATACCGCTCGCGTCCGCTTTAAGCGAGGAAGTCACTAAGGTTTGATTGGCATAGATGTAAAGGGTCAGCAGGCGCTCTCCTTCTATAGAGGTTGCGTTGGTCATTGCCATTAATTCGAAAATCAATTGTTGCGCCTTCAACAGTCCGTCCCGCCACTGTTCGTCGCTTTGTTCTAGGTAGTGATGTGCCTCATCCAGTTTTTCGTCAATTGCTGCAAGTGCTTGGCATACTGCGGTGAGTGGCGGTAGTGATGTGGCATTCATTTTGCGATAAGCTGTGGCCGCTTGTTTAACAGTGATCATCCACTCCGCCTCCGTTCTATTTTCTATATCGGCAAGTTCGCATTCAATTTCATGACTTTCGGTCGATATAACGTAGGAAGCGATTATTTACATAGACGAGGTGAGCCACGTGCGTATAAATAGCAATGAACAAATCCAGTCGGCAGCAAACCGCGGGGTAAGGAACGACAAGCAGATCGAGAAGTCGTTGCGCCATCTAGGCACAGGATTGAAAATCGCAACGAGTGCTGACAATGCAGCGGGCTCCGCGATTTCAGAGACAATGCGCGCACAGATCCGCGGGATTTCGCAAGCCCAACGCAATATGCAGGACGGGTTGTCTGTGCTGGAGTCTTCGAACGAAGGGATGAACAACGTGAACGGCTTGTTGCAGCGAGCGCGAGAATTGGCAGTCCAGTCGGCGAATGGAACGTTTACGGATTCAGACCGTGTTGCAAGTGGATTGGAACTGGAGCAAATTTTTGCGGGGATCAATGATACTGCGGATAAGCTAGAGTTTAATACGATGAAGATTCTTGGAGAAGACTCGGAGATGACGCTACAAGTCGGCGGGAATGCTGCGCAGCATATGAAGATTAACTTGTTTGATGTTCATACGGATGCAATTGGTCTTGGGGGTGCAACTATAGCGACTCAAGAGGGTGCAGAGAAGTTGATCAGCACGATCGATAGTGCGCTTGGAACGGTTAGCGGATATTTAGCGAAAATCGGTTCGCAAATGGAATCGCTCGAGCATCATTTATCGAACGCTGGCGTTTTTGAAGTGAACTTGAATAAGTCGTTATCGTTGTTGGAAGACGCCGACATGGCAAGAGAGATGATGGACTTTGTCGGATCTGATATCCGTAAAAAGGGCGATGAGTTGCTCATTAAGCATGTCAATAGCACGTTGCAGGAATCACTTGGATTGTTGAAGTAACACGCAAACACCGAAGCCTCTTTACGCTTCGGTGTTTTTTAGTGCCCTGGTTTCATCGCAAACGTCTCACAGCGCGGATTCTTCGACACGAGGGCGGCAGATTTTGCGATGGCGGCTACAATCGTTGTGTTCCCTTGGTGATCCGCTTCATGGGACGCACGGACGTACGGGCTATATTTCGAGTTTGCAATATACCGGGGCGGCAACTCGTTTAAAGCAAGTGCTGAAATGTCATTCAAGCATTGCTCACAGTGACACGTAAGATTCATATTATTCTTATACGACAATAAGGTGTCTCGAACGACGTCTTCCATTACATTGTGGACTCCCACTGCGTTCTCCTCCATTCGAATTCCCTTCACAACTCTATATAGCTATCCAAGTCTTCAGGGAATCTGGAAAAGTTTGGACAGCCTTCTAATACGTTCATCCTACAATATTTCCTAACGTGTTGCAATCGCTTTCTTTTCCCCGCAATTCCTAGTACTCGTAAGAAGTTTGTCCGCAGTCTTCTGTCCCTTCTCCGTCTCTACAACGGAATATAGTAGATGTGTTCGGATGAAACATGCTTGAAACGCACTCACCCCAGTACTTTGACTCGACAAGACAGTTGGCCCCCGCCGCTCGTCCAACTGCCAGTGAACAAGCTGCATATAGTAGTAATGTTCGGACGATTAAATCCTACTAGAATCGATAAATCGTTAAATTAAACATCCACAACCCTCCTCGGACGATTGTCCAATGAGCACAAAGCGAGCGATATAAACTTGCATTGTCCGGACGCATCAAGCTATGAAGGAGGTGAACAACAATGGATCACGATAAAATGCTTAACCAGCTTCAATTGAAAGTAGCAGATGCCCTCCAAAGACCAACTGTCACACTAGGTGAAGTTACGATTGTTTCTGCTTTGCTTACAGAATTCGCTACGACTTTAATTTTGTTTGAAGAGGTCTATAAGTTTCAGGAATTCAACGAGAATATTACTACACCTTGCGAAAAGATCGAGTTCAACAAAGCCCTCGCTGAAGTATTAAAAGGCGTTTGTTGTATCGAGAATGCGATTGTTGAGAAAATGAGAGCTGGCATGGAAATGGATGGAATTGAAGTTGACCCAGAACCTATCATCGGAGATTGCTGCAAACGATAACCCGAATCCCTCCTCGCAAAAAACGCCTGTCCCCTCCCCCGGGACAGGCGTTTTACTTTGTCATAAATACTTTTCGAACCAGCCAGTCAACTCGTTCAAGCGCGTGATCCGCAAGTTAGGTTTTCCTGTGCGGGACAAGTTGTGGTCAGATTCAGGGAACCGCACGAACTCTGTTTCCTTCTTCATGCTTTTCAAAGTGATGTACAACTGTTCAGCTTGTTCAATCGGACAGCGCAAATCATTTTCCGAATGAAGAATGAGCAGCGGCGTTGTCACGTTTCCTGCATAGTTCAGCGGCGAATGCTTCCATAATGTATCGACATCCGTCATGTCCGCCTTGATCTGCCAGTCACTGAAGTAATAACCAATATCCGACACGCCGAAGAAACTGATCCAGTTGGAGATGGAACGTTGTGTAACCGCCGCTTTGAAACGGTTGGTGTGTCCGACGATCCAGTTCGTCATGAAGCCACCATAGCTTCCGCCTGTCACGCCGAGTCGGTCTTTGTCGATCCAGTCGTGTTTGTTTAAAGCGTTGTCAAGTGCATCCATAATGTCCTGGTAATCACCACCACCATAATCGCCGCGTACTGCGTCGACAAAGGCTTGACTGTAGCCATGACTGCCACGTGGATTGATGTACAGAACACCCCACCCTTGTGCTGCGAGTACTTGCATTTCGTGGAAGAATGAGTTGCCGTACATCGCGTGCGGACCTCCATGAATATTCACAACGAGAGGATATTGGGTTCCCTCTTTGTAGTTTGCGGGTTTCATGATCCAACCATGAACATCGAAACCGCCAACACCTTCCAGATGAACCGTTTCAGGCTGTACGAGAATCGTTTCTGCCACATAGGTTTCATTGAACGAAGTCATTGCTTTCCGTTCACCCGTTGAAATATCAATACGGTACAATTCTCCTGGATTCACTGGATCACTGATTGCAGCGAGTGCGAACTGACCATTTTTTGAGACATCATAGTCATAGACATGCTCCGACTCTGGCGTTGCAGGGTACAGACTGCCTTCTAAATCTGCGAAGTACAAGCGCACATCGCCCATTGTCGTCACTTGGAAGTACAAGTAGTTCCCTTCCGTCCAAACCGCTTCAGGTGGATTAGGTCCTTGCTGATGATCTGCGACAACCGCGTCACCAATTGGTGCATCGAGTGCTTCTGTCAGATTAAGTGTCGACTTGTTTTCACAGTCATAGACATATAGCTCAGAGTGGGTTGCGTTTTCAAACGTCCGGTCCGATCCACCATATGCGATATAGCGATCGTCTTCTGAGAAAGTTGCACCGCCAAAATAGCCTTGTTCATCGGCAAGAACTGTTTCTTCTTTCGTTTCGACATCCACAATCGCCAAAGGCTGACGGAAGTCGAAGTCTTTGTTTTCAGCTCGGTTGACACCGATGACGAGTTTTTTGCCACAATGTGAAACTGTTTGTAATGAATGATGGAAAGGTTCTTCTGTGAATGCTGTAATTTCTTCTGTTTCAAGATTGAGACATCCAATTTGCGAATGACGATCCTCTTTCACAAAGCCTGCCCCATCCGCTTTATATTTCATCGTCGTAACGCGGAGCGCTTCAGGCAACTTCTTCTCGTCCTTCTCTTCTTTATCCGTAAACGTTTTTCCGTCTTCTAATGTACTCGTCAGCCAGACTTTCTTACCGCATGGCGACCACAGGAAGCTGTTCACGCCCGTCTCATATTCTGTCAGCTTACGCGCTTCCCCACCAGCTACGTACATGACATAGAGTTGGTTCTTCTCTTCTCGCGTCGACAAAAACGCAACTTGGCTCCCGTCCGGTGACCATTGGGGCTGGGACACTCGTTCTTTCCCATACGTCCATTGAGCCGAACTACCAGACTCCATATCAAGATGATGCAAATGCGCATGATATGCATTCTCTTCCTGATCGATCTGCGTCACAATAAACACCGCTTGCGAGGCATCCGGAGACAACACCGGATTCGTCACTGACTTCAATTTAAACAAGTCTTCCTGTTGAACCATCTGTTTTGCTGTCATTTTCATTCCTCCCTAATGCCATCTATTTCGACACCCGGAAGACTTTCCCTTTTATTATCGCAACTTTTTCTATGCATTTTTGGCTTTGGCTTTTTTTCTCTCCCACCCGTTTGTGTAGGAATCCGAAGTCCCACAATCGCCGTTGATTGAAACGTAATGCGGCGACTCCTGCGGATCAGCGAAGATCGAAGACCCTGGAGAAGTCCGCTGCCTTAATTTCTGTAAAGAACTCAGAAATTAAGGCAAATCGAACTCTTTGTGGTTCGATTTGCTGAGATCAAGCCCGCGGAAAGCGTCCGCATGAAGTGCAAATCAACTCCTGTCTACTATCTTCCAGTCTCCAACTCAAACACATCAATCATTACCTTCAACGACTCCGCCATATCACTCAACACATGCGCACTCGCTGAAATCTCCTCCATCGTCGCATTCTGCTCCTCTGCAGCCGCCACAATATTCTGCGCACTTCCTTCAGACCGCTCTGACAACTCCGCCACCTGACCAACAAGTGCCTCCATCGAATGCGTACTCGCGGTTATCTCCTCACTAATCGCAGACACCTCTTCCGTCTGCGCCGACACCTCACCAATCATTTTCGCGATCTCCCGGAAACGATTTCCCGAATCATTCGCCATCGTCAATCCTTCCGCAACATTCGACTTCGTCACTGCCGTCGCCTGCTGGACACCCTTCACTTCCATCTGAATCTCTTCGATCAAACGGTTGATTTCACTAGCCGCTTTTGCAGACTCCGACGCCAACTTCCCGACTTCACCCGCAACGACTGCGAACCCTTTTCCATGTTCACCAGCACGCGCTGCTTCAATCGATGCATTCAACGCCAGCAAATTCGTCTGACCTGCAATGTTGGTTATGAGCGCAACGATACTCCCGATATCCTCAGACTTCTTGGAAAGCTCGTTTACTACACTCGCAGTATGATCCGTCGATGTTTGGACTTGCTCAATTTTTTGAACGGTCTTCTCCATAACAGCTGCCCCGTTGTGTGTTTCTTCCGTTGTTGAAATTGCTAAATCCGACACTTTATGAATGGCGGTCGAAGTCTGTTCCATACCTAGCGTAATTTCTTTGACAATCGTCGTCGTGGAACGCGTATGTTCCATTTGTTCGGATGAACCTTCTGAAATGTCGACAATGTCCTCTGTAATTTGGGTGGATGCTTGAGCGGTTTCATCCGAACTAGCGCTCAATTCCCCGGACGTCGATGCAATTGTCGAAATCGATGTCTGTAGCTCCGATACAATCCGATACAAGTTGTCAGAGAGCGTGTTCGCATCTTGTGTCAACTGACCGATTTCATCCGGATCGCCAACTGAGAGCGGTTCAAAGGTCAGTTTGCCTTCTGCCATCGCATTCATACGATTCGTAATCATCGTAATCGGCATTTGGATTTTACGTTGCAAGTAACTTATACCGAGCCCTGCGATCACCAGACCCAGAACGGCACCGACAATCATTGTAATTAAAACGCTTAAGTATAAGGCTTTTCCTTCTTCTTCAATTGCATTTAGCTCGTTCTTATGTGTCTTCTCAAGTTCAAGAAGATCTTCTCTGATGGCATCGATTGTAATCCCGGTTTCATAGGATTTTTGAATCGCTTCTTGTTTATTTCCCGCCGCGCTCATTTTCAGCAAGTCATTGATTTGACTGTTGTATGTATCTAGTTGGGTTTGAACCACGTCGAATGCTTGTTGTTCATCAGATTCAAGTACTTTTTCGTAAGCCATTTCAGTCGCTTTCAGCTCTTCTTGATTCGTAGCAATTTCCGCTTCATACTTCTCTTCAAATGGCCGGTCTTTTGACACGAGATGACGCTGCATATTACTCAAAATCTGCTGCACAGTTTGCTCCAAGTCATTGTTGTATTGAACCTTCGGCAGAACCCCTTCATTAATCGCCTTTGTGTTCGCATTCAATCTGTACGAACTGAACACCCCTATACTTCCAAGGATGAGTATCAAGACCAAAATGGTTCCGAACACAACGTTCAATTTCCCTTTCACCGACTTCTTCATAAGGCACCCCCCATTTTCCTACTTCTAGTATATATTGTTTATATCGACATTAATGACATGAGTTTTGACAAGTGTGTTAACTTTAATTTTTCTGAAATTTTAGGTGGCGATTATTCGAGGGGATTTTGAGAGCTTACCCGTTCGAATCCAGTGATTAACTGAGAATATTGGCGCGTTCCCTAGAGACATCTAGCTTCCCTCATTTCCCGTCCCTAAATGCGTAGCGAAGCGGAGCACACAAATTAAGTTTGGTCTTGTTTTGAATTTGGGAAAAGTTTATTGGACGCGAGCTTGGGGATGGGTTCAAGAAGGTAGTTTGCCGCAGGAGTGGGTTGGTTGTTGGTGGAAACGAGCGGGTTCCTCATCGAAACGAGCGGGTTGGCCTCGGGAACGGGCGGGTTCCTCGACGAAACGAGCGGGTTGCCTTAGGGAACGGGCGGGTTCCTCGTCGAAACGAGCGGGTTGCCCTCGGCAACGGGCGGGTTCCTCGGCGAAATGAGCGGGTTGTCCTCGGGAACGGGCGGGTTCCTCGTCGAAATGAGCGGGTCGTCCTCGGGAACGGGCGGGTTCCTCGACGAAACGAGCGGGTTGCCCTCGGGAACGGGCGGGTTCCTCGTCGAAAAAATAAAACAGAGGATGCGTCCGCATCCTCTGCTGTCTCTCCCTATAATTCAAGCTTTCACATAATCCTTCAGGGAACGACGCAAAATTTTCCCTGTCGTATTCTTTGGCAATTCATCCAAAAACTCGATGTGCTTTGGTACTTTGTACTTGGCGAGACGTTTCTCACAGAACTCGATCAGCTGTTGTTCAGTCACATGGGCTCCTTCTTTTGCGACCACATACGCAAGTACCTCTTCACCGAAATCTGGATCCGGTACGCCGAGCACTGCTGCTTCGACTAAGTCATGATGCGTGAACAACACTTCTTCGACTTCGCGCGGGTAGACGTTGTATCCGCCTACGATGATCAAATCTTTCTTCCGATCGACGATATAGAAGTAGCCATTCTCATCTTTCCTAGCGAGGTCTCCCGTATACAACCATCCATTGCGAAGAGCGGCGGCTGATTCTTCAGGCATTTTATAGTAGCCTTTCATGACATTGTCGCCTTGGACAATGAGCTCACCAACTTGTCCGGCAGGCACTTCATCTCCAAGCTCATCGACGACTTTATTCTTCACATTCAAGATTGACGTTCCGATTGAACCCGGAACACGTTCCCGATCGAGCGGATTAAAACACGTCACGGGAGACGCTTCTGACAAACCATAACCTTCCGACACTTTCACTTGGAATTTTTCTTCGAAGTTTTCAAGTAGCGCAACTGGAAGGGATGACCCGCCTGAAATCGCGAGTCGAATCGATGAAAAGTCTTCACGCTTCGCGTCTGGATATTGCACCATGAAGTTGTACATCGTTGGCACACCCGCAAAGATTGTCGCCTGCTGTTCTTTTACAGCTTTGAACACTTCAGCTGGACTGAATCTTGGCATCAGGACAATCGTTGCACCTTTGACGAGAGGTGCGTTTACAACCACCGTCAGTGCGAATACGTGGAACACCGGCAGCGTTGCGACAACTCGATCGCTTGACGAAAAGCCAAGGTATTCTCCAACGTCACTAGCATTTGAATACAAGTTTCGGTGTGTCAGCATGGCACCTTTTGGACGTCCTGTCGTTCCAGACGTATACAAAATGATAGCGGTTTCATTTTCATCTACTGCAACTGGCTCCATGTCCGGCTTACCACTTGCTACTAGTTGTGTGAATAGATGCGTTTTCGCTTTTGCCGCCTCAGATAACGCATGCACTTTCTCACTAGTCTCTTCAGTCGTCTCACAAACAATATAGTGCTCGACCGCTGGAAGTTGAACAGCAGCTGCTTCAACGAGTGGTAGTAACTGTTCGAGCGCAATCACCACTTTTGCATCGCTATCTTGCAAAATATACGAGATTTCGTCTGGCGAGTAGATTGGATTGACTGGAATTGCAGTCGCCCCTAAACGCATTGTTGCGTATAGCGAAATAAGAAAGTGTGGCGTATTGCCGAGTAATAACGCGACGTGATCGCCTTTGTTCACCCCTAAGTCTTGTAAAGCGGATGCAAATTGTGCGACTGATTGGTCAAATTCTGCGTAAGAGGTATCCTTGCCTGTGAAGTGATAAGCTGTTTTTCCAGGCTGAGATTTAGCGGTTGCACGGACTCTTTCTACTAAATTCATCGGTTTGCCACCCTTCGTTATTGAATGAATAGTCATTCATTATCATCAACTATTAGTATATAAGAAAAATTTAAATAATTCAATAGCCTTTATTTTACGACATTTTAACTTCCAACTATTTTATCGCAATAATAAAAGACACCGGAGATTATTCCGGTGTCCGAATGTGGGAGAGGTAACGCCAGCGTATGAGGTAGAAATAAGAGATCTGTAAGACCGCGAACCCACCTAACACAAGCGTCAACTCTTTTGCGATTGAAATTTCTGCGAGTGCATCCCATATGACTTGAAGCGCTAGGAATGCAAACGCACTATGCACGAATGCCACTCCCCACGGAATGAAGAACTGGGGGAGTAATTGTCGATTCACAATCTTTTTCAATTCTTTATCCGTAATCCCCATGCGGCGTAACACGTCAAATTGTCTGCGGTCACGGTCAAGCGTTGTATACAAACGGAAATAGACGAAACTACCTGCAGCGAGGAACAACACTGCGGCGAGCATTAATCCCATGAATAGCAACAACGAGAATGTCGTGCGGATGATGGAATAGTTTAAGCCCGGATTACCGAACGAAAACAGCGTTCCGGATTCCGCGCCTAGTAACATGGATTGTACTTCGTCTTGATGGAGCCCACGCCCAATATCTTTCGTCTGTTGCCAGTCTGCGATGTTGAAAGCATAATAGCGGAACAACGAGGATTCCCCGCCGCCTTCCCCCATCAGTATCCGTTCAAAATCCGCGTCTGAGACAATAATCACATTGGCGCCGATTGCATTCGGCGGAAATACCTGGTGTGGGTACGCTCCCGATATATTCACCTTCAGACCGCTTTTTTCCAATGAAGTTTTGACAGTGCGTTCTTTCAATTGTTGGTAGGAAGATACGGACTGAGGCAAAAAGAGTGCTTCTCCATCTTTTACGTCAACTGCAGGATAGCCAAACGTATAGCCGAGTGCGTTAATGTTCGACAGACGAACGATTGACACGTTCATATCGGTGAATGAGGATTTTTGCTCTAGCACCTGGAATGCGACCACGTTGTAATCAATCTCTTTTTCGTTCAACTCGTCTGTCAGCTCACGAATGTGAATTTGCTCCAGCACATTACCGGGATAACTTTTATAGACGAGTCCTAAAGGGTTGATCTCACGGTATTGGTTTGCAAACGATGTGAGAGACGCGAGTAAGCCGACGGACATAAACGCAAGCGTTGACACCATTGTGACGATGAAGAACATACGCGCATTCTCTTTCAGTCGTACAACGCCTTCAGATAGAGATAACAGCCAGAAGGGTCGCCAATAAAGACGTTTTCGCGCTCGGAAAAGCTGAATCATATACGGGAAAGAATCGCTAAAGAAGAAATACGTTCCAATCACCGCTGCTGCCGGCAACAAAAAGATGACGCGGATGACATATGTATTCGTGGCATACACCGCCATCGTATACGTTGCTGCGAGCAACACAATCCCAGCAAGTGCTCGCCATTTCGACGTCGAATACGCATCTTGCTCAGCCACTTCCCCTTGCAACAAATCGTATACTTCCCCCGTGCGGATGAACATCGGTGCGAGCAAAGAAATGATGACAAATACACTTGCAAAGCTACCGACTGTCAGCACAAATGGTTGCCATGTGAAGTACAGGGGGAGCGTTGGAACTTGGATGAGTTCCCTCACAATCATCAAGAAGAATTTTGAGAACATAAATCCAAGAAACGTTCCAGCAATGATCGCGACCCCACCGATCAGCATCGTTTCAAGAAAGATGAGTCGCTGAAGCTGACTTCTTGCCATGCCTAGTAACAGCAAAATGCCGAACTCTTTTGTACGGGCTTGTAAAAACGCTCGCATCGAGTAAAACAAGAAAAACAGGGAGAAGATGAACAACACAAATTCTGCGACCATCATCCCGGTGGACGCAATTTCCTGCACAAATCCTTCTTCCATCGCAGGGTGGAATAACAGCATCGAATAGAGGAAAAATACCATAACTGAAAACGCACTGGCCATGAAGAATGCTGCGTAAATGCGTCGATTCCGAACGACATTACGGTATGCGAACTGACGAAAGGTCATTAACGTTCCCTCCGAGCAATGACAGCACGTTCAAAATCTGCTGAAAAAATGTCCGGCGCTGTTCGTCTTTGTATAGTTCATTGAAAAACTCGCCATCTTTGATGAACAACACACGATCACAATAACTGGCAGCAAGCGGATCGTGTGTCACCATAATAATCGTTGTGCCTGCGGTTTTATTAATTTTCGATAATAATTCCAATACATCCCGTGCAGATTTCGAGTCGAGATTTCCGGTCGGTTCGTCCGCTAAAATTAGTTCCGGTTCGTGAATCAATGCACGTCCGACAGCAGTGCGCTGTGCCTGACCACCTGATAACTCATCCGGCCGTCTTGATAAAATTTCGTTCAATGACAATTTGTCCGCAAGCGCTGCAATTCTTCGTTTCATCTCAGGTACCGCCACCCGATCGAGCGTCAGCGGCAACACTAAATTTTCTTCCACAGTGAGCATTTGCAGTAAGTTAATGGTCTGGAAGACGAACCCTAAATTCCGTCTTCTGAATAACGCCAGATCATTCTGATTCAGCGTTTCCGGTTCAATCCCATTCACGGCGATTCTGCCGTATGTCGGCAAGTCAATCGTTGATATCAGATTGAGCAACGTCGTCTTGCCACTTCCGGAAGGACCCATAATGGCGATGAATTCCCCTTGTTCCGCCTCAAAATCTAGACGGTTCAACGCTCGATGCATCACTTTGCCTTCATAAATTTTCGTCACTTCCGTCAATTCGACGATTTTTCGTGCCATCGTTTTCTACCGCCTCTCCATTTGAGAACAACACAGTCACTGCTGTCCCTTCGCCCACTTTCGACTCAATTGTCAGCGTATGCCCGAGCCGCCCGCTCACTTCAGATGCGATATACAATCCCATCCCTGTCGATTCACCCGTTTTCCTGCCGTTTTCACCGGTGAAAAATGCTCTTGTCACTCGCTTCACATCGGTTTCAGGAATCCCGATTCCTTCGTCTTGTACCGTCAATCGAATTCCTTCAGATGTATTGTGGGTGGTCACGTAGACCTTTTTCCCTTTTTCAAACGTATATTTCACAGCGTTTGTGAGGAATTGTCCAAGTATGATTTTCATCCATTTCGGATCGGTTGCCACGACAAATGCTGGATCCACATGGATTTCAGGAAACACACTGTTTGTGATGAACAATCGTTTGTGATCCGTCACCACTTGTCGAACAAGATCCTCCAACACGACGCGTTCAATTCGCATGTCATCTTCAAACGTCTCCAGCCGGGCATTCACAAGCACCGCATCCAGCCCATCTTGCAACCGGTCCAACTCTTCATGAAAACTTTTCCGATCGATCTCTTCTTCTTGCAATAGCAGTCCAAGGACCGAAATCGGGGTTTTCATCTGATGCACCCACTGATTAATGAAATGCAATTGCCGATGTTGTGCAGCATCGAGCTTTTGCACGTCACTATGATACAGTTTGTACAATTTCCGCATATATTGCGCCGTCATTCGATGCTCCGGTGTTTGAGGACGACCGATTAACGCATCTTCCATACGACCCGGCTCCCGCTCGTATACTTCATAAAAAGACCGACGTAGGATGAATTTCGCAAGCAAATAGCCGATCGTTAACATGATTCCCATTAAAATTGCATAGACTGCAGTGCTCCAGTCCTGCACTCCATCAAGCCAAAACAATAGAACGATGAACAGCAGAAGCACAACTTGGAATAACAGAAACGGTACGTGCTCTTTAATGAATAACTTGTATTTGTTCATTCTTCTTCATGCGCCAATACAAATCGATATCCTGCGCCGCGCACAGTATCGATGGTTGAGAGAATATCAAAATCCGCGAGTTTTTTTCGAACACGAGCAATGTTGACGTTCAATGTGTTTTCATCTACAAACGACTGATCGTCCCATAATTCCTCAAGGAGTGTCTCACGAGATACCACTTTTGGGGCGGCCTCCATTAGCAATTCCAATATAATGCATTCCTTTTTCTGCAAAGGAACAATGTTGTCGCCCGATTGCAGTTCCATACGTTCTGCAAAAAGCGTCAGCGTGCCCGCTTTTACAATCCGTTCCGATTGTGCAGGAGCATACTCGCCAAACGATCGACGTAAATGGCTTCTGATCTTCGCTAGAACCACGTCATAATGGAACGGTTTGGTAATAAAATCATCCCCGCCATTTTCGAGTGCAAACACTTGGTCCATGTCTCCTGAACGTGCCGATATGAACAGAATTGGACACGTCGTTTGCGTTCTTAGTTGACGGCACCAGTAATAACCATCATACGTTGGCAAGTTGATGTCTAGTAAAATCAGGTGTGGATCGAACGACAAGCATTCATCTGCTATTTGATCGAAATCCTCTGCAACGGCTACGTCATACTGGTATTTCCTCAGTGTATCTGCTAGCAGTTCCGCGATTTTACGATCATCCTCAACGATAAAAATCCGGTGTTTCTCCATAGATCCGCGCCCCCTTCACAAGTAGGTTAAGTATAACGCAAATTCGCTTCAATCGCCTTGTTCACACATACGAAAAACAGACTCCTTGTCCCATATGGGAGGAAGGAGTCTGTTTGGATGTTAATAAATCAGATTCACAAATTCTTCTTGCGTAATACCACCAAGCAGCTTTGGTATATCAAGTGTGCTGACTGCAGCAGTAATGGATTCGCGATCGTATTGACAATTCACAAGGCGTTCTTCAATTTCAGCGACACTGCCGATCCCGAAGAAGTCACCAAATATGTGCACTTCATGGATCGTCCCTTTTTCGACTTGCAGACGGACATCAATGCTGCCGACCGGGAACCGATGGGAGTGCTGCACGTTACATTTTGGCGAACGGCCATAGTTCCAATCCCAATTGCCATAACGCTCTTTCGACAAAAGGTGAATGTTCTTCCAGTCTTCTTCTGTCAATTCTTTGTATTGGATGTTCTCTTCCCCACCAAAAATCGATATCAAAATCTGCATACGGAACTCTTCAATTGTCATCGTCTTGTCCATGTGTTCCGAGATATTCGTGACGCGACTGCGAATCGATTTAATCCCCTTGGACTCGATCTTATCCTTTTTCACACGTAGCGCATTAACGACTTCTTCAATTTCCGTGTCAAACATAAGCGTACCATGGCTAAACATGCGCCCTTGCGTTGCAAACTGCGCATTCCCGGAAACTTTTTTACCATCGACCAATAAGTCATTGCGTCCCAGTAACTCTGCTTTTACACCCATCTTAGCGAGTGCCTCCACAACAGGCTCCGTGAACTTTTTGAAATTACGGAATGATTGTCCATCATCTTTTGTGATGAAGCTGAAGTTCAAGTTCCCTTTGTCATGGTATACCGCGCCGCCACCAGAAAGTCTTCGCACAACATGGATCCCGTTTGCGTCGACGTACTCTGTATCAATTTCTTCCACTGTGTTTTGGTTCTTCCCTATAATGATGGACGGTTCGTTGATATAGAACAGCAAGTATGAATCCTCATCAGTATCCATAGTGTTCAACACATATTCTTCAATCGCTAGGTTAATCCGTGGATCTGTAATACCTTGGTTATCTACAAAACGCATTCGGCTCTCTCCTTTATATGAAGCTCATATTGCCATTCTACCATATCCTTTCTCGTTTCGTGATGCATGAGTACTGCGATTGTTAGTGGATAAATTGAAGGATAGCTCTATGTGAAAATGGAACCATTTTTCTAAATTGTTCAAAAACTATTGACAAATGCTCGTCTGTTATAATACACTATGAATAACAAGTCAAAGTGCTAGTACAAAGGAGCTGAGCAGGACCAATTTTTTTGTCGCCTCTGTTGTACAACACTCGTCACTGGACAAAGTAGTACTACCACAAAATGAATGGAGCGGATGAGAAATGATTGAAAACGTCGTTGAATTTTTTAAGAATTTGCCTCCGAAACAGTGTGTTACTTGCGGTGAACAGATGGAAGAACAACATGAGTGCTATCAAACAAAATGTCCATCGTGCTCAGAATAACGAGTTGCTGTTATAGTTCAGATCGATTGGCTGCTACAGAACGTCAGTACACCCTGACTTCTGTGGCAGTTTTTTTGTGTTGGATAAGGATTAAATGAACGGTGTTGATGTCTGCGGGGTCTTCGTTCTTCGCGTATTCCGCAGGAGTCGCCATCCTACGCTGAAATAAACAGATTCTTGTTAGATTTGGTTGTTCCACTTTCCCTAATTAGTATGTGAGAGACAATATCACAAAATCATTCCTCCACAAAATCAAGCGCAGCGCTACCAATTAATCCCTTAATGAAGTTGAATTGTGTCCCGTTATCGAGAAATTTAGCTAGGTGTCGGACAAATCCATAGGGTTGATCGAGAAGTCTCTATGAGTGATCGTGAACCGGTGCGGAGTGTCGGACAATGCCATTATCCTATTGAGTCCTTGACGACTAACCTTTCAGACGACTCCTCTAATAAAATCTAGCGCAGCGCTACCAATTAATCCCTTAATGCAGTTGAATTGTATACCGTTATCGAGAAATTTAGCTAGGTGTCGGACAAACTCGGCTGGGTGTCGGAGAAGTCCATAGGGTTGATCGAGAAGTCTCTATGAGTGATCGTGAACCGGTGCGGAGTGTCCGACAATGCCATTATCCTATTGAGTCCATGACGACTAACCTTTCAGACGACTGCTCTAATAAAATCAAGCGCAGCGCTACTAATTAATCCCTTAATGCAGTTGAATTGTATCCCGTTATCGAGATATCCAGCTAGGTGTCGGAGAAACTCGGCTAGGTGTCGGACAAATCCATAGGCTTGATCGAGAAGTCTCCAGGAGTGATGGAGAACCGGTGCTGAGTGTCGGACAATGCCAAAATTGTTAGACTGCTAAACGGATAGTCAGTAAAAACAAACCAAAAAGACCTCCCACATGCCGGATTCGGCTGTGGGAGGTCTTTCTTGTCATTCAAATTTACTTAGTCAATCGCTGCATAACACGTTCCGCAGCTGCTTTCCCTTGATCGATGCAATCTGGCAAGCCGACGCCTTCGTACGATGCGCCTGCGAGCTCTACGTTCGGAAATGCGGTACGTAATTGTTCTTTCGCGTCTGCGATGAGTTTTTTATGACCAACCCGGTATTGAGGACGATCATCCTTCCAGCGTGTGACGATCGAGAACTCAGGATCTTCATTGATTTCAAAGATTTTCCTTAAATCACCTAGGACAATCTCCTCGATTTCATCATCTGGTAAATCAACGATGGCTTCCTCACCAATTCGTCCGACAAATGCACGCAACAACACTTTTCCTTCAGGTGTCGTTGACGGCCATTTCCGATTCAACCAGGTACATGCGGTAATCGAATAGTCGCCACTGCGGGAGACTAAGAAGCCGGTGCCTTCCTTATCTTGGACTACAGCACCCGCCGGAAATGCGAGTGTTATCGTCGCCACGGATGAGGTTTTGACCTCTTCCAGCTCCTGTAAAACGCCATATGGCTCGAATAATTGACGAGCGACTGCATGACCTGTTGTAAGAACGATGGCATCCGCTTCAATCACAGAGCCTTCGTTGAGTGTAACAAATGTGCGACCTTCCTCTTGATCGATTTTCTCAATCCGAACGCCTTTGATGAAATTCACCTCAGGCAACTGTTCTTCCAAAGCTTCTACGATTGTCTCGAGACCATTTCGGAAAGTGTGGAACGCACCTTCTTTCTTGGCAGCATGCCCTTTGTTCGGGAGCTGTTCAGGCTTCGGTTGAGTTTTCTTCATTCCTAAAATGAGACTCCGGTGTTTTTCTTCTACACTGACAAATTGAGGGAACGTCGACTCCATACTCATATTATCAATATCTCCTGCATAGACTCCGGAAAGTAACGGCTCAATCAAGTTATTCACGACTTCATTTCCGAAACGTCGACGGAAAAAGGCGCCAAGCGACTGGTCGCCTTTAATGTCAGATCGCGGTAAGAAAAAGTCCCCTGCAGCACGCAACTTCCCAGTTAAGGAAAACAGGTTACTTTTAAGGAAAGGTCCGATTTCTGTCGGTACACCCATAATCGACCCGCCTGGAATAGGATGCAATTCATCATTCAGTAATACATACGACTGTCCTGTTGCATTTTTCACGAGCTGATCAGCGATGCCGAGCTCTTCTGCAAGACGGTCCATACTTTTCTTTCTTATCAAAAAGGAATCTGGACCGCGTTCTATAATATAGCCGTTGCGTCGGACAGTCTGGATCTTACCACCAAGTCTGTTGGTTGCTTCCACGAGGATTACATCGATGGGAAGATTCTGCTTTCGTATGAATTGTTGCATGTAAAATGCCGCAGAAAGACCCGTGATGCCGCCTCCCGCAATGACAATCTTTTTACGCTGTTCGTCCATTACCTTCACACGTCCTTTACACAACTTACTTGTTTACTTTTTCCATTACTGCATCAGCAACTGCGCCAATAAAGAGTGGATCCGTGTTTGGCATAGCTGGTCTGTGATATGTTGCTCCGATTTCGTCGCAAACTACTTTACATTCGTAGTCATTGTCAAAAAGGACTTCTAGGTGATCCGAAACAAAACCTACTGGTGTGTAGACAAATGACGTATACCCTTTTTTCTCGTTTAATTCGCGTGTTAAGTCCTGTACATCAGGCCCAAGCCATGGCTCGCCAGTCTGTCCTTCACTTTGCCAGCCAACTGCGTATTCTTTCACATCAGCAGCTTCTGCAAGGAGCTTAGCCGTTTCTTCCAGCTGATCGGGATATGGATCGCCTGCTTCACGGATTTTTTGTGGAAGTGAGTGTGCAGATACAACAAGAACTGACTTTTCGCGTTCTGCCTCGCTCATGCTGTCGAAAGTTTCGCGGATCTTTTCTTCCCAATACTTCAAGAACTTTGGTTGCTTATACCAGCTTTCTACAGAAGTAATAGAAATTCCGTATTTGTCCGCTTCCTCTTTCGCACGTGTATTGTATGATTTCACTGAGAATGTAGAATAGTGAGGAGCCAGTACGACAGTGACCGCTTCTTTGATGCCGTCTTTATTCATCTGGTCTACTGCATCTTCGATGAATGGTGTGATGTGCTTCAAACCAATGTATAGTTTGAAGTCAATCTCATTTTGTGATTGGTTCAACGCATCACAAAGTGCTTGCGCTTGACCATCAGTAATGTGTGCAAGTGGTGAAATGCCTCCAATCGCTTCATAACGATTTTTCAAATCTTCAAGTTGCTCAGGTGCAGGTTTACGTCCTCGACGGATATGTGTGTAATACGACTCAATATCCTCTTCTTTGTAAGGTGTTCCGTAAGCCATTACTAAAAGTCCCATTGTGCGTTTTCCCATATTGTTCACCTCAAGATTAGTTTTTAGTTGCGCGTAGTTCTGCACTATATGTGTGAATCAGTTCAGTAAGTTTCTTCAGCTTGGCAGGCTCGATTTCCGGGAAGACTCCATGCCCCAAGTTGAAGATGTGGTTGCCATGTGCAACCCCTTGTTCAATGATTACTTTGGCACGTTCTTCAATGACGGACCAATCTGCGAGCAGCAATGTAGGGTCAAGATTCCCTTGGAGCGGTTTTGTTAATCCGCGTTGACCAGCTTCTTTAATAGAAAGTCTCCAATCCAATCCGACTACATCCACAGGAAGATCGTGCCATTCGTTTGCTAGGTGACTTGCACCTACTCCAAACGTAATCAAAGGAACATTCAATTTACGCAGTTCTGTAAAAATACGTTCCATCACTGGCTTGATGAAAATACGGTAATCCGATACATTCAATGCTCCAACCCATGAATCGAATAGTTGAATTGCAGACGCACCCGCTTTTACCTGTGCAGTCACATAGACAATCATCGTATCCGCAAGTTTGTCCATCAGTGCGAACCAGGCTTGTGGTTCAGACACCATAAGTGCTTTTGTACGTGCATAGTTTTTCGAAGGACCGCCCTCGATCATGTAACTTGCAAGTGTGAATGGTGCTCCTGCAAATCCGATGAGTGGTACATCCAATTGTTCTTCCGTCAATATACGAATCGTTTCCAGCACGAATGGAATATCATCTTCTGGATGCATTGCTGTCAGTTTTTCAATATCCGCCACTGTTTTAATCGGATTCGAAATAACTGGTCCAATTCCCGCCTTAATCTGAACGTCTACGCCCATTCCTGGAAGGGGTGTGACGATATCTTTATATAAAATTGCAGCATCGACTCCATACTGGTCGACAGGCAACTTTGTCACATATGCACACAATTCAGGTTGGTGTGTAATCTCTTCTAGTGAATACTTTTCTTTGATTTTCAGATATTCAGGTTGTGATCTTCCTGCCTGACGCATGTACCAAACCGGTGTGTGATCAATATGTTCTCCACGAGCAGCCCGAAGAAGCGTATCATTTACTATAGCCATGAACAAAATCCCCCATTCTTTGTTTAGCGAACCTAATTAGACAATTTACGTGTAGCTTATCGTTTTCAATATAGACGTAAACTGTTGGGTTGTATAGCAATATACACCTATTGTCATAAATTTGTGCTACAATCGGACATTGTTTTGACATGCTTTGTTTTAGGAGTAGGATTCCGGGGAAATAACTAATAACGAGGAAACATTTGTACAGATTAGCCAAGGAGGATACTTTTTATGAAAAATGTATACATTACACGCGGCACTGCGGAATTTATGGAGAAGATAAAAAAGAAGAACCCAGGCGAGAAAATGATTTTAATGCATGGCAATGGCGGATCCCAATTGCTACACGAAACAGAAGACAAAACAGTCTTCCAGACACCAAATCGATACGAAGTTGTTGCAGAAGTGGGGCAACTCCAAGAACATGGATTCTTCGCATTAAACAACATTTCTATTTCTGATGAGGGAAAACCTATTTTTGAAGATCGGTTCAAAAGAGAACATCCGGCGATGGAAAGTACACCAGGATTTATTGCATTTAGATTGCTACGCCCCATCGGTTCGGATACGTATATTCTTTTGTCAGAGTGGGATGACAGCAAATCATTCGATTTATATAAGCATAACCCAGCGTTTGAGGCAGCTTACGATTCTACACGTAAAGATATCGTTGCGGGACCAGCATTTCATATTTTCACGAGTGCACCTTATCTAACATTTTACAGTTCCCTTCATAATCAAGATAACGAATAAACATTCGAAAAGAGGCTGCGTGCCTCTTTTTTCGTTATCAAACAATTGCGAGTTTATATAGGCACTGATATACTGGATACCAGATTCAAAAAAGGAGCTGTCTCTTATGAACGAAAAACTTTACACACTACTTGACAACTCTTTTGATGACATGGTCAGCGTTCGTCGCTATTTGCACCAGCATCCAGAAGTGTCATTCCAAGAAACGAATACTGCACAATACATCCAAGATTTCTATATGAAGTTAGGGGTAGAATTTAGGAGCAACGTTGGCGGAAATGGTGTTGTCGCTCGTATCGAAGGCGGAAAACCCGGTAAAACCGTTGCACTTCGAGCTGACTTTGACGCACTGCCGATACAAGACCAAAAAGATGTCCCTTACAAATCAACCGTTCCTGGCGTCATGCACGCATGTGGTCATGATGGCCACACATCCACCTTGCTACACCTTGCTAAAGCAATCAATGAGTTAAAAGGTGAACTTTCTGGTACATATGTCTTCATTCACCAACACGCAGAAGAATATGCCCCAGGCGGTGCCATTTCAATGATCGAAGATGGTTGTCTGGACGGTGTAGATGTTATTTTCGGTACACACTTGTGGTCGATGATGGAGCCGAACACAATTCAATACGTAAGTGGCCCGATCATGGCCGCTGCAGACCGTATTGAAATCACGGTTCAAGGCGCAGGTGGTCACGGTGCTTCTCCGCACCAAACAAAAGATGCAATCGTGATTGCCTCCCAACTCGTAACTAACTTCCAACAGCTTGTCTCACGGCGTGTCGATCCTATTGAATCTGCAGTACTTTCAATCGGCTCATTCGTCTCTGACAACGCATTCAACATTATCGCTGACCAAGCCGAGCTCAAAGGCACTGTGCGTACGTTTTCTCCTGAAATTCGGGATCTTATGGAAACAGAGATACAAAAAATTGCTGACGGAACCGCACTTATGAACAACTGCGAAATCAATGTTACGTATACACGCGGCTATCCAGCTGTCGTAAACCATGAAAAAGAGACAGCCTTTTTGCGTGATGTTGCAAAAGAAGTTCCAGGAGTAAAAGATGTAATCGAAACAATCCCTCAAATGGGCGGAGAAGATTTCGCTTACTACTTGGAACACGTTCCGGGCACGTTCTTCTTCACTGGTGCACAACCTGAAAAACCGTTTCCTCATCACCACCCACGATTCGACTTTGACGAATCTGCAATGTTATCTGCTGCTAAAACGTTAGGGGCTGCAGCTCTCACTTATCAAGAACAGTAATCAACTACTCTGCTAATTTGCTCCATTTTTTGAATCCTTTTCAACATGAGGTTTCAAGAAATGACAAATGCAGAGTTTTTTTGTATTTTATTTCTGATTATTTCGTTTTTACCGATTGCTTTCCATTATTTTTCCTATATAATAGGAATTATTACTTAGTGAGTAGGAGTGAGTAGGATGCATTCACGAAAAAAAACCGAGAATTACCTGATTAATTCCGATACATTTGTGTTACAACCGATTCGAGATGGTTATAAATTAACTACACGCGTGATTGAACGTCATGCCGAATTCGATCTTCCTAAAAAACCGATTCAAATCGTCAAAAAAACGTGTGAACTTTATGGTGCTTCGTTAAAAACACGTACATTAACGGCTCGCCTTGCACTCGGCAACCGCCATAAGACACCAATCGTTGTTGCGCACGCATTCGACACGCCTTATATCTTTCTTCCGACAATGTCTCCTAATTCAGAAGAGAACGTCTGGATCTCCTATCATTCAATTGCTGACTTTCAAGAAGAAAGCGTCGGATGTTCAGTTTTGCTGGAAAATGGATATAAAATAAAAGTGAACGTGTCTACCCCTACTATGTGGCGTCAGTTCGCTTTTGCCGCTCTATTGGAACGAGATTTTGCAAAAAAACAATTTTTGTTGCAGCGACCTAGAACGTTTCTTGCGCAGGAAGGATTGTTTAAATACCCGGTTGCCGAAGATACTGAGTGAGCAATTCCTCTGTTCGATTGCGTAAGCGTATATTCAAGTATCTTCGACAATCCTCCTGACGGTCATGGACAAAAATGTACTCTGTAAAAATGTCATCCATTTTTCCCTTTACAACCGTTAATTGATTCATACGTAAATATGCGGCCGTATTTCCAAGCTCTTTGTGTACGCGTTTAGCGACACCATCCACGAGCCCTAAATACGGTTTTTTCAATTTAAAATCCCCGTGCTGAATAAGCAATCGATCCCTCTCTAAAATCGTCAAAACCATAGGCAAGTAAATCATATTCTCCAAATAAGGGATCACTTCACTTTTTAATGCAGGCATTTCTCCACCTCCTAATAGAACGCATGTTCTTACTTCATATTCTATGTCACTTTAAAGATAAATGCAACAAAAAAAACAGTGGATCAAATCAAAGGTAATCACCTTGATCTGATCCACTGTTTGACATCTGTTTTAATCATTGAGGTTCCGGGTCACCAATGTAATGGACCGCTTTCGCTTTCCATTTACCATTTTCGTTTGTCATCACAGTCACTTGACGTCCTTTACTGACGTCTTGTTTGCCGCTTTCTTTATCTTTCACTGTAGTTTCCATTGTTGTAAATACTTGTGCTTCTTCCTCAGAGTACTTCACGATTGTGAGTTCTGTTGGTGTACGTGTCAGTTCTCGAGTAGCGAGTAATTCTTCGGTAGCCGCTCTTTCATCGTCCAGATCATATCCATCTGAAGAAAGGGATTCAAGATAAGCATCCACATCACCTTCATTCAACGTATCAATGTATTGATTGAACGCTTGAACAATCGCTTCCTTTTGTTCAGCTGGTACGTTTGCCGCTTCTTCAATACTACCACCATCTAAACTGAATCCAACATCATCGCCGTCTTCGTTAGCTTTATCGCCCTTATCTGTAACTCCATGATCAATGGAACCATATTCATTAGTCTGTTCCCCGTCGTCGATTGAACCTGGATTCTTTTTGGCGCTGTCATCATCACCGCTGCAAGCACTAAGCAGTAGCGCAAGCGATGCCACTCCGATAAGTCCTGTTGTTTTTTTCATGATTGTTCTCCTTTCATAGCAAAAGGACCATCCGATTGGAGGTCCTTTTATACATGTAGTATTACTTCACTTCAACCCAACCATTTTTAATTGCTGTGACAACGGCTTGTGTCCGGTCGTTAACGCTCATTTTTTGTAAAATACTTGAAACGTGGTTTTTTACAGTCTTTTCAGAGATGAACAATGTCTCTCCAATGGCACGGTTACTTTGACCATCCGTCAACAATTGAAGTACTTCACATTCCCGCTTCGTCAACAAATGTAAAGGTCGTCGGATTTCGTGTTGATGGAACGAGCCTTTGTACTCCCGTTCGCTCAATCTGCGATATTCAGTCACCAAGTTATGCGTAACTTTCGGGTGTAAATAAGATCCGCCTGCTGCTACAACTTTAATGGCTTGGACAATTGCATCCGCGTCCATTTCTTTCAACATATATCCGAGTGCTCCGGTTTTCAGTGCTTGAGAAACGTATGACTCATCGTCATGGATGGATAATACGATGACTTTCGCATCCGGGTATTTGGTCATCAATTGTTCAGTTGCTTCAATCCCATTCATGCGTGGCATATTGATATCCATAAGTACTACTTCTGGTTTATGCTCTTCGTACAAAGTGAATACTTCGCTACCATCATCGCCTTCTGCGACAATTTCGAATGTATCTTCAAACGCAAGGATACGCTTGACTCCTTCACGGAATAATTGATGGTCATCTACTATCAAAATTTTTGTCATGTTCGTTCCCTCCAAAGCCTCTATTTGCCTATACTACCAGGATTAATCGGAATTTTAAAGAATACGCTTGTCCCTTTACCAACTTCTGAAACGATTTTAAAATCGCCTTTCAACAAGTCAATGCGTTCTTTCATCCCAATAATCCCAAATGATTTTTCTTTTACTTCGTTTTGATCAAATCCTGCTCCGTTATCTTTTACAATTGCATTCATTGTCTCCCGTAACCATTCAACTTTCACCCATATGTCACGACTCTTCCCGTGTTTTATGGCATTCGTTACAGATTCTTGAACTAAGCGGAACACCGCGATTTCAAAACTCGACTCGAATCGGCGGTCTTCTCCGATGCTTTGAAAGTGAATACGCACATCGGGTTCATATTCCATAAGAGTGGATAAGTACTTTTTCAATGTCGGCATCACACCGAGATCATCGATCGCCATTGGGCGAAGATCATAAATAATACGTCGTACTTCATATAATGAACTTCGTACCATTTCTTTTAAATCCTGAAACTCTTCAAGTGCCTGTTTAGGACCTTTTTGCTCATATACCTTTTCGATGAGTCCAGAACGAATGAGCACGCTGGCCATCATTTGAGCAGGGCCATCGTGGATTTCCCTTGATACCCGTTTACGTTCCTCTTCTTGTGCTTGAATGATCCGAATCGCAAAGTCCTGCTTATGTCTGGCTGTCTCAAGCGCTTCCCCTACGTTCTTCAAATCCGAAGTTAAGTAAGTGACCACCGTGGATACTTGGTTGACGAGCTGATCCGCTCGTTCAATCGTCTCCAACAGTTCCGCTAGACGACGGTCCAGATCATCGCGTTGAATACGTAATTGCTTTTCTTCCATCCTGTTCACGGACAGTCTAACAAGAAGGTCATTTGCAACTTCATACGCTTTTCGCACTTCTTGTTCCGAGTAATCCACAAAGTTCTTCGAGACATCAGCGAGCCTTCTGCGTGAGTGACGTGTCATTTCTTCCAGGTGATCTCCTTCGGTTATTACCCGGGAAATATCTTCCTTCACAAGAACGAGCTCACGTTGCATGGATTCAAAACTTCGACGGCTTTGCTCACTGATCATGAAGATGTCATTCTTGGACTGATCCATTACATTCACCATGCTATCGAAAATACCTTCAAGCTTTTGAATATCGATTGCCGCCTTATCCATTGTTCACACTCCCACCGATGCTTAAATCTCCTATTCGAATCCATAGGCTGTTGCGATTACATTGGATTCACTATACACTTTATTTAGTATAGCATCTTAATGCCCATAACATATTAAAATTGTATTACAAATTAAGGAGGGCTTGCAATGAGTTTGGACTATAAGACCGTAAAACAACAAAGTGAATCGGAAATCGTCATTAATAAATCTCGCTTCATCACATCCGTAAAACGGACGGAAACTGAACAAAAGGCTCTTGACTTCATTCAGGAAATAAAACAAGCGCATCCTTCGGCTAACCATAATTGCTCTGCCTATTTAATAGGGCAACACGATAATATTCAAAAAGCAAATGATGACGGAGAGCCTTCAGGTACAGCTGGTGTCCCGATGCTGGAAGTACTAAAAAAACAAGGTTTGAAAGATACAACTGTCGTTGTCACACGTTATTTTGGCGGTATTAAACTTGGCGGCGGTGGTCTCATACGTGCATATGGACGTTCAACTTCTGAAGGGGTTGCAGCAGCGGGTACCGTTTTACGGGTACTTCATCATACAATGTGCGTGACAGTCGACTACACAGCCCTTGGGAAAGTGGAAAATGAAGTCCGTCAATCTGCATGGCCCCTTGAGCATATCGAGTACGGAGAACATGTGACATTATTCATATTGGTTCCAGTGGTTGACGTAGATACATTCCATACTTGGATCGCAGATTTAACGAACGGCCAAGGCGAGATTACTGACGGTGAACAGAAATTCTTGGAGTTTTCTGTCTGAAAAGGTGTACGCGCTTCCGTAAAGATAGTATACTGTTGATAATTGCAACTAAACAGCTCATTCGACAGATAGTGCCATCGCCATCATTTGACAGCATCTGCTCCACTATGTTGGAGTTCAACATTAAGGACGGATTAACGGAGGCTAAATAGAATATGAAACGAAATGAATATAAAAAAGCTAAGCGAAGCTCTTCAAAATCAAGACTTGTCTTGAAGATAGGGCTTGTGTTGACGATTGCAGCTTTTTTGACAATTGCAGCTTACGGAGTCACACTTCACAAGAAGGCTGAACTCGCTGCAGATAGAGCGTATGAGCCGATTCAAGATCGCACTCCCCGAACGACTTTAAAAGAGGACAGCATCCAACCTGCGAAAGACAATGTTTCAGTGTTACTGATTGGTGTGGATGACAGTGACGACCGTCAACAGGGGGACAGCAACAGCCGAGCGGATGCATTGCTTGTCGCTACGTTGAATCCTAAACAAAAGACGGTCAAACTGCTCAGTATCCCACGTGATTCTTACGTCTATATTCCAGAAGTCGATTATAAAGATAAAATTACGCACGCGAATGCTTATGGTGGAACAAAGGCCACGATTGAAACAGTCGAAGAAATGTTAGACATTCCGATTGACTACTATTTCAAAACGAACTTCAACGCGTTCATCGATGTAGTGGATGCACTCGGCGGAGTCGAAGTCGAAGTTCCCTATGAACGAATCGAAAAAGATGAAACCGATGCAGGAACGATCCACTTAATGCCAGGTCTTCAAGTATTAGACGGCCGACATGCTCTTGCACTTGCTAGAACGCGTAAACTCGATAATGACATTGAGCGCGGCAAACGTCAGCAAATGATTATCCAGGCGATGATGGACCAAGCGAAAACTCCTACTGCCATTACGAAATTTGGAGATGTAATCGATGCACTTGGAGATAATATTAAAACGGATATGAAGTACAAAGAGATGTTGTCTTTCTTAGAGTATGCAAAAGGCGGAATGCCATCCGTCGATACGTTAACACTTGAAGGTGATGACGATTGGTCGACTGGAGTATACTATTGGAAGTTGAAAGATGAAGATCTTCAACAGAAGCGATTGATCCTTCAATCACACTTAGGATTGATTTCTTCTTTAACACCCAATGTAGATGATGAAACTTCTTCGGAAGGAAGGACGAATCGTGTCGTTATTTCCCCTTCAGAAGGTACAGATGCTAATTAAAGAATGAACAAACACGCGCGAGAGGCACCCTTCCTCTCGCGTTTTAATTTGATTTTGAACCATAAAAAAGGCTGTCCCAAGTAGTATCCTTGGGACAGCCTTTTTTAATTATTTTCCGATCATACGGACTAGGTTCAATATCGGGCGGTAATTTGTACCAGCGAGACCGATGATTTCTACGAACAATTCGATAGCGAGTAAGATGACGAAAAGTAACAAAATCGCTCCCCATACAGTCGCTTGCGAGAACAATACTGCTGCAATTCCAAAAAGAATGGCAATGCCGTATATGACGAGCACGGTTTGCCTGTGTGAAAACCCTGCACGCAACAAGCAATGATGCAAGTGGGATTTATCGGGTGCTGTAATCGATTGTTTCATACGAATGCGTCGTACAATCGCAAAGAATGTATCAGAAATCGGTACACCTAGCATAATAATTGGAATGACGAGTGACACGACTGCGACGTTCTTGAATCCAAGAAGCGCCAGTACAGAAATCATGAATCCTAAGAATAACGATCCCGTATCCCCCATAAAGATTTTTGCGGGGTGGAAGTTGAACAGTAAAAATCCAAGTGCGCTTGCCGCAAGAATTGCTGCGGTAACAAGTACGAATGTATTGCCCATGATGAGTGCCATGACTGAAATGGAGATAAGCGCAATTGTCGAAACGCCTGCAGCCAGTCCGTCCAGCCCGTCAATCAAGTTAATGGCATTCGTCACACCGACAATCCAAAGGATCGTAATTGGAATGCTCAAGTAACCAAAGTCAATTTGTCCGAGAAATGGTAAGTTAATGAAATCAATTTGTAGATTTCCGACTGTCATTACCACAATTGCGGCAACTAACTGTCCTAATGCTTTTGCTTTCGCTGTAATTTCCAGCATATCATCGAAGAACCCGATTGCGATGATGATCACAGCGCCAATCAAGATTCCGACAGCGTGTTCATCTTTAGGTAACAATATTGCATACCCAATTAAAAATGCTCCAAATATCGCAAGACCACCAATACGCGGCATAACCGCAGCATGGACTTTGCGGTAATTCGGTCTATCAACCGCCCCTATACGGAACGCGAATTTTATGACAAGTGGAGTTAGTATGATGGCGCCAACGAACGCGGCAGCCATTGCAAGGAATAACATGTCCTTCCTCCCTGTAGTACTCGATTTTAGTTTAAGCCTACCGTATTATAACACGCCCATAGAAAGAAAGCACTCTGTGAAACAATTTTTCTATGAAAAACAATTGAATTAGTCTCCAATACCCGCTATTCATTCGGTTTAATCCTAATATCTAACACGTTCTTTCAAGCACTTCTAGTCTTTTCCGCTCTTGTTTGATAAAATAGAGTCGTGTCCGTTGAATGGACAATATAAAGGAGCGTTAACTATATGCTATCCATTTTTAGACGATCAAACCAAACCAGTGATCGACAGCTTAAGAAATACCGAAAAATCGTTGATCGTATAAATAAAATAGAACTTAATTATGTCGACTTGTCAGATGAACAACTTGCTGAAAAAACGAATGAATTCAAAGAACGCCTCACAAAGGGTGAAACTGTCCAAGCGATTATCCCAGAAGCATTCGCAGTTGTACGTGAAGCTTCAAAACGAGTTCTCCACATGCGGCATTTTGACGTACAGTTAATCGGCGGCATGGTGCTGACTGAAGGGAACATCGCAGAAATGCCAACAGGAGAAGGTAAAACGCTTGTTGCTTCCCTTCCCTCTTATGTACGTGCTCTCGAAGGTAAAGGCGTTCATATCATTACAGTGAATGACTACCTTGCCCGTCGTGACTTCGATCAGATGGGACAAATCCATCGTTTCCTTGGCCTAACAGTTGGATTGAACGTGCCGATGATGCAAGGGCTTGAAAAGAAAGAAGCGTATAATGCGGATATTACGTACGGAGTCGGTACTGAATTTGGCTTTGACTACTTGCGCGACAACATGGCACAGCATATTAGCCAAAAAGTGCAGCGTCCCTATCATTACGCAATTATTGATGAAGTCGATAGTGTGTTGATTGACGAAGCGAAAACGCCATTGATTGTTGCGGGTAAAATGCAAGCAGATGCAGATCTCCATATGATTGCAGCTCGCCTAGCAAAACGTTTCAAACAAGGTGTAGATTTTGACTTTGACGATGAAACCAAATCGACATCGTTAACTGAAACAGGTATTGAAAAAGTTGAAAAGGCGTTTGGTGTTGATAACTTATATGACCTCGAGCATCAGACACTCTACCATTATATGATTCAAGCGGTTCGTGCTTATGTCATTTTCAAACGGGACGTTGACTATATCGTTCGTGACCAGAAGATTGAATTGGTCGATATGTTTACCGGACGTATTATGGATGGGCGGACGTTGTCTGACGGTCTTCACCAGGCGATTGAAGCAAAAGAGGGTCTTCCGATTACAGATGAAAACAAAGCTCAAGCACAAATTACCATTCAAAACTATTTCCGCATGTACCCAAGACTTTGCGGTATGACAGGAACTGCGAAAACGGAGGAAAGAGAGTTCCGTGAAGTTTATAACATGCAAGTCATCCAAATTCCGACAAACCGTCCTCGTCAACGTGTCGATCAAGAAGACTTTGTCTTTAAAACGATTGAACAAAAGTACAAAGCAATGGCAAAAGAAGTTGCCGAACGTCACAAATCTGGACAACCGGTACTTGTCGGAACGACTTCAATTTTGCAATCGGAACAAGTTGTCGAGTATTTAGATGAACACAAACTCGATTACAACTTGTTGAACGCGAAAAGTGTTGAGCAAGAAGTCGAACTCATCTCTAATGCAGGTCAAATAGGTCATATTACGGTTGCGACAAATATGGCGGGACGCGGAACTGACATCGTACTCGGCGAAGGGGTAGAAGATATCGGTGGTCTCTTCGTACTTGGTACTGAGAAGCATGAAAGCCGACGTGTTGACAACCAACTACGTGGACGTTCAGGTCGCCAAGGGGACAAAGGGGAATCCCGTTTCTTCTTGTCTCTTGAAGATGATATGTTCAAACGCTTTGCTAAAGATGATATAGAAAAGTTTGAAAAGAAAGTAGAAACCGACGACGATGGCTTAGTCCGTAACAAAGACGTCAATGAGCTTACAGAGCGTACCCAACGTATTGTCGAAGGGGCTCACTACTCGATGCGTGAGTACAACTTGAAATTGGATGACGTGATAAACGATCAGCGAAACGTATTATATGGACTTCGTGATAATGTCCTAGATCGCAATGATGTGATGGGACTCTTGCAAACGATGTTGAAAGAAACTACTGAGTTTGTCGTATTCGACAGCTGTCCAGAAGGGGAAACTTCGGATCAATGGGATTACGAGCGTATTGAGCGCACGATGAATTCGTTGCTGCGTACACCTATTCATCTGCCCCTTACATTTGAAAAACCAACACAAATTGTTAAGTTTTATGCTGAGCCTCTCGACGAATTGGTTGCATACATCCAATCATTTGAGGATAATGAGCAAGTGAACCAACTTATTCCACAAGTTATGCTGAGCCACATCGATACAATGTGGGTCAAGCATCTAGAAGTGATGACACGGTTGAAAGAAGGAATTGGACTTCGCTCTTACGGGCAAGAAGATCCAATGCGAATTTATCAACGTGAAGGATTAGAACTCTTCGGCAAACATTATCAAAAGCTGCGTCGGGATATTGCTTCTGAAGTCATTCAGTTCATGAAAGTCCTGACAGAACAGCAAGAACAACAATCACAGGAGGTTAACTCATGAAATTTCTTTCATTGTTTAAAAAGACCGAAAAGACAGGTAGCGACAGTACAATCGGTTCTGAAGAACTAATGGCTGGTACTGGCGGACCCGCTGGTGATGAGGATATCGAAACAGCGTTATCCCTTCACCCATCGTGGGAATTGCCGCAAGAACAAGAATACGTGTTCCGTTTCCTTGCAAACGAGCTTGAGACTCTCAAACCAAACCAAATTTCGTTGTCTGGTATCGATATTGACGTTGAACCAGCTACAGGTGAATTTTTGGTCAAAGCATTTTTCCGTTCTTCATTAGACCAAACAATTACAATTGGTGAAGTGGAACTAATGCTGATGGATGAAGAAGGTAAAACACTCGGATCTCAACAATTCGACTTAAGTGAGCTTGGAGAGATCGCTCCACGTAGTGCACGCCCTTGGGTATTCGTCTTCACGAAAGAAAATCTTTTTGTTGAAGAACCGCCTAAAGAAAACTGGAAACTTGCGTTCAACGTCCAGTCAATGGTGCCTCACAAGTTAGAACTTGAAGAATCTTGGGAGACAAGCCTTCCAGCCGAGCAAAAAGCAGCACTTGAAGAAGTTGTCGGGAACTTACCCAAGTTGAAACCGCGTGAAGTAAACATCGCTGGATTCCAAGTTGGAAAGCAAGAAGATGGAAGCATCGCTGCATCTGTCTTCATCCGCAATGGCCACTCCAAACAAATTAATATCGAGAAGTTGCCACTTGAATTGATCGACGCTACCGGTGAAGTCGTAGCGAGCGGTTCGTTTGATATCGGTTCACTTCCTGTGAATGCGAATACAACGAAGCCTTGGACATTTGTATATCCAACTGAAATGATTTCTAAAGAGGAGCCCGACTTCTCGCGTTGGACAATCCGTGTTCCTCAGCAAAATGCATAATTAATCGGTTCTCCCTCGTACAATTTCGATTGTGCGAGGGATTTTTGTGTTCAACTTTTAATTCCTTTCACACAAAAAAGACTGCCCTTTTGGACAGCCTTCCCTAAAACTTCTTCTATTACAGCTTCAAATCCGTAATGACAACTACATTTGGGTGATCCAACAAATAGGTCACCGGCCACTCCGTTGACACCACACCCGCGAATAGTTTTTCGAGTGCTGCACGTTTTTTCTCGCCGAATGCTGCAACGATAAGCTTTTTTGCTTGCATGATTGATGAAATCCCCATTGTTAAAGCAGTGACAGGCATCGTTTCATCTTCTGTGAAATATTGGCTGTTTACCGCAATCGTTGACTCTGTTAGTTCGACAACGTGCGTAACAGATTCTGGTGATGTACCAGGTTCGTTAAATGCGATATGTCCATTTTCACCGATACCAAGAAACTGGATATCCAACGGATTTTCTTTCAATAGCGTTTCATAGCGAACAGATTCTTCTTCTAAATCTTCTGCCATCCCGTTTTCGATATGTGTCTCTTTAAATGGCTTTTTGTTGAATAAAAGATGGTTCATGTAATACGCATAGCTGTTTTTATGAGTTGCTGGGATACCGACATATTCGTCAAGGTTGAATGCAGTTACATTTGTAAAATCAAGATCAGATGCAACTATTTTTTCATAAACCGGCTCCATCGTACTTCCTGTCGCAAGTCCTAAAACGTTTAAACGACCCGCTTCTAGTTCTTCGCGCACAAGTTCAACTATCTTTTCCGCGCCTTGTTCTTTACTTTCAACAACAATTGTTTGAATGTTCCCCATAATATTTTACCAACTTTCTATGTGAGTTCTTCATTAATTGTAAAGCGTGACGCTGTTACGGTCAACAGGAGTCCTTTTCCCACTATATTCCCCTGACCACTCTTTCACAAGCTTCTATTTTTCCAACTTTTGCTTTTGTCTAAAATGTGGTGTAACTATGAACAATTTGTGAAATACGCCTCACATACTAAAGTATTAGGGATTTCCCTAGTATTTTAATCTCTCAGATTTTATATGATGAAAGTAGTTCTTACAGAGCATATAGAACAGCTTTTAAAGGCGGTGATTGAAATGGCAAAAAAGCAAAAAAGTAACACAGTCGCTTCACCAGAAGAATCTTCGAACCTAAAAGGAACCTTTATTATGGTAATGATCCTTGGGGTACTTATGGTAAGTGCATGGTTTGGCGCTTATTGGCTTTTCATATCAAGATAACAAGAAAAGAAGGGGACAGAGATTATGCATTTGCACAAATACGAAAAAGTATGGCTCACGTTCGGCATGGCATCATTAGTTATTTTTCTTTTAATTATAGGATTTGCAGCATTTTGGAAAGGCACTCATCCACAAAGTCACTTGGAAACTATCGATCAGAACAATGTGGAAGCACATGATTCGTTTAAGCCTGAAAACTTAGGTCTGACAGAAGTCGCAGACGGTAAATATAAAGTCAACATTGTCGCATCTGCATTCAACTACGATTTCGGTGTCGACAAAGATGAAAAGGCTGTAAAAACAATACGTGTCCCTCAAGGTTCTACAGTTCTCTTTACAATTACATCTAAAGACGTAGTCCACGGATTCCAAGTGGCCGGAACGAATGTCAACATGATGGTGGAACCTGGTCATATTAGCCGTTATGAAGCGGTTATGAAAAATAAAGGCGAGTTCACAATCGTCTGTAACGAATATTGCGGCATCGGTCACCACCAGATGTTCGGAAAGGTAGAGGTGTATTAATATGGATGGTACTGAAAATAACCTTCGCTTATTCCCTAAAAAAGATGCACGACTCTACATGTCATTTATGTATGTCACGTTTGTTTCATTACTAGTTGGGGGTCTTATGGGTCTGTTGCAGACATTCGTACGGTCTGGAAGGTTCACACTTCCCTTCAACATCAATTACTACACGATTCTCACGGTTCATGGAGTCATTCTTGGACTCGTGTTGACAACTTTCTTCATTTTAGGATTCCAGTTTGCTCTCATGGGGAAAACAGTCGGAATTTCGGACAAACAGCGGAATGCCGGCTGGGTTTCCTTCTGGATGATGCTCGTTGGTACAGTCATGACCGCTGTCACAATCCTAGTGGGGCAAGCTAATGTGTTGTATACATTCTACGCTCCTCTTGCAGCACATCCGGCCTTCTATATTGGTCTCGCACTCGTCATTATCGGCAGTTGGGTTGGTGCATTTACGAACTTCAGACAGTTGTATGTTTGGAAAAAAGCTCATAAAGGTGAAAAGTCACCACTACTTGCATTCATGGTTGTCATTAACATGCTCATGTGGGTGATCGCATCCCTAGGTGTTGCAATTGCGGTAGTAGTTCAGTTCATCCCTTGGTCACTCGGATATACTGAAACGATCAACGTTCTAGTTAGTCGTACATTGTTCTGGTATTTCGGTCACCCACTTGTTTACTTCTGGTTACTCCCTGCTTATATGGCATGGTATGCAATCATTCCGAAAATTATCGGTGGGAAACTATTCAGTGATTCCCTTGCCCGTCTAGCGTTCATCTTACTATTGATGTTCTCGATTCCAGTTGGGTTCCACCACCAGTTGACAGAGCCTGGAATTGATCCTACTTGGAAATTCATTCAAGTCGTACTTACAATGATGGTTGTTATCCCTTCATTGATGACAGCATTCTCGATCTTTGCAACGTTTGAAATTGCCGGTCGTAAAAAAGGATTTAGCAGCCTCTTTGGTTGGTTCAAGAAATTGCCATGGGGTGATGTACGCTTCTTTGCACCGTTTGTTGGTATGGTGGCCTTCATCCCAGGTGGAATTGGCGGTATTATTAACGCGTCTCACCAAATGAACGCACTTGTTCACAATACAATTTGGATTACGGGTCACTTCCACTTAACGGTAGCAACAACAGTTATTTTGACGTACTTCGGTATCGCTTACTGGCTAGTGCCTCACTTGACTGGCCGTCGCTTAACGAAGCAATTGAACAAACTCGGCATCATTCAAACGATTATTTGGACAGTTGGTATGACAATCATGTCTACTGCGATGCACATTCAAGGGCTTCTAGGTGGGCCACGTCGTTCTGCATACTCTGAATATGCGGGTGGTGCACAAGTCGATACGTGGATCGGTTATCAGCTCGCTCAAGCGATCGGCGGTACTATTCTATTCATCGGTATTCTCTTGATGACATATATTTTCATCAAGCTTACATTCTTCGCACCTAGAGGGGTCGAGGAATTCCCGATCGCTGCTGAGGATGAAGACGCCCAAGTCACACCTAAAATTCTTGAAAACTGGTATTTATGGATCGGTATTACGATTGCACTGATTGCATTCGCTTATACCATCCCAATGATCGACATTATCAAACATTCACCTCCAGGATCTATTCCATTTAAATGGCCGATCGGAAGAATGTAAAAAACATCCGGACTGTAAGCGACTATGCTTAGAGTCCGGATGTTTTCATTTTATGCGGGAAGCCTAGGTAAATATAAGAAAGGGAATCTGGGTGAGGCAAGTAGCCATCTATTCAACTCCTCAATAGGAACGGGTTTGCTGAAATAGTATCCTTGAATTTCAAAGCAACCTAGCTCTTCCAACCTCTTCAACTGACCTTCCGTTTCCACTCCCTCTGCAACCGTGTGCATATGCAAGCTCTTCGCAAGGGTTAAGATTGCACGGACAATCGCCCGACTTTTAGAATCGGTTTCTATCTGAGTTACAAACTGACGATCAATTTTAACTTCCTGTATAGAGAAGCGTTTTAGATAAATGAATGCAGAGTATCCAGTCCCGAAATCGTCAATCGAAATTGAAAAGCCCATTTCTTGCACTTTACTGATTTGAAGTTCTACTAGATTCGAATCCTCGATGGCTACATTCTCAGTTATTTCTATAATCAGTTTCCCAGGATTGATCCCATAGTTGTGTATGCAATCGTTCAAGAACTGAAGAAAGCTATTATGCAGGAAGTGCCTCGGTGATATGTTTACCGATATCGTCAATGCTCCCAGTCCCATCTGTTCCCACCTGTTCAATTGTTGGCACGCTTCACTCACGACCCATTCACCAATTTGGATGATGAGCCCAGTCGTTTCCGCAATGCTGATGAACGCAGCTGGCAACAGCAATCCTTTGTCAGGGTGCTGCCATCGGATTAGTGCTTCGACTCCTGTCACTTTGTGAGACAAACTTTCTACTTGAGGTTGGTAATACAGTCTAAATTCGTTCATATCCAATCCTTTTCCTAAGTTCATCTCCGAATGCATTTCCTCTTCCCATTGTTCAAACATAAGGGGCTCATAGACTGCTCGGGTTTTTCGATTTCCCATTCTACGGGAGGAATCGAGAGCGATTTTCGCAGCATGAATCCCCTCATATGAATCTTTCACATGCTCCGGATAAAGAGAAACCCCGTAACTGAACGTCAAAAATAACTCGTGACTTTTAATAAGAATTGGTTTACGTAGCTCTGAAAGAATATGCTCCATTGCTCTTTTACTTTTCTCATGATCATTATCATGTTCAGTAAATATAACGAAATGATCAAAAGCGATTCGCGCAAAGATCGAATTATCCGGGAAAAGCGAGCGTATTCTATTGGCAATTACTTTTAATGAACTCTTCGTTCCTTCAGGCCCAAGCACACTTTGGATCGAGGTGAACTGATCAATTTTCATGTATAAAAATGCTCCATAAAGCTCGTGTTCCATCTTATGTATCTTGTCATTCACTTTTTCAACAAATGCATTTTCATTGTCGATACCTGTTAATAAATCTGTATAAGCTAATTCATGAACACGATTCTCCATCTCCAAACGGTTCAAACGATCAAATACAAAGGATAACATATCTGCAAAAGAGGCTATGAATACTTCATCTAGTTTCGACCAATTGCGTGTGGTCACAGTTTCACAACACAAGAGCCCTCCAATTCCCCGGCTCATAATGATGGAGGCTTCGAGTAAAGATGTAATGGGCGAGTTGCTAAAATAATTAGTTGGAAGTGATTGAAGTGCCTTATTTGTAGCAATGTTTTCTACTGAATTAACACGGTTATTCCCAATAGCTTCAAAATAGGGCAACGCATGGGTTGCATCAAGTTGCTGAATGCTTGGGATAGCTACTGAATCTGCAGCATATGTCAAGTGCTCAGTGAGTGTCGTTTGATCATCATTAAACAGCCAGATACTCACTCGATCAGCCTTCATAATCAGCGCAATATTTTCACACAGCTCGTACAAAACATCTCTCACGGACTCCGGGGTAAGTTCTAATTGTTTTGCTTGTTTAAACAATTTCTGTTGCTGTTCCTGCATTCTGGATATGAATTCAGTGAGTTCTTCCTTCGATCTTTCCATGTTCAAGCACCTCCTCAATAAGCTCTGCTAATCATCTTTATATCGGTAGTTGTGTGCTCTCATCAATGTTCGCGTTACATCTTCATAATTATTATATAATTCGACAAAACCAACGATTTGTCCTTTAAAGTTTTCTGCAAACTCTGTACATTTCCCCTAGCTATTTTGTTATACTTATACTGAGCCACTATTCATTTTTAGGAGGTTGTGAAATTGGTAATCGAATACGAAAAAGGTCTTCAACAGACATGGCTAGAGATTGAGCGGAAACTGAACGATGATTCCGCGCCTATACAAGGCTTGAATGTAAGTTATGGTTTTAACTTGTCTGGGGAGGAATCAGGGAATTATGTATTAGTGTTTGCAGACAATCAGGCAAGCGTGACTGCAAAAGAGACGGATGAAGCGGATTGTACGTTGACGATGAAGGTTGAGGACTTCTATAAACTACTTGCTGGAAAGTTAAACACCACGACTGCGTTCATGATGGGGAAACTGAAAGTGAAAGGGAGTCTCGGCTTAGCACTGAAACTCGAAAACATCTTAACACAATATCGTTTTTAATCACTTTTCACTATCTTTTTATCCAACGTACAAATGATGACTTTACTAACAATACACCGTTGATTGAAACGTTCTTCACTTTATACAAAGCAAAAGGCGCCTTCTCTCAATGAGAAAGCGCCTTTCTTAATGCATCTATTAATTAGCGTGCTGAGAATCCACCGTCGATTACGAGTTCAGCGCCAGTGATGTAAGATGCTTCATCAGAAGCTAAGAACATTACTGCGTTACCTACGTCTTCAGGCTGTCCAAGACGAGCAAGTGGTGTCATTTTGATAAGGCCTTCAAGAGCTGCTTTAGAAGACTCAAGGTTTGCTACCATTGGAGTTTGGATAACACCAGGGAATACTGTGTTTACGCGCACTTGGTCTTTACCAAATTCAGCTGCTGCTGCACGTGAAATCGCACGAACAGAACCTTTAGAGGCTGAGTATGGATTGAAGCCCATACCAACTAGTGCTGTGTAAGAAGAAATGTTGACGATTGAACCTTTGCCAGCTTTCTTCATGTAAGGAACGACTGCACGCATACCCGCGAAAGTACCGAACGAGTTAATGTCGTGCAGGCGCTGCCAGTCAGCAAGTGTAATGTCTTCTGGTGCTTTTTCAGTAGAAATTCCTGCACAGTTGATAAGGATATCGATTTGACCGAATTTATCTGCTGCTGTTTTCATTGCTTCTTCCCAGTTGTCAGCGTCAGTTACGTTTAACTTAAGATATTCAACGTTTTCTTTTGTATCCCATTTTGCTTTAAGTGCGTCAGTGTTAATGTCTGCAGCGATGACTTTTGCGCCTTCTGCTGTGAACAAATTAACCATCATTTCGCCCATGCCTGAAGCTCCACCTGTAATAAATGCTACTTTATCTTGCATTCTACCCATTTTAACCGCTCCTTTGTATGTGTTTAATAAGTTTTAACATCTAAATAGTACTCCTAAATTTCACACATTGCAAACAACGACACTTCATTACACATATTTCAATTCTTCATAAAAATGACGACTATCATTAACGAATTAGGCTATAAATTAATGGCATTTTGTCAACTTATTGTGCTTTAAAACTTGCGTGTTTTAGTGTCTCAGCAAGAATTTCGGCACCTGTTACGAGCGCATTCCTATTGAAGGTCATTGCGGGATGATGCAAGCCTGGTCCGAGATTTGCCCCTAGTCCAATCATCGTCGCCTTCAGCTTTGGATTGCGGATCGTATAGAAGTGGAAATCATCGCTACCTGATGTGACGATGTCTTCTGCCAATCCCTCTTCACCTATGACGCCAAGAATGCCTTCTCGTGCGATTGCAGCCGCTTCAGCTGACACTTCAGCTGCCGGCGTATAGTCTGTCCATTCCAAGTCGATTTTAGTTGTGTAAAGTTTTGCAATCTGTTGAATACCTGTGTCTATTCTTTTTTGTAATTGTTGTAACATGACGTTAGACTGAGCACGGATATCCAATCCAAATTTCGCTGATCCTGGGATGATGTTCAAACTTTCCCCACCTGCTTGAATGTTCGTCAATTTCACGGAATACGCTTCATATGGAGAAAATTGAATCGTCTTCAAAAATTGACCGATTGCAAGCAATGGATCGATGGCATTGACACCTTGATGCGGACGAGCTCCATGTGCATCCACTCCGCTGATCTTCCCTTCTACGAAATAAGCGGCACCGTGACGAATCGCAGCGGATGCTTTGCCTAATGGGAGCTCCTCTTGAGGCCGCAGATGAATACCAAACATATAACTCACACCATCTACAACTCCGCGGTCAATCATCGCATTGGACCCATTTCCTTTTTCTTCGGCAGGCTGGAAGATGAACCGTATTCTGCACCCAAGATCCTCTTCCTTCAAATAAGTGAGCGCCCCGAGCACCATTGCCATGTGACCATCGTGTCCACACGAGTGATTCGCTTGGTAAACACCGTCGACTTCTTGCCACAAGGCATCGATATCTGCTCGTACGGCTATGACAGACTCCCCTTCCCCAATCTCCGCCACAGCTCCGGTGACATCTTCAAACGTCTTAAAAGGAACTTCCATTTCAGTTAGAATGCGTTCAATTTCCTTTGTCGTCTCTTTTTCTTCCCAACTCACTTCCGGGTTCGCATGAAAGTGCTCAAACCAGTTTCTAATTTGTTGTGCGACTGCCATTCCGTTATCCCCCCTTTAACGTGTATATTCTGTTTCTCCATATATTTTTAGTAGTTTCTCCAAAATCATCTCGTAGGAATGTGCGTGAACGATTTGTTCTCTCTTTTCAACATTGGTTACTTGGTCACCAGAAAGAGCTTGAAGCAACCCTTGTGAAAGACCCTCTACTTCGCGAGCAGGAACTAAAATCCCTGCTCCGTCCACTAACAAATAGGACAATCCCCCAACATCAGACGCGACAACAGGCGTTCCCGCTGCCATTGCTTCAAGTGCAACAAGACCAAACCCCTCATGATAGGACGGTAGTGCCAATACATCTGCACCTGCCAACCATTTTGCAAGTTCTTTCTGGGTTTTCGTCCCCTGGAAGTGTGTTCCTTCTATTTGATGGATTGTGATATATTGTTTGACTTCTTCCACAAAAGCTTCAGATTTTGTGGATCCTATAAGATGTAACGAAACTTCCGGTAGTTTTTTTTGAATTGTCGCGAATGACTGCACCAATTCCAGAACCCCTTTCTCACGAATCAAGTTCCCGATGAAAAGGATTGTAGGATCATGAACTGGTAAGCCAAGTTCATCCCGTACCACAGCTCTTGGTAGAGGATGAAATACCGATCGGTCAACCCCCATACTCATCACTGTTACATTTGTTTCAGAAACCCCGAAGTTTGTAACAACCTCTTGCTTCAGACGTTCCCCAACTGTAATGACATGAGTTGCTTCCTGTAAAATGGTGCGAGTAAGTCCAGCAATTCTAGCACCTTTTTTCGCCATTTTGTCGATATCCCCGCCATGAACGGTGACCACGTAAGGGAGGTGAAACAATCGTTTTCCTATTAATGAAAGAAGACCTGTCGGAAACGCGTAGTGTGCGTGGGTCAGTGAGATTTTCTGACGATTCCCAATCAAATAAAAAACCGAGCTAGCAAACCACTTTCCATATTTTAAGAGTGATTGAAACTTCCCTCCTATTGGGTTATCAATTGCCTTCACTTCAATCACTAAGCCAGACTTTTTTAGTAATTCAACCTGGTTTTTTACAAAGATTCCGTACGTAGGATGTTCAGAGGATGGATACATATTGCTAAATACTACAATTTTCTTCATGTCAGCCCCGTTCTGCCAGATTCATATAGCAAAGTTCCAGCATTTCAATTAGTTTGGTTACAAAGATACCGCATTTTCGTCTTTTTTTCACGTTGAACAACCATTTAGTGCAAAAATAAAAACGCTTTCATCGAATTCAACATCCGACAAAACGCGTTAAATCAGCCTTTTATACATGAACCGACCATTTGTAACACCATTGTAATATAACTGTAACCGAAATTAGGTTTAGCCTATGCTAAGATAATCACAGATAAAGACACTGTCCTTGATACGGTGCGAAAGGGGAAAATGAGAAACTTATGAAACTGAAACGTCTTTTGGCACTAGGAATCGCTAGTTTAGTAATTTCTACGTCCGTACCGTCTATGGCTTCCGCCGCTACACTATCAGCAACTAACTTGGTAAATACAGCTAAGAATTATATTGGAACTCCTTATCGTTATGGTGGGACAACCACTTCAGGTATCGATTGTTCCGCTTATACACAACTTGTCTACAAAAAAAGTGGATCTTCACTTCCACGTACGACTGGTCAACAATACCAACAAGGTAAAGCAGTTGCGAAAAGCAACTTGTCTACTGGCGATCTTGTATTCTTCAACACAAGCGGCAAGGGCATCTCACACGTTGGGATCTATATCGGATCTAGCAAATTCATCCACGCATCCACTAGTCAAGGTGTAACAGTCTCATCTCTTAACGATCCTTACTACTGGAAGAGCCGTTATGTAGGCGCAAAACGTCCTGCAACATTTGGTGAAGTAGCAGTAGCTTCAAAACCAGCTCCAACTGTAACGTATGCTACTCGTGGACAAGTTGCGGGTATCGTTGTTAAAACACTAGGTCTTCACAGAACTGGTAGTGATATGAGTTTCCCTGATGTCAATTCAAAAACACCTTACTATAATGAAATTATGGCTGCTGCTGAAGCAGGTATCTTTAGCGGAAACAACAGCGGTAACTTCAACCCTAACGATCCGTTGACTCGTTCACAAATGGCGAAAGTTCTTACGGAAGCCTTCAACTTGTCTACTTCAACTGATGTACCATTTAAAGATGTACCTTCTGATTACTGGGCATTGAAATATGTTGGTGCACTTTATGCAAACGATGTAACTGCTGGTTACACAAACGGTAACTTCGGTGTAGATGATAAAGTTAAACTCCAAGACATGCAACGCTTTATGGACAACCTTAAATAACATAAAAAAACGTGGAACTCTTACAATAGAGTTTTCCACGTTTTTATTATATTAAACCTATTTTTTCAAAACCTTTATGCTGATTACCTTTAATTAACATACTAAAAGCGCATTCCCTTTTTATTTAAGGGAATGCGCTTTTTACTGTTCATTTACACTTGGAATCTACTAACCTCTTGCTGGAGCTCGTCAGCAAGGCGTGTAAGGCTCTGTGCGCTTGCACTAATCTCTTGGCTTACAGCTAGCTGTTCCTCCGTAGCTGAGCTTGTCTCCGTCGCAGAAGCAGATGCTTGTCCGCTTAAGCGTTGGACTTCGCGTGCGCCATCTGTCACTTCATCGGCCATCGCTTGGATCTCTTCAATTGCCGCGGAAACCGTTTCAACCTTAGCGGATACATCCCCCACTGCTTGCTGGATATCTTTGAATACCGCGTTGGACTCTGCTGTTGCTATCATGCCATTTTCAACTTTTTCACTGCCTGTTTCAATCGATTTCGTGGCTTTCTTCGAATATACTTGGATGTCGCTGACCATAGTCCCAATCTCGGATGCAGACGTTTTAGACTGCTCCGCGAGTTTACGGACTTCATCTGCAACAACTGCGAATCCTTTACCTGCGTCTCCTGCACGAGCTGCTTCGATCGCTGCGTTAAGTGCCAACAAGTTCGTTTGCTCTGCAATTCCTGTAATGATTGCTGTCACTTTCTCGATTTCAGATGAGTGATCTGCCATCTCTTTCATGATCTTCGCTGTTTCTTGAATGGTTTCCCGAATGGTTTTCATTTCATCAACGACCTCATCCATGGATGCTGAGCCTCTACGAACAAGTTGTGTAACTGCTTCTGCCGAACGCAACATGTCCTCATTGCTTTCTGATATTTCCCCAACCCCTACAGACAATTCATTCATCGATTGTGTGGATTGGTCTGTGATCCGTTGCTGACGTTCGCTGCCTTCGAGTTGTTTTTCTGCTGTACTGGAGATTAACTCCGACGAGGCTAGACTCTCTTCTGAACTTGCAGATAACTCTTCAGATTGCATAGCCAACTGTTCCGCAGAGACATTAATCTTACGGATCATATTCGCTACATCTGCGCCCATTTTGTTGAATGCATTCGCCATTTCTCCGACTTCGTCTTTGCTACGCACAACGAGCGGATCTATGGAGAAATTCCCATTTGCAATTTGGTTCAACCCTTCCGTTACAATGCCAACAGGCTTAGTGATGGACCGGCTAATACGTTGTGAAATCAGGATGCCTACCACGACTGCAATGATTATAATTGCGGCGATGATAATCGTTAACTGCATCATCATCTGATTCACTTCTTTCCGTTTCGTTTCAAGCACTTTGTATTGGTTGTCCTTTATCAAATCAGCACGTGTCATGACAACATTTCCAACATCTTTAGATGCTTCTGACATCCATTTTGCGATATCATCTTTACCTTGTTCCAAGTTATCGACAATATTATTTTGAAGGGTCATCGACTTTTGGTTCGAATCGACGAGAGCGTCATATTCTTTTTTCATCTTCGCACCGTTCATCATCTTCCCCAGTTCAGTTAGAAGTAGTTCGGAGCGCTCATAGTTTTCTTGACGCCTTTCAAGCATCGCCTCATCCTGATAGAGCATGTATCCACGGATTGCACTTTGCATCTGTTCTTGCTTCAACACAAATTCATCTACGATATCCACTTTATGCACTTCATCATCAAGCATATTCCTATAATCACTATTTAATTTCACAAGCAACAGAATGCTAGCTACCCCAATAACAACTAGCAACGCAAGTAATAACGAAAATCCGTTTCTTAACTTCCCAGCAATTGTTCGCTTCACCCATTCCACCCCACTTTATCTCTTTTTTCAGAAACGATGAACTTTACCAATCGTCTGAATAGTTATGACTAGTTCGATTATATCTGTTTACCTATAATAAATCACTACTTTTCGACCACTTTTCTAAAGATTCACATGCCCGTAATGCCTAAGTTCAGGAAAAATACCAAAAGAAACCACGCTATTGTATTACTAGCGCGGTTTCTTTGAAATTATTTTGAATTGGAGAAGCGGAACGCAAAACGGTCAATCTAACCTGTTTTTTCGATTGGTAATCATTCTACGTACTGTTTCAGGATTTGGTCCACCAGTAATATTGCGGCGCTCAACGAAAACTACAGGATCAATAATCGCCTGCCAGTCTGCTTCAGATAGGGAAACGTCAAGTAACCATTCATTAATAAGATCGATGGGGACTTCGTATAGCTCCTTCTGAAGTGCATCCGCATTTTCAGCTACTTTAGCGGCTTGACTATGCGCTTGACGGAACGATACGTCATAATCTCTAGCTAACACATCGGCAAGTTCAGTAATGGTGATCATATTCTCTTTCGCTTGCTGATGCGCCCGTTTCTTATCGAACTCCATCGTCATCATGACCGCATTTAATAACTTCAAAACTCGATCTGCCTTTTCAAACCCCTTATATAGATGAGGTTGTAAATCGTCTTCCGTATCATTGATATCCCCGAAAGGTGTGTTATGCATCATATGCAGAACGGCAAGCCCTTCTGCTAGTGCGCTAGAAGCAAGTGAACGCGAGTGTTCCAGCGACACCGGATTGCGTTTCTGAGGCATGATACTGCTGATTTGTACGTATGCATCCGAAACTCGTAACAGCCCCACTTCTTTAGATGCCATCCTCAGGAGTTCTTGCACCCACCGTCCGATGTTGGTCATCAAACTGATCAAACTTTGAGCAGCTTCCAGCAAATAGTCGCCTGCACCAATTGCATCGTATGAGTTTTCGATCAACCCTTCAAATCCAAGAAGGTTCACCATTCGCTCCCGACTGATTGGAAATCCTGTTGTTGTAATTGCAGCCGCTCCCATGGGGGACTGATTGACGATTAACCTGGCTCTCTCCAGGCGATCAATATCCCGGCACAGACCGTCATAGATCGCTACGAGATAATGCCCCAACGTAGTTGGTTGTGCAGGCTGCGTATGGGTGTGAGCTGGCATAATAGTTTCAATATGAGCCTCAGCTTGACTCAATAGTGTAGAAGCCAATGTTCGTGCCAATCCGATCGTATCTTGTAAGTGTTCGCGTAACACAATACGATACATCGCTTCTCCCATATCATTCCGACTTTTCGCAATGTGCATTTTCCCTGCTAACTCTTCACCAATCATGTCGCCGATTTTAGTTTCTACGAGGAAGAATAAATCTTCATGTACTGCAGTATAAATGAAATCATCTTTATGCATATTATTAATTTCATTGACTGCCTCTAATATTCTTTCCGCCTCTTCCTCTTTTATAATGTTCTGTTCTGCTAGCATAATTGTATGAGCACAATGCACGGCTAGCATGGCGTAAAAGAAATAATCCTTTTGCATATCAAATAATGGTCTTAGCAGGACTTCAGAATAAGTTTGTCCAGGAAATGACTTCCCATCTGCTTCTTCAAACTTCTCCGTTTCTTCTTGCATCTCCCCACCTCATTCAATTCATTTCCAAGGCTTTTGATGGGCAACTTACAACTGTGTTCTCTAGTATATGGTTTGATGTCCCTTTGGTTATGGGAGATGCCTAGTAAACAAGAAAATAATCCACCTCATTCATAGTAATCACAAATTCTTTAATCTAGAAAAACGATACAACGAAAAACGCATTGGAATCCAATGCGTTTTTCGTTATGTTTTTCATATGAAAATTTTTACATAATACAAAGAATTCTACTCATTTCACAGACAACGAACCCAACGTTTCTTGTAACACTGCCACTGCCTCTTCAACTACCACTTCACGCCCGCAATTTTGCAACGCTTCACCGATCTTTCGAATAGCGGTTTCCAGCATTTCTGGAGTTGTGTTGCCCATATGGCCGATTCTGAACGCTTTCCCTGCAAGATGTGCAAGTGCGCCTGATAAAACCACACCTTCTTTAGCTAACTCCGCACGGAATGCGGCATCGTCTACACCTTCTGGATAGTAGATACAGCTAAGAGTTGGTGCAGCGTCTTTCTCTTCAGCTAGCGGCACCATCCCATAAACTCGTAATGCAGAACGAACCGCACGTCCATAAGCATTGTGTCGAACGTAACGTTCTTCAAGTCCTTCTTCTTCGACAATACGCAACCCTTCTTCAAGCGCGTAGATCATATTGACAGGCGGTGTTGCGAAATATTTGGATGGATCGTGCATGACAGGAATCCAGTTATGGATGTCACAATAGTAGGCAGATACAGATTCCATTTCGTTTCTCGCTTTCAATGCAGCTTGACTGAAAGCAACTATGCCAACGCCTGGAGGCACACCAATCGCTTTTTGCGAACCCGTTAGGACAATGTCGATTGCTGTATCTGGACCTGCATAATTGTGTTGCATATCTTCCGGCATTGCTGTTGTTGCACATACTCCGTCAACAATAGCCAAAGCTCCGTGCTGTTTAATGAGCGGGATTAATTCATCTAAGTTTGCTTGAACGCCCGTTGATGTATCAGCATGCGTCACAGTTACTGCTTTATATTGGTTTTTCTCAAAATGTTCTTTGACATGCTTTAAATCGACTTGTTTGCCCCACTCTGCCTGCAGCAGATCAATTTGGATTCCAAATGCTTGTCCAAGTTTAATGAATCGATCTCCAAAATACCCGTGACTGATGATCAAGAGCTTTTCCCCAGGGGCAATCGTATTAACGAGCGCCATTTCCATAGCAAGTGTTCCAGATCCTGCGACGATAAATACTTCCCCATCGGTATTCAAAATTCGTTTAGTGCGTTCAATTGTTTTCTTAAAACGACTTACAAATCGCGGGTCTGTGTGTGCGCGTGTTTCTTCTCCTAATGCGTCGTAAATTGAATCGACGACAGGCGTTGGCCCAGGTATAAGTAGCAAATCTTCGTTTCTCAATCAAATTCCCCCAATAATCAGATTGTTGTACATACAAAAATTCGACATCGTTCATGTAATTTCCTTTATTACGAAAAAAAGCCCGTTATCTCAACGGGCCATGCGTTCTTCATATGCCGTGATTTTGTCTTCATACTGGAATGTAAGCGAGATTTCGTCCCAGCCATTCAGCAACATCTGACGTGAATACGGATCGATATCAAATGACAGGATATCTTCCGTGTCTATACGAGTGACAGTCTGATGCTCTAAGTTCACGGTAAGTTCAATCGGAGTTTTTTGGCCATCTGCGAGTAATGAATTGATTTCACTTTGAGCAAGCCGAATCGGTAAGATACCGTTTTTGAAACAGTTATTATAGAAGATATCCGCAAATCCTGGTGCGATAACTACTCGGAACCCATAGTCCAGGATGGCCCACGGTGCGTGTTCCCGGGAAGAGCCGCAGCCGAAGTTTTCATCCGCTACTAAAATTTGTGAGCTCTCAAATCTAGCATCATTTAAAATGAATTCAGTATTTGCATTGCCTTCGCTATCAAACCGCCAATGATAAAACAAATACTTTCCAAATCCTGTACGCTCAATTCGCTTTAAAAACTCTTTGGATATGATCTGGTCCGTGTCGACGTTTTTCCGGTCTAACGGGGTCATGAGACTTGTGACAACATTAATCGGTTCCATAGAATGCTCCTCCCTTCAGTCCTGTAGCACAGGTACTTTCCGTATATCCGTAAATCGACCTGCAATTGCTGCCGCTGCTGCCATCGCTGGACTGACAAGATGCGTTCGTGCGCCTGTACCTTGGCGTCCTTCGAAGTTTCGATTCGATGTGGACGCACAACGTTCGCCCGCAGGAACGACGTCATCATTCATTGCAAGACACATACTGCATCCTGACTCACGCCATTCAAATCCGGCCGCTATAAATACTTCGTCAAGCCCTTCTTGTTCTGCAAGTCGCTTAACAGAACGTGATCCCGGGACGACAATCGCCGTTACAGTCGGATGGACGTGTTGACCTTCAACAATAGCTGCAGCTGCCCGTAAGTCACTTAGACGAGCATTCGTACATGATCCGATAAAGACATGCTGGATGGAAATATCGGATAGTGGCATGCCCTCTTCCAATCCCATATAAGCGATCGCTTTTTTCAACGCTTCTTTGTCAGATGATGATGCATAATCGGATGAATACGGTACGTGACCACTAATTCCTGTTCCCATCGCAGGGTTCGTTCCCCACGTTACAAATGGTTCAATGTCAGCTGCATCGAGATTCAACGTTGTGTCATAGGCCGCACCTTCATCTGTCGCTAGTGCCAACCATTCTGCTGCAGCAGTTTCAAATGCTGCTCCTTCAGGAACATGACGACGGCCTCTTAAATACTCAACGGTCGTTTCATCCGGGCTGATCAATCCTGCTTTCGCTCCTGCTTCGATCGACATATTACAAATCGTCATTCGCTCTTCCATTGAAAGGTTGCGAATGGCTTCACCCGTAAATTCGATAATATGTCCGGTTCCTACATCGATACCGAACTTTGCAATGACAGCGAGGATCACGTCTTTTGCAGTGACTCCTGCACCTAATTCGCCAGAAATTTTCACTTCCATCGTCTTAGGTCTCCGCTGCCAAAGTGTTTGAGTCGATAATACGTGCTCCACTTCACTCGTACCGATTCCGAATGCGATTGCACCAAACGCCCCATGTGTGGATGTGTGGCTATCTCCGCAAACAATGGTGCGTCCAGGCTGAGTAAGCCCTAGTTCAGGTCCGATAATGTGGACAATCCCTTGGTCTGGATGCGTCATATGCGCAAGCTCAATCCCAAATTCTTCACAGTTCTTTTCGAGTGTCGTCATTTGTTTTTGAGCGGTCGGATCACTTACTGTTTCAATATTACGTGTAGGTACATTATGGTCCATCGTCGCATAACAGCGTTCCGGTCGTCGCACTTGCCGTCCCGCAAGCCGTAATCCTTCAAACGCTTGCGGAGATGTCACTTCATGGAGGAGATGGAGGTCGATGTAGAGCAAGTCCGGTTTCCCTTCTTCTTCTGTCACGACATGTCGATCCCAAACCTTTTCAATAATTGTTTTTACCATTTCCAATTCCCCTTTCCATGAGTGGCAGCATGCAAAACGCCGCGGTTGTTTAGTTATACGTATGAACACATGATACTGTTTGAAACAGACTGGATATCTACTTCTTCAGCAACGCGTGCTGCCCATTGCTCTGTTGACAATTGACGGTCACCTGGTCCTGCGAGATCTGCGGTACAATGACCTTCTTCATAAATCGTCTGAACGGCTTGCTCGATTGCAGCAGCTTCTTCTTCCATTCCGAATGATTGACGTAACATCATGGCAGCGGACAAAATTGTCGCAGCAGGATTCGCAATTCCTTTTCCTGCTACGTCTGGCGCAGACCCATGGACCGGTTCATATAGTCCAAAACCATCTGTCCGGACACTAGCTGAAGGCAATAGCCCAAGAGATCCAGTAATGACTGACGCTTCATCACTCAAAATATCTCCGAACATGTTCTCTGTCACAATTACGTCGAATGCTGCTGGGTTTGTAATCAATTTCATGGCAGCGGAATCGACGAGTTGGTGTTCGACTTCAATGTCAGGATAGCCAGCACGGACTTCTTCCACTACTTCACGCCATAGACGGCTAGATTGAAGTACGTTAGCTTTATCTACTGATGTTACTTTTCCGCGTCGCATTCGTGCAAGGTCAAAGGCAGATCGTACAATTCGTTCGATTTCCACTCGCGTGTAAACGAGTGTATCGACAGCAGCATCATGTGTTTTCCGGCTTGGTTCACCGAAATACAGTCCCCCTGTCAGTTCACGAACAATGACTAAATCCACGTCTTTCACAAGATCCTCTTTCAAAGGAGAACGATGGAGAATAGCTGGTACCGCCTTTACGGGACGAATATTTGCAAACAGCCCGAAATGTTTACGGATGGCAAGCAAGCCTTTTTCCGGACGAGTTTCAGCAGGGTTTTGATCCCACTTCGGACCACCGACTGCGCCGAGTAACACAGCATCACTCTTTTCACAAAGTGCAATTGTTTCATCTGGAAGCGGTGTGCCAAAAGCATCTACTGCAGCCCCGCCGATAGAACCATAGACAAATTCGAACGAATGATGAAATCTTCTAGCAACTACTTCAAGCACCTTCACTGCAGAACTGATTACTTCTGGACCAATCCCGTCACCGGGTAATACTGCGATACGTTTTTCCATCGTTGTCTCCTCCTTGTAGGATTAATTTACAGTTTCAACTGCAAGTTCTTTTTGAGTTTCCAATGACTGTCGCACTAGTTGTCGATTAATCGCATTCAAGTAGGCTTTCGCAGATGCTTCCAAAACGTCTTGAGCAATCCCTCTACCTGTTAACTGCTTTCCATTGAAGTTCAAATTCACAACCGCCTGACCGAGTGCATCTCGCCCTTTACCAATAGAAGAAACTTGGTAATCGAGAATGTGCACATCGCCTTTGACAAGCAATTCCAATGTGTTGAAAATCGCTTCAACTGATCCCGCTCCTGTAGTTGCAACACTGACCGTTTTTCCTTCAGGAGTGGAGCTCGTAACAGTCGCAGTCGGTACGTTATTCGTTCCATACTGCACTTGGATATTTTCCAAGTCATAAATTGGCGTTTCCGTTTTTTCAAGTTGTTGTCTAGTAAAGAGGACGAAAAGATCATCTTCCGTAATCTCTTTCTTTTTATCTGCTAACTCCTTGAACTCTACAAACACTTCATTTAACTGATCGTCACTTAAAGTGAAGCCCATTGTGATGGCCCGATCTTTAAATGCTGCGCGACCTGAGTGTTTTCCAAGAGCAAGCGGCTCTTTCGTCGCACCAATAAGTTCGGGTGTAATAATTTCGTAGGTCTCTGGATTTTTCAACATGCCATCTTGATGAATGCCAGATTCATGCGCGAATGCGTTTTTGCCAACAACCGCTTTATTCGGTTGAATCATAACACCCGTCAATCGGCTAACGAGTTCGCTCGTTCTTTTGATTTCATTAAGACGAATGCCCGTCTCCAGGTTGTAGAAGTCATTTCGAATATGAAGTGCCACTGCAATTTCTTCCAGCGCTGCATTACCTGCACGTTCACCAATGCCGTTGATAGTACCTTCCACTTGGTCTGCACCATTTTCAATTGCAGCGATAGAATTCGCGACTGCCATCCCTAAGTCGTTATGACAATGCGCAGAAAGTTTAACGCGATCAATCCCGCGGACGTTCTCTTTCAAGAAGCGAAAGAGTGCTCCGTATTCTTGTGGTGACGCATATCCAACGGTATCAGGAATGTTTACTGTTGTTGCCCCTGCTGCGATGACTTCGTTCAAAATTCGGACGAGAAATGCTGGATCTGAACGGAACGCATCTTCAGCAGACCATTGCACAAGTGGGAATTTGGAGCGGGCATATTTGACCGCTTCCACTGCTATATCGACGACCTGATCTGGTGTCTTTTTTAATTTATATTCCATATGAATGGGTGAAGTTGCGAGGAACACGTGTAAGTGAGGCTGTTCTGCGCCTTTTAACGCATCCCATGAAGTATCGATATCACTCTTTACAGCACGGGCTAAGCCCGTCACTGTAGAGTTTCTTACTGTTGTTGCAATGCGCTCGACTGCTTCGAAGTCGCCGGGGGACGAAGCGGGAAAGCCCGCTTCAATCACCGTTGCGCCAAGACGTTCAAGCTGGCGTGCGATTTCAAGCTTTTCCGCTGTATTTAAGTTAATGCCTGCTGACTGTTCGCCATCCCTCAGTGTCGTATCGAAAAAGTCAATTCGTCGCACCAGCCGTCACCTCTTCCTCTTTTTTCAATCCTTTAGCAACAAATGGCATCATCGCGCGTAGTTTTTCACCGACTTCTTCAAGTTGGTGTCCAGCTTCTTCTTTTTCAATTCGGTTGAAGTTTGGACGGCCATCTTCGTTTTCCTGGATCCATTCTTTTGCAAACTTCCCTGACTGGATATCCTCCAAGATCGACTTCATGCGAGCTTTCGTATCTGCATCGATGACGCGTGGTCCTGAAACGAAATCGCCCCATTCTGCTGTATCTGAAACTGAGTAACGCATGCCTGCCATTCCGCCTTCATACATCAAGTCAACGATGAGTTTCGTTTCATGGAGCGTTTCAAAATACGCAAGTTCCGGCTGGTAACCAGCTTCAACTAGAGTTTCGAATCCTGCTTTGATAAGTGCTGTCAATCCACCACAGAGTACCGCTTGCTCACCGAATAAGTCGGTTACTGTTTCTTCTTCGAATGATGTTTCAAGAACCCCACCTCGTGCAGATCCAATTCCTTTTGAATACGCAAGAGCAGTTTCACGAGCCGTACCTGATGCATCCTGATATATTCCGAACAGTGCTGGTACGCCTGCACCTGCTTCAAATGTCCGTCGTACGAGATGTCCTGGACCTTTAGGTGCGACTAGGAATACATCAACTTCTGCAGGTGGTTTGATTTGGCCGAAGTGGATGTTGAATCCGTGTGCGAATGCGAGTGCCTTTCCTGCTTTCAGTGCAGGTGCGATTTCTTCTTCGTATACTTTCTTTTGGCGTTCATCTGGAAGCAATACCATGATCACGTCCGCTTGTTCTGCAGCTTCAGCAACTGTAGCTACTTCAAGACCATCTTCTTTTGCCTTGTCGAATGACTTCCCTGGACGAATTCCAACAACAACGTCAAATCCTGAGTCTTTCAAGTTTTGTGCGTGTGCGTGACCTTGTGAACCATAGCCGATTACCGCGATTTTCTTGCCGTCCAATACTTTCTCGTTGATGTCCTGGTTATAATACATGTTTGTCATAATGAATTCCTCCTAGGGTTTGTGGGTTTTATATTTATAAATCAAACTTTTGACGGTGTTGATTTACGCTACAGACGGACACTTTCCGCGGGCTCGATCTCAGCCGCTTCCCTCGCTTTGCTCAGTCCAGGGTCTTCGGTCTTCGCTGATTCCGCAGGAGTCGCCGTCTTTCGCTTCAATCAACGGAGATTCTTGGTATCAAAAGTGTCCTCTAAACAAATCATTTTAGAATCGATAACAATGGAGAGGGAGCTTTTTGGACTTCTCGCACGAATGCTGCCGTACCTGTTCGTGTGAGCTCCTTGATGCCATATGGCTTGAGCAAGGCAATGAATGCGTCGATTTTTTCCGGATCCCCCGTCACTTGATACGTCACGATGTTCTTTCCAGAATCGACGACTGTCGCCCGGAACGGTTCGACCAGGCTGTTCATCTCTCCCCTGGCATGCGGCGGCGACGTCACTTTCACTAACGCCAACTCCCTCAGCACAATCGACTTGTCAGTAATATCATTTACTTTGATAACGTCAATTTGCTTTTGCAACTGTTTCACGAGTTGCTCGATTTTCTGCTCATCCTCCACATGGACGATAAACGTCATCTTTGACATACCCGATTGCTCCGAGTGACCAACCGTAATACTTTCGATGTTGAATTGCCGCTTCATCATCAATCCAGTGACTCGGTTCAGCACGCCGCTTTGGTTAATAACGGTTACTGTAATGACTCGCTTCATGGCGCACTCACTCCAATCATTTCTTGAATTCCTTTCCCCGGTGCAACCATCGGATAGACGTTTTCCATACGTTTTACTCGACAGTCTATCAAAACGGGTTCATCGGATAACAATGCTTCCGTAAATACCGTTTCTGCTTCTGACGCATTTCTAATTCGATAGCCTTTTAAATCATAAGCCTCTGCCAGTTTCACAAAATCTGGTTGGATCGGAATTAATGACTGTGAATACCGTTCTTCGAAAAACGTTTGCTGCCACTGACGTACCATTCCGAGTGCTTCGTTGTTCAAAATTACGACTTTCACTGGAATTCGTAGTTCTTGCAGCAGTGATAATTCCTGTGCGGTCATTTGGAAACCACCGTCACCAACAACTGCAATGACACGTGCATCCGGTTTTGCGAGTTGTGCTCCGATCGCTGCTGGGAATCCGAAGCCCATTGTCCCAAGACCTCCCGAAGTTACCCAGCGATCTGCATGATTCAGTCCATAATACTGAGCAGTCCACATTTGATGCTGTCCGACATCTGTCGTCACAATTGCATCTCCCTCTGTAATCTTGTGGATTAACTCAAGCGCTTGTTGCGGAAGAAGATGCTCCGGGTCCTCCACATACCAAAGTGGGAAATTCTCAGTCAGACTCTCTAGTTTCGTTAACCAAACTTCGGTGTCTGGCTTACAGGCTGGATGCTTTAATAATGCAAGGAGCGCTTCTTTTGCATCCGCTACAATTGGTATTGCAGTAGGTACGTTTTTCCCAATTTCCGCCGGGTCGATATCGATATGAACAACCGTAGCATTTTGTGCAAAGCGTTTTAGATTACCTGTTAATCGGTCGTCAAACCTTGCGCCGATATTAATGAGTACATCGCATTCGCTGATTGCCATGTTCGAGGTGTACGTTCCGTGCATCCCAGCCATTCCTAGGAAGAGCTCGTGATCCCCTGAAATACTGCCTAACCCTAGAAGTGTATTGGCAACTGGAATCTGATTCACTTCAGCAAATTCTTTCAATTGTTCTGTCGCTTTTGCGTGTAACACACCAGCTCCTGCCAAAATCACAGGTTGCTTTGCTTGCTTGAGTAATTCGATTGTTTTTTGAATTTGCAGATAATTAGGATGAACAGTAGGCTGATAACCTGGTAAATACAGTTCAGTTGGAGCTTCTGGTACATTTTCTGCAGAAGCTGTGGCGATGTCTTTCGGAATATCCACGACGACGGGTCCTGGTCTGCCAGTGGAGGCTATATGAAAGGCCTCTTTAATGATGCGTGGCAGATCTTCCACACGACTAACTTGATAGTTATGCTTCGTGATGGGTTGCGTAATACCTATGATATCCGCTTCCTGGAAAGCATCTGTTCCGATGACGCTACTAGCGACTTGGCCTGTGAATACAACGAGTGGAATAGAATCCATCATGGCATCTGTAATACCTGTGACAAGGTTGGTTGCGCCTGGACCCGAAGTTGCAATCACGACGCCTGGGTTACCAGAAACTCGTGCATACCCTTCTGCAGCATGAATTGCCCCTTGCTCGTGACGGGCTAAAATGTGTTGGATAGGATTTTGATACAGTGCATCGTAAATTGGGAGTACGGCACCGCCTGGATAACCAAAAATGATTTCAACTTGTTGTTCTTTCAAGGACCGGATCAGTACATCCGCTCCATTGGCTGGCCGCGTTGGAGCCGCATCGTTCTCCCTCACTTCAGGTGCCGTATTTAACTTCAATTCCGTACTCATTTGCATCTCTCCTTGTCATCATCGATCTCTATATGGCGTTATCGGGAATCCGATTTAACTCAAAAATAAAAAGCCTTTTCTCCCCGCGCAAAAAATTATTGCGCAAGGGATGAAAAAGCTTTCATGGTACCACCCTTGTTTACGGTAACGTTCACCGCCTCATGGACGCGATTGAATCGCATCCTTTATCATAACGGGCACAACTGCCCGAAACAGCTTACTTAGTTCAGCTGTTCACTCCGAGGCGATATCGCGTTGGCTGCATTACCGGTTTTCAGCACCACCGGCTCTCTGGGAACGCAGGATCCAAACACTTTTACCTCATCATCGAGTTCATCTATTAAATTTTCATAACTCCACCTGTACTGGCGGATGTCACTAATTTAGAATAACGGGCAAGATACCCTTTTTTGATTTTCGGTTCAAATGGTTTCAATTGGCTTTTACGTTTTGCAAGTTCTTCTACATCGACTTCCAATTCAATTGTCCGATTGGTTAAGTCGATTGCAATGATATCCCCGTTTTCCACAAGGGCGATTGGACCGCCTTCAGCTGCTTCCGGAGAAATGTGTCCGATGGAAATGCCTCGTGACGCACCTGAGAATCGACCATCCGTGATGAGCGCGACTTTTGTTCCAAGTCCACGACCTGCAATTGCTGCAGTCGGTGCAAGCATTTCAGGCATTCCAGGTCCGCCCTTTGGACCTTCGTAACGAATGACTACAACGTGGCCAGCTTGCACAGTACCATCGTCAATACCCTCTTGAGCTGCTTCCTGAGATTCAAAGACAATGGCCTCACCTCTGAATTCTTTAATAGAAGGATCAACCGCTCCAACTTTGATGACACCGCCGTCAGGTGCAATATTTCCAAATAGAACGGAAAGACCTCCAACTGGACTATACGCATTTTCTTTATGACGGATTACTTGATCATTTTTAATTGGCCGGTCTTTGACATTCTCATAGAGTGACTTTCCGGTGATGGTCATCCGATCTGGATGAACCGCACCTTCAATCTCGCAAAGCTCTTTTATAATGGCGCTGACGCCACCTGCCAGATGGACGTCGTGCATTGTATAATCGGACGCCGGACTGATTTTTGATAAATATGGAATCCGTTTTGCGACTTCATTAATATCACGGACATCGTACTCGATTTCAGCTTCGTGTGCGATTGCGAGTGTATGAAGGACCGTGTTTGTAGATCCGCCCATTGCCATATCGAGTGCGAACGCATCGTCAATCGTTTCTTTTGTAATGATGTCTCTTGGTTTGATGTCTTCTTTCACCATTCTCACGAGATGCTGTGCCGCCTCTTTAATGAGCCGATGACGTTCATCCGAAGTTGCGATGATTGTGCCGTTATCCGGCACGGTAACACCAAGCATTTCCATAAGTGAGTTCATCGAATTAGCCGTAAACATTCCTGAACAGCTACCGCATGTTGGACACGCGCTTTGTTCGATGTCGAGCAGCTCTTCAGCTGTCATAGTTCCCTGTTTGTAAGAACCGACTCCTTCAAACACAGATACGAGGGATAATGGCTTCCCGTCAGCTGAAGTCCCACCTTCCATTGGACCTCCTGAAACGAATACGGAAGGTACATTCGTACGAACTGCCGCCATCAGCATACCTGGTGTGATTTTGTCACAATTCGGAATGTAGAACACACCGTCAAACCAGTGTGCGTTAATGACTGTTTCAGCAGAATCGGCAATGAGTTCACGACTTGGCAATGAATACCGCATGCCGATATGTCCCATCGCAATTCCATCGTCGACACCGATTGTGTTGAACTCGAACGGGATACCGCCTGCTTCACGAATCGCTTCTTTCACGACTTCCGCAAATTTGTTTAAGTGCATATGACCGGGAATGATATCAATGTATGAGTTACATACTCCAATGAATGGTTTCTCCATATCTCTCGACCGGACGCCTGTCGCATATAGCAGACTTCGATGTGGTGCACGATCGACACCTTTCTTTATCATGTCACTTCTCAATGAAACTCACTCCTCACAATGGCACCAACGGGTGGACAATAATTTCAACAGCCAGGTAATTCAAACAACCTTTCGCTGAAGTAGATTGTTGTTATCATATAGCGAAAGAAATAAAGAGTCAACCATGTTTTTGAAATAATTTTTCAATTTAGAATATACAGTGATAATGTATACGCTTACATTGCTTTATCTAAGCGATATATTGCACATCGCAGTTTTTTCAATAAAAATTTTTAAAAGTTTTAATATGTTCTTTCAAGAAACCAGAAAACCTTTCGACAAAATTCGCACAGTCCACAAGTGTGTATAACCTTTTCCACGTTATACACCGATTGGAATAGACCTGCTGGCTATTATTAACAGCTTGTCCACACTTTATCCACTAAAGAATGTGGATAACCGAACGGTTGTTCTTTATTTAGTTATCTGATAAGTTAGAAGCAAGCCGCTTTCCTCGTACTTGAGGAAATTGAATAAAAACAACGCAGGAAGAAGGTGTCGTGTTTGTGAACAGGCTCCCCGATGATCTGCTCATCCTATCGTATGTAAAAGCTCTGGAACTAGAACTAAGTTCTGAGTTTATTCACTTACTGAAGTGTGAAGTGAATAAGCGTAGCTTACTTTGTTTCATTCATTAACATGTCGCAATAGCCAAACCATTCAAGGAAAGCGGCGTAATCCTAGTTCCTCCACCTAACGAAAAAGCAACTGTCCGAATGAAGACAGCTGCTTTTTCGTGTCCGGGATCAGGAACACCGGATTAGTGTGAAGGTTTTTTCTTTAATTAAACTCGTTTTTCTCTCGAATCTCATAAAAAAAGTCCTTGAGTCAGTTTGATCTGACTGGGCAAAAGGACTTTTACTTTCTGGATTATACTCTAAACTGTTGAATCATTTCTTGTAGATCCACCGCTTTGTTGCTCAAATCTTGTGCTACTGCATTGATTTCCTCAATTGTTGCCATCTGTTCCTCCATGGCCACTGCGTTCTGTGCCGTTTGTGCAGAAGCGCTTCTAGCTTGACCTGCTATTTCATTCACAGAGGATGATACTTCTTCAGCACTTGCAGAAATCTGTTCAGTTGCTGTGGAGATTTCTGCAATCTGATTAGACATGATTTGAACGGCTTTCACGATCTCCAGGAACGTACGGCCTGCGTCTTCAACGACTCGGATACCATGTTCTACATTCCCCATACTTTCCGAGACCGATTGTTCCACGTTTTTCGTATCCATCTGAATCGCCATCGTTAACTCAACAATCTGACTCGCGGACTTCTTCGATTCCTCTGCCAGTTTGCGAACTTCATCTGCAACGACTGCGAACCCTTTCCCATGCTCCCCAGCGCGAGCTGCTTCGATTGCAGCATTAAGTGCCAGCAAGTTGGTTTGCTCTGTAATTCCAGTGATGACATTCGTAATATTTTCAATCTCTTCAGATTGGTGGCTCAACCGTTGGATTAGCTCAGATGTCTGAGTGGATGATTGATAAATAATATCCATTTGTTCTTTCGCTGTTTCAATAGTTTGACCGCTCTCTGTAGCGATATGCATCGTTTTTTCAGCACTGTCGTTAAGTTGAGTTGCAGATTCAGCAATACGTTGCACGCCTACAGCTGTTTCTTCCATTGCAATTGAACTTTCTCCTGCAGCAGAAGCAGATAATTGTGTACCTTGAGCAACAGAGTCTATCGACTTCGCCATTTCTTCAGAGGTTTGGGAGACTTCATACGTGCTCGCAGATAATTCTTCTGCGGATGCCGTTAGATGCAGAGCGTTATCATTCACCCCACCAATAAGTGTTCGTAGGCTTTGCTTCATTTCATTAAACGAATTCGCAAGATCATTCAGTTCATCCTTTGATTTCAGATGAATATCCTCATCAGACAAGTTTCCAGATGCTACAACTGATACTGCTTTCGAAAGCAAAGTCACGGGTCTAGAAATACTGCGGGTAATGATTGTAGCGATAATAGCAGATAAGACTAAAGCAATGAGGCTGGCTCCAAGTAAACCTAGTTTTGCATTTTTAGCTGTCTTGAGAGCATTTTTATTCCCTATACCTAATTGTGTGTTTTGATAATTGATCATTTCAGTTAATGTTTCTCGAAGTCCATCATTTATAGGACGCATTTCAGTATCCATTAGATGAATCGCGCCTTCTAAATCGTCTTCTTTTGTCATTTTAATAATATCTTGAGAAATCGCATAAAACTTCGTATTCAACTCTTTAGTTTCACTCAATGATTTTTTCATTCCATCAGAACTAGCTAGTTGCTGCATGCTTGAAATGGATTTATTGATTTTTTCATAGTGCTCATCGAATTTATCTAAATCACTTTGTCGTCCTTGCATTAAATACTCACGAATGTACACACCTTGCAGACCACTTTCAGTCTGGATGTCTTTTGCCAGCACAGTTTGAGATACACGATTCTCTAACAAAAAGTTATATTCATTTTCTATTTTTGCAATTTGACTAAAACTGTAGAATGATGAAAGTAAAATTACAATTAATAACAAACCAAACCCACCATACAACTTCTTCCCCATAGACACTAAGCATCTCTCATTTCTATATAGTAGTAAAAGCTTTCACTTTAATTTCGGCTCAATAATTCGATTGTTTATATTTAAAGTACTTGGTGAACAAATTAATTTTGATTTATAAATTATATTAAGATAATATAGTATCATGTCTGTTTCAGAACTCTTATTATTAGCTAACAAATCAAAAAAAAGAGACGCAGCGAGTGCGTCTCCAGTAACTTACCCTTATTTCAATTCATACTTCGCATACCCATCTTTTGTTGGTCCAACATACTTAATACGACTATCATCACCAATATGCTGCTTCCCTTTTTCAGATGTTTCGAAGATCATGTTTGTTCCACTCACGGATTGAATGGACCAGTTGCCATCTGCAGAAGGATCGATTGGATCTACTGCTTTCATGTAGTCGACTATCGCTTCACGGTTTTCATATTGGTACGAAATTGTATCTGTCGCGTTACGCACCCCTGGGAAATCCCCGCTTGCACGATAGTTGTTCGTCACTACAATGAACTTCTGCTTTGGATCAATAGGCTTGCCGTCAAACATCAAGTTTTTCACTCGGTTTGCATTGGCATTCACTACTTTTCCATCACCATCATACTTGTTTGGTTGAGTCACGTCATATTCGTACTCAACCCCATCAATCACATCGAACAAATATGATCTGTAATTTTCGTTCAATACATTTTGTTCACCAGACTTCGATGGATCAATTTGATTGAACTGTCCGCCTGACATTTCAAGCCATTCCTTCACATTGGCTCCTGTCATGACAAGTCCTGTAATGGTGTTGTCGAATACATAAAGGTCAGCCATATTTTTAATAGCAATATCGCCTGCTGGGATATCTGTATAGTAATCAGATCCATAACGGCCACCCGCTTTAAACGGTGCGCCTACAGACAGAATAGGCAAGTCTGCATACTCTGTACCCGGAGTCTGACTTGCAACATAACGCTTCTGTGCTTCTGTAACAATTTGAATCGATGGATCGTCTTTCACAAGTGCGAAATAACTTGTGATCGGTGCTGTTGTTTTAGAAACCGGAGTGCGGATGTAATTAAGTGTTCCTTCGTGTGCTTCCTTAACAGCCTTCATCACATCTTGATTTATTTCTTCTGAATCTTTGTGGACTGCACGGAGTGAGCCTTTTCCAGATAGGACTTTCCACTTGCCGTTTTCCATTTTCAATTCATAATCGAGCAAGCCTAGGTGACTGCCGAACTTACCTGGCATAACGACAGGAGTTCCGTTTAACGTACCAGCCTCTTGGTCTGCATTTTTCGTGTCTGCAAAGTCCCCAGGGAACAATGCGTGGTTGTGTCCAGTTAGAACTCCATCAACTCCGTCAATTTCAGAAATTTGCCATGTAATATCGTCTTCGCCTTGCTCATGAACTTCATCACCGATTCCTGAGTGAGCAATTACGAATACAACATCAGCGCCTTCTTTTTGAACTTGAGGCAAGAACTTCTTAACTGTATCTGAGCCATCTTCTACAGTCACTTTTCCATCAAGAATTGCGCCATCCCAGCGAAGAATTCCTGGGGCTACAACTCCGATAACACCAACTTTCAGTGTATGTTTTGCGCCTTTAGAATCTGTTACTTCTTTATCCATTACAATGTAGGGATTGTATCGGTTTTTTCCTGTTTTCGCATCGTATACGTTTGCGTTAATGACAGGGAAACCGGACTCATCGATTACTTGGTCTAGATATTCCAGACCGTAGTTAAACTCGTGGTTACCTAGAGACATCACATCATAGTCAAGTGCTTGCATAGCTGCAAACGCAGGGTGTACTTCACCCTTTTTCAACGGATCTACACTCACTTTATATGTACCGAGTGGAGTCCCTTGGATTAAATCTCCATTGTCGAACATAAGTGTGTTTTCTGATTCAGCTCGAGCTTCATCAACCAATACACCTACTTTAGTTAGTCCGTAGTCTTCAACCTTCGTATCCTGGTAGTAATCATAGTTCACCAGATTCATGTGAAGATCAGTTGTCCCCATTACACGAAGGGATACTGTCGCTTCATCAGTCCCTGGCGTTTGACCTGGGTATTGTTGACTAATTTTTACTAAACGATTTACAATTGCGCGCATTTCATTTTTCATCACTGCTTGTTGCGGTTTTGCTGTGTGGTCTGAATATCCTTTCATCAGACCTAAACCGATGCTTTTCACCATTTCTGGACGCAACGAAGCACCGAAGTCTCGCTTGTCCTTAAAACGGTCAAGGAGGGTCATCGGATAAGATTTATCTGTCTTTGCAGCACGTGCTGATATAACAAACGCCTGTTCACGAGTGAGTGAACCGTTTGTGTCAAACTTTGTTGCAGAACGTCCGTGAACCAACCCTGCTTTCACTGCGGCTTCCACATAAGGGGCCAACTGTTTGTCGACATCTGTAAATTTGAGCGTTGAACCATCGCTCGTAGGTAAATTAAGTGCTTGTACAACTTGTTGGACGAATTCTCCTCTAGTTGCTTCATTTGACTTAGCAGCGCTTGCTCCTTGAGGTATAATTAAACTACCAAGGGTCAGCAAAACGACAAGAAAACTGAAGCCGATTCTTTTAAACAATGACATTAACATCTCCCTTTCAACCTTTAGTTTTCATACAACTCAAACATACCACAGTTGTCTGATAGTTCCAATGTCTTTTGCTACTAATTTTAAATCTTTGTAACCCTTTACATCCCTGTCGTATAGGGAATAGAAGTGATAGAACAGACAGCTTGTTGATAGCGCTTCCACTCTTCTTTTTTACAGACTATTTTTAGAAAGGATGATTGTTATGTTATCTGAAGATCTTTCAAAAATTATTCGCACTGCTTCGCCAGAAATTGAGCAGAGAGGCACATTGCCTGAAGGCTTATTGCAAGTTGCTTATGAAGAACAGTTATTCAAACTATTTTTGCCGAAAGAGTTAGGGGGTCGAGCACTCTCATTACCCGAAGCTGCTCGTGTTTTCCAGGACACTTCTTTTGAAGACGGTTCATTTGGCTGGTTAACGACAATCGGGTCAGGAGGAAATTTATTTCTAGAAAACATGACTAAGACGCAAGCAAAAGAACTGTATTCTCCAGTAAATGCTGTCATTGCAGGTAGCGGATATGCGACTGGTGTAGCGCATGCGTATCAAGACGGTTATCACGTTACGGGTGAGTGGCGCTATTGTAGTGGCGCCCCGTATGCATCCATGTTTACTGCAAATACTATTATTTGGCGCGATGGCCAAGAAACAGAGGAAATGCGCGCGTGTATATTCATGCCAGACCAAGTTGAAGTCATAGAAGACTGGAATGCATTTGGACTGAAAGGAACAGGAAGTCATACGATCCGGGTAAAAGGTGCATTTGTACCACACGACCGGACTTTTTCAATCGTAGAAACCCAGAACACACTCGGTCTACCTGTTCATTCGTTTCCATTCGTTTCCATTCGTTCAATTTTCACAAGTCTCATTTGCCGCTGTTTGTCTAGGACTAGGTGCACGATTTTTAGAAGAAGCCTATTCGTTCATAGAACACGCAAAGTCCCGCTGGAATGCAGAAAAGATTGCTGGAACAGTGCGGTTACTGCAGGAACAACAAACACGTTTTAACGATGCTGAACAACTCTTTCATACTGCCATCGACCGTCGTTGGGACATGCACCTGAATGGTAGGCTTGACGATCATGAACTTGATCAGCTTTCGGCTGTATGCATGGAAAGCTCAAATATCGCAACGGATTGTGCGGTCCAGTTGTTCCGCCGACTAGGCATGCAGGCTGTGTTGGAAACTTCTCCTGTAAATCGTGCGTTTCGCGATTTGTGGACAGCGGGTCAGCATGGATTTTTGTCTCATTCTTAAAAATTAGTTATCTGCAGCCTTATTATTATTGAGGGGCTGCTTTTTTGTGTTGAATTGTGTCTCTTTATCGAGAAACTTCGCTAAGTGTCGGACAAACTACTCGATGTGATCGAGAATGTACCATAAGTGTCCGACAATCAACCTAATCTGTGGGACAACTTGCGCGCCACGTTCATCATGGGATAGCCCCTCCCTAAACAAGCGCAGCGCCGCCAATTAATCCCTTTACGCGTTTGAATTATGTCCCTTTATCGAGAAACTTCGCTATGTGTCGGAGAAATCGTGCTAAGTGTCGGACAAACTACTCGATGTGATCGAGAATGTACCATAAGTGTCCGACAATCAACCTGCTCTGTCGGACAACTTGCGCGCCACGTTCATCATGGGATAGCCCCTCCCTAAACAAGCGCAGCGCCGCCAATTAATCCCTTTCCGCACTTGAATTGTGTCCCGTTATCGAGAAACTTCGCCATGTGTCGGAGAAATCGCGCTAAGTGTCGGACAAACTACTAGATGTGATCGAGAATTCACCATAAGTGTCCGACAATCAACCTGCTCTGTTGGACAACTTGGTAGCCACGTTCATCATGGGATAGCCCCTCCCTAAACAAGCGCAGCGCTACCAATTAATCCCTTTCCGCACTTAAATTGTGCCCCGTTATCGAGAAATTTCGCTATGTGTCGGACAAACTACTAGATGTGATCGAGAATTCACCATAAATGTCCGACAATCAACCCAATCTGTCGGACCCCCCATCTGATCGACAATGCAAAAAAGGACGATACCCGCAGGTATCGTCCTATCCTTAAAAACTATTCAGCTTGCTAATCCAGACCACGGCCATTGGATGCCGGGCTTTGTAAGTTTACGACCAAAGCGGTCATAGAACTCCACGTTTGCAGCACTTGCACCGTTCACATAACTAATCTTCAAAACGTTTTCAGCTCCATAAATACGCAGCGGATTCGTTCCGTCGACAACGACATTGCCTTGAACCGTCCACTTCGTATCAACAGTTAAGCCTTTTTCAGTCGGTTTCAAAATAAGTTTATTATTCGCAAAGCCTAGTCCGCTTAATATTGCATACTGACCCGTCAACGTAATTCCATTCGTTACGCGAGAACGATAATCCATCGTAATCGAAGATCCTTTTGCATCGACTGTCAAACTTGGCTTTTTGTAATTCAATAACAAGTAATACTTACTAACCGGCACCTTTTCCCACTCAAATGGGTCAGGCTCGCTCTTTGTCTTCAACGCTAGCTGTACGAGTACTGGATCATGATCGCTCGCGCGGCCCGCCATATCCGTATAATCTGCGTTCACATGTAGCATATCAATTTCTGCAGCTTCTGCTAAATTGTTCGACACAAGTACATGATCAAGCACTTGAGAATTCCCTTGATACACATATGAATAGCGATCCGATTCTTCAACTTTATTCACAAGATTCGTCATCAATTCACCTTCGTGGATCTTAAGCGCATCTGTAAATTGAAAGTCATTAAAATCGCCAAGCGATACAATATTTGCATCCGGGTTTTTCGTCTTCACATCATCGATGAAGTTATACACAAGTTGTGCAATTTTTTTACGCTGGATTTCACTCTTATACACAGGTGGCTGGACTGAACCAAATAATGGTGTGTCTCCACCTTTAGAATTCCAGTGATTTGCAATGAGGATGACATCCTCACCCTGGAACGTGAACTCTGCTGCCAGGGGCTTTCGACTGCTAGTGAACGCTTCATTTGTAGGTTCGATTCGCCCTGGATTGACCGTCAAACTACCATTCTCATACCCGACAGCTGTGACTGCATCCCCATGAGGTGCCCCTGTTTTCAATGAAACACGCTCGGGATTGTACAGGAAGCCAACTCGGATATTAGCATCCGGCTGTCCACCATCTTGGTTATTTACGGGGTCAATGTTGACATACTTATACTTCACGCCGCCTGCTTCTACAATCGCCTGTATTAGACGCTCGTAACTTTGATTAGCCTCAGGACCACCCGCATCTGGACCGTTATTGTCTTGAACTTCAGTAACACCCACAATATCTGGGCTTTGCATATCCACAGCGAAAGCACGAGCCAACTTCTTCGCTTTATCAGCAGAAGTCGTTTTTGTATTGTTCGAGAAGTTTTCCAAGTTGTACGAAGCAATTGCTAACTTTTCGTTATCCTTCACAATTGTTGTCGTTTCAGGAACTGCCTTCCCTTTTACAAACTTCGCTTTCATGTCATCGAGTCCAACGTAAATCTTGTAGTTTTGATAGGAGTAACCAACAACTCCAACAGTAGGCCCTTTGAACATATCACCTGTGGCCACTTCAAAATCGCGTGCTGGACCGTTTGGTTCCATACGAAATTGTACAAGATCTGCATTTGGAGCATCTTTCTTCAACAAGATTCCGCCATTTTTCGTTTCTGTCTTACGAGTTTCTAACACAGTTGCCAGATCCCCGTTCTGCTGAGGTGCGACAGCTTTCACATTCCCCACTTCAACGAGCATTGCTTCACGGCTCTCCCAGAAATCGCCTGCATATTTCGCTGGATTGAATTCTTTTAGACCTTCGCTAAGAATTTTATCTTTTGGCAAGTTCGTTTCATTAATAACGAACGGTGTAGGAAGTTCAACATTACGATCCACAACGGATACAACGCCGCCGCGGTCTTCCCGAACGTTGATTTGCGTCGTTTTCAAATCCGTCTCTTGACGGTCAGAGAATCCATCAATCGCGTACTCACTCACTTGTCCCGTTACGGAAACCAAATCACCTTTCTTCAAGTTCCACGCATCACGTCCGCTATATAAGACGACTGCTTCAGATGTATTCAAATCACCATCTCGTTTGTTATCCGGTGTTTGAATGTGATAATACGTTGAACCTTGCAGTTCGTATTTGTACGTCACAATCCCTTGAACGCCGTCTACAACTTGTCCTGCAAATGGCGACTCATGACCGGCTCCTTGAATGTCATGGATTTGCAGTGCATCCGTTATGGTATAGTCAAACGTTTGAACAGCACTTGTCCGTCCATCTTCCGTTTTTGCAACTGCTTTCAACTGGACGTTATCAGTGACTTTCAGCGGCGTTGCATACGTTGCGCCATTCTCGATTGGGTCTGTCCCATCGAGTGTATATAAAATTTCTGCGTCCACTGTTCCAGTCGTCAATGTCACGTTCGCACTCTCAACAAACGTCCCGCTTCCTGGATTTGCAACAACAGGTTGCACGACTGTGGCATCCGCAATAACATCTGATGGACCGCGCGGAATTACTTGATAGACATCATCAAATTGCTGAACAATCCCTGTGATGGAGTCATATGTCATGCCTGCTTGCAAACCAAGGCTATCATTTTCATCCCGAACCGTGAATTCAGTTCCATCTGTGGCAATGAAGTTAGCCCATCCTGGACCTGCTTCTTTGTCAGAAAGCGTTACATTATTCACTGTGACCAGTTGGGATTCAATCTCTTCGCCAATTGCTTCTCCAGTTACTGTTTTCGCAATAGGCTTAGTTCCCGCGACCTTCTCAACAACTGCCGCTTCGTCCAATTGTAATAACCCTCGATAGTCGACAAGCTTCCCAGTCACCGTCACTTCATCCCCGACAGAAACTGCTAAACTCGTTGGACGAACTGCGATTCCTCCAGTTTCATCTTGAATTGAAATTGTGTTTTTAAGTGTTGCAGCGACAATCCCTTTCACTGTCGCTTTATCCCCAGCTGGCAATGCACGTGCATCTTTAATGGACACAACGTCTACTGGTACTTCAGGCTCTTCCGGGTCCGTAGAACCAGACCCATCCAACTCGTGGGTCCCTAGATGAGAAAACGTATCTTTCGGATAAACCGTCCACTCTTTCGTCCGATCAAATGCATCATCCACAACCGCATCGCCTTTTGTGACATTCGCGTTTCGAACGAGCGTTACATCAGTCCCCCAATTTTCTCGAGCACCGACTTGTCCAAATGAGTCGATTGCAGCATTCCCTTTTTTCAATACGATGGCATCATCGCCATTGAAGTTTGTGACGCTTCCGATTTCCATATTGGCTTTGGCTTTAAGTTCGACTGATGCTTGGTTATGCACAATGACGTACGTTTTTCCCTCTTCAAGTGTTCCTGACAGCTCTAGTTTGTTCGTCGGCACAACTGCTCCGTTTGCATAGAGCTCAACAGAATATCCACTCAAATCAATGGTAGCCCCTGTCCCGTTGTACAGTTCAATTGCTTTGTTGAATCCGGTGCCTTCCACATACTCGGAAATCAGTAAGTCGGCTGCTTTTACAACTGTTGCTTCTGCTGCATAAGCTGGAGCTACTGGTGCAACTAGCCCTGCTACAAGTGTTGTAGCCATCAATGAGTTTAACCATTTCTTCCCCGTTCGACCGTGCATTGCCTCACACTCCTCGTTGGAATGAATTCGCTCAACAGAAGAATCTAACCATCTATTGGTAGAATTCTAATTTCAATCTAAGCGTACCACTCCCTTATACATACGACTATGCGTCTTTATAGTAATATTAAAAGAATTCAGGCAAGACCTCAGTTCTATTTTTAGAAATTTCAGTGTGGTTATTAAGACACAGAAAAAACAGCCTCTTATTAAGACTGTTAGACTGAAGGGCTGTTTACATGTGGTAGTTAGTCTAATTTCGGATATACAACAGTTTGATCTTCCTCAACAATCGGCATCGCTCCCCATTTTCCTAGTTCATGGGGAGCCAATTCCCCTGTACCATCGCTTTTCGGAACAATGTGAGTGACATCCCAATCATGGATGGTGAGCCAGTTGCTAATGATCAATCGATGACAACGCGCAGGGTGCCGTTCTGAGCAGCAATACGCTGTACGTTTTTCAGAAGCGACTTCAGTCAACCTCTTCACACCATCTTGAAAACAATTCGATAACGTATAATCCGCGTAGTTATGAAAGGACTGATTTTGCCAGCCATCATTCAACAAGGGAGAGACGAGTTGTGAGGACTGTCGTCTGCCGCCAAGTTCTTCAATATGCTCATAGTCGATCCCTGATTCAGGTAACCATTCGGCCATTTTTTCTTTGGCGAACCATGGGAATTTACGGCTTCCTGGGAAAGCTCGTATATCAACGAGTTTTTCAATCCCCTCTTGTTTCAGGAGACCAATGAATTCTTCTTTGGTGTGCGAATAGTGTCCGATCGTATAAATGTTCATACGTTTCATCCTTTATAAGTGTTTGTTATTCAAGTACCTTTGAGTACGAGAGATGAAACATTGAAGAAAGTTATAGAAAATGACTACCGTATAACCGGTAGTTTTGTTCCTTTAGCCCAATCTAAGATAAACGATTTTTGTCTTGAATTTAAATTATCCGGTAAATTATGTGGAGCAAAGAAACGATGCTACCTGCTTTCTTCGCCTTTTTGGAGCAACTTTCCGGTAATTGAATGTGCACTAAAAATCACCTGGACACTGTAGACTTTGTCTCCATTGCTGTATTCGGCATAACAATCTTCTCCGGAATACATTCCAAAAAGCTCCATCCGATCGATTGACAATCCTGTTTCTTCAAGTGCCTCCCGTTTAGCAGTTTCTTCAAAGGTTTCTCCTAATTCCATGACACCCCCAGGAATACACCAGCTATCTTCATCAATGCGGTGTTGCAATAGCAGTTCGTCATTTTGAACAATCATTACGCCACATCCAACGGTAAAGAGTGTTTCGTGTCCAATCAACTTACGCATATTTTGTATGTATTCCAATGATTCTTCCCCCTTTTATAAGAATAAACTGTGATCAGAGATAAACGTTATAGATTAAATGAGGAAATCTTTTAATAGGAAGAGTCAGTGCTTTTACGCTTCCTTCTTCAACGTATATCGACACTTCGGATAAGCACTACACCCCACAAACTCGCCAAACTTCCCCTTGCGTTGAACGAGTTCACTCCCACAGCGCGGACAACCTCCGGGAGAACTTGTTTTTGTTGCAGTGTCTACTGGAGTTTTCAAACTCACCACCGTTTCCGTTTTTTCACTTACGCTCTTAGTAGTTCTTAGTTTAGATTTAGGTACCTTCGACTTTTGAGTTTCCTGTGAAGTTTGCTTACTTTTCACAGATTTTAAATGTGCTTGCTTCACTCTTTTTTTCTCTTGTTTATCCGTGAAAATTAATTGCTCTAGTGAGTCATTGATTTTCTTCAGCTCACCCTCACTCATTACTATATCCTCATATTTTCCAAACACTTTTTCCAACTCATTCACGTGAATTACATGTGCGGTCTCGAAAGGCTCTTTGAATTTGAATGTTGCATCACTGGAAAACGTGATAATGGAATGCATGTCCAGATCTTCATTGTTCAAATAGCTCCTTAGTGACTGTATATGACCAAAGTTTTGCCAAATCGGATTATACATTTTCTCTTTCCGTTTATAAATGACTTGCGTCCAGTTCTTATGACGATCACTGCCAAAAATCCACCCGCTGTAATGCTTTGTCTCAATGACGAAAACCCCTTTCCGTGAAGTGACAACGTGGTCAACCTGGGTGTGGCCACCTTCCACTTTAAGGACATAGAGATCTCCAAAAACACGATAGTCATCCCCTAGTTTTGCAAGTTTTCGATTTACCTTCCACTCACCGATAGCCCCTTTAATTGCAGGTCGTTTGAGTTTATAAATCATTCTCAGAACTACTAATCCAATTAACACGTAAAATATTGGTATTTTTGTATAGATCAAAATTCCTGATAAAAAACCTGTCATAAATTCCGTCAATAGAATCCCCTCTTTCTATTCTTCTGAAATCACACTTCTATGTACTTGAATTCCCTTCGCTACTTTCTATCATAATTACTTTTATGGAAAAGTCTACAAAATTATACAGCTTCCTTGAATGGATATTTTAGTTACCACACGTACTTATCAAACACAAAAAGACACCTGTAAAGAACCAGGTGCCTCAAGTGTATTTTTCAATGCTTTCGTAGTTATCTCAATAAGACAACTTCTTAGCCATAGCTGGTAAAATACCTCCTTGTAAATACGTATCCTTTTCAATCGCGTTATCAATTCGAAGGATGACTGGGAATCGGACTTCACTTCCGTCCATGCGAAGTGCTTGCATCATTGCCCGCTGGCCAGGCTGGAAATTCGTTTGACGAACTTCTTGAAGTGAATACGTTTCCATTCCGTCCAATCCGAGCTCAGCTGCACTTAATCCATCTGCAAATTGCACTGGCAACACGCCCATCCCTGCAAGATTACTGCGGTGGATCCGTTCAAAACTTTCTGCGAGCACAACTTTCACACCAAGCAAAGTCGTTCCTTTCGCAGCCCAGTCTCTTGAACTTCCCGTACCATACTCTTTGCCCGCAATCACAATTAGATTGCGATTTTCTTTACGATACCGTTCTGACGCTTCAAACACACTAACTGTTTCCTTCGTTTTTCGATGGACGGTGAAGCCGCCTTCCTTTCCATCGACAAGCTTATTTCTCAGCCGAATATTTGCAAAAGTTCCCCTCATCATGACATGATGATTCCCTCGCCGAGCCCCATAGTTGTTAAATTCGCGCGGACCAATGCTTTGTGAAGATAAAAATTTACCTGCTTCACTATGTAACGGAATGTGTCCTGCTGGAGAAATGTGATCCGTCGTAATGGAATCTCCAAGCACGAGCAACGGCACCATGTCTTGAGTTTGTTCTTCTATTGAAATAATTTCTTCAGCACTGTCAAAATAAGGAGCACGCTGAATATACGTTGAGGTTTCATCCCAATCGTAACGCATGCCTTCTGATGACGGAATGGCTTCCCATGTTTCATTGGAATAAATCGAAGAGTACTCATCACGGAACAAGTCAGCGTCAATGGAAGTAGCAATGACGCTTTCAACTTCTTCAGCGGTTGGCCATAGTTCCGATAGAAACACAGACGTTCCGGACGGGTCAATGCCTATCGGTTCATTCGTAAAATCAATGTCGATGCGGCCTGCTAGAGCGAACGCGACGACTAAAGGTGGGGATGCCAAATAATTTGCCTTGATAAGCGGATGTACACGCCCTTCAAAGTTACGATTCCCGCTTAAAATAGAAGCAGCTACCAACTCGTTAGCTGCAATCGCAGCTTCTGCTTCCGGTAGCAGTGATCCGCTATTTCCACAACAAGTCGCACAACCGTAACCATCCACCCAAAAGCCAAGTTGTTCAAGTGAGGGAAGTAAATTCGCCTTCTCCAAATAACGGGTGACAACACGGGAACCAGGAGATAACGTCGTCTTCACGTAAGCTGGTGGCATTAGCCCCTTCTCCACTGCGTTTTTCGCAAGTAACCCTGCCATCATCATGACAGACGGATTCGATGTGTTCGTACAGCTCGTAATCGAAGCTAACACAACCGAGCCATTACGCAACTTATCGCCTTTTGCAAGAGCTGCTTCACCTACTCCATATCCTCCCGCAGATACTGGTTTCACTAAAACTTCTTGGAATTCTTGTTTCATATCCGATAATGCACTTGTGTCCTGGGGGCGTTTTGGTCCGCTCACTGTCGGCTCAATCGAATCTAAAGAGATTTCTAGAGTTTCCGTGAATATCGGATTTTTTGAGAGTTCATCCACAAACAAGTTTTGCGCACGTAAATAAGCTTCCGTTAGTGGCACCGTTTCATCACGACCAGTTTGTCTAAAATACTCCATTGTTTGTGCATCGGAGGGGAAAAAACTCATCGTTGCCCCGTATTCAGGAGCCATATTGGCAATCGTTGCACGGTCCGTTACAGGAATCCTCCGGACGCCTTCTCCGAAAAATTCCACGAACTTCCCGACAACGCCTTTCTTTCGGAGTATCCCAGTGACCGTCAATGCCAGATCAGTTGCTGTAACGCCTTCTTTCAAAGAACCCGAAAGTTTTACTCCTAGCACATCGGGAACTGTGAAATACAACGGTTGTCCAAGCATTGCCGCTTCTGCTTCTATCCCTCCAACCCCCCAGCCGATTGTCCCGATTCCATTGATCATCGGAGTATGTGAATCTGTTCCAACTAAAGAATCTGGATACACCCACTGCGCTCCATCGTGTTCTTCCGTTCTAACACCTGTCGCTAAGTACTCTAAGTTCACTTGATGAACAATTCCATTTGAAGGAGGAACGACATTGAAGTTTTCAAAACTCTTTTGTGCCCATCGAACAAACGAATACCGCTCACCGTTTCGCTCATATTCAATTGCGAGATTTCGGTCAAAAGCTTCTTCATCTCCTGCGTGTTCGATAATAACTGAGTGATCAATGACAAGATCTACAGGGATCTGTGGATTCACGCGTTTTGGATCACCGCCTCGATCTGCAACGGCGTCACGCATAGAAGCCAAATCGACGATAGCGGGGATACCTGTAAAGTCTTGAAAGACAATTCGAGAAGGCTTAAATGGTGTTTCACTTCCTCCTCTTGCATCAGTCCATTCTGCAAGTTCACGAATATGTGTTTCTGTAATATACGTCCCGTCCGCATGACGAAGTGCAGCTTCTAACAATAGTCGAATTGTATGAGGGAGCCTGCCAATTTTAGAAAATCCGAGTTCTTCAAGTTTTGTAAGCGACACGAAGGAATATCGCTTCCCCTCTACCAGGAGTTCCGCTTGTGCAGTTGTTCGATTCCAACGATTTGAAGGTTTCATCTAATCACCCCTTGTCTATTACGTCCAATCCGGCACATAACACTGTCCATCCATAATCCTTCTTGCAGTCCGGTCTAGTCCAACTGCCGAAACATCGGAACCATCTTTCGTCAACTCAACCATTACTTCAGCTACTCCATCTGGATGGCCTATGCGAACCAATCTTTTGGTTCCATTGTCAATTCCCAGAACTGTCTTCCTTGAGCAGTCATGTGGAACCGTTCCCTCAAGAAGCGTCATGGCTGCCAAATTATAGAGACCACTCCCTGCAAACGTACGATGGAACTTCCCCATAGAAATCATTCTGGCGATAATATCAACTTCTTCAGCATGGATTGTTTTCCCCGAAGTTGTCACATAGTCACACGGAGCAGAAACAAGGGCAACCTTTGGAATAGAAGGAACTTGACTTGCAATCTCCGAACTAACCGCCATACCTGATGCAACCGCACCTGCTACACGGATCGTTTCAAGCAGCTCCAGCAGTTCAGAGTCCGTGCCTAATACAGTATTCGAACCTGCACCTGTATAACCAAAAGTCTCAGAATGGACGAACACGAACGGATTCACCACGTCAGAAAACGTTGCTACAATTTTCTGTCCGGCTACAGTTAGCTCTGTTCTGCGTCCTATTGGAAACGTGTCTCCCGTCTTTCCACCACCAGGTGATAAAATTGAAACACCTACGCGAGCCCCTGGATGGACCAGTCCAGGCATCAAGTAATCTCCTTCCACTTGAGCACGTCCCGATTCCACTGGGACGTTTAGTTGGATTAACCTCTCGATGTTCTCATTAAACACCGTTACCTCAACGAAGTCGTTTCCGGATAGACATTCCGCGTAGCCTTCATCTACAGCATACGCTCCGACAGCTGCCATCAAGTTTCCGCAGGTCCCTTCCGCATCGACAATCGCTTGTCCAATTCCCACTTGATAAAAGGTATAAATTAAACACGCATCCGCCCGCTCAGACGGGCGCACTGTAATTACTTTGCTCGTATGAGAAGTCCCACTTCCAAGACCATTCACTTGAGAAGGATTGTAGGCATCAATTGCCGTCATGAAAATGTGATTTCTCTCATCACGGGAAGTTGGCAAATCGGATTCTTTAAAAAACAACCCTCGACTCGTGCCTCCACGATAGACAACACACGGTACTGCTCGCTGCTTCATCAAACTCCTCCTTATATTCACTCTGGAATAATGGTTCTCGCAATTTTACCATCGAGCGTTTCGTAGTCATCCAGTCCGATCGTTTCGTATAACTCACGTCGTGTTTGCATGGAATCTAATACGTTTGCTTGTGTTCCTTTTTCAAAAATTTCTTGGCAGACACGCTCGACTGCTTTCGCGGCAGCGCGAAGTGAAGTTACGGGATAAATGACCATGGAGTATCCGAAGTTTTGGAACTGTTCTGCTGTATAGTAATCCGTTTTGCCGAACTCCGTCATGTTTGCAAGCAAAGGAACGTCAAATTGAGAAGCCATATGACGGAACTCGTCTTCTGTTGTAAGCGCTTCTGGGAATAACGCATCTGCGCCAGCTTCTACATATAACTTCAGTCGTTCAACAGCTGCATCAAGACCTTCTACCGCAAGAGCATCCGTGCGTGCAACTAGAACAAGAGTGGGTGCAACTTCTTTAATGGCGCGGATTTTAGCAGCCATCTCTTCAGCAGAGATTAGTTTTTTCCCATTCAAATGTCCACACTTTTTAGGTAGGTCTTGGTCCTCCAATTGAACAGCTGCAACGTTCGCTTCGACCATTTCTCTAGCTGTTCGAGCTACATTCAAAACTCCGCCGAAACCCGTGTCTATGTCCACAAGTAATGGCATGCTAGTAGCCCTCGTCAATTCACGCGCTCGCTCTGCAACTTCCTGGGAATGTAAGATTCCTAGATCAGGCAATCCACGACTTGCGGTGAAAGCAGCCCCTGATAGGTAAAGTGCTTGGAAGCCCGTTTTTTGTGCAATCAATGCAGACATGCCGTCATGCGTGCCCATGATTTTCAAAATATCCGGCGCTTGGATTAGTTCAAGAAACCTCTCCCCTAATTCCTTCTGTGTCTTCTGTTCATGTGTTAACCACGTCATATAATCTCCTCTTTTCATTTAGTTTAATCGTGATAGAAATCTAATAGACGGTGTTGACATGCGCTTCAGGCGGACGCTTTCCGCGGGCTCGATCTCAGCCAATCGAACCACGAAGAGTTCGATTAGCCGTATTTCTGCGTTCTTTGCAGAAAATAAGGCAGCTATGCTCCTAACGCTTCGCTTTTACTCGCAAAAGTCGTTCTTCGTTACGACTTTCTCTCCGGTCAACAGAGTATATTTAAAATAGTAATGACCCCACTAATAAACTAACATCCAATACCCGTACATGGTTACAGTGACTATACCCAACCAGACGAACATGGCGATAGAGCCAATTCGGAATAGGTCCCGCTTCGTGAAATAACCGTAATCATAACTGATTAAGTGAATGGGTGACTGGGTGATTAGGATGAATCCTGGAATCCCCATTAGAAACACCCCCATTGCCAGAAACAGCGGGTCGTGTGTTGGGAACGCTTCTCCAATCGCAATGGCTACAGGTAAGATGATTGTTAAAAACCCGAGTACATTGACAAAGAACAGCCGGAGCAGCGCCGTGACGCCCAGCAATATAAGAACTACTAATAGATAGGAATCTTCAGCGAGCGTGTCCGTCAGTAAAGAAGCAAACCACTGGACCGTCCCCGTTTTGATTAACATATTCGACAGCATCAACGTTGCAGCGAAAAAGATAATCAAATCCCAATTCACTTTCTTACTTGCCGCTTCCCAAGCCCAAATGCCTGTCCCTGGTAAAATCGTCAACACTCCGCCAAATAATGCAACGAGTGCAACCGGAAAGCCATGGATCCCTTCCGTCATCCAAAGAAGAACCGTTACGCTAATGATGAAAAGTACTTTCCATTCAGAACGGGACATCTTTCCAAGCCCGCGTAACTTCTCTTCAATAACGTTCTCTAGCAAGATAGCATCGATTTGTTCCAGTGGAAACAAGATGAGAAACAATCCATAAAGTACTAGTATAAAAACAATAATAGGTGGTCCCATGTATAGAAACCATTTGCTATAATCGAGACCGCTCGTTAATTCACCCAATAAGCCATATGCGTATAATGTTGAGCTCGCTCCGGTCGCAACAAAAGCCCCTGAAATAGGAACAATGAGCGTAACTCCAATAAATAAAGTTTTCGCTAAGTTAGTCGCTTTTCCTACCGCTTGCAAATGCTTCACAATACTATCTAGCATCGAGGATACAAGCCCTGCTTTCCCGACATTGGATGGAATGAAGAGCGATAGTGTAAACATAAGTACGAACGAGAAGAAAACAAGTTTTCGGCTGGACCCTTTGGATAATGACAGCAACTTCAAAGACAACCTGCTCGCGAGACCCGATTCAATGAAAGCACCAGCTAATATGAATGTGGCAAATAACAGCCAAACAATCTCTGAACCGAAATAACTGAGTGTTTCTTTAAACGTAAAGAAATGTACGGAAAGTAATAAGATGAGCAGCAGAGAACTAAATGCTAATGGAAAGACCCCACCAATCCAAAGTACTTGGATAATGATGAGGCTCGCAATTGCTTGCACTACAACCGGTGTTTCCATGAAAGGAAGAAACGCCAGGATGTAGATCAGCAGGCTTATACTAAAAATCACTCGTTTTGTGTGGGTCATTACTGACACATCCTCAATTACATTGATTCTTCCGATGTTTTCCCCTTTTTACGATCCATGAGCCAAGCAGAAAGGAACGGGAAGCCCAGTGAAATGATTGTCATAATCACAAGCGCAATTGTAATTGGCGATGCAGTTGCGATTCCGATAATATCCGGATGTGAGATAAGACTCATACGGAAGTTCTGTTCCATATCGGAGCCTACAATGACGGCAAGGATGAGTGGTGCCACTGGAAATTTCAATAGCTTCATGAACAATCCAACAAAACCAAAGATGATCAAGATGATGAAATCCACTGTACTGTAGCCAAGTGTATACGTTCCAATGAACGCTAACATCATAATGAGTGGATACAAGATGCGTGGTGGTGTATCCAAGATTTTCACAAGCAAGCCGACCAAAGCGATATTCAAAATTACAAGGAACAAGTTTCCGACAAACATACTATTGATGAATGTCCAAACCATATCTGGATTATTTTCAAACAACAACGGACCTGGTTTTAGTCCAAGCATAACGATAGCCCCTAAAATAACGGCCGTTGTTCCAGAACCCGGAATCCCCATTGCTAACATAGGAATGAAAGCCCCGACAGCTGCAGCGTTATTTGAAGACTCAGGAGCAGCGAGACCTTCAACAGCACCTTCACCGAATTCTTCCGGATGTTTGGATATCTGTTTTTCAAACGAATAACTGAGCATGGACGCGATTGCACCACCAGCTCCTGGTAAAACACCGATGACAAAACCGATAGGACCGTTACGGATAATTGGCCATTTCGACCGTTTCCATTGCTCTTTAGTAATCCACTTTTTGCCGACACTCTTTTTCTCTCCGACTGGCTTATTTATCGTCAAGAAGTTATACAACACTTCACCAACTGCATAGATACCGATTATGACAACAAGGAAATCGATTCCTTCGCTTAAATGCGGACTTCCCATTGTAAATCGATAAACACCAGTTTGTAAGTCTATCCCAACCGTACTGATCATGAGACCAATTGCCATTGAAATAAATCCTTTTACCATCGCACCTTTTGCCAACGCAACAATCGCAGATAGAGTAAATACCATCAATAAGAAATACTCTGCTGGACCAAACTTCAAAGCGAAATTCGCCAGTGGTTTTGCAAGGACGATGAATCCTACGACTGCAATAAGCCCCCCTATTAGTGACGCGATTGCTGACATCGCAAGAGCTTGCCCCGCCTGCCCTTTTTGGGCCATTGGATAGCCATCAAACGTTGCGGCAATAGCAGAACCATCACCAGGTGTGTTCAGCAAAATGGAACTACGTGAGCCTCCGTACATCGCGCCATAGTAAATTGCCGCCATTAGGATGAGCGCACTCGTTGGATCCATTCCGAATGTAATTGGAATCAGAAGTGCGATTGCAGTCGCAGGTCCTAATCCAGGTAACATACCGACAACAGTTCCTAGGAAACCACCAAGAGCAATCCAAAATAGATTCCCTGGCTGGATTGCTGTTAAAAAACCATCTAACACTACTTGCATATCTGTACCCATACGATTTCCTCCTTCCTTATGGCAGACTTACTTGCAACAATGTACCGAATGCATACCACGTCACTACAGAAAAAATAACAGCGACTAAAATATTTGTGATCCATTTTTTTCGACCATTTAACATAAATAGAAGTCCTAATAAAAAGATGATCGTTGAAAATAGGAATCCAATGCGTTCAAATAAAATCGTGTAAATAATCATCAAAACAAGGGATACGCCTAAATACATTGGTGATTTACCAAGTCTGATTTGTGTAAAGTCAGTAAATTTCACACCGCGTGCTTTAAATTCTTGAAATAAGTAAACGAGCCCAGAGAGGATTAAGATAATCGCAATCAAAGCGGGGAAATACATCGGTCCGTTCGGATTTCCCAACGTTGATTTCGGTAACGTAAAGGCACCAATCAGCAAGGCAATACCAACAACGATGGACAGCAACGGGGTTATGTATCGTATCATTAAATTCTTCCTCCTTATCTTCATAAATCAAAAAAGTGAGCCCGCTGGAGCGGGACTCTACCTTTGCAGGAACACTTATTTTTTCAGCCCTGATTCTTCAATCAGCTCTGTATACATACCTTTTTGCTCTTCTAGGAATTTCTTCGTTTCATTGCTATCTTTATAGAAGTCTTCCCATCCATTGTTCTCAAGCAGTTCTTTCCAAGCATCTGATTCCACCATTTTGCCAATTGCATCGTTCCAGTACTTGATTTGGTCTTCTGTCATGTCCGGTGGTCCAAGAATTCCGCGCCAGTGAGGGAATACTAAGTCGACGCCTTGTTCTTTCCATGTTGGTACATCCGGAATTTCATCAAGTCGCTCATCAGATGTTATCGCAACAATCTTGAACTTTTTCGCTATGTGTTGTTCTTGTGATTCAGAAACTGCCATAGTTGCTGCATCCACGTGACCGCCAAGCAAACTTGTCATCACATCGCCGCCGCTTTCGTAAACAAGGAAGTTCAACTTTGTTACGTCAACACCGAAAGTTTTAGCAGCCTTTACAAATGACAAGTGGTCATTGTTGCCAAGGCCAGGTGCGATCCCAATCTTAACGGAACCTGGATCTTTTTTCAGTTGCTCCATTAGTGCAGTTGCATCTTCATAAGGAGAATCATTCGGTACTGCAACTGAGATCCACTCTGTTGTAAGTGTTGCAATAGGTGTGAAGTCTTCGTACGTCAAATCACTTTGGCCGAGCAGGTTATTTGTAAGAAGCAAACTAGAATCGATTGCTAATGAGTGTGCGTCTTTTTTAGATAGATACTGCCAGCCCACTTCACCGCTGCCGCCTGGCTTGTTAACAACCGTCATACTCTGGTCAACGATTTTTTCTTCCTTCATAATCTTCTGGATTGCGCGTGCAGTTGCATCCCATCCGCCGCCTGGCGTTGCAGGTGCTACGAATTCAATATTCTTTTTCGGAAAGTCTGCGTCTTTGCCATCTGCGTTATCTGAAGAACAAGCCCCTAAAATGAGTGCGAATGACATTGCGGCCACTCCAAGAATTTTTTTCAATTGGTTTCTCCCCTTTTGTTTTATTTATCTAATTGCTATCATACTTGTAAACTCGCAAATTGTAACCGTTTACAATTTTGAAAATTTAAATTACATTGCGTGCATTTTGTTCATTGTGTTCATGGGGTCTTCCGCTGGCTTGAGAGAATCGGGAATATCGAAGAATTAATTGGCATCAGCCTACAATTTACTACCTTTTATAATTTGGTGGATCCCCTTCGCTTGTATCAGAATTGGCGATCCCGTGGCCTTAAGGTTAATTACAGGAGTTTCGCACATATACAAAAAAGCCTACCCACAAATACGAGTGAGCAGGCTATTCTTAGTTCGCAAAGTATTTACGTTCTGGTCTTCCGACAATACCGTATTCAAGTTCAGCACGCATTTTGCCTTGTGCGACTAGGTATTCCAAGTATCGACGTGCTGTAGTTCGTGAAGCACCGAGGCGCTCCCCAATTTCCTCAGCACTTGTCCCCTCCTTTAGTGGATCAACCAGTTCAATCACTTTTTCAAGCGTTAACGGGTGGATGCCTTTTGGAAGTTCAATTACTTGTTCATTACTCATCTTCCCGTGTCCAAATAACGCATCAATTTCTGATTGATCATTCAAATTCCCTTCAGACAACTTCTTTACTCTATCTTTATAACGGAGCATGACTTCGTTCAGCTTAGCAAGTTCAACTGGTTTCACTAAATAATGGAATGCACCTGCATCCATACTTTTTGCGATAAGGTCGCGATCACTCGCTGCAGTTATCATAATGAAGTCCAATTGTGGATACTTCATTTTTAACTCTCTTACCAAATCTGTTCCTAGTTGATCCGGCATGTAAATATCTACGAGCAGTAAATCTACAGGCTCGTTTTCAAGCAGTGTCCATGCTTCTGAAGCCCGTAGCGCCTGTCCTACAACTTTAACACCCTCTATACTCTCTAAAAATTGCTGATGGATGGCTGCGATACGAAAGTCATCCTCAATAATAGCTGCACGAATCATACGATTCCCCCATTCTTCCTATTTTCTCCCTTTGGAATATACACAGCAAAAACGGTTCCTTCTTCATCACTTGTGACTTGAACATAACCACCAAGCGCATTCACAGCTCGCTCGACATTCGATAATCCAAACCCTCTTCCGACCATTTCTTTTGTTGAGAAACCTTGTTGAAAGATAGTTGTCATATGCTCATCATTGATGCCACTTCCATTATCCGAAAATTCGAAAATGATATCTTCCCCAAGGTCGAGAGCGAAGAACGAAACTTTTCCATTGGGGTCATTTGCAACAGCTTCAAGAGCATTGTCGATTAAGTTGCCTAGAATGACAGTCAATGCTCCGGTACCAATCCAATCTGGAAGTGATTCTAAACTGCTGTTTTCATCAACATCAAAGCCAACTTTCATTTCAGAAGCTTTCCCAACTTTCCCGAACAAGATTGCTTGGACGTGGGCATCTTTAATATAATCAAAGATAAATTGGTTCGTTTCGTCTGTAACACTAATTTCAGCCTGTATAGTACGAATTGCTTCATCATACTTCCCTAGCTGCATTAAACCTGAAATTAAGTAAAGTTTGTTCGTAAATTCATGTGCTTGTGCACGTAAATCATCTGAATACTTACGAACCTCATAAAGAGTATTCACAATTTCTGTCATTTCCGTTTTATCCCGAAATGTGATGACTTCCCCCCGGTGTTGACCATTCAATCGTAATGGCATAGTACTCACAACTAGACGCTTGTCCTCCCGTGCCAGTTCAACTGCTTGCACAGCAGGATTTTGAAATGCTTTAACATCAGGTAGATTTGGAAAAATAGTATCGATGGAATCCCCTTTCCGACTGCTTGAAACGCCTAGAATGTGCCGTGCAGCAGTATTAATCAACGTCATTTCACCTTCACGATTAACCGCAATAATTCCTTCATCAATTGAAGCTAAAATTGCTTTACGTTCCATATAGAACTCCGCAATTTGTTCGGGTTCCATCCCAAATATATCTTTTCGAATGGAACGTGCTAACCAAAAGCTTAGCAAAATCCCTATAGCAAGGATGAATAACGAAATATAAAGAAGCTTTTCAACCCGATGGTAGACGATTTTCCGTAAATCTGAAATGAGGTATCCAACGGTAACCACGCCGATAATTTGTCCATTAGCAGCATAAATCGGTGCTTTACTGATAACCGAAGGTCCAAGAATTTCACTTGAAATCATAGAATAATTCGCCCCAAAAACAATCGCTTTGAACCCATCATCATATGCTTGTACCCGCCCTACATGATTGTCTTCAGGAGATGCAAGAATTCGACCATTCTTATCGTGTATAACGATGAACGTTGCATCCACTTGACTCTGATAATGGTCAATAATTGCTTCCAAATCCCCAGCCTGTTCAGCACCTATATCCCCCGATACCCCTTTTTGTACGGTATCCATATAGGACAGCATTTTAGCAGTTTGTAAACTGATTGCGTAACTGCGTTCAAATAAGTTGAGATAGTCTGTAATGACAAATACCGCAAGCATCAGACTCATTATAAAAATAATAAGTGACGTTACGATTCGTAAAATTTTCTTTTGAAGTTTAGAGCGCAACATGGACATCACTTCCACAACCATTTTGTTTTAGTATAGCGCTTACATTTATCAGTGGATAGAGCAAATTCCATACATGGGTACTCCCAAAAGGATTATAAAGTAGAATACATAGTTTTTTTCTAATGAGCTGTTAAGAATCACAAAATGTTTTTTCTGTTCATTCATAGTTCACAATTGAATGTTATAAAATTCTAGGCGGATATTCTGGAAGCAAGCAACCACTTTTTCTTTGTCTTTTGTGATCATCTCATTATTATGAAAAAATATTGATCCAAAGTGAGATTGATTGCGTTAGCTATTAAAATGACGACCAACTGAAAGAGGAGGAAACAAGATGAAAAAAGGCACGTATAATCGATTTTGGCGATGGCACTTTTTTGGTGCATTGTTCATGGCACCTCTTCTGATTACGCTGACACTTAGTGGAATTGGATACTTGTTTTATAACAATGTAGAAAACGTCGCTTACAAAGATCTCTTCTTTGGCAATAGTGAAGAAACTCAACAACTGACAATTGACGAGGGGATTTCCCATGTGAAGGATACGTACACTGGTTTCGATGTAGCTAAGATTATGATCATGGATGAACCTTATAATACTAGGCTTACTATGGAATCAGATTCTGGCGAAGAGAAATATGTATTTTTAGATGAACATAATGAAATTGTAGGTTCTCAAAATTCGAAGTATACGTACGCGAATATTATGAGAAACATTCATAGTTCACTCTTTGTAGGTGGAACCGTCGTAAATTACTTAGTGGAATTAGCAGCATGTTGGGCAATCTTCTTACTATTTTCCGGACTATATATGACTTTCAAGAGTCGTGCGCTAAAGAAATCTAAAAAAGAGACACCCCGCTTAAAATTTAAAAGGATTCACGCACTCATCGGGACAATTATTACGATTCCTATGATTATCCTCATTTTTACTGGTCTTCCTTGGTCTGCGTTTATGGGGAACTTCATCTACACAGCATCACAAGAACACCCTTCTATCGGGACGCCGTTGCTACAGCAACAACCACCGACTTCAGATATGAGTGAAATTCCATGGGCGACACGCAAAGAGAAAGCGCCGGAGTCAGATAAGCCGGATCCTCATGCAAATCATGCCGGGCACGGGAATATGCCGGGAATGGATATGGGCAATACTGGAATTCCAGTTGAAAAACTGATGCTTAAAGCGAAGGACTCTGGAATTTCTAAGCCGTATTCAATCGTATATCCTTTTTCTGAAGATGGAGTATTTACTGTGTCAAAAGGAAGTAATACAGGTGTCACTGGATTAGATGTAAGCCCTACAGAAGAAATGACTTCTTATTTTGATCAATACAGCGGCGATCCGATTTCAAAGGTCGGTTACAGCGATTATGGGATTTTGGCAAAATGGTTCACGTGGGGAATCCCATTGCATGAAGGTCATTTGTTCGGCTGGCCGAATAAAATCATTAACCTTGTCGTCTGTCTAGCATTCTTGTCCTTGATTTTCTATGGTTTCAAGATGTGGCTATCAAGAAAACGGAATGGAAATCTCTCGGCTCCACCAAAAACAACGAGTGGCATTTCCATCGGCTTTATTGTGCTAATGATAGTTTTAGGAATCATTATGCCACTGTTTGGAATCTCGTTGCTAATTGTACTTGCAGTAGAAGGAATCTTGTACTTAGTCAATAAAGGAAAAAATCCTTCGACTGAGAACTAATCACTAGAAAGTTTGTTTACTAAAAAAGAGGAAGCCTCTCCACACGGAGTCGGCTTCCTCTTTTTGCATATTCATCACTCAGATACTTTAACAACTTGTTTCCCGAAACTTTTACTTTCGAATAAGTCAATGAACGCTTGTGGGGCATTTTCTAATCCATCGACGACATTTTCTTTGTATTTCAACTGCCCGTCGCGGATCCACTTCGCCATTTGCTCTATCGCTTCATCGTTTTTATCTTCATAATCATAGACGACGAAACCTTTGATCATGGCACTTTTAGTCACCAATTGGTTTAAGAAACGTGGCCCTTCATCTGGTTTCTCTTCATTGTACTGAGATGTTTGTCCACTAATGACAACACGCGCATGGTAGTTAATCAACTGCAATGCAGCATCCGTAATCTCGCCTCCGACATTATCAAAATAAATGTCAATACCGTCGGGACAAGCTTTTTCTAGAGCTGCTTTCATGTCTTTCGTCGTTTTGTAATTAATCGCCTCATCGAAACCGAGTTCTTCTGTAAGATAACGGTTTTTTTCATCAGATCCTGCAATTCCAACAACACGGCAGCCATGGATCTTTGCGATTTGCCCTGCATTCATCCCTACTGCTCCTGATGCACCGGAAACTACGACTGTCTCTCCTTTTTTCGGTAATGCAATTTCTGAATATCCGAAGTAAGCGACTAATCCTGGTACACCAAGAACGCCAAGGTATGCAGAAGCTGGCGCAATTTCCAAATCGATTTTCTTCGTGGCTTGACCATTCGATATGGAATAATCCTGCCAGCCGAGGCGTTCGAAAACTGCATCCCCTTTAGCAAAGTTCTTGTTTTTGGACTCAATAACTTTTCCCACTGATCTCCCCGTCAATACTTCATGTAACCCGAATGGAGCCGTATACGATTTTTGGTCTTTCATCATATTCCGCATTCCTGGGTCAACGGATAAGTAGAGCGTTTGGATAAGAATTTCCCCATCTTTCAGTTCTGGAACGTCTGCTTCCACTAATTCAAAATCACTCGCCTTGGGTTTGCCCTCAGGTCGATTTGCTAATCGGATTTGTCTATTTTTTAATGATTTCATTATAAAAATCTCCTTTATGCAAGTGTTGGTGTATTTAAAAGCTACAATTAGGTATACCCTTCGAGTCCCTAATTAAATCCTACTACGATAACAATATAAAAGACAGCCACCCGTGAGTACGTACTCTCTCCGGTCGCTGTCCTCATTCCTAATTAATTCTTATCTAATTGCACGCTTTTATAAACGCATCGAACAGCTTTTTCGATGGAACATCTCCGGCACAGGCGGTGTTTTCTGGATGCCATTGAACACCAATCGCAAACTTGTGCTTTTCACTCACAATCGCTTCAATAATTGGAATAATTTGAAGTGGTTTCATGGAGGATCGTGCAAATGTGTGGCGATACGGATTTCCGCAACTGTAGACCAATTTCCCATTTGAATCGACCACTGCAATGTGTCCGGTATGTCCGCTTTCTACGTTTTCACCGCGCAATGCATCTACTAATCTTTCAGCTGTCGAGCAACTGATCTCCCGCTATTCAGTATTTCCCAATACTTCTCAACGCGTTATATCTCATTACAACATTACTTTTGAACTTTATACGATTAATTTAAAATAAACGGTTTAATGCGTTAATTTGTGTTACATACTTCAATACTCTGAATTTCGCTGATAGGAAAACTAGAACCTAAAAATAGCTGGCTACAAGTTAAAAAACCTGTAGCCAGCTATTTCCACGCTTTTTATTAATCGAGCTTCACTTTTAACACTTTACCTGAATTCGCATCCACTTTTACTTGATACTTCTGTCCATCACGTGTGCGGATTTCGATTTCATAGATGACCGCTCCATGATCGTATTCCAATTCTGCTTTCACAACTTGGCCTGGCACTTGTTGCAAAGCCACCATCATGGCCTCTTCCATAGAAATCAAACGATATTGAGGATTTTGCCAATGATTTGCCCAATATGGATTCGGTTCCACCCAATTCTGATTCGTCAATCCATCTCCTCCAGTTCGCGTTCTCTATGACAGTGTATTCATAGTTGGGCAATTTGTGCGGAAGTCTGGATTACAAATTCATTTTCGAATACACATAGAAACCATAGATTGCCGGGATAAGGAGAACGACTGCGAGACAAACTACAGCTGTAATTACCGATTGCTAATTGAGCCGCTCATTCTCCAAATTAAGATGCTAGAAGAAGGGTAGTGTGAAATACAAACATCCGGTACCGAACATAGCGATATTTTCTAACCTAACTACTTCTCGCTCCTATGTTTTTCACATACATTTAAGACCGTTCCATTTGCTTTTCAATGAAATCTTTCATTACATGAACACCGATGACACAATCACTCAAGTCCGTCCATTCTTCGGGATTATGGCTGATTCCCTTTTTACTTTTGACAAATAACATAGCAGCCGGAACTTCCCTTCCCATCACCATGGCATCATGACCTGCACCGCTCATGAGTTCCATCGGTTCCATTCCAAATTCACTGATGGATTCTTTCATGTTAGAGAGTAGTTCTTCATCAACCAACAATGGTTGTACGGCTAATGTCTTTTGACAAGTGACATCGACATGATGGGCTACCCCTGACTGTTCAGCCGCCTCTATGATCGCTTCCACTAAGCAATCGCGTTTGTCTTCGTGGATATCTCGTATATCTACAGTCAGCTCGACTTTCTGAGGAATTACATTCACCCCATTTGGAAAGACATTTAACTTTCCAATCGTTGCTACAGCTGTTTCACTGAATTGACGGGGTAAAGTGGAAACCATATGGATGAAGTGACTCGCAGCAACCATTGAATCCCTTCGATCATCCATTGGCGTATTACCTGCGTGTCCTGCTTCTCCTTGGAATGTCACATTCATCCACACCGGTCCAGCAATTCCTTTAACAGCCCCGACGGATACGTCACTTTTCTCCAAAATCTTGCCTTGCTCTATATGTAATTCCACAAATAATTCGATGTCGTTCATTTCTCGCTTGGCACGCCAAACAGCGGGAAGTGAACTACCGTATTCTTCAATTACAGTTTCAAATGACTTACCGTCTTTGTCTACCTTCAAGCTCGTCGCATCTTCAGTTAACTGTCCAACCATTGCATGACTACCAGTTAGACCCGCTCCGAATCTTGTTCCTTCTTCGTCTGAAAAAATAACGACTTCATATGACTTTCGAGGCAGGTAGCCTGTTTCTTTCCACGCTTCCACTACTTCCAACGCTGAAATCACGCCAAGAGGTCCGTCAAAGTTACCGCCATTGGGTACACTATCCACATGAGAACCTGACACAATCGTCTTTCTGATTCCGGTTCCTTCTAATCGTCCAATAACATTTCCGGCTCCATCTTCCGTCACTTTTAAACCGGATTGCTCCATCCAAGACTTCACAACCTGTTTTGCCTGCTTTTCTTCACATGAATACCCAGGTCGGGTCACTCCACCTTCCGCCGATGCGCCAATCATCGATAATTCGCTCAATCGTTCTGCAATTCTCCTGCCATCAATGCCTCCACGTGATAAGGATTGGTCATATCCGGTAGTTAGTTTGGTAAATAAGGTTTCGGATGTAGTCATCGATTACACTCCTCTTTCATCAACTTTAGATTTTAATATTAGGTAGACTATATCACAAAACAATGTACTTCAAGACTAAGTCTGCTAATTATGATTCCATATAACACACTCAGTTTTTGACTGGAGACAGGTGTTTCAATCAGAGTCTTTGTTTTTGAGAGAAGTTACTTCTTTACATCTATTCTTTAAAATAAAATCGAACCTTTTAGAAATCCACAAATCCTTTAACATAATCAAATACAATTAGTTCTATTAGTCCATATATATATAGTTAAATGAATCTGTCTACTTACCATTCATGATGAATGAATACCCAATTCTTCTATTTCCTTCATATACGTTCAGATACGGTACAGAACACCTATGCTAGGTTTCATCTTTATGTTAAAATATTTGATAACGGATTACCCTGAATGATACATCCGAACTATAACCTATGTATTTAATCCCCAAAAACATACAATCTATACCTATGAAGGTTAGGAGGAGATTCAGAGAATGACAGACCCCCATTACATTACAGCGGCTAATAAAATGTGCGAGAAGGCTAAGATGAATTCAAACGAAATGTCAGCTCCTCACCATTTCTTAAACAAGTTAGAGTTTGAAGAAAAGAGAAAAGCGTATAGCGAAATCTTATCGGTCGTCAGTTTCTTCTCAAATAAGTTGCTGAACTCTTTAAAAGGGACACCCATTCTTGTCGTTGTGTCGGATGAAAATGGATATCTGCTTTCCATTGAGGGAGATGCAACCATTAAAGCGATGAGCGACCAATTTGGCATCAAACTTGGCGCACAATTCACATTGGAAGCGACAGGGACAAATGTGGTGAGTCTTTCACTGCAGGAGATGCATCCAATTAGCATAATAGGAGCGCAACATTATCACTCCCCACTCCATGGAATCGCGTGCTACGGGTCCGCTTTTAACAACACAGAAGAAAATAATCTACTCGGAAGCATCTCAATTATGATGCCACTTGAATTTCAGAACCCCCTTTACCTTTCAATGATTGCCCAAGTGATCGATTCAATCGAGCGTGAATTACTACTTCGGAAACAGAACCGTAAACTCAATATCATGAACCAGATCATGTTGAAGAGGACGAGAAATGGGATTGTCATTACTGATGAAAACGGGATTACAACAGAGTTCAATGACTTTGCTGAAAAAATATCCAATAACAGCAAGGAATCTGTCATCGGTAGGAATATTTGCGATTCCCCTCTCACTGGGGAGTATTTCAAAAAGGTGTTGCATGAAGGAAAAATCTTTAACAACGAAGAAATCAAATTCAAAGATGACGAGGGGAACCAGGTAGTGTGTCTGTTCGACGCTCAGCCTATTTTCGAGGGAGATAAAATGGTTGGTGCATTTGGACAGTTCAGAGATATCTCGAATCGTTATTTGTTACAGGAAGAGTATAACTATCTGGCCTACCATGATGATTTAACCCTGCTTCCAAACAGGAGATACATTCAAAATGCCATGGAAACTATCATTCAGAACATTACTGATGGTCAACACCGCCAACTGGCCCTACTTTTTATCGATTTGGATCGCTTTAAAGTTATTAACGACAATTTTGGTCATTCCTACGGGGATGAACTGCTCCATAGAGTTAGCGAGCGCTTGTCCACTTGCCTTGGTCCAAATGATACGCTAGCACGGATGGGCGGAGATGAATTCATATTCCTTCTAACCGACTTTGAGAGTCCAAGTTACGTTATACAAAAAGCACAAGAAATTCTCGAAGTATTCCATGATCCTTTTCTCGTATCTAACAAAGAGTTATATACAACCGCAAGCATCGGTGTTGCCATTTATCCTGATAAGCCACTGTCCATGGAAAAGTTTTTGGTCTATGCGGATAACGCCATGTATCAGGCTAAAGCTCTCGGGAAAAACCAATTCGTCGTTCATACGAGCGATCTATCGGATGAAATGATTGCAGAATCCGTCCTCGAAATTGAATTACGGAATGCACTTGAGAATGATGAATTCGTGTTGCACTACCAACCGCAAATTCACAATATTTCGGAAGAGTTAATCGGGTTCGAAGCCCTGATCCGATGGCAGCACCCACGATTAGGGTTACTTCCTCCTGGACGATTCATTAGACTTGCTGAGGAAAATGGGCTGATCACCCATATTGGCGAATGGGTCATAAACCAAGCCTGTTTGCAAAACAAGAAGTGGCAAGATGCAGGGATGATGCCTGTCAAGATTTCGGTAAACTTGTCGACTCAACAATTTTTAACTCGTAATCTTATTTCATTTGTAGAGGAAGTACTGGAACGGACAGCTCTAAATCCTAAATATCTCGTTGTCGAGATCACTGAAAATATGGCAATGGAATACGAATACTCGATTCACGTGCTAAAAGAGCTAAAAAAACTTGGCATAGGCATCAGTATCGATGATTTCGGAACAGGGTATAGCTCGCTGAACTATCTTAAAAACTTCCCCATAGATTACATTAAGATAGACAAGTCGTTCGTCAGTGAACTGATGAATAACGAAAATGATGCTATCATTGTAGTTGCTACAATTACACTTGCGCACAACCTTCAAAAGGAAGTGATCGCAGAAGGCGTTGAAACACAAGAACAACTGGACTTTCTCAAAAAACATAACTGCGATATAACACAAGGGTATTTCTTCAGCAAGCCATTACCAGCTTCTGAAATCGAGAAAGTTTACTTATTTCATTAACTAGGATAGGGAGCGAATCGAGCATGAAGAAGGTTGCATCAGTTTTAGTTGAGAATTTTAAACATTGGGGGATCCAACACGTTTTCGGCATTCCTGGTAAAGCAGTTTCCCCCATTCTTTTTGAACTCATAAGTTATGAAATGGAATTCGTACTTAGTAAACATGAAGGTGCAGCAGGGTATGAAGCAGCAGGGTATTCTCAGATGACTGAAACGATCGGTGTCGCAGTTGGAACGTCTGGCCCTGGGGGAACTAACTTACTTTCCGCTGCTGGACAAGCGAAAGCATCCAATCTCCCACTTTTACTCATAACAGGACATCCTTCCATGAAAGATACGGGGAAAGCGATGGGACAAGACTCAAGCATCTTCGGAACTGATTTGACAGACATGTTTCAATCGGTGACAAAATTCAGTGCCCGTGTAGAACGTGGAGATATGCTGAAGCCTTTCTTACAGCACGCGCTAGAAAAAGCAGTCTCTGGTGTGAAAGGACCTGTGCATCTATCCATTCCGTTTGATATTTTACTAGAAGAGATCGAACCCTTTCTACTAGAATTCCCAATCTCCCATGAGCTGATTTCACCAATAACTAGCAACGTGGCGGGATGGCTGAATGATGCAAAACGCCCCCTTTTATTCCTTGGGAAAGGTGTTCATTCTAGTAAGTCTTATGATGAAGTTCAGCATCTTGCTGAGCATTGGAAGATCCCTGTCATTACCACTCCGGGTGGAAAAGGGACGTTCCCTTCCAATCACTCACTTTCTCTAGGCGCTTTCGGATTAGGAGGAACGCCTGGTGCATCGGCATATCTTAGTGCAGGAGTCGATTTGCTAATTGTTATAGGTTCACAACTCAGCGATATGTCAACTGCTGGCTTATCTGAAACGATGTATCCAGAACACATTCTTCACTTCGACTACAATCCGACGTTCATCGGAAAATCCATTCCGGTTGAAACCACTCCGATACTCGGGGATATCAAATCGAATTTGACAGCAATCTTAAAAGACATTCCCAAAACAGAGCATGATGAATTCCTATTGGAAATCGAGATGAAACCACTGGAAGAAAATGCTCCTGGTAAGCGGATGTCTGCAATCCAAGTACTAAAAGCGATGCGAAACGCGCTGCCTGAAGAAGCAATTGTCTTCGGAGATGATGGCAGCCACTCATTTTATGGCATTCAACACTTCGATATCTACAAACCTGGCACGTTCTTCTTTGATGATATCTTTGGTGCAATGGGCAACGGCATCGGCTATGCAATCGGTGCAAAACTTGCAGCTCCTGAAAAACTGATTGTATGCCTAGTCGGAGATGGATGTATGTTCATGCATGGAACGGAATTGTCCACTGCGTACAACTACGACTCCCCTGTGCTGTTCATCGTCGTTAATAATGGCCGATTGGATATGGTTGAAAAAGGCATGCGGAAGATGATTGGAACATCCATTGGTGGTATCTATGAAACTCCGCTTAACGCCACTATGTTTGCAGAATCGATGGGACTTGAAGCGATCACTTGCCATACACCAGTTGAAGTTTCACTGTCGATCGAAAAAGCTCTCACACGTATTCAAGAAACGAATAAACCATTTGTCATCGAAGCATTAGTCGATGAACACGAAATACCACCTACGATGGGGAGACAATAATATGGAAAACAATAACGAAAATCGTTACGATAACGGTGCTCATGTCATGAACGAGCTCTTCTCAGAAGAGATCCAAACTGGTATGCGCCACATCCAAGAAATTTCACCAGATCTTTGGGACATGATCGTGTCCTTCGGTTTTGGAGATCTGTACGCACGCAACACACTTTCACTCGCACAACGTGAATACATCACGTTGACAGCACTCATTACACAAGGAGCATTCGATCAGCTCCGCCCTCATATCCATGCGTCTCTTAAAATTGGTATGACCCAACAAGAAATCACTGAAATTATCATACAGTGCGCTGGCTATGTCGGGTTCCCGAAGGCGGTTCATGCGATGGGGATCGCTGGGGAGATTTTTAAGAACTATAATGAGGACAAATCTAATTCCTAATTAATAATGCACCCAAATAAACGACACAACTTCAGAACAAAACTCCTGAAGTTGCGTCGTTTTTGCTTGAAGTCAATTGAACCTACATGATTTATCTACCATTTTCCATCTGTTTTTCTATGAAGTCTTTCAAAACATGCACAGCAATTATACAGTCTTTTAAATCAGTCCATTCCTCTGGATTATGACTAATCCCTTTCCTACTTTGTACAAATAACATTGCTGCATGGATTTCCCTTCCAATCACCATTGAATCATGGCCTGCACCACTCATCAGCTCAATCGGCTCCATTCCGAACTCAGAGATGGAGTCTTTCATATCCTCCACTAACTTTTCTTGAATAAGCACAGGTTCAACCGCCAATGTTTGTTGACAGTCCACATTTACGTTATGTGCGGCGGCTGCTTCTTTTGCCATTTCTACAATTGCCACAACCAACGCTGTACGTTTGTCTTCATGGATGTCCCGGATATCCACCGTTAGCTCTACTCTTTGAGGAATGACATTAATGCCGTTCGGGTAGACATTTAGTTTCCCTACTGTAGCCACCGCCGTGTCACTGAATTGGCGGGGTAACGACGAAATTGCATGAACAAAGTGGCTTGCTGCTACCAATGAATCTCTTCGATCATCCATAGGAGTATTGCCAGCATGTCCGGCATCCCCTTCGAATGTGACATTCATCCAAACAGGACCGGCGATTCCTTTTACAACTCCTACAGACAATCCATTCTTTTCAAGCAACTTTCCTTGCTCTATATGTAACTCAACAAACAGTTCGACATCTCTCAAGTCCCGTTTTGAGTCCCAGACAGCTTGCAACGAACTACCGTATTCTTCGATAACCGTTTCAAATGATTTGCCGTCAATATCTTTCAACAAGTCCGTTTCACCTTTCTTCAAGTGACCGGCCATCGCATGACTGCCTGTCAATCCAGCACCGAACCTTGTCCCTTCCTCATCCGAGAAAATCACGACTTCAAATGGCTGACTCGGATGATAATCGGTCTCTTTCCATGATTCTACTACTTCCAGCGCAGCAATCACGCCTAGCGGTCCATCGAAATTCCCGCCATGCGGAACGCTGTCCACATGGGATCCCGACATGATTGTCTTGCCGGCTTCGATTCCATCTAAACGACCAATCACATTTCCAGCGCCATCTTCCGTCACGTCCAGACCTGCAGCCTTCATCCAGGAGATAACTTCTTGTTTCGCCTGCTTTTCTTCACTAGAGAAACCAGGACGAGTCACACCTCCGTCTACAGTTTTCCCAATCTCCGATAATGCACTTAACCGTTCCGCGACTCTTCTACCGCTTATGCCATTACGTGATAGAGATTCATCATACCCCGCTGTTAGTTTCGTAAGTAAATTATCCGATGCTACCATCAACATCACTCCTTTTTAAATAATGATTAATAGACTGACTATATCATGAATTGGTTATATGCTTTGCTTAGAAGTCTTTGTTTGATTTCCTTTTACATCTCACATACTAATAAATTACATTCGAAAAACCTACCCGCATGATTCGCGAAGCAGGCTTTTTGTATCTAATGATGTTAAATAATCCCTTGGAATCGTAAAATGATTTCTGCAATGACTGCGGAACCTAGAAAAGTGCCTAGCATAACAAGTGTCGCAACTACAATCGTCTTCCATCCTAGTTTAACAAAGTCCGTCCATGAACGGCCAATTGCAATACCAGCATACGCTAAAATAGGAGTCGCTAGCGCTAGCAGTTGCACTTCTGTCGTCCACTCTACGACTTTCCCAGAGCCTGGGAACCAGGGCATCGACACGATGACACCGATAATCGAGATGTACGCGATGCTTGGAAAGTTCACGGGGATTAGTTCTCTTAGGATGAATCCTGCCAGACAAATGACAATGAGCATAATCATTCCCGGAACAGCTGCGAGTGGCAGAATATTATACCCTGCCCAGTTCCCAATTAGGGCTGTGATGCCAAATATTCCAAGCAACAGTATCCACTCTTGAATGTTTTTCAGCATCAGTAACCCTCCCTATTCCGAGTCATGCGCGCATAGATTTTTTCAGTTAATGGGAGTCCGATGAAGATACTTACCCATAGTCCCGTGGAAAGTGACAGTAAATTACTCGCTCCTGAAAAGGCAACGATTTGTGATTCAAGTTCAGGGAATGCGGCAATCAGAGATCCACTCGCTGCCGCCATCATACTTCCACTTCCAACTCCAGACGCCATCGCAAACGATAGAGGACTTAACGGTGTTAAAGTTGCTAGCAATCCAGAGATGAGTCCAAGGAACACTGCCCCGAATACTGTACCAAAGATGTACATTGCCATAACACCGCGTCCTTCAGGAGAGCTGATACCGAATTTATCCATAATGAGTCCGACGTTCGGTTCACGACCAATAGAATGCGTCATTCCGACTGCTTCACGCTTCATCCCCAACCAAATTGCAACCGGTAACGCGATTAAAATCGTTCCCAAGTTTCCAAGTTCCTGTAACAGTAATGCTGGTCCAGCAGCAATAACTTCAGGTAAAGATGGACCAATAATCACTCCGATTTTTGCAAGTAATAAGGCTACACCAAGTACGATAATCGGCTCTGCATTTTTAGATTGCTTCTCTTTAACAACTGGTGTGAAATAAAGTCCTAGACCAATAACGAGTGCATATAACATTGGAAGCAATAAAATAACACCAGGGCCAACAGGGATTTTAAATGTGCCAATCAGTTCTGTGACAATGACAATTCCGAGTACTATTGCATGCAACCGCCAATCTTTCCAAATCCCAACAAGCGAACTTTCATTTCCCTCCATCCAAATCCCCCCTTTTTACTTCCTTCATTGCAATCAATCAAGTACTTATTTCATGTGCAAGCAATTCAGCTACAACCGTTGAATCCCGCTGGTCTGCACCCTCTGCACTCGCACGTGTAAACAATTGGTACGCAGCATCACTCACTGCAGTAGTCACCCCTTCCGCTATAGCCAAATTACGATAAAGTGATAGATCTTTTAACATATTGGCTAGTGAAAACGTGACATCTGAAAACGTTTCGTGAATGATTGTCGGTCCGAACACGTCCATCACTTTCGTTTGTCCAGACCCTTTCTGGAACAGTTCTGCCAACTTTACTTTAGACATCCCAGCCCGTTCACCAGTCAACAACGCTTCCCCCAACAAGGAAATGATGCCTCCGACAACCATGTTGTTACACAACTTAACGATTTGCCCGGATCCACTTGGTCCCATATATTCAACGTGTCCGCCCATCGCTTGTAGCACAGATGAAACGTGTGGAAATTCCGCTTGAGATCCACCAACCATAATAGTAAGTGATCCTGTACTAGCGCCGTCTGGTCCACCACTCACCGGACAGTCGAAATACGCAATACCTATGTTACACGCAGCTTGCGCTAATACTCTCGTCCGCGCAACGTCATTGGTACTCATATCCAGTACGGCGCTTCCAATCTTTAAATTTTGTAAAGCTCCATCACGCCCTTCCAGCAAAACTTTCTCCACTAAATCGGTCGATGACAGCGACAAGATGAACACATCACTCAATTTCGCCAACTCCGGAACTGAATCAACACCAGTTGCTCCTTCAGCAACAACTCGTTTCACCGCTTCCGGATTTGTATCGTAAACTTTGACTTCATATCCTTTATGGACCAGGTTCGTTGCGATTCCATACCCCATTAGTCCACATCCTACAACACCTATCGTTTGCATTACTTCCCCTCCAATCATTTCTATCTATTTGATGAATCACTCCGTTGTCACGGTCGGATATAGACCGTCTTATAATCCGTCCAGAAATCCAACGTTGTTGAACCTTGCTCACGCGGACCGATACTGGACGCCTTTTTCCCTCCAAACGGATACTGATTCTCAAAATAATTGGATGGGATATTTACATGCGTCACACCCGATTCAATATTGCGGATAAAATGAAACGCCTTTTTCAAATCATTCGTATAGATCGTTGAAGACAACCCGAATTCGCTATCATTGGCCACTTCCATTGCTTCTTCATACGTATCGACAATTGTCATCGCCATAACTGGTCCAAAGATCTCTTCTTTAAAAATGATCATATCTTGGGTCACGCCACTAAATAACGTTGGAGCCACGAAATAACCTTTATCTAACCCATCTTCAGTTAACCGCTTTCCGCCGAATTCTAGTGTTGCGCCTTCATCAATCGCTGATTTCACGTAGTGTAAATACGTGTTCAACTGGACGTCATCGACAACAGGTCCGTTGTCTACACCTTCGGCAAAACCGTCAGCAATCCTCAATTTCTGTGCACGCGCCACAAGTTTCTTTGTCAATTCGTCCGCAACAGAACGCAGAACAATTAAACGACTCGTACCTGTACACCGCTGGCCATTATCCAAGAATCCACTAATGACTAGATTCTCTACGGTTTCATCTAGATTGGCATCTTCCAACACAATAGATGGGTTCTTTCCGCCCATTTCCGCCTGCATCTTCGCACCCCGCTCGCTCACCGCTTTACCGAGTGCAAGCCCGACTTTCGTAGATCCTGTAAACGACACCGCCTTAATCTTTTCATGACTGCCGATTGCATTCCCGATAACACCGCCAGGTCCTGTTACCATATTAATAACGCCTGCCGGAACACCTGCTTGTTCAAATAAATTCATAATCTTAATGCTGATCAAAGACGTATTACTCGCCGGCTTAAAAATCACGGTATTCCCCGCAATAATCGCAGGGGCAATCTTCCAAATACCAATGCCTAACGGGAAATTGTACGGTGCAATTACTCCAACAACACCAAGCGGTTCACGAATTGTATACGCAAAAATACCCGAATCGTGCGACGGAACCGTTTCTCCTGTCATTCGGGTAGCTTCTCCACTAAATTGTTTCATCGCTTCAATCGTTTTCCGAACTTCCCCATTCGCTTCTCGGAACGATTTTCCTACTTCTTTTGTTATAATCGTTGCCAACTCTTCTTGCTGCTCACTCAGTAACTGAATTAAGTTAAACAGCACATCCCCGCGTGTTGGCGCAGCTGTATTCGCCCAACCCGGAAATGCATCTTCCGCAGCTTGGATCGCTCGTTCCACATCGTCTTCATTCGACTTTTGAAAGTATCCCAATACTTCTTTATTAGCCGGATTCAGGCTCTTATACGTTTCGTTCGTAATCGAAGAAACCCATTCCCCATTAATATAATTATGATAAATTGAACTCACATATACATCCCCTTCCCCATTATCTATCTATTATGATAAATCAAACTCCGGAATAGATATATGTGTGAGGTCACGAATATCGAGTTTATTTTTCATGGAGCTCCACATAAATTCGAAACGCAACGACAAAGTCCATCCAATCTTTTTCATTCGAAAACTCAATACCTAATAATTCTTCAGCCTTCTTTAAGCGATAGTACAGCGTGTTTGGATGCACATGTAATTCTTTCGCTGTCTGCTTCTGATTTTTATTCGACTGAATGAACAGCTTCACCGTATGGATTAATGCTGGATCAGCAGTTTGCAATCGATGCAACTTGTCGTACATAAAACGTTCCAACAACTCTTGGTCCACTTCATAAAGCAACCGCTCCAGTCCAAGCATTGAATACTCGACAACCTGAATTTGATAACGCTTTGCGTAGCCAACGGATCGCGTCGCTTCTTTATACGATACCGACAATTCTTGAATCGAGGTTTCTCGGCCGATTCCATACACGTTGTCCGCATCATCTGGCCATAATTGACGAATACTTCCAAGCAGCTCCTGAACTGGTTTTTCTGAAATGGTTGGCAGAATGACGATGAGCTGAAACGCACGCGTAAAAAGTAACGGATCCACTAGTTCGACTCGTAATCTTTGTTCCATAGACTTTACTAATCGTTCTTTTCCGACCAAGTGATCGACTTCCCACAAAGGTTTCTGATTCCCTTCAACTATCAAACACTGCACACGCGTATCCGTACGCCAATTTACATATTGGAGTGCAGCATCTAATTCCCTGCCAGATATCCCTTCTAATAGATGGTTAAAAACCTGTTCCCTGAAATGAATCTCTTTTTCATACAAAGCATTTTCTTTGATCAGTTCAAGCGCAATCGACAAACTCGCCTGCTCAATTGTAATTTTCTCCATTTCATTAAACTTTTTAAACGGCTGTAAGAATGAGAGATACCCTAATGTATCCACTCCTTTTCTAATCGGGAAGAAGTGTTCCTCTCTCATTACCTCAAGGTAGCTGTGGTAGCGAACCCCAGAACCAATCATCTTTTCAAGTAATGAGAGAACCGTTTCAATACCACGTCCTTCAAGAATCAGTTGATAAAACGTATTATGAATCGAAATCGATTTCTCCAATAATGTGTTTTTTTGCTGCAGGTGCTCATACACTTTCGCATTATCAATTGCAATGGCACTCTGACCCGCAACAACTTCAATGACATTCATATCTTCTGCAGTGAAAATACTATCTTGCTTATAATTATTAACAACGACAACACCTAAACAACGATTTTTATTCAATATCGGCACACAGAACGTGCTCTTCACACTTCGCTGATGGACGCCTTCATAGTAATAACAAGCATTCTGATCCGTCATATTTTCCATATGGTCTTCGATTTCCTCTCGCGTTGTAAACAACTTCGACTGTCGATGAACGAACACTTTCCCCGTAATTGATTCCCCTTCTGCAAATGCGACATGTGCCAACGCCTCTTCTTGGACTCCTTCCCCTTTCGCAAAACGAAGTGTTTTCGTTTCTTCATCATACAAATAGATAATAATGACATCCGCCACTTCCACTAATTCACATGCCGCCCGAATCACATTGCGCAAGATTTCGTTCAGTTGCAAAGACTGCGTCAGCATCTTATTAATCTCCAACAGCTTATTCGCTTTGTATAAATCCATTTCGATTTTGGCTAACATCGTCTCACTCCTTAAGAAATGAATAGTTGCTTAATTATCAGTCAACTGCATAATTATCTCAAGTGACAATTAAAATATAAAAGTTAAAAAGTCCCCTGTCTGAATTAATTCAGAGAGAGGACTAGCATCATTCTATTTTGACAGATGATTTTATTAATAAAACCATCTTATCAACAAAACTCTTCAGGAGTTTCTCACCTTTTTCCACACTTGCAACCGTAGCATCACCGTAAACACCGCTTTTACTTAAATCGCCTAAAGAAATTGTTGAGAAACCATAGAGATCAGGTTTTTCAGGGTATTCTTTAGTTGCTTTAGACATATCTACTAATTCAGGTTTTAGTGCAAGCATAAGTGATGTTTCCAATTCGCAGGCATGAATCATTCCGTGCCACATTTCTGAGTCACAGTGCTCTTCCATAATGGATTGGATATCAGGATAAAACAAATAGATCACTTTAATATCGAGTTCATCTTCCAACTCTCTTGCCGCATATTTCATAGACGCATTATTCGCATCATGTCCATTTACTAGGATTAACGTTTTCACTCCATATCTTTGAACACTATGTGCAGCATCTTTTATAAAAGCTTCAACATGATGTTGCTGAAGGGAGACTGTGCCTGGAATATCTCGCCATACCCACGAATAGCCGAAAGGCATTGCAGGCAACAGTAGACCACCTGTTTTCTCACAAATTCTTCTAGAGATACCTTCTGCTAAAAAGATATCGACACCTAACGGAAGATGATGACCATGTTGCTCTGTTGCACCTAGGGGCAGAATGGCAACTGGGTATTCTTCTACAGCAACCTTAACTTCATCCCTAGTCATGTTGATAAGTTCTTTTACGTTTGCCACATAAATCAGCTCCCTAATTCTTGCATTAGCGCTAAGTACTTTTTAGCTTTTATTTCTATTTCCTTTAGATCTTTTTGAGTCGCTCCTCTTGGTACAAGATCACTTCCAATTGCAAAGGAGGAACAGCCAGCATCATAATACTCTTTTAGATTGGCTATTTCAATTCCACCGACACCCATGATTTGGACATTTGGAAAAGGACCTTGAAGACTTTTCACGTATGAAGCCCCTAGTACATTAGCTGGGAACAACTTGACTACTTCCACTTCCTCTTGTACAGCTTGCATGATCTCTCCTGTTGTCATTACACCCGGGTATACCTCAACGTGCTTCGACTTAATATAACGAGTTAGTTCTCGATCCCATCCTGGTGTAATGATGTAAGTTGCACCAGCTGCAATCGCTCGATCTGCCTGATGTTTGTGTATGACAGTACCTGCCCCTAATTGAACGGTATCTTTAAGATCATTAGCGATTGCTTGAATAGAACCAATTGCAAGGTCTTCGTCACTAAGTGAAACCTCAATTCTTGTTATGCCATTTCCAACTAAAGTTTTTGCAATTGCGGATGCATTTTCTGGATAGACTCCTCTTAATATCGCAATGATTGTCCCTTTTTCTAATTTCATTAGTTAGCCGTCACCCTTCAAATTGCCCTAACCAACGGGCAGGATTTTCTACAAATATGGTATGGATATCTTCTTTACTTATTCCTTCATCCAATAAACGTGGAATGAATTTCTTTAAAATATATTCAAATCCTGGACCACCACCGTACGCTTGTAAGTATCCCTGTCTTCCCATGTCTGCAGAAATGAGAAGCTGTTTCACATATCCATTATCAATCATGTTTTTGATCAACTCCACCCGAGTGCTATCGGGATAATATTTCACTTTACTGACGCCATCAAATTGAACATATGCGCCGCGTTTAGCAAGTTGTAAATGATAGTAAGGATCGGCGTTGCGGTCACTGTGTCCTACTCCAACTTTTGATAAATCGACTTGTTCAGATTCTAAGATGTCAAGCATCTCTTCCCCCATCGTTCCCGCTTCAGTATGGAGCCATATAGGCGCGCCAGTCTCTTTATGTGCGCGTGCAACAGCACGCGTCACTTTCTCTTCTAATGGATGAATCATCTGATCCCATGAACCTGCTTTTAGAAAGCCTGCTTTTGAATCTGTTCCATCCATGCCGACAGTTACATCTCTAACCAGTTTTCCTTTAATCTCTTCGATAGTTAATGCATCGACCCACGCAGGAAAGTAAATGTGTTTGTTAAATCCCGAAACAGCAACAACATGAACACCGGTTTCGACTGACATTCGTTTCATCTTAGACGCATCTCTTCCATAATCCAAAGTTGTTGCTTCGACTAACGCATTTCCGCCTGCTTTTTTAAATCTGCCGAGTTCACTCACAGACGCTTCATAATTAGAAAGTTCTAAATCACGGTCTTTTTGAATTGAAGGTGGAAATGTCCATAAATGCTCATGACTATATGTAAATCCTAACTCCGTTGCCTCAATATCACCTAAAACCGTTCTAATCTTCCCCATTATAAACTCCTCCAACATTCAAAATATTTGCCTTACAATCCGATGCCAAATAACATTCCTACCAATCTAATCAAAACGACTACTATAATTGCATCTGGTGATGCGAACCATAATCCTTCGACGCCGTAGACAGTTACATCGACCAAAGGATATGCTAATGCTACAAGTAATGACCATGAAATTCCTAAGAAAAGACCAGAGACAATTGCGCCGCGTCTGCCTCCTGTTGCATTCCCGAATACACCTGCAGCACCGCCCATAAAGAACAAACCAATTACGGATGGTAATACAACGACGGGTAAAAGGTTAGATATTAACGTTACAAGTAATCCACCAACTAACGCTGATAAGAAACCAATAGTTACAGCGATTGGGGCAAAAGAAAAGAAGACAGGTACGTCTAGTGCTGGTTTAGCTCCAGGCACAATTTTTTCTGCAACACCTTTAAAAGCTGGAACAATCTCACCCAAGAACATTCGAACACCTTGAAGGAGAATCAGAATACCGGCAACAAATGTCAGCGCATTCATTAGTGAAAACTGGAATACACCGGTTCCACCTGAAATTTCAGCCATCGTTGCTTTATCTACAAATAGTGCTGTGATTAGGTAGATCACGATCATAATAATCCCCATCAGAACACTCATGTCTTTCAAGAAATCTAGTGATTTCGGAACCTTCACATCTTCTGATGACTTTTCTTTGTTCCCAAACTTTCCACCAATCCAACCGGACATACTTATCCATGAACTACCCCAGAAACCAAAGGCAATATTATCGTTACCTGTTATTTTCCTGACAAATGGCTGGGATATGGCTGGGAACAAGACCATTGAAATACCTTGAATAATAGAACCCAGAATAATTGTTGTTGCGCTTGATAGACCCATTTGGTTGAAAACAATAGCCATCGTTCCAGCAAATGAAAACATCATATGACCAGTAAGAAAGATATACTTCCACTTTGTAGTTCTTGCTATTAATAAGTTAATTAAGAAGGAAAACAGAAGTATTAATGCTGTTTCTTTCCCTAATATGGTTTGCACTGAAGCGACTAGTGCATTATCTTCAGCAACAATACCAGTTAATCCAAAAGCTTTATTGAACATATTACTAAACGGGATCAGGGCACCGACAATGACATTGGCACCTTGTTGTAAGATGATGAAACCAAAAATTGTTTTTAATGTACCCTTAATAACATCCGAAGTTGTTTTTCGAAGCGCTATAAGCCCAGCTAATGCAATTAGCCCTAATATAATCGCTGGATTACTAAGGATCGAAACAATTGTATCTAAAAACATCTTCATTACCCCTTTTTAGATAGTTTTTGGATTGCTGGCATAACCTTTTGTTCAATTTCGTTTCGATCCAAAAGATTATTAATCGATATTACCTCGACAGGTTCATCCACCAATTCTGAAGAAATCTCACTTGATGCAACCATCAAATCACAAGACATTCCTTTTGCAGATCCTAGGTCAACGGCTTCACCATTAACTTCAAATCCATGACCTTTTGCGATAGACTGTATTTCCAGCAAGAGCATCAAGCTTGTTCCAAATCCCATTCCGCATACCGTTACAATTTTCATCAAAAACACTCCCTTTTATATGATTGCAAGTACATCCTGTTTTGACGCTTCTGGATTCATGATTGTCTTCAATTTATCTTCATCTCTTAACAAAGTAGCAAGTGCCTGCAACATTTCGATATGACTTTTACTATCTACACCACAAAGTGCACAAACTAATGTAATTGGATCATTAGTTGGGTGTCCGAATTTTACAGGTTCACTTAGTCTAATAATAGAGACCCCTTTTTCAATCACTCCTGCCTCAGGCCTAGCGTGAGGAAATGCAATGTTCGGTGCCACGACAATATAAGGTCCTATATCTTGAAACCCTTTCACCATCGCATCAATATATCTTGCCTCTGCTAATCCCTCATTCACTAATAATTGTCCCGCTTTTCTAATCGCATCTTCTGCATCCTTTGCTTCCACATTCAGTTCAACCAAGCCCTCAGTTAATACCAACATTTACTTCAATCCTTTCCTTCACTATTTCTCAATTTATTTCGACCAAACAAGTCAATATGGTACGCATATCGATCTCCTCTGTTCGACATTTCAACTAGCTCAAAAGGTGTACCATCTTCAAGATAAGAAACTCGGGTTATGTGAAGCAAGGCAGCTTGTGGTGAAATTCTTAACTCAATCGCCTCTAAATCACTGGCACTCCTAGCTTGAATCTTTTCTTTTGCTTGTTTAAGTTGTATGCCGTATTCATCCTCCAATGTTTCATACAGTGACTCTCTTTGTAATCCTCTTTCCAGTAATCCCGGGACGTACTTAGCACGAATGTAATTAATCATAATTGCAATTGGCTCTTCATTTGCTAAGCGAATTCTTTTTAAACAGAGGATCTTTTCATTTGGAGATAATTGCAATTCCTTTTTAAGTTTTTGCGTGGGCTCCATTTCAATAAGTAACGTATTTTCTGTCTCAATTTTTTTTCCCTTTTGTTGCATTTCCTCAGTCCAACTAGTGATTGTTCCAGCAGTTTGAACAATGCTTTTAGATTCAACGAAAGTTCCTTTTCCCTGAATCTTCTTTACGATACCATCTGCCACTAGCTCATCAATCGTCCTTCGAACTGTAATTCTACTAACCCCATAGGTCTTCTCAATTTCAGGCTCAATTGGTAACATATCACCTTCCATTAAACTTTCATCAATATATTTCATTAGTGAAAGTTTTAACTGCTTATACAATGGTATTTTTGCGTTCGCTACTAATTTATTGGACTGCACTTTTCACGTCTCCTTTTAAAAATTCCACGTTCTAAATTATCAGAAAACATCTTACTGCAATACTATCATTATAATGTATGTTGTCAATAACTTTTTATTACAATATTCATTATAATGAATACGGTTACATTTATATAACTATAGATCCATACTCCTACAAAGTTCATGAATACTGTTTCCTTATTAAGAAATGACCTCCAATTGCTTAAACTTCCAAACATTAATAAAAATGTCCCAGTTATTCGTCTCGATTCGATATTGCAGCGTGTTGAATTGGTAATAGCTGATTGGTAAGCATACTTGACTGCCATTATTAAAAGTTACAGGCACAATGTTATTTTCAGTCTTCACGTAATTCACAACATGACCCACCGTAATCCAAATGAAGTCAGCACATTTCCAGTCCAAAAAAAAATGAGTCATCGAATAGTCAAAGTTTTGAAGATGTCACCTTCGCCATTACCTTCTACTCTATAACTTTATTTTCATCCCCCTTTCCCCTTACCCAACTCTATATAGAGGGAAAAGGGGGAATTAACATGAAACACTACCTATATAACTATGCGAATTTCAATTCAAAAGAAGAAATGGACGCAGCTGCCAGACAACATGTAGGCATTCACTGGAACATGATGAACAAAACCGATTGCGCTGTTCTTGAAATGATTCGCTGATATTCCGTGAAGTATCTTGCAGCACATTTGAAGCATGAAACCATTGAGAAGAAATTAGGGTTATCGAATTCGACAGTCCATCGTGCAATTCGTAAATTAGAGTAGCTTCAAATCATTGAGCGTATTCATTACGTACGTCCTGTTATGAGCGGGCTTGGTGCTCATTTTGCCCGTTCAAGACCAGGGAAAAATGAACACTGGTACGAACCCTAAAGATACTAATGGGAACACGGTTTCCAAAATGTAATCCTAAAAGGAACCATCTTTTTATAAATCAAAAAGTCTTAAAGATCTTATAAAGACGCCTCTAAGCCTACGGCAGAGAAGTATTCCACAACGCTATTTGAAAAAATGAAAGCTTCACTTTCATTCACTGGGGATCATTCCAAAGCACAAGTATTTTTAGGTATCCAGAAAGTACTCTTGAGTAAAATGCTGAAATTCGATATTCATAAAGGTGAAGAAGAATTGTTCGAAAATTTAGCGTATAAAGCGATGCATATTACAGTGATGGAAAGGAAGGAAAAGAAAATTAGTGATTTAAAGATAACTATGAGTATTTCCCAGATAGCTCGGGTTTCTTTGAAGATTTCATCATTCCCGTTAGCGCACATTGAGGGATCATCAGTTATTAATCCCTTTCGAAATAAATCTCATACTTCATGACAAACCCATTGATACGCTCTTCCATTTCATATATATCAATCGGCTTCGGTGAATAGAGCACCCAAATGCGTTCTACTTGATTCGGTAGATTGGAAAGCTTTGCAATGTACTTGGTACGAAGGCTGCTATCAATTTCGATTGCTAGCAATAACTGATCTTTATAATCTCTTCAGACAACGTCAATCCGTCCCTTTGGTTCAGGAACGCGATATTCTTTAGTACCCACCATCTCAAACTGCTCTGCGAGTTGGACAAGGTCTTCCTGCATAGCATCATGAAATGGTCGTCGCGTGTTATGCACGGACTTATTCCGTTTAATAAGACGGTCAATTTCAGCTTGGATTGCACGCATTCGTAACATGAACCCCCCCACCTCCTTTGTTGATTGACTTCTTTTCTGAATACAGACTATTCTAGTATCGCTTTATCTACAGACTCGTCATACCGAACTGGCAGGTAACACACATGCATGCCAAACGGACTAACGAGTTTCAAATATTCAAGTAAAATATAAACATAATGTTCTATATTAAAAGAAAAACAATCAATTGACTGGATGTGCGGCATAGTGTGCAATAGGGAAAAAGCCATTATCATTGGCGGGGGAATTTCAGGAAAGCTTGCTGCCCGTGTGTTGTCCGATTTCTTCAAGGAAGTCATCATCTTAGAGAGTGATGAAGAAACAGAAGGACCTGTGGCGAGGAAAGGGGCACGGCAAGGGGATCACTTACACGCACTGCTATTTGCTGGGGAAAATGGGTTGGAAGAGTTATTTCCTGGAATTACGAAAACGTTCCATATGTGCGGAGCTGTGGTTATTAATTCTTCAAAAGATTTAGCGTGGTTTTATCATGGTGTTTGGAAACTCCGTCACGAAGGTAAAAACACAACAACTCTACAATCACGTCCGCATCTTGAATGGCATATCGACCAGTACATAAGAAAGATTTCCAATGTGTCCATGCTCTACCGCCATCAAGTGAAAAGTCTTTTATATAATCAGGAAGAAAATCGGGTTCACGGAATAAAAGTCCTCACGTCTCATGGCAGCCGACAGACACTCACTGCTGATATCATTGTGGATGCTAGCGGGGTCAGCAGCATTACAACTTCATTTTTCAAGAATCTCAATCTTAAGATTCCGATTAAAAAGGCTCAGATTGGTTTAAGTTATGTCAGCAAAAAGTTCCGTCTGCCCCCTGAACCATCCCGAGATTGGTCCATTAAAATCATTTATCCAAACCCTCCACTTGAGAAGCTAGGAGGAACTCTTTCTAAAATCGAGCAGGATCAGTACATCGTTACACTAATGGGCTACCAACATGCCATTGATGAAAAACAATTAAATTCCGATGAAGACGGATTCCTCGAACTTACAAAAAAACTGCCCCAAGAAGATATCTATAACGAGTTAGTACAAGCGGAACCCCTTTCCAAAACTCATGTCTATCGGATCCCACACATGAGCTGGAAACGGATAGAAAAAGTGAAGCAACTTCCAAAAGGACTTTTCCTAATCGGAGATACCGTCTGCCGAATCAATCCTGTTTTTGGTCAAGGCATGAGTATTGCCGTAATGGAAGCACTGGCACTGCAAAAGTTGTTTCAAACGGGTTCGCAAAACTTAGATCACCTTCAAACTAGTTTCCATAAACAAAGCGCACGGATCCTATCCCCGATTTGGAATATGGTGCTAACCGAAGATTTGCGGTACCCGGGTGTCATAGGGAAGAAACCTATTGGACTGCCCATCCAACAATGGTATACCAAGAAGATTTTTCAACTATCTGCTACCCATGAACACATCTATGCATTGTTCATTGACGTCATGAATCTGGTCCAACCACAAACAATCCTGTTACGTCCTGGGATTGTCAAAAAAGTACTGATGCATCATCTGTTTCCAAAACGCACGGATGGGTGAATAGAATGAAAGCAACCTAACATGAATGCAAAAAGCTCTAGCTGATTTTCATCAGCTAGAGCTCCCTGGTTACCTATTCTCCAGCTGCCAGGGTCTTGTTTGTATGGAGCGATTCACCGGCCACTTCCACGAATTGATGCAAACTTTTCCTGATTTTTTGTTTATCGATTTTTCCAATCAGTGTTTTGGGTAAATCAGATTGGATGATTACTTTTTTTGGACATTTATAATCTGCCAGTTCTTGTCTGCAGTACCGAACGATTTCGTCTTGATCCAGGGTCCCCTCATTTTCAGGGACTATGAATGCAATCCCAACTTCTCCCCATGTCTCATCTTCCACTTCGATGATGCAAGAAGCATTGACCGCAGGATGGGCATTTAACACCGTTTCAATTTCCATTGGATACACATTGTACCCGCCACTAATGTACATTTCTTTAGAACGACCGATGAAATGCAAATAATTCTTTTCATCCAAATACCCAATATCGCCTGTTTTCAGCCATCCGTTTGAAAAGCTACTTGCATTGTCTTTAGTATCCAGGTAACTCTTAATGACGCTATCGCCTTTCACCCAAATCTCACCAACTCCATGAGGCGTTGCTGTAGTACCGTCCGCCTGCATGATAGCCATTTCAAACTCAGGGCCAGGTTTCCCCTCAGTCTTGGTAATTCTTTCAACAGGATCCCCGACATTTGTAAATGTGAAAAAGCCTGAGGTTTCTGTCATTCCCCAGCTCGCAACAACGGATGCATTCGGGAAACTTGTTTGTATCCTGTGAATCAATTCTGGTGAGGAGGGTTCTCCAGATACAATGAGAAGTTTCAATGAGTGCAAATCATAATCCGTCAACGTTGCGTGCTGAAAAATGAGACGATACATAGACGGGACCCCGCCAATGATCGTTACCTTGTACTCATGGATTAGTTTAGGGATTTCCGCCGGCACAAAAGTGGGTGAAATTACACCACTTGCACCAGCATATAGCTGCACCGCAATCATATCGTGAGTCCCTCCAACATGACTGGTTGGCATATTAAGCAACATTTTATCGTCACTCGTGATTCCCCATGTTTCTACAGTCGCTTTAGCGATGGCAAAGGTATTCCGATGCGTTAAGACACCGCCCTTAGGCAATCCCGTTGATCCGCTCGTAAATATAATGATTAACGGATCGTCTAGCGTGGGTGGCGGAAAAGGCATAGTCAATTCCACTGGGCTATCCAACAGGACTTCATATAATTTGGCACCCGGAACGTCTAGTTTCCCCATATAAGAAAAGACATGTGGGATTTCTATCTCTTTCAACAATTGCTTAGTCGTCTCTTTAAGCGTTTCATTGCCTGCAAAACATACCAACATCTTAGGTTCGGTCCGGTTGCATAGATTGATCATTTCAGTGGCCTTGAATCTAGGATCCAATGGCACGACCACTAGCCCCATCTGCCCCGCCGCCAGATAGATTGTCATGAATGCAGGGGTTTGTGGTAGAATGGTTGCCACTTTATCGCCTGGCTTCAATCCCATTGTTAGGAATGAATTGGTCATCCGCTGAACCTCATCGTAGTAGTGCTTCCAAGTAACAGACGTTCCCATAAACTGATAGGCAGTTTTCTCAGGGTAGCTTGTTGCATTTCTTTCCAAGAGTTCAGTGAAGTATTGCGGCATTGTCCAGCACCATCCCATTCCTTTTATTTTTGTTTACTAAGGTGAAATTCTTCCAACTTCCTCTTCGTTTCACCCGCTACGATGACTTTTTCCACGAGCTCGTTTTCAGTCATGACAATTTCACCAAAGTTAGGAGCTGCTGACGCGTTGATCATCTTCTTCGTCAACCGGATTGAATGGCTACCTTTCGTTCGGAGCTTCGCAATGATCGAGTCTACTTCTTGTTTCAACTGTTCTTTTGCGACCACTTTATTGACAAGCCCCCACTGAACACTCTCCTCAGCAGATATATCCTCGCACAACATGATCATTTCTTTCGCTTTCAACGCGCCCACTGTTTTCACTAGTCTTGGGGTACATCCCCACGTTAAAAACAATCCGATATTTGTTTCAGGTAAGTTCAGTACCGAGTTTTCAGTCAGTAGTCTGAAGTCCGCAGTAAGTGCAATGGCTACGGCACCTCCGTAAGCAGAACCGTTAATGGCTGCAACGGTGATCTGTTCAAGGCTTTCCAGCTTGCGAATCATTTCCTGACCAACCAATTGCATCCGTCTGAGTTCTTCATTTTTGAAGTCCTCATCATCCATGCCTTCAAACATTTCGAAAACATCTGCACCTGCTGAGAAGATCCGGCCCTGATTTGTAAATACAACATACTGGACCGAACGTTCTTCACGTAACCAATCACATAACTGAATCAATTCTTTAATCATCGTCAAATTCATGGCATTCAAATTATTTTTCCGATTCAACGTGACCGTCAATACATCTTCAACCTGTTCAAGTTCCATAGTTTCATAAGTTGTCAATTTGTTCACTTCTCCCTTTTAAATGGATTCCGAAAGTTCTGTTGAAACTTACTATGATTAATAATCTTTCTCGAAAACTGGTGTTTTTGCCATCGACTTTTCCAACGTTCCAGGCGGACACCAAATAATTTCAGGATTCACCCTTACGTTGCGGCTTAACTGTTCTTTGATCCGTGCTTCCAATTGTGGAAGTGCATTCCGATCCATATCAGGACCGAATTCCAACTTCACTTTCAATGGGGGCTTTACGAGTGGAGGTTCTTGGTCTAATACAATTCTCATCTCACCTGTAACATCGGGAGCGTAGGTGGTGATGACTTGCTTAATCGCTGCAGGGTAGACATTCACACCTTTTACAATCAACATATCATCAGATCGGCCGACCACTTTTACGCGCATTCCTTTGAAGCCACAACCTGGGCAAGGGGTCGTGAATACTTGCACGATATCTCCGGAGGCCATCCGTAACATGGGAGCTGCCAATCGATCCAAGGACGTATAAATAACTTCTCCAATTGCACCATTTACAATGTCAATTGGCTGCTGGGTCGCTGGATCCACCAGATCATAAGGATATAAGTCATAATCAGGTGTCACGCAGTGCATCCCATGGTAATCATCCGAATCACAGGAATACGCAATGGTTCCTCCAATAGGACCAATCCAATCGTATACACGACAACCGTAGGCTTCTTCGATTTTCTGTTTCACTTCAGGAATACTGATAGCGATTTCACCGACTGTAAATAGCGCTGAGAGGTTCAAATCCCCAACCGGCTGTTGATGAAGTTCCAGTGATTTCCCTATCAAATGTTCTGCTAACGACGGGGTCATCATCGCTGCTTGAGGGTTTGTCATTTTTGCATATTGTAAGATGGCTTCAGTACCTGCACGTACATCCACATCAATTGGTAATATTCCTGCTTGACGGATTCCTGGCAATACAGCGGAGGTCGCATAGACCCCCAATGCATGGCTGAAAAGCATCCGATCCCCTTGACTGATTCTTGCATAATTCAACATTGAGGCGACTCCATCGGAGACTTTGTCCAAATCCTGTTGGGCTAATGTATACGTAAACGTAGGGATTCCCGTTGTACCACTTGTCGTTGCTGTTAATGCAATGTCATCGGGGGATGCGCACAAATGCATGCCAAACGGATGACCGAATCGTTCCATGGATTCCTGCTGACTGAGTCTTTCCTGGTCTTTATCCATAAGTACAGGTAGCTTGAGATAGTCTTCAATCGAACGGATATCCTGTGGCACAATGCCGACTTCCTTGAATTTCTTTTGATAGAACTCAGAATTTCGATAGCAGTACTTCAACTGGTTGATCAGTTTCGTTTCGCGGATCTGATGAATCTCCTCATCACTTAAATGATTCAAAGCTTCCGTGACGTAGCGGACAGCCCTCATGTTCACTCCCCCTTTGACCCTATTGACTACATCACAACCTGATACTCGACCTATCATTAGTTCACACTCACATTCAATGTCAACTCAATAAGTTCAGCAGGCGATGGGATATCTGCAGCATGCGTCCCGTATCGGCTATACTCGATAGTTCCATCTGGACTAATGATAAACGTCGCAGGCAACTGGAATTCAAGCTGTTCCCCTTTGTTCCCTAAATTCAAAATCCCTTTTTCTTTAGCGATGGCAAGCTTTTTCATGGCTTCTTCAGAGATAAGATCCTCTTGGGTTTTACCTGCTTCTACGCCATATAAGTCAAATAGCTTATGTTCTGGATCACAGATTAGCGTTAGCGGCATTTGTTCTTGAGTCAACTGTTCCCGAATGAAGGAAGCTTCTGTTTGGAGAACGACCAAGACTTGTGCATCATTCGACTCAATTGTCTTGCTTTCCGATACGAGCGCTGCAATATCCAACTGACAAAGACTGCAACCATAGTATCTTAAAAAGAGTAAAATCGTTTTTTTACCCTCTAAAGTCTCATACAAGTCATTCGATTCTGACCAGGGTGTATCAAATGTAAAATCTACGGCTTTTGCTCCATTTTGAAGTTTTGTCATTCTATCATCTTCCTCCTAGTTTCTATTTCCATTCATTTTACGCTACTGGGGACAAGTAAATTACTAGTCCCCTGGAATTTATGGACTACCTCTATTCTTTTAAGTGCCACTCACGTTCAATTAGTCAATTGAACGTGGTCGATTCCTCCACCTCAGCCGCCAGTGGGACGACCGCTAACACTTCTTCCATTTCCAATACAGGATTCTTCCTTTTAGCGAATGTGACATAGATACCCGCCGCAATCATATAAAGGATTGCACCTAACATGATTTTGACCGGCAACGTCATAATCATTAACGTGGATTGGAAAGCAAGCAACAAAATCGAAACAACAACGACAGCCATCAGCACTTTGGGTGGTAGTTTGAATTTCGACTTAGCATAGAGCTCCGGATACTTTTTAGGCAATTGAGTGACCGCAATTACCGGGATGATAGCTGCAAATAGTAATACACCAAGTCCTAACTTCGAAATTGTATCTAGAGATACGCCACCTAGGATTGGAATCACACCGATAATATAGAAAAGAGTGAGCAAACGATGAGGTGTCCCATATTTCTTATTGACCACACCAAGTGATTTCGGTAACCATCCATCTTCACACGCAATGATCATCCCTTTAGTCACCCACGTTAACAGCGCATTCAACGTAGTAGCGAGTGCGAATAATGCTCCGCCAATGATGAAGAACAGGAATAACGGTCCCGGCAAGATTGTTCTCGCTACGTCCGTTAAAGGTTTGTTCGCAACATCAGCAATGGGTAAAATACCTACTGCCACAATTGCCATCAAGGCGTATAGAACCCCTACTCCTAAAGTGGTCCCGAAAATGGTAATCGGAATATCTCTTCCAGGGTTTTTCATTTCACCACCGAGCTCCGCAATACTGGTAGCTCCGCCTGTCGCAAAAGCTAGTAGACCCACTGCTGTGAAGAATCCGATAAATCCACTTGGGAACATGTCTTTCGGATTAAAGACTTCAGCAAAGTTAGTTGCTGGCAGGCCATAAGCGAGAAAGATCCCCAACGCTAGTAAAAGGACAAGAACCATTATTTTTTCCACTACAGCGGCAGTTTTCACGCCAATCATATTAGTAATGTAAAGGACGGTCAGGATAACAAATGCTGCCGGCATGATTGGAATGCCGGGAACTAATCCTTGTAAATATTGAGCAAAAGAAATGGCATAAACGGCAATAGTAACTTTTGAAAAGATAAATAATAGCATCCAGAAGAAACCGATCTTTGGTGAAAGCAGAAGACTTGAATACCGATACTGCGCACCTGTCGTCGGCATCGTTGTGGCCATTATAGTTAACGGAATGATCGTGATACACGTAAATACAGAAGAGACGACAAAAGCTAGCACAACCGCTTTACCTGTCATGCCAATGGCGACACCCATCAATGCCATAATTCCAACTCCAATTACTTGCCCGACCGCAATCCCCATCAAGTCGCCTAACCCTAGTACTTTCTTTAATTTCGCTTCTTGGCTACCCATCTCTATCATCTCCTTAGAATGAATACCGTTCACAAAAAGGTGTACCTTCAGTTATTTTGTGTGCCTGATAGACTCTGAGATGTGTGTTCCAATTCTTGAAAGGCTTTGTCCATTCTAGTTAACCCTTCTTTTAGCACGGATTGTGGGCATGCAATATTTACACGAACAAATCCTTCACCCCCTGGACCAAACGTATATCCTTGGTTAAATCCTACTTTAGCTTTTTTGATCAACAGTTCTTCCAGTTGTTCCGGTTCCAAACCAAGACCCCTACAGTCCAGCCAGACTAGATACGTTGACTCCGGTTGAATTACGGTTATCGCTTTCAGATGGGTGGTAATATAATCCGTTAAGTAGGCAACATTTTGCTGTAAATACGCTATCAGTTGTTCCAGCCATTCATCTCCCCTTTTGTAACCGCTTTCAGTTGCAGCTATAGCAAATGGATTCGTGAGCTGCAACGGTGTTCTTGAGACCGCATCTAAGAACTTTTGTCTTAAGTCTTCATTCGGAATGATAATATTTGAAAGTTGTAATCCCGCCAGATTGAACGTTTTACTAGGAGCTGTGCAGCAGATGGTGTTTTGTTCAAATGCCTCACTAATACTAGCGAAAGGAGTATATTTGTAATCTGTATATACCAAATCACAGTGGATTTCATCCGATACGACTAAAATGTTATGAGCTAAACAGATTTCTCCAAGTTCTTGGAGTTCTCCTTTAGTCCATACACTTCCGCCTGGGTTATGAGGATTGCACAAAATAATCATCTTCACACTTGGATCCAACTGATTACGTAAATCTTCAAAGTCCATGTAATAACGGCCATTTTCCAATTGGAGTCTGTTCAACACCACTTCTCTACCATTTTCTACGATGGCATTTGTGAAAGGATAATACACAGGAGATTGTATAATAATTTTATCCCCAGGTTCTGTAAACGTTTTGACGATTGTATTCAACGCTGGGACTACACCGGGACTGATGGTGATCCAATCCTTTTCAATCGACCATTGATGCCTTCTTTGATTCCATTCGATAATCGCATCATAATACCCATCATGCATCGTTGAATAGCCAAAAATCCCATGATCTGCTCGTTGCTTGATGGCCTCTATAATCGGCTGGGGGGATGGGAAGTCCATATCCGCAACCCACATCGGTAGTACATCACGTTCTTGAAACACTTCATCTTTTTTATCCCACTTCACAGATCCCGTGTTCCTTCTATCAATGACGTTGTCGAAGTTATAAATCATGTTATGAGCCCCCTCTAGATTTTCATCACAAGCTGTGAATCTACCATCACCTTTCCAAGTGTCCCCCCTAACACAAAATTATTTTCTAATTAAGCTGAATTATTAATTTCATTACATCATATTCAGTGCTATGATGTAAAATAGCGATAGTGAATGTTAGTATTGAGAATTCCTATGGATGGTGATGAACATGAGGATTGAACAATTTGAATACATTGTTGAAGTCTCTAAGACAAAGTCAATATCAGTAGCATCTAAAAGACTTAGTATTTCCCAACCTAGCATGAGCCAGGCTCTTGCGGCTTTTGAAGATGAGATTGGATTGAAAGTTTTCAATCGCTCCAAAGCAGGCACATTCCCTACTGAACGCGGCCAAGCCGTCATTACAAAATCCGAGGAAATCCTAAACGCGATTGAAGAGATGAAACGTTTCGGCAATATTCATCACACTTTATTGAAAGGAAGGCTATCAATTAGCTCCACTCCCGCGATTTGGCAAAGTGTGTTACCACGTGTTCTGTCTTCCTTCACCCAAAAGTATCCTGGTATACAACTTGAATTAGCTGAGGGAGATTCGTTTGATATAAAAGAACAAATAGTGAACGGGGAATTGGATGTGGGAATCATCGCGGAGGCGAGTAAGGAGCTGGACCTTCCTCCATCCTTATTGTATAAACCGATTGTCCAATCGAAGCTAATGATTTGCGTGGGTCACCATTCCCCGCTTGCTCATAGAACCGGAATTTCACTAACTGAGGCACTTGACTATCCACTCATTTGCTCATCTCCTGGATTACGAAGCATTCTCCATAAACTCGGTACTCCCAATTTCCTTGTAAAGACGGGTCATATGGAAGCTGTGAAAAATATTATTGCTGAAGGGATGGCGATAGGCTTTTTCACTCAAATCAATTTAAAAAGTGATCCTTACATCCATACAGGTAAAATTATTCCGTTAGAAATTACGGATGACGTCCTCGGCGAAATCTGGTACCACTTCATCAAATTAAAATCACTTCGTTCCAATGCGAGTAATGAATTTTTTAAGGAACTGCAAAAAGAAGTACTACTAATTTAAGGAGATAGGTCCCTGCGTGTGAAATAAACGCGAATGATTAAACAACCATGAAAGTTTCTTACACCTTTCGGAGAGTCGGCATACAACTTGCATATATTCACATATGTTAAGTGTTTCCACATCCTGAAAAATTTACAAAAGGGAGCGTTTACAAGATGAAAATTGAAAAAGAAAAGCAACTGGTTACGGATAACTATCATGGAACAATCGTCGAAGATCCTTTCAGATGGTTGTAAGACGATAAGAGCATCGAAACAAAAACATGGGATGCGCTACAAACCACTAAGACACAAGCTTATTTGGAAACAATCTCTGAAAGAAAAGAGATAAAAGAAAAGCTATCAACGCATTGGAATTTTGAAAAGTATTTCGTCCCTCAAAAAGCTGGAGACTATTACTACTTTCAAAAAAATGACGGCTTGCAAAATCAACCGGTTTTCTATCGCGCTAAGTCATTATCGGATCCCTCTCCTGAAGTCGTGATTGATCCAAACAAATTGAATCCAGATGGAACGACAGCTATCACACATATTTCTTTTAACAAGGAAGGTACCCTACTGGCATACGCACTTTCAGTAAATGGGAGTGACTGGCAAGATATAAAAATCCGCAACATGAAGACTGGTGTGGAATTTCCAGAAACGATTTCACGTTGTAAATTCAGTAGCCTAGCTTGGATTAAAAATGGGACTGGCTTCTATTACAGTCGTTATCCGGATTTCGGAAGTGTAGATCCTGTCGATGAAAGCAACTACAATAAGCTCTATTTCCATGTCTTAGGTACTCCCCAAACTGAAGATAAACTGATTTACGAGAATCCAGGTGATAAAGAGATCGCGTTCGGGGCAATACTTTCAGATGATTATAAATACCTTGTCCTACAATCATGGAAAGGGACTGAAAATAAAAGCCAGCTTTATTATCGACCTATTGAAAGCGAAGGCGATTTTAATCCCCTAGCTGTTGCAGTAGATGCTTATTACTCATTCATCGGGAATAAGGACAACACTTTCTATATCTATACGAACAAAGACGCGGCCAACGGAAAAATAGTAGCTATCGATATCAACCAACCTAATGAAGAGAATTGGAGGGATGTCATCCCTGAACAGGAAGGCGTTATGTCATTCATTAAACTGATAAATGACCAATTGGCAATTACGTATTTGCAAGATGTTAAAGATCATATCAAGTTATACTCATTGTTCGGATCGGTCATTAGGAAACTGGACCTCCCCGACGTAATAACAGTTACAAATATCTCTACAAATAAAGAACAGAAAGAGATGTTCATCAGTTACACTTCTTTCTTGAGTCCAACTATTGTTGCCCGTTATGATTTCGAAACAGGTAGTCTGGAGACTGTCTTATCTCCGAACGGGGCCCTGGACAGTTCAGTTTATGAAACCAAGCAAGTTTTCTATCCTTCTACTGACGGGACGGAAATCCCCATGTTCATCACCCATAAAAAAGATCTACAGTTCAAGGGAGACCATCCAGTGTTGCTATACGGATATGGTGGTTTCAATATCAGCATGACGACCGCTTACTCGGCATCCATCGCGATGTTCATTGAAGATGGTGGTATATATGCCGTGGCTAATATCAGGGGTGGCGGAGAGTATGGAGAAGATTGGCATCAGGCAGGGACATTCGAGAGGAAACAACAAGTATTCGATGATTTCATCGCTGCGGCTGAATGGTTGATCAGCAATGACTATACAAATCCTTCTAAGTTAGCAATCATGGGAGGAAGTAATGGTGGACTTTTGGTTTCAGCATGTATGAACCAACGCCCTGACTTATTCATTGTCGTCATTTGTCAAGTGCCTGTAACGGATATGCTTAGATATCAACACTTCACTGTAGGTCGCTTTTGGACTTCAGAGTTCGGGAATGCGGAAAAGAATGCAGAGCACTTCAAAACGATTTACGCCTATTCACCACTTCATAATATCAAGAAGGGTCAAAGGTATCCCTCGACATTGATCACGACTGGGGATACGGATGATCGTGTCGTACCGCTTCACTCCAAAAAATATGCGGCGACCTTACAAGAAGCTCAAGCTGGTGAAGCGCCTATATTACTGAGAATTGAGAAAGACGCTGGCCACGGATTAGGGAAACCTACAGTTAAGCTCATTGAAGAACATACTGATATTTATACGTTCCTTTATAAAGGATTGAATATGTTTTCAAAGAAATGATTGAAGAGACCCCTTTCATTACGGGCGATTGGAATCAGTATTGGACGGAATCTATGTCCCAGGAAACATCACTGTAATCGAAGGGGCTAAAGTGGCGATACGACAAGGGATTACTGAGGGGCTTGCGATTGCGAACAAACTCAATGGCGGCATATACAAAGTTGGGATCCAGGAAGCGACCAAGAGGATTGATCATCCCAGGCCAATGCGTTCATTCAATCCCATCTTTATGGGATAGATGCAAACTAGTCAATAATTCTATGAAAAATCGAGATATCTAGCGAATACGAATACACATTAAAAAGGGTCTTCTAGCCACACCGGTAGAAGACCCTTTGTCTCTTAATCCCAATCTATCATTGTAATTATTAGAGGTATAAAAAATGCCCTACCTTAGGGTTCGAGCAAGTATGTTACCATTGTGGCATATACAGTTGATATACTTGAAGCTTATTTTCAAGCATTGGAGTGTTAAACAATATATGTCTGCCTCACTTATTGCACTAGTACTATTAGCAGTCTTCGTCGGAGCGCTCGTGCGTGCAACGTTCGGTTTTGGTGAAGCCATTGTGAGTATGCCTTTACTCGCGTTATTGCCAATCGATTTATATACGTCCATCTCTCTAATTGGTCTATCCGGACTTACAGTGGCTTGTCTATCTGTGTCTACTAGTTGGCGCTACATTGACCGCCCTGCACTTATTCGATTATCCATTGCATCACTTATCGGGATTCCAGCTGGATTGATCTTAGTAAAGTTTGCTCCAGCTATTGTTATTACCATAGCACTCGGAACTTTTTTACTTTCCTATGGTTCCTATTCTTTGGCAAAGCCGTTATTGTTTAAAACGTCACAACGTCCTTTGTTAAATAACCCTGCTTGGGCATTACCCTTTGGATTTGCAGCAGGGGCACTCGGTAGCGCTTATAATTTTACTGGTGTGCCTGTTGTTATTTACGGAACTATGCAGAGATGGGGGCCTGATCGATTTAGAGGGACATTGCAAGCCCATTTCCTCATTTCTGGAGCATTGATTGTTTTCGGTCAAGCAGTTGGTGGATTATGGACAAAGGATTTAGTTGTTTTGTTTGGGTTATCTATTCCTTTGCTTGTGATTGCAACGTTTTTAGGAGCATTTTTACATAGACGGATTCCTGCTAATCGTTTTGAACATTATGTGTTTGTTCTTATTGTATTGCTTGGTTTGGTGTTGTTGGTTAATCCTGCTTAGATGGTTAAAGTTCCAATTAGTTCAATTCTCGAATTTGATCACTATAAAAATTTCTAATAAAAGACCACCTAATCGTAATATGTTAGAAATAAAATAGACTTTTAGCAAGAAGTTCGGCTAAAAGTCTATTTTTCAATCATTCTTAATTTATATGAACGATGGTTTATTTGTTCAATGTAAAGGCAACACAGTGAAATTTACTCTATTGGCGTTAGTTTAACCTGTGATTCTGTCTCTATCGAGCTTCCTTCATCCGCAAAGAATGTATAGGATGCTTCTCCATAGCTTCCTAGAATTGTATTGACATCCAGTGAACCTCCTGAGCTGTACACAATGAAATTACTACCTCTACCAATCGGCGTTGCTATATATCTTCCCTCAGGGAGATCACGACCAACAGTATATTTACCCGCATTCAGCATTTTAGGCTGTCCTTTCGCTTTTTGAACTTTTCCTTCCAGCAAGGCTAGCTCTGAGTTCTTTGCTTCTATTGACGCATTTGTATCCATCACATTTGCTTAAGCATCAGATAGTTCTGTTTTCGCTTGGTCCAACTTCTTATCAATTTCTTTTCGACCCGCTTCTAATTCTTTTGCTAGTGTTCCTTTTGTATCTTCTAGTTGTCCTTTAACAGTTTTCAACTCATTTTCAACATCACTCTTGCTTTCTATTAAAGCCGTTACTTCGTTCTTTTCTTTTTCAACCGATTTAACTTCTGAGATTATATCCTTCTTTTCTTTTTGCAATGATACAATTTCCTTATCCATTTCGATTGCATTCATCTTCTTCTCTTTTAGCGTAACCTCTGCTCCCTTAGCACCTACAGTAAAACTAATAAATAAAATAACGAGTACACCTAAAACCAATCCTGCTACCTTCCAACTCTTCTTCCCTTTACTGGCACTAACCAAAACTCCATTTGTGCTTGTCATCGCAATGATTACGCTGCCCCACATTAGTTTATATGCTGTAATCATATCCTCACAAGTAAATGTGATTTTAATCCATACTGAATGATGGTTTTTTGAACGTCTTATATCTAAATAATTGTGTGGTGTAATAATTTTAAATAATTCCTCCGCGTTTTAGCTCAGAAATTTCCTTGTCACCCATCTTTAAACTTTCCTTTAAAAATTCAATTGTATGTTCTGAGTGTTTCGGGCCCAGTGTGCTAATTTTCCCTGGTGTCTTAGATAACTTAGCTAGAACATTAGGTACTCTCATTTCTCCAAACTCGTCATCAGTAACACTTACAAATGATTCTCTATAGGTATAATGTGGGTCTTGATATAGTTGCTTAACATTATACATCGGCCCGACAACTGCACCACTTTCGTTCAGAATTTCCACTACTTGATCTAAATCCCTTTTGACTATCCATCCTGAAATGATTTCATCTAGTTCTGCAACGTTATTCAATCGATTTTTATTTGTATTAAACTTTTCATTTATTATCAAGTCTTCTCGGTCAATAGCAATACATAGATTTTCAAAGATTGATTGTGCACTAGCAGATAATGCCACCCAATTCCCATCTTTTGTTGGGTATGCATTTCTTGGTGCAGTTTGTGAGCTCCCATTCCCTACCCTGTTTGCGATAATCCCTAATTGATCATATGCCAACAAGTGGGGTTCAAGTAATCTCATTAAGGGTTCATATAAGGACAGGTCGATCACTTGTCCTTTGGTTTGATGATTTTGTTTTGAATACGTTGCTATCATCACCATTAGCGCTCCCGCGATTCCACTCAAACCATCTGCAAGGGGAATACCCGGTAGAATTGGTGGACCAGTTGGATCACCATTAATAGATGTGAAGCCACTCATGCCTTCTGCAACTGTTCCAAAGCCCCTTCTTTCAGAGTAAGGTCCTTTTTGACCAAATCCAGAGACTCTCAAGAGTATCAAATTAGGGTTCACTTTCTCAATCTCTTCCCATGACAAATTCCATTTCTCCAATGTTCCTGGTCTGAAGTTTTCAATCATTACATCGTAGTCTTTAATGATTTCTTTTAGTAGTTCTTGACCTTCCATTTTACTAAAGTTTAAAGTAATTGATTTTTTATTCCTATTTAAGCTCTTCCACAATACCGATTTCCCATCTTTTTGGGCACCATACTTCCTAGCATGATCCCCATATTCAGGATGCTCAATTTTCAAAACTTCAGCTCCAAAATCCGCAAGATGTGTACTCACCCAAGGGGCTGCCAACATTGTCGAAATATCCAAGATTTTCAATCCTTGTAAAGGCAATTGCTCATTCATGTGATTCACTTCCCTTACTAAAATTGAAGTTCCCCAATATTTTTTTTGCAGACTCATAATGTGGATAATCAATCATTTTCCCTTGAAAAGTTGTAGAGGCTCTACCCTTACGTATGGCATCCTCAAAGACGGAAACTAACTCGTTCATTTCTTGAAGGACTTCTTCTGAAGGTTTGAAAAAATCGTTTAAAACAGCGACTTGATTAGGATGTATGCAGCTACTGCCTTCGTAACCAATGCTATATGCTTGTTTCGCACTTTGCTTGAATCCTTCAATATCCGTGTAATTTGTGATGGATCCGATCAGACCTAGTGGTTGAATGCCATGTAATTTACATAGCATTATTAACTTCAATCTAAGATAGTCCAAGTATTTTTCATTTTCCGAGATATACTGAAAACCAATTTCCTTAGTTAAGTCTTCCATCCCATAGGATGCTGTATCTATTTTGTCCGAGCAACTTAAAATTTCTTCCAGGGCCATATATCCCTTCACACTTTCAATTAAAATACTGATTTTAAACGCTGAAAAACGTTCCTTATCCATTTGCTTCCTAAGAAATGATTCGATCTCCAAAATTTCTTCAGGGTTTTCAACTTTAGGGATAAGAATACCATCCGCATCAGAGTCAATCACCGAACTTAAATCATCGTAAAGATTCTTATCGTTGTTCACACGAATGTAGACTATGAGTCTGTTCAATTTCATTGTTTCTACGGATTCTTTGACCAATTTTCTTGCATGATTCTTTTCGGATAGCGGCACGCTATCTTCCATGTCCAGTACATATAGATCCGCGTTTCTTTGGTGTGCTTTTTCAATGTACTTAGATTCATTTATAGGAATCACTAATCTGGAGCGATAAAGTCCTGTCGTCATACAATCCCTACTTTTCTATTCTGTATTTAATATTCTCAAAGTGTAGCTGCATGCTCTTTTTAGCATGTGTACAATTCTTTTTTATTAAATCATCTAGTATTTCCAGATGTTCCTCGTGTACTTCAGTAGATTGGTTTTTCTTACTAAAGCTGTGTTCCCTTACTTCATCAATCAAATCGATGTTGAATTCCATAAAGGTTATCAAAGCCGTATTCCCCGTTATTTTTGCCAAGGACAAATGGAAATCATACTCAATCTTTTTCTGACTCATTAAGATTAAATTCTCTTTCAATGCAATCAGTTGTGGGACCGTGTCATTCTTGCAAATGATATCAATGATCCCTAATTCCACAATTTCGCGTGCTTCTATCAGTTCAAATACTTTTGACTTTTTATAAGCGCTAAGAAAGTTCTTCTCAGTCGAACTGATATTTTCTATTTGCCTTCTGAGAATTCTTCCTCCGCCTGGTATCGTTTCAATGATTCCTTGGGACTCCAGGATTCTTAGTGCATCTCTTAATGTCCCCCTGGAAATACCAAGTTCTTTGATCAATACACGCTCAGAAGGTAATTTGTCATTTAAGGCGTACTCGCCCATTTCTATTTTCTTTTTAAAAATTGTAATAACCTGTTCATAGAGCCTGGTGTATTCAATTTGCACGACATTCTCTCCAGTACTATTTTTAGTAATAGTATATCAAAAATAACACATTCAAGAATTCATTAGGATACCTTTTCCTTGGTGTATATGAATACGAACCCAAGAATTGCTGCTATTGAACTGAAAATGTATGCTGGCACTTCCAATACTTCGACACTTCTTATAACCAACTCGGAGTTTTGTGTAAGTAATCCAATTGCTTGTCCACCGACCATTAATAGTCCAATCCCGATAAATAAGACCAAAACCACTCCAAATACTGTTTTCATAGTCACACCCCCTACATAGTCTTCAAACTAAAACCGGCAACCACCCTACTGCAATCAGCCAAGCAATTGCAGCTATAGGAATTACATAATATACAATTAGCGGAACAAATGTTTTCACCGGATCCACGCCTGATATTCCACTGGCAATGAAAATAGGGGCACCTCCCGGAGGTGAAGCGCCTTCCGTAGATGCAAAAACTAAGATTGCAACAGCAGCAACAACCGGATTTATACCTGATGAAACTAGCGCAGTGAAAGCAACCGCGCCAATAGCTGTAACCGTTGCCGTCGCGGTTAATGGAGTCGCCACAAGTATGATAAGGATTCCAACTATAAGTGCCATTAACCCTGCTGAGAGATCCAGGGAGCCCATCATTGAACCAAGTTCGTCGGCAAGACCAATGTTTTTCAATACATCACTAGCTGCAAAAGAAAATAATAGAATAACTCCTATTAGACTAAAACTTGGAATGGATTTCTCCAAAAAGCTCATAAGATCTTTAGGCTTTTTCGGAATCGTTCTCCATCCAACAATTAAAGTGATCAAAATAATCAGCATCGGTACCCACACAATTATGGATATAGAATTTAAAGCGTCAGCCGTGATAATATGTTTTTCTATAAACTCAGATACAGGTCCTATCGTTACTAATACAGGGATTAGAATCCCTAAAAATATTAGTAAAGAAGCCCAACCTTTTTTTAACGTGGTCAAAAATGTATCTTCACTTTCCTGAACAGCCTTTTTAATTTTGTTTTTCTTTACAAACCAAAAGACAATCAGAAGTCTATAAATTAATGTATAAGCACCTGCTAAAAATAGTGAAACATATAACTGTCCTTCCGTCACTACAGCACTCACAGATGCTGCGCCTAGTAGAATGAACATTGAACCATTTGGTGGGAATGAGATTCCCATACCAGCGTTACCGGCTGCAATCATTGCAGATTGATCTTTTGACCAACCTGATTTATTCATCCATGGAATCGTTATAGCACCAACAGTTGCTGTATTCCCTGAACCCGATCCTGAAATTGTCCCAAATATTGCGGAAGCGATCGTATCCACATATGCCGCACCACCTGGCAATCTACCAAAAACGGAATTCAATATATTAATCAATTTCTTTATTAACCCTGTCTGTTCAATTAGAAATGCCATGAACACAAAAGACATCGCAGCAAAGAGCACTTGGTGCGTTGCTCCAAACACAATCCCATCTTTCATAAGTGTGAAAGCATTTCCCCCCCCAAATAAAGCGGTTACAATAAAACCTAAAATCATAGCCTCTCCAATGTTTCTCTTCACAATTACTACCCATGCAATAATTAAGAGCACATAGACAGCAAGTGCGATGGTAGCTATCCCCATACTAATCCCCCTCTACTGGTATACTGGTTGGACCAGTTATTAATAGTAGTATATTTACAACATTTTCATATGTCAAGATTAAGTATTTAGAATACTCATATACGAGGGTTTTTACAGTCTATTTTGAACCCCTTATATTGTTATAGAACAGCGTTATACTAAATCCATTCACTACGATTCATTTGGATAGTTAGATATACGTCTGGAAAATTATCAAATTACGTATACGCTGAACAATTCATTGTGCAAAAGTGTTTTGCTAAAGAGTTTCGAGACGAAATAAGTAGTAAAAAATAACCTTCTAGCATTATTGGCCAGAAGGTTTTCTCATTCATTCTATATTAGGAAAGATTACTTGACTCGTATCTCAACTCAAACCAGCCATCCCGAAATAATCATTCTCCACCTCATTATATCGCTTCGTATCCTGATTAAATTGCTTAATCACTTTTTCCATCTTTTCACTATCTTCGTTTATATGATGGATCTCATCCTCAAGTGTGTCCAGTTCAAAATTACCTTGTTCTAGATTCTGAAAGAATGTGTTTTGTGTTTTCATTTGATCGCGATAGGTGTTGAAAAAGGTCTCCATCGACTTTTTGCGAGTGTTCATGAGTGTCGTGAGTTTTGTTGCTTTTTTCTTTTGATCCTTATCTTTGATCAGCTCAATATTTTCATCAATAGACATGAGCTTCTGATAAGCGCTTTGGAAATTCTTTTCCGCTTCGTTCAGTTGCTGTTTTTCCGTGGACATCTCATGATCACTTAACGTTTGTTTGATGGCATTTGTGTCAGTGCTGTTTAGAGCTATTATATCTTGATAAACTGCTTGGACCTTTTCCCTGCTTTTAACCAAATCCTTTTGGTCCGCAACGAATTCCTTTTCAAATGTTGCCGACTCCTCTATCTTCGTATGTATTTCAGCTGCTTGTTTCTTATCTGATTGACAGCCAGTAAGCAGTGAAAACAAACCTATAATCATGACAAAACCAACGATTCGGTTCAACTTAATCCCTCCTTGCTCCACCTCATAAATTAGCTGATAGAATGACAGCGCCCGTTACATTGAAAGGTTTCGGGTGGTGTTTCATTGGTCAACACTTTTGTTTTATAGCCCTGCTTTTTAATATAAGATAGCAGCTCCGGCAAGTATTGGATTGTATGTGGCTTATCATGCAGTAACACGACCGGTGTAACACCCGCTTGTATAAACCGATCAATTGCCTGCTTCGTTTGCTGCACATACCTTCTGTCTTTCAATTCCCAGTCGCGACTATCCACATTCCAATCCCATACATTGAAATCGTTTTGGTCCAGCAAATATCGCATGTCTTCCGTTAAGTACGGAATACTCCCATACGGAAGTCGGACCATGTTGGAATGAACGCCTGTCACATCTTCAAGTATTTTGCGATCCTTAATCATTTCATCCGCTGGTGCAGATGCACTACTATAGATTTTGCCTGCTTCATGCGTAACTCCATGTAAGCCCAGTCCAAAGCCTTCATTCTTCATGCGAATAACGGTCTTCGAATGTTCCTTTATATTCGGACCTAACATGAAGAATGTTGCTTTCATTTGATAGGCATCCAATGTATCTAGCAATTGGTCAGCTACAGCTGAAGGACCATCATCAAATGTTAGATAAATCGCTTTCTCACGTTGATCGATTTTATTTTGCTTGGCAACTGCTTCTTTTCTCGCAACTTCTTTCTCGGCTCTCTCTTTTAAGAGAATTGACTGCCTCAATGGAGATTCTTCAAAACCTTTAATCGGTTCAAACGAAACCGGTAATGTTTCCACTGAAGTTGTATGTATAGTCGCTGCAGCTTTGTCGCTCTTATTCGCAATAACTAATTCAAATATTAGAACAACCACTGCTACTAATAGAATAGCAGACAGAACTCTCCCTTTATTGTTTAATCGCATTTTTAAGTTCTCCCTTCTATTCTTTTTAGACATGTAACAAAATATAGCTATTCAACACTCACAATATAGTGTTTTCTAAATCTTTAATAACTTGAGTTATGTAGTCTTTCATACTATATAAGTTTTTATTATACTAGCATATGATAGCATAAATTACCCCTCTTCATGTAAATTAAGTGTTATTAATTGTCACATTATAGATTCACATTCTTTCTGAGACTTTTTAAACTAGTTAACAGTCTCTTAGCAGTTTTATGTATAGTTCACTACATATAGTACACACACTTCATATCACTTTAGTAATATGAACGAAAAAAATCCTTATCGAGCTGACTGTCATCAGCTCGATAAAGATTTACAACAAATGAGTAACCCAACTTCATTCACTCAATTTAAACGTTTTTCAATCAGTACATTTGCACCTTCAGTAAGACCTTGATAAGCTACTCCAGTAATTTGTTTCTTTTGTAATTGCTTATCCAACAAAGACTTGAATTTGTTTAATTCCTTCACGACTTTCTTATTTTGTTTTTCCTCTTCTTTCTTTTGTTTCTCTGCTTTTTTCTCTTCTTTTTTCTTTTCCTTCTCCTCTTTTTTCTTTTGTTTCTCTTCTTCTTTCTTTTGTTTCGCTTTATCTTTATCTTGGTTCTTGTCTTTCAACTGATCTATGTCTATCAGCTTATCTTTGCCTTTTCCTTTGTTTGCTTCCTTCTCTATCTTCTTGATTTGCTTTTCTAAATCTTTCACAGCTTTCTTATCTAAAATGTCACCTGATTCTTTATAGTGTGCAACTAGCGTATAAAGATCGGCGATTTCCGTAATTGGTTGAGATGGTACTTTTTCAACAGTGACGATTGCTGTTTTCACTATTGTTTCTACTCCATCTTCAGCCAACGTGAATGTGACTTCGTAAGTACCAGGTGCGTTGTGATCAAATCCACCCGCATTGATTACGACAGATTGAGCCGCATCATTCCCCTTAGAATCCAACGCAAGTGTAATTAGTGATCGTAAATCCAACTCTTCTCCAGCTGTAATCGTTGCGTTTTCAACTTCTAATTCAAGTGATATGGGATTGACTACTAGTTTACCCAATGCTGTCGTTAGGTTAGTTGTCGCTTGATCCACTTCTGATTGAGTTGCTGATGTTTTCTTATTCACTTCTTTGGCTTTAAGCAATGCTTCACTTAACCCTTTCCAGCTTTCAGCAGTATAGTCCGCCTGCTCATTCTTCTCCGCTTCTGCGATTGCTGTAACAAGTGCTGCTTTGTTAACTTTCTCAACTAGATCTTTGTTCGATGAAATATTCATTTCATAGATAAGAGGCTGGACATCTCCCCACGACAATTTAATTTCAAAAATATTGTCATACGATGAATTGTAGAACGTATTTAGACTGCTATCCAATGTCCCTAATTCAACCCACTCGTCCGCACCAACTCTTGCACTTACAGTAGCGTTGGATATATTTTTTGAGCCTTGAACGATTGTAATCGCTGTCGCATCTGTTTTTTCTGATAAACGATATGTCAAAGTTCCATCAATTCGGTCGCTCATGTTCGGCTTGAACGCTGTCGTCAAATCACCATCAAATAACTGCCCCGGACCAAATCCTTCTTCTTCAATTGGATCTGCTGCAAAGGTTGGATTGTTCTCTGTCTTTACAAACTCTCCACCATTAATCAGAATTTCGTTCATATGAGCAAATCGTGCTGGATAATTAGCTGTGAAAAGAATTCGAATATATTTCGCTTCAATGCCGCCAATCTTTTCGTTCCCGAAATAGTAGTTTCCAGGATTCACTGAATCATGAGTGTAGCCATCTTTAATCTTGTCGGAATAATCCGGTTTGCCACCCGCCATGTTATCTTGGCCATCACCTAATGTTGCGATATCCGTCCATGTTTTGTTATCCATCGACAATAGTACAACTGCATCCCGAATATAGTTACTCTCATTTTCATCGTTATAAATACGAAGACTGTTAAAGATTCTTGGCTCTCCTACAGAATAAGTAATGTATTCACCTTTTCTTTGGTAGTCCGCGAAAATGGTCTTCGTCTCAAGCTTTTTATCAAACAAGTTCAGAAGTGTATCTTTCTTTCTAGAGTCATTTTCCGACCAGTTTGGTGCAATGCCCATCGTCGTTTCCACAAACTCAGGTCCGTAAACTTCCTTTGATGAAACACTGAATTCATCCAAGTTAAAAGTAATGGCTTCATTCGTATGATTCACAAAGCGTACGTAACGGGCATTCGTTCCTTCTTGTGGCGTTTTCCATTCAACTGCATTCGCTGAAGCTTCCAACGTCAATTTCCCACTCGTTTCAGATGCGTTTACAACGTTCAATTCCTTAATACGTTCTAATTTCAAACCAATATATTCTGTTGGTTGAAGTGTGATGTCTGTTGTTTTACCCAAGCTTGTCTTTTCAAGTGAATGTTGAGAAGCAATGCCTTTATACAATTCATTGTTCGTATACGTGAACTCTGAATTCGACTTTGCAGATTCCACTTTAATTTCGCTGAATTTCAGCCAAACAGGTACGTTCTTAAGATTTTTAACGCGTACATATCGCGCTAGTACACCTGTTAAATCTTCATCGATTTTATCCATTCCTGAAGCTTTCCCTTTATACTCTTTGAACTTTGTATAGGTTACATTATCCGTGGAATACTCCAGCTGATAATCTGTCCATTTATCGACGCTATCTCTCCCGATAGCGAAAGAAACCTTGCCAAGATTTTTCACTTTCAATAAATCCACGCCAATATAATCACCTACAACCGACGTATCTTTTACTGTACCTGACGGATTGTACCAAGCAAACGTCGTGTCGTTTCCATCAAATAGATTCGCTTCTGTTCCTTGATAGAGCTTGAAGTGATCTGGCACCATCAACTTCGATTCTAATTCTTCAACTTCTTCTTGTTGTTGTTCATTAATGACAATGTCTTTGATACCTAACCAAGTGCCTTCTCGATTTTCTGTCGCAATCAATCGAACACCTTTAACTTTTAAATTCAAGTTTTCCGCAACAGCTTGCGTGACGTGACCAAACACTTGTCCTTCGACGTCAGTCCATGTTGTCCCGTCAACGGTAACTTGCAGCTTACTTGCGTTAAATGTATCGTTATCGTTTCCAACCCTTCCCAGTTCAAAGCGAGCTGAATTCAATGTAAATGGCTTTTCATAAAGAACACCAATATACGTCCCAACCGCAATTGAACTCGGTGTTTTATAGACAACATCCGTGTTCGTATTGTTATCTAGCAGGTTTTTTAAGTCCCCGGTTGGTGTGTCCGTACGATTTGTAATGACACTCGCACTGTTCAAGTCTGGATTGACAATGGATTGAACTTTCGATGACACATCGTTCAGTAGTGTTTTCACAAACGGCACGATATGCTGCACGCCTACTTCCGCATATTGATAGTGGTCAATGTATCGGAATGGGTGATTTTTTGAAGCATCAAATGCAGCCTGACCTTGGCTGTAGTTTTCCCATACCGCGGGCTTGTCCCCTGCTTCATGCGCTATCTCCGCTTTCAATAAAGAGATCGCTGCATTCGCTGTATCAATCGCACTATCCAACCAATAAATGATTTGATCTCTCGTTCTTGCATTCCCAGGGTTTTCTTTATACGTCTCTGCTGCATTAAGAATCGTTTCAAATTCTGTAATCAGCTCTGTTGCTTGACCTGCGATAGGTTCTTTTCCAAGTGCTGCTTTAAAAGCATTCAATTTCGGTGCTAATTCAACTGACTCTTCTAGCTTCGCAACACGCGTATCCATGTTTTGATTGATCATATGTTTCGATAACTCTTTCAACGCATTCGATGCCGTTGTTTCGTTATTGTTCGCATGATCCACATATGCAAACGAATCATTCCAGTTTTGGTCTGCCTGTTTAGAACTATCCCAGATGTTCCAAGCATAATCTGCATTCGCAAAAATTGCGATTTTACTTGGCTCCGCTTGTTGCATTGGATTGAGCACAATGCCTTCAATGTTATCTGGATTTACGTTAGGCTGAAGGAATGTTTCCTGCCCACCCATGATTAAATGTTGCTTCGAGTTATCCGTACACGGCCAGTTAATCCAAAGATAGGGGCCTCTTCCGGCATTCTTAGTGAACGATGAAGTGAAATTATTCGATACCTCTCCCCAAACCTTACCACCTGTTTGGATCAAGCTTACAGACTTCGGCAAATCTCTTAGCGTTTGGATTTGTCCGCTTTCTCCCCAACCCATGTAATCATTTGGACAGAAAATCATATCAGTGACCAGACCGTCATAATCAGCCTGTTTCTCCACTAGCCAATTCGTCAAGTCCTTCATCAGTCGTACGTAAGTTTCCGCTCCTTGAGGAGGAACGCCTGCGTCATCGGCTAAAATACCGAACTTCCTTACTCCTGAATCCATTAATTGTGTAAATTTCTCTTTAATGATTGCTAAATCTTGTTGATAATTTTCTTCTGTATTAAAACGAATTGCATTATTCATGAATGGATGTAACGTATACACAAATCTTGTTTTACTTGCATTCCCTGCTTCCGCAAGCTTACTGATTTTCACCAGCTCTTCTGGTGTATACAACTCTCTCCATTTCCCATTATGTTTAGGATCATCTTTTGGTGCATAGATATATGAATTCATCTTGAAGTCGCCGCCAAAAGTCATAAGGTCAGCACGGTCTTCATTTGACCACGGTTCACCATAATACCCTTCGATAAATCCTCTGCCTTTAACATCTGCATAGTCTTTTATTGTTAACTCTTCAATCGAACGGTTTTGCATTTGCTTAAAAATATGCTTCACAGTAGTAACTCCGTAGAACGCGGAGTCGACATCTTTCCCTAAAATAGCAATGATATTATCTTGAACGGAGATAATGTTAGCATCCAACTTCGCCAAAACCGTTTCGTCCGTCAACTGATTGTCCTTAAAATAGCTGTCGACAATTTCACCTGATTGATGAATACCCACCAAGAAGTTCGTTCGATCCGCAACGATTTCTGTAGATTCCGTGAAAGTGAGGTCTTTCGAATTCAACAGTTCTTCCACTCGATCTTTCGTATACTGATCTACGTGTGTTTCATAAACAACATTAACTGAGTCGCTCACATCAAATTGCTGTCCACTATACGTAATTTCATGTGGATTCGGATAAATTGTATACGGTTTCATTTCTCCCGTTGGTTCAGCAGCGTGGACAACTTGGACCCCAGTTAAACCAATAGATCCAGCAACTGTACTTATCAACATAAGTAAAGCTGCAGCCAAACTTACGAACGACTTTTTACTTTTCTTCAAGCTCCATTCCCCCGTTTCATTTTTGTAGTTATTAACTGGTATATACAGCTGGTATATACCAGTTCTAATTAGCAATATAACACATGATGAATAGATAAAGAGGAATGAATTATAAATGATTCAGAATACTTAAATTAAAAAGGTAGTAAGTACCTATTCATTGAGCAACTGTGAATGTTAAAACGACTAGAAAGTTTACATTCAGATACTTTTTCACATTAAAAGCCGTGTAAATAATGATTATGGTACAGCTCCCAATATAACTTACCAGATTTAGTTTTTGTATTACGCAGATGCCTAAAAAGATCCATGTGACAATCTTAAATACACAAAAACCACTCCAGTCCATGGCTTGAGTGGTTTTGATCTATCTATTTCTTACTAGAAAAACTGGCCATACTTCGCTGCATATCACTTTTCATAAATATAAGCTCTAGTAAATCTGATTCGTACATCACTGTATTTCCTGAAATAGGTGTCGAGGCATTTACAATTTTCTTCGTCATTTTCAATGGAAGGAATGGACTTTTTTCTAGTTGCTGAATCATCTTATTTGCTTCTTCCATCAGCTCTGAGTCTTCTGCTACTTTGTTCACCAATCCAATGTGTTTGGATTCGTCAGCATCGATTGCCTCACAAAGCATGATCAACTCTTTTGTCTTCGCAGGGCCCACTAAGTTTACAAGACGTCCCGTACAGCCAGCAGTGAAAAACATTCCTCTTTGTGCTTCAGGTAGACACGCTGTAGCTGTCTTTGCCATTATTCTGAAATCACACGCCATAGCTGTAGCAAATCCAGCACCATACATCGGCCCGTTGATGGCCGCAATGGATACTTGGTCCATCTCATCGAACTTACGCATGAAATCGATTCTTCCTAATTGATCATTGCGGATTGTTGAAATGAAGTTAGGATCATTTTTCAATTGCTCTCCAGCCTCCGCCATATCGGCCCCTGCTGAGAAATGCTTTCCGTTCCCTGTAAAAATAACATATTTACAATCTAAACTTTGACGCAGATCCATAAGAACTTCATCCAGTTCTGCTGACATTTTCGAATTCATAGCATTTGCTTTGTCCGGTCGATTTAACTTTACAATTAAAGTCGGTTTCTCGTATTCAACTTCCAGAGTTTCATATGACGTTTTCATAGATGCAACATTCCTTCCTTACACAATTATATTCTTCTATCCACCGTATCCCAGTACGGCTCTCGCAATTTCTTCTTGTCTATCTTTCCATATGGAGTGAGCGGAAGGGTTCCTACAATCTCATAGTTTTTCGGACGTTTGTATGCCGACAACTTATCTTTACTCCAGACCTTTAATTGATCGGCTGTCAGACTTGTATCCTTCGGAATGATAAACGCATTTACAGCTTCTCCCCAGTCTGGATCAGGGACCCCTATGACCGCCACTTGACGAATTCCAGGATGCTTTTGTAATTCATTTTCCACTTCAGAAGAATACACGTTCATCCCGCCACTTATAATCATATCTTTCTTTCTATCAAGCACATACACATAGTTCTCCTCATCCATGTAGCCAATATCTCCTGTATGCATCCAGCCGTCTTTCAGACTTTCAGCCGTCATTTCCGGCAAATTGTAATAGCCAACCATGTTTGCAGGAGATGAGATGATGATTTCACCTTCCATCCCACGCTCCAATTCGTCACCTTGTTCATCCACAATTTTCACTCGTGTGAACATTGTTGGTCGACCACAGCTCGTAAGGTGTTTTAAATTCGCCCCTTCAATATGGTGATCTTTTTTAGAGAGTTTTGTCGCAACACCAGGAGACTCCGTCAAACCATATGTTTGAATGAACACGGGTCCAAAAATATCGAGTGCCTGCTTCAAGCGTTCTCTCGCAATCGGTGCCGTTCCATATACGATTGTTCGGATAGAGGAAATATCGTATTCCTTGCCTTCCATAAAGTCGATGATTCGATAAATCATTGTAGGAACGGCCATAATGTATGTGACCTTATTTGTTTCCACATGATTTAAAATCAGCTCTTCACTGAATTTCTTTTCAATATAAATTTCGGATCCTCGTAACAGTCCCGCTTGCAATGAAATTCCTGCTGCATGGGGTAACGGGGACGTCAGAAGAATCTTCTCTTCCGGTGCAATTTCATTCTCCAATATGACAGCAAAAAGAATCGTGATCGTCGTCTGGTAACTATGCAAAACCCCTTTTGGATTCCCTGTCGTGCCACCCGTGTAAACGCTTTGAGCAATATCTTCTTGAGGGATAGTCAAAGTTAAATCTTCTTCCGATTGACTCCCTTGGAACTCTTCCCAAGAGATAAATCCTTCAGGGACTTGATGTTCACTAATCCCTACAATCGTTGTTAGATTCGGAAGTTCACTACGGATATGTTGAACCTTTTCAAAAAACTGTTCTTCCACAATCAACACTTTTGCATGACAGTCTTTCAAAATATACTTAATTTCATTTTCCCCTAGCATATCGTTCAGCGGAATATTAGCCACCCCCGCCTGATAGCCACCCATTTGGGCATAGACAAATTCCAAACGATTCGACATGAACAACGCCACTCTTGAATTACTCGGTAACTGCAAGTCATTCAGAGCATGTGCGAATCGATTACTGCGCAGTCGTAATTGTTCGTACGTGACCTGCGCGTCACCAAAGTGAAGCGCAATATCGTTTTTGTACTTGTAGAATGCATCACGGAACGCATCATTAAGTGCCAATGTAAAATGTAGCAAAGTGATTCCCCCAGTCTATTTGGTTCATGAATCATGTACGATCCCATTCAAATAATAGGAAAACAATTGTTCAGAATAGTCATCTTCTAACACTTCAGATAAATAGTAAGAACTTACGTGAATAAAATGACCAACAAAGAGTTTTGCCTGGAATGCAGGATCTATATCTTCACGAAAGTACCCTTGGTCCATTCCTTCTTGCAGTAAATTCTCGACTAGTTTAAAACTTGATAAATACCCTGTAGCGATAATTTCTTTCACATCGGGATCGTCTATTTCTGAAACAGCTTGGAATTCCAACTTTAGTTCTTGACGAAACACATGAATCATCAAGTTGTATTCCTTAATGATCAGTTCCAGTTTTTCAAGTGGATTCATACTTTTAGCAATGACATTTTGAAATCGTTTCATCGTTTTCTCCATAATTAGTGTCAACACTTCTAAATACAGATTCTTCTTTGATGAGAAATGCTTATAGACAATTGGTTCTGTCACATCAGCATTTGTCGCAATATCCGCTACTTTTGCTGCACGGTAATTTTCTTCTGCGAATACTTTTATCGCGGATTTAATCAATACCTTTTTACGTTCTTCACCCGTCATACGCGCCATAATAGCCAACCACCTTTTTACATTGTTACTGCTAGTTTATCATTTTGTTCTAACAAACTAGACATTTATTCCGTTTCTTCCAACTGAATGTGAATTGGCTTCTCATTCAGCAAGACAGCGCCTATGAATGCTAGGATCGCAACAATCATGAAGAACAAGAACACTGTACTGAAATCATACTCGCCAGTAGCGGAAACCTTAACTAGGTACCCAGCAATGAATGGCGCAAAGAACGCTCCAAATTGTCCAATCCCATTCCCCGTCCCTACAGCGCTACCAGCCACTTCCTTTGGATATCGGTTCTGAAGAAATGCTAGTAAAGGACCATAATTCAGATTCACGAAAAATCCTGCTAGAAGCAATAAGATGACCAACATCGTATTGTCTCCTTTTTCTACTGTTGAGAATAAGAACATGATTGGAATACAGCCGCCATATGCAATTAACGCAACCATTTTCATACTCTTAAACTTATCCATCAGCCATCCACCAAGTAAAATAGAGATAATTCCTGTGATGTAAGGTAATGCAACCAATATCCCCATATTCTTAATATCCAGACCGTATTGTTTTACTAAGATTGTAGGTAACCAAGAGGCAATTCCCCATGAAAGGGCAACTTGGAATACACAAACGAAAACGCCGAAGTAAAATACTTTGTCTGTCAGGAAGATTTTCGGACTCTTCAAACGTGGGTCTACCTCCACGGCCCCTTCTTCCACATCGTCATTTATAAAATCTACCTCATCTTGAGATACTCGACCTTTTTTCTGCATTTGCTCAGGAGTATCTGCTACGAAGTACCAAAGTAAAAACATACCGATTAACCCGGGAATAACTAGAAGGAAGAAAACGGGTCTCCATGCACCGCCGAAAAAGTAAAATGATGCTGCTGTTAAAAGAATGGGTGCAATAGCCGGTGCAACTACGTATGTTGTAGAAAAGAAGGATAACGCACTCCCTCTGCTTTTTCTTGGAAACCAGTTACTGATAGCTTTTGTACCAGGTGGAAAGTGATGTCCTTCTCCCAATGCCAATCCCAGTCGGAGAGCAATCATCTGTCCAAAGCCTTTCACAAAGCCAGTCAATGCAGTAGCAACTGTGAATACTGTAATAGCAACACCCATCACTTTTTTAGGACCGAATTTATCTGCCAAGAATCCAGAAGTGACTTGTGATAACGCATAAGGAATAAAGAAGATAGACAAAATAAGTCCTGCCTGTTCAGGCGACAAGTTCAAATCGTCCTGAATATAGGGCATGAAAACTATGACCGCAAAACGATCCAAGTAATTGATAATGTACAGTAACCACACAACAAACAAAATTACATAACGATAAGCCCACGTCTTTTTAAACAGCTTTTTCAAGTTAGTATTCCCCCTTTTCAAGTCGCATTGTAAGCGTATTCATTTTGTTAGTTAATAATAACTAACTTAAGGTATGTAGTCAAACTATTTTTAATAGTTTGTACAAACATTCCTGACTACCACACTATAAAAATCCCAATCCTGCTGAGTTTAGTCAGTTAGATTGGGATTTTTCTTATTCAGTCATGTCTACAGCATGTTTGAAAAGTGATGCCGATGTAAGTAACAATCATGAGTATTTAATTACACAGATACACCTTTTAACCAATTCCAATCAGCTCTCCAATAAAACCAAATCACCCATTGTAATTTCCTTTTTCAGAGCTTTATCCAACTGGCTACTACTAGCCACTGCCAATCGGTAATCGACTTTACGGGACATTTCTTTAGCGATTTTTTTAGCCAAACCTGCGTTTCCGAAGGAGTCTGTTCTTCTATCATAAATGTCTTGGTAGTGTCGAAACAACGCATCTTTTGCTTCATCGGTTATACCATATCCTTGAATGTAGAGATTAGTAATTTCCATTAGTTCTTCTGGCGTATAATCTTCAAATTGTAAGGTGAGTCCGAAGCGGCGGCGTAGCCCTGCGTTGCTATCGAGGAAGCTGTTCATTTCTTTTTCATAACCTGCCGCGATCAGCAAGAACTCTCCTTGTCGATCGGACATTTGCTTCAGCAATACTTCCATGGCTTTTTTTCCGTAATCATTTTCCCCACTACCCGCAAGTGTATACGCTTCATCGATGAACAACGCACTGCCCATTGCACGCATAATTTGGTCGGCTGTTCGCTTTTCCGTTTCACCAATATGCGTACCAACTAAATCGCTGCGATCCACTTCAATTAGTTCGCCTCTTTCAAGTAATCCGAGCGCCTGGTAAATGCCTGCAAGCACGCGGGCAATCTCCGTTTTGCCTGTCCCGGGCTTTCCGATTAGCAGTGTGTGGTTCATTAGCTTTTCGGATGAATGATTTTCTCTTTTGTAATACCTCATCAGTTCAATCATTTCATTAATTTCAGCCTTCACCGTCTCTAGACCGATAAATTGATGGAGTTCTGCCCGTTTCTTTTCAAGCAATTCCTCATCAATCGGAACGTCATAACTCTTCACATCACGTTCTTCTATTACTTGAAGAACGTCTTTTTCTTCAAAAGTCGTCAATAACTTTTCTGTCCATTCATCCCGCGGGAACTTCGAAATCCTTAAGGACTGGGCTAGTCCGATTTGATCGTAAAACGTCCGTACCATTCGGGCATTACTAAATGTCTCGTCGCGCTTGCGATATCGTTCAATAAACTCATTCTGGATCGCACGCTTAGCAGCTTCTGTTACCAAATAACTTCCTTCACAGTTCGATAAAAATATTTGCATCAACTCATCGGGCGTATAGTCCTCGAAGAGAAGCTTTTCAGTAAATCGATCTTTTAATCCTGGATTGGATGTTAAGAAACTGTCCATATCCCTAGTATATCCTGCTGCAATCACGACAAATTCGCCGCGATAATTCTCCATTGCGGGAAGCAAGGTTTCAATTACCTTTTTTCCGTAATCGTTACTCGTGTCTTTTCCGCCTGTAAGAGAATAGGCTTCGTCGATGAAAAGCACTCCGCCCATAGCTTCTTCAATCTTCAACTTCGTAAGTTCTTCAGATTTCCCTACATGGGTTCCAATAAGGTCTTCCCGCTTCACTTCAACAAGATGCCCTTTCTCCAATAGACCGAGCCACTTAAAAACCCCACCCATGAGTCGTGCAATTGTTGTCTTCCCTGTGCCTGGATTCCCTTGAAATATCATATGAGGTGCTACCAGTTCAATGATTTTCAACCCTCGTTCTGCTTTGAATTGATTGATTTCCACTAAGTTTTTCATATCTCGGATTTTATCTTTAACCGCTTCAAGTCCGATGTACTCGTCCAGCGCATTCATTAAGACATTCATCATCTCTTCATTAACAGGGGAATCTTTTGTTTTAGTTAGTTTTGACAGTGTGCCAATTTTAACTCGTTCACCGTGTGCTACTGAAACCGCAGGTACCGACAAGTTAGTGTTTTTCAGCAACGGATTGCTGTCATCTAGTCTATTTAAATCTCCCGCACGGTTGTTGTCGAAATGACAATCTTCTAGTAGAGGAGCAGATTTTTCTACACGTAATCCGGCCTTTTTTCCGTTCATCACATGCGTTGATTTAAAGAAAGCCGAAGGGCAATCCTTCAGAATGATTTGGTCTTCACGATGCCCGTGCACTTTAGTATTCGTCACTTCCACACGTTCCACCTGACTGAACGACACTCCAGACGAGTTGCCTTCGTAAAGCTCGCACTCTGTCAAGGAAACTGCAGCAGACTTCGATGCGCTCACTTGCGGTCTTTTATGATTGAACAGAACCGTCCGTTCCAGTGACATAACTGTCCCTGGACCTATGAGTATCCCATTTTTTTCTCCATTTGAAATTCTGCAATCTGCAATTTCTGCATGTACATCGGAACCTAGTGAGATGTTCGACCCTTTATGATCAGAGATAATACAGTTATATACGTTCAACGTCGATTCTTTAGCTGACACACCCACGCTTTTTCCACTTTTCACTTCAGTCGCAGACACCGTTAGTTCAGAGTGTTCTGAAGCAAAAACCTGAGCGCTTTTGTGATGGCTCACTCGGGAATCGGAAATTTTCACTTGACTGTCTGCAGCGTATATTCCTTTGTTTTTCCCTTTCTCAATGTCACAATCTAGAATCGTTAAAACACTTTCGTTAAATGCAGACAATTGTGTCATCTGATTGTACTTCACGGCGGATTCAATGATCGTACACGTAGAATTCACGCATACAATTCCTCTGTCTTTCCCTGAGATCAACCGCGTTCGTTTCATCGACACAGTGCTTTGTTCCATACAGGTTAATTGGTCGCTTTTTTGACCTTTGAATAGCGAGTCCTTGATCTCAGTAGAGGAGTTGCTGATAGTCATTCCCTCGCATTCACCGTTTTCGAACCTACTGGACTCTATTTGAAAATGCGACCCATTCGTAAGGTTTACATGAGCGAGATCTTGCCTATTAAAGATACAATTTTTCATGATCCCTTTAGAATGGTCACAAGATATCCCTTGTGCCTTCCCAAAATAGAAATTCGTCTGTTCCAAATCTAAAAAGCTGTCTTTCTCCATATAGATTTGTGCTCCACTATTCCCGATGATTGAACTTTTGGTAATCGTGCATCGACTGCTGCCTGTTAGGTTGATTCCTTCTTCCTGACCGCTTAAAATTCCACAATCAGTTACTAAGAGTTCCCCGCCACCCTGTACAGTAAGCTGTGCGTTCTCGGTTGTTTCTTCTACGATACAATCGAACAGAGATAGTCGTCCAGAAACTTCAATGCCTTGAATATTATTTTTGAATATCGTATGCTCTGCCGACACCTTTGCCGTCGCATCTACTCTCATAGCTATCCCTTGAATCTCAGAGAAAAGACAGTGACGAAGAGTTACCTGTCCTGACTCTATATGAAGGCCATATTCAATAGCCGCAGTGTTTTTCCCGATGGTTATCGATTCAATACAAACGTCATCGATTGCAGAGATATGAACACCGCCTGTTATACAGACTGAACGCGCTTCCTCCCCTGAACTTCGAAGAACGAGTGGCTTGTTAATAGTCAAATATTCAGGGTAGATGCCATCCTCAATTTCTACTGTATCTCCTGGCAGAGCTGCCTGAATTGCAGAATCAATTGTAGGATAGTTTGAATCAGAACTCTTAGAAACCTTAATGATCGCCACGTGTCTTTCCTCCTTTCTTTGGATTCGTTTTGTTAGTTCAGGTATATTTTTCACCTGGTTGCATGTAAAGTGCAGGCATAAAAAAACACTGTAAAAGATACAGTCATCTGATTTATAACATGCCTTTTTCATCCGTAAAATATATCTTTAGTTTACCATACTATTCAGCATGGACGCAGTGTAATGCCCTTCTCGTGAAGTACGGTTATAGCTCTAAATTGCTAAGCAGAACCGTAACGAGATAGCTGGTGTAAGTTAGGTAGGAAATTACCAAATAATAGAAAGAGTCAGCATCAGCTGTCCCTGTCTGTTTCAGATTTACTATACCTAAGACCCCAATTTAAAATACAGGAATCTTCCTCGGCTATCAGTTCGGTGCAGCCTTAGCCGGAGGCTCGGCACCCCTAATCGCCGCCACACTGCTGTTAAAATTCAATGATTCCTATGTACCCGTTGCTCTCTATATCATCTTCACCACATGCATCTCACTGACTGCGATCTGGGATGTGAAAGACCGGAAGAATCAGGAGCTGGATACAATTCCTACTGCACCGTCATTGGATGAATGGAGAAACAGAAAAAATAGCCATCCAGCAGCGTATCATAGCTGTTGGATGGCTATTACATTGGAAGTTTCTACGCTTTTTACATGATGAATCATGATGTCTCCTCATCTGTAGGATAGTTGAAGACTACTACTTTGGAAGACTTTCCAATTGTGTGATGAGTAACTGGATTTCACAGTGCACAGGCAGCCACCTGGATTTTCATAACAAACTTGACTGTACATACAAACACGAAAGCTTCTTGCACTTTTCAGATTTTGAGTGTATTTTCATTGTGTCCCATCCCATGCTATAATGAGAAACTAACATCATCACTCATAATGGAACGGACGAAATAAGGAGATGTAAGAGAATGCAAAAGCGATGGACAATCGATGAAATTAATAAGTTTGTTGAGAACAATTCGGAAAGCAAGTTGTTAAGTACGGAATATCACGGTTTTTCTCAGAAATTACTCTTTAAATGTGCGTGTGGCAGTAACTTCGAAAAAACATTCACGAAATTTAACAATAAAAACCAACGTAAATGTGAAGTGTGCCAACCACCAAAAGAAGCGCGATAACCTATAATGAACTCTCGAAGTGCTGATTTCTTTTTCAAAGAAATTGGTGCTATTTTTATATTTCCTTTGTCCTTATGCATTTCCTTATAAACTCTTTACTTCAAAAAACAGCAGTCAGCATGAAATAACGCCCGCCATTTTTTCAGGAGGGCACTCGTGGAAGAAGCTATACACAAAACAAACACGAAAGTTTCTTGCACAGCTACCTAACGCGATTACAGTCCAACTTGATTTACTACATAAGTCGCTACGTCATTACTGAAACCTTCAAACACCAATTGTTCTATTAATCCACTTCTAGAAAATGCAGTATAATCGAGGTAGTTCTGAGCCATTAATACAGCTTGTTCTTGCCAGTCAATTCTGATAACCTTAACGGCATAAGTAGCATCCGCTTGTTCAAAACCTTCAAAGACCAGCTGATCGATTAAACCACTGGGGGAAAACGCAGTGTAATCTATATAATTCAATGCCATCTTAACTGCTTGTTGCTGGGAAGGGGTTTCTAGAGACTCTTTTGCTTTCTTTTCCGCCTCTGCCCTTGCTATCTCTTCCTGTGCTTTCTTTTCCGCTTCTGCTCTTGCCTTTTCTTCCTGTTTTTTCACTGCTTGTTGTGCAGTATCCTCTTGTTTAGACTTTTCGTCTTGTTCACTAGTGCCAGCGACATCACTTTCAGGTGGTGCAGTTACACCAAACAAAATGAAAAAAGCTACAAGGGCAAGTCCGAAATATAGTGCAGCAAACTTCCTAGATCTCTTGTACTCAGGCATCCATCTCAATAAAATTTTTGGACGAATTAAACCTACAATCAAGGCGGCCAATTGTAGAATCAAGTTAGCCATCTAAATCTAGACAAAAAAATGCCACTATAAAATTTCGTGTATCATTGAAGTTGCGAGACAAACAATGAGAGGAAGTTTTATAGTGGCACACAACGAGAATACCATACAAAACCGTAGAAATAAACACCTATCCCCTTTTGAACGAGGTCAAATTGCTGCCTTGCACAACGCTGGGCACTCCAATCGAGAGATAGGACGGCGTTTAGGACGTGTCCATCAAACAATTGCCAATGAGCTAAAGCGAGGGACAACTACACAACTGAAGACAGGACGTACACCCTACGTAGCGTATTTCCCTGAGACAGGACAAGCTGTATACGAACGAAACCGACTCAATTGTGGGGCTAAAAATAAGCTCCTGGTCGCGATTGAATTTGTTGAGTTTGCCTGTGAAAAAATCATCCTGGATAGCTGGTCTCCAGATGCGGTAGTTGGCTATACAAGTCGCCTAGATGAGTGGAAAGACAAGCCCAGGGTCTCCACTAAAACTTTGTACAACTATATTGATTTGGACTTGTTACGCGTTCGAAACATTGATTTACCCATGAAACTTAGACGCAACACCAAGACCAAACGGGTCCAACGAAACCGGAAGATCTTAGGGAAAAGTATTGCGGAACGTCCAGCTGAAATTGAAGATCGAACTGAATTTGGTCACTGGGAAATTGATACTGTCGAAGGACAAAAGTCAGATGATAACGCATTATTAACACTCGTCGAACGGAAGACAAGAAATTACTATGCGATTCTACTAGATGATCAAGACCATGATTCAGTGGACTATGCATTGAACCAATTACGACAGGATTTTGGTGACCTTTTCCCACAAGTCTTCAAGACCATCACGTCTGACAACGGCAGCGAGTTTTCTACTCTATCGGAGAGCTTGAAAGGGATTACGGATGTTTACTTCGCCCGTCCTTATGCTCCTTATGAAAGAGGTTCCAATGAGCGACATAACGGGCTCCTCCGACGCTTTATTCCGAAAGGAAAGGCAGTTTCTGATTACTCTAGAGAAGCGATTCAACGGATCTACCAGACACTTAATAATCTCCCTAGGAAGATCCTGAGCTACCAACAACCAGCTATCCTTCTCGAACAAGAGGTAGCTCGATTAGTGTCATAGCGCTCACGTCACACCAAAGACAAAGCAGAGGTTCTATCGGCAAGGCAATCCTCCGCCTTCATACATACACGAGCTTTTACCTAAGTGGCTAACTTAATATTGCAATTTAGGCTACAATCAAGGCAATGAATGCTAGTAAAAACAATAAAAAAATAAATTATTCATCTGTCTCCTCCTCTAAACTTAATTGTTTAACAAAAGAGTACCAGATAGCACCAAATACAGGTAGTCCTATTTCACTATTATAACCACTAATCTTAAGCACTTATTTCATATCATTCAGCTCTCACTGGCGTCATTTCCTTTTCGTTGCAGTCCAGTAAACTGTTCGATGCACTGGTGATACCTCATCCGAGTTTTTTTCAAGTTCGTAGGAAACGACCCATGAAGAGGATGAGGAAGACGATCTGCAATCGGGTAGTTCAGCTGGCCGTCTTTTGCCATTTGACGGAGAGTTCGTCCCACTTCTTCACTGAGAGGGACAATGAAAGAAGGCTGTACAATTTTCATTTCTTCCACAAAGGACTCGATAAAATGATGACGAACGTTACGAGGCAGAATATAGTAATTCAAATTCCTGCCGTCTCGCAGGAATCCATACCAAGAAAGGTTGGTCAAATACACAGCATCCTGAAACTCGCCGGCTCCATATTCCTCAATGATGGACAGCATGAATTGGGCACTTCTCTCCTTATCCTGTCGGTCGTGTCCCGAAAGCAGCCGACTAATACCGTCGAAGTCGATGAATGGCACTCCCGTTTTCCCCGCACCATATTTACCGGGATTAATTCCACAAAAGACGATACGACGGCCCTGCTTGGAGTAAAACTTCTTGTAATAAGAGCGGACAAGCTCCGCCTGATCTATAAACCCAGGCAATATAGAAATGCGATCTCGTTCCAACTCCCGCAGCACATCTTCTTCTTCAACCAGACGATCCATAAAAGATAGATGCAAATCGATAATCTTGTCCATTGGTCACCCCTCTTTCTTCCCAAACCAAAAATACATATTCAAATCACGTCTCGTTATCATCTGATCTCTCAGGCTATATTTACTACCTTTAATAGTACCAAATACTGCTCTCAAATGACATTATATTTAAATTATTCTGTATTATTTATTTTACTCACTCTATGTTGTTAAGATGATTACTGAAAGTACGTATCTGTCCTTCACACAACTCAGACAAATTTCTTTGAACTTTGTTGTGTATGGTAATATATTTAGGAACCCTCTAGCTGAGTAAGGGGATTGGACTTTTCAATTCAACTCTTTATTTCTATTCACACAATTACATCTGAATTGCATCGTGCATGGGCGTGTTTTTTAAAGCCTTTTCCGTTCCTTCCCGCTACACAAAAAACTCCTACACTCTGTCTTGAAAGTACTAGTATACTACTGATGATAACTAGTAAATCATTATTTAAAACTAATAAAAGGACGATCAATGTAAGATCATCCTTGATTAAATATTAAATTGTTCAATCTTTGAAATTGTTTCTGATAAATACTTTTTCTTCCGATGGGAACATAGTCCCCTACGCTTTACCAACTGTTACTCTCCGGTGTTACTAGAGGACGTTGTGGTCAAAGGCAGATTTGGAGAATTTACCTCGTTTCTACTTTTTAGCTATGTCTAGTTACAAATCTCCCCGTCAAATTAGGAGTGTTAGAAAGAGTACAGAATAGATTACAAACCTTTTTTTATAAATCCCTCCTCATATTGTTTTTTTCCCTATTATATATTTATGAAAATTTTCTCAATAAGCTTTTGTTTCTCATCTTGAGTCAAAACACTAGAAAACGTCATGGTCTAGCACTTTTTCTAGTGTTCCACCTCACTTTACGGGATAATCCCACGTAGCACAGGTACCTTTTTTATTAAAAAAACAATTAGAGTACTGATTGCAACTACTAATAAGACCTTATATGGAATTCCGATTAAGGGATGTAAATTGATCCAAACAAAGTCAAACTTCTCATATAGTGTTTGCATAACGAGTACATGTATCAGATAGATTCCAAAGCTTGTATGGCTGATGACGGATCCTATCCAAGGCAGCTTGAGCGTACCGATCTTAGTTGATTTAAACAGCATAAACAATGCTACTGCTATTAACATAACGTTCGGAGAGTGCTCGTCATACCAAAACTGTTCGAGTGGTTCATCGATTTTCAAAGATTCATGATAGGTCATGAAAAATGTCGTGATGAACCCAGCAATCCCACCTATGTACATGACGATTCTCCACTTGGCGTGGAATTCAAACGTAAATAAATAATAGCCCAGCACATAATATCCTATGTAATGTGTCACGAAGAACAATTCGATTTTAAAACTATAACCTATGAAATATTCCAACCAATTAGAAAAGACGGATGCGAAAAGCCAAAGTATTAAAAAATACTCTATGTCTGTGCGCTTAGCGTGTTGAATCAGGATTTTCAGCAGTGGAGTAATGATATACAGCCCTGCAATCATATAGAGAAACCATAGATGATACATGATATCATCGGTCGAGATTCGCTTGATGAAGTCGTGAATGGAAAACGTTATTTCCCCTTTTCGTACTTCGTTCGCATAATAAATGCTGCTCCATGCAAATAGCGGAATAAAAACCTTCCCCAACTTCTTTTTTAAAAATGCGGGTATTGAGATGTTGCGTGTGCTACTGAGCATGAGCGCTCCACTGATCATGACAAACATTGGGACAGCCCATCGCGAAATGGACTCGTAAAAATTGCCCGACATCCAGGGACTTTTGTAGTCTTGCGCATCATCCGTCACAACCCCCGCGGACACATGGATTGTCACTACGGCAAGTGCAGCAAGAATACGCAGCCAATCTAAATAGACAAGCCGTTTCATCGCAGTCCCTCATTTCCTCGAAAGAATCTCATTTCCTCGAAAGAATCTCATCTTCACTCCTATTCCCACTTTCATCGAGTCGCTAACTTCCTTATGTGATAGCTTGGTCATTTTTCGGGTTGTTTGAGAGGATTTGGGTTTTGCTTGATCACTTTACGGCTCGCTTGAGCGGATTCCCCTCTTGCTTGATCACTTTTCTACTCACTTGAGCGTATTGACCTCTTTCTTGATCACTTTCCTGCTCTCTTGAGCGGATTGACCTCTTTCTTGATCACTTTACGGCTCGCTTGAGCGGATTGTCCTCTTGCTTGATCACTTTTCTACTTGCTTGAGTCGTATGGCCTCTTGTGACTTCCCCTCCATCCCGCGCAGTAAGTTGAGCGTTCTCAACTGTTTATTCTACGATGCAGTCAATATACAGAGTGTATAATCTTCCCCCTTGAACCTCGAAGAATGAGAGGCTTATCGATGGCTAAGTATTCTTGTTAGGATGCCATCATCTTATTCCCTCAATATCACCATATACAGCTGCCTGAATTGTGGAATCGCTTGAGCGGATAGTATGAATCAGATCGCTCCGAAACGGTAAGGTTCGCCACCGCCTTTGCTGCTTTTCCGAGATATGTTTTGTCGGTCTGTTGTGATGAACTCTCACAACTCATATATAAAAGGCAGACATAAAAAAACACTGTACAAGATACAGGCATATGCTGTCTCTTATGCTTTTTCAAGTAATGATATATCCCCTTATTTGTGCATACTATTCATCTTAGCTGCATTGAAATGGACTTTCAGGGAAGAATTCAGAAGGGACTGATTCGGTTCAGTTTTGGATCAATGTAACACTCAGGACATGGCATACGTTAACCAACTTTAAAACTTCAGCCACCGTACTCGGTAATCATAGTTTTTATCTTTAATATTTCTTCTTCCGACACCATCAAATACCAAATATCATCGATGAATTTCCCTTGGCCAGTCACTTGATAAGTTGACGTGTCCTCTCTAACATTTCTGTAGTTTGACATCAAATTCTCCATATCGGAAAACTTCATGTTTGTTATCATATTCCCCCCTAGTATCTCGATTAACTTATGAATCTTAGTCAATGACGTCAAAGTCGCGCCATTATCAAGAACTGCCTGAATGACTTGACGTTGCCTTTCGTTGCGTCCCACGTCACCTTCCGGGTCTTGTTTGCGCATCCGCACATAGGAGAGCGCTTGCTTCCCATCTAGCGTTTGCCTGCCTTTGGTGAATGTATGTCCTTCTTGTTTAAAATCAAATGCGTTATTCACCGTTACTCCGCCCACTGCATCGACTAACTGCTCCAAGCCTTCCATATTCACTCGTATATAGTAATCCAAATCAATATCTAAAAAGTTTTCTACAGTAGCGACAGACATCTCACTACCTCCAAAAGCGTATGCATGGTTGATTTTATCATCTACACCTTTACCGATAATTTCAGTACGGGTGTCCCGCGGTATACTAACCATTTGCAGCCTGGAATGCGTAGGATCCATTGTCATAACAATCATCGTATCAGATCGTCCACTATCGCCTTTGCGCTCGTCAACTCCAAGCAACAATACATTCAACGATTCCCGATTCTCTACTTTATTCTTAGTAACTTCTGTGTCAATCGCTTCTATAGTCTCATGACTCGTTTCATTAACTGTTGTTTTGAGAGTGTTGTAAACCGTATATAAATAAGTTCCCGTAATTGCAACGGATACAAATACAAGTAGAAGCGAGATCCACAACCATTTTAACTTACTCTGATTCTTCTTTTTCAACTGGTTCATCTCCTGGAAATTCAGTTTGTCAGCACTATTTTTAAAGATAGTTCTGGAAGATTTAGTTAATCGATCGTCCACTTGAAATCAAAAGTTCAGTCGTATATTTTTACACCTAACATTAATTGCATGTGCGCATTCTTTCAGGTGTTATTCTTTGGTGTAAAGGAAGACAACATTTAGAGGAATTGCTTGCCATCTTATCTTACAGAGTTGAGTAGTAATAGAAATCACCTATCTGATAGCATTCATGAATGATTGGTATCCCACAATTTCAAAAAAGTAGCTCTGACGCCAAAGGGTCAGAACTACTCTTTTGTAACAGACCATACGAGTAAGTATAAGAACTTCCCACCGCTTACCAGCATTCTTTTCTTTATAATAAAGACTTTTCGGAAGGTTAGAGAGGAAGATTGAATGAAGAAACATTACTTTTACTTCAGAACTATCTTGCTGCCCGGATCATTTCCCCACTCACGAATGGAAGTACGAAAAAATCAACATACCTTCCTCCTAGCATCGAAATGTTCCATCATTAAACGCTCATAGCTTCGACAGAATAGTAGAGGTCATATTCGCGTTCATACTTTATAGGAAACTCCTTACCATGATCGCTTACGAAAATCGACTGATCCCAGAAGACTTCTCCTTTAATAACTGAAAAAAGATGACTCCCCTTCTGCTCCAACGTCGTGTAATGTACAACATCATAAATGTGAGTTGACAATTCATTGTAACTTGTAAATACATAATAGTCGTTTACCAAATATGCTTTAATTTCCATCACCTCTCTAATTTCAATCAATCATACGGCAGCAACAGTCAACGTAAAAGTTGTTTTATTATCTTAAATGAACATTCTCCAATCTATAAGTAGTAACCTCAACTAGATAAAAAGAACTATATCTAGTAAAACTATTTCTTCGAGTCTATTGCGCCAAAAGAACTAACTGAGTATTTTATACTATTACTACTATACATCATTTATGGATTTTATAATAACAAAAAAATTACAAAAATTTCGACAAATTACTACACATAACAGACTTCAGCAGCACTTTAACACATGCTGGCGTGCTCTCGCTTTATTGCCCGCTGTATAAAATCGTGCCTATAATAGGTGCATTCACTTTTCGCAAGTACTCTAAATTCTTATCTGCCATTTCCCCATTGGTCTTTTCCGCGTTAATGATATACAAACAACCGTCAACAAATGTGGACAAGCTGATTGCATCGGCAACAGCCAGAGGCGGAGCGTCAATGATGATTATCTCGAATTGTTTTTTTAACGTTTCAATTAGTATCTTCATTTTTTCAGAAGACAGAACTTCTGTAGGATTTTCAGGAAGAGGACCCGAACTGATAAAAGATAGACTTTCCGTTTCAGTCTCTTGTATAATCTGTTCGATTTCAAATTCACCGTCTATATAGGAAGTCAGACCTGACCGATTCGGCAGATTAAAAATTCTTCTCCCCATCGGCTTCCGTAAATTCGCATCAACAAAGACTGTTTTTCTGCCTTCCATCGCCATGACGATTGCTAGATTTCCACTGATCAAAGATTCACCCTCTACAAAATCCGGGCTCGTCAGCATGATCGTCTTCATATCTTTTTGTGCCATTTGGAACTTTACATTCGCTCTAATTCTCCTGAATTCCTCTACTGAGTCCTGCGACATTGGAAGCAGCTTTCTGCCCGAAGACATTTCCTTGCGACTCGGTGAGTAATTTTCAGCAGAACGTTTCCCCTTCTTTCCTGCTGGAACACTTCCGAGGTTCGGAATCCGAAGAAAATTCTGGATTTTTTCTGCGGTATTCAATTTGGTGAAATAAAATTCCCTAATGAGTAAAATGAAGAAAGTCAAGAACAAAGTTGAAATGAAAACGATAGAAGAAATTAGAAGAGGTGACGTTTTCATTTCCTTTACATCCGACACAAGAGGTATCTCATCAAGGATTGTAATATTATCAAGATTCAGCAGTGTTTTTATCTCTTTCTGAAAAGTTGTGGCATACGTATTAACCAATAAGGCTGCCTTTTCAGCACTGTTTTCCTTGGCTACAATTGTGAAAATTTGTGAGTTTCCATCCGTTTCAATCGAGATATTATCTCTCAATTTAGATTTACTGTACGCTTCATCTAGTCTTGAAATCACACTTCCCTGCATTCGATCGCTCTTTAATATTTGCTTATACATTTCGATAAGCTGGAGGCTCAACTCAATATCACTCGACTGCAGTGCAGTGCTTTCACTATTATTCTTAATGGTATAGTTAACCAATAGGTCCATTCTCGCTTCATAAGTGGAAGGGGCTTTGTAACTGATCAAAAGGGCAGCTAACGATACGAATGCAGTGATGGAGGCGATTATTTTCCATCTTTTTTTGAATATCATAAACAGGTCATGTAAATTCAGTTCATTGCTCATGTCTTATTCCACCTCCCTATGATTTGTACATTTTCAGTAAGCTTCTTTACCACGTATTACGAGCACTATTGTCTTAAGAATGATTTTGATATCCATCATCAGCGAGCGGTTTTCTACATAGTAAAGATCGTGTTCGATTTTTTCTCCATGTGTGATGGCTGAACGGCCATTGACTTGTGCGTAGCCGGTGATTCCTGGTTTCACAGTAAGTCTCGTAGCCTGACGTTCATTGTACAAGTTGGAAATTTCAATCATTTCCGGTCGGGGACCTACTAGACTCATATCTCCGCGCAGGACATTGACCAATTGCGGCAATTCATCAATGCTTAACTTTCGGTACACTTTGCCGATTTTAGTAATCTTTTGTACAGTCGGTTTTTCAAAAAAGAAATTATTAGGAACGCCATCGGACCAGTCATAGGCATGTAGAGTTTTCGCATTCTCCTCATTTCCCATCGTCCTGAACTTCCAGATTTCGAACTTTCTTTTGTCTGTCCCCATTCTGGTTTGCTTGAAAAGTATCGGTCTTCCTGCAGTGCAAACGATCGCCAACGCGAATAGTACCAATAATGGGGCAAGAAATATCAACAACGACAAACTTACGATTAGGTCGATTGTTCTTTTCAAAGAGGGATAAATTGGAGATACTGTTTTAACTCCCTCTCTTTTCCCCTCCAGGTAATGTGATTTCCTCATGTATTTCACCTCCTGATCTGTACGACAATGTACCTCTCATCAAAGCAAGGAAACCATCCAATTTACGGTCTACTAGATGCAATTTTTTCAAGAAGAATGCCATTCCTAGGAAAAAGCTTAAGAGCAGATTGAAATTCCTTCTGAAAAAGGCGCCCTTCACATACAAATTATCACTGCTGAACGCTTTTTCTGTTGTAGGATGATAGACAACCACTTCCGGATAATACGTAATCGAATAACCAGCCTCCATCAAATCCAGCAATAGATTGTTTTCTTCTCCGGAAGGGTACATGGCACCCAAACCAAAATTCTCATCAAACATTAGATCTTTTTTGTCTACCTTTTTGGTATTGATGAAAATTTCTATAGAAGAAACCTTGAATGATCTGAAAATGCTGCGATGCCTGCTTTGAAGTTCCGGATATTGCTTAAACAGCTTATTCCTCTCGGGATCGGCTATTTGAAATGTAGAAATGTCCGACGACAGGATCTTGTTCTCTATCTTTTTGAAAATGCCAGGGGGATACCAGCAATCGTCATCAGTGAACACGAGGATACTTTCATTTTGTACATGATGAAGTCCTTCGTTCCGTGCTTTTGATAATCCTTTTTCATTCGTCTCAATCAATTGGATAGTAAGTCTATTTATATACTCATTAAGCAGCGAGCGAACCTTTTTGAAGTTCCCCTGTGCAATAATGATAATTTCCAATTGAACATCCTGTTGGTCCAGAATGCTATCCAACAATCGTTTCAATTCTGTTTCCCTAGTACCCAGTGTGGGCAAAATTATGCTAAACACTATACTCCCACCTTTTTTCGTTTTCAATGACATAGCGGAAACTTAATGCGAAAAATAAGAACAGAAACTCGCTTACGGCTGTTGACAGGGTGAACATGCTGATCATCATCGACAATAGTGTCAATAACAAGAAGCGGGTTTCCGTCCTCGCTTTCTGCAACTCATACAACTTGAAGGCAAATGTGACGAGCACGAGGAGGAACAGCGTGAACCCTACAATCCCGGATTCTACTAATATTTCCAAGTAGGTATTATGGGGATAATGGAAGTCATTGAAATAATGTAAATTATATTGTTGGAAGTTATAGATGCCTATTCCAAAAAACGGATGTTCCCAAAACAATTGAAGTGCGTTACCCCAGATTTCATATCTTCCTGACCCTCGGTCGTCCCCTATGGACATGAACCTTCCATTAATGATTTTCCAAATATTTATATCGAATAGAAAATTGAGGATGAACGGTACCGTCATAGAAGTGAGAAGAATCCCGAATATACTTTTGGCTCTTCCTTTGTTTTTAAAAACAATCAATCCCAAAATTAGGGGAAGCCCCACCGCAATATAACCGCCTCTTGAAAAGGTGAGGATAATGGTGGTGATCGACAAAATCGTCCCCAATTTGTGTTTTCTCTCTATGAAGTAAAATAAGAACAGAGAATTAAACAGGACAAAAATATTCGGATCAATCGATGTGCCGATCAGCCTCGGCATTCCTCTGTCAATAAGCAGTCCCATGGATGTGATATTGTTCCCGGCAAAATCGAAGTTTACTTGGAATACGCCATTAAAGAAAAATAGTAAAGAACTTATATTAAAAATCAGACCTACCTGCATTATTATCTTCTCCATACTCGCAATGGAGAGTCTATAGAACAAAAATCGGACTAGCGAATAGAAAAACAAAACAATCACGATTAAGACAATCAGCCTTAGACTGTAATATTTATAAGTGGAAAATAATCCGGTCAAGCAATAGTAAATGAAAAACGTGAACAGCAGCAATTCGAACTTCAAAAAGCGCGGAATCACATAGTATTTACTGATCAGAACTGCGATTAGTGCAGAAGCTATCATAAAAGGCTTAACAGCAAACTGGAGATCAATATAGAAACTTTGGAAAAATACGGATATGAAAATCACCAATGCACTTAAATGATAGAGACGCATATTCTCCTTGACATTTAGGCTGTTAATGTTCGTCACCCACTTATAGAAAGTCCTATGCGATCCTGAACTCACATTACCCCTCAAGCTCTTTGAATCACCTTAAACATCTTTTCAAAATTACGAATAAACACCTGGGCAATCCCTTTCATTGGAACACCCGAAATCACATACCCTTTAAGCGTCCCGGCTCCCCATGAGAGATGCAGTACGAGGAATACAACAAGCAGCTTTGTAAAAGCCAAGCCTTCCGGAACCTTTTTTCCGACCGCTTTCCTGATCATGCCAACGTACACGGTCAATAGTAATAACGGGAACGTTACTAAGTAAAGATTGACGAAAATCAAAGGCAATACGCCCATAATTGCTACTGCGAATGCAGGTGGGATCAGATGTGAAATCCTCATAGAATCAGGATGCCGGACGTTGGTTTTATTCCTCCAGATACCATACCTGAAAAATTGCCTGGCAAATGCCTGTATCGTACTTCGAGGATAGTACTCGATTTGTATGCCATCGTCGGGTATCAATTTAATGAGTTTTCCGGTGTGTTGCTTCAACCGATAGTTGAGCTCTGCATCCTCGTTGATGACCCAGTCTTCATTCCAACCACCCGCAGCATCCAGTTCCTGCTTCCTGAATATTCCTGGGAATACACTATCAACCTCCGCCATTTCCAGTGAGTATCGGAACTTGGCTCCGCCTATGCCAAATGGGGTATTCAGAGTGAAAGCAATATGGTTGGACATAGTGTTATACCCGGTAGCGATCGTTCTGCCTCCGACGTTGCAACAGTCTGCATGTAAATGGAACGTGGTGATCAATTGCTCTAAATAAGTCTCCTTGAAATTCGAGTGGACATCCAGACGGATGATCATGTGGCCCCTTGCATTCCGGCAGCCGATATTCAGAGCTGCCGGTATGATTCTCCGGCGATTCTCTATAAGGATTAATTCAAAGGTGAGCTGATCCGTAATCTTTTCTATTTCTTCTCTCGTTCGATCTGTGGATAATCCATCAATCAGAATGACTTCAAACTTCTCTTTACCTAACGTTTGCCGTTCAATATTCAATAGGAATTCTTTGACGTATGCCTCTTCATTGAAAATTGGAACAATAACAGAATATTCGACCATAAGACCTTCCTTTCTGCACGGCATTCATTACATACGTTGCACGGCAGGTTCTTTCGAATTCATACGGTCCAACCAGTCTTCATGATCCGTATACCATTGGACCGTCTTTCGGATTCCTTCCTCGAAAGTATAAGCAGGTGACCACCCCAGCTCTTCGGTAATCTTTGTATTATCAATCGCATACCTGCGGTCATGACCCAAACGGTCTTGAACGAATTCAATCAGTTTTTCGTCTTCTCCCATCAGTTCAAGAAGGAGTTTGGCCATATCGATGTTCGTTTTCTCATTATTACCGCCGATATTATACACTTCACCTGACTTCCCTTTGGACAATACGGCATCCAACGCCGCGCAATGATCTTCCACATAAAGCCAGTCACGCACTTGCTTACCATCCCCATAAATCGGCAGGCTTTGACCATTCCGGATACGGTGGATCAATAAGGGGATTAATTTTTCAGGAAACTGGTACGGTCCATAGTTATTCGAACATCGAGTAATGATTACAGGCAGGTGATACGTCTCATAATAAGCTCTGGCAATCAGGTCTGCGGATGCTTTCGAAGCGGAGTACGGACTGTTCGGAGCTAAGCTTGTTTCCTCTGTAAAATGACCATATTTCTCCAAGTCTCCATATACTTCATCTGTTGAAACTTGAAGGAACCGTACATTGTCTTTATATGTCGTGCAGTTTCTGTCGAGTGGATCTACTTGCCAATACTCTTTCGCTGTTTGCAGAAGGGTATGTGTCCCCATAATATTTGTTTCCAGAAAGACGGATGGGTTTTCAATGCTCCTGTCGACATGCGATTCCGCAGCGAAGTTGATCACTGTGTCAATCTCATAGCGTTGGAACACTTCATTTAGTAGCAGCCGGTCGTTAATATCGCCTTCTATGAAGTGATAACGCGGATCTCCTGAAATCCTTTCCAGATTTTCCAAGTTCCCTGCATATGTCAACGAATCCAAGTTCACGATCGTATGTCCATGATTGGAAAACATGTAGTGGATAAAATTCGATCCGATGAATCCTGCTCCGCCAGTCAGTAAAATATTCATTATAGATCCCCTTTTCAATGGATGATTCTCCAGAATTACTTACCTAAATGATGACGGTCGTTCGTTCTCCTGCATTGGCTACATCCACCAGATATCTTCCATAATCGGTCTTCATCAAAGGCATCGCCAATGCAAAAAGCTCTTCCCTGGAAATATAGCCTCTTCGGTAAGCGATCTCCTCTATGCACGATACATACAGGCCTTGCCGTTTTTGAATGGCTTCGACAAAGTTAGAGGCTTCCAGTAACGATTCATGCGTCCCGGTATCTAGCCAGGCAAGCCCTCTTCCCATCAGTTCGACATTCAACTCACCTTTTTTCAGATATTCATTCAGCACGCATGTGATCTCCACTTCTCCCCGGTGTGACGGTTTTATATGCTTAGCGATTTCCACCACGTCATTATCAAAAAAGTACAGGCCCGGGATAGCATAGGATGATTTCGGTTTCTCTGGTTTCTCTTCGATGGAGATCGCATTCATCTGCTCATCCACTTCCACCACTCCATACACCCTTGGATCATTTACATAACACCCGAGAATAGTGCTCCCTTTAGTTAGTTGGGCAGCCTGCTGTACCCGGTTCCCGAAATCCGAGCCATAGAATAAGTTGTCGCCCAACACCAGTGATACGGAGGAATCACCTATAAATTCCTCCCCGATGATGAAGGCTTCCGCCAGTCCCCTCGGCTCATCCTGGGTCGTATACTGCAAGTTAATACCGAGCTTCGTTCCGTCCCCTAACAATTCCCTGAATCGATCAATGTCCCGATGTGTGGAGATAATCAATATCTCTTTGATCCCCGCCAACATTAAAACCGAGAGTGGATAATAGATCATCGGCTTGTCATAGACCGGCAGCATCTGCTTAGACATGGACTTAGTGAGAGGAAAGAGGCGCGTGCCTGATCCTCCTGCTAATATGATCCCCTTCATAATGCCGCACCAGCAGCAACTACATGACAGCGTTTAATGAGTGTGCAGATTTGAATGACCGATGCTGTTTCCAATTCACCATAATATGGCATAGCTAACACCTCTTTAACTGTTTTTTGAGCTTGCGGTAGATTTGTCGGCTGTACAGATTTTAATGTCTTGTACCATTGAAAGTCGCTGCACAGAGGATAGAAATATTTCCTTGAGAAGACGTTATGTTGCTCTAAGTGGTCGTGGAGCCAATCCCTTGTCCGTCCGAATTTGTGTTCATCGACTTCGATTACGAAATACTGGTAGCTACTGTCCTTGCCCTCCAAATGAGTCACTGCCCGGATTCCTGGCACATCAGCTAATTGCTCCTCATATATCCGTTTCACTCGATGCCTCTTTTCCCGCTCGATGTCAAGAAGTTTCAATGTCTCCAACCCGACTGCAGCCTGGATTTCATTCATTTTCGCATTTAACCCTGACAACACGACTTCCTCTTTACCGGCAAGACCAAAGTTCTTCAACTGATCCAATACAGGTGCAAGCTGCGGATCCTTGAAGACTAAGGCACCCCCTTCAATCGTGTGGAACAGTTTCGTCGCATGGAAGCTGTACATTGTCATATCCCCGTGACTTCCTGCAGGTTGGCTGTCGATTTCGGAACCGAATGCATGGGCGCCGTCGTAAATCACTTTCAACCCATACTTGTCTGCAATTCTTTGTATTTCCTGGACATTACATGGGTTTCCAAATACATGGACTCCGAGAATGGCACTCGTTTTTTCTGTAATAAGCGCCTCGATTTTTGATACATCGATCGTAAGCGTCTCCGGTTCAATGTCGCAGAAAACGGGCGTCAGACCATTCCAATCAAGTGCCTGGACAGTGGCAGGAAATGTGAAGGGGGTTGTGATGACCTCCCCCGTCAAACCTAGAGACTTCAATCCCAAAAGTAAGGCCATCGTTCCATTCGTGAACAAAGTAAGGTTCTCCGCCTGTACATAATCCAGTAACTTTTCCTGCAAATCGTTTTGTTGCCTTCCATTATTCGTAACCCACTGACTTGCCCAGATCTCCGTCATTTTTTGTGTAATGTCTTGCATATCAGGAAGTAAGGGCCTAGTGACAAAAATCGGTTCCTCAAAAGACTCCACCATAATTCATCCCACCCTTTTACCTCTACTTTTAATGCGACTTTCTTCTATAGAACACTTCTGTACTGCGGAAAGTAACTTCCACTGAAAAGCAGCGTCTGCGTTTGCTTCTTCTCATCCACCAGCAGCTTGTATGTTTCACGATTGAGAATGTTTTTTCCCAAGTAATAGTCAAACGTATTATTATTTGTGAACGAGGTCTTATACTTAAAAAGACCGTCATCCTCCTCGTAACCCCCTCCGAGATGAAGTAATGTACACTCCTCTTTTTTGGATAGTTCGATCATGTAATCGAATATAAGATTATTAGGTTTCAGATGCAGATACTTTTCATCTGAACCACCGAGGTGGTAATGTGCAAAATGAGCTGAGTTTAATAGGATGGTAGTTGCTATCACTTGTTCCCCATACGTGACGAACAATATACGGGATTTTGAAAAAGACGTATCCAGCAATTGCTGCTCAATTACACTGACGGGAAAGTAATAAAACGAAGTAGATTGTTGCCGATTCATCGTTTCATTGTATATGTCCATGAAAATGCCGATGTTTTCAGGAGTCTTCGCTACTTCCTTACATACAAGCCCATTCTTATGCGCTTTTTTGATATTCCTCTTATTCATACTGCTATAGTTGTCGCGTATGCTCTCCAGATCATCCGTTAAGTCCACTGCTGTTGTTTTACGGATGAACTGCAAATCACAATAGCTTTCCATCGCCAAGGCGTTTTCGAGGATGGGGTGGAATGTGATCACTTCCGATATAATGTTTTCTTGCTCGCAGTAAAGCTGGAACTCTTTTCGGAAAGCTTTCAAGACTTCCGCTCCCCCTGTTATCAACGGACCTCCGTACCCATAAGGCGTAATGATGTCGTATACTCTCAGATTCAAAGCTGTCTGAATCTCCCTGCGGACAAAGGGATAAACTACATATCCTAGTTCACTTTCATAGCAAAGCAACAGTGCTACCCCGTTTTGAAGTTTTGCACATGAATTACAATATCCAAATGTGTAATACACATCATTCATGCTCAATTTTCCAAGGACTTCCTCCCACCGGTCTTGACTTTTAATCACCTCAAATTTCAATTTAAAGTTCCCCCATACATTCTTTTTTAGTAGACATATACATTATCATTTATGAAATCTGTCAACGTCTCCCGCTTTCTGACTACGCTGTATGAATCCCCTTTTTTCTCAATAATGGCAGGTCTCTCTTTTATAAAGGCCGGAGCCAAAACGATTGTGTAGGCGCCTACGTTGCTAAAGACTAGATAGTCTTGAGGCTTCGGAATTTCGCCGACCTGGTCTGTTACTAAATAATCCTTTTCCATGCAGGTATAGCCGACCACATTAAATTTCCCTTTCTTGTAAGCCTTCTCGTTCCTTTTCACATGATTTAGCGGCAGATTTCTGCTATGCATGGCGGGTTTAATATTTTGGACACTACCTTTCACAAGGACAAAGGACTCGTCTTTAAACTGTTTCACATCAATCACCTTACAATAGAACTTAAACGTGTCTGCCACTAATGCCAAACCCGGTTCTATAATCAAATACGGTTCTTTTTTAAAATGTACTTTTTCTCTATTGATGACTGTACAGATTGTTTCTGCATAGTCATCAAACGTCGGTGCGTCGGGGATTTCCATCGTTTTTGGCACACGTCCATAAAACCCTCCCCCAACATCCAGATACTCCAGAGTTTCCTTCACATACTGTTTTGCTAGATCACAAAGGACTTGAATGTTCTTTTGATAAACTGGTAAGCTTCTTATGCTCGTTGAGAAATGACCGTGCAGACCGACCACATCAACATTCTGGATGGACGTCAATTCATTTATTGCTTTTTCGGCATCGCCATTTTCTACAAAAAATCCGAATCTGCTTCGTTCATATCCATCGAGCAGGGTAGTCTCCCCCTCTATCGTCAAATCGAAATTCACCCGGATCCCCACTTTATAGTGTTTGTCCTTATTTTTTTTAGCATATTCTTTCACTAATTCTATTTCATAAGAGGAGTCTAAATTTAAAATACTGTTTCCTTCGAGTGCCTTGGCAATGTCTTCATACGATTTTAAGGGACCGTTGAAAATGATTTTGGAAGTATCGATGCATAACTTCTCCGCCAGTTCAAATTCCATCCTGGAAACGACTTCTGCATACGCCCCCATCTCAGACATCTTTTTCACGAGGGCTGGCAGGTAGTTCGTTTTAAAAGAATATCCAATAATGAAACGATCGTATCTGCTTTTGAAAGCCGAAAACATTTCATTATAGTTTTCTTCCAATTGATCTGCATTATAGATAAAGAAAAAGTCTCCGTATCTTCGTTCCAACATTTTCATCTTTACGGACTTTCTCTCAATCTGAAGAATTTCCATTTAATTATTCCCTCCTAGTTAATAACACTACATAATTACATGACCTGTAACGGACAGAGTGATGATTCGCCGTCTCTAGTTTGTAGTTGACCGACCAATTGAACTTGAATATAGTGATTCATATGAGCCATTTTATATTTTAGTTCTTCTTGATTCTCGAATTTAAATAAAAGAATCCCGATAATCTTATCCAATCCGTCAAATGGTTCAATCTCATCCCCGCTGCTCTTATACATTTGCATATTAATAATATTCTCTGTTATCCTGCTATTGAAGTTGATGCGCTCTAATACCCCTTTTTCATATGAGCGTAAATAGTACGTTGCGTAGCATGTATCCGACACAGTTTGATTGATAGCATTCGGTGCATTATTCAGCGCCATTTCAACAGAAAGTCCAACGAGATCGACATTCGTCGCTTTCTTCAGAAGCATCGACACCATGTTTGCTCCATTCCTGGCGTTTATTTCTATAATGTAAGGTTGGTCGTTTTTTCCGAAGATGACATCTATATTCATGGCACCGTTTCGGATGGACAGTATATCGATGACCTTTTGAATCTCAAGCTGAACCTGCCTGGATTTTTCATCATCCAGAAATGTCGGATAGCTGTTGCCTACCGGGATGCACCGATTTTTTTTCACATCACGGTGGCCATTCAACATACCGAAGTATTCAATTTTCCCATTTATAATGATGATGTCCCCGCCAACCATGAAATCTGTAGTCGTCTCGATAAATTCTTCGACAATGACTATTTTCTTTGCCGACTCTGAGAGTGCCTTTTCGAAAACAGGTCCAAGTTCGCTTATGTGATCTATAGAGGCAATTCCCCTGCTTCCTGCGGAATCCGCGGGTTTCACTATTAACGGAAACTTAAAACCACTGAGCCCTCTCACCGCATCTCTTACAGATGTGAAACTTTTGGATTTCGGATAATTGAACCCGTTATTTTTCAAAAATTCTCTGAATAAGTTTTTGTTCGACAATATTGAAACTACCTCAGGAGTATAGGAAGACAAACTCATTTTTTCCGAGACATAAGCTGCAGTCTCCAGGGCAGAATCTGACGCGTAAGCGATAATTCCGTCTATGCACACTTGCTCCGCAATTGTAAGAATGGCTTCCCGATCCCTTGTGCTTACACAATAGAACTTGTCTGCAAAAAATTTCCCCATATTGTCTTCCAGATAATCACAAAGTATCGTATAGTATCCTTGTGATTTTGCATATTGCAGGGCAGGCACTTGATGCGCAGCTCCTCCAAGAAACATGATCTTCTTCAGACACATCGCCTTCCATCTCAGTAAATTTTATATTCCAATTTACAAACCTGCTTACTTCTATCGTTCGACCCTGACCTTCCTGGATGCCAAGAGACGAAACCTTTTCAATACGTCGAGCAGGAGCAAAACCAGTATATTTAACTCCGCAATACCAGCCAACCTACTCAGGAGGATATACAAAGCGACACCGGCGCTCACTTGACTGACAAGCCGGATAAAGCCGCTATCTGGAAGAAAGAAACCGATCAAAAGGACTCCTACTCCCATGCAAATTGAAATCAAATACATTGGAAATATATCTTTCATCTGATTTTTTGCAGAGTAAGTGATTTCCCTTGCAGAAAAATACGTATTTATATACAAAGAAGCATAGGAGTTGAGGACCACTGCCCAGACTAGACCGATAATCCCTAGTTGCAGTGCTAGAGACAGACCAATCAGGACAGTCAATACACCACATTTGATCACTTCGATCAGCAGGAACAGATCCGATCTGCCCTTGACCTGGAGGATATTTAAGTTCAAGGCATGCAACGGATATAACATGCCTGCCAAGCATAGTAACTGGAAGTAGGGTACAGACGGAATCCACTTTTCTCCAAGCACTAGATTGAACAAAGGCGTGGCAATGGCTGCCAAACCTACCATGACAGGGAAGTTGATGAATGCTGCGAGCTTTATAATTTTTCTAAAACCTGATTGCAGAACTTCCTCATCGTCCTGGATTTTACTAAGTACAGGATACGAAACCCGCTGCACAGTGGTGGATAATAACTCTGAAGCCGTGTCACTGAGCTTCACCGCGTTTGTGTAGAATCCGAGTTGCGCAGTCGTATGCATCCTGCCGATGATGACAAAGAAAAGATTATTGTAAAATGTATGGAGCAAGCCTGACAGTAGCAATTTATAGCCGAACTTCAAATACTTCTTAAAAGATTGTCTGTTGAATACAAGTGACGGCATCCATCTATTGAACAACCAAAGCATCAGGGTCTGAATAGATTGCATCGCGAGTGTATTGAAAACGAGGCTCCATACTCCGAACCCATAGAGTGCAAGGGCAATCGTTATACCTCCTGAAATGGAGAACGCTACGGCGTTGATCTTTGCAAGCACTTTGAAATCGACGTTTTTGACAAGCATGACCCTTTGGACAATTCCTAATGCATTGGCAATCAATACGAGTGATAGAACCCGCAGTATGGCAATCAGTTGCGGTTCACCATAAAACGAACTAATTACAGGGGAAGCCATGAACAATACGCCATATATCGAAACGGCGATGAAGAGATTAAAATAGAAGACGGTAGAATAATCCGTTTGACTTGTATGCTGGTCCCGGATCAACGCCTGCGAAAATCCGCTGTCTACAATCGAATTAGAAATGGCCAGGACAATTAAGATCATCCCAATAATCCCGAAGTGTTCAGGCAACAATAGCCTAAGAAGGACCAATTGTATGACAAACTGCAAGCCGTGATTCACTAGTACGTCGGCTACGCTCCAAATCAATCCTGAAATCGTTTTACTTTTTAATTCCTTAGAATCATGCATTTCGATGCCCCTAACTGAGTAACTTTTTAGTCAGGAAATAATTTTTATATCGAGCGAGTATCCCATAGGATTTTGGAAATGTATTATAAGCGAGCAATTTAAATCTTTTCTTTATACTTAAACTCTTCAAGTATTCTTCAAATCGTCGGTCATCCGGGTCTTTCGGCAACCTGCTGGAGATTACAATCGCATATTTCTTCTCATAGATCGCTTGTTCCACCCAGTCCTTAAATTTGAAGTCCGTATATAAATTGAACGCCATCAAGATTTGGATATCGCCTTTATTCACCTCGATCATTCGTTCTTTAATATTCGTGCTTGTGTTAAATTGGTTTGTCCAGGAATTTTTCACATCAGTTCTATAAACCGACATACACTCATTTATATAATATGCATGCCCCTGACTCGATAGGATCAATTGCAATGGATAATCGCCAACATGTGAATTCATGAGGAATTCGGGAGGTTCTGTCACAGCATTTTTCGGATATACCAACGATGCAGTCGGGCAAAATCCGCCACCTCCGAGTATAATATCCCGAATGGGGCTGATCCGGTCCGTTCCGTATGGTGCTACCCTCCTCCCCGTGGGAATCTTTGGTGCTCGGACAATTTCAGCTGCATGAAAACACATGGTACACTCAGGATTCTCTTCTAAATAGTCCACTTGCTTTTGTAACTTATAAGGATCAGTCCAATAATCGTCACCCTCACACTCAGCAATATATTTACCTTGGCTCAAGCGGAAAAGTCGTTCTTCGTTTTTTGCCGCCCCCACATTTTTCTCTGAAGTAACCAGTTTGATCCTATCCGGATACTTAGCGATATAAGCTTCAACAATCTCTCTGGTGCGGTCCGTGCTGCAATCCTCACCAATCAGGATTTCGTAGTCAAAGTTTGTTTTCTGCATCAAAAACCCTTCTATCGCATCCGCAATAAAATCTTCATGGTTATACGTAATGCAAGATATGCTTACAAGTACATTCACATTCTCACTCCTAACTCTTACTTGTTTACTTCCCCCTTATGAAAGTTTCTCTTTTTAATGCATAATCATTTTGGGCACCGTCTTTCTCTCATCGATTTTCCCAGTCCGCCCAAGCAGGTCATCCATATTTTCTTTGTACAATTCAACACCTGATTAATCAAACGACTTTACACCGAATACATAGCTGCTTAGGACGAAGGATAATTAAAAGAAATATATGAGATTACCGAAAAAAAAGGACAAACTTCGAGCACTTTGATCACTAAATTGTGCACCCTTCCTTGAAAATGGGAGAGTGCTATGCCTTCCAGCGCTTTTGATTAGTGAAGCTGCTTTTCTTGCCGCTCAAGTAATCCAGATCGATATACCCTACTTTGTTTACTTCCTTCTTTCACTTAAAGAAGTGACTCATCCCGAATCTTCACTCGACCTATCAAACAATCAGCTGATGCTCCAGTCTAGAAAAATGCAGGAGGGTTTCTTGCAAGCCATCCGAAAGCGAATAGCTCGGATACCAGTTAAGCTCCCTCATTGCCTTTCTGTTATCCAACACACTATTTTGTATGTCACCTACTCTTTCAGGTTTATACTCAGGTTTCACACCAAGCTTGCCTGATACTTCTGATATCAGATTAAACAACTCATCAACTCCTGTTTCTATGCTGGAACTGACATTAAAGATCCCTTTTGCACCTCCCATTACTGCCACACAACAAGCTTTTGCAATATCTTTTACAAATATGAAGTCTCTTGTCTGGCTGCCTCCATATATATTGATCTCCTGTTCTTTTAATAACCGATCAATGAATATGGAAATCACTCCGGCTTCCCCATTTACATTCTGTCGCGGCCCATAGACATTCGAAAAACGTAGTATACAGCTATCCAACGCGTTAAACTTGCTATAATACTGTATATACTTTTCTGCTGAGTACTTTGATAGAGCATAAAATGATGGTGCATGGGTAGTATGGTTTTCATCAATCGGCAGATACGAGGGTTCTCCATATACAGCCGCTGTCGAAGCAAATAAGAACTTCTTCACAGCAAACTTATTCGACAATTGAAGGATGTTGACGGTGCCGGCAGTATTCGTAAAGAAATCCCTATACGGCTCATTCATCGATACGACAACAGAAGCTTGAGCTGCTAAGTGGATGACATAATCAGGTCGCTCTTGTTCAAAAACGGATTCCACTCTCGGATCGTTAATATCCATCAGGAATAGCTTTGTACCTGTAGGCAGATTTTCTGGATTTCCCGACACACAGTTATCTATGACAAATACTTCGTGCTGGTCATTCAATAACTCTTCCACAACGTGAGAACCTATGAACCCTGCGCCTCCCGTAACTAATACTTTCACAACAATTACCTCCTCGACTTTCTTTTTAATATTGCGGTACATCTTTAACCGTTGCAGGGTGTCATCAGAAAAGGGTGATTCATTGACTTCAGCATATTCTTATCGGTGTTTCCGGATGGAAAGGCGTACTTTCCAAGATATGGTTCGCATTAGTTTTCAAGTAATCTGGAAATTTCGAAGCTACCTTTTTCTGCAAGTATGCATGCACGCTTTTGGAAAGGTAAGGCTTGCCTTTTAACACGCCCGCTTCTGGTGAAATGACATGGACTAAACGATGCCGACATAATTTCACAGCCAATTTACGTGTTCCTTTTCCATTTCCGCCAATAAGGCTTTCCTCTTCTATTTGTACAAGCGCCCCCTTTGTCACCAGGTCGTACAACTTATCCGGATTTCTTTTGAACTCGGAATTCTGTTCAGCATTTACGATGATCGGGATATATCCTCTTAACTGAACTTCATAAAAGATCTGCGAAATGTGACCCGGGACACTGTATTGAGGCAACTGAATGTGTATATATTCACCCCTGATTTCAAGTGGAAGTGAGTTCTCTTCCAAACGCTTCACTAAATCGCTGTATTCCACGACTCCTAGTTTTTCAAGAGACGCTTTTTCATCAATGACCAACTGTTTCCTCACTTTGAAAGTTGCCTGACCCTTTGCTTCCGTGAATATTTCCATATCTCGAATAGTAGTGGCCCACTCCTTCCGTTTAGTAACCAAATTCGCCATCCCTCCTTTCAATGTCATTGTTTCTAGAAAAAGATGCCTAATTGAACTAGTCTCTTATTTATTCATCTTGCTCCCCATAATCATTATGGTTTGCATTAAAATTTCAATTTCTTCTTTCATCCGATGATTTTCTTTCCTTAAGTTGATCAGTTCTAATCTTTCATGGAAAATAATCTCTTTTGAAGCGGCTGGATATTGCGCTTTCCTTGGGTGGTAGGTAGCATCATCTTTCCTGTACTCAGGCGTCAGCGATTTCGTGGATCTTCCGATTTTATTCGGAAAAATTTTCTGACGTTTATATTCTTCCGTAATTTTGTTCTTTTCATGAGTCAATACTGTTTCACCTCATTTGAAAATTTATAGTACTTATTCAAAATGGCTATTTGTGTTGTTATACAAAACATCGGGGTTAAAAAAAATTTCCCCTATGGGAACTTTAAAGTAGTTGGATATCTTCCCCATTGTCTTGGCACTTGGAGAATAGGAACCTGTCTCAATTCTGGAGAGGGCAGACCTACTAATCTCTATATCCCTTGCCATCTCTTCCTGTGTGATGCCTTTTGATTTACGATACGTCTTTATATTATTGGCTAGCACTTAACAGTATCTCCCCTCTTAAAAAAATGTTTCGTATTACAACACATAATAGACCTATTTGTTTTTTCTGTCAACACAGATTAAAAAACTTCTTGAAATGCTTTTTCATTCCCAAGACTTTAGATAACTTACTTTAACGAGAAAAGGTTTTTAAAAACCGGAAATGGGCACAAGTCCAGTAAGTTGAAAACACTTCAACAGAAATGCAGAGCTTTTTGCCATCTTATTTAATAGAAATCATGTATAATTAAATTTGCACAAATCAATTTCTGGTTAATTCAAATAATCCTGGAAGGAAGTGATAACTTAGTGATCAGTTTCGGAGAACAGATACGTAAATTACGCAAAAGCAAGAACTTAACCCTACGAGGATTAGCAGACCAATCGAGTTTAAGCTACTCGTTCATCGGATCTCTGGAAAAGGGACGTTACAATCCTTCAAGGGAATCCATTTATTTACTCGCAAAACCTTTAGATACCGATGTAAATGAACTGTTGAAGCTAGCAGGGTTTCTTCCCGAACAATCTGAAATTGTTAATGACCCTCAAATCACAAGCTATGCACAGCACGCTTCTACTGAGTCGTTCGAGTTGGAAGACATCTTGAATATCGAAGTGACCTTCCAAGGAAACCGATTGAAAATAGCCGATAAAATAGCGCTTATTTCTTTTTTGCAAACTATGTCCGATATGAAAAATCCCCGTTAGAGGCACCTTCACACCGAGCATCAAACAGACAGTCCTGACACTATTCTGTTGCAAGAAGAAAGAGGCTGGGACATAACTAGCAATAATTGTTAAAAAAGAGGAACAATCATCGAAAATGATGATTGTTCCTCTTTTTCTAATAGTTCCTCGTACATTTTGGTTGGATAATCTATCAGACTCGGTCCACATAAATTTTGCAAGACAATTATGAATTTATTAGCGTTTGCTTCAATTTCACTCTTGTATGAGCGGATTCCCCTTGTGCTTGATCACTTTTCTTCTTGCTTGAGCGGATTCTCCTTGTACTTGATCACTTTTCTTCTTGCTTGAGCGGATTTCCCTTGTACTTGATCACGTTTCCTCTTGCTTGAGCGGATTCTCCTTGTGCTTGATCACTTTTCCTCTTGCTTGAGCACCACTTTTGATATGAGGCCACTAGCACAGGCGGCTGCAGTGGTTGTCGAAATATAGAGACAAGACGCACTTCCTTACCCTATGCGAAAGCGATTTACAGCACCAAGTGGTCGCACAACATCCCCCGTATTAAGCGGCAGATCTCATCTCCTCTCAGCAAGATTGCCAAAAATATGTTATACTCGCACCATGAAAAAACTAGTCGTCGTTGTACTACTCATTGGCATTATCGCCGGGCTCTTCATCTCCTCCAGTCAGACGTACGAACAACAAACGATTGTTCCCAAACTACAACAACTGCTGCCTAACGAGCCGCTCAAACAACCGCTATCCAAACTGCACATTCCATACTGGGGGGAAACTATTTCAGTGGAAGAACGTGGCTATTACTACTTTCTAGAATTTCTCCTTAGAAAAAGTGCACACTTCTTCACGTTCGGAGCACTTGCTGTAGTATTCTTCTGGCTATTGCCCAAAACTCGATTACGCTTTATCATCGCTGCCTTTTTAACATTTCTCGCAGCCTCAGCCGATGAATTCCACCAATCGTTGACAGGCGGACGTACCGCAACCTGGCTAGATGTACGTCTCGACATGTCAGGTGCGCTCGTTTTCTTAATCATCATTCAACTTTTCGTGTTTTTCCGTTCTAAATCACGCAAATCGCGGACTATGGGCTGAACGAAACGGACAGTCTGCATCTATTGCGCCTGTCCGTTTTCATTTTAAAAAATTGAAGGGATGATGAACTATGAAGGAATTTAAAATTACCTATTTCTTTGATGAAGAGCATTACATTCGACGATTTGTCCACTTTGAAACTGCAGACGAAGTCATCGCGTTACTCGCAAGCGAACGGGATCGCACCATTTCATTTTGGGATCGTCGTGAAATCTATCATGAACTTAACACAGCGAACGTGCGTGTCATCCAGTTCTCTGAGTACCATCGCAATGATCACACGGAAGAACTATGATTGCATACTAAAAATGGACACTCCTTATAATAGCGAGTGTCCATTTTTATATACTTATTTTTCTTTCGCATCAGAAGGGCGTGCCCGTTTGATGAAGAACGCTAGGATGAATGCAACGAGTGCGATTCCTGTCGCAACGATGAAGGCATCATTAATGCCGTTCACGGTTGCCCGTTTCATCGCTTCCTCGTAAAGGAGTGACGTTGCTAGACCCTGACCTTGTTCTACTGGCAATCCCGCCATCGACGAAATACCTGTGCCAAGTTCTGAAAGCTTCGATGTTAAATATCCGTTCGAAGTCGTTAACACGTTTGAATACGTCCCGGAATGGAATGCACTACGTGTTGTCATGACCGTGATCAGGAATGCGGTACCGATACTGCCTGCGACTGTTCTCGCGGTGTTAGATGCAGCAGTTCCATGTCCCGCAAGACGCGTTGGCAACTGGTTCATCCCTTCCGTTGTCACTGTCATCGACAAGAACGACATGCCAAACATGCGCAATACATACAACACCATGATGAAACCGTATGAGGTCGACATATTAAGTGTCGTAAAGCCCCATGTTGTAAGGACTGTGATTGCAAGTCCGAACACAGCTAACCAGCGTGCGCCGTATTTATCGAACAACTTACCTGAGATTGGTAGCATGATGGCCATTACAATCGCCCCTGGTAGCATGAGCAAACCGGAATCGAGCGCCGAGAATCCACGGATGTTCTGTAGATAGATCGGTAACAACAACATCGCCGCGAACATCGCCATGTTGATGATGGAACCGATAATTGTTGTCAGTGCGAAGATATCATATTTGAATACCCGTAGTTCGAGCATCGGTTGCTCCGTTGTCAATTCGTGTGTGATGAACGCGATGATACCGATCACCCCGATGACCAATGTGACCAAGACGATCGCACTGTCCCAGCCATTGTTTCCGGCTTCACTGAATCCATACAATAAGAACCCAAGACCGATTGTTGAGAAGATGAATCCCCATGTGTCGAACTTCGGTTTCGTAATCTCAGTGACATCGATCATCCAGAAGTACGCCATGACAAGTGCAGCAATTCCGAACGGGATGACGATGTCAAAAAGTACGTGCCAATCGTAATGACCGATGAGCCATCCAGACAAAGTGGGTCCGATTGCTGGTGCGAACAAAACCGCAACGCCAAACATCCCCATAGCTGCTCCTCTTTTTTCAGGTGGATAGATCGTCAAGAACACGGTCATCAAGAGCGGCATCATGACCCCTGCACCTGCTGCCTGTACGACACGTCCGAGCATAAGAATCGAGAACGTCGTGGACAATGCGCAGATAATTGAACCTATTGTAAATGCGGTGACTGCTGAGATGAACAACTTCCTTGTTCCTAACCGTGCGATTAGGAATGCGGTGATTGGGATGAAGATTCCGTTCGTTAGCATGTATCCTGTGGATAACCACTGGACAGTGCTTGCTGAGACGTTCAAGTCGTTCATGATGTGAGGAATCGCGATATTCAATAGTGTTTGATTTAGAATGGCAACGAATGCGCCGATCATCATTGTCACGATGATCTTGCCACGTCCTCCTTCAAATTGATATGGATCGACTGCAGGTTTTGTACCTGCTTGTTCTAACGGCGTTTCATCTTCCAGTGCCTGATCCGTTTTCGGAGGATTGCTGGAAGCGACTGCTTGTGTGACGACAGATTGAGGGTCGGATTCATCTAAAAGAGCTTCCGCTTCTTCCAGCTTTTCCTGTTCCTCTTCAACGAATGAAGACTCAAGTTCCGACTGTCTTTCTGCATCACGTGCTGCGGGCTGTTGTGATTGGTCCATCTTCTTTTTGTCAGCGTTCCGCACCATATAGTTGACGGTGACAATCAGAATGACCGCTATCACAAGATACCCGATGAGATATAGTGTCATTCGTTTTCCCCACCCTTACTTATGGATTCGAACGGTTACGTTAATGCCTGGGATCAGTTTTTCTGCATAATCATCAATTGAAATACGAACTGGGATAACTTGTGTTTCTTTCGTATAGTTACCGGATGCATTCGTTGAAGGTAGCAGCGAGAACGTACCCGCAGTTGCAAGACCTACTTCCTGCACTTCACCTGATAGTTTCATATCTGGGTATGCGTCAACATAAATATCAACTTCCTGGCCTGGCTTCACGTTATCGATTTCAGTTTCTTCAATATTTGCCGTAATCCATAAATTTTTCATATCATAGCTAATTGCAAGCGGTGTGCCCGCCCCAACCATTGTGTTTTCAACTGCTGTTGACTGGACAATGGTGCCATCCGCAGGTGCAGTGATTGGTAGTTTAGTTTGACCTTGTTCTGTTGTAGCATCTACTGTGCCTATTTTGTCGCCTTTTTTATATGTTTGGCCTGTTTTACCGTTCCATTCTGTCAGTTTACCGCTTGCAGGCGATGCGACGTGCACTTGCTGCCCGGCGACTTGTGCGTTATCTGTAGATAAATACGTGACGGATTTGTTGTAGAAATAGTACCCTGCAAAGCCGCCTCCGACGAGCACGACAAGTAAGACGATGTTAAGCAATAACATTTTCTTCATATTCATTGTTCCATTCCTCCTGTTGATGACTGTGATGTTAATAGATTTAAAATTCGAGAATGCAGGTGGAATAGTTGCTCTAACTCTTCCTTTGGCAGCTGTTCGATTTCAGCTAGTTTGTCAACAAGATGGGAGCCGTGCTGAATAATGTCTTCAAGTTTACGTTCTCCCTCCTCTGTCAGGTTGATGACAACCGCTCTGCGGTCACCTTCCTGATGGTGCCGTTTGAGAAGTCCGTTTTTAACGAGACGATCGACGATGCCGCTCACCGTACTATTCGTCAGTTTTAATGATTCTGCAAGTTCAACCAGTCCCTGGTCTGGCTTGGACGAAACACGATAGAGTGCCTTCAGTTGTGGTACGGTAAGTCCATTTCGCTCTGCGTCCTCTTTTGACAGTTGGAAAAGCGCTTGGTTGATGGATGAAAATGAATTCAAAATTGGACTACTGTATGCATTTTTCATGATCGTCTCCTTCCTTTATCTTTTGATTGTTTTCATTTCGCATGGTAATGTTTCGTACTCGAAATATCTTACAAGGATTTCTTGCGGATAACAAGCTATTTGTTTCGCATACGAAATGATTTGTTTCAGGTTAGGTGGAAGGGGTATCCATAAACAAAGCTTCATAGTCCAAAACCTACTTTGAATGGAGGAAATAGAAGATGAATCGAGAATTTGCTGGAGTTTTCCATAGTGAAACCGAATTGTTGGCTAAGATCCATGAACTGCACAAAAATGGGATTGCAGAAGACAATATGTATGTCGTGACGAAGGACAAAGATGACGTTTCGATTGTACGCGGCAGAACAGACGCTGAAATACAAGATGTCGATGCTTCGTGGTGGGATCGATTTACGGCATTTCTGTCCGATGAACACCCCGCTAGAAAAGCATTGACTGAGATGGATTTGACGCAAGATGAGACAGATCGCTATTTAGCGGCTGTTGAAAACGGTGCTTTCTTATTATATGTAGACAAAGGTGATTTCTGGGATGCATCTAGTCACGATAAAGGGGATTTGACTTCTGCAGTGACAGAGAAGAAGGACCTGGGTGGTTACAATGTTCTTGAGAGTAATGAAATGTTAAAACGGGAAATCCATGATGATGAGTGGGTTGCGGATGGAGACGAAATTCATCATAAGTATTGACCCTCAGCTTAAATTTAGAGATTCAAAAAGGCTTCCCCTCTGAGGGGAAGCCTTTTTGAATTCATCTTATTTTGTAACTGTGATATTTGCTGGTACAGAAAGCATGTTGCCGTTTACGTCTTTGATATCCATAGTATCAACTGGCTTCAATGTGATGCCTTTGTTGATTTGGTCAGTTGTAAACGCAGCATCTTTCTTACCAAGTGTGATGACAGCTTCTTTTGTGCCTTCCTTGACTGCAGCATTCACGTTTAGTGCTGTTGTCATAGACTTACCGTCAACTAGGATTTCAAAATCAAACTCATCTCCACTTGTTACAGCTTCAGAGAATGTCAATGTAATTTCTTTAGTGCCTGTCAATATAGCAGTTGTAACTGTTGGAGCAACGTTTTCGTTCAACGTGATTGTGCTGTTCCATGATTCCATAGTCTTAGTGGAACCGAGCGCTTTGATGTTCGTGATTGTCATTGCGCGTTCCCCATTGAATGTGCTTGAGCCTGGAGTCAAATTTAAGACTGCTTGCTGTGTTTTGTTTTTTGCAACAGGAAGTAGTGTTACATTCTCAATGGTAGCTCCATTGATTGTGTAATTTTCTTTGTTCGTTGCAGTAGCCCCTTCAACCGCTTGGTCAAATGTAACAATTACTTTATTGTTATCTTCTGCATCTTTCTCTGCTGTTTTAACAGCTACTACTTTTGTGTTTTCTTTCGTGCCGTCAGCAACACGCGTGAATTTTAATTGACCTGTCTTTTCTTTCAATTCAACGTTTGATAGGGTCTTGACGCCTGATAACGTGTAGAGCAACTCATACGCAGCGCCTTCCACATCATTACCTTTCACCAAGTCTTTCATTGCTACTCGAACCACTTTTTTGTTTCCAGCTTCTTTGTAATCAACAGCTGTTGCTGGGAGTGTTAAACCAGATGTTGTAACATAATTTTTCACATATTTACCAGTTGCAGAAACTTTTGCTTCGTCAAGATTCACATCTTTATTGAAAGTGAACTCTACGTACTGCTGCAAGTTTTCTGAATCGGCTACGATATTAGTAGCTGTCACTACTGGTGCTTCTGCATCTTCTGTAAACGTGACAACTTTCGAGTAAGATGCTCCGTTTTCACCACTCAAGTCAGTGAAATCTTTAACGACTACAGTTTGTGCAGTTGTTAGATTGCCTGAAGCCGTGACCACGTATTGAAGTGGGTTCGTTGCATCTTTTTCAACTGTAGTTGACACTCCGCCAACTGTTACTGTCGGATTTCCGACTAGTTCTTCAGAGAACGTGACTGTAAATTTATTCGCATCCAGCTGCTCAATCGACTTCACAGTAGGTGCTACTCCGTCCGGCTGTCCTTTTGTGAATGTGATATCTGTTGGGTTCGGTGCTACCAAGTTACCTGACATGTCTTTTGCTGCGACAACTTGTGCAGTGATTGATTTGCCTGCAGCCAAATCAGCTGGAAGTGTGAATAGAACTTGCGAGTCACCTTTTTCAAAAGAGTTTTCTAATGCTTCGATTGTTTTGCCGTTTTCATCTTTGTAAGTAATTGTTCCTAGTGTTTGCATCGGTTCTGAGAACTTAACAACGTATTGAGTAGAGTTCACTTTTTCAGTTGTAAGAACCTTTGGTGCAGTTGTATCTGCAGCAATTGTTACCACTTTAGAGAACTTCTCAATCGCTTTGTCTTCCTTAGAAATTAATTGATTGATAACGACTGTGTAGTCACCTTTTACAACATTTGTAGTTGTAATTGTCAATGTTTTGCCGTCCTTAGAAATCATTCCAGAAACCGTACCTGCAGCTTCTGAGCTTCCTACTGGAGACATCGTGAATACGTCTTTTTTGAACTCACCCATCTTACCGTCTTTGAACAAACTAGCAGGATTAACAGCGTCAGTGAATTTCACTTGAACTTGTGTACCACTGATAGCTTCTACACTTTCTACTTTGTTTTCAGGAGCTGGAGTCGCATGAAGCGTTTCTAGTTTTTGTAAAAAGATTGCTAGCTCACCACGTGTAATAGAGAGATCAGTTCCAAAACTAGAATCTGTCTTACCTGTTGTGATTTCGTTGTCGACAAGTGCTGCTACTGCGTCTTTATAACGAGTACCTACATCACCGAACTTCACGTTCGCTGTGTCGCCTTCAATCTCGTAAGCTTTTGATAGCATGATTGCTGCTTCACCGCGTGTAATTGAAAGATCAGAACCGAATGATGTAGCTGTTTTACCATTGATGATGCCTTTTGCTTTTAACGCACTTACATATTTAGTTGCGCGTGCTGGTACATCTCCGAAAGTTGAAGCAGGTGCGTTATTGATTTCATCTTCAGTTAGAGTTGCTTTAGCAATTAGCACTGCAACGTCTACACGTTTAATATTTGATTGTGTACCGAATTTAGTTTCAGTAAGACCTTGTGTAATATTGTTTTCTACTAAGTAGTTTACAGCGTCTACGTAACGATCGCCGACGTCAGTAAATTTCATTTCTTGTGCAGATGCTGCTGGTACGACTGCAGTCGCAACGAGTGTAGCTGTAGCTGCCGTAGCAACGAATTTAGAGTAATTATTAGACTTTTTCATTAATAAATCTTCCTCTCAAACTGAAAATTGGACGCTATTCATAGAAATAGAATAGGACTCTATTGTATATTAATACCCTTAAGAATAGTAGTGGTAAACATTACAGTTAGTACTTAATTATTCCAAGAACATTACTTTTTTCACAAAATTGTTTCGTAGATTACTATATAGTAATCTCATTAAAATAGAAACTAATTTGCATAGATTAGTTGGTTAAAAAGTTCGATAGGCTTACAGTAAGGCTTTCTTTGGATATCTTTTTCACACATAAATAAAGGGATTGAGTATTACATGCAATCCCTCTTCATTTATAGTAAACGCTGGACAATTGTCATAATGGACTGTTCGAGTGCATCACATTTGTTGACGGCATCCATTCCGCTATTACCACGAACACCGAAATAGAATTTGCATTTTGGTTCTGTTCCTGAAGGACGGACGCAGCACCACGATCTGTCCTCTAGTCGAAATTTCAAAACATTGGATTGGGGAAGGGTCGTTTTCTGATTTGTTCCATTCATAGAATGAATCGTACCTGTTTCATAGTCTTCAATTGTTGTCACTTTCATTCCTGCAAGTTCAGTTGGGGGATTCTCTCGAAATGATGCCAGTAGCTGATCAATCTTTTCTGCTCCCTCTTTCCCTTGAATTGTAATGGACTGAAGTGATTCTCTATAATAACCGACTTTCTTGTAAAGCTTTTGGAGTTCTGCGTGCAGTGAACTGCCCTGGCTTTTGTAATATGCTGCCGCCTCCGCAGTAAGAAGCGCAGCTTGAACCGCATCTTTATCCCTCACAAAATCTCCGATTAAGTACCCGTAGCTTTCTTCGTACCCGAACAAAAACTCGTATTCATGAGTTTTGTTGTATTCCTCTATCTTCTCTGCAATGTATTTAAAACCAGTTAGCGTATCCACTGTTTCAACGCCATACTCGGACGCAATCGCGCGTCCCATTTCTGAAGTAACAATCGTTTTTAGTAAAACCCCTTTGTCTGGCAACGTTCCTGACCTTTTTCGTTGTTCCAGTAAGTAATTTAGCAACAGCGCACCTAGTTGGTTGCCTGTTAGCAGATCATACCCACTCGTTGGCAGCGCAATTGCTGCACCTAAACGATCTGCATCGGGGTCCGTTGCGAGCAGTAAATCCGCATCAAGTTTCGCACCTAACTGTATGGCAAGGCGGAAAGATTCTTCCTCTTCAGGGTTCGGATATTGGACTGTTGAAAATGCGGGATCCGGCTGCTCCTGTTCAGGAACTACTGTGACATTCGTATATCCGTAGTTTTTCAATGCTTGCTGAACTGGGACATTGCCTGTTCCGTGAATAGGCGTGTAAACAATTTTCACTTCATCTCGCGGGAAATCACCCAACTTCAGTGTTTGCAAGTTCCTTTGGTAGATTTCATCCATACCTTCTGTAAGCATCGTAAGCAATTCGTTCTTTCTCAGTTGCTTTTCTGGAAGTGCCTCAATGGAAAAAATATCTTGGATTGCTTCCATATGATGCACAATCGTAGATACTTTCTCCGGTGGCAGTTGTCCACCATCTTCTCCATACACTTTGAATCCATTATATTCTTTCGTATTATGACTCGCCGTAATCACCACCCCACTGAATGTATCCAGTTCACGGACCGCAAATGACAGTTCAGGTGTTGGACGTGGTTCACTAAACACAAATGCACGAATATCGTGAGCACCAAGAACGCTCGCGGTCTCCATAGCAAACTCTCTAGACTGGTAACGAGTGTCGTACGCAATCGCCACACCACGTTGCTTCGCACCCGGACCATGGTCTTCAATCATACGTGCTAGCCCTTCAGCCACTCTACGAATCGTATATCGGTTCATCCGATTTGTACCAGCTCCGAGAAGCCCCCTCATCCCGCCAGTTCCGAACTCCAACCACCGATAAAACCGTTCAGCAATCTCCTTCTCATCACCCGCAACCGCTTCCAATTCATTGTGAAGTGGTTCGGGAAGGGACTCATATGCCTTCCATTTCTTATACAAATCCATCACTTTCATCATATCTCGCTCCCCCAAATCTACCGTCCTCTATACCTAGTTCAATAGTCAAAGTATACAAGGTTCTAACTCTAAACTCAAAACATTGGAAGACGCTGAACTTCACTTAATATCAAACTGATGACGGTTTAATGTAAGCTCTTTTTAGAAAACCTATCCTAACTCTATTACAGCATCGTTTTTCCAACTTTTTACAGTGGGTACTGGTCTTTTTTGTATTTATTCAAAGTGGGTATATGAATAATAGCCCTTAATAGACCTTCCATCCCCAAAGCCATGACAACACCGTTGATTGAAGCGGAAGCCGGCGACTCCTGCGGAATCCAAATGGAAACAACCTAAGTACGCGGCGTCCTGCCGCAACGGTTGCATGACCTACATCCTGTAGGCCCGCGTCCGGCTGCAGCGCAAATCAACACTATCTAAACAGACTCTTAATCAAAGCCATGACAACCCCGTTGATTGGAGTGTAAGGCGGCGACTCCGGAGGGATCAGCGCAGATTGAAGACCCCGCAGAGAGCGATGCGAACGAGGAGGCTGAAATCAAGCCCCTCGGAAAGCGTCCGCCTGGAACGTAAATCAACATCGCATACTCATCACCAACCACCTTAACTGTATAAACAACACCGTTCATGGTAAAATGCACACTAGGCTTAATCACGAAAAGGAGATACTATATGGAAATCGCAATACTTGTACCCTGCTACAACGAAGAACTGACCATTGGCAACGTGATCGATGACTTCAAACGAGAACTGCCCAATGCGAAAATCTATGTATACGATAATAATTCTTCCGATAGAACATCAGAAGTCGCACGCGAACACGGTGCCATCGTTCGGTTTGAACCTCGCCAAGGAAAAGGAAATGTCGTTCGTTCGATGTTCCGTGACATTGAAGCTGACTATTATGTCATGGTGGACGGAGACGATACATATCCCGCAGAATTCGTGCATGAAATTCTAGCTCCTGTTCAAAAAGGTGAAGCTAACCTCGTTATTGGCGACCGTTTATCGAATGGTACTTATTTTGATGAAAATAAACGTCAATTCCACGGATTCGGTAACAATCTTGTCAAAGGCCTCATTAATAAGCTATATAAAAGCAACATCACGGACATCATGACAGGCTACCGTGGATTCGATCGACTGTTTGTAAAATCTATGCCCGTTACGAGCCCTGGATTTGAAATTGAGACAGAGATGTCCATACATGCACTCGACAATCGGTTTTTGATCAAAGAAGTACCGATCGATTATCGAGATCGCCCTGAAGGCAGTGAGTCAAAATTGAATACGGTTTCAGACGGCATCAAAGTGCTGAAGATGATCTTTACGCTATTCAAAGATTACAAGCCGATGCTGTTCTTCTCTGTGTGGGCGGCACTTTTCCTGGTGCTCGGTCTAGCCGTTGGAGCACCTGTCATAATGGAATACGTCCAAACAAGCTTCATTAATAAAGTACCGTCTGCGATCCTTGCAGTCGGCTTCGTCCTACTGTCAATGCTGTCGTTAGCTTGCGGTCTCATTTTGGATACGGTTGCTGGAACGCATCGGAAAAATTACGAGTTGCAATTGAATCGAATTAGCGAACGCTCAGAGAGAGGGTGATCCTATGCCGAAGAACATTCTTCGCTGGATGATCATTTCTGCTCTAAGTCTCTATTTAAGCGGATCAATACTGTTCTTTTTCATGCCGATTCGAAACGTTGCGATTTGGATTGTACTACTTCTCGCAGTCGTCATGGGGGCTTTTATCTATTTCGCTCTGAGATTTTGGCCGATGTTACGTGAACTCCCTAAAGGAAAGCAAATTAGTTATTACATTTTCGGTACGCTTTTTCCGTTATTCATCGCAGCGAGTATCCGGGGAGAGCAACCTTTCTTAACCGATAATCATATCGTTGTGATTCTGGCGGTTTGGCTCGGGGTTGTCTTGGCTGTGTTAGCAATTATTACAGCGGTAATTTATTGGTGTTTATCCGTCACATTAAAACCATTTGAGTCTCGTGTCTCGCGCTGGAAGATCGCGTTATATGCCCTTCCATCTTTACTAGTTTCAACGTATTTCTTAGTTGCATTCTATCCAGGGGCAATGACGCTCGATTCACTAGCTCAATGGGATCAGGCACTGACGCATCACTACACAGATTGGCACCCCGTTGTGCATACGATGTTATTAAGTGTTTTACTTTCAATCTGGAAGTCTCCTGCAATCGTTGCGATTTTTCAAATCGTCTTGATTGGAACTGGGACTGGTATTGCCGGCTGGTCGCTTGACCAAGCACGGGTTCCTAAACCTTTCATCTGGATTACGCTAATTTTGTTTGCACTCAGTCCAGTTCACGCGATATCTTCCATTACATTATGGAAAGACGTAGCCTATAGTGCCGCGTTGTTATTATTCACGTTGCTCATGTTCATGATTGTCCGATCTGCTGGACGCGTGCTGATGAGCTGGCCGTTCATTGTCGGATATGCATTGACCGGATTCATGGTGATGTTTTTCCGTCATAACGGATTCCCAGTATTTTTGATCGTCACAGCATTTGTACTGATTATGTATCGCCCTTACTGGGTGAAGCTGTTCCCAGTTGCTGCGGCGATGATATTGATCTATCAGATTGTTGTGCATCCTGTGTATACTACACTCAATGTCTATCCTTCCGACCCGCAAGAAATGCTAGCTTTACCGACGCAGCAAATTGCGGCGATTGTAACGGAAGATGGTGACATGACGGAGAAACAGCGTGATTACGTGAATCGTATTTTCCCGATTGAAAAGTGGTATGAAAAATACAATCCGTATAGCGTCGATTCCATTAAGTTTTCTTGGGGGGACTATGATCGCTTTACGATTTACAATGACTGGGGTCGTTACGCACGGACTTATTTACAACTCGTGAAACAGAATCCGGATATTGCTGCAGGAGCGCTTTTCAAACAAACATCGCTCATCTGGCAAATCAATGAACCGGAAGATGGCTATACGAGTAAATATACAACTCACATTTCCCGAAACAATGAGTTCGGACTTGTGAATCCTGTGTTGAATGAAGACCGTAAAATGAATGCTTTCAATTACTTGAAAGATGCAGACGAATCGATTCCATTCTTATGGAGACCTGCATTTTACACAGCGCTCGCCTTACTGTTCACATACATTGCATATTTGCGGAACGGATGGCGCGCATGGTTATTGCTTCTACCCGTTGCTTTAAATACAGGAGCGGTCTTCGTCGGCATACCTGCTCAGGATTTCCGCTATCTGCTAGCGAATTCAATGATCATGTTGCCTCTACTACTCATTAGTTTTGTGAAGTTCCACCCTATGTCATTGGAGGTGGCGGAAGATGACTGAAACGCGCTCGACATCTCCAATCGGAATACTCCTCATGGTGGCAGCGGCATTTAGTACGGCGACCGGTCAATTTTTCTGGAAACTTGCTGCAGGTGGAGGGTTATTCGACTGGCATTTATGGCTTGGATTCGTATTCTATGGAATGGGTGCGATTCTCATGACCGTCGCCTTCCGCTTTGGTCGGCTATCGGTGTTACATCCCCTGCTGACAATCGGGTACGTCATCGCACTTGTCTATGGCGTAGGCTTTTTAGATGAACCCATCAGCCTTACCCTTGTGATTGGAACTGTTCTAATCCTTGCGGGCGTCTGGTTAATCGGGGGTGATGGGCATTAATCTTCTATTAATACTCATGCTGCTCGTCATGACATGGTGTGGTGCGTTCGGAGGATACTTTCTGAAACTCGCATCAGATACTGATTTAAAAAAGGATTTACCCGTACTCGTGAAATGGCTCATTGTCGGATTATTGAGCTACGGCTCAGGTGCGATCCTGAATATTATTGTCCTCCGATATTTGCCATACACCGTCGTGTTTCCACTCACTTCGATCACGTACATTTGGACATTTGTACTCTCGTATTTTCTTTTAGAAGAACCAATTACGAAGCGAAAATTGGTCGGGATCGGATTGATTATTATCGGCGCGGTTTGTCTTGTCATTTGAAAAAGCATCGGCAGAAGAGAACTTTCCTCTTCTCGCCGATGCTTTTTATTTTGCTTCCGTTTTGTAAGCAGCCAGTAACCGTTCTATCAGTTTAAGAACATCGTCTTTCAAATCATCACGTTCCAACGCAAATGTCATTGTCGTTTCGATGAAACCCAGTTTCTCACCGACGTCAAATCGTCGTCCTTCGAACGCATAGCCGTATACATCTTGTGTTGCATTCAGCTTTTCAATCGCATCAGTAAGTTGGATTTCTCCACCTTTGCCAATTTCCTTCTGATCAAGAATATTGAAAATCTCCGGTGTTAACACGTATCGACCAACAATCGCAAAGTCAGACGGTGCTTCTTCTGGACTCGGCTTCTCGACGAAGTTACGAACTTTCATCAGCGGTGAATCTGTCGTAATCGGATCAATGACTCCATATCGATGAATATCTTTGTGAGGAACTTCTTGGACACCAATCACACTGGAACCCGTCGCTTCATACTGTTCAATCAGTTGCTTAAGTGCTGGCTTGTCATTTCGGATGATGTCGTCCCCAAGTAAGACACCAAAAGGCTCATCTCCAATAAAGTTTCTTGCACACCAAATTGCATGACCAAGTCCAAGTGGCTCTTTTTGGCGGATGTAATGAATGTCTACTTCGGCTGATGCCTTAACTTTCTCTAGTAGCTCAAATTTTTCTTTCTGTATGAGGTTTTCCTCTAATTCAAGCGCATGGTCGAAGTGATCTTCAATCGCACGCTTTCCTTTTCCTGTAACAATAATGATATCTTCAATCCCAGAAGCAATCGCTTCTTCTACAATATATTGAATCGTCGGCATGTCGACAATAGGCAGCATTTCTTTCGGCATCGCTTTTGTAGCAGGCAAGAAGCGCGTACCGAGCCCCGCTGCTGGAATGATTACTTTTTTAACTGTTTTCATGGAAACCTCCTAAACGCTCATTTCATATAGCTGAAGTATAGCATAGAACGATATAGCTCATATCTACGGGCTACTCCGTTGCTTTTTCGCCACTCTCTTCTATATACAGTGTGTGTTACTAAAGTTTCAATACCCTAAGTTGTAGATATTAAAAAGTTAGTGGTTTAGACAAGCCTTAAACAAGCGATATGTACCCAATTAATCCATTGAAATTAGTTGAATCGTGCCCCGTTATCGAGAAACTCTGCTATGTGTCGGAGAAATGATCGGCTGTGATGGAGAATCATGCCCCCGTGTAGGAGAAAACGCCCGGAGTGTCGGACAATCCCTCACAACTGTCGGAGACCACTATTCCCTCAGTCAGTCATGCCCCACTTCCTCCTTCGCAATGACTTTTCACCTACAGACCATTCGTCCCTTTGCACATAACTGGAAAACATTGTAGACTTAGACAAAGCACTTACTGAAGGAGGCACTTCACTTGAAGAAAAAAATTATAGTTACACTTGCCGCTGGCGTCTTAGCATTTACAATGTCCGCGTCCACATCTCTCGCTGCGTTTTCAGATGTCAGCCCTCGTTATGAAAAGGAAGTCAATTATCTTATAACCAACAATTATGCCCAAGGTCTCACTAACACGACTTTCGGGACATCCAATTCAATAAAGCGTATCGACGCTGCCGTAATGGTCGCACGCGCTCTTGGATTTTCTGAGTCGAGCAACTTGCCTGACGCTGGATTTACCGATGTCCCTAAAAGCAGAGCATGGGCCGTCAATGCGCTAGCTTCACGTGATGTTATTTCAGGTAAAACAGCAACACAATTTGGAGCATCTGATACGATGACACGGAACGAAATGGCCAAAGTAATATCTGTTGCTTATGGAATGGAAACGTCACTTAATCCAATTCCATTCAGTGATGTCAATCAGCGTTTCGCACCATTTGTTGGCGCTCTCGTTCAAAACGGCATTACATCAGGGAAATCTCCTACTAAGTTTGGAGCTGTGGATCCGATCACACGTGGTGAATTTGCAATCTTCGTTTACAAGGCGGAAGGGTTATCTAAAATTGAACCACCTGAAGTCGAAGAAGTTTCTTGATGTTTCCGAAAAAATAAGGCCGAAGACACCCTTGTAAAAGTTCTAAAAAAAGTGAACGAATGTGTTTGTGTTATCTTGAAAGTGTGGTAAGATAATACGTGTAGGTAAACCCTGTTTTATTGAATATAGCAAGAATTGTTGAGGCCGAAAAAGAAGCCTGGAGACCCCCTGTGTCTCCAGGCTTCTTTTTGTCTATTTATCTCTATTATTGTAATCATTAGATTGTTAGTCCTATATCCTTCCTATATTTTTTTCCTTATACTGGTCTTATAATAAGAGTTAAGGGAGTTTTTTCATGAACTTGAAACGCACACTGCTTTCTGGCGTTGCGGCTATCGCACTATTTGGCACGACATTGCTGCAAGCAGAAGCTGCAAATGTCTCACATGGCGTCTATCATGCCAAGCAATCCATTACCGTCAATGGGAATCCACAAACGCTCAATCAGCTAAACATCAATCTATCAAAGCCTTACACAACTGTCGATGTCGGCATCAACACACCATTCAACAAACTGGCAACGGTCAATTCGCTCGCTACTGCACACACGCAGATTAACCACCATGTTGTTGGCGCTATTAATGCTTCTCTTTTCCATTTCAAAAATGGATATCCTAGTTATTTATTGACAAAAGATGGTCAAATCCAACATATTGGTGCAGTTTCCACCAACTATAACGACTTCATGTATACCCCTGCAGCTTTCGGAATGACTGCAGACAATAAAGGAAAGATCGGTACATATACGCTCTCCCCTACGATTGAACATAATGGAAAGTCTGTCACCATGAATTCGTTTAACCGAGAGCGTAAAGATAACGAAAGTATCCTTTTCACTTCCAGCTGGCCATACGAGACCACTCGTACAAATGCAACAGGACTTGAAGTGGTCGTTTCAACTTCGAAATCTGCAGAGGGAGGCTTTGCCCTCGGTGAAAAAGTGACTGGTACTGTAACAGGTATCCGCCCATTCGGACAAGCAACACCCGCGACGGTCCCTGCAAATAGTAAAGGTTTTGTCCTTTCTGCTCATGGTACGGAAGTGGATAAAATCAGAAATATAAAAAAAGGCGATACCGTTTCTATTTCCTACAATGTCGATCCAGAATGGCGTGATTCGAAATTCATGCTTGCATCAGGTCCGTTGCTCGTCCAGAACGGAAAAGTTGATATGACAATTGATCCGAATAGTGGGAAAGCAACACAACGTACAGCACGAACTGCAGTTGCAACGGATAAAACCGGTCAGCAAGTTTACTTTGTCACTGCTGATTCAGGGTATAAAGGTCAGAGTACAGGTATGACCTTGAAGGAATTCGCTCAATATCTAGTTTCGATCGGTGCTTATAACGCGTTGAACTTGGATGGTGGCGGCTCAACAACAATGGTGACCCGCAAACCTGGGAATGTATACCCAACACTTGCGAACCGTCCTTCTGGTGCGACTGACAGATCCGTTAGCGCAATTCTTGAAGCAGTCAGCACAGCCCCTTACGACAAAGCAGCAACGATTTCAGCAAGCCAAGCTCAAGTAGGACAAGTTGGGATTGGTGCTTCCGTTGGATTCAAAGTCGACTCTGCACTTGACCAATACTTGAATGTGCGATCCGTAAACCAAGCAAATGTAGAATTACTTAGTGTTTCAAGTGGCATTGGTAAGATTGAAAATAATAAGTTCGTTGGTGTAAAAGCTGGATCCGGCACGGTAACAGTCGGGTATGAGAATGCGAAAGTGAATGTCCCAGTTACTGTAACAGACACAATTGACGACATCGTCTTTACACCTTCTGTTATAACGCTAGGCACTAACGAATCGATTAAGTTAAACGTATCTGGAACATCTAAAAATAATAAAGTAATCTTCAATCCAGATGGTATTAACGTGACGGCATCCGCTGGTATCGGAACGCTGGATAACAAAACGTTTACCGCTGCAGCAAAAGAAGGAACCGGAACACTCACAGCAACTTATGGTCGGACAACAAAGAAAGTGCAAGTTACAGTTACCGATAAACCGATTCGCCTTGAATCATTTGAATCCACTGCTGGATTGAGCGCAACGGGCATTCGTGCTTCTGCTACTCTAGCTTCAGAAAAGGGCATTCAAGCACATGAAGGCAAGGCTTCCGTCCGATTAAATTATGATTACACAGCTAACAAAGATGGGGTTTCTGCAGCTTACATGAACTGGACAGGCGGACTTCCGTTAGCCTCCAGCCCAAAAGAACTTGGTGTTTGGGTGTATGGCGATGGAAATGCTCATTGGCTACGAGGATCTTTGCGAGATGCTAATGGCAAGGAAGTTGTCGTAGACTTCACGAAGGAAAACGGACAAGATTGGACTGGCTGGAGATACGTCACAGCTAGCATCCCTTCCTCTGCCCCAGCACCATTAACGTTAGATAAAATCTATGTTGCAGAACAGTCATCTGCGAAGAAGGACAAAGGGTTCTTACTTTTTGATCAGCTGCAAGTTCGCTATTCTGATAAAACCTATCAAGAGCGCACCTTCCAGCCTTCTTCATCTGCTCGTACTGAAAATGCGGATAAAACATTCACCGTCAAATTCACGCAAGCTATGGATGAGCAATTCTTCACAAATCTGTATGTTTACGTAGAAGACGAATTCGGAGAGCGTCAACCTGTCACTGTTTCTAAAACATCGGATGCTCGTAAAGTTAGCGTGAAAGCACCTGCTTCCGGGTATACGTCTGGCAAAAACTATCGTCTCGTTGTTACACACTTTGCAAAAAATGCACAAGGCATTTCAATGGTGAAAGACAGTGTAACAGAATTTAAAGTTCGGTGAATGATCGCACTGCAGGCTTACACTGCAGGGTTTTTCATTGCTCAAAAGTTGTGCATACGTCCAATATGTTACAATAGAGGAATGAAAGTCTGCTAGACGAGAAGAGGTTCTATTATGAAATTTAAATTTGATGTGAAGTCTTTTATCGCCATGATGTTTGCGATAATTTGGTTCCTCCTCCTGATTATTGGTGTGGAATCCTTCTTACTTGGCTCATTTGAACAAGCACTCACGTGGAGCCAGGAACGAACGTCTACCTATTTGTTGAATGTCCTTATTGTATATGCCCTTTTTCTAATCGTTATGGGAATCATCAATCGATTCGTCATCAGTTTCCTTGTGACGAACGTCATTGCTATCTTACTCGCAGTATTCAGCTATTTTAAATTCAGTTTCCTAGGAGAGAATTTATTTCCATGGGATCTATTGCTAGCCAATAATGTCTTTAACTTATTGCCGAATATTTATAAGGAAGCGAATGTCGGTGCAGCGCTCGTCGGAATTGTGGTTGTTTTAGCAATTCTCATTGGACTGTTTGTTTACATGTTGAAGAAACGTCCTAAGCCCATTATGCGATTGCCTTGGTGGGTACGAATTGTATTTGTCGGGCTCGGTGCTACTTATTTGTGTGCGTTCATCTTCTATCGAACGTTCCCGAATATGGAGCAAGCGCTCAAAAAAGTGGAAATTACGAACATCACGTTTAACCAAGAACGTAATTATCAGCAAAATGGTTTTTACGGGGCATTCATGCTTAATATGCAAAGTGCGATTGTGCTGGCACCGAGTGGCTACAGCAAGTCTGCCATTGAGGATATCGTAAAGAAGCTGGAGAAAGAAGCTAACCAGCAAAAGGCTCCTAATGGCAAGAAACCGAATATCATTTTTGTAATGAATGAATCATTCTGGGACCCGACATTGTTGGAGAAAATTCAATTTGACCCTGATCCCATGCCGTTCATTCGAGAAAATCAGACAGGCTGGTTACTGTCTCCGACATTTGGCGGCGGAACGAGTAATGTCGAGTTCGAAGTATTAACCGGTTTTACTAATAACTTTTTGCCAGTTGGCTCTGTGCCCTATCAGCAATATGTAAAGGACACGCAACCCGCTGCCATGCCAAACTATTTGAAAGGGCTCGGGTATGACACACTTGCCATACACCCATATGCGAAGTGGTTCTGGAATCGCGAGAATGTGTACAAGCATTTTGGATTTGATGAATTCCTAGATGATGCGTCGTTTAAAGACCCTATTTATAAAGGGCCGTTCATTTCTGATGAACAAGTGACGAAGACGATCATCGAGCGTACCGAGGCTTCTGCGGATCCGATGTTCATATACGCGGTAACGATGCAAAATCATACCGGTTATGCGGAAGATAAATACGATAATTTTGACGTGAAGACAACAGTTCCGGACGATATCGATGATGTGTATAACGTGTTATTGCGTTCCTATACACAAGGAGTTTACGATGCGGATAAAGCATTGGAGCAGTTGATTGGACACTTTAAAGATTCAGATGAACCAACTGTAATCGCATTTTTCGGGGATCACTTACCAGCTATTGGACAAGATTATCGCTTGTATAAAATTGCTGACTTTGTTCCTCGTGGATTGGGTGAGAGTCAGTGGGATTTAGGTGATTTCGAGAAGACGCGTTCTACACCTTTGATGATGTGGAATAATTTTGATGCTCCAATTCCGGACATCGACCACTTGAGCCCGAATCAGCTCGGACCTGCAGTCTTTACTATGGCAGGGATCCGTAAGCCTGCGTATTATGAATTGCTTGAGCAATTTGGTGCAAAAATGCCTGGATTCACACGCGATGTGAAGATTGACGGGGATGGAAAACTATCCCGCGAAACGCCTGCAAATGTGAAAAACTTGAGCAAAGAGTATCAGTTGCTGCAGTATGATTTGCTGTTTGGGAAACAGTATGGAAAAGATGCTGTGAAGTGATGTTTTGAATGCGTAAAGCCGCCACTCCTAGGTAAGGGGTGGCGGCTTTTTGTGTTTATGGAGCATTTTTTAGGGATTATGATCACTTAACGAGATTTATGAGCACAATTTATGGGTTATGATCACTTTCCCAGGTTTATGAGCACTTTTCATGTTTTATGATCACATACAAAAGATTATGTTGGTTCTACCGTCTAACTAGTCTAGAGATTTAATATGCTCTATGTCTGTGTTCAACCTCTCCCCCTCTTGTTCTGCATAAAGAGATATCCGTTGCTTGGAGCGAAAGACGGCGACTCCGGAGGGATCAGCGAAGGTTGAAGACCCTACTGAGCAAAGCGAAGGAAGCGGCTGAAATCGAGCCCCTCGGAAAGCGTCCGTCTGTAGCGTAAAGCAACCGCGGAATGATAAACTCCTTTTTCAATGATGAGGTATGTCTTTTCACCATTTTTACTTATGAAACTGGTTTACCCGCACTTCAAGAACTTAAGTGCACTTAACAAATCAACTCACTTAATTCCTTTCAGCACAGACACGGTATCTCCGTTTTTATCGATTACTTTAACGAGTCCCACGCCTTTTACATAATAGTTTTTGTATCCAGTAGATGTTGTGACTTCCACGGCATTCGAAAATGTTTTGTATGGTGTTGCCACTGTTTTATGCACTGCTGTGTACGTACTCTTTTCCTGATAATAGCTCCATGACTTGCCAGTTTCGATTGGATAGAGCAATTCGGTATAGTAATCGGATTGAAGGAGTCCAGTTGCGAAGCCCTGATAATTTTCATCCTCGATGAAGTATTGGCTCTCCCCTGTCTTCATGTCCTTCTCTTGCCAAACGAATCCTAGTTTACTCCCGGATATTTTAAGCGTACTATTCACATAAGTGAGTAGGCGTTCTCCTGCAGATCCTCCATATGTGTATTGCTTTGTTTTGTCATGAGCAAACGTGTCTGCGATTGCTGAACGTTGCTTGAATTCTGCAGACAGACCGCGTGCTAAGAATGCGGAAAATTGTTCGCGCGAGACATTACCCGTTGGCTTGAATGTACCGTCTGGGTATCCCGCTGTAATCGAAGCTGCTGAAATTTTTCGGATGGAAGTTGCAGCTCGCATGTTCTGACCGACATCACTGAACAAAAATTGAGACGTGAACTGCAAGTCAAATGTACGATCGACGATTGCTGCCATATCTCCACGGGATATTAACGCATCCGGCTTAAAGGTACCGTCTGGATATCCGTTAATAATACCTTCTTTCGTAGCAGAAGAAATATACCCGCTTGCAGATAAATTCTTTCCTACGTCTTTAAACTGAGTGGCACGTTTTGTCCCATCTAGATTTAGCAATCGCCCAATAAAGATCGCAGCTTCTGCACGCGTAACTTCTTTCTTAGGGGCAAACGTGCCATTCGGATACCCTGAAATAATCGTTTTAGATACAAGATATTGAATTTCATCATGAAACCGGTTCGATTTGGGAACGTCCGGGAAACTGACAGCGGCCGCAGCAGGTTGTGCTACTAGCAAAATTGATACTAATAGAATTGTAATTGTTGGTACTAAACGTTTCATGGACTCACTCCTTTTTATAATGAATAAGTCTAGTATACCAAAACTCTACTTTTTAATATGGAAAAAGCGCCAGCACATGGCTGACGCAATTCATCACTTCATAGATTTCAATTCTTGGACTACTTTTCCTGCAGGATCGATTATCTTAACCAGACCCACACCTTTTACATAATAGTCCTTGTAACCCATCTCAGTTGTCGTTTCCACCGCATTCGTGAATGTTTTGTAAGGTGTTTTCACGGTTTTAGAAATGTTTGTGATCTTAGCTGTCCCTTCACCCTGGCCGTTAAGCCATGGAACACCAGCTTTAAGTGGAAACTTCAAGTCAGTATAGTATTCTGAGAACGGATAGCCTGTTATCAATGCAGACGAAGTTTCTTCCTGAAATGAATAAACCGCTTTACCTGTCTTCAGGTTGGTGCTTTTCCAAGCAAAACCGTTGTAATTTGGAGCTTGATCACTTTGAATCCCTTGCTGGAAAATGGACTGGACATCCCCATCAAGCGTGCCAAATATATATTGCTTTGTCATGTTATGAGAATATCCGTTGTTCCCTACCACACGCTGTCTATAGACGGGACTTATACCTCTCGCTAAGAAAGCGGAAAATTGTTCACGAGTGACCGTACCCTTTGGACGGAACGTGCCATCGCTAAATCCCGTTGTGATATATTCTCTTGCAATATTATAGATTGCTTCGCTAGCTTTCATATTATCTCCGACGTCTTTAAACTTCTGTATGCTTCCGAATTCTAACCTCCACGTACGGTCTAGAATAATCGCCATATCACCTCGCGAAATGTTCTCATTTGCACGGAATGTTCCATCTGGATAGCCGCTGATGATCCCTTTGTCTGTTGCGGCAGCAATATAGCCACTAGCTCCATCACTCTTCGATACATCTTTGAATTTCGTATTACGTTTAGATCCATCCAGTTTTAACATGCGTCCAATCATAATAGCCGCTTCTCCACGGGTTACATTCTTTTTCGGCTGGAAGGTTCCATTAGAATAGCCGCTAATAATTTTTTGATCCACTAGATAGTTGACTTCATCGTGAAAACGATTGGATTTTGGTACATCCGGGAAACTTGCAGCGGCTGCAGCAGGTTGCACTGCTAGGACAAGTGAGAGGGCTCCTGCTGCTAAAAACGTTGGAAATTTCTTCATCGCTATTCCTCCTTATATTAGACTGATATAGGAAAACTTTTTATTGGACCGATTTCAATTCCGAAATGGTTTTGCCCGATTTTTCGATTGCTTTCACTTCTCCGATTCCTTTGACGAAGTAATGTTTAGTCCCATCATTATCCGTCACTTCGACTGCATTCGTAAATGTTTTGTAAGGTGTTTTAGCAGTTTTGTTGACTCCAGTAATCGTCTTTCTTGCTTTCATATCGAGACCAGGTTGCCATTTTGAATTCACCTTAATTGGATACGCGAGTTCCAATTCACCACTCGACAAAGGATAAGCCAACATTAATCCTTCTTCTGATTCATCTTGTGTCAAATAAGTGATTTTACCAGTTCCCAAATGTTTGAACTCCCAAAGGAAACCTGTGAACGTTGTTTCGACAAACTTAGTACTCACCTTTTTATAAGTCACTTGAAGATCTCCGTCAGATTGACCATATACATATACTTTCGTTAGGTCGTATGCATAACCGTCTTTCTTTTGTGTACGCTGTTTGAACTCAGGGCTTAGTCCCCGTGCTACAAATGCAGCAAATTGTTCGCGGGTTACAAGACCATTCGGACGGAATGTACCATCTGGATAACCTGTTGTAATGTAATTTCCAGCCATGTGATTGATAGCTTCAGATGCTTTCATGTTATACCCAACATCTTTGAAATCTCTTTTACTTCCCAATTGCAATTCAAAACCGCGCGAAAGGATGATGGCCATGTCTCCGCGGGAAATCTGCTTAGTTGGTTGGAATGATCCATCTGGATATCCGCCAATGATCCCTTTTTCGGTTGCAGCAGCAATATAGCCACTTGCTCCATTGGTTTTCGGTACATCTTTGAACTTCGTATTGCGCTTTGTCCCATCTAATCCAAGCGTGCGTCCAATCATAATAGCTGCTTCTCCCCGTGTCACGTTGCGTTTCGGCTGGAAGCTACCATTTGAATAGCCACTTATAATTTGTTTATCCACTAAGAATTGTATTTCATCGTGGAACCGGTTTGCTGTTGGTACATCCGGGAACTTCGCCGCAGCTGCTGCTGGTTGTACCGCAAGAACTAGCATGAGTGCTATCATCGTAATCATTGTAAAAAAACGTTTCATTTAAACTCTCCTAATATTCGTATTTGGTAAATTTAGTATACCATTTCCTTTCCAATCATTCTATTATTATCTGTGAATTGTTACTATTTATTCACCATTTTAATAGATCTATATATCAGTTGGCACACTAAAGCACCATCCTTTCCGCGTCCGGATTGGATGGCGCCAGTCACTCTATGCAACGCTGTGCTGTAATGATGACTAATTTTAATTAGAAGAATCTAGTGGCTCGTCATATCGGATTGCCCATTTACGTAGAAACGCTCCTGAGAGCAAGGTTAGAACGCCAATCAGCAGCATGCTAAATCCATCCAATAATCCACCTGTTTGAGGCAGTTTTGACATCATTGATTTGGAAGCGTCTCCATTCCAATTGAACCCGATTCCAGATTGTGAAATTGTCGGGTTCTCTGACATGGAACCGTTTGTGTTTGTTCCATTGCCACCAGAAATACCGTTCTCCAATCCACTACCATCTGATGAATTTCCAGGAATCGGTGTAGTAACGTTTTCTTCTGGAAGTGTTACGTCATCTTCTTCAGAGTTATTCGTGTCACCTCTTCCACCATTTTGTGTACCCTCTGGATTATCCGGTGTGGCGCCCGGTGTACCACCTGGAGTGGTTGTACCATCTTCAGACTTTCCATCTCCATTATCAGGATCTGTTGTTCCTCCGTCTGGAGTTGTCGTACCTTCTTCTGGTTCATCAGTTCCTTCATTTGGTATTCCGTTGCTACCGCCCGGATTATTCGACTCAATTGGAACGATTGGTACCATAGGAACCACAGGATTTCCGTCTGTTGTGGTGCCTGTATCCCCGTCACCTGGATCAGGAATGGGTTCTTCCGTTTCTTCTTCAGGAAGTTTCGCTGCGAGTATAAATGATTCACGTGTGAGCAAGTCAAGGTCGATTGCTCCAAGCAACGGTAAATCGAGTGTAACCATACCGAGTCCTTGTTTTTGGTAAGTGCCCTCCTCTGTGGTTCGTTCTTTATTCGCCATTAGATGAACAGCTGTATTTCCAAGAAGTTTGTCTAATAGTGTTAACTGAAGCAACCCATTTGAATGATTAGTTTCTTCATTGGAGTGGTTGATATGATCATCGAGAACGCCAAGGTGTATGCCGCCGAGCCCTAATAGATCATTGAAGATGACATCGACTACGCCTCCGTCTTTACTGAATGAACCATCTTCTTTAACTGCAACGTGGTTATCCAGCACACCCACATGTGTATCTTCCAACACACCACCGAGGGCTTCGCCGACCGTTACGTCGACTACGCCTCCGTCTTTCTTGAATGAACCATCTTCTTCAACTGCAACGTGGTTATCCAACACACCGACATGTGTATCTTCCAACACGCCACCGAGGGCTTCGCCGACCGATGCGTCGACTACTCCTCCGTCTTTACTGAATGATCCATCTTCTTTAACTGCAACGTGGTTATCCAACACACCCACATGTGTATCTTCCAACACACCACCGAGGGCTTCGCCGACCGTTACGTCAACTACACCTCCGTCTTTACTGAATGATCCATCTTCTTTAACTGCAACGTGGTTATCCAACGCACCGACATGTGTATCTTCTAGAATTGGAGCGTCTTCGACAGTCACTTCTACTAACGATTGGTCCAATTTCTTAGATCCATCTGCATCTGTTGCTACTTGGTTTTCTGCAACCCCTACATGGGTCTCTCCAAGTAGTTTAGATTCGCTCAAATCCGCTTGGACCACTCCGTTATCCACTGTCGGAACACCGTCTTTTTGACTGACATCTTTTGAGAGAACATCAGCAGTGGTTTCGCCTACAACAGGTAACTTTTCTGCTTCCACAGTTACGAGAGCGGCACTTGACTCGCTACCGGTTTCATCTTGACTGGTTTGCTTCGTTGCCACGTCAGCTTGCACCGATTCCGTCAACGCTGTGTCCACTTTGACAGTAGCAACTGCATGCGTTTCTGAACTCGATTCTTCGTTTTTCTTCTTAGTAACAGGAGCAACATCCACTTGGAGATCCTCCACAATGCCGTCACTCACTTGGAAATTTGCAAGTGAGTCGTTTTCCGATTCGGGTTGCTTCGGCAACTGGACTGAAATGTCTCCCAGAATCGGAAGGTCGGCCAATTGAATATCGAGCAACGACGTTTTCTCTTGTTGCTGACCCGTAATTTGTTCTCCCTCGTTTGCAAAACTAGTAGCAGGCATAGTCACGAATACAGCACCAGCAAAAGCCGTCATTCCAACGTATTTCATCCAATTCATTTCCATGTTTACCTCTCCTTTTTTAATCGTTTTTAGATTACGTATAAAAAAGGAGTGGATTGGGGTGGTTGTCCAGGTGGTGCGTGACTCCACTGAAGCGTGCCTAATATGTCTTCCGAATACCATTTCTGTCGAATAATTTCCGTTTTCATCAGCCAATCATCTGCAAGCACTGCTCCAATTCCGCTTATTCCTGAAGAAACTGATGATGCCGACACACGAATCGACGATGATCCTGTAATGAGCTGGACATCAGACATCCAAGAACTTCTGTTGGATGGTTTCAAAGGAAACGCTTGGTTGGAATTGTTGTTCATCGCCTTGCTATTGGTTGAAGACGTCTCTGTTTGCTTGTCCTTTCGTTCCATCGTAAACTGCTCTTCAATCCGCTTCACACCTTGTACTGAATAGGTACTAGATTGTTCAGTTTCCTTGCTCACTACCTGTTCTATGGAGACAATTAAATCTTCTTCAATATTTTCTTTTACAGGAGATCTTTTAATATTGTCGTTTTCAGGTTTAGCCTCTAAACGCTTTCCTGATGAAGGTATCTCCGATGGGTTTCCATCTGCTACAGGGTCTTGTTCCTCCCGTGGCTTTTCAATCACGGCTGGACGCTTCGGTTGTTCCACTGAAGGTTTCTGACTAGGTTGCTCAGTGGGCTTCACCTCCACCACTGAAGGTGTCTCGTTCACAGGTTGTTTTTTAAGAGGCTTCGAAACGGTTTCAGTCACAGCGCCTACAGTTTTATCAACTGTTTCCTTCACTTGCTCCGTCGTCTTGTTGACGGTTTCCGTTGTTTTGTCAACAACTTGAGTTACAACAGGCACTTTTGGAAGAGTCTTCGTCACTTTTACAGTTTCGTTCGTCACCGTTTGTACGGTTTTGGTCGTTTGCCCGACAACCGGAACGGTGCTCTCCATTGTTTCCCCTACAAAGTTCGTCGTGTTTTCAACAACCGATTTCACTGGTCTTTTCTGATTGGGATCAGCAAGTGTGTTAACCGTTCCCGAAGTGAAGTCCACTGTCCGTTCAACGGTATCACCTGTAAATTTGACCGTCTCGTTAGCCAGATCCCCTGTAGATTTCACCGTTTTATCGACCGTGTCTTTCGCTTGATGGAGCAATCCTCCAACGAGTCCTCTTTTCTCTTCTTTTTGATCTTTCTGGTTTTCATTTGCAAGAACTACTGCTGGCAATAGGAATAATAAAATACTAGTACAAAAGACTACTATGAAGTTTCTCACGTATTCACCTCCTTCTGCTAAAATTTGAGGATTTCCAATAGTGGGAATACCGTTATTCTCGCTCTTTCCCAAATTAGCTTCTACTAAACATCACATTATTGTAAATTTTAATGAGAAGATGTACCCTAGTTGGTTTCGTGAGAATAAAAAGAATTTTGTCCTATTACGTTTTTTCCTCTTAAATTTCTTATATACCTAAGTAACTACTCATTCCGAAAATTGTATTGTTATTTAGTAGTACATAATAATTGAACCTATGATACTATTTAATTAACAATATTTACATATACGGGAGGGATTATATGTACTGTCAGCATTGCGGAACGCACAATGAAGAAGGTGCGAAATTCTGTTCAAATTGCGGGAAGTTGCTAAAATTGAAGAAACAAAGAGGCTGGATGTTACCAGTTGCTCTCAGTTCCTTGCTTCTCTTAATGGGTTCCATCACTGGAATAGGTTATATGGTAGATTGGGATTACGGAAAACTCTTGCATCTGTCAGATGATTCTTCAACTCAATCGATTGAAGAAAGAGTTGTCGAACTAGAGAAGCCTTTGAAACCTCTCCTCCCACAACAAATTCAGACAAAAACTGTGAAACCTGATAAAGAAAAAACAGAGGTCATCAAAGATTCCCTGCCAAGAGTGTTTACGATTTTCACACGGGATGGACTAGGCTCTGGTTTTCTATATAAAAAAGGAGGTCTCATTGTAACGAATGCACACGTTGTCGCAGGTTTCACAGATGTAGTCGTGCGAAACTCCGATGGGAAAGACGTGGGCGGGAAAGTCATCGGTATTTCAGATCGATATGATGTTGCTTTGATACGTGCAGATGGATTCAACAATCTTCCTCCGCTATCGATGGAGAGCCGAGAGACACCGATTGGTACGGAAGTTATAGCACTTGGGAGTCCACAAGGTTTTGAAAACTCGGCATCAGTTGGATACTTGACTGGTCTGAATCGTGATATGGAACTAGGGTTTGTCTATGAAAAAATTTATCAAATCGATGCACAGATTGACAAAGGTAGTAGTGGTGGTCCATTACTTGATGCGAAGACCGGAAAAGTAATCGGCATCAACTCGTTGCTTTACAAGGAGAATAATTTGTTCGGTTTTTCTATCCCGATGCATAGCGTGATAGGTCTCGTAGACCGTTGGGCAGCTTCGCCAATGAGTGAAACCGCCGTCGCCTCATTGTTTGGTGTGTACGATAGTTATACAGCTAGTCATAACTATGAAAGTGATATTGCTTACGATGATGAATACACAGATTTCTATGAGGTTGACGAAAATGAAGAGGTTGATTCCACTGAGGATTATGAAGACTATGGATCTTATGAAGGTGACTTTTACGAAGAGAATTTGAGTGATTTCATGATGTCGTTCAGAGACGAATATGAAATGTCCATACAGGCTGGGGATTATACGTTTCTTTTAGATTACTTGCTGCCTGGGGCTCCAAGCACTGCAGAATTCCAGAAATTCATCCAGGAAGTTGCTGCTGACGGAAGGGTTTATCAGTTTTTCTCAACTGACATAACAGCTATCGATATCCAAAGTGACCGAGCTTTGGTTACAATGGATCTCTCCTATTCTGTGACAGATATCGCTGGTGAAGAAAACTACATCGAAAAGACAAAAACGTACACCATTGTTATGGATTCAGATGGTTACTACCAGATTAGCAATGTCGTCGATAATTAATAAACGTAAAAAAAGCAGATGCGCGCTCCATGAGGACACTGAAAAACTTACTTTTTTCAAGCTAACAAGTTGTATAGTCAAAAAAGAGGCACCATATCGTTCAAACTTGAACGATATGGTGCCTCTTTCATTATCTTTCCAATTATCAATATGAAAGTTTTGACTATGTACTGACGAATGAAGAATCCTCGTTGATTGGAGCAGAAGGCGGCGACTCTGGAGGGATCAGCGAAGATTGAAGACCCCGCATGAGCGAAGCAACGAGGAGGCTGAAATTAAGCCCCTCAGAAAGCGTCCGCCTGAAGCGGAAATCAACAGTCTCCTATACACAACAAATATTAAAGGACTTTTTCAGTGGCCTCGCGCTCCATCTGCTTTTTGTTTTGACTTTATTTAATTTCCCACACGCTTCGCCATTACGATTAACCTGTGTTTGTTGCTGTTATGGGGATAGCAGGTGACAAGGGATAGCTTTGCGATACCCGGTTCTTCCTCAATTGCCTCCACTTCTTCTGGTAACACAATCCGCATTTCATAGACTTCATATGTCTGCGATTCATCAACCGTTTCGAGGTCGATTCGGCTACCTTCTTGGAGTTCATCCAATCTATTAAAAAATTGTCCAAAAACGTGGGACTGATGTCCAGCAATCGCATAACTTCCATTTTGGACTCCCGGTTCGTACTCGCTAGGAATCGCTCCGAATCCACTATCTAAAATACTTGGAGTCGCTCCATATGATACCGGGGCATGAATATCAATTTGTGGAATGGAAAGTACCCCAACGAGTTCACCGAATTTCTTCCCTTGTACTTCTTTAGCTGTTGCCGTCTCTTTGGTTTGCTCCAAACTCTCGGTACTATTCCTATTCTTCGATGGTATTTCTTTCTTCGCTTCCGCTTTCAAATTAGCGAACGCATCCAGCTGCTGTTCACGGACATTTTCCGTATGTTTTGTTCCGACAAATTGCCAAACGAGCAGACCAACTCCTGCAAGGAGCAGGAAGTTCCCAATCCAGCGTGCAGTCCTTTTCATTTCACTCCTCCGTTCTTAACACAGTAGTTACTGAATCTTTCCCTTTTATGATAATTACTAATCTCCATTCCACTATCTATTCCATATGAAAAAATTACAACCAATTTTAGAGATTAATAATTCTAATGACCTCCGTTGAATTCCACCTCTATATGAGACGCAAAAAAACTCCCTCATCGCCAAACTAAATTGGCAAAAGGGAGTTCGTATTGTTTTACTTATTTTTGCATGCTAGCTGCATATGCATTAACGTCTGAGATAGTTGGGCTTGTCATGTAGTGACCACCGTCAACTACAAGCAATTGGCCAGTCATGAATTTAGAATCATCTGAAGCCAAGAACAGAACTGTGTTACCGATATCTTCTGGCTCACCATGGTAAGGAAGTGCATTGTACTTCATGAAGATGTCGCGCACTTCTGCAGGCAAGTTATCCTTTGCAGCAGGGGTTAAGATTAGCCCTGGAGCGATTGCGTTACAACGGATCTTATCTTTACCGTATTGAGTTGCAATATAACGAGTCAAACCAGTTACAGCTGTTTTAGAAGCGCCGTATGCTGAACGGATTGCATCCCCAGCAACTGCAGCAGTTGAAGCTGTGTTAATAATAGAACCACCGCCTGCTTTTTGCATATGAGGAATTGCGAAACGAGCACCGATCAGTACACTCTTCAAGTTCATGTTCATTAAACGATCCCATTCGTCCAAGTCAAGGTTGACAACATCCAAGTCTTTTTTAAGATTTGTTCCTCCAACATTATTGAACATTACAGTGAGTGAACCGTATGTGTTCACAGTGAACTCAACTGCTTCTTTGATGGACTCTTCTTTAGTAGCATCCAAGAATATTGCTGAAGCTTCGCCACCGTTAGCTTTAATTTCTTCAGCAGCCACTTTTGCACCTTCAATGTTGAAATCGCCAATAACAACTTTAGCACCTTCTTTAGCAAGTAACTGTGCAGATGCAAGACCGATTCCTGATGCTCCACCTGTAACCAATGCGACTTTCTGATCGACTCTTCCCATTTATAAAATCTCCTTTTATATGGGTTGCAATCACGGATGAATGTAACCCTACTTTGAATGATCAACGATAAGTATTTTAACATAAAAATAGTTTTCTCGTTACTGTTTTGCTCTCTTTTTATGTGTCAATTTCCCATCCAAATCAAGAAGTTTTTATGTGCTTGTTTGTTCACAATCTAGTACTACTTTTTTCTCCAAATTCTCTTAGCGATGGTTCAAGATCCTTCTGAAGCATTTAATAGCCCCTGCTTTAATAGATACATACGCGATTTTTCCCATTGTTTTTTGCACGGTACAACGCAATATCCGCTTTATGATATAGTTTGTTGTATTCTTTGATACTACCGTGGTAATTCTCAGCTACTCCGATACTTAATGTGAGTGGAATATTCTTTCCATTATGCTCAACTGATAGTTGAGTGACCGCATCTAGCATTTGCTGCGCTTTTTTCATACCATCTTCAATAGAGATCCCTTTCAATATCGAAACGAATTCATCTCCGCCAACTCTACCCGTTTTGTCACTTCGACGGAGCAGATTACTGCATTCCTGTGCCACACGACGAATGACTTGATCGCCAAAAAGATGGCCGAACGTGTCATTCAATTTCTTCAAATTATCGATATCAAACGTAATACAGACAATATTCTCTTCAAATAACGGAGCTTGTGCCAACCATTCATTTGCAGTTTCCTCTAGCGCTCTTCTGCTCGAAACTCCGGTTAAAAAGTCGGTATTCGCTTGTCTTTCAAGGTCTTGTAATTTCACTTTCATTTCAAGCTTCATCGCTGCATTCGCGGCGTCATGACGATGAATTTCTTTAAGTAACTGAATGTGCTCTTCCTGGATGTCAAAGCCCTTTTCGAAGTCCTTCAACTCACGATAGAGTTCAATTTGGACTTCTTGAATCTCTTTTTGTTGCTTGAAGTTATTTGAGTTCTTTGCGCTCTCTTTCGCTATCGTCAAACTTTCCAGTGCGTCCTGAGGATTTTGTTGCAATCTTTGCAGATGGGCTAGCAACCGGTAGCATTTCGTTTTTTCTATCGAATAATCCTGCAACACTCGATCCCGTACGACCGTCTGAAGAAGAGAGTCAACCTCTTCAAGTTCAGCCATCCCTAGAAGGGCTTGTGCAACAGAGAGAATCGCTTTCAAGAATAAAAACGGACAATATGGCTCATGCCTCGCTGCAATACGAGCACCCTTTTTCCCTACTATCAAAGCTTCTTCATATTTTCCCATTCGACTGAGCACTGAACTTAGTTCACTGCAATTCTCACTGACAAGATTGTATTTTTTAAGTTTCGTAGCGAGTTCGATACTATTTTCAAGTACTTGCTTTGCTTTCACATAGTTCCCGATATACTCATACAGCATGAAAAAGATGTGATTGGAATCCATTTCATCCTCTTTATCACCATATATTTCACATAGCATGGCATGCTTTTCAATATAAAAAAAGGCATCCTTGATGTCACCGATTTTATAAAAACCGAGTGCGAAATTTGCATAAGCATTCATCTGCAATTGACGATCTTCTAAATCCGTCGCGGATTGTAAAAGCTGGTAGCACGCTTCTATCATCTCATTATATTTACCGTGATTTCGCAACGTTTGTATGGATTTTTGTAGTTTTTGTATGTGTTCGCTCATCATTCATGTTCTCCTATACTGTTCTATTTCCCTCTCTTTCTCTACCCAAGGAACTAGTACAGTAAACACAAACTAACAACTATAGACTCATAAACACTCATAAGAAATGCAAGGGAAGTTAAAGACCTTTTACTTATTCGACTTTTCTTGTACTGCTTGTTCAGCTAATTTCCGCACTTCTTGAAGATGTTCTTCCACATTATCCGCTGTCACATATACCCCAAAGTCTTTAGGGATTTCTGCTGAATTAGAATGTTGAATCCTCTTTGCAAGTAACGTTCCGATTTCAGGATAAAAATGATGACCATCAATGTAGTTCATATCGTCATTTGTAATTGTGTTCGGATACATGAAGTTCCAAACTCCTCCGTACACGGTGACAAGATCCCGAATCCAATGTTCGTAATCATCCAATAGACCAGATTCAACTAAAGAAACAAACAACCCCGTAGAAATAGGGGTAGTATAAACTGTTAGTTCATCATCCCCCGCTGCGTCTTTGATTTTTTGGAGAATCATCGGATAGTCTTTGTAGTACGTATAGTGGCTTCCATAAAACTCTTCTTCGAATCGTTCAATTTTCAAACTTGTACTCTCTTCTACTTCTTCTTTCGTAAGTCGATTCGCGAACGCTTCCCCTTTTCGGTTATATAGACGGTCTTCATCAACCGTATCGGTCACTGATTTCATGAAGTTTTGGATGGAGATATCTAGAGAATCAAGGGAAAGTAAATTTTTCGTCCGATAGAAAGGCTGATCTATTTTCTTTTCGTAATTCGTCAATGCACGTGGTGCACCTGCTTCTTGCTCACTCGACTTGAAGAAATCCACTCCGATTAAATACCTTTTCAATTCGGGCAACTGCGACTGGCTGTAAACCATGAAGCTATGTACTTCGCGTACTGACATATTAGCTACTGAAAAGTTAAAGACATCCCATCCTTCAAATGCAGATGGATGGATATAAGTGGACCGACTGCTTCCAATCAGTAGCGTATCGTAATCATGCGGGCCGTAGTGTAACATAGCAATTTTCTGTTCTCTTTCATTGGTCACTTTTTGTATCGAGTTAAATGCGTTGGCATGTCCATAATGCCAAAGTGGATCTATCCAGTAATTGACTCCCGCCGTTGCGGTGGCCAACGTCAGAAATATCACCAGTGCTGTTTTCGCGAATTTTTTGTCTGTCAATTGACTCACCGCCTTAGAAGTTAAAGTATAGGAATTCGCTGACGCGCTGAAGTTGCATCGAGCTATAATAGAGCAACATGACGACAAAAACCATCATGAGCGGTGTCCGCTTTTGTGTTTCCATGATTTGAACGGAATTCTTAGCAAATAGAGCAATTGCTAGTCCCACAAGAAGATACAGGCCTAGATAGACGATGTTTTCATTGAACATGGTATACAATCCAGTCAATTGAATCCCCTTAAGACCGAACATTGCTTTGTAAACACTCAATGCAGCGGTCACATCTGATGCACGGAAGATGACAAACGCTAAGTGGACGAATAGGAATGTGACACCCCATGCCCATAGTTTAGGTAATTTCCCACCTGACCGCTTCCATATCCGAGCAATGATACTCGCCAGCCCATGGAGAACGCCCCAAATGACGAACGTCCATCCCGCACCATGCCAAAAACCACTAATTAGAAAAATGATGAAAATATTGATATATGTCTGTGGGATCCCTTTTCGGCTTCCACCAAGAGGGATATAAATGTATTTCGTCAAAAATCCTGATAAAGTAATGTGCCAGCGACGCCAAAAGTCTTGGATATCCAGTGCTTTATAAGGCGAGTTGAAGTTGATTGGTAAGCGGATGTTGAAGAATAATGCGAGACCAATCGCCATATCCGAATATCCACTAAAATCGAAATAGAGTTGTAGTGTATACGCAAGCGACGTAAACCACCCACTAATCATCGTGAGTGTTTCAACGGACCCATATCCGCTATTTGCAAATCCTGCAAAGGTATCGGCAATCGCCACTTTTTTAAATAGTCCAATGGCAAAAATAACGAGTCCTTTTGAAATGTTTTCATAATTGACCCGATATGTCTTCCGATCACTGAACTGAGGCATCATATCGCCATGATGCACGATAGGTCCAGCAATTAATTGCGGGAAAAACGACACGAATAACCCATAGTTCAAAAAGTTATATTCGTTCGTTTCAAGCCTGTATGAATCCACCAGATATGCGATTTGTTGAAACGTATAGAAACTGATTGCCAATGGAAGGATAATCTGAATCAGAGGAATTTCTGTTCCAAAGACCACGTTAATATTCTCAGAAAAGAAATCCCGATATTTGAAATAACCTAAAAGACTGACGTTGAACAAAATACCGAGCGTCAGAATTCCCTTACGCGTTCGGAGCCATTTGTTTTTCCCTAGGAATACACCGATCATATAGTTCACAATCATAGAACTGATAATTAGCGGTAAATACGATGGATTCCAGTACGCATAGAAAAACAAGGAAGCGAGCAATAACCATGTTTTTGCGAATGGTGTAGAGAATTTCCCTATAAGGAAAAATACAATCCAAACGATGGGTAAAAACAGAAAAATAAATTCAAAAGAGTTAAAAATCATAAAATACCCCACATACAAATTTAGTTAGTTTAATCTGTCCTGAATTATACCATACGCGCTGAACCGTCCGGTATAAAGAAAAAGAAGGTGCATGATTCGCACCTTCTTCACTAGGTAGTTTTGGGTATAATTTGTTTTACGATTTGTTTTCGTGACTGAACAATCTTCATCCCATAAAATGCAGCCAGTATTCCTACAACACCTAAACCGAATATAACGGATGTACCATATCCTAACTGCAATCCTTCAGGAGCATATAACCAATATGTCACGACAACACCACTCATGAACAAGGCTGGAATTCCGGCAATATAATGTGCCCGCCTTTCTCGTATAAGATAGGAAGTTGCAGTCCATAACATGATTGCAGCGACGAACTGATTGGTTCCCCCTACGTAACGCCATAAAAAGGAGTAATCAATCATTGATAAATAAAACATAGGCACCCCTAGAACTATAGTTGCAACAAGGACGACCCACCGCTTATCAGGATTGATCCAAGAAGAAGTAGCTTCCGTCAACATCATACGCGCTGAACGTAATGCCGTATCGCCTGTAGTAATCGGCAAGATAATGACACCTAAAATTGCTAAAACTCCACCAAAAGTCCCTAAGAGTGTACTCGATATTTCATTTACAGCACCTGCTGGCCCCCCAGCAGCAAGCGCTCCTTGAAGACCGCCCGTTCCACCGAAAAACGTCATACCCGCAGCTGCCCATATTAAAGCGATAACCCCTTCGCCGATCATTGCACCGTAGAATATTTTACGTCCTTCTGTTTCTTTCTTCATCGTTCTAGAAACAATCGGACTTTGCGTTGAATGGAAACCGGAGATCGCTCCGCATGAAATTGTCACCATTAATAGTGGCCAAATTGGAAGTTCTCCAGGATGCATATTAGTAAACGTTAAGTTGGGGATTTTTGCTGTTCCAAATAACAAAGCCACCGCGATAGATACTGCCATAATGATTAAGATGGCCCCAAAAATCGGATAAATACGGCCAATGATTTTATTAATAGGAAGAATTGCTGCTAATGTAAAGTACGCAAATACAATCACTAACGCCATTGTAAACGTGATGGGTGTTATTGAAGCGATTAGTTGAGCAGGTCCTGCGGTAAACGCCGCTGCCACTAGAACCATCAAAACGATTGAGACTACACTTGTCACTCTTCGAACTGTGCTGCCTAAGTATTCACCGACTAATTTAGGAAATTGAGCGCCTCCATGTTTTAGTGATAGCATCCCGGAAAAATAGTCATGTACACCACCAGCAAAGATACTCCCTAAGACAATCCAGATAAATGCTACAGGACCGTAAAGAGCACCTGCAATCGCACCAAAGATCGGGCCGAGCCCTGCAATATTAAGAAGTTGAATAAGCCAACCTCTCCACCAGCTCATTGGCACATAATCCATTCCATCCGTCTTCGTATAAGCTGGAGTTTTACGGGCATCATCTACAACAAATACCTTTTCCACTACTTTCGAATACGTAAAATATCCTGCGAACAATAAAACGATAGCTGATACAAACGTTAGCAATGCATTTCCCCCTTAAATATTCACCTTATTTTGTACTATTATAAATGTTCAGATTATAAAATCAACACCCGATTCTTAAGAATGCATCAAATTGTTGATTTATTTAATGTTTTTTACTAATTCCATCCAATTTTATGAATCTATTGTGTTATACTCATTTTAGGAATTAGAACTGTTTTATTACTACAAAAAAAAGGAATGTTGCATGTGTTCACAAAGAAAAGCTGGTCTATTTTATGGACTAGTCTGTTGGTATTTTTTCTAGTCATCGTGTCACAATCGAGCGCCGAAGCAGCTACTCAAAGTTCGACTGTCACATTATCAAATTCTACGGGCGGCTATTCAATTGAAGGAGATCAGCTAATCGGTACCGCTACTTTCATGAAAGGCGTTCCTTATGAGCTCGTTGCTCAAGATGAAAAATATGGGTATTTGTCATTCGGAAACGATAAATTGGCGGTCCCGATCCATATTGTTCAACCCGCTGCTCCTTCGAAGGACAAACCTTTACCAAAAGGACGGACAACCGTTATTACAAAAAGTCGTGTCTCCGTGGCGAGCGCACTGCGTGGAGGGTATCGAGTCGGGTATATTAACCCTGGACAACGCTTGCCAATCATTGCAGAAACAAAAACTCATGTACAAGTGAACCTCGGCGGGGTACGGGGATTCATTCCCAAAACGGTCGTGACCGGTGATCCTGGAATCCCTGTTCTTATGTATCATCAAATTGTTGAGAATCGAGCAACTACGCCTTTTGCAAACAATAACATGGTTATTGACTTGGCTCCGTTTCAACAGCAAATGGATTATTTAAAAAAGAATGGTTGGAAAACGATCACTCCTGAAGATTTGGATAACTGGCTGATGCTCCGTAAAAACATGACTGAGAAAACCGTACTCATCACTTTTGACGATGGTCTTCTATCTCTTCAAAAGTATGCCTATCCTTTGTTAGCGAAAAACGAGTTCAAGGCGACATCATTCCTCATTACATCCCGCATCAAACAACAGGCTCAACCTTGGGATGACCAAGCGTTTCAATATGTAGGACTGAAAGAGATCCGCGAAACCGTTGATGTTTTTTCATTCCAACACCATACGCATGGGCTGCACCTACGTAGACCTGGTACGCGTGAACCTTACTTGACGACTTCAACACCTGAACAAATCAAAGCAGATATCGATCTCGGTCGTTTCCAAGTTTCAAAAGCTTTTGACATGGCGGATCCCAATATCCGATATATGGCATATCCGTTCGGTCAATTCAATGAAACGGTTAAAAAAGTAATTTCAGCTTCTGGCATTCGAATGGCCTTTACTACGAATCCTGGAAACGTGAAACTCGGTGACCATCGGTACGAACTAAAGCGCCAAGGAATATCTCCTAGTCATTCGTTGAAAGACTTCGAAAACAAACTATATGGTGCATACTAATTTATAAAATAGAAGCCAGAGGGATATGTAACCCTTGGCTTCTGTTTTTCTTCATTTAATAACCTCTTCCCGAAAAACCAATCCCTTCCTACGAATTCATTACAAATTGATGACGTTTGCCTTTTTAGAGCGTTTCTAGGTTTTCGTCTGTTCCTGCTCGGGTATTCAACTACTAACAACTCATCATTTGAATACTAACAAACTAACTTAACAGGAGGCGTTTACAAATGGAGCAAGGCAAACGGTTCATCGGGATGTTTCATACAGAGCAAGAACTATTGGCTAAGGTAGAGGAGATCAAAACAGAAGGCTATTCAGACCATCAAATTTTTGTTATCGCCAAAAGTGAAGATGATGTAAAAATGCTACAAAGTCGTACGGATGCCGAGATTCAAACGACCCATGAATCCTGGCTGGAGAAATTCATGGATTTCATGACAGGAGAAGATCGCGTCCGAAGTATGATGGATGACCTTGGATTTACTGAGAATGAGAAAGCAGGATTTTACCAAGATGTTAACAATGGCAGTATGTTGCTGTTCGTGGATGAAACGAGTGATATGCCTGGACAGCATCAAGAAATCGGTAAACCATTCGGCATCGGAGAGAATGTAGGCGACCCTAATCTTGGCGCAAATACATGGGTCGCACCTCCTGGCGACGGCGTCACGCGTACACCAGAACAGCCACCCTTCGGCGAACCGACACCTCAATATACAGAAGAAAGAGTGACACCCATCCATGATCAACCAGTTGAGCGTTCTGAATTCAGCGTAGCTGCCGATGATTCCGTTTCAAACGGTTTGGAAATAACTGATTTTGCTGGGGAACTTGGTAGGGACCCTGAACAGGAACAGCGTAGACAAGAGTTCCAAGATGCAGTAAATGACAGACCAAGAAAACTGGATGATGAGACGGGACCTTATTAACTAAAACAGCTTCTTTGTCTATTCCAGAATAATGTACAATCAAAGCTTATTGTTGAAAACAATAATTCTTTTTATAGAAAGAAACAGAGGCTGCGTTAATTACCTCTGTTTTTTCTTAGTTAGTATTTATTTTTGAAAAGGGTTCTCTCATATAATTCAGGTATGTAAAGATGAGTTCGGATGAATCTTTCCTCCTAATTCAAAAACTATTTCGATTAAAGCTCTTTTATGGGCATTCGTATGAAAATAAAATCAGCAACTAGTTTATAGGTCTACAGTTATAGATTTTTAGGAATTCACTATTTCGCCATTAAACTATATCTTAAATGATAGTGCATTTGATACACGATAGGTATAATAGAAATTACCTTATCTCAAATTATAGGAGGCTATGCCTTGAGCGTTTCAACACCAGAAAATGTATCAGATACATTAGTTGTCAAAGCATTAGAACAAAACCTTGCCATTATCCGATTTGGAATGGACAAACGTGTCGCTTATGTAAACGAAAAATTCGCCGTAGCGGTTGGATATCGTGCAGAAGAGATGATTGGCATGCAGCACCAAAAACTATGTTTCCCTGATTTTGTGAATACACCATCCTACAACTCAATGTGGAAAGACTTACAGCGTGGACTTTCCTCTTCAGGGAAGATTAAACGGAAGGCCAAAGATGGGTCCGCTGTATGGCTAGAAGCGACGTATATGCCTGTTTTTGCTGAGGACAACCGAACGGTCCTCGGCGTTACCAAAGTGGCAACAGATGTAACGAAGCGTCAAGATACCGCTTTAAGTGTTGTATCAGAACTGAATCAAATGGCACAGTCACTTACTGAACAAGCAGATGATGGCCGAAATCGGAACGAAAAGTTACTACAGCGAATCGGAGAATTAGCAGAGGTCTCAGCAAACAACACGAATAACTTAGAAGTTCTCGAAGTCCACTCAGTAAATATTCAAGGCATCGTCAAAACGATACGCGCAATTGCTTCGCAAACAAACTTACTCGCTTTGAATGCTGCCATTGAGGCTGCACGTGCCGGTGAACATGGACGTGGATTTGAAGTTGTTGCTAAAGAAGTTCGAAAACTGTCTTCTAATGTAGAGGCTTCTATTGTAGAAGTGCGTGACGGTATAGAAGCGATCACGAAGGAAGTTACCCTAATTGCTTCCGGAACTGAGCGGGCTCAGGCTAATATCGATGAATGTAAAAAAGAAGTGGAAGTTGCAATGGATACATTTTTCCATCTTGCGGCATCAGCTGCTGAGTTGGAAAACCAAGCGCACGAAGTAACCAATATTGTTTAAAGGAAAAAGGAGCCCCGCCTTTATTAAGCGGTAGGCTCCTTTTTCTCATTTTTAGGTTGCAAGACGACAAGGATATCGCCTTCTTCTAAGTTTATTTTTTTACGTAACGTGACAAATACAATTGCTTCATTCTCTTTCTTAATGAAAAGCGGAGTAATTTGCTCTGGTAATTCATCCAACCAATTCTCCGTATTTTCAATCTCAGCAATTGAGATTTCACCGATTTCATACACGGTATTGATCTTTCTGTTCAACTCTGTGAATGTCGCATCTTCTCTGAACAATAAATGGGCTTTCAGTGAAATCGGCAACTCGGATGCATTCATTTGATGATTTACAGCAACTGGCAATGAAAACGTATTGTTAAAGCCGAATTCAGGTGCAAACGATTGAGAAACGAGCGCGTTATACGATGCATCCCCTGTCATCGACAAAATCGTACTGTAAGGCGTAAGATCGACTGCAAATCTCGCTTGTTCTGACAAAATCTGTCCTTCGAACGTCTGAACCCCTTTTGCGGTGGCTAAGTTCAAGCGTCCTTTTGAAGGATCCATAATCAATGCTGGAATCCCCAAATTCTCCAGTTCCTCACCGAGTGATGCTGCAAAGTTACTAGCGCCGATAATTAGGATTCCCGGTGGTTCATTGCTCGCTAAGTGAAGCCTTTTCGCAAGTGGACCGATTGTGAAACCGTGTGCGCATACCGTTATTATGACGAGTGCAAACGTCAAAGCTGTAAGAAGACTCGCTTCGTCGTATCCATCATTGACGAGTATGCTCGAAAAGTATCCGGCAACGGTAAGTGCTACGATTCCGCGTGGTGCAATCCAACCGATTAAAATCTTCTCATTCCGATCAAGTTCAGTACCGATTGTTGAAATCCAGATCGACAACGGACGCACAACGAACAGTGTCACTAATACGAATGCAAGGATTGGAAGAGTAAACATTTGAGCAATCGTCTCTCGCGGCAAGGATGCCGTCAAGAGTATGAAGACTGTAGACGTTAACATGACAGAGACATTTTCAACAAAATGCCCAAGGTTTCCGATGGATGAAACATATTTTTTTGAACGACCAATTGTCAGCCCCATCACTGTCACTGCGAGCATGCCTGTTTCGTGCATAATCACTTCAGCAAGCATGAAACAGATTAACACTAAGGCAAGTACAATCGGTGATTTCAAGTATTCCGGAAACTGACCTTTTGTCGCCATCACCGTGATGAGTACCCCCACTGCAAGTCCCAGAAGAATCGCAAGACCAGCGCCTCCAAAGAAACTGAGCAAATTACTCATCGTCAATTGTTCATTGCTCAATACTTTAATGACTTCATACGCAAACAGCGCTAGAAGTGGGCCCGCAGGATCGACGATAATTCCTTCCCATTTCAGCACTGCGGCTGTCCGGGACTTCAACTTCGCACTTCTAAGAAGCGGAATAATCACTGTAGGACCCGTTACAACGAACAATCCTCCTATGATGAAAGCAATTTCCCACTGCAATCCCGCAAAATAATGCGCCGCAAGTGATCCGAGAATCCACGCAAGAAACGCTCCAATCGTTACAATACGCGTTACGGATTTAGAAATCCCTTTAATTTCACGAATATCAAGATTCGAACTGCCTTCAAAAAGAATCACCGCAACTGCAAGCGAAATAAGTGGTCCATATAAATCACCGAGCGCGGCTTCTGGGTTAATCCACCCTAAAACAGGACCAATGAGCAATCCTGCGATCGACATGATGACAATAGATGGCCACTGAATTCGCCAGGCAAGCCACTGGGAAAAGATTCCGAGCGCGAGTACTGCGACTACGCTAATCAATGCTAAGTTTTCCATTTCCGCACTCCCTAACCAAATACAATAATCATGAATTATGTTAGTGACCAGTGTACCAAAACCGATGACTCTTGCCTACTTTGAACCCTGTTTTTTGGTTAGCATCTTCGTTATATAACTCAGATGCTTTTTCGTCCTTGCCTAGGTATCATTCATTTGTTCGTGTGACAGTAAGATTACAAGATTATGACAATTGTTGTTTTAATCTCTAATTGGGTTTTTGAAAATGAACCCTCGGGTATCTACTTGTTAACACCGCAAAAACATATAACAAAATGAACATAAAACCCGAGGAGGAACTTAGATATGAATACTGATAAAAGATTTGTTGGGACATTCCAGACAGAAACAGAAGTACTTGAAAAAGTGCAAGAGTTAAAGACCACTGGAATTTCGGATGATAATATTTACGTGATTACAAAAGATGAACAAGACCTGCACATGCTTCGCAGTCGCACAAATGCTGAAGTGAAAACGGCAGACGGTTCTTGGATGGATAAGTTCATGAAGTTCTTATCAGGTGAAGATCATATTCACTCTTTACTGAGTGATACCGGTCTGAGTGAAGCTGAAAAAGATCGATACAAACGTGAGATTCATGACGGTGCGATGTTACTTTACGTGGATGAAGGCGAAGTAGATACCTACCATCGGGAAAATAACGCTCGATATTCTACAGTCGATTCAGCAAACGATGCGAACTTGCAGACAGATCCCTATACAGATCCTATTGGCATGACAGGTGGACTTGAAACCGATCGTGAATCTGGATCGTTGCATGGCAATTATGATCATACAGCGGATGGCCACGTAAAAATGGTAGACACAGAACACGCGCGGAGTGAAAGGAACTTTAACCGAAGCATTGAAGAAGTTCCAGAAACGATGAAAGTACACGAGGAACAACTCAATGTAGACAAACAGCACGTGCAAAAAGGTGAGGTCACTGTCGACAAAAATGTAGTGGAAGATCGTAAAACATTGGAAATTCCTGTTGAACATGAAGAGATTACGATTGAACGCCGTCAAGTAAATAGAGAATTGGATCATAGAGGCAGTGAAGACTTCCGAACAACGAATGCATTCGGTGACGAAACGATCCGCGTTCCAGTCACTGAAGAACAAATTGAAGTTACGAAAAAGCCAGTTGTCACGGAAGAAATAGTCATTAACAAAAAGAGAGTCACAGATACCGAGCGTATTGATGAAACAATGAAACGTGAAGAAGTTGATGTGAATCGTGAAGGCGAAACGAACGATGTGACCTTCAAGGACAATCTTCATAATACGGTGGGAAGCCGTACTAGTAAATACTAAATAACGCCCCTCCCCTTGCATGTATTTCAAGCAAGGGGTTTATTGTGTTCTCTAAGATAACAAAGACCTGCCTTTAGTATGGTAGACTGAAGAAAACGCTTCCATGGCGGAGGCCATTTATGCTGGGAGGATGTTGTATGAAAGAAACGTACATGCTTGCACTCGACCAAGGAACGACCAGTTCAAGGGCTATTTTGTTCAATGAGCTGGGGGAAGCCGTATTCACGGCTCAACAGGAATTTAAGCAGTATTTTCCACAAACAGGATGGGTCGAACATAATGCAACTGAAATTTGGAGTTCTATCCTATCCGTGATTGCAGGTGTCTTGTCCGAGAAAAATTTAAGTCCTGATCAAATTGCAGGAATCGGGATTACAAACCAACGAGAAACAACAGTCGTTTGGGATAAAGCAACGGGTAACCCCATTTACCATGCAATTGTCTGGCAGTCCCGTCAAACATCTAGTATTTGTGAAGAGTTGAAGAAAGACGGTCATGCAGATTTGATCCGCAAGAAGACGGGGCTTCTCATTGATCCTTATTTCTCTGGAACGAAAGTGAAGTGGATTCTCGACCACGTAGAGGGTGCCCGCGAGAAAGCAGAACGTGGAGATTTGTTGTTCGGCACGATCGATACGTGGCTCGTGTGGAAATTGTCAGGTGGTGAAGCACATATTACGGACTATTCGAATGCTTCACGAACAATGATGTACAACATCCACGATTTACAGTGGGATACGGAGTTGCTCAAAATTTTGGACGTTCCCGCTGCGATGCTCCCTGAAGTCCGCCCCTCATCGGAAGTGTATGCACATACGGAACCGAGTAAGTTTTTCGGACGTGCTGTCCCAATTGCAGGTATTGCAGGAGACCAGCAAGCTGCACTCTTCGGGCAAGCCTGTTTCGAAAAAGGCATGGTGAAAAGTACGTATGGCACGGGTTGTTTTATGTTGATGAACACGGGTGAAGAAGCGGTTCAGTCGGAGAATGGTTTATTGACAACCATTGCTTGGGGGCTTGACGGTAAGGTCGAGTATGCGTTGGAAGGTAGTATTTTTGTGGCTGGTTCAGCGATTCAATGGCTACGCGATGGCCTGCGGATGCTGAGAAGTTCGGAACAAAGCGAAGCCTATGCAGATCGTGTCACTTCTTCCGATGGTGTATACGTGGTCCCTGCGTTTGTCGGGCTGGGTACACCTCATTGGGACGCTGATGTGCGCGGTGCTGTATTTGGATTGACACGCGGGACATCGAAAGAGCACTTCATCCGTGCGACACTTGAATCACTCGCCTATCAGACAAAGGATGTTTTAGACGTGATGGAAGCCGACTCCGGTATTTCGTTGAAGTCGTTACGAGTGGACGGCGGTGCGGTTGCAAACAACTTCTTGATGCAATTTCAAGCGGATTTATTAGGTGTCCCCGTTGAACGACCTTCTATTAATGAAACAACTGCTCTCGGTGCCGCTTATCTCGCAGGGCTTGCCGTCGGGTTCTGGAAAGATTCCTCTCAGATTGCGGGTCGCTGGCAGCTGGATCGTGAGTTTGACCCGAAGATGGACGATGCAGAACGCGATTCATTGTATAGTGGTTGGCAAAAAGCGGTGAAGGCTGCACAAGTGTTTAAATGAGGTTTTAGGAAGCGCATCCAGTGAGTTGGATGCGTTTTTTTGTATTTATAGTAGCGAAGCGTTACCAATTAAAGCCATTAATCTGTTGAATTGTGTGCCTTTATCGAGAAACTTCGCTAGGTGTCGGAGAAATTCATCCATGTGATCGAGAAAAGACGCTAGATGATCGAGAAAACGCTCCATGTGTCGGATAAAACCCATTATCTGATGGAGAAATGTTTTTTAGTGTCTACCTTCATTAAAAATTAACATGTCCGCCATAGAAAAATCATGCGAATCATTTTGGGGGGATTGCAAATTTCAAACGAAAGCAAATCATACTTATTCAAATAACAGGAGTTCATTTAAAGGACTATACATCTTGTGTAAAATCATTGGTTTTCCAAGAGACCCAATCGTACAGTATGATAACCCTGTTAGGTTTTGTGAATAAGTGTAAGACTCCTGTCGTATAATCCCAAAATAAATACAAGGGCCTACTAAATTGTCGAATTATGTCGATAAATAATTATATTTCCATACTATTCTATCTTCAAAACATGTCGTATAATGGAACTATTAAACAGTTATAGGAGCTGATTCGGAATGCATTGTGAAAGTTATTTGCTGGATAGCCAGGCTTTAGCACTAATGGCTCATAAAGATGACCATGGAAGTCGATCCAAAATTGTAACACTACATGGAACTTACGTTTCAAAAAAATCACCAGTGCAACTTCTCAACTTAGCTTGTGTCAGGAGTCGTTCGACGAAGCTTAGACAAAAACAAACGGCTTGTGAAATTTTGAAGTTCAAGCAAAAACCTCCTTTCATTCTATCTGAAGGTGTCGGTGTTTTTCCGACAAGCTCCTCTAAACACGATACGTGCTGTTGGATTTTCAACCATTTCTTTACAACTAAGGAAATCGACAAAAAGACAACTGAACTTACGTTTCCAACAGACATCAAAGTAGTGGTAGCCGCCTCTTTACATATCATTCATCAACAAAATGGTCGGTTGCACACATTACTTAGTCATTCTTACCAGACACAGAAAGAGCTCTACTTTGAGCAATTTCTATTTAATAACGAACGGTTGAATCGATAACAATTTACATTGCTAAAAGCGATCATTCTCTTGATCGTTTTTTAATTTTTATGGATGTATGAAAAACAACTTTTGACAAAAGCTAAGGATGGATGATTTTTTGCTACCGCGAAATGTCGTCCTAATTTGAAAAGGAGTTGAAAACATGCGACTCGTTACACGAATTGCACTCGTTCTCGTCATTATCGGGGCGTTAAATTGGGGTCTCATTGGACTATTTCAATTTGACTTAGTTGCCACCTTGTTTGGCGGTCAGGCTTCTATTTTGTCCAGAATTGTTTACACGTTAGTTGGAATCAGTGGAATCGTCAGTCTCGGGGTTTTGTTCGAGACACATGATGCAACGGATCCTGATGTAGAGCACACTCGGTTCTCTAATCCGAATTATGGGACTGAATTTGGAGATGAACCTGATTTCACAGAACAACGGGATGCTGCTCGACGACGTTCAGACGATGATACGATGCATTAAATGAAAACACCGCCAAATCAATCAAGATTTTTGGCGGTGTTTTTTATGAATCATGCTCTCTGTCGCAAATAGCAAGCGAGCTGCAACTGAAGCGCATCGTCTGTATTCTTCAATGAAAGATTCAAGGTATCTTCAATTTTTTTGAGACGTTGATACAGCGTATTAATGTGGATGTGTAACTTATTAGCGGCTTCCCCTGCAGAACGATTACTGGCAAAGTATGCAAGCAGCGTCTGCTCCAAGGTACCGTCTGAGCGATCTGCTTCACGCAGTGGACCAAATACATCTGTTATAAACTTACTCACTTCTTCTGTATTTCGGCTCGTAAATAATCGACTAATTCCAATATCTATATAGCGTATAAATCGATGATTTTTCTGGCCAGCAATCGGATTAGTGAGTGCGATTTCTGCTTCTCGATACGTTTGTTCGATTTGGCTGGTCGTATGAACGAGTGAACCAATTCCGCCGTGAAGCGTATAGTCTGAGTTCGCCTTTGAACGATGGAATACTAACTCCTCCAGCTTCTTCTCCAAAAACGATAACTCCGATTGACCATTAACCCCTGCTACCAAAATCACTTTGTTTTGCCATCCGAATATCGTTTGAATCTGGCCACTTGCTGATGAACGTAGTTCTGTTATCAATCTGAATATGTGTGCTTCGAGCTCCTGAGGATTTGATGTTCCAGTTACTTGAAGCATCGCGACCGCAAACCCATCCATATTTCGAATGCCGAGTGCTTCCACTTTTTCCTTTAAAACGTCTGGATTCGTTGTGTGCAGTAATTCGTCAAACAGTTCGCGCTGGTTTTTATAGTAAAATGCTAATACATTCTGCTTTTGCACCCGCTCCAGTGCAAGCAGCACACTTCCTTGCTCAATTGCTAACTCGCCAATTCTTTCTAACTTTTTTGAGGATGCAGAAATAAGACAGCCGAGAACAACAGATCCCGAACGAATCGGGTATAAAACAATATCACCCGTTCTCGTAAGGATAATTGTCTTTGAAATCCCTTCTAGCTGAATCTTTTCAAGCAGATCTTTGTAGGATATTCCCTGAGGCAGGTTAGCAGATGAAGGGATCATTTCGTTGATCAACAGATCCGCGAATACTAAGGGGTGTCCCGCCATCCTGCTTAACTCATCAATCATTTTCTCCGTTCCCATATTTCGGACCGTCAACTCGGTGAGCGTTGCGTGAATGGCATCTCGCTGCACTAACTTATCGTTCAACTCACGTATATTGGCAAACTGCTTCGCATTTCTTATCGCAATTCCAACTTGCGTAGTAAAGATTTGCAACAGCCACAAATCACGTTCAGTCAAAAGTTGTTCTGAATTTATTTGCCCTAAATACATGACGCATTCAATACGGCCATCCACTCCGATCGGATAGGCAATGACCGATCTAATATTGGTAATATCCTCGACCCTTCTCCCCCAACGTCTCCTGTTCTCAAGGGAGATCCGTTTGACTTTTCCTTTCTCCAAATCCCTTGGATCGGTAATTAAGACTGGGCTTCCATGTTCAAAAGCATAGCCGACTGGGCCTTCTCCTAAATCGAATTCCATCTGTTGAATTTCTTCAAATCGATACCCTTCTGATGCTTTACAGACGATTTTCCCCCGCGTTTCATCAAACAACCAAAGCGTTCCGTAATCGGCATTCGTAATAACGTCGAGTGTATGCGCCATAATGTTCGAAAATACGTCCTCCAAGTCTAGTGAAGCTGTCGTGTAGCGAATGCTGTCGACAATGCGCGCTAGCTTAGCACGTCCGGTTTCATCTGCATATTCCGAGAAACCTTTGTGCAAAAAGTCGAACAGCATCTCCAATTCGATTTCGCTTAACGTCGAATCTCCTTCCATTAATAAGATGACCCGATATTCTTGTGAATACGTGAATTGTACGATACTTCTATCCTCTTCTTGTAGGATTTCAATAGGTTTCTTATTTATCTTCTTCGTTTTTGGTGGCATCATTCCATTTGAGTTAACAAGTGCATACACTTGCTGAAGTTCGCCCTTTGCAATCCAAATCGAATAGGGAGAACTCATTCCAATCCGTTCTAATAAGCTTTCAATGGGTAAAGACATAATCCTTCCCTTCTCTCTATGGAAAAATCTCTAATTATCTACTACTAACTATAGAGACTTCTACATTGTACTGTCAACCAAATTGACATACTATTTTAAGTAGGTAGAATTTTAATACACTAACACTTGGAGGTGCCTCATGGATTTAGATAAAAGCATGATTGGGATCACTAGCAAACCTTATATTGCTGAGATCGATCTAGCGCGTGTAACCCGCTTCGCGCAAGCAATTGGTGATGAGAATCCCCTCTATTTTGATGAAACCTATGCGGCTGATACGGCTTATAAAGGCGTAACCGTACCGCCCACATTTTTAGTTGCACTTGGCAGCAATGCGGAGTTTCCATTGAAGTGGGATTTCAAACGGATGCTTCACGGTGAACAGGAATTCATCTACCATCAGCCAGTCCGAATTGGAGATCGTCTCGAATGCACGATGGCTGTAACTGACGTGTACGATCGCGTCGGGAAAAGTGGGACGATGCAGTTTCTAGTGCTCGACACGGAAATGAAAAATGAAGATGGCGTTCTCGCGGCAGTCGCGCGGAACACGATTATCTATAGGCCCGCACAAAAGGGGGCCTATTGAATGAAAGCGATTACAACAATTCCTTTTTCTGAGCTGCACGTGGAGATGCAACTTCCACCGCTTACGAAACCACCTGTAACACGTGAACAGCTCGTCCAGTATGCACAAGCCTCTGGCGATTTGAATCCTCTCCATACAGATGATGCATTTGCGAAAAGCATCGGTATGGATGGTGTGATCGCACACGGCATGCTTATTATGGGATTCCTTGGACAATACGTACAGGAATTAGCTGGGACTGAATCTGTTGTCAGCAACTTTAATATGCGGTTTGGGGCTATGACGAAACCAGGGGATGCCATTACGTGCAGCGGTGCTGTGAAACAACTCACTGAAACGGATGGCCAGGGTATAGCCGAACTTGAATTGATTGCAGAAAAAGCACCTGGCGAACGGGTTGGAACTGGAACGGCAACGCTTACTTGTAAAATCGAGAACGACTGACTAAGGAGGTCGCACAGATGTCAACTTATTCAAACCAATGCGCAATCGTCGGTGTCGGGGAAAATCAGCGCTCCCGCAAATCAGGTACGACTCCCCTTCATATGGCACTTACTGCAGCACGTAATGCGCTTGCAGATGCCGGCCTTGAAGCGAAAGATCTTGACGGGATTATGAACTATTCAACTGCTGGAGATTCGTGCCCATCACACGAGCTCGCGACTTACTTGGGATGCCATCCGAAGTATGTAAAAGATGTGAGCGGCGGTGGGAGCAGTACGGAATTGCTGATTGCAGATGCAGTTGCATTAATTGAAGCAGGCATGTTAGAAACCGTCCTCATCTATCGTTCGATGAATGGAAGTTCCGGTGAAAAAGTTGGACGCGGATATGATCCAAATATGCTTCAGGAAATGCTTCCAGGCGGCAGTTTCATCATGCCATACGGTTCTGCATCCCCTACGCAGTGGTTCGGGATGTTTGCGAATCGTCATATGCACGAAACGGGAATTACGAAAGAGCACTTAGGACATGTTTGTATTAGTTTCTACGAGCATGCACAACGGAATCCGAATGCATTTTTGAATGGAAAACCTCTAGATATGGAAACGTATCTCGCAACGCCTGACATCAGTATGCCATTCAATATCCATGATTGTTGTGTGGAGTTGGATGAAGCGAATGCAATCATCGTGACGTCTGCATCGAATGCGAAAAACTGCAAATCTAAGCCGGTTTTCATCGCTGGAATGGCGCCTCGGACAACGCATTCACACGTGCATTATTGGACGCAAGTCGATGAAGTTGCGGCTGATCACGCAGCTGCGGAGCTGTACAAATCGGCTGGCGTGAAACCAGAAGATATTCAAGTTGCTTCGATTTACGATTGCTTCAGCTGGGTCGTGCTGCGACAGCTTGAATCGTATGGGTTCGCTAAACGTGGTGAAGTCGGTGATTTCGTTGCGGCGGGCAATTTGAAGATGGGAGGAAGTCTTCCTTCCAACACTGCGGGTGGCATGCTTTCAGAAGGCTATACGCATGGCATGAATAATGTATTGGAACTCGTTCGGCAATTACGGCATGACTATAAAGGGACGGATCGCCAAGTGAAGGATTGTGAGCTCGGGATTTCAACGGGCTGGGCAGGTCCAGATATCGCAGGTGCGATGATTTTACGAAACTAAAGGAGGCGTCTTGATGACTAAACAGACTGCATATGAAAAGCCGATTCCGTTGAAGACCCAAGATAATCATGAGTATTGGGACGCCGCGGATCAGCATGAACTTAAACTTCAGAAGTGTTCGGCGTGTAGCACGTTCATTCACCCGCCTGGTCCGGCTTGTCCGACTTGCGGAAGTCCGGAGACGGAGTGGGAGCTGCTTGGTTCGGATATTACGGCGACGGTGTATTCCTATATTGTGTCGTATCGACCGTTTTTGCCAGGATTCCAGCATGAGTTGCCGACTGTGATTACGGTTGCTGCCCTGGATGCTGATCCTGATGTGAAGATTATGGCAAATATTATTGAGTGTGATCCGGAAGATGTTGAGATTGGCGTGCCATTGAAGATGACGTGGGTGGATATTACGGATGACCGCGCGTTGCCACAGTGGGTGCTGGCTCGGGGGTAACAGACTGGGTTGATTTACGCTGCAAGCGGACGCGGGCCTACAGGATGTAGGTCATGCAACCGTTGCGGCAGGACGCCGCGAACTTAGGTTGTTTCCATTAGATTCCGCAGGAGTCGCCGTCTTACGCTTCAATCAACAGATATGGTTAGCGAAACTATCTCCCTCTAAAAAGAAAAGAGAAGAGAGAAAGATAAAGTGAACGAATGAGAAAGGGTGTGTCTCGATGAACTTTACATTTACGGAAAATGAGGAGACGTTTCGTGGGGAACTGCGTGGCTGGCTAGAGATGAACTTGCCGAAAGGTTGGCTGCAAGGCGATCGGAAACTTCCTGAAGACAATGAACACTACTCAAAGTTCCTCCGCGATTGGCAACGGACGCTTTATGAAGGCGGATGGGCAGCGATATCCTGGCCAAAAGAATACGGCGGGCGTGATGCGACGCTTATGGAAGAAATCATTTATCACCAAGAAATGGTTCGCGTTCAGTCCCCTCCCCTTGTGAACTACATCGGGATCCATATGGTCGCACCGACCCTGATCCAAATGGGAACGGACGAGCAGAAGGATAAGTATATCGAAAAAATCTTAACGGGCGAGCAAGTGTGGAGCCAAGGGTATTCAGAACCTGGTGCCGGCTCTGACCTGACTGCACTGCAAACGACCGCTGTGAAAAAAGATGGCAAATGGATCATTAACGGACAAAAAGTATGGACGAGTTTTGCACATCTGGCAGACCGGTGTTTCCTTCTCACGAAAACTAGTCAGTCTGAAAAGAAACATGAAGGTATAACTGTGTTCCTTCTTGATATGGATCAAGAAGGCGTAGAAACTCGACCGATTGTTCAAATGGATGGACACCAAGAGTTTAATGAAGTCTATTTGACCGATGCCATTGCGACGGATGCTGACATAGTCGGTGAAGAAGGGAAAGGCTGGTCTGTCCTGATTGCATTGATGCTTCATGAGCGTTCAGGAATTGCGGCGCAAGTGTTTACGCTTGAACAGCAATTTGACAGCGTCATTGAAATGGCTAAAACAATCCGAGTGAATGGCACTCCTCTTATCGAAGATCCATTTGTAGAAGACGGGCTCGCTGACTTACACGCTCGCATTAACGGAGCGAAGCTGAATTATTATCGAAACATTACCCATACACTCAAAAACGGTAAGCCCGGGGCTGAAAGTTCGTTGGATAAACTCCTTGTCAGCGAGTTGACGAAAGAAGTTTTCGACTTTGCGATGACAATTCAAGGTCATGCAGGTGTACTAACCCATGACGACGCGCTGTTTGACGGAGAGATGCAGCGGCAATACCTGGCATCATTCGGCGCAACAATCGGCGGCGGCACAAGTGAAGTGCAGCGCAATACGATTGGGGAACGCATTCTTGGTCTGCCAAAAGACTTAGGACGATAACTGAACTGGAGAGGTGATCGATATGGATTTTGCATTAAGCGAAGAACAAGAGCTGTTTCGGACAGCGATTCGTAAATACATGAACAATATTAACGGAACGGAAGCCGCGCGTGCTGTCATTGACGGTAAACTCGACGTCGTCACAAGATTTGCTTCAGGTATGGCAGAATTGGGCGTCACAGCGATCCCCGTTTCTGAAGAGTCAGATGGTCTTGGTCTCGGTGCACTCGACTTAGTTCCCGTGTTTGAAGAAACCGGACGCGTGCTACTGCCTGGTTCGCAACTTGAGACACTCGCCCTTGCTGTTCCGTTACTTGAGTCATACGGAACACCTGCACAAAAAGCTGCACGGCTCCCGAATGTTGCAACAGGGGGAAGTACAATGTCTGTTGCTTGGTACGAAAAAGGCACGAGCCTCTTCCCCAATTCTTTCTGCTGTGTTGCAGCAAAGACGGAGAATGGCTATGCGCTAACAGGTACGAAAACGTTGGTTCCTGTCATTGGTGAGCCGGACGTTTTCATCACAGGAGCACAAACGGCTGAAGGGAAATCACTGTTTCTCGTAAAAGCAAGCGACCTAGCATCGGTCCGCATGCTTTCTGTTATAGATGAAACTCAGCGTCTTGCTGAAGTAACGTTCGATGCTGCACCTGGTGAACTGCTAGGCGAACCTGGAAACGCTGCCGATATGATGAAACATGGTCTTCTCCATTTCAACGCTGCTCTTTGTTCAAGCATGGTCGGCGGAATGGATGAACTTGTCAAAATGACAGCGGAGTATTCAAAGATCCGCGTTCAGTTCAATCAGCCGATTGGACGTTTCCAAGCGATTAAACATGGAATCGTTAACATGAAGCTTGATCTGGAGACAGCACGCTCTCTTTCCTATTATGCAGCGTGGGCTGTCGAGTCAGATGCTGTGGATAAAATCTCAGCTGTGCACAGTGCTCGGTCGTTCATCTCAAAAGCGTATATCAAGGCGGCTGGTGATTCGATCCAGATTCACGGCGGTATCGGGTTTACGGAAGAGCTAGATGTACAGCTTTTCTTGAAGCGTGCCCGGTATTATGAGAATTATTTCGGTTCTGTGCACGATTCACGTAAAGAGACTGCACATTCTCTTGGATGGCACTTAGGTTCGGCTACGCGTGACGCTGTTCCGGCATCTTGAGGAGTACTTGTGGATAACTCGCTAACGGCTGTGGATATATTATGAATAGTTAGTGCACAGTGAGTGGATATCTTGTTGGTAGTTTGTTGATAACTTATTGATATGTGTGGATAAAGTCAAATTAACTACGGGACTTCTGCGTTACGAAAAAGTGTTGGAGGTCATGAGTGCTCTTGGTTGTTTATGACGATACCACCAGTTATGAGCGCATTCTGCAGGTTTATGAGCATTTCCCGCGATTTATGAGCGTATTTCGCAGTTTATGATCACATTCTGGCATTTATGAGCACTTTTCGTGATTTATGAGCACATTCTGCTGTTTATGAGCACTTTATGACATTTATGAGCGCCTTCCACAATTCGCGGTCAGTTCCCATAGAAATCTACGCAAATCACAAAATATAAACACCCAACTAAGGGGGAGAACAATTATGGCAGTGTCGACAGACTTGAAAGAGTATCAAAACTTGATTGGTGGAGAATTACGGGCAGCAACGGGTGGAGCCATTACGGATAGTATTGATCCTTCCACTGGAAAAGTATGGGCACGCGTTCCGAAAAGTTCAAAGGAAGATGCGGTGACTGCTATCGAAGCAGCACAGCATGCGTTCCCTGCATGGAAAGCACTCTCTGCAGGCGAACGCGCCGCGTGTTTACGTGACGCTGCAGAAGTCATTGCATCCAATGGCGGCGAGCTTGCTTCGCTTGAAACGCAAGACAATGGGTGGGTGATTCGGGAAACTTCGTACGGGCTGATTCCTGTGCTGCAGCAAGTATGGTTAGATGCCGCAAGTAAAGCGGTCGAATCGAATCGCGGGCAAACTGTGCCCATTACTAAAACCAGCCTTGGTTATACGCTACGTGAACCTTATGGTGTGGTCGTTGGAATTACGCCTTGGAATGCGCCTTTGTTTACTTTTTCCATTAAGGCTGCTTATGCACTTGCTGCAGGGAACACGGTTGTCATCAAACCATCCGAACAATCAGCAGTCTCTTCCCTTCATCTAGCAAAGCTGTTGAAAGATGTTTTACCTGAAGGCGTCCTCAACGTCATTTGCGGACCAGGTTCAGAGATCGGTGACACACTTGTCGAGCATCCTGCCGTGAGCAAAGTGAGTTTGACTGGTTCAGGCGGCACTGCGAGCTCCATTGCAAAAGCAACTGCTGGAAAGCCAAAGCCATTGATTCTTGAGCTTGGCGGTAAGTCGGCTAATGTGCTGTTTGAAGACGCTGATATTGAAAAAGCAGTGGAAGCTATTAGTTCATACAGTATATTCACAGGTAACTCCGGGCAACTTTGTGTTGGAAGTTCACGCCTTCTCGTTCACTGGTCAATTATTGACAAAGTAGCTGAAGGGGTTAAAAACTATCTCTCAAATCCAGAGTTGAAAAAGTTTGGTCCAACGCTAGATCCAACGACAACAACAGGTCCTATCGCCAATAAATCTCAATACGAAAAAATAAAGTCTTATATTCAATTAGGTTTGGATGAAGGAGCAGAACTCGTTTACGGCGGGCGCTCTGGTGGGTCAGAACTCGTTCCTGATCGAAGTGACTTGGCAGATGGCTATTGGATTGAGCCTACCCTATTAAAGTCCGAGTCAAATTCATTACGAGTTTGCCAGGAAGAAATCTTTGGTCCTGTGTCTGTCATGATTCCTTTCGATACCGAAGAAGAAGCGATTGAACTTGCGAACGGTACGGAATTTGGACTGGCTGCTGGCGTCTGGACGAAAGATTTAAGCCGAGCACACCGCATGGTTGCCGCACTTGAAGCAGGAAACGTTTGGGTCAATACCTATGCGCGCGTTGGTGTAGAGCTACCATTTGGCGGTGTGAAGAGCAGTGGATTTGGAACAGATTCAATTGAAGAGTATTCACGTGAAAAGGCATGTGTCATCGAGCTTTAATTTACAGTCTCGGTAACCGAGATACTTCATTCAGCTTGTACTGCAGGGATTGGGTCTATATTCGAGAGAGGCGGTGGTCAAATGAACGTGAAACTTTCAAAAAGAGAAAATTACGATCAAGATTTGCCAGAAACACTCGACATTCCGAACGTGACAGCGGGCGCTATTTTAAAAGGCAGTGTGAAACAATACGGTGCTAAAGATGCTTATATTTATCGCGACACGCGGATTACGTATGACCAGATTTACACAGAAGCTAAAAGGTTTGCGAATGCACTGCGTATGCTTGGCGTAGGGCGTGGGATGACGGTGTCCACACACCTTCCTACGTGTCCCCAATACGTAGCTGCATATTATGGAATTATTTTATCCGGCGCTGCGTACTCCCCTTTGAATCCGTACTTGCCTGCGGGTGACTTAACGGTTCAGTTGAATGACTCTGAAACGAAAGTCGTCATTACTCACGAATCGGTAGCTAATCAGATTCAAGAAGTTTTAGCGGATACAGACGTGCAGCACGTCATAATAACAGGTGAATCAGAGATCTATTCGAATGATACGCCGGTAGATGTCTCGATTTTCGAGGGCTGGCACAGTTTTGCGGCACTAAAAGCGGCTGCTTCAGATGAAGAATTTGATCCTGGCATTGATCCTCAGACAGACTTGGTACACATCGCTTACACAGGTGGTACGACAGGCAGTCCGAAAGGCGTTATGATCACGCATGCGAATTTAGTGAGTAACATTACACAAATTGCAGGGTGGACGGCTGGGGCTTTACCTGTTGTCGATGAAGACGGAGCCTTGCGTTTTGTTGCGGTGGACCAGGACAGAGACTCTTACAAGAAAAAGTATTTGATTCCCCTTGGGGAGGAAATTCGGTTAAGCCCTTCCCCGCTATTTCATATTACTGGCGGAATCGGCATGATTGTTTCACCAATGTCACTTGGCAGCACGACGCTCCTGCCTGATCGTTTCGTTCCTGCGCAATTTTTGGAGTTAATGGAGACTTATAAGGTATCTTCCATTAATGGAGCACCTGCGATGTGGAATGTATTGCTGAATTTGCCCGGAATCGACTCATATGATTTCTCTGCCATTCGCAACATCAGTTCTGGAGCTGCCCCGCTTTCTCAAAAAGAAATGGGCTTGCTGAAAGAAATGTTCCCGAATGCACGTGTCGGAGAAGGCTACGGATTGACGGAAGCCACTGCATCTGTGGCCGGCAGTGTTATGATTTCTGGCGGAGTCCATAAAATCGGGACTGTTGGACTGCCTACGTATAATACAGAAATCAAAGTCGTTTCGCTCGACGGAATCAGTGAAGAACCTCTTCCTTCAGGAGAAAGCGGAGAAATTTGTATTAAAGGGCCCCAAGTGATGAAAGGCTATTTCAACAAACCTGAAGAAACTGCAGCCACATTGCGCGGTGGCTGGCTGCATACCGGTGATATCGGAATTATCGATGAAGACGGCTACCTTGCAATCGTGGATCGTAAAAAAGAGATGCTGATCTACAACGGATATAACGTGTATCCTAGCCGAATCGAAGAAGTAATCGTCTCCCACCCCGCAGTGCAAAATGCGATTGTGATTGGGAAGCCTGTTGATGCGGTCGGTGAGATTCCAAAAGCGTTTGTTATCGTTAAACCTGGGAGTACGTTAAGTGTTGAAGAGCTGATGACGTATACGAACGAGCGTGTCGTCCACTACTCTAAAGTGCGTGAACTCGAGTTCATGGAACAATTCCCAATGACGGCTGCTGGAAAGATTTCAAAAGTTCATTTGAAGAAGATGGAACTTAAAAACCAATGATTCTGGACGCTTCGCCCTAGTGGCGGGGTGTTTTTTTGTGTTCTCCATAGGTTATTATTACGAAGTCCTATTTATATTAAAGAAATTCCAAAAACAAGGTATTATTACCTATAATATAACCAAAATTACATTTCCATTTACGTAAATGGTTTCATTTGGCACTAGGATTATCCAACTTTCCAGGTGTACGATTTAGTTACATAAAACGATAAATTGCCTAAATGGCCAGAGGAGAATTAGTATGAAGAAGTTATACGCACCTATCATTGCCGCTACGTTCGCAGCTAGTACATTTTTGTCACCAATTTCTATTGCATCAGCTTATGATAATTCGTCAAACCCCGGAAATCCTAACGGTTATGAAAACCCTTATTATAATGGAAACCCGTCAGGATCAAATAACCAAAACGGACAAAACCCTGAATATGCCGGCGGACAACAAAACGGTGGAGATTACGCAAATAAAGGTGCAGAAAAACAATTACTTTCAATTGATAAGCAATTGACGAAAGTAGAAGAGCTCATCTTCAAATACCAAAACAAATTTGAGAAAATGACGACTGATGACGATAAAAATAAAAACAAAGATAAAGATAAGGATAAGGATAAGGATAAAGACAAAGATAAAGATAAAGATAAAGACAAGGATAAGGTTAAAGATCAAAACCAAGAACCACAACCCTCCGAAGAGATTCCAGGACTGGTTATGCCTTTAAGCGTTTCCGATGAGACTGTTGAATCACCTGAAAAGGACGCAGCCCCTTCTGAAAAACCATTAACAGACAAGGAAAAAGAGAAAGCTGAGAAACAAGCTAAAAAAGATAAAGAAAAAGCCGAAAAACAAGCCGAGAAAGATAATGAAGAAGCTGAAAAACAAGCTGATCTAGACAAGGAAAAGGCCGAAGAGGAAGCTGAAGAAAAAGCCGAAAAAGAAGAAGATCTTGCTGAAGAACTTGAAGAGGCAGTTGAAGAGTATAACGATTATACAGGTAAATTCACTTCACTTAGTTATCAATTAGTTGGAATTTCTCACCAGTTAGATTCGTTGGCTACACGTATTTCAGACCCTGCATTACTCGCTCCACGTTATGAACGGATTGAGCAGTTGCAACTTGATTTAACTACTGCAACAGATAAAATAAACGGTATTCAAAACACAGTCATCGAGAAAATCAAGAATGATCACGATGCTGAGGTTAAACCTGAGGCGCCAGTTGAAGATGCTTTCAAACCTTGGAACATTAAGTTTAGTAAGCCTTTAGATGAACAAGCAATTTCTGAATTAAACGTTGTAGTTGTTGATTCTAATAATAACTTGATCGCAACCACTACAACATATGATGTTGCAACGAAATCCCTTGTCATCACACCTCAACAGGCTTATAAAACAGGTGAGCGATATACGTTGTTTATCGACAAAGAGATTAAGAGCCACAATGGTATGACATTGAAGAAATCAATCAAGAAAACATTCTATGTGAAATAAGAATTCTCCACTCACCTTCTTACTACTAAAAGAAGGTGAGTTTTTAGTTCTCAGATGCACGCCCAATTCAAAAAGCACCTCCCTAAAAGAAGGTGCTCATTCATCCTCACTGCGTTACTGAAGTTTCAAACACGGATATTTGGTTTTTCCCATTCGCTTTTGACTGATACAAGGCTTGGTCTGCACGGTAAAAAACGTCTGCAAACTGTGAGAATGTTCCGTTTGCATTATCCGCTATACCTACACTTACAGTGACTGGAACAAGTTCTCCATTAAAAGCGATTTTCAGTTGCCTAACTTCAGCTATTAGCAGGTTGACTCTCTCCTTGGCGTCATCCAGGGACGCCCCGTTTAGGAGGAAGACCAGTTCATCGCCCCCATATCGTGCTAATAATTCGGTTGAGTCCGATTTCCAGAGAATTCGCTGACATGTATTACAAATTTCCCGCAATGCTTCATCTCCAGCCAAATGACCATACGTGTCGTTAATTGACTTAAAGTTATCGAGATCGAGTGCAATACACGATACAAAACTGCCTGCTTCTGCTGCTTGTGCCAGCCAATTCGCTGCAACTTCTTCTAGATGTCTTCTGTTGAATAAACGAGTCAGGTAATCTACTTTTGCATTGCGTTCGATGGAGGTAACATTATGCTTTACTTCCAGTTTTAACGCAGTCATGGCTAGTTCCTGTTCTTGCAGCGTTTTTAACAGCTTAATATATTCTTGCTGCACGACAAATCCTAGTTGCCGATCATCTAGAATTTCACAAAGATCACACCGTCTTTCTTGAATTTCCTTTAATAGGAGGAGATCTTTAATGTCCAATGCTTCATGTTTAGCAACATCAAATGCTTCTAGAGCACTTAAGAACTCTTTGTTCTTCACTAAATAGCGTCCGTACAAATCGTAGCTTTGGGCTCTCTCACGTTTAAAGGTAGATAAGATAGAATCCCCCAGCATTTCTTCAATCATAGGTCCAGCATGTTTAGTATCCCCGAGTCCCACGTACGCATTTGCAATGTTCAACTTCACATGGAACTTTAAAATCGAACTATCCGTGACATATCGTTCTGCCATTTCCAGACCAATCAGCCCATTTTCAAGAGCACCGGCAAAATCATTTTCACTCGCACAAATATGACTATAATTGCTGTAGGCATTACTAACCATATTCCAATGCTTAAGACGTGTCCCTAATTCGATGCCCCGCTTCAACGCACCTTTCGCTTTTTCATATTCTTTATTGTAGTCATATAAAATGACAAGTATATTAATGCCATTCAATTGTTCATTCTCGTCACCATATTGGGAACAATAGTGTAAATGTGCATCCACACTTAAAAATGCCTCTTCAATCGCACCGATGCTATAGAAAGCGGATGCATGATGAATATGCGCGGATAGTACAGCCTTATGGTCTAGTTGTTTCAACCCTTTTTCCAGTAGTACATCACAATGCTCGATTAACTCTTTATAACGACCTTCTATCCTTAACTGCAAGGCCTTTTCCCTCAAGGGAGTTAACAATTCATCAGTCATACGCATTTCCTCCGTAATCATACTAGTTAGTAGTGGGAATAAAAGCTAAAAACTCTATTCTCTATATAGTAACATAGTCCAACGTTTATAGAATCATTAAATTGAGAAATAGTTCCACATAGTCATACTATTTACCGATAAAACGCTATTAAAAGACCACCTCTGCACATTGTCAGAGGTGGTCTTTTTAAACCCAAACTAACTCAAATTGCTGATTGCCACCGATGTATTTCAGTAACGCTATGTCTTCTTCAATAACTTGACCGAGGACATTCACTCTCTCATCTGCTGGTAAATCAGTTTTCGTCACTTGGAGCTCACCTTGATAGCGTAAATAGCGCTCATTATCGACGGTGATTGTTCCTTTTGGTCGCGATGCGCAATATTGCGCAGAAACGGAATTTCCTGATTTCATTGCCGCAGGACGTGATCCACTGGAACGAATGACGTCTCGCGCACTGTCCGGACGGTTTGTATGGAGTGTCGCAGCCGTTTTCAATGCTTCTGGATCTGCTTGTTCAAAAGACTTAGCACGAAGTCGAATGATGTCGTTCTGATATGCTTCGAATTGCGTTAAGCTTGAATCACTTAATCCCGGATCTCCAATGAGCACTTTATCAACAATTGCATCTTTCATCAGCTCTAAACTTGCTGCGAGCGGTAATCTGTGACGGTGTTTCTCAAGCGTTGGTAACGTCTCGAACAGTGGACCCCTAAGTTGTCCATCTCCTGGTGCAAAAGCCATCACTGAAACTCCTTCTTCACGAAGCCAACTGTTTCGTTGAGTGAACTCTTCCAGACCTAGCGCCGTTTCGGGTCGAGGATAAAAGTTATGCCATGCTTCCGTCCCTTCCAGTCGAAGTCCCGCAGCTTTCATCTCACTTAGCTCTTCATGGGTCACTGTACTGGCGTTTACTGCCACACGCATTACTCGAGATAGTTTTGCGATCATTTCTGGAGAGATTCCATAGTCTAGACGTAGTCCGCTGATTCCCCATTCCAATAAGCCTTCTGCTGATTGCAACGTAAAGCCAAGACTATCAAGCGCACTTGGACTTACATCCACCATCAGTTCCATCCCAAGTTCCTTCGCTAATTTTCCAAGGAGCTGAACTTCTTCTTTATACGCAGACGCATCATTTTCCGGAATATGCAGTGATGTGAAAATGGATTTAAAACCGACTGTGTTCATTTCCCGTATGCGCTTTTCATGTTCCTCAAAGCTTACCGTTCCTAAATAGACAGACAACCCAAGCATCTCAATTCTCCTCCTTTATTCGGCAAAAAAGTAAGGCACCCATCCCCATTTTAGCTAACGGAGATGGATGCTGTTTTTGTTAAATATCGCGTGCCATTTCTTCTTTGAATCCAAATAGATACGTGAAGAGGAATCCGCCACCATAAGCGATGAGCAATCCAAGGAAGTAGTACAAGTACTTACCATCCGCAATTAGAGGAATTAACGAAATTCCTGAAACTCCAATTCCTGTCGCTGCTGTATGCATCACTGCTTGGAATGCACCACCGAGTGCTCCACCCATACAAGCGGTGATGAACGGGCGGCCGAGTGGTAACGTAACCCCGTATAACAACGGTTCCCCGATGCCTAAGAATCCAACAGGCAATGCCCCTTTAATAATATTACGGAGACGACGGTTTTTCGTTTTCACGAAGATAGCCATTGCTGCACCAACCTGCCCGGCTCCAGCCATTGCGAGAACTGTTAGCAATGCTGTATTTCCATATGTGTTGATCAATTCCAAGTGGATTGGTGTCAGTCCATGATGCAAACCAACCATAACGAGTGGTAGGAAGAATCCCGCAAGGACAGCACCCGCGACAACTCCGCCTACGTCTAGAACGGCGATCAATCCTTTTGTAATCCCGTCTGCAAGTAAGCCCGCAACCGGTACAATTGCATAGAGTGAGAAGAAACCGACAGTGAGTACGGTAACGAGTGGGGTAAAGATGATATCAATCGCTGCTGGCATAACTTTACGCACATTCTTTTCAACAAATGTCATAAGGAATGCTGCAAAGATGACTCCGAATAAACCACCTCGACCGACAACTAAAGGTTCACCATAAATCGTAATCTCTGCAAGGAATGGATTGAATAAGAACATACCGGCGATTGCACCTAATACAGGTGTTCCACCAAATTCTTTCGCCGTATTCCAACCAACAATTACCGCTAAGTACGTGAAGACACTCGATCCGAGAAGTAGTAAAATTTGCATCCAGGTCTGAGTCGGATCGACTCCTGCGTTTTTCGCAAAGTTTGCAGCTCCATTGATAATCCCTGAAGCGACAAGTCCTGGGATCAGTGGGATAAAAATGTTACCGATACGTCTTAGGAAACTTTTGAACGGTGTACGGTTTTTCTCTTTTCTCCGTTCATTATCTACCGCAGCGCGCTCTTCAAATGTCAAACTGTCATACTCCGGTTCAGACTCTTCTCCAATACCAAGACCCGTCAACTGGCTCATTTCATCCGCGACCCGGTTCACAGTCCCTGGTCCGATGACGACCTGCAAGGTTTCGTCGACGACAACCCCCATGACACCGTCGACTTTTTTCAATGCGGCAATATCTGCTTTACTATCATCTTTCAATGTCAGGCGAAGTCTTGTCATACAGTGGGCAATCTTACGGATGTTGTCTCTTCCGCCGACATGCTCGAGTATTCCATTTGCCATTTGTTGCTCTTTTCTCATTTTGAACCCTTCCTTTCTCCCCTTATTAGTGAATGATTCTACAATAATCTTTATGCTTGTTGAATCGCTTTACGAACAAATCCATCCGTTGCTTCAATTCGTTCTTGCGCCTGTTCCTTCGAACAATCTAGCAAAATCATGACAGTTGCCGTCTTCACGTGTTTACCGGAAGATTCATAGAACGACGTTGCTGTTTCGAAATCTACTCCAGTCGCTTCCATAATGATCCGTTTCGAGCGCTCTTGCAGTTTCAAGTTCGTCGCTTGCACATCGATCATCAAGTTTTCATACGCTTTACCAATCCCAATCATCGCAGCTGTTGAAATCATATTCAGCACCATTTTCTGCGCGCTGCCTGCTTTCAATCTCGTTGAACCCGTTAACACTTCAGGACCTGTCGCAAGTTCAATTGCAATGTCAGCATGACTACTCATTTCTGCGCCTTCATTACAACTAATACTGATTGTATGAGCGGCAGTTTTCTGTGCATAGTCCAGCGCGCCTATGACATAAGGTGTTCTGCCACTTGCTGCGATGCCGATGACAGTATCGGTTTCATTCAGCTGGATGCCTTTCAAGTCTTGTACGCCTAGCTCCGGATTATCTTCAGCACCTTCCACAGCCTTTGTGAACGCTTTCAATCCTCCGGCTATTAAACCAACTACCATGTCTGGTGATACTCCAAACGTCGGGACACATTCAACTGCATCTAAAATACCTAGACGTCCGCTTGTTCCAGCACCGACATAAATCAGTCTTCCACCTTTTTGAAACGAATCTATAACGGCGTTGACCGTTTTTTCTATCGTTGGCAACTGTGCGTGGATTCCCTCAATCACTGATCCATCCTCTTTATTCATCGCTTTCAACACGTCGGCAACACTCATCGTATCCAATGACATCGTATGTACATTCCGTTGTTCCGTACCTAGTTTCTCAAGCATGCGCTCACTCCTTCAACGTTGCATTGGCTTTATTGTACGCCTCAAGGAAATTACAAGTCAATAGTTTAGTTGAATTATATGAAATTAAATTTCATTTTATGCAAAAATCATTATCTTCTCAATTTCACCGCCTGTTCCCGAGCGTTCTGATAACGATCTATAATCGACTCGCCCATTTGGTTTACTAAGCTAATGTACAAACTATCGATTACTGTCAGCTGCGTCATGCGTGATGTGATACTTCCGACGCGAAAATCCTTTTCTACATTCGGAGTTGCGAGTTGAATATCGGATTCCTTTGATAAAGGAGATTTGTTCAAGTTGGTAATGCTAATTAGAGTAGCTCCTTGTTTTTTCGCAAACCTTGCAAGTTCGACAACATCTTTGGTTTCACCAGACATACTAATTGCCACAAACACATCGTGTTCGCTTAAAAAAGGGATAACTGAGAGCATGTAATGGAAATCCGCATGATATTCCACTTGGTACCCGAGTTTTGCAAACTTGAATTGAGCATCCATCGCTGCAATTGCTGAGCCACCAACTCCGTAAAATAATATTCTGTGCGCCGATTGAAACGCTTTGACTGCCTTCTCGAGTTCTTTCTTTTCGATCGATGCCAGTAACAAGTCGATTGCTCCACGATTCACATGAACTACTTTTTGAAACAATTCATAGGGAGAATCTTTCTTCTGTGTGATGGAAAAGTCAGTTATGTATTCTTCTGTTTTCGCAAGCTCCTGTGCCAATAAAATCTTGAATGCTTTGAAGCTACCAATTCCCACGGACTTGGTGAACCTAACAACAGAGGCTTCACTGACGTCAGTCTTTGCAGCCAATTCTTTTGTAGTCATCGTTGGGATCAGTTCCGCATTATTCAAGATATACTCTGCAATTCTTAGCTCTGTTTTTGAAAAACGATTCAATTGATCTTTAATCTGTCCTAGCACTCTGACCGCCCCCTACTCTATTCTTTCCATTATGACTGAAGTGCGAGCCTTTTGACAATGCTCAAATGAAAGTACCACTACTTATGTAGGAGTAGTGATTGATTGGTGGCGCTTCGCGCGTTTAGGGATGAGCTACCTCTCTACCAGCTGCCGTTTTCCTGTTCTCCGACAGTTCTTAAGGTTTGTCCGACATGTAGAGAACTTTCTTCGACACTGGACGTAGTTTCTCGATCACATCGGAAGATTTCTCCGACACTTAGCAAAGTTTCTCGGTAACGGGACACAATTCAATGGCATTAAGAGCTTAATTAGTGGCGCTTCGCGCGTTTAGGGATGGAAATTCACTGTGCGCGAGTCGATTCGGCTAGATCAATCGTATTATCAGCCCGTTGACAAGTATAGTCGCTCAAATCGCCTTATGAATCAGCAAAATCCAGTCAAGAATAGGTCACATAGGAGAATTAATCGGATTCCATGCACATTTCATCAATTTATTCAATAATTTGTCTATCCATCCAGCTGGAAAGGCTGTATAATTATCTTAAAATACAATACTCGAATGGAGTGCTTATGATGAAAAAAGTTGGAGCTGTTCTTACCGCAACAGTGTTAGCACTTGGAGTCGCTACCATCCCTGCACAACCCGCTGATGCTGCACCTGCAAAATTCAAAAACTGTACAATGCTGAATCAGACGTACAAAGGCGGAGTCGCGATGAATGCTAAGGTTCGCAACAAAGGTGGAAAAACTAAATATGCGCCAACTGTAAACACTGCTGTGTACAACAATAATAAAGGCTTGGATCGAGACAAAGACGGTATCGCCTGCGAACGATAAGCTCCGCAAACACTAGGAGGGAAGATATTGACGAGTAAAAATCTCTTTTCAATTGGTTACCTTGTCTACGTAACTGCCCTGGCTTGCGTTTATTTCATCGTAGAACCACAAAACATCTTGGCTCCAATTTTGACGCTAACCTTGTTATTCGGCGTCTATCAGATTTATATTTATCTCATTCGCCCTATGCGACAACTTAAATCCGAACAGTAAAAGAAGCGTCCTCCATTTGTTAGTCTGGAGGATGCTTCTTTTCATTTTATCTTCCTCTGTTTGGCCACACCCATATAGATTACGATTAACATCAGCGCAAGTATGCCGCCGAACCCCCATTCGCTCATTGCGTCTAAATCACCAAGTCCGACGCGGACAATTTCCCACTGGGTATAAGTCATCAAAAGAAGTGAAAGGTTTTTCACTCGGTTTAAAAGTTCTCGGCTGGATTGGTAGAACCGAGGTGCGTTCACTTCATTTAAACGTTTAGGATAGTTATGCCACTCTGGATGTCGCTCTAAAAACTCAAGCAATGCAAACAGTCCCACACTAATTAGTGGTACTAGCAACAAGGCCCATTTAGATCCATAGTTATCTACTTCACCGGCAGCGTTAAAGTGGATTGGAACCTCTTCTGGAAGCCTATTCCATTGAAACACCGTATAAAAGATTATCGCTAGAAAGAGGAGAATGCCGATCACGTCACAAGCCTGACCTATCCTTGTTTTATGGGTTTCTACATGTTTGGGCGGCTTTTGCATCTCGTTCACTTCCTTTACATATCACTTCTACTTCCTATTTTACGAAAGGAGTTAAGATAAGTTTCAAATACTGTCCCATACAAAAACCGCTCTCACAATGACGCGTGGGCGGCCTCCATTTTCCTATTATTCGTCAATCTAACCATCCCTTTTCTCGACAAATCACAATCGCTTCCACTTTGTTTTTCGCACTAACCTTCTGCAGGATTTCGGATAAGTAGTTCCGGACTGTCCCTGGAGATAAATACAGCGCCGTCCCGATTTCTTTTGATGTTAGGCCATTTGCTGCTTGGTTTAGCACTTCTTTCTCCCGTTTTGTTAACGGATTTTCATTCGAGAAATGACCCATCACAAGTTCTGATGAAAACTCACGTTTACCTTGCATCACAGCTCTGATCGCATTTGCCAGTTCATCTATGGACCCATCTTTTAACAAATAGCCTCTGACATCCGATCGAAGAGCACGTTCAAAGTAACCGGGTCGGGCAAATGTCGTCAATATAACAACTTTGCAAGAAGAGCCCGCTGTTTTTAATTCATCCGCAACATCTAAGCCACTCTTCTTTGGCATTTCAATATCCAGAATGCATACATCTGGTTTCAGTTGTTGAATTAATTGTAATGCTTCTTCTCCATCTTGCGCTTGCCCAATTACTGTCAGGTCCTCTTCAAAATCGAGCAACGTACCAAGTGCGCCACGTAAAATCTTTTGGTCTTCTGCAATCACGAGTGAAATCATCCAGTCTCTCCCCCTCTTGTTGTAATGGGAAGTGGCACGACTAGCTTAAATAGAGTACCGGATTGCTCTTTAATTGAAAGTGTTCCTTCCACTAACGCTAGCCGTTCGACGATACCGTTTAAGCCGTTTCCATAATGAGCCCCAGTCATGCCAATCCCGTTATCTTTGACGCGCGTTACTAACCCATCGTCTGTTTCCCGAATTGATATCAGACAAGTTGAAGCATTGCTATGCCGGACAATATTTGTTGCCAACTCTCGGATACACATCCCAATAATCGTTTGTTTCAGCGGGGGGAGGTCTGGCAGGGGATCAGGAAAGTCCGTTTTTAGCTCGATGGATGCAGCCGAAAGGATTTCTTGCATTTGCACAAGCTCCTCTGCAACTGAACTTCCTCTCATGTCGCTCACTAACTCTCTTACTTGCTTTAACGCTGAACGGGATGTGTTTTCAATCCCCTTTGCTTCTTCTAAGACCCTATCAGAATCGTTTCGAACGCGTTGGACCACCTGACTCTTCAACGTGATTAATGACAACGTATGACCGAGTGTGTCATGCAGATCGCGTGCGATTCGTACACGCTCTTCTTGTCGACTCAGTTCACGGATTTGTTCATTCGCAGCATCCAATTTTTCTTCAAGTCTGCCACGTTCTGCGCTATTACGTACAGCGATAGGCGTGAGTGCCATTACTATAATGAAAGGGAAAAATCCAATACCTGTTTCCATTCCATATTCGGAGACTAGCAATACTCCACATAGAACTAATCCACTTCCGAATACTTCTATTGCCCTCTTAAACAGACGTGCATCCCCAATTCCTCCAATGAAGTTCGAAACATAAAAAGCTAAAATTAAATTATAAGGTTGATAAAACCAAGCCAACACGATAATGAAGACCATTAAGATAGTTGACCAGCCAATGAGGCCAGCATCCGTCACCGCTCGATATGCTTCTCGATAAGCGATAACAAATACCGCTAACAACACAAACCCAAGGATTCGTTTTAGACCGGTTTCCGACAGTACATGAAATAGTGGGAATGTGAGATAGGCAAGAAATACATAAGGTATCCAGCCGAATCGCCGTGGAAATAATTCAAATGTTTTCATTCGCTAAATCGCCTCCTGCATCCGCCTTCTTTGTATCGATAGTATCATGAAAACAACTGTATAAGCGATTAAAACTAGGATACCGACTAAACCAGGCGCTTCTCCGCGAATAATCGACCAAGCGCCCGCAGCATATTGATAAGAGGGTATCCATTGTGCCACTTGTTGTAGCAGCTTTGGCATAAACTCCATAGGCATCCACATGCCTCCCGTTACTGCCAGCGCTAAATAGATTAGATTGCTTACACCTGATGCCGTATCCGATTTCTTCATCGTACCGATTAATCCGCCTAGTGCGAGGAAAGGAATCGCTCCAATTAAAATCCACATACCTGCTGTGATCCATTCGATAGCAGGCATCGAAATTCCATTAATCAACCCACCGCTTGTAAAAATCACTGAAATCGTAAAAATATGGACCGATGTCTGTCCCGCCATTTTTGCAATGAAATATACAGCTCCAGACACCGGAGTTGTTTTCAAGTATGTCGTCCATCCCTGATTCCGCTCCTGAACGAGACGAAGTCCAAGCGTCATAATCGAACTTCCCATTACACTGAACGCAGCCATTGACATGAGTAAATGCTTTTCCCAAAGCTTAGGATCCCCAACATCTTGAACCATGACTTTAGTATAAAATACGTAAAAGACAATCGGCATTATGAGCGACCAAAAGATGAAGTAGCGATTCCTGAAGACACGTAATGCTTCTAACCAGCATTCATTCCATAATATTTTCAATCAGCTCACCTCCGGACTGTCCGTTAGCTGACTGTAAGCTTCTTCTAGTGTGCCTCTATTAACGGTCACTTCACTGATTTCAAGTTCAAGTGCATACAAAATTTTCAATGAGTGATCTGCATTCCCGGTGAGAATGGTCACTTTCTTTCCGTCTATACGAATATCGGTAGCAGCAAGCCCTTGATAAGTTTCGGGACGATACACCGCGTCAGTTAGGAATGAAATTCGTTGCATCCCCAACTTCTTTTTCATCATTGCGGGCGTCGCATCTTCAATCAGTTCCCCGTGATTCATCATCAAAACGCGGGTCGCTGCAACCTCCACTTCATCCAAATAATGTGTAGTGAAAATGATGGTTGTTCCACGTTCTGCAAGTTCCCGAATTGATTTCCAAAACGTTTTTCGTGCAATAGCATCCATGCCGGTAGTTGGTTCATCTAAAAACAGCATATCTGGATTACCAGCTAGCGCTAGTGCAAAACTGACACGTTGTTTTTGGCCGCCAGACAGCTTTTCAGTACGCGTATTCAGTGAAGATTCATCCAATCCGGTTAACCTGGTTAACTGTTCCATCGAAAGCGGGCGTGGATAATATCCTCGAACTAGCTGAAGGATTTCCTTTACGGTGACAGTATCCAACAATCGAACTTCCTGTAACATGACACCTATTCGTTCACGGACTGCCTTCAATTTAGGGTTCTGTCCTGAAATGGTGACCCTCCCTACTGAAGGTTCCATTAGACCAAGAAGCATCTGGATTGTTGTACTTTTCCCAGCTCCATTCGGTCCTAATAACGCCACCACTTCTCCTTTTTTCATCTGAAAAGACAGGTCTTTTACAGCGGACTTTCCTTTAAATGACTTTCCCACTGCCATACAATCGATGATCGTTGTCATACAATCACTCCTTTGACTTTATGGTAATGAAAGTCGCGAGTGCGTTGCAGTCCCTTCTGTCATCGGTTCGTATGACACTTGTCATATCAAAAAACGCTTTGCACAGAAGGCAAAGCGTTTTGTCTATTCATACAAGTATCGGTGAAATTTCGGATACTTCTTAAATTAAAGTTGAAAACCAAAGCCCTAGTACCGTACCGATGTAATTCCCAATAATATAACCAAGTGTTCCTATGACTAATATTGGGCCAATCAAGTCTTTCCACCCTTTTGCAATTGCCAATGCAGCAGCAGTTGTTGGCCCACCAATGTTGGCATTACTCGCCAAAAGCGTATCTTCTAGATTGGCATTCAACAGTTTGCCTGCCGTCAACGAAACGACCATATTAACCATAACAATGATGAATACGAAAACAAGAAGCAATGGCGCATTTTGTACGATTAATGGAATCGATGCTGGGATTCCAATGACTACAAAGAATAAATAAATCAAAAATGTCCCGAACTCTTGACTGCCATTGATTTTTTCGAAATAAGATGGGAACAACGCCAAAACGATAAACGTCACCGTGGTCAACACAAGATATTTATCTCCAAAAATCGCGTTTGCCAAGTTCATAATTCCTGAAACATTTTCACCAGAAGGAATTAGACCACCAATAAAGTCCGCTAGTTTGAACGATACGATAACAAGGAAGAATGCTGTCCCCACCGCCATCGCGATATCTTTTAACGAAATGTCTTTCCTCTTCCAAAAACTTTCTGCTAGAGTCTTGCCGTCTTCAGTTGATACTCCTTTTTCCACCTGATCGATATGTGGTGTAGAAAAGCGTTTTCTAAAGAATCCGATTGTCGGAATGAGCATTAAGATGACAAAGTACACGGCCATCATGAGATTATCTGCGACGACTGTTGCAGATACGAGGTCACCAGGTGCTTCAAACTTGCCTGCCATCGCTGCAAAGTTCACACCTCCTCCGACGTAAGACGCGCTGATCATCCCACCGATTTTATCTAGATAAGGGATGTGATCTTTCAATAGAAAGAAGCTAATTATGGTTCCAGCTACTGTTCCGATTGAGCTTAATAGGAATAGCGCGAGTAGTTTACCACTCTCTGTCCATATTTTCTTAATGTTGACGTGGAAAAGTAAGAGCGGAATTGCGAGTGGGATAATGACACCCCATACTGCGTCGTACACTGGAGATTCAGTAGGTATGATACCTGTATTTGATAGAAAAATAGCGCCAACTAGCGCAATGATTGCTCCCGAAATCTTGGAAGCCCAACTGAAACGTTGTTCTAAATAGATACTGAGAGATGCCACTACGACAATAATCCCCCATAGTGTGAGCGTGTCGTCTGGCTGAATCCATGTATTCGTCATTATGTGCGCCTTCTTTCTGATATTAGATTGGTCATGAACCGCTCGGCATTTTTGTAACTGATGGCTTCAATGTCACCTTCAGAATACCCACGGTGTTTCATCTTTTCCAGTAATGCTGGAACTTTCGTGACATCTTCTAGCCCTTCCGTTAATACATCCATCCCTCCGCCTAGCGGATGATCACTTAAGTAATCAAGAAAGTCGAATCCAAATGCAACATGATGGATGCCTGCAATGGATACAATATGGTCGATGTGATCAATAAATCGGTCAACGGTTGGATGCCGTTCATCTACAAATTCTCCATAAGCATTCAACCCGATTAACCCGTTTTGTTCAGATATGACACGGATTTGATCATCCGTTAGATTTCGTTCATGATCACATATAGCACGTGCATTGCTATGCGAAGCGATAATGGGGGCGGTTGTGTTGTGGATGACATCCCAGAAACTTGGTTCATCTAAATGGGAGACATCGATGATGAAGCCTGACTTTTCCGACTGGGCTAGCAAATCGAGACCCAGTGAAGATACCCCCAGGTCCCCCTTGATAGAGGGTGCTCCCGTCCCGCTCGCGAAAGCATTTTGTTCGTTCCATGCCATGATGATGTGTTGAATATCTCTTTCTTTCATGAAATCGAAAGCGGTGTCGATTGCTTCATTTTCTGACTCCGTAATCCACTGATCTAAGGAGGATAAACCCTCTATACCTAGATAAACCTTAACTTTCCCATCTGAAATAGACTCTTCATGAATACCTTCGAGAGGCTGAACAACCGCGTATTTAGACTCTAGTAAGTCTGCTTCAACGTACTTGATAAGATCATAAAAACGCTCTAGTGGTTGTTCAGAAAAAATAGGTTCCGTCCAAAACACACATATTATTGAACTCACGCCCCCTTTTTCTAGTGCTGGATAATGGATTCTGTCAAAAACGTTCGTCTCTCCGCGGGCTCTTCGAAAGGCGATGTCCGTAAACAAATCTGAATGTAAGTCGAAAATTTTCATAGAATCCTCCCTTATAAGTATTCTAATATATTGGAATTAATACATTGTATCATATTTATCAGTAACTTCTTTTACTTTTCCATAAAAAAAAGCTTTGCACAAGGCAAAGCTTTTTGAATCTATTTTTATTCTGTAGGTAAATATTGAACCATTGTGACGTACGTAGATAATTCAGTACCAAGAATCGGATTATGAGGGGGTGTACCGGTTTGGTTCTTCTCTTGTTCAGCGCGAATCTTCGCCTTTTCGATTGCACGCTTTTCACGCCACTCCGTGAAGTATTTTTCGTCTTTCCAAGTCGTGCAAACATGGAGCTCATCATGGTCTTCAGGATTTTCTTTCATCCATACTTCCATCCGAACAAATCCAGGAAAGGTATGGACTGATTTGGGTTTTGCGAAGCGTTCGGCTACTTCGGCTCCTTTTCCTTTTTCGATACGTATCACGTTCACTGCTGTCATCTGGCTCATATGAGCGCCTCCTTTGTAGTTGGCAATTCCACTTTTGTGCGCACGGATGCTAAGATTATGTGTCTACACAGGCGTGCTAATGACTTCTTACTCAAGCATACGCCTCCCCGAATCCCCAGACAATGTTTCCACCAATGAAATAGGGAATTCCCTTGGCTAAGTTGTGTCTCGTTGCCGATTAATCCCTTGATGTGGCCGATTGTTGTCTGGATCTGCCGATGCTCACCCTAACAGCGGTATAGCCCTCCCCAAACAAGCGTAGCGCACCCAATTAGTCCTTTAAAGTTGTTGAATTGTGTCCCGTTATCGAGAAACTTCGCTAGGTGTCGGACAAATCTTGCGGCGTGATCGAGAAGTTGGCATATGTGTCGAAGAAATATAGCTAGGTGTCCGACAAACCTTGAGAACTGTCGGACAACGTGTTAGGTCAAATATCTCCTACAACGGAGTAGCCCACCTAAAGGGCATATTGCCCTGTGCGGTGCGATATGCTACACTTACGTTAACTAAATGAACGACTCTTTTCTTATCCAGAGAGACCGAGGGACTTGGCCCGATGACGTCTCAGCAACCTGCTCACGCAAGGTGCTGCTGCCAACAGGGAAACCTGGACGATGAGGAGAATTTGCGCTTAAGCAACTCTTCTCTGCTCGGGGGAAGAGTTTTTTGTTTGGCAAATTTTTGAGGAGTGATCCAGATGAGAACGATTGAACGATTTATTGCAGAAAAAGAGCAGATTTTAAAAGAACAACCACGCAGTACAGCTGGTGCTATGAAGCGTCATCAGACACTTGTACGTGTACAGCAAAAAATTGACTACTTCGACCAGGGCGACTTGCTATCGAAAAAATCACTTCAGAAAGAACTGCAAGAAATCGCGGCGATGCAACGACAGGCTGATGAGCTGACTAGCCAGATTCAAACACGCAAACAAAAACTGCTTCAGGACACATTCGGTCCAGATGCGACACATCTATTCAAATAACGCAAAAACCCTCATTCCCACGAAATCTCGTGAGAATGAGGGTTTTATTCATAACAAAACTACTTTTTACTTACCAATTCAGCAGGCACTTCTTCCCCGCCACGATTGCGTAAAAACATGTAGAGTGATGCTCCAAATATAATGAAATAGCCAATGAAGCTATAGACATCCGGAATTTGTCCGAGCAGCACGAAGCCAAGGATCGCAGAGAACAAGACCGTGAAATAGTTGAACACGGAGATTTCTTTTGCCGGTGCGTATTTGTACGCGAGCGTAATCCCGAATTGACCAACAGTCGCGAACACGCCAGCTGCTAACAAATACACTGTCTGTTGTAATGTCATGGATTGATAGGTGAAAATCACGAACGGCAATAGCACGACGGTCGTGAATGTCGAAAAGTAAAATACGACGGTGTAAAACTGTTCACGACTCCCAAGTGCACGCAATACGGTATATGCACCACCTGCAAATATGGCCGATAAAATCCCTGCTGCATAGGGGAGAACATCGAGTGAAAACGACGGTTTGATGATGAACAACGTCCCGAGAAACGCGAGTAAAATGCTATACATCTGAAATGGTTTTACATGCTCTTTCAAAAATAGTGCTGCGAACACAATCGTAAAGAATGGACTCATTTTGTTCAACATATCGGCATCCGCCAAAACGAGATGGTCAATCGCGTAGAAATATAACACGATGCCGATTGCTCCGAGTGCAGACCGCACCAGCAGCAGACGCTGATTTTCTCGCTTACCGAACAATCTTTCTTTGAAGTGAATGACGAAGAAAAATGCGATAATCATCGATACGCCATTACGGAAAATCGTTTTCTGCATCGTTGGGACATCTCCGGACAATTTCACGAATGCGGTCATAAGTGAAAAGCCGAGTGCCGACGCTAAAAGCAATAATATTCCTTTGTTACGATTTGTCATAATAGCCTCCGGTCTATGGTAAATACGATAGTATTTTACCACATACCGTCATAACAAATCGCTCCAAATATTGATTGCAGTCGCTAAAATCAGCATCGCAAGAATCCATTTCAGCACGTTGGGATTCACTTTCTGTCCGACCTTCGCGCCAAGTGGTGCTGCAATGAGTGCCGCCAGAATGAGGACAATCGCTGGGCCCCATAACACTTGCCCTGTTGCGATTTTTCCTGTCGCAGAACCAATCGAAGAAATGAACGTAATCGCAAGGGACGACGCAACTGTAACTCTAGTCGGGATCCCGAGGACGGTCAACATGATTGGAACGAGCACAAACGCGCCTCCTGCCCCGACAATTCCTGAAGCTACTCCAACGACAAATGCAAGCACTGCCGCAAGCCACTTATTGAATGTCACTTCACTTGCTGGTCGATCCTCCACCTTTTTTCGTGGAATGAATAGCAGAATTGCCGCAACCACTGCAAGCACACCGTACACCATATTGACCGCTTGCTCAGATAGACAACTCGAACCAAGTCCCCCGATGAAACTTCCTACCAACACTGATATACCCATATAAAGGATGAGCGTCTTGTGCAGAAGTCCTGTTCCACGATATACCCAAACTCCCGCAATCGTCGCAAAGAAGATTTCTACTGCACTGATTCCACTCACTTCATGAGCTGTCAACGCGGTTAATCCGAATAACGGTGGGATGAATAGGAGCATCGGATATTTGACGATGGCGCCGCCGATACCTGCCATTCCCGATAAAAACGACCCGACAAACCCGATTAGAAATAAAACGACGATGAAACTGATACTCATCTCACAAACCTTCTTTCAAGAAAACGAAGGAGACATACATGTCCTCTTTCTTTTTTCAAACTTATCCTTTTCTAATAAAGAACGTAAGGACGTTATCTATTTCTGTTTGCTCCAGTAGTTCATGTCCACCTGACTTTGTCCACGCAGTCAAATCAGCTTTTGCGCCTTTGTCAGTTGTCTTCACTTCAAGGATTTCTCCTGAGTTGATGTCTTTCATTGCATTGCGTGTTTTAACGATTGGCATCGGGCAAGACAGTCCCGTTGCGTCTAAAAAGTGATCTACTTTCATTTTCAAAATTCCTCCTTAGTTATCGTACGGCACAACGATTCGGTCCGATTTCCATCTCGCGCTGTGTTTCATCGTCTGGAGTGAGGACACCCATATTGGTTTTACGGATTTCTTGATACGCATTTGGTTGTGGTGGTAAATTCTCTGTTACGAGTGTACGAAATTCGTTTTCATCCTCAACTTGCAACCCGTGATTTTCTGAGAAGAGTGTGCTGAGTTTCATTGCGACGCTACCGTCTACATTCACTTCTTTCATTTCCATGAAGTGCGCAGGTAGCACGAGCAGGTCCTCAGATAACTGTTGATAGCGATTGTAGAGTGTCGTACGTAAGTCGCCTACCCAATCGTCCGCCATACCTGCAAGGTCAGGACGTCCGATCGAGTCGATGAACAAAATATCTCCAGTGAGCAAGTAAGCTTCATCTACGACAAATGACGTTGATCCACTTGTATGACCTGGTGAGAATACAGCCTCTATTGACGTTTCGCCTACAGTGATGCAAAGCCCATCTGCTAATTTGTGATAGTCAAAGACGACTTCTTCTGCATCTTGACTCGGTAAGTAATAGTTCGCACCTGTTGCTTCTGCAATGACACGTCCACCCGAAATGTGATCCGCGTGCAAATGCGTATCAAAAACGTGCTCGATTGTAACTCCCTTTTCTTTCGCAAAGTTGAAGAATACATCTGTCATGCGTGTTGCGTCGATGACTGCTGCTTTGCCTGCGTCAATCACCATATAGGAGAGGCACCCTTTGCCTAGACGGACGAATTGATAGAGTTCTCCACCACTTTTTAACGTGCCAACTTTCACAAGCTCCAAGTATTCACTCCAAGCTTTCATACCGCCTTCGAGATATGAAACTTTTATACCCTCCTCAGAAAGCATTTCCGCTATCATTTGTGAAGACCCTTCTTTAGCACAAACAACAAGAATGTCCCGGTCCTTAGGTAATTTTCCTTTAATGTCATCGACACCGTCCAATAAATCGAAATACGGAATATTCAAGTACTCAATAGACTCACCTTCAATTTTCCAATCTGTAAACGCATCTTCATTCCGCACATCTAGGATGAAGAGAGGCTTTTTGTCGATACTGTATCGTGCAACTTCTTGTGGTTTCATAATTCGAACTGGCATGATTACAACCTCTTTCTATGATTAAATCTCTAGTTAAAACGTTAGTGTCACGTCTGCTTCTTTCGCAAACTCCAGGAATGTTACTGCGCCGCCAACTTCGATACCGTCTACAAATGCGTCAACTTCCAACCCCATGACGTCCATTGTCATTTGGCACGCAATGAATTTCACACCAAGCTCTTGCGATATCGCAATCAATTCCGGAATGGCTGGCACGTTTGCATTTTTGAATCCTTTTGCAAAATGCTCTTTCCCTTCAGGTAATGGAAGGTTGGCAGATGCTTGTTTGTGGATCAAGTTCAAGCCTTCAAACGTAAAGAAGATGGTGACCTCGTGTTCGCTTGCAGCTGCTGCAGTTGCGATGTTGAATACCTTGTACGCGTCAAAAAGTTCTCCATTTGCTGCGATAATTGCTGTACGAGTTGTCATAATTAATTTCCCCTTTTGTCTGTTTTTTTTTCCATTCGGTCATGCCTGGTACTACGTTGTATACGTGTTTGAAGCCATTTTCTGCTAGTTGGATCCCAGCTATTCCACTTCTTCTTCCTGTTTGACAGATTAGATATATGTCTTCGCTTTTGTTCAATTCATGCATACTTGTTTCGATTTCACCTAGAGCGAAATGGATAGCACCTGGAATATGGGCTTCGTTATATTCCTTCACTTCACGGACGTCGATAATCACCAGTGAGGAATCTTGCTCAAGTTTTCTCAAAAATGTATCCAGTTTGATCACTGGAACTTCTTGTTTCACTTCCACGTTGGCGCTATCTTTCTTCATGAAATGATGCAACACATCCCCTTCAGTTTCTGTTCCTAAGTAGGCGTGGCCAGAACTCGCCGCCCAAGCTTTTATGTCTGCGGTCGAGCCGTTGTCAGTCGCCAATACTTCCAAAATGTCTCCGGAAAACAAGTCATTCATCGCCTTTCGCGTACGCACAATTGGCATTGGACACGCGAGCCCTTTGGCATCAAGAATATGTTCAGTCTTAATCACATCGCTACCTCCAATTCCAGCTAGTTCATCAACTGGTGTTATACGATTTCTCCGTCCCAAGCCATCATTCCACCTACCATGTTCATGGCTTGGTAACCGTGATCATCAAGAAGTTGCACGGCGCGGCCACTTCGTCCACCTGAGCGACATACCACAATGTAGTGTTTTGCTTTATCTAAGTCTTGTAATTTGAATTCAAGAAGACCAAGCGGAATGTGTGTGATTCCAGGAATCTTGCCACTTTCAATTTCATCTGTTTCACGCACATCAATCAAATGAATAGGTTGCTTACCAGCTAGTAGCTGTTGTACTTCTTGTGGTGTTATTTCTTTCATCATTATCTTCCGCCTCCAAATTACCCGTAGGGGTATAATTTTAGATAAAAATATATTTAGGAATAAATACCCCATGCCGTATATTACACAGTATATAGTTGCTTGTCAAAGTCCGTGTTTTGGCTAGTAATGAAAATAAGATAAATAGCATAGGTGAGAGAAACCGATGTGCGAAAATCTGGGGTTATGATCACTTTCTGTGAATTATGAGCGCAATCTCATCTTTATGATCACTTTTCGTGATTTATGAGCAAATCATAAACTTTCATACCCCCCTACAACTTGCCCAGCCCTAGTACCCTTTAACCAAGCAAAAACGCCTCCATCCAAGGAGGCGTTCAACATACTTCTATCATTAATCAGCGGCTTGATCGATGCATCTGATTAGTTGCTGCTCAGCTTCTTTAACCTCGGTAAGAATACGTTCGTTGTCAAAGCCTTCCATTAACTTAGTCGGTAAAGGCATGGCAATCTTAATGACTTCATCTTCTTCATACACGACAATCTTACATGGCAAGAAGGCTCCTGCTAGCAAACTTTCATTTAGAACGTTTGCAGCTATAGATGGTTTGCAAACTTCAAGAACTGTATATGGCGCTGGTGGCTGAACGCCTTTCTCCTCAAGTTTTGCACTCAAGTCAAAGTTCCAAAGCACTCCGAATTTTGCTTGTTGCAAAGATATTTCTATCGCTTGAATCGCTTCGTTGCGTGTTTTAGTAGTTTCTTTAATATATGTGTTCATCTAATAGTTCCTCCTCACCTTCACGGCTGTCAATATTTTCCTTCTAAATGACTAGTTGGCATACTTACCCTTTCGCGTCTGCTAACCTTGCTTCGAGTTCTTCACTGTACTGGTTCGTTTGTTCACTTGACCAATTAAGAACTTCCTTCATATAAGAAATGACATGTGCTTTCCATTTCTCAACCCAGTTGATATCAAAGAATATGGCGCCTGTTCTGCGCATGAAGTAATCGACAGGTGTCATCGCCATTTCGTACTCAATCGCGTATAGCAGAGTGAGTTGGATCGCGCGCGGTAGTTCGCTGGATGGATTCACACGACTCACAAGTTCTGCGACTTGGTTCGTGTTTGTTCCGTACATAGATGCTATATTGAGTCCATCTTGGAAAGACAAACCAAGCTTTGTCAGTTCGTGTGCTCGATCTTCTACATAATGCGAGTAATCACTGGATTTGTTAAAATCTCCGCCAGACAAAGGCAGAGTCTTCGTCACACAAGGTCCCGCTTTAACACCTTGTGCTTCCAGCTTTTCACTGATTGTATCTGTAATGGACTGTGCCATTTTTCGATACCCTGTCAGTTTCCCGCCTGCGATCGTTAGCAGTCCAGTTGAAGAAGTCCACACCTCATCTTTTCGTGAGATTTCAGACGGCCCTTTGCCTTCTTGCTGGATCAGCGGACGCACCCCTACCCATGTAGATTCAATATCACTCATTCCGATAAACGCATTGGGAAATATTTTTGTGATTGCACGCAATAAATATTCCTTATCCTCATCAGTCATTTTAGGATTTTTAAGATCCGTTTCATAAACAGTGTCTGTCGTTCCAACGTACGTTTTTCCATTGCGCGGTATCGCAAAGATCATTCGTCCGTCTGGCGTGTCAAAGTAAATCGGTTGATGGAGTGGCAATACGGAACGATCGAATACTAAATGGACACCTTTCGTCAACAGCAATTTCTTGCCTTCCACTTTTTCGTCAAGATCCATCACTTGTTCCACCCACGGTCCTCCTGCATTCACGACAATTGCACCAAGTGTAGCATACGGTTCACCAGTGAGCTGGTCTTCCATCTGGACACCATTGACCTGACCTTGTTCATCATATAAAAACTTAGTAACTTTTGTGTAATTAATCAAATCTGCCCCTTGTTCATGGGCTTTTTTTGCGACCTCCATCGTTAATCGGGCGTCGTCTGTACGGTACTCCACATATTCGCCACCACCGATTAATCCTTCCTTATTCAATAGAGGTTCATGTTCGAGTACTTCTTCTTTAGACAGCATCTTTCTCCGTTCAGACTTTTTCACTCCTGCTAGAAAGTCGTACACTTGAAGACCAAACGACGTCGAGAACTTGCCGAACGTTCCGCTTTTATAAAATGGCAGCAGCATCCATTCGGGGTGCGTTACATGAGGTGCATTTTCATAGACAATTGCTCGCTCTTTCCCAACGTCTGCAACTAGTTTCACTTCAAGTTGTTTTAAATAGCGAAGACCGCCATGAACCAGTTTAGTGGAGCGGCTTGACGTTCCTGCTGCAAAGTCTTGCATTTCTATTAGAAGTACTTTTAACCCACGCGTCGTAGCATCCAACGCAATACCGGTTCCAGTAATACCTCCACCAACGACGATGACATCGTAATGAGAGTTCGAAAGTTGTTGTAAAATATGAGTTCGATTCGTGTGTGAAAATGGCTTCATGAGCAAATCGTCTCCTTTTTTCTAGTTCGCATTAATAGATTCTATCCTTACTGTACTCGTTACGAGGTGCAAAGTCCTGCATTTACTAGCTGATGACTTCCACTGTGTGAACGAATTCAATTTGTTTGATCAAGTTATAGATCCCCGGAAGGGTTCGTTTGACGGAGACTCTTGCCTTGATCTCCAACAAATGCATATCTTCCTCGTCAAGATCTTTAATACGAGATTGGAATATTTTAAAGCGTTGACGTTGTAATTCCAGCATCACCGTTTCAATACTCGACTGTTCGTTCACTTTGATTCGTAATGTTAGCTCTTGGTAACGCAACCGTTTTGGTCCGTATTTAGTAACAATGTAAGGAATCAGTTCTACACTCAGTATGAGTAATAGCACACCGAAAATGGCCTCCGTGTAAAAACCAGCACCTACTGCAATCCCGATTCCAGCTGCTCCCCAAATCATCGCAGCCGTTGTCAGACCTGAAATTCTTTCATTTCCACGTCGTAAGATTACGCCAGCACCTAAGAAACCGATACCCGATACAATTTGAGCAGCTAATCTGAGAGGATCCATCTGAATTTTGACTCCGCTCATACTATCCGGAAACGAGTATGCCGATTCAATAGAAACAATCGTCAACAAACAACTGACGATACTAATGACAAGGCTTGTTTTCAGGCCGAGCGGTTTGCTTTTTAGTTCGCGCTCCAGACCGATTATCAGACCTAGAACTGCCGATATGCTCAACTTCATAATCATTTCTGCTTCCAGCCAAAAGTCCATCTGCTGCACCTCCTGAACGATTTGTTTCTATAAGTGTATTTTCAGTGTACTCGAAGAATGCCCTAACATGCTAGAAAGTGAATACATTATTGAAGATTAATGTTTCACTTGTTTAGGAATGACCTATCTCGCCTGTGATTTCCCCATCCACGTTGTCCGACATCTCAAGATAATTGTCAGACACACCTGTTGTTTTCTCCGACACTTATTCCAACTTCTCGATCACATAGCAAGACTTCTCCGACACATAGAGAAGTTTCTCGATAACGAGACACAATTCAGCTGCTTTAAGGAATTAATTAGTAGCGCTTCGCTTGTTGGGGGATGGACTCCTCCACTGTTACGCAGCTTCACTCGTTGCCCGACAGTTTTTCTTGTTTGTCGTACACATGGTGATATTTCTCGGACATTGCAGTCAACTTCTCGGTCACATAGCAAGTTTTCTCCGACACATAGCGAAGTTTCTCGATAACGGGACACAACTCTGCTGCTTTAAGGGATTAATTGGGTGCGCCTCGCTTGTTGAGGGATGGGCTACTCCACTGTTACGCAGCCTCACTCGTTGCCCGATAGTTCTTCGTGTTTGTCGTACACATGGGGATATTTCTCGGACATTGCAGTCATCTTCTCGATCACATAGCAAGATTTCTCCGACACATAGCGAAGTTTCTCGATAACGAGACACAATTCAGCTGCTTTAAGGAATTAATTAGTAGCGCTTCGCTTGTTGGGGGATGGACTCCTCCACTGTTACGCAGCTTCACTCGTTGCCCGACAGTTCTTCGTGTTTGTCGTACACATGGGGATATTTCTCGGACATTGCAGTCAACTTCTCGATCACATAGCAAGATTTCTCCGACACATAGAGAAGTTTCTCGATAACGGGACACAATTCACCCCCTTTAAAGTGATTAATTAGTTGAGCTTCGATTGTTTAAACATGACCCATGTACACATCAAAAAACCCCCGGCTTCACCGTTTTCTTAAACGGCTCAACCGAGGATCTACTTATTCTATTCTCGACCATTCAGTGCAAGAACTGTTCGATGCAATACATCGACCGCTACTGGCAAAGTCTCTTCCTTAATATCAAATCGTTCATTATGATGACCCGCCGCAAGCTCCGTGCCGAAAATACAGTACGTCGCCTGACCGCCTTTTTCCTTCACGCGTTCCATAAAGTACGTCGCGTCTTCTGACCCTGCAGATGCATTGTCTGCATGATGGACTTTTGTAATCCCAATCGTCTCGTTTGCAACTGCACCCATCATTGCGGCTAACCCTTCCGAGCATTTGCAGCTGATTGCTTCACCGACAATGTCAATCGAACACTCCACGTCGTACATGATCGCCGCACCGCGTAGTACGTTCTCTGCTTGCTTCCGGATGAATTCATTCACTTCAGAAGTTTCACCACGAGTTTCAAGTTGCATGATGGCTGTATCCGCAATGACATTGCGTCCTCCACCACCTTGAAGCTCACCGACGTTCACTCGTGAAGTTCCTCCTGAGTGCCGTGAAATTGCATGCAAGTTCAATGTTGCACTCGCTGCTGCGAGCAATGCATTCTTTCCTTCTTCCGGCTGTGCTCCAGCGTGGGATGCGCGTCCTTTGAACGTGACGTCCATTTTCGTGGACGCCATAAATCCGTTCGCCGCTGACACAAATTCACCGTGTGGGACGCCTGTGCCGATATGGATTGCAATGAAAAAATCTGCATCATCGACAACGCCTGCTTCCGTCATCGATTTAGCACCGCGAGCGCCTTCTTCCGCTGGCTGGAACACAATTCGGATCGTTCCATTGAATGCATCCGGATCTTCTGCAACCATTGTCGCAAGTCCAAGTCCGATAGTTGTATGCGCATCGTGACCGCATGCATGCATGGAGCCTTCCGCAATTGAGCGGAAACCCAGTTGCCCTGGTACGTGTGCATCATCTTTTGACTCAAAGATCGGCAGCGCATCCATGTCGACACGGAATACAGTAATAGGCCCAGGCCGACCTGTATTCCAATCCGCGACAACTCCTGTGAAGCCTTCTTTAAAGTAAGGTAAAAACTCTTCAACTGCTCCATGATCAATAGCCCACTGTACGTGTGCCGCTACCTGTTCATTTGACGGTTTGCCTAGTATTTCATTCTCTACCATTACGTCTTTTCCAAGTCGAACTTCAAATCCAAGCCTAGTTACTTCCGCAGCTACAATAGAAGCCGTCCGCATTTCTAGAAATCCTTGCTCAGGATGGCGATGCAAGTCGCGGCGCCATTCCGTTAGTTTTTCTTCAAGCGTGTAAACCATCTTGTTTCCCCCTAACGGTTATTTCAAAAATGGTGTGATTCCTGGTCCGAATGGAATGCCTGCATAGAAGAATAAGAGAATAAGCAGAATCCAAGCAATCAAGAAACAAATCGAAAACGGAAGCATAAGTGAAATGAGCGTTCCAATTCCCGCCTTTTTATCGTACTTTTGCATAAATGTCAGCACGACAACCATGTATGGCAATAGTGGTGTAACAATGTTTGTCGATGAATCGGCAACACGATACGCAACTTGAGTGAACGCTGGGTGATAGCCAAGTTGCATAAAGAGCGGCACGAAGATTGGTGCTTCTAATGCCCACTTTGCAGATCCGGATGTAATTAAGAAGTTCATCATTGCTGTAAAAATAATGTAGCCAATAATAAGACCGATTCCGGTAAAGTTAACAGATTCTAAGAACTCGGCACCATTTACTGCAATCCAAGTACCGATGTTCGACCAGCTGAAGTAGGCAATGAACTGAGAAATAGCGAAGATCAGAACGATATAACCTGACATGTCTTTCATCGAATCCGCCATGTAACCCGCAATATCTTTTCCGCTCTTAATCTTCCCTACCGAGATCCCGAACGTAATTCCTACTACTAAGAACAGGAATAGAATAATTGGAACAATCCCTGAGATGAACGGCGACGGAATCATTGTGCCTCCTTCACCACGAAGAGGACTGTTTGGCCAAAAGATTCCTACTGCTAGGATTGCGAGGTATAAAAGACCTGCAATCATTGAGTTGCGTAGCGCTTTTCCAGAACGCGGATCTTCTTCTTCCACTTCCAATTCAACAGCATCGCCTTTGTATTTACCTAGACGCGGCTCGATAAATTTAGATGTGATGAAACCTGCGAGAAGTGTAAGCATGAATACAGAAACCATATTGAAGTACCAGTTATCCACTGGTGAAACAGTAATTGAATCATCTACAATCTTCGCAGCTTCTGTTGATATACCAGATAGCAATGCGTCTGTTCCTACGATGAAAAGATTGGCGGTAAATCCTGCACCTGCTGAAGCATAACCAACTGCTAGACCCGCAAGTGGATGACGTCCTACTTTGTAGAAAATCATTGCTGCTAGCGGCGGAACTAGAAGCATCGCTGCATCTGATGCAATGTTCCCCATGATACCTACGAATGCAACTGCATAAGTTAGCAACCAAGGCGGTGATTTCATAATCGATTTCTTGATTGCATAATCGAATAATCCAACTTTTTCAGTCAATCCAATACCGAGCATCATTGCAAGTACGATGCCAAGTGGTGCAAAGCCTGTAAAGTTCGTAATCATCGTTTCTAGAATGTACTTTAATCCTTCACCTGATAGTAAATTGTTAATTGGCATTATTTCGCCAGTACCCGGGTGCTTTACCGATGCATCGAACATACTGAAGATGAACGATGCAATCATGACTGCTACAGCCATTCCTACAAATAGGATGAACGGATCCGGCAAACGATTCCCCACTCGTTCAATGCCGTTCAATGCTTTGTTAAAAAACCCCTTCTTCGCTGTTTCCACGCTCATTCCCCCTATTCTTCTTAGCTTCCGAGTGGTGAAGGCATTACGCCGTCAGGTATCGGACATGTATATGGATTTTCCTTGGCAAACTCGATATATTCATCACGAATCGGCGCAAGTAAGTCTGTGTTTTCAAAAATCTTCAATGCCGTGAGCGCCATAGATGCCCCTGCTCGTAACATCCCTTTATGTGCATTTGTTGATAGCCCTTGGCTCGTCATCTGCCACGTATGAAGCGGTGTCCCGAGTGCTGATGTCGATGTTGATAACTGCGCTGTCGGCAATATCCAGCTAACATCGGAGACATCTGTGGAAGCGGTCAAAACTTCGGTTGGTACTTCGTACGGTGCAATACAATCTGACACGTACTTTCCTTTGAATTCAGAGCCGTTCCCTACATATCCGAATCCTTTCATGACGCCAAGGTAATCTTTCTGTTCTCCTTTAGAGAGTGATTCAAAAATTCCTTTTGCATATTCTTTCTCTTCTTCAGTAGGCGGCTCAATTCCAATTTCCGTTAAACTTTCATACAGAATGCCTTCCAGTGCGCGGTTCGGAATATAATTTGAACACGCTTTATCTACTTCATAGGTCATAGTTGTTTCAGTCATGAGAGCAGCACCTTGAGCTACTTTGTTCACTCGTTCAAACAAATCCATAACGCTTTCGGTATCGACATCGCGAATCAAATACAGTACTTCTGCATTCGCTTGAACGACGTTCGGTGCAAATCCGCCTGTATTAGTGATTGCATAGTGAATGCGTGCCTGGTCCGGCATATGCTCTCGTAGGTATTGAACACCCGTGTTCATTAGTTCCAATGCGTCGAGTGCACTGCGACCTAAATGCGGTGTGCTAGCGGCATGTGATGGAACCCCTTTGAATCGATAAAACACTTGAATGTTCGCAAGTGTACTCAAACTCATAATGCTGTTCGTCGGTGATGGGTGCCACGAGAGTGCGAGATCCGTTCCGTCAAACACGCCTTCACGAGCCATGAACGTCTTGCCAGATCCCCCCTCTTCACCAGGACAACCGTAAAATTTCACAGTTCCGGATAGCTGATGTTGTTCCAAATAGGCTTTCGCCGCACATGCGGCTGCAAAAGCACCTGTCCCTAGCAGATTATGACCACAACCATGGCCAATATGTCGTTCCCAGCGTTTTTCTTCAATAGAATTTGGTTCCTGACTTAGCTCAGGCAACGCATCGAATTCCCCCAGAAATCCAATGACAGGATGGCCTTCTCCAAAAGTCGCGGTGAATGCGGTTTCAATTCCGCCAACACCTCGTTCTACGTGGAAGCCTCGCTCTTCACATTTTTCGGATAAATACTTGGCAGATTCATATTCTTCGAATCGTGTTTCTGGATGATTGAAGATGTATTCACTGATTTCCTCGAAATAGGCTGCGTGTTTCTCGATATACTCTTTTGTGAACGTTTGCAAACTCACTAATTTCTCCCCCTCGATATATTGAATACTTTCAATAGAATGATTATATAGTAAATAGGTTTTCGAGATTCGTCAATAGTCGACAGCACTTTTGTCGAATAAATTTTTTAAAAGTTCTGGAAACTACTAAAATTTAGTAGGTTATTCATTTCTTCGCCTTTAAGTCTTCCAATAAATTAGGGAAGTAATTAAAAACACTTCCCACAGTCATTCTGTGGAGAAGTGTTTTATTGGACTACCTACCTGATCTTGAAGTCTATTCTTTTATGAGTTAGTCTATGCACTTACATAGGGCCCCAATTCATCAACACGCCGATAACGAGGAAGATAATTCCCAATGCCGTCCAAATTAATAAAAGCGGGAAAACAAACTTCACCCATTTTGTCCACGAGATCCCTGCAATTGCTAAGTTCGCCATCAAAATACCGGAAGTCGGCGTAATGACATTTGTGAATCCGTCCCCCATTTTGTACGCTTGAACCGCCACTTGTCTTGGGATTTCCATTAGATCAGCAAGCGGTGTCATGATTGGCATGACGATAACAGCCTGTCCACTTCCTGATGATACAAGGACATTGAAAAGCTCATTTGCGATGAACATGACGACCGCACCGCTGACACTTGTAAATGGTGTCATTACGTGGGCCATTCCATTTACGATTGTATCTAGAATGTTCCCTTTTTCTAGTACGACCACAATCGAGCGAGCCATTCCAATAATCATCGCACCATAAACCAATCCTTTGGCACCATTAAAGAATTCTTTGACTAGTCGATTGGGTGTTAATTTTGCAATCACAGCGGTTCCAACTGCAATGATCAGGAAAATGGCCGCCATTTCATTTAAAGACCATCCATATTTAAATACACCAAATACATATGCAGCAATTCCTAGAACCAACCATATAAGTACTAGTTTATGTGTGCCCGTAATTTTCACTTCTTTGTTCAATTCATCTCGTTCTTCAATCTTTGGAAATGGATTTGAACCTAGTACACTTTTCTCTGGATTCTTTTGAATTTTTTTAACGTACCATGCTATATAAAGGATTGTCGCCAAAAGAATAGCGATATAAATTATCACTCGATACCCGATTCCTGAGAATAAAGGCAACTGAGCAATTTGCTGTGCAGTCCCCGTTGTTAAAGGGTCTAGAAATGCAGTATTAAATCCTGCGTATGCTCCCAAGTAGATGATTGAGACACCGACTACAGCATCTAACTTCATTGACCTCGCCAAGATAATACCAATTGGAATGAATGCAATTACAGCATTTACTATAATTCCTAGTGTTCCGAAAATCGAAAACAGTACCATCACAATTGTGATGAGGACAAGTTCTTTATTCTTCGTCTTTTCAATAGTCTTTAATATCATTGCGTCAATTGCACCTGTGGATTCAATGACTGCAAACGAACCACCAATTATTAGGACTAAGAAAATTAATGGTGCTGAGGCGATTAAGCCCTCTTGAATTGCTATGAATACGTCCATGAAACTAGCAGGTGTACTGGCGACTTGTTCATAGCCACCCGGAACAACAACCGTTACTCCGTCAATTTCTTGGCGTTCAAATTCTCCTGCTGGAATAATATACGTTAATACTGCCATGAGTGCCAATATTAAAAAAAGGATTACGTATGCATCAGGGATCCCCCAACGTCTTTTTTGTTTTTCTCCGTTCATTTGAACACCTCGCTCTGAATTGTCTTAACATTTCGTTGACTGTTTCTATAATAAAGCTTATAATTCATTTTGACAATAATAAATTATAAGATTCATTCGAAAGTTGGAGAGTAAATGGACTTTATTGAAAAAACAAAGGCCACTTATCCTGATTTAACGTCAGGTTTGAAAAAAGTTGCCGAGGCTTTATTGATTAATCCAATTATGTTCGCCACACATCCAGCCAAGAAGATTGCGAGTTTAATTGACGTAAGTGAAACGATGATCATCCGGTTCGCAAAATCTATTGGCTATCCTGGTTTCGGAATGCTACAGACCGAAATTCAGAGAAGTCTTCTATCACTAACGCCACCGAACGGCGTGGAAAATGCACCCATTACTGATCCTTATGCGGGAGTAATGGAGAGTGATAGTAGAAACATCTCGCAAATCGCCAACCAACTAGATTGGAAGACGACGGAAGACGTTGTGGATCATTTATCCGCTTCTACTTCTGTGAAAGTCGTAGGCTATTATCAATCGTATGCATATGCACACTGGTTCACATTTTTGCTAAATAGTTTACTTGGGAATTCGTCCCTTTATCATCCAGAAACTGAAATTGGTATTTCGACTTCTGGTAAAGAAAACTGTGTTGTTCTTTTTTCATTTTATCGATACGCGCTTGGTTCGATCCGATTGGCCAAAGAAGCGAAAGAGCGAGGGAACACAGTCATTATCATTACGGATTCGCTCGTGAGTCCAGCTAATGAGTTTGCTGATTATACCCTAGTCATCCCGATTTCCCAGAAATCTATCTTGGAAAAAGGACCTGTCACGTTTTCATTTTTAAACAGCATACTTCTCCATATCGCGAAGAAGAATGGAAAGCTAGGTTTCGTAAATCCAACGAGTAACTATTTCATTAACGAAGACCCTGAACAAAATTGAAAAGGAGTTTTTCATATGACCTCATTTAGCAAAGACAAAGTAACCGAGACGTTTGCCCATTTACATGCCAATCCTGAATTGAGCTGGAAAGAATACGAGACGACAGAATTCATTAAACAGAAGCTTGAAGAAGCTGGCTGCAAGGTGCGTGTTTTCGATGATTGTACTGGGGTCATTGGAGATATCGGGAATTTTAATGAAGGCAATCCTATCGTTGCATTAAGAGCAGATATGGATGCCCTGTGGCAAGAAGTCGATGGGAAACTTCAAGCGAATCATTCGTGCGGACATGATGCTCATATGACGATGGTGCTGGGGGCGCTTTGGAAGTTGAAAGACTCTCCAGAACTACTTGAAAAGATTGGGGTTCGCTTCATCTTCCAACCTGCTGAAGAAGTAGGTGCTGGCGCATTGAAGCTCGTCGAACACGGTGTTGTCGACGATGTTGATTACTATTATGGCATCCATTTACGTCCTTTTCAGGAAACAGAGAATGGTAAAGCGTCACCTGCTATTATTCATGGCGCTACGGGTTCGATTGAAATTGAAGTACGCGGAGACGATGCACACGGAGCCCGTCCGCATTTGAACTCGAATTCGGTAGAGGTAGGTACGTACTTGGTCAATGCCATCCATACGATCTATCTGGATCCGACAATCCCACACTCCGCAAAAGTTACTCGTTTTCAAGCTGGCGGACTGAATACAAATATCATCCCTGGTAATGCATCATTGGCAGTCGACATCAGGGCTCAAACGAACGAGCTAATGGAGGAGCTGCAAAGGAAAGTGCACGCAGTCATCGATTCAGCTAATGACTTATTCGAATCTAGTGTGAAAGTTACCAATGAACATGGAATTGCAGCTGCTTGTGTAGATCCGGATGCACAAAGAATTGCACAACGCGCCATTGAACTAAGCCTGGGAAAAGAAAATACAATTGAGCCGATTATCACACCGGGTGGAGACGACTTCCACTTCTACACGATTAAGAAACCACATTTGAAGGCTACGATGATTGGGTTAGGCTGTGACCTGGGGCCAGGTCTTCATCATCCAAATATGACATTCGATCGGGATGCGATGTATAACGGTATCGATATTATGACAACTATTGTAAAACTACATGCTGAAGGAGATGTTGAATGATGCAATCGGTTCATATTAAAGAAGTAATTCTACATCATACGACAGTCTCTTTAATCGCACCCTTTACAACGAGTTTCGGCACAATGGTCGATAAAGACGTGTGCCTCGTCGAAGTCATCGATGAATCTGGTGTTTCTGGTTGGGGCGAAACCGTCACGAGCAATGAGCCCTACTATAATGAAGAAACTACTGCTACAGCTGTGTACATGTTGAAAGAATTTCTCATTCCCCGTTTGTTAAAACAAGAGATTTCTCATCCAAACGTTGTACACGACAGCTTAGCGTTTGTGCGACGCAACAATATTGCAAAAGCTTCAATTGAAACGGCGATTTGGGATGTGTTCGCAAAGAAAAATAACACGTCGATTGCTGAATTGCTCGGCGGAACGCAAACTGAAATTCCGGTTGGTAAAAGTATCGGCATTCAAGATACGCCTGCTCTATTAGTTGAAAAGGTCCGTACTTTCGTGGATGAAGGCTTTAAAAAAATCAAAGTGAAGATTAAGCCTAGTGCGGATTTAGAATACCTGAACGCAGTACGCAAGGAATTCCCTGACATCCCATTGATGGCAGATGCAAACTCAGCGTATACACTTGAGGATATCGATCACTTAAAAAAGCTGGATGCGTTGAATCTCTTAATGATTGAGCAGCCGTTAAGCCATGACGACATTGTCGATCATCGTATTTTACAGCAAGAACTAACGACTCCTGTATGTTTAGATGAAAGCGTCCACTCCCTTGACGATGCACGCAAGGCGATTGAGCTAGGAAGCTGTAAAATCATCAACATTAAAATCGGACGTGTTGGCGGTTTGTATGAATCTAAGCGGATTCATGATTTGTGCTTAGAGAAAGGAATTCCTGTTTGGTGCGGCGGGATGCTCGAGACTGGTATCGGCCGTGCGCATAACATCCAGCTCACGACATTAAAGAACTTCACGATTCCCGGCGATACCGCCCCTTCTGCCCACTACTGGAAAGAGGACATCGTGACACCAGAAATCGTTATGGATCACGGAATCATTCACGTTCCTAAGGGTGATGGCATCGGGTACGAAGTGGATCGAGAGAAGCTGAGCAAAGTATTGATCAGCTCTGAGCGTATTACTGAGGTGGATACGACTCATCCGATTCCTAGTGCTTAATGTAATGAAAAAGTCTTACCAAATTATCACTAGAAACCGATAACTGTGGCAGCTTTTTCTTCAAGATGAATTGTTCTAGAGGGAATTTCATAACTAAATATAAGAATACACGTTGATTGAAGTGAAAAGTGGCTACTCCGGAGGGACTAGCGAAGCCTGAAGCCCCCGCAGAAAGCGTCCACCTGTAACGTAAATCAATACTGTCTAACCCTCGATTCATGAGTTACTAAAAGGCTATCCTAGAAGAGTCGTAAGACCTTCTAGGATAGCCTTTTTAGTTGGTTTGGTTATCGAATGTCTTTTTCTACTTTGCCGTCTTTAATAACAACTTGAATCGTGTCATGATTCGATAATGACTTGATATCTTCTAACGGATTCCCTTTGATGACAAGGATGTCCGCAAATTTGCCGGCTTCGATAGTACCGACGTTTTCTTCCCAACCGAGACATTCTGCTGCAGTTTTCGTTGACGCAACGATGGCGTCCATTGGCGTCATTCCTGCGTTACACATGAGTTCAAGTTCACGTAAGTTCGTGCCGTGCTTGAACACTCCAGCGTCTGTGCCCATAGCGATTTTCACGCCTGCTTTATACGCTTTTGTGAAGCTGGCAACGTGGATATCAATCACTTCTTTTGACTTTTGAACTGCACTTGCTGGCATTCCCGTTTCGTCAGCCGTTTCGAGAACCGCTACAGGAGCGAGCAATGTTGGCACTAAGAACGTTCCATTTTCGACCATGAGCTCAATCGCTTCATCGTCAATGAAGATCCCGTGTTCAATCGAGTGAATTCCTGCACGCACTGCGTTCTTGATCCCTTCCGCACCTTGTGCGTGAGCCATAACGCGTGTGTTTTTGCGGAACTTTCCTTCTTCCACAATCACTTTTAGTTCTTCCAATGAAAACTGAGTGAATTCAGGGTGATCCGTTGCACTCAATACGCCGCCAGTTGCGTGAACTTTAATGACTTCCGCACCAGCACGCAGCATTTCACGCGTCTTTTTGCGAACTTCCTCGACGCCATCACACATCCCGTTTGGCATGCCGGGATAGTCTGAATGCATTAAATCTAGCGTATTCCCTGAAACGGTATAGCCGTCACCGTGTCCACCCGTAGTCGTTAGAGCGTTGATGCTCAATTGCATCCGTGGTCCTGAAATCAGACCTTCTTCGACAGCTTTCTTCACTCCTAGATCGGTACCGAGTGCGTCACGAACTGATGTAACCCCCGCATTTAGCGTTGTTTTCAAATACTCTTGGACTTGATAATACATGTAAGAAAACGGAGTAGCCAGACGCTGTGACACGGGTGAGTATTCAAACATCATATGAACATGCGTGTCGATGAATCCTGGAGTAATCGTCCCGCCTTGTGCATCGATTGTGGTTTCATTCCCAGTTGCGGTATACCCAGACTCGTCCCCTACATAGTCAATTCTTTTATCCGAAACTACCACAATTTGGCCAACTTTTGCTTCCGTACCTGTTCCGTCGATGAGTAGTCCATTTTTAATAATTGTTTTTGTCATAATATACCCCTCCAGTTTATAGTGTATTGATCAAAATACCTGCAATGACTACGGATGCAACCGTTACGGTCGTAAATCCTCCGATAATCATCGGTGCAAGCAATTCATTGAAGATCAGCTTTTCTTCTTTCTCGTTTCGTGCACAGCTCCGGCTGACTTCTTCACAAAGAATATAGTCTCCCGGGAAGCCAAATAACGCAGTCAACGCAACTGGCATTCCTTTGTACGGGTGCCATTTGACGAGTTTTGCTGTAAGATATCCGCCGATTGAAATTCCAATCGTACCAATCACGAGGATGGTAAGAATCGCAGGCAGGTTTTCTAGCACCTGACCTGGAGTTACGCCAGCCATCGATCCGATGACGACAAAGATGATTCCAATCATTGTAATTGTAAATGAATTTGCACGTTCCAATTCACTTGACTCAAACACACCTAGTTTCAGGCCAATGATACCAATTATTAAACACCATAGTGTGTAGTGGATTGGTGTTACTGTGCCTAGCATGACGCCAATTCCGGCACCGGCAAATACAAAGAATAACTTTAGAACTGCACTTGAGCGGAGCGGACTTTTCTTTTTAGGTGCAACTTTTTCTTCTACTTCTTCTTCCGTAAAAGATTTCCCTGTCATTGAAACAAATGTGCCATCGTCTATTTGTCGCTGCATGACACCTGAGTATTTCTTCATGAAATGCATTGCAAGCGGCATACCTGCCACACCTTGGAACGCGACAACGAGAGCCGGAATAATGACGATTGACGTCAAACCAATTTCTTTCAACTTTTCAGTTGTTACGAGAAGAGCGATGATACCACCACTGATCGGCCCAACCCCTGCAACAGCTGTAGGGTAGTCGAAGATCAATGGAACGATTATTAAAATTAGAATTCCTGAAAACAAGACACCGCCAAGCGCGATAATGACAGCTTTGTATTGCGTCTTCAAGAGGGATAATGGAATCATTGTTCCCATATGAACAATCGCCGGTCCGATTAGAATTGCACCGAGTGCGGCAAATTGAGAGATTTCTAAAAGGTCAGTGTGGAATATCCCAGTCCAAGAGAGTACTAAGTACCCAACCATAGCTGTTAGAAGCATCGGAACTCTTGCTCTTGAAATAATGGAGAGCCATTCACCGAGGGCAATTAAAGATAGTATTAACACGGTTGCTATGAGTGGATTTGAAAGCATTGGGCTCATCCCCTAATCGTTATTGTTTATTATTTCGCAATACCACTGATGCGAGATATTTAATATATCACCTCTTTTTTTATATGTAAATAGTTTTTTCTACACCTTTCGACTTTTCTGTCATTTACAAATTAATTGTAATCGCTTACTTCCTTGGCTTTACTGGATTGATGATGCTGAAAAGTTTTTCCATAATTGCATTCGTATTCATTTCCTTTATTAGGATAACTTAGTTCCATAAGAGATTACTTATAAAACCTGCCTTGCGGACCATTAAATGATGCATCCTTCAATCAAGACTAAACTTCTGATCAAATAAAAGAACCGTGTGAAAGAAATCACACGATCCACTAATTCACTTCGATTTTTTAGTTGACAATAAACTTTAGTTTCGTATCACGAATCAATGATTTTCCGGAATTTGCAAGCAAACCTTTTTTGATAGTGAGATAGAATGTACCTCGTTCCCAGCGTTCCAAAGGTTCTATATAAAGAATTTGAGGATTTCCTGGATCCAAATTTACGATTACTCCACTACTAACATCTGTTCCATCCGCGTTGCGGGAAATCGCAATATCTTTTGCATAATTCCAATCTGCTTTAAGAGGCGTACTGAATTTCACGGAAAAGATCTTAGCATCATCGATGTTCATATCCGGAAAATCACCAGTAAAAGGTGCAACTTTTGTAACTATGACGGTTGCTGAAGCACTCCAACCACCATCTGCGGTCGTGACTGTAACAATTGCCTTTCCCTCACTTTGTGCTGCGACAGTACCCGTTTCCTCCACCAAAGCGACAGATGGATTAGAAGACTTCCAAGTTACTGCATGGTTCGTGGAATTCTCCGGTACTATGGTTGCTTTTAGTGAAGCAGATGATCGTGTCGCTGGATTTCCTACGGTCAACGACAGGTTATTCCGGTCCAGTTGGATACCCGATGGATGGATGACTCTGGCTTCCTTAACTTTCTTACTCATCGCAGTTGCTAGTTTCTCCATATCTAGAACGCCTGAGCCATAGTATGGATCCTTTCCTGGAGTCCCCAAATCATGTGATGTACTTGTTAATAGGTCTGCCAGTTGATCAGGGCTAATAGTCGGCAGTTCCGTTCGGATCATCGCTGCGGCACCTGCTACAATCGGTGCCGAAAATGAGGTCCCGGATGCGTAAACGAGTTGCCCGCCTGGATGATTAGTAGCAATCTTTTCTCCAGGTGCACTAATATCGACTCCTTCGTTATACGTAGAAAAAGCAGAGTGATGATTCAACTCATTTACAGATGCGACAGAAAGTACTTCCTCGTATGCTGCTGGATACATGATCGGATTCCCTTTTTCTGCGTCATTTCCTGCAGATGCAACAATGAGAATTCCTGCTTCTGCTGCGCGGCGAATCGCTTCTTTTTCGATTAGCGAAGAAGTCTCTCCACCTTGACTGATATTAATGACATCGACATGTTGTTGAATTGCATAGTCAATAGCCTGTATGTTCATAGAAACCGTACCTGTCCCATCTTCACGAATTGTTTTAAGTGGCAAAATAGAGACATCAAAAGGACCGCTAATTCCAGTAATCCCATACTGATTATTCATCACCGAAGCAATAACTCCTGAGACACTCGTACCGTGACCATGCGTGTCGTTTACATTGCTGGAATTCTCTACAAAGTTATACCCTCCTGGAGCAATCCGGCCTTTAAAGTCCGGAATTGAACGATCGATTCCAGAGTCGATAACGGCGACAACAGCAGATTTGACTTGTTCACTTGAAAGGTTCCAAAAGCTCGGCGCTTTCACATGGGGAATCCACCATTGGTTGCGATAATAGGGATCATTCACTACGAGGGACACTGTGCGCTCAGAATTCGGTTCAACCCATTCAACTAGCGGTTGGCTTTCCAATTGTAGAGCTGCCTCTTCCATATCGGATGCTGTCTCAAATCTGAGAAGTTGGACTGATGGCGCAATGTCCGTAATGCTTTCGGTTTCGGCAGGTACTGAGGGGACAGTTGCAATCGATCTCGGCATATCTACATATTGTACGAGCAACTCACTCGGTGGTTCATTGGGAACAGAAGGTTGAGCTGGAGTCCTTTCTACAGTAGCAAAAACCGGATTTCCGGATAACAGACTGGCAGTTAGCACAAGGATTGCGGCGACAAAAGTAAACCAAAAGCGTGTCTTTCCCACTCTATCTTCCTTCTTTCAGCATTGAATTTTCATTAGGTATATCGGCAACGAATAGAGTGGATTTAGAAAGGGGGGTTAGAGAAATTAGTTCTCCCCACTAAATTGCGCTAATGATCTTCCTTACCAAATCCTTGTTAAGGAATTAGCTGGAGATTGATGTACCTATATGAGATCATCGATTCGATTGTTGCCTTTTCTGTGAGCACACAACAAAAAGCCTACGATGCAAGGATGCACGCAGGCTCAAAATTAAATAGCTATGAGTTCGAACGAATCAATTGATGGAGCAGCCCCCCTCAAGTCGCGGTTACCGATCGCCGTTTTATAGATGGCGTTTTACCTATAACTTTTTCATCTATTGGAGCTAGTAATTCTTCGATGACCTGTATAATCTCTTCATCGGTTTGGAATGCCAATTCGGCTGCATATGAATCCATAGCTTTACGCCAAGTTTTCATCCGTTGCTTATCAGATAATGACTCCCTCAACTGATCACCTAGTGGTTGACCTGGTACTAGTTGCGTGACCAGTCCTTTTGGTATCAGTGTTTCTAAGTTCATCTCTTCCTGACCAGGCAATGCGGAGTGGATGAACATCGGTATCCTCTTGCGAAGCGCTTCGCTCACTGTGACTCCACCCGGTTTCGTGACGAGGGCATCCGCAGCTTCATACAGATCATTCATCTCTTCTCGTGAAAATACGTATCCTAATGGTGTGATATGAGGGAGCTTCCAGGATTCGATTTTACGATACAACCGGTCGTTATGGCCGCACAATACAACGAATTGAAAATCCTTTACATATTCAAGTTCTTGGAACATTTGGGACGGGCACCCTAACCCGCTATTTCCACCTGCTAGAAGAATGACGGGTTTACGATGTTTCTGGTGACTTGAAGAATCGCTGTCAGGACGTCTGATTTTCCGGTGAACCGGGATTCCCGTGACAATCAGCTGTCCAGGTACGTTCGGATCATTCGACAACTGATCCTTCGATTCCAGAGTCGGCAGGAAATGTGCATCAATTCCACGATGTCCCCAGTAATCATGTACGAAAAAGTCTGTGTAGACATTCACTACGGGTACATGGCATTGGCCGGAAAGTTTTAATTTACTGAGCATGCAGGAAGGCAGACTGTGCGTACAGAAAATGAGATCGGGCTGCTCTTCTTTCAATATTCTTTTCAATTTATGCAAAAACAACGGTTGATGCCAAATATACTGTTCGTCCAGAGGTTGTTGGCCGAAATAGAGTTTTTTATAGGTTTTGCTATACAAACGAGGTGCTAGTTTAATCCATTGCATATAGCCTGTTGTAATGACTCGTTCCAGCAACTTATTCGTTTCCGACAGTAGGTCAATTTTTTTCACTTCAGCGTCAGGATACCGCTGCTGAACCAAATCCATTAGTGCTTCCGCCGCCTGATGATGTCCTGATTGCATTTGCAAATGCGGAAAAAACAAGATCTTCTTCATCTTTCGCACCTCCCAAGTACACGTTTTTCAGTCTTCTACTGTTTTCTTCGACTTGACTTTTTTCAAGAGGAACCAGCCTAACATGACCACTAAGAAAAACACACCTACGAGGGGAGCGTAACTTGGATTGACATGGAACGAACGGCCTAGCACAAAACCTGCAATCAGAAAAGGCATCACCCAAAGGAGTGTTCCAAAGAGAGCTAGCCCGATGAACTGATAGAAAGGCATGGCTGTCAATCCTGCAAAGTATGGACTAATCTGCCGGATTCCCGGCATGTAAAACCCTAATACGACTGTTCGTTTACGTCTCCGTTTAAACGATTGCTCCGCGCGCTCCCAACGCTCCTTCGTTAGACCGATGAATTTCCCCACTTTATGCAACAAGGGGTATCCGATGAATCGACCTCCCGCGTAAGCGGTCAACATGCCCGTGAATGCACCTGAGACGGCAGCCATAGCAGAAGGTACCAAATGGAGCTGATGTTGCGCAATCAGAACTCCAATCAAAAAAATAAGTGATTCTTCCGGTGAAGGAATCCCAACGATCCCAAAGAACAATAGAATAAAAATGACGATATTGCCATACTGAACGAGATAGTTTGTCAGCACTTCAATGGACATGACCTGGCTCCCGACTACATATCATCAGCTCATCCGGTGTTATGAACTTGAGTTCTTTTTCAGTTGCTTCCTGTATAAAAGATTCCAGTACGCGAAGCATATGTGCAGGGGCTTCATCATCCGCCCCAGGGTTGCTCCCGTCGTCGTGCAACACTACGATTGAACCATCTGGCGGAATAGCTCGTAACCTTTCAGACAGTGTTTCATCGCAAGTTCGGATCTTCCAATCTCCTAAAATGTGCGTCCACATGATCGGGATGAATGGACGGGAGACAGTCAAGGTCGCTAGATTGAAACGTCCCCAAGGAGGACGATAAAAAGTAGGTTCGCTTCCCGTAATCTTTTTAATCACGTTGGCTGTATATTGGATTTGTTGGTGGGTTTGTTTAGGAGTGAGTCGCCACGTGGAAACGTGTTCATAGTGATGGATGCCGACGGAGTGGCCTTCAGCATACATTCTTTGGATGATTTCTGGATATCGTTCAGCATGCTTCCCAACAACGAAAAAGACTGCTCGGATATGATAACGTGCTAACAAATCGAGTAATTTCGGTGTGTAAAGTGGATTCGGGCCGTCATCGAATGTTAACGCGATTCCTTTTCCACCACGTACTTTTTTTCGAATTCCAAAACTCGTTACACGTATAAATAGCGTTGTGACATAAGTGTATAAGCTATATAGCAGCATGGCTGAAGCAATGAAAGTCAGTCCCCATTTCTTCATCCCTACTCCTCCTCTCACATTTCTTGAACCGATGTTTATCCATTCTTATGGAAGTTGGACATCCCTATTATGACAAATTTTTCATTTGAAGTATATAGGGAATTCATGAAGGATTTCTTAAGATTACAAATTGCGCATAAATCGTCTATCTACTTATATGGAAAAACCGTGCATAACGTTCATGCACGGTTTCTTTTTATGATTCCTATTTGGGTAATGGCATTTTTTATGATTCGATTTCACGTCTCCGTGCCTTGTTCAAACCACAGTTGGAGTTCCATCTGGTGTGAAAGTTATTCCGCAAACAAAGGGATCATCTGCTGTGTATGAACATCAACTAATCCAAGGTCTGTGATGCGGATATTAGGGATAACTGTGAGTGTCAGTGATGATAGTGCCATTGATGGCGAGCGACGTCCCACTTGCACTCCCATAGCACGCGCTACCTCATTGAACTGTTCAACTTTTGGACCAAGTTCTTCGATTGGTTCAGCTGCCATCAGCCCTGCGATTGGTAACTCAACTTGTGCTTGTATGACCCCATCTTTAATCAAACACAAACCGCCACCTGAACTAGCTAAGGCTTGAGAAGCCGCAAACATATCAGCGGGGTTTGTCCCGACGGATACGAGATTGTGACTATCGTGCGCGACAGTTGTTGCATAGGCTCCTTCACGTAAGCCTGCATTTTTCAGGATACCTACGAACGGCTTACGACCTTGTCCATGGCGTCCTGTAACGGATGCGAACAGATACCCTTCCGGTAACTCGGAAATCACACCATTTGTAACGTCCAGTTCCACTGTCCCTTGTTCAGTTGTGCCAATCTTCGTCATTTCCATCGTTGTTGCTGTGACTTTACCGTTCTCAATCGGTGCTTTGAGAACAAAATCAGTCATATGGAGTTCTGGTAACTTGACAGTATTCTTCGTCAATGGAGGCACTGCACTTTCGACCGTTTCAAGAAGCTCGCCAGATTTCACAACCATCCGACCGTCTGCCCAAACGTCTTCCACTTTCATGGATTCGAGTGACTCTACTAATGAGAAGTCTGCAATGTAGCCCGGTGCGATGGCGCCACGGTCATGTAGTCCAAAGCGTTGTGCACCATGTAATGTAGCAAAGCGAATTGCAAGTGGTGCTGGAATTCCTTCTTCGATACAACGACGGACAACACGGTTCAGCTGACCATTATGCAGCATATCATTCGGTTCTACGTCATCTGTACACATCGCGATATTGGTTGCATAGGGCAACTGTTGCCATGCTTGAGCGGCGATATCCGCAAACTGGCTGACACTCGATTCACGAATGTAGATGAGCATTCCCGCACGCAATTTCTCAACGATTTCCTCAACTGTACGACTTTCATGATCGGAATTTACACCTGCTGCTAAATACGCAGCAAGATCACGTCCGCCTGCACGTGGCAAATGCCCCTCATTCAACACGCCTGCATCGAGACCAGTTTGGACGATTCCCGCCATACGCTCATTTTGTTGAATGACGCCAATATAATCCATGATTTCTGCAATCCCGACAACATCCGGTAATTTCAGTAGTTCTGCGACTTCAGCTGGTCCAAATTCAGCTCCAGCTGTCTCCACGCCTGGTACAGCAGGCACACACGAAGGTATTGTCGTCAAGATTTGAACAGGTAACCCACGACTCGCTTCCACCATATACTGAACCCCTTCAGCTCCTAGCACATTCCCAATTTCATGAGGGTCGATGACCGCAACGGTCGTTCCTCGTTGAATTAATGCTCTAGCAAACATATCTGGTGTAACCATTGTACTTTCAATATGAACGTGACAGTCGATTAGCCCAGGAATCGCGTACTTTCCACGACCGTCCACGATAACTTCCCCTTCAAGTTTGAAATCGGGTTGTCCATCTTCGTAGCGCGCAATCGCACTGAATCGGTTTTCTTTAATCCCAATATCCGCTTGATAAACTTCCGCCGTAAATACGTTGACGAGCTGAACGCCTTCGATCACCGTATCCATTTTGACATCTCCACGTGCAGCTGCTGTAATTTGTTCGCGAGTAAACATATATTTTATCCCCTATCTAAAGTTAGTTTGCAATTGTAATGAAGTATAAAATGAGCGGTACAGTGAGTACATAAAGCCCAGGGTGAATCTCTTTGTGACGCCCGGAAAGTGCTTTGACGAGAACATAGATAATGATTCCCGCTGCGATTCCGTTACCAAAGTTGAAGGTGAAAATCGTAATGACGATTGTCATGAATGCTGGAAGGGATTCCGTGACATCCTCAAAATTAATATTGCGGACTGCTGACAGCATTGTCAATCCTACTAATATCAATGCAGGTGCGGTTGCTTCTTTCGGGATAATCATTATTAACGGCGTAATGAAGATCGTCAACAAAAACAGAAGTCCTGTAGTGACGGCAGTCAGTCCAGTACGTCCACCGGCTTCAACACCGGCTGCTGACTCTACATACGTTGTCATCACTGGAACTGAAAATAATGATCCTAGCGCTGTTCCACCTGCATCGACGAGAAATGGCTTATCGATATTCGGCAAGTCACCGTTTTTGTCCAACATATTCCCTTTACTTCCGACACCTAGCATCGTTCCAAGGCTTGAGAAAAAGTCAGGAATGAAAAACGCCAGCAAGAACGGGAAATACTCCAATTTCACAGCATCCAATATATTCAGTTTGAAGGCAACCGGTGCAATACTTTCCGGCATGGAAAAAACAGAAGTCGGAAGTTTTGTAATGCCCATCGGAATTCCAATGATTGTTACTAATACAATTCCAATCAGTAAATGGCCACGGACTTTACGTGCCAATAATACTGCCATGATGAAAAATCCAATCAAGGCAAGAATTGCATTCGGTGAGCTTAAATCCCCTAGTTGTAGTGAGTTCGATTTTTCACTCGCTTCTACTAGACCCGCACTACGGAATCCAATCAGTGCAATGAACAACCCTACGCCTGCACCAATGGAAAGCTTGATAGCCGGTGGCATGAGCCGGACAATCAGTTTTCTAAGTCCCAAAATGGTAAATAGAACGAATAGAACCCCTGAGATGAACACCATCCCCATACCTGTCTGCCAAGGAATTCCTTCTGCAAGGACAAGTGTGACTGATAGAAAGGCAACAGATCCAAGACCTGGTGCGAGTGCAAACGGCCGGTTGCTGTATAGCCCCATAATAATGGTAATAACTCCTGTCATCAAAATAACAGCGACCGTTGCAGGGCCTTTCGGCAATCCCGCGTTTTCCAACATGCCCGGAACAACAATCAGAACATAGAGCATCGTCATGAAAACAGTAAGACCCGCAGCCATTTCCGTTCGAGGTGTGGTACCGAATTCCTTTAGTTTAAAAAGTTTCTCCGTTATGCTCTTTGCATTCATCTGCAATCCTCCTATAATTTTAACATTAGAATAAAGTTCAACAGGTAACTCGAACCACCGCATACGTATGCAACAACAAAGGTCCGGTTTGCAAAAACTATTGCAAACCGGACCTACGAAAGTCAAAGGGTGCATGTATACCTTCATTTCATGCTAAAAAGCACAAAGAACGACAAGGTATGCGCACTATTCTTCAACTCGTAGTCCGGTTCTTTCAATGGGAACCTGGTAGAGACGCTCAGACCCTATTACTGAGCATATACGAGAATATATTCATTTCTTATACTTCGTCAGTATACATAGATTGCTATTCAATCACAAGTGTTTTTATGAACAATAGTTATTATTTATCACTCATTGTTCGTCTTTAAGCTATTTAACATCAGGATAGACATCACTTTTATACTATTTACCTGCTTTCAATACAATTTCATCCTATTTCCGATTTCATTGAATACTAAAAAGAGCAACCCTTCGCCTCTGAAGGATTGCTCTTTTTCGATTTCCTATCACTCACTCTCCAGCATCTTTTGCAACAATGCATCGATCGCTGGTGGACGATATCGGTTTTTCACGTAGGCGAGGTACACGGTCCGTTCGAGGCTTGGACTATCTAGTTCTTGAATCGCTAGATGGTCGGGCACGACTTCCCCAATATAATTTCTCGGGATAATTGAAATTCCAATCCCCGCTTCGACTAAAGTCAAAATGGTTTCAAAGCGATCTGCCTCATAGCAACTATTCATGGCGATACCCGCTTTTTCAAATGCTTCTGTAATATTTGTACGTGTTTGAAAACCTTTACTTGTGATGATAAATGGTTCCTTTGCAATCTCGTGAAATTGAACATTTGCTCGAGTTGCTAAAGGGTGCTGGGAGTTCATGACAAGAACCAGTTTCTCTGTATACAAAGGGACAGTTATAATATCCGGTTCGTCGATGAATTCGTTTGTCAAACAAATATGCACAGCATAATCCCGAAGCGCATGCTCAATGTCATTACGTCCAAGCACTTCTTTTAGGACCACGTGCATATCCGGGTATCCCTGTCTGTACCAGCTCAGAACGTTAGGTATCCAGTTTTTCACTGACTCAATCATACCAAGTCGGACTTCCCCGCTGCCCGCCACTTTCACTTCGTTCACTTCTTTTTCAAAAATATTCATTTCAGATAAGATATGCAGGGCACGCTCGTAAAACACTCGCCCAGATTCCGTTAGGTCTACACGTTTCGTTGTCCGTTCAAGTAACTGGAAGCCGATTTGCTCTTCCAGCGTTCGGATTGCTTTACTGAGTGAAGGTTGAGACAAATGCAGCTTAATAGCAGCGCCTGAAAAACCACCTTCTTTGACGACAGCGACAAAGTAACGGAGCTGTTTAATGTCCATTGTTCTCATCTCCTTCTTTCGATCTATTATAACCAAAATGCATAAGTAAATGAATTTTAGTTATTTGAATTAATAAATGACACCTCGTATAATGAAGCGTATTGCACGTAACTTTGAAAGGGTGACTCTTATGATCAACGCAACGAAACCAGATGTCTGGAGCGGCCGAATTGACGATGTTACCAATCGAGCAGCGTTTCGTCTCCATCAAGTGATGCAGCTGAACACTCCGAAAGAAAGCGCTACCAGCCCTACTTGTGCGTTGATCGGGTTTTCATCTGATGAAGGAGTTCGACGAAATAACGGTCGCACGGGCGCTGCTAATGGACCTGATTCACTTCGCAGTGAACTTGCGAAACTTCCATGGCGACAACCAGCCGACCATCTTATAGAAGATTTAGGAAATGTCATTTGCGAAAATGGGAAATTAGAGGATGCACAGCGTGAACTCGGTCAAACTGTGTGCCAGAGCTTAACCGCTAACAAAATCCCTGTAATTCTCGGGGGTGGTCATGAAACCGCTTTCGGTCATTACTTGGGTGTACGGGAATTCGTAGGACCGGATGCAAAAATTGGTGTCATTAACATCGATGCCCATTTCGACTTGCGGAGTTATGACGAACAAACGTCTTCTGGTACTATGTTTAAACAAATTCTTGACATGAATGCGAACACTACTTATTACGTCTTAGGAATTCAAGAGTTCGGCAACACACAACTATTATTTGACGAAGCGGATCGTCTTGGCGTTCACTATATTACAGAACGTCAGTTAGAAGAGATGCCTGTTGAACACATCTATACTCAACTTTATCAATTTATCGCAACACAAGATTATATTATGCTTACGCTTTGTTCCGATGTATTGGATGCGGCTATTGCACCTGGTGTCAGTGCACCATCCCCTTTTGGACTCTCTGCGAAGCAAGTACGGGAACTCATCCGTATGGTTGCATCTGCACAGAAAATGCTTTCATTTGACATCTCAGAAATCAATCCTTTACTCGACGAGGGAGGGCGTACGGTTAAACTCGGTGCTTACTTGACGAATGAAGCGATTGTCTCACTGCTTGGAGGTACACAGAATGACGATTGAATTGAATCAAGTAACAACGCTATTCCTCGCGATGGCGCTGTTTTTATTAGGTAACTTCCTTGTGCGCAAGATTGGAATTTTCCAGAAGTTTTGCATTCCTGCACCCGTTGTAGGTGGATTGCTATTTGCGATTCTCGCAACGATTTTGAAAGCAACAGGACTTGTTAGTTTTAATCTTGACACATCCCTACAAAACTTATTCATGCTGACATTTTTCGCAACCGTCGGCCTTGGCGCGAGCTTTGCCCTCATTAAATTGGGTGGTAAACTACTAATTATCTACTGGGTCGCGTGTGGGTTCCTCGCGATTATGCAAAACGTCATCGGTGTGTCCATGTCGTACTTGTTTAATATCCATCCCCTTATCGGAATGATGGCAGGAGCCGTTTCCATGGAAGGCGGACATGGCGGTGCGACTGCTTATGGAACGACTGTGGAAGCAATGGGAATCGATTCCGCGTTCTCTATCGGAATTGCCGCCGCAACATTTGGATTGATTGCAGGTGGCTTGGTCGGCGGACCGCTCGTTAAATATTTGATCAAAAAACACGACTTAAAATCCACTGAAGTCGAAGAATCACACGAATACGTTGCAGAAGCACATGATCCTGCAATCAATGTCGATAATTTCACAATGCAAGCGTTCCTTATTGTCGCTTCAATGGCAGGCGGTTCATTGCTAGGTGATGTGTTTACGCGAGTTACAAGTACCTTTATGGAAAACCCTATTGTCTTGCCTAACTACGTAGGCGCGATGTTTGTTGCAGTTGTCATTCGTAATGTTGTCGATCGCATTAACGGGAATATTGTCCACATGCGTAGCATTACTCTCATCGGCGACGTTGCTCTGGGCATCTTCCTGTCCATGGCACTTATGAGCATAAAGCTTTGGGAAGTCGCTGGACTCGCACTACCGTTACTTGTCATTGTCTTTGTACAAGTTGTATTCCTTGTCCTATTTGCGATTTTTGTTCTGTTCCGCATCCTTGGCAAAAACTATGATGCAGCAGTCATGTGTGCAGGTTTTGCAGGACACGGACTGGGTGCCACTCCAAATGCGATGGCCAATATGGCTGCTGTAACCGCACGTTACGGCCCATCACGTACAGCGTATTTAATCGTCCCGATTGTCGGTGCGTTCCTAATTGACGTTGTTTCGATGCCGATCATCATTACGACAATCAATATCTTTAGTTAACATGCGAAACCGGCTCTTAGTAGCCGGTTTTTTGTTTGCTCACTATGCAAATTTCTGTCGTTCCTCTAATAACTGCGTCATAATAAAGCTATAACCTGCATATCCAGGAGGAATTCATCATGACTAACATGTACGAAAACCGGCGCCATGCGCTACGCACTCATCTTCAAGACCAATCACTTACTGCAGTGCTCGTAACGGACCCAGCGAACGTATTCTATTTCACTGGATTCAACTCAGATCCACACGAGCGTTTCTTAGGTCTATATATAGAAGCTATGGATGGAAAAACCATCCTATTCACCCCGGCTCTCGACAAAGATGCAGCGGCAGAGAGCTCAGATATCAAAACGATTGTCTCAATTTCAGATGAACAACTTCCGTTCGAAGTCATCCGTTCAACTGTAGGAGAACTTTCTGGCAGTGTGGGAATTGAAGCGAAAGCATTCAGCTATTTCCGTTACAACGAACTCCTCACTGCATTCCCTACTGCAGAAGTAGCTGATGTCCAATCGTTCATCAATAAATTACGTAAACGTAAAACACGTGAAGAAATTGCCGCATTGAAAAAGCCAATTGAAATAATCGAGCGCGTTCTTGAAGAAGGCATCAAGCTAGTAAAAGTTGGCATGACTGAATCCGAATTGACAGCTGAGCTTGAATACTTAATGCGTAAATTCGGTGCAGATGGTCCATCGTTCTCATCGATTGTCTTGTCCGGTGAAAAAGCTGCATTACCGCACGGTGAACCAGGCGAGCGCAAACTGCAAATCGGGGATTATTTGCTAATCGACTTCGGAGTCGCAAAAGACGGCTACATGTCCGATACAACGCGGACATTCATAATAGGAGAAGCATCCGATCGCCAGCGCCTCATTTACGATACCGTGCTTGCATCGAACCAGGCAGGTATCCATGCCGTTCAAGCTGGTAACCCTGTGAAAACATTCGACATCGCTGCACGCAGTGTCATTCAAGAAGCTGGTTTCGGTGAGTATTTCAATAATCGTGTCGGCCATGGCCTCGGTATCGAAGTGCACGAAGAGCCTTCCATTCACATGAAAAACGATGACATTGCAGAACCCGGTCTTGTGTTCACAATCGAGCCAGGCATCTACATCCCTGGTGAAGGCGGCGTCCGCATCGAAGATACTGTCTATATCAATGAAGACGGTGAAGTGGAAGTGCTTTCCACTTTCCCACGCGAACTAAGAATCTTAGGGTAATAAAAAATTTGAAGTGTCGCTAGCATCCTGTCTACTACAGGATGCTAGCGACTTTTTTGTGCTATTGACCTCTTTTCATGATGGGATAGCCCGTCCCTCAACAAGCGAAGCGCTACCAATTAATTCCTTAACGAGGTTGAATTGTGTCCCGTTATCGAGAAATTTCGCTATGTGTCGGAGAAATTCACCGGTGTGATGGAGAAACCCTCTTAAGTGTCAAAGAACACACTCCGGTTGTCGGACAATTACTACGAACTGTCGGAGAACATAGCATGCCTAGCTCTCAGCCATAGCCCGTCCCTCAACTAGCGAAGCGCTACCAATTAATCCCTTAACGAAGTTGAATTGTGTCCCGTTATCGAGAAACTTCGCTATGTGTCGGAGAAATTAACCGGTGTGATGGAGAAACCCTCTTAAGTGTCAAAGAACACACTCTGGTTGTCGGACAATCACTACGAACTGTCGGAGAACACAGCATGCCTAGCTCTCAGCAACATAGCCCGTCCCTCAACAAGCGAAGCGCTACCAATTAATCCCTTAACGAGGTTGAATTGTGTCCCGTTATCGAGAAACTTCGCTATGTGTCGGAGAAATTAACCGGTGTGATGGAGAAACCCTCTTAAGTGTCAAAGAACACACTCCGGTAGTCGGACAATTACTACGAACTGTCGGAGAACACAGCATGCCTAGCTCTCAGCACCATAGCCCGTCCCTCAACAAGCGAAGCGCTACCAATTAATCCCTTAACGAGGTTGAATGGTATCTCGTTGCCGATTGATTCTTTCATATTGCCAACTCATTCTCACCATACACTCCTTAAAAATGCGATGATTCCACGAAACAGCCACTGAAACGGTGCAAAGACGACCTCGGGAAATACAAAGAACAAATCTGACAAGCAACCCCTCTCTTCTTTCTTCTTATTGCGCTTCGCTTGTTTTCCATTCACAAGACGACACCTCTTCCATTTTCAATTCCTAGTATCTTCCACACATCCCCTTGTAATCCTTCCAAGTACATAAAAAAACGCCCCGCCATAGCGGAGCGCATTCAGTCTTATTGTTTCGTTTTATTTGCAACTTCAATTGCACGGTTTGTTTCTTCAGCGGCTTGATCCAATGCTTCTGCCGGATCCTTTCCTTGATACATATCTTCAAGTGCCGTCACAATTTGTTGACGCGATTCCGGGAACACCGAGATGAGGGCTCCTTGAGTTGCATAGCCTGGCACTGTGTCTTGAAGCTGATCTACCGTCACTTTATATTGAGGGAACTCCGCCCACTTCTCTTTCACGTTTTCTTCGTCATATGCTTTCGGATTGATTGCAAAGTAGCCAGTATCCAAATGCCACTTCGCCTGTACTTCAGGCGTTGTTAAGTATTGCATGAATTCCCAAGCAGCGTCTTGTTCCTCTTCCGCAATACCTTTTGACATCCAAAGTGATGCTCCACCAATGACGACACCATTGCGCTTCACTTCATCCGCGTATGGAATGTATGCCACTCCGACTTCAAATGGAGCAGTTTCAATTGCTCCTGCAACACCTGCTGATGAATCCAGATACATCGCTACTTTTTTAGAAGCAAATGCCGCACGGATATCGTCCCAGTTTGTTCCGAAGTTACCGAAGGTTTCTGCTTTATTCATTGTATTAAGTGTTTCAAATACACGTCGTCCTTCGTCATTATTGAACGTAGCTTCTGTTGCATCTCCAGTACGACCGTTGTTCTCGTTCACATAGTCGCCACCTTGTGTAGCGAGTAATTGCTCAAAGAACCAACCGTACGTTAGCATTGAGAATCCGTACATTTCCCCTTTTTTCAGCTTTGCAGCTGCATCGATGACTTCTGAAAAGGTTTCTGGAGCTTTTTCAGGATCGAGTCCAGCTTCTTTAAATGCTTCTTTATTATAGATCATCACTGGTGTGGAAGAGTTAAAAGGCATAGAGTACAACTCGCCATCCACTTTGTAGTAGTTCAAGATATTTTGTTCAAGCTCATCTGCGTTAAAATCATTCTTGTCGATAAACTTCTGGATCGGTTCAATATAGCCACTATCGATCATATATTTCGTACCAATTTCAAAGACTTGTGTAATGGCAGGAGCGTCTTTCGTTCCACCGACACTTCTTAGCTTTGTCAGTGACTCTTCATACGTTCCCTGAAATTCTGCTTTCACTTCGTATTTATCTTGCGACTCGTTGAAGTTTGCAACGATTTCATCCAACGAAGTTTGCCCTGTTCCGGACATCGCGTGCCAAAATTCGATCGACACTTTCCCATCCTCAGTCTTCGTTGCCTCGCCTTTCGTGTCTTCTCCTTCTCCCTTAGTTCCTTCTTCTTTCGTGCTTGAATCACTATTCGTACATGCTGCAAGTACCGCCAAACTAATAATCGTTAGAAATAATAACATAAGCTTCACAGTTTTTCTCATATTCCTCTGCACCCCATCTCAAAGTTTTTCATCTATTTCGTTGGCTAAAAAACGGTGTTGATTTACACTTCAGACGGACGCTTTCCGCGGGCTCGATCTCAGCCAATCGAACCACGAAGAGTTCGATTGGCCGTATTTCTGCGTTCTTTGCAGAAATTAAGGCAGCAGTCTACTGCGGGGTCTTCGATCTTCGCTGATTCCGCAGGAAAAGTCGTTACGTAGAACGACTTTTGCGAACAAAAGCGAAGCGTTGAGAGCACTTAACTCGCCGTCTTCCGCTTCAATCAACGGAGAATATTTGAAGTTGCAAATTCATTTATACAACACCATCACTTCAACGCCCCTTGCGACAAGCCTTTCTGAAGTTGCTTCTGTCCGATAAATAAAAGCAATAACGTCGGAATGATGACGACGATGACTCCAGCCATGACCACCCCCCAATCTGTTGACATCTCCTGGGACTGCAATTGCTTTAATCCAATTTGAACCGTTCGCACTGAACTATTGGTCGTGATGAGCAATGGCCACAAATACATATTCCATGTCGTTAGGAATCCATATGCCCCAAGCGTGACAAGACTTGTTTTCGAGACTGGCAAAATCACTTTCCAGAAGAACGCAAAACGACTGAGGCCCGCAATTTGGGAAGCTTCCTGCAACTCTTTCGGAATCGTTTTAAAATGCTGTCGCAATAAAAACGTTCCAAACGCGAGCGCGAAAAACGGCAATGACATGCCTTGATACGTATTCAACCAGTCGAGCTTTTGGATTGTAAAGAAGTTCGGGATCATCGTCGCTTCCCACGGAATCATCATCGTGGAAATGAATATGAAGAAAACGAAATCCCTTCCTTTAAACGGGATGAAAACAAACGCATAGGCTGCCAGACTACAAACGGCTAGTTGCCCAACCATCACCGTCAATGAAACAATGAAACTGTTCAATAGATATTTCACCAACGGGAGTCTATCAAACACTTTCAGATAGTTATCGAACTTGAACGATTCAGGAAAAAATTTACCTTGTAAAATTTCCGGTCCACTCATAAACGAAATCATGAATGCATACAACACAGGGAAGAACACCATGACTGATGTGACGATCAATAAAAAGTAAATCCAAACTTTCTTAAGTGTAGAGTCTCTCACTGATAATGCACCTTCTTTTCAAGAAGCTTAAATTGAAGGACAGTGACCACAAGGATGATGATGAATAAAATAACCGCTTGTGCGCTAGCTGTTCCAAATTGATAATTGATGAACGCTTCCCGATAAATCGAATAGACAATTAAGTTTGTCGATTGGGATGGTCCCCCTTTGGTCAATATATCTATTTGTCCAAAGGTTTGAAATGCATTGATAAGAGAAATCGTGATGATGAAAAACAACGTAGGCGATAACATGGGAATCGTAATGCGCCGAAGTCTATAAAAATAACCAGCCCCATCAATTCGCGAGCTTTCATACAAATGCTCATCGATGTTTTGTAATCCTCCCAGAAGGATTAGAAACGAGAAACCCGTGTTCATCCAAATCGTGGAGATTGCAATGGATACCAGCGCCCACTCCGGATCTAGTAACCATTGGATTTGTGGGAGATTGATAGCAAGTAATATTCGATTGAACAGACCAACACTTGGATGGAACAAAAACAACCAAATGACGGATGATGCTGCAACGGAAATTCCCATTGTCGACGAATACATCGTTCTGAAAAACCCAATTCCTTTGAGCTTTTCATTTGCGAGTAATGCAAAAAATAACGCAAGGATAATTCCTATTGGCACCGTGTACAGGACAAATAACCCAGTTGCCTTCATACTATTCAAAAATGCAGGTGATGTGAGTAAGTAGCTGTAGTTTTCAAAACCTACATTGACCGCTGCATTTCCATTTTGGTCGGTTAGAAAGAAACTTAAGTAGATCGTTCGGATCATTGGATAAAATAAGAATACCGAAAACAAGATGATGGACGGCAATAAATATAAAAAGCCAACACGCAAGTTTGCAGAACGTTTCCAGACTCCAGGAGCTCGAACCGTCGTCATATGCTCACCTCTTTTGCAATCGAAAGGTGCTCAAGACCTTCTGGTTTACGAATTAGCTCTCCTGTCTCTTCGTCAAATACACAGAAGTATTCTGACCCTAATAGAATCGGCACCTTGTCACCAATTGCCATGTCCCATTGTCCACTCCATTTCGCCATCCATTCCCGTTGCCCAACTTGGAAGGAGAATACAGTTTCATTACCCAGTATTTCTACATTTGTCACGTCTACTTGAATTTTATTTCCTTCTTCAGCCCCTGTTATCACTGGCTTGATGTGCTCTGGACGAATCCCTGCAAGCAACGATCTAGCAGAGCTCGCAATCGATTGCGCCTCATTCATGGAAACATGGATTGTATCCTCAATGAAAATCCCTGACTTAGAAGGTTCCATCCTTGCTGGACTGATATTCATCGGTGGTGCTCCGATAAATGAGGCAACAAAAGGATTCGCTGGGTAGTTATAGATATCAATCGGCTTTCCTACTTGCTGAATCTTACCATCATGCAAGATCATAATCCGGTCACCCATCGTCATCGCTTCCACTTGGTCGTGCGTTACATAGATCATCGTAATGCCAAGCTTACGTTGAATTCTACGAATCTCTGTCCGCATATGCGCCCGCAATTTCGCATCCAAGTTAGAAAGGGGTTCATCCATCAAACAAATTGGCGCTTCGCTCACAATCGCCCGTGCAAGTGCAACCCGCTGTCGCTGTCCCCCCGATAGTTCACGAGGCTTTCGCTTCAAATAGTCGGTTAACCCAAGCATCTCAGCGACTTCCTTTGCTCTTTCCATTTGGACTGTTTTCTTCACTTTCTTCACATCGAGTCCAAATGTAATATTTTGGCCCACTGTCAAATGGGGATACAATGCATAGTTTTGAAATACCATGGATAGATCACGCTTATCAGGAGACAAATGATTCGCACGCTTTCCGCCAATCTCCAGTACTCCTCCTGTAATCTCTTCCAGTCCCGCGATCATCCGCAGCATCGTACTTTTGCCGCACCCTGACGGACCGACTAGAACAAAAAACTCTCCGGGCTCAATCGTTACGTCGATATTTGAAATCACATCGACTTGTTTGTCATAAGACTTTGACACGTCAATCAGTTCGACTCTTTTCATCCAATCCATCCTTTCGGGTAGTCAACTCCCAGATGACCTGTCGTTCTTATCAAGGTCATGGTATCATTTTCAATAACAAGATTTCGTACTATTTACATAAGTTAACGTCACTTTTACACAAGGTTTACAATTCCACATGATCGGAGGTTACACACATGAAGGTCCTAAAGGTTGTCACTCTGCTCCTTCTCTTCCTTTCTGGCTGCTCCCCCACTTACAAGCAGCCCGTATCGTTACCGTCAGAACCATTTCTAGTTATCGCACACCGTGGCGCCTCGGCATATGCGCCCGCTCACACCTTCCCATCCTACGAGCTCGCGATTGAAATGGGGGCCCATTACATAGAACTCGATCTCCATCGGACGAAAGACGGAAAACTTGTCGTTCTTCACAATGATTCAATTGAATTGAATGGCAGTGAATTGGAGATTGATGAGATCACTTCAGATACATTAAGCGCTTTCAAACCAGCCGAAGAATTTAACCAACCCACTAACCAATTCGCATCTCAGAGATTTGCGAGCCTTCGAGTCCCTTCTTTGGAACAAGTGCTTCGTGAATTCGGAGATAGTACCAATTATTATATTGAAATCAAGTCACCAGAACGGTATCCCGGCATCGAACAGCAGTTAATTGACCAATTGGACGGTCATCATCTGCTAGACCGAGATGATCCGATTCCGAAAGTGATCATCCAATCTTTCAGCAGTGATAGTTTAAAAAAAGTACATGAATTGAGTCCCGCAACTCCTCTCATTCAACTATATTCACTAAAAGAAAAAGCTAAATTATCCCCTTCCAAACTAAAACAAGTCAGTCAATATGCCTCTGGTGTAGGTGTGAATGCCGAGGTCGTTACAAAACAGCTTGTAGAAACCGTTCATCAGGCAGGGCTAGCCATACACCCTTTCACGGTTAATGAATCCGAACAAGCTTCAACTCTCATTTCACTGGGAGTAAATGGTGTCTTCACCGACAGGCCGGATCTTATTATTAACCTGTTACATCAGCCCTCCGAATAATACCAATTTTCAAATAATTATAGCATACTGTATGCAAATATTCTCTATACTATCCAAAACTGTTAATTTTATTAAAGATTGAGTTCTCTTCAATTAGGTCCTACAACCTCCATACACATGCCAATAAACCTATTAAAACCGTCAAAATTTTGTCGATAAATGACGTATATCCTTCAGATGGATTTTTTCCCAATTACTTCAATTTATTAAACACTATTTAGGATGGCGGTCTACTATGGAGCTAACAACTCAAAGATTTAAATTTAAGCGTCTTTTTTTAATGATCCTGTTCGTAGTTCTTTTGCCCTCTGTTGCTAAAGAGTTGCTTATACAAATTTATCATTTGGAGTTCAAAAACCAACTCTGGTATGACATCTTAGGATCAGCAACTATGCTCCTCTTTTCTACACCTATTTTTATATACTTATTCCGAAAAACGGATAAGACTGCTCTTACTCTACAAAACCAACTTGTTGAGAACAAAGAAATTCATCAAAAACTGACGTTATCCAATATCGAATTAGATTATAACGCCAACCATGACTTTCTAACTGGACTACAAAATCGTTACAGATTATTTAGCGTACTCAACAAGCTGACGGCAGAGCGCTCCGAGCTCGCTATCCTATTTATTGACCTCGATCGTTTCAAGTCTATCAATGACACGATGGGACATTTATCAGGCGACAAATTTATAAAACTCGTCAGTATTCGACTCAAGCAAGCGATTCCAGTGGGAGCTCAAGTATTTCGTCACGGAGGGGATGAGTTCGTCATCTTGTCAGAACTGGAGAATTCAAGAGCAGTTAAAATTGCTGAATCTATACTGGAAGCGTTCAAAGAGCCATTCGAGGTCAATAACACGTTACTTTATACATCAGCAAGTATCGGCATTAGCCATCTCCCAGAGCACGGTTCAGATTCTGTGACTCTCTTAAAAAATGCAGACCGGGCCATGTATCGGGCTAAAGAGCTCGGTGGAAACACCTTTAAAGTATTTTCCCAGCTAGCGGAAAATGATGATCAGAAACAATTGATGATTGAAAATGATCTTCGGAAAGCTTTAGAGACCGAACAGTTACTCATCCATTATCAACCTGTCATCAACCTTGCAACGGGTCGTCTTAAAAGCTTTGAAGCACTTGTACGGTGGAATCATCCCAAAATAGGACTCGTGCCACCTGGAGAATTCATACCTGTTGCGGAGCGGTCAGGTTTGATCAACGACATTGGCACATGGGTATTGGAATCATCCTGTCATCAGGTGAAACAATGGCATAGTGCCAATGAGAACTTAGGTCTTGCGGTGAACGTCTCCATCCGTCAGTTCAGAGATCCACAGTTTCCTAGTTTCGTAAAAGACGTGCTTGAAAGTACACAATTTCCCCCTCATTTACTCATTTTAGAGATTACAGAGTCTATGATGCAAGATGATTTAGAGTCAGTGCGGATTATAGAAGAGATTCGGACACTTGGCGTGAAGTTAGCAATTGACGACTTCGGGACGGGCTATTCTTCTTTAAGTAAGCTCGGATTTTTACCGATTGATTATTTGAAAATTGACCGGTCCTTTACGATGGAGATGCTGACCCATAAACCTATGCAATCCATAGTCCAAACGATTATCGATATGGGACGTAACCTGGATATGGAACTCATTGCAGAAGGAATTGAAGAAGAAGGCCAATCAACACTTCTCGCACAGTGCGGTTGTCAATTCGGGCAAGGTTATTTGTTCAGTAAGCCACTCCCCTCTGAAGAAATCGAGAGGACGTATTGCCTTTCCACATTACTGAAAGTGAAATGACTCTCCCTATACCGTTCAAATGAAGCACCCGCTCGTTTCCGAAAAAAAGGCTGTCGGCCCGTCTATATTGACGGGCTGACAGCCTTTTTGACTTGATGGAGATAGGTAAAAAAATCCCCACTTCGAAAAATAGAAGTGGGGATACAATAGGTTAATGAGACAATCAGTTCCAGTGACCTTGATCAACCAGTTGTTTTTTACTCTTGAATGCATATAGGATTGCAAAAATGTTAATGACAAACATAGCTGCGATGATCCAGAGAACTATTGTGTATGTTCCAGTGAAATCATAGACATACCCATATGCCGGCAACGCGATGATGGATGCAACCGCGAGACCAAGTGATGCCATTGCATAGATCTGGCTATAGTCTTTACTACCGAACAGTGTAGATGCAAGTGTTGGTGCAAGCGTACCAATTGACGCTGCCATGAAGCCAAGAATCCCTGCTGCCACTGTAATGAGTGTCGCACTCTCAGAGAAGAACAGTAACATAAGGATGGACAAAATACCAAGAACCATTGCGAGCAATGACGTGTTTTTAGAACCAATTTTATCACTCAGTACACCTAGGATCAGCGCGCCTAGTAAAACGCCGATCATATAGATACCCATAACGGTTCCAGAGAATTCAACAGAATACCCTTTGTTCGCAAGGAACGTCGGGATGTGAATCGAGAAACTTGCAATTGCGGTGATTAGGAAGAAAAAGAGTGTCAACGCATAGAATGCTCCGGATTTCCTTGCAACCGCCATTGCAATCCCTTTATCATTCAAATCTTCTGCCGCTTCACCATCTGCAGAAACTGGAACAGCGCCATATGGTTGTAATCCTTTGTCTTTAGGTGATTTACGGATAAGCAAAAGAATGACCGGAATCACGATGATTAAAACTGCTACACCTATAATAATATACGTCTGACTCCAGCCTCTACTCGCAATGAGATTACCAGCGATAGGTTGAGAAATCGCACCAAGTGCTCCTGCAGCCGCACCCATGATTCCAAGTGCTAGTCCGTTACTTTTCTTAAACCATTGGTTGATCAAAACTGGACCCGCAATAACAGTGATGAACACGCCACCCACTGCCAACGGAATAGACAAGATGTACCAGCCCCATACAGCTCTCATGAAGCCGAATGCAGCAAATGCTCCTGCCTGCAAAATGATTGCACCAATAAGTAGCGCTTTAATGTCATACTTCGCCATCATCTTTCCGCCAATTGGCAAGAAAATCAATGTGACGATTGAAGAGATACTCAAGTAAAGCGTCAAGTTCCCAGTACCAACTCCTAAATCCTTGGCAACTGGAGGTAAGAAAAGACCCGCCGTATTATTAAGTGCGCCTTTTCCCAATCCGACCATTAAACAAAGACCAACTAGTATCCACCAAGCGTAATGAATTTTATTTTTTGTCTTATCCACAATAATCCCACCTTATTCTCTTTTATAATGCACGTACCTTTGATAATCCACGACATGTCCAACCATCATAGTATATCATTTTTCGAAAGTACTTTGGCGTTTAAATAAATAAAAAAACTCTTTCCAGAAGTCTGAAAAAAGTTTTTAATTTATTAATAGAATAGTTTACTTGTTCGTAAAGATGTAGGTTGAATTGATTTATGTGCCGACAATCATTATTCTAGAATAGAATTATCCAATTCATTTAAACAAGGCATCGCTGACAACGCGCCAGTTTTCGTCACGCACAACGCCCCCATCTGATTGCCGAAACGAACTACTTTTTTCCACTCTGAAGTATCCGATGGGTATCCGTACAATTGAAGCTGACGCAATACCCCAGCCATGAATGCATCCCCTGCTCCAGTCGTATCTACTGCTACCGCTTGGACAGAAGGAACATGAAACTGTTCTCCGTGGATAATCGCAATCGTCCCTAAGTCCCCTCTAGTAATCAAAACTACAGGAATTGCGAACGATTCGAGTTTGGACAGCCCTTCCTCCAACGTCTCCGTATTCATCATGAAGGTTAGCTCTTCTTCAGTTAGTTTGACAAGATCTGCAACCGTCAAAAAAGAATTCGTTGTGTCACGACAGATCTCCTCACTTTCCCAACGTAACGGGCGAATATTTGCATCAAAAGAGACCCGTGTATTCGTCTCCTTCGCAAGTTGTACCGCTCTTTGCGTTGTTTCCAGAGCTACAGGATGGAACATCGTACCTGAGCAAATATGGAGAATAGATGCTTGCTGAAAGGTCTCTTCTTGTAAATCTCTTGGTGTTACTTGAATATCAGGTGTTTCGTTTTGATAATTCGCAAAAACACGATCATGTTCTTTCGTTAGATGGACGTATACCCCGTTAACCCGTTTCGCGGGTGTGAGGATAGAAGGGGTCAAGTCCACTCCTTCCTTCTCCAGTTCTCTGCGCACAAATTCAGACGTCTCGTCGTCTCCGGTTACAGTGATGAAGGATACGGGTGCGCCTAATCGCGCGATGCCAGCAGCCACATTGACAGTTGCACCGCCTAAATATGTAGTGAATGATGAATTTTTTTCGTCTTCCGCGATATAATCGACGAATACATCGCCATAGATCAGTACGTGTTTCTTCATTATAAGTGGTATTCTCCATTTCTGAGTTTTTATACAGTTTATCATTAAAATGCCTTACAAAGAAGCGTTGGTATTTTGTGCCCCACATCAACTCACACAGATTTGTTCCTCTATACTAACCATTTTCTAAGAACAAAAAAACTGCCTTGCCCGAAGACAAAGCAGCTATCCACCGAATTATTGACGTTCTAACAAATGCTCAGATTGAGCTTTGTGTTTCGTATACAGAGGATTATCCGGCTGCAATTCAATTGCATATCCAATCGCCGCGATTGCATCTCCGTGACGTCCCAGTGAGCGCAAGCTGTTTGCTTTATGGAACCAGAAATCATAGCGTTCAGGATGTCGATGAACGAGCTCAGCCATCACTTCAACCGCTTCTTCGTGACGACCGAGTTCACGTAAGTAGTTCGACTTATGATATAAGAAAAAGGAGTTTTCCGAAGACAATGCAGCGCCTTTATCAAACTCTTGAAGCGCATCCTCCACTTGGTTCATCAAACGATAACAGCCCGCTGTGTAAAAATAGAATTCAAGCGCGTCCGGCACAACTTCTAACGCTCTACTATACTGCTCAAGCGCCTCTATGTAGCGCCCTTGTGCAGATAAGTAATATCCTGCATAGTACAACAAATCCAGGTTGTCACCATCTGACTCAAGTGCAGCCTGTACGGTTTGGGATGCGGCTGACCACTCACCATTCGCTGCAAAAGACTTCGCTTCCAAGATTGTAGGGTGATGTGGGTCTTCCTGTGTATCTGTCAGTATTTCCAGTACGCGATCTTGTTTCTGTGCATCTGCATAATATACTGAAGATTTCCCATCAAAGTCTTGTAAATGTGCCGAAGCTCCTGCGTCGTGCAACGTCTGTACCACATCTGCATACAATCTTCCGCCATCTCCTAGAACAACTGCTTCTAGCAAAGCAGACCAACCGAGATGGTTCACGTGATTAATTGGGACACCTACCGCTAGACACGCTTCAACAGTGTGTAAGTAACCTTTTTCAGCGGCGGGTAGTAAAGCTGTACCACCAAAACGGTTGACACTCGTCACGTCTGCACCCGATGCCGCCATCAGTTTCAGCGGAGCCGTAAATCCATTTGCCCCCGCACAAATGAAAGGCGTCAACTCAGTTATATCGCGATGATTCGGATCACTTCCGGACACAAGCAATTGGGCAACTGCTTCGATGTCATTGTGCACAACCGCAACCATGAGCGCAGTACGCCCCATTTCATCAGTCGCTTCAACGTCTGGATGTTGTTTTAGCAATTGTGCAATGCGTTGATGGTCTCTTTGCTGTACGGCCTCTATTAACGTGTTGTTTCCTTCCATGTTCTATCTCCTTTTCAAAACGACTACCTGCTCCCCTCAGTGTACCCGATGTTACTGTTTTTTACCTCACATAAAATTATGAACCTATCATAGGTATTCATTCAATAGTAGATGAGTAGTATGCCATTCTTTCACAAACGGACACCTCATGTTCGCTACGGTCAACAAGTCATTCGTGCTATACTTCTTTCAAAGAAAGGATGATTCCATGAACGAGGCACAGGCACTAAAACATACATTTGAACACACTCGCACCTACTTTCCTAGTCTTGGAAACTCCTATAAAGGCCGACCTGTCCTGTTTTTCGACAACTCGGCGGGTGCACAAGTGTCACAATTCGTCATTGACCGTGTCACCGATTATTATATTCATCGTAATGCACAAAAAGGGACGATTTTCACGCGCACAGCAGAGATGCAGCAAACGATTGTCGATGCTCGGCAACTCGCCGCGGATTTGGTCGGTGCAACGGATCATACGGAAATTGCATTTGGACAAAACGCGACAAACTTCTTTCATTTGTACGCGCATCATCTAGGTAGAGATCTACAGGCAGGTGATCATATCATCATTACAGAGGCGGATCATCATGCAAATGTGAACCCGTGGATGGAGCTTGCTGAACGGGATATTCACGTTCACTTATGGAATGTCGATGCACAAGGAAGCCTGGACTTTGATCACTATGAACAACTGCTTGCGCTAAAACCAAAACTCGTCGCAGTCGGATGGGCGTCAAACGCTACGGGCACTATTCATGACATGCCACGTATCACAGCGATGGCTCATCGCGCAGGCGCACTCGTTGTGGCAGATGGCGTACAAGCTGCAAGTCACATCGCGATGGATGTAAAAGCAGCAGACGTCGACTTTGCAGCGTTTTCCACATATAAAATCTTCGGACCTCATATGGGATTCGGATATGTGAATCGAGATCGACTCGAGCGGTTAGAGGGGTGGCGTATTCAGCACGAATTGGAGAGGGATTCGTATTTCTTTGAAGTCGGATCACAGAACCACGAAGGCATTGAAGGATTCATCGGCTCCATGGAATACTTAGCCCAGGTAACGAAAGATGCTGAAGGTAACGGTCTTTCATTGGATAAAACACCACTTGCAAATTCCCGTCCAAGTCGTCATGAAATCGCAGGTGCCATGCATTTCGCTCATGAATATGAACAACAACTCACGGATCACTTCCTAGCTAAACTAGCAGACGTTGAAGGCGTTGTCCTATATGGAAAATCTGCTGAACAGGCTGATGAACGTCTTCCCGTTTTCTCGTTCAATATCGAAGGAATTGAAACGGATACACTTGGTCACGCATTAAATGATGCAAGTATTGAAGCTCGGACAGGGAACTACTTAGCCATTAATCTTATGAAGCGGTTGGCTGAACCTTTTGGCGGAAGCGCGCTTCGTATCAGTCTCGTCCATTACAATACTGTCGAGGAGATTGACCTGTTCTTCGGGATTTTTGCCCAAGTACTCACTGACTTAAAAATGAAGGTAGACTAATGAACAAGAGCACACAGACAACAATCGTCTGTGTGCTCTTGTTTGACTTGAATATGTTAACTGGTTATCGTCCACAGCATTTCTTATATTTCTTCCCGCTGCCACACGGACACGGATCATTGCGACCGACTTTCACTTTTGGCACAGTAGACTGCTCTGTCAGTGGCTTCACTTCAGGTCGTCCCATTTCATACATCTCTTGAGGGGTATGTCCCCGATTTTCAATGATACGAACTGCATTGGCCACATTGATAGCAACTGGGACAATTTGCTTCACACGTTCCTCTGGTAATGGACCTGCTTGCGCCATCAGTTTACCTATAACTTCCATGAAGTTTGCATGCCACATAGACAGCCCGTTCATGAATGTATGCAACATCCGATCGATCTGGATTTGTGGAATATTCTCCTTCAGGAATAGTTTCTCCAGATGGAGCAATTCCACCGACTCATCGAAATATCCAGAATCCGCATAACGTAGCAACTGTTCTTTTGGAGGTTGATAGTACGGCTTCTCGATGGTTTCTCTAACAAATTGCTCTGGGACGATGCCGGCAAGTTTCGGGCCTAGGAAAACCGTCTCTTTATAGTAGATATCTTCTTTCTGCAAGCTTGAATCGAGTTCACCTGAAGCGAGAAGGTCTTGCAAGTCTCCAATAGTAATTTTCTGCTCATTTTGTAAGTTGTACAGTGTGACGACTTGCTCAAAATGCATCATTCCATATAATCGGGTCATGGCTTTGATGTACAGCTCAACTTCTTCCTGCTGCAACGAAGTGAGTGCATGTTTTTTTGACTTCTTTGAAACCAATTTCTCGGGTTTCGCAGTTACTTGCTCCTCAGACAGTTCAGATTCGCGGTATGGGTCACTAATAATTACATAATTTTGATGGTTAATGTGATCCCATTCTGTTTTCTTATACTTCACGAGTTTCAACGATTGATTAATTCCGTTTTTATCGTACTCCTCATATCTCGCACTTGAAACCCATTGTTTCATAGTCTCGTGTTCTGGGTGTGTGGGATCTTCCATAATCGCCAAGAACGAAGCGAAGCCCGGTGGCCCTCCTGCATCTTCAGGTGGTGCCGTTCCTTCCCCATTCAGCAGTGTCGGGAAACCGAAGTGATAATCTTCCACGATTTCTTCCAGCTCAATTAAAAAGCGCCAATCATCTCCGAAATCATACGTATACATCAGTTGCTTGTGCTCTTCTAAGTATTTATCTATTTTGACTCGAGTCGGCAGTTTTGGAGTAAGCCTCTTGGAGTCTTTAAGTTCCTCTCGTTGAACAGGATTGTCAGTGATGCACAAGCCATCCACTTCAACTTCAAAAAAGTGATACGGTTGATCCGTTAAGTAACTTTCAAAATTTGTCATTTGCTGAATCATTTCATGGAGACGGTTAAAAGTGGCGCCTGCGGGCATGATCACTCTTCGCCTTACTGCTGGTTCAACGTGCACCATTGTTATGTTTACTATATAAGACTTCATAGAGTCACCTCATCTAATGCTGTTATTAGTTTGCTATATAAATTGAATTAAACAATACGACATGGCACCGTTGTTTTCCGCTCCAGGCGGTCGCTTTCCGAGGGGCTCGATTTCAGCCTCCTCGTCGCTAGCGCTCCTGCGGGGTCTTCAATCTTCGCTAATCCCTCCGGAGTCGCCGCCTTCTGCTTCAAACAACTAATATGTATGAAACTATGGAAATCACTAGTTCAACACATATAGTGAGTTTAAGTGTATCATAATTTGCTGACGCATTGCGGTTGTAGGTGTTGAGAAAAGATATTCGTTAAAAGTCCTAAGTTAATTACCTTGGATACTTGATAATTATCTAAAAATTCATTGACTTCAAAACGTTTCTCATTTATGATAAAGGTAACTTACAGAAAGCAGGTGATGACTATGACAAACTTCAACTTGACAATTGCAAATTGGATCGGACCCATACTTTCACCTGCCGTGCCTTAAAATTAGGCATGTTTCTTCTGGTATGCGCGTGAAAGCATGGAGTCCGATCATCGGATCCCATGCTTTTTTATATGCCCATATTTAGGAGGAAAACAGTTGAAAACATTACAAAATTATGGTTGGAACGAACTTCATCAAACACATTGGAATGAGCAACAAAACGAATTCAAATCAAGCGACTGCACGGTAGGTCGGGTGATATTGGAACATAAACATATGTATCGAGTCGTTACGGAAAAAGGTGAGTGGCTTGCTGTCTGCTCTGGATCTTTACTTCATCATGCAATCGACCGGCGAGATTACCCAGCCGTTGGAGACTGGGTGGCGATTGAACACATGCCTGGTGAAGAACGCGGCATCATCCATTCGATTCTGCCGAGAACTTCAGTCTTTTCTCGAAAAACTGCTGGTGACTCTATGACGGAGCAACTGATTGCGGTCAACATCGATATCGTCTTTCTCGTGACATCGATGAACGATGATTTCAATCTGCGAAGACTGGAACGTTACTTGGTCGCTGCCTATGACTCAGGTGCAATTCCAGTGATTGTGTTAACAAAAGCGGATCTTTGCGATTGTCCAGACGACTTCATTGACCAAGCACGTGACATTGCATTCGGTACAGACGTACTCGCTGTCAGCAGTAAAACTGGTGATGGAATCGATCAGGTCATTGCTCTGCTTGAAGACGGTAAAACCGCGGCGCTATTAGGTTCGTCCGGTGTCGGAAAATCATCTTTAGTCAATGCGATTTGTGGGAACGCAACGATGACAGTCCAAACAATTCGTGAAGATGATGCAAAAGGCCGCCATACAACGACACACCGCGAACTCATTGCGTTGCCAGCAGGAGGTGTTTTGATAGACACACCTGGTATGCGGGAATTTCAACTATGGAACGACAGCGATAGTATCGAAGGTAGCTTTTCAGATATTGATGCACTTTCAGAGTCATGTAAGTTTAATGATTGTAGCCATAAAGCCGAGCCAGGATGTGCCATTCACCAAGCGTTAAGTGACGGCTCTCTCGCGGAAGACCGTTACGCGAGCTATCTTAAATTGCAACGAGAAATTGCATACTTGGATCGAAAAACGGATGCACAAGCACAGGTTGCTGAACGAAAACGCTGGAAAGCACTTACAAAGTCTCAACGAAAATGATGCCAGGTCAATAAAAAAACGAAAGCGGCAATGAAATAGGCTGCTTTCGTTTTTCAGTAATTCAGTATGGCTTTCACAGTCAGTTGGATAATCAGTCCAATAATGACTAAACGCAATAGAATGCGAACATGCTTAGGGTTCAACTTTTCCGCAATGCGCACACCTATTTGAGCACCGGATAGAGAACCCATTACAAGTACGAGAGCAATTGGCCAAATGATTTTGCCCATGGCAATGAAACTGATGGCAGCTCCTAGTCCGCTCGAAAATGAAGCAAGACGCATGAATCCAATCGAGCGCATGTAAGTAATCCGCAAATGATTGAACAAAAAAAGGAGCAGCGTCCCTTGACCTGGACCGAACAATCCGTCATATAATCCGATTCCGATTAGTCCTGCCACACCCGTTTTCGATGGGTGCAAAATGGCTTGACCAGCAAAGTCAGCTTTAGAAAGAAATGACGTGAAAAATGCTCCAATCAGCAACACGATTGCTAGTTTGTATAGGGTAGACTCTTGGATATGGGTTGCGGTGACGCCGCCCAATGTCCCGGCTCCTAGGGACACAGGAAGAATCCACCAAGACTCACGGAGTGTAATTTGCTTTTTCAATAGAACGGTAAGAAACGTAGTGAAAGAACTGAAGGTTGTGGAGATTTTACTGGCCCCGATCACGGAATGGATTGGAATTCCCATCAGCAGCATAGCAGGCATCGTAATAAGACCCCCTCCACCTGCGAGAGTTCCAAGCACCATTGCGATCAGTGCTATAAAAAAGAGCAAAATGTAATCCATTGTCATCTGCCCCCCTCTCTGTTGTAGTATACCTCTACACGGCAGATAAGGTAATACGATAGTTTAGAACGAATGACATAAGATATACTTATGCCGTTTAATTTGATTTTCCGGCGCTCGTTGTTTTCCGCTCCATGCGGACGCATTCCGAGGGGCTCGATTTCAGCCTCCTCGAAGCTTCGCCTCTGCGGGGTCTTCAATCTTCGCTGATTCCTCCGGAGTCGCCGCATTCCGCTACAAACTAATGACTTCGTGAGAGCATAAATCCTTTAATTCAAATAGTATATGTTACTTTCATCGATCAGGTTGGATTTAACTATCACGATTCAGCGGAAGAGCCCACCGTGTCGGTTTGCTTCTTTTTCTTCTTCCATTCGGGATACGATTTACTGATGAATGGGATTTCGTCACACCCTTGTGCTTTGTTCGTATAGACAGCCATTACGAATAACACGTTGGCCATCAGCTGGGCGAAATCGAATAGAATTTCAGGTACCTCACGCTCTAACGACACTTTATGGAGTGCCCGTACAGATTTCTTGGCTTCACTTCGACAGACGTGAAGGACGGTAGCTGCATGGGTTCCTTGCGGGAGTACGAATTGTTCGATCAACTCACCAAGTTCATTCACATATTCATCGTATACGTCACTTAAACGCTGTAAGTCTTCTGGGAATATGGCTTGTTTACCGCGGACTGAGCCATTTAAGTGGTATGCGAGAGGCTGGAGCCAGCGAAGATCCGTTTGTACTTTCTCAATGTCTTCTGTTAGGGATAAGGCTTCCCCGATTCTTGTCGTCAATGAATCAGTACGAATTTCAAAGTCTACCGTAGATGCAGATTCTCTCATGAATGGGTAACAAATATAGCGCATATCTTTTTTCATCTGAATTCCTTCTTTCTATGAGGTTCATTTGAAACAGTATAGCATAGTAGCAAAACACGAATTTTGGTAGAACGCGCGAACGAAAACCTTGAACTAATTAACTTTACTAATCATTGGAGGTACGACATGCTAACAGCAAATCATATTGAAGGAATACAACACTTGCAACAGCAATGTGAGCAGTACGACAAGATTGAACTGAAATTGAATTGGGAAATGCTTCGAGAACGGAAAAACGACACGATGGATTTCTTTATTTGGAAGGATCATGAACTTATTGCCTACTTAGCACTATACGGGTTCGGTTCCACAGTCGAAGTATGTGGCATGGTGAAACCGGAAGAACGCAGGAATGGACACTTTACAAATCTTTGGCAACAGGCACAGCGAGTAATTGAAGATAAAGAATTCAAAAAGGTGTTGTTCAATGCACCCGGGACTTCAGAATCCGCCAAAGGATGGATGGCAATTCGACCATGCAACTACTCGTTTTCAGAGTTCCATATGCATTGGCATCATAAAGAGCTTTCTAAAACAGAAGGTATCGTACTAAGAGAGTCTACTCTAGAAGACAAAGCGTTTGAAACTGCATTAGATGCGGAAGCCTTTTCCTTTTCACTAGAAGACGCCGAATCCTACTATAATGAAAGATTACCACGGGAAAAAGAATGCAGATACATTATAGAAGTAGATGAAAAGCCAATCGGTAAAATCAGAGTCATGAGGAATCTAGACGAATCCTATATATCCGGCTTCGCAGTGCTATCTGAATGTAGGGGTCAAGGCTATGGAGGTAAGGCATTGCAATGGATTGTTAAACAGGAGCTACCTACTGGGAACATTATAAAATTAGATGTAGAAACAAAGAATGATAATGCGTTGAAGTTGTATGAACGGATCGGGTTTGTGCAACAGGAGCGGCAGGATTATTATGATGTTCCCGTAGCCTTAGTAACTAATTAGGTAGACGTGTAAACGAAAAAAGCAGGCGAGGAAATGCAACAATTTCCTCCCTGCTTTTTTTGTGGGATCGTTTTCGTTAGCTACTCCGCCCAATCTTCTCAGACACTCGGTCTTTCGCAGCTAAGATTTTCTCGATCATCATCTGCATTCGGTCCTCAGTTAGGTTAAACGTCACACACCCAATGCTAATCGCACCCACAACTTCTCCTGTAATATTACGCACTGCCACTCCGATTGATGACGTGCCTTCCGTCCGCTCTCCGTGACTAATTGCATAACCTTGCTTCTCAATCCCTTGTAACATTTTCTTGAAAGGTTCCTGTTCGTGTTCCGGCACCAGTTGCTTAATAATTTTCTCAGATTCTACAGTTGGCATACAAGCCAGCATAATTTTATTAGCTGCACCTATATTCATAGGAATCCGCAGACCCAGTTTGTCATACATCCGAATCTGGTTGTTCTCATTATCGATTCGCTCGATAATAATCGCCTCTAACCCCGTACATTTGCTCAAGTAAATACTCTCTTCAACTTCCCTACTTAATCGATCTAATTCTGGTCGGATGGACGATACATAATCCATCGTATCGTATGCGCGAAGCCCATATTCCATCCATACCTGCCCCAATTTATAGAGTTTCGTATCAGCGTCTTGTTCAGCAAGGCCTTGTTTCACCATCGACTTCAAAATGCGGTGAAGTGTACTCAATGCTAAGTCACATTCCTTAGCTATGTCAGAAATAGAAATGCCCGTAGGATTACTTTCTGATGCTAGAATTTTGGCAAGTTGCATGACCCGATCAATAGTTTGCATAAGTTCACTTCCTAATTGTGAGTAAAAAAATGTGAATTTATTTTCTAAATACATTGACATTATACCACACTCAGAATATATTAACAGATAAGGTTTCCCTTCAACGGAAACACTTTCCGATAGACGGAAAAATAGGAGGCGGAAATATGAGATACAGCAGTTCAATGTACAGCCCACTAACGCACGTGATTATGAAACATCCTAAAGATGCTTTTATATCCCAAGAACATCTTTCAGAAAACTGGAAGACATTCAACTATCTTAGAGAGCCCGATTTCAATGAAGCATGCAAAGAATTTTCAGAATTGATAAATACAATAGAACAACAAGGTACTCAAATCGATTACCTTCCTTCAAGCGATACGGTCGGCTTGGATTCAATTTATGCCCATGATCCAGTGAAGTTTACACCAGCTGGAGCACTCATCTTAAAATCCGGTAAAAAACTTCGTCAGCCTGAAGCTCAAGTTTTCAAAAAGTTCCTTTCAGATAAAGGAATTCCAATCGTTGGTGAACTAACTGGAGACGCTGTTTCAGACGCTGGGGATATCGTATGGCTCGATGATCGGACGTTACTTGTAGGTCGAGGTTATCGAACAAATGACGAAGCGATCCGCCAATTGAAAGAAATGACAGCTGATTTAGTAGATGAATTCATTGTCGTTCAACTTCCACATGACCAAGGCGAAGCAGAATGTCTGCACCTCATGTCATTCATCAGTGTTGTCGACAAAGATCTTGCAGTCGTCCACTCACCTTTAATGCCTGTCTTCCTTCGTCAGCTGTTACTAGAACGCGGATTCGAGCTAGTTGAAGTATCTAAAGAAGAATACGATACGCTGGGATGTAACGTGTTAGCAATCGCACCTCGTGTTTGTGTGTTGACGGATGAGAACGCTTCCACTATTCAAAAACTAAAAGATGCCGGTGCAACGGTACATGTATATAAAGGACAAGAAATCAGTCTGTTAGGTACTGGCGGTCCCACTTGTTTGACATGCCCAGTCGTTCGAGGCTAAAAAATATTTGCACGTTAAAAAGGAGAGAATACAATGTTCACAAATGTCATCGTCAAGAAACCAGGTAAAAGTTATTTGGAGGGTCTCACTACTTCTGATTTAGGCAAGCCCGATTATGAACTCTTGCTTAAACAGCATGATGCATATGTGGAAGCACTTAAAAAATGTGGAGTTGCTGTAACGAAGCTTGAGGAAAGCGATGAGTTCCCGGACTCGACCTTTGTTGAAGATGCCGCTGTATTGACTCCAGATTTTGCAGTGATCACGAATCCTGGTGCACAATCCAGAAACGCTGAAATTGTTGAAATCGAGGCTGTCACCAAAAAGTTTTACAAGAAGTTTTATTTCATCCAATCTCCTGGAACACTTGATGGTGGAGACGTACTTCAGGCTGAAGATCAGTTTTACATCGGAATTTCTGAACGTACGAACGAAGTTGGCGCTAAACAACTCAAAGAAATTCTAGAGTCTGAAGGTTACGAAGCTACGATTATTCCTTTGAAAGAGTTCTTCCATTTGAAGACGGGTATCGCCTACCTCGGAAGCAACCAGTTAGTGGTCGCTGGAGAGTTCGTGAATCATCCCGCTTTTGACTCGTATGAAAAGATTGTCATTGGTAAAGAAGACGAATACTCAGCGAACTGTATTCGTGTAAACGATTACGTGATTATCCCAAGCGGCTTCCCGGAAACAAATCGCAAATTCACCGAAGCTGGCTACCAAACGATCGAATTGGACATGTCTGAAGTTCAAAAGCACGATGGTGGTCTAAGCTGCCTATCGCTTCGTTTTTAAAGAATGCAACACGAGAACCGATCGGGAGGAAGGATAAACAATGAAAACCCTGGAAGAACCTCAATTAAATCGCTCCATGAAAAGCCGCCACTTGATGATGTTGTCACTTGGTGGCGTGATTGGAACGGGATTGTTTCTAAACGTCGGTTATACGATCAACCAAGCTGGACCTGGAGGCGCACTTGTAGGCTATCTAATTGGTGGCCTAATCTTGTACATGGTCATGACTTGTCTCGGTGAACTTGCTGTCCACATGCCTGTGACAGGATCCTTCCAAAAATATGCTTCCCGTTATATCAGTCCTTCTGCTGGCTTTTCACTAGGCTGGATGTACTTTGTAGGATCAGCCGCTACAGCAGGCGTTGAATTTACAGCTGCTGGTATTCTAATGCAACATTGGTTTCCACATACTCCAATTTGGATTTGGTGTGCTGTGTTCATGGTTTTACTATTCGTACTGAATGCACTGACTACAAAAGGCTTTGCGGAAGCAGAGTTTTGGTTTGCAAGCATTAAAGTCGTTGCGGTTTTGGCCTTTATCGTTATTGGCGGAGCAGCGATTATCGGATGGATTCCACTGGATGGAACACCGACGCCCCATTTAACGAACCTAGCACCAAAAGGTTTATTCCCAGCAGGGATTGCGATTGTTTTCGTTACGATGATGAATGTCATCTTCTCTTACCAAGGTTCCGAATTAGTCGGAATTGCTGCTGGTGAAACTGAAAATCCAGAGAAGAATATCCCGAAAGCAATTCGTACAATCCTTTTCCGAATCGTTGTATTCTATATCGCGTCGATTGTTGTCTTGTCAGCGATTTTCCCTGCTGCTGACCTCGGATTAATGCAAAGTCCTTTCGTTACATTGATGGACATGGCTGGTGTCCCTTATGCCGCTGGGATTATGAACTTCGTCATTTTGACAGCGATTCTATCTGTCGGAAATTCATGTTTGTACGCATCGACTCGTTTACTTTGGTCCATGGCGAATGACGGAATGGCACCTCGGCTTTTCGGAAAATTAACGAAACGCAAAGTCCCATTGAATGCTTTGATCTTCACGATGGCTTTTTCGTTACTCTCACTTCTAACAAGTGTTATGGAAGCGGATGCAGTATTTGTTTTGCTTATGTCTATCGCAGCAATTGCCGTTACGATTTCTTGGATGGGTATTGCTACATCTCAGCTGTTGTTTAGAAAGCGCTACTTGAAACAAGGTGGAAAACTAGAAGACTTACAATATCGAGTGAAGTTTTATCCGTTAGTTCCACTGACTTGCATCATCTTCTGCTTAGTAATCCTAATTTTCCTAGCATTTGATCCGACGCAACGTATTGGATTGGTCTATGGAATCGGATTTTTTGCTGCTTGCATGATCTTTTATAAGGTTAGGCTCGAGAAGAAACATCTCGCGAATGGAACGGTTGTTGCGGAACCTGCAGAAGTGAATCACTAAGAAAACACCTACATCTCAATTCAGGAGGCTATAGAATGAGTACTTCACAATGGAATACACCTGCTTCACTGAGAGGCTTGCTGAATGAACTCGTAAGCTGGGAAAGCCGCACAACGACGGATGGTGAATGCACGTTTTCTACACGTGTTGCCGAGAAATTGAAGACATTGTCGTATTTTACGCATCATCCCGAGCATTTGAAGTTGCACGATGCAGGTCTTGGAAGAAATTCAGTGCTCGCACTTTATAAGAATCCCGCTGCGACAGACACGGTTGTCTTGATCAGTCATTTCGATACGGTTTGGACAGAAGAATATGGCGCATTGGAGCCACTTGCTTATCATCCTGAAAAGTTGACGGCGGCACTTCATCAACTGACAGATGAACTTCCAGAAGATGCACGGAAGGATTTACTATCCGGAGACTACTTATTCGGTCGCGGCACGATGGACATGAAGATGGGATTGGCCCTTCACATGTCACTTATTGAAAAGGCATCTCTTGAAAATTGGCCTATCAATTTAGTATTGCTGACCGTTCCGGATGAAGAAGTGAATTCAGCGGGAATGCGGACAGCTGTTGAAGAACTCGTTAGAATGCGCGATGTGTATGGTCTTTCCTATAAGCTCTTCTTGAACAGCGAGCCGACGTTTTCACAAGAACCCGGTGATCCTAAAGAGTATGTTTACTCAGGTACGATTGGTAAAATCATGCCAGCTGCATTGTTTTACGGGAAAGAAACGCACGTTGGGGAGCCATTGAAAGGATTGACGGCAACGTATATCTCTTCATTTTTAGCTCAGTCGATGGAATTCAATTCGTTGTTCAAAGAGACGAACTATGGAGAGACAACTCCCCTTCCCGTCTCGCTTCAGTTGAAGGATTTGAAGACGTCGTACTCGACACAGACACCTTATCGTGCTGCTTCTCTCTATAACGTATTTCTAATGGATCGTGATGCTTCGGAAATTATGGAGCTGTTTGCAGATGTCGCTGTTCAAGCGATGAGCGCTTGCAATACGGCCTACCAAAAGATTTGTGAACAAGAAAGAACGGAGCCTGTGGGTGAAGTACGCGTGATTCGTTATGAAGAATTACTGGAGCACGCACAATCGAAGCTTGGTTCAGAGGCTGTTGAGTTAATTATCGAAAATGCAGTTCAGGATCAGAAATTAGATGATCGCGATAAATGCTTCAAAATTACAGACGCATTACTCATCGAATGTCAGGAGCTGACACCTGCAACTGTCCTATTGTTTGCACCTCCTTATTATCCAGCCGTGAACACGTCAGAGGATCCATTAGTCATTAAATCTATTGACCTCATGAAGAGAACAGCGATGGAGTTAGGAACTCATGTCGATCAAGTCCATTACTTCAATGGAATTTGCGATTTAAGTTATGTCCATTACACCGGAACGGCAACTGGATGGACTGCATACGAGCACAACACGCCTGTATGGGGGAAGACGTATAGTATTCCATTTGAAGCGATGACTGCACTCGATGCACCTGTACTAAATGTAGGTCCGTTCGGTAAAGATGCCCACCAACGGACAGAACGTCTTCATATTGAAAGTGCGTTTGTAAGATTGCCTGTGATGTTGGAAGTTTTGGTGAAGAGTTTGTGTTCAGTAGAAGAAATTGAACACGCGATTTCGTAAGTTAACGATTTTTTCAAATATACAACTGCACTCCATAAAAACCCTGTCTACTCCTCATTAAAGGCGTAGACAGGGTTTTCAGATTAGGCTTTTGCTGTTTCTTCATCCTCGACATTTGGCCGGTTGCTTTCATCCAAGAAGAAGCTGGCGATGAATCCGACGACTAGTAAAGCCGCAGCAAGATAGAATCCTGATGCGAGACTACCTGTTTTGTCTGCAAGAAAACCTGTGATATAAGGTGCCAAAATGGAAGCTGACATCCCCAGGAAATTATAGACACTGAACGCGGTACTGTACGCTTGTTTCGGTGCATTGTCCGCGACAACCGCAACTAATATCGGGTTCGTACTGATTTTGCCGAAAATACCGTATAGAATCAGTGCGATGTAAACCATTGTCATACTTTCAAAGAATACAATGGAGGCAACCGATAGGAAAGCGATTGGTAGCATGAGTTGAAGAACCGGCTTCCGTTTCCCGATTTTATCACTCCACATACTGAGTAAAAGAGATCCTGGAATCGCTGCCCATGGAACGATGGACGATACGAATGCCACTTTCCCACCAACGATTCCTCTGTCTGCTTCCAAGTAATACGGGAGCCATGTCAACAGCATGAAGAATCCGTAGATAGAAGCGAAAATGATAATGTAGGAAACGAGCAAGTTCTTGTTTTTGAACAGAACACTTAACTTAAGCTTCTCAACCGTTTCTGTTGGATTCGCAGAAGCTGCTATCGCTGCTTGACGTTCTTTTCTGCTTGGGTCTCGTTTAACTACCACGTACATTAAGATTGCAACAACAACTGATAACCCTGCGATGATGAAAAACGGAACGCGCCAATTCAATCCGAATTCACTTACAGAATAACTGGAAAGATAATATCCAATCGATGTACCAAAGGCCATCCCACTGTTAATGATTGCACTTCCGAGTGTGATCCGTTTTGCAGGGATTGCAGATGAAGAAATCCCGTACTGTGGTCCATAGTACGTACCTTGACCAGCTCCGACAATGAACCACGCAGCCATGAATAGGAAGAACGTTGGCATTCCGCCAGCTACTGCGGCGAACACGCCTCCTATCAGAAAGCCTGGTACGAGGACGCGCTTCGCTTGTTTGGGGAGGGCTATCTCTCTGGGAGAAGCGGCTCGCGTGTTCTCCGACATATCCTGATGATTGTCCAACACTACGCGGGGTTTCTCGTTCACACGAGGTAGTTTCTCGATCATCCACGGACATTTCTCCGACACTTAGCGGAGTTTCTCGATAACGGGACACAATTCAACCGCGTTAAGGGATTAATTGGTAGCGCTCCGCTTGTTTGGGGAGGGCTATCTCTCTGGGAGAAGCGTTGGTGGTGTTCTCCGACATATCTTGATGATTGTCCGACACTACGCGGGGTTTCTCGTTCACACGAGGATGTTTCTCGATCACCCACGAACATTTCTCCGACACTTAGCGGAGTTTCTCGATAACGCCACACAATTCAACCGCGTTAAGGGATTAATTGGTAGCGCTTCGCTTGTTTTCGTAGGATAATCCGGTTCCCCGGGTGGAATCGGCCAGCTGTAAGTAGGAATCGGCCGTTTGGTGTGAAGTATCGGCCACTTGGCTTGGGGAATCGGCCAATTCGAGCAAAGAATCGGCCGCTCAACGAAGCTATCGACGCCCTCACAAAACTCCATGCAAAAAAGCACCCGCGGCTGCGAGTGCTTTTCTACAATTCATTTACATAAACATGCCGGCGATTGTACCGCTCATGAGATTCGCGAGTGTACCTGCGATCACGGCTTTGAAGGCTAGTTTTGTAATAACTGCACGTTGGTTATCAGCAAATGCCGTCATGCTGGCAATTAGGATTCCGAGGGATCCAACGTTGGCAAATCCACATAGGGAGAATGTGAGAATTGCTGTAGTCTTTGCTGAGAGCGTATCGATCAATGGCTGGAATGATGTGAATGCCACCATCTCGTTCAGGATTACTTTTTGACCGAGCAAGTTACCTGCTGTCATCGCTTCTGACCAAGGAACTCCCATGGCGAACGCAAGTGGAGAGAAGATGTAACCGAAGATCTGCTGAAGTGAAATATTCGGATGACCAAACCAGCCACCGATGCCGCCAAGAATTCCATTAGCCATCGCAAGAAGTGAGATGAACGCGATAAGCATCGCAATAATAAGCCCCGCCATTTTCAAACCTTCTGCTGCGCCTTTAGTGACCGCATCGATCGCGCCAGGTTTGACGCCACCTTCTCCGATCAATTCTTTCGGCGCATGGTCAACAACATTTACAGGAACTTCCGTCTCAGGAATTAAGATTTTTGCGAACACTAATCCTGCAGGAGCAGACATGAAACTGGCCGATAGCAAGTAGCTAATCGGGATTCCGAGTGCTGCGTATGCAAGCATCGTTCCTCCTGCAACCGAGGCAAGTCCACCTACCATAACAGCGAATAATTCAGAACGTGTCAAGGTTTTAATATATGGCTTAATAATAACCGGTGCTTCTTGAAGCCCTAAGAAAATATTAGAGGCTGCGGTGAGTGATTCCGGCTTACTTGTACCTAAAATTTTCGATAATCCTCCACCAACAATTCGGACGAAAAATTGCATGATGCCGAAGTGGTAAAGAAGGGAAATGAGCGCAGTAACGAAAATCGCCATTGCCGCAACACGAACCCCGAAGATGAATCCTGTAGGAGCCGAGGAATCTGCCAGACTTCCAAATACGAACGTAATTCCTTCATTTCCATAATGGATAATATTTTGGATACCACCTGAGAGCTTTTCAATAACTGCCCGTCCTCCGGAAGATTTCAGAACGATATAACCAAAGAAGATTTGCAAGAAAACGCCAATTCCGACGACGCGGTAATTGATTTTTCGTTTGTTGTCTGAGAACAAAAAAGCAATGAAAAGGATGACGAGGCATCCAAGTAAGCCAGTTAGGATATTCATTAGTTTCCCCTCTTGTAAATGGATTGTGTTGCGGTATGTAATCGGTTTCATATAATTTACCACAAGTTCATTAGGAGCGTCAATAACAAATTGTGACATACTATTTACAGCTACTTGCAACACTTTTCAATTATTGGTATATTTGTGAAAACGATTACCTAGTAGAGGAGAAAACGATGGCTACCATTAAAGATGTGAGTAAGTTAGCAGGTGTTTCAGTAGCAACGGTTTCCCGCTATTTGAACAAAAATGGCTACGTGAGCAAAGAAGCCGGGGAGACAATCGCTGAAGTCATTGAAAAACTCAATTATCGACCAAATAATATCGCAAGAAGTCTTGCTGGGATGAAAACAGCGACGATCGGGTTGATGGTACCTGATATTTTAAACCCCTTTTTCCCCGAGCTTGCCCGCTCAATCGAGGATGCGGCAAATGAATACGGCTACACTGTCATGTTATGTAACACTGATAACGACTCTATGAAGGAACAAAAGTATATTGATACACTCCTTCAGAAACAAGTCGACGGGATTATTATTTCTTCTTATACAATAAAGCCAGAACACTTGAGCAGTTTACAAAAACAGTCCATCCCTGTTGTTCTCATGGACAATGTGTTTTCCAGTGATTCAGTAGTCTCCCTCACCGTCGAAAACCTACGTGGTGGTGAACTAGCCGTCGAGCACTTGCTCACACAAGGATGCTCAAAGATTGCTCATATATGCGGGCCATCGACGATAACTTCTTCACGAGAACGAACAGCAGGTTATGAAAATGTTAGCCGAGGAACGGATTGGTTTACACCTAGTTTAATCGGCTATAGTGATTTCACAGTAAAAGGCGGCTACTCAACAATGAATGAGCTACTTGCGCTTCATCCGGATTTAGATGGTGTGTTTGCCAGTAACGATTTAATGGCTGCAGGTGCGCTGAAAGCGTTGCAAGAAGCGGGTAGAAATGTCCCTCGTGATGTGAAAGTTGTTGGATTTGATGGAATTGGGCTGGAGATGATGAATCCCCAACTTTCTACAATTGCCCAACCAATTTCTGAACTTGGGAAAACTGCCATGGATTCATTAATCGGATTGATCCGAAACGAATCAGGCATCCTTACCAACCAAGTTTTCCCGGTGACGTTGATACTCAAGCAATCGACCATGACAGAAAAATAAAAGGAGCTCCCCGTCATTGGGTGAGCTCCTTTAGTTTGTTTCGGGTAGTGAGTTCCATGATGACAGATAGCATCACACCGACTAATAAACCGTTGCTGATGAGCGGCTGAAGTATAACTGGGAATGCACTGAACGTTTCAGGTGGTACATTTAAAATACTGACCCCGACTAGCATGGGAATCGTGATTCTGTGCATCGAAATGCTATCCAGTGGAAGTCTTCTGACATTACGGATTGCCGTGCTAAATAGTTGTAAGTATGCGACGAACAACACTGAATCTCCCACAGTTTCTGGCATTGTCGAGAAAAACCCTCCAAGCGCTGGTACGAGACCTAGGACAATGAATAGTAAGCTGCCAAGGATAAATGGGCCTTTTTGAAATATCCGGGTACTTTGCAAGAACCCGATCGATGATGAATAGGGTCCTAGGGGAATTAATCCAAATAACCCTGCGACAATTGTTAGGGCGCCCGTCACATAATACGAAGCTTGATAACGCTTCAGTGTCGTGCGTTCATTAAACAAATACTCCACGGTCGAAATGGCAACGAGGGAATTCGCCATATTAATGAGCCCTGCGATGAATGCGGTGACGATGATGCCGACATGCAGCTTCATCTCTCCTAAAGGAAGCATTTTGAAGATGGTTCCTCCACTTGTCGGTGTGGATTCATTCCCGAAGAGCACTACGAATGCAATCCATCCGCCAATCATGCCGATCAGTACCGAGAAATTAGCGATACTCCCTCTCCCCATCATTGACATGACGAGAACGGCAACTACGATGATTACTGATAGAAAAGCAACAGGAAGATTGATGGCACCGCCTTCTGCAACCCCCATCATCCCTTTGAAAAAGTACAAAATCAGCTGGATGGAAAGTAGGAATAAGTAAATGACTAGAACAATCGGGTTGAATATTTTCTGTAAAATTTCTGTGAATCCAAGCGCTCCTAGAACAATCGTCACCACTCCCGCAAGTAGCATCCCTACAGCTAAACTTCCACCGAGCTCGGAATAACTGATCCCCATTGCAGGTGCAGATGCACACAAACTCAGCACAAGTCCCCACCAAATGCCGCCGTGTCCCTCAAGCAGCGGGTAACGATGTCCAATGATTGCCTGCAAAAGACTAGCCGTTCCTATTGTGATGAAGGAGGTGCGGATCAGCCCAGCCGTTTCCGCATCTGTAAGACCGAATGCCAAACCGATGGAAAGGGGCACCACGACCGTATTGACGACCATGAAGAACAGCCATTGAATGCCTGCAAGTGAAAATGCTGGTTTTGATAAAGACGGCATATTTCGTTCCTACTCTCTTAACAATAAATTGAATGAAAAAAGTCTGACAACCCTCTGTCAGACCCTTTACACATACTTACTTTCCTAATGTATCCACAAGTTTCTGGATGAATCGAGCTTCATCCACTTCCATGCAAACGTCCACATTTGGTTCTTTCTTGTAATAATTTTTGAAGTCACAAACTGTTTGTCCATCACACAGTTCACTTTTCGTTTCAATGTCAACGAAGTACTTCTCCGTTTTCACGAGTGTCCGATCGAGGGCAACGCCAACTGCGAGTGGATCATGCATTGAACAAGCCTCGCGACCGTTTCGCTTCAAGTAGTGATTCATGTAATGAACCGTCGACTCCTCAACGAAGTCACGTGCCGGCCCTGGTTGAATCGCTTCTACGTCTTTTTTCGTTAGTAATGTCCCTGCCGTCACATCGAGTCCGACCAACGTAATCGGAATTCCTGAGTGGAAGACGATTTTTGCAGCTTCCGGATCGATATAAATGTTGTACTCAGCAGTTGCTGTAATATTGCCCGGATGGTCGACAGCCCCGCCCATGATGACAAGTTCTTTCAACATGTTCTTTAGACGTGGCTCTTTACGAAGTGCAAGGGCCATGTTTGTAAGTGGTGCAAGCAAAATAACGGTGATCTCGCCAGGATGTTTTTTCGCTTGTTCGATGATGAAATCGGGTGCAAATCCTTCATCGCGGATTTCCACTTTCATGTCTTTCAACGCGCCGCCAATTCCATCGTTCCCATGAACACTTACTTCGAAAAATGGTTCGCGCATGAGTGGACGTGATGCTCCTTGAACCACTTTCAAGTCGTCACGACCAAGCAGTGTCGTCACTTTACGTGTATTAATTGTCGCTTGTTCTAAAGACGTGTTGCCGTTCACCGTCGTTATGCCGAGGATGTCCGCTTCTCCACTCTTTTCTGCAAGCAAAATCCCAATTGCGTCGTCAATACCAGTATCTACGTCAATGATCACTTTTTTCATGCTTGTCCCACCTTTTCAGATTCTAGTAGTTCCGTAATGCAATGTAAGCCTGTCGCAACGCCATATTTCAGCGCATCCAAATTCACATGATAGTGTGCGTTATGCCAAGGGAAATTCTCTTTTTCAGATGAACCCGTGCCCCAATACATGAAGACGGACGGGACTTCACTTGCAACGATTGAGAAATCGTCGCCGCTCATATACGGGTGTTCATTGACAACAACAGCTTGGTCTCCAAACGTAGAAGTAACCGATTGTGTTAATACATCTGTCAGTTCAGGATCATTCCAGCTCGCCGGATAGCCTTTGCTGTAGTTATATTCATACGATCCGCCCCAGAAATCAGTGATTGAACGAAGCAACACTTCAAGTTGAGAAGCGATTTTTTCCTGAGTTTCGGTTTTAATGGTACGAACCGTTCCGGAAATTTCCACACGCCCACAAAGTACGTTGGAAGTTGTTCCTCCGTTAATAGTTCCGAACGTGATGACACCATTATCAAGCGGAGACGTTTGGCGTGACACGATATTTTGCACACCCGTAACAAATTGACCTGCCATCGCAATCGCGTCAATTCCTTGCTGAGGTGCAGCAGCATGTCCGCCTTTACCGATTAGCGTAATGTACACGCGATCTGTATTCGCAAGCATGTATCCAGGTTTCATCTCAAATACACCCGGCTCTAGGAATGGATTCGTATGAAGACAAATCGCCGCATCGACTTTAGGATTCTCAAGAATTCCTTCTTCAATCATCGGTTTCGCTCCACCTGGTTGTGCTTCTTCTGTTGGCTGGAACATGATTTTAACTGTTCCATTCCATTCGTTTTTGCGCTCTTTGAGGATCGTTAAAATCGCAAGACCAATCGTTGTGTGCGCATCGTGTCCACACGCATGCATGACGCCTTTATTTGTCGAGCTATAGTCGAGTCCTGTGTCTTCTTCGATTGGTAACGCGTCTATGTCGCAACGCATAAGAATCGTCTTTCCCGGGTTCGCTCCGGTAATTTCCGCACAAACACCTGTTTTCGCCATCGCTCTATGTGTAATACCGATGCGATCCAATTCTTGTTGAATGAAGCCTTGAGTATTCGTTTCTTCCTTACTCAATTCGGGGTTCATGTGTAAATGCTTGTATGTGTCTCGGAGATACCCGTCGAGGCGTTCTTCGATCCATTGGACAGAAATCGTTTCCATCGTATCGTCTCCTTTTTGTGTGAATTAATCCAAATCAGCTGCGAACGGCATGCCGTCTTGTGCGCCGAACTTTGTCACGGCACGTGCAGCAACTTTAGTTGCAAATGCGATCATTTCAGGAATTGATTTTTCTTCTGATATAGCGACTGCAAGCGCGCCGTTAAACGAATCACCAGCGCCTGTCGTATCGACGACATCGACTTTTTCAGCGGGTGTAATGACGAGTTTTCCGTCTTGTAAATATGCGCTTCCTTGCTCGCCAAGTGTGACGATCAATGTTTGGTTGTATGTAGCTTCCCACTTTGTCATGAGTGCTGCGAGTTCATCATTTGTGGTGAAAGTGTGTTCTGCCAATAAAGCGAACTCTGTTTCGTTCGGCGTCAAATAATCAACGAGTTGCAACAACTCTGCGGGTAGTGTTTGTGCAGGTGCTGGGTTCAGGATTGTTTTAACGTTATGCTTGTTTGCGATTTCCAATACCTTCTGAACTGTTTCTAAAGGAATTTCGAGTTGTGTTATCAACACGTCGGCTTCTGCGATTAGTTGCTCCATTTCTGGAGTGATTTTCTCTGGAGTCAGTGTGAAGTTGGCTCCAGGGACAACGACGATACAGTTGTCATGATTCACATGAAAAATGTCCGCGATGCCTGTTTTAACATCTTCAACTTGATCGATGAACGCCGTGTTCACTTGGTTTGTATCCATTTGTTCAAGTAAGCTTTTCCCGAATTCGTCTTGCCCGACAGCCCCAACCATCGTGACATCACCGCCTAGGCGTGCAATGCTGACTGCTTGATTGGCACCTTTACCACCGGGAAGGTAGTTGACTTCGTTCCCTAAAATCGTCTCTCCGATTTGAGGTAACCGATTTGTTGAAATAATAATATCCATATTTAAACTGCCGACAACGACAATACGTTTCTTCAATTCATCACCTGTTTTCAAGTAGTAGTAGACAGGAAGTTCTTTACATGTGTAACCGATTACACATTTATAGAATAGCATATTGGGTTTAGTTGAGGCAATGATTTTCCTCATATACTTTGTGGGTTTTTTGAGTAGTTATTCAAATTGAGACGTTTTGGAGTTCTCCAACACTTCTCCTCGATTGTCCGTCACTCGGAATGTGTTCTCGATCACGAAGTGCCCTTTACCAATCAACTCTTTGTATTTCTCCGACACTTAGCGGGATTTCTCGATAACGGCACACAATTCAACGCTGTTGAGGGTTGGGCTAGTTCACTGGGAGGAGCAGCGTCAGCGTTCTCCGACATATCTTAATGTTTGTCCGACACTGCGATAGATTTCTCCTTCACTCAAATGTGTTTCTCAATCACTTACGGTCATTTCTCCGACACTTAGCGAAGTTTCTTGATAACGGCACACAATTCAACTACTTTAAGGGATTAATTTGTAGCGCTTCGCTTGTTGAGGGATTGGATAGCTATCTGGGAGGAGCAGCGTCAGCGTTCTCCGACATATCTATGTGATTGTCCGTCACTGCGAGAGATTTCTCGTTCACTCAAGTGAGTTTCTCGATCACTCACGGTCATTTCTCCGACACTTAGCGGAATTTCTCGATAACGACACACAATTCAACTACTTTAAGGGATTAATTGGAAGCGCTTCGCTTGTTGAGGGATGGGCTATCTCGCTGGGAGGAGCAGCGTCAGTGTTCTCCGACATATCTTAATGTTTGTCCGTCACTGCGAGAGATTTCTCCTTCACTCAAATGTGTTTCTCAATCACTTACGGTCATTTCTCCGACACTTCGCGAAGTTTCTCGATAACGGCACACAATTCAACTACTTTAAGGGATTAATTGGCAGCGCTTCGCTTATTGAGGGATTGGATAGCTATCTGGGAGGAGCAGCTTCAGCGTTCTCCGACATATCTATGTGATTGTCCGTCACTGCGATAGATTTCTCCTTCACTCAAATGTGTTTCTCAATCACTTACAGACATTTCTCCGACACTTAACGGAATTTCTCGATAACAACACACAATCACTGAATATATCGACACAAACAAGCACAACTTCCTCACAGCGATTCTCCCATCTAATGCAGACGCCCCTTCCTCACAGGCCAAGCTGCATATACTGCAGATACACCGAGGAGGCGAGGACTATGCAGTGGATTATGATACTTTTCCTTGGCATCGCTGCCAATTTAGACAATTTAGGTATTGGATTGGCGTATGGCATTCAAAAAACGAAGATCCCCCTTCGTTCGAACGTTACCATCGCACTCGTTTCGATGGTTGTTACGTATTTCGCAATGGTGACAGGTGACAGGTTAACTGCCTATATATCAGTCTGGACTGCTGATCTCATAGGTGGATTGTTACTAGCTGGTATTGGAATTTGGATGGTGTTCCAGCCAAAGCCTGTACAACCAAATCCATTTGAAGATCCTACAGTCGCGGATCTCGATGGAGACCGGATTATTTCCATTCGTGAAGCGCTCCCTCTTGGCTTTTTGTTATCGGCAAATTGTTTGGCAGCGGGATTCGGAATGGGCGTTAGTGGCAGCTCCATGCTTGGAACTATTTCCTCGGTTGGCTTCTTTTCGTTCATCACAATTGGCGCAAGTCATCGATTCGGCTCACTTCTTGCGCGTACCTGGATTGGCAGATACCCTGCTGTGATTGCAGGAGGTTTGCTTATTATCATCGGGTTGGTGGAAATACTCGCTTAGCCGAAACCCAGTTTATCTATAATAATAATCACTCCTAACTCATCCCACACAAAAAGCTAGTACCCCTTTTTCTAATAGGGGTACTAGCTTTTTCAACTGTCACTTATGCACGTTCGTTCAACACATCTTCAAATATTAGACCAATGAACGTCTTGCCGATATACTCCATCGAACGCTCATCCACATCGAACATAGGATGATGATGTGGATAGACAGCTTGAATCTCTGGATTTCTTCCTCCAGCAATGAAGAACGAACCCTTCACCGTTTTCTGATAGTACGCAAAGTCTTCGCTCCCCATCATCGGTGGCCCGTAACTTACCTTTTCGTCACCGAAAATCTTGGTTGCAACGTCGTTCACTCGTGCAGTCTCTTCAGGATCATTCCAAATGGAAGGGCAATCACTGATGTACTCTAACTTATAATCGGCACCCGCCGCTTCACACGTTGATTTCACGATTTGTTTCAACGCACCTTCAATCATTTCACGTACGTCTTCATTATACGTCCGCACAGTCCCTTTAATAATGGCTTGGTTTGGAATGACATTATGCCCTTCACCACTATGCAACGAACCAACTGTCACCGCAGCTGCTTGCTGCGGACTGACACGACGACTAACAATCTGCTGCAAGTTGACGACGAGTTGGCTTGCTGTAACAAGCGCGTCAACTGTCTCATGAGGTGAAGCACCATGACCACCTTTGCCAATCACTTCGATCGTGAAATCATCTTGCGCTGAAGAGGAATAGCCTTCCATCACTTGCACCGTTCCAACAGGTTCAGACGACATGACATGTGCGCCGTAAATGACGTCAACGCCATCTAAACAACCATCCTTGACCATAAGATCTGCGCCACCTGGAGTCGTTTCTTCAGCGAATTGGTGAACAAAAACAACTGTACCCGCGATTTGTTCCCGTACTTCAGATAATACCTTTGCAACACCAAGTAACGACGCCGTATGTAAATCATGACCACATGCGTGCATGACGCCAGGTACCTTCGATTTGTATGGAACCTCTTTTTCATCTTGGATCGGTAATGCATCAAAGTCAGCACGTAACGCAATCGTTCTACCCGGTTTCCCGCCAACTAACGTTCCAACTACTCCGCGACCGCCAACTCCTTCGCGTACATCGATCCCGAGCTTCCCCAAGTATTCAGCAATCATTTTGGGAGTTTCTACTTCCTCGTTCGAGAGTTCTGGATGTTGATGCAACTCGCGACGGATCGCGACTTGTTCAGGATATACTTCATCGTAACGTTTGAATAATTGAGTTAACAAAACAATTCCTCCTTAGTTGTTACGCAGGCCAGACAAACACATGCGCAATCGTTACAAATATAGCTCCGAGTACAAATTGGATTAAAATCAATGGCCAAACCCACTTGAACCATTTGGCAAATGAAATCCCTGCCATTGCGAGCGCTGCAAGTAATAAACCGCTTGTCGGTGTGATGATGTTCGTCAACCCGTCACCCATCTGGAAAGCGAGTACAGCTGTTTGTCGACTCACACCTAATAGGTCAGATAGTGGCGTCATGATTGGCATACTGAGTGCAGCTTGACCACTGCCTGATGTCACAACAATATTAAGGAAACATTGCATAATGTACATGCCAATCGCACCTAAACTTGATGGCAAATGTGAAACTAGCGCTGTGATACCATATAGAATCGTATCAATCGTGTGGCTATCTTGCAAAATAACCAATGCTCCATAAGCAAATCCGACGACCAATGCGCCGACCACTAATTCCTCGCACCCTCTGACAAACGAAACCGCCGTGCCGTTGATTCCTTTACCATTCACGAGACCGATGACGAGCGCCATAATTAGGAACAGCGCAGAAATTTCCGTAATGTACCACCCGAATTTGATAACGCCGAATCCAAGAGCAATGAGCGTTGCGACCAAAATAATTAGTGTCGCAATCTGCTTGCCTGTCAACGTATGTTCTTTCACCAAATCCACTCGGATATTCCGCTTTTTGTCTTCTTCATACACAAGGCTAGCTTCAGGATTTTTACGTACTTTGCGTGCATAGCGAAGTACATAGAGAATCGCAACCAGCATATAAATCAGCCAAAAAACAACGCGCAGTCCCATTCCAGAAAACATCGGAACTTCAGCTATCCCTTGTGCCACACCAACTGTAAATGGATTCATAAAGGCAGCCGTAAAACCTGATGCAACCCCTACTAATACCATCCCTGTTCCAACGAGTGAGTCGAATCCCATCATGATTGCAAGTGGAATCATAATGAGAATGAACGGCAGCGATTCTTCAAACATCCCGATTGCCGCTCCACCTAGCCCGAAGAACAACATCACAATCGGGATCAAATACATTTCTTTCCCTTCTAGTTTAGACGATATGCTTCCAAATGCCCCTTCGATTGCATTCGATTCCCGGAAGACGTTAAACGCACCACCTACGATGAAAATGAAAAATATGATTGGTGCACTTTGTACCATTCCCTTATGTACTGCTTCAAATATTGGCAAGATCCCTGCTGGCTCCGCATCAATTCGATGATAGGACCCATCCACTACATACGAAGTGCCAGCATCACTTTCAGCACGATCATATTCCCCCGCAGGGATTAGATACGTCGCGATTGCCATAATGATGATAACTGTAAATAAAATAACGAATGGATGTGGTGCTTCCATCTTCCACTTCTTTTTCCTGCTCACTGTTTTCTCGGACATCCATTCTTCCTCCCACCGTTTTCTTTAAGTGCTAAATAGTTCTCGTGCCACAAATCACAGAGACCCATTCCCTCAACATATGTATACATATGCATAAATAGTTATCTAAATCTATCTGCCAACTAGCTATTCAATTGATTTTATATACGATACTACAGTATCTAAATGCAGTCAATCCATAATTTCCACCAATTTAAATGAGTCTAACTATACTATCACTTGAATAAAAATTCATTTATATACAGTTTCAGCTTCTCATACGAATGATTGGCCATTTATATAGTTTCTTTTGTCTAAACTGATAATCTCTCATGACCGCCAGCAGAACACCCCCCAATACAACAAAAAAATCCCACTTGCCTACTTAAGGCAAATGGGAAATGGATAGTTAGCTTTCCTACTTTTCAATCGAGTCTTCCTTTGCGACTTCTTCACTGGCCGACTTATAGAACGATACGGCCATTAAAATGATAATGAACGAAAACGGCAATGCTGAAATGATGACTGTATTTTGCAGCCCTTGTGTACCGCCAAAGTAAACGACAATTGCCGCCACCGCAGCTTGGACGAGTCCCCAAGATAATTTAACAGATTGAGCAGGGTTGGACAGACCATTTGTCGTAAACATACCCAGCACAAATGTCGCAGAATCTGCCGATGTGATGAAGAAAATAGCGATGACCACAATCGTTAGCAAGGACATGACGAACCCAAGCGGATACTGTTCAAGCATACCGAACGTCATCGTCTCAATCGGCATATCAGACAACTTTGCCAAACCTAAGTTTTCTACATTGAGGGCAGACGCCCCGAAAATCGAGAAGAAGATGAAACAGACGAAAGATGGAACAAGTAGGACGCCCAGCAAGAACTCTTTTACAGTACGACCTTTTGAAATACGTGCAATGAATGAGCCGACAAACGGGGACCAGGAAATCCAGAAAGCCCAGTAGAATAATGTCCAGTTGTTGATCCATTCTCGGCTACCTGCATTTTGCGGCGCAGAACGGAAACTCATTTCTACGAGATCTGTCACGTAACTGCCGAACGCATTTGTAAACATGTTGAGAATATAAAGGGTTGGACCTGTGATGAAGAGTAGTAAAAAGAGGGTAAGCGCGAGTCCCATATTGATGTTACTCAAGTATTTGATTCCTTTTCCGATTCCGGACCACGCAGAAATCATGAATAACACTGTCGTCACAGCGAGAATCAATAGCTGCATCCAAAACGCGTCTGGTGTATGGAAAAGATATTGGAATCCGCCACTGATTTGGGCGGAGCCGAATCCGAGTGAAGCCGCTACACCAATGACGGTTGCTAGTACAGCCAATATGTCAATAATTTTTCCAAAGATGCCGGTCATCACTTTTTCACCAAACAGTGGAATCAAAGTTGAACTGATCAAGCCTGGGTAGTTCTTGTGGAACTTAAAATATGCGAGGGTCAGTCCGACAATTGCGTATATGCCCCACGCACTGATTCCCCAATGTAAAAAGGTGTATTTTAACGAATCTTTAATTGCTATATCTGTTCCGACATCTGCGACAGGTGCAGACTTGAAGGCATACGTTACCGGTTCAGCAGCCGACCAGAAGACGACCCCGATCCCCATCCCTGCACTAAACAGCATTGCAAACCAAGAGAGAAGACTGAATTCAGGTTTCGAATCTGGACTTCCGAGTTTTATATGTCCAAACTTGGAAAATACTAAGTAAAGACAAAATACAACGATTGCTGCGACAAGCCATAAATAGTACCAACCAAATATGTTGGAAATGCCTGCAGTTATTTTAGTTGTGCTGTTTTCCAATGTTTCCGGTGAAAGCGCACCCCATGCTACGAGTGCCAGGCACCCAGCAAGTGCATACCAGAAAACTGATGTTACATGTTTCAAAATGACCATCCTCACTAAATCGCTCAATTTTATGTGCTTAACAGTTTTACCCCTCACGATGAATTTCAAACCCCTGCAATCTAAAAAAGACCTAGAAATGAGTATTTTCCACACCATAAAAAAACCCAAGTTCCTATGTTCGAAAACTTGGGTTTGACAGCATATTCGATTTATTTATCCAAAACGTTTAAGTGCTTCCAGAGTCTTGTTACGCTGATTCAATAACTGTTCGTCTCCCAGCAGCCGATAAGTCAGCACATCCAAGTAAAACAAACTGGAGATTTGTGTATTGATGAATTTTTCATCATCCACATAAACATGATTCGAAACTAGCACGACTTCATCAGCAAGCGCTGTTAACTCTTCGGCATGATTTGTTGTAATGACAATAACTCGCGCCCCACTACTTTTGGCCTGCCGCGTAGCGTCCAACACGCTTTTTGTTTTACCTGTATAGGAAAAACACATAAAAACGTCCTCTTCGTGTAATAAGGCACTTTTCATAACCATCCCGTGCGCATCCGTAATTGCTGTCGAGTCAATCCCCATCCGCTCAATTCGGCTATTGAATTCCTGGGCAATTAACCCCGAGTTGCCAACGCCACAAAAAAGGACCCGTTTCGCATTGATGAGATCAGTTGCAATTCGCTCCGTTTGTTCTGTGTCCATAAATTGTTGGGTAGAGGCAATAATGGACATATAATAAGTTGCTACACGTTCCACTTCTTCATTTTTAGAATGTTTTTCGGTGCGAGTCGCAAGCAATTCGTACTTCATTTGCTGGAAGCTGGCAAACCGAATTTTTTTGCAAAAACGGGTGATACTAGAAGGTGATACATCGATCTCCTCAGCAAGATCTGTGATTGATTTCTGTTCGATATTCTTTTCGTTCAGTAAGTGTTCTGCGATTTTACGATCGTTCTCAGTGAACTCCGCATTGTGCTTTTGCAGTCGATTTTTAAAATCCATTGTCCAAATCCTTTCACACCTTGGTCTTTCTATCATCATAGCATAGCCCAAAATCGCAAACATCACTTTGAAAATACAGTCTCATACATTGACAATAGTGAAAGCGTTTGCTATTCTATTAAAAATATTTCCAGGAGGTGTAGTTATGATGAAAAACTTTTTCGGCAAGGCGCAACAATTCGGAAAATCATTCATGTTGCCCATTGCCATTTTACCTGCCGCTGGTTTACTTCTAGGAATCGGGGGCGCGTTATCCAACCCTAATACAATCAGTTCTTTTCCAATTTTAGATCAGTCTTACTTACAAGCACTATTTACCATAATGAGTAGCGCGGGTAGTATTGTATTCGCCAATCTCCCAGTCATCTTTGCGGTCGGTATTGCAATCGGACTTGCCCGCTCCGATAAAGGGACTGCCGCACTTGCAGCACTTGTCGGTTACTTAGTCATGAACGCGACCATTAACGCGATCTTGATCATTACCGATTCACTCGCAACTGACAATCTAGCCGCTGTCGGACAAGGATCTGCTTTAGGCATTCAAACGCTCGAGATGGGCGTATTTGGCGGTATTGTTATCGGGATCATGGCCGGTATGCTGCATAATCGATTCAACAAAATCGAGTTGCCTCAGTATTTAGGTTTCTTTGGGGGCTCCCGTTTCATACCAATTGTAACGGCATTTTCATCCATCATACTCGGAGCAATCCTGTATTTTGTATGGCCACTATTCCAAAACCTAATCTCAGAAGCTGGTAACTTGGTCAACGAGACGGGTGTCATCGGTACATTCTTGTATGGTTTCATCTTACGTATGCTTGGACCTTTCGGATTGCACCACATTTTCTACTTACCATTTTGGCAAACAGGATTGGGTGGAACGCTTGAGATCGGGGGTCATCTTGTTCAAGGAACGCAAAACATTTTCTTTGCCCAACTAAGTGATCCAACGACAGAACGATTCTTTGAAGGCACCTCTCGCTTCATGTCAGGTCGTTTCATTACAATGATGTTTGGTCTTCTTGGTGCAGCTCTTGCGATTTATCACACAGCGAAGCCAGAACACAAAAAAGTCGTCGGCGGTCTTATGCTTTCTGCAGCCTTGACCTCTTTCTTGACAGGAATTACAGAGCCACTTGAGTTCTCGTTCCTATTCATCGCACCTGCTCTATACGTAGTCCATGCTGTATTTGACGGACTCGCATTCATGTTGGCTGACATTTTCAATATTACGATCGGCCAGACATTTTCTGGTGGATTCATCGATTTCATGCTCTTCGGAGTGTTCCAGGGTGAGGCGAAGACGAATTGGATGTATGTCATTCCGATTGGGGTCGTTTGGTTCTTCCTGTACTACTTCACTTTCAAGTTCATGATTCGCAAGTTCAACTTTAAAACACCTGGACGTGAAGATGAAAGAGCTGTTGAACCCGCTGACGGTCAATCATCTATTGATCCTCAAGCGAGCCGCCCACATACAATCATCGATGCGTTTGGAGGAAAAGAGAACATTCTTGACCTCGATAACTGCGCAACTCGATTAAGGGTTACGGTAAAAGATCCGGAACTCGTGAAGAAAGAGGTTTTCCCATCGACAGGCAGTAAAGGGTTCATTATGAACGGTACTGGCGTCCAAGTCGTATATGGTCCTCAAGTTTCTGTTATTAAAAACGAAGTAGAAGAAATTTTAGAGCAATAAGGAGGAACTCATATGCATTTACCATCAGACTTGATCGTCTCTTGCCAAGCACTCGAAGATGAGCCGTTACACTCATCTTTCATCATGAGTAAGCTTGCACTTGCTGCGTTCCAAGGTGGGGCTAAAGGGATTCGAGCCAATTCAAAAGAAGATATTTTAGCCATTAAACAAGAAGTTTCACTTCCGGTAATCGGCATTGTGAAACGGAACTATCCAGGATCAGAGGTCTACATTACAGCAACCCATACTGAGGTAGATGAATTACTCGCAAGCGGTTGCGAAGTGATCGCAATGGACGCAACGCTCGCGACACGTCCTGCAGAGACGCTAAGGGAATTAGTTGACTATGTTCGCGCAACTGCACCGAATGTAGAGCTTATGGCAGATATTGCGACCGTGGAAGAAGCAATTCACGCAGATCAGCTCGGCTTTGATTATATCGGGACGACTCTTCACGGGTACACAGCCAACACGACAGGTCAAAAAGTATATAACAATGACTTTGCATTCTTAAAAGAAGTATTGAGTTCAGTGTCTGCAGCAGTGATTGCAGAAGGCAATATTGCGACACCTGACATGCTGAAACGCGTGTTTGAACTAGGTGTCTACGCTGCTGTAGTAGGCGGTGCGATTACTCGACCACGTGATATCACCCGCAACTTTGCTAATGAATTGCAAAATGCTCGTACAAATTCTTAATACATTAAAAAGCCATCCTTTTAGAGGATGGCTTTTTTTGTTCGATTCTAAGAATCTTGAAGGGGGTTACCTTTTTTCAATCTAACAACAATTTCTCTTGTATGGCATTCCACATTACAGCATACCCCGTACTCGTTGGATGTGGGCTATCTAATTCCATCAAATCCTCATATGAATTGTCCGGATGCTGAGCAAGATATGCATTCAAAGCATCGTAATGCGACACGAACACATACCCATTTTCACTGCTAATCCGCTTCAACAAGTTGTTAATGCTTTCTGGAGAGAATTGATAGTTTGCGATTTTCTGTGTTGAAGGTGGTGGAGCCATGACTACCATGAGCTCCGATCGCTTGTCCACTTCGCTTAGCAACTTGCGGATCGTTTGCTCATACTGATCGAGGTCTCCGATGAGACGGTCGTTTGTACCAAGCATGACGAAAACGACATCTTCTTTTGATGAAATCAGCTTGTCTTTACGCTCTAGTGACCATTGTGCCGTCTTCCCGCTAATCCCTGCATTGAAGAAATCGACTTGACCGAACTCTGGACGTTCAACATATGCACGGAACCGATTTGCCCACGTATCTGCCTGCTTAGACGATTCCCGATAGGTAGATTTCCCGTCTTGTAGTATCACGCGTCCATCTGCAGGAATCGTATACCCATCTCCTCCAGCACCAGCCGTAATACTATCCCCGATTAGTTTAATAGACTTCACGTTTCCAGTTTTCAATTCATCCGCAATCGCGCTGTACGACTTAGGCATGGACTTCGTCAGCTTGTCCATTTCTGAACGATAGACAAGGACTGCAAATTCTCCGCGTTTCAACAAATCATCCGTTCCAAATCGAGTTTCTGACTTCCCTCTTGTCATCCCATTAGCAACCAACCCCGCCACTGCGCTTGCGTAACGACTATTGACATCGCGGAACACAATACCAGAGGCATCACCCGTTAAGTTATACGCGTTGGCGTGGCTGAGCATCAATGCCATTTCGCCCCGTTTAATCGAATCCGTAAATCCGAAGTGGGAATTGCTTTTCCCACGAATAATTCCTGCTTGTTTCAAAGCATTGATAGCCTGCTCTGCACGTGCAGGAACGTCTAAAAACTCGCGTGATTCAGCAGGGCTCATCGGCAGCTCCAATGCGTTCGCCAATATGACCGCTGCACTTCCTCTGGTAATCGGGTCTCCTGTACCAAAAAGTGTCGGTGAGATTCCATTCGTATAGTTTTTCTCTGTTAAATAGGTGACCGCCTCTTTATAGACAGGCGACACATCCCGGAAACCATCTGCCTCTACAATTACTGGTGATATGAAGGATATGGTCAACGTCAAAACGATCAGTACCGCCCATTTGCGATACGTTTTTGCTTCTCTCTTCAATTCATTTCCTCCTGTTACAAATTGTTACGTACGTTTTATTTTATATCGACTAATTTTATACAGTTTGAATGATAAAGAAGACAAACGTTTTTCAAAACATCTATGAAAGGTACAGTTCAAATTGGATTTCATTAAATATTTAGTCATTAATTACAAAGTCTTACATTTGTCCACACTTAGAAATTTATTCGGACAAACAAAACCTTTAAATTAAATGGATATGGTTCTTTAGGACTGTATACATTTCCCCCTTTTCTAGATAAGATAGTCTTATCACGCAGTGGAGGTTGAACTAGATGAGTTGGTCTGTTCTCGGTATTTTTGTCCTTCTAGTCACTTGGGGATTTACAAAGTCAATTACAATAGGAATCGTGTTGCTTCTTACATGTTGCGCACTTTATTCAGGTTTCTCTTTCATCAGGAACCAAACGAAACGACTCGGACAAACGAAACGTATCCAACGTCCTGCTCGCCAAGAGTTTTTAGCAAACGAACTGAAGCGACTTAAGGACTTACGGGAATCTGGCCTGCTTACTGAAGACGAGCTAACTGTTCAAAATAGACTTCTTACTTGCAGTAAACGGAATACCTACATACAATCCTGAATAGAATCACTATAAAGCGAACCAGCCGTTATCATTCGGCTGGTTTTTCTATGTCTTTTTTGTACTTACGTTACCTCTAAAATGCCACACAAAAAACGGACTCTAAAAAGATAGAGACCGCGTGTACTTCCAGCTATCCATTCACAACAAACTTTCCAAAGCCTGTTTAACAGTTGCATAATATTCCGTTCCCGCAAAATCCATACCCGAATTGACAATCTTCTGTGCAAGTTCCGGACGAAGCCCCGTAGTAATGACTTGTATCCCCATCAGACTGAGAGCATCTTCAATCTGATGAAGGGAACGGACTACATGATCGTCAACTGAAACGAGGCCAGAGAAATCCGCAATCGCACACATCACATCCATCGAAGCTACACGAGGTAAGACATTGTTCATAATCGCATAGGAGCGGTCATCTGTGATTTCACCTATAAACGGAATAATGATGATGCCATCTTTCACAGGGACAATGGGTGCTGATAGTTGTGCTAATTCCTGTTCCGTATCCGATCGATATAGCTCAGAAAGGCGTTCAAATGCGTAATAAGTTTCGTTAAGACTGATGTCCATCAAAGTGTTCACTTGTTTGTTGACACGAGCGAATTCCTTCAAGGAAAGACCTACGTCTTCACTAATTTCAACGAGAACGTCCGAAAACACGGCACGTGTAGGAGGATATCGATCAACAATGACAGAGATTTTTCCACCAATTTCTGTCTGCATGGCTGCGTTACTACGACTCCATTTCATGAGTGCTTCAGGAATTTCAAATAGGTCATCCCGCAATGATTCCGCTAAGGATTCCCAAAGCTCCTTGTACATGAGTAATGCCTGTTGTTGTTCAGCTTCAGGCACTTCAGTTGGTAACTGGTTGCAAACCCGTTCAACGATAGTTGTTGCTAGTTCATCTGTATGTTCCGTTATGTAGTTAATAAATTGATCGAATGATTTCATTCATTTTCACACCCCATTAATTTCCTACATATCATTATACAGGATAGAGTTGGAAGTGACCATCAATCACCTAATGGCTTTTATATAAATAAGAACTTTCCACATCATCCAATACTTATACACTCCACTATATCCAGCGTTTAACGATTCACACGTATATCTATTGAATATCTCTTTTCCGGTAGCCATACATCCCGATTATCAGGAAAATTACAGTGATCGCTAACAAACTGCCTTCTGCGATCCAATTCATCGATTCTATCGGCCACTCAGGAACCCATCCGAATGGTGATAGAAGCGTTGCCCATTCGGGAACTTGGAACAAACTCCCCAAATACAGCGTGACAAATGAGTAGAGGACATACAGCCAGACTAGGGAGCTCCATCTAGGTGCGATACCGATGAATAACGCACTCAAACCAATCATCACTGCAATCGCGGGAAGTTGGACAGCGCTTGCTCCAAAGACAATTACCAAGGAAAGTGGCTCATCCATCACATTTCTGCTCGCTATCCACAATCCGATTGCCGCCAAAGTATTCATCACAACTCCAATCATAATTGCGACAAATACATACGCCCCTATGAGACGTACGCGCGAGATCGAACGCCCTAGAATAGTATCGATTCGCCCATTCTTCTCCTCACCTGCTATTTTGTGCATCGCAAGTATTCCAGGAATGGTAGCGATGAATGCTAGGACGAGCATCAGCATAGGTAAAAACTGTTCGGCAACAGGTCGATTTGAATTCCCAGCAAGCATATTCTTAAGTAATTCATTTCCACCAAAAAAAGACTCCAGGTCTCCAAGTACGGAACCGTACGAAATTCCAAGCACAAGCATTCCGATTGACCAAATAATTATTCCCGTCCGTTGCAGTCGCAACACGAGTCCAAGCGGATTGGTCAAGTATGCAGAAGCATGAGTCCGACCAGGCTTCGTATGGATGAAACCCGCCCCCAGATCACGCCTGCCCTGTAAACTCCATGCTAGCCATGCTAACAAAACACTACTAACAACGAAACATACAATCGGCCACCCATTATTGTCACTGAAGGGTTGCACGAACGTCACCCAGCCTAACGGAGAGAACCAGGACAATACTGATTCAGAGACATCCCCTGCCGAGCGGATCATATACGAGATTACAAGTATGATCATTGCAAGACTCGTGGCCCCGCGTGCACTTTCTGCGAGTTGTGCGCAACCAACAGCTACTCCTGCAAAAAACACTCCAGTGCCACCAAGCGTCAGTCCATAAACAAGTGACCCGACACTATCCATACCCTCCATTCCCAAACTCACTAACCCCAGCCAAGTGACAATTGCGAGCACCAAATTTAAACCAACCAACACACTCATGGCAGCAATCAGCGGTGCACGGCGACCTACGGAAAGGGATCGAATCATTTCCGTAATCCCTGCTTCCTCTTCAGCCCTCGTAAAGCGCACGGCAAGTAAAATATTCATTAATGCCACGGCAACAGCCGTCAGTAACAACATCTGATGCGACGTCATTGCACCGAGCGTATAGTGTTCCAGGTTCCCAGGTCCGACCATAGCAGTCATCGCCGGATTCCTCATCGTTTCAGCCATCACATTACGTTGTTCCTGCGTAGGATATAACTCTTGAAATGCAGGAGGAACTGCCAAAGTCACAATTGAAATACTCACGACCCAAAGCAATAATCGGACGATATCACGCCGGATGATGAACTTCGATAGAATACCGCTCCCTCTCATTGAATGCCCCATTAGGAAGCTCCTTCTTGAGCAATTCCATCTACATTCCCGTAATGTTGCATGAACAAATCTTCGAGAGTCGGTGGTGCACTTTCCAGCTTTCGGATCCCAAACGGACTCAAGTATGACATGACGGCCTCGATTCTCCCACTATCCACTTGAAACGACCACCCCTCTCCAGTTTTTGTCAACTCATGGACACCCTCTATCTCTTCAAGTCCTTTTGCTGGCGAATTCAGCTCCACAACCAGTTTCGTACGAGTTAAATGACGCAGTTCAGCAAGTGTCCCCGATTCCACGATGACTCCTTGTCGGATAATCCCGACGCGATCACACAACCGCTCCACTTCTGATAGGATATGGCTTGAAAGTAACACACTTTTCCCCTCAGCTTTTACCTCTTCTACACACTGTTGAAAAACGCGTTCCATCAATGGATCGAGGCCTGATGTAGGCTCATCTAGGATGAATAGTTCTGCATCTGATGCAAAAGCTGCAACTAGTGCAACCTTCTGCCGATTCCCCTTCGAATACGTCCGACACTTTTTAGAAGGGTCCAGGTCAAACTTCGCAATCAATTCCTCACGGCGTTTTGCATTAACATTGCCTTGTAAACTAGCAAACAGATCTATGACTTCCCCACCTGTCAAGTTCGGCCACAAATTCACATCCCCAGGCACATAGGCAATCTTTCGATGAATCGCAACGGCATCCGTCCAAACGTCTTTACCGAAAATCGTCGCTGTCCCTGCATCTCTCTTCAACAGGCCCAACAGTACTCTTATCGTTGTCGATTTCCCGGCGCCATTTGGTCCGATGAATCCAAACACTTCGCCCTTCCTCACTTCCAACTCCACACCATTGAGCGCTTTAAACTTCCCGAACGTCTTCGTCATTTTTTTCACTTCGAGTATTGGCATCATCACACCCCTATTTATAATAAATTCTCCTCAAAACACTAAGAAACGTATAAAACTCTTCAATATACGAATCCATTTCCAACTCTACAAAGGTCTGTCCATCCAGCTTTACAAGTAGCTCCTTCCCGTATCCTTCAATCGACCAGCTAATCAGCTTCATCACTTCTTCGGCAGGTACATCATCCCGAAACTTGGATGTGTCTATTCCGCTGAACAAACTCGTCAACCCGTCCTGTTGCATCTTCTCCAATCGAGCAGCAAGCGCCTTCGGAATTTTCGACTCCTTCTCCAAAACCACTTGACCAATGAAATGAAATAAGTCCGGGTGTAAACGGTATACATCCATCTTCAACTTGGCAGACCCTTTCATCCTCTCGATGAAATCAGGCTCGGAACCATCTATATATTGTGCGGACAACTCTTCCATCACATGAAGCGCACGGTCGACTAAATACTCATAAAGAGCTTGTTTCGTATCAAAGTAGTGAAACAACATCCCCTTCCCAATACGAGCTTCTTTCACAATCTGATTCGTCGATGCTTGTTCATAAGGATGTTCCGCAAATTCATGTATTGCTGCATCCATAATTCTTTTTTTCTTAGCTTCATCAAGCGTTTCAAATGTCTTCACGACGATTTCACCTCTTAGACCACTACGGTCGATTTCTTAGTATAAAAATAGACCACATCGGTCGAAGTAAGAATATCATACTTCGACCGATGTGGTCAACTAGTAATCTGAACAATTCATTAATAAAATTATTATTTGACTCCGTCATCAATACGTCTAATCACCTAAACGTTTGAATATGCCCTCTCCGGTTCTTACGTTTCGGCCGTTTCACTAGTACCCACAAACTGAGCAACCCCAGCAAGATAATACAAATAGAAACGGTTAATATAATTCCAGGATAGGCTTCGTTCCAACCTTCAGGCGAAACGTGCTGGTTATAAATCCCCAGATACGCCCAAACGAGGACAAATCCGTAAGAGGACAACCAATTTTTGAGCAACGTCGCTATTCCAATCGCTGTGCCAACGATTAGAATGATGACTGTCCACGTCTGATCCGACAGTCCGAAACCATCCCAATCTATCGAAACTAAATATGCCGTAATATTTGCGATTGTTGCAACTGTAATCCACCCAAAATACACACTAAACGGCAATCGGATGAAAAACTTCTCTTTGAACGACAGATCTGCTTTCACCGTCAATCCATTGATAATAATCAGACTCACCAAAATAATGAGCATCAAGACGATTGAAGTCCCAAGCTTTCCATAATGCCATGCTACAATCCATAATCCATTCGCGACAGATGAAATCGAAAAATACACCGCGACTTTTTTCATAAGTTGCGTCACTTCTGATCGTTCACCTAACCGGAAGAAACCGAGTTGGTAGATGACATGAAACGCTAGCAGTACATAGATCAGTCCCCAAATCGCAAACGTATAGCCCGCTGGTGCAAATAAGTTGCTATAGGAGTCTGACACTTCTCCTGTCGTCATTCCGTTAAGCGGCAACGCATCCGCTAAATAGTTCATCACAATCATAAAGACATACGTAACAAGCACCACTACACTCATCTTCCCAAACTTTTTTCGTCGTCCCACTTCAACACCCCTTTTTTAGACAGACATCATTACTTCGTCTATTCCTAAAGTTGTATCCTTTAAAACTCTTTCACTGTAACTGTACGTCTCTGATTCGTTTCGCATACCACTCAACAAACTGCTGGGCTTCTTGAATCGGGATATCCGCAAGTGTTTCATGGCGTACTGGTTTCGCACGATTAATGAATCCAATTGTTGCTATGCTAAACCATTGCTGCAGTTTAGTCCGCTTCACGGACACTTCAATAATTTTCTCGCGTCGGGTCAGAAACGTCGTCTTTTCAAACGTCCCCTGACTCAGTTGAATGAACCGTCCTCCTAATGCGTAAGACGTGTTCCAATAGGTAAGTAGCCTACTGACTATAAGAAAGACCAGAAGTGCGATTGAAACAATTGCCCAACCCGTATGCAGCCTGAATACTTCCGGTCTGAAATAGGCGAGCAAAATCGTGGCAATCCCCCAGAACCAATAGGGCTTAATAAGGCGAACCACTAACGATTTACGTGGAAGCCGCTTCATATCAGGAATAACCTCATAGTCTGGAAGCAACTCCGCAATCATCCCATACGCTCGCTTCACTGGTAAAAACGGATATAGCGAACTGACTTCATCCTCATCATCCCCAATATTCCCAGCACTAATCAGCTTCACTTCTGCAAGTCCAAGAATTCTCTTCATGAAGGATTGCGTAATTTCCACCGCCTGCACACGATTCTTTGCGATAGAAAACACGGTTTCATCCAAAATACCTTTTGTAATATAGATCCGCTCTCCATCTGAGGCGATTTCAAAGTTGCCATATTTCACAAACGTCCAAACGACTCCGATTGTCACGGCAAGTACGAGGAGACCACCTGTAAAACCTGCGATAATCCAGCCCGAGGTTAGGATAGATGCAAACCAACCTTCCACATAATCTTCTACATTAAACAGTTGGTCCAGTTTTGAAAATATTGACGCACCAATCACCAAGATGATCAAAAAGCTGAATGATGTGAATGAAGCTTTTATAGTATCTTTCCTCGTTGGAGTGAAATGGACAATGCGATCCTGAATCAGAGGCGCTGTTTCGTCTTCGGCTTCTGTTGTCACGTTCTCTGGTTGCATGAATTCTTTCACTAGTGTTTCCAAACGATTCGCTTCAGAGCGTTTCAAAACATCGAATTTCACATTCGAGTTCATCCCTGAAGTACCTGTCTCAAAAGTTATAGAAGTCATGCCGAACAACTTATGCAAAAATGACGTATGTCGCTGCACATTTTGTATTTTGTCAAAGTACACCGTTCGCTCTGTCTTCTCAAAAGTCCCCGTTTTCAGATGAAACGCAATCTCGTCCGCTGCATATTTTCGGGTGAACCACTTCATGACACTGGCGATGATTGAAAAGACAAGAGAACCTAACAAAAGTATTCGACCCAGTCGGGCAATCCAAGAGTCCGAACTAATATTGACTACCACGACAAAAGCTAAAATTGCAAAGCTTTTCACAAAATCCACTAAGTCAAATACCACTGATAACGGATGATATCTCTTCATGTCCATCATTCATCCACTTCCTTGATTTTTGCGTAGCGGGCGATTTGGTTTCTCACTTCAATTGCTACTTCTTTCGGCAATGCAGGAATGCCATGACTCGATCCCATCGTTTCAATTTCCAAGGAATATAAACCGAAGCGCCTTAGAACCGGCCCTTGATTTGTCGAAACCGCCTGGATCTTCGCCATTGGAATGAGCTCATAGTTCTCATGGAACGCACCTGATTTCAATTGCAAAAATTCATCCGTAAAGCCATATCGGAAATGCTTATGTAAATATACTGGCCGCAATCCGATCGACCAGATTGCTGATATTAGCGTTAGTCCAACGAGCACAAAACTAATCCAATGCGTCCAGGTCCACCAAGAAAAATACAGGCTAGTGGCGTAGAACACCCCAAAAACCGCAAGCCAGATCACATGGCTGATGGTCGATCCCCACCTCAGTGCAGGCACTGTGTTATCCCCCAATCGTAGTGTTGGTTCCTGAATGTCATTCTCCAATACGAGTCCCCCCAGCTTATTGCCTCTTTCTATTACACCAAATTTCGACAGAGGTTTCAAAGGAAGCGATAGAATTTCACGGAATTTGTTGGATGGCAGGGTAACGATTCACCGCATGAACGTGCATATTCTCTCCCAGTAAGAATAAGTCCGTTCGAAGTCAAGCGGAGCGCTACCAATTAATCCCTTAACGAGGGTGAATTGTATCTCGTTATCGAGAAATTCCGCTAGGTGAGGGACAAATTTGCTTTAGTGATGGAGAAACTCACCCGAGTGTCCGAGAAAACACTCTGGTTGTCGGACAATCACCTGGATGTGTCGGACAAATTGAAATACTGGGATAGCCCCTCCTAAAATGAGCGCAGCGCGACCCATTAGTCCTTTAACGACTTTGAAATGTGTCTGATTGCCAATTCATCTATCTTCACACAAAAAATCCCGTAGCGCATCACTCGCCCACGGGATTCCATAATCTATTCGCCTAGTACTTCTTTAGTCGCATCACCCAACACATGCAATTCATGCATCGGACGCGTCATCGCCACATACAGCAACTTACGGTCAATCTGGGTATCGCGAAATGGATTGTCAAATGCCGCCACTATGACTGCATCGAATTCCAATCCTTTTGATAAAACACTAGGTACGATGAGCATGCAAGAATCATCGATATCGCTTTGATCGTCCAACAATTGGACCGCCATTCCGGCAGAGGATAACGCTTCATGAATTCGCTTCGCTTCACTATTCGTCTTACAGATCAACGCGACTGACCGATGACCACGGGAACGAATCGTTTCATAGATTTCACGCACTCGACTGACATCCAGTCCATCCATTTCATAAAACACAGGAGTCATTCCATGGCGAACGACCGGCTCGACAAGCGGTAACTCTTCCTCCATCTGCGCCAGCACCCGATTCGCCAGATTCATGATTTCAATCGTGGTCCGATAACTCTTTTGCAATGTCGTATACGTGGCGGTTGGTAGCATTTTCCTCACCGGATCCCATGATGTCAGCGCACGATAACTATGAATTCCTTGCGCCAAATCACCGACCAGCGTGAACAATTCCGTCTCAAGTCCGTCATGCAACGCTGCCAGCTGGTACTCACTGTAATCTTGCGCTTCGTCAATGAAAACGACACGCATCTTCCACTCACTTTCAAGTCCCTTCAACTGCACATGCAAGTCGTAAAGTGCCGCCAAGTCCTCAGTTTCCCACGTGTTTTTCACATGTGCTTGTTGGAATGAAACCCGAAACGCTTCCGACCACTCCGGCGACAGTTCTGTCTGTAACTCAGAATCTGTCAACCAACTCCTGTACACTTGCTTCACGTTGAACTTTTTGAATCTCTTCATATAAGAAGCAACCTTCTGCTTGCCTTCCTTTTCAATCTTAGGAAGTCTCTCGTCGCGCTCGTCCATGATCCGAGTGATCCGAGCTCGGCGCTTTTCATCATCACGAATTCCATATAACGCTTTATCCAGCGCAGCTTCATATTTGTCCGTTAATAGTTGGTAGAGTTGCTTGCGCTTCCGCGTTACTTCGGATTTCATGACTAGCTTAATACGTTCAATCCGTTTTTCAATCGGTAAATAACCGAAGTCTTCGAGGAACAACTTGCGCAATCGCTTCGCTCCCATAATCCGATAGTTTTCGATGAAAACATCTTCAAATAGAGAAACTGTTTGCTGCTCAAGTTTTTTAACGTACCTTGCCATAATGGATCGATACTCCTCAGAGCCTTTCATCCTAGCAATGGTTATTGTGTTTTCATCCAACGAATCTGATGATGCCAAGCGCTCAAGTTTTGCATTCGTATCGGTCAGTTTCAACTTCAGACCGGTTGCATTCAGAACATATTCTTCAAACGTAGTCTGGCAAATACTGCCGACACCAAGCTCAGGAAGCACGTCCCCGATATAGTCCATAAACAACTTGCTAGGTGCAAGAATCATTAGCTTTTCAGCAGGGAAATCCGTTCCTTTTGTATAAAGAAAGTAGGAAATTCGGTGCAACGCGATCGTGGTTTTTCCACTACCCGCAGCACCTTGTACAATGATTGGCTTGCGTAAACTCGCTCGGATAATATCATTTTGCTCGGACTGGATTGTCGAGATGATTTCCGTCAATCGCACATCCGCTTTGCCTGCGAGCGCTTCCTGCAATAACTCATCGTTCGTCGTCAGGTCAATGTCCCGGACATCAAGCAATTTACCTTCTTCAATCTGATATTGCCGCTTCGAATGCAAGTGACCACTCACTTCTTCACCGCGGACATCATACGTCAGGTCACCTAACCGTCCGTCATAATACACATTTGCGACAGGTGATCGCCAATCAACAATAATTGGTTCTTGCGTCTCCTGATGAAAAACTGATGTCTTACCGATGTACAGAAATTGATCCTTTTCGTCATCGGGTTGAAAATGGATACGTGCAAAATACGGCTTCTTCTGAACGGCTTCAAACGTCTCTTTCTGGGACCGCGCCATTTCGAAAAACCGTGTGTTCGTGAGGATATTAATGTAACTCATACTGGAATCCAAATAATCCAAATCCGCCATCGCGTGACGAATTTGTTCTTGAGAGGCGTCGACATCACGCTGCGACTCTTCCAAAAGCCGTCGCATGTAATGTACCGTGTAGTCCAGACGCTCAGCCTCAAACTCAAAATCAGGGTGTCTCTGCATGTACAGATCCTCCGCTTTCCTAGAATTTGTCCTGTCGTTTCCGGATGGTGATAGGTTACTGGGGAAATTTGAAACAGAAGATGATTGTACCACTCAAAGTGGTGGAGCGCAATAAAATTTGACAGAAAATTCTGTAGTGGTAATGTATCTCCAATATGCGAGTTCATGCAGTTCGATATAGCCCATACGTAAACAAGCGAAGCGCACCCAATTTATCCCTTAACATTGTTGAATTGTGTCCCTTTATCGAGAAACTTCGCTAGGTGTCGGAGAAATCCCCCTATGTGATGAAGAACCATCCGCATCTGATGAACAATCCCCTCCCAGTGTCGGACAACCCGACACTTCTGGTCGAGAACGCTTCCCAAGCACCAAGTGCCCTCTCGCAATGAAATAGCCCTTCCCCAAACAAGCGAAGCGCACCCAATTAATCCCTTAACGGTGTTGAATTGCGTCCCCTTATCGAGAAACTTCGCCAAGTGTTGGAGAAATCTGCCTGAGTGATGAAGAACCATCCACTTCTGACGGACAATCCCCTCCCAGTGTCGGACAACCACACGAAACTGATCGAGAACCATTCCCAAGCACATAATACCCTCTGGCAACGAAATAGCCACTCCCTCAACAAGCGAAGCGCACCCAATTAATCCCTTAACGATGTTGAATTGTGTCCCTTTATCGAGAAACTTCGCTAGGTGTCGGAGAAACTCTTATGAGTGATGAAGAACCATCCCCATCTGATGGACACTCCACTCCCAGTGTCGGACAACCCGACACTTCTGATCGAGAACGCCAAATGCCCTCTCGCAACGAAATAGCCACTCCCCAAACAAGCGAAGCGCACCCAATTAATCCCTTAACGATGTTGAATTGTGTCCCTTTATCGAGAAACTTCGCTAGGTGTCGGAGAAATCCTTATATGTGATGAAGAACCATCCCCATCTGATGAACAATCCCATCCCAGTGTCGGACAACCCGACACTTCTGATCGAGAACCCTTCCCAAGCACAAAATACCCTTTCGCATTGAAATAGCCCATCCCCCAACAAGCGAAGCGCACCCAATTAATCCCTTGCCCATGCTGAATTGTGCCCCGTTATCGAGAAACTTCGCTAGGTGTCGGAGAAATCCCCCTATGTGATGAAGAACCATCCCCATCTGATGAACAATCCCCTCCCAGTGTCGGACAACCCGACACTTCTGATCAAGAACCCTTCCCAAGCACAAAATACCCTTTCGCAATGAAATAGCCCCTCCCTCAACAAGCGAAGCGCACCCAATTTATCCCTTAACCATGCCGGATTGTGTCCCGTTATCGAGAAACTTCGCTAAGTGTCGGAGAAATCTGCCTGAGTGATGTACAATCTACTCTATGTGATGAACAACCTCTCACCATTGTCGGACATTGCCCTGTAAGTGATCGACAATATCCTTCAACATTCGCCTTTCCGTTAATTGATTATTCCAATATATGTGATAGAATGAGCTTAATATAATGAAAGGAAGTGACTTGCGATAATTTACAAAGAACGATCGTTTCCAGCTGCTCTCGAAGGGCTTACAGTTGCTTTAAGAAGACTGCCTGAGACCCATCAAGTGTACGAAACACTTAAGCAACGTGCAGTATCAATCAAAGCGGGATTTGGAGGCGAACAAGAACTAGACAGAGTTCTTGAAAACTACGAGTTCCCTATGTCTACGTACATTCTTAACGATGTGTCATTATCTTCTAGCTCTCTCTTCCAGATTGACACCTTGATCCTCACCCCTGAATTCGCTTTAATTTGCGAAGTGAAAAATATAGCAGGAGAACTCTCTGTTACAGAGAATCCCCCACAGCTTCTGCGTATTACAGAAAGCGGTCGAATTTCTGGATTCCCAAGTCCGTTAGCTCAACTTACTAACACCTGTCAGCTATTCGAAGACTGGCTGACGGCCAAAAATATTAATCTTCCCGTTTTGGGTTGCGTAGTATTGGCATATCCAAAACAGCGGTTATCGATTTTCAAAACAACTGTACCTATCCTTTTTCCCAGCATAATCCCTCAACACGTTCGCTCGCTTTATACGAATCAGCCATTACTCTCTACAGAAGAGTTACAGAGTTTAGCCCAAAGTATTGTTAAAGAGCATCGTTCCTATGCGCCTAATCCTATTTCCACAACTTATTCGATAAAGCCTAAAGACTTCTTAACTGGTGTTGATTGTCCATTGTGCAACACACTTGGCATGACGAAAAAAGGTCAATTTTGGGTTTGTCCAAGCTGTAATCATCAATGTACAACAGCTCACCAGCAAGCCATACTGGATTGGTTTCTTTTATTCGAGGGTCCGTTAACCAACAATGAGTGTAGAAGATTTTGTGAAATACATTGCTCACAATTCACTCGGCAAGCACTTCTCAACATGAACTTAACTCCAGTAAGGGCAACTAAAAATAGAGGGTATATTAAACAACATACCCAACACCGTTAAACACTCTCATACGAGTGTTTTTTTATGCTCATTTCTAGTTCGAATTGTGCCCCGTTATCGAGAAACCTCGCTAGGTGTCGGACAAATTCTCCTATGTGATGTAGAAACACCCCCATCTGATGGACAATCCCCTCCCAGTGTCTGACAACCAAACCCAACTGATCGAGAACGCTCCCGCAAGCACAAAATGCCCCTCTGCCAATGAAATTGCCCCTCCCCCAACAAGCGAAGCGCACCCAATTAATCCCTTACCCATGCTGAATTGTGCCCCGTTATCGAGAAACTTCGCTAGGTGTCGGAGAAATTCCACTATGTGATGAACAAACATCCCCATCTGATGAACAATCCCCTCCCAGTGTCGGACAACCCGACACTTCTGATCGACAACGCTCCCGCAAGCACAAAATGCCCTCTGGCAATGAAATAGCCCCTCCCTCAACAAGCGAAGCGCACCCAATTAATCCCTTACCCATGCTGAATTGTCTCCCTTTATCGAGAAACTCCTCTAGGTGTCGGAGAAATTCCACTATGTGATGAAGAACCATTCCCATCTGATGGACAATCCCCTCCCAGTGTTGGACAACCCGACACTTCTGATTGAGAACGCTCCCGCAAGCACAAAATGCCCTCTGGCAATGAAATAGCCTCTCCCCCAACAAGCGAAGCGCACCCAATTAATCCCTTAACCATGCTGAATTGTGTCCCCTTATCGAGAAACTTCGCTAGGTGTCGGACAAATCCCCCTATGTGATGAACAAACATCCCCATCTGATGAACAATCCCATCCCAGTGTCGGACAACCCGACACTTCTGATCGACAACACAAAAACCCCGCCAGCCGATTACATCAGCCAGCGGGGATCACCCTAAAAAACTATTACTCTTTCAAGTCTTCAATTGAATCGATATCCATATATGCTGGAACCGTTAAACCGATCTTCACGCCTTCCATGCTTGTGCCCACATCTTCGAACTTGCCGTCATATTTCTCGGCATACGTTTTGTGAGTTACTGGCAACCAGCCTGCGAGCAATGCGTCTGCACTGCCGTCTGCAACAGCTGTCCACATTGGGCCTGCTTCGACTTGAGACATTTTCACTTTATAACCTTGGTCTTCTAACACTTTTGCCATGACGTTCGTGCTAGCTACCGTGCTGTCCCATGCCACATACACGAATGAGAACTCATCGCCATCGACTTTATCCACGCCTTCTGTCCATGAATCTACTTTGTCTTGATTCTCATCAATCCAAGCTTGTGCAGCATCTTCTGGATCTTCTCCGTCGATGATTGCTACCATCACTTCGCCCATATCTTCTTCATCCCACTTAAAGTTTTGAAGAATTTGGTGTGCTTCTGGCTTATCCTTCGCAAGATCCAAGCTACCGATTGTGTGGATCTCTTCTGCACCGCCATATGAACCTTCTGGGTCATCCAAGTATTTCAAATCGTATTTAGTGAACATCCAGTGAGGTGACCACCCTGTAATGATGATTGGCTCTTCTTTGTCAACCGCCTTCTTCAAAGCAGCTGTCATCGCAGCCCCCGATCCAGTCGTTACTTCCCACTTATCTAAACCGTAATCAGTGATTGCACGATCCGTTGCTTCCATGATTCCAGCACCTGGGTCAATTCCTGTAATCTTGTAATCCACCATCTCGCCAGCGGTTTTATCCGTACTTCCTGAAGCCTTGTCCTTATCGTCATCCCCACATGCTGCTAGGCCAAGTGCCAATAGTGATACTGCGCTGATTCCTGCTAACTTTTTCGTCCAATTCATGATTCTTTTCCCCCTTGTTTAGATCGTCCTGCGTGTTGCGTTATACGGTCCAGAATGATGGCAACGAGTACAATTGCGACACCCGTTTCAACACCTACACCGGTTTTTAATTGCGTAACGGCCTGATACACCTTCGTTCCAAGGCCCGGTGCACCAACCATTGACGCAATAACAACCATAGATAGTGAAAGCATGATGCTTTGGTTCACACCCGCCATAATGTTCGGCTTTGCGAGTGGAATTTGCACTTTCAATAAGCGCTGCCACGTCGTAGAACCAAATGCTTCTGTTGCTTCAATCAAATCTTTCGGAACTTGCTCAATGCCGAGCATCGTCAACCGGATTGTCGGAGGCATCGCAAAGATAATCGATGCGACAAGCCCTGGTACGACACCAATATTGAAGAAGAAGATCGCCGGGATCAAATACACAAATGCTGGCATCGTCTGCATCAAGTCCAAAATCGGTGAAATGATTCGACGCGCCATCAATTGCTGCGACATCCAAATTCCGATCGGGACACCGATTATAATGGCGATTGCGACCGAGGTCAGAACGAGCGCGAGCATTTGAAGCATTGGATACCAATAGCCTAAGTAGTCAATGAAGAGAAAGCCGACCAATGTGAACAGCGCGATTCTTTTCGTAGAGAACCACCATGCGAGCACGGCAAAAATAACTGCCAATAAGATAGAAGGTGGGAAATCCATAATGTCCACAAACGTTTCAACTGTTGATTCAAGAGCTGTCGAAATGCCGTCAAACAACGGTCCGAATACATCCACCATCCAGTCAACACCCGTATCAATCCAATCCGCAAACGGCAAGCGTGGCAATAACTCATTCATGTGCAGTCACCTCCGCTTCGACCTGTTCGTCCTCTGAAATTTCACCATTCTCGTTGATGAATTGATTGTCACCAGCAAGCGCACCAATCATGGCACCTCGAATGATGATCCCTTTCAAACGATTCTTTTCGTCGACAACCGCAACAGGAATCGTTGCAGTCGAAACGATATCAAAGAGATCCGTAAGAACGCTTTCACCCGTTGTCGTAATGACGTCTTTAATCAAAACATCCTGGATTTTAAGGTTCCTCTCTGCAGCCGAAACCGCGTCCTGAGCAGTCAGCGCACCCATCAGTCGGCCGCCTTTGTCTACCACATAAATCGAAGAAATTCGTAGACTTTCCATTAATCGAAGCGCAACACGTGGTCCTCTGTCGATTTGTACCGTATCGGCATGCTTCATAATGTGGTTCGCCGTCAGCACTTTGGACAAGTCAACATCTTCGACGAAACGCTCCACGTAGTCATTGGAAGGATTCATCAAAATCTCTTCAGGAGTACCGATTTGTACGATTTCTCCATCTTTCATGAGTGCAATTCGATCGCCAATCCGGAGTGCTTCATCCAAATCATGGGTAATAAAGATAATCGTCTTGCCCATATCTTCATGCAACTGCAGCAATTCGTCCTGCATATCTTTACGAATCAATGGATCGAGTGCACTGAACGCCTCATCCATCAGTAAAATGTCAGGATCATTTGCAAGCGCACGAGCAAGCCCGACACGTTGCTGCATCCCACCACTCAGCTGTCCTGGATATTGAGATTCATAGCCTGCTAGACCAACGAGACGCAACGATTCCACCGCCTGGTTATTGCGTTCATCTTTTGCTACGCCTTGAATTTCAAGCCCGTAGACTGTATTCTCCAAAATCGTCCGATGTGGAAATAACGCGAAATTTTGGAACACCATTCCGATTTTCTTCCGCCGAACGTTGCGAAGTTGTTCTTTGTTCATCTTCACAATATCTTCTCCGTCCAACAAAATCTGCCCCGATGTCGGATCAATCAAACGGTTTAACAGGCGAACGAGTGTGGACTTTCCGCTTCCTGAAAGTCCCATGATGACAAATATTTCACCATCGAGTACATCAAATGCTGCGTTATTCACGCCGACAGTTGCACCTGTTTCTTTCAATATCTCTTTCTTCGTTTTTCCTTCTTTAAGGAGTTGAGCAGCGCGTTTGCTCGATTTCCCGAAGATTTTTGTCGCGTTTTTCACTTCTATTTTCTTGCTTTTACTTGCCTCTTCCATGCAAACCCCCCGATTCAATAATTACGATGTTTCATAGTATATCTGTAATCTGTTTGTAATACAAATGATTTACTTTATATATTGTACGTACAGTTTTTTCTGTACGTAATGATTGATTTTCTTTTTCCTATGTTCTAAGCTATACTGAAGTGTTCAAAGACTGATGAAATTTCTTCATCACAAGGAGGCTCATCCATGATGGATGCGTACGAAAAACTAGAAAAGTCTCGTAAGCGAATTACCGAATCGATTGCACAAAACATCCATCTTTATGGACTTCCGCCTTCAGCAGGTAGACAATTCGGTATGATGTTTTTTGAAGATCATCCACTCACATTAGATGACATGTCCGCAGAACTCGGTATGAGTAAAACGAGTATGAGTACATCAATTCGTTCACTTTCAGAAGCCAAACTGGTCGATCGTGTCTGGGAACGTGGCGTCCGCAAAGACTTATATGAAGTAAAAGACGACTGGTATCAGATTTTCGTCGATATGTTCACCGTCAAATGGAGAAGAGCCGTCTCGTTACATACGGCAGCAATCCGAAAATCAATGGCTGAACTAAAGGAACTAAAAAAAGCTGATGACATAACTGATGAACTCCTCGCAATTATCGAGTCAGATATTGAAAAACTGCTGTACATCCGCGAATATTACGACTGGCTCGACCGCCTCATCGATGCGTTCGAAGACCACAAAATATTCGACCTCGTTCCTAGGTTAGAAGAAGACGCATAATAAAAACGACATCTCCTTAAATTGGGAGATGTCGTTTTTGTGTGGATGAATACAAGTGAAGTGCACCCAATTAATCCCTTAACCATGCCGATTTGTGTCCCGTTATCGAGAAAATCCGCTAGGTGTCGGAGAAATCCTCCTATGTGATGAAGAAACATCCACTTCTGATGGACAATCCCCTCCCAGTGTCGGACAACCCGACACTGCTGATCGAGAACGCTCTCGCATGCACAAAATACCCTCTCGCAACGAAATAGCCCATCCCTCAACAAGCGAAGCGCCACCAATTAATTCCTTAACCATGCTGAATTGTGTCCCGTTATCGAGAAAATCCGCTAGGTGTCGGAGAAATCCTCCTCTGTGATGAAGAAACATCCACTTCTGATGAACAATCCCCTCCCAGTGTCGGACAACCCGACACTTCTGATCGAGAACGCTCCCGCACGCACAAAATACACTCGGCAATGAAATAGCCCATCCCTCAACAAGCGGAGCGCCGCCAATTAATCCCTCAACAATGCTGAATTGTGTCCCGTTATAGAGAAACTTCCCTAGGTGTCGGAGAAATTTCTCTCTTTGATCGAGAAACTCCTCCCCATGAACGTCAATCCCCTCCCAATGTCGGACAACCCGACACTTCTGATCGAGAACGTAGCCATAGAAAAAAGCACACCCGCCAATTCAGCGGGTGCGCCCTCTTCAAACCGATTCACTTACAACTTAAATTCTCGTACCAACCCATTCAAATTCTCAGCAAGGTGGGCAAGTTGTACTGAACTGCCTGCCACTTCTTCCATTGAACTGCTTGTCTGCTGAGAAGCAGCTGCTGTTTGTTGAACGCCAGCAGCGGATTGCTCAGAAATGGCTGCGATTTCTTCCACTGACTCGCTCATTTCTTCACTACCTGCTTTGACTTCCTCAAGGTTTTGAGATATGACATTTATATCCGTGGTCATCTTGTTGACAGCATTGCTAATGTCGCCAAACGTTTCGCGAGTCGTCTTTAGTTGTGCCGTTCCTTTTTCAACTTCTTCATAGCCCGACTCAAGTGACCCTGCAACACTACTAGACTCTGTCTGAATCGTACCAACGATGCCTGTAATATCCGTAACTGAGACAGCGACCTGTTCAGCTAATTTCCGAACTTCTTCTGCGACAACCGCAAATCCTTTTCCGTGCTCCCCTGCGCGCGCTGCTTCAATCGCTGCATTTAATGCCAATAGATTCGTCTGATCCGCGATATCCTTAATCACAACGACAAGCTTCGAAATTTCTTGCGATTGTACGTCCAACCCTTTAATTTTCGTAACAGCTTCTTGAACGATTGCATCAATCCGCTGCATTTGTTCAGTAGATGTCTCCATCAATTGGGCACCGTTCGCTGTCTTCTCCAAAACATTTTTAGACGTCTGCTGAATGGCCTCACCTTTATGGTTTGCATCCTCAACACGTTCTACAAAACGTTCCATCATCATTGCCAAATCAGTTGCTGTATTCGCTTCACTTTCAATTCCTGAAGTCAATTCTTGCATCGTCACTGCGATTTGTTGGGATGCTGCATTCACTTCCGTGGAGGACTGAGTCAGCTCCTCACTATGGGCTGAAACGGATGAAGAAACCTCGTTAATGCCATTGAGCATTTCACGTGTGTGCTCACTCATTTCATTTGTTGCAGCAGCCAATTGACCGACTTCATCCCGCGAAGTAACTGCTAATGGTTCGTGGCTCAAATCACCTTCAGCAATCAGTTGCATCCTTTCCATTACCCGCTTAATCGGATTCGTAATTACACTTGCAGTAAATAGCGCCGCCACAATGCTGATTACGAGAACAAGGAACAGCACGACAGCAATCCACGTCAGCGTTTCTTTCCCGCTTGAAATAATTTCTTCTCCATGGGCGTTTGTAAGTTTTTCACGCTTATCTGCAATTTCATGATACTTAGCAATCAAGTCATTACCTTCAATAGATAACTCACTCAAGTTTTGTTCTGCACGCTCTTTCCGGTTCGAGTCGTACATATCAATTACATCTGTAGTTAACTTCTTTCTCCAGTTGATCATGTGGTCAATCAAGTCGCCAAATTCATCTGAGGAACCTATCTTTTCGGCTTCGGCTTGCAAAGCCTTGCCGGACTCCGTCAACGTTAAAAATTCTTCTTTATATTGCTCGTCTCCGAATAGAACATAAGCACGTACCGCAGACATTCTTCCTGCCATCGTGTTCGCTAGCTTTAAATCAATCGCCATTAACTGTGTATCTGTCTCCACTATTTCTTGGGTCTTTTGATTAACTGCATGGACCGACAAAATCGTATAAACGCCTAACGCGATGACAAGCAACACAACTACGCCAAACGCGGATAACAATCTACTCTTCACACTTTTAAAACCTGCTCTTTTTTTCATAACGCTCTCCTTCTTATGATCCCTTCGAATCAATTCCTGATATTCATATAGTATGAATTCCATTCGCAATTATAACTTAAGCAAGGACTTAAGTCACTAATTTTATGTATTTTTAATGTTTTTATTTAAACTTCATATTAGATATTCAAAATTCCTTTTCGTTTTATAAAAATAATACTAAGTACCTCATTGAACTAGACTAACATACAAAAATACATGACCTTGTAATCCTGATTTTTAACCCTTATACTAAACATATTGACCTACTAGGAGGCACAATCATGGTAATATTGCGCTCTAAAATGCAACTAGACAATCTTTTAAAACGCGAGACAGATCTTCAAGCTCCAAACCTGTTGCAATCCAAGCTGACGTTTGCCAACTTTTGCAAGCTCGATCAGCAACACTTGCATCAGTTATACGAGCATTTCACTTCACTGTCCCCATCTTTATCGATTACTTTACATGGACTGTTAATCGATTCAATAGAAAGTCCCCCTACTGGGCTGAACTCCACAATAATAGATAGTTACCTGAAGAATTTATTCTGCCATGCCCGTGACACTGAATACCTCCAACGCTCGCACGAATTTTTCCACCTATTGCATCAGTATCAGTTTGACAATGGTCGCGTGATGGCCGTGCTTAACGAATTTGGATTCATCGTCCATTCTTCCATTTTGCAACGTGCCCATTTTAAACCCGCAAAAGCCTTTGAATTCATGAAATCATTCAATTCCGCCATGACTGTTGAATTACAACTTGCAGCAGAATACTACGAACAACAATCTCTTGAACGGATTGTAAGTGAGATTACGGGACTGGTCGATTCGAATGCGAAGATTATGTATATGAAAGATTTAATCGTTAATATCGAACGTCAAGGCGAAGAGTTACAATCCTCCGCAGCAGCAACAGAGGAAATCGCTACTTCCATCGCTGAAGTTGCAACGACTTCTGCGCGCATTTCAGAAAAAACGACCGACTCTGTTGAATTTGCATCAAACAGTAAAAAGACAATTGAAAATGCACTAAGCCAAATCCTACAGACCGAACAAAGGTTTACATTGATCTCTGAAACGTTTGCCAAGCTCCAAGAGAGAGTCGCCGATATTGAACAAGTGGTCGGACTTATTAACAGCATCGCAACCCAGACGAATCTGCTTGCATTAAATGCATCAATCGAAGCAGCACGAGCTGGTGAACATGGAAAAGGCTTTGCCGTCGTTGCCCAGGAAGTTCGAAAGCTCGCTGAAAATACGGTTTCCGCGCTCGATGTCGCGTCAGACAATGTCACACATTTAAAATCGTACGCAGACGATGTCTCGACTTCAATCACGGATACATCTTCTTACATTCATATCGCATCGAGTGAAGCGAACGAGTCTTTATCTATGCTAAACGCTATCGTGGAAGCAATTGAAGAGATCAATATGGACATTACAAATACGGCAGCGATTTCCGAACAACAAGCCGCTTCGATTGATCAAATCTCTCATGGAATGGGCTTCATTAATGAAATTCAAGAAAATATCTATACCTATGGGACGAGCACCTCAGCCGCAGTATACGACTTAAGCCAAGAACTCAATGCGTTTCGTTTAGACACTGTTGCAGCCACCCATACAGAGTTATCCTCACGGGCACTTCTGCAACTATCAAAAGCGGATCATATTTTGTGGAAATGGCGCATATACAACATGCTGATCGGCTTGGAAACCATACGCCCTGAAGACGTTGGTTCTAAATTGGCATGTCGGCTCGGTAAGTGGTACACAAAGGAAGACGTTAGAGAAACGCTCGGCCACCTCCCCGCTTACACAGAACTCGACAACCACCACGGAGATGTCCACGAGTTTGCAAAATTAGCAGCAACGCATTACGAACAAGGAAATATGCAAGCTGCAGAAGATGACCTCAAGCAAATCGAAAAAGCTTCAGTAGAAGTGTTGCGTTTGTTGGATGAACTCATGACTCATCTGGATTAACCTAAAAAAGCAGCCATCTCCATTTGGAGAGGCTGCTTATTTTTGTTTTAAACCATTCGAGGTTACAACATTTCTCTTACAACTTAAATTCACTTACCAGTTCGCTCAGATCTTGTCCTAGCTCAGCAAGCTGGGCTGAACTCCCTGCCAATTCTTCCATAGAGCTGCTCGTCTGTTGTGAAGCAGCAGAGGTTTGTTGAACACCCGCAGCCGATTGCTCAGAAATCGCTGCGATTTCTTCCACTGACTCGCTCATTTCTTCACTACCTGTTGCAATATCTGTTAGATTCATAGAAATCACTTCGATATCCTCTGACATTTGACTCACAGCATTGCTTATCTCAGCAAACGTTTCACGCGTTGTCAGAAGTTGTGCAGTGCCTTTTTCCACTTCTTCATAACCCGCCTCAAGCGATCCCGCAACATTACTGGATTCCTGTTGAATGGTACCAACAATCCCAGTAATATCAGTCACGGAAACTGCTACTTGTTCTGCAAGTTTACGCACTTCTTCTGCAACAACTGCAAATCCTTTACCATGTTCACCCGCGCGAGCAGCTTCAATCGCTGCATTTAACGCGAGTAAATTCGTCTGGTCGGCAATCGCTTTAATCACAACGACAAGTTTCGAAATCTCTTGTGATTGGACATCCAACCCTTTTATCTTAGTAACAGCTTCTTGAACAATCGCATCGATCCTTTGCATCTGTTCTGTAGAGGATTCCATTAGCTGGGATCCATTTCCCGTCTGTTCCATAACACTTTCAGAAGCTTTTTGAATAGCTTCTCCCCGTGCATTTGCACTTTCCACACGTTCCACAAAACGCTCCATCGCCATAGCTAGATCCGTAGCCGTATTGGCTTCACTTTCAATTCCAGAGGTTAACTCCTGCATCGTCACTGCAATTTGCGTAGAAGCTTGATTCACTTCCATCGAAGACTGGGTCAACTCTTCACTATGTGCTGAAACGGATGACGATACATCATTGATGCGATTCAGCATATTACGCATATTGTCACTCATTTCATTCATAGCAACCGCAAGTTGTCCGGCTTCATCTTCCGACAGAATATCCAGTGGCTCTTGACTTAAATCCCCATCTGCCATCAATTTCATGCGATTTCTAATTTGAATTAGGGGTCTAGTAATAACACGAGTGGTTAACACAGAAGCTGTCCCGCTGACAATCAAAACCAGAAGCGATACTGCTAATACCCACCTCAGAGTGACTCTCCCACTGTAAATGATTTCATCGCCATGAGTAACCGTTTGTTTTTCTCGCTTATCAGCAACCTTATGATATTCAGCAATCAATTCCGTACCCTCTACAGACAAGCTCTCCAAATTCTTGATCGCTCGTTCTTTACGATTCGCGTCGTACATATCTAAAACATCCGTTGAAAGCATAGCGCTCCAATTTGATGTTCTTTCAACTAAATCCCCCAGATTCCCACCGAGTTTCTCAGTCTCTCCTTGAAGATTATTAGCGTAATCCGTTAAAGACTCGAATTCTTCTTTGTATTCCTCTTCCCCAAACAGCATATACGCCCGGACAGCAGACAACCGTCCAGCCATCGTATTCGCCAACTTCAAATCGGCAGCAACTAATTTTGTATCATGACTAATAATATCCTGCGTTTTCTCATTCACTCGCTGTACAGAATTCAGCGTGAAAAATCCGAGTCCCAACACGAGTAACATAACAATTCCAAAAGCCCAGTAAAGGCGCGATCTAATGCTCTTAAATCTAATTTTTTTCCTCATGGTGATGTCATTCTCCCTCTATCTAGTAATAACAGTACAATATACACATATACATGCGGTTCCTTCCAATCAATAAGTATAATCGTACAGAGGCCTAAAGTCACTACCATTCTAGTAATATCTCATATTATTCCATAGGTCATTTAGATTAAAATCAGCCTATTCGCTATATTAAGCGAGCAGGCTGCTTATTTTTATAATCACCTGACAGGTGCAATTCCTTACTTAATATCTCCAATTCCTCACCTGAAACTGCTTATGCTCTCTGGCATTTTGCTGGTCCCCCTATGTGCATGAAATAGCCCCTCCTAAAACAAGCGAAGCGCACCCAATTAATCCCTTAAAGCAGTTGAATTGTGTCCCGTTATCGAGATACTTCGCTAGGTGTCGGAGAAATCTTCCGGGGTGATGGAGAAACTCGGCGAAGTGTCGGAGAAACGAGGCACAATGTCGGACAATCAATCATAGGTGTCGGACAACTAGAATTCACAATCACTCAGCCTACTAGCCCCTCCTAAAACAAGCGAAGCGCATCCAATTAATCCCTTAAAGCAGTTGAATTGTGTCCCGTTATCGAGAAACTTCGCTAGGTGTCGGAGAAATCGTCCGGGGTGATGGAGAAACTCGGTGGAGTGTCGGAGAAACTACGCGCAATGTCGGACAATCAATCATAGGTGTCGGACAACTGACATTCACACAACCAGTCCCTTCCCCAAACAAGCGAAGCGCATCCAATTAATCCCTTAAAGCAGTTGAATTGTGTACCATTATCGAGAAACTCCGCTAGGTGTCGGAGAAATCGTCCGGGGTGATGGAGAAACTTGGCTAAGTGTCGGAGAAACTACGCGCAATGTCGGACAATCAATCAGTGGTGTCGGACAACTGACATTCACACAACTAGCCCCTCCTAAAACAAACGTAGCGCACCCAATTAATCCCTTAAAGCAGTTGAATTGTGTCCCGATATCGAGAAACTTCGCTAGGTGTCGGAGAAATCGTCCGGGGTGATGGAGAAAACCTTATGAGTGATGGGCAATCGCCACTGCCTGATGAAGAAATCATCAGAGTTGATCGACAACCGAAAAAAGACCCGTTTCGCCAATGCGAAACAGGCCACTACCTAACTTTTAAGAACCAATAAGCACTCTCCACAGTCCCAGAATCTAATCCTTCCCCCGAATGGTCCTGACTTGTTGAGTTCGCAGCGATACGGTAATTCCCGATATGATGATGAATCCACCAATCAGCTGTGGAAAACTAATAACATGGTGCAAGAGAAAATAACTGAAAATCATTGCGATAAACGGTTCCAAGTTGAGCAACAACGAAATGTTCGAGGCACCCGCTTCCCTTATGACGCCATTCCACAAGTATGTACATAATCCATGCATCACGATAGCCGTGACAATAAGCAATACCCAATAAGTCCAATTAACTTGCAACGATGACGGAATCACCTTCCAGGAAACAAAAGGTAATAAGCCGATCATGCCTATGAAATTCGTGTACCAAGTAATCACACCGACATTCATCGTTTTTGACATATGCTGGACGAGAAGAAGAAACACGGAAAACGACAACATCGTTCCTGCAATCAGCAATTCACCACGTCCAATAGAAGGAACAAACCAAGATCCTTGGGTGATGACAAGCCATACACCGCAAAGTCCGATCAGCGCTCCGCTCCAAAACATCAGTCGACGCTTTTCTTTGAAGTAATAAACTGAAAGTGAAACGGTGACGATAGGAGAAAGAGCTAATATCAGTGCTGCTGTCACGGGATCAGTGTACTGCAAACTCGCATAAAAACTCCATTGATTAAACGAAACACCGATAAGTCCACCTACAATGAGTAACAGCCAACCCTTTTTGTCTATCCGAACGCCACGAACTTGCCTACGGGTCACTGTATATAAAAATATCAATATGAACATTAAACGGATAATGGCAATGATTCCTGGATTAAACTGTTTCACTAAAATCGAACCAAATACAAAGTTACTCCCCCAAGCAATAACACAAAACAAACCAATCAGATACAACTTCATTTGACTACGTCTCAATGCGTTCACCTACCATCTAAAAAAGGATGGCTACATTTAGCCATCCCTTACTAATTATATTGCGGGAGTTACAAGTTTTCCTTTCACCATCACGCATCGGTCGGCCGGTTTCCTTGCCACCACTTCTGCTGTTGAAGCAGCATCAAAGAATACAAAATCAGCTTTATCGTTAACTGCTGGCCACACGCGTTCCCCCTTTGCATTTAATGGAGTGACTCCATTCGTTGCAAAACGCAACGCTTGGCGCAACGAATTCTCTTCGATTTTACGGGAGAGCTCCCCGAAGCGTGTCACTTTTTCTAACACATCCCCGGTCCCATAAGGGCTCCACGAGTCATAAAAACCATCACATCCGAATTGCACACGAACCCCGTGTTCATCCAATAATTCGATAGGCGGCAACGTTCTGTTCAAGTTAATCGGAACTGTCGACATGATCGCAACGTCTTGTGCTGCTAGACGCTCCGCAATTTTCACTTGCTGACCTAGAGCGACATCTCCTAAACAAAACGAATGGCTTAAAGCTGTTCGACCGCGGTACCCAGCATCTTCAACGATATCGATCCATTTATCCGACGTATAATAACCAACCATTCCTCCGTCATGTAGATGAATGTCCACGTCTGCGTCAAATTCTGTCGCAATGTCCATCACCTCATGCAGGGAGCGTTCGATAGATTGATCAATTCCTGCAGGGTCAAGTCCCCCAACGATTGTCGCCCCACTTCGCATCGCTTCACGTACTAACGCCGGGACTTCATCCCGAAGTAAACCGTGTTGAGGAAATGCTACGATTTCGTGAGTCACAATCCCTTCATAAGCTTGAAGCGCTGCCTTCACGCCTTCCAAGTTTTTCAACCCGATATATGGATCGACGTTCACGTGCGTGCGGATATGCGTAACTCCATATCCAAGAAGAGTTTCAATCATTTTCTTTGCTCGCTTCTCAGTCGAACCTGCCAATTCCTTAAGCTCTGCCGCTTCATGTTGCAAGCGTTCTTTCAAATTCGCCACTGGAGTTACTGCCTTCCAGTCTAGGGTCATATAGGTTTTGTCCAAATGATTGTGCATTTCTTTTAACGGTGGTACCGCAAGCTTGCCCTTCATATCAATCTGTTCGCCATCCAGATTGACCGGACTTCCAGCATCATGAATCTCCTCAATCCATCCATCCACAACTTTCAAAGTATGCAACGCAGTCTCAGTTTCAACTGCTCCGTTATCCAATAACCGGTTACCCGTCTCCAACTTAACATTTACCAGCCACGTTGTTTCAGCCACGTCGAACGCCCCCCATCTGTACACCGCTCTGCACAATTCCATTTTCAGAAACCAAATTCCCTTGGAAAATGACTTTCGTAATCGGCTTACGACGAGCCACAGCTTGAGCTGAACAAACCGCGTCGATTAGCAAGAAGTTTGCATCATCTCCAACTTTCGGCCAAACAGCATTGCCTTCATCATCGAGCGGCATTATTCCACCCGTAGCGTATTGCCACGTACGATTCAACGAGTATTCGTCCATGAATCGGAATCGTTCTGCTAGAATGGAAAGCTTTTCAATCGTATCCCCCGTTCCATAAGGTGACCAGTGGTCAGTTAGACTATCGTGACCTAGCGATACATTGACACCGTTCTTCTGCAAATACTGGACAGGAATTGTTTTACGGTTCGTTGGGATCGTGGTCGTGACGTCTATTTGTGCTTCCCTCAAAATCGCTGTCATATTGTCCAATTCTGCACCCTCTAAATCGCCAAGTGCAATTGCATGGCTAATCGTAGTTTGCCCTACCTTCCCTGCTTGGGTCGCAAGTTCAGCAAGTTTTTTAAATTCAAACGCTCCGAGAGAGTCGCCGTCATGGATATGTATATCCAATCCTTTACCAGATTCCGTTGCAATGTCCATCGTCGTTGCGAGTGAACGCTCAATATCTCTATCGATCGTTGCAGGGTCTACTCCTCCCACTAATGTTGCTCCTTTACGCATCGCTTCCCTCATTAAGTCTTGAGAATTTGAACGTAGTAGGCCGTGTTGCGGGAAAGCTACAATGTCATATGTTAACATGCCTTCGAATTTTGCAAATGCTTCTAACGTAATTTCAATATGCTTTGTTCCGATTTGCGGATCAACATTACAATGCGATCGAATATGGGTGTGACCTTGTGACAACAACCATTCAATCATTTTCTCTGCACGCTGCAACGCAACTGGCAACTGTTGTGGCAAGAGTTTTTCTTCCTCTTCTATACGAGTAACAATGCCATTTGTAATTGGAATACACGCTTTCCAAGGACCGCCAAAATAGGTTTTATCCACATGAATGTGCATTTCGCGCATCGATGGCATGAGTAAGTTTCCACCTGCGTCAATCACTGTATCTGCAGAATCTGTTAACGATTCACCGACTTTTTCTACTTTTCCATCCTTTACAAAAACATCACATTCTCTCGTATTTGTACCGGTCACTCGATCTCCTTCGTACTGGAATCCCGTTTCCAACGTTACATTTTTCAACAACAAAGTTGCCAATTCCATCACTCCTTCAAAAGGATAGAGTAAGGTCCTGTATTGCGCCCTTACTCTTCAATCTCACCGATTACTTAACGGTTGTTTCATTGATAATTAGATAATTCGATGGGCTCAACCAGAAATCCTTCACATCGTTATTGTACACAGCGAGATGCTCATAGTTTCGGATTGGAATATAGACCGCATCGTCCATCTCTTGTTGCATCGCTTCTTCATAGATTTCTTCACGCTTACTTGGTTCCATTTCTACACGGCCTTGTTCAATTAACTTATCAATTTCAGGATTCTGATAGTAGAAATGGTTACCCGGCGATCCAATAGAATCTGAGTGGAACAGGTTATATTGGTTGTAGTCTCCATCACCTGTTGCGTTCCCCCAGCCGCCAATGAACATTTGGTGATTACCGCTGTCAACTTCATCAATATACGCACCATATTCCATAACTTGAATTTCTACATTCACACCGATTCCTTTAAGTTGTGACTGAATCACTTCTGCCATATTAATGCGTTCTTTCCGGTCACTTGTTAGTAATTTCACTGTCACGCCATCTTCAAGTCCAGCTTCCTTCATTAGTTTCTTCGCTTCATTTATATCATATGGATATGCTTCTACATTTTTGCTGTAACCGAATACTTTGGGACTCATCGCAACATTCGCAAGTGTTCCGACATCATTATAAACTCCGCTCAAAATTGCTTCGCGCTCAATTGCATAGCTGACCGCCTGTCTTACTTTCACGTCGTCAAATGGTGCCGCTGTCGTATTAAAACCTACATACTCTACAGCTAATCCTTCCGTACGATACAAATTGAGAGTATCAGAGCTTTCAATTCGGTCAATTTCTGTTACTGGAACTTGGTCTGAAATCTGGGCTTCCCCTTGTTCAATCATCGCAAGTCTAGTTGCATCTTCAGGAACAACTTTAAACACAACTTTATCGAGTTTTACTGGTGTACCCCAATAGTCTTCGTTCTTCACCAAAGTGATATCCTGACCTGACTTCCAAGACTCGAATACAAATGGTCCAGTACCGACTGGATGCGTTGCAAGCTTTTCAGCTGACTCGCCCACTGCCTTCGGACTAATGATACTGCCTTCGTTACTTGCAAGGATTGAAAGCAACGGTGCATACGGTTCAGATAGTTTCAGAGTAACGTGGGTTGGATCTTTCACGACAACTTCTTGAATCATCCCAAGCTTCGATTGCTGTGGAGAACCCGTTGCTGGATCAAGAATTCGATCTAACGTCTTTTTCACAGCTTCTGCATCAAATGGTGTACCATCGTGGAACTTCACATTTTCTTCGAGTGTGAATTCCCATGTGAGATCATCCGTTTGTTCCCATTCAGTTGCAAGCATTGGCTTAATATTCATTTCCTTATCGAACTGGACAAGCGTTTCATAGACTTTCCCATGAACTACGTTTGCAGAAGGAATGTCTGTAATGAAATGCGGATCTAATCCTGTCGCATCGGAGAGACGAACGACTGTTAACGTTCCTCCCTCATCTGTTTTCCCTTCCTTACCTTCTGCGCTTCCCTTGCCTTCTGAACTCGAGCCACTTGTTGAACAAGCCTGCAAGACTAGAAGCAACACCCCTGTTAGTACTAGCGTAAGAAATCTCTTCCAACTCTTCATCGCGCTCCCCCATTTCAATTCGTTTTGTCGTTCTAAATCGATTATATAAAAACAAAACAGAAATCACTTTCAATATCTTGCTCATCTTTTTAAGTATTTTGACTACTTAGAAGATTCCTATTTACACCCATCCGAAAGCGTTTTACATTTGAACTAATCATTAAAGACATGAGCAGGGAGGGAATGACAAATGGCTTCAAAAGTAACGACAACCCAGTCCATTGATTTGGCGCAAGCCCGAAAGAACACTCGTAAAGAAAGGTGGCAATCATTTTGGTCCGTAATGACTCAAAACAAAGCTGCTATGGTAGGTGCTGTCATTATAGGAGCGTATCTACTCATGATGCTCATCGCTCCTATTCTCGCACCGTTCGATCCCTATGACATTTCACTAGAGGATAAACTGACACCACCTTCTATGGAGCACTGGATGGGAACGGATGATAAAGGAAGAGATATTTTAAGTCGTATACTCTATGGATCTCGACTTTCCATAGGCGTCGGCTTCGTTTCCGTACTATTCGGCGCTTTCTTCGGAATTACACTCGGACTAATTGCTGGTTATTACGGTAAATGGGTGGATACCATCATCAGCCGCATGCTGGACATCATGTTAGCTTTCCCAGGAATTCTACTCGCACTTGCAATCATCAGTGCACTTGGACCTGGATTGATCAACGTCACAATTGCAGTGGGTGTTTTCTCAATTCCTCTATTCGCAAGGATTGTACGCGGTTCTACTATGGAAGTAAAAAAGCTGGAGTATATTGATGCAATTCGAACAATCGGAGCAAACGATTTTTTAATCATCTTCAGACACATCCTTCCTAACGTGATGTCACCTATTATCGTTCAAGGCTCGATGCGTCTTGCGACAGCGATTCTTTCAGCGGCCGGATTATCCTTTTTGGGATTAGGCGCACAGCCTCCATCACCTGAATGGGGTGCCATGCTTTCAAGCGGGCGAGATTTTCTATTCAGCGCTCCATATATGGCCATTTTCCCCGGACTAATGATTTCCATTCTGGTCCTCGGATTTAATCTCTTCGGGGATGGTCTAAGGGATGCCCTCGATCCTAAACTAAAAAAATAAGGAGGTTCACATATGTTTTTGTTCATCGCAAAACGATTGGTACAAATTATCCCTGTCATACTAGGTGTGACCCTAGTTGTCTTTCTTATCATGCAAATGGTCCCCGGTGATCCCGCTGCTATTTTAGCAGGTGAAGGCGCTTCTCAAGAGACGATCGAACAATATCGTGAAGACTTAGGTCTCAACCGTCCAATTGCTGAACAATATCTTTCGTACGTAGGGAACGTATTTCAAGGAGACTTCGGGAATTCCTTAAAAAACAAACAGCCTGTACTTGACGAAATCCTACTCCGGCTTCCAATTACAATGGAACTCGCCTTTTATAGCATCCTCATTACAGTCGCACTTGGTTTAGCTGCAGGAATTATTTCAGCTGTGAAGCCGTACTCCATCCGCGATGTAAGTGTAATGGTCGTTGCCCTGTTGGGGATTTCACTCCCTAGCTTTTGGCTTGGACTTCTGCTCATGTATCTGTTTTCGGTGAAGCTCCAATGGTTACCTGTTGCAGGATGGGATGGACCCGCAAATATAATTTTACCAGCCCTCACACTCGGCGTTGGTGGGGCAGCGATTGTTGCTCGAATGACGAGGTCCAGCATGTTGGACGTCATAGGTCAGGATTATATTCGAACAGCACGTGCAAAAGGATTGAAAGAACACTTCGTAATTTACAAACATGCACTACGGAATGCACTGATTCCCGTGATCACAGTCGTTGGACTGCAATTCGGTAGTTTGCTGGGTGGGACTGTGTTAGTTGAGTCCGTATTTGCCATAAATGGTCTCGGACGAATGATTGTAGATGCAATTCGAACACGCGATTTACCAATGGTACAAGGTGGCGTATTAGTCGCTTCACTCGTCTTCGTGTTCGTTAACTTACTTGTGGATGTACTCTACCGTGCGGTCAACAAACGAATCGATTTGAACTAAAGGGAGGGATTGACGATGAGTAAAGAAGTCGTTTTACAAGTAAAGAATTTGAAAACACATTTTACAACTTCAAAAGGTATCGCAAAAGCGGTGGATGGAGTGGATTTCACACTGCATAAAGGAGAAACACTAGGAATTGTAGGAGAATCAGGATGCGGAAAGTCAATTACTTCCCTCTCCCTGTTACGACTCATCCCTTCACCTCCTGGAAAAATCGTTGCAGGAGAAATCCTGCTCAACAACAAAGACATCGTAAAGATGAAGGAAGAAGAATTGCGCAAAGTTCGGGGCAATCAGTTGTCCATGATTTTTCAAGAACCGATGACTAGCTTAAATCCAATTATTCCCGTAGGTGAGCAAATCGCAGAAACGATACGCTTGCATCAACGGCTCCCCCGGAAGAAAGCTTGGCAGAAAGCTGTAGATTTGTTGGAACTGGTCGGTCTTCCCTCTCCGGAAAAGCGCGCGAAACAAGAACCATTCCAGTTAAGTGGGGGTATGAGACAACGAGTCATGATTGCAATGGCACTCGCCTGTACCCCTGAAGTACTCATAGCTGACGAACCAACAACTGCATTGGATGTAACGATTCAAGCTCAAATTTTGGAGCTGATGAAGGACTTACAACGACAAATCGGGATGAGCATCATTTTCATCACCCACGATTTAGGTGTTGTGGCTGAAGTGTGTGACCAAGTAGCCGTTATGTATGCAGGTCAAGTGGTTGAACACCGCAATGCAAAAGATCTATTTAAAACGCCTTTACATCCGTATACGCAAGGGTTGCTTAGGTCACTTCCTAATATCTATGAAAATCAGCAAGAACTTCAAACAATCGAAGGATCCGTCCCTAGCCCCTATGATTATCCGGTGGGATGCCGCTTTGCAGATCGTTGCCCACACGCACGGGAAATTTGTCGTGCGGAAGCTCCTGATTTGTTGGAGATGAATAATGCAGAGACAAAAGTCCGTTGCTTCATGCACACAGAGAAATGGGAAGCGATTGAAGAGAAGGAGGAATTGGTATGTCCGTAACAAAAAAAGCGCCAATTTTACAGGTTGATCATTTAAAGCAATACTTCCCTCTAAAAAAAGAATCACTCTTTTCACCGAAACAAACTGTGAAAGCAGTCGATGACATTTCTTTCAACTTATATCCAGGCGAAACATTGAGTATCGTCGGAGAATCCGGATGTGGGAAGTCAACGACCGGACGTTCCATATTACGACTTGATGAACCTACAGAAGGAGAAATTCTGTTTAATGGCACTTCCATGACGTCTCTTAGAAAGAAAGAACTCCGAAATATCCGAGGTGACATTCAAGTCATCTTTCAAGACCCTTACGCTTCATTGAATCCACGGCAAACGATCAGAAAAATGCTACAAGAAGCAATGACGATTCAAAAAGTGATGCCGAAAGAACAAATGGAAGGACGACTTCTTGAACTGATGTCACTTGTCGGGCTTCGACCTGAATACTTAGAACGGTATCCTCATGAGTTTTCGGGAGGACAACGACAACGAATCGGAATTGCGAGAGCGCTTTGTGTGAATCCTAAAGTGATTATTTGCGACGAAGCAGTATCTGCCTTAGACGTTTCCATTCAAGCTCAAATTATTAATCTACTCAAAAGTATGCAACGTGATCTCGATTTGACGTTCCTGTTCATCTCTCATGATTTAAGTGTTGTCCGACATATTTCAGACCGCGTCATTGTCATGTATTTAGGAAAAATTGTGGAAATTGCAGATAAAGACTCTCTTTTCGATTCACCTAGCCATCCGTATACCAAAGCACTCTTATCAGCCATTCCATCCATTGATGAGAATCATAAAAGGAATAGAATCATTTTAAAAGGAGACGTTCCTTCTCCGATCAATCCACCAACAGGTTGCCGCTTTCATACAAGGTGTCCATTTGCAACAGATCTATGTAAAACCGACGAGCCTCTGCTACGTCCATTGACGGAAACTCATCAAGTAGCTTGTCATTTTGCAGAAAATTTACTCAGCAGTTGACACATCTGCTAGAATTAGAACAATCCTTTTCTCGCTGGAGGTTAAGCCCATGATGTCCATCGACTCCTTTTCATTATATGTATTATTATGTATACTCGCCCCTCTAGCAGGGGCTTTTACACTTGCATTCATCATGATCTTCGAGAGTCGGTTTGACTTCCTTCAGAACGTCGCGAGTAAATCGAAACTAGAAAAGGAATTGCAATATGCCCAATACTATCAGCTCAACCAACGCATCAAACCCCACTTCTTCTTCAACACACTGAATACCATGCTAAGCTTGGCACGATTAGATCGAAAACAAGAGCTGATCACCAGCTTGGAAGTGATGTCGAAATTCATGAGATACAATTATCAAACGAACGAAATGCTCGTCCCGCTCATGGACGAATTGGCCTACACCAATAGTTATCTAGGTATTCAACAGTTACGCTTCGGAAAACGGGTACAAACTCATCAAACTATTGAAGAGGAAGCAAAGCTATCATACATTCCTCCATTTGTTCTTCAAACAATGGTTGAAAATACGTTCAAGCACGCTTTTGAAAAATACCCGGGTCCAGCAACCCTTAAAATCATCATTTTTCTTCAAGACAACCTGATTCACATAGAAGTGTGGAATACACATCTCCAACATTCCTCAAAGAAAAAGGATGACTTTACTCGAGAAGATGGACTAGGAGTCGCCAACATCCGAGAAAGGCTTACTCTATTATTTCCTGATGAACCCACCTCATTTACTATGTCGTTTATCGGCGAGGAAGCATGTGCAAAAATAATAATCCCTTTTCGAGAAAAACCTACAGTCTAGAAAGGAGTGAGCTAATGTACATTTTACTAGTCGACGACGAACCGCTAGAGCTCGAGCAACTCGAGTATTTAATGAAACCTCATTTCCCTTATTGGACATTCTTAAAAGCAACTGATGCTGCAACCGCACTGACACTGGCGAAAACTCAAAAAGTTTCCTTAGCATTTCTAGATATTCAAATGCCCGGAAAAGATGGATTAACTCTCGGTTTGGAACTCAAAGAGTTGTATGACTTGGACATCATCATGGTCACTGCTTTTCAATCGTTCGACTATGCACAACAATCGATTCGAATTGGTGTAAACGACTATATTACAAAGCCTGTCATTGAAGCGGAACTTGTCCAAACACTACAAAAATACAAAAATTGGAATGCAAAGTCAGACGCCATCCAACAAGCATTACACGTTATCCACGAATGCTATGCTGAAAAGCTTCCTTTATCAGCCGTAGCAGCAAAGATCCATCTTAGCCCTACGTATTTGAGCCGGAAGTTTCTCGAGGAAATGGCTATCGGCTTCGCAGACTATTTAAATTCCTATCGTCTAGAAATGGCAAAACGGATGTTAATCAATGATCCAGAAGCCAGCATTTCCACGGTTGCCGACAATACGGGATTCAATAGCCAACATTACTTCAGCTCATTGTTTCGAAAAAACTTCGGCATGACCCCGACTGCCTATCGACTACAAATTTCGAATGACACAGAGGCTAGTCCTGTATGAAAAACTATAACTATTACATGACAGGGGCGCTCACTCTTGGTATTTCCACCGCAATTATCTCTTTACTCGCCCGCTGGATTACCGCAAATACGATTTTGTCTTCTCCTGAAGCACTCATTAAATTTGGGTTAGTCGGAAGTATTGGGTATTCATTTATGGGGGCTGTTGCTCTTCTTTTATTTGGAATGATATCGCTTCGAATTCGTACGTCCTATCCTAATTTACGAACTATCGGAGATTTGTTTCAAGTCCGGCTCCATAAGGACGGCTACTACATTTTGTCAGCTATCGTTTTATTTCTCGGTTTAGACTCTCTTTTCATGCAGGCGATTGGGGCTTCCGTACTTTTTGAATTATTGCTTGGAGTTCCCGTCTGGATCTCCTTACTCTTCTTTTTCTTATATACCTTTCTTATCGCAGGATTAGGAGGCATGAAATGGATTCACAGACTTGAAGGTCCCGCACTCATCTTTATCTTTAGTGCAATTATTTTTATCCCGATGTTTTTCTTTATAAGTGAAGGTGCGACTAATATCTATCAAGGTATACGGCTTCTGCATCCGTACCTCCTGTTCACAAACAATCAGGAAGCCTTTTACTTCACAGCAACCGCTATGCTCATCGGTTTCGGCCAAATGATATCTGATCGCGCCACTTGGCAACGCCTCTATCTGATTGACTTAAAAAAAGTTCGAATGAGCTTTTATTTAACAGCACTAGTCTGGTGTACAATTCCACTAGCTCTTGGTGGAATGCTGATGATCGTCATTTACGACCAATCCTTTGCAGAAACGTACTCGCTCTTATTTGAGCTCGTTAAGAAAATCAAACCATTATTCCTATCCGCCATCTTTTTCCTATTCTGTTTCAGTACCATCTCAAGCACGATGAACGCCGAACTTCACGCAACAACGGTTCACTTTGTGCGCAATATCCAACATAAGATTCGACCTGACATGAGTGATAAACAGTTACATAAAGCTTCCTATCAATTCTCTGGACTGATTTTGTTCGTGTTGCTCATTTTCGCACTCTTCTACAACTTCGATGCGCTACAGTTCCTGTTCTTTTTCGGAACCTTGTACGCAGCACTCGTTCCAGTCATGCTGATCATCGTACTATCTAAACGAAAAATATCTCGACTGCTCCCATACGCAGCCCCAATCGCTGCCATTGCCGTTCACTTATCATCTCTAGCTAGTGGTCCTCTTTTGACGATTTGGTGGAGCTTTCTCATTTCACTCGTGATTTCCTTTAGTTCTATGCTATTTGCTAAACGCGAACTTTTCAGTGACTAGTCGATTGGCTTGATTGATCATGGATTGAACTGGTAATCCCGACCTGCATCAGTAGAGGTCGGGTGTTTTTTTATGACTAACCGGATGAATTTTCTCTCCTTGCACACGAATTTGTGCCTCATTGTCGATTGTTTTCCACATATTCTGATTTTTCTCTTGACATTGGTGATTCCTCTCGTCAAAGCTCCGATTATTCACTTTAAAAATGCGGATAACCGCTGTCATTTTACTGATTCCCCATTTACATGTCCTAGCCCCTCCTAAACACGCGAAGCGCATCCAATTAATCCCTTAAAGCAGTTGAATTGTGTACCTTTATCGAGAAACTTCGCTAGGTGTCGGAGAAATCGTCCGGGGTGATGGAGAAACTTGGCGGAGTGTCGGAGAACCTACTCGCAATGTCGGACAATCAATCATCGGTGTCAGACAATCAATCATCGGTGTCAGACAACTGGATTCACAATCACTCAGCCAACTAGCCCCTCCCTAAACAAGCGTAGCGCATCCAATTAATCCCTTAATGCAGTTGAATTGTGTCCCGTTATCGAGAAACTTCGCTAGGTGTCGGAGAAATCGTCCGGGGTGATGGAAAAACGCGGTGGAGTGATGAACATTTCGCCTTTAGTGATCGACAACTCCAACAAGTTGATCGACAACCAAAAAAGACCCGTTTCGCCAACGCGAAACAGGTCTCTTCTATATAATATTATCGATTCACCGTAAAACGGCTTAAGAAGTCTTGCAGCCGCTCACTTTTCGGGTTCACTAAAATGTCTTCGGGGTGTCCCTCTTCCTCAATAACACCATCATTCAAAAACACAACGCGATCCGCAATATCAAGTGCGAAATCCATTTCATGAGTCACGAGAATCATTGCCATTTCGCCTTCTTTCGCGAGATCACGGATGACTTCGAGTACTTCACCAACAAGCTCCGGGTCAAGAGCCGACGTCACTTCATCAAACAACATAACTTTCGGTCGCATCATGAGTGCACGTGCCATCGCAACACGTTGCTTTTGACCACCTGAAAGTTGCGCTGGGTATAATTCGATTTTATCGCCCAAACCGACTTTCTCCAGCATTTCGACGGCCGTCGCTTTCACTTCTTTCTTACTTTCATTTTTCACAAGTACTGGCGCCAGCATACAATTTTCCAATATCGTCATATGCGGGAACAGGTTGAAATGCTGGAACACCATTCCGATGTCTCCACGAATGGAATGCAAGTGGGGATCATCCGCTCTCACCCACTCACCTTTTTTCTCCATTTGCCAAAGGTTTCTTCCACCTACATCGATCACGCCCATTGTTGGTTCCTCGAGCGTCATTAACATCCGAATAATCGTCGTTTTCCCGGATCCACTTGGTCCGATCAGCGCTACTTTTTCGGCAGGTTGAATGTCCAAGTCAATTCCTTTCAACACGTCGATATCTCCGAATGATTTGTGAACATCTTTATATTGCACAATTGATTCAGCCATTCGAAATCTCCTTCATTTCCAGTTTGGTATGTCTAACTTTCATTACGAAGACATAGCTTTTTTATCAAACTTCCGATTGTATTTCTTCTCTAACTTGCTAATTAATATCGCTGAAGGATAACTCAACAATAAGAAGAACAGTGCCACTACCGTGAGCGGCTCAACGAACTTGTAGTATTGCGAACCATAGTCATTCGCAATGTGCAGCATAGCTACTACCCCAATCGTTGACGCGAGTGGAACTTCTTTAAACATGATGATTAAATAATTTCCAAGCATTGGAATCGTCGGTGGGATCGCTTGAGGCAAAATAATTTTCGTCCACTTTTGTCTTGTGGATAAATTCAGTGCAGTTGAAGCTTCCCACTGCCCTTTATCCACAGATTCAATTCCGGATCGATACACTTCAGACATGTACGTGCTGAAATGAATTCCAAGCCCTAAAATCGCCGCAACGAATGGGTTCAGTGATACACCGACAACCGGAATTACCGGCCACGCGTAAAAGATGAAAAACAATTGGACAAGCGGTGGTGTCGAGCGAACGAACACTGCAATCCATCCAAAAATACTTCTCACAATCTTTGATGGAATGCGACTCATAAACACCCAGAAGAACCCAAAAACTGCTGCAAATAAATAACAAGCGAGTGTTAAGCCCACTGTAATCCAAAGTCCTTTTGCAATAAGCGGAATGGTCTCAAAAAACACGGTCCAACTCCAATTCATCCGTGAGCCACCCCTTTCTTCGAAACACTCTCCATTTTTTTAGTGAATGCAATGAGAGGCAGCGCAATCACGAAGTACATCACGAGGAGAAGTAAATAGACTGTCGGGGAATCCGATAGATGTGTGCTCCTGTAAATATTTCCGTAGTACAGTAAATCCGTTAATCCAATCAAAGAAACGAGTGAAGTCGCCTTCAATATTTGAATTAAATAGTTTCCATATTCAGGAAGCATCATCCGGACTGCTTGGGGAATAATGATGTGCCGCATGCGCTGGAACTTGGATAAGTTCAGTGCAATTGACGCTTCCGTCTGTCCGGAAGGAACCGCTTGAATCGAGCCTCTGACAATTTCAGACATATATGCGCCATAATTTAATGAAATCGCAAGCACCGCGACCCAAATGTCACTGCCTAGGTGGATATTAAATAAACCTGGGAGTGCATAAGAGAACCAAAATAACTGGACAATCAGCGACGTTCCTCTAAAAATTTCAACATAGAAACCGGTTACCCCTGTAACTAACCGATTCGTTGACACCCGTGATAGCCCTGCAACAAGCGCAATGATCGTACTACAGATAATCGAAAGTACGAGCACCAATAGCGTCACTTTTAAGCCTTGCACGAGGGTAGAAAATATATCGGGTAAAGAACCCACAAACACCACTCCATTGTGTACGATTTAGTAATCTTACGAGTTTACGGGTTTACTAACCAAGAAAAGAGTCATGCCGAACACGGCGTGACCCGATCGTTTTCTTAGTAATTTTCACCGCTACAAACACTTTCAGTCGTAATGTCGTTATCGACCGTGTTCATTTCTTCAGTAAAGCCAAACGGTTCGATCAATGCTGCAATTTCGCCGTTTTCCTTCATCTTTTTCAGCTCCGCATTATATGCTTCACGTAACTCATCGTCTTCGTTCAAGAACGCTGCAGCACCATAACTAGGAACACCTTCGATTTCCGGCTGTTCGAATTCATTTACAAATTCAAGCTTGTCGATGTTAGCCGATTCAAGTGCCATTTTAATCGTCATTTCTGTACCTGTTGTGACTGTCGCACGTCCAGATTCAACTGCTGAAAATGATGCTGGAATGTCAGGAACCATCATGATTTGGCTCTCAGCAACGCCTTCTTTGATCATGAATTCTTTCTCTGTCGCACCACTCATTACTGCAACTTTAACTTCAGGATTCGCAGCAATATCTTTATAGCTCATCAAGTTCATCGGATTACCTTTTTCAACGATTAATCCTTCACCATATTTAATTTCCGGTTCACCAAACGCCACGTTTCCACAACGGTCCGGTGTAATCGCCATTCCCGCTGTAATGACGTCAAACTTCCCTGCGCCTAAGCCTGGAATCAAGTTCCCGAATTCCGACAACTTCCCGTCGACTTCGTCTATCCCCAGGTTTTCAAAGACCGCTTTGGCAATAGCAACCGCAGCACCTTGCAACTCTCCATCCTCTTCATACGCATACGGTTTCTCATTGGCAAAGCCGACTTTGACAACGCCTTTCTCTTTCAAATCTTCTAGCTTACTACCACTACTATCTTCCCCACATGCTGCTAAAACGACTAGCATCATGATTGCCAAAAAACCAACTAACGCTTTTCTCATTTTTCTCCTCCTTGATATTTTCATAAAGCAATTTTTCAATACGTTATTAACCGTATCACACCTAATTTTTCATTACAAACGGGTTTTCAGACTTTTCCGGTATAGCTGTTAAATGGTAATCATGATTATCTTAGACGCTATAACGGTTCTAAGAGATAAAAAATTAAGAGAAATAAGTTTAAAAAGTTTTTTCCATAGGCTAAAAGTATCTTATTTCGAACGATTTGTGAACGTTCTAGTTTTTTAGTCTGGAAGATTAAAAAACAACTTTTATTCGTTTTTTAATCATAAAACGAATTGCTTTGTAATCAATCAATTCTCTTCATGCCTCCATTCTGGTGCTATCCTCCTGAGCCATCTTTCAACAAGCGCAGCGCACCCAATTAATCTCTTAAGGCCATTGAATTGTGTCCCTTTATCGAGAAACTTCGCTAGGTGTCGGAGAAATCGTCCGATGTGATCGAGAAACACTCTTCGTTGAAGAAGAAATCACTCCCAGCGTCGGGCATTCACAGCTAGGTGTCGGAGAAGTCAAAATTGCCCTCGCTTAGCTGAATTGCCCTTCCCTAAACAAGCGCAGCGCATCCAATTAGTCCCTTATGGCCGTTGAATTGTGTCCCTTTATCGAGAAACTTCGCTAGGTGTCGGAGAAATCGACCGATGTGATGGAGAAACACTCTTCGTTGATGAAGAAATCACTCCCAGCGTCGGGCATTCACAGCCAGGTGTCGGAGAAGTCAAAAATTGCCCTCGCTTAGCTGAATTGCCCGTCCTTCAACAAACGCAGCGCTTAAATAGTCCCTTAAGGTCGTTGAATTGTGTTCCTTTATCGAGAAACTTCGCTAGGTGTCGGAGAAATCGCCCGATGTGATCGAGAAACACTCTCCGTTGATGAAGAAATCACTCTCAGCGTCGGACATTCACAGCCAGGTGTCGGAGAAGTCAAAAATTGCCCCTACTTAGTTGATTTGCCCATCCTTCAACAAGCGCAGCGCACCCAATTAGTATCTTAAGGCCGTTGAATTGTGTCCCTTTATCGAGAAACTTCGCTAGGTGTCGGAGATATCGTCCGATGTGATCGAGAAACACTCTCCGTTGATGAAGAAATCACTCCCAGCGTCGGACATTCACAGCCAGGTGTCGGAGAAGTCAAAAATTGCCCCCGCTTAGCTGAATTGCCCTTCCTTCAACAAGCGCAGCGCACCAAATTAATCCCTTAAGGCCATTGAATTGTGTCCCTTTATCGAGAAACTTCGCTAGGTGTCGGAGATATCGTCCGATGTGATCGAGAAACACTCTTCGTTGATGAAGAAATCACTCCCAGCGTCGGACATTCACAGCTAGGTGTCGGAGAAGTCAAAAATTGCTCCCGCTTAGTTGAATTGCCCATCCTTCAACAAGCGCAGCGCACCAAATTAATCCCTTAAGGCCATTGAATTGTGTCCCTTTATCGAGAAACTTCGCTAGGTGTCGGAGAAATCGTCCGATGTGATGGAGAAAGACTCTTCGTTGATCGAGAAACCCTTCGGAGTGATCGACAACGGCATCCCAACACAAAAAGGACCCAGTCGCTACATTGCGACGGGTCCCTATTCTCTATTAAATTATTCCTTGGAATCGTAATATAATCTCCGCAATCACGGCCGAACCGAGAAACGTTCCAATCATGACAAGGCTTGCGACAATCAACGTCCGCCAGCCTAGCTTCACGAAATCGGACCACGAACGTCCAATCGCAATCCCTGCATAGGCTAGAATAGGAGTTGTAAGCGCCAGCAGCTGAACTTGAGTCGTCCATTCCACCACTTTAGCGGAACCTGGGAACCATGGCATCGACACGACCACCCCAATGATGGAAATATAGGCGATGCTCGGAAAATTCACAGGGATGATCTCTTTCAAAATGAATCCTGCCAAGCATATGCCAATCAGAATCGCCATCCCCGGAAGTGCGGCAATTGGGAAGATATCGTAGCCAATCCAGTTCCCGACAAGGCCACTGACGCCTACGATAACCAATAACAAAACCCACTCTTGAATATTTTTCAACATCAATACCCCTCCTTCTTCCGAGTCATCCACCCATACATTTTTTCAGTGAGTGGCAGTCCAATGAAGATACTGACCCAAAGACCGGTTGATAAGGAGAGTAAGTTACTCGCTCCTGAAAACGCAACGATCTGCGTTTCAAGTTCAGGAAACGCGGCAATCAACGAACCGCTCGCTGCTGCCATCATACTTCCGCTTCCGACACCTGAAGCTAGCGCAAACGATAGCGGACTGAGTGGCGTAATCGTAGCGAGTAATCCTGACAGTAACCCTAAGAATACAGCACCGAATACGGTACCGAAAATGTACATCGCCATAACTCCGCGCCCTTCCGGCGAACCCATTCCGTACTTATCCATAATCAAGCCTACGTTTGGCTCACGGCCAACCGAGTGCGTCATGCCGATTGCTTCACGCTTCATACCAAGCCAAACTGCAACGGGCAACGCGATCAAAATCGTACCTAGATTCCCGAACTCTTGCAGTAAAAGAGCAGGCCCCGCTGCGATCACCTCTGGCAATGAAGGTCCGATAATGACCCCGATTTTGGCAAGCAATAACGAAACTCCCAGCACAATAATAGGCTCCGCATTGATGGACTGCCGCTCTTTCACAGCCGGTGTAAAGTATAAAATAATTCCTATGACGAGCGCGTATAACATCGGAAGTAACAACACGACCCCAGGACCGACTTTAATGCTGAACGTGCCGATCAATTCCGTAACGATTACTATTGCTAAAACAATCGCATGTAAACGCCAATCTTTCCACAATCCCATTGCTGCATTTCCATCTTGCATGTTCATTCTCCCCCTTCACCTATTTGAAGTTGAATCACACTCTCTCTGATTCATTATCTACCTATAATTTCTGATTTAACTGATTTCAAATTTGTCATCAATTAATCTATCCATATCAAAATCCATATACTCATGTGAACATCTAAAAAAATCTATGATATGCAGTATACTAGATAATTCAGTCTAAGGGAAGAAGTATTTTACCCTAGTAAAGCGTTAACAAAAATTGTTATTCAAAATCAAATAAAAGCTTATAGACCTATCAGCAGAACAGCTCCTCAAAATTCATATGTCAATTCCATTTTGGCTTCCTTTTTCAAAAACAATCTTCAATTCCGTCGTCCCCCTGTTGTCGTAGAAAACGGTATGATTGAATGCCGTCTCCATCCTTGCGCACCCTTCCAATTACTCGTGATGGTCACAACTTTATACGTGTACACAGCGACTCGTCCTCGTTAGAACATAGAAATCCAGGAATTCATTGTAAAAATTATTACAATCCCGTATTACTACTTCAGCAATAACGGTATGATATACTGAATTTACTAAAATCTCAAAAGGAGTTGCAACCTATATGAAAGCATTTGTAAAACGGAGTGACGCCCCAGACGATATCCTGCTAGAAGAGATCAGGGTTCCAGTCATCAGTGAGGATGAATTGCTCGTGCGTGTAAAAGCAGTAGGCGTAGGGATTCATGACTCCTATTTTCTCCCTCAAGAGATCCACTATCCGTATCCAATCGGAGTTGAAGCAGCGGGGATTGTTGAAGAAATCGGGAGTTTGGTGACACACCATAAAAAAGGGGATCGCATCGCCTTCGTCAGCATGATGCAACCAAAAGGGGGAACGTGGGCAGAGTTCGCAGCAGTCCAACAAGACTCGCTCATCCTACACATCCCTGAAAACATGGATTTTAAAGAAGCCGCTGCAGTACCAGTCGCAGGTAACACTGTTTTGCGCGCGCTCACTGCACTCCATTTGAAAGAAGGCGATTCGGTATTCATCGCAGGTGCTTCTGGTGCGATCGGGACATTCGCCATCCAATTTGCCAAAGCACGTGGCTGGAAGGTAGCGGGTTCGGCTTCCCCTAAAAACCATGACTATATGAAATCGCTTGGTGCTGATAAAACCGTCGACTATCGTGATTCGAAGTGGGCACACGAAATCCGCGAATGGATGCCTAACGGTGTCGATGCAGCGATTGCCATTCAACCTGGAACAGGAACTGAAAGTATGCATATCGTAAAAGACGGTGGCACTGTTATTACTATATCCGGCGACCGCATCGAACCCGAACGCGGCATCACGGCTGCATTCGTGCCTCATAAAGCAGATGTCCGAGATGAAGTCAAAGAGCTCATTCAAGAAATTGCAGACGGTACATACCAGCTCGTCATCGAGCAAACCTATCCATTCGAGCAAGGACTCGAAGCACTCCAGAAAACTCAAACACGACATGCTCGTGGGAAATTAGTCCTTACGCTAGAATAACATCAACCCCCACTTCGCAATGCGGAATGGGGGTTGATTTTGCTTATTTTTAGGATGATTTGTGTCCCGTTATCGAGAAATTTCGCTAGGTGTCGGAGAAATCGCCCGATGTGATCGAGAAACTTCGCCAAGTGTCGGAGAATTAACTCCAACTGTCGGACAACTTGAAGTCACAAACACTCAGCGTACTAACCCTTCCCTAAACAAGCGAAGCGCACCCAATTAATCCCTTAACACGCTCGATTTGTGTCCCGTTATCGAGAAACTTCGCTAGGTGTCGGAGAAATCGCCCGATGTGATTGAGAAACTCCCCTAAGTGTCGGAGAATCTACTCTCAATGATTGGCAATTGATCTTAACTGTCGGGCAAATTGATATCACTGTCTTAAAGCGTACTAGCCCTTCCCTAAACAAGCGCAGCGCACCCAATTAATCCCTTAGAAACACTTCAATTGTGCCATGTTGCCGAATCCATCATCGTACACCACTAACCTATTTACGAATATCAACGTCTATTTAACAAGCACCATCTAACTTAATGATGCTCTTCCGTAAACTGATCAGGTGATACATTCTTCTTCACTTTCATCGCGATGACATATGCAAGAATGGAAGCTAGTAGAGATTGAACAGCCGGTAACCCCATTGGATACACGTACTGAGTCAAATATCCAACTACGACACCAGCTACTACTGCGATTGTTGCCATCCAGTTCCAACCTGGAATCTCAACCCACTTTTGCTTACGGATAATGAAGAAATCTCCCATCATTACGCCCGCAATCGCCGGATACAAGAGAGCCGTCAAGTATAGGAAGTCTTCAAAGTACTGAAGGATTCCCGCAAGCGCGACAATTATTGCTAGAATCGTCCCGATCAACGTCAACAGCGCACGACCGCGACTTGAGTTCACATTCAATAAATTCGCAAGCGCTAATCCCATACTGTAGTTATTGACGAGTTGGGAAGTCCACGTCGCAAGCCACAAAATCAAGAAGCCCCAAAACGGAAACCCTAAATTCATCATGACATTGACGATGTCTGCATCTCCAACACCTACGGACATGATTGCCCCTACGATGAACAACGGGAATCCAATTACGGCAATACCGCTTGGAATAATCCAGTTGTCACGCCAAACAGGTTTCGCATAGCGCGTATAGTCTGACGCGATTACCCATTGGGATACGTTTACACCAATTACCAAACTAATTCCAGCTAAAATCGTCATACTCGGTTCAGGATTCCATTCCATAATCTTATGCAATCCCGTATTTTTCATCGTCAAATAGATTCCACCAATAATCAGCAGCAATCCTGAAGGAACCGCCAAATAATCGGTCCATTTCATCGAGTTATACCCAATAATAGAAGGAAGTGCGAACAAAAGACCCGCAACAGTCGTAACGAGTGCCCACCCAATCCAATTTGTTTGATAATCAATACCGAACATTGCAGACATCGCATTTCCTGCAACTGCAGTCTGCAACGCCCACCAGCCAAGTGACACAATGAAAATCGTGAATCCGACAATAAAGCGCGCTTGTACGGTTCCAAAACTCGACTTGGCAATTACGGATGAAGAACGCCCCGTCTTAGCGCCGATATACCCTTGTAATGCATTACCTGCCCACTGGAAACCGAATAGTGCGATGATCAGAATGAAAAGAATCTTCGTCATCCCGAAACTCGCTGTTAAAGAAGCACCTACCATGAGAACTGGAATCGTGAATTCCAGTCCTCCAAATATAACTGCAGGCGTCAGCCAATGCTGACGCTGATTTTCCGGAACAGGAGCCAATGCATTATCTTGGCCAAGTATATCGTTATGCGCTTTCGTATTCTCTTTTTGACCGTCCATCGGCTCACTCCTTTTTCCTATCTAATTTCCCCTGGCAGCTTATGCATTCACTAAGGCAAACACGATTTCCACTGGTTCATCACCGTTGTTCATACACCAATGCAATTCTTTTGCAGGAATGAACGACGCTTCCCCTGACGTCATTTCAAACGGCACCCCTCCCGATTCACCAATAAGTGACCCTTTTGTAATGAACGAATACTCCTGTTCCTCGTGGAAAGTTGTTCCTTCAGCCGGCAATCGCTCGCCTGCCGGTATCGACACATATCCGAATTTCACTTCTGCATTTTTGAATTGATCGTGAAACAGGTTTTGTACGATTTCCTTTGTATCTTGCGCTGCTTGTTTTTTCATCTGATCCATCTCCTTTTAGTGTGTTCTGCTCTCAAGTTCTCTATATTCAAACGTATCCATATCGACTTCTACACCGAAAACCGTACGTGCTTCTTCGACTGTGAAATAGCCATTCTTCACATCTCTCACTACTTGTTGCGCTTCTCGTTTTAACGGATTTCCGTATCCGCCGCCCGTACCTGTGACAAGTCTTACTACGTCACCTTTGTTCAAAGGATATCTAGCATACACACCGTAAGGACCGTCTGTTGTGCCATCGGTTTTATCCACAAAGAATTCGTTTGGAGATCCGTCATGGCCGCCACTAATTCCCCACGGCATGAACTTGTTGCGACCATATGTGACTGTGACTGCTTGTCCGTCCGTCATAGCACGGTAAGATCGAGTGACCCCTTTACCGCCAACAAACTCTCCTGCTCCAGTTCCATTTCCATCTTCACGTAAACTATATTCATCCAACATGACACCGTAACGTGTTTCAGCAACTTCTACAGGAACATTGTACGTTTCACCATCACTCATGCAAAACTGTCCAGATGCCCCATCTTTCCGATTCGATGCACCCCATCCGCCAACAGATGGTTCTACAATCAAGAACGATTCGTCCGTATCATGATGAGTCCCCGACAACGTCACTGCACAAACAGATAAAAAGTGTCCTGCATTTAAGCGTTCGGGTACATGTGGTGCCATTGCTTTCCATACTAAATCCAAGCTGCCTAACAACGTTTCAAAGTAGTTCGATACAGGGACTGGACGTTCCGCTGACATGATAGATTTCGGATCTGTTAAAATTTTCAACGGTCGGAATACCCCATCATTCACATCTTGTTCCGGGTTCGTAATTGCTAGGAAAATCACACGTACAGCAGAGATTAGTCCTGTTTTCGAGCAATTCATTGGCCCCGGGACTTGAGGGGAACTGCCTCTGAAATCACAAATGAATTCATCATCCGTAATTGTCACTTTAACTTTAATAGGGAAAGGCCCATTTCCAATTCCGTCTGTGTCAATGAAATCTTCTGCATAGAAAACACCTTTAGGCAGCTTCTTTAATTCCTTGCGTGATAAAGCTTCACCGTGATCCAGCAAATACTCGATTGCAGCAAGAATCGTTTTTGTCGAATGTTTTTTACAAAGCTCATTCAACCTGCGGCCACCCGTTTTAAGTGCTGCAACTTGTGCCCACATATCTCCGAGTGACAACTCTGGAAAACGGACATTCGACCGGATCATTTCAACTAAAACATCATTCACTTTTCCTTCGTCATACAGTTTAAGACAAGAGAATTGAAGACCTTCTTGGAAGATATCTACGGAATCATTCGTAAAGGAACCCGGATCTTTCCCTCCCACTTCCGTCCAATGCGCCTTATTGGCAGAGAACGCAATCAGCTCACCATCTACAAAGATCGGCATGACCAATCCAACATCTGAAAGGTGAGATCCTCCGCCTTGATAAGGATCATTAATAATAATGATGTCGCCTTCCTTCAACTTGTCTCCAGGGTATTTCGCCAGCGTTTCCTTCACCATGAACGTCAACATCCCGATGAAACCTGTCACACCATTCCCTTGAGTTAGCAGATTCCCTTCTGCATCCGTCAACCCACTTGCATAATCCAGTACCTCATAGATGATTGGACTCATCGAAGTTCTCGCGAGTGCATCAAACATTTCATCTCCAGTAGCAAGTAATGAATCTTTCACGATTTCAAGAGTAAATGGATCAATTGTTGTCGTGTGCGTCATATCAGTTCTCCTCCTTTACGATGATGAGATTCCCATATTCATCTGCATGTAGCAGTTGCTGTTTGTAAATCACTGTAACTGCGGCCTTCTCTTCGATAATGGCAGGTCCTTGCACGACTTCGTTCGTCGGTAACTTCTCCCGATCGTAAACATTCGTCGTCAGCCATCCTTCATTTTCAAAGTAGACTTCGCGCTTTTCTTTAAATGCGGATTCTAGTGTGCCTGCTTTGATTTGCTTTTTAATTTCAGGCTTTTCTACCTTACCGAAAGCCGTCAAGTGCAGATTAACAATTTCTGTTTGCGCGTCTTCTAATTTAAATGTGTAATTCTTTTCATGAAGATTGTGGAAGTCTTCAATCGCCTTTTGTTTACTCGCTTCAGTCCATGCTTCGTTTTCAACCGGAACTTTCACCGTATGCTCTTGCCCAAGATAACGCATATCAGCAAAACGGTGGTACTCCACCTGTTCAGCGGTCATTCCTTCTTCCTCAAAATGATGCAAGGCTTGCGTTTCTATTGTCGTCCATGCTTCGTTGATTTCATCTAACGTCAACTCATTCATTCGCTTAATGTACGTTTTGATGTAATCGTGACGCAGATCCGTCAACAGCATTCCCCAAGCAGAGAACACAGGTGATGCAATCGGAACTACAACTTTTTTCACACCAAGCTCGAGTGCGAGCGCAGGTGCGTGCATTGAACCGCCACCGCCAAAAGCTAGCAGCGTGAAGTCTTTAGGATTGTGACCTTTCCGGATTGAGATTAGCTTTAAGGCATTCAGCATATTCGAGTTCGCAATGCGGATGATCCCAAGTGCCGCCTCTTCGGCTGTCATGTCAAAGCGAGACCCAATTTTCGATTGGATTGCTGATTTAACAGCTTCCAAGTCCACTTCATAATCAAAATTCTTCGATGACAAGCGTCCTGTTAACAGATTTGCATCTGTCGTTGTCGGTTCCGTCCCACCTTGTCCATAAGCAATCGGACCAGGGAACGCACCCGCAGATTGTGGGCCAACTTTTAACGAACCTGCTGGATCGATCCAAGCAATCGAACCACCACCATTTCCTATCTCAACGATATCAACAACCGGCGTCTTGATGGGATATCCTGCATGACGACTATCTTTTTCGATATAATAATCAGTCGAAACTTTTACTTCACCATTTTCAATCAATGAACACTTCGCAGTTGTTCCACCGATATCAAATGCGATAATGTTCTTCTCACCGATCATTTCACCCAACACCGCTGCTCCAAAGATCCCAGCAACCGGTCCAGACTCTACCATGCTAATTGGAGTTTCTTTCGCACTGTCAAACGTCGTCGTTCCACCGTTTGACTGCATAATGTATAACTGCTCAACATTACTTTGCGCCTTCAACTCTGTCTCCAAGCGATTGATATACGATTGAGCTACAGGTTGAACGTATGCATTTAGCACCGTCGTATTCGTCCGTTCATACTCTCGCCATTCTTGAACGATGTCACTGGAAATCGTCACTTTCACTTCAGGCCATAGTTGTTGAATCAGTTCTGCTGTCTGTTTCTCGTGAGCTGGATTTGCATACGCATGCAAGTAGGACACAGCAATCGCTTCAACTTGCTCCTTTTTAAAGAACTCGACACATGCCTTGACGTCTTCAATTTCAAGCGGAGTCAATACTTCACCTTTATAACTCAAACGCTCGTTCACTTCTTGACGCAAATACCGTTCTACAAACGGTGTCGGCTTCTCATAGTTCACATTGAACAGATCCGGTCGGTTGCCCCGTGCGATTTCCAGCACATCACGGAATCCTTTTGTTGTAATAAGAGCTGTTTTAGCGCCTTTTCGTTCAGTAAGAGCGTTGATAATGACAGTCGTCCCGTGAATGAACATCGATAATTGTGACTGATCAATTCCACTCTTTTTGATCACGTCTAGAACGCCCTTTTCAAAGTTAGGCGGTGTCGTACTGCTCTTTGCGACTCCGATTTCTCCATATTGGTCAACGTACACTAAGTCTGTAAACGTACCTCCGATATCTGTTGCTACTCTCATCCGACTCACTCCTCGTTAAAATATAATAGGTGTCACAATACTCAATACAGAACTTTCAGTTTCTAACGGATTCTCCCACTGATGAATCAGACTTGAAGGAAAATGTATGGTATCCCCTTCGTACAAATGATGTTTTTCATTGTTCAAATAGAAAATGACTTCACCGTCGAGAACGTAATAAAATTCTTCCCCGCTATGACTGTATGGATGCTCTTCATGCATTCGCGGAGGCAGCGTCACTTTCAGCGGCTCCAGCCGGCGATTGTTAAAAGTCCCTGTCAATCGCGAATAGATCTGACTTCCTTTCGTTGTTGTAAACGAATGATGATCATCTGCCCGCATGACAAAGGTTTGTGTTTCTTGTTCTTCTTCAAAAAAGTAATTGATATGGATGCCAAGTGCATCCGAAATCTTTTTCAGCGAACTGATAGAAAGAGAAGATGTCCCTCTTTCAATTTGCGATAAAAAGCTAAGTGACAACCCGGTCTGATCACTCATTTCTTTCAAAGTCAGATTGCGCTCAACCCGCAAGCTCTTAATTCGATTATGAATTTCTTCCACAACACCGACCTCCGATTACTGTGTGAGTGTAATTTTTATGACTATAGCATAATCATTAAACTGAATGCAATGGAAATTTTTAATTGTCTGTCAAGTATAGTTCAGAAGGTTTATATAAATTCCAATTGAGCATATTCTTTCAGCGAACTCCTAATTCACCGGTGATTTAACGCAAAAAAAGACCTACAGAATATAGTAAACTGTAGGTCTGTTATTTCCTTTTTCAACTTCACTCAAAATCATTAAGCTACATCACTGTTCTCCAACTTCTTCATAGACTTCCATCCAAGTGCGAAGGATAGCGCAAGAATTAGTAAGACAATAAGTGTGACGAGAAGATTCGATTGGACCAAGTTTGTAATATTACCAAGCACGATTCCAACTACGCCAAAGTCTGCATCTCCAAACGTTGTGCCTTGGAAACCAAGCGTACCAAGGATCGGTAACAATAATGCTGGCAAGAAACTAATAATGAACCCGTTTGCCATTGAACCAAAGATCGCACCTTTTCTACCACCTGTAGAGTTCCCGAATACTCCTGCCGCTGCACCCGTAAAGAAGTGAGGAACGAGACCTGGGACAATAACTTTCAATCCAAGAAGTGGTAGTAAAAACATACTGAGTAACCCTGCTATAAAACTAAAGAAGAATCCGATGATCACAGCGTTACTTGCAAAAGGGAAGATTGCTGGACAATCGAGTGCCGGTTTTGCATTTGGAACAAGCTTATCCGCTATTCCTTTAAACGCTGGAACAATTTCACCTAGAAGCATTCTAACACCAGCAAGAATGATGTACACACCTGCCGCAAATGTCAGTCCTTGCATGAAGGCAAAGACTAAAAAGTTCTGTCCGCCGCTCAGTTCAGCTTCAACAAATGCGGGGCCAGCAAATGCAGCTACTACGAAAAACAAAAGTACCATTGTTAGAGAGACTGCAACCGATGTATCCCTTAGGAATCCTAATGACTTAGGAACCTTCAGTTCTTCCGTAGACTTTGAGTTTTTGCCAACAAGTTTTCCAACGTTAGCTGACACAAGGTATCCAAAAGAACCAAAGTGGCCGATTGCAAAGTCATCTGACCCTGTGATTTTACGAGTATAAGGTTGCAACATTGCAGGAAAGAGAACCATGATAGCCCCTAATATAATGGAACCTAGGAGTACCATTCCAATACCTGACATACCTCCAGTTTTCAAGATAACGGCAATCATACAAGCCATGAACATCGTATGGTGTCCCGTTAAAAAGATATACTTGTAAGGTGTGAATCGAGCAAAACCAATATTTACAATCATTCCAAAAAGCATAATCATTGCAGTTTCTGTCCCAAAACTTTCCTGAGCTAGCGCAACAATTGCTTCATTGTTTGGAATAACACCTTCCATCGAAAAAGCATGATCAAACATACTTGAAAACTTATCGAGTGATTGGACTAACACATTCGCTCCAGCACCGAGGATAACAAAACCCATAACCGTTTTAAGCGTTCCTGATACGACATCGCCTGAATTCTTCTTTTGAACTAGTAATCCTACAAGAGCAAACAGTCCGACTAGTATTGCAGGCGTTCCCAATATATCATTCATAATTAAGTCAATCATCTCAACACTCCTCTCATTTAAGGGTGATCTTTATTAGTTACAAATTATTCTCCAATGCCGCTCTCAATTCTTTTTTATCCATTATATTTTTCAACATAACGATATTCTTTTTACCGTCTTCCAGACTACCAACGATATCTTCTGAACCAATATACAAATCTGCTGGTTCTGTCTTAGCTGTCGTTAGATCAGTATGAGATACACTAGCTTCTAGACCCAAGTCTTTCAAAATAGCATTCGCATTCATTTCTACAATCATACTGCTCCCCAAACCATTTCCACACACAACTAATACTTTCTTCATTAAAATCTCCTCCATTTTCTAAAGTTTTATGATATAACTTTTAACACATCTTCAACTGAATTAGCTGCAATTAGTTTTTGCAAGTTTTCTTCTTCAGATAACAGATCTGACAGTTGCGATAGTGCGGTCAAATGTGTTTCGTTATCTGCAGCTGCTAGTACAATAATTAAATTTGCTTGATGCTTTTCTTGGTCAGAAAATGCTACTGCATCCCTAACCCGCAAAAGGCTCATTCCAACCTTTTGCACTCCATTTTCAGGTCGGCTATGTGGAAGTGCCATGCCTTTTGTCAATACAATATAAGGACCTAATTCTTCCACGTTTTGAATCATTGAATCTACATACGTTAATTCAATCGAATTATTTTTCAATAATGGCTCACTAGCGAGACGAATCGCTTCCTTCCAATTTGAAACGCTGTCCGTAAATTGTATGGTTTCATTCGTCAATAAATCACAAAGCATTGGTTTTCCATCCTCCTTTAGCATGAGATTGGGTTGTTCTAATATGGTTAAAATCGATCTCATGAGCCCAACTTCATCATGAACATAGGCATGCTTCTTAATCGTTTTCATAAGTGAATCCACATATAGTGAATGTCTATTCTCTTCAGAGAACAGCCGATTAAATTCCCAAAGTAAATTAGCTTTGTTTTCATTGGTTAGGATTGCCGGAACACAAAAGACTGGGATTGTGGGGTGTTCAAGTTGTGAACTTGTAGTAATAATGACATCCACATCACAATCTTCTTCATAGTCGTGAAGCGATTGAATTGCGATTACATGGAGGCCTTCAATTAAATCTTCTACTTGCTTGCGAATCATCGTGGACGTTCCAATGCCATTTGCACACACTACGAGTGCGCGGTGCCTTATGCTGATTTCTTTCTTTTCCCGCGATAACCACCCCCCAAAGTGTAATGCGATATAAGCGACTTCTTCATCAGGTATCTTTTTCCTGACGTAGAATTCAAGATGACTAATCACTTGTTTCGTGAAGCTAAATATATCTGGATAGTTTTCTTGCACTTCTTTCACAATGAAGCTTGAATACGGTACATTATATTTCAGCCTGTAATAGGTGGGCTTTATGTGTGCCAGCAAATTACGTTCTAGCTCTTCCCTCATATCAAACAACACACATGCTTTTAATTGGAATTCCATGACCATCCGATGGACAACGAATTTCAAGTCATCTAACTCTTGGGACGAGTAGTGCATAGACTTAAAGTGAGCGACTTTAAAACTTTGTAACTGGCGCGCTAAATAGCTGATTTCACTTTCTGGAAAGGTTGTATTGAATGGAGTCTCAAGTACTTTCAAAATTTTCTCGGCAGCCTGATAATACGCAGTCTCTTGTAATATAGAAATTTCGTCAGATTCTATGAATACCAAATGTTTATCTCGGACCCTATCTATCATAATCAGGAGTTGAATCAATAGAAGGTGAGAACTTTCCTCTGTCATCAATAACCCAAGTTCCTTTTCAGTTTTAAAGATTAACTTCTTGAAAAACTCTTGTTTCTCTGATCGGAAAAATATGCAAAGTATACTTGATAACTGATGTAAAAAAGGAAGCTTTTCCGTCCACTTATACTGATACTTGATGCGGTAAAGGAATAGTAACAAGACCCTTCGTTTATTTTCCTCAGACCCTTGAATAAAGTATCCAGAGGCTTTTTCAAACTCACAAGTTAACTGTTCATCTATAAGGATTTCTTTTAGCTCTTGTAAATCCTTAAATACAGTTCCACGACTCATTTGTACCGCGTCCATCAGTTTTTTCATAGTGACCGCCCCGGACTGGGTTAACAATACAACCAATAAAACGGCAATACGCTCGTCACTAGAAAAATGGTATTCCCATTGTTTATGACTCAAAACACCTTCCTCTTGCAATACCTTCTTTGTTACCTCTGGAAGTATAAGTCCTTCACCATAAATCGTTTCGATTAACGGTAACTTTTTAGAGTCAAGCCAGTCATTGATATTCGTAATATCATAGTAAACAGAGCGCTGAGAGATTCCCATATAAGTTGATAAGATTTCACTTTTAATCGGCTTTGATTCGTCTGCCAAAAGTGACACTAATTGTACACGCCGTATATCCAACATGTTCTAACAACCCTCTCCTCACTTACGCATTTACTAATGTAAACCCATTCTATACTCTAGTCAGCGAAACTGTAAGGGGTTTCAAAGTGAAATTACCGTATTATTCAATTTTGCATTTTTGAACAGTAGAGATGCAAGTTCTCCTCTCTATGAAAAGCGAAGAATCACGTTCACTAGAATTAGCCATAGAAAAAAACCTCTCAGAAAAGGTTCTACTGAGAGGTAGTTTCTATGGATTGATATGCAGTTCATCTAAAGCATTCAACGGCGATTGTATTCAAGGAAACAAACGCGTGCCGACTAGCCCCTCCTGAACAAGCGAAGCGCACCCAATTAATCCCTTAAATCCCTTAAATCCGTTGAATTGTGTCCCGTTATCGAGAAATTCGGCTAGGTGTCGGAGAAATCGTCCGATGTGATCGAGAAACTTCGCTATGTGTCGGAGAATCTACTCCCAGTGTCAAGCAAACCATCATAACTGTCGGACAACTTGAAATCATAAACACTCAGCGTACTAGCCCATCCCTAAACAAGCGAAGCGCATCCAATTAATTCCTTGAATTCGTTGAATTGTGTCCCGTTATCGAGAAATTCCGCTAGGTGTCGGAGAAATTGCCCTATGTGATCGAGAAACTCGGTGGACTGTCGGGGAAACTACTCGCAATGATCGTCAATCCTTCTTAAGTGTCGGGCAAAATGATATCACTGTCTTCCAGCGTACTAGCCCTCCCCAAACAAGCGAAGCGCACCCAATTAATCCTTTAAATCGGTTGAATTGTGTCCCTTTATCGAGAAACTTCGCTAGGTGTCGGAGAAATTGCCCGATGTGATCGAGAAACTTCGCTATGTGTCGGAGAATCTACTCCCAGTGTCGAGCAAACCATCATAACTGTCGGACAACTTGAAATCATAAACACTCAGCGTACTAGCCCATCCCCGAACAAGCGAAGCACTACCAATTAATCCCTTAACACAGTTGAATTGTGTCCCGTTATCGAGAAATTAAGCTAGGTGTCGGAGAAATCGTCCGATGTGATCGAGAAACTTCGCCATATGTCGGAGAATCAACTAGCAGTGATTGGCAATTTGTCTTATGTGTCGGGCAAAATGATATCACTGTCTTCCAGCGTACTAGCCCATCCCTAAACAAGCGAAGCGCACCCAATTAACCCCTTAAATCCGTTGAATTGTGTCCCGTTATCGAGAAATCCCGCTAGGTGTCGGAGAAATTGCCCTATGTGATCGAGAAACTTCGCCATGTGTCGGAGAATCTACTCCCAGTGTCGGGCAAACCATCATAACTGTCGGGCAAAATGATATCACTGTCTTCCAGCGTACTAGCCCATCCCTAAACAAGCGAAGCGCCCCAATTAATCCCTTAACGCACTTGAATTGTGTCCCTTTATCGATAAACTTCGCTAAGTGTCGGAGAAATTGCCCGATGTGATGGAGAAACTCGGTGGACTGTCGGAGAAACTACTCCAAGTGTCCAACAATCCCTTCTAAGTGATGGACAACGCAAAAAAACCACTCCACCTTCAACTAATTCTCCCAAATGTCTATTCAATTCCTTTCTATTCTCTATCCCTCTCACATACCATATACAAAAGCCTACTTTACTGCCCAACGCCTTGCTATCATCACCATCCAACACTAAGAAGGAGTGGCACCCATTAAGAAATGTCAAGATTGCAACCACACGCAACATGACGGAAACTTTTGTGCAGTATGCGGGAACTCGTTTTCCGCCATACGCCAGCGAACGACGGCCGTGGAAGTATCGACCGCACCAACAAACGACAGCCTTGAAAAGTTAAAAACCGATGCGAAGAATTTCATTCAATTCCTAGTCCAACAACTTAAAACGCCATCTGCTCACTTTCACACTACGAATACTTCCCTACAAAATAGCCTACTGAGTATCCTTTTATTCATCCTTCTAACTTCTGCCACTTTCTACGCTGCATTCCCAACAAGCCTTACCGCCCTAAGTCCATCCTTTTTCCAAGTCGTTCTCTACTTAAGTATCTTCTTTCTCCTAGTAGTCGTCATAAATCTCACGGCAACCACCAGCACCGTCAAACTATTTTCAATCTCCGAATCCATTCCAGAACTCACCAGAAAACTAGGTGGATTTTATGCAATCCCTATTGCACTATCCCTAGTTAGTTTGCTGCTCACATTCATTCATTCCTATAGCATATCCATCATTATTCTAGCAATCGCCATCTTCATCGCATTCATCCTTATTCCTCTAGTCACCATCATAAAAATCCTATTCAACGAACCTACATCCATTGATAGTTTTTACGGGATCCTCTTTTACATCGCTGTTACAACGATTACTTCCATTCTCCTCGCTACGTTTCTAGTCGATACTGCAATCGGAGAAATTCTGAGATTCATCCAATTCTAATGTAAAGTTATCATCATTCACCTTCCTACCCTATGCGAATCACACGCTCGTTCGAACTCGTCCTTCATAGACTAGAGGGTACCTACAAATTAGGAAGGTGAAACTTATGAAAGATCATCCTGCAAATTGCGGATGCGGGTGCCATCACAAGCAGCCGAATATTTTATTTCTTATGGTCGACCAGGAACGGTTTCCACCTATTTACGAAACACCAGAACTCCAACAGTGGCGCCGTAACAATTTACATGCGCAACAGTTGTTAATGAAAAACGGGATGACATTTTTGAACCATTATGTGGGTAGCACCGCTTGTTCACCGAGTCGGACGACGTTATATACTGGGCATTATCCTTCCCTTCATGGAGTGACACAAACGCCAGGTGCTGCGAAAGGTTCATATGATGCGGACCAGTTTTGGTTAGATCCGAACACGGTCCCGACAGCAGGCGATTACTTCCGTGCTGCCGGGTATAACACGTTTTGGAAAGGAAAGTGGCATGCTTCCGAGGAAGATATTGTGATCCCAGGAACAAAAAACGCATTGCCTAGTTACAACACAATCACAGGGTTGCCCAATAAAACGAACGAAAGAATATATCGGGAAGCCGATCGATTAGGCGCATTCGGATTCTCTGATTGGATTGGACCTGATCCTCACGGGGCAAACCCACGTAATTCTGGGTCGTCCGCAGGGTTTGGAACAAGTGGACGGGACGAAGTGTATGCAGCGGAGACAGTTGAATTGATCAAAGCGTTAGATCACGCAGCGAGATGCAAGGATAATACCAATCCGTGGTTCATTCAATGCTCATTCGTCAATCCACATGATATCGCATTGTATGGAATATTTTCTGCACTTCTTCCCTCTTTCAATTTCGAAGTCGATTCGACACTTCCACCTATCCCACCCGCTCCAACGACACATGAATCGCTCTCTACCAAACCATCTGTGCAAGACAGCTACCGAGTCACGTATCCAAAAGGATTACAGCCGATCATTAACAACAACTTCTATCGTCAACTGTATTACAGCTTAGAGAAAAAAGTAGACGACGAAATGATGAAAGTGCTCAATGCGCTGCAACACTCCAGCTTTTTAGAGAATACCATTATCGTCTTCACATCCGACCACGGGGAGCAACTCGGTGCACAGGGCGGACTTTATCAAAAGTGGTATACGATGTACGAAGAGTCCATCCATGTCCCATTTGTCATCCATAGTCCTCACCTGTTTCCTCATTCAAAACGGACATCCACTCTTACCAGTCATGTTGACATTTTACCGACACTGCTCGGACTAGCAGGGATTGACGCAACTGAAATCCAGAGAAAACTATCCATTGATCATACCGATGCCCAACCTTTTGTAGGAAGGGATTTAACACCGCTCACAGAAGGGCAGCAAACCTTCTTCCGTGTGGATGAACCCATCTATTTCATGACCGATGATAATGTGTTCAAAGGGCTTCATCAAACGAATCCCGTTACTGGTAAGCCTTATCAATCTGTCGTCCAACCAAGTTCAATCGAAGCGATTATCACTTCACTAAAAACCGGACGCAACGGAACACCAGAAATCTGGAAATTCGCCCGCTACTTCGACAATCCCCAGTTTTGGACGGATCCCGGCGTTAGCGATACCACATTTGTCGATTCGGACGGATGTGTCGTCGAGGTCGTCAAAACAGAACCCGTACCCGATCAATTTGAAATGTACAATCTAGCACACGACCCTCTTGAAACTAGAAACTTGGCCGATCCAGGCTGTTGCTCTCCTGAAACCGAAGCGATTCAACGTACGCTTCTGAATATGCTGGAAGGACAACGCTATCAGAAGCGACTAACTCCTAAAAAAAGCTAAGATGACGTTGGTAGTCATCCTATTTTTATCAACAGAAAAATCCTCTTCCTGATGTATACAGGTAGAGGATTTTTTCAGTTATTGTATCGGTATTAATCAAATTCAGGGAGCCCAACTAGTTCCCCAAAACCGTTTTCACATCATCCACAAGCACATCATTATCTTCCCCACTCAACCCATTATACTTCTTAACGATTTCCCCATCAGGGTTGATCAAATAAAAGTAATAACTATGGGTACGTTGGTCCAATGCGCCTGTCTCCAATACGGCTTTAAATGTGTTTATCGACAAATCGCGTACAGTTTCGAAATCATAGCCCGTTAAAAATGTGAATGAATGCAGATCGGCTCCGTAATCCTCGGCATATTGCCTTAACACTTCTGGCGTATCATTTGCCGGATCGATACCGAAAGAAACGATTCGTGGAGATAAGCCTTCCTCCTTCAAATCTTTTTGAACGTCAACCATGTTGGCGGTTGTTCTCGGGCATACCGTGGTGCAGTGTGTATAGGAAAAGTAAGCGATCCACCATTCGCCATTTAGATCTTTCAATCCGAAGGGCTTGTCATCTTGCGTCGTATATTCGAAATCTGGTACCGTTTCGGACATATTCGTCTCGATTTGTTTTTTACATGCGCTTAGAATTAGAAGCGCTGCAAATAGGATTACGGCGGCTTTCATCTTCATAAGCGCACTTCCTCTCTTTTCTATGTATAGCGGAAAGGGCGTTTTTTCACGCCCTTTCCAACTTCAATCTTCTTACTACTGATTATTTCTTAGTAGCAGCTACTTCTTTACCATCTTGAATCAGCTGGCCACCGCCGTTTTCCAAGTACTTAATCATACCTTCAGTTGCACGGTATGCTAATGCACCGACAGTTGCGGTAGGGTTAGAGCTGCCTAGATGAGGGAACGAAGAAGCCCCAACTACGAATAGATTGTCCATATCCCATACTTGTGAATAGTTATTCACAGCAGAAGTTTCTGGGTTTTCACCCATGATTACTCCGCCACCCGTATGGTCAGACAAAGACGTTTTATCAAATTCTGTATCCTCATTGATTTCAGGAACAGTGATATAGTCCGCGCCCATTTGCTCAAGCAATCCTTTTGCTTTTTGGTGCGCATACTTAACAATATTTCGGTCTTGGTCATGGAATTTACTTGTTACACGTAATAACGGATCACCGAAGACATCTGTATACGTTGGGTCTAAGTCCATGTAGTTTTCACGCCAAGGAAGTGCACCGTTTTGCTGTTGAATATCGATGCGACGATTTGCATAGAATAGGGATTTCTCTTTGAATTCTGGACCCCATGAAGGCGTACCATCAGGAACGTGGTTATTCGAAATAGGTCGATCTCCACGTTGAGAAGTTCTTAGGCAGAAGCCGTGTAAGAAGTCTAATTTAGTATGATCCAATTGCTCAACATTGAAATCATCCATAGTTGAACCAAGTGCACCTGTTCCAGCGTAACGGTTAAACTTCTTGTCATCAAAGAAACCACGAACACGTGTATGCGTCAAGTTCCGTTGGTGAGCAGTTAAGTTTTTCCCCATAACCCCTGTCCCGTCTTTAGGATTATATGGCTGTCCGATTCCAGATAACAGCATCAAGCGAGTATTTGAGAATACAAATCCGCTAACTACTACTAAATCTGCAGGCTGGATGAACTCTTCACCAGTTTCTGTATCGACATACTTAATACCTGTCGCTTTTCCGTTTTCATGCACTACGCGAACTGCATACGCATTATTGCGGAGTTCATAATTTCCGGTTTTCGAAGCAGTTGCCAACACTGTAGCGATCGGATCGGCTTTCGCCCCGAAATCACAACCGAATGCTTCACAGAATGCACAGTAAACGCAACCATTAACCGTTTCTCCATCTGGATTTGTATAGGCTTCTGAAAGGTTTGCAGAAGCAATTCGATAAGGATGGTAGCCAAGATCTTTTGCCGCTTTTGTGAAAGTACGGATGATTTCCGTTTCTTTTTGCGGCGGTGTTGGGTAATCGCTTGAACGCTGTCCTGGACGCAATGGGTCTGGCTCACCTGATATGCCGGTTGCTTTTTCAAACTTATCGTAATAAGGTTCTAGCGCGTCATATTTAATTCCCCAGTCTTGCACTGTCATGTCCTTAGGAATTATGTCTTTCCCGTACTTTTCAACCGTTTTACTTAGCATTTCAAAATCGGTCGGAAGCCAGCGGTACACCATACCATTCCAGTGAACACCTGAACCGCCCGTATCTGTTCCGTTAATCGCGTTCGTATCGTTACTTCGGTTTGGTGATGCCACTTCATCCGTTGTATTTCGAATCGTCAATGTTTCTTTACTTAAGTCCTGGAACATGACCTTACGGCTGTCATAACGGAGCTCATCTTTTGATCCGATAAAATCTTCACGGACTTGAGCTTTACCTCTTTCCAAACCGACTACTTTGTATCCCTTTTTCGATAATTCAGCTGCTGCAATACCGCCTGCCCAACCGGAACCAACGACAACTACATCTGTTTTTGGTAACGTTTTTACCATGATATCCACTCCCTACTCATTGTTTATTTTGGTTGGTAGTCCGTTAAACTGATCTGATCCATCTTGATAAATTCTTTTTCTTCGATCATATTCGCGTAAGAAGCAATAGAACCTGGATATTCTTTCATTTTCCAGCCTTCCATGTCTCGGTTTCCACCATACAATGGATCGCAATACGCGCCTTCTAATGTCAATGTTCGCAGCAATTTAAAGAATGCTTTTGAACTGATTCCTTTTAATTGAACTTTATCTGCTTCAAAGTCTGTCAAAATCTCAGTTTGCTGATCTTCAGTTGCATCATCAAACTTAGCGTCGAAGCGCTTCATGCTTTCATCGCTCATCTTACGCAAACCATTAATGATAATTTCTCCGCGATTCAAGCTAGAATCTGCTGCAGTTCCATTACCATTCGTGAAAGGACCTTGTCGATAATCTTTTACATTATTACCGTACGGACCTGCGAGCTGCTTATCAATGAAATAAGGAACGCCTAATCCAATTGCACCTGGACCGTTTTTATCCTCCGGGAAAATACGCTCAGTTGCTTGTTCAAGAATTGCAAAGTCAGCAAAACGAGTGAAGAACATACGAGCCTCTTCGTAGCGCTTTTCTGACTTCTTTCCATCTCCAGTTGAAGATTTCTTGTCATCTTTTTTCCCGAATTGACTCGTGAAAAGACCCCCAAGTAGCGCTCCTCCAGCTACGCCTCCGACAGCAATTCCTGAATTCTTAACAAAACGGCGGCGGCTTGGATCCGCAACATTCCCCTGTTTTTCTGGCTTGTTCGTATTATTATCTGCCATTAACTTTTCCTCCCTCTATACACATTATATTTTCGACAAACTGTTAAGCATACCAATGTGAATACGTATGCAACATGCTGGTAGTCATGTTTTTAAAACTGCTAGTAAGCACACAAACCGACTAGTACATATCTAGTAAATTATTGGACAATGGATAACTTATGAAGTATACTGCTATTTTTTCCAAAATACAATACATCATTTTTGGTAAATAAACATACTTAAGTACTATTACTGGAAAAAATACCTATTCCCAGAGAATTACATCACACTACCCTCATTAATCTCCTTATACTCACCAGTATTCAGAGGACTCTATCCATTCATCTACAAGCAACCGATGCAAGTTATAGAAGAATGAAACGAGACTTACATGGCCGTGGATTCAGAGCGTAAATGATTATTTAAGACTATTGATACAACATTATCTACCCAATGTTTCTTTCAATCCAGTGCTAACTTACGTGACGAATGAATAGGCGGAAGTAGTTGAACATTTGAAAAATGAGGATTAAGGAAGCAGAAAAATAGGACGGAGTTGGTGAAGTGAGAGCCACCTTGCGCAAGTGTTAATTAGGAGTTTCACTATAAACATAAATAGTCCGATTCCCAATTAGGGGACCGGACTATTTACGCACTTAATTAAAAACGTACTATTTAATCGTCTGACTTTCCTGATTGTTTTTCTTTATCTTTTGCAGCTTTCTCCTGGTTCTTCTTGGATTGTTCCGCAGCTTTGTCACGCTCTTTATTCGCTTGCTCCGCAGCTTTGTCTTTTGCTTTACGATCATTCTCTGCGACTTTTTCTTGATCCTTCTTCGCTTGCTCTGCCGCTTTGTCTTTTGCTTTACGATCATTCTCTGCGGCTTTTTCTTGATCCTTCTTCGCTTGCTCTGCCGCTTTGTCTTTTGCTTTACGATCGTTCTCTGCGGCTTTTTCTTGATCCTTTTTAGCTTGCTCTGCCGCTTTGTCTTTCGCTTTACGATCATTCTCTGCGGCTTTTTCTTGATCCTTCTTCGCTTGCTCTGCTGCTTTGTCTTTCGCTTTACGATCATTCTCTGAGGCTTTTTCTTGATCCTTCTTCGCTTGCTCTGCCGCTTTGTCTTTTGCTTTACGATCATTCTCTGCGGCTTTTTCTTGATCCTTCTTCGCTTGCTCTGCCGCTTTGTCTTTTGCTTTATTCTCGTTCTTCACCGATTTTTCTTGATCCTTTTTAGCTTGTTCAGTGGCTTTTTCTTTCGTTTTACTTTCGTTCTTCACGTCTTTCTCTTGCTGTTTTTTCGTTTGTTCTGCAGCTTTGTCTTTCGCTTTACTTTCGCTCTTCACTGCTTTCTCTTGCTCTTTCTTCGTTTGTTCTGCGGATTTATCTTTTGCTTTTTGTTCTTTTTCTACACTTTTATCTTGATTTTTCTTAGCTTTTTCTTCAGCTTTCAACTCATTTTCCACTTTTTTGGCTGCATCTTTTTCAGCCTTTTGCTGACTTTTCTCCACACTGTCTTTAGATCCTTGTGGGTTTCCTTTTTTGTCACCTTGTGAGTATGCTTGCCGTTTATCTTGATTCATTTGTATCTTTTGTGCAATCATATCTGCTTTTCCTTGGGGTATTAGTCCAGCGGCGGCTTTTTGTTGAATAATTGCTAACTTTTTATCGGCACCATTATAGTGATTGCTATCGGATTCATTAATCCCCAGAGCAACTTGTTCATTTGAAATCTGGTCTATCGATTTTCCAATCCGCTCTATCTCTGATTGGTTTCCAGAAAGAAGCGCTTTCCCATAGGCTTTTTGAGCGATATTTGCTTTTTCAAGATTCACTTTTTTCCACATTTCACTTTGCTCGATATTCAATTCCCTTGCGATTGTACCGAACTTCTGATTATTCTTATGAAGCATTTCAATAATTTCACTTTCACTTTTACCACTTTGTTCCGCGAACGCGATTACTTTAGCAATCTCCCCAATATGTAATCCTTGTTCACGCATATTGTTAACTTTTTCAGCATCGATATCTTTTATCATATTCGCGACAAGATATCCTTCTTGTTTTGTATTTTCTAGTGACTTTCTTTGTTTTTCATCTAACGATTGCTCTAGAGAATTGGTTGTTACAATAGTCGTCACTTTCTCTAACTTATTAGCTAATCGATTTTTTATATCATTTGCAACCTTCTCATCCACAACTACCTCTGCAATCTTATCTTGTGCTTTTTGCAAATTAGCTGTATAGGCTTCCATTAAACCTTTTGTATATTTTTCTTTTGCAGCATCCGTCAGTTCAACGGATTCAGCTAACCGTTCTTCTGCGTATTGCAAATAGAGATTAGATTTCTTTTCTGCATTGTTCGTAAAAAATAAGTGAAACTTTTCTCCAAATTTGTCTAGAAAGTAAAAAGTGTTTTCAGGCGTCATTCCAGGATCTATTAGAACTTGATCCTCTGCTGAATTTTCCTTTTCTGTACTTCCTTCTGCAGCAAAAGCTGGTGTCGTAAGCAGCGCTGTTACACCTACAATACCCGTCATAACTAAAGTCTTTGCAAATTTCTTCATCTAATTCTCTCCCTTTTTTGAATCTTTTCCTGCAGAGAAATCAGGAGTGAAAAAATGCATCTCGACAACTGGCTGACATAGGTAATATCCCTTAGTCCCTTCAGTTTTGCGTCACCACTTTTCAGTGGCTTTGCCTTTTTCATCGACTCGATTTTAGAGTAAGAAAGTCTCTCTTTTGACTCTCTCAATCTATTTTAGTGTACTCCTAAAGTTTTGGAATTGGTAGTACTTTATGCCACATCACCCAATTTTATTTCTAAGCACTTTTACCCAACCACTACAACAATATATTGTGCCGTCTCTTCCCATTATTGATCAGACAAAAACGAATGAAGCTCTTCACAAAGCTGCACCTGTTTAAATTGGGATTCATTTCAATCTATTCTTTGACTCAACAAAATCTATCCTTCTTTTCATCCTGCTACATGCCTCAAACTTGATAGTCCCTGAATTCATAAGAAAGTACATCCACCAATAACTCGGTCTCACCAAAGGCTGTCCATTCGGCTTTCTTTGGTTCCCGTTCATATGCCCGGATGCTATTGTATTGGATCATGATGTATAGGATCTACACTTGAAAGCATCTCCTTCACTGCACCCACTTCAAACACCCTGTGCTAAGACCATTTCAGCGGTTCTTCAAGAAGGGCAAAACCTAATTTACTGTACAACTGATTAGTTGTTCTCTACTTATCTGATGTATGACATAGCCACTAGCATTGTCTCTCAAACTATATTGAAAAAGTATAAACTCAAACCATTGAACAGGTTTATAAATCCCTAACCATGTTGAAAATCCCTTAACCCACTAACGGTTAAGGGAACTTACACTTCTATAAACCTCAACACAACCCCTTACACGCTTATTCCTCTGAATAATTTAATCCTTTTCCATTCTTTTTAATGACATACGACTGCGTGTACTTTTCTCGCACTTTCATAACTTGATCCGTATTCGTTTCAATTCCATACTGAAGTTTACACGCCCGTAGATATCGAGTATCAAATCTATAGAAACTAATGGGCAAATCTACACGGCTGCCATTATTTAAGATGACCGTTACTTGTTTCTCTTCATTCTCCACGTATTGTTTGACATGTCCAATTGCCATCCAAGTACATTCAGGCAATTTGGATGAACATGTAGGAGTCATGTAAATGCCATGCTTCTTACTTATGGCAACAGGGGACAGCGAACCGCTTCCTAATATTTCATTTGCTCCGTCTACCGCTCCTTTCAAACTGCTCCCCCCACGGCGCAAGTTAAAGTCGATGATTTCTGTTGGTGTACTATTAACAATTTTAATCTGATCACCTTCCAAAATCATAGACAGCAACATTCCGCAACTATTAAAATATGGAAAAATGACGCTCGTTTCTGTTGTAATAATATATTCCTCTTTTGTATGCAAAACTCTTCTCCCCTTTTTTGACTTTCTCTTTATTTTTCTTTTAAAAAGGGTATACTAGCATAAGCTGGTGTACCCAGTGAAACTGCCTTAAGTGATTGGTTTTAGCGGGCCTATTCTCACTTAAGGTCTTTTTGCGCTCCATTTCACCTACTTCTCACCTCCTTAAAGGTTCTACCATCTTCTGCCCACCCCATTCAATGAGCTGCGAAAAAAAGTCAAAATGATTTCGGATGTGGCTCAACTCTTTTGCTACGCCTTTTTTGTTACACCGTGAACTCTGAAGCTCTTTCCTAACAAAAAATGTTACGTTTTCTCTTAAATTAACAGAATTCATTCAATTAATTTTATTATATAATATTTTATGCAAATAGCAATAGATAACTTGTAATATATAGGAGTATTTGTAGTATTAATGACTGATTTGGTCGAATGTAACTTTTGGAGTTCTGCATCCTTATCCAAATTGTTAGATTGTCCATAAAAATGACTGTATAGCACAGGAAATTCACTACTAAACTCCAAGAATACTGCGAATTCGTCCTCCCCATGTCGAAACATCTACTTTCCAAAAAAAACTAAGCGAAACTCGAAAATCCATATACACTTCTCCGATATTTTTCTACACGAAAGTTCAAAAATCACGATTCGATATCTTCTTCTCCCCCATCTATGATGAAGTCACCCAGGGAATACAAAGCGTCGTGCACGGCCTGAAAAGGCTGATTGAATTGAATACATTTGAAGAAGTACTCGAACAATACACCCCTATGATCTCTGCAGTTATTCGAAAGTTGCACATCTATCGAGATTTTGAACACTTCCGGCAATCAGGGCGAGTTGCCCTTTGGCAAGCGTGGCAGCGGTTCGATGAATCGAAAGGGGATTTCACACCTTACGCTTATCGCTCCATTTACGGGGCAATGCTCGATGAATTAAAGCGCGAAACGCGTTTCAGTGAGGTGCATATGCCTGCTGAAGATGATCTCTTGGAATTTGTAGGAGCTGATCCACGAAGTGAGAGGGATTATGGTGGTTTGGAGGAGCTGCTTGCTGAGCTTTCGTTTCAAGAACGTGAATTGCTCATTCTATTATTCGTAGATCGTTTTTCGCAAGCAGCATGCGCCACTCATTTCGGAATTTCCGTGCCAGGTGTGAAGAAGCGGAAAGAACGACTGCTGTTGAAATTGAGAAGCACACTCACGCATCGGAAAACATTTAACAACTTACATTAAAACAACCAGCGTCTTCCAATCAAAATGGAGGACGCTGGTTTTCATTGTAAAGAAGGGACAACCCTTATCTCTTCGATTCTGAAGAGACTTAAATCTAAATATACATAAAAAAGTTGAACTGACTGTCTACTTTCCCCCTACTTCTCTCTATATAGCTTGTAAAGGGGGATTCAATGATGACACATTATCTATCGCGCTATGCAAATTTCAACACAAAAGAGGAAATGGATGCCGCTGCACGCTTACATGTCGACATCCACTGGAATGCTATGAACAAAACAGATCGTGCCGTATTGGAAATGATTCGCTGCTACTCCGTTAACTATTTGGCTGCACATTTGAAACACCAGACGATTGAAACGAAACTTGGGCTTTCGAATTCCACTGTCCGACGCACGCTCCGAAAATTAGAGAAGCTCGAAATCATTGAACGCATCCATTATGTACGTCCTGTGATGAGCGGCCTTGGTGCCAACATTTATGTTATTTTGCCTGTTGTTGACCAGGGGAAAATGGACAGTGGAGCAACCGGTCAGGAAGACGATGAGGACAAGGTTTCACAGGTAGAATTCAGGAACGAACCTTCTTTCTCTAAATCTCAAGAGCCTAAAGATCTTATAAAGACGTCTCAGCCTCCGTCCGAAAAGTTATCCACAACGCTATTCGGAAGAATGAAATCCTTGCTTGCATTCTCCGGAGATCACTCACAAGCACGTGAGTTGTACGGTATTTACAAAGTTCTATCTGGGCGGATGCTAAAATTCGAAATTTATGAAGGGCTAGAGGAACTCTTTGAAACATTTGCTTACCGAGCGACACATATTACTGTCATGGCGACAAAAACTAAAAACATTCGGAGCTTACCTGGATACTTCAAAGGAGTTCTCCGGCAACTTATGCTAGACGGTCTTTTTTCAGATATCCATCAAGAATATAGCGTTTCAGTGGATGACTTTGCACTACCCGTTAAGTGATTGTGTAAGAACTTATTGCCATCCTATGATTCCAACCAAATAACAAGCCCTTCATCCTAGTTACGGACAAAGGGCTTGTTGCACAACGGTTTTATTGGTTTTGTATTACTGTTTCGGCGCTCGGTAGCCAGCCTTCTCTGCTTCTTCAGTGCTGCAGAACCAACGCGCTACATTTTTGGTGCGGCTGTAATAAGTACTTCCCGGCACGTGGTATATTCCGGAGTTACTCCCTTTAATATCACATTGCCCCTGACTCGCTACTGTTGCCGCAGTCTGACTGTTTGCCTGTCCCCCAGCGGAACTTTGCGAATTTGTACCGGAAGATGTGGTCTTAGAGACAGCCGCCTGCTCTTTCATTTGCTGAATGGATTTGTCCTTTTCTCCAACTGAAGCCAGCAGTTCTGTGTTTTGTGTCTTTAACGCCGTTATCGATTCAGTGAGAGTTGCGTTCTCTTTTTGCAGTGAATCTACGGTTTCTTGAATTTTTGACTGTTGATCCGTTTGCCCTTGAAAATCACCCTTCAGCTTGTCCATTTCCGTCTGAAGCTCGGATAATTCCGATTTCAGGGACTGATTCGCTTCCAGGACGACGGTATTTTTTGTTTCCAATTTCTCATTCAGCTGTACCTGCTCTTGATCAGCACCACAGCCCGCCAATAGAAGACTTGAAAAGCCAATCGCCGCAAAAGCCAGCATACCCCGTTTCATAATCTCGACATTCCAAATTCCACCATACGCCATCAACAACAAAATAATCCCTACTCCAACTGCTACAATTTCCATCCGTTTCTCCTCCCCATTCTCCGTTTTGATCAGAAGGGTACCTAATAAGTATTATTACCTAATTTAACTGTACCTATTCTATAATTCTTTTGGGTAAAACTAACGGATTGTGGAGATGGAAGACGACATGTTTCTTGTTCAGATGCGCCAAGCAAAATAAGGAATATAAAATAAGCGTAAGAAGGGATATCCAGCAAGTAGCGGTTCTTTGGCGTCGCCTGTTTAGAAAATTGAATACTAAAGTATTGACATTACTTTTAAAATCACTGTAGGGTTTCCAAATTATATGGTGCTCAGCTTGTACTACCTGAATTGTGTCTAGGCATACTCTCCCTATAGAAAACCCGCTGCTGATTGAGTGTCTATCAGTGGCGGGTTGGATTAAGTTCATCATATCTTGAATCATAAATAGCCTTCCCTGCATTTTCCAGCAGGTTTCACTTGGCCATTTCACCACTTGTGTTCATGCAATTCCTGTGAAGAACTTCTCGCGTTATCCCTCTGAATCTTGTTCGTCATCAGCGTTCGGCAAATCGTCTGGGTAGGTCACTTTGTTAAACACTTCCCCCGTTTGCTCGTCCTTCATTTCAAGGGTTACTTTGTTCTGTTCAGGTTGGCCTCCTTCAAACAATTGATAGTACAGACCGCCCATTCCAAGTCCAAAGACGACGAACCCGTCAAAACTGTTTTCATACGCTTCGCGATCGACCGTTACGGTGAATTTAGAGAAGTTACCGTTATGATCAATCTTTTTAACGGAAGGCATGTCCTCATTCTCTTCAAACTCCGCTACACTTTTCGTTATTCCTTCTTTCATGTCTTTCAGCATTTTTTTATGCTGCGCTTTCGTCATGTGATATGTCAGCGATCCATCTTCGTTCTTTTTCACCTCGATGCCTTCTTCTTTGGCAGAGGCGATGATGTCGTCCGGATTTTCTTCATCCAAAAACGATTGGGGAATCGTTACTTCAACAGACAGCAATCCCTTTTCTACAGCCACCGTTTCGTTAGTTTCCTTATCCTTGCCACTTTTCTCACTTTTGTCTTCAGAATTTGAAGAACACCCTGTCAGCGCCAATATCAAAACGGCACCCACTATCCATTGCATAATTTTCATAATAATTCTCCTTATATTCCGGAAGTTCCTTTAGTTTTTTAATCAATTCGCCCAAGTATTGCACGTTTACTTAACGCACTCAGTCATTCTGAATTGTGAACACGAAAGGATCAATGTCCAATTCGTAATCGTCCGAGTACCCCTCAGCATAGAACTTCAGCGTTTTCTCAGTCTCGTCTATCTTTCCAAAAGTAATGATTCCTTCAGTTTCTGTTTCTGGAATCAGATCAGATTGTAGTTCGGGGTAGTCCGCTTCATAGTTCATATCTTCTTCCATTTGTTTGCTACCGACGATTAACTTAGTACTAGAGGAGAATAACGAAACATTGTCTTTTGATTCATTTTTAGCTTTGACATATACCCGCGTCTCATTTTCTGCTAACTCCACTTTATCCACATGCACAATAAAACCGTGCTGGTTAATGTCCTGATTGACCTCTATCGTTTTCAGCGTTGGTGCAACAGCTGCCATATAGTCTAGCACTTCTACTTTCGAGGCTTTGATGACAGGTGCTACCACTTTTGCTCCAAATGCATTTTCACCTTCAAATGTCTTCTCAACTACACCCTCAACACTTATGTAATCATCCATATTGACTTCAAGGTCTGAGTCAGAGTATCCAACAAGAATGTTTTTTTCACCGTTTTTCGGATCCGCCCACACTTGTAGATAGATACCGTTATCATCACGTTCTGGATCTGTAAAGACTCTCCCCGTAAAGCTGACTTGATAGTTTTTATACTTATCGGGATTGGTATACATCTTATTAAAGTCTTTCGCATCTACGGTTCCCTTCGATTTTTGATCACTTACAGTTTCCTTTTCTTTTGATGAATCTCCCTCTTCACTGCAGGCACCAAGTAGTAACAAAGAACCCATCAATAAAGAAAATAATACCTTTTTCATTTTCAATTCCATCTCCTATTCAATGATCTTACGGTCTTCAAACCAAACACAATGCTTGAATACCATTCAATTTCTAATATTACCATATAGTTGATAGAATCGAACTGCTTATACTAATATTCCACATGTTAACATTTTTCAGATGTTAGTGAGTGAAGTGTCGATGTAAATATCATGATTAAAGAGGAAGAGGTTTCAGGTCGCTTTGCTATATCAGCTAGAGTAAATGAATCGGAAGCCACTATTGAACAGTGGTTTTTCACAAGAAAAGATCGTTATTTCGAGGACGATTGACAGCATAAAATCATTCTCTATAAAATCCTGGACACTGAGGAATCAATTTATTACCCAAATTTTATGTGAAGTTAAAGAACTTGGTTTACTTTCCTAAAACAAAAAACCCGTATGCCCTTCAAGTCTATAAACTCGAGGACATGCGGATTCACCGATTGGATATGCTTATTCATAGTTTCTGTCTCTTCACTCCACAGCTGGTAGTCTTATCGGTAGGTTACATCCACCATAGGCATAGACCATTCTTCAATCTGAGGTTTCTCAGGTTCATCCGGTTTTTCTTCAGGGAGTTCACCGTCCATGCTGCATTTTTCTTTCCATTCTTTCTTGTCTAAAAGAATAATGGTAGTTCCATTTGCCAATCCCGGCTTTTTTACATAGATTTTCAAACGTTGGTTATCCTTTATTTCTTTCACTGAGAAATCATCGCCCGCACAAATCAATAAATCACGGTTATTTATAATTGATTCAGCATTGAAATTTTTTTCAGCAACTATTGTTACGTTATCGTTATTCTCTATTTTTTGCATAACAATATTACCTCTGCTAAACAGTCTAGTTCCAGGGTTATTATAAAATAACCCTTGGACTTTCAACTCGTTTACTGCTTTTACGGTAACATTTGAATTGCCTTGCATTTTTCCTGATTCAAAGTTTTTACCACTGCTTACAAACGAATCTGTGTTTTGATCAAATATTTTTTTAAAGGTAATATTTCCTTGCGACGATATCATCATATTCTTATTTGTGATCACTTGCTCTTCGGAAATGAATTCACCAACCGAGGACAACCTGATGCTCTTTTGGTTATTATTGATACCATTCGCTGTGAAATTTCCATTTGACTGTATGAAGACATCACCCGAATTGCTTAAAATCTCCCCCGAGGAAAAGTTCCCTTCAGTTAAAATTGTTAACTTACTCTTATTCCCTTCTATCTTCTTATCTTTACTCACTGAATTATAGTTTTTCCCTGCTTGTATATACACTTCGTTGTCATGGTAATGCAAGTCACTTGCTGTAATGTTTTCCCCTGCCATAATGGATAGATTGCCTTTATTTTTGCCTATCTGATTTGCAATTAGACTTCCGCCTACTTTAATATCTACATTTTCATTCTCATAGATATTTTGCGTAGTAATAGTGCCGGATACATTCATCTTTAAAAATCCTTTATTGTTTTGAATCAACCCATTTTTAGTTATAAAATTACCGTTTGATAGTATAGTAGTGTTTGTATTGCCATATAAATTACCTGATTCATAATTCCCAGATGACTGTATTGTCAGAAACCCCTTATTGTCCTGTACAACTCCAGTTGAACCAAAACTTCCATTGGTGATTATTTCAGTGTTCAAGTTATTTGACGTTGTTCCATTCACTTGTACGTTACCTAGTGATGATATCTTTAAATAGCTTTTATCATTATTCTGTAGTTGACCTGTGGTAAATCCTCCGTTGGATTGGACATCCACGTTTTTACTGTTATAAATCTTATTTGTATTAATAGATTTTTCAGAAAGTAGGCTGACCGAACTTGTAAAATCTTGTATTGTAGACGTGTCAATATTTCCCTTGCTACGAATAATTCGATCTTGATTACCGCCTGTCCCAATATTTTCTTCCTTTGCTACAATGAAAGATGGCAACATCTGGACTGCAGGAATAGTGAATGGTATGAAAACTAATTCAGGAATCGAATCATCGGCTCCTGGAGGTATTTGTTCGCCTGGGGTGCCATTTGAAGAGTTCTCCACATCTGGAAGGTCGAATTTCAAATTGATTCCTAGAATCGATGACTTGCCGTCTGCATAAGTACCTTCTACACTTCCTAACACTGCAATCTGTTTCCCTTCAATACTGATTTGAAAAGTTTCTGGACCTGGAATATATAGTACTCCTTGCGGAAGCATCTTTTTCTTTATTTGATCAAACTCAGTCACCAACGCGTCTTTCAGTTGGTTATTGTAAAATGTAGCAACTTCTTTAGTCGTCTTTTTTGACTCCGGATCCCTCACTTCTCTATAAAAGTTTGCAACGGCCTCTTTCCATAAGCGGTCCTTCACCTCAAAATAGCCGTTCGTGAATGAAACCACATAGTAATCTGCGCCCATTTCTGCGGCAACAACTGACAAATGATTGTTATCCGTCCTTTTTTCCTGCTTGGCATTACTAATAGCACCACGCATAAAGACGGCTCCCATGCTAGTAATAAGCACAATGAGCAATAGAACAAGAATCAATGCATATCCACGATCATTGCTTATTCTTCCCATAGTAACCTCCGAGACTTTTGACTTAGATCAAGTATACTAGTTAATACATTTATGCACAAATTATTTATGAAATATTGAATTATATTAAAAAAAATTGTAGAATTGTGTCGACTGGTTGTAGTAACGAAGCTCCCTTGGGAATCGAAAATAATATTTGAACCATTCACAACTTGGCACAAGGTATCAACCACTTAGATGAGCTTGTCGGTATACCTTCCCACAACTATGATGAATCTAACGACATGTAGGTTCAATTCAATGACTGACCTGTGCGCGTGTCCTCTAAATTTGCTCCAGATCTCTAACACGTTCTCCTCACAGAAAGCATCAAGATACCATTTTGGCTGTCGAACCCACCTGTTGAACACAACCAGTTCATTGGCTAGCACGTCACTAATTCTCCGTTCCGTTCTCCCGGATTTTATAAAGCTTAATGCCGTCCAGTACGTTAGAGTAATATAGCCTGCCATCCTCAATGTAAAGACACGGTCAAGAGGTTGCTTAGTCCTGCTTCGTGATAGGAAAGAGAATTTGAAGTGGCGACCAACCATTCACAAGTTCGCTGTCATTGTCATCACTTCATATAACCCTGTACCAGCTCTTAGCACCGTTCTTGCGTCAAGTACACCAGGGTTCCATCAGTAATTCCATTCACCCACTGCGCCACTCACATTCCGGGCAACTTCCTCCTCCTTGTCACAGAAGACCAGTCCGTTGCGCTGTTTTTGGCGGAAAGCATACATCTCGCCAGCACTCACCTATATTTTCAAGATGCGGTACGTTTCATCAGCGGTAAGTTGCAATTATGCTACGCGCGCGATTTTAAAAGCCTAGTCATGATAAAACCAAACATGGATAAAAATGGTATATTTTTATGCAAATAGATGCTTTCGTCAAACCTTACAAATACTATACAAACCTCAAATCCCAACTTTACAATGTCGGTATTTACTATGTACATTCATTAAATTTTCTGATCAATTTCTTAGTTTTGCAAGGTGAAGAAACCTTCCGACTCTACTAATCTATTAATATTTAACAAAAAACTAAGTCTATCGAATCAACCATAAGTTTCATAAAACATAATTCGACAGCCGAAGCTTTCAATATGCTATAGTGATTCAGTTGATTAATAGATTTACATTAATTCAACAATATTCGAGTTATATGGAGGGATTAAACGTGGAGGACAATCGACCACCTCGGACTGCTAAAGACGCAGCCCAGCAGCAGCAAGATATGAGTCGGCGGAAATTCCTGAAGACTTCAGGCGTTCTTGCAGGAGGTCTTGTCGGAGGATCTCTATTCGGCGGACTGATCACCAATCGTTTAGACAAAAAAGATGATAAGAAGGTAGTCACTAAAGAGGATCATGAAACGATGAGCATGGAAGCACGGCAGTTCTTTACACGTGCTCACGATTTCAACGTGTTGTCGGCTGCAACTGAACAGATTTTGCCTGAAGACGAACTTGGACCAGGCGCCATCAAGCTCGGTGTTCCCTATTACATAGATAAGCAGCTTGCCGGACGATGGGGCATCAATGGCCGTGATTACCGTCAAAGCCCGTATGCTGTCAAACTGGAAGACAATGATAAAAGTGCAGGTTCTGCCGGGGAACAATCCATCCTCGATCGCGGTGATCTTTTCTTGCTCGGACTTCGGTCACTCGATGACGAGAGTCAAAAGCGTTTCAAACTAGCATTTGATGAGGCGCAGGAAGATCAGCAGATCGAACTGCTGACCGACTTTGAAAACGACAAAGTCGCTATGAGAGGCGTGCAGGCATCCGAGTTTTTCAATTTGTTGCTGCAGTCCACATTAGAAGGTGCTTATGCAGATCCTCAATACGGCGGCAACCGGAACATGGAAGGCTGGAAGATGAAAGAATTTCCAGGAGCGCAAGCCTCATACGCGGGTTATATGGAGCAAGAAGAATTCCAAAAACTTGAACCTGTCAGCTTAAGAGATTACCAAGGACACTAAATCACTACGTGCATAAGGAGGAGTTTCAATGGTCAAGAAATTAGAAAAAGTGGATGCCGTCATCGTCGGATCGGGATGGACTGGCGGTATCGCAGCCGCCGAGCTGACGAAAGCAGGTTATAAGGTCGTCATCCTCGAGCGAGGTCAAGATAAGAAGCATGAAGACTTCGTCGGTACAAAAGACGAATTGCGCTATTCAAAACGCTATGATCTAATGCAAGACTTAAGTAAGACAACGATGACTTCTAGGAATTCCATCAACAAAGAAGCGATCCCTGTCCGCAACAACTCGAACGCCCGTCTCGGAAATCATACAGGAGGCGCCGGAAATCACTGGAACGGAATGGCTTTCCGCTGGCTCCCATATGATTTTGAAATCTACAGTAAAACTGTGGAACGTTACGGCAAGGACAAAATCCCGAAAGATTCGACCATGCAGGACTGGGGCATCACGTATGATGAACTTGAGCCCTATTATGATAAATATGAAAAGACCGCTGGCATTTCAGGCGAGGAAAATCCGCTTGGTCCGCCACGATCCGATAAGTATCCGAATCCTCCGATGAAAGAAACGCCGACTATCAAGTTATTCAGCAAGGCAACGAAAGAGCTCGGTTATCACCCTTATCGGATTCCATCGGCTAACCTTTCCCAGAACTATGAAAATCCGGATGGTGAAAAAATCAATGGATGTGTCTACTGTGCATTTTGTGAAGACTACGGCTGTGACTTCGGAGCGAAATCCGATCCGATCGGTACCGTACTTTCAACTGCCCGCAAGACAGGCAACCTTGAAATCCGCAACAGTGCCAACGTCAATCGGGTGAGCCATGACGGCAAAAAAGCGACGGGTCTCGTATACACAGACATCACGACTGGCCAAGAATTTGAACAGCCTGCGGATATCGTCGTACTTGCCGGTTTCGTTTTCACAAATACCCAGCTACTGCTCTCTTCAAAAATCGGGAAGCCATACAATCCGAAAACTGGCCAAGGAATCATCGGCAAGAACTTCACCGGCCACTTCAACAACTTATCTACCTATATCGGTGCACGCGGATTCTTCGAAGACAAGAAGTTCAACAACTTCATGGGCACTGGCGGTCTTGGCGCATCGATTGATGATTTCAGCGGAGACAACGAAGACCATACAAAGCTCGACTATTTGCACGGCTACGAAGTGCATTACAGTCAGCTTGGGACTCGCCCAATCGCTCACAACGAAGTTCCTGAAGGCACACCGAGATGGGGCAAGGATTTCAAGAAACAATCTTTGAAATACTTCAACCGGAATTTGTTCATCACAGCTCAATGCGGCTTTTTGCCAAACAAAGAAACGTACATGGATCTAGACCCCACCTACAAGGACGCACTCGGTAACCCGCTTCTCCGCGTGACCGTGACGTACTCACAGCAAGACCGCAACCGAGCAAAAGCTGGTGTTGCCCGATGCGAAGAAATCATGGACAAAATGGGCGCCGATTCGATGAACGTCAATGAAGTAAAAGATGATATCGAATTCGACCATAAATTCTACACTGACCACTTCTTCGGCGGTGCCATCATGGGACAAGATCCTGCGACATCCGCAGTCAACACCTACTCCCAGATGTGGGACATGGAAAACCTATTCGTTGTAGGCGGATCATCCTTCCCGCACAACAGTAACTACAATCCAACCGTCACAATCGGTGCTTTCGCCTACCGTGCTGCTGAAGGTATGCTCACTTACTTGAAAGACGGCGGCAATGTGGCTGAGAAGTCACTTGAGAAGAATGCATAAGTGGAATGAGGTAAAAAGTCCACGATTTGGCCATCTGTGAGGAAATAAGAAACCTTAAATGACGCACTCATAGACAAAACATTACTAGTTATACCTTTGAAATCACAAAGAGCTCATCGTTCCCGCTAAGGGACAATGAGCTCTTTTCTTACCTGAAAATTTGAGATGCATTAACTTGAAGAACTAGCGTTATGTTGGGTTTGAATTGTGTGAGGTCCAGATGTCTAGCTAAATTGATACCGAAAACCTGATGCTCATCCAAGTGGAGTCCGGCCAATATCGAAACTTCAACGATACAATCGAACAATACGAAAACCTGATAAAACTATGCGACTTGTGTAATTCCCAGGAGAAAAAAGCAAAAGTGCTGCTTAATTTCGCCTACGAACACTTTAAGAGACAAAATTACGAATTGGCAGGATCGCTTTATAAAGAATCCATGGCATTAAAAGACAAATATTCTCCCCTGTACCTATTATCATTGGAGGTCAATACACGCAATGCACTTATTGGAAAGTTCCTGCCCCAAGAAGAACTGATTGACCTGATCGAAGATGGTCTGAACATTGCAGACTTGTGCAACGAAACGTTGTATCGCCTCATTTTCACCCTACTTAAGTTTTCAGTTTTTCATCAGAAGGATGAGTACCATAGGTATTTATTCGACAGCGTTCTTCCCTATTTAAAATCACATGCGTATACGTTAACGGCGCAAACATATGATCGAGATTTGTTAAACTATTATACGGCTAAAGGGAATCCGGATAAGGCGTTGGAAGTGGCGTTGCGGTTGATTAACTCTGACGATACAACAACGCAGGAGACCTCTGAAGCATTGGTATAAAGGAGATTGGTTAGTTGGTTTTTCTGAAGTGCGTTGAACAAAATTACTCATTCACTAAGACGGAGTCCTGTTAGTTGAGGACTTCGTTTTTTATTTTCATTCCTGCTCATTAACTTTACCTTAACGCATATGATTAGAAGAATTGCCTACAAATTTTCTGTTTTCTTATTGACAGATAAGCATATGTACGCACTCTTTTATTCCTATATTTGTTCCTGTATAATACAATTCAATTGAAGAAAGGAGATACGATTATGAAATTTTGTACAGAATGTGGGAAACCGAATCCTGAAGAAGCAGACTTTTGCTCAAATTGTGGAAAGACGTTCCAAGTGAATGATGCACAACAGACAGCCAATCCTACTTCACCGCCACCTGTTGCAGCATCTGTTGTACATACGCCCACTGTCCCACCGAAGAAACCTATGAAGAAAAGTTCTAAAATCATGCTGATTCTAGCAGGCCTTGTAGCTATCGGACTTATATCAACCCATTTTATCCTGCAAAACATGTACGATCCTATGAAGAAGATCGACAGCATGAATACGGCTTACAACAATCAGGATCATGAAGCATTCTTTAAACAATTCACCCTTAAAAAGGGAACGATTGCCAGTGCCGATAATTTTTATGCACTTGTCAGTGAGTACGGCTGGAAAGATCTCCGAAACGAACTTACATACGAAGCAGAAAAGATTAAAAACAAAAAGCCTGCGGACATGATCTACGATACGGGAGAATTCATTTCCATAACGAAGAAACCTGTAGTCCTTGGACTTTATCAAGATGTGAATTTCACAATTTTGCCGACTGCCGTTACAGTTACACCGCCACTTGGAAATACAACCTTCCATTTCGGCGGTGAGGAAATCACGGCGGCTCAAGCCGAGGAATCTGTTTTAATCGGGCAATTCATCCCTGGAGAATACAAATGGTCCTTCGAATCGACCGGCGGTTTTATGCCACTAGCAGGAAAAGGTACTTATACATTAACTCCGGATGAGTCAAACAGGCAGCAACTAGATATCGATTGGGATTTCACTACACTCTATTTGGACTCAGACTTGGAAGATGCAACTGTCTACATTAACGGTACTTCCACAAAGAAAAAGGTCAGTGAACTATCAGAGATCTATCCTGCACAATTGAACAAGTCCATAAAAATACAGGCAGTCAGCAAAGACAAAGACGGAAAAGAAGTGAAGTCATCTGAAGTCCCTGCGGATTCCGACGAAATCTATCTGGCTTTCGAACACGTTCAGCAAGAACAGCAACTTACTGAAGAAATAGCAGAGGTTGAAGACTTCTATAAGGGATTCCGTTCTGATTACGAAGACGCAATCTATTATGCTGACTTCAGTTACATTGAAAACTATTTCAAACCCGGTTCCGTAATCCGTAAAGATTATGCGAAGTTTGTATCGGATCACAGTACAATTCCAGGCTACTTCTATGAATTCCTGTTAAATGACGTCACTTCAGTAACGCCGCAGTCTTCCGGTTCCTTTGAACTCCTGTCTTACGAGAAATTCAATTATAGTTCTTATGAGGACTCACCACTGCGGTACGATCGAAAGAAAAAGTATGTGATTTCTAAGGTGAATGGTGATTATGTAATAGACGCCATCATTGACTTGGATACAAAAAAGACAAAATATTAAGGAGTCGTTCAAATGAAAACTTGTCCAAAATGCGGGCACACTCAATCGGAAGGAAACTTCTGTGGGAAGTGTGGTACAGCTCTTATTAGCAATACCACACACACTGAACCAACTGAACCAACTGAACCAACTGAAGCGGCTGCAACTCAACCCGATTCTGCCCAGTATTATCAGCAAGCACCGCAACCAGAAACAGCACCTGCACAACCGAACGAACAAATTGAAAAGTTGAAAAGTGAATCCAAATTATTTTTGAGTTTCCTGCTGCAGCAAGTCAAATCACCTTCTGCTCATTTCCAACAAGTGAATTCGGGTTTGAAGAATGGCTTATTGAGTATCGGTCTTTACATCCTGCTCACGGCACTCGCAATCTACTCAATCATTCGTTCACTCTTCGGAGCTGCTTACGGAATCTATGATGGACCTTCTATCATAACAATCGTATTTTACTTGGCCCTATTCTCGTTACTAGTTTTGGCCGTAAACTTAACTTCTGTTTACGTGACCAGCAAGCTATTCTCGGAGAATCAAACATTCAGTGAGATCATCCGTAAAATCGGCGGATACTTTGCGCTTCCGATTGCACTTTCAGCAGTGAGTATTCTTCTTTCGCTCATTAGTTCTTACACGGTTTCAGGCATTATCCTGTACATCGGAATCATTCTGGCTTTCGGTACAGTACCAACATATGTGATGATCAAACTGCTCGCACATCAAACAAAATCCATCGATGGATTTTACGCATTCCTTTTCTATATTGCATTCACAGCAATCCTCGGTTTCCTGATCAGCCTACTGATTATGGATTCAGCAATTGGTGAACTGATTGGCTATATGGGAATGGATTTCTGATTGTAAATTCGTAAGTTCTTTAAGATTATTTCAATGTAGAACCAGGTACCTTGTGCATAAAAAACAAATACACCTTATCCGACGCATCGAAGTTGTCCTCTATCTGATGATTGTAGAGGACTTTTCATTTCATTAATTTCAAGTTACCCACTGCGCAATACAGAGATCATCAAAAATAAGAAATTGTATGGATAAATATTTCGATACCCCCACTCCATAGGGATGTATACAATCAACTAATCGCACATTCGCCATGACAAGGAGAAAAAGATGAAAAAATGTCTAACGTGTCACGCATCCAATAATGAAGATCAAGAATTCTGTTCAAATTGCGGGAAATCGCAATTCATCGCAAATGCTGCTGCACAACGATCGGGGTATGTGAAAAGTAGAAAGTCTAAAAAGCCTTTACTTCTTTTACTTGGATTAGTAATCGTTGCAGCGTCCGTTACTTTCAGTTACCTCTCCATGAAAAATGAGTTTGGGAAAGAAGCAGTGGCTGATCGGTTCCTAGAAGCGGTCATTCAACAAGATACAACTGTTTTAAAAGAAATTATTGTACCGAAAGACGGTCGTATTAAAGTTGATGAAGAAAGTTTACGAGGATTTTTAACACTCGTTGAGAAGAATCCTTCTCTATTACAAAATGTTGAAGATTCCTTGAGAGATAAATCCTCTCCAGACATGTTTACCTTGCGTGAAGATGGAACGTATCTAGGTGTGTTTTCGAAGTATGTTGTCAATCCGATTGGTTATGTTCTAAAAGTTGAATCCCTCGGTGAACAAACACATATCTCCCTGGAAAATCAGGAACTAGGTGTCCTTGAAAGTGAAGGAGAAACAGCAGAATATGGTCCATTCTTAGCAGGGATTTATCCACTTCATATTTCAACAACGGTCAACGGAGAGCAAATGGAGAAACAATTCCCAGCGAGTCTATTTGGGACTGAATCCAAATTAAACTTAACGACAGCTTCTTCAGAAGTTAAAAAGTGGGAATCCGATTTGTCCGATAAGAAGGCAGCAGACAAAAACAAAATCGCTGCAGCAGAGAAAGAAGCACAAAAGCCCGTTGAAAAAGTCGTTGTGAAAGAAGTTATAAAGGAAGTACCTGTGGGCGGTACCTATACTGATTACTTCATTATCCCCTATAGCGGAGATACGTACTTAAATGCTTCTGATTTGAAGGGACTCTCAAAAAGTGATTTAAGACTCGCACGTAACGAGATTTATGCACGTTACGGATTCATTTTTGAATCGAAGGAGCTGCAATCCTACTTCGGTTCAAAAATATGGTATACCCCCGACTATTCCTATAATGGTTATTTAACTGATTGGGAAAAGCACAATGTCGATCTCATTAAATCTTTTGAGTAAGTGGGCAGCACTCGATAAATTACTAAAAACCTCGCAGCGATCCGTAATCGCTGCGAGGTTCTTTGTGTAGGTACCTGGACCACACACAACTCTGACACTATTCCTAATTTTGAATAGTGTTTCAACAAGTCCCCCATACGTATTCGGTATAATTCTCAACTTTGCGATGCACCCTTACTTTACTTAGTGCCAGCTGCTTACATTAAACAATCTGCTTATTTCATGTATTGTTCTACGAGTTCATAACAACGCTCTTCAGTCTTTTGTGCCATTACACTCATATATGTGAGTGGACCTGCAGTGCCTTCTCCGAATTCAGCTGCGGCTTCCTCGGCTTCCTGATCACGTTCTTTCATCCAGCTTCGTTGCTTTACTCGTAAACTCTCCATTTCGCTATCGGATAACTGCTTTTTAAGAACGCTGTAAATTTCGTTGAGCGCATTGTCCCACCTAGTATAGGTTTCGTCAGTCGCTTCCATCATCTCTGACGTGACCCCATTTTTGTAGAGATAGTCCAAATCGGATAGGCCATCCTTAATGGCATACAGCTTTTGTAAATAATGATTCTGCAAATTAGCTGACAGTTGCTCCTTCTTTTTAGCAGCGGCTTGCTGTTCATTCTTTTCCTGTTCAATGCGTTTTTTCTCTGCCTCTATTTCTCGACGTTTTCTTTCTGAAGTTGAAATACTATCTTCTATCCGTGACAATTGTTCACTAAATTGAGTAGCTACATCCTTCCATTCAGGTAATTGCTTAAGGGTATCCAACTCATTTGCTGGCTCTTCAACTTTTCCTGAATCCGCCATCTCTTGAATTTTTTGAAGTCGGCTTTCCATATCTAGTATTACCGACTGCTTATTTTTCAATTCAGCTACAATGTCTTTCAATTTGTTTTCTAAACTGGTAGGCAACTCATATTGACTTATTAAGACTTGAGCTTTCCCTTCAGCTTGTCTCCATTGTTCTTCTTCTATTAACTTTGTCATGTCTACTAGTTGTTCCGAAATCTTTTTGTAATCAGCTGCATCTTGATCTTTCGGTTTTTCATCGTGAGCCAGTTCAAATGAAGCAAGTGCTTTATCATAATTCCCATCTGCCAATCCTAATTTACCCTGTTCCATTGCTTTGTCGTATGTACCTGATGAACAAGCCGTTAGGAAAAACACTATAAAAGTTACTACTACAATTCGTTTCATACTGCACCACCTTTCCGAAGGTCTCTCACATTTCCCCAAGTTCCCAATTTGGAACCATTTGGAGGTTCTTCTTTTCTATTAGTTTATCATATTGCTTGTTTTATAAAACGACAATAAGGATCGTAAGCAACTGTGGCTATACGTATCATTAATCCAGGTGGTTTTTGACCTTGATTCGCCTCTTCCATCTAACTAGATAGATCTTTCCTTATACTCTCTCCAACCTTTTTCAGGAACTAACTCCACTTGCACACTGTTAGGAGCAGGATAGCTAAAGCTTTATAGTACATACAGAAAAAGCAAATAGTGTTATTGGATGAAAGTAAATAAGGCGACTATGATTGGATTATCTCTTTCAGTCACAAAAAGTCCTCCAACCGGTTTCGATTAGAGGACTTTCATATTGCGTACCTAACATTGGGTTTTTCAATAACCAACTAATCATCTCACTGCGCTTGTCCGCCAATGCCCACAAAAGCAACACCTACCATTATGAGGAGAACACCTGATACTTTCCACCACCCAAGAGGTTCGTTGAACAGGAAGTATGCACCAAAAACGGCGAATATGTATGCGAGTGATTGGAGAGGGTAGGCAACACTCAATGGGACTTTTGTTAAGATGAAAAGCCACAAAACTGTTGCGAAGCCATAGATAACAAGCCCGCTTAATATGTATGGGGAGAACATGACTTTCACGATAGCACTAAACGAAGAAAAGTTCGGATTTTCTCTCGTCATGCCGATTTTCCAGAGAAATTGACCACTTACAAGGATCAAGGTATTAATAAGAATCAATAAAAGATGTGTAGGATTCATTTGTTTTGCCTCTCGTCTTTAAAGTCTTGTAATTCTTTTTGTAAAAATGCAACTTCTTGAATAAGGATTTTAACTTTTCCCTCTTGCTTAGAGAGTAAAATCGTATGATAGACTAAAAAGGATAGGACAATCAAAAATGCGAATAATATAATTAACGCTGGCGGATATGCGATACCTAACTCAATAGTTAAACTGTTTAGGGATGGTAAAATGGCCGCTGAAACAAGTCCTAGAATTGCAAAAACCAGCCATATGAACGCTTGTTTATCCGCTAGTTTGTTAACTTTCGTTAAGTAAATTACTTGGATGAAAAATAATAGAGCTGCAACAATCACCAATAATTGAACCACTTCAACCCCTCCTTATAAGTATGAGCGTATCACCGAAAAGAATGTTACTTTGAGCATATAATAAATAGACTTTAGAGGGGTAATCGATGACACGCCGCCTTGCCGTGAATTCATTTCTACTGAAACTTCAAGAATCTTCTTCTTTTTACGTGCCAGCTGAACAATCACTTCCACTTCGGGATAGTCAACTGGATATTCTTGCGCGAAGTATTGTATCACAGAACGATTGACAATCCGGTAGCCTGAAGTAGGGTCAGAAACCTTCACCCCAGTTATAAAGCGCAACATGGTATAGAAGTAATAGATCCCTGCTCGACGAGTATTCGTTCCCTTATAACCTGTTTTTTCAACAAAACGGGACCCGATTACCATGTCAGCATCTGAGGTTACAATCGCATCTAATAGCTTTACTAAGTCACTGGGATCATGCTGTCCGTCTGCATCCAATTGAATGGCATACTCATAGCCATGTCGTTCTGCATACTTATAGCCGGTTTGCATAGCCCCTCCAATTCCGAGGTTTACCGGCAATGACACGTGATGAAATTTATTTTCTTCGAGTATGGTTTTGGTCCGATCCTTGGATCCGTCATTGACAACCAGATAATCAAACGAATCAAATCCTTCTAAGGATTGAATCGTCCGGGCTATCTGAGATTCTTCGTTATAAGCTGGGATAATAATAAGTGTACGATTTTGCATTACTTGCCTCGCTTTTGGAAAAGTACTTTTACTTAATAGTAGCATACAAAGCTTTCCAAATGGGGTACAATCGAGGAGGTATTGAAAGGAGCGCTCGTTTCGTATGACCAGAGTTTTAAAACATAAAGGCTTACTTGTTATTCTTTTAATTGGTTTAACACTTCGTCTAGCCGTACTGTTCACAAAAGGACCTTGGCTATCGCTGATGAGTGATGATCGAGGGTATATGAATAGTGCGTTAGCTTTTTTAAGTGGCCACGGAATTACCTATACATATATTGATGAACCAACTGTTCACATTTTACCAGGAATCACTTTATTACTAGCACCTTTTTTTGTTTTTGGGCAAACGGGTGTAAGCATGACACTGATCAAGTTAATGATGATTTTGTTCGGGCTACTTTCAATTATCTTAACTTACGCAATCGGTCAATTTCTGTTTAATCGCTACGCGGGATGGATAGGTGCTTTCTTGCTTGCTATTTATATTCCTCAAATCTTAACAGATAATCTAGTGTTGACAGAAGCACCCTTTACAGCATTATTTTTAGGATTTATTTACTTTTCAATTCGACTCGCTCATGATCCTCGAATGAGCTGGTTCTACTGGGTGATCAGCTTATATTTAACCATGTTGTATTTCAGACCTACCCTTGCGTTGCTGCCCATTCCATTACTTATTTACTTTATATTAAAAAAATATCCTTTGAAGCTCGCTTTAAAACAGTTTGGTATAGCCGCAATCCTTCTGATTCTCGTTATGAGCCCTTGGTGGATTCGTAATTATGTACATTACCATGAATTCATTCCGCTGTCAGGTGGTGCTGGTAACCCGATGCTCTTAGGGACCTACCAAGGGCATGGATACAAGTATGGTCCATCTTATAATGAAGTGATGGACGGGATTGAGAAATCCATGAAGGATAGCTGGCACTATGATCGACAACAAGCACAGAAAGACGTTGCACTAGAGCGGATGAAAAGAATGTATGCCGATAATCCAAAGCAATTTTTGTATACATACACGATATCTAAAACAGTGGCACAGTGGAGTCAACCCTTCTACTGGATAAAAATACTCGGAGTGCCGTTAGATACGATGAAACAACTATACAACAAATCCATAGGTATGCTGTTCCTATTAAGTGTAATTGCATTTTTTGTTTTTCCAAAGCGAAGAACGGAATGGATTTTTGTTGGATTGATCATTGGGTACTTGACTGTTCTAAATGACATATTCTTCGCCTATCCTCGATATAACCAGCCCTTGTTGCCGTTATTGTTTATCTTTGCGGCTGCGGGAGGCATAGGTCTCTTGCAGAGGATTAAGAAAAAGCTACCGATATAAGTGATAGGAGAAATACGTGCAGTACATTACACAATCCAGACACTAATTAGACCGTTTGATATGTAAATGAATGAGTCAGTCCTCTAATCGAGCAATCGATTAGAGGACTTTCTTTTGTTTGTTGCCCTAACACTTTCTTAAGGTAACCCACCTTATTGAAGTGATCAATACACAGCTAGGTGGCGCGCCAACAGTTTCCCATAAAGCCACAACCGCAATAAGTACTTCCTTTTCTTTAGTAAGACAATGGATCAGCAAGACCATTACAACCAACGAAGTAAACACAAGCGATACTGTAAAAAAAGTGACAGTCATCCGGATGGGCAACTTCTGCGAAGACGATTTTACTCGTTACTTTCTCATATCTATCTCATACCGAGTATTTTTCGCTTCGTCTTTGAAATTCAGCATACCATCCCGTTTCTCTAGCGCAGATACATGGAAATCCGTGAGCATGGTCAATGAACTGCCATCGGTCTTCATTTTGAATAGATTGCCGCTGTAAGAGTAATTGCAGAAGTAAATCCACCCGTCGTACACGATCAGTTCATTGGCCCGAGCGTCACTGATCTTCTGATTCCCCGTTCCGTTCTCCCGGATTTTATAAAGCTTAATGTCATCCTGGTCGTTAGAGTAATACAGCCATCCGTCTTCACTGTCAAATGCCCACATCCGTCCCATATACTCATAGTTGGTCGAAATGGCGTTAGGTAAATTTCTGTTATCCCAAGAATGGGATTTTCCCATTTCAACATCGGATAATAGAAAGTATGTATACCTGACTTTCCCTGCTACGTCCGGAACAGGGTCGTCCCACGTGGCGTCCAGATTATACCATTCCCCATCAACTTTCACTTTGTTCCAAGCATGGTTCATCTCTTTAGAACCAATTACATAGATCGTTTCAATACCTAGCCGATTTAGTAAGTAAGACATCGTCAGCGCATACCCCTGGCATACTGCCGTCTTGTCCACTAGCAATCCGTAAATCGTATATGACTCTAGCGGAATGGTATTTTGCAAATAGTTATCGTAATCATAAGCAGTGTGCCGCACTACATAATCATGGATCGCCTTCACTTTTTCATATTCACTCATGCCCGGTTTCAGCGAAGCAGCATATGCGGTCTCTACTGCTGCATTGAGTTCTGTGGTCATGCTCAGAATTCGTTCTTTTGGATATGCATACTTGACCGCAAAGCGGCCATTGCTGTAAAACAGGCTTCCCCGATATTGAAAATAGAAAATTTCAGGATGGTCGTTCAGCACGTTTTCCAGTTCAGCGAACACGACCTGACTGTCACTTGAATAAGGAGCGGTGATAATGATATCATCAACATTTTTCAATCCCAAGTAAAGCGCCGAATATAGATCCGTCACTTCGGTAATCTCCGGCTTCTGCGGCACAGATGTGGCTTTCAGTTTGAATTGTAAATAGACTGCCCTACTTAGCGCTTTTCCATTTTTGTTCGTCAACTCTTGTTCAATGAAAAGCGTGTATACTTCATCTGCGCGGTAAGATTTCACAGGAGAAACTTTCACTGTTCCAGTCTGGATTTGAACAGTCGCTGCCACTTCTTCGCCTTCAGCATTCCACAAGTGAACACGTTTTCGATTCACTTCGGTGTTCTGAACGGGGCTACTGAAGGTAACCGTCCATTCTTTGTTCGGGTCTTCGATCGTCTGAAGCGACTTCCATTCAGTTGCACGTTCCAGCTGCGGAATTACAGGTATTGCCGAAACAGCAGCTCCCCGTACTTGCCTCCCTGGTTCTTCAGACAGATATGACGATGTAACGATTTCTTTATACCTGTCCTGATCTTCGACAGCAAACTCAATGCTGTTTTCTCGCTTTAGCTCCGGCTGGTGATCCACAACGTAAGGCGTAGCGGCGGAGGCTGTATAGATAGAACCAAACAAAATTCCCGTAATTAGCATGGGTAGGGTTAGCAACTTTCGAATCATAACGACTTGCCTCCAGTTAGTTATTTTGACTTACTCCTAGTATACTTGTTGCCATAAACTCTGGGAAGCCTTTTTGAACGCACTTCTGAATACCATACTACTCAGCTATTGGAATAAACTGAATTACTCGTAACAATCTTCCTACTACGCAGTCCTCTCTAAAAGAACGCTTAGCTAGGTCATCTCGGCCATCCATTCCCCTAACTAATACAAAAACTCCTCTACCCCATGCCAACGGGATAGAGGAGTGATCTATTTCCTACGAATTATCTACCTGACTCTCCGGATAATTCTATACCAGCAGTGTCCAAGAGCCAATTCAGGTACATTTTCTCTGTGAATTCATCACTTACCTGATTTACCGCCAAGCGAGCAGTGTCGATATCTTGTTGTGTCGTTTCCGGTTTAAGTTGATTTCCCTCATCGTATTGATAGAAATCATCTTTGAACAAGCCGGTCACCTGTTTGTCCGCTTTGACGTAAATCGCTACTTTGTCTTTCAGCTGTAGGTCGACTTTTGCAATAATTCGTTTGTACTCTTCAGCAGTCGTTACGGATAACTCGTTTTTCAGTAATTCTTCACGGTATGTCGCCATACTTAAAGAATCATCCTGAAAAGGTTTATAGCCTGGCTCTTTGCAACGATCTTCTATATTAGACAAATCACCGTAATATCCACAAGCTAAATAGTGCATAGAATCATTGACGTAAAAACTTCTAGTCTTTTGGTGATCGAACTTTAGAAGTACGTACAATTCATTTAATAATAGTCCTTCAGTGACTGGATTGGATTCTCTATTCAGGTAAGTCATAAATTTAAATGAAGGGAAGTCAGTGATGACCTTTGTAATCCCTTTGGCTTCCCCATTTAATGGCAAGGCGATAGACAGAAAACCATCCACCTTTGTCCATTTGTCTTCAGTAAGATCTGTAAAGGATTGGGCAAAATTCTCAGTCGCTATGAAGAGGTTCGTACTATCTCCGTAATTGGATAAATGCTTAGGGATCATGGGAACTGTTATAGTGAGTAATCTTCCGTTCACTTCATAACGTGGTCGCTCAATTGTATGATCATCCAGCTTCTTCAAGTCGATGATTGTTCCAGCAGCATCCACTTGGTATATGAATAACTCATGTCCATAATACTGGATAATCTGATCGCCATCATTGAAACCAATAGCTTCTTTCGGCACTGGTTGTCCAATTGCTCCCGAGTTTGTAGGGCGGGATTCGAAACGGTCTTTTTGTAAATACTTCACCTCATTAGATCCTTGGTTTTTAACATTTAATGAGACATACCCATATCTCCCCTCAACCTTCGACACGCCTGCTGCAAAGTGACCGTTCGGATTCTCCGGCACTTGTCCAGGGACATAAGCGGGGTTATCGACATTGTCAACTTTCTAGATTTTTTCTTTGACCTCTTCAAAGTTACTAATCACTTCGTTTGCCATCTTGCCTGGTGGCAATGTCACATTCGATACGTTCAGCTCATTGCCTAACTCAACGGTCCCTGTCCCATTCTCCATATTCAGGTTCCCGATGGATCCTTTCGCAGAAAAGTCAACCGTCTTATTTGTACTCACAGTCACGTTTTCAAAGTCTCCGCTTCCCGTGATTTGGATGTCATTGTTCGATTCGATCACAACGTTCTTGATCGTCGCGTTCAAGTCAATATACGTAACCCCTTTTGAAATCTTCACATTCGGTAGGATCACATTCGTATCAAAGTACAGTTCAGAATTGGCCATGATCGCCACTGAAGTCACTTGCGTGTTCCCTATTCCTTGTACATACGTATCCTTCCTCCTAATCTCGATGACTGCAATCGAAGAGTCTTGGAAAACAATCGTCATGCGTGTAGTTGGATATTCTGCAAAAGTCTGGACAGCCGTCTGGACAGTTTCGGGCACTGCTACCGTCCCTTCTACCGTCAAGTGATCAGCTGTAAAGCTTTCCGTCACTATTTCCGAAAACAGAACATCACCTTGAACTGCCAAATGACTCACATGATAGTAGTCACTTTCTACATATAGATTTCCGGTAATTTTGCCTTCCCCACCTTGGAGAACTCGTTCAGCTGCCTGTTCGCCACCATTCACAAGATGCAAATCTTGAACTTCCGTCACTTGTGTCTCTGAAGCAGTGAACGTAACAGACGCGTTTTTCAGTGCATCCTGGTTAGCAACTGAAAACAGCTCTTTCAACTGTGGTGTTACAGTATACTGCTGACCACCAATCTGAACGCTGTCCTCTTTAATGGATTGAATTACCTGAGTCTTACCTTCCTGTTCCGTTTCAGAAGCTACAACGAAGGAAAACTTAATATCCGCTTTTTGTAACTTACCTTTTGTGGAATGGATCCCTGGTCCTACGTACAATAGATACTTACCTGGCATATAGCTCTCAACAGGAACGACAAGAATCGTTTTCCCTTCAACAATAGCATCCGTTTTCACGGGAGTCCCAGATTCAGTAACCACCCGAACATTATCAGCAGATACAGTCGAAGCATCGATAGTGTCCGAATAGGTCACCGTCCACACCTTGTTAACATCCTTCGTTGTCTTAGGAGCAATTGACTCACTCCATGTAGGGGTCGCAGCACTTACTGCAGGCGCCAGTACTCCTAACAGTAAAACACATGCTAAAAGAAGACTCATCCCACTTTTCATCGATCTAATCATACTCGTCATCACTCTTCCCTTCACTATAAAAACGCTACTTATATACTACATTACATTGGGCCTATACTCAATACGTGATTGATGGTTGCTAAAGGGTCTGTCATTCCTGTTGAAGCGAATCTGCGATCAAAAAAGGAACAGTTTGTTGTCGTTGGCTTACCTGATACATGGATTAAAGAATCCAAACAACGCATATTGGGTTGCTTGCATGCCTTGGATTTAAATACGTCTATGAAAAAGGGATATCCGCATAGTATGAGATTGACAAATTAGTCCTTTTATCTATTTTCTCGATGTGGGGTCTTTGGAACTTTTAGTAGAGTTCAACCTGTTGGAATAGAAAAGTCCTCTAACCAATTGCTCGATTAAAGGACTCTGCCATTCATTTGCATTTTAAATTGTCTACTTCGTGTCTGAATTTTGTGATGCACAGGCAACCTCTGATTCAAACATAGGTACTTTTCATAAGTCACAGTGTACATGCATATCATACTAGTCATCATCTATATTAATCGTTGCGAGACCTCCAAGTCTGGCTGCATACTTTACATTTAACTTGAAATACATAAATACAAGAGAAGTTAGCGCAACTGAAATCACGTAATTCGGAAATTATTTTGTTCCGAATTTGGATGAAACGATGTGTAAGTTCTAGTTTATATTGTCCTTAATGCAAATGACCTGGTACCTCTTAAGGCTGTTTGATGAAACAGGAATACTGTGAAAGAAACACTTAGAATGCACGATATAGGAGGAGACATTGAATGAAAAAAGAAGAGTTGAAGACGTTGGTCGCACCAGCAAATAAGAAAACGGATTCACCATACTTATACCCCTTCTCAACACCTTCAGACCAGTCTAAGCCTTACAACATATTTCTGATTGGCAGTAATCCAGCTACACCGATTTGCTCTAATGATAGGCCATCAGACGAGTATGTAGATCTGCTGTTAAGTGAAGAACAATATGACCGTGTTTTTAAACAATTCCGCCTAAACAAAGGAAGGACAGGCGTTTCAAGGACTCGATTGGGAACGAACAGCATGATCAATCTGCTGGAGGCTGCGACAGGCGAGAACATACTGCGTACGAATGTTATCAACTATCCTACCGCTAAGGCTAACGAGCTAAAAGCCATTCCAAGCATCGAAATCGACCGTTCGAAGCAGTTGTTTATGAAAGTGTTACTTGAGCATCAGCCTAGTGTTCTAATTGCTTGTGGCTCCACCCCTTTTCAACACTTAGTAGAAATCCTCTTTAACGAAGGTCTTTTAGATTCCTTCCCCTCAATGGACGTAAATATCCATGAGTTAGAAAAGAGCAACGACCCCTTGATCCGTTTCACTTATCAAAACGAAAAAGAAGGGGCTATCTTTGCTTGCAGGCATCTGATGTATTTCGGGGAAAAGGGAGATTCCTATAAAGAGTTCATGCAAACGGTTACCCAATATATACATTCAAAAGACGAGGTTGTCGGGCAAGGGTGAATTTAGCGCATACAAACCTTCTTGCCATCTGATCAAAACTAAGAAAAGAAATAATAACGTTGAAACTAACATGTACCCTTCAAATTGATACTGGCACTTGATTTACTACTTCTCTTGTCAAATACAAAAGAAAAGGAATTAGAGTATATAGTAAAACCCACCTAGATGGTTAGGTGGGTTTTAGTTGACGCTTACGTTGGAATAGAAAAAGTCCTTTACCCAATTGCTTGATTAAAGGACTCTCCAACCCGTTCACATATTTAATTGTCCTATTGGTGTCTGAAACTTGTGTTGCACCTGTTACTTGAGTTTTCTTGTTTTCATAACTGTTGAAAATAGCATAAAAGTTTTATGCACAGGCACCCCGTACTGCTGAACGTTTTACTCTTCTCTCCCTCTAAGTGGGAATTAAACGTTTAGTTCTTCTTTAATTTTCAGAACTTGCTCTTCCGTTAGTCTGGATATGCGAACGACTTGTTTAATTTCGAACCCATCCAACAACAGTATCTTTGCCGTTTCTTCCCTTTCTTCTTGTCGTGCATCTTGTTCACGCAGTTCCGCTTCCCGGACTGCTGCTTCCTCATCGAGAACTAGTTTCAATCGGGCTTGGTATGCAAGGATTTCGTCAGGAGTCCCACTTAACGTTTCCCAACTTTGAAAGGCGTCACGAAGTGTTTCATCATTCATGGCTATCTCCTCCAGTTCTTTAAAGATGTCATCATAGACTTTCCCATTACGTTGGTCCACAATCCCTAACAATAAAAGCCAGCGAGCCAAGACATCATCCCACGGATTCAGCTTTTCTTCTTTCCATGCCTGAATCAGCTTGGGCATTTCAATGAAGTGGAACTCCATAAGATCGGTGAGCTTGAACTTCTCTTTATCTTCATATAAATGATACGTCGTATGGAATTGTTCTGTTTGGTCAAACATGTTGAAATTCAAAAGGTTAATCGCAATGACAGGGCGTAGTTCACGATATCCCATTTTCCTCTGCAATTGTGAACGATACATTCCTGACCAATAATAGACGGAGCGTTTCACCATGTCATACTTATCTGTGAACTGAATTTCTACGTTAATCCACTCGTTCGCATTCGTGACCACGAGTAGGTCCAATCTTGACTGTTTATCTTCTTCATGCTCGCCACCCGCTTCTACATTTGAGAAAGAGATGTCTTTTATACCGTCCCGTCCTGTTCGCTGCAAGATTGCGTTAAGAAATACAACAGTAACTTCTTTGTTCTTCTCACTGCCGAATAGCTGCTTGAACGCATAATCGATTTTGAGGTCCATCAGTCGTTCTAATGGGATTCGTTTCAGCACCCTTGATTTGGATTCCTTGATACCTACCACCTCATGTTCTGTTATTTTTATTATACCATTTTTCAGACAGAAAAGAGAGAACAGCACATAGAACGAGGGCACCTGGACCACACACAACTATTTATGAAAATGTTACTTGAGCATCAGCCTAGTGTTCTAATTGCTTGTGGCTCCACCTCTTTTCAACACTTAGTAGAAATCCACTTTAACGAAGGGCTTTTGGATTCCATCCCTTCAATGGACGTAAATATCCATGAGTTAGAAAAGAGCAACGAGCCCTTGATCCGTTTCACTTATCAAAATGAAAAGGAAGGGGCTATCTTTGCTTGCAGGCATCTGATGTATTTCGGGGAAAAGGGAGATTCCTATAAAGAGTTCATGCAGACGGTTACCCAATATATACATTCGAAAGATGAGGTTGTCGGACAAGGGTAAACTTATCGCATGCAAACCTTCTTGTCATCCGATCAAAACTAAGAAAGGAAATAATAACGTTGAAACAAACATGTACCCCTCAAATTGATACTGGGACTTGATTTACAACTTCCCTGCCAACGGATTGTCACGTACCAAAGAATGAGAAATAGATGATATAGTAGAACCCACCTAGATTATTTGGTGGGCTTTATTTGACGCTTACGTTGGAATAGGAAAAGTCCTCTAACCAATTGCTTGATTAAAGGACTCTCCATTTTGTGATCTTACAAATTTTAACTGACATGAAATTTTGAGATGAATAGTGTTTAAATTGTATGTGGTCCAGGTACCAAGCACTCAAAGTTTAAACTGTCGAACAAGTCCATTCAAGTTCTCCGCCAACATAGCCAAATCATTAGAACTATTTGCAACTTCCTCCATTGCACTACTTGCTTGCTCCGACGATGCAGAGGTCTGTTCCACCCCAGCAGCAGATTCTTCTGAAATGGCTGCAATTTCTTGAATAGAGCTACTCATCTCATGACTGTTTTCTGCTATATCGGACAAATTATTCGACACGATATAAATTTGATCCACCATTTCTGTAACCGACAAACTAATTTTCCTAAATGTTTCACCTGTCATTGTGATTTGATACGTTCCTTGTTCAACTTCCTTATATCCATCTAACAACGACGCAACTACTGAACTGGATTCACTTTGGATTCTATCAACAATCTCTGTAATATTCGTGACAGACACGGATGACTGTTCGGCTAATTTTCTCACTTCATCCGCAACTACTGCGAAACCTTTACCATGTTCACCTGCACGCGCTGCTTCAATTGCCGCATTTAATGCTAAAAGGTTTGTCTGTCCGGCAATATCTTGAATGACAGAAACTAACTCTGATATTTGTTGCGCATGTTGATCCAAACCTTCTACTTTTATAACTGCATTATGGACAATCTCATCGATTACAGCCATTTGTTCGGTAGAAGATTTCATTAAATTGCTGCCTTCAGTTGTCATAGAAAGAACGGTATTGGACGATTTTTGGATGTGTTCACCGCTCCCGTTTGCCTCAGTGACTTTCATGACGAATGATTCCATCATAGTAGATAATTCACCCGTATTCATCGCCTGCGATTCCGTCCCTCTCGCAATTTCTTCCATAGTAACGGAAATTTGTTCTGTTCCGGCTTTCACTTCATTTGCAGATTGCGTTAACTCTTCACTTTGACTTGACACAGTTTCCGATACCTCATTAATTTCAGATAATAAGTTTCGTGTGTTGTGACTCATTTCATTAGTAGCAGTAACTAATTGCCCGATTTCGTCCCGCAACTTTGTTTCCAATGGCTCTGCGCTTAAATCTCCATCTGCAATTAGCCTCATCCGACTCATTACTTTTCGCAATGGTTTTGAAATAGAAATAGAAGTAATCCATGCTGTAACCATACTTAAGATAATCACAAAAATGATGATTCCAACTACTACGCCTACTGTTACTTTTCCACTAGCCAAAAGACTTTCTTCCTTATGTGATATATCATTCTGTCTGGAAACTGCCAGTTGTGTATAACCATCCCTTATTTCCCGCGCATCTGTTGTTGAGGTTAATAAGTTTTTACGAGCTACTTCTTTATTCCCTGTTTTGTACTCATTAAAAACATCATTTTCGATGTACAAGTCCCAGTTTTGACCCTTTTCGACAATGCCATCAAATTCCTTGCTTGCACCTATTTCTCTTACTGTTTCCACTGCTTTGTTTGCTAGATCTCGGTTTTCAATATATCGTTCAATAAAACTGTCGTCCCCTGTTAGTATAAACCCACGAGATGCTGCCAACCTACCATCCATTGATTGGGCTAATTGTTGATTTGCTATTAATAATGGCAAATCAATATTTTTCACTCCTTCTGTATCTTTATTGACATTATTTAAAGTGAAAAATATGTACCCTCCTAATAAAACAATGAGCGCCACGACTACAGAAAAACCGAATATCATTTTTCCTTTTATACTTTTAAAACTCAACATATTTTCATTCCACACCTTTACATTTTTAGTATGTGCCTAGATATTTAGAAGTAATTAAAGTTAGGATAGCTAACTTTTTAAAAACCACTTTTAATATATCGTCTTCACCTGAAAGATGTTTAGAAAGTCACATGTTCGTACTTAGGTACCTGGACCACACTCAATTCTGACACTATTCAAAACTCTACCCACCTCTGCCTAGACGACATCGGACTACAAATTAGATGTATGGATTGTTCATCTGTCGTGAATTAAACATAATCGGTAAAATGAAATCATAAAAAACCTTGCATGTACCAAGCTGCAAGTATCTTAGATTGGCACTCGTTTGCGCTAGAATTTCATCTATACTGTTGAATGCAGAAAGAGCTCACCAGTCCCTCTTGAGGACGATGAGCTCATTTTTATTCTTCCCGTATTAGATTGGTAAATTCACCATAAACTATTGCTCGATTGTAAAGGACAACCACCGCTAAATCTATTACATCTCCATCATCCATTCCGACATTTCTTCATTTTTTTCCATACCAAACCTTTGTAGACAATACCAAATATATCCGGTTGTAGTTTTTTCAAATGACATGGGCAGGCAAAGAGTCAACAGACGATCTATGCAGTTGGCATCCCCACAATCACAAACTGGTCTTTATCCGACCGGGCATTTGCTTCCACCGGAACGATAAGCCCTTTCATTCCATCAAGCTCAACACTCAGAACATCTTGCACCACCCCATTTCATCCCGCTTTCTTTTCTGCATCCTAGTAGAAAGGATAACTGAACCTGCACCAACTGCCAAAACGGGGTTTTCAATGTATTTTACAACTCAGCAGGGTTACTAAGGCGATTAGTTAGGCGTTTTCCGATAAACCCTGATCACAAGGTAATGACAAGTTTGAAGTGTGCCCATTAAAAACTCTACAAAGCAGGAAAATGGCCAAGTTAAAAAAGACAGGAAGAAGAATTTTCACTGTCTATCCAGATGACAAAAAAATCCTCTACCCGACTTCTCGAGTAGAAGACTTCTTATTTCATTCACGCACATAGTTGTCTGATTAGTGTCTGAAATGTGTGAGGTCCAGGTACCTAATCTATTGCTGTTCCCAGTATTCTTGGTAAATACTCCACTCGTTATATGATTCATTTGACGAAAGCGTCAATTCCATTGTGTACCAGTTGCCGGGCCTTTGATTAATTGTAGTGTTTAATAAAAATCCTTGGCTGTAAAGCGATTTTAGCTCTCCATACGTTCCATCGAACAAAATCGCCTCGTACATATCTTCGTAGTTAGCAGATAGTCTTGTCGTATGTTCAATCGTTTGACCCGTACTGTTTACTGCCCACTGGATTTTTTGATTTGCTAAATAGGCATAATCATACGAATCTTCATCCCAATAACCTATTCGAGCTTTCAGTGTCACACGATCACTATCACGCAAATCATGATCTTGGTTTTCACGGATAAAACCTTTCCACTCAAACGGTTTACTATAGTCTTCGTACTCTGGTTCGAATGCATACAATGGGCCTGAGTTCTGAGTAAATCCATATTTAACAACTGATGAAATTTTACGAAGCACCGTCAAGAACTCAGAAGTGCTTGTATTCTGTTTTTCAGATAGCGAATTCGCTTCGGCTAACACTGATTTTAATTTTGCAATTTCAACTGGATCTTGCTCCACTGTTAACATATCATTCACTGATTGAATTCCATTTAGTAAACTGTCATATGGACGAATGAGCCATTCTTCGTATTTGGACATTTGGTTGAGTTCTTTTAACTCCATGTTACGTCCATTCTCAGAAACGAATAGTTCAAACACGCCCCAGTATCGATCATCGCCAGTGTCTGCTGGCACATTGAAAGTATGAGTCGGTGTTTCTGAATTCCCTTGGAAAATTTGAACTTTGGAATCTGATAAACTCATTGCATTTTCGCCGGAGTAATTATGCAAGAAGAAAATATAACGTCCATCTTGCCACTTGCGAATTGTTGTCGTTTCAGGACCAAAATATTGTGTGTCATCCCAGTCTAAATCGACGTATTCCGTGTACTTCCCACTATCAGAGTAATCACCATACGTTTTATCGCCATAATAGACATGGAAGTTCTCTGTAGCTAGATGGGAATCCATATCTGATTCCATATCGTTCCAAGTTAGCATGATTTTCATTTCATCTGTCGCTGCTGCACGTATCGCTGTTTCGTTAATACCAGTAGTGAATTGGCCACTAGAGACACTACCGGTAATAGTTGTTTTGATGAATCCCGGACCACTAATCGTACCGTAATGTACACCTGGTTGCGCCTCAACAAAGTAATACCCATTGCGATCTGTCACTCCACGAACATATGAATCTTCAAATGTTAGTGACATATTCGCTAAACCTTTTCCAAATATATCGGTAATTCTTCCACTAAAGCCTTCAGTGCTGTAAAACTTTTTCGAAAACACACCTTCTGTCAAAGCGTCAGAGGCAGGATTTTTTCTGACTGTAATTTCGATTTCATTATAGTTTACAGGCAATGGACTATACGTAAACATTTGCATAGTTGCATTGTACTGCAAATTAGTCAACGGGATAGATTGTCCATTGCTTTCAGCTGTAATTATAAAATCTTGGGCAGTTAAATCATACTTAGGTTCTTTCAAGTCGACACGCGTATAACTCATTGTTGCTTGAATCGATTGAATCGTCGCCTTTACGACATTCGAATAGCTTTCTTCGATTTTCTCTCCATCTACAGTTACGTGCCCAGAGATATCAAGAACAACGGATTGCGGCTTACTCTCAACAGTGGAATCATTTCCGCTGCTTGTAACGTTCAATCGATTAATGAGCCCTTGTCCTTTAATGAAAGACAGTGCAGATAATATCAATTCATTGACAGATGATTCTTGAGGTAACTGAATCTCAACAGAAGTGGCGCGGTTATTAACCGTATTAAATGTTCCAATTAACTTGACCGGTCCTGTACTATTTGCAACGCCTTCCATAATCTCTACGTTTTCAATAGTTGCCGCCGGTGAAGTAGCTTCAAGAATTGCGCTGGATTCCAGGAGCACTTCTTCTACCGAGGTAGCACCTTCCGCAACAACACGAATCGAACCATTATTCTTGTTAACGATAACCGTTACAAGCACAGAATCCTTGAAGTGGATACTATTTGGCCCACCGCCAAGAATTTTAGTTTCTCCTTTAACAGTAACAGTATCGAATGTCACTTCTCCTTCTCCAACTGCATTCGTTACAATTAGTTTTCCTGTTATAACAGCATGCTTTACGCTAACACCGTCGCTTTCTACATAAACATCACCTGTATAGACCTTAGGATTAGCAGGTGTTCCACCATAAACACCAGGCTTTGTGATTTTTACGTCAGCGGATTCCTGCGCGGTATTTACAGTAAATTTGAATTTTGTATTTTTTAGCGAAGTACCCTTTACTGATTTCACAGTTTTTAATATAAACAATTCATACGTTTTTCCAGCTTCATATGAGCTAGATGGTATAACTTTGATGGTGTTTCCAGATACCTCCGTCTGCACTACTTTTTTCTCGTTTAGCTCAGTCAACACATAGACGTTCTCATTTGCCTTTACGGAAGTTGCATCAACTTCTTTGGAGAGTGTAATCGTCCACGGCTTATTGACGTCACTTGTCGTCTTTGACTCAATGACTTTCCATTCATCATTACTCGCAGCCAGAACACTTGGCTGAAAACTTGTAAGCGCTGTGAAGACTACCATCAAAGTAATTACAAACACATTAAACACTTTTCTCATCTTGTTCCCCCTTAGTTTTAAGTATTCGTCCATCCTTTTCAGAATAGCATGCTAAGGAGTATTATACTAGAACCAAAGTATCAATAAATTGTTAGTTGTATTCCTATTAACTAACCATCACCCATCGATTGGAGACGGATATTTAAACAACACATTCCACATAAAAGAACCTCCACTTAACAAATTACATTCTTATATGTCAGGAAGAAATGGTATGTTATTTTTCAACTACAACCTCGTAATCAAAGTAACCCATTTTAAAAAATGAAACACTTTTTTAATATTTCGCAGCACGTAGCTTAGCGTAACATCAGTTTGGTCGTATTTTATTCTGGTTTAAATATAAATGGTTGAACAACTGTTTTTGCTAACTTCTTACCATTAGCTGAATAAATAGGATTACTGACGTGTAGAGTATACAACTCATTAGGTTGGTAAGATTCTTTTGGTTTCACAATAACTTGTGAGCCATTTATAGTGATCTCGATTGGTACTACAGTATCATTTGAAGTAATAATTATAGTCTTATTTGTTAAAGATGAATTCTCTACCACCTCTGAAAATGTAATATTCCATGACTTAGAAGAGTCATTAATGGTCATAACACTTTTCACTATATCCGTATTAATTAATTTAATTAATAGTGACCTATAATTTAATCTCTTTGTAATTGGCAGTCCATAACCCCTTTCCAATGTATATGGTTCGAAAGCATAATTTGTAGCTTCTTTAAGTTCATTTTTTATCTCTGAAGGCTTGATTGTTCTTTGAGATAATAGAGCAGCAGCCATTTTAGTTATATACGCCGCCGACAGACTAGTACCCGACGTCTCTACATAGCCTCCGCCAATTTTACTAGTCAATACTTTTTCCCCAGGTGCTAAAAAGTCTAAGCCCTCACCCCAATTAGAAAAATGGGAGGATTGACTATTTTGATTTATCGAACCCACTGCCGATACTACTGAATATCTAGCAGGGTATAGCAAACTTTCTTGCCCCGCGTTGCCTGTAGCTGCAATCATGCCAATTCCTTCAGCATGAACTGCTTCAACAGTATCCTGCAGCATTTTACTATTTGACTTAGATCCAAAACTAATATTGATAAGGTCTACGTTAGCATCTATCGCTGCGTACAATCCTGCTACAATAGAGTACAACGTTCCTTTTCCAGTTGCATTTAGTGCTTTTATCGGTAAAATACGAATCGACTCCGGGGAGCTGCCTGTTACAATACCAGCAATCTTTGTACCATGTCCATGCTGGTCTTGTACTTCAGGTTCCTCTTCTAAAACAGAAATCCCTGGATCAATATGTTGTTTTAGATCCGGATGATTTACATCAATTCCTGTATCAATTATCGCTATTCTAACTGGCTTCGCTCCGTATATAAGACTTTTGAAATCTAGAAACTCTTTCCCCCAATCCGAGTCAGGCCCCAGTCCTAAATGTTTTTCGATTGTCGTAGTAGTAAGCAGTAGTATTTCTGAGTTATCCTCTGCAGTAAGAATCTTAGGTAATGCTTTTATTTCTTCCAGGGACCCTTCATACTCAACTAAAAAGTATCCGCCATGTTGCATATCTTCTATAACATGGAGGTTAGATAAATCATCTAGACTTTCAATTTGATCAGTTTGAATAATATATTCTGACGCGTCAGCAAAGTTGGGAACAATTATTACAAGAACTAGTAGAAGTAGTATTAGCCTGCACCATTTCATAATTAAATCCTCCTTTTAAATTAAAGCTCCAGTATTTATATTTGTTACTGTCAAATTATAATGGGACTATCTTCTTGGATGAATAGTCTTATCTTCATGTTACCATATCTGCAATTAATAATCGTAATTTCCAAAAGTAAGTAGGATGCCATCCTTAAGTATCTGGACCACACAATTTTATCTATGTTTTCGAATGCAAAAAGAGCTCAAAATTCTTTCTTAAGGAAGTTGAGCTCTATTTTATATTATCTGTACTAATTTGATGAATTCACTATAAATTAGCTTTGAATTGCGGGGGTCTAGCTACCTCCATTTCTACTGCATCTCCATCATCCATTCCGACATTTCTTCATTTTCTTCCTTACCAAACTTCCACAGGCAATATGAACTATATCCAGCTGTCGTTTTTCCAAATGTCACGGGCAAACATAGGGGCAACAGACTGATGTCTATGTAGGATTGTGGTTCAGAATAAGGATTGCTATAGAGTGGAAAAGAACTGTAAGGATAGTCTTTCAGATCATCGACCATCGGAATTCTCGTTTCGATGGGGTTCCTATGTATGTACCGGCTGACAATCAAGAGTGCAGCAGGATTGCTTACCAATTTCGAGTAGTAGCGCCGCTGATAGATGCGACCGACATGACGGTATCGTTTGGAATAGTAATCGCTGTACCGCCTGTTGATTAGCTTCATGATTTTACTGAGATCCTCTTCTGACTTCATCAGGATATGAAAATGGTTAGACATGATGCAGAATGCCACAATGGTGAAAGGATACCGTGTGTGCGCGTCCTCGATACAGCGCATGAGATGGTATTTATCCTGCGAGTCGTTGTAGATATTGGCACGGTTGTTGCCTCGCATGACGACATGAAAATAGGCTCCTGGACGCCAGTTGCGTCTCTGTCTGGGAATCGTCACCCCCTCCTTTAGCTTTAGGTTGTTCCGTGTATTCGTTGTGCATCCTGATGCAGGTCGGCCACTTGCTTCCAGTGAATTGCTTCTTCTATGGACGCTTTCGTTATGTATTCCAATCCTTCCAGATCAGAAATAGTGCGGGCCAAACGGATTAGCTTGACTAATGTCCGGTTACTCCATTTCTTGCTAAAACAAACCGTCTCCAGCAGTTCATTTTGTCTTTCTGTCAATCCGCATGTGGCTAGCAACACACTGCCAGCAACTGTGCCATTCAAACTAGGACTGTTATAGCGGTTCTTTTGAAGAAGTTGCGCCTGCCTTGTGCGTATACGAACCTTTTCTGAAGTCTCCGCCGGCATTTCCTGTTTTAATCCGACACTTGTCAGCGTAAGAACGAAATCCAGTCGATCCAAAAGCGGGCCAGATGCTTTCAGTTGATACGCCCGCACTTGTTGGGGCGTGCACGTACAATACCGTTCGTTGGATCCATGATAGCCGCATGGACATGGATTGGTTGCCGCAAGCAGCGTGAAAGAGGATGGATAGGTGACAGACTGGCGTACGCGGCTGATGGTCACTTCCCCGCTTTCCATTGGCTGTCGTAGCATATCGAGTGTTTTGCGTGAGAATTCACCGAGCTCATCCAAAAATAATACGCCGCGATGGGCAAGTGAGATTTCACCTGGTTTCGGATAGGTTCCTCCGCCAATCAAGGATATGGCTGAAGCAGAATGATGAGGTGACCGATACGGGGGACGTGATGAAAAACCTCTGCGTTCTTTCGCCAAATGATAGATACTATATACTTCCAGCATCTCCTCATTCGGCAAATCAGGCAGAATCGTATGAAATGCATCGGCCAGCATACTTTTCCCACATCCAGGCGGTCCCGTCATCAGCACATGATGCCCGCCAGCCGCTGCGATCTCCAGAGCCCGTTTGGCTTCCTTATGTCCACGAACTGACGCAAAGTCTGGCTGATGAGATACATCTGGTGACTCCTCTTCCTTCACCAGCACGTTCGGGATATCCATCGCAATTACCCCTTGCCCTCGCAGGCAGTCAAGCAGCTGATGGACGTCAGCAAGAGGAATCAGCTCTGCAGATAAAGCCTTCCCAAGAACACGTACATCTACCGGCGGCAGCAACACCCGCTTGAACCCCAGCAGAACCGCTTGCTGAATTGCAGGAATGAGTCCATGAAACGATTCCAGACGCCCATCCAAAGAAAGGGACGCAAGAATACAGGTAGACGCATCGAACGGAATCGGTTCCTTCATCACTTCCCTGAGAACAGCTACTAACATCGCCGCATCATACCCAGTTCCCGTCTTACGCTTATCCGCTGGAGACAAATGGATCGTCACTTTCTTCATATCGAGATCTACATCCAGCGCATGCAGACAGCTCAGCACCCGCTCCTTCGATTCTTTAATTGACGCATCAGGCAGTCCCACAATCACAAACTGATCCTTATCCGACCGGACATTCGCCTCCACTCGAACGATATGTCCTTTCATTCCTTCTAACCCGACACTCAGAACATCCTGCCCCAACCATCTCACCCCACTTTCTTTTCTGCCTCATTGCAGACAGTATACCTGAACCTGCATCACCTGCCAAAACGGTGTTTTCGAAGTGTTTTACAATTCAGTAGTGTTACGAAGGTGATTAATAAGGGGTTTATCGATATATTCTTTTTGCTAGGTAATGACAAACTTGAAGTTTGCCTCGTGTAAACCCTTCAAAACATGAAAATGGCTAAGTTAAAAAAAGATAGAAAGAAGAATTTTCACTGTCTATCCAGATAACAAAAATCCTCTATCCGACTTCTCGAGTAAAGGATCTTCATTTTTTTACGAGTGAAAATGTCTGAGTTGTGTGTGGTCCAGGTACCCACACTTAGAGATTCAAATAAGACAAACAGCCGCAGGAACGTTCCGATGGCTGTTTGTTTATATACGTCTACAATGCTTTAAGTACTGAATTTTCATAGTGGTAAACGAATTGGCGTAGCGTGGTACATTTCTTGGCAATCCGTGGTAAAAAAGATGTCACAAGCGGTACATTATACTGGCCGTAATCAGTAACGTTGTATCCACGCTTCATGAACAAGAGATTTATAAAGTAAGAGTTCAAAAAGAGAATTATATTCCAGTATATGCCACTTTTTAAAGGGTAGTTCTTACGAATCGCTAGCTGAATTAATTTGAAAATATATATTCACATTATGAGATAATGTGAATAACCGAGCGCATTACCCCAGATTTACTCCTGGTTTATTGCGTTAAACAGGAGCTGGAATATTGTGCCCGGTTACAATCCTATGTCAGAAAAGGAGACACTGTAGTAGTTGAATCAATTAGTAGACTGGGTAGAGGAACATTAGATATACTTTCTACTGTTGAGGAGTTAAATGAAATGGGAGTTGCTTTTGTCTCTCTTAAAGAAAACTTTGATACATCAACACCAACTGGAAAGGCTATGTTCTCCATGATGTGTGTTATCTCTGAACTGGAAAGGAATCTTACAGTTGAAAGAGTTAATGAAGGCTTGGCCTCTGCAAGAAGAAGAGGAGTCTAATTAGGAAGACCGTCTATGGATACTGATAAGGTGAAGGTTGCACTAAGAATGTATGACAGTGGTGAGTACAGCACAGGTTGGTATCTCTCAAGGAAAGCTTTACAAGGAAATCAATAAGAGAAAGGCAGGACTCAACTCATGAGATACTACATAGTGAAGTTTGGTTCAGCAGATGACAACTCTATCACTCCTCACAGTCAGTTATGTGTTGAGGCAAGCAGTGTATCATCTTTGCTTGGTTTAATTAGCATTGAGTATCCAGACTTCTTAGATGCTGATGGAATGATATGGAGACAGGTCACAAAGGAAGAATGGGATAGCTGTACATCTTACACTCTCCCACTCAACATGCTGTCTTGATAGTAGGTTAGCTACACATCTCATAACCAATCACACTACCCTCTCCCCCGCTGTCTTATGGTAATCTAGAGACAGAGGTGATTGAATTGTACATGCACAAATGTAACAAGTGTGGACAGCCGTACAATGTGAAACATGAGGGTGACTTCCCTATGAAAGAGACTTTCACTAGAAACTGTCCTACATGTGGTAATGAATTAAGATACAAGGCAAGCTGTCTATCAACTAAATGGGACTTTGATGAATCATTCAAGCAGGAAACTGAATAACCAACACAACTAAATATTCATTTCACAGAGTCATCCATTAACTTGGGTGGCTCTTTTTGTGTTCACTAATTTAAGAAAGGAGAAACCATATGACAAAAGTAAATTAGACAGTACAGATTAACAAAGCATTCATGACACTCTGAGACAACACTGATAGATACAACTTACTCATGGGTGGTGGAGGCTCAGGGAAATCACACTTAATTGTGTGTTGCACAGGCACCCTATACTCGATTCAGAAATGTTACGAAGGTGATTAGTAAGGGGTTTATCGATATATTCTTTTTGCTAGGTAATGACAAACTTGAAGTTTGCCTCGTGAAAACCTACCAAAGTATGAAAATAGCCAAGTTTTAAAAATAGAAGAAGAATTTCACTGTCTATCCAGATAGCAAAAAATCCTCTACCCGACTTCTCGAGTAAAGGATCTTCAATTTTTTTACACGCACGCAAATGTCTGAATTGCGTGGGGTCCAGGTACCCACACTTTAATCGAGCGATCCTTGTATAGAAGGCTCTTTTCCTTTACCAAGCGTACCGACACAATATCTACTCGTTTTGCAGGAAATGATTTCTGCTCTTCCTTTACCCTTAACCATGTCACCTGTTCCCCGTTCATTTCATACTTCTTCATCAATGATCCCTCCAATTAAAATAAGCCCTACCTCCATTGAATGGAAGTAAGGCTTGTTGTTGATCATCATGATTATAATATATAGCTGAAAGTGAATTAGAAACGATTAGCGTACTAGTCAATCGTTACCGTTGAATTTTCAACCAGTCCGTAGGATAAAGACCATCCATGAATGAACTTGCTTCTGTTGAATGGGTTGTAATCTCATCACTATTCATAAAATAACTCTTTACCAGTTCATCTTTTAATGATTGCTGGTAAACAGTTAAACTATTCCATGGTTGACTGGCTTTAAAGTGGTCATAGATCGCTTTTGTTTGATAAAAAGTATCTAGTCCTAGTTGAGTCATGACAGCCTGCCATTCATCATAGGATTGAATACTAGTAAAATCTTTCCACAGCTGATCAAAAGATGCTAACACTCTTTCTACAGCATCGAGTACGGCTGACTTATCTTGAAAAGTGAGTTGACATTCTTTACGTAACTGATCCATCATCCATTCCCGTGCAACTCTTCCAACATCGAATAAAGCATGAATCGAATCAATGCCATATAAATGGTCTGGAAGCTTTTCTAACGGTACAGGATAAGAAGCTGTACCATCATCAGATAAAACTACTTTTTCTTTCTTAGGTAAGCGTGAAGCTAAGGCATTCAAACGTGCTTGACACGCCCAGTAATTCTCACTCTTTTCAAGAAATAATGATTTAATCATAGTGGCTAGATGCTTTGCTTCTTTCTCTGTGTAAACGTCTAATTGCTCATACTCATCAAAGAGATTCTCACAGACACCTGTGGCTTCGTCATCACTGTAATTTAGCTTAGTAGTCCAATTTAAATCAACTTCTTCAGTAAGAAGCAATTTCGAGTTATCTTGTAGTTCTTCAGCAATCGTTTTCATTTAAACACCTCCTGTTTACGTTCATAGAAAAAACCCCCTCCTCATGCGAGGGGCGGGGGTCTTCAATATATCAACTTTTGAAGTTGATGATTAAATTATAGTGACAAAGGAGATGCTGAAACAAGTGCTTGGATTGCTGCAATTGTCTTCACTGCATAACCAGGTGCATCAGGCTTAGAAGCAAAGATATCTTCTGCAAGATTTAGCTTTTGAGTTGGATTTAATCCTTCAAGATCAACAACCTTTTCAATTGCTGCAACCAATGCATTTTTCTGAGCAGCTGTTACGCCTTCAGGTGCAATTACAACGTTAGCTTTGGCATTGAAATCTGCAATGTCAGCAAGGTATGAAACAATTGCCGCTTCTACTGCGCCTTCAAAATCGCTAGTAGATTCAACAGCTACATAACCTTCTTCTTTTGATTCCTTAATCATGAATGCGCCAATTTCAGCACGTTGTCCTTTTACAAGACTATTAAAATCATCATTACCTAATTTAACAATGATGTTTTGAAGTGCTACTGCATCTTCTGAAGTAACAGCAGCATTGATTGCATTAACTGCTACTAATTCTACAGTTTTAAGATCTAGAGTGTCTACTAAATCTCCAAGAGCATCGATATCTGCAAATTCTAAGATTTCAGCAGCTTCTTCGACGGCAATATAAGCGCCATCTACTATGTCACCACCAGCTTCAACAAACTCAGCCATAGCAGTTTCTGCAGCTTCTTTAGCATCTGTAACCGCAGTAAGTTTAGCAGTTTCGTCTGTTAAAGCAGTTGTTGCAGTTGTAATAGAATCAGTTTTAGTAGTCAAGTCTCCAGCAAGAGCTGCTTCTGTCCAAACGATAGGATTTTCAGTGATTGCCGTAGCAAGTGCAGCAGCTTCAGTATCATCTGTTGCTCCACCAGCTGCAACGTGAGCATCGATTGCCGTGTTTGCCTCTGTTACTGCTGTATTGTATACACCAATTGCTGTAGTAGCATCTGTAACTGCTGCTGTCGGTGCTGTAAGATCAGACGCCTCTTCAGCTTCAGTAATAGCTGTAGTTAATGCTGTGTAAACAGCTGCGCCTTTCTTACCGCCAGCTTTTACGAACTCAGATTGAGCTGTTTTAGCCGCTACTTTTGCATCAGCAAGTGCTTGTGCTGCATCTTTTGCATCATTAATAGCATCTTGTGCTGTATCAATTGTAACTTGTGGAGTTACAGCTGTAATAGTTTTGGAAGTGCCTGCATCTAGCTCTGTTACATCAGCTAATGCTGCTTCTGCTGTTTCTAAAGCTAAAACTGCTGCATCAACGTCTTTTTGAGTAGCATCTGCTGCAGGGCTAAGTTTAGCAAGTGCATCTGTAAGTGCTTTGTCTGCTTTACTAAATACAGCCTCAGCATTAATTAAAGTGATTTTTTCTTGAATATCAGATTTCTCTGTTGTTCCAGGAATGTTTGTTGCTCCCTTTAGATAATCTTGATATTCTTTAATGTTTGAAACTTCAACACCACTAAACTTAGCTGCATTCAATGCATCAAGTAAGGCTTGTTGTGTACCAGTAGTAGATAAATCTTTCAAGTCTTGTGCAAGTGTTTTATTTGCTTCATTATCATTTACAGTGTCAATTTGATTTTGAATCAAAGTTACTGTTTTAAAGACAGTTGTTCCTGTACCTAATACTAGTCGGTATTCAGTAATATTTGCAGGATTAACATCCTTGAATCCACCTGCAGTTAGCGCTTGTTGTAATGCGATTTCATTAGCTGCCTTATTAACAGTATCTACTTTTGCATCTACAGCTGTGAAGTCAAGTGTAACATTTGTTGTTACTTGTTGAACATCACCAGCAGTTACAACTACTACATAGTTACCGTTTTCAACATCAGTAACATCCAACGTTGTTGTAAGGAGACCGTTTTCGTCTACAGATTCCTCATCAAGATTCAATTTTTCAACTTTAGGAGCAAGGTCTTGTAGGTCGCCTTCTTCATCAAGTTGCTTTAATTGAACACTGATAACTTCAATAGTTGGATCAATGTTAGAAAGGTTTGCAGTTACAGTGATTTCTTTAGTATTATTATTAACGTTAGCTTTTACATCTTTAACAGATGGTGCTAGAGCTTCTAATGCTGCTTCAGCTGCTACTAACTTGTCGATATTTGAAATCACAACATTTTCGCCAAGAGCTGAAGCAGCTGTTACTAATGCACGGGCTTCTTCAATGTCAACTCGGTCAATTTCTGTAATTTCAGCAACTGGCAATAGGCCTTCGATTGCTGTTTCAGCAGCTTCCACAGCTGTTTCTAATGCTGATTTAGTGTAAGTGAACTTATCGTTTTCACCAATCACAAGATTTTCACTAGTCACTGTATACTCGCTACCAGTCACCAATGCGCCGTCAACAGTGAAAGTTGCTGTAGTAGCAGTTTCACCTTCAACAAAGCTATCAGCTTTATATGTAGCAGATAGAGTTGATTCCCCGGCAGTTAGCGTAAGCGTCTTACCGTTTAGACCTTCAGCTGTGACGCCGGCGTCACTGGGAAATGTTACTGTAACTTCTGTTTTGTTAATCGCCGCAATTTCGACTACTTCAAACAATTCTTGATCAGGAACTTCTGATGGTGGAATAATTTCACCATTAACATATTCACCGAATCCTGCCACTTGTTCAGGAGTTAAAGCTTCTGATGCTTTATCTACAACTAACTTTCCGAAAACTGTATCGATTGAAGCACCTGGATTATCAAAAAGAACGTCCAAATAAGTATCCAATGAGAAATACTTCCCTCCAACTTTAATTGTTGAAAGTGAAGACGGATTTAGTGATCCGTTCTCATCTAGTATATATTCTGATAGAGAGTTATCTCCAAACAATGCGTTTTCGTAATCAGCATAAGAAACTTTTATTAGATTTCCATTAACATTTACAACTACACCTTCAAGACTGACTTGTTCCTCAGCATTTGCAACAATTGTAGGAACTAATGCGCTAGATGCAAGAACCGTTATCATAGCCGTGGAAGAAAATACTTTGAATGGTTTTTTCATTATATTAAAACACCTCTTTATAAAATTTTATCCTGGGCTTTTGCAAGCCCAGGGATAATTAAGTCCGAATTACTTTGCTACGATTTTACCAGCAAGAATTGCAGCTTCTGTAATTGTCGCAGGAGAAACTCGTGCTTCAAAACGTGATTCAGTTGCGTTGAATGTTAATGGGAACTTATTGTCACCAATGACTAATTCGTAAGCTTTTGAAGTATCAATATTTCCTTGTGGGATACGAACAGCCCAGAACCCAAGACCTGTATTTGCTACTTGTCCGTTAGCTTCTGCTACTGTCATTTCAACTGCATCTCCTTCAACAACAATGGCATCCAATTCAGTTTGCAATTGGGTCTTAGTAGTACCTTCTGCTAATTTGTTAATAGCTGTTTGCGCTAACTCTTTAGCAACTTGTGTCTTTTCAGTCTTAGCAATTGATAAAGCAGCATTTGCAGCATCTACTTTAATTTGCTCACTGTTGTCTGGATTTGGTGTTCCACCAACTGAAGCACTGAATTTTGATGTTGTTGCAATCACTGACGAACCAGCTTTTGCTTTGTTTCCAGCTTTGTCAACAATGTAAGTTGTCTTATCGCCTTTTTGATCAGCTTCAGCAACTACTGTAATTGTTGCAGCTTGAGAAACGTTAATTTCTTGCCCAAGTGTAATAATCATACGCTTGTTGTCTTTTGAATCTGATGCGATAGAAGCAATAGTGATTTCTGTTCCAGAAACCATTACTTTAAGGTCATCTGTTAAGTTTGCAGTTGTTGAACCTGCCTTAACCATAACTGCCTCAGAGAAAGTAAGTTCTACTTGCTTAGTAGATGTAGATGGCTTAACTTCTTCATCAGCACGTAGGAATTTAGCTTCTGTTAGTGTAGGTGCAATGTTATCACCTAGATTAATCACTGCTTCAGCAGGTGCTTTAGTTTGAAGTGAACCAACAATGATTGAACCTTCTTTAGTTTTAACAGTTGTAGAAACTGTTAATTTGTAAGAAGTGGTTGCCTTTAATGATCCTTCTGGAAGAACAATACGAACTTTTTTCTTGTTGTCAACGAAGTCAACCGTTGAACCTGTAGGTAGTGCTTTACCATCTAATTGATAGTTAGCAGCGCTACGAGCTGAATCGTCCATATCCATCTTATAGTCGATAGTAATTGTATCTTGGCCATTTACAGTAGAACCAATTTCAACGTTTTGACCGTTAGCAATAGTTCCTACAGTAAGTGGTAGCTCTTTGTATTTGAAGTTAGTGCTCGTTGAGTAAACTTGTGCTGTTAACTTATCGTTTTTGATTGTGTTAACAAGGTAGTTTTCAATAGAGTTATTAACTTCTTTATATTTGAATTCCCCAGCTTTGAATTCAACTGAATAAGGCTCATCTGAAGTTTTGTGGTTTGCACCTAACTCAACTTCAACTGTGTCTCCAACAATAGTTGCAGAACTTACGCCTGTAATAATAACGCCTTCTTTGTTACGAACTACTACGTCTGATTTGTCAAATGTAGTATTTGCTGCTTCTAACGCATCACCGAAGTCTACTACAAGTTTAGATCCTGAAACCATAGTAGTTTCTACGGCAGGCTTAGAGTTGTTTTTGTTAAGAGTAACGTTAGTTACAGATTTCTTACCAAGCAATCCTTTTGTTTTGGCATCTTTAAAGTTCTCTAGAGTAACCTTCAGATTTGCACTTGTTTCAGAACCTTTATAAAGTGGATTCTCATCAGCTTCTTTAGAATCAGTTATGATAACCCAAACACCATGGTCTGTAGAGTTAAGGTAAGTTCCTGCTTCAGCATCCACTTTAGAAGAGTTTACATCTCCAGATGGATTGTTAGAATTAGTAAAGTTACCATCCACTAATTTGAACTCATGATTTCCTTTTTCTACTGTTAATTTAGCAGTAGACAAGTCAACTGGAACATTAGTGCGTAAGAAGAATTTGTTAGCATTAACTTCTACAACTTCTTTTACTTCAGGAACTGTTACTTCATCAGTAATTGTATATGAACCAGTAAGAACGCTAGCCTTTGCTGGATATGCAGAAGCTGTATCCTGAATATCATATGCAATTACTTCATGAACGCCTTTATCAAATGCTTCTGCTAAAGCGTCTGCATTTGTAACATTAACAGTATACTTATAGTTGCCGGCAGCATTGGATACAGCTGTAAGTGGTGTTGTAGTTGTTGCAGTACCATCAATGTCATAGCCATCAACTTTGATTAACGTCGAATCCATTCCTTTAACAGGACGGTCAAATTCAAGTGTCAATGAGTTTGTACCTGGAGTTACAGACAATAACCCTGGAGCTGCTGATTCTGTAAATGCTGCTTCTTCAGAAATGAATTTAGCTAATGCTTTTCCATCTTCTGATTTAATAGCGTCATTCGTTTGAACTACATACTTATCTCCATTTTGGAAAGTTTTCGCCAAACGAATGATTGCAGTTTTTTTGTCTTTAGATACAGTGATTGCATCTTTAGTAGTTTGATTGTTTGCAACTTGTACAAGTTCATTGTTCACTTTAATTTCATAGTTCTTATAATCCTTAGCTGTTTGAGCATCAATTGCAGTGTTGAATGTTACAAGTACTTCAGAAGCGTTAATTGCTTTAACTGATGAAACTTGAGCTTTAGCAAAGTTGTATGACGCTTCTACTTTATTAACTGCTACAGTTCCAGCGTTCCCATCAAGTGTAGGGATAGTTAAAGTGTAGTTCTCGCTTGCAGAGTCCGCTACAACTCCTGTAGGTACTACAACAGTTCCATCAACTACTACTGAGAAGTCAGCAGCTGTAAGACCTTGCTTTGCCTCTTTCAACTTAACAGATAGAGTTGTAGGGTTTGAAACAGTTACAGAAGATACGCCTACTACGTCAGGAGCAATCTTGTCCTTCAAAGCGAACAAGAACTTAGCAAAGTCTCCACGCTTGATGTTGTTGTTTGTTCCGAATTGTGTCGCGCTTGTTCCGTTAGTTACTTTGTTTGCAACTAGAGCGTTAACAGATGACTCATATTTCTTAGCAACGTCTGAGAATTTGCTATCCGTGTCGCCTGCTTTAAGATCGAATGCTTTTTGCAACATCATTGCTGCTTCTCCACGAGTAATCTTGTCGTAGAAACCGAAGTTAGTTGCTGTTTTACCGTTAATAACACCAGCAGCCTTCAAAGAGTTAACTGCCAAGTTACCACGTGTAGGAACGTCAGAGAATCCTGCAGCAGGAGCATCTTTGTCCATCAAGCCAGCAGCGTTTGCGATCCAAACTGCCGCGTCTCCGCGATCGATTTGCATGTTAACGCCGAATTGAGTTTTTGAATATCCAGCAGAAATGCTGTTAGAAACTACGAAATCTACTGCATCTTTGTATTGTGCTGCTACGTCCGTGAAAGCAGAAGTAGTTACGTTAGCTGATGCTACTGGTACGATCGCTGAAGCGACGAGAGTAGCTGTTGCAGCTGTTGCTACGAATTTTTTGTACGACTTTGGTTGTTGAGCCATTGTGTGGTATTCCTCCCTGTTTTAGGTAATCCAATTTCATTGATGTTTCCACCAATCGTGAAACACAGTTTAACTATACCACCTATTAATCTATAAATCTACAAATCTTCAAAAAGATTTCAAGAATTACAGACAAATTGCAGTATCTAAACTCTTATTCTATTATACATAACCCCAAATCGTTTGCAACCCGTTTGCGGAAAGTTTAAACATTGCTATTTCATTACAAAATCATAGAAATATTTCTATCCCGTAGCAAACCGTTGGCACGACTGTAATACTTGCTATTCCTCCCCACTAGTACTCTCCTTCCTTTTTTGTTTTTTAATTCCCACTACTCTTTGAGACATCAAAAAAGCTTCGAATCGTAAATTACGATTCGAAGCTTTTTAAAAACTTTTTTATAATTCAGGACGAATTTTGCCATCCCGAGAAACTACAGTGACAACCGCTAACAAGAACGCTAACCAAATTGACACTGATGGTGCAGTTAACACATGCCCCGCTGTATAACTAATGCCGATCCCTACCAGGAAGGATACGCCTGTAAGAATACTGAAGTAATTAAAGTTTTGTTTTAAATTCATAACCAGTTTCACGATGAAGCTACCAGCAAACCAAACAATTGGTGCGATCATATAAAGGAAGCCGAGTATTCCAAACGAGAAGAACCAGTCATGGAAATCCATTTCAATCATTTTCAATGGCTTATGAGGTTCTGGTGCATCATAGTTTCCTGCGAAGCCCATTCCAAATAGTTTTTGACTGATTGGTGCATCTTTGAACTGTTCGACATAATCCGCTTTATAGGTTTCACGACTACTGAAAACTAGATTCTCAAATTGTTCGCTTGAGATGAGTGGTTCTTCATCCTCCACATCTTCTGGTGGAATTTCGTTTCCGTCTGCATCCAACTCAACAGGTGGCTTTTCGAGTGAAATCCCAAGAATGTTAAGGTGTGCGTACATATTGCCGAATACAGGTGTAAACGGTGTCGCCACGATAAGCGCAATTAATAGAATTAAAGAGATAAACGAATTTGCTTTGACTCGTTGTCGAGCTGGGTACTCTTTTGTCGTAAAGAGTAATAGTAGACTTCCGAAGAAGATACTCAATAATACGATTAAGATTCCGCCATAACCGACCTTAGTTCCAAGAGCTAGCATTGCGAGTGAAAGCAATACGAATGGTAACCAATGTAATAACTTTCTAGTTGTCGTTGTTTTGTAAACTGCAAAGAGTGCGGTGATCGGTAGTAACATCGACATCGTAGCGCCGATTTCGTTACCTGCGTAGAACCAGCCGGTCCATCCTGCTTTTGAGCGCGCATAGTTTGCCATGCTTGTTCCAGTTAGATGCGCGATGATGAACACGACACTAATGGTGAGTGATGCAATCAGGAAATAGTTGATGAGCTGTCGAGCATTGTCGGAGCCATCTTCTTTTTTCATTGATTCGAGTAATAATATAAAACCAAAGAGCAACACATGGAAGTAGACGACTTTCGTGTAGTACGTCAACTCTTGCATCATATAGAACGGTTCTTTGACGGTGTATCCGACGATGAAGTTAATGATGACGAATACGGCTAGGCCTGATAGGTAGAGTAGATAAGTCCGTGCGCGTTTGCTTTTCCGTGATTCGTTGACGATCCAGATGGCCATGATGCCTAGGTAGGCGAGACGGATGATGACGCCTAGTGTCAACGGAAGGTCGATGAACAAGAGCGAGGCTGTCGTGAGGACGTCGATGATTGGTTGGATCATGACGAAGGCGACGAGCGCGAGCATGATGTTGTGTCGGTTAAGTTCCATTGGGGCAGGTTCCTCTTTCGTATATGGTTTAGTTTTATCTTCTTCTATATAAGATTAGATAATTGCAGGTTACTTAGTTGATTGAAGCGGAAGGCGGCGACTCCGGAGGGATCAGCGAAGGCTGAAGACCCCGCAGAAGCGAAGCGCCGAGGAGGCTGAAGTCGAGCCCCTCGGAAAGCGTCCGCCTGCAGCGCAGATCAACGTGCTTATGAAATATAACTCTCGCACGGGATGCCTGGTCCCGTCACAATTCACAAAGAACGCGAATGGTGTCGGGACCAGGCACCCTTGGAATTCAGTTCTTGGAGTTACCAAGGACGTGAGTTCTGAAACCGGCTTGTTCCCATTTGGTGCGGTCGATGCAGTTTTTGGCGTCGATGAGGAGTTTGTCCTTCATGAGGTCGCCTACTTTTGCTGGATCGAGTTGTTTGAAGCTGTTGTGGCTTGTTAGGATGACGACCGCTGATGCGTCTTTTAAGGCTTCGTCTAGGTTTTGCGTTTGTAGATCAATGTTATTGGTTTTGATGTGCGGGTCGTATGCTGAGACGGTTAGGCCTTTTTCTGTCATTTGTTGGATGACGTCGAGTGATGGGCTTTCGCGCATGTCGTCGATGTTGCCTTTGAAGGCTAGTCCTAATACAGCCACTTTTGGATGCTCTGCGTTCAATGCTGATAATAGATCTACTGTGAGTTGCGCTGTATACTCCGGCATGCCATCGTTTGTTTTACGAGACAAGTGAATCAGTTTTGCTAGTTCAGGGTTAAGTTCTACTAAGAACCATGGGTCTACTGCGATACAGTGTCCGCCCACACCTGGTCCTGGTTGGTGGATGTTGACTCTTGGGTGGAAGTTCGCAAGGCGAATGGCTTCCCAGATGTCGACATCGATGGTTTCTGCGAGTTTTGCAAGTTCGTTTGCAAATGCAATGTTGACGTCGCGGTATGTGTTTTCCATGACTTTGACGAGTTCAGCAGTGGTGTCATCTGTTTCGTGAAGTTGTCCTTTTACGAATGAGCGGTACAATTCGGACGTCGCGCGTGAAGATTCTTCGTTGATGCCACCTATGATCCGGTCGTTCGTGACAAGCTCTTCGAATACTTTACCTGGGATAACGCGTTCAGGTGAATGCGAGACGAGAAGGTCTGTCCCAATTTCAAGCCCCGTTGGGACCAATTCAGGGATGACGATGTCTTGAACGGTCTTAGGTGGAACTGTAGATTCTAAAATGACGAGGTTCCCTTTTTCAACAAACGGTGCAATCGATTTTGCTGCAGAGCGGATGTATTCAAGATTTGCCGTTTTGTCAGATTTGATGGGTGACGGAACTGCCAAAATGAAGACGTCTGCTTTTTGTGGTGTTGTCGATACGGTCAACATGCCACTGTCAATTGCTTCGTCCAAATACGCTTGGAGTCCATTCTCTTCTATATGTAACTCTTTGTTACTGATTTTCTTTACGACAGGTTCATTGACATCTACGCCGTGAACTTGGTGGCCATGATTGGCAAACATAACGGCAGTTGGGAGTCCAATATAGCCAAGACCTACGATACAAATGCTTTTTTTCATTGGATTTTTCCTCTTTCCTTCATTATATGGGGTTACATGATTACTATGATTTACTTGTTAGAACACGCACGAGAAAACGTGGCAAGTTAAGTTGACGTTTGATGCGTTTCGGATCGCTACAAAGACGGTAAAACCATTCTGTGCCTGTTTTCCTAAAAAAGGACGGTGCCCGTTTAACGGTTCCTGAAAACACATCAAAACTGCCACCGACACCTTGAAACACTAGGACGTTACTGAGCCGCTCCATGTTGCGGCGAATCCATAATTCTTGTTTCGGGCTACCGAGTGCAACGAATAAGATTCGTGCACCACTGTCGTGGATGCGTTGTACGAGTGCTTCTTCGTCTTGTTCATAACCATCTGTCAAACCTGCAATCGGAATGCTAGGGTAGTCTTTTTGGATATTGGCTACCGCTTTTTCTATGACTTCTTTTTTTGCACCATACAAATAGATCGGCTGCTTATCGTCTTGTGCAAATTTCAAGAGCCGCGCCATCATGTCTACCCCAGTTACGCGGGATGTAATCGTGCCTTTTTTTAATTTCGATGCAAGCAAAATTCCGACGCCGTCCGCAATTTGGAACGTAGCGCCGTTAATGAGGTCGCGTACTTGTGGATCTTTTTGTGCGGTCATGACCTTTTCGGGGTTGACTGCGATGATTGTCGATTGTTCGTTTTTAGTCATGCGCAATCGAATTTCTTCGATGATTCCTTCGTATGTCAAAGGCGACACGTTCACGCCCAGATAGCTTTCTTTCATGTTCGGGTGCCCCCACTCAGTTGCTACTTTCAATTGTCTTAGTATAGCAGAAACGACAACGGCTTGCACAGCCTGTTCGTATAGTGCTAAAATTAGCCCGATAGTGTGAAGAATCGAGATAATTATTTACTACTATAATGAGTTTTCATTGGCACGGTTTTCGGCTGCTAGCTATTGAGCTTTCTCTGCCACGGTTTGCAGCTGCTTACCGTTCGCTTTCCTAGGGGCTTGACTTCAGCCGCTTCCTTCGCTTTGCTCAGTCCAGGGTCTTCAGCCTTCGCTATTCCCTCAGGAGTCGAACGGACGCTGCTGCAAACCTAAGTGTCTGTCTGGGCACCTTTTACATTGAATAACGTTATTTATAACAAGTATCGTTGATTGGAGCGGAGGGCGGCGACTCCGAAGGGATCAGCGAGACAGTTGAGACCCCACAGGAAGCGAAGCGACCGAGGAGGCTCAACGCTCGCCCCTCGGAAAGCGTCCGCCCATAGCGGAAATCAACACCGTCTACATATATATCTAAGGAGGATTTTCCATTGAAAATTGTACTGTCCGGGTTTTACGGATTAGGAAATACTGGGGATGAGGCGATTTTGAAAGCCATCATCGATAACTTGCGTGCGGAGCTGGATAACCCCGAGATTACGGTGTTTTCGTTGTCGCCCGAGCAAACGGCGTCGGATTATAGCGTCTCTACGGTCTATCGTGGATGGCGTCATGGGAATAAGGAGAAGGTCAAGGCGCTTCGTAAAGCGGACTTGCTGATATCTGGAGGCGGCGGGTTGTTGCAAGATACGTACCCGACGAAGTTTTTGTTCGGTCCTCTTCCCTACTACTTGCTTATCGTTCTCTTAGCAAAACTTTGCGGAACGAAAGTGATGTTTTTCTCTCAAGGAATTGGTCCTGTTACGAGTAAGTGGGGTAAAACGTTGATGAAAGGCCTTGCGAACAAAGCCGATTTCGTCACAGTTCGGGACGAGTATTCTAAGACGTATTTGGAGAACTTAGGTGTCACGAAGCCTGAGACGGTTGTTACTGCGGACATCGTGTTTGCATTCAAGCCTGACGAAGATACGGCTGCTTATGATTCACTCGATTTAACTGGCGACGAACGATTGGTTGCGGTTGCGCCACGTCCTTGGTTTGATCACGAAGATGCGTATATCGAGAAATTAGCGTGGACGTTGGATGAATTGATCGAACAACGGAAGGTCACTCCTGTGTTTGTACCGATGGAGCCGCCATATGATACGAATGTCTCTAAGAAAGTACAAGCGTTGATGAAGCACGCAGATCACACTAAGATTCTTGGTGAGCACTTCACACCGAATCAGTTCTATAACTTCATTGAACAGACGGATCTTACGATTGCGCTTCGTTTGCATGCGTTGATCTTTGCTGCATTGTCGAATGTCCCTCATGTTGGATTGAGTTATGACCGCAAAGTCGAGAGCTTCTTGAAGCGTTCTGGTATGTGGGAGCATTCGTTTGAACTTGGTTCATTCACAAAAGAGGATTTGCTGGCGCAATCGATTTATGCGCTGGACAACAGCGATGTGTTGAAACAAATGATGGAACCGAACGTCCAAGTATTACGAAGCGAAGCAATCCGCAATGTGGATTTACTGCGGGAACAGTTTTTGAATGGAGGCCGTTAAGCGGTGAAAATTTTACTGGCAACTGTATATGATTATCCTCATTTGGGCGGATTGTCCGTCCACTTGACTACATTAAAATCAGGACTCGAATCACGTGGGCATGAAGTCGATGTCGTATCGTTCACGGACGTCCCGAAATGGAAGCGTGACGGAATCGTCCGTGGTCCTGCGTTTTTACTCAATAAAATGAAGCAAGGAAAAGGTTATGTCTGGACGTTGAAACGACGTCAAGACGAGCTTGCGATTCTTATTAAAGATGCGGTGTCGAAGAAAGAATACGATGTCATCAACGCACAAGACGTATTCACGACATTTGCTGCGCTTGAAACGAATGTCCCTGTTGTCAGTACGGTTCACGGCTACTTGACGTTTGAAGGCATCTCCAAAGGATCTGTGATTGAAGGATCTCCGGAAGCGGCTGAACTTCAAGAAGCGGAGCGTAAAGGCTATAAGTCCACACGCGAAGTGATTACGGTCGATACACGCATTAAGGAATACATTTTGAAAGAAACTGGCGTGACGGGCAATATGATCAAGAACTTCATCGACGTTGAGTCATTTAAGCCTGAGATTGAACGTCGTACGGAGTTCCGGGATACATACGGATTTTCTCAAGACGAGCTGATTTTCTTCGTACCGCGTCGGTTGACGAAGAAAAATGGCGTCATGTATCCGATTTTGTCACTCCCTGCTGTTGTGGAGAAGTTTCCGAATGCGCGTGTCGTATTTGCGGGAACGGGCGAAATGATGGAGCCGATGAAGCAGAAAGCTGCAGAACTTGGCGTATCGGACAACATTACGATGCTCGGTGCAGTGGATCACTCAGTGATGATGCAGTATTATGCACTCGCGAATGTCGCACTTGTACCGTCGATCTACTCGGCTGGTGTTGAAGAAGCGACTTCGATTTCTGCGCTAGAAGCGATGGGTTCTGGTGTTCCTTTGATCGCCTGTGCGGTTGGTGGACTGAAAGAGATCGTCGATAGCGGAAAAGACGGGTTGCTTGTTGAAGAGCAAAACGTAGAAGAGTTGAGTGACGCGATGATTCAGTTGTTGGAAGATCCGGCATATGGCGAACAGCTTGCTGAAGCGGGTCGCGCGAAGATCATTGCGGAATACTCGCACTTTGCTGCTGCTGAGAAATACGAAGCGATTTACTTGAAAGCATTGAAACACTGATTGCGAAGCTCCCTGGTGCGAATCAGGGAGCTTTTTTCGAATTTATTGTCAGCTGATTGGCTGACTCTAGGGAAATTGGAGGACTTTTATGGGGAAGTTAAAACAAGCCGCGCTTTGGACCGCGGTCTTAGCACTCGTACTGAAGCTGTCTGGCTTAGTACGCGAATCGATTGTCGGAACGAAATTCGGGGTATCGCATGAAACGGATGCGTATTTCCTATCGTTTGCATTCATTACATTAGTCGTAGCGATGATTTCCACTGGATTCAATAATGTCTTTTTACCGATGTATATTAAAAACCGCAAGTCAGGTGACACTGGCGACCATAATGCGAATGCGTTGCTGAACTGGACGATGATTATTTTCGTCGCAGTCAGTTTCATTGGTTGGTTCGGAGCGCCTTATTTCTTGCCACTGATGTACATCAAAATGAAAGCTGAAACAGCGGCGATTGCAATCCCGATGACGCAAGTGTTCTTCGCGTTCATGACAGTCATTGCATTAAGCGGATTGCTGGATTCCTATTTGCAGTCGCGTCGAATTTTCGTGCCGTCGCAAGTGTCAAAGGTACTGGCGACGTTATTTTCTGTGATTTTCGCAATTTCGTTTAACGATCAGTGGGGGATTTTTTCACTGGTCTACGGATTCATCTTCGGAACGATTTTAGGGGTCATTGTCCAATTGTTCTACTTAGTGCGCTCTGATTATAAGTGGCGTCTGGAATTTAAGATGGATATCAAGTTCCGGAATGCGTTTTTGCTGCTCATCGTCCCTTCCCTGCTGAATTCAGTGGTCGGGCAAGTGAACATGTTCGTGAACAAGGCGTTTGCTTCCAGCATAGATGGTGCGGTGACGTATTTGAATAATGCGTCGCTCATCGTGAGTATTCCGAACGCAATTTACGCGACGACGCTCGCTGCCATCATCTTTACATTGATGAGCGAGCAGACTGAAGATCGCGCCAAGTTCAAAGAGACGTTTTTCCGTGGCATGGAAATTTCACTTGTGACACTGTTGCCGATTGCAGCAGGGTTGCTCGTCATCGGGGACTCTGTTATTGCGTTCATATACGAACACGGGAAGTTCACGGCTTTCGATACGCATAAGACGCATGTTGCACTCATGCTGTACTTGCCGGTCATCGTATTCCAAGGGATGCAGCTGATGCTGTCGAAGTCGATGTATGCACGCGGAAAAACCGCTGTTGTGTTCCGGATCAGTGTGACGACGATTTTGATCAACTTCTTGAGTAACTGGTTGCTAGTCGACCGGTACGGCTATCCAGCACTTGCAATAGCGACGTCCGTCGTGAGTGTTTACTTCTTCGCGGTGTCGATGGTTGTGGTGTATAAGGACCTTGGCAAGGAAGAGTTGGAACGTTTTGGACGAATGGTGCCGCAAGTGCTGATTCCTACTGTGATTATGGGGTTGGTTGTTTGGACTGCGAAGGTGTTTGTTGGATTGGGTAACTTTGGTCCGATTGTGCAGCTTGGGACGCTGGTTCCGATTGGTGCGGTTGTGTATGCCGGGATGCTGTTTGTTTTTTACCGTGCTGGGTTTAGACGGTTCCTTGGGTTGTTGAAGCGGGGGTAAGTGCTTGATTGGATTTGGCGTTTGCTTGATCACATTAGCGCTTGCTTGAGCGGCTGCCCACCTTTTTAATCAATTTTCCGAAATGAGAAACCCCCACGCGTAGCGTTAGCCATGCGTGGGGGTTTTTGGGTTGATTAATTGTTGATGATCGTTACAACGTCTTCGCTGACGTAGCCTGTTTGAGCGCTTGCTTTGTCGCTGAAGACTTCGTACCAAGTCTTGCCGTCGTTGCCTTTAACAGAGCGAATGACGGTAAGTGGGTAGCCGAGTGATAGTCCGTTGCTTGTGTCTTTGTACACTCCGTTATAGCGGGCTTTGTACGTGAACAGGATTGATGCAGATGTGCTTGGTGCTGTGCGGACATTAGTTGCGATCTCCAATTTCGTCAGCGCGAATTGTTTGTAGAGTCCGTAGTCTTTGCCGCCTGCTGCTTTATCCAGATCATACATATGTGCGCCTGCTTTAGCTCCCCATGTCGGGTCGGATGCGTAGTTGACATTGAATCCAGTTGTTTTGTTTCCGAATGCTGCGCCTTGAGCTCGTCCTAATGCATTTGTCGGATCCATGTAATTCGGATTCAAGAAGTCTTTGACGAGTGCGATTGCACTGTCTCCTGGATTTTTGAACGTCCCTTTGTCTGGGCATAGCTTTGTTAAGGAATCGTATTTGTATAGACCGAACAAGTTGTTGCATGTTAGCGCAGTTTCACTCATTCCATAGTCACCTTCATGCACGGCGAGCGATAGGATGAGGAGTGCATTGACGTTATAGTCGTTCTCGAGCTTTTTGAAGCTTGAACCAAGTCCTAGAAGCTTGGACTTCTTCGATGCATCGGTGTAGCGTCCACCATAAGTCTGCTCGCGCTCTTTTAATACGTTCGCGATCAGTTTATCCAACTCTGCTCCCGTGTAGGTTGTTTTCGAGCGAGCAGATAGGAATTGAAAGTACGGTAGGAACGTTCCTACAAACTTCCCGTTTGTTTCATAGAAGTGGACGCCATCTGGACTGTGGTAGGTCCCGTTTTTCTTTAGGAAATCCGGTGCGAGTTGCACGTAATAGGACGCGGATTTCTTGGTCATGTAGTTGTATGTGAAGTGGGTAAGTGTCCCCCACTGGCTAACTGTGTAATAATCACGGTTTGTGTCCGTGACGAGTTCAATCGGAATGAGATCGACCTCTGAGTGCTTGGCGTAGCCTTCAGTTGCTCCGACCTGTACTTTGACGTACTTATCATTGGAGCCGAGATACATGAGCTCTCTTCCCTGTTCCACGTAAGTCGCTTGTTTCTTGAAATCTGGATCGAAGTAAATGATTGTGTTTTCTTTTGCTCCTGCTGGAGATTTTTTATCTCCAAATGCCATTCCTCGACGGACGCGAATGAGTTCGTCCCCTTTGTACATGGCTGTGAACTTCGTCGTGCTATTGAACTGATCTGCGGCTTTTAGATAGTCTGTATAGCCTTGGGTTTGTTTTTTAAGTTTGCCATTTTCGAGTGTCGCCACGTAGAAGGTTTTGTTGTCAGTCGGTGGCTGTGGTGTTGGTGGTTCTGGTTTCACTGGATCTTCTGGTGGTGTCGGTTGCTCAGGTGTTTCTGGGATTTCAGGTAAGTCAGGTGGCTCGTAGGCATCTACCGCTTTTAAGTAGCGGGATATGAATGCCGCTGCTTGCTCACGGGTTGTGTTCGTCTTCGGCTCAAAACGCAACGAACCATCTTCGTTTGGAATCCCGCTGATGATTCCGTAGCGGATGTTGTAGTAAGCTGAGCGCACACTTCCTGACGATTGGAATTTATCCAGATCGGTGAAGTCGATCCGTGTTTCTTGTAAGACCATTTGGCTATAGTTCAAGACGTTTGTCATGGTCAGTGAAACTTGCTCACGAGTGATTGGTGCATCAGGCTTAAACACGCCCCCGCTGTATCCACTCATGAGTCCTGCCTTTTGGACGCTATAAATGTCTTTCGCCAGCTTACTAGTTTCCGGTACATCTTTGAAGTTCCCATCTTCCTCTGGGAGTTTCAATGCTCGTGCGATAAATGCAGCGAATTGTCCACGGGATACGTTTTCTGTAGGACGGTATGTCCCATCGGTGTAGCCCGAAAGGATTCCTTTATCGATCATTTCTCGTAATTCTTTTTCGAGCTTGCTTCCTGATAGTTGGTCTGCTTTTGCACTAGACATAGGTAAGAGGAGTGTTAAAAGTAAAAGAACTATTGTTAATGTCTTCGTTACAGTTGCTAGTTTCATTGGACCTGGTTGTGTTTTCATTTAGGTGTTCCTCCTTAAAGCATGTTTTATAGATTTACTAACAAAAGCCACCCCTTCGCAGAGCTCCAGGGTGGCTTTTGTTGTCGGTGTTAGCGCATTTCGGAAACGCTATAAAGTGCTGCTGAAAATTGTGCGCGTGTCGTATCTGCATAAATTGAAAAGTTTTTTGTTTGAAATACTGAAGTCTTGTCCATCTTTTTCAATGCGTTGATGGCACCAGCTGCATGATATGTTACTGGTACGTCTAGGTATGGTTTCTCCGTTAAACTAGAAGCGGTCTGCGTCATACTGAATGCACGGTCCAAAATAATTGCAAGTTGCGCTTTTGTTAAAGGATCATACATTCCGAATGTCCCGTCCTCATACCCACTTAAAATACCAGCATCACTCATAGCTGCAATGTCTTTTGCAAAGGCATGATTGGCCGATACATCACTATAGGAAAGCGGAAAACGTTGTCTCAAGTTTAATACACGGTTGATCATTGTTGCGGCTTGTCCACGTGTGACTTGCGTGTCGGGCTGGAATGAGCCGTCTGGAAATCCGCTGATGATTTTCTGTGTGCTGAGTGTTTCGATTGCTTCGAATGCTGGATGCTTTGCAGCTACGTCACTGAAAGACGTGGACGGAGTTGGCACCGGAGTTGGTGCTGGCTTCGATGGAGCTGGTGGTGTTGGCGTTGGTGCAGCCGGCTTTGCAGGCGGAGTTGCTATGATTCCAGCTACTCGTTTCGCTCCTGCGTATTTGGGTGCCCAGTATGAATTCGTATCTAGGTTCGAAATTTTAACGCCGCTAGATTCTGCAGATATGAAGTTTCCGTTTCCGATGTAAATGCCTGTATGGGAAATACCAGGCTTGTATGTATTTTCAAAGAAGACGAGATCCCCAGTTTGCAAGTTAGCGCGAGCAACGGAAGTTCCAACATTGAATTGCGTTTCTGATGTTCGTGGCAATGAGACGCCGAAAAACTTAAAAACGTAAAGGATGTAGCCTGAGCAATCGAATGCGTCAGGTGTGGTGCCACCGAATAGATACGGTGTTCCTTCGAACTTTTTGGCGTAGGCAACGATGCTCTCCCCTGAAGCGGCTTGGCTTGTATGAGGAGCTGCTGTGAACACGCTTGCGAAAACTAATAAAAAGGCCAAAAAGACTACTAGTTGCTTTCTCATGTCCCACCTCGATTTAGGATGATTGACTGTTTCCAACATCTATTTACCTATAATTCTAGCTATGCTTATATCCTATCAGAAAAGACTGACATGAAATATTACATTTGTGTTACAAGATTGATAGATTTGTTTATTTTGATAGGTTTGGGGATATACTAGGTAGTTTTGTGTTTGGTAGTGGAAATGGTAGTAGGAATACTTGTGGTTCAACGTGGAATGAGCGGGTTCCAGCGTAGATTGAGCGGGTTGCTCCGGGGAACGGGCGGGTTGCTCAAATTAGGCGCAAAAAAACCGCGTGGCCTGGAGGCTTTACGCGGTTTTATACTTTATCTAAACAAACTCGGGTTTTCTGCACCTGCTAAAAAGACACTATACGTTGCTCTTGTCATTGACTCGTAAGGTTTAAATGTACCGTCTGGATATCCTTTAGTCACTCCAGATTGGGTCAACGCTAGGACTGCTTCATAACTTGAAGCCTTAGGTGACAAGTCACTAAACGGAGATGCTTTTTTAGAGTCGAACGGGATGGTAAAGGCTTTTTGAAGCAACAATGCCATCTCCCCACGCGTTACCGGCTGGTTAGGACGGAACGTGTTATCCGGGAATCCACTAAGGTATCCTTTTTCTTGTGCGGACTGAATGTATCCAGATGCGAAACTATTTGAATTTACATCCTTAAACTTCGTCTTGCTCCGTTCACCGTTTAACCCTGTCGCACGGCCCATAATGGCTACTGCTTCTGCACGGGTTATTTTCTGATCTGGCTTGAAGACGTTGCCTTCGAAACCATATATCAGTTCTTTATCAGCTAAATAGGCAATTTGCGGCGCATACCACTTAGAAGATGAGACGTCTTTATAACTTTTACCTTCTATTTTCACTAAAATGTCTTCTTGAATTTGTTTTCCTGAATTTGTCATGATAGCATACTTCCCTTTGTATGTCCCTGGAAGCAAGTATGTCTCCCACTTTCCTGGAGATTGCTCAGAGATTGTGCGCTCTTCGATTTTCAACTGACGTGTTGATGTCTTGTCAGCGTTCGACAGTTCAAATACGACACGTCCGTTTTGAGTATATTGTGTCATCATTGGAATTTCTTCTACTTTTGAAGGATACCGTACGAGTCCGTATCCAAATTGACGATCACGTCCTCTAGCACCTAAATCTTCTGCAGAATTTGCTAGAATTGAGCGTAATCGGATGTTCGTCATTTCGGGGAAGCGCTCTTTTAAGAGTGCTGCAATGCCTGAAACGTGTGGAGCTGCCATGGAAGTCCCTGATAATTCGTAGTAGCCGTCTTTTTTTCCATCGTCATCGAGTTCACGCGGAAACGTGCTAAAGATGTCTACTCCTGGTGCTGCAAGTTCCACTTCAGGACCCATGGACGCTTCCAGAAAACGTTCTTTATAGATATTAACCGCAGATGTTGCAATAACAGTTGAATATTTCGCAGGATATTGGACTGAATCTGAATGATTACCATCTTCTTCATTTCCTGCTGCAGCAACAATGATCATTCCCGTTGCATACGCTTTCTCTAGCATCAGTTTGAGTGCCGGATCATCGCGGTTTGTAGTAATACTCATATTCAAAATGTCGATTTTGTTGTTGATGGCCCATTCGACGCCGTTAATAATGTCGATGGTGCGCCCTGAGTCATAGGAATTGATGGCTTTGATGGCATATAAGTCAACGCCAGGCGCGACACCCATCGTGCCGTTACTAGCTTTTGCAGCTGACAATATTCCTGCTACGTGCGTTCCATGACCAAGGTCGTCATTGTAGAGTACAGTTCCTTTAGCGCATTGGTCTTTCGGCAAGGCACAAAAACCACCTTTGACGCTCAACTTGCTATGCGTGACATCGATTCCACTATCAAGAACCGCTACACGGACGCCTTTTCCTGTATAAGGAGCGATTGCTTCAGGCGTGGTATTGATGAGGGTAAATCGTTTTGGGTACGTAATTTGGGATGGTGGTGCTGGTGCGGCAGGGGCTGCTGCAACTCCATATTCCCGGTTTGGATAGATGTTGACGTCCGGATAATGAGATCGAATTTCATCAACTTCTTGCTGCGTCAATTGGACTTCCCCGAGTGGTGCATGCTTGAATTCCTTCGTGAACGGACTCACCTTTTGGCTAATAGCCTGTAAGTCAGCGTCCGATCCGTGGAGCAACCAGTCTGTCCGTTCTTCAGCGTGCGCTTGCATAGGAAGTAGCAAACCTAGGGCCAAGATAATTGCAAAACCTAACTTTCTCACCTGATCACTCCTTTATGTACGATATGATTTCTATACCCGTTATCAGTCCTTTGTGAGCATGTATCCACAAAAAAATTCCACTCGATCTTGTGAACGAGTGGAATGGATGTGTTTAGTGTAGTTTGCCACTCGGTGTAGCATTTACCGTGCTATACAAAGGCAAAACATCTTTTCTATTTTCATAATAATAGTAATAGTCGAGTGTGGCAAGGAATAATCCTCTTGCCATTTTCTCACGACCTGCTTCAGTTCCCATAATGCCTATGTCTTTTTTGTTGGTAATGAATCCAAGTTCAGCAAGTACAGCAGGCACATTGTTTTCTCGAAGTACTGCAAAGTTACCTTCTTTTACGCCGCGGTCTGTTAACCCCCATGCTTCAAGTTGACGGTTTTGGACATATTGCGCAAGTGCTTTTGACTGGGATACGTTTGGGTTTACTGCTGCAGATTTAGTGTAATAGAAAGTTTCGGTTCCATTAGCAGCCCCTCCCGTATGGGAATTCGTATGGATGGAAACAAAAATGTCGCCTTTTACTTTTTTGGGATAGGCACCACGCGCGGACGGCGAAATATACGTGTCATCTGTGCGAGTCATTATAGCTTTCATCGGCACTTTCGCGTAATACTTTTCCATCTTTTTCGCTACGTTCAATGTAACATTCTTCTCGATAAATCCATTGCCCGAGCTGCCTGGATCCCATCCTCCGTGACCTGCATCAATCACTACAGTGATATCACTCAAAGGCTTTTTGCCTGGCGGTGTTGGCACCGGTGTAGGATCCGGCTTCACTGGTGGTGTCGGAGTTGGTGGTGTTACGACGGGTTTGTCAGACGGCTTGTCCGACTGTAAGTAAGCCGAGTGTACGAAACCTTTTACGTTGTCAGAAGTGATGTACACCCAATCTCCAACGGAGTACGAATAGGAAACGATTTTGCCTGACGGAATTGAACCGATTGATGGATAAGTTGTGTTCGGACCTGTACGGAGGTTCAATTTCGATCCGTCTTTCGTGTCCACATAGGCATCGTGCTCGAACTTTTCATTGTCTGCTGTGCGGAAATCCGCGTTGATGCTACGTGCTAGGAATACGGCAAAGTCTCCCCGATTAATTGACTGAGATACACCAAATGAGCCGTCAGCAACTCCTTGCGAAATTCCTTTGCTAATAAGCGAGCCTGCTGCCACACTTACAGAACTGGCATTATAATCGAACGTGTGTCCAATTAAGAGCGCCATTTCTCCACGACTCAGTGTGTTATTCGGTTTGAAGCTACCATCGGCATAACCCGAAATGATTTTTTTGTCGACAAGCTGCTGTATGTAGCCGGAAGCGAAGTTGTTCTTTCCAACGTCCTTAAAGTTCGTTGCACGCTGTTCTCCGTTTAAGTTCAGTGTACGTCCGAGCATAGCTGCGGCTTGGACACGCGTCACTTGTTGCTCCGGGACGAAACGAGTTTCAGATACTCCGCTTGTGATCCCGCCTTCGACAAGATAATAGATTTCAGCCTGTGCACGATGGGTCGTTCCGACATCCGTGAAGTTGGCTGCGGCCTTGGAATCTTGTCCGAATGGGACAAGCGCTGCGAGAGATAAGGTAAGGCATACTGCTAGTTTTTTCAATGGTACAATCCTCCAAATATTTGTCGTTACCGTAAAGGATACAACAATTCTTTGTATTTCTCTATGTTTCTATCGACCTAAATCGGGGTATGTTAATAGGTTAGTGCTATTTCACTCTAGCTATTCAGTCATTGTTTGCAGTGCTTACTTGCTGCAAAGTCTTATGGGACGCATTTTGTAGAAAACGCTGAATCATCTTACACGAGATGATTCAGCGTTATTTATATTTTTTTATTTAGTTTTTCGTGTCCTCAACTGGAACTTTATATCCATTTTGTTGTGTTTCCAAAGACGTGTCGATGATGCGACCTTCGACTTTAGGGTTGATTTTGTCGCCTAGTGACTGAAGGTATTCGATAGCATTTTGAGTATCTGAGAATCCCGGGTCAGAAACTCGTCCTTCTTTAGATGCTTTTTCAAATACTTCGTATCCATCTCCGCCACGTGACGTGAAGCTATTTGTTGCAATATATATCTTTTGGTCTGCTTCGAGAGGAACATATTCTTCCCCTTTCAGTACCCAAACTTCATCAATACGCTCTCCGGATTTTTTCGTGCTGTCAAATGTAAACTTCATACCACCAACGTGTAAGAAGCCACCTGACTCTTTTAGTCCTTTGCCACCCTCAATTGTAGCTGCAAAGACACTACGCTCTAATGCTTCCCTTACTTCTTTACCGTTTGAATCTACGATTGCTAACGGGTTACCAAATGGCAAGACTTGAACAATGCTGCCGACTGAAATATCTCCAGCTTCAATGCTTGTTCGGATTCCGCCACCATTTTGCATAGAAACAACGATTTCGTCTTTTAGGTTTGGCATGCTCTTCGCTTTCCAAAGCATTGCATCCGCTATTACGTTTCCAAGATTGGTTTCGTTATGACGAATACTTGAAATCCCTTCAGCACTGGAGTCGCGTTTCGCATCTAATAATACTTCAGACTCTACACCAATTGACTCTTTCTTAAGTTCTTCTTTACCTTGTTGGAAAGGCTTAAGTACTGCCTGAGCCTTAGGATCAATCTTCATCGTTTTCGAATCGATTTTGATAAGTTCACCATGATCCCAATATGCCTCACCTTTAGGATTAAACTTAACCTTCAGTGTACCTAGGTTATTCGCATGTTCCCCGGCTTGGACAATTAATGTTTTACCGCCTGATTCGTGGGAAACCGTAATCGGCTCTATCAATTCAGTGTGACTATGTCCACCAACGATAACATCGATACCTGGAACTGCTTTTGCTAACGCTTGGTCATTTCCATAAATAGGAGACTCATGGACACCGAGGTGTGTCATCGCAATGATCTTATTAACGCCCTGTGCTTCAAATTCAGCCACTGTCTCTTTAGCACGCTCGATATAGTTTTCAAGTTTCAGTTTGTTTGGCGAAGCAATGTTTTCAGTTTCTTCAGTAGTTAATCCGAAGATACCCACCTTTTCACCGTTTATTGTTTGAATTGAACCATCATAAATACCACCAGCGGCAGCATCGTCATATACGCCACGTTTTTGGAGGCCTTCAAAAGCTGGTTCCGCAGATGCATCGATATTCGCAGTTAATATCGGGAATTCTGCAGCCTTTACATAATTTCTCATAGCTTCGTGAGACCCGCCTTCGTCAAATTCATGGTTGCCGAAAGTGACTGCGTCAAAGCCTAGATAGTTCATCATGACCACGTCAGCTTGTCCTTTATATTTATTCCAGTAGAGGTCGCCTGAGAAGACGTCTCCGCCATGGAGGAGTAGATTGTTTTCATTGTTTGCACGAAGTTCTTCAACAACTGTTGAGATGTATGGGAAGTTGTCGAGGTATGCGTGATGGTCATTCATGTGCATCACTAAGAGATCGAGATAGCCGAATTTCGCGTTGCCTCGGTTGAGGAATAGGGCTAGTTCGCCACGAGTGACGGGCATGGATGTACCGAATGTTTTGTTGTCTTTGCCGCTTGCGATTTTTTCGTCGACGAGCGCTTGGACGTAGGGAGCAAATCGTTTGTTGACGTCTGTGAACTGAGTTTCAGTTTGTTTGATGTCGGCTTCAATTTTTGCAGCTTTGACGATCATCGCTGCTGCTTCGCCGCGTGTGAGGTGCTCAGAAGCTCCGAATTTCGTTGCACTTTTCCCGTTGACGACTCCGTGTTCAGCGAGTGCGTCAACTGCCCACTTTGCGTTTTTCGGTACGTCTGTGAAGCCTGATTCTTTGTATACGCCACCTGGCTCAAGGCCCATGACTTTTGCGATGAAGATTGCTGCGTCCGTACGTTTTACGTTAGACTTCGTGTCGAATTTTGTTTCGCTTATGCCTGATGTTACGTCGTTTGCCCATAGGAAGTTGACCGCGTCTGTATAACGATCAGATACGTCAGTAAATTTCGAGGAATCGGCTGATGCGCTTGGTACCGCCAGTGCAGTTGCGACTGCTGCCGCTGTGATGGTCGTTGCCATGAATCTAGTCTTCTTCGTCATTCGAAATTGCCCCCTAGAGTGGTAGTTTGGACATGCATGTCTATCATATCAGCTTAGTAGTGTTAAGACTAGCTGTATTTAGATTTATTTGAAAAAGGTGATACAGGACGGTTTCTCTCTACGCTGCAAACGGATATTCTAGGAATTAATTGCAGCGTTAAATGTGTTGAAGGGTAAGTGAAAAAACCGCTCAGGGCTACGGATAGCCTTGAGCGGTTTTATTTTTAAAATTTGAAGGGTTCGCGTTTTACGGCTAGGCTTCCGATTAGGTATGCGAGTAGGGATAGGACTACTGGGAGAGTGACGGTGTGGACGCCTAGTAGATTGCCGTATTCCTGGTTGTAGAAGTGGATCGCGATGTAGCTGCCGATTCCGGTGAACATGGATAGGAGTGCGCCGTATTTGTTGCCGTGTTTCCAGTAGAGTCCTAGGACGATTGGCCAGATGAAGGCGGCTTCGAGTCCTCCGAATGCGAATAGGTTTAGGAAGATCAGTAGGTCAGGTGGCTGCAGGGCGAGTAGGAATACGATGATTCCGAGTACGCCAGTGATGCCGAAGCTAAGCATTTTGACTTTCTGTTCGGGTGCGTCTGGTTTGATGAAGTTCAGGTAGACGTCTTTGACGATCGCGGAGCTGACGAGCAGCAAGAGCGAATCGACGGTGGACATGATGGCTGCCATTGGTGCTGCTAGGACGATTCCAGCGAGCCACGGTGGTAGGACTTCGAGCGCGACGAGCGGGATGACTTTATCCCCCACTTCAATTCCTGGTAGGACGGGACGCGCGAAGATGCCGATCAAGTGCATGTTGAGCATGATGAATCCGGTGACGATGGTACCGATGGCGAGTGCGCGGTGCATGGCCTTCGAGCTTTTGTAGCTCATTGTTCGGACGACCATTTGCGGAAGTCCTACGACTCCGACTCCGACGAGGATCCAGAAGCTGGAGACGTAAGCTGGTGTCAGACTTCTGTCTGCTCCGAATGGTGTGACGAGGTTCGGGTTTTCGTTCAACAAATCTTGCATGATGGCAGGAATTCCGCCACCTGCGATGATGACTCCGATGAGCAGGATGAGCGTGCCAACTACCATGATTGCGCCTTGGACAGCGTCGGTGAGTGCTACGGCGCGGAATCCACCGATTGTAACGTAGACGAGGACGCTGATCGCGAAGATGAAGAGCGCCGACGTGTAGCTGAGTCCCGTGAGCGATTCGATGAGACGGCCGCCCCCTACCCATTGCGCGGTCATCGCGGAGAATAGGAAGACGATGATGGCGATGGCTGCGAGAATCGCGACTGCTGGGCTGTTGTAACGCGCTTTTAGGAAGTCGATCATCGTGACGGCGTCGTAGCGACGACTCAGGATGGCGAACTTCTTACCGAGTATGAGCAGGACGAAATAACCGGTGACGACTTGGGTCATCGCAAGTAGCGCCCAGCCGAAGCCGACGGTATACGCGGTGCCGGGGCCACCGAGGAAGCTGGATGCGCTGCCGTATGTGGCGACCATGGTCATCGCGAGGACGAATCCGCCGAGTTCACGGCCACCTAGGAAGTAGTCTTGCAGGAAGCTGCCGCCACTGCCCATTTGTTTGGATGCGATGAACCCGATGGCGAAGATTGCAATTAGGAATATGATGAGCGGGATGAGTACGCCGATGTTCATGAGTTCGGTCCTTTCTGATCGTGAAAGTTAGGTGGATTTGGATGATAGGCTCGATCGTCGTCGAGCGGCATGTCGGTGAGGACGAATTTCGCTAGGACGACGGTGATGATGCTCATGAGAATGAAGCCGACGACGCAGCTCCAGAAGAACCAGTCGGGCAGGCCGAGTATGTATGTGTATTCTTCGACGGGGCGGCCACCGAGACCATAGGCGAATCCGAACCACCAGATGAAGTTGAAGATGGCGAGCGCGACGCCGATCCACGCTTCTTTGTGCGCAGTTTTGAAGCGCGGGTCTTGTTTGTGTTGCTTGGGTTGATTGGGTTGTGGTGCGTTTGGTGTTTTGGGTGTGTCGGGTCGCATGGCGGTGCCTCCTTTTCGTGATTGAGTGGTTTTTGTTGAGTATAGCCTATTTTGTGGATGGGGGGTAGGGGGAATTTGGGGTGGCTTGGGGGGATTTGGGTGGTGCTTGATCACATTTGTGGGTTGCTTGAGCGGATTGCGGGGGTGCTTGATCACATTTCGGCTTGCTTGAGCGGATTGGTTAGGTGCTTGATCACATTTGTGGTCTGCTTGAGCGGATTAGCTAGAGGCTTGATCACTTTACAACTTGCTTGAGCGGATTGGCTACCGGCTTGATCACCTTTTCTAGTTTTCGAGGGCTTTCCGCTCGTAATTGCGACGCGGAGCGGCGCACACCAATCAATCTTGGTTTTAGTTTTAGGCATGGGAGGGATTAATTGGTCGCGAGTTTTGGTGGTTTGTGATTTGGTGGAGTTGCCGCGTGTATGGGCATTGGGTTGCTGGGGGTGCTTAAGCGGATTTTTGGGGTGCTTGATCACTTCTTAAGCTTGCTTGAGCTGATTCATGTTGAGCTTGATCACATATAGGCCTGCTTGAGCGGATTGGCTACTTGCTTGATCACCTTTTCTAGTTTCCGAGGGATTTCTGCTCGAAATTGCGACGCGTAGCAGCGCACACTAATCAATCTTGGTTTTGGTTTTAGGCATGGGAGGGATTAATTGGTCGCGAGTTTGTGTGGTTAGGGATTTGGTGGAGTTGCCGCGTGTATGGTGATTCGGTTGCTGGGGGATTTTTGGGGTGCTTGAGCGGATTCACGTTGAGCTTGATCACTTTTTAGGTTGCTTGAGCGGTATAGCTAGAGGCTTGATCACTTTTCAGCTTGCTTGAGCGGATTGGACGCGGGCTTGAGCAATTTCAGGTTCTGTTGAGCGGATATGACACTTACTTGAGCAACTCCCGATTTCCTCAATCCAAAGGAAAAACGCTTCGCTTAGCGAAGCGTTTGTAACCCATTTATTTATTCGCAGGGACGTATACACTCCCAGCCCGCTTCCCTCTCCGATGTAACTGGCTTCGGGATAGTAGTCTTTTTGCGGTGTGCCTATCCGGAACTCCCGTGAATTCACAAAATGCACGATTAGTGATATCTCCTGAGATGAGTAGGAACCACTCCCTTAATGCTTTTTCGTGTTCAGTTGCACTGGTATTGCCGCATCTTGGACAGTTCCAGCGAAGTTTATCCCATTGCATTACTTCAGTTCCAGTACATGTAGGACAAAACACTCCTCGAGTCACGTCTTGTTTAGAAAATCTATAGCGAGTACTTAATAATGGAGGATTGAATTGTCGATTAGTTTGCACAAGGGCTGTCGCTATCTTTTCTATCATTCTTTTATCCAACACACGCTCTTGAATTTCTAGAGACCTAAAATAAATAGGTGCCTCATAGGAAGTAAACACAGGCATCGTGGGTTGTTCCTCAATTAGCAGCTCGTTATTGTGAGCGAACACAATAATACCTCTTACGGGAATATGAATATTACGCTTAGCGAGCCACCTTTCCAAAAACTGTTGTTTTCGATTCACTTCTACTATTGGACTTCGAAATACAGAAGATTCTCCTTCCGCAGATACTTGGAGAAACTGCGTTGGGTTCGTTTTGATAAGAATTTTCCCGGCTCTGTTTTTGATTTCCGTGATGATGATAGCTTCAGGAGTGATAAATAGGGAGTCGATTTGAAAATAGACGCCTTCTTGTTGTAAGGAAAGATCATGGAGGATGGCGTGCGGGTAGTCAGTTCGGACTTCTTTCATGTAGCGGTCGTATTCCATCTCTCCCCCGTAACCCGCGCGTGTTTTGTAGAGTTCCTTTTGAATGTAGTCATATTGCGGGTGAGTAGGCGCTAATCGTTTCTCTAATGCGAGCAGTCCTTGGAGCAGTTTTGGCATTGTTCGTTGTTTGTATAACAAAGATTCACCTCCATTTTTCTATAGTCTAGCTTGTCCCTCTTAGAAAAGATATAGAATGTCGCAAAGCCGAATTATTGGGTTTTTGACACAATTCATGTTTGGGTTGATTGCTCTCAAGGATGCTTGAGCAGATTCTCGTTTCGCTTGATCACTTTTTAAGTTGCTTGAGCGGATTAGCTAGAGGCTTGATCACTTTTCTACCCGCTTGAGCGGATCGGCCACTTGCTTGAGCAAATGTTCCATGTTTCTGAGGGATTACCGCACGAAATTGTGACGCGGAGCGGCGCACACATATTAATCTTGGTTTTGGTTTTAGGCATGGGAGGGATTAATTGGTCGCGAGTTTGTGTCATGTGAAATTTAGGGGAACTTCCGCGGCCATGGGGAGGGGCTTGCTTGAGAGGATGAGAGATGAGCTTGATCACTTTTCATGTTGCTTGAGCAGATTGGACGCTGGCTTGATCACTTTTCAGCTTGCTTGAGCGGATTGGCCACCTGCTTGATCACTTTTCAAATTGCTTGAGCGGATTGGACGGTTGCTTGAGCAAATGTTCCATGTTTCAGTGAAATATCTTGCTGTACACGCAAAAAAACCCTGCTCGGCAGGGTTTTTATTTGGTGCAGTATTGATAGATGGCGGCGGTTGCGAGGCAGTCGCCGATTGCGTTGTGGGCGTCGTGTTCGAGTTGGAGGTATTGTGTGAGCGTCGTAAGTTTGTGATTGGGTGTGTCTTTGATTTTCTGGCGTGCGATTTTGACGGTGTCGATGACGGTGTATTCTGGGATGGAGATGCCATTTGTGCCTTCGAGCGCGTATAAAAAGCCCATATCGAACGATGCATTGTGGGCGATGATCGGCAGTTCTCCGATGAATTCAATCAGCTCTTCAATTTTTTCATCGATCGTTGGTGCTTCTTCCACCATTTCGTTGGAGATGCCCGTTATGCGGGTGATGGTTGGTGAAATGTAACGCCGTGGATTGATGAGGACGTCCATTTGCTCATCTTTCCAATGGTCAAAATAACGGATCGCTCCGATTTGAATGATTTGATCGGCTCCCGCTCGTAAGCCCGTCGTCTCAAAGTCGAGCACGACGTAATCGGTTACGGATTCTGTGCTTTTTTTATATTTTTGTGAAGTTGTTTTGCGTGAACGATTTGGTTGCTCGACCTTTTCCTGCAACAGACGAATCGCTTTTTCGTGGATATCCATCCGGTCACTCCCCCTTCTACAAACCTATTATGGTTAGTATACCCTGGAACGACCTTACAAAACAGACTGCATGTCAAAATAGCACCGCCTTTATTCTAATGAAATAGAGTGTTATAGACGTTTTTTATTGAAATGAAAAATAGTTCCTAAAAGAAAGATGAATAGTGTTCCTATTGCGATGATAAATGGCGTTCGCATTTCTACCAATGCCACTTCCCCTGTCAACATGTGCGGAGGGGCTGTCAATAGTTGGAGTGGATTCCACGATGCGGACTCGGGGAAAATCGCGACGATGAACAGTGCGATAACAGCAACCACCGTCACCAAAAGACCACCATATGCGGATGCGAAATAGGTGTTCCCCCAAAGTGTGATGGTGAATAGGAGTAACCCGAATACATAGACACATCCTGCCGCGAGAAACACGTGCTGAACGATGCTTTGATCCCAATAAAAGGCGGTATAGCTATAGGTAATGATGAAAGTGAGCAGGAATGCGAGTGTCCAATAAGTAAATCCCATTGCAAATTTCGCGGTGATGACCGTGCTCCGCCGCAGCCCTTTTGTGAGCAAGATGACGAGAGTGCCTTTTTCCAGTTCTTTCGACATCATCGTGCTGAACAAAAGTATGAAGATGAACAGTCCCATTTGGGGAAAGTTTTTGTAGAATTGCAGCCATGAATCAATTGCAGTTGGATCTGGTAGATTCAGAACCGTGCCTTCTGGCATGAAATTCTTCATGAGAGTAGGTGTGATTTTTACGATAAACGGATTCATGACGCCGAGCACAGAAAAGATCAAGAGGGTCAGCAGTAGCTTGTAGGACTTCACACTTTCTGTCCATTCTTTCTTCAGAAAACCTAGCCAGGAACTCATTTCAGCACCTCCAGCACGACTTGTTCGAGCAGTTTTGTATGAGGGTGCATCGATTGGATGACAAGATTGCGATCCGTGAGTTCGCGCATGAATTGGAGTCGTTCGTTTTCGCTTGATAACTGTACGATAAGTGCATCTTCTTCTATATACATGTGATGTTCGAGTTCGCTGAGCTGTGATAACGCTTGGTTTACTGATGTGGTGAACGTGAATACGAATTGATGGTCCACTTGTTGTTGGAGCGCGGTGAGTTCGTCTTCAAAGATGATGGTTCCTTCGTGCAGCATGGCGACACGATCGCAAATTTGCTCGGCGTCTGACAGAATGTGCGTTGAAAAGAAGACCGTTGTTTCGGATTTAGCCGCTTGCAATATGGTTAAAATCTGTGCACGTCCGACTGGATCGAGAGCCGACGTGGGTTCATCGCAAATTAGTAGTTTCGGGCGATTCAGGAGTGCTTGCGCAATGCCGAGCCGCTGTTTCATGCCTCTCGAGTACGTTCGGATGGGGGATTTGGTTTGGATTAATCCTACGAGTTCTAGCAATTCTTCGATACGTTGCTTACGTTCTCGTTTCGGCATATTGGTGATGACAGCGCATAGTTTCAAATATTCTTGAGCCGTGTAATACGGATAAAACTCCGGGACGTCCGGCAAGTAGCCAACGTGTGCGTTCGATTTCGTTTGGCCGAATGTGACGGCTTCTCCGGCGATTGTGATGGTGCCAGACGTGACGGGGAGTAGCCCTAGCATGCATTTCATGAGTGTCGTTTTCCCGGCACCGTTCGCTCCGACGAATCCAAAAATGGAGTTCTCTGGGATCGCTAGGTTGACGTTTTGGAGCACTTCTTTTGCGCCAAATCTCTTCGTGACGTTGTTAATGGATACGACCATCTTCGTCTCCCCTTCCTGCAATGAAGTAAATAAGTGGTCCGATGAATTGAATGAAAAGTACGATCAATAGCCACAGCACTTGGTTGCCGAACCGGTAATGCGGGTGGCGTATGACGTGAATGACGGAAAAAATGGCGAGTCCAACTTGTAAAAGGACGAGTGGTATGATGAACGGCAAGTATTCGATGAGTAGGTCCAAATCTGTGTTCATTATTTACCCTCCAATCCCCACTGTAATTTCTTTTTTAGAGCGCGCATTTCTTCATCTCTTTGATAGGTTTCAAAAAATGGTGCTTCCATGAACTCAAGGATCGATTGTTTAATGATTTCATCGTTGCGTAGCGAGTTTTTGCCCAGATCCAATTGCTCCAGCCAGTCTTCTAATAGATAAAAATAGTCATCTCCGCGAAGTGCGATTGGCCATAGATTGTAGATACACACGTCTACGTACTTCGTGAGGTAGCAGTAGAGTAGCTCACGATTTTGTTCCTTTGCAGCAGCTTGTGCGACGCTAACATAAAATTGTATGCACATATTAGGATGAAGATTTTTGAGTTCGTACAGGTCAATCAAACCGTCGATTCTACGAATGGTTTCATTGAAAGAAGCGTGTTTGGACGCTGTGAGTCTTAGATAAATTGGACTGCTCCCAACGAGTTGAAGGACGCTTTGGTACATCATCACTTGGATCGCGCGTGTGGCTTCTTCGGTGTTTCCGACTTGTTCATAGGCGGTTGCGAGCACCAGTTCGTCTCCGATACTTGGTTGAATGACGCCGTCTAGGAGTTCGAGTGTCTTTTGCGGGTTTTCTTGCATGAGTGCAACGCTTGCTTGTAACGAGTTCACTTGTCTCAGTACCCAAACGTCGTCGCTGACCTGGCGGATGCGCTCGAGCCATTGTGTGATTTTGTTCAAGATGCTCGCGCTGTCTTCAGCAAGTTGGTAATGATTGAGCATGAGAACACTCATTTGCAGAAGTAGCGATGGATGGTGATAGTGCGTCTTCACTTGGTTTTCGACTTCTTCGAAAACTTGTGAAAACGGTGCTTTTCCGAACTTTTGCGAGAAGTCATTATACAAGTCTTGGATGGTTTGCTTGGATATTTCTTGCTCATAGTGGAGCAGTTCATCGACCGTGATATCAAAATAGGCTGCGAGTTTCGGAAGTAGCGTGATGTCGGGATAACTTTGTCCTTTCTCCCACTTCGAGACGGATGCTTTTGTGACTTGGCAATGTGCGGCGAGTGTTTCTTGCGTAATGTTCATCCTCTGACGTTCGCGTAGTATGATGGTACCGATTTGGAGCATGGTGTCTCCCCCTTTTTTCTTCTATCTTCAGTATATGTTAATCGGCAGGTGATTCAATCTACTATTGGTTGATATTTGAAGTGGCGGGTCAACTGGTGGGTTACTTTGTGTGGTGGGAACGGATGGGTTGCTCGGGGAAACGAGCGGGTTCGAGGCCGGAACGAGCGGGTTGCTCGGGGGAACGAGCGGGTTGCTCGGGGGAACGAGCGGGTTCGAGGCCGGATCGAGCGGGTTGCTCGGGGAAACGAGCGGGTTCAAGGCCGGATCGAGCGGGTTGCTCGAGGAAACGAGCGGGTTCGAGGCCGGAACGAGCGGGTTGCTCGGGGAAACGAGCGGGTTCGAGGCCGGATCGAGCGGGTTGCTCGAGGAAACGAGCGGGTTCAAGGCCGGATCGAGCGGGTTGCTCGAGGAAACGAGCGGGTTCGAGGCCAGATCGAGCGGGTTGCTCGGGGAAACGAGCGGGTTCGAGGCCGAATCGAGCGGGTTCGAGACCGGAAAGCCAGCAAAAGACCACATGCTCGCATTCTTTCATCACTAAATGCGCAGCGAAGCGGAGCACACCAATTAGTCTTGGTTTTGAAATGCGGAAAGACGGATTGGTCGCGAGCTTGGATACGGATTGCAGTGGGGATGTATTCGCGGGGATCGAACGGTTCGGGAGAGGAAACGAGCGGTTAGCTGGCCGAATGGAGCGGTTCGCCAGAGGATTGGAGCGGTTATGTGACTGAATCGAGCGGTTAGCACGTGGATTGGAGCGGTTAAGGAGCAAAAACGAGCGGTTCGCTACGGCACCCACTTCCCCTCACTAAATGCGCAGCGAAGCGGAGCACACCAATTAGTCTTGGTTTTAAAACGCGGAAAGACGGATTGGTCGCGAGCTTGGATACGGTTTGGAGTGGGGTTGTATTCGCGGGGATCGAGCGGTTCGTCACAACACCATGCAAAAAGGCTGCCCGCAGGCAGCCTTTTCTCGATTACTTTTGAACAATCACGTAGCTTCCTGCAGCTTCAATATTGAACTGCGCTTCGTTCTTCTTCACTTTGACTTTTGATGATTGGTTTGTGACTAAGTTGAGAGCTTCAGCTTTCTTCAACTGTTTCGCTGTTGCTTCATCCACTTGGATCGCAACTGCTATTTCTTCATCAAACTTTTTCAATGCAGATTTCTGAGCTGCTGTGCCTTTGGACAATTCGATTGCATAGACATCTGTGACTGCATTTTTCACATCAGCCGATGAAGATGTGCCGAGTGTGATGACTGCGTCGCCAGCGCGACTAAGCAGTTCTCCAACAGCATCGTCTTCGAACGTGTACGCTGCGTTGCCTGCTTTTAGGACAAGATCTTTGCCAGATTTCTCGATTTGCTTCAATACTGCTTTCGAGAACTCTACATCCATCGTGCCAACAGCCACAGGTACGTCAACAATGATTTGTTTCGCTTTTTTGTCTCCGATGAATGAAGCAATCATATCTTCAGTCACTACTACTGACTTTGGTGCAGCGGCTTCCACGTGAACTTTAACAGTCGTTGTGAAGTCACCGAGTGTGACGCTGATTTCTGCGTCTCCTGCACTGATTGCTGTGATTTTACCTTGGAATACTTTTGCAACGTCCGCATTGTTGGACTGGAATGCTGCGTTTGTTGTTACGTCTTTTGTTGTCGACGTGCCATCTGCTTTCGTCGTTGTTTCGACGAGCTGGATAGAAGCGGTGTCCCCTGCTTTCAAGGAGACACTGTCTTTATCCAACGAATACGTAACGATTGGAGCGGGCTCGCCTTTCACCGTCAAGTAGACGAGTAGACTTTCACCGTTTGGCAAGACGACTTTCACTTGTGTTTTGCCTGGTGTGAGCGCGCTGATCAATCCTTTTTTAACTGTAGCAATTTTGTTGTTAACGACGCTGTAGTTACTTGCGCCTGTTACGTCTTTTTCAGTGATTTTGCCATCTGGCGTCACTGTTTTCTCATTGATCTTAATTTGCTTTTGCTGATTCACTTGCATCTTCACGTCTGTTTTATCCACAGAATACGTGACGATGTTTTGTGGAGGTGTTACGACTTCAACATAAACGAAGATCGTGTCTTCGCCCGGAATCATGACGCGGACTTGTGTTTTACCAGCTTTTTGAGCAGTTACGAGTCCTTTTGAAACCGTTGCGATTTTGTTGTTCACCACGTTGAAGCTAGTTGATGGCGTGAAGTCTTTTTCGACTACCGTGCCGTCTGGCTTCACTGTTGTTTGTATAATTGTCAGTTGTTCTTGCTGACCAACGCCTAATTTCAATGCATTTTTGTCCACAGAATATGTTACTACGTCTTGAGGAAGATCTTTCACTTCTAGATAAACGAAGCGAGTATCTTGTCCTGGAATCATGACGCGGACTTGTGTTTTGCCCGATTTGTGAGCAGTAACAAGACCTTTGTGAACTGTCGCGATTGAGTTATCTACAACGTTGAAGTTGACTGTTGGCGTTACGTCTGTTTTCACGACTGTGCCGTCAGCTTTTACTTTCGTTTCAGTGATGATCAGCTGTTCTTGCTGGCCAACCCCAAGTGATAGTTCTTTCTTGTTTAGCGCGTAGCTGACTTCTTCTTTCACAGGTTCAGCTGTAACTGTTACAGGAACTGATTGTGTGAAATCGTTGTAAGTGACTGCGATATCCGCTGTACCTGCAGCGATTGCAGTTACTTTCCCGCCTGAAACTGTTGCAACAGCAGCATCGCTTGAAGCGAATGTTGCTTCTGCCGTTACGTCGCGGTCAGTTGACGTACCATCTGGCTTCGTTGTTGTTTCTGTAACTAGAAGTTGAGCTGCGTCGCCTACTTTCAAGTCGAGTGCGGATTGATCCACTGAAACGGAAACTGTGTCTACTGGCTCGTCGACTGCTGTGTAGATGACTTGTTCTGCCTTGTTGCCAGCAGCGTCTGCATATTTCACAGTGACGTTGTTTTTGGTTTTATCAAACGTTGGAAGTTCGAATGAGAATGTGCCGTCTTGTGCTAATTTCACTGCACCTGAATTGACGACTGCATCATTTGCTGTCACTTCGTATGTTGCTGAAAGTTTTGTATTGATATCGTAGCCCATTCCGTATTTTACGAGTTCGTTTTGGTAGTCAACGTACTTGTCGATGACTTTACCCGTTGCTTTTGTGTCATCAACTTCCCCTTCAATTGTGCCTGCTGTCGATTTTACAACGACAGGTCCAACGTAATCAGAGATTGTTTTCGGATTGCCTGACTTCGGTTCAGCTGTGAAGTCGATTGTATATAATCCGTCTGGGATCTTCGTTTCCCCAGTTCCACCCCAAGGCGTATAGCCGCCAGTGATTGGAAGAGTATAAGATCCTCCTGCCAATTCAGTACCAGCGTGCAGATATCCAATGTACCCATCTTCAAATTTCCCGCCCGTTGGGTCCATAATATTCCAAAGTTCAATATAGTTTGCTCCTACATCCCCTGTAATTGTGAATGAGAGAACGGCCTCGTCTTTCACGCCATCTCCATTGAATGAAAGATCTGTTTCTGTAATTTTCATGTCTTTTAATGCGACGGCCGCTGCGCCTCCAAAGTCAGCAGCAAATGGTAATGAGAGATCTTTGCCGTTGCCTTTGATGTGGATGTAGCCGAGAATTTCATCTCCAGCTTTTGTTGTTGCTTTTGAAGCAGTAAGCGTCACGTTTAGTTCCTGTTCGCCATTCAATGTGAATTCAGGCTTGTCGACTGTTAGTTTTGCGTCGCCAAATCCTTTTGTTACATCAACAGATACGGTATAGTCCCCGCCCACTGATTTCAAATCTTTCACGTTAATTTTCTTTGTGACAGAGAGGTTTTTATCCAACTTTTGAGGACCGAATGTAACGGTTCCTTTTAAGTTTTCAACTATCGTTCCGTCGTTATTTGCCGTGTCGATCGCATAAGCAAGTACATCTGCGTGTGCCGCTTGGTAAGCATCGACGCGTCCTGCTCCTTGTGCGAAGACGTCATACTTTTTCGTATCGAGCAATTTTGCTGTGTTTGAAAGAGCTACTTTTACGTCAAATGCGTTCCATGTCGGATTCGCTTGTCTTACGAGTGCTGCGATTCCAGCGATGTGAGGAGTTGCCATGGATGTCCCAGTTTTACGTGAGTAGGCCTCACTGTAATCTGCGTCCGGGAAGTCATTCCCATACATTGGGATTGTTGACATAATGTTAGTTCCAGGTGCTGATACGTCTGGCTTAATGTCAAAGTTCGGTGTAGATGGACCGCGTGAACTTGAGTCATTGACGTCATCACCTGTTGTTTTAATGCTTGAGAATTGATCAAACGAAATAGTTCCTGGTGCTGTTGCTAGAGCCGCGCGAAGTGCGTCCCCGTCTGTTACGGACATATCAAATGTCGGAATGAATTCGAACGCGTCCCCTAGGAATACGTCTGATTTGTTCGGTGCATTAGTTCCACCTGCAAAGTTGTGGACGATAATAGCTGCTGCACCTTTCGCTCTAGCCGCTTCGACTTTATCGACGAATGCGATTTCTCCACGAGAAACAAGTGCAACTTTACCGGCTACGTCAAGGCCTGCGTAATCTTTTTCAGCACCTAGTCCTGGTACTGCAACTAGATCGTAGTCGCCTGCCAATTGTGTTTCTACGTCTTTACCAAATGTCGTTGCCATTAGGTCGTTCACTTTGTTGTATGTGAAGTCTCCTGCTGTTACGTTTACGTTGGATTTGAAATGTGTTTCAGGATTTGTTGTATTACCAACCGCGATTCCAAGACGTGATGTTGCGGGTGTCCCCATTGTGCCTCGGTTCGGGCCTGAGTTTCCTGTTGCGATGACAGAAATCGTACCTGCCAGCATTGCGTTATTGATGGCAAAAGATGCACCATCAGTTTCAGAGTTTGCGCCGCCACCGAGTGATAGGTTGATCACATCGATTTTCTCGATAACTGCTGTATCAATTGCTTTGATGATTCCTGAAGTTGAGCCACTCCCGTAAGCGCCAAGAACGCGGTACGAGTATAGGTCAACTTTCGGCGCGATTCCTTTGATGCCGAATTCGTTATTACCTTGTGCGGCAATTGTTCCTGCCACGTGCGTTCCGTGAGTCGTATAGAATGTGCTTCCAGTCGCGTTCACTTCCGGCTTGTTTGCCGGACGATCGAGTGGAGATGTTTCAGAACCATCGTCATCTGCTCGTGGGCGTGCATAATCACTACCTACGTGAGGAACGAAGTTTTTACCGCCTTTATAAACCGCTTTCAAATCAGGGTGCGTCGAGTCGATTCCAGTATCGAGTACTGCAACTTTGACGCCTTGTCCTTCAATTCCTTCTTCCCATAGCTTGTTAATGCCTAGGAACGGAATGCTTGTGTCCATCTTTGCATCTACTTTCGGGTCGACTTTCTGAAGACCTTCTAGTGCATAGACTGTTGTATCGGGTTCGACGTATTTCACGCCGCTTACTGTTAGAAGTTTGTTGAGGTCGTTCGCTTGAATTGTTCCGGAGAGACCGTTGAGGACTGTATCGTATGAGTAAACTTGGTCGAATTTGACGTTTTTAATCGTCATTTCTTTTCGAGTTGTGTTTTGTTGAGCTTTGATTTTCTCTTTTTTGAGAACGATTTCTGATTGTGTCATCTTCTTTCCGTTCAGCTTCTTGATCCCTTGTTCGAGACCAATCGCTTTTTCGGATAAATGAATGATGACGGGAACTTTTTGACTACCCGTGAGATCCTGTAGATCCTTATGGAGTCGTGCATCCCCTTCCAACAAGCTTGTCTGTTGTGCAATCGTAGCTTTTTGCTGGAGCACACTTTCATCTTGCGGATTCGACTTGAACGGCTGTTTCAACAGCGCCGCGTTTGCAGTACCGGAGAACGGCAGAACAAGCGAAAGAACCAGGATGAGTGTTAAAAATGTACTTAGGAACTTCGTGAATTTCTTATTTACCAATTCCTCTTCCCCCTTAAACTTTTTGTTGTCAGACTTAACTAAATTAAGTGACAGAATGACAATATCATAGTTTGGAAGATATTAGAATCCCTTGTGGACAAGGTTTTGTAAGATTTAACTCTCTTTTCAGAAAAATCGTTCAATAGGCATCTATTTAGGTCATGTGGAGTAGTCCGTTGGGTGTGGAAGATACTTCGGAATCCGTGATGAATGTCCGAGGTGGTGGATGTAGGGCGTTTGGCGGAGTTGTGGAGATTGATGGGTAGTTTTTGGGAATGAGCGGGTTGAGCCTGGAAACGGGCGGGTTGGCGCGCGGAACGAGCGGGTTGAGTCTGGAAACGGGCGGGTTGGCGCGCGGAATGAGCGGGTTGAGTCTGGAAACGAGCGGGTTCGGCCTGGAAACGGGCGGGTTGGCCGGCGGAATGAGCGGGTTGAGCCTGGAAACGGGCGGGGTGGCGCGCGGAATAAGCGGGTTGATTCAGGAAACGGGCGGGTTGACGCGCGGAAGGAGCGGGTTGAGTCTGGAAACGGGCGGGTTGGCGCGCGGAACGAGCGGGTTGAGCCTGGAAACGGGCGGGTTGGCGCGCGGAACGAGCGGGTTCGGCCTGGAAACGGGCGGGTTGGCGCGCTGAACGGGCGGGTTGAGTCTAGAAACGGGCGGGTTACACTTTAGTCACTTAATCTAACGGCCATAGCACAGCCCTAAAAAAAACAAATAAAAAAAACACTTCGTGCGATGCCGAAGTGCGGTTCCTTTCAACACTCATGCATTTCTTCGTTTAACTCACAGCAATACTTGTAGATATTAGCAGTTGCACGACAATCCATTATTCCGCTCAATGAGTCTTGTTTAGTGCCTAGTAAAAAAGCTAACTTCTTCAATTTCTCTTCATCCTTTAGCTGGCCTGCCACTTGTCTTGCCAATTTAGTCGTATCCACCACAGTGTATTTAGGTAAATACACTTTTGAAAAGTCGTGTAGTGACTCTAAGAATCCCATTTCGAAAGAACTGTCATGAATGACAATAGGCATCTCACCGATAAATGAAACTAGGTGCTGAATGACCTCTTCCATAATTGGTGCGGTCCCAATTTCCTCGTTTGAGAGCCCTGTTCGTTGTGTCACTTCCATGGGAATATGTCGCTGTGGATTCACTAATGTTTCGAACCGATCCTGTTCGACATGATTTTCATATCGAATGGCAAGCACACCAATTATTTTATCAGCACCTGCTCGCATGCCTGTCGTTTCAAAATCCAATACTATATAATTTTGATGACAATCCTCAGTTGTAATATAATTACTATTCTTCGTTTGGTTTCTAACCCGGTTATTCTTTTGCATCGGCTGCTGATTAAGTAGAGCCTGTACCATTTTCCTTTGAGTTTCCAATAGGTGCACGTCCCTTTTTATGAAGATGAGTATCTATTCCCGAATTTCTAAATAATATGCATGAATTCAACATAAATTTATATTCACGGTTATTGAACACTTATTTTTGATGCAATCATCCTATCCTCCCTCATAATAGCGCACACAAAAACTGCCCGTTTCATCAGTTTTTACTGACAATCCGGACAGTCTTCTTTGTATTTTAAATTTCTTGCTTATGGTTGTTTCAATAGCAATACTTTAAAAGTTTTTTTCCAGCCGAATGCTTTCCATTCCGCTTTCGTTGGCATGTCCATGGGCATCGGGAAGAAGACACGTGGTGCACTTTCCTGATCACGGATGGATTTGTCGTGAACGACTATATCCCCAGCTGCGAGGCCTTCAGTGACAACTGTTCGATTGAGATATTCAAACGGAGTCACAACTTCTGCTGACGCGGCATAACCATGTTTTTCAAGTCTCCAGACTGAAGCTTTGTCTTTACCTGCGTTCGTTAGCCATTTCGTTCGAACTGCTGCAGCATTTTGCGCAACATTTGTCGTAATGACCGTGTTCACATGCGTCCCGAATGGAGCCGGGACTTCTTCGCCATTCGCATTCAGACGAACTCGGTAATACGCTAAAGGATTTGTAACCTTCTTATCCGCAAGCGCTTTGTAAGCATCTAAAAACTCGTTCGGTGTTGCAGGGACTTGATCAATCGATTCGACTGAACCTTGTAAAGTACCTTCGGCGCCTTTCGCGTTCAGCACAGCTGGATCACCGTTCGCAAGTTTACTCCACTCTTCGTCCTCAGCGTACGTTTCAACAACTTGCTCATTGCTATAAATGATGATTTTCGGCTGATAGCTTTCGCTAGTAATACGCGCAACGACACCATCTGTTGGGCTAATAAGCGCAGGATTTGATGAGTTTTGTTCCAACTGGGATTCGACCACTTTCAAGCGGCGTTCCGTGTCGGCTAAATCACGCTCTGCTTCAGCAATCGCTTGTGCATACGAACCAGTCTGGTTCACATCGACTTTGACATCCACATTCAACTCTACTTTTGTATCATCATCTGTCTGTTTGCGATCTGACTTTGATGAATTCGAGCTATTTGTTTTGTCGCCAGACTCTAAATCTGAAATTGTCGATCGAATCGTACTTTGCTGAGTGAGTAATGCTTCTTTCTCGGATTCCCAAACTGCACGCTGACCGTCCGCTTGCTCTGTCTGTAAAGTAGCAAGCTCTTCACCAGTCGTTACAGCATCGCCTTCTTGCACGAGCCACGTGTCGATCGTATTGCTGTCGTTGGTATAAACCGTAAATGTTTCTGCAGGAGCCACTAGACCTTCTTTTGGCAGAACTTCTTTATACTCTTTGGCAGACATTCGTTCATAATCGCTCACATAGACTGATTTTGGAATGACGCTTTTCTCTGAAAACATCAAGTAGAGATTAAGTGCAACAAAGACACTGACGACAACCGCAATGGCTGCATTTGTAAATTTGTTCATTATGAAGCGCCTCCTTGCATGACGTAATTGAAGAGACGTTCAAATGGGATGTACCCAATTGCCGCTGTCAACAAAGCGAATAGAATTTGCAGTCCAATCAGAACCCCGAGTAAACTTTTCCAATTTATCGTTTTCGTGTAAGAACGGATGAAACTAAACTGCAAACTAACAATGAGTGCAGAAATGATCGTTAACTGATTGAGGAACATGATTAAAAACCAAGTGTTCGAAAATGTTGCAGATAGCGGTCCAAATGATAAAAATGAAACGTTTGTCGCTTCTCCTTTTATGAAGAATACAAGGAAGATCAGCGCTTTTTCAATAAGTAAAACACCCGTTACCAGTAATTGCAAAGGCACAATTCGTCGAACTGGAATCGATGTCAAAAGACCAAGGATATAAGAAACAAAAAACAAATGAAAAGCTATGTAGATAACTGCCCATAAAACAGCACCCATCACTGAGACAAATCGAGCAATCGTATAATCGCCGTCTGTAGCAAGTACAAGCATCGGACTGAGTGTGTCTGTCGTCATTCCCCATATGTCACGTAATGCAAAGATTACGATACCAGAAAGAAAAAGGAAGACAATCCGTCGGTTGAATCCGCGCATTGCCGATTTTTGGTGATTAATGGCGAGTTGTGATGGATTCGTTACATAGCGCCAGAACGAAAAGTTGAAAAACATGGGATAATTCCTTTCTTGTCAAAAATGGGAAATGGGTTTCGATAATATCTTCCTATCCTCTACTTTAGCAAAATCTACAAGATTTGCAAAGATTTCATGAGAGAAACAACCGATTCAAGAGAAATTAATAGACTTTTATTTAAAAAGGTGTTTCTAAATACCTCGAACGTGGGTATTGAATAACTAATCATCAAGCTGACGATACTCCCTAACATCACGGACTACTCTTCCCAGAAATATCTCGTTATTTCCCGGGAAATCGACAAAAGGAGAGAATTAATTTGGAAAATAACACGCAAACTCGGAGTATGGCAACTATGTCTTGGCAGGATATTGCTTTTGGTCTATTAGGATCATCATTGTTTGTTATACTATTATTCATTCTCACATGAATATAGTGAGCTCATTACATCCCAAACCTCAATAAAAACACCTATCGCTACAAAAATGGATAGGTGTTTTTTACGTGGTACTATTCAGTTTGTACATTCGGTGTGCGCATTCCTTCCGTCAGTTCAGTAAACAGTTGTTTATTATTTTTTTCCAAGGCGTAGTCAATCATTCTCAAACGGTTCTCCAGTTCCAATTCTCCAATCAGCTGTTCGATTTCACGCGCTTGCGGTTCAGATAACTCAGGGGCTAAGTGGAAGATGCCTTCTAACACACTTGATAAATGATGGTGCAAGTCAGAAATCAGCAACAATTGATACAGCGGTAATCGGATGAACCGGCTGCCTCGCTGAAAGACGAATACTTCACCTAAGTTTTCGACTTGTAAGCTTTTCATGTTGATGACGATTTCTTTTCCTTCAATTGGTACAAATTGAAAGACCTCATGCCCTTTCAGAATTGAAAAATATTGATACGCAAACACTAATCGTAGGCGAAAATCTTCTTTACTCGTATAAAATGGAGTCATTCGTTTCACTGATAGCATCTGGATCCCCTCCAAATTTGAATATTCCGATTATTTATAGTTTATCACAACCGAGCTCTATATGTGAATGATAAATGCCTGGTGTTCTTAACTATATGTAACGGAGACAGAAGCTATTTCAGTGATTCGTCATTCTACCTTACGATTTGGAGGAATCATGCAAAATGACATGCTGTGTGGTGTGAATTCTTGGATTCCTAATTCTTGTAACGCTTTTAATACAGCATCTCCTAGAATCGCATTCGAACGGTCTACTTGGTTAAATCTAATTATATTTTTTGCATAGTCTACTGTGATCGAGTCAAAATAAGAGTCACCTACAGTGGCTGAAATAATATACATTGTCTGACGCTCTCTTACGTCAATGATTCCTTCCGAACTTGCAGGGTGCAGATTCATCTGAAGTACCCTTGCCAGATCAGTCATCATTCTTCTTAAGCCCGGGATGTAGACTACCATTTGGTCAGATATAACTTCCCACTCCTTTCATCCATTTGAAACTATCTTTTATATCATTTTGAAGATATGTAAAACTACTTATTATTTTACATATACTGTTTAATTAATTAACAAAACCAACGAATTGTTGAAATATCACTTCACATTTTGTTGGATTCCTCATAATAGATCCCCTTCTCCTTTACGGTAAGACAAAAAGTGGGGGATTGGTCATGGATCGAAAAGATCGAAATTTCGGGAAGCAATTCAAGGAGTATCGAGAGGAATATCTGGATATCAAACAGTTGGAAGCCGCCGAGCGTCTATCCATTTCCTCTTCTGCACTTTCTAACTACGAGCGGACAGACCGGGACTTAACGCCGGATATGCTCGCTGAAATGAAACGAACATTTGACATTCCAGATGATTACTTCATCGCGATGCTGATGGGTGAACCTTTACGTGAAGTCCGGTCAGATATATCTACATCTGCCGGAAAGACGGGCGAGATAAGAGAGCACTATCGTGACAAATTCATCGAGCATCACCGACAGTTGCTAGAAGAGAGTAACGAATTGCGGGAAATGATCGCCATCGCAGCATCACTTTCTGCAAAACAACGTCGCATCTATTTTAATTCAATGAAGTCCAACATTGCAGTATTTAAAAGTCTAGTCGCTAAAAGCGAGCAATCTGCTACTTCCCTTCCCCTTTCTGAAAAGGAATGATGAAGGGTTTTTTCTTTTCCTGCATGTGATGTTTTACGAAGGTGCCTTAACTGATGTATAATAGAAAGAATGCTTTGTCTAGGGAGTGGTTTTATTTTGCGCGTCGCTGCAGAACGTATTTCGTATTTGCATGAACGAGAAATCGAAAAGATGATGAATGATGTCCACTATACATTTCGTCCGGATAATCCGGATCAGTCTGAGATCATCCGTAACGCCATTACTGCTGTTCGTAGAGGCGCAATCTCTTCTTACCGTTATTCCCAGGATGACGGAGAAGTGCTTGCACAACTCAACGATCACGCTTCAGAATTTGTACGTTTTTCATTTAATGAACAAACGTTAAGTTGCACGTGTGGTCGTAAGGGTCGTTGTGTCCACCAACTTACGGTCGTCTTTGACTTATACTCACAGTTCCATTCATTGACAGAGTGGTTCCAAGAGTGGAGGACTTCTGAAAAAGAGCAACTTGCCTTGAAAGTTACCGAGCGTACACCTGAAGCGTGGGATGCCGTCTTAACACGAGTAACCGCCCCTCTTCGTAAACTCACCTTAACAACTAACTCTTCTGTGTTCACGTACGAATGCGCAGAAATTGAGAATCGCGTCAAACCACTTATGCCTTTTGAATATGAGTGGAAGCCTCTGTTCGACTTATTTTATCGTCTTCACTTAGTCGATTCGGCTTTTGAGTACGCCTCTTCTATACTTTCATCCAGTCAATCCCAGCATTCCTATGGGACGTGGCAGGTGACTACTTGGCTTAATGATCAGATCTCTGATATTGAAAAACTAGCGGGTACGTTCAGTAACAAACCAAAGTTATTTGAAACGGACCCCTTCATGAAACGTTTGAAAGAACTCGTCCATTCTGTCTGTGTTCACCAATTAGGTCTGTTCCCATACCGTTTCCGCATTTATGAAGCGATTTGGGGACAGTTGTTTAATGACCGTAATGAACGTGTTGCAGAGAAACAGCAGCTTGCTCAAGATGCTTCTGCTGACGCTCAACTGTTTGCCATGTATTTCGCAATCATAGAAGGACGAGGGGACGTGCTTGAAAGTGCCCTCGCGGAAGAAGAACAACCTGATTTTGGCAGCTGGATGACGCTTGCAAAATTTGCGCTGGCTGAAGCGCTTGCCCCTACTGCTGCTTCCATTGCGCGCGGTCTTTACCCTTCTATTGAAGGGTATTTCAGCCAAAAGAAGAGTCGGAGCGAACAGCTTGCTGCTGCTCACGAGATCGACACGCTTCTTGCTAAAGGTGACTTTTCTGATGATGAGCGGGAAACCGTCTTTGCCATGTACGGAAGTATCGGGATTCCTCGATACTCCACGTTTCTAATTGAACGTGAACGTTATTCAGATTGGGCGGCACTTTTACACCGCTTCAGCGTACCGTATGACAGTGTCGACCAAGGGGACTTGAAAGTCGTGTTAGCCGAGCAACCTACTGCTGCACTTCCCTTGTTGCATGATTACACCCAGCAATTCATCGCTGAAAAAAATCGTCTCAGTTATCGTCGTGCCGTCAAACTTTTCAAGCGTATGCGTACAGCTTGCAAAAAGAGTGGTCACACAGATTTTTGGAACCGTTATATCCGAACGGTGCGTGATAAGTATCGCCGGCTACGCGCTTTAATTGAAGAAATGGAGAGGGGTAGTCTTGAATTATGAGACCTGCACATCGACTCGCACGCGAGTTACAACTGACCATCCAGTCTACAGATCGTGGCAACTTAGCGATTTCAGCTGCAGATGATTATGGAACCACCATACCTGCTGATCGACTTGTCTCCTTCTTCTTCTTTGCCGATGATACATCCTTGTTCGGATTGACGGTGCCTACTGAAGACAACACAGTTATTTTACATCCTCATGAGTGGGTACAAGCATTAAGTGGAAACCGTCATCCTTTCGTCGAGTATACAGGCGCGACCGAAAAGGATATAGAGCAACTGGAAGCAGCTGAAGAAGCAGGGAAACTGTGGCTGTCAAAGGACTTGTGGACCTATACCGAGCCTGACGCTGAACAAGTTATCCACTTTGCAGGTGACGCAGCTGGGATTTCAGAATCTGCCGCTCTCCTAACCAAACAAGCGATTGCCAGCAAATTTCAAGCGCTTGGTGTTCGCGCAGAAATGGTGCCTGCTTTGTTGCCCCATTTAAAAACGTACGGATGGCCGGGAGAGACCAAAACCGATATTCCAGTTCGACCTGCGCTACGGTTAACAGAACCTGACTCAGAAGGAATGGAAGACTGGTTACTTGAAACCGTCATTCTGAATGAACGCGGGACACAATGGGTGCCAGCAAAATCCAAACGAAATGCTTCCATCGAAAGTGCGCTACCCGCGAAACTAAGACCTTATGCGTCCGCGATTACGGAGCAGCAATCTGAAATGATTTCTTTCCTTCAGTCCGTTGAACCGGAGAATGAGAACACGTTTCTCCATATGCCGATGAGCGATCCAGAAGTCCGGATGTTCATCCAGCATGATTTACCGTTATTCCAATCGTTCGGACTTGCGGTACTCCTTCCTTCATGGCTGAAGACTGTGACCGAGACGAAGATGAAGATCCGCACAGATGCTGGCGTTCAATCGTACAAGTCTGCTGCCGGGTTGGATGAAGTTCTATCGTTTGACTGGAGTTTCTCACTAGCTGGCAATGAAATCGACCGGGATACGTTCCAAAAAATGGTCGATGAAAACCGTGAATTCATCCGTACTGGAGATGAATGGTTCCACATCGATCCGACTTGGTTAAAACGTATTAAAGAATTGATGGAACAAGCGGATAATGGGGAGTGGACCGTGAAAGATCTACTGTTCCAAGAGCTCCCTGAAGAGATTGTACCGAGTGAAGACGATGAGTTTGAAGAAGATCCGCTACTCGCGTTTACGATGCAACAGTCACTCCGCCAATATGTGGATCAAGTCATGGACAAAAAAGGATTACCTTCTGTCCAAGTTTCTGAGCAGTTACAAACCGAGTTACGACCTTACCAGCAAGAAGGATTCAACTGGCTCATGTTCATGCGGGACCAGCATTTCGGAGCTTGTCTTGCGGATGATATGGGACTCGGGAAAACGGTACAGCTCATTAGTTATTTACTGAAGGTACACGCCGAACCAGACGCCACTCCGTCGCTCATCATTTGTCCGACCAGTGTACTTGGTAACTGGCAAAAAGAGTTGGAACGTTTTGCACCCTCTTTGAAAGCGGCAGTTCACTACGGACCTGGCCGCTTGAAAGAAGATCAGTTCAGCGCATTTTTAGCTGCAGAGAAACCGGATGTCGTGTTGACGACTTACGGCACAGCGACGCAAGATAGCGAATTCCTCATTGAGTTTCCATTTGCGAGCATCACGTTGGATGAAGCACAAAATATTAAAAACATGCAAACGAAGCAATCTAGAGCCATTCGTAAACTGCGGGGGGGCCATCACATCGCGTTAACGGGAACGCCGATTGAAAACCGACTTGCGGAGTTATGGGCAATTTTCGACTTCATCCATCGGGGCTATTTCGGTAGTTTCCGTAAGTTTACGGATGACTTCATTATTCCGATTGAGCGGGATGATGACGAACGGACGAAAAGTCGTCTGCGTTCAAAAATCCATCCCTTCTTATTGCGAAGAACGAAGAGTGATCCAGACTTACAGCTGAATTTACCGAAGAAACTCGAGCAAAATGAGTATGTCCCACTTACGAGTGAACAAGCTGCCATTTACGAGAGCTTCATTGAAGAAACGAAGTTCAAGTTGCAGACACTTTCAGGTTTTGAGCGCAAAGGACTTATTTTAAAAATGTTAAGCCGTCTGAAACAATTGTGTAATCACCCTGCTTTGTTCTTGAAAGAACCCTTTACACAAGCCGATGAAATGTTGTCGAGATCTGACAAATTGGAGCGGATCGTGAAATTGGCTGCGGAAATTGCTAGCAACGGGGAGCAGTGCTTGATTTTCACACAATATATCGGAATGGGACAGCTCATTCGACAATGTCTGACTGAGCTCTACGGATTTGAAGTTCCTTTCCTAACAGGAAGTATGCCAAAGGGCCAGCGTGATCATCTAGTCGAAGCGTTCCAAGCCGGTGAATTTCCGATTTTCATCCTATCGCTAAAAGCGGGTGGTACTGGGTTGAACTTGACGGCTGCGAATCATGTATTGCACGCCGATCGATGGTGGAACCCTGCCGTTGAAAACCAAGCGACAGACCGTGCGTACCGGATTGGTCAGGAAAAGTTCGTTCACGTGCACAAGTTTGTGACGATTGGAACGATTGAAGAAAAAATTGATAAGATGCTTGAAGAGAAAGCTGCGCTATCTGCGGATCTTATCCAGTCTAGCCAGTGGCTGACTGATCTGTCAGAGCGAGAATTGGATGACTTGCTGTCATTCGGCTAATCAATAATTTTCATCCGCAAATCACGATCGTGGTTTGCGGCTTTTTTATGTATATTGTTGACTAAATGCGACTCATCCTTTTGACTTGTAAGACTTTGTGCATCTCTATATCCCTCTCCTCCTGCTCCAAAGCATCCAGCCGCTCATTCAAATTGGCCACCAATCGAATCAGTTGCCCAATTTGTAATTCCATACGCAGTATTATTTTCTTGTGAGATTCCATATGCTTCTCCCCTTTTAGGCGATTTCGCAGCCGAATCAGTAAGAAGCGGTCTCCTCTGATCCGACAGCAAAATTGCGGTTAGTTGGTGGCTGAAACCACCACTCCTCTTGAGTACTGCTTCGTTGTTAGTTGTGCCTGACCACATTTAACAACGGTTGCTCTACTTACTACCTAAGGTCAGAAGGAATCCCCACTCCTCATGCCCCAATTCTTATCCCTGTTTACTTGTACGAGCTGCTCTTTCCACAGGCAGCGCACGCACATTTAACCTATTTCTTTTGTGCTATCATGCCTCCTTAGCGTTCCCTTTTCTAACGCCTATGTATCTGTTGAAAGCATCAGAAAATAGGTAGCGATTCTTTTTCACGATTTTGTGAAGGTAATTCAAAATGATCTGCGGCAGAATTAGTTGATAATGCGGATGAAGAGACTTGCGTTTGGACATTTGTATGTTCCTCGGAAGATGGTTTTTTCGTGATTAAGAAACGGACATCTTCTCCTGCAACTTGTGTGACAAACGCACGGGTTCTGTCTTCACGCTCATATGAACGTGTCTGAATACGTCCACTTACACCAATCAGCGATCCTTTACCGCAATGTTTCACGGTACTTTCCGCAGTTCGTCCCCAAATGGTAATGAAAATAAAATCTGCATCGATGTCACCTTGCTGGTTTTTAAAGCTACGATTGACAGCAAGGGTAAAACTCGCTTGCATCCTTCCGTCTCCAATCATACGGACATCTGGATCTTTGGTCATTCTTCCAACGAGTGCCACATGATTCACCTAGTTCCCTCCTCTCTTTGAATTACCTTCATCATACGGATAAGGGTTAGATTGGACAAATGAGTATTTTCAGAATTTCGAGGTGATTTCCTAGCTGAACCTGAAGTTTGGAGTAGAGGGTTTTCCGCCAATTCTATGATGACTATAGAAGGGACCTTACTTTTAAATTGTGTCATTTCGTAGATAACTCGGCTTTGCCCATATTTCAAAGAGATTGAAACGACTATGGTATACTGGGTGAAAAAGGGGGATTTGGACGGGATGAAGACGTTTAAAATGATTTCTTTTGGTTTGCTCACTGGCGATGTAGCCTATTATTTACCCATGCACGACGGTATTATTATTAACCAAGAGAATAGCCATCGTATGTGGATACTAGAGATGTTTTTGGATGTAGAGCATAAAGAACGATTTGAAAAGTTAAAGGCTGAAGAAGCGCTCGTTGAAGCAAAAGTAGTAATTTCTTATCCCGAGAACGAACCTGCCGCCTTTGTGCTTGCAGTCGATGCCATACACGAGATCGGAGACCGTGTTTCCGTTTTGTTGAAAGGACGATTAAAACGTCAGCGTTCAGAATATGCAGAGCAGCTGCTAAGCGAGTTGTTGGACCGGGGTTTGGAAGGGCAAGCCTTACTCGAGCGTTTTGAAAGCGATATGCGCTCTCGTCCTCGGTTAAAAAAGAAGTGAAAACAAAGAAAAACCACGGGGCGAATGTACACCCCGTGGTTTTTTATTAGGCATTATTTTCCGTCTGACATGCCTTTGTCATCTTTCTTTGGAGATCCGCCATTGTTACCAGTTTCTGCACTATTACCGCCGCCTGGTGTACTGTTTTCTCCCATCGTACCGCCTTCTCCAGAACCCGCGCCTTCAAGTGTGTTGTCTTCGACGCCATCATTGTTCAGGACGCCATCATTCATTCCACCGTTACGATCATCATCCACTCCATCAAGATTTGGACCCGTCGTACCGTTAGGCGCATTGCCCTCCGTATCCGGAGACCAGTCCCGTGCACGATCGTTATCCATGTGGTTTTCCACATCTTCCATAGGTGTTTCGTTCTTGTCTGGGACATCTTTGTTCGCGTTACCGCACCCTGCCAATACGAATCCTGCAACAAGTGCTGCTGGCAATACTTTCTTCAACATGAAAATTCCCTCCCTTCAAGTAGCTATCCTACATAGCTTGGCTTGAAAAGAGGGAACTATCCATGATTTCTTTTATGCTTTGTAATGTTTTTTGAGCTCAGCTTCGACGAATGCAGCTTCCGCCTTACACTCGTACATATATTGCGTATTGAGTGCTTCTTGCATTTGTTGTATTGTTGCGATCTGTTCTTCAGAAGGTGGCTCACTTAACACTTTTTGAATGACTTCATTGATACGAACTGCAACTTCCTCATGAAATTGAGTGGCGTATTTGACGTCATCTGGTATTTTTTCATACCAGAGTGCTTTTTCTGTAATATACTCGCTCCAACGCTTCATGAAGTGTGCCATGTCATAGCGTTCCGGATCCCATTCGATCTCCGTCATGTATTGTTCAAAGGTCTGTGTAATGGACCTCGTGATGCTGCTCTTTAGATTAGGTGAAAGACTTTTGAACATTCTCGTTTAGTACCTCCCACGATGTACATGCTATGTGAACTGCATGCTTGATTGGCTTGTTATGCAATTTTGCACTTGCCAAAGTGTGTAAACACACTATGTAAAATTTTAGCGGACTTTTCCATCAGATGCAACTATTAACTAAAAATCACTCTTTAGCGCCAAGTGCGAATGTGATTTCCGCTTCACATGCGATTTCACCTTCTACCGTTGCTGTCGCTTTACCTTTTCCAATGGAACCACGCATACGTGTGATTACCACTTCAAGCCGGATTACGTCACCAGGAACGACTTGTCGCTTGAATCGGCAATTATCAATTCCTGCAAAAAATGCAAGACGGCCTTTGTTCTCCTCTTTTTGCAAAATCGCAACAGCTCCGACTTGCGCCAAAGCTTCAACAATCAATACACCCGGCATTACTGGATAACCCGGGAAGTGACCGTTAAAGTAGTTTTCGTTAATGCTTACGTTTTTGGTGCCTACTGCACGCACGCCTTCTTCAAGTTCAAGAATTCGATCGACCAATAGGAATGGATAACGATGCGGAATGATCGCTTGGATTTGTTGAGCTGTCAGCATAGTGATTCTCCTTTTAGGTTGCCCTGAAATCTTTCGTTCACTTCTCTTTTCCACTCATGATATCAAAAATATGAGCCCATGTATCTTTTTGGAAGATCCCGCTTGCGGTCCCATCACCGAGGATACTGTATCCAATAAGTGCACCGACTACTGACGCAACGATGAGCAACACAATCACTAGGATGACGCGTACATAAATCGGAAGAATACGGACTTGTACCCAGCGAACCGGTTTCGCCTCTGTTGTTTCTTCCGATTCTGTTTTCTCAATACGCTTCCCTCGTGTTTTTTGTACAACTTCCTCATTTTTCACGGGTTTTGTTTCAACTTTTCGCTTACTGCGTGTAATGTGTTCGCTGTCCGATGCAGATTGAGCCGTTGCAGCGTGTGCCGCTCTTGCTTCCGATCGCGTTTTCACAGCTGGCTGATCCGACTCTGAAGGCGAATGGGACGGGATGCTTGTATTTCGTTTTTCATCTGTCATATCAATACTCCCCACTTAGCTCACCGGATATTATTGACCAGGCCGAGCATCTGATCAGCGATAGAAACCGTGCGTGAGTTGAATTGATACGCTCGCTGTACGTTGATGAGGTCTGTCATTTCTTTTTGATAGTCAACATTGGACCCTTCAAGAGCACCTTGCTGTATGCCGACATCCGGGCCAGTAATTTGTGTTAAAATATCCGCTTCAGTGACATTCAATTCTTCCAAATTAGCAGGAAGCGTGAGTTGCGTCGAGGACAGTCGCGTCATTAAGTTGGGACGCTCAATTAATGTAACCGCCAGTTCAGCTGTTTGCTCTGCACCATTTGCTGACGAGGCAACCAATGTGCCATCTGGCTTCAGTTCAAACGAATCCACAGGACCATTGAACGTGATGGCATTTCCAGCACGGTCTGCAACGGCATTGCCTTCGCCATCAACGAGTGCTACTTGGTTTCCCTGACCTGGAGTAAGGTAGAAGTTCCCTTGGCGTGTATACACCGTTTCTGGACCATCTGCACCTTGGATAATCACGTTGAAATAGTTTTTCGGTTCTGTGAGTGCGAAGTCTAGATTGCGTCCTGTCTGCTGAAGTGTTCCAACTTTCCAGTTCATTTGCGTTTGACCAAGCATTGCGCCAACACCGTATCGGATGCCTTCGGGTGACTGCCGAGGCGCTGTATCTGCTTTATCATTGTTAAATTGCTGATACAACATTTCCTGAAAACTGGCTTGGTTCGATTGATAACCATTTGTACCTATATTGGATAAATTATTACTGATGATATCCAGATTATTTTGCAACTGGTTCATCGTATTGACGGCTGTTGTCATCGTACGGATCATTAGTTTTGACTCCTTTCGCTCATCGGAAGCTTGCGATTATCCATTGACACGACCAATTTCCGAAACCGCTTTTTCCATACTACGGTCATAGGCTTGCAACACTTTCTGATTGGCTTCGAATGCTCGGTAAGCGGTCATCATATCTGTCATCGTTCGCGATGCATCCACGTTCGATTGCTCGATAAACCCTTGTTTGAATGAATAACTGACGCCTTGTGCACCGGTTGCGTTTGGCAAGTCTTGCAGTGCATAAAACAGTCCATTATCACGTTTTACAAGCGTTTCTGGATTCGCTGCATAGCTGATGCCGATTGTGGCGGCTTCCATTTCACCGTATTTAATGATGCCATCTTCTGTCACTTGGAAATCATCGTTCGGCAATTGAATACGCTGGCCGTTTTGATCCAGCACATAGTTTCCTGCAGAAGTCGTCAAGTAGCCTTCCGGGTTCAAAGCGAAGTTTCCACTTTTCGTATAAGCACGTTCACCGTCTGTTCCTTCAAGTGTGTAGAAAACAGCACCCGGTTTGCCCGTTTCAGGATTCACAGGGAGTGCCCCATCGACAAGTGCAACGTCTGTTGTTAGTTCAGTTTCCCTCAGTTGTCCTTGGGTAAACAGCGGCATCGTTTCTTGCATGTACGTTCCTGTTGAAAGGGCACCGATCGGGGTTAAGCCTTTCATCTGAAAGCTATTCTGAACCGGTACTTTGTTGGCTTCTAAGTTAGACAAGAACATCTCAGGAAATGATCGAATCGATGACTGATCTGTCTTGAATCCTGGAGTATTCGCATTGGCCATATTGTTTGAAAGTAGTTCTGTTCTGCGCTGTTGCGCGATCATTCCTGATCCAGCTGTATAAAATCCACGGAACATAAGCCCGCCTCCTCTTTAGGTGTGTTGCATATGATCCAGTGGCAATTCGTTAAGAACGAGTTCGTTTCTTATCTAAGCTTTCTAGCATAATGCCTGTCCCTTTAGCGACACACCCAAGAGGGTCATCAGCTATGAAAACAGGTACTTTTAGTTCCTCTGCGAGTAGTTGGTCCAGTCCACGTAAAAGCGCACCGCCACCCGTTAAGATGATGCCTCGGTCGATAATGTCTGCTGACAGTTCTGGCGGCGTTTTTTCTAAGACATTTTTGGCTGAATGAAGAACCCAAGCAATGGATTCTTCAATCGCTTTTGTAATTTCAGTTGAATTGACTGTAACCGTCCGCGGGAGTCCAGATACCATATCCCGTCCACGAATGTCCATTTCTTCAAAATGGCTATCCGGAAAAACGGAAGTGACGGTCATTTTGATGTCTTCCGCTGTGCGTTCGCCAATTAATAGCTTATGTCTCTTTTTTATATGTTGGATAATATCCTGATCGAACGTATTACCTGCAATCTTAATGGATTCGGATGTAACAATATCTCCCATGGAAAGAACGGCTACGTCTGTTGTACCGCCTCCGATATCAATGACCATATTTCCGCTAGGTTGATATATGTCCATTCCTGCTCCGATTGCCGCCACTTTCGGTTCAGCTTCAAGGAATACTTGTCGGCCGCCCGATTTTTGAACAGCTTCCTTAATAGCTTTTTGTTCCACACTTGTGACATCAGTGGGACAGCAGATCAAGATACGCGGTTTAGAAAACCAACCTTTGACATTCAGACGATCAATGAAACCTTTCAGCATGGCTTCTGTGCTGTCAAAGTCAGCAATGACACCGTGTTTCAATGGTCGCATCACCTGGATATTGCTAGGGGTCCGTCCAATCATCAGTCTCGCTTTTTCTCCAACCGCCATGATCTCGCGCGTTTTCGTGTCGACCGCAACTACTGATGGTTCGTTAAGTAGAACCCCTTTTCCTTTTACATGTATTAAAACATTAGCTGTTCCCAGGTCAATGCCGATATCTTTCGCAAACATCTCATCCCTGCCCCTTCCATTCGTTCAGGCGTTATCTCGTACAATTACACGTTCTCCTAACTTAACATTTTATCACAGTGTTCCGAAAAAGAACATAAAAAATCGCTATTTTCCGTGCTTTGCCACGGTTTCAATGCAGGTAGTTCGGTTTTTACTATTTCCATAGAAAAAACGGACTGCGTTAGTCGCTAGTCCGTCTCTGTTGCTGCTGTCTCATTGAGTTTTCGTTGTTCGATTTTCCATTTTTGACGTGTCGCTTCCCCGCCTCGTAAATGGCGAATCGATTTGTGATAGGCCAAGATTTTCGCAACTTCCTCTGACAATTGGGCATCTATATTAGGCAGACGCTCTGTCAGATCTTTGTGTACTGTACTTTTCGAGTAGCCCGTCGCTTTTGCGAGCGCTCTCACAGTGAGGCCGGTTTCGATGAGCAGGTTGCCGAGACGTACGCAGCGTCTCCGAATTTGTTCGTGCACACCCTCTTCCTTTCCCGTCAATCCATTTGTTCTCTCACTGTATGCGAAAGGGCGGCGGGCTATTCCATTTCATACTCAAGCAATGTGAGTGAAGTGCGTTCTCTATCAGTTTCGGGTTTGATGATACTTGGTTCGGGTTCTCGATTATAGCGTGCACTTTACCAATCAGCTCTTAGCTCTTAGCTTTTCCCCGTCACTTCACGGAGTTTCTCGATAACGAGACACCATTCAATTGAGTTTAGGGATTAATTGGGTGCGCTTCGCTTGTTTTGGGAGAGGTGAACACATCCCTGGTGCGTGTTCTCGATCATAGCGTGCACTTTACCAATCAGTTCTTAGCTTTTCTCCGTCACTTCACGGAGTTTCTCGATAACGAGAAACCATTCTACTGAGTTTAGGGATTAATTGGGTGCGCTTCGCTTGTTTTGGGAGAGGTATCTCATTTGGATTTGGGCTCCTGCGGTAGCTACTGCTGTCTCAGTAGTGGTTTATGATCACTTTTACAGCTTTATGAGCACTTCCCATGGTTTATGATCACTTTCACAGCTTTATGAGCACTTCTCAAGATTTATGATCACTTTCACAGCTTTATGAGCACTTCCCAAGGATTATAAGTCAAGTCCTAAGTATTGTGTAAATTCCTAGATTTGTTTTCAGCGCATTAGTTCAGATGGTTATAAACTCTACCTGGCGGTCATCGATTCGACTGCTCGCAACTTTACATGGAGGGGTGGGCATG
>NZ_QQAK01000009.1 GCF_003384035.1 Sporosarcina sp. BI001-red | reverse complement strand
TTTGGTTTTTAAATTCCTTTGTATAGGTTCGTCTCACTCGTTTTTCAGTCATGTAGATTCTCCTCATCTCTTTGGTTGTATTCTACAAGACCCTAACTTTTCTGTCCAAGTAAGTGTAGCCTATTCACTTTTCTGACATAACACGTTGCAATTAACGCCCCACATAATTTAAAAAAATGTAGATGGCAACAAATAAAATAAAACCTAAACCCCAAGATGGAAACAAACGCATTTGCTGTCCGTTTAGCTCCCTATTCTAAAACCTTCATAACAAGTATAAAAACGCCTAAGAAGAAGACCATATAAACAATTGCAGAGTCACCCGTAAACAGAAAATGCGCCCGATTATCAAAGTATCTTTGTTAAGTCTAACTTCTTTCTATCTTAATTAATTTATTCATTGATACAATGGACAGCTGGTTTCCTGGCGTGATAATCATTCTTGCAGAGACTCCATGACAAGTTGCAACAATATGTACTTTCAGTTGCTCAACTCTGCAATATGATCTTGCAAAGTACACTTCATTAATATGCGTCTGCCGCTTTGAAAGTAATTCTTCGTAGAATTTATTTGAGAACCTGTTACAGAAAGGCTTTATTCGATTAAACATAAAAATAATTAAATAAAGTAATCATAATAGTAGAAAATAGTCACACATAAACTTAACACCATATACAAGATTAATCCTAAAATGATAGGCGGAAAACGAAATCGAAACAATTTTACTCCCCCCGCATCGGCACCCGTCAATCCTTTTACGCTAGCGTAAAATACATTTTGGTTGTGATTCGAAAAGTATAAAAAAAGCCATAGAATTGCAACTATTAATAGCGCTCCCAAGAAAATGGTCTCCATAAAGTCCCATTTGATAAATATAGACATACCCCACAACAATCCTGTTTCTATTAACATAGTTAGGATGACGATTAGTAATTTCTTCATTTAAATCCCTCCAGATACACTTTTATACGAATTATCCGTCGAAGGTTTCAAAATGGGTATGTTTTGTCTAATTTAGCACCCATCTACAAAAAAACATTCTGATTGCCAAGATACCTTAGTATGTATTTTGACAACTCAAACATAAACAATGCAGTCATAACTATAAGAAAAGATCAAATATATATGAACCATTACTGATAACTACTATGCCTTAGTCGTCCGTCATATCTCGTAACCGTTTCTTATCCTGCTTTCCTAACGAAGTGTACGGAATGCCACTAATAATAATCACTTTTTTTGGCATTTGATACCGCGCAGAAATAGCTCTTAGCCATTCCATGACGGATTGACTGGTTAGTTCATCGTTTACTGGTTCAACAAATGCGCATAATCGTTGGCCGAATCGATCGTCTTGTATACCTATGACCACCACGTCTTTTACCAAGGGATGGGTCCTTACAAGCTGTTCCAGCTCAATTGGATAGACATTTTCTCCAGCAGATACAATCCTATCATCTGTCCTGCCACACAAATACAACAATCCGTGCTGATCTTTGTATCCCAAGTCCCCAGTTCCGACCCAGGCAGACTCCTTATTTTTCATCGACCATTGGTTCTTCACAAAAAACTGGCCGACGTTTCCTGCTGCTACTTCTTTTTTCGTTTCATCCAGTATTCTCAACCGACTTCCTTGAATCACCCTGCCGATCGTATTCCTCGATATCGTTAAATCAGCGGGCGTCGCAATGCAGTTCAATCCCGATTCGGAAGTCCCATAGAGATTGAACAGAACCTTACCGAGTTTCATGTCGATATTCTGAACGAGCTTCGGATGTAACGGCGCTCCACCGGATGCTATACATTTCAGTGACATTAAGTCACTCGTCTTATGCGTTAAAAGCTTTTCAATCATTAACGGAACTACTGTGATTACTTCTATTTCATGGCTACGAATGAGAGTACACACTTTCTCTGCAGCAAATCCTTTAGTCAAGACGACCGTCTTCCCTAACGCTAAAAAGGACAGCAGTATAGCAATTCCATACCCATGATAAATTGGAGTGGCAATTAGTACACTTTTGCGATGTGTAAGCCCCAGTTTCGTCACCATCGTCAAGAACGGTTGAACATAATTAAAAAGCGACGGCTGATGGATCACTTTTTTCGGCTTTCCGGTTGTTCCCCCTGTCAAAAGAACAATTTTGCCGGATGAAGTTCTCTTACTTTCACTAGAAACAGATGTTTCGCTGCAGATTATATGATTAATGGCATGTTTGTCATCATGAAAGCTCAAAATTTTCGGATTTCGGTAATTAGAATTCTCCACAAGCTCATTTAATTCCTGATCATAAATTAGTAAGTCGAATGAATGCTGTTCAAGTAATTCATCAAAATGGCTGCCTCCCATTTCTGTGTTCAGTAAATAGATATCTGCCCCTAAACGGGATACTGAAAAAATAGCTTTGACAACTGAGGAATGGTTTTGGCAAAGAAATGCCACTTTCTTGTTTTCACGGAGTCTATAAGTACGTTGTAGATGCATAGAAAGGGCATCGCATTGTTTGCGGAGCTGTGAATAACTAATCGACTCGAGATCATCCACTATCGCGACCTTCTCTCCATGTATCTTGTCTGCGAGTTCCAGAAGGATCATGATGTTCACACCATGCTTCCTAACAGCGGAGGCGAATCCAGCAGCCCCCATAGGCGACAGCAATTCCATCTCTTTTAACAGGTAAGCCAAGTTACGAACCTGCACGCCGATTCCCCCTTCCAGTTGTCTTCATCATTACTTTTTCTATCGTCCCCCTGAAAAGGACAGAAGAAATTTGTCCGATGGGCAGCCACCACGGCCTATACATTTTGCATTTCGTATACATGGACTTGCAAATGATTTTAGCGACATGTTTCGGACACATCGCCGGCATGCGATCATAAGCCTCTGTTGGCCGGATCATGTCCGTCTTTACTAACGGAAGATAGATCGAAGTGGTCGATACACCATTTCGCTGCAGCTCGATTGCTGTGGAACGTAGCCAGCTGTCGAACGCTGTTTTGGAGGCTTGGTATGCAGCCCATCTAGGAAATGGAACTAATACAGCATTAATAGTAGATATGTTGATGATCTGTCCATTGTTTTTCTCTAGCAATGGAATGAACGCCAGTAGCATTTTGACAGGGGCAAAGTAGTTAATCGCCATGGTTCTCTCAAAATCATGGTGCCTGTCCAACGATTCATAAATCGACCGATTGATGGATAATCCTGCGTTACTGACCACGATATCAAGACCATGAGGCAGCTCTTGAATCAGGCAAATCAGCTCTTCCAGCTCATCATTGACTCGAAGATCTGCTGCAACGATAGTGACAGTCGCCATGTTCTTTTCAATTTCATATTTAATGCGCATAAGATTTTCCTTGCGTCGGGCAACCAAAACCAAATGAACAGGAAAGTCTTGCAGCAAATATGCCACTTGCTCCCCAATGCCTGAACTCGCGCCTGTGATCAGAATCGTCTTCCCGTTCAGTTCCTGCGCCAGTTTAGAGGGGGTGAAACGAACACGTTGAAATAATAGCTTCTCGATGAAACTATAGCGATGAACTGGAAACGTACTTTCATGTGTAATCATAGGGTCTCTTCCTTTTTTAAAACGGTGATAGTTTGAATAGATATATGGGAAAATCTGATTTAACGGAGGGCAGTTAATAACCTCATAGTTTATACTATTACGGAAATAGGTGCGATTTATGAGTCACCAATTTGGATAATTCTTATACGTGTGTTTCGTTATGAATTCACCATTCTCTACCGCCGTTCCTATTCAAACTTTCTCGCCCAATTGCAGCACAATGCACATTCATTAAATACACCATTTTACCTAACACGCTTTTCTTGACTATGAATACACAAAAAAACCTCTTTAGACAATTCTATCCAAAGAGGTTTATCAAATCAATACTATTAAGTTTTATTTCCTTACTCTACCGTAACACTCTTTGCCAAATTCCTTGGTTTATCCACATCACAGCCTCGCTGCAACGATGCAAAATAACTAAGCAACTGAAGTGGAATAACTGTAACAAGTGGCGTTAAAAGCTCGTGCACGTGAGGCAATACGAGATGATCTCCCGGTTCATTATCGCCTTCCATCGAGAGGATGCAAGCGTGTGCACCACGGGCTGTGACTTCTTTAACATTTCCTCGAAGATTAGGGCTGACACTTGGTTGAGTGGCAAGTGCAATGACAGGTGTCCCTTCTTCAATCAATGCAATTGTGCCGTGCTTCAATTCTCCTCCAGCAAAGCCTTCTGCTTGAATATAGGAAATCTCCTTCAGTTTTAACGCACCTTCTAAACTTACGTAAAAGTCTAGATTACGTCCGATGAAAAATGCGTTGCGTTTATCCGTTAATAGGTCTAAGGCAATTTTTTCAATTTCTTCTTTACCATCCGTTAACGTTTGAATCGCATTGGCTGCAATTGCTAGCTCTTTTTTCAAGTCTAGCTTCTGCGCCCCTCCACCTAATGCATAAGCCGTAATCGCGAGGACTGCGAGTTGAGCGGTATACGCTTTAGTCGATGCAACGGCGATTTCTGGACCTGCATGCAACAATAACGTATGGGCTGCTTCACGTGAAAGCGTAGAGCCTGGCACGTTCGTCATTGTAACTGATGGGTACCCAAGTGCTTTTATTTTTACAAGCACTTGTCGACTATCTGCCGTTTCACCGGACTGAGTAATGAATAAGAACAACGGCTTTTTCGAAAGAAGGGGCATATTATAGCCGAACTCACTGGAAATATGGACTTCGACCGGTAAACCTGCTAGTTTCTCAAAATATTCTTTTCCGATTAAGCCAGCGTTGTAACTTGTGCCTGCCGCAATAATATATAGTCGGTCAGCCTGTTGAAATGCCTGCTTGATATACGGGTCAATATCCAAGGTTCCCTCATTTGTGCTATACGCATCAATGATCTTACGCATCACACCTGACTGCTCATCGATTTCCTTTAACATATAGTGAGGATACGTTCCTTTTTCAATGTCACTCATATCGAGTTCCGCCGTATACGGAGCGCGCTCGATTTTATCTCCTGCAAGGGTTTCAATCACAATGCCATCTTTCCCAAGCAAAACAACTTCACCGTCATGCAGTTCAATAAACTGATCGGTCACTTGAAGCATCGCCATCGCATCAGATGCAACTACATTACACTCGTTGCTGACCCCCACTAGTAACGGACTGCGGTTTTTCGCAACAAAGATCGTATCCGGATCTTGTTCGTCTAACATCGCAATTGCATACGAGCCATGCAGCAACGATAGCGCTTTACGGAATGCTTCGTCTGTAGTCATTCCAGCGTTCGCAAAGTACTCTACCAGTTGGACAATGACTTCCGTATCCGTTTCAGAAACAAACTGGACATCTTGCAAGTATTCACGAGTCAGTTTTTCATAGTTTTCAATAACACCATTATGGACAAGTGTAAAACGTCCAGAGGCACTTTTATGTGGGTGCGAATTTTTCTGATCTGGTACACCATGTGTCGCCCAGCGTGTATGGCCGATCCCGACGTGTGCATCGATTTCTTCCGTTACTGCGTCTCTTAAATCCGCAATGCGGCCTTTTTCCTTGAACATTGTGACGCCTTGAGTTGTCTGGAATGCAATCCCAGCAGAATCATATCCTCTATATTCGAGCTTCTCCAGCCCTTTCAATAAAATCTCTGCTGCTTGGTTCTTTCCGTTGTACCCTACAATTCCGCACATAATTGTTCCTCCGTATCAGGCAGTCCGGAAGCAAAACTGTATAGGTCAGTCAGGCAGTTCTGCCCGGACTGGCCATTGAATTTGTCTGATACCTGCTACATCCCTTTTGTGTCACCGAGTTACCTCTGTGTTTTAGGAACTGCATATGATCGGGTATCTGCGATCAGGAGGCATCCGCCGAATGTTCGATGAACCTCCACCTCGTCTGCCGAGAATCTGTGCGATTTTCTTGGCGCTGGCGCTTTAACTGGTTTCCAATACTTTACGTGCCTACTACTCTCCTTTTTCGCACGGACTGAATTGCCGTCATTGTTTACTATAACGAATCTAGTTTTCTTCTGTCAAATGATGAATCGTTCCGACAATTAACAAACATACTCTATAAGGTTATTTTATACAACATCATTCATAGGAGTACCTTATTTTTTTAAAAAAGGCTGCCACAGAACTCAGTATGTACTGAAGTCCCGGACAGCCTTTAGTATTTCTTAGTAAGCGAGACCAAAAAGTCCCTTGATGTGAGTCAAGTAACGGATGTTACTTGCTTCTTTCATCAATGAAGCTGGCATTCCTTTAAGGGATGTATTGTTTCCACCGATTGATGCAACTGCGTCTTTACGGCCAAGGCTAGCAAGTGTACCAGAATTTACTGGGTTGAATGCTTCCATAGACTTACCTGTAAGCATTGCGTACACGTTGTATCCAACAAGTTCGCCCATCTGCCAAGCGTTTTGTGCAGTTGGTGCGTACGGACGTGCTCCCTCTTCTGCTGGGAACGCAACCGCGCTATCCCCAACCACAAATACATCTGGATGAGATTTAGACTGGAGGAATTCGTTGACTGTTGCACGACCGCGGTCGACTTCAATTCCGGATTCTCCAACGAGTGGATTCCCTGTAACTCCACCTGTCCATACGAATGTGTTCGCTTTGATAATACGACCATCTTTCAACGAAATCTGGTTGCCTTCAACGTTTGTGACAGGAAGTCCGATCAAGAACTCAACGCCACGCTTAGTAAGACTTTCAGTAGCACGCTCGATCAAGTTATCCGGTAGTACTGGAAGGATTTTAGGACCTGCTTCAACAAGCATGATCTTCAAATCTGCAGGATTGACACCGTGCTCACGTGCAATTTTCGGCATGTTGTCAACGATTTCACCAACAAGCTCTACACCTGACAATCCGCCGCCACCGATCATGATTGTTGCATCTGCTTCGTCATGAGTTGTTGCATACGCTTTAATGCGATCGACAATGTGTTTGAAAATCGCTTTTGCTTCACTTGCGGATTTAAGCACCATACTATGTTCTTCCAGTCCAGGAATTCCGAAGTACGCTGTTTTACTACCAAGTCCGACAACAAGTGCATCATAAGTAAGCGTTTCTCCACCAGCCAAGTTCACTTTTTTCGCATTAACGTCAAAGCTTTCGATTGTAGCGATTTTCAAATCAACGTTTTTACCTGCAAGTAGCTTTTCAAGTGGAAGTGCAACTGCACCTTCATTAGTTGTTCCTCCAGCTAAACGATGGAGTTCAGTAATAATTTGGTGAGTTGATGTTTGGTTAACAAGTGTGATAGTTGCATCATTTTCTGACAGGAAGTTACGAGCATTTAGCGCTGTCAAAAGACCGCCATAACCTGCTCCTAAAATAACGATGTGTTTGGTCATTGTCTAGTCCCCTCTACTAATAGTTAGTTCGAATTATTTTGTATGGTTGCGTTGGCCAGAAATTTCAAGATAAGCACTCAGGAAACGGAAAATACGTTGTGCTTCAGGATCTTTAATCATTTTCATAAGACCGAACAAGCCAATTGTTTCTGAATTTTTTGCAGCAAGATCTTTTGCTTCGATAACAGTAGCTGCCATGTTTTTCGCAGAGTCTTTTACAGGGCCTACGATTTCTTTCATGAATTCAGTTGTATCTTTTACCAAAACTTCGTCTGTTGCAACTGCTTTGGCAACATCATAAGATTTGGTCATTAAGTCAACAAGTTCTGTTAGTTGTGGAAGTTTTTCAACAAGAGTCGTCAAAGATTCTTGAACTTCCGGTTTAAGCAACTGGTCTAGAATGTCTTGTTTTTGATCGGAAGGTAGCTGTGTGCCTTCTGTAGCAACGTTTCCTGCTTCTTCAGGATTGAGCGGCGTAGTCATGTGCAAATCCCCTTTTTAGTTTAATTTATTTTGTTCTGAAACTAGGTAAACTATATGCTGAATACACGTAAAACTTTTACAAATCCGCATGCCATAATCACCTAATCAGATTACCATCAAGTCACTATACGCCTCTTTTGTACATACTTCAAGTTTTTAGTTTGGCATTTAAATAAATTTCATTTTCTTTGCATAGTGATGCATGTCTTGCACATCCTACATTAAAAGGAGGTGCAAGACATGGGGCAGCGGATTCGATGTGAAGTTAATAATTGCAAGTTTTGGTCTGAAGGAAACAAGTGTGAAGCGGACGAAATATATGTCGTCAGCAAGCAAGGCAATCATGCGATGTCAAGCAGTGAAACAGACTGTAAAACGTTTGTACCTCAATTGTAAAAGTGAACTATTTTAACTTTGAATCATTCTATTGTACAATGGTGAAGAGGATTGTAAACAATCCATTACTTCATCGGAGGTTTGACTAGTTCATGAAAAAAGTTGCAGCAGCATTTTTAGCTCTCACGCTAATTCTTTCACCGATTGGAACCATTGTGTTTAACGATCATTCACCATCGGCCGAAGCGAAGGGCTACAAATCCGGCAAAAGAGGATTTACACCAAACCAAAATAATTTCAACAAGCCAGTAGTCGATAAGAAGAAGGATAATGCTTCCTTTACTAAAAAAAACGGATCACAAACAGCTAAACCTAAATCCAGAGGAATCATGAAAGGACTTATGCTAGGTGGACTAGCGGGTATTCTTTTTGGAAGCCTATTTGCCAACATGGGTATCCTCGGTTCCATTTTAGGTTTACTTGTTAATGTTTTCGCGATCATCGCGATTATCGGTGTTGTGCGCATGGTCTACATGTACTTCAAGAAAAAGAAACAAGATAAGGACGACATGCACAGGTGGCAGAACTAATGATTGAAGAACAGGACATCATTAACGCTATTTGCATCCAACAGGCTAAAAACAAATCCGTTACTCCAGAACAAGTTGAAGTTGAACTGTTCTATGAAGATAATGAAGGTTTTTTTGCAGAAGCTGACGTCAACGGGATGACCGTCAACATGAATACTTTCGATATGACTCAAGCACTTCGGATGTGGATTGAAGAACAACTTCATCAAGATCCTTATGCTACAGGCATTAAATTTCTACTAGATGATGAACGAGGAATTATTGCCTCGCTCATCTAATTCTTAAAAAAGGACAACCTGATTTCAGGTTGTCCTTTTTGTATTATTTAATAACACCGCATGCAATTCGTTCTCCTGAATCTCCAGACGGCTGTGTTTTACCGTCATCTTTCCCTGAGTGGATCACAAGTGCTGTTCCAGAATCTTTTAACAACGAATTGGGTGCATCCATTTCGAGTGTCACGTTTTTAGCCGTGAATTCATCCTCCACTGTACCATCTTCACCTACTTCTAAATTCGGTAAATCACCTGCATGCGGTCCTCCTTCCATCTCGAGTCCGTGCTTCGTGTCATCTGGATTGAAGTGACCACCTGCAGATTCGAAATTTGGAGCTTCACAAACACCCGTCTCGTGGAAATGGAGACCATGTTTCCCTTCAGGGAGTCCTTCCGCCTTTATGCGCACCTTGACCCCCTCTTCCGTCTCTTCCAATTCTGCAGTTCCGGTAGTTTTACCTCCTGCGTCTTTTAAATCCACTAAAACAGTGAATGCTTCAGATTTCATGCCATTTTGAGGTTCGGTCACTTCATTATTTTTTTCAACATCTCCTCCTTGAATCGCCTGATCTGTATTGTCTTTCGCTCCACATGCACTCAGGGCAACCAGAAGAGCTAATGATGGTAAAATCGTGAATTTCTTATTCAATTTAAGCCCTCCTCAGTTCAACCTATAATGTTCTCTTTCACTTGTTTGTCCTTTTTAAACATGTATGCCTTCAAAAAAACCGGTTTCCCATTATTAAATGGGAAACCGGTTTTGTGCTCATTCAGTCTACTTTTTGGTAGGTTGTCACAAATGATGGACGTGAGAATATATTCGGCTTTTTATCAATACCTTCTTCTGTTCCACGCTTTTTGTGTGCATTGGCATAAGCTTGAGAATTTTGCCATGCTTTGAAAGACGCCTCATCTTGCCACTTTGTCAAAATGACGTACGTATCACTTTCTAATGGGCGAAGTACCCGGATTGCAGAAAACCCTTCAGTATCTTCTATTTGTCTAGCTCGTCCCATGAATCGTTGTTCGAATAATTCTCTTCCCTCTGTAGTGACTGGAATATTATTGAAAACTGCATAGTTTCCATTAGTAATTTCGCCTGAAGCGTCGAGTACTGTATAAGAATCTGCTTCAGCAAAACCTGCAGAACCTTCGTTTTCATGGATTAGTACAGCTTCGTTACCAAGTTCCATCAGAACAAGTTGCTCTGTTGTTAAACTTTCTTTAATTGCCTTTAACTCTGTTACGTCTCCGTAAGTTACATGAATATTCATATGCTGTCCCCTATCTGACTGAATGAAAAGTTGCGTTTTAAAAAAGCAAAGCCGGCAGAAATCACCTGCCGGCTACATTCAGATCATTTGTTCAATGCCAAGCTTGCTTTCTGCGTTCTTTGACTGCGATGATGGCCGATGAGCCCGCTAAAATCGTAATTACAATGAGCCCCGCGATCAGACCGTCTGTGAAAACTCCAGAGAAATTCCTAGCAGTAAGAGCCGCTAGGGCAATGCCACTAACAATTGCAGCGATAATGATTTTTTTCATAGCACTCACCTTTCCCATGCGCATAGACTTATAGCAGTTAACCGCTTGACGATTATGTAGTCATTGAGATTGTTTCTCATTCTCATCATAAAACATCAGGTAGGGAATCGCAACAATAATCCATGATACAAAACAAACTTTTTAAGGTTTTGTGTCAAAAACAAAACAAGAATCTCATTAAACTCCCCCGAGATTCTTGTTTTGCTTTCCTTTAAATATTAAATCATCTTCAGCAATGCCTGTTCACCCGTCATTCCTGCTTTTATTCCCCATTCTTCTGCTTCAAGTGTTACTGATTCTAGCGGCGCCGTGAGTAACTCTTCGATTGTTTTCACACCAGTTGCACGCCCCGCTACAATACGGCGATCTGATAACAGCCGATTCAACAACCCCACATCAAGTGCTCCACACATAATATACCCATTCTCGTTTGAAACTGTCAGCAGTGTCGTTTTCGGAAGCGAAACGGAGACAGCTGTAAAGCTATGCCCTTCAATCTGTACTGAAGTAACGGTTACCAACCCATCCTCCCCTTTCACTCTATAAGTATGGCGCCCGACTTCAAGCGGTGACTAAAAGCAGTCAGGACTACACATACTTTTTAAAAAGGAGAGTGACAAATGGCGAAACGCAATATTGATGGTGAAAAGAAGTCAAAACCCGCTATCTTGCCGGGACGTGAAGAATTTTCAGCTGATTATTCTACTTACGGTGAGAAACGTGATGCACTCAAGGAAGTTTTTAGAAAGTCTGAGCGTGAAAAGAAAAAGTAAAAAATACGCTGCTATGTTGTTCCATAGCAGCGTGTTCCTTCATTATGTGATCGATTGACCTTCCCGACGGAAGAAACCAAATATGCCTACAGTCTGAACAATATTTGCAAAAGCATTTGGATCAACTTCACTAATTATTTTTTCCAAGTCGTACAGTTCATATCGTGTTATGACCAAATACATCATATTCTTTTCTTCTTTTGTATACCCACCCTTAGCAGGCAATATCGTAATTCCTCGTACCATCTTACTATGAATGGCCTCTTGCAACTCGTCTGCTTTTCGGGTAACAATCATGGCTGTCACTTTCTCGTGACGTGTATGGAGCGCGTCAATGACTGCAGTGGATACATAAAGGGCGACCATCGTATACAGCGCATTTTCCGGTTTGTATAAAAATCCAGCTGCTACAATAATGATTCCATTCAGCAATAAGAAATACGTACCAATCGGTTTGTCCTGTAATCGCGACAATACCATTGCAACGATATCCATACCTCCAGTAGAAGCACCTAGCTTCAGGGAGATTCCAACTCCAACTCCACCGATTACTCCACCAAAAACAGCATTGAGGATAATATCATCTGATAACGACATAACGGGTAAAATCCCCATAAAAATCGTCGTAAAGATTACAGAAACGATACTGTAAATGGTAAAGCCTTTCCCCACTTTAAACCACCCCAGTATGAACACAGGCACGTTCAAGACTAAGAGTAATACCCCAGTAGAAACAGTAATTCCAGCAACGTCAGAAAGAACGCTGGAAAGTAGTTGTGCAATCCCTGCGAAACCACTTGCATATACGTTCGCGTTTATGAGAAACAAGTTCAGTGATACCGCTAGTAATAACGCGCCTAAAATAACGGTAACGATTCGTTTTGCTTCAAGAAAAAACATCGTACATCTCCTTTCGATACCACCATAATTTTTAGTTTGAATGAGAGAAAACAAAAAAAGTCCTGTCTGACGGTGAAGACAAGGACAGTCCGTCACACCTTAAATAAAAAGGTGAGTCTTGCATCTATTCCATTGTTATTATAACTAGCATACCCTTTGTATGCAATCGCAATCCTATTCAGGGAAACGACATATATGTATTGCAAAATGTTGGGTTAAGTCGTATGCTTCATTAGTTAGAGACTAATAAATGAACCAAGAAAACATTTCTTGTAGAGATACGTCCTACTTATTAAGCAATAAACCGCACACGTGCGGAACCAACTACAGGTGGTGGCACTATGAACCGTTCTGAACTCAGAACTCGTAAAAAAAAGAAGAAAGTCTGGATAATCCTGCTCATATTATTCCTCCTTATCGGCGGCGCAGCCTATTTTTGGTTGGATCAGTTCAAAGCTGGACAATCCCTTGCAGGCGAAAAACCTGATAAGGGGGAAGAAGATATATTTAACGCTCCTGAACCTCAATATGGAGAAATCAATATCTTGCTTTTAGGATCAGATGCACGTCCTACAGATGATGATGGACGATCGGACTCATTGATGATTGGACATTATAACCAAGAAACGAAAGAATTGAAGACCATTTCGATCATGCGTGATATTTACGTCGATATTCCTGGCCATGGTAAACATAAGATGAATGCTGCATACTCATTTGGCGGTCCAGAACTTGTTCGTAAAACGATTAAAGAGAATTTTGGGATAGACGTCCATTATTACGCAGAGATCGATTTTGATGGATTCCCTAAAATGGTCGATGTGGTTGCACCCGACGGCATCGAGGTAGATATTCCCTACCGCATGTCACACGGCATTAACATGACCCTTGAGCCAGGAGTTCAACGCCTTCACGGGAATGAGCTACTAGGCTATGTACGATTCCGTCATGACATCAAAAGTGACTTTGGACGTGTTGAGCGTCAGCAGGAAGCCCTTGCTAAATTAAAATCGGAAGCCGTTAGTCTTCACAGCTTACTGAGTCTACCAAAATTACTAGGTATGGCAGATAGTTATGTTAAAACAAACCTCGATAAGAAAACGATGCTTTCTATCGGTAAAGGGTTGTTGGACAACAAAGACTCTGGGATAGAATCGATGCGTTTGCCAATTGATGGGTCTTATGAAGATCAGCGGATCCCGGGTGTTGGAGCGGTCCTAGCAATAGACTTTGATGAAAACAAACAAGCTCTTGAAAACTTTTTATCAGACGATCCTGATACTTCCGTAACATCTGACAAGCCTGTAGAGGCGAAGACAGATAGTGAATAAGCAATTAAATTTAAAAAGACGTTCAGCCAATGTGGCTGAACGTCTTTTTAAGGTGTCATCTTTTTAATAATCGCTGAATGTTGTGGAAACTGTCCAACCAACTCATCTTCAGTGAACAATTTAAAGTCCTCAAAATCAAATCCCGGCGAAACCATACAGCCCACGAGCGCGTAGTCTCCACTTTCAATCATAGATGAACCAAATATAGCCCCTGCAGGAACTAGTATTTGCGGTTGTTCTCCTGCCTCTACATCCAATCCTAATTTCACTGCTGAATACTCTCCATCAGTAGAAATCATATGGACAGTTAAAGCATTTCCATCATGGTAGTACCAAAGTTCGTCTGACTGGAGCTGATGAAAATGAGAAATTTCGCCATCCGCTAACATGAAGTAAATACTTGTATAAAGCGGTCTGGTCCCATTAGGTGTTTCAATCGTGCTTTCAGCTGCAAATGAGCTAGCAAAACTGCCACCTTCAGGATGCTTTTCTAACTTTAACTGTTTTGTCCAATACGCTGCATTATGTTTCATGATGAATCTCCTCCTCTTTGGTTAGGTAACGCTCACGCCAGCTCGAGCGTTCTTTCGTCATGACTAGTTGTTCCAACGTTTCATCCCACTGCTCAGTAGATGTGTTCCAAATTCTCGCATATAAGGTATCCTGATTTGTATTGTGGATGTGAAACTCAAAACAAGGAATTTGAATCTGCTCGATCTTTTCAACTTTCAATAGTTGTTCTACGACTCGTTGTCGTTCCGATGTGTTGTCATTTTCTACTAATGCCGAAAGCTCCGTCTGCAAGAGTTCACTAGAAATGTCATCTGTAGACCACTTACTTAGATTCTCATCGTATCGAAAAGGTTCAAGATTCTCCTGAAGAGACAGCGATTTCTCTCCATCCAAAAATTCGTTGTGAAGTGGACTGACAACAAGCATCGTCTCTTCAGTTTCCGTTTCATGAAGCAGCATTCCAGTTGTCACTTGAGCAACACCTAGTTCTGTAATTGACCACACGTCTTTGTTCACTACAAGTCCTGCACCTTTCATAATCGACAGAAGATCTTCAACAAATAATAATTCAACACCTAGCAGATGGGCAAGTTCTTCTGGCCGCTCTATGCGAAGTTGCTGCACAGACATCAATATCATTTTCATAAGAACATCCATTTTTGTTTTCGTTACGGTAGTGTAAGAGATAAGCACTTTGTGTGCTGGAAATGACCATGATTGATCAGCCAATATTTTACTATCAAATGATTGTTCCAATTCTTTTCGCAGTCGTCTTTTCAGCTCATCCAAGTTGGAGTTCCCCTCCTTTCGTTAGGTAACGGATTCGTTAAGGGTCCGAATTCCACTTTGACTGCTGATTTCGTCGTATAGTTTTTGATACATTCCCCGCGTGGTTTTCGATTTAGGTTTGTTGATGAACATAGAAGAACTCCCAACGATTATCAGCAGTTCTTTTGCACGAGAGAGTGCGACATTGAGACGTCTGTAATCTTTTGCAAACCCAATTTCACCACTTGCTTCTCCATGATTCCGGACAAAACTAACGATGATGATGTCCATTTCCATTCCTTGGAATTTGTCCACAGAACCGGTTCGGAACGTCAAATGGTCTGTCCGTAACTCCTCTTGAATAAGCTGATTGATGCGTTTAACTTGCTCCCCGTAGAAGCTGATTACTCCTACTTGTTTCTTCGTATTTACTGGGAGTTTCCCTTGTTCAATCGCCTTTTCTGTAGCCTGATCCAAGTCCTGAATCATGTTACGAATGGTGGATAATTCACTCTCATTGTAGCGACTTGTCCCACCTTTAGGCTTCGCTTCATAGAAATCAGGAGTATTAGGTTGATCAATCCACAGTAAATGATCATCTGATCTAATAAGATTAGTTTCAAGATGATGCGCCCTTGCTGCATCAGAATCAGGAAGCCCACAAATGAGCTCATAGCCGTTCTCATTATAGAACGGTGTGATGGACTTCATAATACGTTCGTGCATTCTGTATTGAATACCCAGCATCGTCTTATTTTGTTTCGGCAACGTCCTGAACAATCGTTCAAAGAGTGATTCTTTTAATAGACGCTCCATATCTTTTTTCTGTTCATCATCAGGCATTTCCTCTAAAAACTCTTCCATCGTTTCTTGGCCAACTAGTGGTGGGAGCTGATGATGGTCACCTACCAGGATAATCTTTTTCCCTTTTAGCATTGGGAGCAATAATTCCGGTGGAGTTGCTTTTGAAACTTCGTCGATAATAACTAAATCGAAGACTGGGTATTCCTCAACAAATTCCTTACGCGCGGAAGCTACACATGTAGTGCCGATCACATTTGCGTGTTTGACATATAGTTTTCGAATTTCATCTAAATCATATGGGCTTGCATCTGTCAGCATCTGATGCCATGTTTTTTGAACGGATTGAATGGCTGGAACATTTGCAAGTTGCTTGGTAACGATCTCTAATTGTTGTTCCAATTCTTTTTCGGCTTGCGCAATCTCTGTTAGAAGTGGTGCCGGGTCATTTAATAATGATTGGGTTAGTGTCTCTTCCAGCATCAGTTTCTCTGTTAGCATACTATCTAGTACATTCATGCGCTCACTTTGTTCACTTGCTTGGTTTGATGAGGACTGGATGGAATCCTCAATGGTTTCCCTTTGTTCGTGAGCATTTTCAAGGTTTTTCTCAGTTACTTTCAAAGTATTTTCTGTTTCAAGTATTTCTTGTATTGTTTTGGATATAGATTCATGCGAGACTTCGAGCTCGCTAAGAACTTTCGCTATAACTTCAGGTGATGACGTTTCCTCACTCAAGTGCTGGACTTCTGACAGCTGTCCGTTTACCTGATCAAATTGACTTTGCAAACCTTTTTGTTTAGCCGTTAATGTTGAAAGGTTTTCATTGAAGACATCTGTTATTTTCTTTTTAATGTCTTCAAACAAGGAAGTCGTGGATTGTGCTTCTAAAAGAAACGCAGAAATGAAGTTCTTACGATCATGTAGCAATCCCACCGCTTTTGTTAAGTTTTCCAGACAATCATAGGATTCTACTGAAAAGGAAGTTGTACTTAACGTCTTTTTCACAGACGGCTGAACTAAATAACGACCAACCCGACTCACTGTTTCTTGGATAGATTGAAGGGAGTGCCGATTTCGGAAACCTTTTGGTATACGTATACGATTATGGAATTGATGTTCTTCCAGAATTTTAGTAAGGGTGATAATTGCCTTGTCAACTCGGGCAACCGTATCAGACCACGCTGTAAAGCTCTCTTCCCCGCCAACTTCTTGAATCCGATCAATTTGACGGATCAGCTCAGTCATCTTGTGATCTAGTTCTGGAGGAGGAACAAACTCAACTTGATCCAAAAGATCTTTCAAATCATTCAACTTTCCTATTGTTGTCAATTTAGTGAGTGCGCTTTGATAAGATTCACTCCGTGCGATTGCATCGTCAATTGACGTCTGCAACTTATCAACTTGAGCAACCATTTCCGCTAACGATTGGCTTGTTTTCAATAACTCGATTCGCTCTTTCAGTTGGGTGCGTTCACTTTCAAGTTCACTCCGGTTAGCAGTTGAAATTCCGGTCAATAAATTCTCTAAACGTTTGATTTCATGAATCGTTTCTTCTAACTTATGCTCAGATGATTTCTTCTCAGTTATATTTTTCTCGACTGCAAGTTGAAGTTCCTGTTTTTTGAGCTGTACTTCTTTCATTTCCTGTTCGATGGTACGCAGTTTTTCGTTATCCTCAGTCCATTGCTTTTGTTGTTCTAGTAACTTAGATCGTTGCTCTAAGAGGACAGTACTTTTTTGTTGCAGCGCCTCCTCCTCTGTTAGGAGAGTAGATTCAAGCTGACTATGTTGTTTAAGTTGGGTTTCCATCGCTTCTAACGTTTGAGTTCGCCAATGCTCCGCAACGTTTTCTTCAATGAATTTGCGACCTTCTTCTTCGATACTTTCTGTTCTACCATAACGAAGAATCCTGATGTCTTGATTGTTAAGGAGTCTTCCCAATGCATTATCTACTGCCAGGTTCGCTTGAGATGCTACGAGAGTGCGTAAGCCCGCTTTTACAGCTTGATTACAAATCTCCGAAATGACCGTTGTCTTCCCCGTTCCTGGAGGGCCTTGAATGACATACAAGTCATTCGCATTCATCGCTCCGTTGACTGCTTCCTGCTGGAACTCATTCAAAGAGGTTTCGAACTCTAGCGGTTCTCTACGATTGGTTATTTTTACAACAGGACGTTCTTCAAATAAGACTTTTTCCAAGTTAGCATTCGCTGCCAGTCCATCTTGGAGATCTTTGAATCCTCTTCTCAGTCTTCGGACTTGGCTTAGTTCTGCAAAGTTACTGAAAACGATCGACTCGAAATCTTTTCCTAGTAAACCGGTTTTACGGGCACTTTGGATGGCATTGTTCTTCAGTTCCACGTCAATTCGATTGGTTTTCTTATCCGCATTGATAACATTCCCAAGATCATAAGTCATACTTGCAAACTTTGCTGAAAATCCTATGAGGGTTCTCCAAGCTTTACCCGGAAGACCCTCGATTCGGATTGACGCTTGACGAAAATCCTCACTCAATGATACCGATTTCACACGGGCGTGAATGTCTTCAACATCCGCGTTTTTTTCCATAATTCGCAAGTAGCCTTCCCAGCCACCAATTCGTTTTTTTACATATTCCGAACGTTCTTCGGCAATGGGGAGCTCCCGTAAAAGTGTTGCAAAATCGATCGGCAATGAAATCCCAGAGCTCTTTCCTAACTTGAATTTCATCGTTGCTCGCAGTCGTCGATTCGTCGCTACAGGTTCCCTTTTGCCACGTACATGAAATCCAGTGGCAAGAAACCCATCATTTTTTACGATGCATTCAAGCACAGGAACACGGCCATCTAGTAAATCTTTCAATTTCACATTCTCCTCAGGGTCAAAGAAAAAGGAAAATGCTTGGCTTCCTTGCTGATTTTCAGGTCTTTTTTCAATATGTACATAGAATGATTTTTGCATAGCAAAAAAAGCATGTTCGTCCTTGGTGATTTTTTCAATCCCATTACGAGCACTCGTTGTCATGGTCAATTCACATTTTACCGTCTCTTCAAAGGTATGTCGGTTCATGGCCTTCACTTCTTTCGTTCCGTAAAAAAAGGTCAGCCATTCATAAATGGCTGAACCTGTTCTTATTAATCATCTAGTATTCATTATAAACGAAAACAGTGGTTGTTGCGAGTGCGAAAAGACATGTTACGAAGGCTCATTTTCATCTTGGATGGAGTCGCGTTTCAGTCCAAAGTGGGATTTAGTTTTTTCCATCTCTTGCAAAGTGATAACTTCTCGGGTAAACGAACTTAATGAATCGAGTTGAATATTAAGCTGTTCCAATTCACCACTGTCGTAAAAAGGTTCTTCCCAATAGACTGCATCTGAATTAGCTGAAGCAAGGAAACGGATCATTTGCATGTTGACTCCGCCAGCAGTATCTTCATCCGAAACAATGACTTCTTCCGGTGTGTAGTCGGATTGGTTCACATACAACGTCTTCTGATCTCCTTGCAAGTGAGACGCTTGTTTCACAAATTCTTCTAGGGATGCTGGATGATTCATAACGCCACCTCCTTCAGGTACTAATGTGAGTATTCCCTTTGAGGTGGGGGATGTAAACAAGATAGTTTATTATGACCCATTTCTGACACAACACTTTGCCATTCAGGTACCTTACGCTTGAAGATTTATGTAATACTTCTTTTTTTATATTCTATATTTCTTATCACCTTCGATTAACTGTTTGATAAATAAGTTTCCTTATGTTTACAGTTCTGGAGTCAATAGATACATCATTTATTTGAATGCCATCAGAGGTAGAAGTTAAACCAGTTCCTAAAACCATGCTTTGTATTTCGCTTAATTTTCTTTTTATCATAGGTAATCCCCCAATACAGTTTATTTATATAAAGTTGTTCATCCGTATTCACCAATTCTGGACCATTTTTAGAAAACCATGACTTACCTCTCTTCCTCTTAAAAGCTGCAGCTTTTTAATATTAAATTCATCATAGAAAATCACTAAAGCACTATAGAAAATGGATTCCTACTTCAAATTAAATATACCTTTCCCGGTTTCCGAACCAATTGGTAAGGATGAATGTGCATGGGTTATAACCCAAGAATTATTTATTTTCCTTAGTCCAAATGTGAATCTATTTGTCATCTGTCGAATTTTTTCTCCCGATTTGTTGTGGGCTGCATATGTAACGGCACAATGCAGAAAAGCTAGTGCTGAATTTTCTTCAACTACTACATCCTTAAAATCAGTTTTGAGGAAAACACCCTCATCATTTAACCCGTTAAACCATGATTTCACTATTTCCTCCCATACGGAAATGCCCGTAATCTCCCAGTCATCCCAACAATCATACATATGAATATCAGAACTAAACGAGGCTAGGAATTGATCAACATCTTTATTAAAAATTGCCGTTTTATAATTTTCAAGAACATCGTGAACTGTTTGGAAAACCACCTTCATGAACTCATCCCCTTATATTTTCTTCTATTGTAAAATAAGAAATTCCCTTTACCCTACCTATCATTTTGAATAATCAGACCCGTCTATCATTTTATTATAACTGAGGGTTTCAAAAGATTCTTTAGTTTCCTGTTAATAAAGTCCAGTTTAATGAACATTTATCGTTTATAAACGAATGATATTCATGACAAAACTACTTCGTACAATCTATTGTTATTTTTGAGAATACCTGGGAGTGGAATTAATAAGAGTGATGTGATCCATTGATGGATATATCACTGACGAGTTCACAGCTTTTCTAATGTGTAAATCTGCTATAGCTATGAGCTTTATGAGCGGTTTCTTGTTGTTTATGAGCACTATCCTAGGGTTATGAGCGCTTTTTTGTATTTATGATCAGTTTTCTGTGGTTATGATCAGTTTTTGAGATTTATGAGCACAATTCCAGATTTATGATCACTTTCCGAGATTTATGAGCGGTTACGACTTTCCATGCTCCTTCTACTCCTTTACCATAAAAAAGAAGCTGCCGAGGTAAACAGTTTTCACTGAATCCCTCACCAGCTTTCTTGATAGACAACATCTACATGCACATTACATTAAGTGAAGTCACGTTCAATTTTTTCTTCCCATTTCTTGTGGAACACTTCTTTGTCGTTTTCCCATGCTTGCAATTCATTCATGAGATAATAATGCGTTTCATCGGCAGTCATCGTACTCTTAGTCTCAAGGTACGTTTGCCACTCGCCTTTCCCTACGCTTAGCGTCCAATCGCATTCGACACGAGCGCTAAGTGGATCATTTTCTCTAATTGTATAGACATTTCGATTGGTACTTCCATATTCAAGTCCGTTGCAATGCAATTTGCGCTTTCCTTCATCTGAAAAGTCATCGAGCGTCCAGACTCCAGTTGCAGCATCTTGCTTCACTTCACGGGTACGACCCGCTTCACGCATAATATCCTTCTCAAGTACGGGTGCAGTTTCCGCTTGAGCAAAAGGCTGTAACGTGTTGTCGAGATCTTTAGGATTCCTTAGTGGCAAGACTAGTGACGTTTCTTCTCCTGTAGCAACCGTGAAGGTTACCGCTTCCGGGAATGGCCAAATGTGTGGCCAATAATTCGGTGACACCGCGAGTTGCCAATGATGTCCTTTTTGCAGCGTGTGACCAATTACATTCATTTTCACGGTGATGTCATATGGTTTTCCAGGCTCAAGATGACTTGGATGTTCATCGCTGTCACGGTGAGTAAGATTTAACACACCCCATGTGACACGTGTTGAAGAGCCATCTGGTGCAACGTCGTTAAGACGGACTACTAGGTGTGCGGCCTTTTTATCCGATGTAATTTTGCAGCGGAATTCAGGTTCACCTAAAATTGCCTGGTCCTCTTCAACTGGTGCTGCTTCGAAAACTACCGCCATGCCGTTTTCAATTCGCTGGTCTGCAGGCAAATCCCCTGGCTGGCCAAATGGACAGAAAACGCCTGCGTACAATCCATGTTGCTGGACGGACGATACAATCACTTCTTTGGCCTCTGCTGTATCACTTAAGTTCTTACCATTCAAAAACAGTTGCTTTTCCAAGACGTTCGCTGGTGGCCATTGTTGTTCAGCTACCCAATGTCCAGGGCGATATGAATAATCTGTTTGTGGAGGAACGCTGTCTTGCATATAGACACGAAGCATCGGCTCGTCCATAATGCCCGTCTTCTCTTCTTTTAACCATTCATCCCACCAACGGACTGCTTCTTGTAAGAATCCAATTTGAGGACCTGGTACCGCCATTTCAGGATATTCGTGCGCCCACGGACCAATTAATCCTTTTTTAGGTCCTTTTAATCCTGTTAACAATCTTGGAATTGCATTGGTATAGCCATCTGCCCATCCGCCAACTGCAAAGACGGGAATCGTTACATCCTCATAGTTCTCAATAACAGAACCGTGTTTCCAATATGAGTCGTAGCGCTGGTGGCGAACCCATTCTTCTGCATACGGAGGGGTCAGTTCCATACGCTCAAGCCAATTTTCTCTCCAGGATTCACCCCGGACTTCCGGATACTGCGGACGTGCATTGTACGCAAACATCGTACTCGCCCACCAAAGCATATCTGATGCAAGCATCGCGCCCCCTTTGTAGTGGACGTCATCTGCATAACGATCATCAGTTGAACATAACGTTATGATTGCTTTCAATGCCGGATGCTGGCGTGCGGCAATTTGAAGTCCATTGAATCCACCCCATGACTTGCCGATCATCCCGACGCTACCTGTTGACCATGGTTGTTTTGCAATCCAGTCCAATACTTCAAGTGCATCATCTTGCTCTTGCTTCAAGTATTCATCATACAAAATCCCGTCTGAGTCTCCAGTTCCACGGATATCCACCCGAATGCTTGCATAGCCATGTCCTGCAAAGTAAGGATGGCGAAGTGAATCACGTAATGCGGTGAATTCGTTTTTACGATACGGTAAGTATTCAAGTACGGCTGGTACCGGTTTTGTTTCCGCGTCTGTAGGTAACCAAATGTGTGCTGCTAATTGAGTACCATCGGAAAGCGGAATCATAACGTTCGATAATTCTTTCGTTTCTTTTGGGAATTTTGTACGGATTGTACGATTCGTTTCTCTTACGTTAAATACCATAGGAAATGCCTCCAATTATTTGTTTAGGTTTTCGTTCGGGAAATCTTCTCTCAACCATTTGACAAGTGAAACCAGAAGGAGAATATAAATGATGAATATAGGTACAGCTACCACGACTGCTGAGGTCTGTATGACACGAAGTCCACCTACTAACAGTAATGATATGGATAAAATCGCCAGTACTGCACCCCAAATCATTCGGTGCCAACGTGGAGGATCTTCTCCAGGCTGTAATTCTTTCGTAGCAACCGCAGCTAAAATGTACGTTGCAGAGTCCATGGATGTCGATAAAAAAACTACACCAACAATCACAAAGAATGGCAACATGAGTACATCTAACGGCAGAGATCGAAGGATTTCAACTACTGCTGCTGGTCCCCCTTGTTCAGAAAGTGTTTTTGCGACATCAGCAATTCCTTGTAATTGCAAGTTCATAGAATAGCCTCCGAAGACCATGAAATAGATCCAGCCTCCGATTGACCCCCACAAAAGCATGTGAGTAATCAGTTCACGCAACGTACGCCCTTTGGAAATTCGGGCGACGAATAACCCCATAAACATTGCGGTTGCAGCAAACCACGCCCAATAGAACACAGTCCATCCTTGTGGGAATCCACCTTTGGATATCGGATCTGTATGGAAACTCATAAACGTAAAGTTTTGGAGCATCATTCCAAAACTATTCGAGAAATACGTAAGTATAAACGAAGTAGGACCTGCGATGAAAACAAAGAGAGCTAGGGCAATCGCTAAGTAAATATTAATATCACTTAGTCTTCGAATCCCTTTTTGCAAGCCTAAAAAGGCACTGGCAGAATAGATAATTGTAATGAGTATGACGATAACTGTATCCATTCCAAGAGATGGTTCAATGGATAGTATTGATCCGACAACTGCCGATACCATTGGAACACCAAGTCCTAAAGAGGTTCCAAGTCCACCAACTAAACTCCAAATGACCAGCACGTCAATAAGTTTTGCAACCCATCCATCTGCGTATTTACCAAGTGCACCGCTAAGGGCTGTACTGATTTTAAGAGATGGTCGTTTCTTTACGAAATAGGAATATGCAATGACGACGGTTGGAAATGCATAGAGTGACCATGCCGAAATACCCCAATGAAACAATCCGTAGGTAAGTGACCATTCAGCAGCTTCATTTGTCCCGGGTTCGATTCCAAATGGTGGACCGGAAAAGTAAGATATCGGTTCGATCATGGACCAATACATAATACTCGTGCCCATTCCAGCGGTAAACAACATAGCACCCCAACTGAAATTGGAAAATTCCGGTTTACCTTCTCCTAATTTAATACGCCCAAACTTACTAAACGCGAGCCATATTAAAAAGATAAATAGCCCGAAAGTTAGAAATTGGAATGCCCAGTCCATTTTAAACGTTATGAACGTCATGACATCATCCAGTACTGGTTCGGCACTTTCTCTAAAGGCTACAAGCAACACAGTCGCCAGTAAAATGAATCCTATTGATGTCCAAAATACGAAAGGATCTAATTTCGGTTTTTGCATCCTTCAACCCCCTTTTGTTGTTTCACAAACGCAACTTTGATAACGCTTTCAAATAACGTATTCTCTCTGTTATTAAACAAGCTTTGTGTAATCGAACTGAATTGCGAAATCTTCATTCATGATTTATAATCATGATTATATTGTGAACGTGTTTATAATATCAGAATAAATTCTGTTGTTCAAGTAACTAGTATATTGAATTAAAATGGTAGTATTGTACAATTAATGATATACGAGAAAAGTGAGGCGCTTTAATTGGATAAGAAAAAGCTTCAAAAAAGTAGAATGTGGAAGTACTTTGTGGAGGCAGCAACCGAAATTATTGAAGAAGAAGGTGCAAGAGCGGTTACAATCCGTAAGGTTGCAGACCGTGCTGGTTACAATAGTGCCACCATTTACAATTACTTCGACGAGTTTTCACACTTGCTTTTTTTCGCATCGATGCGCTTGATGAAGGAATATACTGTCGAAGTGTCTAGACGCATGAATGAGGAATCTTGCGCTTTACATCAATATGTAACTGCATGGGAATGTTTTTGTGAGTACTCGTTCAAGCAACCGGATATCTTCCACTCTGTATTCGTACGTGATCTAGGAGATAACCCTGATCATTTATTGGAGAAGTATTATGAATTCTATCCAGCGGATTTAGTGGATGTTCCTGAAGAAATCAGAATGAGCTTACTTGAACAAAATGTCTCCAAACGTGGCAACCCTATCTTAAAAAAAGCTGTAGAACAAGGCAGTCTAGAAAAGGAAAAAATCGAATCGCTCAATGAAGTCACCATTTTAATTTGGCAAGGAATGCTAATGAATTTCCTTAATAATCGGATTGAAGCTACGCCCTCTGAAGCGGCAAGTCGGACCATGTTTTATGTAACGGAGATCGTCGATCGGTTAAAGTCTTAAAAAATTTGTAAAGCCATGCGGATGCACCGCATGGCTTTTTTTAGGAAACGAACAACAAATTCACATGATCTGCTATGTCTTTCTCATTCATAACGAACTGGATCTCGTAGTTTCCGAGTTCATATATAAAACTGGTCTGTTTGGTTTCTTTCAGGGTCCTTTTTTCATCGGGATTGCCCAGTTGCTCTACTAAGTCTTTTGAAGTGATGCCGCCTAAATTTGTTTGTCTCTCAACATTTGTTCCAAGGTATCGTGCTTCAACCAATAGACCCTTTTCGTTATATCTGAGATCATAGGAAGCTTGCCCCATAGATCCGGTGTATCGATCATATGTGTCTTGGAGTTCCGGCTTTCCAATTGTATTAAATACATCAGTTTGCATGGTTTTCCCAACAAAAAATTTATCATTTAAATGATACACTTTCCCCTTTTTCCCATCAGAAACTAAACCGTTCAATGTATCAATAGCCATTTGTTTTTGCTCTTTATCGATTGAATCCTCTGGAGAGCTTTTCGGGTCAGACTGGTCTTTGTTATCATCTGCTTGTGATTCTGATGTTTGGTCGCTAGGGTGCGATCCTTGTGTTTCATCTGATTGGTGCTGTTTGTCCTCGGCTGTTTGATCTTCATCGTGATTTTGGTCACTAGCTGTTGTACCTGTATCATGTTGCACAGAATTGTCCGATTCCTGTTGGGATGCATTATCTGTTTCGTTCGATGTTGACGCTGAACAGGCAACTAGACCACCAGTCATTATCATGGTCATCAATATTGGATATTTTTTCATATTCATTCTTCCCCCTATATATATATGGATTCATACCTTTTATATTTTCCCCACTTACTTTCAAATACACGTTGAAACGAAAAAAAAGAGCTAAAATAGCTCTTTTAGTCTAAGGATTCTAGCAAAGGTTCCAGCCTAACCAACTGAATTGGTGACGTCATTCCATGAAGTTGTGTCGTGAACTCCGTAATTTTGCCCAAATCTGCTATATATCCCATCTCATCGAAAAGTTTCTTTTTCAATACGATGTCTCCTCCGGTACTCTGTTGTTGGACACGCGCTGCCATGTTCACAGTTCTTCCAAAGTAATCCAGGACACCATTTGCATTGACAGCTATTACAGGACCTTCATGTAGACCTACCTTTATCGTTACCGGATTATTCAACATTTCGTTGAGGGAGGAAACAGAAGATTGTATTTCATGCGCTGCATCCAATGCATGAATATTGGAAGAGAATGCCGCCATAATCGAATCTCCAATTGTTTTCACAATGGTTCCATCATGGGAACGAATTATATTGCCAAGTGTGGTGAAATGTTTTTGGACATCACTGTATGCACTAGCATCCCCAACACGTTCATATAATTGAGTCGAATCCTTCAAGTCCGTAAACAGAATGGTCAACTTACCTACCCCGATTTGCATGCCTGGTGCAAGTACTTCTGCTGGTAGCAAATCCCGGAACAATTGAAGTGAGGTTACTTCACGTGCTGTAAGGGCATATTCATCCCATTTTGTCTCTTCAAATGCCACAATGTATTCTTCATCACTTGCGTTAACAATTGAAATATCTGAACTTTGCATGAGGAGTTGTTCGACAATACCATTAGGTTGAATATGTATCTTGGAGGACTCCATGTTTGGTTGATAAGTAAATGGAACTTTGAAATTATGCTTTATTACTCGAACTTGCATGGGTTTAGGAATACTAGTCCACGGTATATGCGTTGTCGATCTAGGGGCAATCCGAAACTGCCCAATAGTATGAGCTGAATTGGTAGGTCCATTAATGCAATACGTTGCTTTGTTCGTTTTCCGGATCGCTCCGTTCACTTGAAAGGTCATTTCTACATAATTTTCAAAATCAAGTTCAAAGTCGACACCGCATAGATCACAGTGAACCGTTTTTTTAACATCTTTTAACACAGATGCATGGTCTTTTGCGACTCGGCAATTCGGGCACATCAAACTCCATTCATAATCTAATATTCCGGCTTCACTTGCAAACAAGAATAGACGTACTGCTTGTTGTCTTGTAAAGCCATGCTGAAATGCCCATCGATAGGGCTGAATAGATGTCACAGCTTCATCCGATTCTGTTCGAATGGTTTTAATGAGCGCGTGAACAAGATTCTGTTCAAGTGCAATTCCCTTTAAATGGTGCTCCGCATCTACTAAAACGTGTTCCTCCACCCGGATGGCTTTTTGTTCTTTAGAAGTAGGCATCTGTTCCTTTGTTGTCGCAGCGTCTTCGACATAGCTAAACGTTTGTAAAAGCTGAGGAATAATTCCTTTTTTTAACGAAACTTTTCCTAAAAGAGAGCGGTACTCGAACCATCCAGTAAGTGTCAAGTTCGTTTCTTGCTCGTCCACTTTGACAACCGATACTTTCCATATCACACGCTCTACTGGTCCCTTTGTATAATTGCGTTCAACTGTATAAAAGGAGTCACGTACCCATTCAAATACGTTTTCATCCCACTCAACCTCTAACAATCCATAAGCTTTTCCTTTTGCTTTTCGAATGAGTTGCTGGGCCTTATTCGTAAAAGGAGTATAGTTCACTGGAAACAATCCAATGTATCGGTTTAAGCGATTGGTATCGGAAACAAGTCCCCATACTACTTCAAGTGGCAATTTGACAAGACGGGTTTCTTCTATAGAGAATTTCTTTGACACGGTTGCTTCACATCCTATCGGTATACCTATCACGAATTTCGACAAATTCATGTAAATGGGCAAGAAATAGATCAATTAATGAAGGATCGAATTGTTTACCACGCTGTTCAGACATGTACGAGACAATTTTTTCAAGTGGCCAAGCATTTTTATACACCCGGTCACTGCCAAGTGCGTCAAACACATCAGCGACCGCAGTGATCCGTCCAAATATATGAATCTGTTCTCTCTCTAACCCTCTAGGATATCCGCCGCCTTCCCATCTTTCATGATGCTCGTAAGCGATAATGGCAGCTGTTTTCAATAATTCCCTGTCTGATTTCCGGAAAATATTATAACCAACTACGGTATGCAACTTCATTTCTTCAAATTCTTCGGGTGTTAACTTTCCAGGCTTCAGTAGAATTGAATCGGGTGTTGCGACTTTTCCTATATCGTGCATGGGAGATGCGTAACGAAGAAGAAGCGCTTGCGGCTCAGAGATTCCTGCAAGTTGAGCTAATTTATAAGAATAAGTAGCCACACGTTTGACATGATTACCAGTTTCTTGTGACCGACTTTCACCTATCGCCCCCATCGTTTCTATAATTTCTTTTTGTGTTTCCAGTAACTCGTTATGTAAGATGAACGTATCAAGTGATTTTCCGGCATACGTAGAAGCAAATATCAAAAGTGTTTCATCTTTTTTTGAAAAATGGGAATCTCCAAGTTTATTAATAGCTTGGAATGCACCAATTATTTTTCCTTCTTGGTTTTTGAATGGGATGCAAAGTATAGACCGGGTACGATACCCTGTTTCTTGATCGACTGCTGTATTGAATCGCTCATCTAAATAAGCATCTTCTACATTCAATAACATACCGGTTTGTATGCTTCTTCCCACAAATCCACTCGTATCAGAAATTGTAATTCGTTCTACTCCATGTCCTGCTACCGTCCAAACGGTCTGCGTAGTAGCTTCATGGAGCCAGACGGTACACCGATCTGCCTTTACTAACTTTGTACCTAAATCAGCTAGTAATGATAGCATCTTAGCTATATCTGTTTCAGTAGACATTTTACCCATATATTCAAAAATAGTAGATAATAGTAGGTCTGACTGTGGAAATTCTGGGAAGTCAGGTCATGTTACTGCAAGTAATTTTTCCATTTATTTAGTCCTTCCTAAAAAACTGTTGTCACATTTCGCGCTGTTTGTAATAATAGTAGCATGAAACAACCGCTAATACATAACTAAAGTCATTATTAGTTACAAAATTTTAGCGATATGGAGGTGGAAGTGTGACATTGTTCTCATATTTAATTGTAGGTCATCTGATTGGTGATTATTTACTCCAAACAAATTGGATGGCTTCTGGAAAAGCAACAAAATGGGCACCACTTTTAACGCACTGTTTCGTATATACATCGGTTGTAAGCGTTGCATTTTTAATAAGTACAGGAATGATTTCTTTTTGGATGGTTGTTATTATTTTTTTGAGTCATATCATTTTAGACCGCCGCCGTTTCGTAGCATGGTGGGCGCTGGCTATTATGGGGGTAAAGGAAGGAGAACCTGCTTGGTTACTCATTATAGCTGATCAAGTATTTCATATTATCGTACTTGCCATCATTGCACACATATGGGGCTAATGACGACAAAAAGAAGCAGATTCAAGTGCATCTGCTTCTTTTTTCTAGAGTTTTTAGCTGATCAACTGTTTAACGAGTTCTTTGTTGCGTTCTTTAAAGACTTCGTTGTGCGAGCTCACCATGCCTGCTTGGGATGCTTTTGGATCTAAATACATTTTTGCACTATTTACTGCATTTGCTGCGTCTTGAAATGCGCCAGCGATAAGATTGACTTTACTTTGGTGGAAAAGGACATCTCCAGCTGCAAATATTCCAGGAACTGAAGTCCCACTCATAGCTGTTCCGGCAATTCGATGGTCGGCTGTAAGCTCAAGTTTCGAATCACTCCCTCCTATTAAGGAAGTGTCTACTTCATATCCATGATTAATGACCACATCGTCAACTTCGAGAGTCAAACCTGATTCTTCTAGACAGTGTTTCAATTCCACCTTTTCAATGGAATGGTGATCGTCTGATGCAATCAGTTTGTCAATCCGTGTATTAAAGTGACACATTACTTTACTCTTAAGTAATTGCTGAACTTGAGCTTCATGTCCGTTCAAGTCACATTTTCGATACGTTAAAATTACTTCTTTAGCAATTGGTTCGAGCTCATTCGCCCAGTCAATTGCAGCATTTCCACCACCTGAAATGAGGACACGTTTTCCTTTGAAGTACTGCAGGGATTTCACTGTGTAATGTAAATTCGTGACTTCGAATCGCTCTGCTCCTTCAATTTCCACTTTTTGCGGCTTCAAGATACCTCCGCCAACTGCAAGAATGATCGTTCTACTATAATGTTTAGCTCCTGTTGCGCCAGTCAGGACAAAATTGCCTTCGTCATCTTTTTCAATGCCAGTCACTTTTTCATTCAATACGACTTCGGGGTTGAACGTCATGCCTTGCTCCACTAACTTATCAATCATTTCAGCTGCAGGTGCTGGAGTAACACCGCCAATGTCCCAAATCATTTTTTCTTGATAAACGTGTAGTTTCCCGCCAAGTTCCGGTTGGAATTCGATGATTTTTGTGGACATTCCACGTAATCCGCTATAAAAAGCCGCATATAGCCCTGCTGGTCCTCCACCAATAATCGTCACATCTACGAGTGTTGCTTGTGACATACTTCATCCCCCTAAATTTATATTTGACTTCCTTAGGATCACTCTTTATAGTAGCATTATACCGACAATGAGAATCATTATCAATGTTTATCGTGTATAAAAGATTGGAGTGTTCCAAATGGTACGCTTAGCAACTGAGAACCTACAGATTGCTTATGGTGAACAAATCATCGTGGACGACCTTTCGGTGACGATTCCGAATAAGCAAATCACTGCGATCATTGGGGCAAACGGATGTGGTAAGTCTACCTTATTAAAAGGGATGACTCGTCTGATACCTCGCAATTCCGGAAAAGTTCTGTTGGACGGCGGAGATATTGCTGAACATAAGACAAAAGCATTGGCTCGTAAAATGGCTATTCTTCCACAAACACAAGAAGCTGCGAGTGGACTAACGGTATCAGAACTCGTTTCTTATGGAAGGTTCCCTTACCAAACAGGATTAGGTAGGTTGACAGCAAAAGATTTCGATGTCATTAACTGGGCGCTCACTGTTACCAATACGGATGCTTTCCGGGATCGTCAAGTAGATGCCCTATCAGGTGGCCAGCGTCAGCGGGTGTGGATCGCAATGGCACTTGCACAAGAAACGGATATCATTTTTCTTGATGAACCGACAACTTATTTGGACATGGCACATCAGTTAGAAGTTCTCGAATTACTACGGAAATTGAATATTGAGCAAGAACGAACCATCATCATGGTATTGCATGATTTAAATCAAGCAGCCCGTTTCGCTGATTATTTGATAGCAATGAAAGATGGCAAAGTTATTAAAGCTGGTCCTTCTGAAGAAGTCATAGAACCTAAGACCTTGCGCGAAGTTTTTAGGATTGACGCAGAAATCGGAATGGATCCAAGAAGCGGCAAACCAATGTGTATTACATATGATTTATTAAAAGGAGAAAAATGACATGAAAAAGGCACTATTATTCTTAACACTAGCACTTGTACTGGTTTTAGGAGCTTGCTCTTCGAAAAACGAGGATACTTCAAAGGAACCTGCAAAAGATGAACCTGCAAAAAAATCAGGAACGATTACCTACCAATCTGAAGATGGTCCAGTAGAAGTCCCTGCAGACCCGCAGCGTGTTGTTGTCCTATCCACATATGCTGGTCACGTTGCAGCACTTGACGTTCCAATTGTTGGTGTTGACTCTTGGTCAAAAACGAATCCTCGTTTTGACAAGTATTTGAAAGATGCGGAAGAAGTTACTGATGAAGACCTTGAAAAGATTGTAGAGCTCGATCCAGATTTAATTATCGGATTATCGACAATGAATAATATGGATCGGTTGAAAGAAATTGCACCGGTTGTCACGTTCACATATGGTAAAGTTGATTATTTAACTCAACAAGTTGAAATCGGTAAATTACTGAACAAAGGTGACGAAGCACAGGAATGGGTCACTGATTTCCAAGCTCGTGCAAAAGAAGCAGGCGAAGAAATTAAAGCAAAAATCGGTGATGATAAAACCGTTTCTGTAATTGAAAACTTTGACAAGCAACTTTATGTATACGGAGATAACTGGGCACGCGGAACAGAAATCCTTTATCAGGAAATGAAACTTCCAATGCCAGAAAAAGTGAAAGCAGATGCTTTGAAAGAGGGATATTTTGCTCTTTCCACCGAAGTACTTCCTGAATATATGGGTGACTACGTTATTCTAAGTCGAAACAGTGATGGTGATAACTCCTTTATGGAAACTGAAACGTATAAGAATACGCCAGCTGTTAAAGAAGGTCATGTATTTGAAGCAGAAGCTAGTGAATTCTACTTCAATGACCCTCTAACACTTGAGTATCAGCTTGAGTTTTTCAAAGAACACTTTTTAAAGTAATCATTATTCAAAAAGGATTCTTTCACCTTGAAAGAATCCTTTTGTTTTGCGAAAGGAGTCCTGGCTAATGAATCGAAGGACCATGCCATTTTCAATTAAATTCGTTATTGCTTGCTTCGGATTGATCGCTTCACTTTTCCTAGCAATGATTCTAGGAGCAGCCAATATATCCGTTCTTGATGTGTGGCATGCAATTTTAGGGGATACAAGTAAAAATAGTTTGATTTTACGAGAAATCCGTTTCCCACGCGAACTTGCTGCGTTATTAGTCGGTTCTGCATTGGCTGTTTCTGGTGCCATCATGCAAGGGATGACAAGAAATCCGTTAGCTGATCCTGGTTTGCTTGGATTAACTGCAGGAGCCAACGCCGCTCTCGCAATTGCAGTCGCACTTGTTCCATCCCTCAATTATTATGGGATTATGACAGCGTGCTTTTTAGGTGCAGCAGTTGGTGCCCTAGTAGTCTTCGGGATCGCCTCTGCAAAACGTGGCGGCTTCTCCCCTTTCCGACTAATATTGGCAGGCGCAGCCGTGTCAACGTTCTTTTTTGCAATTGCCGAAGGGGTCGGAATCTATTTTAAAGTGTCGAAAGACATTTCAATGTGGACAGCTGGAGGCGTTATTGGGACTACTTGGTCTCAACTTCAAATTATTACACCAGTCATTCTAATTGGAATTGTCATCGCGCTTGTGTTGTCCAAACAATTAACTTTACTCAGTTTAAGTGAAGAAGTTGCTGTCGGGTTAGGCCAGCATACTTTCAGAACGAAAGTAATCTTGTTCATACTTATCATTCTTCTGGCCGGTTCTGCTGTAGCTCTAGTAGGGAACCTAGCGTTTGTTGGACTTATGATTCCTCACATCGTACGCGCATTCGTTGGAACGGATTATCGTTTCATCCTTCCAATGTCTGCACTTGTTGGTGGAGCATTCATGTTGCTTGCAGACACATTAGGTCGGACGATGAATGCTCCATACGAAACCCCTGTCGCCGCACTTGTCGCTGTGATGGGCTTGCCATTCTTTCTCATTATCGTCCGTAAAGGAGGGCGAGCATTCTCATGATTCAATCCGCAGTGTTAAGAAAACAGCGTCTCTTATTGGTCATTTTCAGCCTCCTCACAATTGGGACTGCGGTTGCAGGCATTGCACTTGGGCCGGCTTCTGTAGATCCTAGTCGTATCTTCCCAGCACTTTTCGGGAATGGTACATTTAAAGAGGAGTTTGTATTATTTTCCATCCGACTCCCTCGAATCGTCATCACGTTTTTAGCAGGAGCAGCACTTGCGCTTTCTGGTTCGATTCTTCAAGGAATCACACGAAATGACTTGGCGGATCCAGGAATAATTGGTATTAACGCAGGTGCAGGAGTTTCCATTGCCGTATTCTTTTTGTATGTACCTGTTGAAGCAGGTTCGTTTGTCTATTTAATGCCAATTGTCGGTTTCGTTGGGGCTTTCGCAACTGCATTCCTCATCTATCTATTTGCTTACGATAAAAAAACTGGACTACAGCCCGTCCGATTGGTGTTGACAGGTGTGGGGTTCTCTCTAGCACTCTCAGGAGTCATGATCGTTCTCACTTCTTCAGCGGATCGAGACAAAGTGGATTTCATTGCGAAATGGTTAGCGGGAAATATTTGGGGGTCTGATTGGCCGTTTGTCATTGCTCTACTGCCGTGGCTATTGGTTCTTGTCCCTTTCGCTTTGTATAAAGCGAGTCGATTAAATGTATTGGGACTAAGTGAATCTGTTGCCATTGGAATCGGGGTTTCTGTTGAACGAGAACGCATTATTCTTCTCTTAACCGCTGTGGCGCTTGCAGCTTCGGCAGTTTCCGTGACAGGTGGAATTGCTTTTGTCGGACTGATGGCTCCTCACATTGCAAAATCGTTGATCGGTCCACGCAGTCAACTCTATCTTCCAATTGCCATTCTACTAGGTGGCTGGTTGTTACTGCTTGCAGATACGATTGGTAGGAACATATCCAGCGTAGGGATTATTCCAGCAGGATTAGTCGTCTCCTTAATCGGGGCACCCTACTTCATCTATTTATTGTTACGGAAATAGTAAAAGGTCTATTTCTTATTGAAGTAACCTCTATAGAAATTAGTTTTTGTGGTTATCTATTTAATGTTTTAGAGAAAAAAACACGATCCCCCGAAAGTTCAGAGGATCGTGTTTTTACTTGTTTAGCGTAATTTAGTTGCGCCACCGTCAACCATTATGGTTTGTCCAGTAATGTATGAAGCATCTTCACTTGCTAGGAAGACTGCGACTCGACCGATATCGCCTTCCAATTCGCCAAGACGACGCATTGGAATATTGTTAATCATTTTGTCAAATGCTTCAGGCTGGTCTTTTTTCCACTGTTGAATACCAGGTGAATTGGCAATCGGTGAAATCAAGTTCACGTTGATGCCGAACTGACCCCATTCGTTTGCTGCTACACGAGTAATCGCACGAATCGCTTCTTTTGCAGCAGCATACGTACCTTGCATAACATCTCCGTTAATACCAGCACCTGAAGAGAAGTTAATGATTGTCCCTTCAGACTCTTTCAAGTGCGGATACGCAGCTTGCATCAGGTAGAACGTTGGATAGAACCCAGTGTTAAAGGAGAAATCCATATCTGCTTGAGTTGCGTCTGCTAGTAATACTTGACGTGAAGCGTGCGCATTGTTAACTAAAATATCTAATTTTCCATATTTCTTAACAACGGTTGTAATAATGTCCTTCAACTTATCCCGATCAGTAAGATCTGCTTGTATGAACATGCTTTCAGGTTGAAACTTCTGAAGTTCTTTCACCATCGCTTCACCTGTCTCAGCGTTCAAGTCGACGATTGCTACTTTTGCGCCCTCTTTAACGTATGCTTTTGCCATACCACTACCGATACCACCCGCACCGCCAGTGATTACCGCTACTTTACCATCTAATTTACCCATCAGAATCACTCCTTTTACCATTACTAGTTTAACACTTAAGTAATATTAATTAAACCCTCCTGTTTCAGCATTCCCCATTTGTACTTCAATACACAGAAGTTAGAATTCACTGAAAAGTAAGAGTTGAAAGTTGGTTATTCGAACTCAACCTTGTTTAGACTATAGGCATGCCAAGCTCCGCTTCTTGATAAAACACTTGTTTTTTTGTTATGCTTATATGGAGTATAACTTGCGAAAAAATAATGGACTTAACAGGAAGGAGATGCATGTATCGATTAGGAGGAATTGAATGAAATCAGTAACTGAAACTACTAATGAATATAATGAAGAAATAGAAGAACTGGAAAGTGACTATTCTCTTGATCGAGTTCCTCGAGAAGAACGTACAAAAAGCTGGTTAAGCATAACCAACATAACATTCGGAATCGCAACTGCCATTTTTTACTTCCAGATGGGAAGTGTCATGGCTCTCTCTTATGGGGCGGCAAATGCTATGATTTCCTCGGCTTACGCAATCATCGTTGCAGGCATTTTAGGAACAGTTATCGCCTATTTATCTGCGAAATCTGGGATGAATGTAAATCTTTTGTCACGAGGTGGAGGCTTTGGATATGTAGGATCCTCCCTTACGTCTTTGATTTATGCCTCTAATTTTATTATGTATTGTGCATTTGAAGGCTTAATTTTAGTATCTGCAGTTCACCACTTTTTCCCTACCCTCCCAAAGTGGATTCTCATCATCGCATTCGGATCAATCGTCATCCCCTTGAATTGGTTCGGAATTGAACAACTTGATAAATTGCAAAAGTGGTCAATGCCAGTATTTGTTGTGTTTTTAATCACTGCAATTGTTATCTCATTTTATAAACCCGCTGTTTATACAGGAGCTGTATTTTCATACATGCCCGAAGGTGTGACACTTGGTGGTACCGCATTACTTATGTGCATTGGTATGCACAATGGAATTATGGGACTAACAGCCCTTCTCGCTTCCGATTATGCACGGTTCTTAAAGCCGAAAGATATTAAACTCGGATCCATAATGATTGGTTTTATACCCCAAATCTTTTGTTTTGGTGTCATGGGTGGACTCGGTATATGGTTTGGTGTCCGTTTTATGGAACCAGATCCTGGCGTATATATTGTCCTGTTACTCGGAATTGGCGGAGCATTATTTACAATGCTTACTCAAATACGTATTAACGTAACAAATATATATAGCAGTTCTTTGTCGCTATCCAACTTCTTTGAAAATATGTTCCGGTTCACACCTGGCCGTCGTTTTTGGGTAGTTGTTTCTGGAATTAGTGCAATATTGCTCATGCTTGGAAATATCGTCGATCACTTAAGCACGATGATGACGTTCCAGGGTGTATTTTTACTTTCCTGGGCTGCAATATTAGTCACGGATGCCCTTGTCGTCAAAAAACTTATGAAGATTGGTCCTAACTATTATGTTGCCCGTCAAGAATTCTTGTATCGTTGGAATCCAGTTGGGGTTGCATCACTCCTCATTTCAAGCCTTATCGGAACGCTTGCGGCAATGGGCTATATGGGGGTTTTCCTCGAATCTACAGCTGCCTTCTTTGCTGCAGTTTTAGCAGCCATACTTACGATTATTTTAGCAAAAGCCACGAATGGAAAGTACTATCTAAAACGAGAACCTGAAAATATTAATGAAGAAGATCGCTTATCTTAAAATGATTACTAATAAAAACCTGTGAGGACAGTATTTTTTCGCATTTACGAGAAGGAGAATGTTGTGACATTCTCCTTTTCTTATGTTCTTTTGCATTTTCAATTCTTTATTGATATAGTTAATAACCGTTAAAACACTACAAATACCTTAGGGGGAATCATGAGAAAAATTTCAAATGTTTTTTACATTACGATCGGACTGATCGTCTTGGCAGTTGGCTACGGTGTGCTCGCGCCGCAAAGCTTTGCCGAACAAACAGGAAAGATTCAAAACTTCGTCGCATCTGCCTTTGGTTGGTATTACCTTATGTTATTATCTGTACTCGTTATCATTTGTCTGTTCCTGATCTTTAGTCCATTCGGAAAAATCCGACTTGGTAAAGATACAGATAAACCTGAGTTTTCGACGGTATCCTGGATTGCCATGCTGTTCTCAGCTGGAATGGGAATCGGACTCGTTTTTTATGGCGCAGCTGAGCCGCTTTCACATTATGCCGTCATGTCTTCGAACGGTGAACTCAATACTCCCGCTGCCTTTAAAGAAGGCTTGCGTCAATCCTTTTTCCACTGGGGTATCCACGTATGGGCAATGTACGGTTTTGTCGCCCTCTCCCTAGCATTCTTCCAATTCCGAAAGGGAGAACCTGGTTTAATTTCTTCAACACTGAAGCCGATCTTTGGGGATAAAATGAACGGTCCTTGGGGTGTTCTTGTCGATGTTCTCGCTGTCTTTGCAACCGCTTTCGGTGTTGCAACGACTCTCGGCTTTGGCGCTGTTCAAATTAATGCAGGATTGAATTATTTGTTTGGGGTTTCAATAGGGACTCAATCACAATTCATTATTATTTTCATAGTGACTGTCCTGTTTATCATTTCAGCTTGGAGCGGTCTCAGTAAAGGAATTCAATACTTATCCAACTTGAATCTTGTCCTTGCCGTAGCTTTACTAATTCTTGTTGTGATTCTCGGACCAACTTTACTAATCTTTAATATGTACACAGACTCACTAGGTGGCTATATAGCCAACTTTGTAAAAATGAGTTTCTCCACTTCCCCATTAAACTCTGATAACCGTCAATGGCTCGATGCTTGGACCATTTTCTATTGGGCTTGGTGGATTTCTTGGGCTCCATTCGTTAGTATGTTCATCGCTCGTGTTTCAAAAGGCCGTACGATTCGTGAATTCTTGATTGGTGTCATGATTGCTCCGACAATTCTTTGTACATTCTGGTTCACAGCGTTTGGAACGACTGCGATTGAAGCACAGAAAGTCGGTGTTAAACTTGCGGATAAAGCTACTGAACTTGTAGTGTTTGAGTTGTTTAATACGATGCCTTGGGGTGTATTCATTTCAATTGTTGCAATTATCCTAATCGCATCATTCTTTATCACATCTGCGGATTCAGCGACCTTTGTGTTAGGGATGCAATCCAGTTATGGATCATTGACACCCCCTAATAGTATTAAGCTCATTTGGGGTGTACTTCAGTCAGCCATAGCGTTAATTCTACTATCGGTCAATGGATTAGAAGCCTTGCAAAATACCATAATTATTGCCGCACTCCCGTTCTCGTTTGTCATCTTGTTAATGATCTTCTCTCTGTTGAAAGCGTTAAATACGGAGTTAGGATTGATAAAAGCGAAGCGGAAATAAGAAAAAGGACGTCCCTCACGTTGGAGTGGACGTCCTTTTACATACCATCATATTTTTACATACGATTAATAGGCTTGACGGATGTTATGTCTTTCTGCGGTTTTGTACGCGTCGTACATTCCCCATATCCAAACTATTGGGTACGTAATAAACCCGATTAACACAAGCATTAGAAGCGAGTTTATAACTTGGACTACTATCAGAATAAGACCTTTTAGAATCTGACCATTATAGATTTGTCCAACACCGGTCCAAAAAAAGCTGAGTACAGCTGCAAGTCCTGGGCTTTTCATCATACTGCAGTTCCCCTTTCATTAGAAAAATATCCCGATTACTGCGAGTGCTGCTACAATCCAGAAGCCTCCGACGGCAATCGTGTCGCCTGAAATCACCGGCTTCTTTTGTAAGAAATCAATTGCGTGTATGTCCTTTTTCAGTTCACTAATTTCATCTTCAAGCGCTCTCACTTTAGTTGTAAGAGTACGCACTTCTTCTGATACAGCACTCGGATAACGTTCTGATTCCATCTTCTGTAATGAACTTTCTTCCACCGTAACACATCTCCCCTCAGATAGACATTCATACACTTATTAAAAGTATATCAAGTATACGGATGAGTAGATAGAGTGTTTCGACAATACCTTTCCATTTTATACATTACAATCTATGATACACTTTTGATTAGCCACTTTTACTGCAAATTAATGAACATCTACGAAAGGTGTGTACATATGAACCATGATGAACATAAGGATGAAGATAAAATCAACCCCAAAAAACATTTTCCAACAGCAGAAAACGACATTGAAGCTGAAGAATTCGCCAGTAACGATGCATTAGAAGAGCATGAACTTACCCAAGAAGAAATAGAACAAGAGGAGTTTCGTCAGCTTGTATTGGAAGCGCAACAGGAGGCACTTGCAAAAGAAGCTTTCCTTCGTAACAATCCGAAGGCTAGAAAACGCAGAGTGCCTAGGTGGATTGTATGGCTTATGGCATTGGTTCTTCTATTTCAACCTGTTGCATTCATTTTCGATATTTATTCATTACCAGCAATCGACTTCTTAAAAACTTCCGCAAAGCTATCAAAACGTGATGACATTGCAAAGTGGAAACAATCCGTTGCTGTTGTATTGACCGAAGACGGGAAAGGTACGGGGTTTTCAGTATCCTCGGATGGGTTAATCGTTACGAATAATCATGTAGTTGAAAATACAAAGCAAATTACGGTATCCTTCGAAGAACAGGGTCGCTTTGCAGCATCACTTGTTGCGCAAGACTCTGTGAATGATTTAGCTATTCTGCAAATAAAAGATCCACCAGATGTTCCTACTCTAAAACTTGCTGAATCTCCTATTTACGTTCCGGACACTAAAGTCCGTTTTATCGGAAATCCATTGAACTTCTTTGGAATTGCAAATGAGGGTACACTAATTGGAGAAAGTAATTGGGCAGGACGTGATGTGCCCATTATACTTTTGAATGCTCCTGTATACAGAGGAAACAGTGGAAGTCCCGTTTTCCAGAATAACGAAGTCATTGGCGTTGTCTTTGCGATAACGGAGCTTGACTCCTACGGAAAAGTCGGGATGTTCATACGATCGAACGAAGTGTTGGAACTATTAAAAGAGGTCGAATAGAAAATGTCTGGAAACCATAATGGTCTCCAGACATTCTGTTAGTATTCTTTTTTACGCTTATTTTTATTTTTTGTTGAATTGTCCGCTTTCTTGAAGTCATTTGCATACTCGACTTCTTGAGCTGAGGAAAGACCGTTGTTTTTCTCAGTCAACATTTCATGCGGCTCTTTCTTTTCTGTCATGTATATTCCTCCTTTGAAAACTAGTGTACACCTAGTTTTCCCTGGAACCGAGGATCTATTCATGACGGATCACTCTTGTGTAAATTCCGGTTCTAAGCGTTCCATGAATTCCTCAAGAGCACTGTAGCCTTGCTGTTTCAAATACCAGTTATTTGCTGCTGCCTCGATAAGCCCTGCTACATCACGGCCAGGCTGTAACTGAATTTGAATATATGGGATAGGAACGCCCATGTATTCTGTAAATTTTTCATCCAATTCCAACTCATTATTCAGTGAGTTGTCCTTCCACTCCGTCAATTCGATATCCAAAGCGATTCTCGTCTCTTCTTGAAACGCGGCGCGTCCATATAATCGGACAACGTTCATTAAACCGATACTCCTAAGTGCCAAAAACTCCCGGTTCGTTTGGTTATGAGTACCGAGCAATGTTTGCGGACTAAGTTTTCTAAGCACGACGATATCATCCGCGACGAGCCGATGTCCTCTACCAATCAATGTATGTGCGGTCTCACTTTTTCCAACACCGGATTTACCTCGCAGTAAAATCCCAATTCCTGCAACATTGACAATAACCCCGTGAATTGCGATTTCCTCCGCCATCGAGCTAATAACGAACGCATCCAGTTTTGCACTGGCAACACTCATCGAGTCTGGAGTTCTTAAAACAGGAATTCCGTTTTCCATACAATAAGTATGCAATCCATAGGGTTGTTCCTGATTGGAAGTGATTAGAATACAAGGTGGATCATATTCGACCAGATTAGAAATTCGACATTTGCATTCATCATCGGTTAGCGTATGTAAATAGTTGACCTCATTTTTTCCAAGTATTTGAATATGTCCTCTTGCTATGAAGTCAAACGTATCCATGAATTCTAACCCTGGACGACGAACTTTTGTTCTTTTTAGCAGTCTATCCAAGTGATCGCTTCCGGATAAAATTTCAAATGAAAATTGGTGTACAATGTTTTGTACAGTTAGCTGTTTCATGGTTTTGCACCTTTCCTGAACCGTTTCTTTAGTCTTAGTTTAGCATAAACACTTTTTAAATGCAGTTGCCTATTAGAGGTTTCGAAGTTCATATTCACTAACAGTTTAAGCATATAGAAACTTTTTAAATACAAAAAACAAAAAAGTTTTTAAAACTAGGTTTATAGTCTGTTTTTCCGGGTATAGATTACTACAAGGCGAAATCCAGAAAGGCGCACATCGCTGACTTGGAGAAATGCACAGCCTTGGCGGAAAATTTGCTGTACTGACGAAGCATCACCGTAACGAGATTTACGTGTGTTTGTAAGACCAGTAAGAAGTACGTTTTTTGTGCAAGTGCAATCTAAACAACCGTTTCTCTTCGAATTAATGAACGATGAAGGGAAATGCGTGCAAGAAGAGTGTGCAGTATGCTTTCAATTTACCCGTCAGCTACACGCAACTAGTTAAATCAACTTTCCGCGAAAGAAGAGGCGTCCGATATGGACGCCTCTTCTTCATTGTACAAAAACGGTTAAATTTCGGGGTTTACTGCATCTTCTTCATGAAGAACTTTCTCCCGATTCGTTCCACTAAGCTTGGCGCTAGTGCATGGAGTTTACTTGTAACACCCATAACTCGTGGAATATCTAGTTGTCTCCTAGGTTGCCGGACCGTCTTAACAACAACCTCTGCTACTTCATTCACAGAAAGCAAGTGCTTACCGACAGCTCCTCTGTAGGTACCACTATCGTCCGCTTTGTCTAAAAAGGCAGTGTCGATTGGCCCTGGATGAATTACAGATACGTCGATTCCGTATTGTGAAACTTCCATACGCAAGGCATCCGTGTATCCAATCAATGCATGTTTCGTCGCTGCATAGACTGCGGCTTTTGGAGTTGCGACTTTTCCTGCCTGTGATCCTATATAAATAAGATGTCCAGTTCTACGTTTCATCCATGAGGGTAGTATTCTTTGTGTGAATTGTATCGGCGCCATCACGTTCACCGAAAACATTTGCTCAACCTGCCGATCTTCAGTTTCATGGGCGAGCGCAAACTTTGCAATTCCTGCTGAAAAAATTATGACGTCTGGCATTATCATCTTATGTAACAGGTGATCCGCCGCATCATCGCTAGTTAGATCTAGTGGAATTGCTTCTGCTCCACGGGCTTCCAGCTCAGCTAGAACCTCTACTGAACGTCCCGTCACTTGGACACGATGCCCTTCAGAAAGAAGTCTGACAGCAGTTTCATACCCTACTCCACTAGTGGCTCCTGTTATTAAAATCGTTTTAAGAGTGCTCATACCGATGAATTCCCTGCTCGTCTGTTTTTCTTACAACCTTGCCAAGCTCTAATAAGTAGTCCATTTGACCAAGTGTCTCTGAGAGAGTCAGGCCCAACTCTCTTTTATAGGCAGCTGGAAATAGTTGCACAGTCAATTCAAAGACAGACTGCGGCCCAGCTGTCAGCATAGCGTATACCTTCATTGCCCGCTCGTGCTGTTTCTGCAACCGCTTCTCAACGAGCTCATGAACGCCAGTTACAGGCATTCCATGTCCACTGTAAACCTTCTCAATAGGAAGATCCAACAATCTTTTTAATGAAGCATTATATTGTAACATTGTTTTAGGTCGTGGATAACCGGGACCTTTAGGCGGTTCTACAAGCGGATTGGAAGAAACCTTTTCTAGTAATAAGTCTCCGCCAATAAGTTCCTTACGTTCGGGATTCCAAAATGATAAATGACTTTGAGCATGGCCTAACGTTTCAAGAGCAGTCCAACCTGGAAGTCCCGGGATTTCGTCCCCTTCACTTAAAATATGATCAAGTGGACGGTGTGCCATCAAATCAGCGGCACGCTTCATCTTCCCTACAATTCCTAGCGCTTTTTCAGGAACACCTTGTTCTATAAATCTTTCCATATAAAATTGATCATGAAATTTGATGAAATCTGGATCTCTCGTTAACCAAAGATTATTGTACTCATGGCCGTAAATTTTGGCATTCGGGAACCCATCCGCCCAACCTGAATGATCTGGATGATGATGAGTAAGAATGACTTGCTCAATATCCTCCAATGTATATCCGGATTCTTTAAGTCCCGCTTGGATCGCTTCAAGAGCTTCAGGCGTCCTAGGACCCGCATCGAATAGACTCAGTGTATCGCTTTTCACTAAAAATGCATTCACATCTCCTACAGCATAAGGAGTTGGAATTGTAAGTTGTTGAATCATCGTTTTGCCTCCATTATTGAATCGCTATTCAGTCCATTGTACATGCTTTTTGTACGTTCGTCATGTATCAATGACTGAATCGTCAGTTGACTTATTTCAATAATCACATACACTAATTGAATACACGTATTTAGGAAATGAGGGAGTTCTATGGAAAAAGTCGTATTTGTCGGTGCTGGTTCAATGGCTGAAGCAGTGATTGCTGGAATTTGTAAGCAAGGGACGGTTAGACCTTCTAATATTTTCGTCACGAATCGTGCAGATGAAGAGCGTCTTCAACTGTTAAAAAGTACATACGGCATTTCTTTAGTCAGTACAGACAAAACCGAACTCCGCACCGCAGATTTAGTAGTATTGGCCACTAAACCAAAAGATATTTATACCGTTATGGAACAGATTTCCCCTTTACTTAACAAGCAAGCGGTTATCCTTTCAGTACTCGCCGGCGTTTCAATTGATACCATTGAATCGGGCCTTGGCAAACACGCTATCGCTCGCTCCATGCCGAATACATCTGCAGCAATTGGTAAGTCTGCAACAGGTGTCGCATTCAATTGTTCGACAAGTCCTAACGAAAAACAAGAAATTCTTGAATTATTGAGCTCGATTGGAATTGTAGCGGAGGTTGAAGAGGATGATTTGCATGCAGTTACTGCTCTTTCCGGTAGTGGTCCAGCCTATATCTACTATTTAGCCGAAGCCTTAGAGACTGCTGCGATACGAGCTGGAATTGAACAATCAATCGCGCGTGACCTCATTATTCAAACGATTGAGGGTGCTGCATGCATGTTACGACAAACTCAAGAGGAGCCATCGCTTCTTCGAAAGAATGTGACTAGTCCGGGTGGAACGACGGAAGCAGGACTTCGAGCACTCACTTCAGGAGGATTCCACGAAGCGGTTTTTAGTTGCATCGACCAGGCAGAAAAACGCTCGCGAGAACTCGGTTCCAACACAGTTAAAAAGAGTACGAGTTCTTCATAAAGGATTTCCTTGGCTTTTTTGCTATAGTAGAGGCATTCAGAAAAGGAGTGACTCCGGAATGGCTAAATTATTTGAACCGTACACGATTCGAAATCTCACATTAAAAAATAGAATTGCTATGGCGCCGATGTGCATGTATTCTTCTCACAACGAAGATGGTAAAGTCGAAGATTGGCATCGTGTCCATTATGGCTCAAGAGCGGTCGGTCAATTAGGACTAATCATCCTGGAAGCGACAGCTGTTCAGCCTCAAGGACGAATCAGCGCACAAGATCTCGGAATTTGGGATGACGCCCATATTGAAGGCTTGGCCGAACTGACACGCCTTATTAAACAACACGGAACAGTTGCAGGAATCCAGCTTGCACACGCTGGTAGAAAAGCAACTGTAGACGGCGATATCCAAGCACCGAGTGCCATTGCGTTTAGTGATGACTACAAAACACCTGTTGAAATGACTAAAGAAGCTATTACAGAAACAGTTCAGTCATTTGCACTTGCTGCAAAACGTGCTGCAGATGCTGGATTCGACTTACTGGAGCTTCACGGAGCACATGGCTATCTTATTAATGAATTCCTTTCCCCTCTATCCAATCATCGGACTGATGAATATGGTGGAAGCGCGGAAAATCGCTATCGTTTCCTCCGTGAAATCATTGATGCTGTCAGAACATCGTGGGAAGGACCATTATTTGTTAGAATATCCGCAGAAGATTACACAGATGGCGGCATGACTTCTGAACACTATATTGAAATGGCAAAGTGGATGAAGGATCAAGGCGTAGACTTAATTGACGTGAGCTCTGGAGCCGTTGTCCCTGCAAAAATCGATCCATTTCCTGGTTACCAAGTGCCCTACTCCGAGACCATCCGAACAGGTGCTGATATCGCAACTGGCGCAGTGGGATTAATCACTTCAGGGCTTCAAGCTGAAGAAATCTTGAGGAATGACCGTGCTGACCTCATTTTAATCGGCAGAGAACTGTTGCGAGACGCGTATTGGCCATATCGAGCCGCTCGTGACCTTCATACAGAAATTGAGGCCCCTGCTCAATACAGCAGAGGATGGACGTTTTAATGTAAATCTCCTTTAATTCCATTTCCATTCTGGACCGGTCAGGGGCAGGCGAAACTATGAGTGGGAATCTAACTTCCTGAACGGGCTGGATTGTTAATGGGGCTTTTATTAGTATTTCACGTGACATAACCTTAGTACCTTTTAAAAATCAGAGGAGCATCATATTTAGGGGAATGTTTTTATTATTTGATCCCAGTTGAAGTCCAACAATCAAATAAACCGTTAAAGGGTTCTATATCCTTTAACGGTTTTGTTTACTTGCTTATTTAATTCGTAACTCTGTTACGGTATCGAAGAAATGGGCGTTGGCTAAATTGAATGCTAAATCTACAGTTTCACCAGCATGAACATTGAAACGTGAATCCACGCGCGCTACAAAGTCTTGATTATCCACGTTAGAATATAACATGATTTCTGCCCCCATTAGTTCAGCAACTTCGATACTTACAGTTATTTTCGTTTCAGGAGAAGCCTCAAGGAATATTGGCTCATCCTGAATATCTTCTGGACGAACACCAAGTATAAGTTCTTTTCCATCATACCCTTGATCGCGAAGTACTTTCAATTTCCCTTCTGGAATATGAACTCTTACATCTCCCATAACAAAATGTTCGTTATCAAGTTTTCCGTTAAAGAAGTTCATAGCTGGTGAACCGATAAACCCTCCTACAAATACGTTATTTGGCTCATCGTACACTTCTTTAGGTGCCCCAACTTGCTGAATAATACCATCCTTCATAACAACAAGTCTTGTTGCCATTGTCATCGCTTCCGTTTGGTCATGTGTAACGTAAACCGTCGTAGTTTGTAAGCGTTTATGTAACTTCTGAATTTCCGACCGCATTTGAACACGCAGTTTAGCATCAAGGTTGGATAACGGCTCATCCATTAAGAATACTTCAGCATCACGAACAATCGCACGGCCTAAAGCAACACGCTGACGCTGACCTCCTGATAATGCTTTCGGTTTACGTGTTAACATATCTTCTAACCCCAAAATCTTCGCTGCATTATCTACACGTTTTTTTATCTCATCTTTCTTCAATTTACGAAGTTTCAGACCAAAGGCCATATTATCGTAGACATTCATATGGGGATACAGCGCATAGTTTTGGAAAACCATCGCAATATCACGATCTTTTGGCGGTACATCATTTACTTTTTTGCCGCCGATGAAAAGATCTCCACTTGTTATTTCTTCTAAACCGGCAATCATTCGCAAGGTCGTGGATTTACCGCAACCAGACGGGCCTACTAATACTAGAAATTCTTTATCCCTAATTTCCAAACTGAAATCCTTTACAGTAACATCATTTTTATTGTACATTTTTTTGATATTCTTCAATTCCAAATCCGCCATTATATTCACTCCAATTATGTAAGGGCTTTCATTTCTTATTCACAGAATACAATATTCAGGTTAATTAAGCTATGGTGAATATGCACAAAGTTCACCACACCTTTCTCGTGTGAATTTACTAAACTTCATTTTATTTCTATTTTCTTGCTAAAAGCGCAAGGTAGACTGTCATTGCTTGATGAAATTGTCGAATGTCAATACCTGTATTCTCAAAGAAGCGATCGAGTCGATATTGTAAGCTATTGCGGTGCATATGAAGTATTTTTGATGTTTCTGATAGATTTAAATTACTTTTCAAAAATACCTCTATCATTTTAAGTGTCTCTTCATCATTTTTATATTCTTGTAAAACTGTATCACTCATCTCAGAACAAAAAGCATCGTCCGTTTGATGAACAAGCAAATAAGGTATGGCATCCATGTAGGTAATCACAACTCTATTTGTATTGAAAAACACTTCTCTTGCTGCTGTCAATACTGCATGATAATGATCCATAATTCTTTCTTCATTTTTTCGATATGGACCTACAAAGAACTTAATCTTAACATATAAATCACTCATTAATATATCAATGATTTGTTCATACGAGGTTCCTTCTTCAAATTCGGAAAGTTCTTCAATAATGATGCCTTCATATCCATTTACCCATAAAACAGGGACGTTTCTAGAAAAAAGTTCTTGAATCGCACTTTTAAATACAACTGGATCGATTTCATTTTTCTTAATTGAAAAATAAACAAATCGGAAGGGTATTGTGATTTTAAAATTAGATTTGGCCGCTAAATCCCGTGAATGAATAATGGAACTCCATTTTTTTTCTTCAACTGTTGGAATGGGAAAGTTTACGTTGTAAGGTACCATAAACGCAGTCAGCACACTTTGTTCTTTCACGGTCAGCTCATCCTCGCGAATCCCAATAATTTCATCGTCATGCGAGATGAACCACTTGTATGAATGGTCTAAATGATTGTTCTTCTCTTCGTAACGAATTATTGAGGGATATATTTTACGGAGTTGATTAATCATTTTATTCCCACTTTCTTTCCAAAATAGATATAATAACTATTTGAAAAAACACCAAAGAAGTCGTTCCTTATGGTGTTTTCACCAATATTAATTACAGGTTAAGTGTATTTTCCATCTTCTCTTCATTTGATCGTTTATCTTCTGCTGCTTGTATTCATCTGAAAAGTCACCGCTAATCATGTGGATAATACAGGTTACTACACCTGTTCAAAAAAATCGACGAGCACTATGGATACTGCTCCTAATAATGTTGCGTCATCACCTAATTTACTCATAACAATTTCCGTTTTCTTTGCTTGCGGAGTTAAAGCCCGATTCTCAATCGTCTTCAAGATTTCCGGCAATAGTAAATCTGATGATTTTGTAACGCCGCCCCCCAATACAATCTTTTCAGGATTTATAATATGAATCAAATTGGTTAAACCTATTCCTATAATTTCGCCGGTTTCCTTGAAAAGCTTCTCAAAACCTTCATGGCCGGCTATTGCCAAGTGATACATATCTTCCCCTGAAATAGCTTTTCCAGCTATACTGTCACCAATTTTAAAGTTTTCACCGCGTCTGACGATCGCTGGGCCTGTTATGAATGTTTGCAGGCAACCTCTATTTCCGCATTCGCATATTTCACCATGCAAATCAATCGTCATGTGCCCTACTTCTCCCGCAATATCTTTTGCTCCGTGATATAGCTTTCCATCTATGACAAGTCCTGCACCAACACCTCTGCCTATATTTACAGCTAGCATACTGCTTGCTAAATGCGATTCACCAAACCAAGATTCTCCCATTGCCATCGCCCTTGCATCATTCTCTACTTTTACATTGATCATGAACTCTTTCTCTAGCTCTTTTTTAATGGGGATATTTAGTAATCCTAAAATAGGAGCATATAAGGATGTACCGGTTTCAACTTGAACCACGCCATGCATCGCAACACCAATACCGATTATATTTCCTGTTAATTTTGGTGCTGCATCCATACATGCTTGTATAGAATTTTTCAAGATCGCAAGTAATTGTTCATTTGTTGTTGGTGTTGTTAGCCTATTGGAAAAGCGTTGTATGACTGTGCCGGATAAATCAACGAGAATACACTCTACTTTCTCTGGGCCAGAATCCACGCCAATCACGTAAAAAGCTTGTTTGTTAATTTTTAAAAGTGTTGGTTTTCGACCGCCTTGCGACTCCCCCAGCTTACTTTCGACTACAATCCCTTGATCGATTAATTCTTTAACATTACTGCTTACTGTAGGAGGTGTTAAATTTGTATCTTTAGCAATTTGGGCTCTCGAAATTGGTGAGTCTGTCCTTATTTTGTTTAATATAATTGATTTATTTACTGATTTCATCCACTGGAATGTACCTTGCCGCATTGAAAAATCTCCTCAAAGATCTATTTTATTTTTCTGAAAATAAGGATAGGCACTTAGTTAATTAACTTAATTAAACCTTATCATATTCACATTTGATTTCAATAGTTTTTCAACTTAAATTCTACTTACTCAATAGAAAATAATAAAAACAGCCAATTATTCTAGAAACGAATAATCAGCTGTCCTCTGACACACTTTAATAATTTCGATTGTAAGCAACTATACCTCTGCAAATTGTAAACTCCACTTCTCCATCTCGTCCAATGACAACAAGATCCGCATCTTTTCCAATCTGGATTGATCCCTTTCGATGATAGAGGTTTAAACGCTTCGCTTGGTTAATCGAGGTCATTTGAATTTGCTCATGAATCGTTAATTGCAGCCATTTTTCAAGATTCAATCTCGCTTCGTTCATCGTTACAATACTGCCTGCCAATGATCCACTGTTTGACAATACACATTTCCCATCACGTACAGTAACTTGTTGGCCGCCTAAATCATATTCACCATCAGGCATTCCCTTTGCCCGCATCCCATCGGTAATTACAAGAACATTCTCGATACCTTTCATCCTCACAATCATTTTCAATAAATCCTTATGAAAATGAATACCATCAGGAATAATTTCAACATGTATTTCATCTTTTAATAAAACAGCTCCCACAACTCCCGGATCCCGATGGTGCATCCCTTTCATACCGTTAAATAAATGAGTTGCATGTTGAACGCCTTCGTTAATAGCGGATAAGGATTCATCATATGATGCATTTGTATGTCCCATAGAAGGTATGACATTCGTATTTTTCAATTCCTTAAGTAATTTATAATCTTCATCAAGTTCTGGCGCAAATGTAATAATTTTTATCATATTCCCTGACAATTCCTGCCACTCTTTAAAAGTAGCGACATTCGGAACAATTATTGCGTTTTCAGGCTGGGCCCCTTTTTGAATTGCATTAATAAACGGGCCTTCCAAGTGAATCCCTAACATTTCAGCTGTTCCTGGTTTGTTTTTCAACTGATGATATTTTTCAAGTTTACTAATTGTATCTTCTGTATGCTTAATCGGATTTGTAATTGTAGTAGCAAGGAAAGCGGTTGTTCCTTCTTTCGCCAAAGCATAAGCAATTTTTTCGTAAGCTTCAGGACTTCCATCCATGAAGTCAAACCCGGCCGCCCCATGAACATGAATATCAATCATCCCAGGTATAACATACTGGCAATTCCGGCAATCAATTACTTGATCATTCTTTGTAATAAGTGGGGTGTGCAGCATATCACCGAATGCTTCAATCTTTTCCCCTGTAATTTGTATGTAACCATTTTGCAGGAAGGAATCCTCTAATACTATCGGAGCGTTAAGTAAGAATATGTTTTTCACACTCAAATCCCCCTATTTGATCTTTTTAACTTTCATTCGTTCTATTATTTGTTCCTTTTTACTTACATCAATTGCAGCTGTTTTTTCTTCCATTGCATTTAATACACCCATTGCCAGGCTGAATTTCATTAATTCACCGTCCGTGAGCTCACGCAGAATACCAGCAGCAAAACCTGCTATTACAGAATCACCAGAGCCTACTGGGTTTACGGCGTTTACTTTTGGTGCAAATACTCGATAAATATCGGTACCTTGTTTAATGAGTGCCCCATCTGCCCCAAGTGTTACGACAACCCAAGGGATATCCGTAAATAACGAAGATTGTACGGCGTCTATAATTTGTGCCTCATCAGTTAATTCCAGACCAAGTAACTCACTAAGTTCTTCTTTATTTGGTTTGATTAAGTAAGGTTTTTCTTCATTCATTAAAATGTCAGTCAACAAGGTTCCATTTGTATCAACTAATACTTTCACATTATAACGGTTCGCAATATCTATCATTTTTGTATAATACCCTGCTGGAAGCCCCTTTGGAATACTTCCTGAAATCGTTACCATATGAACCTGTTGAACAGTCGTTTCAAACTTTTCTAAGAAAACTGCTGCTTCCTCACCTGTAACGGCTGGTCCGGCTTCCAATATTTCAGTTTGCTGTCCTTGGTGAATTACCGCAATACAGTTACGTATTTCACTAGCTATTTCGATAAAAGAATCAACAATACCAAGACGCCTTAATTCTGTCCGGATAAAATCACCTAAACTTCCACCTAGAAATCCAGTTGCACCAACTTCTTCACTCAGCTGCCGCAACACCCGAGCAACATTAATTCCTTTGCCACCTGCCGTTTTTGTGACATCTGCTACTCGATTAACTGTATCTAATGAAAATTTATCAAGTTTATAACTTATATCTACAGCTGGGTTTAATGTAATTGTTAAAATCATGCATAGCCCGCCTTTACAAGATAGTTAAATGGAGTGAGAACACTGTCCCACCCCATTCAGTCTTATTATGCTCTGCCGTCACTCATACACATTATAATTTTTTCTTTAACTACTGCTTCCATTGCTGCTTTGGCAGGGCTCATATACTTTCTAGTATCTGTCTCATTTGGATTGGCTACTAGAAAACTACGTAACGCATCAGAAAATGGAATCTTAAGTTCCGTAGATATATTAACCTTCGCACATCCCAAAGCGATGCATTTCCGCACATCTTCTTTAGAAATACCCGAAGCACCATGTAATACCAGTGGAATCTCCACTAAATCTTTTATTTTTTCAAGGCGGTCAAAATCAAGGTTAGGCTCAGTTTCGTATACCCCATGACCTGTGCCAATCGCTACTGCAAGTGAGTCAATTCCAGTTCGCTCCACAAACTCTTGTACAGTATCAGGATCTGTATAAGCCGCATCTGCTGCTTCGACTATCAAATCATCTTCTTGCCCTACTAACTTACCAAGTTCTGCCTCAACAGTTGCACCGAAGCGATGTGCTTGTTCAACCACTTCTTTACAAATAGCAATATTATTTTCAAACGTTTCATGAGATCCATCTACCATAACAGACTTTACACCTAACTCTAGTGATTCCACTATGGAAGCAATGGTTTCATGATGATCCAGATGTAACGCAACGGGTACACCGCTTGTCTTTGCAGCTATTTCTGCAATTGCTTGAATATATTCACGCCCGCCATATACCATCGTACCGGGAGTTGCAGCTAGAATTACTGGTGATTTTAAATCGGCCGCAGCCTTTACGACTACTTGGATTGTTTCCAGATTGTGTATATTAAATGCAGGCACGGCATATCCTTCCCGTCTTGCTTTAATTAACATTTCTTTCGTATTTTGAACGTATCCCATCACATTTCCTCCTTTTTTCACGCTAGCAGTTTCCACGATTCATTCAGATGTACCGATAATTTCACAATTAAATGGTATTTTTAATAGTCGTAGATGGTTACTCCTTTAACCACGCGGCTAATCGCACCATCCGGACTCGGGTTATCTGGAGTAATACCTAATTGAATTGATTTTTTTAAAGCTAATGTCTGTGCAAACATGACATACAAAACAGCAAGGCTAAAGTCGTCTGCAAGTGGCTTTGACCCTGGGTTTACAGGTATTGTCCAATCCGCTAATTGCTCGACTTCTTCATCATAAGATTCAGTTAATACAACGATTTTCATATCAGATTTTGCTGCTGCTAACTCACGTAAAATATCCATGTCGTACTTTCTTGTATAAGGATCTTGAGACATAAATAATGCGACAACTGATTTATCATTCAAAATTGATTTGGGACCATGACGGAATCCAAGTGAAGATTCATGAATTGCGACAACTTGACCGCCTGATAGTTCCAGCATTTTCAGTGCAGCTTCATGTGCTAACTGGGCAAGCGTACCAGACCCTAAATAAACAATTCGTTCAAAATCAAATCCGAGGACGTCATCGACTGAATCCCCGAGCTGTTCTGCAAATAACTCAGCACTTGCAATTACTTGCGCAGCAATTTCTTCTGTGAAAATATTTTCTGTAAATAATGCATAGGCCGCCGTGAGCATACTGGTGAAACTGCTTGTCATAGCTAATGACTGGTCATTCGCTTTTTCAGGCATCAGCAACGTTATACTATTCGCATCACCTTTAATATTTTCAGCTAACTGGCCCTCTTTATTGCATGTAATGACCACTTGATAGAGATCCTTGATGATTTTTTGTGCAAGTGTCACCGTTGCCACACTTTCAGGGCTATTACCCGAGCGGGCAAAGGATACTAAGATAGTAGGTATATCTCTAAATAGATACGCAGTTGGATTTGAAACAATATCTGTAGTAGCAATTGATTCAAACTGAATGTTGCGTTGATTATGTTTAGCTAGCTCTGGTACTAGCGTATCCCCTACAAAAGCAGATGTTCCCGCCCCAGTTAAAATGACACGCACATGTTTATGCTTGTTGTGGATAGCAGTCAAAAACTCCTTATAACTATCTTGCTGATTAAAGAATTCTTCTGCCAGTTCCCTCCACACAGCTGGTTGGTGATGTATTTCTCTTGTCGTATGATTTGAATTCGTTGCCCTTATTTCTTCCTCAGTTAGATTAAACAAATTTACGCCTCCATTTTTTAAATTTCATCACATCTGGTAATGTTGTCATAACCAGCTGAATTGCAGAAACTATATTTATACTCATTTCCGATGTCAGCTCAATTCCACTGTATAGTCAAATTTATCCCCGCGAACAACACTTATCGTATATTCAATTAATTCCCTTTTATGAAACGCGTTACGCTTAATCAACATACATGGCTGATGTGTGGACATTTTTAAAAATTTTGCTTCTGTCTCACGAACTGAAATGGCTGAAAAGTTTTCCACTGCTTTCGAAACAGATACTTGGTAGTCCTGATAAAAAACATCATACATGGGTCTTTCCATAAAATCTTTTTTGGTTAATTCCGGGAATATTTTCTTCGGTAAGTAGGATGTTTCAAATATAAGAGGTTCATCATTCGCAAAACGTAACCGAATTACTTGGAACACCCTATCAAAAGGATCCAAATTCATATTGGCTGCTAAACGTTCATCCGCTGCAATCTCATTAAACCCAAGTACATGCGTAGCAGGAACCTTGCCCAGCTTCTTCATTTCTTCTGTAAAGCTATAAAGTTTCACTAAATGCTGATTAATTGTATGGGGTGCTACAAAAGTTCCTTTTCCATGAAGTTTATAAATATAGCCTTCAAGTGCCAGTTCTTGCAGCGCCTGTCTAACAGTAATACGACTCATACTATAAATCTCACATAACTCACGTTCAGATGGTAATTTTTCATGTTCTGTGTAGTCCTGCTGATCAATTTTCATGATTAACTTATCCATCAATTGTAAATACAAAGGGATTTTACTTACTTTATTCAACTCTTAAAATACACCTCACGAACTTTAATAATTTTAAGCACGCCAGCGGGCTATTATCGTCAGATACTTCTTTAAGATACCTTTGTCGAATGTAACGTATTAATCAGACCGTGCCCATCGCTTTCATAGCTACACCATATAGCCCTGAAGTTGCTTTTAGTGAACTTGGCTCAATTCTTTCAAGCCAGTTTTGTTGAAGAGGATGTTCACATAACTTTCCGTAATGTTCTTTTATTCGCTCAAAGAATTTTTCTTGATTATTAATTACGCCTCCTCCTACTACGATTACAGAAGGATCCAGTGTTGCGGTTAGATTAAAAATGGCAATGGCCAGCTGATAGGTTCGTTCATCAAAAAACCGATCTAACTCCTCATCTCCTTGCTCCCAGCGTGCAAAAGCATCTGCCAATGAAAGGTCCTCGCAGAGTTCAGCGATTTCCCTTTCCATCGCTGAACCTGATGCATACGTTTCGAGTACATACTCTTTATTAATTGGGAAAAATCCAATTTCACCGGCAAGACCAAGTCCTTTTAGCGGTTTCCCGCGGTGAATGATACTTGCACAGATTCCTGTGCTCACCGTGATGTAAACAAATAATTCTTCAGTCATGTTCCTGACCGACCACTCCCCTATTGCCGCGGAGATAACATCATGTTCGAAAGCGAGTTGACACAATGGAAATTCCTCGGCTAACAATTTGCCAAGCGGGAAATTAGTCCATGGTAAATTATTTTGGTATATAGCAAAACCTGTTTCTGTATTTAATTGACCTGGGATAGCTACGCCAAGTAGACTAATTTGCTCTTTTGTAAGTTTCGCCTGTTCAATTGCTTCATAGATACATTTTAATAAAGAATGATACATAGCTGTTGCATCCGACGTGTCACTTTCATTTTTGACATTAGAAAGCCATGTTCCCTCACTATTTATGACTCCTGAAGAAATTTTGGTTCCTCCAATATCCACAGCTACTATGTATTGCAATTTTTCACCCTCTTTACTAAAAGTTACTTTCTTACGCTTTGACGAATAACAAGTTTTGTTGCTATAAATACTTTCTTGCAAATTTTCCTGCCTTCTAATCTTTCCACTAATGTATCGACAGCCGTTTCACCCATAACTTCTGTGTATACTTTAACCGTGCTTAATGCAGGATACATATATTTCGACACTGAAATATCATTTATGCCAATAAGGCTTACACGATCTGGAATTGCTATACCCGCTTCATGTAAGGCTTTTAAACAACCAATCGCCAAAACATCACTACTTATGAAAAAAGCAGTCGGTAAATCATCTCCCAGATTTTCAATAGCCGTTTTCATTAAGTTATAGCCATCTTCAACTGAATAGGAACCGATAAATACGTAGCGATCATCATATATCCCCATATCTTGTGTATAGGACTTAAATGTTTTCTCTCGCAAGTCTTCAATCGAATCTTCATGACCTTTCAGCTGTTCGTTCCCGCCAATATAGCCAATTTCACTATGGTTAGTAGAATGGAAATAATCAATGACTTTCTTGGTTGCCTTTTCAAAGTCAATTACTATGGAATCATATTGATCCTCGTTTGGACTATAATCTACAAAAACTACCTTTGAATTAATTGCTGTAAGCGCATTTACCTGTGAGTCAGCAAATTTACCTACGGCGATTATCCCCTCTATTTCGGCTGGGTTTATATCTTTAATATTGTCGTAAAAATATACCTTCGGTGTAATGCCGATTTCTTTACATCTTTGTTCAATCCCAAACCTGACAGAGAGGTAGTAGATGTCATTCAATTCTTCTTTTTGTGTATACCAATGAACTACGGCTATATTTTGCTCAACATATTTCTTTGTCGATTTTTTGCGATAAGATAGTTCTTCGGCAGCTTCAAATATACGTTTCTTAGTTTCATCTGCGACAGACAAACTCATATCGTAATTCAACACTCTTGATACTGTTGCAGGGGACACCCCTGCTTTTTCTGCGATGTCTTTAATAGTTGCCATTCCCAATCACCTTTTCTAATTATACAAAAGTCATTTTTATTAATTATATAATTATAGATTGATTGAATGATTGGATAACAGCCCCATCATTCAACCTAATTTATGTGTATCAATTAAGTTAACTTCCAAATTTTCTGTTCCATGTAATTCAAATACAACAATTTCGTTAACTCCTTTTTTCAGCAGCGGTCCAGGCAAGTACAGCGTTTCCTGAGGTCCGATTTCCCAATAACGACCTAAGTTGAAACCATTTACTACGACAAACCCTTTTGTCCAGCCTGGCAATTCAACAAATGTATCGCCTATTTCATTTACATGGAAAGATCCTTTGTAAAAAGCAGGTCCACCATTACTCTTTCGCTGGTCATCAAATGTTAAATTTTGCAGATTATCCATAGGTAACGGGTACATTGTCCAGTCGAATAAAAATTGCCGTTCAAATCTTACACCCTCCGTTATCCCTTTAGGGTCAATCATTTTCGGACCATAATTGATACGGCCCATGTTTTCGACTACAATGTCTAACTTGATGCCTTCCTTAGGCACTGCAAGTGAGATTGAGTTGTTTTCCCATCGGTCAATGACACCCCTATACTCGTTATCTGCAAATACAAGAGCGCGGTCACGAACTTCTTGAATCGTCAATTCCGCTGATTCCCTTGGGCCTGTAATATACGTTCGATAGAGTGTAAATCCATAATCCTGTCCCAGCTTCTCCATTTTCTCCGGATTAGCCCTCTGGATTGGTTGGCTAAGTAAATCCAGTGATGAAAATAACGATACGGATTCATTCATTGTAACTGTTCCGTAATTCATTTTAGGAATCGGAGCAGGTAATTTCAATTCTCCAATGTCTTTGTGGTTTGCAATTGCTTTTCGTACTTCATGAAACTTGGGAGTGATATCACCAGTTTCACTTACAGGACAGTCATAATCATAACTTGTAACTGTTGGCTGGTATTTCTCATCATAGTTAGCTCCATTATAGAAACCAAAGTTCGTTCCGCCATGGAACATATAGAAATTTACGGAATCTCCACGTTTCAGCATTTCTACAAATGTATCAGCAGTTTCGCCTGGATCCCTTTCATGGTGTTCTTCGCCCCAATGATCAAACCAGCCATTCCAAAATTCCATAACAATATTCGGTGTATTGGGGAAATACTCCTGTAACTTTTCAAAAGCTTCCTTGGGTTTCGAACCGAAATTAACTGTGGCCAGTACTCCCTCAATCGTTCCCCCTTGGAGCATTATGTCTTCAGGGCCATCAGATGTAAAGAGTTGAACATCCATACCTCTTTTAATCATAGCTTCTTTAATGTAATTCAGATATTTTTTATCATTACCGAAACTGCCATATTCATTTTCGATTTGCATAGCAATAATTGGGCCGCCGTTTGTTTTTAATAACGGCTTTAATTTTGCTAATAACACGTCAAAATAGCGATCCACTTTATCTAAATAAGGTTCATAATAAGATCTGAACCTCATATTATCATCGGAAAGCAGCCACGACGGTAAACCGCCAAATTCCCATTCTGCGCATATATAGGGGCTTGGCCGAACAATCACATGTAACCCAAGTCGTTCAGCTATTCTTATAAATTCTTCAATATTGGCAATCCCATTGAAATTATAAACGCCTTCTTTCGGTTCATGTAAGTTCCAGGGTACATACGTTTCGACACAATTAAATCCACAGGCCTTCAGTTTCAACAAACGATCTTCCCAATACTCGGGTACTACTCTAAAGTAATGAATTGAACCTGAAATAAGTTGTATCGGTTCTTCATTTAATAGTAACTCATTTCCTTCAACTTTTAATATAGACATTGCTAAACTCCTTTATTTGTAATTTACCCTTTAAGTCCCCCCATTGACATACCTTCAGTTAACTTTTTCTGAGTTAACGCGTACAAAGTAATTGTCGGCAGCAATACAAGGACCAATCCAGCAAATAATGCAGCCCAATCTGTTGCGAAGCGTTGAACTTCCATTAAATTTGCCAATCCAACTGGGATAGTTTTCTTTGCATCACTTGAAATTAACACGAGAGCCAGCGCGTATTCATTCCAAAATGTGAAAAAGTTGAAAATGATAACAGTTAATATACCTGGTTTAGCAAGCGGCACAATAATACTGATAAGCGTTCTAAAATAACCACTGCCATCAATAAATGCCGACTCTTCAAATTCTTTAGGGATCGATCTCATAAATCCTGTTAATAAGTATATGGAGAATGGTAAAGCTCCCGCAGCATAAACCAGACTTAACCAAAAACGATTATCTAGCAGATGCAGATTATTCATCATCAAAAATAATGGAATCATAATATAAACAGGCTGAATAAACAACCCCGCCATATAAAAGTTATGCAAAACCTTACGACCTTTAAAGTCAAATCTTGATAATGCGTAAGCAGTCGGGATAACCAATATTAACAAAAGCAACATGGATAATCCTGTAACCAAGAAAGAGTTTATGATAAAACCGCCCATGTTTGACTCCTTAAATGCACGTGTAAAATTTGCAAACTGAGGGATGGCTGGTATCCCCCAAGGGCTTGTCATGATTTCTTTATTCGTTTTGAATGATGCCAGTAAGTTCCATACAAACGGATAAACAAATATAAATGTTGCCGCTAATAAGACAATCCTTAATATGAGTCTTGAACTTTTTTGTTTTATCCCTTTACTTTTGCTCATCTTGCCACCTCCATACTAGTGCGCTTCCCGTTCAGTTATTTTGTTACTAATAAATGACAGTACTAACGAAACGGAGAAGACGATAACCGCAATTGCCATCGCATAGCCGAAGTTTGCATTAACAAAGGCTTGTTTGTACATATATGTCAGTGCGACTTGCGATGCATTATTCGGTCCGCCAGCTGTCATGACGATAACGATAACAAAACTGATATTCAGGACACCATTAATACTGAAAATAATGGTGATTCGAATAATCTCCCAGAGCATTGGTATTGTGATCTTGAAAAATTGCTGGACTGCATTCGCTCCGTCCAAAGAAGCAGCTTCATAGAGTTCTCTTGGAACACCATCCATCCCTGCGAGATACATGACCATGTAATAACCGACAGCCTGCCAGACCATAACAAGTGCAATTGCCCATAGAACTGTATCTTTGCTGCCTAACCACGTTAAAGCAAACTGATTTAACCCCATCCAATTTAGCACTTCATTAATAATCCCCATATTCGGATGATAAATAAATGCCCAAAGGATTCCGATAACAACAAAAGATAGAATACTTGGGAAAAAGAAAATCGTCCGATATAAATGTTTTTCTCTAAGGTCGCCAAAAGATAAAATGGAAGCAAAGATTAGTGATAAAAACAATGTAATGGCTGGGACAACCAACATAAGAAATCCTGTATTTTTCATGGATTGAATGAAGATATCGTCTTTAAATAATTCAACAAAGTTAGCCAGTCCGACAAACTCTTCATTTGAACCGAAACCAGAGCTGCTATACAAAGATTTGATAAAAACTTGTGTTACAGGATAAAGAATAAATATTGAAAATATCGCTAATGTCGGCAGGATACAAAACAATATAAATAATGTACGATCTTTATTTTTCAAGATAGACACCTACTTTCATAACTTAATAACTTTTATGTATGTTCATTTTAGAACTATTCCTCTAATCTTTTGCTAGATTAGAGGAATAGTGTTCATGAAGTGGATACTTTTATTTTTTGTCTTCTACTTTTTGATAGACTTCGTACATTTTATCTGCCCATTCTTGAACCGTCATTTCTTTGTTCATAACACTTGCAGCTTGGTCAAATAATACTTCACGCGGGTCAACGTTAACGCCCGATGGTACAGGGGCAAAGTTACCTGACATTGAGTACATGCCTGATTCAACTGCTTTAAAAACATTATAAGTTGATTCTGACAAGTAATCTGCGACAATATCTGAACCGCCTACTACCGCCATCGCTGCTTTTGTCAGTTCACCATTCAACTTCACACTTTCTTCTGAATACATAAAGCGTAAAAATTCCTTTGCAAGTTCTGGATTTGCAGCAGCCTTAGGAATATACATTTGCTCCATAGAACTCAATGCCAAAATAGGTTCATCCGCAGTGAAACTAGGAACTCCAAGGAAACCAAATTCAAATTCATCTTCACGAGGTGCTTCAGCCATTTCTCCTTCGAACCAGTTGCCATTCGGAATAAACATAGCTTTACCTTGCATAAATGATGTCTGTGATTGTGTATGATCGAGTGCAACTGTTCCATTCATAAGTGCATTATCTTCATTTGCAATCTTCTCAAAAATACCCAACGCCTCTAAAGCTGTTTCTGTTTTCCAGAATTCCGGATCATAGTTCAACATTTGATCGAGAGCCTCTTGACCTCCAAGTGAATAAACAGCAGGGATAAGAATTTCTTCTAAATAACCTGGCACAGTCCCCTGATATGTGAATAATGCCCGATCATTTTCTTTCGCTACAGAATTTAAAGCAAATAATTCATCCCATGTTTTTGGTGTTTCAATCCCTTTGTCATCAAATAATGTTTTGTTATACCACAGACCCATTACATTATAGTTATAAGGAGCCATATAGATTTTACCGTCATCGTAAGGCGCCATGTAAACTGATTCCAAAACGCCTGGTAAGATTTTATCTTTCAAAGGAACTTCTTCATCATAAGCATTACCGTCGAATAGATCAGTTAAATCCGTGAAACCTTGTTCTTTAATTAACCCCTGAGTGACACCAGAAGGATCCGTTTGATTTAAATAAACAACATCGGGTGGATTACCCGCAATAATTTTAGGTCTAATCAATTCACCAATGTCAGGATTGGCAGTTACGTTAACCGTTGTACCAGGATTTGCTTTCTCGAAATTTTCAGCGAGCTGCTTCCAAAACGCATCTCCATAGCCACCCTGGAAAACAGCAACTTCCAGCACTTGATTTTTACCAGCAGACTCCTTACCGCTATCCGCTGAATCTTTACCAGCTTCCTCATCATCACTGCAACCTACTAAAGCTAACACTAGTACTGCCATCAGCAAAAAGAACTTCCACAAATTTGATTTCACATTAACACTCTCCTTTTTCATGTGTTAAATCTCACTGTCCTCTTATTTCTTCTGTATGTAATCTCACCTCCCTAGATAATCAGTAATTCTAATCATTTTGAATGCGCTTTCATTTTCTTCTCAAAAAACAGTAAATGTCTTAGTAAAACTAATTAGTAAAACATTTACCTCAGTAGCTGAATATTACCATATGAACTACTATTCTGTCTATACAGAAAACTAAGTAATAGCAGTTACTCATAGAAAATCTCTAAAGTACGCTGTTAATAAACTAATCGCTAAACGTTTACTATAACTTTTCTGACTTTCTACTAACATACTCCCCGTTCTATTTAATTAGTAATTGTCTTGCATCATTGGTTGAACAAGTTTGAAGATTCATGAAAGGTGGTGTATACTCCAGTTAATTAAATTAACTTACTAACTTTATCGAGGAGGATTTCCATTGACAGTAGATTTATTCAAGGAGTTTGATAACGTATTTACAGCTATTGATAAGCTGCGCATCTTTTTTGCACCCGGCCGCATTAACTTAATTGGCGAGCATACAGATTACAATCAGGGACATGTATTTCCCGCAGCCATCTCCTTTGGAACATATGCGATTGCTCAAAAACGCCAAGATAAAAAGTTATGTTTTTATTCATTAAACTTTCCTGAGACTGGAATAATTGAATGTGATCTTAATGATTTATCCTATAAACAAGAACATGGCTGGGCAAACTTCCCTAAAGGTATGATCTCGTATATTGAAGAAAGTACAATTCCACTTCCAACAGGAATGGATATTTTATTTTATGGAGACATTCCAAACGGTGCGGGTCTCTCCTCTTCTGCCTCCATTGAAATGGTCACAGGGGTGTTAGTTGATGGATTATTCGATTTACATATTGATCGGCACGACCTGATTTTGCTCGGTCAAAAAGTAGAAAATAAATATATCGGCGTAAATAGCGGTATTATGGATCAATTTGCAATCGGCAAAGGAAAAAAAGATCATGGTATTTTATTAAATTGCCAAACATTAGACTATAAATATGCACCAATTCAGCTGGATAACTATTCAATTATTATTATCAACACTAACATACAACGGATATTGGCAGCCTCAAAATATAATGAACGCCGTGCTCAATGTGAACAGGCTTTATCAGACTTACAAATTGTACTTTCACTAGAAAGCCTGGGGAATCTAACGATAGGACAATTTGAACAGCATAAACATGTGATCCAAAATAAAGTAAACGAAAAGCGTGCGAAACATGTTGTCTTTGAAAATAGCCGAACACTTGAAGCTTTTAAACAGCTAGAGAAAGGTAATTTAAATGCATTTGGACTTTTAATGAATGAGTCACACCAATCACTTCAATCCGATTATGAAGTGACTGGACTTGAGTTAGATACCATTGTACACACAGCATGGGGACATCCCGGAGTTCTGGGTGCACGTATGACTGGGGCTGGTTTTGGGGGTTGTGCAATTGCACTTGTTGAAAAGAATCAAGTTACCCAATTTAAACAACAGATCCGTGAGGTATACCACAAAAAAACAGGAAATGAAGCTTCATTTTACATCGCTGCAATTGGTGACGGTGCTAAAGAAATTACTGAAGGAGTGATATAAATGAGCGTATTAGTTTTAGGAGGAGCAGGTTATATTGGTTCACATGCGGTACATCAACTTATCGACCAACAAACAAAAGTGATTGTTATTGATAATCTTCAAACAGGACATCAAGATGCGATTCATCCGCAAGCTGTTTTCTATGAAGGCGATATTAAAGATATCACCTTCATGCGTCACGTATTTAGAAATGAATCGATTGATGCTGTCTTTCATTTCGCTGCCAATTCCCTTGTTGGTGAATCCGTAGAGAAACCATTAGAGTACTTTGACAACAATGTCTACGGTACTCAAGTTTTACTGCAAGTTATGAAAGAATTTGATTTGAAGAAGATTGTTTTTTCCTCCTCGGCTGCGACATATGGAGAGCCTGAAGATGTTCCAATTACTGAAGATATGTCCACAAATCCTTCAAGCCCATATGGAGAAACAAAGTTAATGATGGAAAAGATAATGAAATGGTGCGATATTGCTTATGGAATCCGTTATGTCGCCTTGCGTTATTTCAACGTAGCGGGTGCCCGCAGAAGTGGAATAATTGGTGAAGACCATCAGCCCGAAACACACTTAGTACCAATCATTCTTCAAGCTGCTCTTGGTCAACGCGATCACATCACTATTTTCGGCGATAATTACGATACAGCAGATGGTACTTGTATACGGGATTATATTCATGTAGAAGATTTGATTGAGGCACACATTTTAGCTCTTGATCATTTAAATAAAGGCGGACGAAGTGAAACTTTCAATCTAGGAAGCAACCAAGGATTTTCAGTAAAAGAAATGATTGAAGCCGCCCATACCGTGACAGGTAAAGAAATATCTGTGAAAACGGGTGAACGACGAGCGGGAGACCCAAGTATATTAATCGCAAGCTCTAAAAAAGCAACTGCCCTTCTCGGCTGGAAACCAACAAGAACATCCATTGAAACTATTATACAAGATGCATGGAATTGGCATGCGAATCATCCAAATGGCTATCTAAAGGATGTGACGCCTAAATGATTTTCCAACTAATTTCAGGTCTTGTACAACAAGGAATTCAAGTAAAGCTCATTGATTTGACAGATGAGATCTATGTGACCAACCGCTTACTTTCCTTGCTGAATCTTGAAGCCTTGCCTGCAGAAAGTCAAGTGCCCATTGTGGATACGATTCCAAACATACTTGAAGAAGTCATTGCTTATGCTGTAGATCATCATGTTATCGAAGATGTTTTTGATGATCGAGAAATATTAGCTGCCAACATCATGAATTGTTTTGTAGCAAGACCTTCTGTCATAAATAGAATCTTTCAAGAAAAGTACAGTCAATCCCCTCAGCATGCAACAGATTACTTTTATGAATTAAGTAAAAATAGCAACTATATTCAATTGAACAGAATCGAAAAAAACATACAATTTAAAACAAAAACGGTATATGGTGAAATGGATATTACCATTAATATGTCTAAACCTGAAAAAGATCCTGAACAAATAAAGAGGGAAAGCCAATTACAGCATAAGATTGACTATCCAAAATGCCTGCTATGTATTGAAAATGTCGGCTATGAGGGTCGTATAGGATATCCTGCCCGTGCAAATCATCGTGTCATCAAAATACCACTTGCTAAAGAAAATTGGTATTTACAATATTCCCCTTATGTTTATTACAACGAACATAGTATTTTACTAGCTGAACAGCACCGGAATATGAAAGTTACTAGAGATACCTTTGTGCGATTACTTACCTTTATAGAAAAGTTCCCGCATTATTTTATTGGCTCTAATGCAGATCTGCCTATCGTCGGCGGTTCCATTTTAAGTCATGACCATTATCAAGCAGGCAGATATGAATTCCCAATGACGAATGCTGCAACAGCAATGTCTTTTACACTAGAACAATTTACTCGTGTATCTGCGGCTGTATTGAATTGGCCTCTTTCAACTATTCGTTTGCAAAGTATTGACACAGAAGAATTAATACAAGCGGCTGACCATATTCTAACTACCTGGAAGAACTATGATGATGAACAGGTATCTATCAAAGCATTTACAGGTAATACACCTCATAATACGATTACACCAATTGCCCGTATGCGTGATGGACAATTTGAACTCGATCTTGTATTACGTAATAATCGCACAACTGCTGAACATCCACTTGGGATTTTCCATCCGCACGCGGATGTTCATCATATTAAAAAAGAAAATATCGGGTTGATTGAAGTGATGGGTCTTGCAGTACTTCCTGCACGACTAAAGGATGAATTGGCTGACATCAAGAATTTCTTGCAAAACCAATCGAACACAGTCCCTTCTTATCATCAACCATGGGCAGATGAACTAAAAGAGAAGTATGGATTGATACAAGATACAATACAACTTGAATTGATTTTAGAAAAAGAACTTGGTGATAAGTTCGCTAAAGTACTTAGTGATGCCGGAGTGTTTAAAGATTTCCAAGCATATGAATGCTTTATCTATACATTGAATCATAAGGCGGCAACTTAAATGAAAATCACTACTCAAAAAGTCGTAAATGGCTGGCAATTATACACCCTTACTAATGAGCATAAAATGAGTGTTAGCATACTAGATTATGGTGGTATCATTACTGAGATAAATGTCCCAGATCGCCATAACAATCTTAAAAACGTTGTACTTGGATTTAAAAACTATGCTGATTATGAACATAATCTAAACTTTTTAGGGGCTTTAGTTGGACGTGTTGCAGGCAGAATACAAGATGCTCGCCTAACCATTCAAGGGCTTACGTATGAATTAGATGTTAATGAAGGAACTCACCATATCCATGGGGGCTCGAATGGATTCCATCAACTCATTTGGGCATCCACTCCCTTTCAAACGGAAGAAGCGGTTGGCGTTATTTTGAGGCATACAAGCCCGGATGGTGAAGGTGGTTATCCAGGGACAGTAGATGTTACGGTTACGTATACTTTAACGAATAATAATGAACTACAGATTGATTATGACGCTACATCAGATAAAAAAACTGCCTTGACGTTAACAAATCATTCATATTTTAATTTGTCGGGCAACCCTGCAACAGCTATAGATCAACATCATGTTACCGTTAATAGTGATGCAATTATAGAGCTGGATAAAGATCTTATCGCAACAGGTAAGATGCTTGACGTAACGAATACTCCATTTGATTTTAGAAAAGGTCGTCTCCTTGCTGATGGCATTCAATCCACTTTCCCGCAAAATATAATTGCAAGTCATGGATATGATCACTATTTCTTGTTCAATGATGAACACCGTGGTTCTATACAGGTAAGAGATGATATAAGTGGAAGAGTTTTATCGATTAACACCACTCACCCCGGTGTTGTAATGTATACAGCTAACTGTCTTGATGAAGGACTAGAGTTAACAGGTGGTCCATCAATTAAATACGGTGGTGTGTGTTTCGAGACACAAGCCTCCCCTGCTTCATTACAATATGAAAACTTACCAACCATTTTATTGGATGCACATGTCCCATATGAAAAACAAACAGTATTCACATTTTTTGTAGCTGAATAATTATGGCAGTAATTGTATTTCTAACCCGATTATTCAATCGTACAAAATAAATTAAACACTAAAAAAGTCTTAATTCACATATGAATTAGGACTCTTCCTTTTCTACTTATCAACCATTAAGATTAAACCATAGCTGATTTAGATATGCGATTAGCATTCCCATCAACATAGTTACAAAATGTGTTAAAGCTACTGACAATTTGTATGTTAAAAGTTCAATAATATATTTTGCTATCTTCATAAAAAAGGATCTGAAAAGTCCTTCTCGAATTTCTAGTGCTACAATCGCCCCCCTATTGCTCGGAGTCATTGTATTATAAATTTCAACCTGACTCATACCCAATTATTTTGAAAGTATTTAATCACTTGTTCTAATTTGATACGAAGAAACTAATACATTATCAACAAAGACTTTACAGTGGATACTAAAAAAACCTCCTAGAGTTACTTTTATGCTCTTTGATTCATTTCCTTTATTCCTAATACTCCCATTTAAAGTCCCTCTAAATGCTAAGCCTAAATTTTCATCTTGCAATTCTCCATCTACATACAACTTCTCGCCGGTAAACCATCTATTCTCAACTTGTATTCGATGACCGTCATATATAGCTTCAAATACCTTCTTCATTCCGTCACTCCTTGTATCAGTATTTGTCCGATTGTATAAAAGTTACTTATTCTGCTTTTACATCCAACAACTATATCACTTTGCTTTTTTTCCTTAATTTGTATACGGATGAATGCCCTATAGGTTTCATTCAATGAATTGGCCCATTTGATGAAAACGGGCACGATCCTTATTGAAGAATCGCCCCCGATGGTTTTAATAAAGAGCGAATTATTTTTATTTTATCTTTAAAACCATTCGAGATATCCCATAAATAATTACAGCAAAAATCACAAACCACACAAAAAACGGTGTAAGAGTAAAAAAGGTTTCCATGTAAAGCCATCCCCCTCTTCTAATTTGTGTTTTATTTAAATTCGTCAAAGTACCATTAATTAACTTTTGATAATACAACTACCTGGCCCTATTCTGGTACAACACTGTACTATTTATATCCCTCGATTAAAGAAGATTTCCGTTTATTTACGATACCTATTCTTTGTCGTCTATGTACTTTCTAATCTCATCTATCTTTTTGTCCATTTCGTCTAATTTAGCTTTCGTATGTTTAATAAAATCGACGACTTTTGAGATTAAGTAAATGATGATAATAAAGATTATGATATCTACTCCAAAATCAACAGCACTCATACCTTCCCACCTCTTTTCTTATAAGATTATTCTATGCAACTAGCTGGCCCGATTGAAGCACAAACCTTATACGAGAAATAGGCCCCCTTTAGGTGAAGAAAATGTAAATCGAGGCAGAAAGTGCAATAGCGGTTGCAATAAAGTAAATAGCAGCATTTTTCTTTCGCTTCAGCTTCAATGCAAATAAACCAGAGTATAACATCATAGCCGCTACAATTAAAAACATGTAAGGAGAAAAACTATTTATACCAGTAATAAGGGCCCAAATTGCAACTAAAACCACAAAAACAAAAAGAACGCCTTTCATAATTCTCACCCAAAACCCCTCCTGTACAAGCAACACGATTCATATTCAATAAACTAACTGTTGTACCATTAAAGCCCCTGTTTCCGGACTATTGAAAAACGCATTTCTATAAAATAAACCTGAAAATCAATTTGATATTCCTGTATATTTAGGAGCTTTGGGAGTGATTCCAAATTTGGCTATTAAGATAACCATAAGAAATATAAAGCAACTAGCACTAGTACCATTACTTGTGATCATGCTTGATTTAGCAGCTGATACATTTAATACATATGAAACCAAAAACCCTGCAAATGAAATACACGTTAAATAATTACCAAATAATGTTCGTTTGTAGTTAGCTGTTTTGTTAGCCTTACGAATACTTAATGTATGTTGAATTTGTTTAACTAAACCATATGAAAATCCAATAACCAGTAATGCAACTACAGTAAAACCAATTCCCACGTTCATTTTTTCACCCACTCCTTTTTTTACATTTAACCTGGTTTATCAAATAACCTAGACCGTTTGAAGGGTAGCTGCTTTCCAACAACTGCCCCGAATGTAGTATAGCTACTTTTTACTTTCCTATATTTCTCCACTGAATACTGCAAAATGGAATACAACATATAAAACACCTAATGCCATAAAAATTAATGCAATATATTTCATAAACCCTTTTTCCTTCTTTAGAAAAGCGATAATGCCGAGTGAAACTCCTGTTAAATAAGTAACAAAACCAATGGGTATAGCTAACATAGACCACGTTCCAAATGTGATATTAAAAGGAGGGAAAATCATATAAGCAATAAAAATTCCAACTGCGATTAGAATGATAGAGTACCTACTATACTTCTTTTCCAATTCTCAAATCCTCCTTAGTTAGCAATACGGCCCGTTTAATGTATCTCAAGAATCCTTTATAAACTACCACATCATTATACCAGAGATATCCATAAAACCTTTCTGAAAAATAAAAAAAGCACCGCCCAATGCGATGTGGCCACTGAAAAACTTACGTTTTTTAAGCTAGCAAGTTGTAAGAACAAAAAAGAGGCACCATTTCGTTCAATTTTGAACAAAATGGTGCCTCTTCCTTTAGTTTTTATTACTTCGCTTCCTTCATTAAGGTGATAATCCGTTTCAGATTGACTGCGAAAATCGATATGGCTCCTTGCATCTGCATTTCAAATAGACCCTGGTATGTGGCAACATCATACCCGTGTCGATTTTTCAATTCACTATTTTTCGCTTCGATTTTGTAGCGAGATTTCGCTTTCTCCTTAAATTCCTCACTATTTTGAAATGCTTCTTGTTCCTCGTGTTCTGTTGACTTAATGGAGACAGAATAGGTCTTGCTTTTCGCTCCTTCTTTATAACAGCCTTCGCGGAGTGGACAAACCTTACACTTTTCTACGTCAAAATAATACGTTTGCAGCTTATTGGTCCTGAGTTTTTTCGTTCCGGTCCGTGCTTTGCGAATGGCCATATGCCCCGCTTTACAGACGTACATGCCGGCATCTTTATTAAATTCAAATTCCTCTTCTTTTGTTCGGGTGCCCTGCGTGATAAAAGGATGTAATTTAGAAACCAATTGAAGCTCATTTTCTTTTGCATACTGAATATTATTTTTTCCTGAATACGCGGCATCTCCAATGACCGTATCGATTTCCATTCCTTTGTTCTGACTCTTCACGATTAATTCCTGTAGATATTTACCATCACTTTTCTCGCCAGTTGTGACAATCGCAGCCGTAATCAGGCGTTCGTCGTTCATTGCAATATGGGTTTTATAACCAAAGAAAGAGGTGTCCGCTGTTTTATGTCCGACTCGGGCATCTCGATCGGCTGAGAACGTAAGCCCTTCTTCATAATCCTCGACAACTTCCTTCAACACATTCAATTTTTCCTGAACAGCAGGAATTCGCGCAATCTGTTCTTCCTTTTCAATGACTGAGATAACTTCTCGGCAATAATCTAGTTCATCTTCCACTTCGTCAGAGTTAGTCTTCTCAGGAAACTTTTCTCTCATCGAATCATCAATTTGATAGACTGCTTTTCGTACATTTTTCGATTTCTCCGTTAGAAATTCCTTCGGTGATTTTTGGTTATAACGTGATTTCGTATGGGTGGCATCCACAATCATGTTTTTACTTTTAATCAGGCTCTTTTCCAGTGCAATCTCGATCGTCTTACAAATGAGCATGTCCAACCTCATCTTGAAGACGGAGTCTACGGAATTTTGTTAATGAACTAGGGTCGATCATACCTTCTTCCGGTGCCATGTCCAAAAAATATTTAAAGGACATATCATACCTTGAACGGTCTACTATATCTACATCCGATAAATCGAAGATTGATTTTAGCAGGAGGTATTTGAACATGCGAATCGGTGGCACGGCATTGCGTCCGTTCACCAGGCAATACTTACTTTTTAATTCCTCTAGAATGAATGTGAAATCAACCAGTTCATTAATTTGACGAAGCATATTGTCCGCAGGGACAGCAAGATCGTAGATAGCCATATAAGGACTGAGTTGTAAGGTTTCTTGGTTAGAGATCATTGGGACACCACCTGAATGTAATGCATTTATTATACAACAAACGTAAAGAGCTCATTACCCGTTTCACGGATGATGAGCTCTTTATTTTTCAATTAGAAGGTTTTGACTGTCTAATGATGAATGACGAACCCCCGTTGATTGGAGCAGAAGGCGGCGACTCCGGAGGGATCAGCGAAGATTGAAGACCCCGCAGAAGCGAAGCGACGAGGAGGCTGAAATCGAGCCCCTCGGAAAGCGTCCGCCTGGAGCGCAAATCAACAGTCTCCCACGCTTAACCAACTATTAATGGACTTTTTCAGTGGCCTCCAATGCGATGCTGAACAATGTTTTAAATTGATGTTAATTCATTGCTAATTTCATTTTTTCACCTTTCAGCTGAATCGTTTATTCTTAAAGGAATTAAAGGTCTTACGAATACAGTTGAATTTATGTCACTAGGTCACGAGGTTCTGGTTTTATCCAACCCTTTATTTTCATAGTCTCTTGACTGCTTCTAATAGAGTCGATTTTGTCCCTGACAAGGAGGGAACCCATTTATATCCTGAATTATATTGAAATCGTACTTTTTTAAAGCAAATTGCGATTGATATAAGTATTCAATTACATGAAGTTGCCCATTAGTGACCTCGCATAAAACCCCTGATGTGCCTTGCCCATTCGTCAATGAAATTCCAACAGGTTGATGGATTAAAGATCCTATTTTATAAAACCATTGCATAGTCATCGCCTCCTATAACATCTTATTATTAATGGAGGCTTTTAGTGTTTGTTTCTCTGCTGGAAGACTTGAACCTAGTGTACCTTCTACATGGCATGGTCACCATTTCGTTATCAAAGAAAGTGTTTCTTCAGCAGGAACTTAGTGGTTAAAATGATGGTGTTAAAATTACTTAAACCTATTAATTATTTCTTGAAATTACTTTCAATGACTTCCCCATTGTGAAGAGAATACTGAGCAAAGTCACTTGCTACAAAGACGTTCGGGAATATTTCTTGTCCTTCTTTCTTAAACGCATCGATGTCCCCAGGAAGAAAGCGGGAACTAATATGTGTCGCGACGAGCGCTTTAGCTCCAGCTGTTTTCACAATTTCTGCAGCCTGTTGAATAGTTGAATGCCCAAAGTCTTTTGCTAGTTGGCCCGTTTCTTCGTTGAATGTCGCTTCATGCACGACAAGATCGGCGGCATTTGAGAGTTCCACTGACGCCTCGCAAACACTGGTGTCCCCTAGAATCGTGACAACAAATCCTGGCTTAGGCTCGCCAATGACAGAGGCGCTTGTAACAATTTTCCCATCTTCTAATATAACATCGCTCCCGTTTTTGAGTAGCTGAAGAAGCGGACCTTTCGGCACACCGGCTTCCGTCGCTTTGTCGATCAATAGCTTCCCTTGTAACGGCTTTTGTACAATCCTAAATCCATAGCATAGGACGACATGGGATAGCTCACGCGCAGTTATAATATAATCATCATCTTCAAATACAACACCTTCTTTAATCTCGTGAATCCTTAAAGGGTATGTAAGATGCGTTTTCGTCAAACGTAATGTCGTGGAGATCCACTCTTCAATTCCTACAGGACCATAAATATCTAAGGGACTATCTCCCCCTAGAAATGAGCGGGAGCCGATAAATCCTGGGATACCAAATAAGTGATCTCCGTGTAAATGGGTGATAAACATCTTGCTCACTTTTCGCGGTTTTAACGTTGTGTGAAGCATTTGATGTTGGGTCGCTTCTCCGCAGTCAAACATCCAGTAACCGCGCTCTTCGGAAGACAAATTCAAAATAATTGAAGTCGTATTACGCAATTTTGAAGGCATTCCTGCCCCGGTACCCAAAAACTGCAAATCCATAATAAATTCCTCCTTCCTATTGTTTTCCTTTATGAATCGTACCTGGACCAAATCGATCATTCATTCGAGAAACTAGTTTTTGCATGGACACTTCTTTATCATGACGCTCGTAATTATCGAAAGATAGCTGTTCGTGCAATTCTTCAAATGGAATGACATTAGACACTGTAATCCCCAAGAGTCGAATTGGCTCTCCGTCCCAATGAAGACGAAACAATTGCGCGGCTTCTGTATAAATCTCTTGCCCACGATACAGCGGATTCAAGACCGTTTTACTTCTAGATTGGTTCCGCCAAGCTGCAGTTCGGATTTGAATAGAAAGGACTGTGCCAGCAAGCTGTTTAGCTTCCAACCGACTAGCCACTTTTTCAGCGAGTTTTTGAAAGACAGCTAGACAGGGTTCCAATTCAGTTTCATCAATCGCTAACGTTGTGGAACTTCCAACACTTTTACGTTCTGCGGATGCTTCAGGATCCACAATTCGATGATCTTCACCATTGGCACGCTCTTTTAATTTAAGTCCTCTCTTGCCAAGCGTCAATTTCATTTTCAAATCATCGGCCGTTGCTAGATCGCCGATAGTTTGAATTTTTGCTTGAGCAAGCTTTTCTGCACTGCTCTTACCAATACCATGCATCTCAATTACAGAAAGCGGCCACAAGATTTTCTCAACTTCACGTTTTCTTAGAATGGTGATCCCCATTGGTTTTTTCATATCGGAAGCAGTTTTAGCTAAAAATTTATTCGGAGCAATTCCAATTGAACAAGGTAAATCCAGTTCACGTAATATCCGTTCTTGCATATCCTTGGCAATCCCCAGTGCGTCCTCTAATCCGCCAATAGCTGTAATGTCGATATAAGCTTCGTCAATTGAGACCGGTTCCACTAACTCTGTATACGTCCTCAATATATCAAACACGGCCTGTGAAGCTTGTCGGTACTTTTCAAAGTCTGGTGGTACTAGGACAAGCTGAGGGCACACTCTTTTCGCTTCCCCCACAGTCATTGTCGTATAAACCCCAAATGCACGTGCTTCGTATGAGCACGTGACCAGGATTCCACGTCGTGCTTTAGGGTCGCCGGCAACAGCCAGTGCGAGTCCTTTCAAATCTGGATTATGAGCTTGTTCAACAGATGCAAAGAAACAATTCATATCCAAATGAAGAATGACTCGACGTTTGATGGGTTCTTTGCGATCCATGTACTCACCTCTCTAGCTGCAAGAAAAACCGGGCAGCGTACTCCCCGGTTTTAACAGTCATACATTCTCGGATACTTGTTGATCCACATAGTCAGTTATGTCATCCATTCCTGTAAGCGTATCTGAAAGAATTGTCGGATCAATCATCGTAATGACCCGATTTTCCAAATTAGCGACAGAAGAGAAATAAGGGGTCTTAGAATAGGCCATTAATCCTTTTGAAGTTAATGTATCCGCTGCAATATCAAGAATTTCTTTTGCTTCTAACACCAGTAATCCAAAGTAAACACCTTCCGTTTGGACAACGACAACCTTAGCATTCGGGTCATTTTTTGCAGAGTTTCCGTACAGAATTTGTTGAAAATCCAAAATAGGTACAAGCTCTCCGCGAATTTTCATTAATCCGAGAAGGTATTCAGGTAAATGCGGAATCGGATTCACTTTTTCCAACTCTTCAATGGACACCGTTTGTTCAACTGGAATGGCATATTCTTCATTGCCACATCGAACGACAATCGCTTTAGTGTTTTCCATATTACTGAACCTGCTTTCTTCGGTTCGTCACTGTACGCACAATTTCAAGCAGTAAATCTGCTAGTTTATTGAGCTCTTCTACAGGCATCCGTTCATTTTTCGTATGGATTTCTTCATAACCTACAGATAAGGTCACTGTCGGGAATCCATGCCCGTTAAAGATGTTCCCGTCACTGCCTCCACCACTCGTCTTCAATTCGGGTGTACGTCCAATAGCACGGATGGCTTCGGAAGCTACTTGAACCACTTCATCATTTTTGTCAAAATAGAATCCAGGAGACATGAGCTGAACATCGGTTTCAGCGGAGCCACCCATTTTTTCAGCAGTCTCGGCAAAGGCTTTTACCATATGCTCTGTTTGTGCTTGCAATTTTTCATAATTGATCGAACGCGCTTCTGATACAATGTTAACTTCATCACAAACAATATTCGTTGCTTGTCCACCAGAAAACATTCCGATGTTAGCAGTTGTTTCTGAGTCAATCCTGCCAAGTTTCATAGCTGCAACTGATTTTGCAGCAATTGTAATCGCGGAAACGCCTTTTTCCGGTTCAACTCCTGCATGTGCTGTACGGCCATGGATGACGGTCTTCAGTTTCGCATTATATGGTGCAGCTGTAACGATTCCGCCCACTTTCCCATCGCTGTCAACTGCGTAGCCGTATTTGGCCTTCATAAGAGTTCTATCAATTTCACGTGCTCCCACTAGACCGCTTTCTTCCCCTGCAGTAATGATGAATTGAAGGTCACCATGCGCTTCTCCACTCTCTTTAAGTGTTCGCATCATCTCGAACAACGCAGCTAGTCCTGCTTTGTCGTCTGAACCGAGAATCGTTTCACCAGCTGAATAGACATATCCATCTTCTTTTAAAACAGGTTCGATCCCAACACCAGGCGTGACGGTATCCATGTGACATGTAAAGTAAATTGGATCTGCTTCAGGAACTGAACCCTTCATCGTTGCGATTAAGTTCCCTGCACCGTGACCCGTACGTTCTTTTGAATCATCTTCAAAAACATCGAAACCCATTTTCTCCATTTTTTCTTTTAAAACGCCAACAATCTGTTCTTCATGTAGTGTTTCAGAGTCAATCTTCACTAGTTCAAAAAATTCTTCTAACATGCGTTCGTAATTCATGGAATCTCTCCTTTTATAACGGCATATTGCCGTGCTTCTTTTTCGGACGTTGTTCTTTTTTGTTTCTCATCATGTCAAGCGCTTGCACGAGTTTAATACGCGTTTCGCGTGGATCAATGACGTCATCGACCATTCCGTTTGCTGCAGCCGTGTATGGATTCGAGAACTTATCCCGATATTCTGCAATTTTTGCAGCTCGAGTTGCTTCAGGATCTTCACTTGCTGCAATGTCACGAGCAAATATGATGTTGGCAGCGCCTTCTGCGCCCATCACTGCAATTTCTGCGTTTGGCCAAGCGAATACCAGATCTGCACCTATGGCTTTTGAATTAAGTGCTACGTACGCTCCGCCAAACGCTTTCCGCAAGATCACTGTAATTTTTGGTACTGTCGCTTCCGAATACGAATACAATATTTTTGCACCATGACGAATTATCCCGCCATGCTCCTGTTTAACTCCTGGGAAGAATCCAGTTACATCTTCAAATGTAATCAGTGGGATGTTAAAGGAATCACAAGTCCGAATGAACCTTGAGATTTTATCGGACGAATCGATATCTAGCCCGCCTGCCATTACTTTTGGCTGATTGCAAACGAATCCAACTGCTTCTCCTTTTATCCTAGCGAATCCGACGACTGCATTACGCGCAAATTCTTTTTGAACTTCCATGAACGAATCTGCATCAGCAATTTGCTCGACAACTCTTCGAACATCATAGGGTCTGATTGTTTCAAATGGCACGACATCTGCCAAGTCCGGACGGTAATCTTCTTGCTCAGTTATCGGTTGAATCGGTGTTTTTTCTTCATTATTTTGTGGTAAGTACGTCAGTAACTGGCGGACTTCTTGAAGCACTGTCTGCTCATCAGGTCCTCGGAAGTGTGCATTTCCGCTAATTGTGTTATGCACTTTCGAGCCACCCAAGTCTTCGGATGAAATCTTTTCTCCCGTGACGGTTTCAATGACTTTCGGTCCTGTGATGAACATTTGGCTCGTCTCATCCGTCATAAATACGAAATCTGTAATTGCTGGTGAATAGACAGCTCCACCTGCACATGGACCTAAAATGACCGAAATCTGCGGGATGACTCCTGAGTAAATCGAGTTGCGATAGAAGATTTCGCCATATCCATCCAGAGAGACAACCCCCTCTTGAATACGGGCTCCCCCTGAATCATTGAGTCCAACAAATGGAGCTCCGTTTTTTGCCGCTAGATCCATGACGTTCGCAATTTTCATAGCGTGCATTTCACCAAGGGCTCCCCCGAAAACCGTAAAGTCTTGAGAGAATAAGTAAATTGGCCGACCGTTCACTTTCCCATACCCCGTAACAACACCATCACTAGGACCTTCCATCTTGTCCATTCCGAAATCACGAGTACGGTGAGCAACAAAAGGACTTAATTCTACGAAGGTACCTTCGTCTACAAGTAAATCGATCCGTTCACGCGCAGTTAGCTTTCCCTTTTCATGTTGGCGAGCAATGCGTTCATCGCCTCCACCTAGTTCAATCTTACGTTTTTTATCGTAAAGTTCGTTAATTTTATCGTAAATATCCACCTTACTCATCCCCCAATGAGCGTTTGGCACATAGTTCATAAAGAACTCCAAACGAAGATTTTGGGTGCATGAATGCAACTTCCGCTCCACCTGCACCTATTTTTGGTTCTTCTTGCAGTAATCGGACACCCTTTGTCCGGAGTTCTTCCATCCGCTGGCGAATGTTACTCACACCGAAAGCAATATGATGAACACCTTCACCGCGTTTTTCCAGGAAACTCGCAATAGCTCCTTCAGTCCCAATCGGCTCAAGCAATTCAAGCTTGATATTACCAGCATCTAAAAATGCTACCGTCACATGTTGTTGAGGGACTTTTTCCACCCCCAACAGTTTCAAACCAAGTGTATGTATATAATAATCCATTGAATCGTCAAGACTTTTTACCGCTATTCCGATATGGTCAACCTTTTCCACGATTCCACCCCTATTCTATTGTACCTGCTCCTAAAATAATGTGCCACCAGTTGAGAATTCTGCAGATTCTGTTAAACTAAAAGTATCAAACCAATTAAGGGGTTTTTGCACATGAGCAACAAAAAAGTTCAAAAAACAATTGTAATTATCATGATCGCTGCTATGGTTGCTTCCAGTGTCTTGTTCGGTCTCAGCACACTATTTTAATAGAAGATACGAAAATGCAGGCCGGCATCAGTCATACTGATGCCGGCCTGTTTTTTATAGTTCTTTACAATACTGTTCAAACTGATCTTGCAAGTTTGTCACAACAGACATTGGATCATGGCCTTCAATTTCATGACGTCCAACTTCAGCAACCATTTCGCCATTTTTCATCAAAACGAATGAAGGTGAAGATGGCAAATGGTAATCTCCAAAGTGCATACGTGCTTGTGCAGTTGCTTCTTTGTCTTGTCCAGCAAACACCGTTACCAAATGATCAGGAGCCTTATCGTAATGGATTGCATGAAGTGCTGCAGGGCGGGCAATACCGCCTGCACATCCACATACAGAATTCACCATAACAAGAGTTGTCCCTTCACGTTTGAACGCATTTTCTACGTCATCCACTGTTTTCAATTGCTCATAACCCCCCGCTTCCATTTCTCCGCGAGCCTGACCAGTTATATCGTCCATATAAAAATTAAAATCCATTGTCATCTAATTGTCCCCCTTTAATGCTTCTTATACACATCATACCAGTTTACGAGTGCGTTGAAAACTGTTCAGCAATTACGCTAACTTTTGCAAACACAGTAGCGCTTTAAATTCAGAACCCTTAGTTATCAAATAGTTGCTTAACTGCTCCAGCAACGGTTATTTGATCGTTCAAAAGTTCTCCTTCCAACTCTAAAACTTGCTGCTTGCGACCTGGTTCACCGTAGAACGAATCAATTAAGTGATCATTGATCATCGAGTAAAACCAGCTTCGCGTTTGGTATTGCCGTCTTTCTGTCCAATAATTCGACAACTCCATCACAACTCTAAACTCTTGAATCATTTCCCATGTTTCCGACAATCCAGTTTCCTTTATGGAAGATACCGGTAATGCGCGAGTTGTCCAACCGGGAGAAGCGGGTTGCAGGAAATGAGCAAGTTGGCGATACTCTCGCACAGTTTTCTTTGCAAGTCTCACATTTTCTCCATCCGCTTTATGGACGATGATACCATCCGCAAGCTCCATAATTCCTTTTTTCATCCCTTGAAGTTCGTCTCCAGCTCCTGTTAATGCAAGCAGCAGGAAAAAGTCTGTCATTTCACGCACGGCAGTTTCAGACTGACCGACGCCAACCGTTTCAACAAGAATGACGTCATAACCTGCCGCTTCACATAATAGCATCGTTTCCCTCGTTTTCCGATGGACCCCACCAAGCGTTCCAGCAGTAGGTGATGGACGGATGAATGCTAAAGGATCCCGTGCCAGCAGTTCCATCCGTGTCTTGTCACCTAGAATACTTCCACCCGTAATGGAAGAACTAGGATCAACCGCAAGGACTGCTACTTTATGACCCGCTTTCGTCAGCATAAGGCCGAATGCCTCGATAAAGGTACTCTTTCCCGCCCCTGGGACTCCAGTTATTCCAATTCGGATGCTGTTTCCCGTTTTGGGCAACAACGTACGAAGCAATTCTTGACCAGCCGGTTTATCATGAGTGGCGATACTTTCAAGAAGAGTGATCCCTTTTGCGAGACTGAGACGTGAGCCTTCCGCAATTTCTCGTGCGAGATCTGTGATTTCAATGGGAGCCTTGTTTCGTTTGAACTTTTTTCTCTTTACAGACTTCATACCATCATGCGATGAATGTAGACCTTCCATAACGTTGAGCGCGGTTTTCTCCCGCACGTCCTCATCACCTCGGTTCACTCCATCACTTCCTCATAACCTAGTTGGCGATAGATCTCCTCAATTACTTTTTGAGCGGCTACTGGAATGACGGTCCCCGGACCGAAAATAGCTGCTGCTCCATTCTCCCGAAGGAATTCATAGTCTTGTGCAGGAATGACACCACCGACAATGACCAGGATATCTGGTCTACCTATTTTCGCTAGTTCTGCACGCAACGCTGGAACAAGGGTTTTGTGCCCAGCAGCTAACGAACTTACACCGATGACATGAACGTCGTTTTCAGCCGCTTGCAACGCTGTTTCTTCAGGAGTTTGAAATAGTGGTCCGATGTCTACATCGAATCCCAGATCCGCGAAAGAAGAAGCGATCACTTTCGCACCGCGGTCATGCCCATCTTGCCCCATTTTAGCAACCAGAATCCGAGGACGACGACCTTCGTTTTCAAGGAACTCATCTGTCATTGATTTCACTTCATCAATTTCTTCTGTGTTTGAGAAGTTTTGACTATACACACCACTCACTGATCGAATGACCGCTTTATGTCTGCCAGACACCTCTTCTATCGCATCAGAGATCTCTCCGATTGTCGCACGCACCCTCGCTGCTTCCACTGCGAGAGCAAGCAAGTTACCGGTTCCTTCCTTTGCACTTTGGGTAAGTTCAGTAAGGGCTTTTTCGACCAATTTATCATCACGTTCTTCTTTCATTCGATGAATACGGTCAATTTGCTTTTGACGAACTAACGTATTATCGATATCTAAAATATCAATCGGTTCTTCCTGATCCAAACGGTATTTGTTCACGCCGACAATCGTTTCACTTTTCGAATCGATTTTCGCTTGGCGTTTGGCAGCGGCCTCTTCGATTTTCATCTTCGGAAGACCTGTTTCAATCGCTTTTGCCATCCCACCCAATTCTTCAATTTCTTCGATCAATTCCCAAGCCTTTTCTACGAGCTCATTCGTAAGTGACTCTACATAATATGAGCCGCCCCATGGGTCGATCGTTTTTGTCATCAGCGTTTCTTCTTGCAGGAACAACTGAGTATTCCTCGCTATACGTGCTGAGAAATCTGTAGGTAGCGCAATCGCTTCATCTAGAGCGTTTGTGTGCAAGGATTGTGTATGTCCCATTGCAGCAGCGTTCGCTTCGATTAATGTCCGCGTCACATTGTTGAATGGATCTTGTTCTGTTAAACTCCAGCCTGATGTTTGTGAGTGAGTTCTAAGTGCCAATGACTTTAAATTCTTTGGTTCAAACGTTTTCATCATTTTCGCCCAGATGATCCGTGCTGCACGCATTTTTGCAATTTCCATAAAATAGTTCATGCCGATTGCCCAGAAGAACGACAATCTTGGAGCGAATGAATCGATGTCAATTCCTGCTTTCAGTCCCGTACGTACGTACTCCAGACCGTCAGCAAGTGTATATGCCAATTCAATATCCGCTGTCGCTCCAGCTTCTTGCATATGATAGCCCGAAATTGAAATGGAGTTGAATTTCAGCATATATTTTGAAGTATAGTCAAAGATATCCGCGATGATCCGCATCGACATCTCTGGTGGGAAAATGTACGTATTTCTTACCATGTATTCTTTTAAAATGTCATTTTGAATCGTCCCTGCCAGTTTTTCAGGTGTAACACCTTGTTCTTCAGCAGCGACAATATAGAACGCCATAATTGGTAAGACCGCGCCATTCATCGTCATCGATACGGACATCTGATCGAGAGGGATCCCGTCAAACAAGATTTTCATATCTTCAACTGAGTCAATTGCGACACCAGCTTTACCTACGTCACCGGTTACACGGGGATGATCGGAATCGTAGCCACGATGAGTGGCCAAGTCAAATGCGACAGATAAACCTTTTTGTCCCATTGCAAGATTCCTTCGGTAGAATGCGTTACTTTCTTCAGCTGTCGAAAACCCTGCGTATTGACGAACGGTCCATGGACGAGCGACATACATCGTAGGATACGGACCCCGTGTATTTGGTGCGATGCCAGGAAAGTCTCCTAAGTGAGGGAGTCCTTCGCTATCTTCAGGAGTATAGAGTCGTTTAACTGGAATCCCTTCATTCGTCAGAAACGATTCTTTGGTTTCATTTCGAAAAGATTCCACATTCTGAATCACTCGGTCAATTTCTACTTTGCTAAAATCAGGCTTTTTCATGAATCTTCGCCTCCCTTACAACAATTGAGAATTTGCGTAAGCTTTTCTATTCGATTTTGTCCGGTGTACACAAATCCATCCAGTCCATTTGACAGCCAATCATTCGTCAGCTCTTCGCTCACGCGTCCCGCGACATCCAATAGTAGACCCGGTGGTTTTTTGGCAATGAGTTCTGGAACAATCTGTTCTGTCATCTCTGGTGCAGCGCACAGAATCACATAGGCTGGTTTCTCTGTATTTAACCATTCAAGTGCTGAAGAGGCATCACCGAACGCTGGACTAGGTTTAGCAGTTAACCCGCCAGTTGCTAAAAATCCAGTCGCAAAATCCGCACGGGGTTTGTAGGTTTTCAAGCTACCGAATACGAGTAATCGAATATCAATCGGCTGTTCAGCAGTTTTTTTACGTAACTCCTCAAATGGATAGGCTGGACGAGCCACCTCGATTCTGGAAGGATTCTCTGCTAAATTATGGTTCTCAGGATCTGCATAGACACTGGTTCCAATCAATGAAGTGAATCCCGTCGCCGCATGCTTTTGCCGTTCGTCCGCAAGCTGTTGTAGTTGACCTGATTGTAGAAAAGCATTTCTTCCGCCACTTTCCTCAATCTCAAGGAACCGCTGCCACGCCTTATGAACTAATTCATCCGTGAGTTGTTCGATGAAGTACGACCCACCACCAGGGTCAATGACTTTGTCTGCATGCGTTTCCTCTCGGATAATAAGTTGCACGTTGCAGGCATAACGGAGCGACTGTGCTGTTTCTCCAGTCAACTCGTTATAAGGGTATACAGTTAACCAGTCCGCTCCTCCTAAGACCGCTGAAAATGCACTATTGCCCGCTCTCAACAAGTTTACGTATGGATCGATTTTAGAAAAGGATCGTAGAGACGTAACTCCTACCAGAGGTACAGGGATTAAAGCCTTTACATCATAGGCACTGCAGAACAGTTGCCACAAAGTACGGAACGCTCTAAATTTTGCGATTTCCATAAAGAAATGAGTGTCTGCTGGAAATCTAAAAAAAACATCCTTACTAAAATGATTAATCGAAGCCGATTCCATTGCGAGTTCCGAAGCTTCCGATAAGGCAAATGCAAGTTCAGTGACACTATCCGCGCCATTCATATGAATCGGTTCCAAATCGATTCCACGTGTTCTTACATTTACATATCCAGACGGTAAGTTAGAATCATGAGAAAGCAGTAAACCTGTAACATCTTCACGTTCACCTGAAGGGATCACATCAAATACACTTAACAATCGATCTTGTGAAGTAATGTTCATGAAAGCTATCGGATGCTTTTTCATTAACTCGGCAAGTTGGTTTAGAGAATTATCGTCCCATTTAATCGAAATGCTGCCATCTATATAGATGGCTTCGTTTCCTTTTTCAAGACTTTCTGCCATCGAGGTAATCCATTCGGGTCCTGTTTTCCCAATTGTCGGTTGTGCACTTATCCATTTTTCAGTACCAGGACGGGCATTGCTCGTTTTCCCATGCGAAGTAGAATAAAGCGGATCGAGTGTGATTCCTTCTGCCGTTTTCGTTCTCAGTGAATCGATTTTTTTCCCTTTCAGTGATTGCCTTGCAACTTCTTCCCATTCGCTCCATTCCGGAAGTTTAAAGCGTTGTTGCATCATGTTATGTATATCAGAATTGGTCATTTAAAATCCCTCCCTGTATATCTGTATATCTGTCTACCTACTAGTGTACCCGAAATGGTTCCCACTTGAAAAGACAACCCCCACGTCCATTCTTCCTATGAACGAGGGGGTTGCTGTTCCTAACTTAGTAGATGGATGTTGTTTCAGATGATACGTTTTCGAGTATTTCTTTTACACGCGCTAGGAAATGACCTGCTACGAGTCCGTCTAATACACGGTGGTCTAATGACAGACAAAGGTTCACCATATCCCGAACACCAATCATTCCGTTGTCCATGACAACCGGACGTTTCACGATCGATTCCACTTGTAGAATTGCCGCTTGTGGATGGTTGATGATTCCCATTGATTGTACAGAACCGAATGATCCTGTGTTGTTGACAGTAAATGTACCACCTTGCATTTCCTGTGACTTCAGTTTACCTGAACGAACTTTTCCAGCAAGTTCTGTAATCTCACGGCCAATGCCTTTGATCGTTTTCTCGTCTGCTTGTTGAATAACTGGGACATACAATGCCTCGTCAGTTGCTACAGCAATCGAAATATTGATGTCCTTTTTCTGAACGATTTTGTCGCCTGCCCACATTGAATTCATCATAGGGAATTCTTTCAATGCTTGAGAAACTGCTTTGACGAAAAATGCGAAATACGTCAAGTTGAATCCTTCTTTTTGTTTGAATTCAGCCTTCAATGAATCGCGGTATTTCACCATTTCAGTTACATCGACTTCAATCATCGTCCACGCATGAGGTGCTTCGTGTTTCGACTTCAGCATGTTGTTTGCAATTGCGCGTCGGACACCTGTAATTGGAATTTCAATATCTCCAGCTGCGACAGGTACATTTGTTGCCCCTTGTGCAGGAGCACTTGCTGCAGGCGCTACAGGAGCAGATTGCTGAACAGCTGTTTGAGCTGGTGATTCAGTTGCTGCTGATTTTGCTTGAGGTTTTACACCACTATCGATAATCGCTTGGATATCTTTACGAGTAATACGTCCGTCCCGACCTGAGCCGTCTACATCTGATAGATTGATGTCGTGGTCTTGAGATAGACGAAGGACTGCTGGTGAGTAACGTCCGGCTGCTGCACCTTTTTCTTTCTTTACAGGACTTTTAGGTTTCTCAGAACCTTCAGTTGGGGTTTCTTTAGCCGGCTCGCCCTTAGCAGGTGCTGCTTCAGCAGGCTCACTACTTCCACCTTCAGTTTCCATCGTACATACCACTTCACCAACTGCGACTGTTTGACCTTCTTGTACAAGGATTTCTTTAATCGTACCTGTGAACGATGAAGGTACCTCAGCTGTTACTTTATCTGTGTTCACTTCTGCAAGTGAATCATACTTTTCTACATGATCTCCCGGCTTAACAAGCCACTTTTCAATCGTACCTTCAGTTACACTCTCACCGAGTTGAGGCATTTTAATCGATTCCATTGCCATAAGTTTTCCCTCCGTTCATGATTAAAATTCAGCTAAGTCACGTGCCGCTTTTTCCACTTTATCCGGATTCACCATAAAGAATTTCTCCATTGTTGGTGCATACGGCATTGCTGGAATATCAGGTCCAGCTAGACGTTGAATCGGTGCATCTAGATCAAATAGACAGTTTTCAGAAATGATCGCCGCCACTTCACTGATGATGCTACCTTCTTTATTGTCTTCTGTTACAAGGAGAACTTTACCTGTCTTCTTAGCCGCTTCAATGATAGCTTCCTTATCCAATGGGTAGATGGTTCTCAAATCGAGGATATGTGTTGAAATCCCGTCTTCAGCAAGACGTTCTGCAGCTTGTAAAGCGAAGTGCACACAAAGACCATAAGTGATGATCGTAATGTCTTCACCTTCACGTTTGACGTCTGCTTTTCCGATTTCAATGACATATTCCTCTTCAGGAACTTCACCTTTGATTAATCGATACGCACGCTTATGTTCAAAGAACAAAACCGGATCATCATCACGGATCGCTGCCTTCAACAACCCTTTGGCATCGTAGGGAGTCGATGGAATTACTATTTTAAGACCTGGAGTGCTTGCAAACATCGATTCGACGGATTGTGAATGATAGAGAGCACCGTGAACGCCACCGCCGAATGGGGCACGTACAACGAGCGGACAAGACCAGTCGTTATTAGAGCGGTAACGAATTTTTGCAGCTTCCGAAACAATCTGGTTAACAGCTGGCATAATGAAGTCTGCAAACTGCATTTCTGCGATTGGGCGCATCCCGTACATTGCTGCACCAATAGCAACACCCGCAATCGCTGACTCTGCTAGAGGAGTATCAAGCGCACGGTATTCTCCATATTTGTCATAGAGACCTGTTGTCGCTTTGAAGACTCCGCCTTTACGTCCAACGTCTTCTCCTAATACGAAAACGTTTTCGTCACGTTCCATTTCTTCTGCCATAGCACTTGTAATTGCATCGATATATGAAATGACCGCCATCAGTCGTTCCCTCCTTGTTCCGCATATACGTGACGAAGTGCATACTCTGCATCTGCGTATGGAGCTGCCTCTGCATAATCTGTTGCTTCGTTCACTTGCTTCATGATTCGCTCTTCAATTTCTGTATTCAACTCGTCTGTAAGCACATCAAGTTCTTTCAAATAATTAGCAAACTGAGGGATCGGATCAAGTTTACGCTCAGCTTCTAATTCTTCAGCATCGCGGTACAGTCTTTGGTCGTCGTCAGAAGAGTGAGCCGTTAATCGATAACAAACTGCTTCGACAAGACTTGGTCCATCTCCTCGTCGTGCGCGATCTGCAGCTTCTTTTACGACTTTATAAACTGCTAGTGGGTCTGTACCATCAACTGTAGTACCAGGCATACCGTACCCAATTGCACGATCCGCAACATTTTCACATGCAAGCTGTTTTTCTACAGGAACTGAAATTGCATACTTGTTGTTTTCTACCATAACAACTGTCGGTAATTTGTGTACGCCTGCAAAGTTCATACCTTCGTGGAAATCTCCTTGGTTAGAAGACCCTTCACCAAGTGTTGTGAATGTAATGAAATCTTCACCTTTTATTTTCGCTGCAAGAGCAACTCCTACTGCATGGGGAAGTTGTGTCGTAACCGGTGAAGATCCTGTTAAAATACGATTCTTGCGCTGTCCGAAGTGACCTGGCATCTGACGTCCACCTGAGTTTGGATCTTCTGCTTTCGCAAATGCTGAAAGCATCAAATCTTTTGGTGTCATGCCGAAATGTAAAACAACGCCCATGTCACGATAATAAGGTGCAGTCCAGTCTTTTTCTTTATCGAGTGCATAAGCTGCTCCAACTTGAGCTGCTTCTTGACCTTGACAAGAAATAACAAATGGAATTTTACCAGCGCGGTTAAGTAACCACATACGCTCATCTATTTTTCGTGCCATTAACATTGTTTCATAGATTTGTAGTACATCATCATTCGTGAGCCCGAGCTCATCGTGGCGATTTGTTGCCATCAGTGTTTCCCCCTTTTTACATGTGAATTGCTTTACCGTCTACAGCTAATGCTGCTTCACCAATTACTTCAGAAAGTGATGGATGTGGATGAATTGTATCTGCAATTTCCCAAGGCGTTGCGTCTAATACCATAGCAAGTCCGGCTTCCGAGATCATATCTGTAACGCCAGCACCAATCATGTGCACACCGAGAATATCATCTGTTGTTTCATCCGCAATAATTTTCACAAAACCATCCGATTTTCCATTCACAAGTGCTTTACCAACTGCTTGGAATGGAAATTTACCGATTTTCACAGCGAATCCGCGTTCTTTCGCCTGTTTTTCGGTAATTCCTACGCTTGCAGCTTCAGGGCTTGAATAGATACAACGTGAAATTTTTTCGTAATCCATAGGCTCTGGAGTATTGTTCGCGATATGTTCAATTGCAGCAATTCCTTCATGTGAAGCGACGTGTGCTAATTGAAGTCCACCGATACAATCACCAATTGCATAGATATGACTCTCTTTCGTCTGGAGAGTAGGACGTGTTTTGATGTAACCCTTTTCGATTTCAATTTCCGTATTATCGATGCCGATACCTTCAGTATTCGCTTGACGGCCAACTGAAACTAGAACTTTTTCTGCAGTGAACCTTTGAGTAGCTTCACCAATTTCTGTTGAAATAGTAACATTATCCGTTGTTTTTTTAACTGTTTCAGGAAGCACTTTTGCACCTGTAACGAAATTGATGCCTTTCTTCTCAAGAAGCTTTTTCATTTCTTTTGAAATGTCTTCGTCTTCAGTTGGAAGAATTCGATCTGCGTACTCAACGACAGTAATATCAACACCGAAATCGTTGAGCATGGATGCCCATTCGATTCCAATGACACCGCCGCCGATGATTAACATAGAAGATGGCAATGATTCAAGAGCAAGTGCGCCGTCTGAAGAAAGAATTTGCTGTTCATCCAACTCTAGACCTGGCAATGTTCTAGGACGTGAACCCGTTGCAAGGACAAGGTTTTTTAAGATGAGCATCTCATTCTCTTCACCGTTGTTCATCTCAACTGATATCGTTCCAGGCATTGGAGAGAAGATAGAAGGTCCAAGCATTCTGCCAGTTCCTTCATAGACATCGATCTTCCCTTTTTTCATCAGTCCTTGGACACCTTTATAGAGCTGATCCACAATCGACTGTTTACGCGCTTGAACAGCTGAGAAATTGAGTGTAACCCCTTCAGTTTCTACACCAAAACTCTGCGCTTTCTCTTTCGTAAGCTGATAAACTTCAGCACTTTTCAATAGTGCTTTGCTAGGAATACATCCTTTGTGTAAGCACGTACCACCTAACTTCCCTTTTTCAACGAGTGCTGTTTTCAAACCGAGCTGAGCAGAACGTATGGCAGCTACATATCCACCCGTTCCACCACCAAGAATTACAACATCATACTCTTGTGCCATTAAGTTCAGCCTCCATTTCTATGTTTGTCTGTCGCAAAGGATATACTTTTGCTTCTTCTTCACCGGTAAGAACACGGATTGCCCCTTCCGCAAGTGCCTGCAATTCGTCTTCCCCCGGATATACTACAACATCAGCTATCCAGTCTACATACGATTGAATTTCTTGTGTAAATCCTTTTCCATATGCAAGTCCACCCGTTAAGATGATTGCATCCACTTTACCTTGGAGTACTGCTGCAGCACTACCAATTTCTTTGGCAACCTGATACGCCATGGCGCTATAGATTTCTTTTGCACGCTCATCACCTGATTGGATTCGCTGTTCAACTTGGACCGCATCATTTGTTCCGAGATAACCTGTCATACCACCTTTGCCGACAAGCATCTCCATGATTTCTTGACGATAGTATTTGCCAGAAAAACAAATTTCCACTAAATCTCCTGCAGGTACCGTCCCTGCTCTTTCAGGACTAAAAGGACCGTCCCCGTGCAGACCATTATTAACATCAATAACGTTCCCATGATGATGGACGCCAACAGTAATTCCGCCGCCCATATGCGTCACAACTAGATTTAACTCTTCATACCTTTTACCAATATGTGAAGCATATCTCCGTGCTACCGCTTTTTGGTTCAGTGCGTGAAAAATCGAATGACGCTCCAATAAGTTAAAGCCAGAAATCCGAGCGACAGGTTGAAGTTCATCTACAACAACAGGATCGACTATAAAAGCTGGGATCTTTGTATGAGCAGCTATTTCACTGGCCAGGATTCCGCCTAAATTCGAAGCATGCTGCCCTGAGAATCCTTTTCGGAGATCATTGAGCATTGCATCATTTACTGTATAAGTGCCACCAGCGATAGGACGCAGTAAACCACCGCGTCCACACACTGCTGATAATGAAGAGAGTTCAATCTCATGTTTCTTTAATTCTTCAATAATCATCGACTTTCGAAACTCATACTGCGCAGTGATAGAAGAAAACTGTGCTAGTTGTTCTGTGGAATGACGTAATGTCTGCTCCATGACGAGTTGATCGTTATCGAACACGCCAATTTTTGTAGAGGTAGAGCCAGGGTTAATCGTTAAAATTCTAGTAACAGAAGGGTGCACAAACTTCCTCTCCTTTCAAAACACAGCTCAAAAGTTGCTTATCGACGATTGGAAAGTACGCTTTTCTCACGTTGTAAAAACGTGTTACGTGCTTTTGACACACGTTCGATACGTTCTTCAGCCAAACGGTCTGCAGCAACGTATGAAGGAATGTTATCACGCTTAGAAATCGCAAAGATCTTTTCGATTGTTTCGTAGATTGTGTTGACTTTTCGTAGTGCGCGTTCACGATTATAGCCATCCAACTCATCTGCTACGTTAATAACTCCACCTGAATTGATGACGTAGTCTGGTGCATAGACAAGTCCCATTTCGTGAATCTTGTCACCATGTTCAGGATTCTTCAACTGGTTGTTTGCAGATCCTGCAATGACTTTAGCCTTCAATTGTGGAATTGTATCATCATTAATGACAGCTCCAAGTGCACAAGGTGAGAAGATGTCTGCATCTACGCCATAAATTTCGTTAATGCCAACAGCCGTTGCTCCAAAGTTATCTACTGCACGTTGAACCGCTTCTTCATTGATATCCGTAACAATCAGTTTTGCACCTTCTTCATGAAGGTATTCGCACATTGTATAGGCAACGTTTCCAACACCTTGTACCGCGATTGTCTTACCTTTAAGGGAATCATCACCAAATGCTTCTTTAGCTGCTGCTTTCATACCTACATAAACCCCAAGTGCGGTTACAGGTGAAGGGTTGCCTGAAGAACCGAACTCAGCTGAAACACCAGTTACATAATCAGTTTCAAGGTGAATCAAGTCCATATCTTCTTCAGTTGTACCTACGTCTTCTGCTGTGATATAACGACCGTTCAGTCCTTCGATGAAGCGACCGAATGCGCGGAACAATTCGTCATTCTTGTCTGTTTTAGGGTTCCCCATAATAACTGCTTTACCGCCACCTAGGTTAAGGCCAGCAGCTGCATTTTTGTAAGTCATTCCACGTGCAAGGCGAAGTGCGTCTTCAATTGCTTCTTCTTCACTGTTGTATGTCCACATGCGAGTTCCACCAAGTGCTGGTCCAAGTGTTGTATCGTGAATTGCTATGAATGCTTTTAGGCCTGTTGTTTTGTCTTGGCAGATCACCAATTGCTCGTAGTCGTATGTTTCCATGTATTTGATAATTTCCATTTGTAATTCCTCCAATTATTCAATCAGTTTTTACTTACTAATAATGCAAGTGCTAGTGAATGAAGTTTCGTCTCAGCATTGTCCGCGCGTGACGTGACAACGATTGGTGCGGAAGCCCCTTGGATAATCCCGCCTACTTTCGCATGAGCGAAGTAAGTTAATGATTTGTAGAGAATGTTACCCGCTTCCAAGTTGGGTGCAACTAATATATCCGCTTTTCCTGCTGCAGAACCTGAAAGCCCTTTATGTTGCGCGGCTTCAGGTGAAATGGCATTGTCTAATGCCATTGGGCCTTCCACAATACAATTTTTCAACTGTCCTCGCTGATTCATCATCGTCAAGGAGGCTGCATCCAATGTTGCTTGCATCGCTGGGTTAACGGTCTCTACCGCAGCGAGTGGCACAACAACTGGAATATCTACACCGCAAGCCCGAGCAACGGTTACTGCATTTTGGATGATTTGTGCTTTCACCTGGAGATCCGGTAAAATGCTCATCGCTGAATCGGTAACAAAGTACAACTTGTTAAATCCTGGGATTTCAAATGCAGCTACGTGAGAAAGCACATTCCCAGTTCGCAAACCAAATTCTTTTCGTAGCGCAACTTTCATCAATGTCGCAGTAGGAAGATTTCCTTTCATAAGTACCTGAGCTTCCCCTGAAGATACTGCATCGACTGCTAATTGAGCTGCCTGTTGTGTTCCTTTACTATCAATCAATTCGATGTCCGGATGATTGACGAGCTGAGGATACATTGATTGGATGGTTTCAAGTAATTGCTTTTTATCATCATATAGCTTGAAAGTTGCTAGACCTCGCGAAACTGCAAGTTCAACAGACTCCAATACATCCGCATCTGCTGCACAGGCAACAGCGGTGCAAGGCCTGTCTGACAATGCAGCTGCTTGTTGGACAAGTTCTGAAAGTGTATCCATCCCGTCACCTCACTTCGTTATATCAATTTGTATTTCTCTAATTTGTAGTACAAGGATCGAAGTGAAATACCCAGTCGATCAGCTGTCAAGACCTTTTGCCCATTATTTTCCTTCAATGAGGCTGCAAGCAATAGCTTTTCATGATCTTCCATTAGCGAAGCGAGTGATCGCTTTTCAGGAAGTGCAGAATCTGTTTGCTGTTCACTGCGTGAAGACAGGGCTCGTATAATATCCTCTTCATCGAGCTTTGTAGAACCGGCTTCGGTTAAAATCATCGCTCGACTTAACACGTTTTCCAATTCGCGGACATTTCCTGGCCACTCATAGGATTGAAGCCTTTGCATCGCCTTAAGCGTTACATGCTGAATGGTCATTCCAAATTCCTGATTAAGCATTGTAAGGAGATCATCTGTCAACAACTCGATATCATCTGGCCTTGTGCGAAGCGGAGGAATCCGTATAGACATACGAGTGAGCTGATAGTACAAGTCCTCGCAAAGAACTCCCTTATGAACAGCGCGTTCTAGGTTGGCTGCTGAAGACGTAATAATTCGCACTGACAGTTGAATGGGTTGCCCCGCTGCTGTTATTCTTCCAAAACCTATGTATTCTAGAAGTTTTTTCTGTACATCTGGTTTCAACTCAGTGATTTCGTCCAAAAATAGCGTTGCTGAATTTTTTTCGTGGTGGATTTCTGTGTGCATTAACGCCGCTTCGATTGCCTCTACATCCAATGACGCACATGGAATGCGTATGAAGTTCCCTTCACTTCTCCGGCTTCCTGTATGAATCGCATGCGCAAAAAGTTCTTTTCCACTTCCAGGCTCTCCTCGAAGCATAACGGGAATATCAGATCCTGCTGCAATTTTTGCTTGACTGACTGCTACAAGAAGGTCTTCATTGGTTCCAATAATATCATCAAACGTATACGTGGATTCAAGTTCACGAATCATCGCTTTTGCATGGTCGAGCTGTTTCATAAGACTTCGCATTTCTGTTATATCGTGAATAACACCAACGCTACCTTTTACTTCCTGGTCGACAATTATTGGTGCAACATTCACAATCACATCGCGATTGTTTTGACCAAGTTGCATATTGACACCACGCACAGGTCGTTTCGTCTCAAGGACCCGCATGTGAATACTTTCTCCTGAACTAATATCTACTGTTGCCGGCTGACCAATCACTTCTCGCTCGGTTAACCCGGTTAACCGAGTGTACGCTGGATTGACCAGAATTCCCAAGCCTTCAGAATCGACAACAGAAATTGCATCATCGCTCGAATGGATAATGGCTTCAAGCATTGTTTTAACACGTTTTAAGTCAGTAATTTCCTCTGCTGTGCGGATAACACCCGTCACATCTTGAAAAACGGCAAATGCTCCAGTTATAGTTCCTCCTGGCATAACGAGAGGATACCTGGAACTCAAAATATCCAATCCGTTCGTAAGTTGAAGTTCTACATCAGCCTCAAACTGACCACTTTGGAGAACGTTTGGCAAACCTGATGCGGGTATTATGGATAAAACAGGCTTTCCGATTACTTCATCAATTGAAAAGTCAAGCATTTTGGAAGCGCTATCATTAAATAGATTAATGTTTCCTTTTTCGTCAATCCCGATCATACCTTCACCGACTGAGTTGAAAATCGATTTGTAAATCGAGATGTCTGAATGCAAAGAATGCAATTCTGCACATTGAAAAGCTAAAAGCTTAACTATAAGTTGACTAATGGGTCTCGGTAACACTGTTATTTGTGGATCTTTTGGATTGTAAGTTAAAGGGGAATCCCCAGAAAAGTCTAGAACTAACTGCACATTTCCCGAAAGAAAACTTTCCGGTTCAGGTCCATGAGGGATTCCGTTCTGACTCGCAAACTTAGTACCTTCACCTTTTTCGATACGATCTACAATACCAATAATTTGATAGGTTTCGATTTGCTCAAGGTGTTGTAAAACACAGAGGCTTTGATGGTCAGCATCAACAATTAATACGTTTTGCAAAGATGTTCAATCCCCCTCTCACCTTTGTGCAATCTTTTGCATTTCTAATTTAATCATACAACATCCTTCCCGTCTTGACAATCTTTCGACAGCAGGTAAAATTAAAAAGGATTGGAGGAGTTCATGTGGCTCGTTTAGCAGCGTTCATAGTGCTCGTAATACCAGGTATTGCCGCAGCTCTAGGCATAAAGTTGATGCGTGATGCATTGTTCGGTATCCTGTTCAGCCCATTCCCATACATATGGATGCAATTTATTGCAGGGTTACTTTTACTTGCGGTAAGCATCGGATTTTTCGCTGGATTTTTGTTTCGAAGAGATCAGCGTACAGGTAGAATACAAAAAAAGAAGAAATAAAAGCAGAAGACTTGGCAAGTCTGCCAAGTCTTCTGCTTATTATATAAATTTATAGACTGTGCTTATAACCACTAGATATGGTCATTTTTTTAACAATCGGAATTTCAAATCGTCATCAGTTATACTTATTAACATTGTATAAGTCCAAAAGAGTTTCAATTGTTAAAACGACCTGGGTAGTCGGTAATCCAACCATATATGAATTTAGGTGGATCTTTAACAAACGTTTCGTCTCCTTCTACTCCGTAAACCCGGATTGTTTTGTCGGTTTGCTGCCATTGACTTAGGAATGGTTCCTTCATCATTCGTTTGTGAAAGTGAAATGCATCCGCAGCTGGATAGTCAGAAAGCTGATGATCTGTCAGCATAGATTTCTTCAAGAGTAATCCAGCTTCCATTGAAGGTTCTAACTGTTTTACTTTCTCAATTAACCGATAGTCGAAAGAAGATACATAAACTTCGTCAAGTACGGAGATTTGGTCCAGTAAAACGGATAACGATTCCGGATTATTCGATACCGTTTCTTTTAGCTCGATGTTGAGGCCGATGGATTCCATCGCTGCAAATGAAACAACTGAGGTTAGTGTTGGAATCGAGCTCCCGTTTACTCCCCTTAAAAATCGTTTTCCAATACGAAGTTGTTGGATTTCTGCTGCATCCATTTCCGAAATTGTTTTGCGGACACCAGATAGGCGAAAAAGATCAGCATCGTGTATAACGAAAAAGACACCGTCTTTAGATAATTGGACATCTAATTCAATGCCATCTGCTCCTTCCTCCACAGCCCCGTAAAAAGCTTTCATCGTATTTTCAAAGTACTTTCCTGAAGCACCTCGATGTGCATAAACTTCAAGTCGTGGGTCTACCTTGTTCTCTTCAGACATATAGCAACCTCCCGGGTAAACGATTTGCCTTAGATATTCAATACCCCATCAATCATTTCGAAAACACCTTTTGTAGGGGATTCAATAGTAGAGGATCTAGAACCAATTTGAATAGTCACTCCCGCGTTCGCTTCTTGTGTAATTTCAATTTGTGGGGCAACTGCTGTTTTCATAATGTGCAAGTTGGTTTGTATAGCTTGGTCGAATACAAAAACTTCTTCGCGACTTGTTGTAAGTGTATCCCGTATCTTATCGTATGCTTCACGCTGCGGACCCACTAGTGCAGTGACAACTTTTTCTAATGGCTCTATATGCGTCTCCAATTGGACAATCTGCTTTTGTAAATTTTTTATCGATTGGGCCATTCTCTGAACGTCAATATGAAGTGCTTCTTTATCGACACCTTTAGCATACAGCACTGTTTCACGCTCGTGACGATTTCCTGCAAATGCGCATTCTATTCGATATTTCGCTTCAATACTCCCGCCAATAATTCGTCCTTTATAGCGATCCACATAGACATAATCTGCAATTACTTGTGAGCCTAGCAAATACAATCCGATCTGAACAGTATGGGCATACAGATTACACTCATTCGCGTGTTTAATGAAGATACTTCCCTTTGCTTCAATAACAGTACTTCCACCGCCAAAAACTCCACCTTTAATGTAGACATCAGCCTTTTCTGATCTTACCTCTTTAGCGTGAGTTACCCCTTCTTTTGCACCCACGGAAATATCACCTGTGGCATTGACACTATACCCTGCATGTATTGTGCCTGAGATGATAACGGTTCCATCAAAGGTAATAGATCCAGTTTCTGGCCCCACATCGCCGTTAATGATAAGTTGTTGACCAATGCCAACGACTCCATTTTCAAATTCCAGTACCCCACCGCGGATTGCACGAAGCACCGTTTTTCCGTCTTCCTCCACTTCTTCAACAGACTTTCGATCATAGTAGAGCTTGTTGTCCAACCCTTTTTTGCTCAGTATTTCAGTTCCGAAAATATCCCTACCATTCGTGCCTTCTTGAGCATGAACTTTCTCCCCCAGCCAATCCCCTTTTTTAATAGGAGTGACAAAATTCATCTCATAATAGTCTGCAGATCCATCTTCCCGTATAACTGGACGTCTATCAGGAACTTCTATGTATGTAATAGCTGCATCCTCCCCTTTTATAGGAGCTTCACCTTCAGCTACGATGATGGATTGCCGTGTCTTAATTGCATTCCAATTTATATTAGTTTGACCTGACTGGATTCCTTTAGTTTTTAATGCATCAGCCACAAGCGATGGGAGCTCATGCTTTTTCTTATCAATTTCTTCTGCGGTTAAGTAAATCTCTGCTTCCGCTCTCATTTTGTCGGAAGAGACGATAATTTCAATAGCAGGAGCATAATTAGCGATTTCACCCTCGTTCCCTTCTGTTGAAAGGACCCGGCGAAGCTCCGGAAAAGATGTAATTTTCAACCGAGGTAATTCTTGAGTGATTTTTTCAAAAGATTTTATTGGGAAGCCACTCTTTTTAGTATGCATTAAGATTATATTCTCGTTCCGTGTAAGTGTGATGTAATCGTTCTCAAATATCACGTATCTCACCTCTCCTTACTTTCATTATAGAACTTTAATCATGATAAGAAATAGGTGTTTCGTCTATACTTGCTATATTCTGAATCTAAAGATCTTTTCTTATTGCACCTTTTCGCTCAGTCTCCGTCGACTTGTCTTTTTGAAAAATAAGTAAGTTGGGATGCTTAAAGGCTTTGGTTTAGAGAATAGGTCCTTTTTACTTTTAATTGGTTCTCTAAATAACCTAGAAAGCATAGGCACACTAAAAGGCAGGTACACGTTCTCCTGCCTTCGATTTTCCATTAGGTTTTTCTATCTTGTTTTTTAAATACTAAATTTAAAAGTGCTAATTTCAGCTGGCCATATGCTCCAAACGGATCTTATCAGCGATCATAGCGATGAATTCACTGTTGGTAGGTTTGCTCTTTAAATGATGCACCGTATAGCCAAATGTTTTTGAAATGACTTCGTAATTACCACGATTCCATGCCACCTCAATTGCATGTCGGATAGCACGTTCTACACGTGAAGGAGTCGTTTTGTACTTTTCTGCGATGTCTGGGTACAGAATTTTTGTTACAGCACCGAGTAGGTCATTGTCGTTATACACCATTTGTATCGCTTCTCTAAGGTATGAGTAGCCTTTAATATGAGCAGGAACACCAATTTCTTTAATTGTCGTTGTAATGGCCGTGTCCAGAACTTTTTGCGAAACGCCTTCTTCAGCTTTAACACTTTGTTGTGCAGGTTGTTGCATGGAAGATGGTTTCTGTACACTCGCAGCTTGGAAAACTTGGTTGACGAGCTGTTCAAATTCAAAAGGTTTCAACATAAAGTATGATGCACCTAATCCAGCGGCTTGCGTCATTACGTCTTCTTGTCCAAAGGCTGTCAGCATGATAACTTTTAAATCTGAAGTGACGTCTTTCTGACGAATATTTTCTAGCACAGCAATGCCATCCAGATACGGCATAATGATGTCCAATAATAATACGTCAGGAACTGATTGCTCTAAGTTTTGTAAACATTGCTTTCCATTTTGAGCCGTCCATAATACATCTATTTCTGGATGCTTCTCAAAATAAGCAGTCATCGTTTTCACAAGCTCTTTGTTATCATCCGCAATTGCAATTTTAATTTTACCCATTCTCAATTCCCCCTCGATTGACACGCAGCAAGTCTGTTGCTGCAACTCCCTGTCGATTCCTTGCTTGGTAAAATTTTCGACAAAGGTTCTGAATTTCCTTTATTGAAAGTTAAAATGAATCCAATGGCGTACGGTTTCTCTTTATTTCGACAGAATTCTTTAATTTTAAACACTTTCAGTAAACAAAAAAGCAGCCAACTCCAGGAATGGAATTGGCTGCTTTTTTTACTTGGCGCCTACTTCTGTCATTTTCCCAAGGAATAGACCGGCTCCTTTTTCAGGCTCGTCCACAAACATATGGGTGACTGCACCGACAAACTTTCCTTTTTGGATGACAGGACTGCCACTCATCCCTTGCAAAATCCCTCCTGTTTTTTCCAGGAGACGTTGATCTGTCAGCTTAAATTGAAAAGAATCGTTGGACATCTTTGAGATTTCAATCTCAAACGATTCTACTTTTGTTCCTTGAATCGTCGTTAAAATTTCTGCTTTTCCAACAGATAACTCTGTTGGTTGCATAACTTCCAATGGTTCCGTCAAGACTTGCTTATAAGAAGTATTCCAATCGCCAAAGATTCCATAAACACTATTGGTTAAAATTGAACCGAGTGTTTCTTCCTGATCGATGATTGAAGAAATCTTATAACCGGGGTTTCCTGGAGAACTTTTCTTAATCTGTTCGATTTCCGACAAGTAAATGGAGCCACTATCGAAATCAGGTGCGCTCTTCAGTGAACTATCGATGATTTGGTGCCCGAGTGCTCCGTACGTTCCATCATTCAAATCGACGTACGTTAGCGTCCCGGTTCCTTCTGTCGTGTCTTTTAAGAAAGGTAACGCTCGTTTAAACGACAATCCATCCGCTTCCACCGCAACGTCACTTTCTTCACGGTGGAGAATTAGTTTGACCGACGCTTCATCACCCATCGTTGCCACTTTATCATGGAGAATTTGCAGCGTATCCACGGACGTCCCATCAATGCTCACTAAGCGATCGCCCGCTTTGAGTGAACTTTTTTTCTTACTGAGCGGTACATCGCTTGAGACGAAAACACCCGCAAGCTCCAGTTGGATGCCAATTGAATTCCCCATAGGAATCAAGGAACCACTTGTAGCGAGCGCAGCAATGGAACTACAGGACATGACTACAATCATCACAACAGACGCCATGAAAAATTTCAGCTGTCTACTCCATTCCATAAGTCACCTCCTTCAATTTTAGATTACCTATAGAGTGTGCGTTCTGGAGGTTGTTATGAAAGGGTAAAACATGCAAAGGTGGAATTGAAAAAGAAAAGAATGTCGGCATGGAACACCGACATTCTTTTCTTTTTATAATGTAGTTTTACGCGCTTCAGCAAGCTGAAGTAGTTCATCAGCATGACGCAATGTTAGCGGTGTCACTTCAGCACCCGATAACATTCTTGACAATTCTCTTGTGCGGTCTTCATCTAACACATCTTGAATCGACGTTCGTGTACGATCATCCATCACCTCTTTACGAATGAGGTAGTGATGATCTGCCATTGCCGCGACTTGAGGCAGGTGGGAAATACATAATACTTGGGAATTCATTGCTACCATTGCAATTTTTTCTGCAATCGCTTGTGCGACACGTCCACTGACGCCTGTATCGACTTCATCAAAAATAATCGATGTGATTCCCTGATGTTTAGAAAAGATTGTTTTTAACGCGAGCATGACACGTGATAGCTCACCACCAGAAGCAACTTTGACAAGCGGTTTCATCGGTTCACCGACATTGGTCGATATGTAAAATGCGACATCATCGAATCCATTATAGTCAAAAGAACCTGCTTCTTTCCGCTCTATTTTCACTTGGAATTCGGCTTTTCCCATATGTAATTGACGTAGTTGCTCCATGATCGCTTCTTCCAACATCGTTGAAGACTTTTTTCGAATGGCGGAAAGTTCCCCTGCTTCGATTTCCAAGTCTGCCCGTAAATGCTGTAATTTCTCTTGCTCTTTTTCAAGACGATCATCCCGATTAATTAACTCATCTAACCGATCAGCAATTTTTTCTCGGTACAGTAATATATCTTCAATGGAAGTACCATACTTCCGCTTAAGAGTTGTAAACAAAGCTAATCGATCTTCCACAACTTCCAAACGATTAGGATCGTATTCCATTTCATCAAGCATGCCTTTGATGTCATGCGCGACATCCTGCAGTGAATAAAAGCTTTCTCCAGTTGTTTCAGCAAGTGTTTTCAAGTCGCCATCCACTGAGGCAGCATCTTCAAGGTCGCTCATCGCTGTTCCGAGAAAATCCAATGCATGGGAATCACCTTGAATGGCTTCATAGGCACTATTTAAACGGTCAAAAAGACGATGAAAATGCTGAAGCTTCACTCGTTCAGATTCCAGCGTTTCTTCTTCCCCGACTTGGAGAGCCGCTTCATCGATTTCGGTTAACTGAAACGTATACAAGTCAATACGTTGAGCGATTTGCTGCTCATTTTCTGAAGCCAGACTTAATTTTTTATGCAACTTTACGTAGTCCTCATACAAGTCAGTATAACTCTTCATCGCAATTTTAAATGGAGGTCCAGCAAACGAATCCAACAAATGGATGTGCCGCTTTTGGTGCATCAATTCCTGATTCTCATGCTGACCATGGATATCGATCAATTGACTTCCCAATTCACGTAGAATTGCTATCGTAACCAATTTCCCATTAACGCGGCAAGTCGTTTTACCACTTTGGTTTAACTCTCTGCGCAATATAATGGTGCCATCTTCTGCTTCTATACCGAACTCTTCCAGTTTTTGAAAAACAGGATGGTTGTGGACGCCAACTGTAAACATGGCTTCAAGCTCAGCCTTTTTGGTTCCATGTCGGATGAACTCAATAGAACCTCTCCCGCCAGCTACGAGCTGCACGGCATCAATAATGATGGACTTTCCTGCTCCGGTTTCACCTGTCAGAACGGTTAGGCCCTCTTCAAACGAAACATCAAGGTCTTCTATAATTGCGAAATTCTTAATGGATAGTTCACTTAACAAGGGATTCTCCCCCTTCCTTACAGCATTGTAAGCAATCGATCTCTTACAGAACCTGCACCCACTTCATCACGACAAATAATCATACACGTATCATCTCCACAAATGGTGCCTAGCATTTCAATCCATTCCAGATGATCGATAAGTGATCCGACTGCATGTGCGTTACCCGGTAGCGTTTTCAATATGAGAAAATGACTTGCACCATCGATACTTACAAAAGCATCTGTCAACATCCGGTGCAATTTATCCTCAATATTGAATTGTGGATTTGCAGGCAAACTATATTTGTAACGTCCATCAGGCATAGGCGTTTTGAATAAGTGTAATTCTTTAATATCCCGAGAAACGGTTGCTTGCGTCACATCCACACCTGAGTTTTTCAATGTGTCTACGAGCTGATCTTGCGTTTCAATCGCTTGAGATGTAACAATCTCACGGATGCGAAGGTGGCGCTGCCCTTTGTTCAAATCAATCACTCCCTGCACATCATTTGTATGAAAACAGAAAGGGATCCCATCGTGTTATACAGATGAATCCCTTTTCCTGTTACGTTAATTCTGAATGAGCTCGCTTTACCAATTCCGAGAAATCTTTATCGGTAAACTCCGTTGTAGGTTGATCTTCAGCAATCAAATGGAAAAGAAATTCAATATTCCCTTCTCCACCTGTGACTGGCGAGTACGTCATATCCCTCAAACTAAATCCTTCGCGAGAAGCAAACTCCGCTACTTTCCGCAACACTTCTTTATGCACTGCAACATCGCGTACAATACCTTTTTTACCTACATTCTCTTTACCTGCTTCAAACTGCGGTTTAACTAATGCCAACACATCTCCACCAGGGATCAGTATTTGTTTTAAGGGAGGTAAGATCAGTCCTAGAGAAATGAAGGATACGTCAATCGTCGCGAAGTTAGGTAACCCTTCAGTAAACATGTCTGGGGTTGCATAACGGAAGTTGCATTTCTCCATTACGGTAACCCGCTCGTCTGAACGGATCTTCCACGCAAGCTGGTTAGTACCCACATCTAACGCATAGCAATGTTTTGCACCATTCTGAAGAGCACAGTCTGTAAAACCACCTGTTGAAGAACCGATGTCCAGCATAATTCTTTCATCCACCGCTACATCGAATTCCTCTAACGCTTTTTCTAATTTCAATCCACCACGGCTCACGTATTTCAACGAAGAGCCCTTTACTTGTAACGGCAAGGAGGTTTTAATTTTCTCTCCTGGCTTATCCATTCGTGTCTCGTTTGAATACACGATACCTGCCATAATTGAGCGTTTTGCCTGTTCTCTCGTTTCAAGTAGCCCACGTTGAACTAGCAAGACGTCAACTCGCTCTTTAGGATCGGAATTCGTCATTGTATTTCCTTCTTACGTTCCCGTGAGGAAATTGCATCCGCCGTCAAATCCGCAAGTGCACCAGGCGTCATCCCAATTTCTGCAAGCAATGCATCGACATCTCCATGCTCTATGAATTGGTCAGGAATACCCATTCTGTAAATCGGTGCACTGACACCAGAGTCGTGAGCGTATTCCAGAACTGCGCTACCGAAACCTCCCGCGAGAATCGCTTCTTCGACAGTAATAATCGGCTTTCCAGTTGCAAAGAGTTCATCGAGCATCTCTTCATCCAATGGTTTGATAAAACGGGCATTGACGATGCTTACTGAAATTCCACGCTCCGCCAAGATTTCTGCTGCTTCGTACGCCATCGGAATCGTTGTTCCGAACGTTAAGATTGTTGCATCTTGTCCGTCGGTTAACTTCTCCCATTTACCGATTGGCAGTACTTTCAATTCTTCATCCATCGGGATTCCGAATCCATTTCCTCGTGGGTAACGCATAGCTATCGGTCCATCATCATAAGCCAACGCTGTTTTAACCATATGTTGACCTTCATTTTCATCTTTCGGCATCATAATGACCATGTTTGGCAAGTGTCGTAAGAATGCGATATCAAAGACGCCTTGGTGAGTTTCCCCATCAGCGCCAACGAGACCTGCGCGGTCAATTCCGATGAAAACGTTCAACTTCTGGCGCGCAATATCATGAACTAGCTGATCATAAGCTCGTTGGAGGAATGTAGAGTAAATCGACAAGAATGGTTTCATGCCTTGAGTCGCCATTCCTGCAGCCATTGTCGCTGCATGTTGTTCTGCAATTCCTACATCGTAAAAACGATCAGGGAATTCCGCTGAAATAGCTTCCAATTTTGAACCTACAGGCATTGCTGGTGTAATCGTTGCAACACGTCGGTCCTCCCGAGCAATTCTTGCTACTGTTGCTGCAACTAACCCGCTCCAGGATGGTCCTTTAGCAGGGGATTTTACAAAGTCGCCTGTTTCGATTTTATATGGCCCTGTCCCGTGCCACGTACCTACTTTGTCATTTTCAGCAGGATGGTACCCTTTGCCTTTTTTCGTTACAACATGAAGAAGGACTGGACCTTCCATTTTTTTTGCATATAGTAGATTGCGTTCCAATTCATTGAAATCATGACCGTCAATCGGTCCTAAATACGTAAACCCAAGCTCCTCAAAGAAGACACCGGAAACAACCAAATATTTCACACTATCTTTTAGACGTTCAGCCAAAGACGCCATTTTCCCTCCCACGGCAGGGATTCGTTTGATCAATTCTTCAACATCGTCTTTTACGCTGTTATATTTTCCAGCTGTACGTAATTTCCCTAATATGGAATGGAGCGCTCCAACGTTCGGCGCAATCGACATTTCGTTATCATTTAAGATGACAATCATATTTGTCTGCTGACTGCCGATATGGTTAAGTGCTTCAAGTGCCATGCCGCCTGTTAGTGCACCGTCTCCTATAATTGGAATGACATAGTTGTCGTCACCTTTAATATCACGTGCTGCAGCCATACCCATCGCCGCAGATAACGAAGTTGAGCTATGTCCCGTTTCCCAGACGTCGTGTTCACTCTCCGCCATCTTAGGGAAACCGCTTAAGCCTTTGTATTTACGAAGCGTATCAAAATCACCAGCTCGGCCGGTTAAAATTTTATGGACATACGCTTGATGTCCAACGTCCCAAATGAATTTGTCCTCTGGACTATTAAAAAGTTTGTGAAGAGCAATTGTCAACTCCACTACACCGAGATTCGGTCCGATATGACCGCCTGTTACAGAACATTTGTTTATAAGAAATCTCCGAATGTCTGAAGCGAGCTCTTTCATCTCTTCTAGGTTCAAGTTTTTAATATCCGATGGACTGCTGATCTTTGTAAGATCCATCTCTATCACACACCTTCATAAGTTAATACTACTGTTTCTGTTCATTTTCCTTATTATATCAACAATTAAACAAACAGTACCATTTAGATGCCTTGCTTTATGCGTTTCGATCGATAATATAGTCCGCTATTTGTGCTAACAAAGAACTACCTAAATCGATTCCTTCTAATGCATCTAGTGCCTGTTTATGGTGGTCTGCAAGTTTTGCTTGAGCACCTTCTAGCCCCAGTAGTGCAGGGTAAGTACTCTTATCACTAGCGGTATCTTTGTTTGCTGTCTTTCCAAGTTGCTCGGTGGAAGCGGTTACGTCTAGGATGTCATCTTTGATTTGAAAAGCTAATCCAATATTCCTTGAAAAAGTGCGAAGGTTTTGCATTTTAGCATCTGTTGCATTCGCCAGAAGCGCACCTGATTCAATACAACACGCAAGCAATGCACCTGTTTTATGGACATGGATTTCCTCCAGCTCAGTCAAGGTTAGTTGTTTACCTTCACCTTGCATATCTAGAATTTGACCACCAACCATTCCAGCTGCGCCTGAAGCGTTACTCACAGCTCTCAAAATGGCAAGCATGGTTGCAGGGGCCGTATGCTGAAGAGAGGCAAGCTCCTCAAATGCAAGGGTTTGTAGGGCATCTGCAGCTAATACGGCTGTCGCTTCTCCATAAACAATATGATTGGTTGGATTCCCTCGTCTAAAATCATCGTCATCCATGCATGGAAGATCATCATGGATCAAAGAATAAGTGTGGATCAATTCAATCGCTCCCGCAACTTGAACTGCATCTTTAGAAGTTACATCTAAATCATGTAGTACCGCGAGTACTAGAAGAGGACGAATCCGTTTTCCACCTGCATTCACAGAATAAGCCATCGCTTCTTGCAAGACTTTTGGGTAGTTCGTCCCAACAAAAAGCTCTGAGAAATGCTTATGTAAAAGTGGTAACTTTTCATCCATAAACTTACTTAGTTGTTCACTCACTTGTGTCCTCTCCCTTCGAAGAGTCCATCGGTGTTGTTTCTCCATTTTTGTCTACTATTGAGACGAGTTGCTTCTCAGCATGTTGCAGTTTTTGTTGACAAAATGTAGAAAGCTCCATCCCTTTTTTATATAAAGTGATGGAATCTTCTAATTGGACATCTCCAGTTTCAAGTTGTTGAACGATTTTTTCCAACTCCAGCATCGCTTCTTCAAATTTCATCGAATCAGTTTCCATTCATGATTCCTCCTTAAGGGATTCAATCGTTTGGATTTCAGCAATCGCAGTACCATCCTGCAAGTTGATCTCTACACGATCTCCCGGCGTCAGTGATCCAGCATTCTTTACAAGGTCGCCTTCTTTGTATACGATTGTAAATCCTCGTTCCATGACGCTCAGCGGGTTAAGTGCTTGCAACATACGAATCCCTGTTAAGAAACGGTCTTGTTTGCCACCCAAGGCTTGGCGCATCGCCCTTAGAAGCCTTTCTTCAGCTCTAACCGATTCTTTTGAAAGTTGCTGTAGTTGGACAGCTGGCGAAACATATTGGAATCGAGAATTTATTTGACTATATAGAGTAGACTTTCGATAAAGTAAATCACTGTGACTACGAGCTAGACGCTCTTCAAAAGATACTTGTTTTTCAATAAATGGTCGATATAACCGGTCCGGATAAAGGAACGGATAAGCATTTTTTAAACGGTCCAACCGTTTTTGTTCTTGTGTCAGGCGAGTCGCTAAAAAACGGTATATGACACGCTTTCGATCTAAAATACGTCCAGCCAGCTCATCTTTTGCCGGAACCGCAAGTTCAGCAGCTGCAGTCGGAGTAGGTGCACGATGATCTGCAACAAAATCCGCAATCGTAGTATCTGTTTCATGACCTACTGCGCTGATTGTGGGGATTCGACATGAGAAAATAGCACGAGCAACGGCTTCTTCGTTAAAAGCCCATAAATCTTCTATCGAACCTCCGCCTCTACCGACAATGAGGACATCTATGTCTCCTTGTTTATCTGCTAGTCCTATCGCTTCAACAATCGAAGGAACCGCTTGTTCTCCTTGAACAACAGCCGGAAATAATACGATTTCAGCCATTGGAAATCTACGTCCTATTGTAGAACAGATATCTTGGAATGCAGCACCTGATTTAGCGGTGACAACGCCTACTTTCTTAGGAATCCATGGCAATTGTTGCTTCCATCGGACGTCGAACAACCCCTCCTTGCCCAATTGCTCTTTTAGTTGCTCAAAGGCCAGAAAAAGTGCACCGATTCCATCGGGTTCCATGGATTGAACATAAAGCTGGTATTGCCCACTACTTTCATATACATTAATATCCCCTGTTATCAGTACATTCATGCCACTTTCTGGTTTGAATTTCAAACTAGAGGCATTGCCACGAAACATAGCCGATTGTATTCTGCTTTTGTCATCTTTCAACGTGAAATAAATGTGTCCACTCGGGTGGATTTTCACATTGGACAATTCACCTTTAATGTAGACATTTCGCAAGTGTGGATCGGCATCAAATTTCCGCTTAATGTATTTAGTGACAGCTTGTACGGTTAAGTATGGATTACCTGACAACGAATTCCCCTCCTGCGTATAAAAAGCTGTCTCTCTCTAACAAGAAACAGCACTGTTGAATTCTATGTAACGGCCTCAGCCGTCTTCTTAAATATAATTACTGCACGTCAATTGAGCGCTCTTCAGTGTGTTTTTCAGCAGCATGGTTACAGTCATCGGACCAACACCACCGGGGACAGGCGTTAATGCACCTGCTTTTTCTTTGACGCTCTCGAAATCGACATCGCCGCATAGTTTCCCATTCTCATCTCGATTCATACCTACGTCAATCACAGTAGCACCTGCTTTGATATGGTCTGCTGTAATGTATTTTGCTTGCCCGATTGCAACAATTAATATATCTGCTTGACGAGTGAATGACTCCAAGTTTTCAGTCTTGGAATGGCAATAGGTTACGGTTGCATCTCTTTGAAGAAGCAATTGCCCCATAGGCTTGCCAACGATATTGCTACGCCCCACTATAACTGCATGCTTTCCAGATATTTCAGTACCCGTATGCTCGAGTAATTCCAAAATACCTGCAGGGGTGCATGAAACGTATGAAGGTTGTCCAATAATCATCTTCCCAACGTTCTCCGGATGAAAACCATCCACATCCTTTTTAGGGGAGATAGCTCGAATCACTTTGTTTTCATCGATATGAGGAGGTAATGGCAATTGGACAAGAATACCATGGATTGTTGGATCATTATTCAATCGATCAACGGTTTCTAATAAGTCCTTCTGACTCACACTGATGGGCATCTCGATCATTTCAGATTTCATGCCAACTACAGTACTGGATTTCTCCTTATTTTTCACGTATGTACGAGATGCTTGGTCTTCTCCTACGAGGACAACTGCAAGACCTGGACGACATCCTCTTTCGATGAGCCGTTCCACGTCTATTTTAATCTCTTCTCGAATCTTTGCTCCGATCGCTTTTCCATCTATGAGTACACTTGACAAAAGCGTCACATCCTTTGTTGTTCAAATTTCGACAGCACACCGTTAACAAAGCGTCCTGATTTTTCGTCCCCGAATGTTTTACAAAGTTCAATCGCTTCGTTTACAGCAACTTTGTGAGGAACGTCTTCGTTATACAGCAACTCAAATATTGCAAGCCGCAGGACAGTTCGCTCAATTTTCGGAAGTCTATCTAATGACCAATTCTCAAGTTTGCCGGTTAGGACTTCATCAATTGATTCCTGTTTTTCACGCGTTCCTTTTACAAGCATTTCATAAAAAGAATCGATCGGTCCCTCAGTAATATAGCTAATTGCCTCTTCTACAGGCAGTGTTGTTCCATCAAGCTGGAAAAGGGTCTGAACCGCTTTTTCTCTCGCTTCTCTTCTTTTCATACAATTTGTCTCCTTCGTCACTGGTTCGTTTAGGCTTTATCATAGCACAAATGCTGTATGAAGATACAGTCACAATAGACAAAAGCATCATCCGAAGATGATGCTTTTTGTCATTCTGTCACCGAATTCACTTCAGAACGGATTCCAGTTACGTGTACATTGACTTCTCCAACTTCAATCGAAGTCATATGATATACCGCTTCTTCAATCTTTTTCTGAACGTTTGCAGCAACTTTTGGAATAAGTTGGCCATCTTCCGCAATGCAAAAGACGTCAATAATGAGTTTGTTATCAACCCAGTTCGTTTTTACACCCTTACCATGCATAACTTTTCCAAATCTCTCTGCAACACCCGTTGCAAAGTTTCCTGAAGTCATGGCAATTCCTTGTACCTCAGAAGTTGCAATTCCGATAATCACTTCTAAGACTTCAGGAGCGAGTTCAATCCGGCCAAGGCTCTCACTCGCAGAAGAGTTTGCTTCAATAAACGAATTCGTTTTTTCAGCCATATCTGCGCGCCTCCTTCCTCAGTCTGCGTTCATGACATCATACTTTTCAAGAAACTTCGTGTCAAAATCTCCTGACTTAAATACTTCATTTTTCATGAGATTATAGTGGAAAGGAATGGTTGTCTTAACCCCTTCGACTACGAATTCATCTAGTGCACGTTTCATACGTGCTACCGCTTCTTCACGCGTATCCGCATGAACAATCAGTTTAGCTACCATCGAGTCGTAAAACGGTGGGATTTTGTATCCTGGGTAGACAGCTGAATCGACACGCACTCCGTTACCTCCTGGTGGAAGGTACATTTCAACTGTGCCTGGAGAAGGCATGAAGTTCTTCTCAGGATTCTCCGCGTTTATACGGCATTCTATTGACCAGCCATTGATTTTGATGTCTTTTTGTTTGAATGGCAGTTTTTCACCAGCTGCAACTTTCAACTGTTGCTGGATTAAGTCAATTCCCGTAATCATTTCAGTTACGGGATGTTCTACCTGAATTCTTGTATTCATTTCCATGAAGTAGAACTTTTTGTTGATATGATCGAAGATGAATTCAACTGTACCAGCATTTTGGTACCCTACTGCTTCTGCCGCTTTCACAGCAGCTTGTCCCATTTCCTTGCGCAATTCAGGAGTAAGTGCTGGAGATGGTGCTTCCTCCACTAACTTTTGCATACGTCGCTGAATGGAACAATCCCGTTCACCAAGGTAAACTGTGTTGCCATGCTTATCTGCTAATACTTGAATTTCAACGTGACGGAATACTTCAATGAACTTTTCGAGATACACACCAGGGTTACCAAATGCAGCCGCAGCTTCTTTTTGTGTAATTTTGATCCCTTTTTTAAGTTCCTCAGCGTCACGCGCTACGCGAATTCCTTTACCTCCGCCACCAGCAGTTGCTTTAATAATGACAGGGAAGCCGATCTCCAGTGCAACGGAAAGCGCTTCCTCTTCATCAGCAACCAGACCATCAGATCCCGGCACAATCGGAACGCCTGCTAGACGCATCGTTTCACGTGCCACGTCTTTCGTTCCCATACGTGCAATCGCATCAGAAGTAGGACCGATAAACTCTATATTCACTTCTTCACACATTTCTGCGAAGCTAGCGTTTTCAGCGAGGAAACCATATCCTGGATGGATACCATCACAATCGGTCATTTTCGCGACACTTATGATATTAGAAAAGTTGAGGTAACTGTCTTTTGAGAGTTTGGGTCCGATGCAAAATGCTTCATCGGCAATTTTGACATGCAATGCATCACGATCGGCTTCAGAGTAAACAGCGACTGTCTCTAAATCGAGTTCTTTGCATGCACGGATAATACGAACTGCAATTTCACCGCGATTTGCGATTAGAATTTTTTTCATCGTCCATTCCCCCTTCAATTTTCTTTTACAAGGTAAAGAGGCTGCCCATACTCGACAAGCTGTCCATCTTTGACAAGAATTTCAACAATCTCACCAGATACTTCTGCTTCAATCTCATTGAATAGCTTCATAGCTTCTACGATGCAGACAACATCTTCAGCCCCTACTTTTTGTCCCACTTGAACAAATGGAGCCGATTCTGGAGATGCTGACTTATAATACGTACCGACCATTGGGGATACGATGCTCTTTAATGATGGATCAGCAACTTTTTCTTCAGCTGCAGGTTCCGCAACCGGAGTGGCCACTTGCTTAGGTGCTTCGACTGTTTCAGGTGCAGCTTGTTGAACAACACGTGCGCCTGAAGTGGAATCTTGAACATCTGGTACTGGTGTTTGAACTTGAATCGGTGTCATAACTGTTCCGCTTGTATTGCTTTTTACGATTTTAATTTTAGCTCCATCTGCTTCATACGTAAATTTGTCGATTGAAGACTGATCGATAAGTTTAATAATTTCTCTAATTTCTTGAATCTTTAGCATGAACGATTCTCCTGACTCCATAAAGTTTTGTTTTACACCCTCATTCTCTATAGTAGTCGTTTTTTACGGATTTTGAAATAGTTAACCCCCATTTCGCCTCTAAAAATCTGTAAACAGAAAAAAAGACCCGGATTTTGGGCCTTTAACTGATTACTGATTCCCTGTGAAATCGACTTGTACTTTTTTCGCATCGTCCCAACTCGCTAGAACATATTGCGTGATTTCGTCAGCTAATTGTTTAGAATGTCCTTCTGTTGAAAGTACGGTCACTTTCACTTCTCCATTCTCTGTTCGGACAAATGCTTCTGGATATCCGAGCGCCTTGATTTGTAATTCTAATAACGCTTCCGCGGAATCTCGTTTATTAAGCTCAGACATCTCGTCGAATGCTTCGTTTTTCTCTTCAGCTGTATAATCAGGGGATGTCATCTTAGCATTCAGTTGTTCTGATGTTTTGCTACGCTCATCACGGACAGCCATCCGCATTTCTTCAAATAGATACGAAGTGGCAAACACTGGTGTTTGCTTATCGGATGATCCCTTTTTAGGGACTTCAGCCGTTTCAGTCATATCACTTGAAAATATGGAGATTCCGTCGAATGGCATAGGTGCTTTCTCTTTAATATAGTATATCGAGATGACAGCAACAAGGCTCATTAGTGTTAAAAACCAAACTGTGCGTTTATTTGTTCTCATCATAGTTCCCCCTTTTGGTCATTTCCACGATAACAATTCGATGTTCTGGTACTTGAAGGACTGCAGACAATATCCTTGTGAGTTCAGATTTGAGACCCGGCTTTCCGGCTCCTTCCGCCACAACAAGTACACCCGTCGCTTCTTTGGTGTTGGAGTCCGCTGACTTTGTGAAGTAATCAGAAAGCGGTGATTGTTCTTTTGCTCCCTTTGGAGGATGAAGGTATATGGAAACCTCCCCCACTCCATCAATCTTTTTCAAAGCGGATTCAAGTGCGGCCGCTTCTGTGTTCCCCTCCTTTTCATTAGACTTCCCGGACGTCGCTCCTTCTGAATTCCAGGGTGGATTGAGTAAGATGAATACGAGAACCGTGATTCCTATGAATAGGATCACTTGCATTTTCCCAGTTGGTTTTTGCATGACATCACCATTCCATCTGTCTGTTTAGGACCGGGGGCCTGTTCATCTATGAAACAATGTATGCGCGTTTTTCTGTTCCTATAACCTAAGAAAGGAAAAGATATTCAGTAGCAACCACATACCAGCAGCAAGTTTAGCCAATTGGCTAAATTCTTCTCTTCTGGACTCTGGTAACATCATAGACAAAACCCCCGAAAGAACTGAAATCAGGACAACCCCTATCAGAAACTTGTCATTTCAAATTCCCCCTTTTTCGGTTACGTCATTGAAAGCTTCACGTAAACGATAAAAAATAGAACCGTATAAACGAACGCAAAAATCATTAAAAATGTAATAGCACATAACACGAATAGAGAACGACCGATATCATCCAATACGTCGGATAACTCGGAGGAAGTGAACGGCTCAATAAGTGCTGCGCACCAACGATATAAAAAAGCTAATAGTAACGTTTGCACGACAGGCAGAATAGCAATCCCCCACAATGTTACTAGTAGCCAGCCACCCACCATCACTCCTGCTCCGGATGAATAGCGGCCAAGTGTACCCATGCTGTCTGTCACAAATGATCCGACAAACGGAATGTTCTGTCGAATCAATTCTTTCAACGGTTCACTCGCTGCTTCTGAAATACCGAAAGAAACCGCTCCGCCAGCTGTAATGAAAATTGAATAGGCAGCGACGATTGATGATACAACAGCTAATAATGTTGTCCGCAGCATGTCCGAAAGCTTTGAATACGAAATGAGAGGATACAACCGAGTCACGATATCGAACAGCAATGCAGCCGTTACTAAGGGTAACAACAACCTGTCAGCGAAAAACACAGCCCCATTTGCAAACAATAGCAACGCAGGTTGGAAGTTGAGTAGACTCAGTGCATTTCCAGAGATCGCCATACCTGCAGTCAAAATCGGATAACTCGTAACAAACAACATGGCAATCGACTTCATGAGTTGTTGGATTAGCAGGAGTTGCTCAAATGCCGGACGTAAAACTACTAGAATGATCACAATATAAAGTAACTGCTTTGTCCACTCCGAGAAAGAGGGGAAGAGATAATTCAATACCGTTGCCATCAGAGCAAAGATAATTACGACAATGAAGCTATAAAGCAAACCACTAAGCATTGATTGCAGGAAATCGAGTATGACTATCATCCCCCATTCACGGCGTAATGAGCGCAGTGAGTGTCTGTATGAGATTGACAAGCTCAGGCAGCCAGAAGGACAGGATGGTAATTTTGACTACAAATTGAGCTAAGTTTGCGAACGAAGCATATCCTGATTCAGACAAATGTTGCGTAATCGACTCCGAAATGAAAAACAAGAACGCACTGATTAACAGAAGTTGCCCGTATGGCTCAGGGACGCCGTGAAAAATATCACGTAGCTTTTTAATGAATGGGATTAAAACGTTCACCATGATATAAGCAAGAACAAATAGAAACAAGGCACTATACAAGATCGGATGTAACTGTGGGACTGCAAAACGGATAATGAGCAGCAACAAGAAAACAGCGAGTAATTGAAAAAGGAGTGCCATTACATTGCCAAAGAAAGCCATTGGAAAAACTCGGAAATCTCAGTAAAGAAAATCTTTAAAAAGCGGATCATTTCTACAGAGATGTACAAATACGCAATAAAAAATAAGAAAAAAGAGAACTCTTTCTTACCTGTCTGTTCGAAAAAAATATGCAAACAACCGATAACCAGTCCGATGCCGGCAATTCGCAGTAAATCATTCAATTCCATCCGGCGATCCTCCTCCTGCTCCACTATACGCACGCGCTTCAGACAATATGAAAAACGCTTGCCCATTCAAATTGAATGGGCAAGCGTTTTATAGGTTAGACATAATGATTTACTACTTAAAAACGATGTCCTGCTACCGTTGTTTTCCGCTCCATGAGGACGCTTCAAACAACTACTTTATGTCATTGAAGAAATAAAATAGTTCAAATATATTTGAGATTATGCGCGGGACACATATTCCCCTTCTTCTGTATTGATAATGAGTTTGTCACCAATGTTAATGAAGAATGGAACTTGTACAGTAAGACCCGTTTCAAGTTTCGCTGGCTTTGAACCACCACTCGCAGTGTCGCCTTTAATACCTGGTTCAGTTTCAGCTACTTCAAGTACAACAGTTGCAGGTACTTCAACTCCAAGAACTTCCTCTTTGTATTGAATGACGTGTACTTCCATATTTTCTTTCAAATAGTTCAATTCTTCTTCAATTTGTTTTGTAGGCAACTCGATCTGTTCGAAACTTTCGTTATCCATGAAGACGTGATCGTCACCGTTTGCATAAAGATACTGCATGCGTTTGTTGTCAATTTGCGCTTTAGCTACTTTCTCTCCAGCACGGAACGTCTTCTCGTTCACGTTACCTGAACGTAAGTTACGTAATTTCGAACGGACAAACGCTGCACCTTTACCTGGTTTAACGTGTTGGAATTCCATTACACGCCAAATATCGCCATCCACTTCAATTGTCAAACCTGTTTTAAAATCGTTTACTGAAATCATCTTGTTTCCTCCAATAGCTCTTATAAAATTTGCAGTTCTTTTGTACAGTGAGTCAATCGTTCACAACCATTTTCTGTGATAACAAGATCGTCTTCAATCCTTACGCCTCCGATACCAGGCAAGTAAATGCCCGGTTCAGCAGTAACCGTCATATTCGGTTCCAGCACCGTTTCAGAGCGGAAGGACAGTCCAGGAGCTTCATGAACTTCAAGACCAATTCCGTGACCCGTAGAATGACCGAACGCCTCACCATACCCTTTTGAAGCAATGTAATCCCGTGCAATCGCATCTGCTTGGATGCCGGTCATCCCTGGTTTAATGCCTTCAACTGCCAGTTTCTGTGCAGCAAGGGTGATCTCATAGACTTCCCGCATTTTTTCCGATGGTTCACCGACAGCCACTGTTCGCGTTATGTCGGAGATGTATCCATTATACAACGCACCATAATCTAATGTCACGAGTTCTCCTGATTGAATTTTTTTGTCGGTCGCTACACCATGAGGAAGCGCACCTCGAACACCTGAAGCAACTATTGTATCAAATGACGATGAAGTCGCCCCTTGTTTACGCATGAAGAACTCCAATTCGTTGGATACTTCTAGTTCCGTCATTCCCGCTTTGATGAACCCGCAAATATGCGTAAATGCATCATCTGCGATTTTTGCAGCTTGTTTCAAAACTTCCAACTCTTCAGGGGTCTTAATGATACGGAGTTTTTCAACAAGACCTGCAGTCGGGATAAGTTCAGCTGTAATTTGGCTTTTATATAGCTCATACATACCAAACGTTAAATCTTCCTTTTCAAATCCTAGACGGCTCACCTTCATTTTAGTAACTTGTTGTGCGACTTCTTCAATGATTGTTCTTTCATGTTGAACAATGCGGAAATCTTTGATTTGTGCAGCTGCTTGCTCCATATATCTAAAGTCAGTGATGAATACTGCGTCGTCCTTAGAAATGATAGCTACACCCGCAGTCCCTGTAAATTCAGTCATATATCGGCGATTATAGCCACTTGTGACAAGTAATGCATCCAATTCTTTTTCAGCAAGTAGTTCTCTTAGTCTTGTAAGTTTCATTAATCTCAATTCCTCTCCATTTTACGAATTAATGCAAGTGCACCCAACTCATAGCCATCGGTTCCTAATCCTGAAATCTGTCCTGCACATACAGGGGCAAGCATAGAGTTCTGCCTGAATGACTCTCGATTATGTATATTCGAAATGTGTACTTCCACGACTGGTACGTTTACAGATGCAATGGCATCCCGAATAGCGATACTGGAATGCGTGTAAGCACCAGGATTAAAAACGATTCCACTTGTGCCCTCGTCCGCCGCCTGATGGATGCGGTCAATTAAAGCACCCTCATGGTTCGATTGAAAACACGATAACCCGATATTATGATCCATGCATAACTCGAGAATACGACTTTCGATATCCTCAAGCGTTTCATGACCATATACATCAGGTTCCCGTTTTCCTAATCTGTTTAAATTAGGTCCATTCAGTAGCAACAAATCCATTGTTTATCAGCCCCTAGCCATTTTCCTCCTTATTTTATCACAACATTTAGACGAGGTAACCTATTTCGCTTTCTTTGGAAGTTCGTTCTTCATATAAACTGAAGTGCCTACGACAAACCTAGTAATAATGGCGATGAGACAAAGAAATGGAATTGAAACCGACTTAAAAGCAGATCCTATAGAATCAGGTCGTGAAATCGTCCATTCCACTGCACAAACTAAAAGCAGGGCGAGTACTATCGATGTGATCGATGGTGGTATTTTAGAAGTGACTTGCAAAATACTATAAAGGACGATAAATATAAGGACTAAAACAATAATTAAGACGAACCATTTCACAATCGGAGATTCCGTAGCAAGGATATCCCATTTCTTAGACCATCCGAGTGGTGACCATTTAACAAAATGAAAGACTTTCAGAAACTTCAGACTCAGCGCCGTTAGTAAAGCAGCAACTAGAGCAGTCCAAAAAAGTGTAGGTATATGCATAGCTGTCCCCTCCTGCTCCAAGTGTCGCCGGTTCTCACGTTTTTAAACGTGATGGTGGAGCAATTACTTATTTTCCTGTACAATAACAACTATACAAAATACAACATTGAGACTTTATAAAGAAAGTGTGGGCTGTGCATGGAAAAGAATCAGCAATCCCCTGCCTATGGCGGTCAGGCTCTCATTGAGGGTGTCATGTTCGGAGGGAAACGACATACAGTAACTGCTATACGTCGTAAAGACGGCACAATTGATTATTTTCATGTGCTGAAAGAGAGTAGCCCGATTCGTCAAAGGTTGAAAAAGATTCCTTTAGTCAGAGGAATTGTAGCTCTTATCGAGTCTGCAGGGCTTGGCTCAAAACATTTAACTTTTGCCAGTGATCATTATGATGTGATGCCGGGTGAAGAAGTGGACAAGTCAGATGAAGATTCTTCTAAGTTGACGATGATTTTAGGAGTTGCTGCAGTCGGTGTACTCTCCTTCCTATTCGGCAAGTTTGTCTTCACATTATTCCCAGTTTTCCTTGCAGGGCTTTTCCATCCAATTTTCCCGGGAAAGACTGCTCAGATTCTTTTAGAGACTTTTTTCAAACTGACACTCTTATTGAGTTATGTTTCCCTCATATCCTTGACCCCTCTCATTAAGAGGGTCTTTAAGTATCATGGCGCGGAGCATAAAGTCATTAACTGCTACGAAAATAATCTTCCACTTACTGTCGAGAACGTTCAGGCACAGTCACGCTTGCATTATCGGTGCGGCAGCAGTTTCTTACTATTCACTGTTGTTGTCGGGATGTTCATTTACTTCCTAGTGCCGACAGATCCATTCTGGTTGCGTATTGTAAATCGGATTTTACTGATTCCAGTTGTTCTTGGAGTGTCGTTTGAAGTGCTGCAGATTACGAATGCTGTACGAAATATTCCAGTGCTACGTTTCTTAGGATACCCAGGGTTATGGCTTCAGTTGTTAACGACAAAAGAGCCCGAAGACGATCAGGTTGAAGTCGCGATTGCTTCGTTTAACAAATTGCTTGAGATTGAAATACATGGCGAGGAAGTTCTAACTAACCCCTCTCCTTTATCTCCCGAGAGTGAAATGAGTACAGTGAATTTGTAACGCAAAAGGAAGGCTTTCCAAAACGGAAGCCTTCCTTTTTCATTTTCGATATGTCCATTCATCATTTGCATACTTTCGATTTTCAATTTCTTCGACCACTTTGAGTTGTTCAGTCGTAAGAACATAAGGTATGAGTTCAATGCCGAGTGCTTTTTCGAATCCGTTTGAAAAAGCTAATGAACATTCCGCTACAGTAATATCACGATCAGATAAGCGATCAATAGCTACTGCTTTTTCCGGAAGTCCTTTTCTCACTTGCTCTCTTATTTCTTCTGATTCGAATTTAAACAGCGAAACAAGTTTGTCTACGTCCAAACTAAGTAAAATTGCACCGTGCTGTAAAATGACGCCTTTTTGACGGGTTTGTGCACTTCCCGCCACTTTTTTCCCTTCAACGACGAGTTCGTACCAACTGGAAGTGTCAAAACACACTCCACTTTTCGGACGTTTCAACTGCTCCGCCACTTGTTCTGAAGGAACTGAAAAAGAAGCTTCCAGTCCGAGATTGCGAAAGCCTTCCAACAATCCTCCTGAAATGACACGATACGCTTCCGTGACTGTTTCAGGCATATCCGGATAGTCTTCTGAAACGATGACGCTATAAGTAAGCTCTTGTTCATGCAGAACACCCCTTCCCCCTGTAGGTCTTCGCACGAAACCGAGTCCGTATTGCTGTACAGCTTCCATATCGATTTCTTTGGAAACACTTTGAAAGTAACCAATGGAGAGTGTTGCAGGTTCCCATTCATAAAACCGGAGAACAGGGCCGATTTCCCCTTTGCTGTGCCAGTCAAGGAGTGCTTCATCCAAAGCCATATTAAAGGATGGCAAACACTTCCCTGACTGAATATAATTCCATTTCACTTTATCCATTTCACCCCGCCTTTCCCTTCATAACGAACTCAATTTTATCATTGCAATTGAACATGTGCCACTTAATCTTTATAATGAAGAATGAGATAGAAAGGGGAAAGATGTTTTGAATGCTAATCTGTATGTATTAATAGGACTGTTAGTTGTAATGATTGCCTATTTCATCATTACGGCTCTTCGACTCCGCAAAGCAGTTACGAATTTGACGCAAGAGCAATTCATTGAAGGTTACCGGAAAGCACAACTGATCGATGTACGCGAACCAAAAGATTTTGATGCAGGTCATATACTTGGTGCCCGCAACATTCCGTACACCCAACTGCGACAAAGGCATAAAGAAATCCGTGCTGACAAACCCGTCTATCTATACGATCACAATGGTGGTAAAAGCGCGCGAACGGCCCTGTTCTTGAAAAAGAAGGACTACACGCAACTTTACCATTTACAAGGCGGATTCCGTACGTGGTCAGGAAAAGTGAAAAGCAAAAAGTAAGTATATGAAAAGGACCGAAGCGCTTAGGCTTCGGTCCTTTTGTTATGCTTTCACTAATTCTTCTTCAGTCTCAGGAGTGTATCGTAGTACTGGCTTACGCGCAGCTTTCGTTTCATCCAAACGACTAATGACTGTCGTATGAGGTGCTTCCTGAACGATTTCTGGATTTTCTTCCACTTCTTTAGCGATTTGAATCATCGCATCGATAAAGGAATCGAGTGTTTCTTTAGATTCTGTTTCAGTCGGCTCGATCATCATGCCTTCTTCTACATTAAGTGGGAAGTAGACTGTTGGTGGATGGAAGCCGAAATCAAGCAGTCGTTTCGCCATATCTAACGTCCGTACACCAAGTTTCTTCTGACGACGACCTGATAACACAAACTCATGCTTACAGTGCTGCGGATATGGAAGGTCGAAAAACGGCTCCAAACGACGCATCATGTAGTTCGCGTTCAAAACTGCATTCTCGGTAACTGCTTTCAAACCATCTGGTCCCATAGAACGAATGTACGTATAAGCGCGCAAGTAAATTCCAAAGTTCCCGTAGAATGGCTTTACACGACCAATGGATTGTGGAACGTCATAGTTGAACGTGTACAATCCATCGTTCTTTTCCAACACGGGTTTAGGCAAGAATGCAGCAAGATCCTTTTTCACACCTACAGGACCTGAACCAGGACCACCACCACCGTGTGGCCCTGTGAATGTCTTGTGCAAGTTCAAGTGAACCGCATCGAAGCCCATATCTCCAGGTCGAGCTTTTGACATGACGGCGTTCAAGTTGGCACCATCGTAGTACAATTTCCCACCAGCTCCATGGACAATTTTCGCCATTTCCATAATATGCTCTTCAAAAAGGCCAAGAGTATTCGGGTTCGTTAACATTAAAGCTGCCGTATCGTCTCCAACTTTTGCTTTCAAGTCTTCGATATCCACAAGTCCATTTTCATCGGAACTAACAGTAATCGTATCGAATCCTGCCACTGTTGCAGAGGCAGGATTTGTTCCGTGTGCCGAGTCGGGAACAAGCACTTTCGTACGTCCTGTATCTCCATTCGCTTCATGGAACGCACGGATCATCATCAATGCAGTCCACTCACCATGTGCTCCAGCTGCTGGTTGAAGTGTGACTTCATCCATCCCTGTAATTTCACATAGATGCTCTTGCAAATCGTAGGCAACTTCCATCGCGCCTTGAACGGTAGACTCATCTTGCAAAGGGTGAATGTTTGCGAAACCTGGAATACGTGCAACCGCTTCGTTAATTTTTGGATTGTATTTCATCGTACAAGATCCAAGCGGATAAAATCCTGTGTCAACACCGTGATTTCGGTTCGACAGCGCCGTGTAATGTCGCATGATGTCCAACTCGGAAACTTCAGGAAGTGCAGCGTCCTGTTTACGGACCATCGTCTCAGGTAATAGTTTTGTCAAATCCACTTCAGGGACATCTAAATCAGTAAGGCTATATCCAATACGGCCTGGTTTTGAGACTTCAAAAATGAGTGGTTGGTTTTCGTTATGCATGGACGGCCTCCATTTCCTGCACTAGTGCATCGATCTCTTCTTTCGTCCGTTGCTCTGTCACTGCGAATAATGCGTGGTTCTCCATTCCTTCATAAGTAAGGCTGAGATCGTATCCTCCGATAATCCCCTGTCCGAGCAATTGCTTATTCAACTCTTTAACTGGACGCTTACAATCGACTACGATTTCGTTAAAGTGTGCATTTCCACCAAGAACTGAGAATCCTGCATTTTCTAATGCTTGCTTTGCATAATGTGTTTTTGCATAGTTTTGATAGGCAATTTCACGTGCACCGGTTTTCCCGAGAGCCGTCATCGCAACAGAAGCTGCAAGTGCGTTCAAGGCTTGGTTTGAACAAATATTGGACGTGGCTTTATCACGACGGATATGTTGTTCACGTGCTTGCAATGTAAGTACATAGCCACGACGTCCTTGGTCATCTGTCGTTTCACCAACAAGACGCCCTGGAACTTTACGCATAAGTTTCTTCGTCACTGCAAAATATCCACAGTGAGGTCCACCGAACTGTTCAGGAATACCGAAGGGTTGTGCATCCCCCACCGTAATATCTGCACCGAGTTCTCCTGGAGGTGTTAAAATGCCTAGCGCCAATGGATTGGAGGATACGACAAACAATGCGCCATTGTCGTGTGCTAACTCGCCGATTGCTTGTAATTCTTCAACTTGACCGAAGAAGTTCGGATATTGTACGAGAACAGCAGCCGTATCTTCAGCCAATAATTTCTTTAACTCTTCGATATCTGTCACGCCATTTTTTTGCGGAATCGTAACAACTTCAATCTGCTGACCATCTGCATAAGAGCGAACTACATCGCGAGATTCTGGATGTACCGTTTCAGAAACAAGTAGTTTTTTCCGTTTCGTATGTCCTGCTGCAAGGGTTCCCGCTTCTGCGAGCGCAGTACCACCGTCATACATAGAGGAGTTTGCGAGATCCATCCCAGTTAATTCACAAATCATGGTCTGGAATTCAAAGATCGCCTGAAGTTCACCTTGGGAAATTTCTGGCTGATATGGTGTATAAGCTGTGTAAAATTCAGATCTAGAAATAACGTGATCGACAATGATTGGTTTGTAATGATCATATACTCCCGCTCCAAGGAAGGATGCATATTGTTTGGAATCCGCATTTTTTGCCGCTACTCTTGAAAGCTCTTTAAGTAACGCAGATTCAGATTTAGCTTCCTTAATGGCCAAATCTCTAGTAAAACGAACACTTTCAGGAATATCTGCGAATAGTTCATCAACGGATGAAATTCCGATCACTTTTAACATTTCTTCGCGATCGGCTTCTGTCATTGGCATATAACGATGCATCATAATTATTTCCCCTCTTTCCCTTTGTACGGAAATTGTATCCGATTCACTTCATGAGCGCTTATAGAATGGTGTTTCAATAATTCTAGCTTTCAACCTCTTGTTGCGGATTTCAACTTCAATTTCCGTGCCAAGCTCAGAGACATCCTGGTTCACTAAAGCAAAGCCAATATTCTTTTTCAATGTTGGAGATTGTGTTCCCGTCGTCACTTCACCGACTAATTCGTCGTTATGGTAAACAGGATATCCCGTTCGTGGAATGCCTTTGTCGATCATCTCAACCCCAACCAATTTACGCGGAACCCCGTCCTGTTTCTGTGCAGCTAACGCGGATTTCCCAAGGAAGTCCTCTTCTTTTTTCAATTTCACTACAAAACCAAGTCCTGCTTCCAGTGGTGAAATATCTTTCGACAATTCTTGACCATATAACGGCAGTCCCGCTTCGAAACGAAGGGTGTCGCGCGCGCCTAAGCCTGTTGGCACTAGACCATCTTCTTTTCCCTCTTCCAAAATTGCATCCCAAAGCTTCACGGCCGCTTCAGGCGAACAGTAGATTTCAAATCCGTTCTCTCCTGTGTAGCCTGTTCGTGATACTAGTGTCGATTCTCCAGCTACATTCACCTTGTCTTTAAATCGGAAGAACCGAATGTCAGTCAGTGATTCGTCTGTTAGTCGCTGTAAAATCGTTTCTGCTTTTGGACCTTGTAATGCTAGTAATGCCCAGCTATCGGACTGATTGTCAATTTCAACATCATTGCCAGCTTGTTGCTTCATCCAGCTGACGTCTTTTTCAATATTGGATGCGTTTACAACTAAAAGAAAGTCGTTATCACTTCTTTTATAGATTAACAGATCATCAATCGTGCCGCCGTCTTCGTAGCACATAGCCGTATATTGAGCTTGCCCGTCGACTAGTTTTGCAACATCATTCGTCACCAGTTTTTGCAAGAAAGATAGTGCACCTTCTCCGCTGACAACGACTTCTCCCATATGGGATACATCGAACAGTCCAGCAGCCGTTCGGACAGCTTCATGCTCTGCTTTTATACTTGAAAATTGAACTGGTAATTCCCAGCCACCGAAATCGATAGTTTTTCCATTATAAGGAACATAGCTTTCAAAAAGTGGTGTTCGTTTCAAAGTTACTGACAACACAATTTCCCCCATTCATCTTCAAAAAAAGAAAGAGACCCCCTTTTTATTAAAAGAGAGCCTCTGTCCAATCTCCTGAACGCTCCCCATTGCGGGGGCTAATTTCAGAGGCTGGCTTTAGCCAACACTGTTCAGAGATGCGTCCAACATGAGTCTTTTTGCCTGAGAGATTCATGACATTGTCACTTGCTCCTTCGGCGGCGCTTTGTGCGCTCTCTCCCCATGTATTCATCCGCACTATTCAATTCGTTACGAAATAGTTTAAGATTCGGAAAACTAATATCTTTCGAACCTATCTTACCAGTTTGTAGATTGAAGTGCAATTACTTTTGAGTGCTTCTGGATGTGTCTTGAGCAGCAGTGATGAAAATAGACTTACTGGACAAGCGTTCCATTTGAAACGCGATGTATTCCGTGACTTTACTGAGTGAACGTTGGCGTGTCTGAACAAGGAAATGCGCAGATTCTTTATACGCATCGTAACGTTTTTGGTAGAGCTTTTCAATCTCAGAACGGGTCGACCGCTGAACGATCGGTCTATTTTTATCGGTTGCTATCCGTCGCCAGATGTCTCGAAAAGGAGCGTCAAGGAAAAAGACGAGCCCACTTTCACGCATCAGCTTACGGTTCTCCTTACGCATCGCAACACCACCCCCGGTGGCAATTATGCACATTTCGTCTCGAAACGTCTTCAGAAATTCGGTCTCCATCTCACGAAATCGTTCTTCCCCGTAGGTTGCAAATATTTGCGGGATTGTCATACCCGTTTTCTGTACGATTTCATGATCCATGTCATAAAAAGGGAGCTTGGTAAAAAAACTCAGCCTTTTGCCGATTGCACTTTTTCCACATCCCATGAATCCAACTAGGTATACTTTGTTCATCAAATCATCCGCTCTGCATTTTTGTTATCGCTGCCTTCTCGTAAATCGTTCCCAGCGAATCATACGATCCATATAAACTACTATGCCATGAAACGAATGTAAAAAGAAAGAGGGAGACGAAAAATAATAATGCAAGTGCCATCATAAGTGCCACTCCACGTTCATCATTCACGAAGTCCAACTGCAACCCTCCTTAACCGCTCCGTTCCATCTTGGAGCGTTACAGAGACCGCAACCATTGGGCCTTCATCTATAAATCTGACAGACTGCACATATGTCAGTAACGGAACATGTCCTTGATTTCCAACTCTCCTCCGGACAACTCCTCCTACGGTGGAGTATTCTTTGTTATCTTCTACATCCATCGAATAAACAGTTAAGACAGTCCCCGTATCATTGACGTTAATCGTTTGTACAACTGATAAGTCTAGTTGCAAATCAACCATAAATAATTCCCATTCAGTCGTTTGACTATCTGTCAATTGATGATGTGTGGACTCCTTAAAAAGGAGAAATAGGACAATCAAATGAAGGAAAGTAGCAGCAATAATTAGTTGAAACAAACTTTCAAGCAATGTGTATCCCGATTCATTACGAACCTTGTTCACGGTGTACACGTCTTTTCCGTTTTAGTAGAGGATGGATAGGTAACGCAAAGTCGACCATTTTCTGCCGTCCAGACATATTCAGCACCGTTCTCAGTTCGAACTCCATCTGTAATTCCATAGGTTGTATAGAGCAATGCCCCTTGGTACATGGTCTCTTTTGCTCTCATTTCATGTTTTTTATCTTCCAATCCGGTAAGCATTCGAAACGACAATGGCAGTAGAGTGCTAAAAATGACCATCATAATCGTTAACGTTAAAATCGCTTCCGGCCAAGAGTACCCAGATTCATTCATACAGTAACATCCTTCCCCTTTGAAACTGAAACTTAATTTTCTTCGTTCCGCTTGCAGTTTCAAAGGTCAAGGTTCCGGTATTGTACATATTGCCATTCCCTTGAAAACTTACATTCCGTAATGTACTCGTGTGGTCGAATTTAATGGTCGGAGGAAAATGACTTATTATCTTTTCATTTGTATCAAAGTAAGTCACTGTATATGTTTTTCCTCCATTTGAGAACCCGAGCCAAGTTATGGTTTCATGAGCAATTGAATGTGCTTGCATCTGCTGCACAGTCGCTTTAAACGCTTCAAGTGCATCTCTTTCTGTTTGCTCAGTTGTCCAACCACTACTGACGGGTATAACAATCACCGTCAGAACCCCCAAAATTGTGAGGACGAGAAGCAACTCCAAAAATGTCATTCCGTGTTCAGACGAACTTGTCATTGCTTACTAGAAGTTGCCTTTGGATTGATAACTTTTCCATCCGCTTCTATAGTCAGTTCTGTACCATCTGGACATTTAGCGTCCTTAGGTAAATAATCCTTTGCCGTAAGATCCGCCAAGCTTGTAGGGATTTCATTGGTATCCATCTTGTATGCTTGAACTTGTCCCTCCACCATTTTTATAAAAGCATTGAAATGCAACCTTTTAACACACTAAATGTCTGACTCATTTTTGGTTGATAAATCGCACATATTATATAGAAAGAACCTAATTAAAAAGAATAGTTTAATACTGCAATTTTGATTATTGTTTTAATTAGAGACGAGCATTTGTAAAAAAAAAAAGTTAAAAATCCTCCATTCATTTATCAATGGAGGATTTTTATCGTTTGACTATAGCACCTTTTATCTTTCCCTAATTACTTCGAATAGTTCCCGATATTAAATTCCTATTCAATAAAAGTAAAATGTTCTAAAAGGTGTTGATTTCCTTTATTTACTTCCTTTAATATTGGTCGTTCCAATTCAATTTTGTTATAATCCATTTCCGAGTCTAAATAGATTATGTTTTCATCTATAATCGAAAAAAACACTTGGCTCGGAATAGTTAAATAATACTTGGATAGAAAACCAAACATCTCTTCTTTAAATTCAACGGAAGTTTCATTTTTAATAAAAGAGTCCATACCAAAAGGAATTTCTACATTTGAAAACTGGCTGATTAGATTTGAGTATAATATGTATATAGCTAGCATTTTTTTATTAGAGTCATTACCACTACCAGAAACTTCTTTGAAATTATAAAGTTTAATTTCATCTAATTTTACCTTCCGTAGGTTTAGCTCATATTGACTAAGTAATTCCATATATTTTTTTCTTATGACAGTACGTTTTTTGTTTCCTACCTTCTTTTCTGCTTTAATTGAATTTTTGATGGTATTTATTTCTTCTATAGTTGAATTTTTAGAGAGGATTAGTTCCTGTTCTATACTTACATAGTTATTAAACATTTCTTGTTTGACTATATTTTCTATAAGATTTTCTACTTCTCTGCTGTTATTAACGATATTCTCATAGGTAAATTGTTCAGAAACAAGTTCATCTTTCTTATCAATCTTTCTATCCCTTTCTAACTTTAGGCTATTAAATTTAAGCTTATTTTTATCAGTTTGTTCAGTAATTTCAAATAAGTTATTTCTGATTTTAAGTCTAGTTAATGACTGTTCGTCAGTGAGATTTGAATTACAATATATACATTTATGCTTAATATCTTCAAACCTCTTTGAGTAGGATGATTTTAGTTTTTCTAATTCTACTAAATCTCGATTTAGTATGTTAATTTTTTTATCTAATTCAATTATTTCTTTATCGTTTTCAGCTAAAGAAGAATTTATGATATTTAGTTTTTCGAGATAGTTATTTAGTTGAATTTCACTTAAGCTATTTTCTAATTCCTCGACTTTCGAAACATAAACCTGTGTTTCTTTAGGTTGGAATTCGTCTCCTATAAGGGCTAATCCTTCTCCTTTTTTGTCAATTGTTTTTATTTTCAATTCTAATTCGCTCTTCTCAACTTCTAAATCCAGGATTTTATTATTGGTTATATCAAAATAGAAATTGAATATATCTTTAACTGTATCACTATATCTACCGTATGAATCGGAAGACTTTGAGAAGACATAACCATTCCAAGACTTATCCTGGTCAATGTAAAAAGGTAGCAATACTTCACTTGCATAGACATTTGTAAGCTTTTTATTTTTTTTACTTTTTATCTTTATTTCTATTTTCAATAAATCCTGTAACCAACTAGAATATTCTTGTTCATTTAATATACTTTCTTTTCCGTTTATGTAAAACAAGTCTTTATGTCTAGTAATAGAATATCTTTCATTGTTAATCAAAATATTCAACTGAAATATCATATCTTTTGCATTCCATTCACTAGGCCAAATTTTTATGCTATACCCCAAAGTATGATATATGGATTTCATTAAGCTTGATTTCCCTATAGTATTTGTTTTGCTTACAAATAGATTAACCCTTGAATCAAAAGTGAATTTATTAATCCCATTATTTATGTAATCATGTATGATGATATTTTCAATTATCACTTCGTATCACTCCCCAATTTCACAGATGGCTTCAATTGCTATAGCAATTAATAAATTTTGGTCGTCTTTATCCAAATATTTCTCTAACACTATTTTTACAATTTCTAAATTCGACAAATCTTCTACGTCATCCAAGCTTTGGATAAAACCTTTTATGTCTTCTTTTAATGTAACTCTTGTTAAATCAATTTTCAGTCTTTCCTTTTTAATTCTTGTACTTTTTATATCACCATATTGAAGGGTATCTAATACCTTCTCAAACTTAATAATCGCAGTAGAGGTTATAAAAATATTTGAAAAGTACTCAGAATCCATGTACTTTAATTCCTTGTCAGAAATATCTTGAATTATATGTTGCGATTTATGGTCAATGTTAAGAGTGAGTTCTGCAATAATTGCTCGTCCTTGATTATTATCTACAGAAATATCATTTTTATTTAAAGTACCAATTAAATAGGTTTGAGCATCATCATATTCTTCGCCGAGTGGTGAAATATGCAAATAAAAGTTATCAAGTTTAGTTTTATCTTCGCTAGGCAACTTGGAAAGAATTTCAGTTTTTGCTTCATCATTCAGTTGGTGTAAATTGACGCAGATTTGTCCAGGCTTCTTAACTATTAATCGTTTTTTATCTGTTTTACCTATATCTTTGACAAATATTTTGAAGACATCATCCTTTTCACCGGCACTCAAATTTTTCTCTAATATTGATAGTTTTTCAGTATTTTTTTTACTACCGTCTTTATTTAAACCTTTAGGTTTTTCTTTTTTCGTAAGACTATTAAATGTATGACTTTGTTTCTTCACTTGAATAATTGCCTTATAATCATCAAAAGTTACAACGATATCATCTTCAGCTTCAACATAAATCTTGAAATTTGGTTTCATATAATTATTAATTGCCAATAAAATTAGGTTTGCTTTTTGGAAATTAAAACCTCGTATAGCTTCTGCTCCGCCATTGTCTATCCTCTTTTGTTCGGTCAATATGTTCGCCCCTTAAAGATTAATTATAGCTAACCCTGAATTTATATTGCATTTTTCATTTCAGATGACTATTTATCTACCAAAAAGTTGTTATAGTTTAGTGGCTTTAATCCTATTTTATCACTTGTATGTATTATTGAAAGTAATTTCTGTTATTAATCTTTGGCACTCTAATAAAACCCGATGCTATGACTACTTGCTTTAAGAAAAACAAGCTCATTATAATACAAAAAAATTGTGCGATTCATTTAGGTCAAATGAATCGCACAATCCATATAGAAGAAACTCCAGTAACCCTTCCGGACTTAGTCTTTCAGTCTGCTTAATCTCCACAATCCTGATATGGATAATCTCGTTTAAAATTATCCCAGTCTTCATAACTCTCGATTAGCTGTTTGAAATACTCCCGAGCTTCTTTATGATTTCTTCTTACAGTAATTCCACTAGAATTCGGTTGAAATCCATTTTCGATTGGATTTCCCTTGAAAATACTATTGAACTCTTGGATTTCGTCGTCATAATTTGGCATTGTAAAGAAGTATTCAAGCTCATAGTCAGTCACAACAACCTTCTTTAGGAGTTTAAGTTTTCCCTCATTACTTAAACTCTTGCTATGGGTTAATTGCTGAATAAGCTCTTTCTTATGCTCCACTTTGATTTTTAACCTTTGAATCTTTTCAAAGCTTATATCCGCAAGTTGCGTTTCTAATGCCCCTAGTTCCAGTGTAGCGTTGTCATACTTTATTTCAAAACCCAAAGCTAATTTCTCCTGTCCATTTTTTCTGTAGCTATCTATCGTACTCAAAAATCTATCACAATCACTTTTTAGCTCACTCAATTCCTCCTGTAATTGACTTCTACTTTCTTCAATGCGTTCAAGCTCAATTTCTAATCTATCCATTAACTGCATGAACTCTACTTGCTCCTTTATTGATTCTACATGGGAATTTATTGTTATTTCACTTAATCCCTTGTCCAGATTGTTCAATGCAATTCCCCTAGTATTGCAGTTGTTACCCTTTGCTCTTCCCATACACATGTAATTGATTTTCTTCTTTTTACCACTGCCTATAGTTGTGTGCTTCTTAAACCCTTTACCACACGAACCACATTTTATTTTCTGAAAGTAGATATCATCATAAGAAATCTTCCGACCACGTCTATTCTTATCAGATTTATTGATTCGGCTTTCCCGTATCTTATTCACCTCTTCGTACTGCTTTAATGTAACGATAGATGGTACTGCATTTGGAATGAGGATGTACTCACTCTCATCACGTTGTAAGCGCTTTGTGTCTGTCACATTAGCTTTGTAAGAGCGGTTAACAACCGCTGTACCTGTGTAAATACGATTCTTAATAATACGTGTTATTTTGTCCCCCGACCACTCATGACCTTTTTGGGTTTTAATCCCTTCATTGTTTAATTCCTTCGTTAATATCATAGAACCTTTTTTAGCGTAACTATTGTAAATACGTTCCACAATTTCCGCCTGTTCTGGAACTTTTACAATGTTTCTTTCCTCATCCCAAGTGTAGCCATATGGAAGCCTGGCAGGTCTATACCTCATATTTATAGCGTTATAATACTTCGTTTGTCTGATTTTCTTACCTAAACTAGCTGACTCATTTTCCCCCATTTTGAAAAGAAAGCTACCAATTAACCCCCAATTTTCATCAGACGTTTTAAGGTTTACATTTTCAAACAATATTTGTACTCCCATTCTCATTAATCGTTTGACAACTGATTCCGCTATCTCTGCATTTCTGCTGAATCTGGTTGTATCTTTGACTATGATTAGGTCAAATTTTGGCTCTCTCTTTGTAGTAACAAAGGTATCAACATTCTCATCATCCTTTATGTAGTTCAATCCCGCATCATACATCATTCTAATGAAGCCTTTACGCCTCGCATTTGTTCCACTTCTTTCATCAGCATAGATTTCAACTAACTCTAGATTTTTATGATTGCAATAGTCAGTGTAAATCTGCATCTGATTCTCCAAAGACTTTTTCTGCTCCTCTTTGTCTGTTGAAACCCTCGTATAAACTACTACTCTATTTCCCGTCATGTCGTTTCGCTCCTTCTCTTTCGGTGTGTGTGTGCATCTGGTACGGCATATTCCATTTTATACTTTTATCGAATATCGGAAAGGATGGGCTACCCATTAAACGACCCGTTGATGCCCTTCGAACTTCTCTGCTTGTTTGTATATCAACCCCAGTTTCAAAGAGGTACTGTGACGCTTCTACAACCTCTCAGACTATCTTTAGAACAACTTACTACCCTATTAATAAAATCAATATTTCACAAGAATTCATGAAGTAATTAGATAAGAAAAAAAGCCTAACGGAATACTCATTTTCTTATCTAATTACCTGAACGTCACCTTCGCAAAAGCACTCCATTTCGCAAAGTCTTCAGCCGAATGTCACCGATACTTATTAGCTATCCCGAGTCGCTTCTTTTGCCTTACGCTTATTCATGGCTCTGATTAGAGTGCTTTTACTGATACCCGTCTTTTCTGCCACTTGATTGTAGGAATGACCCTCCAACATGCTTAGAGCATGTTCTAACTGCGCCTTTGTATATGTAGGTTTACGACCCTCACGATAGTTGGGATTCAGTCTTGCAATCGCTTTTCCTTCCTGTGTACGCTCAACAATCATGTTACGTTCCATTTCAGCAACCGCCAATAGTGTTGTTAAAAAGAATCTCCCCATACTTGTGTCTTCTAGTAAGCCAACATTTAAAACATGAACCTTAACTCCCTTTTCAAATAGGGAATTTATTAAATCAATTCCTTCCCTTGTATTTCTTGCCAAGCGGTCTAATTTGGTTACAACCAATTTGTCGCCACCTTGCAAGATGTTAAGCAGTTCTTTTAGTTGCGGTCTGTCAGTTGAAGTACCTGTGAACTTCTCTTGATAGATGTGTTCAACATTCTCCCTGGTTAAGTCCGTAATCTGTACCTCTAGGTCTTGTCCCTTAGTCGATACCCTCGCATATCCATATACTGTCATTTCATTTCCTCGTTCCACATATATTTATGACACCTTGATGTGACACCATTCGATACCTTGATATTACGGCGTCAGGCTTTCGGTGTCAATACTTTTAAGTTACGACACCAGAAGTGCTTCTGTAAGCGCCATCGTTAAAGCCTATGTTTCTGCGTGAAAATAATCTTCCATAATCACACAGTTCAAACAATGATAAGTTTTTACTTACGTACCGTCACTATATGTCTCATCAATCATGTGACGAGAGTTATACAGGTTTTATTTGTATTTCATCTTGATTCATCAATGACTAAATGTCATTCCCACTAAAAGCTATCGTCTCGCCTGAGGTAACGGTCATTCATTTTTGCTACCGATGCGTATAGAAAAAGGTAGAGCTATAAACTCTACCTCCAACTTCATAAAATAATTTGTACTCAATTAGAAGGATATGTAATGTCATACACGAATCCGTTCTTTATTGTTAAAATCACGGCATCTTCATAGTTCCAAAATTCGGCTTCGTCACTTCTGTATTTCTTAGTTGGAGGGCCGATTGCACTCTTCACTTCACTAACTGACATACCTGTTTGGAAAATTGATTGCAAAGCTCTCTTTCTATTTTCATGTGTATACTTCTTTTTATCTTTGTTCTCTTCTTCTATCTTGGCAATCTCAGTTTGCAATTCTTCATCCGCTATTTTTTCTGCTTGCGCCAATAAAACCGAATTCTCTTTACTGATGTAATCAGGGATTTCTCTATAAAAATCCATAAGCTCACCGTATACCTCAGCATCGTACTCCTTACCTAACAGATATTCGAGAGAATCATTAAGCCTTTTCGTGGTCTCTACTTCCAACTTCTCCAAATACTCATTACCATCTTCATATCTCTGATAATAACTATCATCACGTTCAATCTCCTTGATAATATCATATGAAATCATAGCAACTTCCAAGCTTTCTTCAGATTTATTATCATTTGAAACCTCTTTGAGTAACTTCATTTGTTCGTCATAGAAAGACTTTTTTTGATTTGCCAGTGTTTTCTTGTTATCTACCTCATCTTGGTAATAAAACAACCATGAGACTCCTGCAAATACGCTTATAATTATGAAAGTCGCAGATGCATAGAATAAAAACCCTCTAAAAACCTTATTTTTCATCATACCTACCACTCCTTGCTGCTATTTCATTTCAACGCCCATTACACAGACCAAATAACCTCGGCTTAATAACACAAATAAAAAACACTTTTTCACAACGTAAAATGAGACTATAGTATACAGTGTATATTTTACTATACACCTCAAGTTAATGATACTTATTCTTTTTTGTAGACTGTAGTACGTGGTTATGAATGCTTTTTACCATTGTAATTGTTTAAAAAGGAGATTTATCTCTTGAATGAAATTGAAAATATTACAGTTGGTGCGGTTTTAAAAAGGCTACGTAAATCTCTGAAACTATCACAAGAGGAGTTAGCTCATAGAAGCAGTTTAGATAGAACTTATATCAGCATGATGGAAAGGAATATTAAACAACCAACTATAACAACAATTTTTCTGTTATCAGATGGATTAGAGATAAAACCATCTGAATTTGTTCAATTACTGGAAAACGAATTTAAAGAATACAATATTAAACGCACTACGGTATAATTACTCCTAAACGCTCATATAAGCCCTCAAGACCGTAAACACCCCTTAAAGTATAGAAGTTACTCACAGGACGTGTATACGGCCTACTTAGGGTTATTCATAGATGAGTTGTCCCCATTAATTTTCTTTTCGCAACAGAAAATCATATATAACATGGCTATTCTGCAAGTACCAATCCTCTATATCATCACGACACGCCTTGAAATGCTTACGAAATGTTTTCCATTGACTATCACTAAGGAGCAATTTCACATAGTTTTCGTTCTCCACTTTTTTGGAACGCTTGATAAGGTCAATGAAGCCCTTCTGCCCTCTGTTCGTCTTTACTTTCCGCTCATAAAAATAGGAGTATTTTAGGCATGGAATGAACATTTCTGCTCGTAGACGGTTAGCTATCAATGAATGATTTAGATTAGAAAATGTCATATTATCGCTCTCTAGAAAGTTTAACTTGACCTCAAAACGATTAGTATATCGACTATCCAGTGATTCATTCTCCGCCTTGCGGTCATAATGGGAATCGTTTGCTGTACGCTTATAGTTTCTCATTGAACCCGCCCATGATGATGTATCATAGTTCTTTTGTTTTTGCCCTCCATGCCTCCTTAGATAGGCGCTTGTATTGAAGGGTGTCTTATAGTCAAAAGCTACGTCTAACCGGGTTATAAACCATTTGTGGCGGTTCAGTAGGTCAAGTATATAGGGGCTGTTACCTTGTAGGTTGTTCGTGAATTTGGATTGAAGTTGAATCACTGCATTCACTTTAGATTTGATAAACGGTTGAATCTTGATATACACACCAAATTGTTCTGACAAATCCATGACATAGGTTATTAAATTATAGCCATTCGGCTTTAGGTCATGCTCGATATGGTAACGGAACATTGAAGTGAATTCCTCAATATCTTCCTCTGCTAATCTTACTTTTAGCTCTACTCTATCAATGCAAATACTCCGCTTGTACGATGTGATTGCATTGTTTTCATCGACTTCAAAGTAAGGCTTATGCCTGTTTGAAATGAATGAAATACTCTTTCCTATTACTGCTTTTTTGTTTATTACTGCTACCATTGAAACGACTCTCTTTCTGCCAACATTGAAGTTGTTACTAATTGATTAATAATTAGGATTAAAACTAAGATTAGATTTCTAAAAAACAACCATATCCTAGTGTTATTATAGGACGACAAAGCACCCACAAAAGAAAGGCACTTTGTCTGAGCTAAAAAGAAATACACCCATTCTAAATTGGTCGGTATTCTATGCCTTGCTTTTCACAAAACTCCCTGTTTCTATCAGCTAATTTTTTTTTAGCTTTCTTCTTTTGCTGTAGAAAAACATCGTCTTCACGAAAAGCTTTGCTCATGGCATTGACTTTGGATTGTTTAACGCCCTCTGATTGAGCCATTTTTGTTAGACTTTTATGGCTATATATTTCACAATCATCAGTGTCAATAATCAAAACAGCTTTAGCGTGTTCCTGTTGATGTTCTCCATAAGGAAGTACTGCAATATTCCCAATCTCATAGTTGCCATCAGGATTCAATCTGTGGATAGTTGGTCTATCACTTTCAAGTCCTGTTCTCTCAAAACTTTTATTTTGGTTTACCCACGCTTGCCAAAAATCCTTATCACCTTTAATTACTTCAAGTAAGGCTTTTCTATCCTCAGAATCAAACATGAATTTAATCCCTTTAACAACGTAGTCCTTTCTCTTGCGAGTACGCTCCTCAGCTTTTGCTAATGACTGATAGAGAGTTACACCCGCACTAACCAAAGACAAATCAATATCATTTTCAAGAAATAATTTGCTAACTGTTCTACATTGCTCACTCTTTTTTGTTCTTCCCATTTTTAAATCTCCTTCTGTTTTTAATTTGTTGTTATATCAACAGCCAGTACAAATAAATTCGCAAGGTTGCTTTACTCTGTTGAATACAATATCACGTGCATCATAGTACTTCAACACTTTATTGAAAGATAGGGCAAAAGCACCTTTTATTTTTCATGTTTTTATGTTATAAGTGTTGTCAACACTAATTTCCATGGTTTAACATTTAACTTCATGTTCTTTAGGGTTACAAGCCTGCTGTTCGTCTATATCCTCGACTTTTTAAAAATAGACGTTGCCTGTTTAAGTGTTTTCGAATCAGCGGCTCTTTGAACGTACCTCACAAGCTCTCTTCCCTCCGCTCCATCCAGACCCGCATCATTTAGCCCCTGAATGACATAACCTAAACACGACTGATTTGACCACTCTTCCGTCTTCTCTTCCAATTCATGTATCAACATTTCCAAGTCTTTGCGCTGAACTGTAATTATGATAGCCCCTGGCAACATATCCAATTGTCCTTTTAATTTCTCTACTACTGTCCGCATTTCACCATCGCCTTCTTCCATTAGATTTATATATCACTCCTCAAAAACACTGTAACCCTTGAAACCATTGAGTTTTTCATATAGGTTGCTTTTCATTACAATTATATTCAAATAAGCATCGCAGCCCTTCGAATCTATCGATTTGGAGTGTTTTGTCACATTTGGAATCGCAACTAAAATGAGTACAGAAATAATTAGCAAAACAATCATCATTTCAATTAATGTAAAAGCTTTTTCATTCCGTAAGAACTTCATTGAATTTGCTCCTTTACATGTTTTTTATCATTCCATAGACGGGTAAAAGTAGTGCTAAATAGGCTGCTATTATACACACCGCTAGAATGACGAATAAGATAGGTTGAAGCATGGCCATCAACCGGTTCACTTTTAGATCTATCGCATTACCTAACTGTTCGCTATAGAGAAGTAACTCCTTCGGTAAATGCCCACTATCAGAACCATGTTTAGCAAAGAAAGATAAGTCACGAGTAAGTCCATCTGTTAGTTCTATCGCCATATGAAATGGCTCTCCTTTTCCAGCTTCTTCATGAATCGACGTTGCGACTTGTGCTAAAATGAGATCCGTTTGTTGATTCTTTAAAATGAGCATCGCTTCTTGAATTGAATTTCCCGCTCTAAGTAAATTCCCGGTCTCAGAAGCAAAAAGTCGGGTCAAAATGCTACTATACATATCACCAACAAACGGGATGGCCAATACTCTCTTTATTTTTGCTCCTGGGTGTAATCGTCGTAAATAGAATCTACCTACTAGGAATAATGCTCCCCCCATTCCGATACCAAATAACAGGAAATCAGGGGCTTTTGCTACAATACGAGGTAAATACTTTTCAACCCCTTGAGTCGTTGAAGCGCGTGAGGTTGCTAGGGTTTCAAAGTTCGGTAAAAAATAGATTTTAAACGCGATAAGCAATAGTGCCATGGCAAACATGAGCACGACAGGATAGGTCGCAGCTTGTATGAATTTCTGCTTTCTCACTTGCGCAGCTTTTAGACGAACAGAGGCGCCATTTAAAGCTTCTGCCAATCTGCCATCACTCTCGGATAGCTCGACAGACAATAAAATCCTATCTGGAAATCCAAGCACTCTTAATACTTCGGAAACGTTTGCACCTTCCCTAAAGATGTCTTCTACCTTCGTTATTAGGCTCAAACTATTCGCACTATGATGCGGGAGCAATAACGAAAAACATTCATGGATCGTATAACCTTCTTGTAGCAATTCAGATGCTCTCAATAAAAATAGTGACTTGTCTGTCACGATGAATAATGGGTCTTTCTTAATTGAATACCAGCGTTTACGAAGAATAATTGGAGCTGCTGTACTTTCTCGCAAGGGCCTCTACTCTCCCTTCTTCAGTGAGGAAGATAGGTTCCTTATTACTAAGTGAATTTTTAAGACGTTCTAATTCTTCATCTTGATAAATTTCAAAAACAGCGGCTAGTTCTCCATCAGATTTACGAATCAAGCGTTGAGCGGAGATACAAACAGCCGTTTGTCGAAGTTCTTCAGCCGAAATGCCGAAATCCATCATCCTGTAAAAGCAGCCTAATGGATCTTTTGCATGGACTGTCGTCAACACTAAATGACCCGTTAATGAAGCCTGCACAGCGATTTTAGCTGTTTCAGCATCCCGTATTTCACCAATCATGATGACATCAGGAGAATGCCGTAAAATTGCTTTGAGTCCTGCCGCATACGACATTCCAGCACGTTCATTCACTTGGATTTGCAATAAGTGACTGTGAGGATTTTCAACAGGGTCTTCTAACGTAATCACATGACGATCTAACTCATTGACGCAGTGCGCAGTCAACGAATAGATAGTCGTGGTTTTTCCGGAGCCCGTTGGACCTGTGATCATGAAAAGCCCTTGCTGCTTAGTAATAGAGTTTTTCAGCATATCTGCCCAGGATGGTTCCAGACATAACTGATCAAGCGAAACTACTCGATCATGCTGTTGAATACGGATAACCGCACTTTCGTTTAGATGTATAGACGGAATAGTTGAAATTCGAAATGAGAAGTTCTGATTGTTGAATTGTTTGTGGAAAGAACCGCTTTGAGGTTTTCGGCGGTCGCTGATATCGAGGGAAGATAAGAATTTATAGAATGAAATCATTCGGGTCGCCAACTGTGGGGGAAGTTTGCCGATCCGTTCGAGCTTCGTACTTTTTTTGTGAAATAGGCCATAGCCCTCTTCTGTAGGGACGAGATGGACGTCAGTTGCATCTACGTCTATGGCTTTCTGCAGTAGTTGAAAACATTTTTGTTCAATCACATTTTCTTGAGTATCCAATGCACACCCCTCTCTCTAGAAACATAAGACCGCTTTATGTCTTGCCCATAGTATAATGCCCCCTTCAACAAAATGGAATGCTTTGTGCGAAAGTAGTATTTTGGATACCCATAGCCGTATGTGAATTCAATTTCAATTTAAAGAATATTCCTCAATAATCACTGATTTGTCACATCAAGTCATTTACTTTCAGTTTACTTTTGTCAGCACTATCCTATATAATAAAGAGGAGTTTATTGTATTGTTGTAAGGAGGGACGCACTTATGGATAATATGTTCAAGCTGTGTGGTTTCTGGACAGGAATTTTCGCAGTTATGTTTTTTGTTGGTCATATGGACCAAGTCGCACTTTTATTTGTCGCTAGTACTATTTTCTTCATGCTGCTTGGCTACATGAAACTTACTGAAAGAATGTACTTGTACATGTTTGGCGCGTACTTAATGTTATTTACAGTTGGGTTCACGTACTATGCAACATTCATTCACGTACCAGGAGCAGGACACTAAAAGTAAAACAGCCGAATTTCGGCTGTTTTTTTTAAAATCCATTTAAAAATGGATTTGAATCCATCTCGTCTTTAGGTGTTGTTTTAGGTCCGTGACCTGGATAGACTTTGTAGTCGTCATCCAAGGACAATAGCTTTTGTTCAATGGCTGTCAGCAATTGATGTGTATTCCCTCCAGGAAGGTCTGTACGACCCACTCCTTGACGGAATAGCGTGTCCCCTACAATTACGAACCTATTCTCGTGAAAGACGTAGCTTACGCTTCCTGGTGAATGTCCTGGGGTGTGACGCACCTCAAATTCAAACTGACCGATTTGCATTGTACCTTCACGTTCAATTATATGATCTGCAAGTTCACAAACAACTGGTGGAAACATCGGGTATTTCGCAGATCCATTTAACTCTGGATTACGCAACCAAAGATTCTCATCTTTGTGGATGTAAACCGGAATGTCATATTTTTTTCTGATCGGCTCAAGCGCTCCAATATGGTCAAAGTGCGCATGGGTCAGTAAAATTGCAAGCGGCTTCAAATTTGATGATTCGATTACCTCTTCAATTTTCTCTGCCTGTTCTCCCGGATCGATTATTAGGCAATTACCGTTGTTATCACTAATCAGATAACAATTTGCTTGTATAGGTCCGAGTGGTAATGTTTTAATTTTCATTGGAATCGCCTCCTCCTCTTTATAGTACGAAATCTTCGCTAAGATTTCAAACAAACGTCACGTTTACAGCTCGACAAACCTTCATCGAAACAGTACAATAGGAGATGAGTATTGTTAACTAGGCATTTATCTGTTCTTTTTTGAAAGGAGTGTCATTATTTATGAATCTTTTAATGGTTATTTTTGGTCTTATTGCAATTTTAGCTGTAGTTGGAACCGTGCAAGGATTCAAAGAGCGTAACTTGCTCAGTATTGTCTTTAATCTATTGGCAGCCGTAATTTTTGGTGGTTTTACTATTGCAACAATTGTATTCCAAGGCTATCCACCATCACTACACTGATCACGAAAGAAAAAACGTCTTTTGCTTAAGTGCAAAAGACGTTTTTTTGTTTTCTCCAGTATAAAATAACAAAAGCCCGATTGCGAATACTACACAATCGGGCTTTACTTTATTCTTTACCTTTAATTTCCGGTTGCTGTTGTTGAGGTTCACCTTGATCGTCTTTAAATCGTAGTAAGTCACCATTGATAATCGAATCAGAGATTTCAAGTTCCTGGGTAGCTCGCTTAACATAGGGAGCACACGACTCAGAATCAGTAGGCTCGCCAGTTTTTGCATCATAGCAGACTTCATGTGTATAAACATATTTGTCTGTTATGAACCTACCATCTCTAAAGATGACAAAGTCCTCATGATCCTTAGAGAACAAGTCAGAACCGAATTGCAAGTCATCTTTAGTATCAATTCCAGCTAAGTTCAACACAGTCGGTCGTATATCCATTTGTCCCGACAGTTCATGCATCACTTTCCCTTTACCATTGCCAGGAATGTGAATGAAGAACGGAACTTTTTGAAGCTCAGCATTATCAAAAGGCGTAATTTCTTTGTCTAAATACATGCCCATTGCTTTATTGTGATTTTCGGAGATACCATAGTGGTCACCATACATCACAATAATGGAATTATCGTATAGACCGCTTTCCTTCAGTTTTTCAAATAGATCTTTGATTGATTCATCTAGGTAACGAGATGTTTGGAAATATTTGTTCAAAGTCTTAGAGTTTGAATTGTAAGGTGGAATTAGCATATCCTCATCATCCAAATCGAACGGATAGTGATTCGTTAACGTAATCAAACGAGAAGAAAAAGGTTGAGGCATATCCTTCATCATATCTACAGATTGTTCAAAATAAGGAATATCTTTTAAGCCCCAGTTCACTGCCTGACCTTCACCGATTTGGTAGCTCTCAACATCATAGAACTTCTCGATGCCAAGTGCCTTGTACATGATATCACGGTTCCAGAAGCTACGATTATTCGCATGCATGACGTTAGTAAAATAGCCGTTATCTGCGAGCTTCTCTGACATTGAATCGAACGTATTTCCGCTGTGGGTGAAGAATACAGCGCTACCATTTCGCGGATAGATAGAGTTTTCAACAATAAATTCTGCATCCGATGTTTTTCCAAGACTTGTCTGATGGTAGAAGTTATCAAAGTAAAATGTATCCTTATCCTTTGTCAATTCGTTAAGGAATGGTGTAATTACATGACCGTCCATTTCTTGGTTAATGACAAAACTTTGAAGGGATTCAAGAGAAATTGTAATAATGTTACGACCTTTTGCATCTTCAAACATATCTACACTCGGTTCCTTATGATTCGCATGTACATAGTTCTCTACTTCAGAAAGTTCACTGCCATCAGCTAATACACGTTGCGCATGTGACTTCGATTGGATAATCAAGTCGTAGATATGATAGTTATAAGTTCCAATGTTTTTTACAAGTAATTCTCGATCAAAGCTTCGTGTCAATAATTGCGGACGCTCTGCTTCTGCAAGCCCTAAGTTCACCATGAACATAGCTGCTGTTGCAATGAAGTATAGCCGACGCCCCATTTTAAATTGGCGTACCGTCTCAGTTGGCTGGGGAATAAATTTCACAGCCAGTGCCACAATAATTACATCAGTGAAAAAGAAAATATCAGTTCCATGAAGATTTGCAGTGATTGACGATGAGAGGTCTCCAAAGTTATTTGTTTGGAAGAGTAACGGAATCGTTATGAAATCACTGAAGAAACGATAAAACACTGCATTAGAAAACATGACAATAGATGTCAAAACACTTACAGTGATTAAATAAGCATTCCGACGTTTCGTTGTTTTGATAAATAGCGCTACCCCATACACTAATAATAGGAAACTTAATGGGTTTATAAAGAGAATCAATTGTTGAACCATATTGTCAATACTCATATTAAAACTTGCCAAATAGCCAAAGTAGGTCGTTAGCCAAGTCGCAACTATTGCAATCACTAGAACCGAATGCTTCGGCCAGTTAAATTTGCTCATTTCATCTCGTCCTTTCTAAATCGTAAAAATACCTATAACTTATAATAACGTTTTAAGACATACAAAAGTTTCACTACAACACAAATTCATCGGACTGAGTCCTCTACTTTTCAGTTTTTCCACTGAATTCGGACAACTCGTTCCGTATGAGTAATGATGCACTGATATAGTCTTCTTTCATAATAAGTCCGTCATCATATAAATCCTTCAGTTCGGACTGCATTAATAGTATATCTGCTCTTCTGTCGCCCGTATAGATATATGCGCCGAAACGCTTCATCAGTCTTATGACATCCCAAAACTCTTTTAATCCTGATTGTTGCATTCAATTTCACGCTCTTCTGTAATTATTTTCCCTACTGGCAAGTCATGACTTTCTCTTGGAACCTGGTCAACTAGCTGTAATTCAAAAGCAATGGACAGTGTCGCACCAGAAAAGCTTTCCAGATAACGATCGTAATATCCACCTCCATAGCCTATGCGATAACCTTCGATTGTGAATACTACCCCAGGTACTATTACTAAATCTATTTCAGCTTCCTCTACAGACGGTGTCAATAATGGATCAGGTTCTTGTATGTCCAAGTACACTGTCTCCAGCTGTTTGAAAGATGTAATCCTCCTGAAGTCCATTGTTTTATCTTTAGTGTTACATTTCGGGACAACCACATTTTTTCCTGCTATCCAGCATGTTTCAATTATCCTTCTAGTTTCAACTTCCGTCGGACGCGACATAGTGATAGCCACAGTCTTGGCCTCTTTAAACTCTGCAGTTTCAAGAAAACGCAATCGGATACAATCCGACTTCTCTATGTATTCGTCCGTAGACATATTTTCCAATTTGAATAAACAATCATTTCTAAGTAAATTTTTCATTATATACTCTCTTCCCTTCTTTTTGAAAGAAAAAACCAAAACCGTAAAAGGTTTTGGCATGAGCAATTATTTCGTTTCACGGTGAAGCGTTTGCTTCATTTCACGTGAGCAATATTTTTTCATTTCAAGACGTTCTGGATTGTTACGCTTGTTTTTCTTTGTGATATAGTTACGCTCACCACATTCTGTGCAAGCAAGTGTAATATTTACGCGCATTGTTGTCCCTCCCACTCATCAGCGATAGTAGAGTATTTATGAGCATGATTTATACGACTTTTCTATTGTATCATAAATTCAATGATTGTCTAGCAAGAAATCTAAATTCCCTAATTGGTTTTTGATATGGTACGATTAAGTAAACTAATGAACCAAGGAGGCGACAATTGTGTCACTGCCTATTGTCCTTATGATTATTGGGATTGCTGCATTGATAGTTTCGATCTTTGCTGGAACCAAACAAACAAGTACAGACGAGATCGAACAAGTTTCGATCAGCTTACATCAAGAAACAAGTCACTTAAAAAAACGATTAAAAGCACTTGAAGAAGAGTTGATGCTAGAGCCCACGCCGATCACTCAAGCTCTTCGAACAGCAGACACAACAAAACCGGTGCACTCGATTATTGTCAGTCAGATTACTGCGCTTCACGGGCAAGGATACTCAATTGAGGAAATTTCCAAACGCTCTTCCCTTACTACGGATCGAGTACTGTCTGTCCTGCGCTCGAAAGGTGTGCACGTATGATCCGCCATCTCCTCCAACTAATCGGTATAGCACTCTTAACAGCAGGGGCTGTTTTATATTTAACCAGCCAGCCTTTCTCGTCTGAAGATAAAGGAAACGCAAATAAAGACACACAGATTTCAGAACTAAAACTACAATTAGCAGATGTAAAAGCAGCATTAGCGGATGCACAGCAGTCCTCTAAAGCTGATAAGAAAACAGATGTGGCTACGGAAGAAAACAAAGAATCCGAAAACAAAGAGCCTGTCATCCAGACAATTCTAACCATCTCGTCCGGTGATACTTCAAAAGATGCATCGGACACCCTCGAGAAATCCGGGATTATAAAAAGTGCATCGGAGTTTGAATCTTATTTAACAAAGAACGGTCTTTCTGGGAAGATGCAAATCGGACAGCATAAAATAGACTCTTCCATGAATTTTGCAGCTCTTGCCAAAGAACTCACAACAGTAAAGCAATAACAAAAAGACAAGCTTAGCGTCGCTGAGCTTGTCTTTTTGTTATTTTTTCTCTTTTTCAGTTTCAGCTTTTTCATCTAAAGGTGGCTGGATAGCCGGAGTTTCTGTAGAGAAAATTTCAGACTCAGCTCGTTTTTTCTTAAGGGCAAAATATTCTTTGACAGCCGCTTGAGCGATATCATTGTTCGGATGAGCATACCCATTAGTATACGTCGAGACGTGCGGCACGATGACGGAATAGGCAATCTCAGGGTTATCATAAGGCGCAAACCCTACATGGGCAACAGAAACTGTTTGAGTTCCCCATAGGGAACGATCATCGCCCTCATAATAACCTGCCTGCGCTGTACCCGTTTTTCCGCCTGCATCGAAATCTTCACCTTGGAAGATGTTATACGCAGTTCCACGAGGTTCATAATACGTATAATGCATACCTTTTTTCACTTGAGCAATTTCCTCAGGTGTATTATCAATACGATTAAGGACCTGTGAAGCTTCTTGTTGCAGAAGAGCCCCGAATTCTTCCCCATCCTTTGAAGGTTCATATACCGCTTTCAGTACATGAGGTGCTATTCTGTATCCCCCATTTGCAACGGTAGATACATACTGTGCAAGTTGAAGAGGCGTGTACGTATCATACTGTCCAATCGCTAAGTCAAGGAGTTTACCTGGTTCTTTCCGGTTTGGGTCTGGTGATGACCCTGACACTTCACCGGGCAAGTCGATGCCTGTTTTAACACCAAGACCAAACGATGCATAGCTATCGCGCATTTTATTAAATGCATCAAAGTCAATATTCAAACTTCCACCTTTTACATAATGATAATTCGCAATTGACATCGCAATCTTAAACATATACACGTTAGAAGAACGGCCTAGTGCTTCAACATCGTTAATAGCAACACGAGAGTTTTGGTTAAAAAGCGATGCCTTGCGCTGTTTCCCCACATAAATAGGCTCATCAATTTTTGTCTCGCCTATATGCACTGCATTATACTTGTATCCAGTCAGCATAGTCGCCAATTTAACAGTCGATCCTACTTCATATGAAGTACTGAACGCACCAAATGTATAGTCCTGAACAGTCAGCTTACCTGTTTCTTTATCTTTGACAATTCGTTTACCCACCATAGAAAGTACTTCACCTGTATTCGGATCCATCATTACTAGGAAAGCACGGTCCAAAAATTGGGAGCCTCCCATACGCTTAGCTTTCAATAAATTGTCTTCCACAATTTTTTCGAGATGGGATTGCAGTTCCGTATCCAACGTCAACATCAGATCTTTTCCTGGCTCACCTTCCCGTACAGTTTTCGTTTCAACTACTTTACCTGTTCGATCTTTAATATTTTTCACAACAGTCTTCTGACCCTTTAACAGATCCTCATAATATCGTTCTATATAACTCTTACCTACCCGGTCGTTCCGTGAATAACCACGAGCTAAGAAGTAATCCAGATCCGATTTAGGGATACCTTCAAGTGGACTAGTTGTCGTACCTAGAATTGCGCTATCAGACATCTTGACGCGCTCCCAGTCTGTTGTTGTATTAACACCTGGAAGTGAGCTCAGTTGTTCCGAAACTGTGGCAAATTCGGTATCTGTCACATCTTCACTCTTAACAATTTGAGGTGTATATGCATATCCAGACATCATTTCTCGATAGATTGCGAGAACTTCAAGTTCACTTTCTGTAAATGAGTCCAATTCTTTATCTGTGATGCGGTCGCGTGTCATTTTGGTGATTTTACGTTGTGCTTCTTTTTTTGTAATGGATTCGTCTTTTTGAATTGCTAATAATTCTTTTTTTGTAACTTTTTCAATTGCTTCATTAGGATGTAAAAGAATCCAATAATCTTTCTTATCGCCAAGTGTGATTCGGGTCGTCGGTTTTTCAATCAACTTGGCTAGCTTTTTAGCCGTTTTTAACATTTCATCAGAAGTTGTAGACGTTGTTTTCGTATATGTAATTGCATTTCGTGGTTCGTTATCTACAAGCAAATGGCCACTACGATCAAAAATACGTCCTCTTGGAACACTGGTGTTCACTGCTATTTCTTCTGTACGTTCTAATAAAAGCTTATAATCTTCCCCTTTAACAATTTGCAAATATCCCAAACGGAAAATCAGCAATGAAAACAAAACGAATATAGAAAAGAATAAAAAGTTCATTCTGAAGGAAGTCAATTTGCGCTGACGTACTTTTGCCTGATCGACTTTACGCTGGTTTTTCCTCACGTTTTCCTCCTCCTTAAATAGGTGCACATCAAATGAATTATAGCATTAAAAAATGAAAAAGCACACATCTTGACGAACAAGATGTGTGCTTGGTTGCATCAATCGCTTACTTATTTTCTGTGTAATGCTTTTGTACTTCATCCCAGTTAACAACATTCCAAAATGCTGAAATGTAATCAGGACGACGGTTTTGGTAGTTTAAGTAGTATGCATGCTCCCAAACGTCAAGTCCAAGAAGTGGTGTCTTACCTTCCATTAATGGATTGTCTTGGTTTGGTGTTGACATAATTGAAAGTTCGCCGTTATCAAGAACGAGCCAAGCCCATCCAGAACCAAAGCGAGTTTTTGCAGCGTTCGCAAACTCTTCTTTGAATTTGTCTAAGCTTCCGAACTTCTTGTCAATTGCTTCAGCGAGAGTACCTGTTGGCGCTCCGCCACCGTTTGGTGAAAGAAGTGTCCAGAATAAGGAGTGATTCGCATGACCTCCACCATTATTGCGAACTGCCGTACGAATGTTTTCAGGAACTGCATTCAAATCCGAGATAAGTTCTTCTACAGATTTAGCAGCAAGATCAGCATGTCCTTCCAATGCATTATTCACATTAGTAACGTACGTATTATGATGCTTCGTGTGGTGGATCTCCATCGTTTCTTTGTCGATGTGTGGTTCTAGTGCATCATATGCATAAGGCAATTCAGGTAATTTGTAAGCCATTTCCAATTCCTCCTTGAATGATTGATTTCTTTCCTACTCTTCAAGGGTATCAAACTTCCCATAGGCATTCAATTATCTTGTCTTTTACGTGACGAAGAATATGAAGATTCCAATCATCACAATCATTACAACAGCTTTGACAAGCACAGACGTCAAAAAGCCGATCAACGAGCCCACCCCGGAACGTAAAGCTTGTTTAAAACCCGAACGCGTTATGAGTAATTCCGCTATAACAGCCCCTAGGAACGGACCAATCAGAATACCTGCTACTGGGATGACAAATGGCCCAACAAGAAGACCTATTGTACTGCCCCACCCACCGGCATTCGAACCACCAAATTTTTTAATACCGAAAAGGTTTGCTAGCGTATCTGCGCCAAACAATAAAATGGTGAATAAGAGTTGGATTGTCCAAAATAGCCATCCCATTGAACTGAACGTATCAATTAGACCATAAAGCAAAAAGCCACCAATGATGAAAAGAACAGAAGGTATGATCGGATAGATTAAACCCAAAAAAGCAATGGCGAAAAACAAACTAGCTACAATCCACGCAATCCATTCCATCCTACATCCCCCTCACTTATGCTCGTTTTCCTAAAACGGCTTCCGCGATATTGACAGCATGATCTCCGATCCGCTCTAGATTAGATACGATATCGACAAATACAATACCAGCTTGTGCAGAACAGCCACCCTCATTCAGACGGATAATATGACTCTTTCTACATTTCCGTTCCATTTTGTCGATCAACTCTTCTTGTTTAGCGACAGTACGTGCAAGTTCCCAATCATTTGTATCCAGGGACTCCACCGCTTTTTGAACAGTTCCAATAGTTAATGCAAACATTTCCGCTAGTTCTTCCATCGCGTCCTCGGAAAGCTTGACCTTATTCACTTCTCTAAAGTCGATGAGCTCAATGATATTTTCAAAATGATCGCCAATTCGCTCAATGTCACGGACGGTATCCATTAACATGACGTGACGAACGGATTCGACTGTCGAAATATTAACCGCCGAAATCTCAACTAAGTAATCCGTAATTTTTCGATCCAAATTATTAATGGCGTCTTCTATTTGATACGCAGTTTCTGCATGGCTCTTCTTACTACTCTTCAAGTATTCAAATGTTTCCTCTAGCCCTTGCACTGCAAAAGAACCCATACGAATAATTTCTTCTTTTGCTTGTCCAATTGCAACTGCTGGAGATTGATGGATGAAATGTGGATCCAAGTGCTTTGGTTTATATTCAATGGTCACATCTTCACCAGGTATCAGTTTCGTTACAAAATACGCCCAAGCACCAATGAATGGAAACTGGATTGCTGTGTTCACAACGTTAAAGGAACCGTGTGCGAAGGCAATTTGCATTTTCTTTTCAATACCAAGTGTACTTGTCATCCATTCAACATAATGGGTGAATGGAATAAGAAGAACCATGAATATTGCCGCTCCCAGAATATTAAACAGGACATGGGTTGCAGCAGCACGGCGAGCAGCAACAGATGCGCCTATGGAAGCTAAAATAGCTGTTATCGTTGTTCCAATATTGTCACCGAACAAAACAGGCAATGCCGCTTTCAAATCGATGAGATTCTCTGCGTACAAACCTTGTAAAATCCCGACAGTTGCACTGGAACTCTGAACGATCAAGGTGAATACTGTCCCTGCAACCACTCCGAGCATTGGATGGTTTGACATTGACACAGTCAAATCTGAAAACGAGTCCAGTGTCCGTAAAGGTTGCATTCCCGTGCTCATCAATTCAAGGCCTAAAAACAATCCACCGAATCCGAAGATGACCTCGCCGATGTGTTTAACCGTCAACTTTTGAATGAAGAAAATCAGGAAGGCTCCAACAGCCATAATTGGCAGCGCGTATGCACCGACATCAAGGCCAATGATGAATGCAGTAACGGTTGTCCCGATATTCGCTCCCATAATGACTCCAATTGCTTGTCTAAGCTTCATGAATCCTGCACTTACGAGACCAACTGTGATCACTGTTGTGCCCGAGCTAGACTGAATGAGACAAGTCACAATAATACCGACTAGCACACCCATGAACGGGTTCGTTGTAAAACGGTCAAGAATTGATCGTAGTCTATCTCCAGCTACTTTTTGAAGACCGTCCCCCATGTATTTAATGGCGAAAAGAAAAATACCTAATCCCCCAAGAAATTGAAACGCCACTTCCTGCCAGTTAATATCCATGTAATGTGCAACCTCCAATAACGATATGTATACCCTCCTATTATTGTCGCCGGGTTCGTATATGTAAATAGACATCGGTCAATCTTTACAATCCCTTAACAATTGAAACGCCAAACTGAATGGTGGTTTGAGAATTCCTACCCAATTGTATGCTACCGATGCTAAACTAACGGTATACCAAGAAAGGAGACACCTCTTTGAAGAACTATCAATTGTTTCTTGCTTCCATTTTTGAGCCAAAAAAACTCGCAGCTTTCCGATTGCTTCCTATTGGGAAAGTATTTCAATATGTGTTTCTTTTTGTAATCCTTTCAACTTTAGTGTCATTTATACGATTCCTAACGGGCGATATTGACTTGTTTGGCGCTTCTCAGGAACTGATTGACTACGCAGCGACTGTTGGTGGATTGCTCTATCCAATGGCCTTTGTACTTCAGCTTGTCATCAGCACGTTTTATTTATTCATTCGGGTTAGTTTCTTTGGTCTTGTTGGACTTGGAATACTTAAACTTTTCAAGAGACGTGGAGAGTACAGACATATGTGGCGTACTTCAGCAATTTCAATTACTGTGCCAATTTTAGTGTCTTTAGTTCTTGATATCGTCCATGTTGTAAACTCCTTCAATTTTCCAATAACGGCTACTTTGCATACCATCTATTTGGTATTGGCCGCAAACTATTATCCGAAACAGCCACAAACAAAAGTAAAACAAGCATAATGCTCCTCCTTCATGCATATTGTGTGCGAAGGGAGGTTTTACTATGAGATTACTAGTTACCGCGCTCGCTGTATTCGCACTTATTCATATGCTGAAAAGTGATTTGATGGAAGGCACGATTCAACTTGCAGCTTTCGCTTCAGATGAACCCACTTGTCAAGACGTGGACAAGCCTGTGTCGATTGTCGTCACAACAGTTCAAGGCGATACAATCGAAACACTATTTGCACTCTATCCGGATCCTAGTATGCCTTTCATTGATCGCTTAACGGTTTTTTATGAACTAAACCCTCATTTGCAACTTCAAGACATTGTAGGTGGAGAGCAGATTGAAATTCCACTTAGTAGTGAAACCGTCACATTTTGCTCAAAACAATAGTGTGCGGAGGGCAGTTCCTTGTCTTTTTAGCACAATGATTGATAAAATGAACATTAGTAAACAGTAGTAATTCGAAGTAAGGAGAGAGATTAATGACTGAAATGATACATCGATCCAACACTCGTCCTGTTAAAGTCGGAAACCTTACAATTGGAGGAAGTAACGAATTATTCATCCAAAGTATGACGACCACTAAAACACATGACGTAGAAGCAACTGTTGCAGAGATTAAGCGTTTAGAAGATGCAGGGGTCCAGATTGTCCGTGTTGCTTGCCCAGATGAGCGCGCAGCCTATTCAATAGGCGCGATTAAAGCACAGATTAACATTCCTCTCGTTGTCGATATTCACTTTAACTATAAACTGGCACTCATTGCGATTGAACAGGGTGCTGATAAAATTCGTATAAACCCAGGTAACATCGGTAAGCAAGCAAAAGTGGAAGCTGTCGTAAATGCAGCTAAAGCAAAAGGGATTCCTATTCGAATCGGAGTAAACGCCGGATCTCTTGAGAAAAAAATTCTTGAAAAGTATGGCTATCCAACAGCTGATGGTATGGTTGAAAGTGCGTTGCACCACATTAAGATTCTAGAAGATCTCGATTTCCATGACATCATCGTGTCATTGAAAGCGTCTGATGTGAATTTGGCAATCGAAGCTTATAAGAAAGCTGCTGCTGCATTCGACTACCCTCTTCACTTGGGTATTACTGAATCCGGTACACTATTTACCGGTTCCATCAAAAGTTCTGCAGGTCTCGGAGCGTTATTATCGGCAGGTATCGGGAACACGATGCGTGTATCATTGAGTGCTGACCCTGTACAAGAAGTTAAAGTAGCGCGTGAGCTATTGAAAGTATTCGGTCTTTCATCAAATGCAGCTACTCTCATTTCATGTCCGACTTGTGGCCGTATTGAGATTGACTTGATATCAATTGCGAATGAAGTGGAAGAATATATTTCACACATTAAAGCACCACTTAAAGTGGCAGTTCTTGGCTGTGCTGTTAACGGTCCAGGAGAAGCACGAGAAGCCGATATTGGTATAGCAGGTGCCCGCGGTGAAGGTCTTCTCTTCATGCACGGAAAAACAGTCCGTAAAGTACCTGAAGAAACAATGGTTGAGGAATTGAAGATTGAAATCGATAAACTTGCGGAAGAGTACTTCGAGAAAAAGAGACAAGAAGAACTGCTGGAAGAAAGCGGAGCCTCTAAGTGAAAAATTATCGATTCGGTATCGATATTGACGGAACGGTAACGACTCCATCCTCACTACTTCCGCATATTAATAAGAAGTTCGGATGCGATCTCGTTTTAGATGACATTAAAGAGTATGATCTGACAACTGCATTTGATGTCGATCCTTTAGAGTTTTACAAGTGGTATAAAGAGGCCGAACCAGAGATTTGTCTGACATCCACTACACAAGAGCAAGCCAAACAATTTTTGACGGACTGGCAGAAACAGCAAGTAGAGTTGTTTTACATCTCTGCTCGCGGATCTGAAGTAATGGATGCCACGATGAAATGGTTCGAACGTGAGCAACTCCCCTATGACCATGTCGAGCTTATCGGCAGTCATCGCAAAATAGAAACTGCACGTAAGTTTGGTACAGACGTATTTTTCGAAGACAAACACGATAATGCTGTCGATCTACATGATGAACTCGACATTCCAGTTATCCTTTTTGACACTCCCTATAATCGAAACCCGATTCCGCAGGGTGTCATCCGGGTCAATAACTGGAACGAAGCGAACGAATGGATACAACACAACTTTTTAACAACTCCAGTGAAATAAAAAGGAAAGACTCAATTTTGAGTCTTTCCTTTTTTATTTGCATTGTGGACATTTCCCGTACACTTCAAACTTATGCCCTTGTATTTCCACTCCAGGTAAGTTAACCGCGATATGATCCATTGGACAAGATGGTATATGTTTCGTCTTTCCACATACCGTACATATAAAGTGATGGTGATGAACGCCTGGATCACAGTGAATCCGATATTGACGTTCGCCGTTCAGCTCGGTTTCTTCCAGAATATCAAGTTCCGCAAATGTGGCTAAGTTTCTGTAAATCGTATCGAAGCTAACTCCGGGATTATCTTTTTTCAGAAATTCACCAACGTCCATTGCTGCAGTATATCCATCACGCTCTGCCAGAAACTCTAAAATCGCTTCTCTGTTCTTAGTCCGTTTAAAAGAATGTTCCTTTAACGTCTCCCATGCTTTTTCTACATTCACAGTACTTCCCCCTTCCTTCTTACAGTACCCTTCCCGGTCAACCATTTACCAATTAACACGAATAACAAAATGATGATAGCCGTCACTACAATCGTACCTCCTGGCGCAATATCCAAGTGATACGCAGCAAATAGTCCTGCAATGACAGATACCTCTCCAAACAGTATCGATAGCAACATGGCAGATTTAAAACTTTTCGCTACTTGTATCGCCGCAGCCACCGGAAGCGTCATGAGTGAGGAGACCAGAAGGATCCCCACAATTCGCATGGAGGCTCCGATTACTAGTGCGGTTAGCACCATGAAAAGCATTTGAATCCAACGTCCTTTGATACCCGATGCTGTTGAATAATCAGCGTCGAATGATAGCGTGAATAATTCTTTATAAAACAAATAAATGAATACAAAAACGGCGATTGCCAGAACTGCGACAACTAACAAATCTTGTCTACTTACAGCAGATACCGAACCGAACAAATAGCCGACTAGATCCGCACCAAATCCTTTTGCAAGGGAAATGAAAATAGCACCGAATCCGATCCCTGCAGACAGAATGATCGGAATCGCAAGTTCCTCAAAATTTCGATACACCCGCCGTAATCGTTCGATCAACAATGATCCGCCTACGGCTGCCGCCATTCCTAGATAAATCGGATTAAGTCCTGCAAAAAACAACACTTGCTGACTCAAATACAGGCTCCCCGCAATCCCCGCAAGTGAAACGTGGCTCAGTGCATCTGCTATTAACGCGAGACGTCTCACAACAATGAAAAGCCCAAGCATGGGTGCAATCACCCCGATAATTAATCCTGAGAAAAAAGCATTCTGCAGGAACTCATAGGTAAATAATGCATCAATCATTGGAAGAGTCTCCTTCCTCTTGATGAATGAGACGGACAGAATGACCATACCAACGTGATAAATCCTTATCATTCAGCTTCGCAAAGTCTCTTCTTCCTCCATGGAAATGCATTGTAAGATTCAAACAAGCAACATGTGAAGCGAGATCTGTTACAAGGTCAATTTCATGTGAAACTAAAATAATAGCTATGCCATTGTCACGATTCAATTTTTCAAGCATAGAATAGAAAGAAGCAGAGTTTTGCTGATCGACACCTACAGTCGGTTCGTCCATTATGAGCAAATCCGGTTTCGCTGCGAGTGCTCGTGAAATGAAGACGCGTTGCTGTTGTCCACCAGAAAGCTCACCGATATTACGATCAGCGAATTTTTCCATACCCACCTCAAGAAGTGCATTCATAGCTGCTTCTGTATCTTCTTTTGAAAAACGCTTGAACAATCCTGTTTTTTTCGTCAATCCACTTCTCACAACTTCCAAAACAGTTGCTGGAAATCCGCTGTTGAATGAATTCGATTTTTGGGAAACGTAGCCGATGCGTTCTTTATGGCTGACAGAAGAAATCGGCTCACCAAATAGTTCAACCGATCCTGTATCCGGCTTTAACAATCCTAGAAGAATTTTGATAAGCGTCGATTTCCCAGATCCATTCGGACCAATAAGTGCCCAAAATTCCCCTGGTTGTACGGTTAAGGTGATATCTTTCAACACCGTTGAGTTGCCGTAATTGAAAGTTACATCCGTTAAGTTCACTAGACTTTCTTGCATACGATCATCCTTTAATTAATAGTAATGATTACGATTCACTCAAATGATTATAAACCAAATGGCGTGGGCTTACAAATCTAAAGAGAGCTAGGTGAAGAGTTGGATTACACACGTTTGTTGTTGGAGATGAAAAAAAGAAGCGATGAAGAGATGTTGAAAATGTCGAGGGCATATGGATTGGACTTTACCGTTGAGGAAATCAGACAATTAAGACCGTTGTTGGATGAGATTTCGATGCATTGGATTTTGACAGGGGTTCCAGAGAGTTTTATTTCAAAGGTTGAACGGGTTCTAGGTCAGAAACGTACGAATCAGTTGTTGGATGATTACTTGAATATGCGTAAGTAGGTAAAGGCTGTCGAACAGATCAGTAATCACTGATTTGCTCGACAGCCTTCTTTTTTTAGAGAGTAGCACCCTATATGTTATTGACTTCCAAGAAAAGATCGTTGTTTCTTGGTATTTATTACAACGAGAAGAAGTCTTATACAGAATATTATACGCTTGTCTCTTCGTTTAATAGTGCGTCACGATATTTGGTGGTGAATTCGCCGCTTTTCAACATCATAATTTCTTCTTTATATGGCGCGGTTTTGTTCTTCTTGTCCGTTCCAATGAATGGTGTTTCCAGTATTTTAGGAACACGTATGAATGAAGGGTGGTGGACGATATAGTGCAAGGGGTCAAAACCGATATGACCGAAGCCAATATTTTCATGACGGTCTTTCCCAGCACCACAGACGTTCTTACTGTCATTAACGTGAATGACTGAAATACGGTCTCTGCCAATGAAATGATCAAACTCTTCCAAAACACCTTCAAAATCGTTTACAATGTCATATCCTGCATCATGAACGTGACACGTGTCAAAACAAACCGAGAGGCGGTCGTTATTTTTAACGCCATCAAAAATCTTCGCTAGTTCTTCAAAGCTTCTTCCGCATTCTGTGCCTTTACCAGCCATTGTTTCTAGGGCGATCCGGACATTCGCGTCTTCAGCTAAAGCTTCATTCAAACCTTCGATAATTTTTGCAATACCCTTGTCTGCACCTTCACCTACATGCGCTCCCGGATGCAAAACAATCTGATTCGCACCAAGGGCTGCAGTCCGTCGGATCTCTTCTTGCAAGAAGTCAACGCCCAACCGGAAAGTCTCTGGCTTCACTGTATTACCGATGTTAATGATATAAGGTGCATGGACGACCATCGATGATAGACCATGCTCCTCCATATGCGCTTGTCCAGCGTCAATGTTCAACTCTTCAATTGGTTTACGTCGCGTGTTTTGGGGAGCTCCTGTATAAATCATGAACGTCGAAGCACCGAAGTCAGCAGCGTCTTTACTGGAGCCAAGCAACATGTCTTTTCCGCTCATAGAAACATGGGACCCGATTAAGATAGGTTGTTCACTCATTTTTTATTTTTCATTCTCCTTTCACGCTTTTTAAAACGATCTACTTCCGCAGCACGCTTCTTTTTATAACCAGGTTTCACCTTCATAGGTTTCCGGATTAAAGCTGTAGCCTTCTTGTCGATTTCGTCCTGTTCTTTAGGGCGATTTTTTCTAGAGTGACGGTCTTTTAGCTGCGTCCATTCTCCATTTTTAACATCTTCATGTACAAATGGGATACCCATTTTCTCGATCTTAACGATAGCATCATCTTCGGAAGGATCAAATAACGTGATTGCGACCCCTTCTAATCCAGCACGCGCTGTACGTCCAACTCGGTGAATATAGAATTCCAAGTCTTCGGGGAGCTCATAGTTAATGACGTGACTCACACCAGGGATATCTATACCACGTGCTGCTAAGTCTGTCGCTACAATGAACTGATACTCTAGGTCACGAATTTGTTTCATCATACGTGTACGTTCCCGGGCATTTAAGTCACCATGAATTTTCCCAGTTTTCACACCTTGAGTGGCAAGATAACCTGCAAGTTCATCTGCATTCTGTTTAGTATTTGTGAAAATAATCGCCAAATACGGATTGATGGCCTCGATGACGTTCAACAGTTTCTTCTTGCGATCCATTCCTCGTACTGGAACTAGCGAATAGTGCATGCCTTCTGTTAACGGCTTTTTCGTACCTAGCTGCACATGAACAGGTGAGTTCATATATTTAGCTAGGAAAGGCTTAAGTTTTTCTGGAATTGTCGCAGAGAAAACATACATTTCTAAGTCACTTGGCATTTTCCCTGCAAATTGGTCGATATCTTCAATGAATCCCATATCAAACGCTAGATCAGCTTCGTCAATAACGAGAATTCGAGCCGTGTGAATCGACAACGCACCTGTATCTGACATATCTCGGATACGTCCCGGCGTTCCAACTATTAAATGAGGGTTCGATTTCAATTTATCAGCAGAACGCTTCTTATCTGTCCCGCCAATCAATAAACTTGTGCGGACTTCTGAAGTAGCCGTCAGCTTTTTCACTTCATCAAATAACTGGAGAGCAAGCTCACGTGTAGGAGCTGTGATGACTGCCTGTAGCTCATCCTCTTCAGTATTAATGCGCTGTAAAATTGGAATTAGGAAGCTATGAGACTTCCCTGTTCCTGTATGTGCTTGTCCGATTGCGCTCTGACCTTTTAATATGAGCGGAATCATTTCCTTTTGGATGGGGGTTGGACTTGTGAAGCCCAACTGTTCTATCGCTTCGCGAAGAAACGGTTTAAATTGGTAATCAGTGTATCTAGACATGTTCGTGTCCTCCTATCATTCGTTCATTGTAGCACGAAACTGTACCGCTGGTTGGTTTTTTCGCATAGGATACATTATAGACAAAGTACTCTTTGGGAAAGGAGATCATTATGAGATATCAATCTTTTTATCCATTTGCCAACCAGCAACGGCAAGCTCCTGCTGGCCAACAGATGTTTCGTGGAAACTTTCAGCAGGCAAATCCCTTTATGCAGGGACCTGCGGCACCATTAGCACAAGGCCAAGCGAATCAGCAACCTTCCCCATTTGGAATGGATCCTGGGTTTGGTGGTCAACAGCAAGCTCAAGGTGGAGCGCCTACAGGGGCTGGTCTTTCAAAACCTGAAATGTATATGGAAACCGCCAATCGTTTTATGTCAACTGTGCAACAATATGCCCCTATGGTACAACAGTTTGCACCCATGCTTCAAAACATACCCGCCATGTGGAAATTATACAGAGGGTTTCAATCTCTTCCGGATGCAGGGATAGCAGGAGCATCTGCCGCAACTTCAGTTGCACGCGCAGCAGCACCCATAGCAACGGGTCCATTGCCATCCGTACCAAAAGTATTCCAACCGCCAATCTAAGACTTTGAACCTTTTAGCCATCTCCGCTATAATAGGGATAGATCCCTTTAGAGGAGTGAGCGAAAAAATGAAAGTATTGAAGATTTCCCCGAGAGGTTATTGCTACGGGGTCGTCGATGCAATGGTGATTGCTAGAAATGCGGCACTCGACGAATCATTGCCGAGACCGATTTATATATTGGGCATGATTGTACACAACAAGCACGTGACAGATGCCTTTGAGGAAGATGGCATCATCACATTAGAAGGTAATAATCGTCTCGAGATTCTCAACCAGGTAGAAACGGGTACTGTAATATTTACAGCACACGGGGTTTCTCCGGAAGTACGGGAGCTTGCACGAAAAAAAGGACTCGTTTCAATTGATGCTACGTGTCCTGACGTAACTGTGACTCATGACTTGATTAGCGAGAAAACCGCTGAAGGCTACGACATCATCTATATTGGCAAGGCACATCATCCGGAACCTGAAGGGGCTCTTGGAGTGGCTCCTGGAAGAGTCCATTTAGTTGAAAATGCTGAGGATATCGAAAAGTTATCCCTTCAAAACGACAAATTACTTGTCACAAATCAGACAACTATGAGTCAGTGGGACGTCGTTCACCTCATGGAAGACTTAAAAAAGAAATATCCTCATATTGAAGTCCATAAAGAAATTTGTATGGCGACACAAGTTAGACAAGAAGCAGTTGCCGAGCAAGCGGGCGAAGCAGAGTTGCTAATTGTGGTCGGTGATCCGAAGAGTAATAACTCCAACCGCTTGACACAAGTTTCAGTGGAAATCGCCAATACCCCATCTTACAGAATTTCAGACGTCTCTGAAATCGAGTTAAGTTGGTTAGAAGGGGTAGACCGAGTGGCAGTTACAGCAGGTGCTTCTACTCCTACTTTAATTGTTCGTGAAGTAATTGAATACTTGACCAAGTTTGATCCTGAAGACCCATCAACACATATTGCTGAGCGTAAGTTTGACTTGAATCGACTATTACCAAAGATTAAAAACCCAGCACCCGTTACACGAATTGAACCTTATGTTTAAATACGTAAATCCCCCACTTCTTTTCTTGAGAAGATGGGGGATTTTTTCAAACGAATGTAAATGGCTCTGTATTTATTTGGGATTGTAAAAAAGTAACGTTGTATTGACGATTTTCACATTGTGCAGTCATTTTTTCTGCAACGCCTCGAATCATCACTTTTTCAACATTATGACCAGGATCCACAACACATAAATCAACTGCTTCAGCATCTTGAGCGACATGGTAATACAAATCTCCTGTAACTAACACATCAGCTCCAGCACGTTTAGCGGCATAGATGTATTTGTTCCCATCTCCCCCTAAAACACCCACTTTTTGAATCAAACGATCTTTATCCCCTACCATTCTGACTGCAGGCACTTCTAGCTTCTCTTTCACATAGCAGGCAAACTGATCTAGTGTCATCTTAGAAGATAAGATGCCGACTCGTCCTAACCCAAATTCCTCACCAGACTCGACAGAAGTTCGTTCAATTATTTTCAATTGTGTGAGTCCTAGTTTTTCCGCAAGTAGATCATTTACCCCGCCATTTGCGATATCCAGGTTTGTGTGCGCAGCATAAACGGACAAATCGTGTTTAATGCATTTCTCAATCATTCGTCCCTGGGGGGTATCTGTCCAAATGTGTTTAGCAGGTCTAAATAAGGGAGGGTGGTGTGCAATGATTAAAGTTGCCCCCCGCTCAATTGCTTCGTCAACTACCGTTTCATTCACATCCAATGTAACTAAGACGGTGTCAACCGGACGATTCAATTGACCAATATGTAAGCCGATCGGATCGCCTTCCATTGCTAGTTTTTTCGGTGCCCACTCTTCAAATACTTGAATGATTTCATATCCATTCACGTTTTTCATGACTTCAACACCCTTTCTATCAAGTCCTTGGTATCACTCAGTTGCTTGCGTTTCACCTTAGCCTCTTCAGATTGTGCAGACTGTGTGAGCACATTGATGACACGTGATATCTCATTTAGCTCACCTATCCATTTCTCCTGGAAAACGTCAGAACGTTCTTGTAAAAGAATCGGCCCCATTAGTAACTGTTCCGATTTATAAGACTGTTCCCCTCGCTCGAGTACAAGAATTTCATAGATTTTATGATCTTCTTTAAGGATGGCTTCATTAACGATTCCCCATGAATGTCTGACTGCCCATTCACGGATTGCCATAGCATGTATATTCGGCTGTACAATAATCCTCTTGACTCCTGTTAACCTCTCTGGGTCATTTTCTAATATCGAGGCTATTAATGATCCACCCATCCCCGCGATGGTCACGGTTTCAACTCCATCTTCAGGCAAAATAGCTTGTAGGCCATTTGCGAGGCGTACAACAATATTATCTGTTAAGCCTTCCTTCGCAACATTTCGCTTGGCAGATTCAAATGGCCCTTTTACAACTTCTCCTGCAATAGCTCGAGATATTTGCCCTTCTTGAATTAACCAGCATGGTAAATAAGCGTGGTCACTCCCGATATCTGCAAGGACAGTTCCTTGTTTTGCAAATGATGCGACCAACCGCAATCGCTCTGATAAATTTTTCGCGTTCACACTTTGTTCCACCTTTCAGTAGACGTAAAATTCGACGTCGACTTCTCCTAGTTATCTTATCGAAAATAATACGCTTTTGCACGTATCAAACAAAAGAGCAACCAGGCAGCGAAGTTCCGCTACACTGATTGCTCTTTAGATGTTCATTTTAGTGTTAGAATGTAATCGACCATATCATCGATGTTCTCATCAGGGATGAGTCCAGCAGGCATACCGCCTTTACCATTCTTAATGATCTCGTGAAGTTCTTTAGCATCTTTGTCTTCACCATGAAGGTTTGGACCAACAGATCCTTTTAGGTCTCCACCGTGACATCCGATACATTTTTGCTGAGCAACAGCTTCAGCATCGAATTCAGAGGATGCGCCTTCTTCTTTCGTACCTTCTTCAGTTGCTTCACCATCGCCATCGGCAATTTCTTTCTTCTGATCAATACCATAAAGGGACATGAAGAAAATGAGTCCAATTCCTAGTGCGAAAATCAAAATATAAGGAATAACAGGATTTTTACTCAACGAATTTAACCTCCTTCACCAGAAACTATTCTGTAGTATATAGTGCACAACTCTTATTGTACTGTATTTCGAATAAAATCGAAAGACATATCAATGGACTTTTCTCTTTTGTGACAATTTGGACATACTTTGTGAACTTTTTTTGTCAACATCCGATTTGTCGGGCAATTACCATATGTTGAACTTCCGAAGTTCCTTCCCCAATTTCCAATAACTTCGCATCGCGCATATATCTCTCTACTTCGTATTCCCTCATATAACCGTAACCACCGTGAATTTGAATGGCTTCGTCTGCAACTTCCATTGCAATTTCTGAGGCATACAACTTACACATCGCTGCTTCTTTTGTAAACGGCTTTCCTTCGTCTTTCAACCAAGCTGCTTTATAGACCATATTTCTTGCAAGCTCAATTTTCAAAGCCATATCCGCCAGTTTAAATTGTGTTACCTGGAACTCAGATAACGACTTTCCAAACTGTTTCCGCTCTTTTGCATACTTCATTGCACGATCGTAGGCTGCTTGAGCAATACCAACTGCCATCGCTGCAATTCCAATTCGTCCACCATCTAATGTTACTAAAAATTGACGGAATCCGTTCCCTTTTTTACCGAGTAGATTCTCTTCAGGTACTTGTACATTCTCCATCACGAGTTCTGTTGTATTGGAAGCATGCAGCCCCATCTTTTCATAGTTATCAATCACTTTGAATCCTTCTGCATCTGTAGGAACAATTATAGCGCTAATTTCTTTTCCACCTTTTTCAGTCTGTCCCGTTATGGCAGTCAACGCAAGATTTTTAGCATAACTGGCATTGGTGATATATACTTTTGAACCATTGATGGTATACTCTCCATCTTCAAGTTTAGCTGTTGTTTGAGTGCCACCTGCGTCTGATCCAGCATTTGGTTCGGTCAATCCGAACGCACCAAATGAAGTTCCTTCACATATAGGACGCAAGTACTTTTGTTTTTGTTCTTCTGTCCCAAATAAGCTAAGAGGCGCTCCTCCAAGAGAAATGTGTGCTGAATATGTAATTCCGGTAGACGCACAAGCACGACTCAATTCTTCTGTCACGATTGCAAAACTGATTGTGTCCGCCCCAGCTCCCCCATACTCTTCTGAAAACGGAAGTCCCATCATCCCCATTTCAGAAAGCTGTTTAAAAATTTCTACAGGAAACTCATTTGTGCGATCCCGTTCGATTGCCCCAGGTGCGACAACTTCGTTTGCAAACTCCCGAATTGTACGCTGTATCATTTGCTGTTCTGATGATAAATTGAAATCCATTATGACATCCCCTTTTTTGTGAACGCTTACAAATTTCATTATACAGAATTAGCCGATAGTTTAACAGAAAAAAAGAATTCTTGCTCAATAGGAAATGAGCAAGAATCCGATAATCATGAGTAAGCCAGCAGCACCTGAAATCGTAAAATACAATAATTTGAGTAAACGTCCTGAAAAAAGCCACAAAATGCTATTCAACATAAGTATGCCTAATAACAACATTGTCTCTCCTTCAAAGAAAGCAAACCATACTTTAAGTGATATACCGAGCAACATAAATGCGGCAATAATATATGTAAAGGGAATAAGAGCAGAACGAAATGGTTTACTCATCATTAACCTTATTAGTAAACCAAGAACAAAAATGGAGGAGACCGTAATCATAATTATAGGATAATTACCAACTGTAAACATCAAAGCGCAAAGACCTGTTGCTAAGATTACCAACAAAATCATTTTCTTCGTAACCGAAGACCGCTCCTTTTCCAGAATTGCTTTTTCAACCTTTACGTCTGTTGCTGATTGTTCATCCCCTTGAGTATATAATGTTATTAAAAAATCACAATAATGCTCTGGTAATAGACGATTCTTTTTCCAATAATGTATTTCTGACATAATGATTCGTTTACGCTGTGCATTCATAAACGTTCTCTCCTTCTACTGAAAAAAGACACCGGCAAGGAATTTGCCCGGTGCCAATTTCTCATTCTAAAAAGTCTTTCAGACGCTTACTACGAGAAGGATGTCGTAATTTACGAAGCGCCTTCGCCTCGATTTGACGGATACGCTCACGAGTTACTCCGAATACCTTTCCAACTTCTTCTAAGGTTCTAGTGCGACCGTCATCCAATCCGAAACGCAAACGAAGGACATTCTCTTCGCGGTCTGTCAGTGTATCCAACACATCTTCAAGTTGCTCTTTTAACAATTCGTAGGCCGCATGGTCAGAAGGAGACTGCGCTTCCGAATCTTCTATGAAATCTCCTAAATGCGAATCGTCCTCTTCACCAATCGGCGTTTCAAGTGAAACCGGCTCTTGTGCAATTTTAAGGATTTCACGAACTTTTTCAGGAGTCAGCTCCATCTCTTCACCGATTTCCTCAGGTGAAGGTTCTCTACCTAGGTCCTGTAACAACTGCCGCTGGACACGAATAAGTTTATTAATTGTCTCTACCATATGAACCGGGATACGTATTGTTCTCGCTTGGTCGGCGATTGCACGAGTAATTGCCTGACGAATCCACCAAGTTGCATACGTACTGAACTTGAACCCTTTAGTATGGTCAAATTTTTCAACGGCTTTAATAAGACCCATGTTTCCTTCTTGGATCAAATCCAAGAACAGCATGCCTCTTCCAACATAACGTTTTGCAATACTTACAACGAGACGTAAGTTAGCTTCAGCCAAGCGTTTTTTAGCTTCTTCTTCTCCAGCAATAATACGTTTAGCAAGAGCTACTTCTTCCTTACCGGTAAGCAGGTCAACTCGGCCTATTTCTTTTAAGTACATGCGGACAGGGTCATTAATTTTCACACCCGGTGGGACGCTTAGGTCATTCAAATCGAATCGTTCTTCATCTGCAGCAGGTTTTCCCGGCGCTTCCTCAGAACTTTCCTCTTTGCCTTCCATCTCAATACCAGCTGCCTCGATTTGATCCAGGAACTCTTCAAACTGGTCGGGCTCCATTTCAAAAGTAGCCAATTTTTCAGTGACTTCTTCTATTGTCAACTCGCCACTCTTTTTACCGGTTTCCAGCAAAGCAGCTTTGACTTCTTCCAACGTTGTCTCTGTTTCTCCAGTTAGTTCCTCTTTTTTAGCCATAATAACCTGTTCCTCCTTAGTACGCCGGTCGGCTTACATTGCCGATAATGATTTCCGGAGCTGTATGATCTCTCTCGCTAGCTGAAGTGCTGCGGGTAGATCGTTCATTTTTTCTGCGTCTTTTGATTCATGCATTTTTTGTGTAATAAGCTGTTGAATTCGATGTTTCTTTAAATGCGTTACACAATCTTCCACTTCTTTATCCGCATGTTCGGGATCCCGCTCCATGACAGCAGCTTCCAATACAATTCTTCGCAAACCGCGATCTTCAATCGTTTCTGCAAATCGATGAAAATCAGGAGCACCATATTGCTCATAGAATCCTGCCAAACGGATATATATTGTGGCATAGTCCTCATGAACAAACAGGTCTTCGTGGTGGTTCTGAATCGTGTCAAATAAGGAACCATCATTCAACAAGTGACTTAGAAGCAAACGCTCAGCACGTCCTGTTGCGGAGATGTTTTGCTTCTTTTGTTGGATAATCGGTATCACTGGCTCTGTAAAGCTGTCAGTTTGTGTTTTCCTAACTGCTTTTCCTGTAGCTTTTGCATACTGTTGTTCAAGTGCATCAACAGATACATTTGTATCCATCGATAGCTGTCTTAGCATCATGTCTTTTTCGACAGGTGTTAAAACCCCAGCAAGCTCTTCCATCACTTCATGAATATATTGCAATACGTCATTTTCATGTGACAGGTTTTTTGATCTTTTTGCATATAACATTATGAAAGACATAAACGAATGTGGGCGGTCTAAGATCTTTTCCCGAAATGCATCAATACCATTTTCAGAAATGTAATCATCAGGGTCCATTTTATTCGGAAGCGTTGCAATTTTTAGGGAAAACCCTTTTTGCATAACAAGCTCCGCAAAACGTTTTGATGCTTCCCAACCAGCGTTATCTCCATCACAACAAATAATAAGGTCGTTGGTAATGCGCTTTAACTTGATCAATTGTGTATCTGATAACGCCGTCCCCATGACTGCTACAGTATTTTCAACACCATTACGGTCCGCAGACAGCGTATCCATAAATCCTTCGAATACTATTACATTACCCTTTTTTCGAGCATTAAGACGTGCGCGGTGAAAATTGTACAGCACTCGACCTTTTTCGAATATCGGGGTTTCTGGACTATTAAGATACTTTGCTTCTTTTTCCGACTTCTCAAGCACTCTCCCAGAGAACCCGACTATTGTACCATGATCGTCATAAAGGGGAAACATAATCCTTCCACGGAACCGATCAAAAAAACCAGTTCCGCTATCACGTTGGATGACAAGTCCCGCTTGTTCCATCTCGTTCATATCGAAACCTTGACGCTGTAAAAGGGAAGATAACGCTTCCCAGTCATCAAGAGCCCACCCTATACTATACTTTTCGATGTTTTCCCTTGTAAATCCTCTTTGTTCAAGATACTGATATGCTTTTTCACCTTCCACAGTATTTAAAAGAAGGTGGTTATAGAAGTTTGCCGCGAATTCATGGGCTTCATACATCTGTTTATGAGCTACATCTTTTTCTGACCGATTTCCCATCTCAACTGATGCATCAATCGGAATATTAAGCCGCTCAGCAAGATGAACAACGGCCTCTGTAAATGGACGGTTATCGACATCCATAACAAAAGTGATTGCATTCCCACTAGCTCCACAGCCAAAACAGTGAAAGAGCTGTTTTTCTTCAGAAACCGAAAAAGAAGGCGTACTTTCTCCATGGAACGGACATAGGCCGAACCAGTTCTTCCCTCTCTTCGTAAGCCGGACATGTTCACCGATTAGATCCACTATATCCGTCTTTGTACGAATCTCTTCTATCGTCTGTTCAGGAATTTTTGACACACTATCACCATCTTCACTGTCTATAGATTCGATGTATACTTTAAAAATCCTTCTTATTCGACAAATTTTTTATTTTTCTTCGAAACTGCTATTTTACAGGAAACGGTCCAGGAATACTAGTATAGTCGCTAAATGAGATCTTGAACGAAAAAAGAGGGACCGCCTAACGATGGAGGTCCTTCCGAATTTTCTCGAACTTTCTGCTATTCATATTCGATATTATCATATTTGCAGTTTCTTCAACTGCTCGGTTTGAGACGTCAATCACCGTACAACCAATTTTATTGACTACCTTGTTAAAATGATCGAGTTCTTGCTCGATTCGGTCGACTTTTGCATAACTGGCATCATCTTTCAGTCCTAAAGCAATCAGACGCTCTTTTCGAATCGAATTCAAAATTTCAGGAGAGATGACCAACCCGAAACATTTACTAGGATCGAGTTCATAGAGCTCTGCAGGTGGTTCAACTTCTGGAACGAGAGGGACATTCGCGACTTTAAAGCGCTGGTGGGCCAAGTACTGAGAAAGTGGAGTTTTGGATGTTCTTGAAATCCCCACAAGCACAATATCAGCATTTAATACACCGCGCGGGTCACGTCCATCATCATATTTAACGGCAAATTCAATCGCTTCAATCTTTCGGAAGTAGTCCTCATCCAATTGTCGGACTAGCCCTGGTTCTTCAGTAGGCTTCTCATCAAGCACTTGTCCAATTGACTGCATGATAGGCCCCAAGAGGTCGATACAATGAACGTCACGTTTTCCACAACACGTTATTAGCGCGTCCCTCATATCGCTACGAACAAGTGTATACACAATAACTGCGCGTTGTTGTTCCGCTAGCCATGCGATTTCCTCAAGCTGACTTTTTTCTTCGATATGGGAAAATCGTTTCATAGAAACTGTATCTAAGTCTTGACGAAATTGACTTGCCGCTGCTTTTGCAACTAGTTCAGCGGTTTCGCCGATAGAATCTGAAACAATAAAAAACTTGAGTTTTTTCATAGGACCCACCTCATAGCTCATGATCTTGTGCCAGCGTTAAAAATGCTGCAGTAATATTTGTTTTTGTGATTCTACCAACCACTTCTAACCCTTCCCGCTCTGTTCCAATAACAGGTAATGAATCAATTTGCTTGTCGATCATTTTACGAGCAGCAGATAAAAGTGTGTCTTTTTTATGACAGTAGATAATATTCGGCATTCGGGTCATAATGACATGCACAGGTATCTTTTCAAGTTCTGTATTTCCAATGCTTGTCCTCAACAAATCTTTTCGGGACAGGACTCCTGTTAAACACGCCTTATCGTCTACCACAAACAAGGTACCAACGTCCTGTAAAAACATCTGGCATATAGCATCATAAACCGAACTATGTTCAGTTACAACAGCAGGAGTGGATTGAAAGTCGCCCACTTGCATACCGATCATTTCATCTCCCACAGAGTGCACTTGCTTTTTGCCTGAGTAGAAATAGCCGACACGAGGACGAGCATCCAAGTAGCCTGCCATCGTCAAGATGGCGAGATCCGGTCGTATGGTAGCTCTAGTTAAATTTAACCGTTCGGCAATATGTTCTCCTGTGATCGGTCCATCCGCCTTGACGATCTCGACAATCTCCGTCTGGCGCTTATTGAGTTCCATCTATGTCACCGTCCTCAGCGTTCAAATAAACATATCTGTCTACAGTATATAACAAATTAAGTTCTATTGCGAAGAATCGTGAACCGTGCTAAACTGAACTTAACATTTGAATAGGCAAAGAAAGGTCAATAAGTACTGTCAACCAAAGCGATCGGGGATAGTGAAAGCCCGTACTTGACATGAAAAGGCAACCTGGAGCCATTGTTAGTTTAAAGAGGGCTGTTCGTTTTTGTGCAGTCAATTGAGGTGGAACCGCGGGGCATTACGCACCCGTCCTCGGACATATGTCCGAGGATGGGTGCTTATTTTAATTGGAGGGATTAATATGTATACAATGGAACAAATTGTGAACGTTTCTAAACAGCGGGGATTTGTATTCCCTGGATCCGAAATTTATGGAGGGCTTGCAAACACATGGGATTACGGTCCACTTGGAATTGAGCTCAAAAACAATATTAAACGAGCGTGGTGGAAAAAATTCGTTCAAGAATCTCCGCATAACGTTGGACTAGATGCTGCAATCTTGATGAACCCGAAAGTCTGGGAAGCTTCTGGTCATATCGGGAACTTTAATGATCCGATGATTGACTGTAAAAAGTGTAAAACGCGTCATCGCGCTGACAAACTAATCGAAGATGCACTCGAAGCGAAAGGCATGGAAATTGTCGTTGACGGAATGCCATTTGAGAAGATGAAAGACTTGATCATGGAACATAATATCGTCTGTCCTTCATGTGGCGCATTGGACTATACGGATATCCGTCAGTTCAACTTGATGTTCAAAACGACTCAAGGGGTTACCGATTCTTCCGCAAACGAAATCTTCTTACGTCCTGAAACAGCTCAAGGTATTTTTGTGAACTTTAAAAATGTTCAACGCTCAATGCGTAAAAAACTCCCCTTCGGAATCGCTCAAATCGGTAAAAGTTTCCGTAACGAGATTACTCCGGGTAATTTCACATTCCGCACGCGTGAATTCGAACAAATGGAACTCGAATTCTTCTGTAAACCAGGCGAGGATGAAGAGTGGTATGCTTTCTGGCGCGATGCTTCTAAGAACTGGTTACTCGACCTCGGACTTACTGAAGAGAATATGCGTCTTCGTGAACATAATGAGGACGAACTCTCCCACTACTCAAAAGGAACAGTCGATATCGAGTTCAAATTCCCGTTCGGTTGGGGAGAACTATGGGGAATCGCTAACCGCACAGATTTTGACTTGAACCGTCACATGGAGCATTCCAATGAAGACTTCCATTACCAAGACCCAATTACAAATGAAAAATTTGTCCCATATTGTATCGAACCATCGGTCGGTGCGGATCGAGTCACTCTTGCATTCCTATGCGACGCTTTCGATGAAGAAGAGCTGGAAGGCGATGACAAACGTACAGTTATGCGTTTCCATCCCGCATTAGCACCTGTTAAAGCTGCTGTGTTGCCGTTATCCAAGAAACTCGCTGAAGGTGCAGGAGAAGTGTATGCAGAGCTTTGCAAGCACTTCCCTGTACAGTACGACGACTCACAGTCCATTGGTAAACGTTACCGTCGACAAGATGAGATTGGAACTCCATTCTGCATTACGTACGATTTCGATTCTGAAGAAGATCGTCAAGTAACTGTACGCCACCGTGATTCAATGGAGCAAGTTCGCTTGCCGATTGAAGAGTTAAAAGCTTATATCGAAGAACGTATCGCATTTTAACAAAAAACCGGCAGAATCAGATTATTCATCTGACTCTACCGGTTTTTCTTTGGGTGGCAATAGACTTGGTGTCCGATCAAGCTGATCAAGAAAAGACCGTGATTTCAATCGCAGTCCTACTTGTTCATCATAAATTTGACGAACCAATTTTTTCATGAATTGCTTAGTCGGTTTTTTCAACGTAAGGGAACCTACTTGCGTGATCGGTACCGTTGCAAATGTACGAATAAGCTTCAGTTGAGCAGGGGTTATTCTTACGATATATGGATCGGTATGGAAGCAACGATGACATAAAAATCCGATTTCCTGAAATGAAAATGCAAATTCCCCTTCAACTGAACCACAAGACGCACACTGATGCAACACAGGGTGAATTCCAGCTACCGGAAGCATCTTCCACTCCACAAACAACGCAATGGCTTCAGGATCATATCCCTCATTAATCGCGTGCAATGCTTCGTATAAAAGGTTAAAAACGCCTGATGATCGCTCACCATCTTCCGTAAGTCTATCTACCAACTCCACGATATAACTCGCATAGGAAGTGGCTTCCAAATCTTCACGAATGTGCCGCATGGAATCGATGGGTTCCCCTTGTTCGAGAGAACCCATCCCCTTTCCTGTTCGCATTAAAAAAGAACCATAGACGAAAATCTGAGTAATCGAAGACAACCGACTAGCTGGTTTTTTTGCCCCCCGAGCCATCGCGGTCATCTTCCCTGCTTCCTTCGTTAAAAGCGTTACAATCTTGTTTGTCTCACCGTAAGGCATTGTACGCAGTACAATCCCTTCCCATTTGTTCATCATGACGTTCGCCTCCACTACTGTGCGGGACGATCAATACTCGTCGTCGCGGAAGCCGAATTCTTTCAGCTGTCCAGGTTTGTTTCGCCAATCCTTTTGAACTTTCACCCATAGTTCAAGGAATACTTTTGTGCCTAGTAACATTTCAATATCTCGTCGAGCTTTTGTACCGATTTGCTTCAACAAGGCACCTTGTTTACCAATGACAATTCCTTTTTGGGAATCACGATCAACGATAATTGTCGCCATTACATTGACAATGTTCTTATCTTCATCTCGCGCTATTTTCTCAATGACTACCGCGATAGAATGAGGAACTTCCTCCCGTGTCAGATGTAGAACTTTCTCGCGAATTAATTCAGAGATAATGAAACGTTCCGGATGATCCGTAACTTGGTCATCTGGATAATATTTCGGTCCTTCAGGAAGATATTTGTTAAGTGTCTCCATCAGACGCTCCACATTGTTTCCGTTTAAAGCGGATAATGGGACGATTTCAGCAAAGTCATACTCGTCCACATAGGATGTAATGATTCTGAGCAAATCATCCGGATGAACCAAATCGATTTTATTGATAACTAAAAAAACTGGTGTGCTTGAGCCTTTTAGCATTTCAATAACAAAGCGATCTCCAGGACCAATCTTCTCGTTCGCATTGACCATAAACATAATAACGTCTACTTCTTTTAGTGTATTCCTTGCAGATTTCACCATGAAATCACCCAGCTTATGCTTCGGCTTATGGATTCCAGGTGTATCGATGAATACAATTTGAGAAGAATCTCCTGTAACGACTCCTTGAACTTTGTTACGCGTTGTTTGTGGCTTGTCGCTCATGATGGCGATTTTTTGACCAACTACTCGATTCAAGAATGTAGACTTACCTACGTTAGGTCTTCCTATAATTGAGACGAATCCTGATTTAAATTTACTTGGTGCCATATTCGAGGTCCTCCTTACGAAACGCACCAGGTATCAGTTCTCCAACCGTCGTTTCCGTAACATCACCTTTAAGATTCGTTAAGTAGACTGGCATGTCCACCGAGCAAAACTCAGAAATGACTTGTCGGCATGCGCCACATGGTGAAATCGGTCCTTCTGTATCCCCTGTCACAGCAAGCGCTGTGAAAGAGCGGTTTCCATCTGAAATCGCTTTAAAGAACGCTGTGCGCTCTGCACAATTCGCCATGCTATACGCTGAGTTTTCTATGTTACATCCTTCAAATACTGTCCCCTCTTCTGTCAGTAAAGCAGCCCCAACAGGAAACTTGGAATAGGGTACATATGCATTTTGCATCGCATGCTTTGCATGCTCCATTAGTTGTTGTTTGTCCAAAAATTTCACTCCATTCGTTTACATCAGCCATTTAGGTAAAAAGATGAGCACACCAATTATCGCACTGGCGATAGAAAAAACAAGCACAGCCCCGGCTGAGAGGTCTTTTGCTTGTTTTGCTAAAGGATGTCTTTCCTGCGTAACTAAGTCTACCACACGCTCAACTGCAGCATTCATTAATTCTAATGCAATCATCAATGCAATAACAGTGGTAATGATTATCCATTCAAGTTTACTTAACCCTGTCCACCAGCCTGCAACTACTACGACAATTGCCGCAAATAGATGAAACTTCACGTTCCGTTCCTGAGTTGCTCCGTGGACAATGCCCATCCAAGCGTAGGTAAATGCTTTAAAAAATTTTTTCACCGTATTATCTCTTGAGTCCGAACGACTGTAAAATTTCATCTTGTCGCCCGAACATTTTCTTTTCATCGTTTTCCGTCATGTGATCATATCCGAGCAAGTGCAAAAAGCCATGCAATGCCAAGAATCCAAGCTCCCGTTCCACACTATGTCCGTATTCTTCAGCTTGGCGTTGAGCTGTTTCTACGGAAATGAGCAAATCTCCCAAATGGCGGGGCATATCGTCTGCTCCGATGATAACTCCCTCTCCTTCACCCTCTTCTTCCAATGCAAACGAGATGACATCAGTCGACTGATTTTTACCTCGGTAATCCCGGTTGACCTGTTGTATCGCATCGTCATCTAAAAAAGTTACAGAGAGCTCCGTCCCATCTTCAAGTCCTTCTGCTTCAGCAGCAAAGGTTAGAAGTTTTTGAATGAGCTGTTCGGCAGCTTTTCCATCCCCTTTTATTTCATCTATGAAATCGATCTCCAACATATTCTCCCTCCTCTGTTTTTCTTATTTCGGATATTCGATCCTGCTATGAAAAATACCGTTTAACGTCTCACAGATCACTTGTTCTACAATACGTATTTCTTTCATGGACAACTCACATTCATCGAATTGACCATCATTTAGTTTATCTTTCACAATCGATTTTACCAGACCTGATATTTTTTCAGGTGTTGGTTCCTTCATGGAGCGAACCGCCGCTTCACAGCTATCTGCGATCGAAATGACAGCAATCTCTTTTGTTTGCGGTTTAGGACCGAAGTATCTGAAGTCATCCTCCACCACGTCATCATCTTGTTCTTTCGCTTTAAAATAAAAGAACTTCAAGAAACTAGTTCCATGATGTTGACGTGCGATATCTATAATTTGCTGGGGCATTTTCTTTGCAGCCAGTAGGTCTGCACCGTCTGCTGCATGCGCAATAATAATATCTCGACTTTCTTTAGGTGTTAGCTGGTCATGCGGGTTCACACCATGCTGGTTTTCGATAAAGTACAAAGGTCTTACAGTTTTTCCGATGTCATGATAATAACTGCCAACTCTAGCCAGTAGTCCATTCGCTCCAATCGCTTCACACGCGGCATCTGCTAAATTGGCAACCATCACACTGTGATGATACGTTCCAGGTGTTTCTGTTAACACCTTTTTCAATAGCGGATGGTTGGGATTAGACAACTCGACTAAGCGCATATCCGAGACGATTCCAAATATCGATTCAAAGAACGGTAACAAGCCAATCGTGAGTGCTGCAGATATAATGGCTGAGCTAATAGCGGCTATCGCATAGAAAAGTATTTCCGAAAGCGTATACGTAGATTGCGTCATTAGTAGATAAAACGCAACGTACAACAAGTTTGCACCGGCCACCGCCAAGCTTGTTCTCATAATCGTGAGACGTCTTCCACTTCCACCAAGGGCAAGGAGCGCCGTTACACCGCTTAATAGGAAATACAATACCACTTCCATTTGCATGATCGACGTAACGCCTTCTTGTAGGATAAGGCCACTTGTAGCAGCAATCATGACAACTGAGAGAATGGCCAAGCGTTCATTCGTAAGGATTTTCACGAGCAAAGGTGCTAATGCTGCAGGAAAAAGAAAAGAAACTTGGACATCGAACTCTTTTTCCAACACACCTGTAAACTTCATCATTACAATAACTAAAAAGAAAATCGTATAAAAGATGAGGAGTGATTTCTTCAAGACCTGTTTATCTTCTTTTCTTGACATGAAATAAATATAGACAAGACCTGACAAAAGAACAATTAAACAAATTAGTGCAAGTATCGGTTTAGTAGACGTTTGATTTGTTAGCAATCCCGTTACTTCCAGCTGTCGGTAAATTTCCTTATCAATCACTTGGCCATCCCGAACGATTACTTGCCCTTGTAGTATTCTAGTAGGCTCAATGCTATCTCTAGATTGTTTCAAACGTTGCTCTGTTAACTCTTTGTTTATAGTTTCTGTAGGAACAATTAATGGTCTGACGAGCTGAATCATCGTTTGAACTTGTCCATCAGGAATCTTTGAAGAAGTTCTAAGTTCTCGTTCCGCATCATATTGAGCAACCGCTACATCTTTTGCTTTGATCGGTTTCGATAACTCGGCTGCCACGATTTTAGTCAGCTCAGAGCGCATCTCTAATAACACAGTTTCATTTTCAGTGAGTAGTCCCGTTAAAACAGTTTCACTTAAATAAAAGTCTGGTTCAGTCTCTTTTAATTCCTTTAACTTTTTATTCATTTCACGAATTGCCGCTTTCAGCGAGGTTGCTGAAATTGTATCATCTTCACTCAATGTACTTTTTTTGACTTCAAGAATATAGTCGAACAGCGAGGTTGCGATTGACTGTCGATTGGTAGAAATCTCTTCATTGAACTGATAGACAGGTGGTTGTTCTTCTGCCACACGGTCACGCTCTTCTTCAGTTTTCACAGTATCCTCTACCGTCTTTAAGGAACGGATTGTACTTGGAGAAATTTGGAAGGGTGTTAACTCATATGTCTCTTGCTTCACATCATCATAAATGCAGAAAAATAGGAGGACTGCAGATAATCCAATAACCAACCAGACAGTTAGATGTAATTTTAAGGACTTGAACAGTTGGATCAACGGCTTTAGCATCCCTTGAATCCCCTTTCAGTCTGAAATACAAAAAGTATGTAAGGAGCAGTCCGGTTAGGACTGCTCTTCTTCGTAGGCTTCGATGATTTTTGCAACAATAGGATGTCGTACCACGTCTGCCGGCTCCAAATATTGAAAGTGGACTTCCCGGACTTTAGACAAAATAGATTCTGCTGCAATAAGCCCAGACTTTGCACCTTTTGGTAAATCGATTTGTGTCTTATCTCCTGTAATAACCATTTTAGAGTTGAATCCCAAACGAGTTAAGAACATTTTCATTTGAGCGTGCGTCGTGTTTTGCGCTTCATCGAGAATGACAAATGCATCGTCAAGTGTCCGTCCTCTCATGTAAGCCAGCGGAGCAATTTCTATAGTGCCACGTTCAATTAACCGTTCCGTATGTTCAGCCCCTAACATATCATGGAGCGCATCGTAAAGCGGACGCAAATACGGATCGACTTTGTCTTTTAAGTCGCCAGGTAAAAAGCCTAAACTCTCTCCTGCTTCCACTGCCGGTCGCGATAAAATGATTCGTTTAGCGGAACCGGTTTTCATCGCATGGACTGCAAGTACAACCGCAAGATACGTTTTTCCTGTTCCAGCAGGTCCAATACAAAATGTCAGATCGTTCTGTCGGATCGCTTGAACATATTCACGTTGTCCGATTGTTTTAGCTCGGATGACTTTACCTTTACTGTTACGAGCGATTTCCACGTCATACAGTTCAGCAAAGTATTCAATAGTACCATTATTCACCATTTCAATAGCAGTTGCAACATCTCGTTGGTTGATTTGAATTCCTTTACGAATCACTTTTAAAAGTTGTTCCAAAAGCTGTTTCGCTGCATCCGTGTTCTCTTCTGACCCTTTAAGAGAAATCGTTTCACCTCGTGACAGTACAACTACGGATAGATTTTCTTCAATAAGTTTAATGTTTTGGTCGGAAATGCCAAGCAACATGATCGCTTCGTTTGGATCTTCTAGGTGTAGTTGAAGTAGTTGTTCACTCAATTAATCGTCTCCCCCTTGGGATAATGGTCTTTTTACCGCGATATTTTCGTTGATCAGAAAAAGGATAGTCCCTGTTACTTTATCACTATCAAACGTCACCTGTAAAATATTTTCATCCTTTATATCCTTTTCAAATGAGGTTTCAGAGAGTAATTTATGTTTTAATAACGGCACTAAAATTTTTTTCTCCGTTCCTTCTTCTAACGTAATTGTTTTAACGGTGTCATCCACTTCTTCTTTCCACTCTACAATTTTCCAAAATGGACGATCGGGCGATGTTTGTTTCAACCAGGGTAGGTGCCATTCTAGTACCACATTCTTCTCCCCAGCTGCACGGTATTGAATCGTTTTAGGTAACGTGAATTTGTACTCAAGCCAATAATCTGCAAAGACAGCGCCTTCCGCACCTACTACCGACACCTTGTCGCCTTGTTCTAATACACCAGTCGCCAGCAGATCTCCCTTTTTAACGGTTTGGTTTAGTCGAGCGACCCTTTCCCCACTTTTCAGCTGAAAGCCTGTAATGACCCCTCCAGTGCGTGCTGCTAGCTCGCCAGGCTTACCAGTTTTCTCAACATTGCTGGTAGTGTTAGGTGACATCATCGGAATAACTGTGAGTGTTGCCCCCTTTTTTTCAAAGCGCACCCAAGATAAGTCAGGCTCATCAGTCATGATCAGACTACGAATTGTTCCTTCATCTGGTAGCTGACGTAACAATTTCATGGGAACGACTGCTGATTGTTCCAACTTTTGTTCAATGCGTTCCGCAATTTCAGGATGTTCTGAATCCACGTTTACTTGCCACAAAAATAGAGCGGCGAGAAACGGGATGATGCAGAGTAGTAAAGCAGACCATGAATGGAATAACCTATTGACTGGGGTTCCATCCCCTATGCGAACTACATGAACCTTTAACTTTAGTCGTCGTCTATTTGCCCGAATATACCGCAAACCACTCGTGTCTGTCCGAAACCAAATTGCACCATCTATATGCTCAAGACTTGAAACACGTTGTTTATTCTGGATCATCTCATTGACAAGATGGGTAGGCTTTCCACCCCCGCTCAATTCAATGTCATATTGCTTACGTTTCATGGACCTCCCCTTCCTTCAACTCTTTAATAATTCGAAGTTCATGAAGCTCAGTGAAGGAGAGTAACGCCGATTGTTCCATTAACATGTCAAAATGAATATCAGTGCCTTTAATATGGATTACATAGCCTTCCTTACGTATCTTTGCGAAACCTTGTGAAATTATCACCAACTCATAGCCACCCAAAATTTTGAGTGAAGTTAACTCTTCCACTGATATTAAAGAACCCATTTCAAATAGTTTTCTCAACGAATTGACCCCCTATACCATTCTTATGCTCGGTACAGGGGGTCAATGCGTATGTGTTTATTGTTTTGATTTCGGTGGTCCAAGAATTTCCGAAAATACAATCCCTTTTAGGATATCTTGTCTACTCGTAACATCTACATTCAGAGATTCACTCTTCACAAACCGCTGTTGGTCTGGGTTGTGTGTTGAAAGTCTACCTGAAGATCGAGAGTTCGCTGGTCTTTCAGCTCGAACTGATTGAGGCTTTACAGGCTTCTTCACAGGTGCTTCAGGAATTGAAACAGGTTCAACTGGTGCCGCTTGTTGCGCAACCGTTTTACGCTGGTCTTCTTGAATTTCCTTATAAATTTCACCTGTAAGCTCTTTTAATCTTTTAAAAGGATCCATATGTTCAGAAGAAGATGCCTGCCGAGTTTCAGACGGTTGAGCTCGTTGTGCCATCGGTTGTCTCTCTGTCATAGGTTGCTTTTGAGGCATCTCTGTTTTCTGAGGTGTCCCTTGCTTCTGATTCTGATCTCCGCCCTTATTCTTTTTACTGAATAACGTACTGAGAAGTCCGATCACAATCAGAATTATAATTTGTTCCATCAGCACATCCCCTTTCCGGGAAGTTGCGGCTTACCATTAGTTCTTCGGCTTATTGTCCTCATCACCAGAACCGCTTATTTTCCCGATGGAATCCCTCATACCTGTATCTGCTTGAAGGTTCTTGTAATTCATATAATCCATCACGCCGATATTGCCGCTACGAAGTGCTTCAGCCATAGCAAGTGGTACTTCTGCTTCTGCTTCCACTACTTTAGAGCGCATTTCAACAACTTTGGCACTCATTTCTTGTTCACTTGCAACAGCCATTGCACGACGTTCTTCCGCTTTTGCCTGTGCAATATTCTTATCTGCTTGTGCTTGCTCAGTTTGAAGTTCTGCACCAATGTTCTTACCGATATCAACGTCCGCGATATCAATGGATAAGATTTCAAATGCTGTTCCAGAATCCAACCCTTTTGTAAGGACTGTTTGAGAAATCAAATCCGGATTCTCCAACACTTTTGCGTGATTGATAGAAGAACCGATTGTACTAACAATACCTTCACCAACACGCGCAACAATTGTCTCTTCACCAGCACCACCGACGAGGCGGTCGATGTTAGCACGAACAGTAATACGTGCTTTCGCTTTTACTTCGATACCGTTCATCGCAACACCTGCGATGAATGGTGTTTCTATAACTTTAGGGTTTACAGACATTTGCACAGCTTGCAACACGTCACGACCTGCAAGGTCAATTGCTGCAGCACGTTCAAACGTCAATTCAATATTTGCACGTTGAGCTGCAATCAATGCGTTAACGACGCGGTCCACGTTACCACCCGCAAGGTAGTGACTTTCTAGCTGATTAATCGTCACATCCACTCCAGCTTTGTGCGCTTTAATGAGTGGGTTTACAACACGACTCGGAATAACTCTACGGAGACGCATTCCGACGAGTGTTAAGATACTCACTCTAACTCCTGCTGATATTGCGGAAATCCACAATGCAACAGGTACAAACGTAAAGAACACAGACAACACGATAATCGCAGCGACGGCGATTACTACAATCCCAATTAGACTACCACTGATCATTATTCATTTCCCTCCATTTCTTGAAGTTCCCTGACAACTGTCCGAGATCCTTCAACTTTCACTATCTTAACATGCTTTCCTTTATCGATGTAGTTTCCTTCTGAAACGACATCAATACGTTCTCCATCCATTACAATTGCTCCCGACGGACGAAGAGGTGTCAGCGTGACTGCTGTTTTACCAAGCCAGTCGACACGGTTTACATTCGAAACATACCCACTTTCGGTGTCTGTAGCATCCATAAGAATCATTCTGTTTAACAAATGCAGCTTCTTTCCAAAGAATTTCATAATAACCACCATCCCCGTTATAGCAATCACGATTGCAATGAGCACTGATATTGCCATATATGCAGGATTCGCACCTGCCATTATAATACTACCGGTTACAGCGACTGCACCTGCTACTCCTGCAATTCCATGAGGCAAGAACAACTCCGCGACAATTAATCCCGCACCAAGGAGGAACAAGAGAATTGCTTCATAGCCTGCTAAACCGGCTATCAAATGTCCGTAGAAAAAGAGTAACAACGCTGATCCTCCCATTGTTCCCGCAACTCCAAATCCTGGAGAGTACAATTCTACGATTAAACCAAGTCCTGCTATTGACAGCAAGATCGGAACGACTACAGGATTGGTAATGAACCGGGCAATTTGTTCACTGAACGTTGGATCGGTAGAGATAGTTGTTGCATCTTTCATCCCGATTTCCGCTAACAACTCACCATAATTAGCGACCGTCCCTTCACTGTAACGGACATCGGGTAAGGCGGCTTCTTCATCTCTTAATGTTAACAATTCACCTTTACCTGCACGAAATTCCGGTATATCTTCTTCTGGATTTGCCATAGCTAACGCAAATCTTGGATCTCTGTCTTGCGACTTTGCAGCGTTTATCATAGCCGCAGACCATGCGCTTTGTGCTTTCTTGTCTGCCGCATTGCCTGAGCCGTCAATTATTGCCGCTGCACCTATTGTAGAACCTGGAGCCATATAGATTTTGTCTGCATGAAGGGCTAGAAACGCACCAGCTGATAATGCCCTTTTGTTGATGTATGCGACAATATCAAGCTCGGTTTCATCCATTAGCTTCGCGATTTCATCAGCAGCGTCTGTAAAGCCGCCTGGTGTATTAATATCAAGCACAATTACATCTGCACCTGATTCCTCGGCTTCTTTAAAAGACCGCTTCAGAAAGGCATACAAGCCTTTTTCTACTTCATTATGAATCGGTACTTTGTAAACGGTTCCAGTTTTCGCTAGTGATGTAGCCGAAAACGGAATTGCAATGGCTGATACTATAAGTGTCACTAGCAGAAATCCTCTTATGAGCTTCTGCAATTATCCCACCTACTTTCTAAGTTGATTGTCCTTCAAGTATACCTATTATACGAACGAAACACACGTAAGTTTCACTATCCGAAAAGTTTTGTGAATAAATAAGTTCGTTAGTCGATGATGTGTATTATTGATTATATTTGAAAAGCTCTACAAACAAGCAATCCGATTGTAGATTCAAAAAAATAAGCCGGAAAATCCATAGGATTTCCGGCTTACGCGCATTTTACTGGGTTAACGTTGCTTTAAGCAAACAATATAGGAGTTAATCAGAATTTGCGTTTACGAGCAGCTTCAGATTTCTTTTTACGCTTAACACTTGGCTTCTCATAAAACTCATGCTTTCTTACGTCTTGTATCGTACCACTCTTTGATACAGTACGTTTGAAGCGGCGAAGAGCATCTTCAAGTGATTCGTTCTTACGAACAGTTGTTTTAGTCATCTCTTGTCCCTCCCTCCGAACACACTTCGAACATAGCATACTGCTATGTACTTGAAAATTATAACGTATTATTTTCTAACGGTCAATATAAAAGATGAAATTAATAGTCGGATTTTGACTGAAGACCATTCATGATCGCTACGCCGGAGCTTGCACCAATGCGAGTTGCACCCGCTTCTTTCATAGCTGTTAAGTCTTCTAAACTGCGAACTCCACCCGAAGCTTTAACGCCCATTTTAGGTCCAACCGTACTGCGCATCAATTTAACATCTTCTATTGTTGCTCCTCCAGTTGAAAAGCCTGTCGAGGTTTTCACGAAATTCGCTTTCGCTAGAACCGCTAATTCACAAGCTGTACGCTTTTCTTCATCGGTTAGCAGAGACGTCTCAATAATCACTTTAACGATTGCGTTGCCTGCAGCTGCGTTGACAACAGCTTCGATATCTTGTTGCACCGATTTCGTATCTCCACTTTTTAAAGCGCCGATGTTAATGACCATATCGATTTCGCTAGCACCATTTTCAATTGCATTTCTCGTTTCAAAAGCTTTTACATCAGACGTTGTTGCACCGAGAGGAAAACCAATAACTGTGCACGTTTTTACTGATGTTCCCTTAAGCAGTTCTGCAGCCATTTTTACCCATGTCGGGTTCAAACAAACAGAAGCAAATTCATATTGCTTAGCTTCATTGCAAAGTTCTATAACCTGTTCTTTTGTTGCATCTGCCTTTAAAAGTGTGTGATCGATCATTTTTGCTATTGAATTCATTTTTATGACCTCCTGGAGGATGTACGTACCTCTTCCATCATATCAGAATTAAGCCCGCTAGAAAAGAAACCACTAGGCACACTGCCCAGTGGTTTTAATTAGTGGACTAATTCTTGTTCTAGCACTCGAACAAATTGTCCTTCGTTATATGGATATCCTGCTTTCAATACTTTCACACGAACAATTTTACCGACCATTGCCTCGTCAGCAGGGAATACCACTTTTAAATAATTGTCCGTATACCCTACGTACAAGTCACTTTCTGGATCTTCTTTGAACTTTTCTTCCGGGATAACTTCAAGAACGTCCCCTTCAAATTCAGCTGCATACTGCTTTGCAAGTTGATCATTCAATTCGATCAGTCGATGAACGCGATCGTTTTTGACGACTTCATCGACTTGGTCTTCCATGCGTGCTGCAGGTGTTCCTGTACGCTTTGAGTATGGGAATACATGCAGCTCAGAGAAACGATGATCACGGATGAAATTATAGGTCTCCATAAACTCTTCTTCCGTTTCACCTGGGAATCCGACAATCACGTCTGATGTGATCGCTAGATGGGGCAATGCCTCACGAAGACGATCCAAACGCTCCGCAAAGAACTCCATTGTATATTTACGACGCATTCTTTTTAGAACCGTATTAGAACCGGATTGGATGGGTATGTGCAAATGGCGAACGATAATTGACGAGTTATTTAACACCTCTATCACTTCATCGGTCAACTGACTTGCCTCAATCGAACTAATGCGAAGCCTTTTGAGCCCTTTAACTTTTGTTTCGAGGTCTATCAATAACTTAGCTAGATTATAGTCTTTCAAATCCTCACCATAGCCACCGGTATGAATACCTGTTAATACGATTTCCAGATATCCAGCATCGACTAATTGCTGGGCTTGACGGACAACTTCTTCAGGGTCACGTGATCGCATAAGTCCACGAGCCCAAGGGATGATACAAAAAGTACAGAAGTTGTTACATCCTTCTTGGATTTTCAATGATGCACGTGTACGGTCAGTGAATGCAGGTACATCCAGTTCCTCATACACCCGATTTTTCATGATGTTACGGACTGCATTAATTGGCTGTCGTTCTTCACGATATTCTTCGATGAGCCCTAGTAATTTAGTACGATCTTGAGTTCCGACAACGATATCCACGCCAGGGATCGCCATGATTTCAGCTGGAGATGTCTGTGCATAACAACCTGTTACACAAATGACTGCATCTGGATTTTGGCGAACCGCACGACGAATGACTTGCCGGCTTTTTTTGTCCCCTGTATTCGTAACTGTACATGTATTAATGACATAAACATCGGAGTTTTTTTCAAAGTCAGTACGGTCATATCCAGCATCCTTGAAAAGTTGCCAGATTGCTTCAGTTTCATAGTGATTCACTTTACAGCCCAATGTATGGAAGGCAACCAATGACATCAGCTGCTCACCTCTTTCATTCGAATTCGTAAGACATAGCGGATAACACATATAATGGCGCAGTTTCTGTGCGAAGAATACGAGGTCCAAGCGATATAGGTAAGAACCCAGCAACCCTTAAAATTTCAGCTTCAGATCTTGATAGACCACCTTCAGGTCCGAATAAGACCAGTATCGATTGTCCATGATACACCTTCTCCAGACGTACTGCAATTCTTTTAGAAGTTCCTTCTTTTGCTTCTTCTTCGTCTGCAAAGAGGCAAACATCGAAAGACTCTGCTAGCTTCACAATCTCTTTAAAAGTGAGTGGTTCGGAAATCTCTGGAATGACTGTCCTATGAGATTGTTCAGCGGCTTCTTTTGCAATTTTACGAAGCCTCGCTGTTTTTTTGTCGCCCTTTTTTTCGTCCCATTTTACAATTGAACGCTCCGCTTGGAAAGGGATGATGCCTGTCATTCCTAGTTCAGTTCCTTTTTGGGCTATTAACTCCAACTTATCCCCTTTAGGTAAACCACATGCTAAAGTAACTTGGACTGGAAGCTCTGCTTGTGAAGAAATAGTGCCAGTATCCTGAACAGTTACCCTATTTTCATCCATCCGATGTATCGTTGCAATGTGGCCAACACCTTCAGACACACAACAAATCTCTTCGCCTTCTCGCATTCTCATAACACGTGTAATATGTTTTTCATCTTCACCAGTTATTGCTGCATAGCCATCAACATCAAACGGCTTTTCAAGAAAATAGCGTTGCACGTTATTCCCCCCGTTTACGGGCAATCAAGGCAACCCAGTCTTCCATTACAACAGATTCAACGATTTCAAATCCTTTTTGAATAAGATCTTCTTTTACAAAGTCTTTTTTCGCACCGATAATTCCTGATACGATAAACAGTCCATTATCGGCTAATAATTGATAGGCATCTTGAGAGAATGTGACAATCACTTCAGCTAGGATATTTGCTACGATTAAATCTGCCGGCTCTTTTACAGAATCCAAAAGATTCCCCTGCATAACGTCTACTCTTTTATCGCAATGGTTTAACTCAATATTTTCTTTGGCTGAGCGAACGGCAACTTCATCTAGATCTAGAGCTAATACTCGTTTAGCAGACAACAAGGTAGCACCTATTGCGAGAACACCTGACCCCGTTCCAACATCGATCACATAGTCTTCTGGCTTCACATACTTTTCAAGTGCTTGCAAACACATGACGGTAGTTGGATGAGTCCCTGTGCCAAATGCCATGCCTGGATCCAGTTCAATGATGAGCTCATCGGATTCCACTGGTTCATATGTTTCCCATGTTGGAACAATTGTGAAGCGGCCTGAAATCTTCACTGGATGATAATACTTTTTCCAAGCAGTCGCCCAGTCTTCTTCATCCACTTCAGTTGTCGTGATGGCTTTCTTCCCTGTATCTAAATTGAATTGCTGAAGTTTATCAATCGATTCGCTAATTTCTTGTACGGTTTCTTTTAAGAAGCTGCTTGCCGGTAAATATGCTTTCACGACAACACCTTCAGAGGGAAAGTCTTCCGGATCCAGATCGTAGATTTCGCCGAAACGATCTTCATGGGTGCGTTCCGGTTCGCCGGAGTCTTCAATGACTACACCACTCGCCCCTGCCTCATGGAGAATGTTAGCAACTGCCTCAGTTGCCTCATTTGTCGTATGAATCGCTATTTCAGACCATTTCACGTAAGCTCAGTCCTTTCAATCACCTTTAATCGATCGTTTGATTTTATCAAATAGTGAACTTGAATATTCCCCCGGAGCGCCGCCATCAATCGAAGCGAATTCACGAAGCAGTTCTTTTTGTTTTTCGGTCATTTTCTTAGGTGTCAGCAATTTTATAATTACATGTTGGTCACCAATTCCATGCCCATGTACATTCTGAATCCCTTTTCCACGTAAACGGAATGTAGTACCCGGCTGTGTGCCAGCAGGAATTTTCAAATTCACCGAACCATGAATCGTCGGCACTTCTATTTCATCCCCGAGAGCTGCTTGCGGGAATGTCAGTGAGACCTCCAACAGAATATCATCAGCTTCACGAATGAACTTCTCATGCGGTCGTACACGGAATACGATATACAGATCCCCTGATGGTCCGCCATTCACACCAGCTTCACCTTGACCTGCTACGCGTAACTGTTGCCCGTCGTCTACACCTGCAGGAATTGTTATCTTAATTTTTTTACGTTTCTTGACTCTACCGTTACCGTGACAAGTTTCGCACTTCTCCGGAATAATCTTACCTGTTCCTTGACAGACGTTACATACTTTTCGGTTTACCATTTGACCGAGTGGTGTGTTTTGAGTAACTGAAATCTGTCCTGTTCCACCACAATTTGTACAAGTTTTTACTGATGTACCTTTTTTTGCGCCAGTTCCGTCACATGTATCACACACTTCTTCGCGTGGTATTTCAATTTCCGTTTCCTTACCGAATGCAGCCTCCATGAAATCAACAGTCATTGTGTATTGGAGATCATCTCCTTTACGTGGAGCATTGGGATCGCGACGTCGGCTTCCACCACCGCCTCCGCCAAAGAATGAACTGAAAATGTCGTCGAATCCAAAGCCATCGCCTCCGCCACCAAAGCCGCTGAAGCCTCCTCCGCCAAAACCTTGGTTAGGATCTGCATGACCATACTGATCGTAGGATGCGCGCTTATTTTCATCGCTTAACACTTCGAATGCTTCTGTTGTTTCTTTAAACTTCGCCTCCGCGCCTTCCTCTTTGTTCAAGTCAGGGTGGAATTGCTTAGAAAGTTTACGATACGCTTTCCTGATTTCTTCTTTGGTAGCCGTCTTCGGCACACCAAGCACTTCATAATAATCGCGTTTGCTCATTGTCTACACTCCCGAAACTCATTTAGCATTGTGTGCATTGTAACACTTTTTGAGTAAGATATGGTAACAAACGAAAAAGCCAAAGCCGGAATATCGGACTTTGACTTTTCCGTCAATCAGTTACTGATTTAGTTTTTCTTATCGTCTTCAACTTCTGAGAAATCAGCGTCAACAACACCATCATCTGAATCAGTTGCATTTTCGCCTTGTGCATTAGCTTCTGCTTGAGCTTGCTCATACATTTTCATTGTCATTTGTTGAACGACTTGTTCAAGTGCATCTTTCTTCTCTTTCATCTCTTCAAGATTGTTCGCTTCGATAGCCGTTTTTAATGCTTCTTTCGCTTCTTCAACGCTTTTCACTTCTTCTTCAGAAACTTTGCCTTCCAAGTCTTTCAATGTCTTTTCAGACATGAATACGAGTTGGTCCGCTTCGTTACGAAGGTCCGCTTCTTCTTTTTGCTTCTTATCTTCTTCAGCATGCGCCTCTGCGTCTTTTACCATGCGATCGATATCATCGTCAGAAAGACCTGAGCTCGATTGGATTGTAATGTTTTGTTCTTTTTGTGTGCCCATATCTTTCGCTTTAACGGTAACAATACCGTTTTTGTCGATATCGAAAGTTACTTCGATTTGTGGCACGCCGCGTGGAGCTGGTGGGATATCCGTCAACTGGAAACGACCAAGTGTTTTGTTATCAGTTGCCATCGCACGCTCACCTTGAAGCACGTGGATGTCTACAGCTGGCTGGTTATCAGCAGCAGTTGAGAACACTTGTGATTTACTAGTTGGAATCGTTGTATTACGGTCAATCAACTTGGTGAACACGCTACCCATAGTTTCAATACCAAGTGAAAGCGGTGTAACGTCAAGCAATACTACGTCTGTTACGTCTCCAGTTAGGATTGAACCTTGAACTGCTGCACCCATCGCGACTACTTCGTCAGGGTTTACGCCTTTAAATGGCTCTTTCCCTGTTTCTTTCTTAATCGCTTCTTGAACTGCTGGAATTCGTGTAGAACCCCCAACTAGAATAACACGATCCAAATCAGAAGGAGAAAGATCAGCATCTTTAATTGCCTGACGTGTTGGAACCATTGAACGTTCAACAAGTGAAGCAGTTAATTCGTCAAACTTAGTACGCGTTAACGAAATTTCTAAGTGAAGTGGTCCTGCTTCGCCTGCTGTGATGAATGGAAGTGAAATTTGTGTAGATGTAACGCCAGACAAATCTTTTTTCGCTTTTTCTGCAGCATCTTTCAAGCGTTGCATAGCCATTTTGTCTTTAGAAAGGTCAATACCGTTTTCTTTACGGAATTCTTGTACTAGGTAATCGATGATCAAGTCATCGAAGTCATCTCCACCTAGTTTGTTATCTCCAGCAGTTGAACGTACTTGGAATACACCGTCACCTAGTTCAAGGATTGATACGTCAAATGTACCGCCCCCAAGGTCATAAACTAGAATTGTCTGATCCTCATCTGTTTTATCTAAACCGTAAGCAAGGGCTGCAGCTGTTGGTTCGTTAATGATACGCTCTACTTCTAATCCAGCAATTTTTCCTGCGTCTTTGGTTGCTTGACGCTGAGCATCGTTAAAGTATGCAGGTACAGTAATAACAGCTTTCGTTACTTTTTCACCAAGATACTCTTCTGCATAACCTTTCATATATTGAAGAATCATTGCAGAAATTTCTTGTGGTGAATATTCTTTGTCTTCAACTTTTTCTTTGTAGTCTGTACCCATGTGACGCTTAACTGACATAATCGTGTTGGGGTTTGTAATTGACTGGCGTTTTGCTACTTCACCGATTTGTCGTTCTCCATTTTTGAATGCAACAACAGATGGAGTTGTCCGATTACCTTCAGGATTTGGAATTACTTTTGCTTCTCCACCTTCAAATACAGATACTACTGAGTTTGTTGTCCCTAAGTCGATACCGATAATTTTACTCATATTAAAATTCCTCCTAAGTTTGTTCATCAAAGTTTTTTAGTTGAATGCTTATTCGTTTACTTTAACCATTGCCGGTCGGAGCACACGATCTTTCAACGTATACCCTTTTTGCAATACTTCAAGCACAGATCCTGATGGGAAGTTCTCGTCTGAATCCGTCATTACCGCTTGATGGTAATTCGGATCGAACTCAATGCCAGCTGCCTCAATTTCAGTTAGTCCGGATGATTTTAGCGCTTCTTCAAAACTCCGGAAAACCATTTCCATTCCTGTTAGAAGAGATTTAGCATCGTCACTTTCAGCTTTCACAGATAGTCCACGCTCAAAGTTATCCAATACCGGCACAAGATTCGTTAACACTTCCTGCGAACGATATTTTTGCAATGCTTCTTTATCTAACGTTGCTCTACGACGAGTATTGTCCATGTCCGCTAAGACCCGCAGACGTCTATTCTCTTCTTCCTGCAACTTTGTCTTCAACTCTTTAATTTCAGCATCTTTTAGTTCCTCTGCTGTAAGAGTTACTTGTTCTTCCACTTCAATTGCATCATCTTCAACTGTATCGGCTGTTATTACTTCGTCCTGTACTACAGAAGTTTCGGTTTCTAGCTCTTCAGATGGTTGTTTTTTTTCTGTCATGATTCGTTCCTCCTATCCGTTCTTCCGTCAAGCGTGAGTCTTGCTAATGCGCTAGATAGATCATCACTGATAATGTCCAGCAATGTAATCACTCTTCCATAATCCATCCGTTTGGGTCCAATGATTGCAATCGAGCCTGTCATATTAGTACCAACTGCATATGCTGTCGTTATGACACTAAAATCATCTAGTGTTTGCTCATTGTTTTCCGACCCAATACGGACTTGTATGCCAGCAAGATCATTTTTGAACAATGTGAGCGGCATTCCTTGCTCGATAGCTTCTAAAAACGTTTTAACTTTTTGAACATCATTAAATTCCGGTTGTTTCATCATGTTCATCTGACCGCTATAAAATAACCGTTCTTCCGTTTTCCCTGACATGGCGTCTTGAAGGGAAGTAAGAATGTTCCCTGCGTTTTTGACATGCCGGTCAAACAGCATTTTCGATTCGGTAGCTAGTTTACGCGGTATTTCAGACAGCGGAGTTCCGACAAGTCGCTCATTCAAGAGATTGACCATTTTCTCAATATCCGAAGGCGATAATCCGTCAGCTGCATCGAATACATGATTTTCCACTCTCCCACTATCCGTCACCATAATGGCGACTGCTTTCGTACCTGACAGTGGAACTATAGAAAACCGTTTCACTTTATGAGCCGTAGTATCCGGTCCAAGTAATACAGTCGTATAGTTTGTCAGTTCCGAGAGAATAGAAGCTGAATTTCTGATGAGTACTTCCGCTTCCAGCACTTTCTCCTGAAAGATCGAACGTAATTGAAGGTTATCCTCCATTTTTAGCTTTTGAGGTGACAGCAAGTGGTCGACATAAAATCGATATCCTTTTTCAGAAGGAACCCTTCCGGAAGACGTATGCGGTTTTTCAAGAAAACCCATTTCTTCTAGATCCGCCATCTCATTTCGGATGGTCGCCGGACTAAAAGGAGCTTCCTCCTTTTTGGAAAGTTGCCGGGAGCCCACAGGCTGAGCGGATTCGATGAAGTCGTTAACCGTCAGTTGCAAGATAAGCAATTGCCTGTTTGTCAACATAATCATCACTCCTGTTAGCACTCCTTGTGAATGAGTGCTAATACTACTCATAATTTATCAAAACAAAACGACAGTGTCAAACATTTGAATCGGGTTTCATCCAAGAAATTGCTGAAAAGCTTCATTTCCTTTAAAAATACCGTTTCGGGTTAGTCTGATTCGATTTTCATGCTGTTCAACCAAGTCTTTTTGAATGAGGTCCTGAATAACTGCTCCATATTTTTCTTCCAATGATACCCCGAATTTTTCTGCGAAGTGCTTTACAGAAACCCCTTCAGTTTTTCTAAGTCCGAGAAACATTTCTTCCTCCATACTTTCTTTCAGAGTTACTGTGCTTTCTTCTTTCCTCGGCAATTCTCCTGTTTCTACATGCTCCATATAGCGTTTTAGTGGTGCTATATTTGCATAACGGACCCCATTTAGATAACCATGGGCACCTGCACCGATACCAGCGTATTCATCATTCTCCCAGTAGATCATATTGTGGATAGACTCACTCCCAGGAATTGCGAAATTACTGATTTCATATTGAGATTTTCCTGCTTGCTCCATTCTGTCGATGAGCTCGCCAAACATCACCGTCTCTTCATCTTCACCCGGTAGAGGTAATCTTCCTTTGTTCATCAAGTTATAGAACACTGTCTTCGGCTCAATAATTAATGAGTATCCAGAGTAATGCGGTAGCTCAAGCGCCAATGCTTGGTCTAATGTGTCTTTCCATTGAGTTTGTGTTTGTCCTGGCAATGCATAGATCAAATCGATGCTGATGTTTTCAAAGCCAGCTCGTCTTGCGTTATTGACAACATCAATCGCTTGTTTTGGACTGTGGGAACGCCCAATTTTTTTCAAAAGCCCCTCATCGAAGGACTGAACTCCGAGACTTAGCCGTTTTACTTGTCCGTTTTTCAATACATTCAACTTATCCAGTGTTAACTCATCGGGATTCGCCTCAGTTGAAAACTCCGTTAAATTTTTGACGTTTATATGGCTGTGAACGATGTACAGCAACCGATCCAACTGTTTTGCGGTTAGTGCTGTAGGAGTTCCACCTCCGAAGAAGACCGTTTCAACCTTTGTAAAATCGGATCCACTTTGTTTTAATAACGTCAGTTCTTTGTCAATCATCTCGATGTATTCATCCACTGGCTGGTTTTCAAAAAAAACTTTGTTGAAATCGCAATAGTGGCAGATTTGGTGGCAGAATGGGATGTGGATGTAAATACCTCTCATTAGTTGTTTTCCCTCCTGTAAACGCCAAACAGAGGGCTATACGCCCTCTGCTCGTGCAGCTTGTAATTCATTTATTCTTCGTCCATACGTAGGACTGCCATGAACGCCTCTTGCGGAACTTCTACAGACCCTACTTGTTTCATCTTCTTTTTACCTTCTTTTTGCTTTTCAAGAAGTTTTCTTTTTCGTGAAATGTCTCCACCATAACATTTAGCAAGAACATTTTTACCCATTGACTTGATCGTTGAACGAGCAATTATTTTTTGTCCGATTGCGGCTTGTACGGGAACTTCGAATTGCTGGCGTGGAATTAAGGATCTAAGCTTTTCAACAATTGCTTTTCCTCGATCGTAAGCAAAATCACGATGAACGATAAAGCTAAGTGCATCGACAGTTTCTCCATTCAACAAGATATCCATTTTGTTCAGTTTCGATTTCTTATAGCCAATCAATTCATAATCAAGTGATGCATACCCTTTCGTCCCTGACTTCAACTGATCGAAGAAGTCATAAACGATTTCCGCCAATGGCAGTTCGTAAAAGATGTTGACACGTGAAGAATCCATATAGTCCATGGTTAGGAAATTGCCGCGTTTTTTCTGACAAAGTTCCATAACTGAACCGACATAATCATTCGGCACCATAATAGACGCTTTAACATAAGGTTCTTCCACGTATTCCGTTTTTTGTGCATCTGGCATCATTGATGGATTGTCGACCTTCATTTCACTACCATCCGTCAGGACGACATTGTAAATAACACTTGGTGCCGTTGTGATTAAGTCGATATTAAACTCTCTTTCAATTCGTTCTTGAATGATTTCCATATGAAGAAGCCCTAAAAAGCCACAACGATATCCGAAACCAAGAGCTTGTGAGGTTTCCGCTTCGTATTCCAAAGCTGAGTCATTGAGCTCAAGTTTCTCCAGGGCATCCCGAAGATCATTATACTTAGAAGTATCAATCGGATATAAGCCGCAGAACACCATAGGATTCATCTTACGGTATCCTTCTAATGCTTTGTCTGCAGGATTTTCTGCAAGTGTTATTGTATCTCCTACTCGCGTATCTCCGACTGTTTTAATGGCTGCTGACAAATAGCCGACATCTCCTACAGTCAGTTCATCCCGTGGAGAGATTTTCGGAGTGAAGACTCCTAGGTCGACGACTTCGAATTCTTTTCCAGTTGCCATCATACGAATTGTATCTCCTGGTTTAACAGAACCTTCCATAATTCGAATGTTGACAATGACTCCTTTATATTGGTCATAATGAGAGTCAAAAATTAATGCCTTTAGTGGCGCACTAGGGTCTCCTGTTGGAGCTGGGACTTTTTCTACGATCTGTTCGAGGATTTCTTCAATCCCGATTCCTGCTTTTGCTGATGCCAAGACTGCTTCTGATGCATCGATGCCGATTACATTCTCGATTTCGTCTTTCACACGTTCTGGATCAGCGGCGGGTAAATCGATTTTGTTGATGACCGGCAAAATCTCCAAATCATTATCAAGAGCTAAGTATACATTCGCGAGCGTCTGCGCTTCGATACCCTGAGCCGCATCTACTACGAGAATTGCGCCTTCACAAGCGGCCAGACTACGAGACACTTCGTACGTAAAGTCGACGTGCCCTGGTGTATCAATCAAGTGGAATGTATAGTCTTCCCCATTCTTTGCAGTATATGAGATCTGAACAGCATTCAGTTTGATGGTGATTCCACGTTCCCTCTCAAGATCCATCGAGTCGAGGGTTTGTGACTTCATTTCTCGCGCAGTAATCGTTTCAGTTTTTTCAAGCAAGCGATCGGCGAGAGTCGATTTCCCGTGGTCGATATGAGCAATAATTGAAAAGTTTCGTATATTTTTCTGTCGTTCCACTTTCTGTTGATGATTCATCATAATTTTCACTCCTAATTCGGCTAGTATGAATTATAGCAGAAACCGAGCAGGGGTGTTACACTTTTCCTTTTAACTCCGGTTGAATACCGTGTTTCCGCAAAAAATCGCTACGCAAAAAAAAGAGAAGCATTTTCTGCTTCCCCTTCTTAAAATCTGCATCTATGTTCGCACTTTCTAATTCATCCTATTATTCAACAACAAATGAGGCAGCAACTGCTTCCGCAATAACGGCAACCGTTCGATTCAGTTCTTCTTCATTGTTCCCTATCCCCCCAAGTTCCACCAACACAAACCCCGGATGAAGATCTTGATTGTACTTCCCATCCACTCCCGGACCGCCTTTGACAATGATATTGCGAGTTATTCCAGGGACCCTAGATTCCATTTGTTTAGTCAGTTTCTTGGCTAGTTCATAGTTCTTCGTATAGTTCTTATGTTCTTTGCCAATTACAAAAGCTACTTTCGCATAGCGCTCTCCATCAACTGTAACTGTTGTTTTGTCAGCAGTAACGGAGTCACGATGTATATCCAGCACGATATCATAGGTTTTATCTGCGAGCGTTTGTTGCAAATATGGGCGAATCGCTTTGTATGACCGATGATAAGGAATTCCCTTTTTAGCCATCACTTTTTGAATATCAACCGGTAGCAAATCAGCTTCTACCCCGAATGCCGTAAATTGAAGTTGAAGTTTCTCTCCCAATTTTGTAATGTTTTCTGTTTTGTGAGAGACTGCAACCTTTCCGTTATTAGCTAGAGTAATCGGCTCATAAGCTTCTTCAGAATGTGTGAAATGTAGTAAGACTTTCTTGTCACTCGTTGCTTTTGGCGCTTCAAGTACATTGGATGCGTAAACAATATAGGCTTTTTGTTTCAGCATGACTGAAGAACTGTCCGATTGTTTCGCGGGAAGCAATTGAAGCAAGATTGGGAATAGAAATAAGATAAGTACAGCAAGAGTCCAGATTTTCAGTGTGTTTTTCAACAGTCATCCCCCCGTCTCCGCTACTATATGCAGGGAGACGTCATTCAAGAACTTTGTTTCACACTACGTATCCAAGATCCAAGTGACTCCGACAGCGCTGAAGAATAGTGTTGCACCCAACCATCGATTTCTTTCGGGGAAATGAACGTCTTCAACTGATGATTGGACAGGACTTCCTCAAATAATTGCACGCGCTCCTCGTGTGGCCAGGATGCCCAGTCCCCAAATACAGGAATTAAATTTTTCCGGTCTGCACTTTTAGTATCGGAATGGAGCCATGGTGTGACAGAAAGCCGTGACGACGGTTTGCTTTCTTCTTCAATTTTAGCTGCCATATAACCGAACAATGTATCGATTGCATCCGCAATGAGAACAGGACCGTCCACAACGGTAGGAATTCCAATTGCGATAACAGGAACTCCTAATGATTCCTGTGACACTTCTTTTCGACTATTCCCTACTCCTGAGCCCGGATGAATCCCTGTATCTGTGAGCTGTATTGTTCTACACAACCTTGAACTATCGCGTGCAGCAAGTGCATCAACGACTATGAGTAAATCTGGATGTACGACGTCGACAACCGCTCTGATGAAATCAGCCGTCTCCAAGCCAGTTTGAATTGTCACGCCCGGTGAATAGACGTATACATCAGCACCATCTTCTTTATAGTAATCAGGCACCACCGCATTGAGACGCTCCATGGTCAGCGGACCGACGGCATCAGGGGTAACATCCTTATTACCAAGTCCGATGAATAAAAGTTTACTATCTTCTCTAAGATTTAAAGGTTCAGTCAACTTTTTTAGTTGCTGTGTCATCGCTTTTGCCAATTTCGTTAATCCTGCTTGATCATCTGCATTTAGCAGTGGGTCTGTTAACGTAATGTAGGTCCCTTTTTTCTTCCCTATCCGTTTCTCGCCTTCTTCATCCACAACAACTGTAGTCAAAATTGTTCTGCCCTTTTTTTCTTCATTGAACAGAATACCGGCCGACTCATCAAGTTTTTCTTTTTCCTCTGAAGTTTGGTGTCTCACCATTTCTTCACTTTCAACGACTAGATCCGTCCTGTAAAAGTCGTAGTTTTCCATGACCATCACCTCTATTACAAGTGTGTACGCGATGGTTACTTTTTATGCTACATCGTTTTTTTTGATAGGAGTTTTCTCTTGTCTGCGTTTTGTAGTTGCATAAATGGTGTTAATTTGATAAAATTATTTTTGTTATAAAGAGATATCCGAGAGATCGTGGAAACACTCTTCTTACCTGATTTCTGGAGGTGAATGAAATGCCAAACATTAAAGGTGCAATCAAACGCGTTAAGCAAAACAACGCGACTAACGAGCAAAACTCAAAAGCAAAGTCTGCAATGCGTTCTGCTTTGCGTAAAGCTGATGTTGCAATTGACAACAAAGCTGACAATGCAGAGGAAATGAAGCGCGCTGCTATTAAATCATTGGACACTGCTGCCGGTAAAGGCCTTATCCATAAAAACACAGCTGCACGTCAAAAAGCACGTCTTACAAAAAAAGCTTTGTAATTTTAAAAGCTGTCCGTCAATGACGGACAGCTTTTTTTGTTATAGTTTTTCCATAAAGAACAGTTCTAGAACCCTTTCCCGGCTGCCAGATGTGGATTTCAATTTCAAATCGATAGATGCCAGTTCATTCAATACGCGCAACAAACGTTGTTCTGAAGGACTGTTCCTGTTATTCATAACCAATTTCACACGATATGGATGCACATTTAGTGTACTGGCAATTTGTTGCTGATGGTACCCTTTCCTCTTAAGAGTCCCAACATGTAACATTAGTCGGACTTGTCCAGCGATTAATGAAGTCATAGCAATCGGTTCTTCTCCACTTCTCAATAGATCATGATAAACGGCCAACGTTTGTGCACGATTTCCAGAAATATACGTATCGGTTAGTCTGAAGATCTCTGTTTCCGGAGATCTCGGAACCAAGCTATCGATCACTTCTTTTGTCACATTCCCAGCCTCTTTCAAATAAGCGGCAAGTTTTTCAAGCTCGTTAGACAGTTGCATCATATTTTCCCCTGTTGTTTCCACGAGATAGTCTGCTAACTCCCTATCCATTGAAATTCCGAATGTCGCTGCTTGCTGTTGTACCCAAACCGTTAGGTCACTTCCAGACAACTTATTCGCTTCAATGACGACTGCTTTTGACGACATCACTTTTGTGATTTTTTTTCTGGAATCCAACTTTTCATAAGGTGCCGTAAAAATAACTGTTGCAGTTGGAGACGGGTCTTGTAGCCATGCTTCAAGTTGGTCAAGCGGATGCTCAATTTTTTCTTTTCCTCGCTCTTTCGCCTTTAAAAATGACGCATTTTTAGCAACGATTACTTTTCGATCTTGCAAGAAAGGAAGTGTATCCGCCTCTTCGATTACTCGATCGACTGATGTTTCCTCCAAGTCGAAGTAAATGACATCTTGCTGCTCTATCCCCTTCGTTTCAGTAATGATTTTAGCTAATGTCTCTTGTAACAAATACTGCTCTGAACCAATTAGTAAGTAAACTGGTTGTTCTGGATTTTTCCTTATTTCTTTCCATGCAACTGATACCATATTCAATCACCTCATTCGCTATTTCTAAGTATACATGACAGTTGATGTGTATGGAGAATTTGTGACAAATTGAAACGCAATTGCCATATCTCCGTTTTACTATGGATTTTTAAGTCCCTTTGTTCTATACTTGAAGTTGAATCAGGAGGTGTAGCAATGAACGAATTCGAAAAGGACGTCCAGTCCAAACGTAATGATCTTCTTGACTCAGGTGTTGGCTTCATTGTATCTTTCGTAGGTTTCTCTTTAATTTGGGTAATTGCTACGATTGTCGAAGTCGCTTCACGCTGATCAGACAATAGTTGAACTAGGAAAGACTCCACAACTGGGAGTCTTTCTTTTTTTATCGTGTACTAGAAGATTTCAAACTTCCCCCGTCTATCTCCAAGATGACAGTTCCATGCTCTGCGGTTGAAAACACCTTCACTTTTTGTGATAAAAGGCGGTCCACTACCTCCTCATGAGGGTGCCCATATCGATTATTACGACCAACCGAAATCACTCCGATATCAGGCTGTAGCAAGTTCAAGAACGATTGTGTTGTCGATGTTTTGCTTCCATGGTGGCCAATTTTCAAAATGAGTGGAGAGAATTCGGCTTGTCCATATTTCTGTATGATTTTCTGTTCTCCCCCCTCTTCCAAATCACCGGTGAACAGCAAGTAGCCATATTCATTTTTCATCAGCAGTACGAGTGAACTGTCATTATGTGAGTACTTATCATCGAATGGCGATAAGTACGTAAATTCTGTTTGGCCCGTCTTCCACTCCTCTCCCGCTTGCATGCTTACGGTACGAGTCTTTCGACGCTTTGCTTCTGTTAAAACAGGAACCATATTCTCTTCTGTCCAACTTCCGACAGGAGCATGTACTTCCCTAACACGGAGCTCTTGGAGCACTTCATCTGCACCTCCCATGTGATCATCATGAGCATGGGAAATAATCAACTTGTCAATCGTACTAATCCCTTTCCCTTTCAAATAGGGAACGACAATTTGCCTACCTACTTCAAACTGTTTCTCTGGTGTTTTCCATGTAGGAGGACCAATCGAAACCGTCCCACCAGTATCAATGACGTATACCCCTTTTCGATAACCTAGTTCGATGACAATGCTATCTCCTTGGCCGACATCTAAAAATGAAACGTACGTAGTAGGATCCAAATAAGGTTTGACATGAAAGAGGATCGCTGGTATAAGAACAATTACAATTCCTAAACGTAGCCTGTTCCATCTTTCAATTACAATAAAAGCACAAGCAATACTAACCACCATTACTATCAACCATACTGCATCTGGCTTTCCAGCAGTCCACACTTGCCAAGGTAGACCTGCCAACCAACTAGTAACGGTTGCGATCGAATTGCGGAAAGGTTCATAAATGAAAAATAGTGGACCAGCAACTGTTTCGGAAAGTAATGAAATGATGAGCAAAACTATGTTGCTCGGTAGAATTATGATTGAATATAAAGGAACATATAATATATTCACGAGAAAAGATGACAAGGATAACTCATAGAAGTGAACTAATAGAATCGGCGATAATGCAACTTGAGTGATCGCAGTCACACTTGCAGAGAGCGCAAGAACCGATTGTTGTTTCTGTAGATAATTAGCTGAATACAATAACGAAAATGCAGCCATATACGATAGCTGAAATCCTGGTTGAAACAAAACATATGGCTTTAAAAATATAAAACCTAATGCACTTAACGCTAATGCATCGTCCATTTTCAATTTCAACTTTCCGGATGCTGATAATAACAATAGCATTGTAACAGATACTGCACGCCAGACAGAAGGTGCACCTCCCGCGAGGAGCGCATAACAAGGTAATAAGAACAACAAGGTGGTATCTATCGTCTCCATGCGGATGCGTAACCGTTTTGCTGCTATGCGGAGCATAACCGTCAACAGGCCTACATGAAGTCCAGAGATTGCGAACAAATGGGTGATGCCTAGGGTCCTATATTCAGAAGAAAGCTCAGCATCCATACCGGTTCTATCCCCGATCAATAGTGCTTGGGCCTCAGTTTGCAAGGAAACGGGAAATGCTTGTTTAATATGATTTTTAACTGCAGTCCGTCTCTCTGTTAATCGAGTAGATGGTCGAATTACTTTTTCCTGTACAGTCATTTTATTTGCACGAAATAAATAGGTAGCCCCATTCATTCGAAGATAAGATGCCATGTTAAATGAAAACTCATGAGCTGGAGGTTCTGGAAGTTCGAGTGACCCTTGCAGAGAAATCCTCCTACCCGCCAAAGGAGTTTCCAGTAGATTCCTTTTTTCTTCTTCACTTTCAATTGAGTACAAGACGTAAAAGGGAATACCCTCTGAATCTTTCGCGAATCCTTTTACTTTACCCCCGTCAATTTTGACAGTTTCAGTCCATTGCATTGAACGGGTTAATGTCTCATCGGTCGGTATAGGTGTGCGTGTAGTTATATAATTTAAGAAGTAACAATAGGAAAGTGTGCTAACTGCAAGTAATATCAATAGATTAGGGATGTCTTTTTTACTTGTCAGAATGAGGGGGAGTAGAAGTAGGTTGAGCCATAACAATTCAGTAAAACCGTATGCAGCGATGGCTGATACGGCTACTGACAGTGTCCAGTACATCAAACGGGTTTTAGGTACTAATTTCCGAATAATTCTTGTGCACGTTCCGAAAAACTTTTCAGGTCATTTTCAGGAACATTGGCGTGTTGCATCGTTTGTAACATATCGGTAAACAACTTCTCTTTAGAAGCTTTCTCAAAGTCAAGGTTGCGTCCATCAAATGGAATATGTTCTAGATCAATTCCTGCATGCTCAAACAATTCAATTGCATAATCATTATTACGATAATCTGTGCCATAGTAGACTTTAGAAATACCGGCTTGAATGATGGCTTTTGAACATTGCAAACAAGGAAAATGCGTCACATACAACGTGGAATTTGCAGCCGGAGTTCCATACTTGCCACATTGTAAAAGGGCGTTCATCTCCGCGTGAATTGTACGAATGCAATGATTATCTACAACGTAGCATCCTTTGTCGATGCAATGATCGCCACCTGATACTGAACCGTTATAGCCTCCAGCAATAATTCGATTATCTCGAACAATGACTGCGCCTACCGCCAACCGCGTGCACGTACTTCGCACAGCAAGTAAGCTGCATTGCGCCATAAAAAATTGTTCCCATGTAATTCTCTCCATACACTCGCCTCCAAACTTTTACAACATGTAGAAACGTTCATTCAATTTACGGTTATTGCTTCTGATAATGATTCAAATGTCTTTTGACCGATACCGGAAACCTTCGTCAAATCTTCGATTGTTTGAAATGCACCTTGTTCGGTTCGGTATTTAATGATTGCTCCGGCTTTTGCAGGTCCAATTCCTGTTAAGGTCATCAACTGAGTCTCGTCAGCCGTGTTAATATTGACAAGTGACGAAGCTGAATCATTCGGGTTCGTCACCTCATTGGCTGACTGGCCATATAGCGGAATCTCTTCACCAACGAGGGGCACGTAAACCACCGACTCATCTGTTAGTCGGAGCGCATGATTCAGAAGTCTACTGTCAGCGTCAGCCGTGTATCCTCCTGCGGCTGTAATCGCATCAATCAGACGCTGCCCTTCCTGTAATGTATACACATTCGGATGAAGCACTGCACCTTTCACGTCTACAACAATTATTGAAGGGGGCTGAATGACTGCTTCTGGTACCACTTCAATCACTTCATTTTCAGATGGCGTTTCAAGTGAATCGTACAAACTTTCATCAGGGGGAAGCTCGTCATCTCCTTGTCCTCGGGGAAAGAACAAAAATGCTGAGATAACTGCCGCAATAGCAAGAGGAGTGGTGATTTTCCGCCATTTTCCAAAGATTAATTCAGAAAACAGAATATATCACCCTTTCTTATAGATGTTAACGCATGGTTTCCCCTATACTATACCGCATGCGCATATGAAGGGATACTGTTATTTCCGGACTTGAAAAAATATTCTTTCACTTTCTTCTTCAGGAGCTTCATCCGACCAATCCGCAAAAATTCTTTCTACTAAAAATCCATATTGCTCCAGCAATTCCACGTATTTCATAACCGGAAATGTCCGTTGATAATGGACTTCATCAAAACGAGAGTACTTCCCATCTTCTTCACGTACAAAAAAAGCGAGTTCCGAATGGACGGAATGAGGATCTTCGCCTTCGTCCGTTTCCCAAATGTATGAAATTTTGTTGCTGTCATACGTGAACGGGCCCTCCATAAAGAGTACATCTGTTTTAAATGTTGAATGTACATCAAATAAGAACAGGCCTCCAGGAACAAGTGCATCATGGATTTTTTTAAACGTTTGCTCGACGTCTTGCTCATCCTCCAAATAATTCAGTGAATCAATCGGAATCAATGCCGCATCGTATTGTTCAGGTACATCTAACTGTTGCATTGCCTGTTGCAAAAATGTCAGGGACGGAAAACGCTCACTTGCACGTGAGCTAGCGACAGCAAGCATTTCTTCAGACAAATCAATTCCCGTGACATCCGCACCTCTTTCTGCAAGAAGAACGGAAAGAATCCCGGTGCCGCAAGCGACATCCAGGATCTTTTTACCTGATAACCCATGTAACGCTGTATCTACTAAGTCCACGTATGCCGGATAGGGAATATCTGACATAAGCTCATCATATACAGACGCAAATTGAGCATACATCATTGAACGGAGTTGTCTCCAACTTCGATCATCGGAGCATCGCCCCAAAGTCGTTCCAAGTTATAGAAACCGCGCTCGTCTTTATGGAATACGTGAGCGACTACATCTCCAAGGTCAACAAGAACCCAGCGACCTGAATCCATTCCTTCGATCCGTTTAACTTCATAGTTTTCTTCAGATGCTTTGTCCGCAATTTCGCGAGCAATGGCTTGCACTTGACGCTCAGAATTCGCATGACAGATTACAAAATTGTCCGCAATTAATGAGACACCTTCCATATTTAGAACGACAATGTCTTCTGCACGTTTGTCGTCAGCTGCTTTAAATGTTACTTCTAATAATGTTGGCATTGTTTCACTTTCCTTTCAGTTCACAAAATAATTGTAGCACTCAATGGAGTCTGGGTATACTGGTACCTGTTTTCCAATTAAGTGTGTAACGGTGTGTGTAATGCAGGCACGCATGGCTTGGTCTAACGGACCTTCTGCACGAATACGTAACTCATCGATCCCAGGAAAGTTCCGCGCAGGTTCAGTCATATCTGCGATATACAAGATCATTTCCAGATTAGACATGTTCGCTCTACCGGTAGTGTGAAAACGAATTGCATTTAAAATGTCTTCACTGTGTACTCCGAATTCTTCGCGGGCAATGATTGCTCCAGCAGGCGCATGCCATAGTTCTTTATGGAATTCAAACAACAATGGATTTTCCTCGTGAGCGATTAAAAGCTTCCGCATTTCTTCGGGATCCATGAATTTCGCAATATCATGAAATAGCGCAGCTGTTTCTGCCGCTTCAATCGAATCGCCATGAATTCTAGCAAGCGATTTAGCCGTCTCAGTCACCCGTAACACGTGTTGAAAACGTTGCTGGGGCATCCGCTGCTGTAATTCTTTGATGAGGTTAGCAGGTTCCATACAAGCCCTCCTGACGAATATAGCTATCCACGGACTCTGGCACTAAATATGTAGTTGTTTTATGCAACGCATATTTAGTTCTAAGAAGAGTCGAAGAGACATCAATTAATGGCGTGTCTATATATTGAATCGGATAATTGGTCTTACGCAAAGTACCTGGTCTGTGGACACCAACAAAGCGAACCATCTTTATAAGTTCGTCAATTTTGAACCAAGTGTGCAGAGAATCCACCATATCTCCACCTATGATGAAGTGAAATTCGGCATCAGGTTCTTTCGCAAGGAGACGTTGCATCGTATTGAACGTATAAGAAACGCCACCGAAATGGACTTCTTCATCACAACTGCTAAGGTATTCATTTCCTTGTACTGCCCGTTCCGTCATCACGAGTCGCTGAATGGGCGTCGCTGTGTCTGGGAGTTGCTTATGTGGAGGAATTGCCGTAGGCATAAGTCTGACTTCATCCAATTCAAGCGCTTCCTGAACTTCACTTGCTATAATGAGATGTCCGATATGCGGTGGGTTAAAGGTACCACCAAGAATCCCGATTTTCCGCATGTCTTCACTCCTTATGGTAAAACGATCTTTTTCTTCTCTGTCGATTCTTTATAGATGACAATCGTTTTACCAATGATTTGGACGACTTCTAATCCAGCCTGCTGGCCAAGATTGTCAGCAATTTCTTCTTTGTCTTGTTCACAGTTTTGTAGGACAGAGATCTTAATTAGTTCTCTAGCTTCTAGCGCTTCTTCGATTTGTTTAATGATTGCGTCTGTCAAGCCGCTTTTGCCGATTTGAAAAATAGGTTGTAAGTGATGTGCTTCACTACGCAAATAGCTCTTTTGTTTACTTGTTAGCATATTGATCCTCCAATGTTTGTGTGAGTTGTTCCATCATTCCAACAGTGTCAGGACGAATGCCTGTCCATTTCTCAAAAGCCAGTGCTCCCTGATGGACAAACATGCCAATCCCGTTTGCTGTTTTCGCCCCTTTATTACGGGCAGTTTCTAAAAATTTCGTTTCCAGAGGATTATAGATAATATCAATGGCTGCGGTTCCTGGTGCAACATTAGCAGGATCCAATGGCATTCCCTCAGTGGAATATGCCATTCCTACAGACGTTGTTTGAATAATGATTCCAAAACGTGCTAGGTGCTGTTGGGCATCAGCAATCGTTAGACAAGTAGAATTCGATAATCGTTTACTTAAATCATTTGCATTCGCCATTGTCCGATTGGTAAAGGTAATCGATCCATAGCCAGCGTTGCGCAATGCAAAGGCGATCCCTTTTGCAGCCCCACCAGCTCCGATAATTAGAATTTCATCCTCTTTACGATCATTTCCATACGTTTCTTCCAATGCACGCACAAAACCGATTCCATCTGTATTATAACCAACTAGTGATTCCTTTTCCTCAATCACTACCGTATTGACTGCACCCATATGTTCTGCTGCTTCGTCAACACGGTCTAGAAAAGGGAGTATATCACTTTTATGCGGCACCGTCACATTCCAACCACTACAGCCTAACATTTCCAAGCTCTCAATGACGGACTGGAGTTTTTCGGATTTCGCACGAATAGGTAGATAGGTCGCATCGATCCCGTTCTCTTGGAGCCAATAATCGTGCATCCCAGGAGACATCGATTGCGCAACCGGATCCCCAATGACCGCAAACCATTTCTTCATCCTAAATCCCCCTTGTTAGATTAATGATGGGCGCAAGACCACATCAACGCCACGAGGCGCATGAACAGCTACTACAACGTTGGGATGCTGAACAGTTATCCAACCTAGACCTGAAATGACAATGTCCGTCTTTGCCTTTTTGATAGAAAACTCATGGCGTACGAGTTTAGGGAATGACTCTAAAGATTGTTTGCCTGGCGGTGACAGCATTTCACCAAGATGTGCTTGATATAATGCATCCGCGTTTTCAAGCTTTGTCCGATGGAGCGGAAGTGCATTTGCAGTGTGTACGTTAAATGAAGAGCGCTCGCCTTTCATGAAATCGAAGCGTGCTAAACCGCCAATGAAAAGCGTTTGGTCTGCATTCAATTGGAATATTTTTGGCTTGATTTCTTTTTTAGGTGTTATGGCTTTCAGTTCACTCGGATCTAAATAATGAGCGATCTGGTGGCTATTGATAATACCAGGAGTGTCATAAATCGCTTTCCCATCATCCAATGGAATCTCAACAAGATCCAGTGTTGTCCCCGGGAAATGCGAAGTCGTAATGACTTCTCCGGTACCGGTAGCTTGCTTGATGATTCTATTGATAAATGTGGATTTACCGACATTTGTACAACCTACTACATATACGTCCTTACCTTTACGTAACTCATCAATTCTCTCGAGCGCTTCAGGAACTCCTTGCCCCCTAACTGCAGATACTAACATCACTTCTGCAGGCTTCAACCCAAGTTTAGCGGATTGTTCCTGCATCCAGTTGATTAACTTATTTCGATTCACCGATTTCGGCAATACATCGGCTTTGTTTCCGATCAAAACAATATCTTTTTTACCGACAAAGCGCTGTAAACCATGAATCCAACTACCATTGAAGTCAAAGATATCGACTACAAGGACAACTAGACCCTCCCGGTCGCCGATTCCGTTTAAAATCGCCAGAAAGTCATCTCCAGAGAGAGAGACAGGCTGCAACTCATTATAATTTCGTAATCGGAAACAACGCTGACAAATTACCTCTTCCTTTTCAAGCGAAGCGGGTGGTGTATACCCTTCTTTTTGAGGGTTTTCTGTTTGGATGGCAATTCCGCATCCAATGCAAGTGAGTTCCAAATCTATTCCTCCCACGAAATCATTCCTTTTCGTTTCAACGTTTTCATAATACGACGTTCTAGTTGACGATTGAATTTCGTCATAACGCCATCAGAACTTGCAACAGGCACGACCAGAATCGTGTGTAATCCGAATCGATTGCCCCCAAGTATATCGGTCATTAACTGATCCCCGATCATTACGACTTCTTCTTTTTGAAGTTCCATTTGTTTTAGCGCTTTTTTAAACGCTTTTGACAAAGGTTTTCTCGCTGAAAAGATGAAAGGTATTTCGATTGGCTCACAGAATGCTTTTACACGAGGCTCATTATTGTTCGATAAAATTGTTACTTGCAGACCCGCATCTTGCATTTCTTTAATCCAAGTAGTAATTTCCGGGGTTGCATCCGGACAATCCCAAGCGACGAGCGTATTATCGAGATCAGTGATAATCCCCTTAATGCCTCTATTTAAAAAATCAGTTGGCGAAAGCTGATAAACATCTTTAACATATTCATCCGGTAAGAAATAATTGTACATCCTATCCACTCCATTACTGTGCTGATTCGCACTTATTATACCATATCCCAGACAAAATACTTGATGACCAACCAAGGAAGTTCCTGTTATTCAAAAACTGCCTGTCCGCCAAAATCAGCGGTGATACGCCATCTTAATACCGCATAGGATGTCAGACAACGACACAGGAGGTGGATCATTTGAGCGGCTTAGTGATGGCGATCGTCCAACTATGGCTCGAAATCCCTGCAGTTTTAGGTTACATTCGAGGTCAGGCGTTTAAACGCCCGCTATCAAAAGCGGAAGAAGCCGATTGTCTCGAACGTTTGGCCCAAGGGGACGAAGATGCCCGTGATGAACTGATCGAGCGCAATATGAGGCTCGTTGCTCATATCGTTAAGAAGTTCCATCCCAAACACGAACAACTTGACGATTACATTTCAATCGGCACGATTGGTCTCATGAAAGCCATCGCAAGCTTTACACCAGATCGTAAAACAAAACTGGCGACGTATGCAGCTCGTTGTATCGAAAACGAGATATTAATGTTTTTGCGCACCCAGAAAAAAACGCAAAAGGATATCTCTTTAAACGAACCGATCGGCACAGACAGTGAAGGACAGTCTTTAGAAATTGCAGATCTCCTACAAACTGACGAAGAATCGCCTCACGATCGAGCGGAATTGAATGAACGAAAAGAGCGACTTTATCGACACCTGCACAAATTAGAAGGTCGTGAGCTCGAAATCCTTCAGAAGCGTTTTGGATTGTTAAATGACAAGCCGATGACGCAAAAAGAAATTGCAGACCAACTTCAAATTTCTCGCAGTTACGTCTCAAGAATTGAAAAAAGAGCGATTGTCAAATTGTATCAGTTGTTCAAACGTGAACAAGACTCAAAGTAACACCCTTTTCCAAAGAAAAAAAGACATCTCCAGCATTCGTACCCTCGCTGGAGACGTCTACACTGATTATCTTTAATCAGGCTTTTACTTCAAAGTAAATCAAGCCTGTAAGAGCGGTCGTGACGATAAATGCGCCTAACATTAAAAATAACATCCTGGTTGCCTCCTTGCTGCATGAATTAGGTTTTACTACTTATGTCTAGTTTACCACGAATGGTTTAAAGTTTCGAGATGACTTGGAGAACAACTTCTGAAGAATGTTGTGCAGCTGCCGGAAGGAACTCGTCGAACGACAAAGATGATTCTTTCCCCGCAATGTCTGAAAGAGCTCTAATGACTACAAACGGTACTTGGTACTCGTGACATACTTGCGCAACTGCAGCAGCTTCCATCTCTGCAGCGATTAGCTCCGGAAACTGTTGCTTTACCTGATACACACGTGCTGGATCACTCATAAACACATCTCCTGATGCGATAAGTCCTGATGCATGCGCATGCTTACCAATGTCTTCAACTGCTTTTGCAGCGACTAGAAGTAGGTTGTCATCAGCCGTGTATGTGACTGGACCACCAGGCACTTGACCAAGTGCATATCCAAATGCAGTCACGTCTACATCGTGATGCGTTACATTCTTTGATAGCACAACTGTCCCAACTTCTAAATTTTCACCAATACCGCCTGCAGATCCAGTGTTCAACACTGCATCCGGTTTAAACAATTGGAGAAGTAATGTGGTCGCAACTGCAGCGTTCACTTTACCAATACCACTTTTCACGAGCACGACTTCACGACCAACAAGTGTTCCTTCACTAAATTCATAACCAGCGATAACCGTGTGACGAGCGGATTGTAACTGTTTTTTAAGGATGGTAACTTCCTCTTCCATTGCGCCGATAATTCCAACTTTCATCATAAGTATCCCCTATCTTTTAAAGCGTTTAGTAGTTAAAATCCAGTGTATTCAATACATCCATTTGTGTCGGTTTCCAACCTTCGCCGTCAACCCATTCCAAATAGACTCTATACTTTTTTGATTTGTCTCTTGAAGAAACAATCCCTATTGACTTCTGTGGGCTTCCCCCATTTTTTATCTTCAAGAAAATCATGTCATTTTCAGTCATGCCTGTTGCATATGCTAGTGCCTTCTTTTTCTCTTGCCAGTCTACTGACGACCCATCATACTGTGATACGTGATTACCTGACTGTGACGTCCCTACAGGCTCCCACGATGTATTTGAAACCGTTTCATCCACGACGGCCTCTTCACTAGCTGTATATGTAACAGTTCCTTCTTTTTCAGTATCTTTCTTTGTTGAAGAATCATCACTTTCATCGGATTCGTCACTGACAGTTCCTTCTTTAGACGATTCCTTGTCACCAGCGTCTGCACCCTGGTCTGAATCCTCCACCTTGTCCTCACCATCAGATCCTTCAGTACTACTCTCAGTACCACTCGCTTCATCATCCGGAGTTGTTTCAGTGATAGCTACTTCTTTGTTTTCTGGTGAGCTGTCACTTGAAAGTATTTTCACACCCACGAGGACAATTAACAGAACAACGATGGCGATCATCCAATTCAACATCTTATTCCCTTTATTGTTTTGTCGTTTCCGACGCACCCTTGAAAATTCCGGTTTTTGTTCACTCACTTGAAATCATCTCCTTAACTTCCACGCTTCTAACGATTGGACGTTTCTTCCTGCCTGATGTTTCACAAAAAAAGCCGCCTTATATTCGAAGGCGGCATCTCTGTGTTACTTCACTTCTGTAATTTCAACTTGCATTTCGCCACCCGGAGTTATGATCTTCACTAGATCCCCTTTTTTACGGCCAAGAATTCCTTTGGCTATAGGTGAATCATTGGAAATCAACCCTTCTAGAGGGTCTGCTTCTGCGGATCCTACAATGGTATACGTTTCAATTTCCCCGTCAGGGATTTCTTTAAACGTCACTGTGCTGCCGAGTTGCGCTTCTTCGGTACGTGTATCTTCTGAGATGATGACAGAATTACGAATCATTGATTCAAGCGACGAGATTTTCCCTTCGATGAACGCTTGGTCCTCTTTCGCAGAATCATACTCTGAGTTCTCAGACAAGTCACCATAACTACGAGCAATCTTAATACGTTCAACAACTTCTTTACGTTTTACAGTCTTATGAAATTCAAGTTCATCTTCTAATTTCTGTTTTCCTGAAACAGTCATTGGATATTTTTTTTCAGAAACCATTTCCTCACTCCTCATTTTGCAAAATCATCAAAATAATATGTCGCACCTCGTAAAAGGTATGCGACATAGTGTTTACTATATGAATATCTGACAACATCATATTACAAATCATTACCAGAATCAAGAATTGTTTTTATTTTCGTTACCATTAAGTCAATTGCGACCTCATTATGGCCACCTTCAGGAATGATAATATCCGCATAACGCTTGGTTGGTTCTATGAACTGGTTGTGCATGGGACGAACGACACTCATGTACTGATCAATGACGGATTCTATTGTTCTTCCCCGATCATTGATATCCCGCAAGATCCTTCTAATAATACGTAAATCTGCATCCGTATCGACAAATAATTTAATGTCCATCAAGTTACGCAAACGCTTATCTTCTAGGATCAGGATCCCTTCAAGGATAATCACATCTTTAGGCTCGATTGCAATTTTATCACTGGAACGTGTATGAAAAGCATAGTCATAGACTGGCTTTTTGATAGGCTGTCGAATGAGGAGTTTTTCCAAATCCTCAATTAATAAATCCGTATCGAATGCAAGTGGATGATCGTAATTTGTATTGAGACGTTCTTCAAACTCTAAATGTGACTGATCTTTATAATAAAAGTCTTGTTCGATGACGACTACAGAATGCTCTTGAAAAACTTGATGAATCTTTTTTGTAACACTTGTTTTCCCTGAGCCTGAGCCCCCTGCGATACCGATGACTAATGGTTTTTGCGTTCCCATCTTCCTAATTCCTCCTCTGTAGTTCGTGCAACTTTATGAATTTTTACGAGCGATTAAAATTCCGTCTCCTACAGGAAGTAAGGAAGTTTCATACGCAGGATTTCCCATTATCCATTCAGTAAATGCTTTTAAATTACGAATCATCGTCCGACTGCGTTTGGGTACCTCCTGGTCATCCAGAAATACCATTCCATGCATAAACATATTGTCACAATAAATGAACCCACCCGTCTTAACGAGGGGCTCGTACTTCTCGAAGAAACGTTGGTACTGCCCTTTTGCTGCATCGATAAAACAAGCATCAAAATAATCGTATGGAAGAGATGTTGTGTCAAAAGTTAAGGCGTCATCTTTGAAAAGTGAAATTCGTTCGTTCAGCTTGGCACGTTCAATATAATGAACTGCTTTTGCATGTCGTTCTTCGTCACGTTCGATCGTTGCAATACGCAGTTCCGGGTTTGCCTGCGCCAGACGAATTGCAGAATATCCGATAGCACTTCCAATTTCTAATAACGTAGTCGGCTTTTGAATAGTTAACAAGCCGATAAACGTCTCAATGCCGATAGGATCCATGATTGGAACAAAATGCACTTTTGCATCCTCTTCCATTTCCTTTACAACGGGATCCAACTCCTTCTCGAAGTTCAACCTATATGTTTCATAATTCGTCATCATTCAAACTCCATCCTGCTGTTTTACTTGCCATCGATATACTCCGCTTTTAACTTCAAATGCTCATCATACGTTTTGGCGAAGTGGTTTTTCCCAGTTTTATCTGCTAGGAAATAGAAATAGGATGTATCAGAAGGATCAATGACAGCTTGGATAGATGCAGCTCCTGGTGCTGCAATTGGACCAGGTGGTAATCCTTTGTTCTGATACGTATTGTACGCATTCTTTACTTCCAAGTCTTTCAGAGATACTTTATCCTTATGTTCTCCTAACGAGTAAAGAACAGTAGGATCCGTTTGCAGTGGCATGCCCTCTTCTAAACGATTGTTAAAGACACTAGCTATCGTCTCGCGATCTGCTTGTGCAGTTGCTTCACGTTCAAGTAATGATGCAAAAGTAAGCAACCAATGAACGGACTTCTTATCTTCTTCAAGCGCTGCTAGGTATGGAGTGACATTCGCTTTTGTCCCATCTATTAAAGTCTCAACTACAGTCTGTACAGTAGGTTCCTCTTCATAAAATGGATAGGTAGCCGGGAATAGGTAGCCTTCTAAGGGATGACGAATGTTTTCATTTTTCACTTCGTCGGTAATTATTTCCGGATAGATAGCTTGCAAATTCGCGATTGTCTCATCTGCGTCAATGTATGTTAAAAATTCTTCTTTTGTTATGGTTGTTTTCGATGCTACACGTTCCGCAATTTGCTCAACTGATAACCCTTCCGGAATCGTCATCGTAAATACAGGAGTCCGATAGACTTTGCCTGTTTTTAAACTTTCAAGAAGTTCATTGGGCGTCATAGCTTTTGACAATTTATAAGATCCTGCTTGAAAGTCTGATTCGTTGTTCACTTTCGCATAATACTTGAAAATTTTCGCGCTTTTAATAAGCCCTTTATCTTCAAGGATCTGAGAAATCGTATCTAATCCTGAACCAATTGGCACTTCAACTTCTACTGCTTTTTCGGATTCTGGTTCGATTGGCTCAAGGGCACTTTTTATGTATCGATAAGTGAAGAATCCACCAACAGCAACAACTAAAATCAATGCAATCGCTACCCAAAAGACAATTTTGCGAACAACTTTAACTTCTTTCTTCTGCTCTTGCATACGTTCAAACATAACTTCTTTTTTTGAACCCTTCGCCATATGGAAGGTCACCTCTTTCTCGTTGTATCACGGGCCAGTGGACTAAAAGCACCCAATCGTCTGCAATGAAAAAAACGGAACGGTGTGCACCGTTCCGTACGTGCGCATATGGCTTATTCTTCGTCTTCGTCTTCGTCTTGCTCGTCCAAGAAAGTGCCGAAAACTTCTTCGATCATTTCCCACTCTTCGTCAGACTCTACAGGCATTAGATCTCCGTCTTCGCCTTCTTCTGAAGGGACAAAGCTTGAAGCAAAGATTTCAATCTCTTCATCTTCGTTTTCAGACTCTTCACCAAGTACGTGATAAAGTACGTACGATTTACCATAGTCTTCTGACTCAAATGTAAAAATCACTTCACATACATGTTCTTGCCCTTTTTCATCTACAATTGTCATTGTTTCCATACCGTGTTCCATTTAATCACCTCATAAAGTTTTTGAGTCAAGATATCCTTGAAGAATCATGACTGCTGCCATCTTATCGATGACAGTTTTTCGTTTTTTACGACTTACATCCGCTTCGATCAACATCCGTTCAGCAGCCATCGTCGTCATCCGTTCATCCCATAGTAGTGCGGGCAACTCAAACTTTTGTGTCAACAACGCGGCATACCTTTCAGAGGCCTCGGCACGAGGACCAATCGAATTATTCATGTTTTTAGGATGACCGACTACAAAAGAACTGACGTTGTATTCTTTGACAAGTTCCTTAATACGTTTCATCCCTAAGTTACCTGATTCTTCATCGATCTGAATTGTTTCAATTCCTTGAGCAGTCCAACCCAGGGCATCGCTGATTGCTACGCCAACTGTTTTAGATCCTACATCTAGGCCCATCGCTCTCAATTCTTACTGCCTCCGTTTTCACGGATATAGAACTTCACTAGTTCCTCCAAAATTTCATCCCGCTCCAATTTACGGACCATATTACGTGCATCCTCATGGCGTGGGATATAAGCAGGATCGCCCGAGAGCAAGTAGCCCACAAGCTGATTAATGGGATTGTATCCTTTTTCCTCTAAAGCTTTGTACACATGGAGCATCACCTGTTTGACCTCTTGCTCCATCGATTCCTCAGGAAAATTGAACTTCATCGTTTTGTCATATGAATTCACAATCGACACCCCGCTTTCAATTCGTCCGATCGGCTAACCATTTCTATGACCCTCACGAGACACAAATTCGGAAGCCGGATTCAGTTAAACAGATTTGACATAATCATACACGGAAAGTAGCGCTTCATCAAGTTTTGAGACGTCTTTTGCTCCAGCCATTGCCATATCGGGACGACCTCCGCCCTTACCTCCGCATAATGACGCCGCATGGCTGACGATTTTACCAGCATGCTGTCTACCTTTTAAATCAGAAGTTACGCCTGCTGCAAGCATAACTTTGCCTCCAGATGCCGCCCCAAGGACAATAACCCCTTTTTCCACCTTTTGCTTCAATTCGTCAATCATCTGGCGTAATGCATTATTATCTTTCGTATCGACACGAGCAGCGATGATTGTCATATCGTCAATTTGTTTTGCATTGGCTAAGACATCCGTCAATTGGCTATTCCCAAGTTTAGCAGATAACGAATCATTTTCACGCTGCAAATCCTTAAAATCAGCTAGGAACGATGCCGTTTTTGTCGCAAGCTCTTTTGGATTGGACTTTAGTAGTGACGAAACTTCAATTAAAATTGCTTCCTCTTCTTTAAATGAACGATAGGCTTGTTTCGCAGTCACAGCTTCGATGCGTCGAGTTCCTGCTCCAATACCGCCTTCGGATTCAATCTTGAAGACTCCGATTTCACCACTTGAATGAACGTGACAGCCACCACATAACTCTAGTGAGTAGTCCCCGACCGATACCACACGTACGACGTTTCCATATTTTTCTCCGAACAATGCCATTGCGCCCATGTCTTTCGCTTCTCCAATGCCTTTTTGTTCAATTGAAACCGCGATGTCTTCCCAAATCTTCTCGTTCACAATCTGTTCGATTTGCTCTATCTCTTCTTTTGTAACTTGTCCGAAGTGTGAAAAGTCAAAGCGAAGGCGATCTGGCCCTACATAAGAGCCTGCCTGGTTAACATGCTCTCCAAGGACTGTTTTCAAAGCCTTATGCAATAAGTGTGTTGCCGTATGGTTTTTCACAGTCAGAGCACGATCAGCCTTATTCACTTGTGCACGCACAAATGTTGCAGGTGTCACTTCACCTGAGCGTACAATGGCTGTATGCAAATGCTGACCATTCGGTGCTTTCTTGACAGACAACACTTCTGCAGAAAATGAATCATTCGCAATCAACCCTTTATCTGCTATTTGACCCCCACTTTCCGCATAAAACGGAGTCCGGTCAAGAATAAATTGAATTTCATCTTCTATTGTTGCAGTCTCAACAAGTTCACCATCTTTTAAGAGGACAACAATTTTAGATTCACTTTCCAGTTGCTCATATCCGATGAATTCACTCGATTCATGGATATCACCAAGCACCCCTGACTGTACATGCATTGAGTCAACATCTTGACGAGCGCTTCTTGCACGCTTACGCTGTGCTTCCATTTCGCTACGGAAACCAACTTCATCAACCGCTACACCTGCTTCTTCAGCAAATTCTTCAGTCAATTCGAACGGGAATCCGTAAGTATCATAAAGTCGGAATGCGTCCGCACCAGAAACTGTCGGCTGTTCGGTAGATTTCGCTTTCTCCAAAATACCAGTTAACATGCTCATGCCTTCCGATAATGTCTCGTGGAATCGATCTTCTTCATTTTTAACGACTTTCATGATGAATTCCTGTTTTTCTTTTACTTGTGGATAGAAATCTTCCATTTTGTCAGCAACAACTGGAACGAGATCATACATGAATGGACGATCGATGCCAAGCTGTTTTGCAAAACGTACAGCACGACGTAGAAGTCTTCTGAGCACATACCCTCTACCCTCGTTGGAAGGAAGTGCACCGTCACCGATTGCGAATGCAACGGTACGGATATGATCCGCAATGACTTTGAATGCTGTATCTTTCACTTCGTCTTTACCGTACGTGTCCCCCGAAAAGTTTTCAACAGCACGAATGATCGGCAAGAAAAGATCTGTGTCAAAGTTAGTTGGAACTTCTTGAATGACAGACGCCATCCGTTCAAGCCCCATACCTGTATCAATATTTTTCTTAGGTAGTGGTGTATACGTATTGTCTGGATTATGGTTAAATTCCGAGAATACCAAGTTCCAGATCTCCAAATAGCGGTCGTTTTCTCCACCAGGGTAGAGTTCTGGATCAGAGAAGTCGTCTCCGTAAGTAGGCCCACGATCATAGAAGATTTCAGAGTTCGGTCCGCTTGGTCCTTCACCAATGTCCCAGAAGTTTCCTTCCAGACGAATAATACGTTCTTCCGGTAAGCCCACTTTGTCCTTCCAAATCATATAGGCTTCTTCATCTTCAGGATGGATCGTGATCGATAACAAATCAGGATTGAACCCGATCCAATCTGGATGTGTTAGAAACTCCCAAGCATAAAGGATCGCTTCTTCTTTGAAGTAGTCCCCGATTGAAAAATTGCCAAGCATTTCAAAGAATGTGTGATGGCGTGCAGTTTTCCCAACGTTTTCGATATCATTCGTACGGATTGATTTTTGAGCATTGACGATCCGTGGATTTTCGGGAACAACTCGTCCGTCAAAGTACTTTTTAAGAGTTGCGACCCCGCTGTTGATCCATAGTAGGGAAGCATCGTCGATTGGGACTAGTGGTGCAGAAGGCTCGATACTATGCCCTTTCGCTTTAAAGTACTCTAAAAATAAACTACGTATTTCGGATGCTGTTAGTGATTTCATCATCAATTCCTCCTCGGAAATAGGCTTTCTGAAAAACATTTTTAGGTACAGGCAGTTCGATTGATTAAAGCTAAAAACCGCTGCCTTCAGAGGACTTCATTACTATAGAAGGACCTAACTGAAAATAAAAAAACTCCGCCCCTGGAAAGGGACGAAGTTTTTTCGCGGTACCACCCTCATTGCCGAAAACGTAGACTCCGGCATCTTGAGTTGCCGTAACGCGGCAGACGGCGAGGTTCACCCGCACTCCGGAGCAGCTTTCAGCATTCTCTGTGTGAGCTCCCTTTCAGCCTGGGGAAGCCTCTCTTTCCACACTTCATCATGCATACTTTCTCCATCAATGTGTTTTGTATTCAAGCTATACTTGGATTATAAGGAAGTCAGAAAGTGTTGTCAATCCACACTTTGCATAAAGTCATATGGACTCTCTCCATTCATCCCTACCATCGGGGCAACGTCCAATACAGTTTCGATGGATAGGACTTGTGGCAATTCCTTGTGCGCTGGGACCAGGGCACCGTTTTCAATAGCTGGTTCAGTTTGAAGGGATGTTTCCGGCTTAGCATTTTTTGTATCAGTCGTTTCTACTGTGAAAGAAGCAGGTGCCTCCGCTTTAGTCGTCTCATTCGTAACAGGCTCCGGACTTTCTCCGCGAAGACGTTCTTTTAAAGTAGTTTGACGTTCACGTTCATCCATCCGTGCAATGCCTTCTTCAAATTCGCTAGGACTGCCACACAGAATGAGAAAGTTTTTGGCTCTGGTGATCCCTGTGTAGAGTAAATTGCGACGCAACATTTTCCGATGGCTACGAACGACCGGCATGATGACTGTAGGGAATTCGCTTCCCTGCGACTTATGGATGGAACAACAGTACGCAAGCGTTAGCTGATTCAAATCTATCCGTTCATACGTCACTTCAATCCCGTCAAACGATACAACCATCAGGTCTTTTTTCTCGATTGTTTCCTTAGCCTTCAAGATCGCAATCACTTCACCCATATCCCCATTGAACACATTACTTTCCGGCTGATTGATTAGTTGAAGTACGCGATCACCAATTCGGTAGACAACGTCTCCGAAAGCCACTTCCTTACGACCTGGTGAAGCTGGGTTCACCATTTCCTGAATCATCGTATTTAATGCATCAATGCCCGCAGGACCTTTGTACATCGGGGCAAGCACTTGAATATCTTTAATGGCTTGGCCTTTCGCTAACGCATTTTTAACAATCTGGCTTACAGCGGTCGTTACTTGGTCCGCATCCGTACGAATGAATGAACGGTCCGATGTTTTTAACGCCAAATTCCCAAGTGGTTCGGATTTTTTGATAGCGTGAGCCAATTCAATAATTGTCGACCCCGCACTCTGACGATAGATTTCGGTAAGCTCAACGACTGGTATTGTTCCCGACTCTAAAAAGTCACGTAACACTTGACCTGGACCAACAGAAGGTAGCTGATCTTGGTCTCCGACAAACAGGATCTGAGCGTCATCGTCGATCGCCTTCAACAGCTGATGGGCAAGCCACGTATCGAGCATGGACGTCTCATCAATGATGACAAGTCTAGCCTTGATTTCACGTTCGGTTTCTTCTTCTTTTTCTTGCCCCGTAAAGCCGAGAAGACGATGTATCGTCATCGCGGGCAGTCCAGTGGATTCCGACAGCCTTTTTGCCGCTCGCCCTGTAGGAGCCGCCAAAATGATCGGAAATGGCTCTTCTTTTTTTGCGTACTCCTTGGGATCAAGTGTCAGGCCATGCAACTCCGCGTATACTTCAACAAGACCTCTTACTACAGTAGTTTTACCGGTCCCGGGTCCACCTGTTAAAATCATAGCAGGAGAATTGAGCGCTTGTTCAATCGCAGCAATTTGCGTTTCCGCATAGTTGACTTCAAGACGGTCTTCCGTTTCGCCAATCGCTTTTCTCATTTCTGAGGAAGGGAACGTATTTTTACGGTCTTGATCCAAAATCCGCTCCATTTTAGAAGCAATTCCTAGTTCTGAAAAGTACAAAGAGGGCAAGTAGAGCTTGCGCTGTTCTGCACTCAATCGGCTTTCCTCAACTAGTTCAATAATAGCGGTGGATATTAGTTTGAATGGGATTTCCTCAGGTTGACTGGATTCCAACAGCCGTTTGACTTCAGGTAACACTTGAACGGCTTCCAAGTACACATGACCACTCGAAAGAATGCCAGTATTGATCGTATGCAGGATTGCAGCCTGTATTCGAGATGTATGAGTACCAGTGATCCCTAGTTGCCTACCAAGTTCATCTGCCCGTTGAAATCCGACCCCTTCCACATCTTCAATGAGACGGTAAGGGTTCTCAGTCAGCTTTTCAATCGTCTCTTCCCTGTAAGTTTGATAAATCCGCATGGCAACCTGCGGTCCGAACCCCCATTCGTTCAATTTGACAATAGTTCGTTCCAAACCAAGATTATCGCGAAGGACGGAAACGAGTGTTTCTTTCTTTTCAGCGTTAAGACGAGGGATTTCATCCAGGACATCTTTGTTTTCCATAATCTTACGAATTGCTTCTGGACCAAGATGATTGATAATTGTTTCAGCTGTTTTCCGCCCAATCCCCGGAAACAAATCTCCTGATAGGTAATGGATTAATCCTGTTTCAGTCGCAGGCAATTCTTTTTGAAACGTTATCACATCAAATTGCTGACCATACGTTGCGTGATTTATAAGCCTTCCTGAAAACCGGTATTCTTCATCTTCAGATAGTTTTGGAAAGTTCCCTTTGACGACAATTTCTTTTCCCTCAAATGAACAATTTGTTTTTCGCACTTTCAACTTAGCAATCGTAAACAAGCTATCCGTGTTATGGAAAATTGTCACGACCGCTCGGCCAATTAAAAAAGGTTCTTCTTGAACTGCTGAATCGGTTTTTTCCATACGTCTAGTGTCACCTCATTCGTCAGCGGATTCGTTTTCTTCCCCCATTTGAATCATGTCATAGATATATCTCGCCTGGACATGTTCTGGATCAATCGTGTATGCACGCTCTAGATGATGGAGCGCTTGTTCTTTGTCTTCTGTAGAAACTGCGTATAAGAATCCTAAATTGAAGTGAGCGTCAGAGTTCTCCGTTTCCACTTCTAAGATAGATTTGAATTGGTCTTCCGCTAAATCATAAACTCCCTCGTTGGCTAGCAAAATCCCATAAGACAAACGGATTTCGAGATCGTCTGGTGACAATTCAAGTGCACGTTGTAAATAAGGCAACGCTAAGCGTCCTTTTTCAGCACGCTCCAAGCTTTTCCCTAGCATGAAATAGGCATCCGCTTCTTGAACACCACAGGAAATCGCTTTTTCATAGAGCGTTGTCGCTTCGTCATACCGCTCTTGGTTAAAGTACAAGTTCGCAAGCCCGTAATAGGCTGTTCCCATTTCGCCATCTAATGTGAGGGCTTTTTGGAAAAACGGTTCTGCTTTTTCAGTGTCGCCAATGGATGCGAATACATTTCCGACATTTACATAACCGACCGGATCATCAGGAGCTTCTTCTGCTGCTTTAATGAATTCTGCAACCGCTTTTTCAAAGTTACCTGCTTGTAAGGCTTCTATCGCTTGTTCATTGTGTCCCATTTTTAGTTCTCCCTTATCCGACATAGTCGAGTGTTTTTCCATTTTTGATGACTGTATCGATGGTTCCCCCACCTAGACATTCATCGCCATCGTAAAAGACGACAGCTTGTCCTGGTGTAATTGCTCGTACTGGAGTGTCAAATACAACTTCAGCAGTAGTCGGGCCTGTCATTTTAACAGAGACACCCGTATCTGGTTGACGGTATCTGAATTTAGCTGTGCATTTGAACGCTTCAGGCAACGTCCGTGCAGTTGTGAAACTCACTTCAGTCGCTGTTAAGCTATTTGAATAGAGCGCATCGTGATGGAAGCCTTGTCCAACCAATAACGTATTAGTTTTGAGATCTTTCCCAATCACAAACCAAGGCTCGCCTGAACCACCGATTCCTAATCCATGACGCTGTCCTATTGTATAATACATCAATCCGTCATGACGACCTTGTTTTTCACCTGTCATCGTTTTCATATCACCTTGTTGGGCTGGTAAATAATTAGAGAGGAAATCTTTGAAGTTTCGTTCCCCGATGAAACAAATACCAGTAGAGTCTTTTTTCTTAGCCGTAGCAAGACCTGCCTCTTCTGCGATTTCACGGACACGACTTTTTTCCATATCCCCGATTGGAAACATGACTTTAGACAGTTGTTCTTGGTTCAGTTGGTTCAAGAAATACGTCTGATCCTTATTAGTGTCAACTCCACGAAGCATTGAAACACCATCTTCTGTTTCAGCAATTCTTGCGTAGTGACCTGTTGCAAGGAAGTCTGCTCCAAGATTCATCGCATGCTCTAAAAATGCTTTGAATTTGATTTCTTTGTTACACATGACATCTGGATTTGGCGTTCTACCTGCTTTGTATTCATCCAAAAAGTACGTAAATACTTTATCCCAATATTGCTGTTCAAAATTCACAGCATAATAAGGGATTCCGATTTGGTTGCATACGCTAATGACATCTTCGTAATCCTCGGTTGCTGTGCAAACACCGAACTCATCCGTGTCATCCCAGTTTTTCATAAAAATCCCGATGACTTCATAGCCTTCTTTCTTTAACAAATAGGCTGCGACAGAGGAGTCAACGCCACCCGACATCCCAACGACGACTCTGGTATCTTTTTTTGCTTTATCGATTCTCATTTATGATTCATTCCTTTGTGGTGTTATTTCACGGTGCGTTTGACGATATGTGCAATTCGTTTTGCCGCTTGTTGTACGTCATCTTCTGTTAAGCCATATCCGAAACTGAACCGGACAGAGCTTCTAAGCCGTGCTGATTTTTCACCGAACATTGCTAGCAATACGTGAGATGGATCTAATGAACCCGCTGTACAAGCAGATCCACTAGAGACGGATACGCCGTCTAGATCTAAATTGACAAGCAAAGACTCAATATCTGTTCCCGGAAAGTACACATTAAAGATGTGTGGGAGTACAGGGACCCCCTCTTCAACAGTCTGTTCATATTCAACCTTTTCTTGCTGGAACTCATCTTTCATAATCGTTTGAAACAATGAATAGCGTACGGCCTTTTCAAGTTGTTCGTTAGCAGAGATTTGGACAGCCTTTGCAAACGCAACGATTGCAGGAACGTTTTCAGTTCCCGCTCTACGTTTTCGTTCCTGCGAACCACCATGCATAATCGGAAAAAGGTCGATCCCTTTACGCTGATAAAGGAAGCCCACCCCTTTCGGACCGTTCACTTTGTGAGATGAAACAGAAAGTAAGTCAACATGTAACTCGTTCACGTTGAGAGGAAGTACACCGTAAGCTTGGACAGCATCTGTGTGGAAAAGTGTCTGATGGCCTTTTAACAGTTGCCCAATTTCTTCGATTGGTTGGACCGTTCCCACTTCGTTATTGCCATACATAATTGTAACGAGGATCGTATCCTCTCGAAGTGCTTCAACTACTTGTTGAACAGTCACTCGTCCATTTCGGTCCACTGGCAAATACGTCACGTCAAACCCATTTTTTTCAAGCGCTTCACACGTCGTTAAAACCGCATGGTGTTCAATCGTTGTCGTGATGATATGTTTTCCGAGATGACTTCTGCTCATCACGGTTCCAGTGACCGCCAAGTTATCTGCTTCTGTCCCACCTGATGTTAAAATGATTTCACTCGGTTCAGCATGAATGGAGCGTGCAAGTTGTTGCCGCGCATCGTCCACACTTTTTCTTGCAGCTCTCCCATGACTGTGAACGCTGGAAGGGTTTCCAGGGACGGTTTTCATCGTTTCCATATATACCTCTGCGACTTCAGGTCGAATAGGCGTTGTCGCTGCGTGATCTAAATAGATAGGTGTCTTCATGCTTTTAACTCCTTTAAATATAAAACATATAGCCGTCTGATTGAGGTTGGTTCCGCTCTGATTGGATCAAGTCTTCAATGGTTGTTGTATCCAGCACTACCCGAACAGCTTCGCTTATTTTCAGCCACAGTGACTGTTGAGGAATATCAGTTTCTTCAAGTCCTTCTACGAGCTGGATAGGTCCCTCCAGAAGACGGATGACGTCCCCTGCAGTCATTTCACAAGGTTCTTTTGACAGTTTGTACCCGCCATACGCACCTCTAATACTCTTCACCAGACCACCATTTCGAAGCAATGGGATCAGTTGTTCCAAATACGCCTCTGACAGCGTCTGTTCTTCCGCGATTTTCCGTAACGGAACTGGACCTTCTCCGTACCTTTTGCCAAGTTCTACAATAATGGTTAATCCGTATCTTCCTTTTGTTGATATTCTCATAAGCCATCGTCCCTTTTTTGAAATTGCTTCCGATAGTATATCATATTCGAACACTCGGCTTCCTTGAAATGACTTCAAGCGACTGCACATGTATACTTATCCCTACAGAACATTTTGAATGGAAGCAGGGATACCATGCACAACGAACCTCTAGCATTTAGAATGCGACCGCATACGATTGACGAAATTGCTGGTCAAAAGCACGTTATCGGTCAAGATACGGCGCTCTATCGGATGATCAAAAATGGCCACGTGCCGTCCATGTTACTTTACGGGGAACCCGGTATTGGAAAAACTTCTCTCGCCTATGCAATTGCCGGTTCTACGAATTTAACATTTATTCCTTTAAATGCAACGACTTCAGGAAAAAAAGATATTGAACGCGTCGTAGACGAAGCACGCATTTCAGGGAAAGTCATTCTGTTTTTAGATGAAATCCATCGTTTCAACAAACTTCAGCAAGATACTCTCTTGCCACATGTAGAAAACGGATCTGTTGTATTGATTGGCGCTACAACGGAAAATCCATTTCATGATGTAAACCCAGCCATCCGTTCCAGATGTGGTGAAATTCTACAGCTAGAAAGGCTTGAAAAAGCAGATTTACTCGTATTGCTGAATAGAGCGCTTAACGATGAGACTCGCGGTCTAGGGAAACAGCAAATTGTAATCTCAGATGACCAAATCGGGAAAATTGCTGAAGGAGTCAATGGAGATGCTCGTAAAGCATTAACTTTACTCGAATCACTTATTTCTGCTTCGGACGAAGAGGATGGTAAAGTCATTATCGAAGATTGGCTGATCGAGAACTTGATTGGACGAATAGGGGTATTTGGTGATAAAAACGGTTCTCATCATTATAATCTATTATCTGCTTTACAAAAATCGGTCAGAGGCAGTGATACGGATGCGGCTCTCTATTATCTAGCACATTTACTCGAAGTTGGAGATTTGGTCGCTGTCAATCGTAGGCTGCTCGTCATGGCCTATGAAGATGTCGGGCTTGCAGCACCAGAAGTCGGTTCACATGTAGCTGCCGCAACGGATGCTGCCATCCGGTTAGGAATGCCTGAAGCGCGAATTCCACTTGCGAACGCTGTTATCGAAATGTGCCTTGCTTCCAAATCCAACTCTGCTTACAAAGCATTAGATGCTGCTATTGCAGCAATTCACCAAGGAAAAACTGGTGACATTCCCATGCATTTACGTGATACACACTATGCTGGTGCTGAAAGGTTAGGACATGAAGGGTACGTCTATCCCCATGATCATCCCATCGGTTCCTTTGGTGGGTGGGTGAACCAATCCTATTTACCCGATTCAATAGCCAACCTGCAATTTTATACCCCAGTTTTAGCGGGTGAGGAGAAAAAAACAGCTGCGATTTATGAACGTTTAAGAGATTTCAGAACGAAGAAGTGAACGACAGGTAAAAGGAGATGACGGACTAATGGCAACAAATCTTACAGCAAGCGAAGCGCGTAGAGTACAAATTCTTGAGCTACTGAAACAGGCAGATGCGCCTTTGACAGGAAAAGAGATTGGCGAACGGACAGGAGTAAGTAGACAAATTGTAGTTGGTGACATTAATTTGTTGAAAGCGGTGGATGAACCAATTGTTGCAACAAGTAGAGGGTACTTGTACATGAGTGAACAAATTGTTTCTAGTCAAATCGAAAGAATCGTGGTGTGTCAGCATTCTGCGAACCAAACTGAAGAGGAACTGACAATTTTTGTGGACCACGGCGTGACGGTTAAAGACGTGCGGGTAGAACATCCTGTCTATGGAGATTTGACTGCATCTATTATGGTTGCGAATCGAATGGAGGTAAAAGAATTCCTCAAAAAGATTGCTGCAGCCAATGCTGTATACCTTTCTGCACTATCTGAAGACCATACGCATTTACATACTGTGATGGCGGATCATGTAAAACAGATCGACCAAGCGATAGAAGCATTACGAAAAGCAGGCATCCTCGTGGAGTGATGCCTGCTTTTTCATGCAGTCAGTCTTATAACGATTGTCCTGTTTCAATTTCCAATTGTCGAACAAACTGTTTCATGAATTGATGGCGATCTTCTGCAAGTTGTTTTCCTCGTTCTGTTATCATTAATTCTTTCAGCAAGAATAATTTTTCATGGAAGTGTGTAACGGAAGCCGTTTTTTTCGATCGATAGTCATGTTCTGACATGACCGAGCGTATACTTTCTTTTGGGTCGTATAATTTCCGACCTTTTGCACCCCCATATGCAAAAGTACGTGCAATCCCGATAGCACCAATGGCATCCAATCGATCTGCATCCCGAACGATAGCACCTTCAGGAGATTCAATGTCTTTGGAATTGCCCCCGCTAAAAGATACGGAGTCAATTGTAGCCAACACGTGATGCGCAAGATCTTGCGGTACAGCTAATTCCTTTAAAATTGCTGCAGCGGAGATTCCGGAGACTTCTGCATACTTTGGATCGTCAACATCATGAAGATAGACAGCCAACTCAACCGTAGTTCGATCTACCCCGTCCATCCCTTCCATAATTTGATAGGCATTTTGCAAGACCCGTAAAATATGATCAAAATCATGACTAGCATCAAATTTCTCGTATATTTCTTTCGTTATTGACGCACACTGTTCACTGTATGTCATTTTCTATATCGCTCCTTTTCTATATTTCCCAAAAACCTGTTAGTGCGTTTGACCTTCATAAAAGGTTGGGGTATAGTAAACTTAACCATGGTTCAAGTGGGAAGACATCTAACGCCGAGGAGGAATAATTATGTACCACGGTAAAGTCAAATGGTTCAGTAATGAAAAAGGGTACGGTTTCATTGAAGCCGATGACGGACAAGATGTTTTCGTCCATTTCACAGGTATTACAGCAGATGGTTTTAAAACGCTGGATGAGGGACAAAATGTGTCTTTTGAAATTATAGAAGGTAATCGTGGTCCTCAAGCGGCAAATGTTTCTACAGCCGATCAATGATAATTTGTCATAAAACGTAAAGATCCCTCTGATTCAATCAGTGGGATCTTATTTCATTAATTTATTCATTTCAGACCCAAGAAAGCGAAGTTGGTCGCCCACAGTGCATTCACGTATGCAAAACTTGTGTGCTTCTGTCTTGCCGCGCTCTTCTGTCAAATGCTTTTTCACTAGACATCCTTCACAATACATATCGAGGAGTTCATCAATTTCAGAAATAACAGTAGGTTTTTTCATAAGCCCCTCCCATCAGACCTTTAAGGTAATTGTAAGTTGTCTTACGGAAGGATGCAACTAAACAGGAGGCACATGCATATGATTGAATTATATACAGATGGCGCAAGTGCAGGAAACCCCGGAAAAAGCGGGATTGGAATTTATATTACTGGTGAAGGGCACTCTCTTAAAATTTCAGAACCGATTCAACCATGTGATAACCATACAGCAGAGTTTCTAGCACTCATAAGAGGCCTTGAGGAAGCTACGCTACTAACATCTGAAATTCTTTCTGTCAGAAGCGATTCACAACTCGTGGTGCAAGCGGTTGAAAAAGAATTTGTGAAAAGTGACCTGTACAAACCACACTTAAAAAGAATTCTAGAGCTTACAAAGAACTTCGAGTACTTTTTCATCAAGTGGATTGCAGATGATACGAATCGGGCGGCAGATGCACTCGCTCGCCAAGCGATCCATAAGCAGCAATAGATTTAAACCTCATCTACTTTCATAAATGTCACTATCCGCTCACTGCAATCATATAACACCCATTCTTTGTTATCGACAACCGAACCTACGTTAACCGTCACGGAGTTCTTCGGAAGCTTGAACGGTTTATGGAATTGGAACTGTTCCTCCTCCCCCTCTACAGCCCAAGACGATTTGTGCGTATGACCATGTATCACTAGAGGTTCTCCTTGTGTCACCTGTTCTGGGGGCAACTCATTGTATGGCCACTGGTGTCCGTGAATTAGCAAAGCATCACCGACCCGCATCTGTTCCTGTAATTCAGAAATCCTTTGCAATAATGGGTCAGATGACCTGGAGATGAGGAGAATCCGCTCTTCCTGATTCCCTCTAATCGATGGAAAGTCAAGAAGTTGTTCGAACCCAACTGGATTGAGCATGACCTCGCTAAGTAGCGGATAGGTCGTGCCATCCAGTTTTTTCTTACCGATTGTACATTCGAACAAATCTCCGACACCAACTATTTTTGCATCTGGCGCTACCTTTTCAATTTGTTCAAGTACCATTTTCAATTCATCTAATGAGGAATGGATATCACTTATAAATGCTACCTTCATAGTGAATCATCCTGTTTACAAACTCCGGTTTCAACCGGTAGGTCCCCGCCAGCAATCCAGTCACTATAGCTACCTGCGTACAGTCTGACATTCGAATACCCTTTTTCAGTGAGCATGGCGTAAAGAGGTGCAGCAGTCACACCACTTCCACAATAAACGGTGATTGGTTGTTCTAGATCAGCCAATCTTTCCAAACGACTGATCGACTCACCCGATGTTTCAAAGCGTCCATTCTTAGATAGCTGAGCCCAGTCAAAGTTTTGCGCGCAAGGAATGTGGCCAGCTATCGCATCCAGTGGTTCATGCTCGCCACGATAACGTGCGGCTGCTCTTGCATCTAGCAGTAAGTTCTCGCCTTTTGCTTCGACCAACTTCTTCACATCGTCTTTTGTAGCAAGGATGGATTCATTCCACTCTGGCTCTACTGATGAACGGTCAGGAGCTACAACTTTTGCATCTGTTGAAAAGCCATGTTTTACAAGCTCTTCATACCCTTCCAGAGAAATGAACACATTTTTAAATCCACCGTATTGCAACATCCACCAGGCACGGGCGGCAAATGGTTCTCCTCCATTATCGTAAATAATGATTTCATCATCCAATTGGAGACCACTTTTACGGTATAACTCAGTTACTGTGTCGTGATCAGGCATTGGATGACGTCCGCCACCTTTCTCCATATCCGACAAATCTTTTTCCAGATCCCAATGGACTGCATGTTGAATATGACTTTGCCCATAGAGCTTTGCCCCTGCTTCAGGATCTTGCAGAGAGAATCGTGCGTCAATCCATTTACGTGATTGGTTACTATTTTGTGCCACCATAGATTTGAATACGTTCACCTAAACCAGCTCCTTCCGTTGTAGTTGTCTATAGATCATGCGCCACTCTGTCAGTTGCTCATGACTTTCCAATAGACTTCGTTCAGCTTCTAGTTGTGCCAACGTTTCTGTTAATAAATGATCAGTCATGGCAGTTGCAGAATCGTCAATCCAATGGTTTGTCCATTCTCCTAAACGCTGGCGCTCTAGCTCTAAATAGGCTGTAGCATCTTTCTTTAGTAGCTCTGTCAGCTGTTCTTGAAGCGAGTTCCGGTCCCCTCTTTCAAAGAACGATTTCGCATTTTTAAAGTGGCGGTTCACTGCACTGTAGCGTTCTATCTGCTGGAATGGGGCACCAAATTTAAGCATTTCTGCATCCTTTGAATCGAATGGAGAGGGCGACAGCGCGCTATCCATTTCAGCTAGCCAACGCTGTTCTGTCCGTTGACGTGCCTCTACTTGTTTCTTCATGAAGGTCAGCATCCGTAAATTTGTCACTTTCAGTTCTTGAGCAAAATCGAAACCTGTCATTCCTATGGTTTCTTCTAGTGCTAGACGAAGTGCTTCTGAAGCTTGGTGACGAACAAATAGTGACGGTGTATAGCCTTCCTTGAAGAAATCCGGAAATCTAAGAAATACTCGTTGATGAATGTAGAAAATTAGTTCTCTCAATTCTTCTTGAACCGACTTTTTAAGAACTGGTGCAAAACTCGCACTATAGTGTTCCCGTACGCGTTGTTCGAAACTAGCAAGTTCTGCCATTCTCTCTGCTTTCCGCTCACGGTTTTTCTCAGTCCGTTCAATGAGATCAGATAGACGTTCGATCGTTTTCGTAGTTTCTTCATCCAACGCTTGAACGGCTAATGCATTTAAATCATTTTCTAAGAACGAATAAAAACGGGTTTCAAAATCATCCATTTTAGAGTCAGTTTGGCCGATTTGCTTGGCTTCAAGTGCTTGTAAACTGGAGATTCCGTGAACGCGGGGATTTCGTATTCCGAACTTCACAAGTTCTTCTGCTACAAAACCTTTCACTTCGTGTGCTTCTTCCTCATTCGCAGCCAAGTCAATGGCATTGACGACGAAGAACATCTTGTCCATTTCAAACGCATCTTTCACACGACCAAGTTGAATTAAAAATTCACGATCCGCACGTGAAAATGCATGATTATAATAGGTGATAAACAAAATCGCATCCGCATTTTTTATATACTCAAACGCTACGTCTGTATGTCGGGCATTTATCGAGTCTGCGCCTGGGGTATCTACTAAAGTAATTCCTTGGCGTGTCAGTTCGCAGTCATAATATAAGTCGATCGACTCGACAAAACAACTCCGCTCCTCTTGCGCTACAAATCGGACGAATTCATCCCGCTCAGCGGTCAATACGGTGCCAAGCATATTACGATAAGTGGGATAGCCTGCTTGAAATGCACGTATGAACGATTTATGGATATGAAGTGATTCTTCAACTAGTTCTAGTTTCAATGCTTCTTCGGCACGCTCAAATGCTTCTTCAAGTGATGAAATCGATAGGCCCAGCATTGCATACGCATCTACCGTATCTTGAGTCAATTGTTCAGGCGCTTTAAAGTGAATATCCGCGGTTCCGTCAGCATGTACGTCGGAGGTCGGTCGAATCCGGTTAATGGCTGCGGTGGTCGGATTTGGAGAAACAGGCAATACCGCTTCACCAAGCAACGCATTTGAAAAAGATGATTTCCCTGCACTGAACGCTCCGAACAATGCGACCGTAAACTCTTGCTGTTCCAGTCTTTTTGCTTTTGATTGCAAGTAGACAGAAAGGTCTTTGAATCCCGGAATTTGAATCACTTCATCTGCCACTTGTTTCGCGCGCTCGACGATGACTTCATGATTCCCATTAAACATTTCCTCGGGTTGTTCTTGGACAGATAGATTCTTTTTAATTTGCTCCTGGCTCACTTCAGATTCTTGCTGCTGTTGTACATCAAGAATTTCAGGATCGGATTGGGCTTTCCATTCCTCTTTTAATTGATCCAATAGCGCGAGTTCTTCTTTCGACCATTCATGTTGTTGGTCGGATTCAAATAATTGAAGATGTGCAGTACGTGATTGGACTAAACGGATTGCAGCTAACTTCAGCTCTAAATCGTTAAATTCCTTTTGAAGTCTTTCTGAAGCATGTTGGCCTTCACGTTTTGCCACATCTGAAACCCGGACTTTCCAATCATCCGTTTTTCGTTTATAAACATTCAAAACTGCTTCACGCATTTGACTTGCTGCATTTAAAATCAGCTCGCCAGTCAAAATATCTGGCGTTGTCAAAGTAGATGCAATCTCGCTAAAACGGAATGCCAAATCCATTTCATCAATTTCCAATGAACGTTCGTCAGTTAACAAGCCTGCTTGTTTCAATACATTTTTCATAAGTGAACGAAGGTGAATTTCAATTTGGGCATGGGCTAACTTTTCCAACGATTCACTGAGTGTTTGAAATCTCCGATCCCGTTCTTCCTGGGTCTTTTTGGAACTGAAGAAAAGACCCACTTTAAAATGACTCGTTTGCGACTCTAAATACTCTTTTAGCAACTCTCTCGTTTCATAAGGAGTCAGGGTAGCACTCTGTAAAAGTTCTTTTCGCTCTTTCTCGAAGTGCAGATGGAATGCATCTCCATGTATGAGTGATAGGCGCATTTGAAGTTCTTCAGTTTCTTTTTCAAGTTCATTTGGTTCAGACCATTCTTCTTCAGAAACTTCCGGATGAGTATCTATTGTCTCTTTAATCTCTTCTTTTAAAAAGTTGACATGCTCTGCAGTTAACTGTGCGAGCGCATTTTGAGCATTGCGATCAAAGTGCTCATCACGGTGCTTAATCGAGCCATTCACAATTTCTTTCACCGAGTCAAAGTCGTTATCTTCTAAATCTCGCTGTTTGAGTGACGTGAAAAAGATCCCTTTCGGCTCTACACCCCAAAGAGAAAATGAGTGCTTGACAGATTCCTTGAATTCGTCGAAAGACAGCTCATTTGAACGATGTTTGTCAATTTGGTTGACGATTAAATAGACATTTGGGTTATAACGCATCAGTTCTTTAGTGAACCGGAAATTCAATTCAGACTGTACATGATTGTAATCCATCGTATAAAACACTACATCTGCTAAATGAAGTGCAGATTCTGTAGAGAGCCGATGGGCATCATCAGTTGAGTCAACACCCGGTGTGTCCATCACGGAAATCCCTTTGGGTAGTTTTGATGCGGTATGTCCAATTTCCAGCGAAGCAATGGATGCTCCTTCTTTGCTCATCTTTTTAACAGCTTGTGCGAACCCTTCTCCAATAACTTTAACGGAAGTCCCATCTTGGCGATGAACGATAGCAAAGTCTTCGATATCTCTATGTATTTTAACGATATTTGCACTTGTCGGAATAGGACTCGAAGGCAACAGATCCTCTCCTGTTAGCGCATTGATCATTGATGATTTCCCTGCTGAAAAGTGACCTGCAAATGCAATGGTATAGTCATCTTTCACGAGTTTCTGTGCAAGCATTGTTGCTTTTTCATAACGTTCCTGATCCCCATCTTCTTTACAAAGCAAACCAAGTATAGCGGTTTCGTCTAAAAAATCTTTATGTTGAGTCATAAACACTTCGATCCCTTCTCCTATAGCTTTGTCTATCATACCATTATATATCGTTCACACTCTATTCATATATTCCAGGTCTTTAATTATAGAAATACTCTATACAATTGATGATCCAGGTGGTATCATTGTACTATTATTACCAGCTAAAGAGGTGTCTAAATGACTGATTCAAAAACGATCCAGCATATATTGAATAGTACTATTCAAGCTCTAACTACTGTTATCCCTATTAAATTCGACGTTCTTCCACCATCGCTTACTACACAGCCCTATGAACAAAAAGAACTAAGCGTACTCATCGCATTGCTTGGCGATGTTCGTGGACGACTCATAATAGATACGAACGAATCGACAATTTCCCAAATTGGTGAGGCCATGTTCGGAATGTCGATAGAAGGCGAAATGATCGAATCGTTTACGGGTGAACTCGGAAATATGGTTGCAGGAACTCTGTGTACCTTACTAGAAAAAGACGCTCTTACACTGGATATCTCTCCACCAACAGTTTTAACAGGTGAAACGAAGTTCTACGGTTTCCAACAGGCCTTTAAATTACCGTTAAACTTTAATAACGCTCCACTTTCAAACGTGTTGCTCACTATCGATGAGGCTTGACTAGAATTTTGTTGAAAGTTCTTTGTATTATCAGGATAAAACAAAAAGCAGCAAGGCAGATGCCTTGTTGCTTTTTGTTTTGTTCTATTTGCATTTCAATCAGGATTTCACTTTTGGAGCAACAGGAAAAATCGAATCGAAAGTAGGGACCAATTTAGATTCTTCAGGGTTCAACAAGATATGAACAGATCCTGAATCTGTTGCAGTCCGGATAAGTCGGCCCACACCTTGTCGTAAACGTAATAGCATGTACGGTAAATCCACTTCTTCAAATGGAGATGCCGCGTGACTCCGCTTCGCATTGAATAACGGATCCGCAGGAGGTATTGGTAAATCATAAATGACTACTCTTGTTAACGCATCATGAGGAATATCCAATCCTTCCCATAGATGATAGGAGCAAAATGCAGACCATTTTTTCGCTTGGAATTCTTTAACAATAGAAGAAAGTTCGCGGTCTCCCTCAAACGCTGTAAAAGGAAGTCGTCCTTCCGGCAATTGTGCGCGGAAGTTTTCCATGGATTGTTTTGACTTAAACAGTACAAGTGTCTGTTCACCGTCATTTAACAACTCAACAAGTCGTTTCATTTTCCCACCTTCAGGTAATGATTCTATGTTGAGATCCATGACTTCATCGTAATCATATGGGGATTCAATTGAAAAGGAAACTGAGTGTTCAATGCCTAGACTATTCGCGATAAACGAAAAATCATTTTGCACGGATAAAGTAGCTGATGAGAAAATAATGGGTAGCTTTTCTGAAAACAGCCTTTCTTGTAAAACATCCGTCACTAATCTTGGCATGATAACAAGTGTCAGTTCACCTTCCCGATCTTCTGCCCAATCGACAGCTTCCTCATTGTCCGAGAACAATTCTAACGAGAATATATATTGTTCGAGATATTCTTCTACCATTCTTAAGTCATACTCAGGTATCACATAGAGCTCACTATCAAAGACAAATTCCTCGAGTAATGCATTCGATAGTCGAACTGCTTGACGTGCTGTGTTCACGAGTTCGGTAGTTTTTGAAATGGCAAGTCGTTCCTCACCATCTTCTTGGGCGCATTCAGATAGGTAATCGAAGAACAGTTCATGGCATTCCATCAGTTGTTCCATCAGTTGAAGCGTTTGCTCACGAACACCATCTGTCATGACTCGCTCAAGTAGACCTAGTAGCGTGCTATCTTGTACTTCATAAGTTAGGGCTCGCTGCGCTGCGTATTCCAGTAGATGTCCTTCATCGAAAACAGCCATTGAAACCTCAGGTAATAAAGGAAGTTGCCCCTGTCGTTTCCTAGACTCTTTCGTCCACAAGTGTTCCATAAAGAAATCATGAGAGCAGATGATCAGATCTGATGCTTTCCGATATTCACTACGGTGTATCGTTTGACCACATCGGTTCCGTAAGTCACAGCCGCCGCATTGTTGGATTGGATGATAATTGATTGTTTCCCATTCGCCATCACTTAGATCCGGATAGGAAGAACGTTCTCCGTATGGATACACTTCAGATAATGAAGCTGGCCCGTATACGAATTCCGGGAGGGTGTCTTCTACTTCTCCGGCGTAGTCTTCGTCTGCACGATTCATTTCTTCTAAACGCTTCAGGCAAAGATATTGGTCACGTGATTTTGCAAGTCGCACATCGATTGTGAGCTCTAGTGCTTCACCGAGTTTACGGATATCGCCTTCTTCTTTCACGAGCTGATCAATTAACGTTTCGTCTGCACAAGAGATTAGCGCTGGTTTGCCTGTATAGCGTGCATAGGCGATGGCAGGAAGTAGATAAGCAATTGTTTTACCCGTCCCGACGCCAGCCTCAGCAAATAATACTTCTTTTTGACGAAGTGCTTGCTCGATTTGGAAAGACATGTAGATTTGTTCATCTCTACAGTCGAATCCTTTTTCGGTGAGCTCATCATATAAAGTATCTCCGATCCACTCATTAAGTGATTCGTAGAATGTTTTGTCGCGTGTAAGTGCAAATGGTAACTTTCCAGTCATAGTGAACCCCTTTCTAGTACATAAGAAAAGAGAGGAGTATCCTCTCTTTTTGATCTAATCAGTTTAGCTACGTTTGCCCCAGAACTGGTAAAGGTCTGTTCGGATGAACCCATTGAAGAGTTTACGTTTCTTAGTGGCTCTTTTACCATACATCGTCTCAAAGTTTTCAAGTGAAGAAAGCATGTAGACAGACCATGATGGATAAGGCTTCATAACGTTCCCGAGTGTAGCTGTGATATCTTCAGCTTCCTCAAGTTCTCCAAGACGTTCTCCGTACGGTGGGTTTCCGACTAAAACGCCGTTTTCCCCTTCAAGTGATAGATCTGCAACGTTGCAAACATTCCAATTAATGATATCTAAAAAGCCTGCTTCGGCAGCATTTTTTTCTGCGATTTTTATCATTGCTGGATCCCAGTCAGATCCTGTGATCATTAGTTTGCGATCATAATCTGCGACGTCTTCCACTTCTTCACGAACACGATCCCAAACGGATTCTGCCATCCAAGGCCACTGTTCACATAAAAACTCCCGATTATAGCCTGGTGCTAAATTTTGTCCTAACATCGCAGCTTCAATCGGAATTGTACCTGATCCACAGAATGGATCTACAAATGGTCGATCTGGGTTCCACTTTGTCACTTTAACAAGAGCAGCAGCTAACGTTTCTTTTAACGGGGCATCCCCTTGTCCTATGCGATATCCTCGTTTGTGAAGACCCGCACCACTCGAATCGATTGTTAGTGTCACCTTATCTTTTAAAATTGATACTTCCAATTTGAATAAGGGACCCGTTTCATCTAAAAATCCAACACGGCCATGAACAGTTTTAAGTTTTTCAGCAATCGATTTTTTCACAATTGCTTGGCAATCAGGCACACTGTATAAAATCGATTTGACGGATTTCCCCGCAACCGGGAATGTGGCATCCACAGGAAGATAATCTTCCCACGGTAACTCTTTCGTCTTTTCGAATAGTTCGTCGAAAGTAGTCGCTTTAAATTCCCCTACGATAATCCGCACGCGGTCTGCAATTCTCAACCACATATTCGCTTTTGCAATTGCATGGGCATCGCCGGAGAAGTAAACTTTTCCATTCTCGGTCATTGTTTCATATCCTAGTGCTTTCACTTCTTCTGCAACGAGTCCCTCAAGCCCCATCGCTGCAGTCGCTACTAATTTGTATTCTTTCATTAATTGCACACTTCCTCTCTACTGTTGTATCACTTTATGTACGTACTATATATGAACAAACCTATTTTCTAACGCAGAAATGCTCTCCATAAATACAGGAGAGCACGAATGTATACATGTAAGTACCATCAGGAAATTCGTAAGCCATGTTTTGTTCCCTTGTACTCAAACGGTTTACACCTCGTACTCAGGGTGGTAATCATCTATCTACAGACGATTGTCTGTCCCTTCCTCCGTTCATTTCCTTCGGAAGAGCGCCCCTACCATAATTTGGGTTTCTCACTCGCGGGGTTTACCTCGTTCCACCTGTACCGTTTCCGATACAGCTCCGTCACTGTGGCACTTTTCAGGAAACGTCTTCCATATCCTAAAAGGACTTAGGAATTATTTCCGCCGTCAGCTGAGTAAACAGCGCCCCGGCTTATTTTTTGGCCGGGCACGAACACTACGGACATCTCAGTACCGTGTGAGCATGGACTTTCCTCTCCAGTGTCTAGCACTGCAGCAATTACCTGAATTTCCGTCATGGCTTGCTTAGTATACAGCAGAACCCCACTTTCCGCAAGAGGAAGTGGGGTTCTACTTATTCGTTTCCTGAAAGTTTACTTCCAAAAACAGCTTTTTCTAAATTAGAAATACGTTTCAACAAGTCAAAGTTTGTTGTCCCAGGGGCGCTTGATGCCGGTCGTTTCTGGACAGTAGATAATTCGTTTTGAAGTTCTCCGTTTTCGCGTTCTAGTTCAGCGATCCGTTTTTTAAAACTTTCGTAATCATGAATTACACTATCTAAAAACAAATCGACTTCTTCCTGGTTATAACCGCGCATACCTGTTTTAAACTCTTTTTCAAGAATCGTTTTTGAATCCAATTTAATCTCCATTCAACAACGTCCTTCCGTCAGTGGTAACTGCTATAAGTATAGCATATCCTGTCCAATTCTGTCTTCTTACGTCAAGATTAGAAGTGTTATTTTGTCGAGTCCTGCGCTTGCCCGGGAAATAATTTTCTTTTCAGTCTCATTTCCCGTTTTGTGAACTCTGCAATCATGCGCTTAGAAAATGAATCAGTTAAAGAGGAATCACGTGCCAGCAGACCCTTTGCAACTCCACAAAGTTGCAAGGCTTTTGTGCAGTCTTTGTTTTTGTGCTCATGAATTTTCGCCATTTCCTCAAGAGCAATAATCCGTTCACGCCCCGTGGACTTTGTCATACAAACACCAAACGCTTCTAGTGACTCATTATATTCCCCATTCTTTTTTAAAAGAAACCCAAAATGAAAGTGAGTTGTCGGATGTTGAGTCCCATATTCCTCGATCACTTGCTCTAAGACGGCAGTTGCACGATTATGTGACTTCAAATCAGCATACCATTTACCGATATTCGTCTGACTGATTGCAGTTCCTGATAACTCCTCTTGCAAAAGAAGATCAGTTGAACGTATATACAGGGTAACAAGTGATAAAATATCGTACTCATTATGGAGCAATATCTCCATCAGCATTTCTGCACGACCATTTTTCACGGCATCTTGATAGATGATGGGAGCCATGTGACCCGGCATATCGTCTTTGCGCACAAATCCAAGCTGTTCTTCTTCGACTGCGGGCAGTTTGAACGACTCCATTTCATGTTTCCAAATGCGTCTGGAACCGTGGAGCAAGTCGATCTGATCGTGCTTAGGTAATTTGGGTAGTACGTTCCGATTCATTGTCCATCTGGTATCCAATTGGGGCATATCGAAACTCTTACCATTATACATAACTAATGTAACCGGCTTTTCCCATAACCCCGTTGCATAAAGGAACGCGGCTTCATGCGCCGGACCAGGTAGGACATATTGAGTCATTCTGAAGCCATTTCCATATTGTTCGATTAAACCTATTAAGAAAATAAGAGTTCCAGTCCCCTTTAACCCCGTTGTTTCCGTGTCAAAAAAAAGGAGTCGTTTATCTGGATCTGGTGCTAACGGATGGATTTCCCCTGAACTCTTCCATTTTTGCAAGGAGGACGTCAACTCGGTCAATTGATATTTCCCATGTGTATAGGATTCATCATAATCCACAATCTTCTTATAGACGGTCCCATATTGATTGATCTCTTTTTCGAGGCCTGCCGCTAGCCACTGGGATTCGTAACTAGGGGATGACGCTTGAACAATCTTGGAAGTTTCTTTAGGCTTTGAGGAATCTGCTTTCGATTTTTTTAACATACCTTTCATTTTCATGAGATTTTGTTCATAAGACACGCGCGTCACCGCCTGCTAAACTCTTCAAAAGCTCTGCAGCACCTAGTTTCAGATTCATATCAGATTCCGGTGGACCTGTACAAATTGGGCATCCCGCTTCACATTCACATGAACGAACATGAGAAGCAGCTTGGCAAAGCAACGGATTCCATAGGTCATACATCTTTTCGCTTAATCCGATTCCTCCGGGATAACTATCATAGATGAAAAACGTCGGCTTTTCTGTATGGACTGCTTTCACTTGGGGGACTACATGAATATCGGTTCTATCGCATTGTACAAACAAAGGAATGAAAGATTGCATCGCATGGGCGGCCCCTGTCATCGCGTCAGTCAAGGTAGCCTCTGTCCATCCTTCAGGAACATCAAATGCGAACCATGTAGATGCTGTATGGAGCTCTTCAGCTGGCAAATAAATAGGTCCCGAACCGATATTGTCATGAGAATCGAACCGGATCTTCTTAAAAATTGTCGGGATCGCAAGAACGGCTAAATCTCCGAAAGCCACCGTCCAGGAATTCTGCTTCTGCTTTTTATCTTCGCTGATTACTTTTAGCTCAACAGCTAAATTGGCGTCTGTGAAGTAATCAACATCCACTTCTGTCACATACGCCTTCTTTTCTTCCCAATCTAGCATTTCAACTTGGAATTGTGTACCTTGGTGCAAATAGATTGCTTCTTCATGTAGCAGTGTCATTGCACTGAATCGATCCATTTCCCCAATGACCGTTGTTTCTTTAGGTCTGGTTTTATCAATAATCACAACATTTTCTTGTGAAGCCGAACGTAAACTTACTTCACTCGCAGGGAAACGTTCTGTCATCCAATGCCAGTGTTCTCCTGCCAAAACAAGAACTCCTTCAGCAGCTAAAAACTCCAATAGCTGTTGGACATCGAACTCAGCGTACTGGTCGTTTACCGAAAAAGGGAGTTCAAATGAGGCACAACGTAAATGATCCATGAGAATGACAATATTGTCAGGGTGAATATGCGCTTCTTCTGGAGATCCGCCTAATAAGTAATCAGGGTGCTCAATAATGTACTGGTCCAACGCCATGGACTGCGCGACATATATAATGAGTGCATCATCTTGTCGTCTTCCCGCACGTCCTGCTTGTTGCAACGCACTTGCGATATTTCCCGGGTAACCTGTCATCACACATGCTTGGAGTTGACCGATATCGATGCCAAGTTCCAGTGCATTTGTGCTGACTACCGTCTTAATCGCTCCATTTCGAAGACCTTTTTCAATTTTACGACGCTCTGAAGGAAGATAACCGCCTCGGTACCCCATGATCGTCTCATCCATCAATTTCTTTTTTGTGAGCTCTTTCATATACGTTACGAGCATTTCTACGCGCACTCTACTTTTTGCAAAAATGATGGTTTGAATCCCTTCCCGGTAAAGACGGGAAGCGATATCCCGAACTTCCAAGACAGCACTCCTTCGAATTCCGAACGTTTCATGAACAACAGGTGGATTGTAAAACAAGAAGTGCTTTTTGCCAGCAGGCGCCCCGTTATCCGAAATGAGCTCCATTGAAGAATTTGTCAGGTTTTCCGCCAGTTGCTGAGGGTTCGCTATAGTTGCCGAAGTACAGATGAACACCGGATCGCTTCCATAATATGCACAAATTCTTTTTAAGCGTCTTAACACATGGGCAACATGTGTACCAAACACTCCCTTATACGTATGCAATTCATCAATCACGATATACTTCAAGTTTTCAAAAAGTGAAACCCATTTTGTATGATGAGGTAAAATTCCGGAATGCAGCATATCTGGATTCGTTAACACGATATGACCTGATTTCCGAACCTTTGTTCTAAGACCTGGTGCGGTATCTCCGTCATACGTATAACTTAGAATCGATTCTCCACTCGCTTCAATCAGTTCATGTAGATCAGCTAATTGATCTTGCGCAAGCGCCTTTGTAGGAAAGAGATACAAAGCTCGCGATGCTTCGTTCTCCAATATGCTTTGAAGTACAGGTAAATGATAACAAAGAGATTTACCAGAAGCCGTTGGAGTAACAGCTGTATAAGATTTCTTTTGTTGAGCGAAGTCAAATGCTTTCCGTTGGTGGCTATATAATTGATGTATCCCTTTTTGCGAAAGAGCCTTTTTTAATGAAGGATGCAATTTGTCGGGAAATGTAGCATAGATGGCATCTTTTCCTTCTGTCACTTTGTAATGCTTCACATTCGTCGCGAATTCCGGATCTTGTCTTAACTCGTCAATAAATGACTGGATATTTGTGTTAGTTGCCATCCCCGCCTTCCTCCTCTTCTTTTTCCAATGCAATCCTTACAGTATTCAGAGTATAACTTGCAGATTGAATCGATTGAACAAAACGCTTCTTCCCTGTCTTTTGATAAAAGGATTGTACGGTGAATTGTTTCATCAGATCGTTCAACGTTGAAATTTGAATAGGTCGTACGTATTTAGGACGGTTAGTCCGAATCCACTGTTTTATTAGTTGGTCCCATTCATCTATCATCTGATGCGTGCGGTCGGCATACGGTTTAACTTCTTTATAAAAGTCGGGTTCACGCATTTCTTTTCTCATGTCGCTATGCCGAACTAAGCATTCATCACATACTTCAAGTAATTGTTCTGTTAACTGTTGTAACCTCATACTACTTGTCACCTTTCTACTACCTCTATTTTAAGTTTATCAAATTAGAGCGTTCAGTTCCAACATTGTCGAACGTGTATTCTTCTTTCAAATGGTTTGTATTTTGTAATTTGCAACCTAATCAACGTTTTAACGTCTCAATATTGTGGTATGATACACTGATGATGTGAGGTGAGTATATTGGCGATACGCTATCCAAATGGCAAAAAATATATACCTACTACGACGAATTCAGTTGCCAAACCAACTTCTTTAACTTTCAGTAATCGAGGGAAAACGTTGGAAGATGAATTGAATGAAAGCAACGAGTACTATACTAGTAGAGGGATTGCAGTCATTCATAAAAAACCCGTACCTATTCAAATTGTCAACGTGCGCTATCCAGCAAGAAGTGCAGCAGTTATTACAGAAGCCTATTTTAAAACTGCTTCCACAACTGACTATAACGGTGTGTGGCATGGGAATTATGTCGATTTCGAAGCAAAGGAGACGAAAAACAAAACTTCTTTTCCTTTACAAAATATACATGATCATCAGGTTGAGCATATGTCCCAAGTACATAAGCAAGGTGGGATTGCATTTCTAATTATACGCTTTTCTCTTTTAGATCGTTATTTCGTAGTACCCTTTAAGAACTTTATCAAAAAATGGACACGCATGATAGATGGTGGCAGAAAATCAATTACACTTGAAGAAATCGAAGAAATGTCAGTTGAAATACAGCCAGGCTATCATCCGCGTCTAGATTATTTACAAGCGATAACCGGCATGGTTGAACAATCAACCGACGAACGAACCGAAAGGCAGGAATCCTAATGGACAATAATACTCCAAATTCAAGGACCGCACGCAGACATCAAGCAGAGGCGGAACAGAAAACGTCACGTAAACATAAAAAAACACCCAAAAAGAAAAAAGGTCTCATTAAGACCATATTTAAGACAATAGTCATTATCGGATTACTATTCTTAGTAGCAGGCGGAGGATTATTTGCGTACTACGCAAGTACAGCACCTGAGTTAGACGAAAGTCTTTTAAAAGACCCACTGTCTTCCAATGTAGTAGATGCAGAGGGCAATGTTATTTACCAACCCGGCACTGAAAAACGTGAATTCGTGCCATATGACGAAATACCAAAAGAATTGGAAGCTGCAATTCTAGCGACAGAAGACGCCAGATTCTATAAACACCACGGCATCGACTTTTGGCGACTTGGTGGGGCGATCATTGCAAACTTCAGAAGTGGTTTTGGCTCTCAAGGAGCTTCTACATTAACACAGCAAGTCATTAAAAACTCGTTCTTGAAAAATGAAAAGACATTAAAACGTAAAGCACAAGAAGCGTGGCTTGCTTTTAAATTAGAGCGTAATTATTCAAAAGAAGAGATTTTTGAAATGTATTTCAACAAAGTTCTAATGTCAGGTAATAAATATGGTTTCGGCACAGGTTCAGAGTATTTCTTCGGAAAAGAACCAAGTGAATTGGGATTACCTGAAATGGCAATGCTTGCTGGTATGCCTCAATCTCCAAATGCTTACAATCCATTTAAACATCCTGAACGTGCTCAAAAACGTCGTGACATTGTTCTTAAACTTATGAACCAACACGGAAAAATCACTAAAGATGAAATGGAAAATGCAAAATCAGTTCCAGTCATGGCTGCTCTTCTACCCGAAGATCAACGTGAAAAAACGACTGGCACTAAATATCAAGCTTATATTGACACTGTAATGGATGAGCTTCAAAAAGCAGGATACAAAGATATTCTAGCTGAAGGCGTAACCATCCAAACAGCGCTCAAACCTGACGCTCAGCTCTCTGTCGAAAAAGCACTTGCAGATGCAAGTAACTTTGAATCTGATACGATTCAAGCTGGTATGACAGTGGTCGATACAAAAACAGGTGAGATTGTAGCAGTTGGTGGAGGACGTAATTACAAGTTATTTAACCACAACTATGCAAGCGACCAAAAACGTCAACCTGGGTCTTCCATTAAGCCGATTCTTGACTATGGCCCAGCCATTGAATACTTGAACTGGTCGACTGGTCAAACAATCGTAGATGAAAAAACAAAAGGGATAAATGCAAATAATGTCGATGGTAGATTTAAGGGTCCAATTACGATGAGACATGCAGTTTATGAGTCACGTAATATCCCAGCTATTAAAACATTCAACGAAGTCGGCACTAACAATGCTAAAGAATTTGCAAATTCGCTTGGCTTACCAATTAAAAAACTAAACCCGTCAGATGCGATTGGCGGAGGTGGAAATGACTTCTCTACTCTTCAGATGGCTGGCGCATTTGCAGCATTCGGAAACGAAGGAATCTACAATGCACCCCATGCAGTGAAGAAAATTATTTTACGAGATGGTAAAACTGAAATCAATCTTTCTCCAGATCCAGTTTCCGCCATGAAGGATTCAACCGCTTATATGGTGACAGATATGCTTCGTGATGTTATGACAAAACCAAATGGAACAGGGTCAAAAGCAAATATTCCCGGCATGGACATTGCAGGGAAAACGGGTACAACAAACTACACAACAAAAGAAAAACAGGATAACAACATCAAAAATGAGAGTGTCCCTGATTCATGGTTTGCTGGGTATACAACCGACTATACGATCGCCGTTTGGGGTGGTCATGAAAAACGCAAGGAACCGATTGTTGGGTTCCCTGGCGGCCGTGATATGCCTAAGGTGCTATTCCGTCAAGTAATGAGCGATATCACTTCTGGTAACAATCCGAAAAAATTCAAAAAGCCTAGCTCAGTTGAGGAGGCTACGATTGTCGCTGGATCACAACCACTTCAGTTGGCAACCAATAGTACACCGAGTAACTTGAAGCAGGATGAACTATTTGTTCGCGGAACCCTTCCTGAGCGCACATATGTAGAACCTGAGCCTGAGGAAGAAGTGACTGAACTTGAAGCGCCTACTGATCTACGTGCAGAGTATGATGCTGATAATCAGGAAATAGACTTGAGTTGGAATCACAAAGAGCCTGATTCTGATGATTTTGATGGAGATGTCTCATTTGCAGTTTCAGTTTCTGTAGATGGTGGAGTCTCCCAATCACTTACAGAAACAAATGACGATTCCTTCACATTCGGCAATGTGGAACCTGGCCATACGTACACATTCTCCGTTATAGCCAAAGCAGGTAGTCTCGTTAGTTCCCCTGCTTCTACAACACTTATGATTCAGGCTACTGAAGAAGAGCCTGAGGAAAGTCCTGATGACCAAGACCAAGGTGACTCAGATCAGGACAATGGAGATGACGATCAAAATGACGGCTCCAACAATGGGGATAATAACGGGAACAACAATAATGGCAACAACAACAACAACAACAACAACAACAACAATAATAACAATAATAACGGCAACAATGGGAATAACGGCAATAACAATGGAAACAATGGCAACAACTCTGGAAATAACGGGAATGGGTCTGACGGAAATAACTCAGAAGATAATGGAGATGGTAACGGCGATGACGGCTCCGGTGACGTCAGTAGCACCCCTCCAAAAAAATCGAGCTCAAATACCGCCAGTTCTACGAAACCTTCTGCAACTAAACCGGAGGAACCAACAGTTACAGACGATAAATGAACCTAAAAAACAGCGACTTCGTATAAACGAAGTCGCTGTTTTTTTAATTGGTGATAAATCGGGAAACCTTCTTCCTCAATTCCGTATAGAGCAAACTTAACTGAATGAGCGCAAAAGGGCTTATCAATTTATCCTTGATGAATTGAAGGCGCTCCTCCCCATTTAATGGTTCCATTTTTGTCCGACGGTCAGAACCACCCACAGGTGCGCATGCTTGAAGTAATTCTTCGTAATTTGCTATAGCAATTATCATCCACTCAGAAGCATTGGGTTGCTTTAGGTCATAAAGCTGTTGTATTTCGGGTTTCAAAGACTCCCATTTATCAAAGTAAGGCATTATTTGGTCTTTCGTTACGGTAGGTTTTGAATTATCCATTTAGCTTCATCCTCTTCTTTCCTTCTCGACATATGGAAAGCAGTGGACATTCCGGACAGTTCGGTTTTTGGGCTTTGCAGTGATATCTACCGAAGAAAATAAGTTGATGATGCGTCTGTGTCCAACGTTCTCTTGGTGTCCACCTCATGATTTTTTCTTCAACTGCCAACACAGAGTCCTTCCATCGATTCATTGCCAATCGCTTTGCAACTCGCTCAACGTGTGTATCGACGGCAAGTGCAGGAACACCAAACGCATTGGAAACGACAACATTCGCAGTCTTCCTACCGACTCCTGGAAGTGTTGTCAGCACGTCGCGATCTTCGGGAACTTCCCCACCGAATTGAGTGAGAAGCATGAGCGACAATGCTTGGATATTTTTTGCCTTGTTACGATACAGACCGATGAAACGAATGTCCTGCTGCAATTCTTCGATAGGAACTTCTAAATAATCTCCTGGTGTTTTATACTTCTGAAACAACTCCGCAGTTACACGATTCACTAGCACATCCGTACATTGTGCGGATAAAAGGGTCGCGATGACCAATTCAAATGCATTTTCGTGCACAAGTTCACAATGCGCATCTGGAAACATCTTATCTATTTCCTCTAAGCAATAGTTCCACTCGGTTTTAGTTAACATTCCACTCACCCATCCCGCTGTTCAAGCCAGTTATATAGCGGAACCCGTTTCACAGTTCCTTGTTCTTTTCCCTGTTTCAGGGATTGTGTAGGGGAACGGAAGGCTTTTGTTTGTTTTTCAACATCTGCCAATGTCGTCACGTTCTTCTTTTTCCACTCAAACAAAATACGATCGATATAACGCATACTTAGTTTTTGAGCTATGACCGCTTCTTTTAAAGCCGCTTTTATAATAGCGATCTCGTGATGATCTTGGTCAATCCACATCGCAATCGTTTCACATTCCATCGGAGAAAGCAGTCGTCCAAATTCTTGTTCAAAAATGTTGAATATTTGTCCTTCGTCTTCCTTTTCTTTCGCTTCAACTGTTTTATGCTGACTCCCGATTTCACATTCCAAAACCGCTTCCCACAAAGGATGTAGCGAAAATTGTTCAAACAGCACTCCATTGGAATCACTAGCTTGGTCAATTTTCAGATATCCCTTTTGCATGAGTCGCTGCAAGACTTTGGATACCTCATTTTCTGTGAGGTTCATCCGTGATGAAAAATCGGAGGGTGTGGGAAACTCAATCTGTTGAGCATGGTAGGCTTCCATTTGTAAAATGAGCATGGCATCTGAATCTTGGATACCTAGTTTTTTATAAGAGTTAAAAAAAAGCTGGGGAATAGTAACATTCCCCTGCTCAATCCACATCCGGAGCCGTTCATCTTGTTGCATATGGCGAACTCCTTCCTTGTTACATTATTAAGGATACAAACGGTTGAGAAGACGTGGGAACGGAATCGATTCCCGTACGTGCTCGACCCCTGAAATCCAAGCGACAGTACGCTCTAACCCTAGACCGAAACCAGAGTGTGGCACTGCGCCATACTTACTTAAATCCAAATACCATTCATATGCAGAAGCATCCAACTGGTGTTCTTCGATCCGTTGTTTCATGAGATCATAATCATGAATACGTTCAGAACCACCAATAATTTCTCCATATCCTTCAGGAGCGATCAAGTCTGCACATAGCACGACATCATCACGATCAGGATGTGGCTGCATGTAGAATGGCTTAATGCCGATAGGATAATTCATGATGAAAACGGGTAAATCATAACTTTCTGCAATTGCGGACTCATGAGGTGCTCCAAAATCGTCTCCCCATTGAATATCATCAAACCCTTCTTTGTGAAGGAACTCGATTGCATCGTCATAACTGATGCGTGGGAAAGGCGCTTGGATTTTTTCCAATTTCGATGTATCCCGATCTAGACGTTCTAGCTCAAGTTTGCAGTTTTGAAGTACGGATTGAACAACGTGTGAGACATATTGCTCTTGTACTTCTAAGCTTTGCGCATGTTCTACGAACGCCATTTCAGGCTCGATCATCCAGAACTCGATTAAGTGACGACGAGTTTTCGACTTTTCAGCACGGAATGTTGGTCCGAACGAAAATACTTTACCTAGAGCCATTGCAGCTGCTTCCATATATAGCTGACCAGATTGTGAAAGATAAGCATCCTCATCAAAGTATTTCGTATGGAATAGCTCTGAAGTTCCTTCAGGAGAAGATCCTGTCAAAATTGGCGGGTCAATTTTAATGAACCCGTTCATATGGAAAAATTCATATGTCGCACGAATGATTTCGTCACGGATTTTCATCACTGCATGTTGCTTACGAGAACGTAACCAGAGATGACGGTGATCCATGAGGAATTCTGTTCCGTGTTCCTTGGGTGTAATTGGATAGTCCTCTGCAACTTTAATCACTTCAATCCCTTTGACCTGCAACTCAAAACCGAAACTTGAGCGCTCGTCTACTGTGACCTCACCCGTTACATATAATGAAGTCTCTTGAGTTAACCCTTTTGCAGTTGCAAAAAGTTCTTCACCAGCATCTTCTTTTACAACAACTCCTTGAACGAATCCGGAGCCGTCACGCAATTGTAAAAATGCTATCTTACCACTTGAGCGCTTGTTGGCAAGCCATGCTCCCATACGTACTGTTTCACCTTCATGATCAGGCATTTCGTGAATCATAATCGTTTTCATAAGAGCCTCCAAATTTTTCTAGGTAATTGAACTACCTAATCAGTTTTCAATCAATCGTTCCATTTAGACTTCACAAATTGGTCAATACGATGTACCGCTTCTTCTAACAAATCGATCGAAGTTGCATAGGATAATCGAATTGTTTCTTCAGAACCAAATCCGCTTCCCGGAATGACCGCCACATTTGCTTCTTCCAACAATGCTTTTGCAAAAGCATCGACGTTTTCATATCCCGTATGTTTTACAGCTTCTGAAACGTCCGGAAGTAGATAAAATGCACCTTGTGGTTTCACCGTGTTAAAACCGGGAATTGCTTGGATTTGAGGATAAATGCGCTCTAAACGGGAGCTGAAACTTTTTCTCATCATCTCAACAGCATCCTGGGAACCATTATACGCTTCAATTGCTGCATATTGTGAAGTAGTTACAGGATTAGATGTCGAATGACTTGCAAGGTTTGTCATCGCTTTTACGACTTCCTCATTTCCTGCAATGAATCCGATACGCCATCCTGTCATCGAATGCGATTTTGAAACGCCATTAATGATGAATGTCCGTGTTTTCGCGTCATCAGAGAGCGTTGCAATTGAAACATGCTTCGCTGTTCCATAGACAAGCTTTTCGTAAATTTCATCTGATATGATCCAAATATCACGCGCTTTACAAACTTCTGCGATCGCCTTTAGTTCTTCTTCCGTATACACCATTCCAGTAGGATTACCTGGAGAGTTCAGAATGAGCGCTTTTGTTTTAGATGTGATGGCTACCTCAATTTGACTGGCCGTCACTTTGAACTCTGCTTCTGCAGTTGCCTGAACGACTACGGGTACTCCCCCTGCAAGTTTAACTTGCTCGGGATAGCTCACCCAATATGGTGCAGGAATAATCACTTCATCAGTTGGATCTAGAATCGTTTGGAACAACGTGTACAACACATGTTTTGCACCAATCCCGATCATGACTTCAGTACGTGTATACGTTAAGCCTTGATCTCTTTCTAGCTTCCCAATGACTGCGTCCTTTAAAGCAGGTAGCCCACCAGATGGTGTGTACTTTGTCTTGCCTTCCTTCATAGAACGCCATGCTGCTTCTAGTATAGGTTCAGGTGTATTGTAATCAGGCTCTCCCGCACCAAGACCAATTACATCAATACCAGATTCTTTCATTTCCTTTGCCTTAGCAGTAATCGCTAAAGTTGTTGAAGGTGAAAGTGTAGATACTCTGGATGCTAATTGCTTCGCCAAGTCCATCGCTCCCTTTACCAGTGCATTCATGCACTTCCTATAAGTTTAAAATCCGCTTTTGCCACACTCCGTCTGAAAATGAGATGTAGACGTAATTCAGTTTGTTTGCCTCATTTTTGAATGCAACTTCCCAAACAGCATCATCGTCTTCCACTCCTAGTTTAACATGGATGAGTTTGTTGACGTCCATTTCACGTTTGACGGCAGATACTGCTTGTTTTGCAGAGGTCCCTTTTGCAAGGACAACCACTTTTGAATCCTCGTCAGACTTTGCTTTCTCGTTTACAAAAACGGCTTTTGCAACTCCCTTGTCATCTTTTCCATAGACGACTGTAAGTGAGGTTGTTCCGTTATAAACTTCCGCACGATCTACTTCCGCTAAAAGGCCAACGTCCAATACTTGGTTGGTCGCATTCTCTTTAAGGATAGAAGCTGGTTCGTAGGCTTTGTAAAAAACAAATGCCGTCATCACCAGTGCAAGTGTGAAGAGAAAAATGATGAAAAATTTTATCCAGTTAATCACGTTTTCACATCCCACTCCAAATGGGTTTCTAAAGACTTGGACGGGCAAACCTATTCGCCAACGTTCAAGTCAGATACACTCATTTATTATAACAATTATTAAGTTCATCTACCATACGTGCAAGTGACACTTTTTTAACAGGCACATCCGGCAATGCTTCCAGGAACTTCTTGCCGTATGATTTCGTTTCAATTCGTCGATCCAAGATGATGAAAAAGCCAGTATCTGTTGATGAGCGAATGAGCCTCCCAAAACCTTGACGCAGTCTTAGAATAGCTTCAGGTAATGCATACGCAGTGAAAGCGTTTTTTCCCATCTTGTTCAGTTGAGCTGTCTTGGCTTTAAACACAGGTTCAGACGGAGAAGAAAACGGTAAACGTACAATGATGATTGCGGATAATGAGTTTCCAGGAACGTCAACCCCTTCCCAGAAACTATTCGTACCGAACAACACTGCTTTTTCATATTGCCGGAATGATTTTAACAACCGATATCTGCTGCCTGAGCTAATTCCTTGGGCGATGAGTGCATAGTCTTCCAACAACCCGCTGTCTGAAATAAGTTCATGGGTTTGATTTAGCATATCTTGCGATGTAAAGAGAACAAAAAGTCTTCCCTCAGTTACCATTACCGTTTGTACAATCGCCTCTGCCACTTCTTCTACATATTCTTGTTGAGCGACTTGCTGAATGTTCGGCATATCATCAATGAGAAAGATTTGTGCTCCCGTATAGAAATGTTCAGGAGCAAGCAACTTCATAACTGACACTTCAGGTCCAACACCTAGTTGGCGTGCTACAAAGTGCTCATCACTTTTCACAGATAGTGTTCCTGACGTCCATATCACGCCTTTTTCGTTAGTGAAAAGTGACTTCAGTGTGTTACGGATCACAGGTGCGCTGTCAATTGGACTCTTGATGACGGTTAGACTTCCCGGAATACTCCTTTGGTCTTGCTCAATCCAAATGGTTCCACCCGGTTCCTGATCAAGGAATAATTCTACCCATTCTCCGATTTTCACACGAAGTTCATCTATCCAATAATGCCATTCTGCAAGAATTGCTTGTTCTTTGTCAGAAAGGCTTTCCACTTCTTGGTCCAACCGTTTGACATATGAGGAAGCATTTCCAACGAAGTCATTCATCGATTGGAACATAGTTTCAAATACAATCCGATCAACAGAGATGTCCTCCAAAGCGACATGAAGTCGACTCCCCTTCACATGACCTCTTTTAACTGATTCTGCCCCTATCAATTCATGGATAGCTACATCAAAGGCCGTAGAGAACTTTTCAAATGTCGACAGAAGGTTGGAACGCTCACGTGAACGATTTAACCTCTTCCGAACTAGGATTTCTTCGATGCGACGACTCACTTGGTCATCTGCCTCTGAACTGATTTGCCCCATTACATATTTCCAATTCGTATAGGAAAAGATGATTTCATTTGTTTTAAAGGCCGCATGAATAAATTGATGGGCTTCATCGACAACGAGACCGCAAGACTCCTCGATAATTTGTTCCTTACTAGATCCCTCACTAAGAAGTAATGCATGGTTCGTAATGACGATATCTGCATGACGGCAATTTTCTAATGCGACTTGATGATAATCCACACCTTGCTCATCTTCCGCTAGAACTGAAGAACGTTTGCGGATACGATCGATATACAGCATACCACCACCTGAAAGATTGAGCTCATTCACATCTCCAGTCATGGTTTCAGTCAGCCAGACCAGGAGCTGCATTTCAGTGAATATATTGTCATAACTCGACTCACCACTTAACAACAGTTCCGCAAACTTCGATAGCGAGATATAATTTGAACGCCCCTTCAACACTGTAGCTTGAACAGGAATAGATAATGCTTTTGAGACGATGCCGATTTCTTCGGCCATAATTTTATCCGCTAAATGATTTGTGTACGTACTTACAATGACGGCTTGTTTAGTTTCTACTGCACGTATCGCTGCCGGCAGTAAATAAGATACTGTCTTCCCGATTCCTGTAGGGACCTCCACCATAATTTCCTTGCCAGTACGCAAAGAATTCCAAGTAGCATCCATGAATTGCAATTGAGCACTCCTGGATTCGTAGGAGGGATAAGCTTGAATGAGCAACTGGTCTTTTTCGTCTTGACTGGTTGGATAGTCAATTTCACGCGTTTCTAGGTTTCGAATGATTTCAGTTTGACGGAAAGGAATGCCACGAAATTGTGAGAGATGCGAGTTAGATGTTTTTCGACGTGTCTCTACTAACGCTAAATAGAAGATCACGGATAGATCAGTTTTCAGAGAAAAAGAGCGCTTATGTAAACGTATTAGAGTTTGTTCTGGCAGATATTTAACTTTTCCCATGCACATTAATAGTAAATACGCTGTCGCCCTTGCATCATCGTCAGCACGATGCGCAGCAGATAGTTCGATACCAAGTTCCTCAGTCAATTCCTTTAGACGATAGCTAACAGCAGAAGGATACATGATTTTCGAGAATTCGACTGTGTCGATCTGCTTTCCCTGCCACTGAGGAATCCCACAACGTCGAAATTCTTTTTGAAGAAAAGTTAAATCGAAGTTGGTATTATGAGCAGCAAACATCCACCCCTCTAATAAGTCTCTCACTTCTTGCGCGATTTCTTCAAATAACGGTGCATCGTTTACCTCAGTGTTTGTAATATCAGTTAGTTCTTGAATAAAAACAGGGATTTTTTGACCTGGATTGACAAAGCGGACATACTCGTTTGTGAGGACGCCGTCTTCAATGAACATGATGGCAATTTGAATAATCCGGTCGCCTTTTTCAGGGGAATGACCGGTTGTCTCCAAATCGACTACTGCAAATTTTAGATTTTCCATGGATTCATCAACTTCCTGTATCGGTTTCCTACTGCAGATTGTACCATATATTCAGTGTAGTCTCTAAAGGAAGGGTGCAAACCTGCAAAAAAATAAAAAAGCTATCCCGAAAGTCAATAGAGACTGACTTTCAGGAAAGCCATTTAATTTTAATTAAGAATGGATAGGAGAATCTCTGGTAAGGCCAAATTGTACAACCTTTATAAGAATACGTTTGTCAAACAATGACGCCATGGGATTCTTGGATGACTTGTTCAATTTTGTTGTGTTCATCCATGAGTAGGACCGTTGGAGCATGTTGCTGTGCTTCTTCGTCTGACATAAGAGCATATGCCAGTATGATGACGATGTCTCCAGGTTGGACGAGTCTTGCGGCAGCACCGTTTACGCAAATCATACCGCTCCCTCTTTTTCCTGGAATAGTATACGTTTCAAATCGTTCACCGTTGTTGTTGTTAACGATCTGTACTTTTTCGTTTACGAGGATATTGGCTTCATCTAGTAAGTCTGCATCGATCGTAATACTTCCTACATAATTCAAATTGGCTTCTGTGACTGTAGCCCGGTGTAGCTTACTTGTGAGCATGGTACGGAACATAATTTCAGCCTTCCCTCTTAAAAATAATATTATCGATCAAACGGGCTTTTGAAAATTGTATAGCGCATGCGATGATCAAGTCTTTCGACACATCGGTCGGTTCTTCCAATTGTGGATAGGTTAGTATGGATATATAGTCCACCGCACCCGATGTCTTTTCCATAAGCGCGTCCGCGACAAATTGTTTGACCACTTCCATTGTGACTCCTTCGCGGACTAAAACTACCGCCTGTTGGATCGCATTGTATATTGCTGGTGCTTCGTTTCGCTCTTGGACGGAAAGATTCACATTCCTCGAGCTTTTTGCCAGTCCATCTAGCTCCCTAACTGTCGGAACACGAACAACGGTTACTGGGCAGTTGAAGTCACGGAAAAATGTTTCAATAATCGCAAGTTGTTGGGCGTCTTTCATGCCAAAGAACACAGTATCCGGCTGCACGATATTTACAAGCTTCAGCACCACTTTCAACACGCCGTCAAAGTGTCCTGGTCGGGATGCACCGCATAATTGTTCGGCCAGAGGACCTGGCACTATACGAATACCGCCGTCTGTAGGATACATTTCCTCAACCTCCGGACAAAATACAATGTCCGCACCCGCTTGTGAAGCAAGTAATACATCAGCATCCAAGTCGCGAGGATACGCTTGATAGTCCTCGCCCGGCCCAAATTGAGTAGGATTTACGAATATGCTAACTGCCACACAGTCATTGTTCTTTTTCGCTTCCTTTATCAACGCTACGTGACCTTCATGAAGAAATCCCATCGTTGGAACAAAACCGATTTTCCGTCTTGATGCCTTCATATCTTGCTGCCATTTGATCATTTTTGAAATTGAGGTTGTGGATTGCATAGGAGTTGTCTCAGTCACTGGTTTCCGCCTCCATACAAGCTCACCAATTCTTCTTCCTTCATCGTAAACTGATGTTTCGTTGCCGGAAACGTCCCCGTTCGCACCGCATTTGTAAATGATGTAATGCCATCTTGAATAACTACTCCAGCATCACTGAAGCTCTCCGCGAATTTCGGTAGACGATGGTTTCCATACTTTACAAGATCATGGAAAACTAGTACTTGGCCGTCTGCTTCTGACCCTGCGCCTATCCCGATGATCGGTATGCTGACTTCTTGGGATAATTGTGACGTCAACTGGTGGGGGATACATTCGACAACAATCATACATGCACCTGCTTGTTCACACAACGTCGCGTCATTTAACAATTTACGTGCAGCATCCGCTGTCTTTCCTTGTACTTTGTAGCCTCCACTAACAGATGCCGATTGAGGGAGTAATCCTAAATGTGCAACGACTGGAATACCTGTATTCGTAAGAAGCTGAATCGTATCCAGTACTTCATCAGCTCCTTCGACTTTAAGCGCATCTGCTCCCGTTTCTTGGAAGACCCGGATAGCTTCGTTCAAGATTCGATCTTGTGACCCCCTAAACGTACCGAAAGGCAGATCAACGACTAGAAACGTATCCTTAGCACCACGTCTAACTGCTTTTCCGTGATGAACCATGTCATCCGAAGTCACATATACGGTCGATGGGTAGCCCAGAACGACCATTCCAAGAGAATCCCCTACTAGCAAAATATCAACATTCGAGTTTTCAGCAAAAACGGCTGTTGGGTAATCATATGCTGTCATCATCACAATTTTGTTGCCCTCAGTTTTCATCCGTTTCAAGTCAGTAATTGTTTTCATTGTTCTTCTCCTCTCCTTATCAGGAGAAAACCAAAACATAAAAACCCTTCCAGTCATAAAAAGACAGAAGGGTTGTGTAGGATATCGTCATAGGTTTCCTCCGTCCCTGTCAATATGATCAAGGCAGATTTATTCAATTGTGTTCATGTACTCATTTTACAGGTGCGATTCAATAGGATATCGCCCACTCACTCACTATAACACCCAATGCAGGTACTTGCCAAATGATTTTTCATTGTTCAGATAATGTGGATATCAGCTGAATAAATTCCTTTTACAGTTCCATCGTCAAGCACTACTTCTAAACGCCCGTCTTCTGAGATACCTCTAGCAGTCGCTTCGTAAGTGTCTTGCAAGGTCGAGATACGAACACGTTTGCCGATGGAGTCTGCGTAGCTTTCCCAAAGGAGTTTAATGGGAGCGAATCCTTTTTCAACATATAGCGTAACGTATAGCTCCAAGTAGTCCAAGACTTTTGCTGTCAACTTTGCACGGCTAACAGGCTTTCCTTCTTCAATGCTAAGAGATGTGGCGATTGTACGAATCTCTTCAGGGAAGTCTTTCAACTGCTGGTTAACGTTCATGCCGATACCAAGGATGATCGATTTGACTCGATCGGGATCTGCTTGTAGCTCTGTCAGGATCCCCGTTAGCTTACGACCTTCTACTAAGATGTCATTCGGCCATTTTATAGTAGGTATTACGTCTGTCAGCTCTTCAATAGCACGTACAATGGCCACTGCAGCGACTAGGGTCATTTGAGGCGCTTGCTGTGGGGTTAGCTCTGGTCGGGTAATGACACTCATCCAAATTCCTTTTCCAGCAACAGAGGACCAAGGACGTGACAATCTACCTTTGCCTGCCGTTTGCTCATCAGCAATGATGACTAATCCATCCGGCGCTCCACTCTGCGCTTCTTCGTGCGCAAGCAACTGTGTGGATGGGCATGATTCAACGTGACGGATGGTACGTCCATAGTTTTTTGTTTGCAAAAACTGTTGGATCGCAGCTGGAACTACTGTATCTGGTGAGGCGATTAAATAATACCCTCTTTTTCGGATCGTACCGATTTCATACCCTTCACTTTCAAGTTCTTTAACATATTTCCAGATGGCCGTTCTGGATATACCATACTCATCCGCCAATTGTTGTCCTGACACTGGATTGTCTTTTCCTGCAGACATCCGTTTAAGTAACTCACTCTTTACATTCGTATTCATGTAAAAACCATTCCTTTATCGAATTGTGGTCGTTCGGAGTTACTTGATATAGTACAGCATGCTCAATAGCTTGAATTGCTTCTCCTAGCCATCGCCCACCACTTCTGCCGGTCCACTCCATTAGCTGTTCACCTTTTACCGCCAACTCTTGCTTGGTATGGATGGGCAATAGGTCCATCGCATTCCTGATCGTATTTTCATCGATTGGTAGTCGAGTGGTTAAGGTCGCAATCAATTTTTCAACAGACATCAATGTCGAACACTCTGCACCGTAATAATCCATGATTGTATAAGATCGAATGAGTCTGATTGAATAGAACTTCTGTACCGACTGTAAAAACAATCGTTCCTTATTGGATAATTTATATGCTTTTACCACTTCAGATGCATCGAAGTCTCCTGCAATCATTAATGATGCCCATCCGTCAAGTGAGTTCTGGAAAGGGGCACACTGTAACCATGAATCCTGCTGAGTAGGATATAAAGGAAGCGCCTCTGACAACTTTGTATCTTCTAGTAACTCCAAGGCTTCGTGAGCAAACAAGCCATTAAACAGTTTATCGAACTCTTGTTTAACTCGCTCAACAGAGAGAGTTTTAATGGAACTGCCAAGTGCAGTAATCGATGCTTTCGTTGAGGATTCCAATTCAAATCCTAACACAGACACAAATCGGACTGCTCGAATCATTCGAAGCGCGTCCTCACTAAATCGTTCACTCGGATTTCCTACTGCCCGGATTGTTTTCTTTGATAAATCTTCTCTCCCTCGAAATGGGTCAACCACTTCCCCACCAATCCGAAGTGCGAGTGCATTGATCGTAAAATCACGTCTCTTCAGATCTTCTTCCAGCGAAGTAACAAAATGGACTTCATCGGGTCTCCGATTATCTGAATAGGTCCCTTCAGTCCGGTAAGTTGTCACTTCAATCGGTTCGCCTGATTCAATGACCAGTACCGTACCATGCTCGGTTCCTAGATCGATTGTATTCGAGAATACCGATTTAACTTGTGCAGGTGTTGCAGAAGTGGCGATGTCGATATCCGTTGGTTCTTTTCCAAGCAGGTAATCTCTAACGGCTCCTCCTACAAAAACTGCTTCATAACCCGCTTCATTCAAACGGGTAATCACTGTACGACTTTGACGAGTTCCAAACATATTAGCATTCCTTCTTTTTCAAATCATAATAAAGCTTTTCATATTGAGCTACAATATGGTCGGATGCGAACTTCCCTTTCACAGTTTCCAACGCATTCTCTTTCATCATTTGATGAACGTCGCTGTCACATAAAATCCGAAGCGTTTTTTCTGCAATCGCGTCTGGATCTCCAATAGGTACTATGTGTCCATTAACGCCGTCTTCAATCACTTCAGGAATACCGCCAGCCGTTGTACCTACTGCAGGTACACCGCATGCAAACCCTTCTAATATTACGAGCCCGAATGCCTCTTTTTCAGAAGGGAGCACCATGACATCACTGATTGATAATAGGTCCGGCAAATCATCACGTCTACCTGTGAATAACACTTCATCGGTAACACCGAGCATGTCAACCAACCTCCGGATCCTAGGCATTTCAGGACCTTCTCCTACCAATAAAAGCTTAGCAGGAACTTTTTCTGTGATTTTCGCGAATGCCCGAATTAAATCTGGTATTCGCTTGACGCTTCTGAAATTCGAAATATGAATGACTACTTTTTCATCTTTCTTAATATCGAAATCCTCGCGTAATGATTCAGATTCTACAGGGTGATACGTTTCTTCATCAATGAAGTTGTAGATTGTCATGATGTCCTTAACCGGTTCAATCAGCTCAATCGTCTCTTTCCTAAGGGAGTTGGAAACCGCTGTTGTGATATCCGATTTATCGATTCCATATTTGACTGTGTTACGAAGAGCAGGATCATGACCCAGAATCGTCACATCTGTTCCATGCAAGGTAGTAATAATTCCAATATCCGATTGGATCATATCTTTCGCCAATACTGCTGAGACTGCATGTGGCACTGCATAGTGGACGTGAAGTAGATCCAAGTGTTGTTCCTCTACAACTTGGCCAATACGATTCGCGAGTGCAATATCATAAGGCGGATACTTGAATACTGCGTACCCATCTATTCTTACTTCGTGAAAGTGGATATTTTCATGCGGCTCATTATATCGAAATGGCAGACTCGATGTAATGAAGTGAATTTCATGACCTTTTTCCGCCATCTTAATAGCGAGCTCTGTTGCTACTACTCCTGATCCTCCTAAGGATGGATAACAAATAACACCTATTTTTAATCGTTCCATCCCATCATCCCTTACTTTATAAATTTTCTTACTTAGATAAGTTGTTCTAACCCATTGATAAATTGTTGGTGACTCACAGATTCACGCACAGCTAGAAGAACCCCTGGCATGAAACTTTTACGGTCAAAAGAATCGTGTCTAATCGTGAGCAACTCGCCTTCTCCACCGAGTAACACTTGCTGGTGCGCAAGCAATCCTGGTAAACGAACACTATGGATTTTCATTCCTTGTACATCTGCCCCTCTTGTGCCATATGCGTTAACTTGCTCATCAGGGTGTCCTTGTAAATGTGGCGTTCGTACTTTTGAGATCATATCGGCTGTTTTAACTGCTGTACCTGACGGAGCATCCAACTTCCGATCATGATGCATTTCAATAATCTCAACATCCCCAAGATAATGTGCTGCTTGTGTGGCAAACTTCATCATCAAAACTGCACCGATTGAGAAGTTAGGAGCCAAAATACAAGATATCCCTTTTTGTTCACTCATCATTTTCAAATGGTCAGTTTCTTCCAGTGTCAGACCTGACGTCCCGATAACAGGACGTATGCCGAGTGTAATTGCTTTTTGAGCATTTGGAAATACGGCTTCAGGGTCCGTAAGATCAAGAAGTACATCGGGTTGTTCCGCTTTTGCAAGTTCGGCAATAGAAGTATACACCCGAACTCCTTCTGACTGCTCTCTAAGTGTTCCTTCATGTATGTACCAACCATCGTATTTATAGTCAAGAGCACCTACAAACTCCATGTCAGGTGCTTCAGTGATTGCTGCTGCTGCTGTACTTCCCATTCGACCACGGGCACCTGCGATTGCAACACGGATTGTCATTCAATTACCCCCTTTTTAGTCCAGCGGTCTGCGTCACGCGTTTTAAACTTATTAAGAACAGTATCCAATGCCTCGGTCAACTCAATCCCTTGAGCGTTCGCAAAACAAATGAGTACAAATAACAAATCACCTGTCTCTTCAGTTAAGGTGCTCGCGCTTTCAGAACTCTTCTTTTTCTTCATGCCATGTACGTGTTGAACTTCTCGTGATAGTTCGCCTAGTTCTTCTGTCAAACGGGCAATAAGCTCCATAGGTGGAAAATACCCTTCTTCAAAACCCGAAATGTAGGCATCCACTTCTTTTTGCATCGTGGTCATCGTTTTCAATTCACTCAACTCGCTCACACCTTTCTTTCTTTATCGTATTCATTCATCTTCCTATTGTCAAAATATATTGGATGGCTGATAATAACACTAGTGCTTTTAGGAGAGTGATGGGATGTTCAAGGAAATGTTCAAGGATATTAAGTTCAAAAATTTGTTTTTCATCGTGCTCGGTTCTGCCATTTTCAGCTTCGGGCTCGTTCATTTCAATATTCAAAACGAGTTAGCAGAAGGCGGATTTACAGGAATTACGTTGATTCTATTTTTCGCATTCAAATGGGATCCTGCCATTATGAACTTAGTGCTCAACATTCCTATGTTCATCATTGGTTGGCGTATGCTAGGAAAACGTGTATTCACCTATACTGTTGTAGGGACAGTCGCAGTTTCTGTTTTTCTAAAGGTGTTCATGAAGTATCAGATTGATATCCATCTTGAAGGGGATATGTTTCTCGTTTCGTTATTTGCAGGTGTCTTTGTGGGAGTTGGACTTGGAATTATCTTCAGGTTCGGAGGTACTACGGGTGGTGTAGATATTATCGCACGTCTTGCACAAATCCATTGGGGTTGGAGCATCGGGAAAACGATGTTCATGTTCGATGCAGCGGTTATTCTAGTCTCTTGGTACGTCTATCTCGATCACCGTTCTGTTATGTACACACTTGTTGCATTGTTTGTTGGTGCCCGTGTCATTGACTTCGTACAAGAAGGTGCCTATGCTGCAAGGGGCGCATTCATCATCTCGGATCATCAAGATGCCATTGCAACGAAAATCGCACTTGAAATGGATCGTGGTGTGACCGTGTTCAAAGGATACGGCCATTTCACAAAAGCGGACCGCAGTATTTTGTACTGCGTCATCGCGAAAAATGAAATTATGAGAATGAAAAATATCATCACCTCAATAGACCCACATGCTTTCGTCTCCGTTTCTGATGTCCATGATGTCATGGGGGAAGGCTTTACATTAGATGATAAGAAACAGCCAATTCCTAGATAAAAAAACGCCCAACGCAGAAACCTTAGCGTTGGGCATTTTTTAGTCCCGATTAAGAAAAATCGTAACTAGACGAAGTAATTCAAGTACTGCTACAGCTGTTGCTGCAACATATGTCATTGCGGCTGCACTTAATACTTTTTTCGCATGAGGCTCTTCTTCGTTCCGAATGATCCCAAGCTCTACAATTTGTGTCATTGCTCTGCTAGATGCATTAAATTCAACGGGTAGTGTGACAATCTGGAAAACAACTCCAACTGCCATCATGATAATCCCGATTCCTAGTAAACTGTTCATGCTCCAGAAGATTATACCCGCCATGATAAAGAACCAACTAGCGTTAGAAGTGAATCCTGCTACAGGAGCAAGACGGTGTCTAAATCTTAGGAACGAATACGCTTCTTTGTCCTGAATCGCGTGTCCTACTTCGTGAGCAGCTACAGCCGTCCCTGCGACAGATGCTTCATGATAGTTCTGGCTCGATAATGCCACAATTTTAGTTACTGGATTGTAGTGATCGCTTAAAACCCCTTGAGTTTCAACGACCTTAACATCTTGCAAGCCATTGTGATCCAAAATTAGACGAGCGACTTGAGCACCTGTCATCCCAGATGTGGAACGAACTTTTGAATACTTGTTATACGTACTTTTAACTTTGAACTGTGCATACAATGGCAACAAAATAATGATGCCTAAATACACTAAGAAATTCAACGATTTCTCACCCTTTCTCTACTCTCTATTTTAAGGTGCTGGAAAGTGACTAGCAACTTTTAAGATACTGGTTGAGTAGGCTCTGTTACAATTTTATGACGACGCTTCCAATTCCATACCGCAAGTATTATACAAGCAATTGATAACCAGAAAGTGAAGTAGCCGATCTTGTCCATAATCTTCATGAGATCACCGTAAATAGGCATTTGTCCAAATACATAATCTATGATGTCATTATGTATCGTCCAAAGAGCTGCTATCATAATCGAAATGACCCCAAATTTATACTTACTCCAATATAGCACTCCCTGTAGAGCCATAGCACCGTGGGAAATTACAAGCATCCAGCCTGCTGCCCCGATTGAACCCACTTCATTCAGTGTGAGTAAGTTCATGACAACTGCCCATACCCCATACTTCACAAGGGTGATGAGCGCAAGCGCTTCGAAGAGTCTGAAATTCGTGTTCAACAACCAGCCAATGATGACAAAACAGAAGAACAGACTAGCCGTTGGGCTATCTGGTACGAATATCCAAAAAATCGGTTTTGTAATTTCCAGTTGCCACATGTACCAGTCATAACCATAGACCGTTCCGATGATATTAATGAACAAAAGAATCCATAGGAACCATTTATGAAATAAGGTCATACGTATCCAAGTTATAGCTAGTTGCAAACTTATCACTCCATGCACTACAGTATGTGATTCTATGTATAAAAAAAGGAGTCAGTTTCCTGACTCCTTTTTGTTATTCTTTTCCTAGATTCGAGATGAAATCTGCCATAGTCGCTAAATCTTCATCAGAACCATCCCATTGACCTGCAGGCATCGAACCTCTACCTTCATGGGCGATTTTCTCGATTTCTTCCGGTGAAAGTCCAGTATCGGTTAGCGGAAGACCCAATCCACCTTGGAACTGATCACCGTGACAACCGATACAGCTGGAACCTTTGTAAAGCTCATAGCCTGGAGCAGTTTCATCAAATTCAACTTCTTCAACGATAGCTCCTTGAGCTGCCGCTTTGTCCCAGTCATGGTTCACTACAGATTCCCATGTGAGATAGAACATTGCCGCAAATGCCAGAAGCATAAAGCCTGTTGGCAATGGACGTTTCCAAGGACTACGCTCTTTCGAAGTATCCATGAAAGGAACGAGCATTAACGCACCAACTGCTAGTCCTGGGACAACAATTGCTCCAATTACGTTAAATGGACCTGACGCAAATTCATACTTCAGCAACTGATACATAAATAGGAAGTACCAGTCTGGAAGAGGAATGTAGGTCGTATCCGTAGGATCCGCTTGACGCTCAAGCGGAGATGGATGTGCAAGTGTAATAATCAAATACCCAGTTAAGAAGATTGCTCCAATCATCCACTCTTTCAAAAGGAAGTTTGGCCAGAAGGCTTCCGTCTTACCCGGATATTCGGAATAGTCTTTAGGTGTGTTGGACATTCTATTCGATTTAATACGTGAATCTCCAACGAATTTCATACCTTTTCCGTGCTGCATCTTGTTCCCTCCTTAGTGAGAAATCAAGGATTTCCATGTTTTACAATGGTCCGGAAATACCTTGTCTTCTGATCATGATAAAGTGTGCTGCGAGCAATCCAAGAAGTGCTGCGGGCAGGAAGAAAACGTGGATCGCAAAGAATCGCGTTAGCGTTTGAGCTCCAAGGATCGTAGCGTCCCCTGCAAGAAGGATCTTAATCCACTCGCCTATAAACGGAACAGAACCTGCAATCTCAATTCCTACTTTTGTAGCAAATAGAGCTTTCATATCCCATGGCAATAAGTATCCTGTGAATCCAAGACCTAAGATGACAACGAACAATAGAACGCCGACAACCCAATTCAATTCACGAGGTTTCTTATAAGCACCTGTAAAGAATACACGTAATGTATGTAGGAACATCATTACAATTACGAGAGAGGCTCCCCAGTGGTGCATACCACGCACGATTTCTCCGTATGCAACTTCATTTTGAAGATAATAAACGGATTTCCAAGCATTTTCAATATCCGGTGTGTAATACATTGTAAGGAACATACCAGATAAGATTTGGATTACCGTGACGAAGAATGTCAATCCTCCGAAACAATAGATGAATGCAGAAAAATGATGTGCGGGGTTTACGTGTTCGGGTACTTCATGATCAGCGATATCGCGCCAAATCGGGGTGATATCAAGCCGTTCATCGACCCAATCATAAATTTTGTTCATCAATTTGATTGTACCCCCTGACTAATTAGACTAGTGTGTTCGGCATTGTTTTACCGAGGTGGATGAGACCGTCAATAACTTCAACTTCATACTGGTCAAGTGGACCAGTTGGTGGAGTGCCGGGAATGTTCTTTCCGTTCTTTTCATAGCGACCCCCATGACAAGGACAGAAATACTGATCAGGATGAGAATCATCCGCTGCCCAGCTCACTGTACAACCTAAGTGTTTACATACCGGGGATAATGCGATAACTTTATCGCCATCTTTATAGACCCAAGCAGTGTTTGAAACGTCAGATTTGTACCAAGCATCTTTACGGTCTTTGATCGTATAATCGACACGAACTGGTGTTTCTGTCAGTTCATCCGCTTTTTGGTCGGTTGGGACATAGTCGCCACCTTCTGATGATGCTAATACTGGGTCAATTGCAAAGCGAATCATCGGCATTGCTGCTGCTGAAACCATGAATCCGCCGACACCCATCAATGTGTAGTTAAGGAATTGGCGTCTAGACACTTTGCTGCTCATTCATTTCCCTCCTCTTACTCCAAAGTCAGTCCAACGGACATACTTTTGCTAATTATTAATACTAGGACATATCTATAATATCCTACCACCACTTGAAATTCAATGTTGCATTTGTGTGCGTTTTCTGTTTGTGAACAAATAATGAATTTTTCTCAATTAAAATTCACAATTCCTTCTACATAATTATCTATTTTCTCCATTCCTCTGTCAACCGGGGTAACAACTGCTTCAGCTGATCTTCTAAAATGGATTGTTTTAGCCGATCATCCATATTTTCGATTGGAATAGAAGGCAACCATAATACATTCCCACGAATTTCTATGCTTGTCCATTCAGAATCCGTCGTAAGATAAAAAACATGTTTAAAAGGCGATTTCGAGAGGTCTCCTGATAACCTTTCACCAAATTGCTGAAGTTCCATTGACGGTGTATATGCAAAAGGGGGTGCAACCATAATTCTACCCTTGAATTGTAATTCAATATAGTCAACTAAATTCATCAGAAAATCTGTGGCAGATGCACTTGCTTTCATTCTCTCTTCAACAGTCTCCACTTTAATAAGAGGGATGACCAATGTATCTATGTACTCTTTTTGTTGTAAAAACAAATTCATATCAGACGCATTCCAATTCATCGTATCCAACCTTTCATAGAGAAGAATGACTCCATCGCATTAGATGGAGTCAGCGTTCTTCAAATACTTTCAATTCATTCAGCATGGCGGATAGAGCCAAAAATTGTTTTTCATCATTGGCATCAAGGGCTTCATCCACATGCTTCATCAGTGTTTCTTTAGTCATCGTAGTTACACTTTCATTCAACAACTGTTGCGCAATTTGACGATCCCGTTCGCTGACTTGCTGATCCATTGGAAAATACGGATTCTCTTCTAGAACGCTCGCATAATGTGGCGAACTATTGCTCTTCAGGAAGTTAAGTTGAATGAACATTTTTTCATCTGGATGCAACCGTAGATCATGAAACGATTTTTCCGCATCCGTTGTCATCAGACTCCCCTTGTAAAACCTGAAAGGTACACCATTCGAATCTGTTGTCGATATCACCATCGCCCGCGGACAAAAATGTGCGTCGTCTGTAAAATGAACATTCCTCAAAATCTTTTCGTGGCTTAGTAAGTAATTCAAAATCCAGACACATTCCCGGCGCTTTAAACGATAGCGCTTTAAAAACCACCTAATGAAATCTTTTTTGGCAGCGACAGGAATCATGGCTTCCATCTTACGCCTCCTCTTCTTCCTGATCCTCTAGAAATGATGTCCATTCAGGATGATCCGGCACGAGTGTCACCAGTTCCTTTACAATGTTCACCGCTTCTGATCGTTTCCCTTCTTCTAGCAAGAATTTCGCGTATCTTTCCAGAAATTCCGGATCTTCCTTCATGCCAGTGTATGCGAGAACGTAAGAATCGTATGCCTCCGCGTAACGTTCCAGGTTCTCTTGTGCATATGCTTTGAACGCAGCGAGTAAAGGGATCTCCAACTGTTCTTCAGGTGTATCCTGAAGGAGTTCAAGTAGGTTCTCGTACTGCTTTCGTTGCTCAAACAATGATGCAAGCGAAATACGTGCTTCTACATATTCGGGATCTAAAGCGAGTGCATCTCCCAAATAACGCCCTGCATCTTCAGGTCGCCCTAGCTTCAGAGCGACTTTACCAGCTGCAAGATGCAGTTCTTTGTCGAATTCGTCCCTTCGTATTCCTTCTGTGAAGAAAGATAAGGCTTCTTCATTTTCGTCCATTAACAGACTTGCCTGACCTGCTAGCATATATGCGGAGAAATAATCAGGATCCATATCAATTAACTGATTTAAATGACTCAAGGCAGGTTGCGGGTTCCCACTTTGATACTGGCTGTAGGCTGCCCCGAATAGCGTATCAGGTAGAACGCTCCCTTGCTTCAGCAAGGCTTCATAATACGGGACAGCCTCTTCGTAAGCAGCTCCTGCACTATAAGCTTCTGCAATCCGCGATTCTAGAGAGATGCCCCCCACTTCATCCAATCCGCGTTCTCTCAGCTGCAAATAGAGACGGACAGCTTCTGAATATTTACCACTTTCAAGCAGAAGTTCTGCTTTTGCAAAACGAATTACCGGTTCTTCCGGAGCAAGCTCCGACGCTTCATCAATTTTTGATAGTGCCACCTCTGCCATTCCAATGGTTTGATAATAATCAGCTAACATCAAAAGCGCTTGGAGATATTCTTCTTCCTCAGAGTCGATATCCGTCAAGAGTAACAGGGCTTCGTCTTCTCTTCCTAACGCCATCATGGCTTCCGCCCGATCAATTTTCAATTGACCCGCATCCGGCATATGGGCGAGTAATACATCATACAACTGATCCGCTTGAGGAACGAGTCCGTATTCCATCAGAAGAGTTGCACTGTCATAAATTGTGTCAAACTCCGTGCTTGTTGTGAGTTGCTCAACCTTCTGTTCAATTGCTTGAAGATTGCCATTCATAATCATGTTTTCTAACTGTTGTACCTGCTCCATAGTTTCTCCTTTTTTAACACGTTGTATACAAAAATCCTTTAGTGTTTCGTTTGGGATAATAAATTGAGATGTTCAAAAAATCCAGGGTAGGAAACATTGATACAGGAAGCATCTTCAATCTGTACAGGTCCATCAGTCACTACCGAAGCAATGGCAGCCATCATTCCCAATCGATGATCGCCATGAGAGCTTAGCGTTGCACCTTTCAACTGAGTTGGACCCGTAATGCGCATTCCGTCAGGCGTCGGCTCGATGGATGCACCTAACTTTTGTAATTCTGAACAAACCGCTTCAATCCTGTCTGTCTCTTTCACCCGAAGTTCCTCAGCATCTTTAATGACCGTTGTTCCTGTTGCTTGGGTCGCGAGTAATGCTATCACAGGCAATTCGTCAATCAACCTTGGAATTAGAGCACCACTAATTTCAACTGCATGTAAGTCAGAGGATTCTACCGTTAACTCGCCATACGGTTCGCCTTCTCCTTCAACCTTCTGTTTAATGGAAACTTTTGCGCCCATCTCTTTCAAGACATCAATAATCCCGGTCCGAGTTGGATTAAGCCCGACATCCGTAAAAGTAATCGTACTACCGGAAACCATAGCAGCTGCACACATGAAAAATGCAGCTGAAGAAATATCGCCAGGCACTTTTACGTCACACGCTTGTAAAGACTGTCCACCAACGATTGAGACGGTGTTTACTTCTGACTGGACTTCCGCCCCAAACTGTTGAAGCATTCGCTCTGTATGGTCACGCGAAGCAGCTTTTTCAGTTACAACTGTCGTTCCTTTCGCGGAAAAACCAGCAAACAATATAGCAGATTTCACTTGTGCACTAGCAATAGGCATATCATATGACATCGCTTTAAGCGGGGTGCCTTTCACTGTCAATGGTAACGTCCCTGTTTGATGGTCGCTCTTAAATTCAGCACCCATTTCAGTTAACGGCGTTGTAACACGACGCATGGGTCGTTTACATAAATAACGGTCACCCGTAATTTCAGCAGTAACAGTGGATCCTGCGAGAATGCCAAGCAATAGTCTAGCTGTCGTTCCTGAATTCCCAGCATCCAATGCTACTTCCGGGTTTTTCCATCCATCGATTCCGGGACTTTCAACGGTTACATTTGTTCCACTTCTTTCAATGTTCACTCCGAGCTGAGAGAAAATCTGGATCGTTGAAAGACAATCTTCTCCTTGGAGAAAACCACTAATAGTGGTTGTACCTTTTGCAATTGCGCCGAGCATGACAGCACGATGAGATATTGATTTGTCTCCTGGAACTCGTATCGTTCCAGACAAAGCGGTTCCTTCAAAAGAAGCTGTAATCATGTCTATTTTCTCCATAAAAAGCACCTCCGTCAAAGTATTTGCATAGAATACTCGGTTTCTTTCTCGAGTACGCGCGCAGCATGGTTTCTTTCTGTTGCAGAACGGAAGCTGATCACGAGAATCCCATATACATCTGTTCGTGTTTCAACGATTCGTATATTCGTCAAACTAATCTCCTTGAAAGCTAAGATCCGTGTGATCTCAGAAATGACCCCAGGATGATCGGGGACATCTATATGAAGATCAAATTGCATATACAGTGCACCTTGAGCTTCATCTTGTGTGACTGAGGGGAGTTGGTCACGAAACTGTTTCGCCTCATCGAAAAACTGTTGAATTGAACTAGGATCATTATCATTGAGCATTTCTCGTACTGTCTGCATTTCAATTAGCCATCTATCAAGCTGTCCTACCAACTCTTCCTTATTCTGAACAGTGATATCTCTCCACATAACTGGATCTGCGGATGCGATCCGTGTAAGATCACGGAATCCTCCTGCAGCTAACCTTCTTACAAAGGGCTGTCTCCGCTCTTGAGAAGCGAGTAAGTTCACAAGAGAAGATGCGATTATATGGGGGAAATGACTTACCACGGCAGTCATCTGATCATGCTCTGATGCATCTAGCACGGCTAACTTTCCTTGTGTCACGGATAATAGAACCTTCATACGTTCGAGGTCATCTGGACGACACCTATCTGAAGGAGTTAGCACGTAATAAGCATTTTCAAACAAATGCTCAATGGCTGCGGAGATTCCACTTTTATGTGACCCTGCCATCGGATGTCCGCCAATAAAAGTGATCCCTCTGTCGATCAAACCCTCTGCAGCACTCATGATCGGTTGTTTGGTACTACCTGTATCGCTGATAATTACAGACGGTTTCATATCCCATGATACAGCTTCCTGTAACAGTTGTGCAGTTGCTGCAACAGGAACAGCGAATATAACGTAATCCGCCTCTTTTGCTGCTGCTTTGACGGATGGGGCAACAGAATCAATAATTCCTCTCCGATATGCTTCATCTGCAGACTTATAGGAACGATCAAATCCTGTTACCAGGATTTCAGGATTGCGTTTCAATGCTAATGCTAGAGAACCGCCAATTAGACCTAGACCAATAATTGATACGTTAGTTGTCATAACTTTAACCTCTATTTGTCATAAGTGATTCGAATGCTTTGAAGAACCCGTTATTTTGTTCTTCGGAACCGATGGTGACCCGAATCCGATTAGGAGTACCTAGTAAATTACCACTTCTTACGATAAACCCTTGCTGCAGTAACTTATCTGTCGCTTCATCGGCATCCATAGGCACTTCAATAAGGACAAAATTCGCTTCAGATGGGTTGATATGCAAATTGTGTATTTCTGCAAACTGTTTAAAACGTTTCCGTTGTTTTTCATTCGCAATGCGACATTCGTCGATGAATGCCTGGTCTGCTAATGCATGCTCGGCAGCGAGGAGAGCAAGAGAACCAGTATTGAACGGATTTCTCACTTTGTTAAGTTCTGCAATAACTTCAGACGAAGCGACTCCATATCCTACACGGAATGATGCAAGACCGTAAGCCTTTGAGAATGTCCTTAAAATCATGAGATTCGGATATTCTGAAAGCCATTGAATAGGGTTATCATAACTTTCCTCGGTTATGTATTCAAAATATGCTTCATCTAAAACAGTCAAAGTCGTAGATGGTACTGCATCCAAAAACTTCTTTAGACGTTTCGATGGGATTAGGTCACCCGTAGGATTATTAGGGCTACAGATCCAAATAACTGCTGTTGAGGAATCGATTTCTTGTAAGAAACAATCAAGATCGTGTTGTCCGTCCACTAGTGGAATTTCACGGACTTCGGCTCCTTCAATTTTTGCATTGTGTGCGTATTGGGGAAATGATGGAGTTGGCATCAATGTGTTCGACTCCCGATTTAGGAGTGCCCTACAAATGATGGTGATGATATCATCTGAACCGTTGCCGAGGATGAGATTCGACTCATCCACGCCTAATTTCTTTGCAAGCTTCGTTCTTAATGGAGGAGTAGATGTTTCAGGATACATTTCAATCTGAACGTCTGGGTTCGCTAAAATCTTCTGAACCAAAGGCGAACAGCCATAAGGGTTTTCGTTAGATGCAAGCTTTACAATTTCTGCTAAGTCAAATTCCTTTTGGGCATCATCAATAGATCGACCTGGTTTGTAAGGTTTCATAGTTGCTAGTGCTGGTTTCCAATTCATCTGTGAACTCCTCCTATATGCTGAACTATTTCTTAAGATCTGGTCTTAGCTGAACTGCGTCATTTTGATAAATATGGATGATTTCTCGTTGTGGAACTTCTGTATTGACGTGCATGAGTACCCGTATACAAAGTGGCATTCCACCAGGCACATCCATTTCATGCATACACATCACCGGCACATAAGTCCATCCTTCGAGTGTACGGACCGCTTTTGCAGGGAATGCGGACTGAACGTCGATAGTTGTAGAAATGAGTACAGAAACGATATCATCAGCTATCAAGTTATTCTCAAGCGCCATTGTTTGAACTAAGTGCTCGGTTGCTTCTAAAACAGAGTGTTGTTCATCCTTACTTACGGTTGTCGCTCCCCTTACTCCTCTTACTGTCATATAACACTTCCTCCTTTATACGTGCAATCAATTCGTAGTACGCCTCTTCACAATGTTTCTCAGACACTTTTTGGGTAAATGGATTTCCTAGATTGTAAAGCAAGACGAATACTAGGTCACCTGAAGTTACCTTCTTATCCTTTTTCAAATAGTGTAATAGCGCATCAAACTCAACTTCCAAAATAGCTTGTATTGGATAACCCGCAACATCGGCAAAACGGATGAATCGCTTTGTCAATTCAGGAGAAATATCGCCATATGACTCACTTAGCAGAAAGCTATACGCCATACCAATCATGACACACTCTCCATGACTTACTTTTCCAAATCCAAAATAGGCTTCCACAGCATGGCCAAGAGTATGACCGAAGTTTAAAAACTTACGTATACCTTGTTCAAATTCGTCCTGTTCAACAATATTAGCCTTTACCCGGATTCCTTTAAGTAGCTCAGTCGTCAACGCTTCAGCAGAAAAGTTTGGGAAGTCAGAATTTAACAGCAATGACTCCGTCCAATCCGCATCTGAAATCATTGCGTGCTTTATGAGTTCCGCCATACCTGAACGTACTTCCCGTTCCGGTAGTGTTGTAAATAGGTCAGGCTGGAACAGAACACCTGCCGGCTGATGAAAGGATCCGACCATATTTTTACCTTCAGGCATGTTAATCGCTGTTTTTCCACCTACAGCGCTATCGTGAGCAAGAATGGTTGTCGGGCATTGCAGAAAAGCAATCCCCCTCATAAAGGTTGCAGCCACAAATCCCGTCACATCCCCACAAGCTCCTCCACCGAATGCAATCAGTACCGATTGTCTGGTGAAGTTATGCTGCAGTAAAAATGAGTGGCAACTCATGAAACTTGTTGGGGTTTTACTCTCTTCACCTGGTGGGAGTATATGTAGCTCGAAGTCAATCCCGACAGCCTTTAACGCGTTTTCAAGTTTTTCAAAGTGATAGAAGGCAGCTGTCTCATCTGCAAAAACCCCGACTTTATCTGCATTCTTGAGTAAATCTTTGTATTCAGTGGCAAAGAGGTCGTATACCTCTTCGCCAATGTGGACGGTATATGAAGTGCTCTTAGTTTTGACGGTGAGTTGTTCCATCTATTAAAACTCCTTTGCGTAAAGACGGTATTGCTCAAGGTCTGCTTTCAGCCCATCCATTTCAAACGAACGAAATTCTTCGATGATCACTTTGGCTAACTCGGTAGCAATCACATGCTCTGCAACTACTGATGCTGCTGGCACAGCACAAGGGTCTGACCGCTCGATAGTTGCAGTAAATGGCTCTTTCGTGTCAATATCTACACTTTCCAGCGGCTTATACAACGTCGGAATTGGTTTCATCACTCCTCGAATGATAATCGGCATACCCGTTGACATACCGCCTTCCAAACCGCCCAGACGATTGGATTTTCTGTAATAGCCTTTCTCTTTTGACCACGCTATTTCATCATGCACTTCACTTCCGAATCGTTTTGCCATCTCAAAGCCGATTCCGAACTCAACACCTTTGAATGCGTTGATAGACATCATTGCAGCTGCAAGTCGGCCTTCAAGCTTACGGTCAAATTGAGCATAGCTCCCCATACCTGGCGGACACCCTTCAATCACGACTTCGACGACTCCACCTAGAGTATCACCGCGACCTTTTGCATCATCGATTGCTTCTACCATGGTTTGTGAAACGTCAGGATCCGCACAGTATACAGGATCAGCTTCCACTCGTTCACGGATCTCTTCCATAGTGAGTTCAGCAGTCGAAGCAGAATCAGCGACAATGCCCCCGATTTCGACAACATGTGCAATCGTATGGATACCGAGTTCACGTAAGAATTGTTTCGCAACAGCCCCTGCAGCTACACGCATCGTTGTTTCACGTGCTGATGAGCGTTCTAGTACATTTCTTAGATCCCGATGTCCATATTTAATACCTCCAACTAAGTCTGCATGACCAGGTCGCGGACGTGTGATCTGTCGCTTAATATCCTCCGGTCGAACGTCCTCAGGAAGTGGTTCAATACCCATAATAGATGTCCAATGCTTCCAATCATCGTTGACGACAGTCAACGTCACAGGCGAACCTAGAGTTTTTCCGTGGCGGACACCAGAAGAAATAACTACCTGATCCTTTTCGATTTGCATCCTGCGACCTCTACCATGTCCGCCTTGGCGACGCGACAATTCTCTGGTAATCATTTCAGCTGTCAACGGCAATTGTGCTGGTAATCCTTCAATAATTGCGGTCAATTCAGGACCATGCGATTCCCCTGCGGTCAATACTCTCATCTTGAAATCCCCCTTTTAATACGTGCTGAAATACAACCATTGTTAGCACTTTACCAAACTACAGCAAAGTTGACTACTTGTTTAAACAAAAAAACCCGGAAAAGTCCGGATTTTTCATATTTTCTTATAAAAGAAGGTGTCTTCCGATTCCAGACCATAGCGTTCAGGACTGAAAATCTGCTCTGTACTCCCTACAAAAAGAATCCCTCCAGGTTTCAACGCTTTTGAAAAGTTCGTGTAAATTTGATCTTTCGCTTCTTCTGTAAAATAGATCATGACATTTCTGCAGACGATTAAATCAAAGTCTTTTCCATACGCATCATCGAGCAAGTTGTGCTGTTTGAATAGGACAGTTTTCTTTACTTCATCTGTTACTTGGAAGAACTGCCCTTCTTGATTAAAATACTTTTGTTTGACAACAGTAGGCACTTCTTTCAAAGAACGTTCCGGATATAGACCTACCTTAGCTTTTTCAAGTACTCCATTATCCAAATCAGTCGCTGAAATCGTAATTTCTCTCATAGGAAGATGATTGGACAGAACCATCGCCATCGAATAAGGTTCTTCTCCGGTAGAACAAGCAGCACTCCAACATTTCAACTTGTTGGTTTTCTGCAAGAGTTGCGGAAGAATCTTTTTGTCTAAAACATCCCACCTTTGTGAGTTCCTGTAAAATTCAGACACATTTATCGTCATTCGGTCCAGAAATTCATCCATCATCGAACGATCATTGCGGATCAACTCAAAGTACTCAGTGAAATTTTTACATCCTCGTTTTTCATAAAGCGATGTAAGGCGTCTTTTCATTTGCGCTTCTTTATAAAGAGATAGGTCGATTCCTGTCTTTTGTTTGACACTGGCGATAAATTTCGTGTAATCGGACAATTGTTGACCTCCATCCATCCAGCAATTATGTATAACAAAAACAGCCGGCGGAATCCGCTAGGCTGTTTTTGCTTTGTATTAGTTGATCCAGCTGTTTACTGCTTTTTCGTATGAAGAAAGTTCTTCTTCTTTAAAGAACAAACCGATTTCACGCTCTGCAGATTCTGGTGAATCTGAACCGTGAATGATGTTCTTAGCAACAGTGACTGCGAAATCACCGCGAATTGTGCCTGGTGCTGATTCTTTAGGGTTTGTAGCACCCATCATAAGGCGTGCTGTAGGGATGACGTTTTCGCCTTCCCATACCATAGCAAATACAGGACCAGATGTAATGAAGTCAACAAGCTCGCCGAAGAATGGGCGCTCTTTGTGCTCACCGTAATGTTGCTCTGCAAGCTCTTGAGAAATTGTCATCAATTTCCCTCCAACTAGCTGATATCCTTTGCTTTCGAAACGGTTTACGATTTCACCGATTAGACCACGTTGAACGCCGTCAGGTTTTACCATTAAAAATGTTTTTTCCATAATTCAATTACACTCCTTCATAGTGACAAGTCGGGATTACCCTTACTGATCGTACCAAAGGTCAAGCAATCTTTCAATTTTTTCTTTTTCCGCGAGAATTTAAAAAGTTCGTTTGGCGAGAAAATCTGCCACTTGTTCGAACGCTTTTTTCGCATCGCTATTCGGTAAAGACCGTATCTCAGCTGTTGCCTTCTCCAAATATAAGTCACTCACCTCATGGGCTTTTTCGATCGCACCGCTATCTCGTATATATCTCAACATGTCTGAACGTTCCTTTTCTGATAACGTTCCATCGAACGCTTTCGTCAAGTAGGGTTGGAACCCGGGTTCGTTTCGTATGTACAATATAGGTAACGTCAGATGACCATTTAAGAGATCCGAACCAGCAGGTTTTCCTAACTGTTTATCCGACGAGGTCAGATCTAGAATATCGTCGACAATTTGGAATGCCATACCTGCATAATATCCAAAGTTCCTTAGTCTTTTTACCACTTCATCATCGGCATTAGAGATTAGTGCACCCAGCTCACAGCTGGAGGAAAGGAGCAGCGCCGTTTTCCGCTTGATGCGACGCAAGTAGTCTCGAAACGATTGATCCGTTCTTCTTTGATAATCGAATTGGATGATCTCACCTTTACAGATTTCGAGCATCGTTTCCGCTAGTAATCGATGCACAGAAGCCAGTTCAATTTCACCAATTGATGTGAGCGCTCTTGAAAAAATGAAATCGCCAGTGTACATTGCAATTCGATTATCCCACTTTGCTTTTACGGTTTTGCGCCCTCTTCTCATATTTGAATCATCAATGACATCATCATGTACAAGAGAGGCCATATGAACGAGTTCCAATGAGACTGCGACTTTCGCAGTGGTTTCCATTGAATAATTTCCGAACTTGGAAGAAAGAAATACGAAAATTGGACGGATCCTCTTTCCTCCAGCTCTCAGCAAATGCATGGATGCTTGCTGAATAAGCGGAGAATCCGATTGAACGGCATTCTCAAGCTCTTTCTCAATATAGATGAGTTCCTTTCGGAAATCGGTATATAATGCCATTGCCTTCAACTTTTCCAAAATGATTCCCTTCTCCCGCCTGCTTATTATTTGATCGCGATATGTCCGGCAGCTACCCCGCCACTATATGGACGATAATCGACTCGAGTAAATCCAGCAGACTTAAATAGCTGAGCTAATTCCTCACGACCCGGGAACTCATCAGCAGATTCTTGAAGCCAAGAATACTCATTATAACTCTTCGCGAACATTTTTCCGAATACAGGCATAATGTAATTAAAATACAATCTAAACAATTGACGATATCCAGGAATCTCTGATTGAGACGTCTCCAAACACGCAACAATCCCTCCAGGTTTAACGACTCGAAACATCTCTTTCAATGCTGTTTCATAATTAGGCACATTCCGTAAGCCAAAACCGATTGTCACATAGTCAAATGTATGATCTTCAAATGGTAGGTCCATCGCATTCCCTTGGATCAGGGTGATGTTAGGATACTTGTCCGTTTTAGGAGCAGCTGAAGACAACATGGCATTGCTAAAATCCAACCCGGTTACTTCTCCTGATCTTCCCACTGATTGTGCCAAAGAGATGGTCCAGTCAGCTGTTCCGCAACAGACGTCCAATGCCTTGGAACCAACCTTTACGTTCATACGATCCATGATGTCCGCACGCCATTTTTTGTGCAGGTTAAAACTGATGACAGAATTCATTTTGTCATAGTCTGTTGATATAGATTCGAATACAGAATGGACTTTCTGTTCTTTAGATTCACTCACGTGGTATCTCCTCTTTTCATTGTCAGCTAAGCGATGTCAACGGGTTTACAAGTTCTTGAATCACCTGTTGAAGCGCCGGATGCAACGAACTTATCTGTTCAAGCTCTTGATTAAGCTTTGGTAGGAGCAAATCCATTGCCTGTTGAATAATGGATTCGTCTATCCGGAATGCTTGTTGTTCGGCTGAAGTAGCCATTCTATCCAGTCGAACAAACGTTAGCACTGTTTCCATCAGCTCAAGATAACTGTCAAATCCGTATGATTTATAAAAAGTAGCAATACACCCCGACTCGATGACTCTTAACCTTTCCAGTAAAACTGGACCAGTTATACGTCGCTCATGGTGCAAAGATGTTTTTTGTTCGTTAATATGGGCAATCGTTTGAGACAATTCTCGAATAAATGCGAACTCGCCAATTTCAGCTAAAATCCTATAGTGGATTCCACTAAAGTGATCTCCCGCAAGGACAGTCAATTGTTGTTCAGCAGAAGTCGCTTGAGCACTTTCAATGCGATCGTGAACATCAAACGCAGCGTGAATCGCTCCAAGGGACAATGTAATCTTTCTAAGTTTGTCCTCTTTAATTTCTTCGTTCACAATGGGAAGTAAAAGAAAAAAAGCTTTTATGGAGTCAACCGGAAAGTGTCCGATTACCCGTTTGAGGATGGGTTCCCGGAGAGCGCATTGTAAGTCGTTTATATAATTTTCTACAATTGAATTCAATTCGTTTTTGTTCATCACCGTTTCTCCATTCCAAGGCATCTAACAAGTGAACGATGCAGGTTGCTGTTACGCTCTCTCTTCACTGGAGACAACCCCGTGTGCAGTTGTTATCTCTGCACTCCCACGGATTTTCATAGCGGATGTGTGTTCCGTAAACTGGGCAATCATCACTTCTCCGCAGTCAAGTTTTTCCGTATGATGGAATTTAGTGTCGTTTCCACGGGTTAACCCGATAACACTGACACCATCTTCTTTTGCTTTAATGACGATGTAATCTGGTGCAGCCATAGTTCCCTCTCCCGTCTTTCATATCTCACCTATCATATCATAGTTAAACGGCGTTCCGCAAAGGACCACACGACCTTACTTTACGAGTGAAAGTATTTCTGATCGTTTCACATCATCGTGCTCGTAAATTCCTCTAGCGGCAGTTGTAACTGTTTTCGACCCTGGTTTTTTTATCCCTCTCATCGTCATACACATATGCTCCGCTTCGATGATGACGTAAACGCCAAGTGGCTTCAACATTTCCATCATGATATCTGCAACAGTTGTCGTAATTCGTTCTTGTAATTGGGGGCGTTTCGCCGTAGTTTCCACAGCTCTCGCTAATTTACTAAGTCCAGCCACCACTCCGTCACGGGGTATGTATGCAATATGAGCAACACCAAAAAATGGAACGAGATGGTGCTCACACATTGAATAAAAAGGAATATCTTTTACTAGCACTACTTCTTCATGTTGCTCATGAAAAACGGTTTCAAAGTACATACGGGGATCATGATTCAGTCCCTCGAATACTTCAGCATACATTTTTGCTACTCGCTTTGGTGTTTCCAACAATCCTTCTCGTTCTGGATCTTCACCGATCGCTTCGAGGATCATCGTGACCGCTTGTTCAATTTTCCCAAAATCTACTTCTTCCATCGATGGAACCTCCTCTGATGCACATCTAGTCTTTCAAAATAGTAGCATACTCCTGGCATACAGTACAGTTGAGGGCTCGGATATTTTTACACGTAAAACGGAAAGAAGCCCGCCAGCTTATCCGTTATGGACAACTGACGGGCTCCTATGTAATTGAACTCACTTAACAGCATCTTTCAATGCTTTACCTGCTTTGAATGCAGGAACTTTGCTAGCTGCGATTTCAATTTCTTCTCCAGATTGAGGGTTACGGCCTTTACGAGCAGCACGCTCGCGTACTTCGAAGTTACCGAAGCCAATCAATTGTACCTTCTCACCCTTTGAAAGAGCGTCTTGGATTGTTTCGAAAACAGTTTCAACAGCTTTTGTTGCATCTTTCTTAGAAAGACCTGATGCTTCTGCAACGGAGTTGATCAATTCAGTTTTGTTCATCTCGTTCACCTCCTCTCAAACGTTTATAAAACCTCTTTAACACTGTAAAAAGAGTAACATAACCATTTCTACCGTGCAACAATATTGTAACCCTTGTTCTGCTGAGTTACTCCAAAAACAGAAAAAAGACCCGCTATAGACGGATCTTTACGCATTAGACGATGAACGTTACCATGCCTTTATTTCCTTCATTCACCATTTTTTCAATGGTTTCACGCAGTCTTCGACGAGCGCTAGAAGGCACTGCAGATGTCTTAAATCGAATGCTCTCTTTCATTACTTCATGAAGTGGCGTTCCAAATAATTGTGTTTCCCAAAGCGCATCACGATCGTGTAAATAAGCATTTTTCAGTTCCTTCAATAAGTGATGGCTATGGAATTCAGAACCGATGAGTGGCGCAAATTCCGCTTCCATATCAATTCGAATGACATGTAACGCTGGAGCTGTCGCTTTCATACGGACCCCATAAAATGAGTCTTGCTTGATAAGTTCAGGCTGAGTCGGCTGGAAATCTGCAATAGTTGGAAGTGCCACACCATATCCATCCTGTTTGGCAGTCTCAATTGCCTCGGCGAACATATCATAGGATTTTTTCGCCTTGACCGCTTCTTGGATGAACAACAGCCAATCTTTTTTTGTTTTCATCTCAGTATCCATATACGACTCACAAACACCCAAATACGTTTGTTCGTCAATCTTTAAGTCTAGGATGGCTCTTCCTTTCCCTGCATCTACCTCGATGACATCGGCGGATCTAATATAATCCTCTTCATTCAACCGCTCTGCGAGTTGTTGGACTTTACGGATTTTGGACGCTTCCAGAAACCCTTCATTGATTATTTCATCAATATTCGCATTCAAATAATGCTCTGAGCCTAACACATCCATCCAGTCCGGCTTTTGAAGATCGATATGAGTAATTGGGAATTCATAAAGGGCTTCCTTTAATATTAATTGGATTTCCTGTGCATTCAATTGGTCGGCACTAATCGCAATGACAGGGACACCGTGTTCTTCTTGTAATCGTTGTTTCAGCTGAACCGTTTTCTCATGCGCGGGCATTTTCGAGTTCAGCACGATAACGAACGGCTTACCAATTTCCTTAAGTTTAGAGACGATTTCAGTTTCCGCAGCTTCCGCAGAAGCTCTTGGAATATTATTCACTGTTCCATCTGTCGTCAGCAAGATACCGATGGTTGAATGGTCCCGAATAACTTTGTCGGTCCCGATACGGGCTGCCTCTTCAAAGGGAATCGGTTCATTATGCCACGGGGTGTGGACATACTTAGGTCCATCTTCGTCCTCGTAGCCTTTCACACCATCGATGACATATCCTACACAGTCTGCCAGTCGAATTTGAAAAGAGAGTTCCCCATCTCCAATCGAAACTGCAGTTCCTTGCGCAGGGACAAATTTTGGTTCAGCAGTCATTATAACTGGGCCTGGAGAGCTTTGTGGAAGCTCATCCTGTGCGCGAGTCCTGTCTGCCTGATCACTCATATTGGGGATAACTACTTCTTCCATGACACGTTTAACAAAAGTGGATTTTCCGACACGAACAGGACCTACCACTCCGATATAAATATCGCCATCTGTTCGTCTCGCTAAGTTTTCATATAGTTCTTCTTTCATTTCCATCGTCCTCCTTTTCTACGCATAGTAGTTTATGAAAACAAAAAACGTTTCATGCATAAAAGCACGAAACGTTTTTGTTCAGTTAGACGATTTCATGAAAACTGGTTCATTGTTTTCGTTCACGGTGTAAGGTAACGAATAGGCAGGGAGTATCGGATAATTGTCTGAAAGCAAGGAACGAATGTCGTCTCCAGGCTTTACTGACGGCTTTTCCTTCTCCAAAATCCGGTTTAGGTCAATGGCATAATCAATATAGAATTTTCCATCCCCTCCGACAACGATGGGTAAATGAGCATCAGAATAAGGACTTTCTACAGTTAATGGTTTCTTAAGCCCTAATTTTTCATAGTCCACTTCATAGACATTTGCACCTTCTTGTACAGGATCCTTGAATGGAAGTACTCCATTGACCGTTTTGCGTAAGATGAGTTCCCGAATCCGTTCTGCTACACGCAGATCTACAAGTTTAACTGTTGGATTTTCTTCCACATCCATTAAAACATATTGATAAATTCCGCCTTGTTCATACGCATTTGATGGGATTTTCTCTGTTAATGATGGAACAATTTTAGTGAAGTCGATCGGATACTTAATATATTGATCAATAGACATATCCCTTGTTTTGATGGGCAATAAACCATCTGATTGTTCCTGATACGTATCGACAGCTTTTTGCACGGTCTCCAGCTGATCCTCATAAGGCTTCAGCTTACTCTCCATTTCACCTTGTGGGTACATGCATCCTGACAAAAGAACTGAAATTATCGTCACTATAGGAAGAAGTAGCACTCTTTTCATAGATTACGCGCCTCCTGTAGGTCCGTTAAAGACGAGATAGATCATTGCAAAGAATGAAAAAATCAGTAAACCATAGGCAATGATTGCAAATACTATCTTTAGGAGTTTGTTTGTTAGTTTGGTCCGGCTCACATGAATGAGTCCCATTGAGATCATCATGAATCCCATGGCGTAAAAAGATAGCCACATTTTATCCAACGAGGACAAAGTACGTCATTCCTTCCAATCGTAAATTTATGCGGTAAACAAAGGATCCTTTGAGGAAAAAACGTGCTGGATCAATTAGAGAAATCGTCAGTTTCCTTCTTTTTCCCACGATTCATTAACCAGTCTACTGCTTCCTTAGGTTCATGACCTTCAAATAAGACGGAATATAAGGCTTCTGTTAACGGCATTGAAACGTCGTACTGCTTTGCCAACTGATGAGCGGCCTTGGTTGTACGGACGCCTTCAATCACCATCCCCATACCTTCTGTCACTTCTTCCAACGAATGACCTTTTCCAAGCATATTTCCTGCTTTCCAGTTGCGTGAATGCACACTATTCGCTGTAACGATTAAGTCGCCCATTCCAGCTAAACCCGCAAACGTTACAGGGTTTGCACCCATTTTGACACCAAGACGTGTAATTTCTGCTAATCCCCGTGTAATTAATGCTGCTTTAGCATTGTCTCCGTAGTCTAAACCGTCAGTAATCCCCGCAGCTAATGCAATGACATTCTTCAATGCACCGCCTAGCTCAACGCCAAGAACGTCTTCGTTGGTATACACACGGAAGAAAGAGTTCATGAATAGGGTTTGAATCTCTTCTGCTGCACTTGTATCCTCTGAAGCCACTGTTACAGTCGTAGGATGACGAAGTACTACTTCTTCAGCATGGGACGGCCCAGAAAGCACTACAAGTCCTTTACGCGCTTCAGGACGGATTTCTTCTGCAAGCATTTCGGTAATTCGCTTGAGAGTGTCCGGTTCGATCCCTTTTGACACATGTACAATGAGTTTCGGTTGTCGGATCAAGTCATTCAATTGTGATCCTATTTCCCGCATACCTTTTGTAGGGACAGCAACTATGAGTATGTCCGCATGTTCAACAACTTGCTCAAGATTTGAACTAGCTTTCAGTGATTCAGGCAGTCGACAGTTTTTCAAGTAGGCTTGGTTAGTGTGCTGATCGTTGATCTCAGCAGTCTGCTCTTGTCTTCTCCCCCAAATCAGACAGTCATGTCCATTTTCAGCAAGAACAAATGCAAGGGCAGTTCCCCAACTTCCTGCACCAAGTACAGAGACTTTTTTCACGATTCCTCATCCTTTCCCACAGTTTGTTTAACTTCTAGCCCGAGTGATAATACGAATCGGAGTTCCTTCAAATCCGAAAGACTCACGCAAACGATTGCGCAGGAAACGTTCATAAGAAAAGTGCATTAATTCCGTGTCATTCACAAATACAACAAAAGCTGGTGGTCTTACAGCAACTTGTGTTGAATAATAAATGCGGAGACGTTTCCCTTTATCTGAAGGGGCTGGATTTCTGGCGATTGCATCCTCGATCACTTCGTTCAGGACACTTGACTGAATACGCATCGAATGATTTTCACTAATCGTGATGATCAAGTCGAACAATGAGCGAACACGCTGCTTTGTTTTTGCAGATACATACGCAATCGGTGCGTAATCCAAGAATAAGAAGTTTTTGCGAATATCTTCGTTAAAACGATTCATCGTCTTTTCATCTTTTTCAAGGGCATCCCACTTGTTTACAACGAATAGAATTCCCTTACCCGCTTCTTCTGCATAACCGGCAATCCGCTTATCTTGCTCGCGAATACCTTCTTCACCATTAATGACGATTAGCACTACATCAGAGCGATCGATTGCTTTGAGCGCACGGAGCACACTATACTTTTCTGTATTTTCGTACACTTTACCTTTTTTGCGCATTCCCGCTGTATCAATAATTTTAAATTTCTGTCCTTCAAATTCATACGAAGAGTCAATTGCATCTGTTGTTGTTCCCGCAACTTCACTTACGATAACGCGTTCTTCACCTAGTAACGCATTGACAAGCGATGATTTCCCAACATTCGGTCGCCCAATCAAAGAAAAACGAATAACATCCTCTTCAATTTCTTCCTCTGACGGATCCGGGAAGCTCTCTGCAACGGTATCCAAAAGATCTCCTAGACCTAAACCATGTGATCCCGAAATAGGATGAGGATCACCGAAACCGAGTGAATAGAAATCATAAATCATATCCTTCATCTCAGGGTTATCTACCTTATTAACAGCAAGAACTACTGGTTTTTTCGTTTTATACAAGATTTTTGCTACCTGTTCATCAGCATCGGTAACGCCTTCTCTACCGTTTGTCAGGAAGATGATCACATCTGCTTCCTCGATTGCAATTTCAGCTTGCAAACGAATTTGAACTAGAAATGGTTCATCTCCTATATCAATTCCACCTGTGTCAATCAAATTAAATTCATGAGACAGCCAATCTGCTGCACTGTAAATTCTATCACGCGTCACGCCAGAAACGTCTTCTACAATCGAAATACGTTCTCCGACAATTCTGTTAAAAATCGTGGACTTACCGACATTCGGACGTCCTACGATGGCTACTGTTGGTTTACTCATTAGTCATTCATCCTTCCAAGCTATCTTCTGCATATTATACACAAAAAAAAGAGATGGCGCTCTAAAAAGAGCCATCTCCTTCAATACAGTTGTTACAGGTTCACGAACCTTGTTAGTTAGAGAACTTTTTTAACTGATCTCCAATTACATCACTGATTGAGAAACCAGACGGTTCTTCAGGCATTTCATAGCCATCATACGCGTCCTCTTCTTTTTCAGTCAGATCTTTAATACTTAGAGAAAGACGTTTGTCATTTGGATTGACATCCAATACTTTCACTTCCACACTCTGTCCTTCAGATAATACGTCATTCGGAGTACCAATGTGGTCATGGGAAATTCTTGAAATGTGGACAAGGCCTTCGACTCCTGGGAACACTTCTACAAAAGCTCCGTAAGAAACAAGACGTTTTACAGTTCCTTGTAGCACTGCACCTTTAGGGGCTTTGTCTTCGATGCCTTCCCATGGTCCATCTAGCGTATCTTTGATAGATAAGCTAATTCGTTCAGAATCGCGATCCACAGCCAAAATCTTCACTTCTACTTTGTCGCCTTCTTTTAATACATCTGAAACTTTTTCAACGTGCCCATGAGCAATTTGCGAAATGTGTACTAAACCATCCACACCACCTAAATCGACAAATGCACCGAATGAAGCGATACGCTGGACTGTGCCTTCAAGAACTTGACCTTCGTGGAGATCTGCTAGAATCTCTTCTTTTTTAGAAGATTTCTCTTCTTGAATAACAGCACGATGAGAAAGGATTAAACGGTTTTTCTCTTTATCCATTTCTACAATCTTGAAGTCCATAGTGCGCCCTTTGTAATCTTCAAATGATTCAACGAAGTGGTCTTCGACTAGCGATGCTGGGATGAATCCACGCACTCCTAGGTCAACGACTAAACCGCCTTTTACGACGTCCTTCACTTCCGTTGTAATCGTGACAGCATTATTGAATTGTTCTTCCAATGTATCCCAAGCATCTTCAGCATCTACTTTTCGTTTCGATAATACGAAAGCATCATCCTCAACTTTAATGATAGAAAGCTCAAGTTCATCGCCTTCTTTTACTGCATCCGATGCTGTTTCAATGTGAAGGCTAGATAATTCACTGATTGGAATCACGCCGTCAAATGGTGCTCCAGAAATTTCTACAGTGACAGATTTATCTTCAATCTTTGTTACTTTACCTGTCACGCGATCTCCTTCGTTATATCCGTCCATTGCTTCTACATTCATCTCTTCAGTCATATGTAGTCCTCCTCCATAATGATCATAGTTCTATACTATTGGAATATACCCATAAAAACAAAAAATTGAACTTGCGTGTCAACGATTTTTTTCTAATAACTGTTGTATTGCACTCATAATCACTTCTGTAGCTTCTTCCGCAGAAGCTTTGCGTTCACGTAAGGGGGTCATATCAATTGGTTCCCCGTATATTACCCTTAGCTGTTTAAATGGGCGATAAGAGCCGATAATTGCACATGGCATGACGTATGCATCCCCTTTTAATGCAAAAAAACCTGCCCCAGTTAATCCTTTCCCTAATTCACCAGTTTTACTCCTCGTCCCTTCTGGGAACATTCCTACAACTTGTCCAGAGCGAAGTAATTCAAGTGCTTTACGAATTGCCTGACGGTCACTAAGACCACGTTTCACTGGAAATGCGTTCACATTAGGCAAAACAGATTTCAAAATAGGCAGTTGAAAAAGTTCTTCTTTTGCCATGAAATGCACGGGTCGTGGTGCTGTCAACCCGACGACCGGGGGATCTAAGTTGTCGATGTGATTCGTACATAATAGAACACCTTTATCTTTAGGGAAATTCTCTAAACCTAGTACCTTGATTCGATAAAACGGTTTTAACACTACTGTGCATAGTGCTTTTCCAAGAGGATATAGATTCATAGATGTCTCCTCTTTTCTGCATATTGAATGATTGTATCCGCGACTTGTTCAATACTCATCGATGTAGTATCGATAAAAATCGCATCACTCGCTTGTTTCAATGGGGATGCGATCCGTTCTGTATCTGCCTTGTCCCGACTCGCGATATCTTGGCATAGTTCTTCCATGGGACGATCAATGCCTCTTTTAGAATTCTCCGCAAACCGCCTTGTAGCCCGTTCTTCCACAGATGCAGTCATGAAAATCTTGAGTTCCGCATTCGGTAACACCGCTGTCCCGATATCTCTACCGTCCATGACCACGCCTTTAGTCGTTGCCAAACTTCGTTGCTTTTCTACCATCAGCTCTCTGACTTGAGGTTGGGCCGCCGTAGCAGACACGTTTGACGTCACTTCTTGTGAACGAATAGCTTCCGTAACATCTTCACCATCAACCCATACAATTTGTCCTTCTTCTGTGGGCGATAACTCAATGACGATTCGTTCCAACAAACGAGAGAGTGAGTCATCGTCATATACATCTATATGCTCTTTCAACGCCTTATATGTCAGAGCCCGGTACATGGCACCTGTATCGATGTATGTGTAACCCAACTTATTTGCAGTTATTTTTGCGATTGTACTTTTACCTGCCGCCGCAGGTCCATCTATTGCAATTTGTATTCCCTTTTCCATTTCTATTACCCCCGTACTCAATTCGAAAACATTGTACCATAGCGAAAAGGAAAAAGTCTTATTCATAAAGACCTTTTCCTATTCGTTCCTTTTTTTCAATTGGCGTTCAAAACAGAGTCGAATAACTTGCTGACGAGATTCGGGATCGATTTGATCGAACTGCAACGAAGCGACTCGACGGCCATCCTTTTCCCAAATCCGGATAATTCTCGCATTCACCCGGATATATTTAATCGAATTATTTGCGTATGGTAGGACAATTGTGAGCTTCACAATATCATCTTCTTCAAAATTCGATCTCGCTAAATTGACTGCCATCCCACCTGCACTAATATCCTCAGCAACAAGTTGATGGATGACGCCGTCTTTGTCCACTGCAACATCTAAGGGGGAATCTACACGGACAAATTCGCGACGCTGGATTTTAATCAATTCAGTGTCACCTGGGTAGCTAACTTGAAGCATCGGGATTCCCCGATTCAGTCTTCCCATTACTTCCGTCTTAAAGACGTACGCCATTTTTAACTCGTCAACGAAAGAGACAAGAAGTTGGGTACCATCGATGAAGAATGCAGTTTTTCCTGTTTCAAGATGAGTGGGATAATCGATCATTACACAGTCTTTCCCGATATCCACGACACGACTTCTAAATTTTTCCCCCTCTTCAGTATAATCTTTGTCTATTGTGATTGAAGTTCCTAGTACAAGCTTCATAAAATCGCCACCTGTCATGATTCATACTAACTAGTATGACATGATTTCCCGGATTATCCAATCACTATTTTAAGCTTGCTTCTCCGTCCGGATAACATCTTTTGTTTCAGTATCCACTAAGACGATGTACGTCCCAATTTCACCGTTTTCTTCTAAGGTTACCGTTAAAGAATAGGCGAGTCGCTGAATACCATGTTCATTTTCAACGTAAACAAGTTCTTGATTATTTACTTTTACGTTGTTATGAAAAAACGTTCCCCAATTAATTTTAATCATCGGCTGATCTTTGAGTTGCTCTTTACGAATATACTCTGCAGCGTTAAGTCCAAGTATACGACCATCTTCTTTAGCAGCCTTGATTTGGATTGTATCTGACAGCACTTTCGCTTTATGCATTGGTTCCACTCGCGTATATACAAAATGAAATGCTGTATCGTTTTCCCTTACTTCCTCATATACAACATCCGTGTATCCTGAATCCTTCAAAAATGTTTCTACCCTTTTACGGACACTTTCCAATTCCATAGTTCCTCCCCCTGCTGGTCGTTCTGTTAGGAAGGATAGGATGTGTCCTCCTTTTTGCGTAATATCGATATACCCGATAGAGTCCTGATCAGCAAATCGGATATGGTAAAAAGGATACGCCGCCCCTGGTTTACTATCTGTAGTGTCAATCACTTGGTTAGACACATCTGGAAACAACTTCTTGAACTTGGAAAGTGCTTCCTCTTTTGTTACTTTTGGATCTTTGATATGTTTTAGTTCTTTTTTCTTCAATGCATCAGATTCACTTGCTGTGAGGGGGAAATCACTTTCGGTATATTGTTGAATAGATGCACTTAACCCTTTCCAGTCAAAAGTAGCTTTCTCGCCATCCAATCGTTCTTGCCATTCTGTCATCGAAAGATTACCGCTTGCCATATCTGCAGTTGCAATCGACCATTGGTCAGAAAGGCTCTCAATGTTTTGAGATGCACGGTCCATGACTTTGTGAAACTCTGTAGCATCAGTCCGTTCATCTCCCTCTTTCGAAAACTTACCTAACCTTCCCAAATAGTTCATCCACATCGTTGAAAACTGTTGGTCGAGAGGAAGAGATGCGACGGATTGCTGAATATCTGAAGACAACCGCCATATATCCTCGCGCGCCTCAAGGTCTCCTTGACCTTCATCGAATAGCAACGTCTTCTTCACGGCTACATCGAGTTCTTGTAACTTTGAAGAAGCATCGGAAATATTTTTTGCATACTGAACGGATAATGCATTTTGCAAGTCCTTGTTTTGTGTAGCTGTCGTATAGGAGTACGCAGATAAAGAAACAATCGCGAATACAGCGAGAAACACTATTTTTTTCATAAGTACGTACTGCACCTGCTTTCTGTTGAAGTTATAGTTGCGGGAAAAGAAAAAAGTTATATGTTAGTTACAAAAAATATGCATTCCTATTTTCTTGATTTGCGGACGAGACCAAATCCATTTACTTGTTGCCGTTACAGGATTAAAGTAATAAATTGCATTCTCAGAAGGGTCCCAACCATTCATCGCGTCTATGACAGCTTCTTTTGCCCGATCATTGGGAGTTAGCCATATTTGACCATCAGAAACCGCAGTAAAAGCTCCAGGTTGAAAAATTACACCACCCACCGTATTTGGGAAATCAGGATTCTCAATACGATTTAAGATAACGGCCGCTACAGCAACTTGGCCTTCATAAGGTTCTCCTCTAGATTCACCATACACAGCATTTGCTATTAGCTTTACGTCGTCCTCACTATATTTAGGCGGGACTTGTGTATTCGTTTTTTTTACAGTTGTCCCACCTGTACCACCCTTGACTTGGGAAGATAAAGGTTTCCCGCCATAGTGGGTAAATTCCTTACCGCTGTTTATATTGTCCATGACAAATTTTTTGTCATAGGAGGAAACTGAAGTCAACTTTTTCTTCGTTTTAGAACCCGCTATCCCATCAATCGGCATTCCATACTTTTCCTGAAACTCGCGCAGTGCCCAATATGTTTGATAGCCAAAATTCCCGTCTATTTTGCCTTTGAAGAATCCGATATATTGCAGCCTAGCTTGTAGTTCAATGACATCATCTCCTTTTGTCCCTTTTGCTAACTCACGATCTGTAAAGGCGTGGGAGTCAGTCGAAAGTGACAATTGAATACCTACAAAAAAGAAAAAGCCAATCAACATCGTACGCAACGTTTTGTTCATGTCATTTCCTCCAGTCGTTCTTCTTGTACTAGTAGACTGTCCCAATTTACTGGATTTATGACGAGTTGTTTTTTTCGCACAAAAAAACCATCCAATGGAGACGGATGGATTTATCGCGATCTTTTTTGAAATTGTCTCATTGCAAAAACATGTGCATATTTCACCCTAGTGAGCCCGAACCACCATAAAAACAGCATGAATGGGATCATTAAATATACCCATAAATCATGGATTTCCAAGATTGCGTTGTAGGTAACATGCAATATAAATGGAAATAACAGGGCAATTAAAAGATGCAATTTCTTTCTATCCGCCACTGCAAATTTCGACCTTCCAAAATAGTATCCCATCACCACACCAAACAATGCATGGCTGGAAACCGGCAACAAAGCACGAATGAATGCCGTATCTAGGCCAAATGTAAACAAAAACAAAATATTTTCAACAGTAGCGAATCCTAATGATACACTGGCTCCGAAAAGAATTCCGTCATAAGCATCATCAAACTCAATATTTTTATAAACAAAGACTAATAAAATTAGCCACTTGAAAAATTCTTCCAAAGCACCTGTAAATACAGTATTCTGTAAAAATTCATTTGCGAAGACTCGTTCCTCGTCAAAAACATGTTGAATGAACAGAATCGGAAACGTCATAACTGCTCCGAAGACAAATGCTTGAAAAAGAGTGCGCGAAGGTTCTCTTGAAATTTCTTTTCTCAAGTAGAGATAGCTGAATAATGCCAATGACGGAGCGATTGCAACTGTAAACAAAATTATCAAGCTACGCACCCCCAATCAGGGTGATTATATCACAAATGCAGAAACAATTACCTATTCTGTTAATAATTCTCTTGCATTTTTTCGGATATCGAACATGCAATTGCTTCTCCATGGTGCCGACCATTCTCAATAAAGATTGAATTCGCGTTATTACCTGCTGCTATTACACCGGCAATATAAAGACCCTCCACGGATGTTTCCATCGTTTCTTCGTTGCACAACGGGCATCCGCTTTCTTGTTCCAACTGAATTCCTATACTTTCTAGGAAGGTGTAGTCAGGATGGTAACCAATCATAGCGAACACTGCATCTGCCTGAATTTCTTCAACACCTGAATCCGTATGGACCATTACTACATCGTTCGTAATTTCTTTCACAGCGGATTCGAAGATCATTCTTATTTTCCCGTTGTTGACCAAACTTTCAAATCCAGGTAAAATCCATGGCTTTACACTGGGGGAGTAGGAAGAACCGCGATAAACGACTGTAACGTTAGCACCCGCTCGTTCAAGTTCCAGTGCAGCATCTACTGCAGAGTTTTTTCCTCCGATGACTACTACATTCTTCCGGAAGTATGGGTGTGCTTCCTTAAAATAGTGGTGGACGTGAGGTAAGTCTGCACCTACAATTTCAAGGCGATTTGGTTGGTCATAATAGCCTGTCGCAACTACAACATAGGAAGCTTCGTACATCGCTTTATCCGTTGTGAGATGAAACACCTCCTCTGTTTTTTCAACAGACCGTACTGTTTCATCACTGTTTATCGCCAATTGTTCGAGTTCAGCAACTGTTCGATAGTAAACAAGCGCATCATTACGTTGAGGTTTATCTTTCGCGGTGATAAATGGAATATTACCGATTGATAATTTCATGCTGGAGCTAAAAAATGTCTGATGGGTTGGATAGCGATGGATGGAGTTCACAATACTCCCCTTTTCAATAAGCAACACATCAAGACCTAAACGTTTTAAATGGATAGCAGCAGATAATCCGCAAGGACCTGCACCTATAATAATGGCATCTGTTTTAAGCATCTTAAATGGTTCCACTCCTTTTTTTATACCGAACTGTGATTAAATGCGTTTCAGGGGGAGCACCGAAACGTAATGGGACTAACGTGGTTCCGAACCCATTGCTAATCAGTTGGGCACATTCATCATCATCATCCTTGAATTCCCCTTTCGGTTGCATTCCGAAAGGTCCGAAACGAATTTGTCCTCCGTGAGTATGCCCCCCTACGAGTAGAACAGGTTTAGAAATTTTCATAATTTTGTTGAACAACGAAGGATTATGGACTGCGACAAGTTGATACGTATAGTCTTCTTCAAAAGATACTGCTTTTTGTAAGTTGGTATTTCCACTAGATGGATCATCCGCACCACTAATAATCCAATCAGGGTGCATTGGGATACGTACACTGCCATTGTCAAGAATCGTTCCACCGACATCTGCGATAATTTCCCGAACGTTGGATTCCCCTATTTCCCTATCGTTATTCCCCCATATATAGTAAACCGGTCCCAAGGTAGCTAGTTTCTCAACATTGTTTTTCACTCGTTCTAACGGGACCCCTTTTTCAGCCACATCGCCACCTATAATAACGAGGTCGACTGAACCGAAATGCGATCGGACTTTGTTTAACAATTTTTCAGGAACCCTTCTCCTATGCACATCACTAATAAAAAACACAGTAAGCTCCGCATTAGCTGTTGAGGGAGATTTCGCTTTCATACGGTGAGTCTTCAAAGAAGTCCGATGTGCACTATAAAACATACCTCCAAACAACAAGCTTAAACACGCGAGTAGCACACGAATTCCAATCCAAAAAATTTTCACACTTCCACCTACCATATGAAAAAGGCAAAGTCAGCGTACTTTGCCTTTTAGAGATTTGTAATTAAGGAATGACCAGCGTCTGTCCAACGCTGATTGAATTTGATGATAAGCCATTTGCCGCTTTAATTTTTTCAACTCCGCTACCCGAACCATAATAATTGACCGAGATTCGATATAGCGTTTCATTCGGTTGTACGGTATGTGACTTTCCAGACGGCTTCACTTCGGGCTTTGGATCTGGTTTTGGGTCTGGTTTCACTTCGGGTTTTGGATCCGGTTTCACTTCGGGTTTTGGATCTGGTTTTGGATTCGGTTTCACTTCCGGTTTTGGATCTGGTTTCTGTGTGACTTCAGGCTTCTTCTCTGGCTTAGCCGGTTCTGGTTTTTTGTCTTTTTTACTGTCTTCATCCGATTTTGAGTCATCATCTTTTTTATTTTCATCAGCATTAACCGGCACTTCGCTCGAAGAATTTGGTGATTGACTTGAACCAAGTTCAAATGTCATGTCTGATGTGTCAAAATTGACGGTATTATCATCTTTAGGATTATACAAATCCGAAAGAACATACACAAATATTCCAATCGGAATTAATGTAAATAGCACAAGTATAATGTTTATGAGGGTGAGCCCTTTGCGTGATTCTTTCTTATCCCGCTTAGGAGTCGCATTCTTATTCTGACGTAATTTAACGCGAGAGGGAAGATCGTCATTGGTATTCTCCCCTAAGTCGATTTCTTTTCTATTTTCTTCGAACTCTGAGTTATAATCACTTTTTGTCATAGTGGCATTCTCCTATCCCCTATTACTATATCTTCATTATGACGAATTTTGTCGTAAAAGTAAACGGCAATCCAGTCTACTAACATAGCAATAGTCGAATTCTCTCTTCCCATTGTAAGAGTCTCCTTCGATTTCCTAACCTCTCGTTGCTCAAAAGCCAATCGTATTTAGCCGTGCCACAAACAGAACAGCAGAAATCATGCTTAGCTTGAGATGTTTCATCGAAATAGGAGAGTAGTTGCTCTCGCAAACAAGTTTTCGAATGGACATAGGCAATCATTTGCCTTAACTTCTCTTCTTTGTCGTACTTTAACTTTGTGAACGTTTTAAGTATATTTTCTAAAGATAGAGTTTCTAGATAATACTGAACAACCCTGGAGCCCGTTTCAGAAATACCCGCTAGTTCTGCTGAAGATTCTATCGACTGACCAGATGCGCGCATTGCCACAAAGTGCCTGACCTGTGGTTCGTCAGGCAAGTCGCGTTGGACTATGAAACGAACTTTCTGCTCATCATCTGTAACATATAACAAGACTGCAGCAGAACGTTCTCCATCTCTCCCCCCTCGACCCGCCTCTTGAACATACGCAGCTGCGGATGCCGGCATTTGGTCATGGATGACTTGGCGGATATCATCTTTGTGTACGCCCATTCCAAAAGCATTCGTTGCACAAATCCAAGAAATCTCCCCTGTCAGAAATTGTTGCTGAATAATACTCCGGTCCCCGGCTTCTTTCCCCGCGTGATACGAAGCTATCGTAATTCCTTCTTGCTGAAGTATTCGTGTCAGTTCTTCCGCACGTTTTCTCGAAGCAACATAGATAATTCCTGGCCCTTTTGTAGTTTTTAAACGTTCCTTCAGCCAAGTTGTTTTATCAGCTTCCGTTTCTAGTGGTTGAACTGTATACGTTAGATTAGGACGATCCAAGGACTGGCGGATTACATTCGGATTAGACATATGTAAGTAAGAGATGATATCTGCTTCTACTCGCGCATCCGCAGTGGCAGTCAACGCGAGAACTGGAGGTTTTCCAGCTAAGCGGATGAACTCTCCTAACCGCAAATAATCTGGGCGAAAGTCGAATCCCCACTGGGAAATACAATGGGCTTCATCCACCACAAGAATTGAAATGGGTAATCTTATTAAAAAATTCGTCATATCAGGACGACTAATCATTTCAGGAGAGATGAAAAGGAATTTTATCGTATGGATTTCATCAAATATGTATTTCCGTTGTTCTGTTGATAGAAAGGAGTTAACTGCGGCAACGCGTTTTTCACCACGCTTACGAATACTAGCCACTTGGTCTTCCATTAGCGAAACCAGTGGTGATATGACAAGGACCAGACCATCCAGCATTTCACCGGGTAGCTGATAGCATAACGACTTCCCCATCCCTGTCGGCAGTATAGCGATCGTGTCATCCCGTTTCAATATAGAGCGAATGACGTCCTCTTGACCTGGACGGAATTCATTGAATCCGAATCGTTCTTTGAGTTCCTGACGAAGATCCATTATACGAGTTCTCCTTTCGTTGTACTTAAAATAAGTCGTAACTGAAAATAAGATAAATGAGGAAACTTTTCTTTTAAAAAGCGTAGTCGTTTCACATCATTCCTTCTGACTTCATGTTGGACCGCTAGCTGATCATCACGTCCCACAAATCGTAAAATGGGGAAGTTACGATCATTCGTTGCAATTTCAGTAATATGATCCTCAATCGTGTTCACTTTCAGCTGCCGGACAATTGCAATCTCATCAATAGGCAACCCTTGATCAAACAATTTCTTTGTAATAGCTGTTGAGTCTGTGAGAGGTGTTTTGATACGAATATCCTTTACTAGCATATGTAATATCGGTAGCCTTTCTTCAGCATCAGTACTTTCTGATACAGTAATCAATCTATGAAGCGCTTCTAAATATTCAAGTTGCAAGCTAGCAACTGTCTCGCCAGTAGATTCCTCTAATTGCTCCCATGTCCATCCGGAAGCGGATACTCCGGTTAAGCGATGACACAATACAGCTGCCTGAAGGTCAGAAATACCGGTCATTTTTAAAGCTAGCAGTAACTCATCAGCGAAGAAACGAGCACTATTTGGTCGTGTATCTTGGAGACTACGTAAGACTTCTTTGACAAATTGCTGAATTTTACGATCATTAGTAATCGGATGAAAAGAGTTTTGAGAGTTTCGTAACTGAGATAGCGTTTGAACAAGTAATACCATTCGTAAAAAGAAGATCTCTTCACGGCCTCTATAATGCCACCCATCGAACTGAAATGGTGGTAATTCCTTTGCCTTTCTCTTTCCTTTTTCAGAGACTGTTACAATTCCTTCACTCTCACTTATCATCCCTGCATGGTGAAGGGAACTGACAGCTTCTGCAAAAGTGGAATCTCCTAGTTTAGGGAGTATCGAGAAATAAGGTTTAACAGAAAAATAATCGACGTCTTGGAGTGTTTGACCAGAACGTTTTCCACGTAGGACATGCAAACTCGCATTCAAAGACCTTTGTCCGTCCATTTTTTCCGCGATCTTTAATATTATTGAACTCAACTTCACGAAGAATCCCTACTTTCTAGTGGTTAAAGGTTGAAAACTGTAGAAAACCGTTTTAGAATGGATGAAGTACCTAGTTGCTAGTGCGAAGAAAAGAGGAGAGAACGAACATGTCTACTCGAAAGTTTACTATCGTAGATCAGGACACATGTATCGCTTGCGGAGCGTGCGGAGCTGCAGCGCCTGATATTTATGATTACGATGATGAAGGAATTGCGTTTGTTATTCTCGATGATAACACGGGGAATACTGAAGTTCCAGAAGAACTGCTGGAGGACCTTGAAGACGCATTTGATGGCTGTCCAACAGACTCCATTAAAATCGCAGATGATGCATTCGAAGGCGATCCACTTAAATATGAAGACTAAAAAACAGGCTGCCCACATTAGCGGGTAGCCTGTTTTTCTATTCTCACACCGATAACTTACGATGTTGTTGAGAAATCCAGTTCTGCATACTTTTAAATAGCAGTAGAGAAATTGCCATTAAAATAGCGCCCTTGATGAGGTTAAAAGGCAAAATGCCTAGGACGATCATTTTGTATAGTCCATCCCCTGTTACTGGTGGTGCATTTAAGAAATACGTGTACGCTGGCAAGAAGACTAAATAATTTAAGAGGCTCATGCCAACTGCCATAGAAACGGTGCCTGAGATAAGACCTACCGTCAAGCCACGTGAGTTACGGAACTTGTTGAAAATGAGGTATATCGGCATGATGAATAATATGCCTGTCACAAAGTTTGCGATTTCCCCAACCGGCACACCCGTCGGACTTCCTGATAAGAACCAATGAAGAACGTTCTTCAGTAACTCTACGAGAATCCCTGCGACCGGTCCTAGTGTCATCACCGCTAATACAGCAGGAATTTCACTGAAGTCGATTTTCAGAAATCCCGGTAACGCAGGTAGCGGGAAGTTAAACTGCATAAGGACTGTGGAAATGCTACCTAGGATGGCGACTAAAATCATCACCCGTAATTTCTTGCTGGTCATACAACTCTCTCCTTTTGCGATTCACTTCACAAAGAGGAAAGGATCTGCCTAATCTTTCGTCTGTCTTCACAAAAACGCCCTCTAGCAAATACAAGCTAAAGGGAGTGTGTAGACGTGTTTAAATAAGACACAAGCATTCAACTGAATACTCGCACTTAAATAAGCCGTTGTTTTACAGACAAAAAGACGGCTTCGCCTTCACCTTCTCCCATCCAGACTATACTGTCGGCTCCAGAATCTCACTGGAATCAGCTGTTAAGCTCGCGGGCTAAAAAGCTTTCGCTCCTATTTCCGCCGGTCGGGAATTACACCCTGCCCCGAAGATGAATCAATATTTTGTTACATCATTAGTATACAGAAAAAAAAACAGTCTGTAAACTTGTATGTTTACAGACTGTACATTACTTAATAACAAATGGCAGAGGATTTGCCCCAAGAGCACGTGGCAATGGTTCACTAAAGTTCAAGCTATTCCAATCCATTGGTTCGACATTAGTCAGTTTTAGCTTGACGTCAAAACTTGCTGCCGTTAACGCAAGCACATCAACCAATCGACTTGCTTCATTCATTTCCATTGACTCAAGTTGTACAACTTCGTCGAAGGCGACTTCTGCCACTCCATCCTTAACAGTCACCGTGAAACCCAACTCTTTCGGAATCGAAGGAGTAAATAGATCATTTGGTGCTATTTGCATGAGATGTAGTGCTTCTTCATATGACTTAGCTTGTTGCATGAAGTTCGGTGAAAGCAACTCTTGACCATTTTCTTGTATAAAGACGTAATATGGCGTATGCGCCTGTACTCCTTGGCTACGAATCGGCTCAAGCTGACCAACTTGGTCAAACTCCGCCGGGTTCCCTGATTCATCCAGTAGATGAATCTCACGATAAGATGGAAACGTCTGCATAAGGGACTGAAGGAACATTTCCTGTGTAGCAGATGACAGATCATACTCATGTGTATCATTAAGTAGAACGTTAAGCTGATCTCCCTTTTCATTAAATGTGGCATTTAGTGGGGATCTCGGCTCAAAGCCTAATGCTTGCTCATCTAACTCTCCAGCAAATGCCTCGTATAGTTCCAGTTCTGTCGACGTTCCCGTTAACCCTTTGGCCTCTAATTGCTCTTTGGTCAAAAGAAAGGAAACTGGAATACTGACAGCCTGAGCATCCTGTAACCCCAAATGCAATATCCGACCCCCATTCAGCTCGCTTGGATAAACTGCATATTGAGAAAGCGCGCTCATAAAGTTGGAGGATTCCGAAGTAGCGTTGTCTGAAAAATTCTCTATTTGTTTGTGGTCTCTTGCAGTTGCTGGCACCCCCTCTGAGTCCTCTTGGGTTGACGACTCATCTGCGGATTGTTTCCCAGCATCCATAGAGTTCATGAAAGAAGGAATCAGTATCGCAACTAGTAAGACTGCTGCTACTGCTGCTACTAAGGGAACTATGCGTCTTTTCTTACGCAACGGGGTTACCGGCGTTTTAGAAAGTCGGTCATCCTTCTTCAGACGCTCCAGTATTTCTTCTTCAGTTCGAGTATCTTTTATTTTCGGCATAGAGTGAAGGAGCTTTTCCAAATCGTCATCTTTTCGTTCGTGATCCACTCGGCTCCCCCCTCTCTAATTCTGCTAAATTCACTTTTGCTCTTAAGCTTTTCAGCGCACGATGTTGCGTTGTTTTCACTTTTCCTTCAGACCAACCAAGCACTTCTGCTGTATCTGCAATTGAAAGGTCATTAAAATAACGCATAATAATTACAAGGCGCTGATCCAATGTACATAAGTCAAGTATTTCAAGAATCGAACGCACATCTTCATTATCAACCGATTGTTGCTCAGGCGTCTTGTCAGTTGATTTCAAGTCTTCTTTTTCCCAATCGAAAAGTGTTGCGTCATATTTACTGCGTACTTTCGTTTTCCGAAAATAATCGATTGATACATTCTTAGCAATTGCAAATAACCAAGTTTTTTCGCTGCTCCGTCCCTCGAACGAGGAATAGGCACGAATCGCTTTCACGTATACTTCATGTGATAAATCTTCTGCAAGCTGACGATCTTTCGTCAAGTATGTCAAGAAGTTAAATACATCATGATGATACGTTTCATATAGATGATGAAATACGGAGTCGTCCATAATAATCCTCCTCGTTCATAAAAGTTGACGGTTAAATCTCAGTTAAGTTACATGGGAAGTTACTCAAGAGGTAACATGCATGTGAAAATCGTACCTTCTTTGTCACCTCTTTTGGCACTAATACTCCCTCCATGAGACTCCGCAATATTTTTAGCAATTGCAAGACCAAGACCTGTACCACTTTTCCCCCGTGTTCGAGCCTTGTCAGCTTTGTAAAAACGCTCAAAAACGAATGGTAAATCTTCTTCAGGTATACCACTTCCTGTATCAATAACAGAGATTGCAACCGATTTAGGATACTTTTCAACAGATAATTTCACGCCTCCGCCGTCAGGTGTATGACGAATTGCATTGTCGATTAAATTAGTAAATACTTGTTCAATACGGTCTTCATCTGCTTGTAAATGTAGTGTTTCAGAACCGTTCGACTCGACTTCAAGATCAACGTTTGCATCTTTTGCAACTTGCATGAATTTGTTACGCATCCGTTCTAAAAATGGAATAACTGCCATTTCTGATTTGTATAGACGCATATGTCCCGATTCCATACGTGCAAGGTCAAGCAAATCAGTCACCAATCGTCCCATCCGCTGAGACTCATCATGAATGATTTTCACCATTTCACTATTCTCTTCAGCCGTCTCTGGAACACCATCCAATATCGCCTCACTATATCCTTGAAGCATGGAAATCGGTGTTCTAAGTTCGTGTGATACATTTGCGATGAAGTCCGAGCGCAATTTGTCAAGTTGATGCTGTTCAGTCATATCCCGAAGGACCGCTACTGCACCACGGATACTATTTTTGCTGTACAACGGACTGATTTTAACAACAAAAAATCGTTTTCCTAGTTCTAACTCCGCATCGACTTCTTCTGCAAACATGACAGCATGCTCCAACATATGAATAATTTCTGGTGGCAGAAGTTCTTTTGAATCTTGGTTGATGAAAGACCATTTTTGCAAAACTTTCTCCGCTTGAGGATTACTGAGCAGGATGGTATTATCCCGATTAAACGTAATTACTGCATCCGTCATGGAAGTTAAAATACTCGATAGTTGTTCTTTATCCTGCTTAATGAGTTCCACGTTGTACTTCAACTGTCGACCCATTTGGTTAAATGCTGTGGAGAGCTGACCAATTTCATCATTTTGTTTTACCGGTATTCTAGCATCGAAATTTCCTTTAGATAACTCAAACGCAGCTTCTTTCATTTGACGTAAAGGCCTCGTTATACGAGTCGAAAGGAAGAAAGCAAAAAATGTCGTCAATATGAACGCGATAAATGCAGATAGCAATACAATATGGGTTGTCCATTTGGTCGTATCATGAATGGCTTCAAAACTTTGGTATAAAACAACGTAGCCTTCACTCTCATTTGGTAATGGAGTAGCTGATACAATATAGCGTTCTGAAACTCCTTTTTCAGTTAAGGAAGGTAGAATCATTTGTTTCGAGGAATTTTCATCATTTCGTTCGCTGAATAACTTATCACTTAAAATCTTCTCTTCAACCGATTGAACATTCGCCACTCCTTCATGGAATGAGTAAGCCACTTCCCCGTTGTCATCGACAACCATGGCATGAGTCCCGTTGTTCAATATATCGTTGACGACAAGCTTCATTGCAGATTCATTTTCGTGATCAATGATAATACTTCCAACAGTTTTCGACTCGCGTGTAAGAGTTTCTTCAGCTTGTCGCGTGTGGAAGTTATCGAAAAACTCTAATAAAAGTGCCGTAACAATAAACAGGACAAATGAAACGAGAAGCAATATGGTTGCCCATAGCTTCCCGACGATTGAATTCCATATTCTATTCATTCATTCGGCACCTCAAACTTATAGCCGACCCCCCATACGGTTACAATCATTTTAGCAGCACGTTCAGAGACTCTGTTCAGTTTTTCCCTTAAGCGTTTTACATGGGTATCAACCGTTCTTAGGTCTCCAAAAAATTCGTAATGCCAGACTTCCTTTAACAGTTGCTCACGGTCAAATACCTTGTCTGGTGCTTTGGCAAGGAAATACAAAAGTTCGTATTCTTTTGGTGTCAAGCTGACCTCTTTACCTTCAGCAGTGACCCGATGCGCGTCGTGATCGATTGTAAGCTGCGGGAAAACAACTAGGTCCTTTGACGTTGCTGTGTTTGGAGCCCCGTTAAAAGAGCCAGTACGTCGCAATAGCGCTTTCACACGCAATACTACTTCACGAGGACTGAATGGTTTGACTATATAGTCATCAGCTCCAGATTCGAACCCTGTGACTCTGTCGGATTCTTCACCTTTTGCAGTCAATAGAATTATCGGTGTTTGGTTTTCAGCTATTCTTAGTTCTTCCAAAACTTCCATTCCGTCTTTTTCAGGCATCATGACATCAAGTAAGATGCAGTCATAATGGTTTTCTTCAATTTTCACAAGCGCTTCTGCGCCGTCACACGCTTCATCCATTTCATAACCCTCACGAGAGAGATACATGGTAAGAAGTCGTCTAATTCGGTCTTCGTCGTCCACGACGAGCAATTTTACGTTTTCATCCATTGACGATTGCTCCTTTCAAAACTACTTCTTTCATTGTACTTGTACAACGTGAAAAAAGAAACTAGTACACCTATTTGTCACTAGTACCATATAGAACGTGGGACACTTTAAGGGATTTTAACTACTAAATGTAAATAAAATCAAAAAAGACTGTGCAGCGGGTTTGCTGCACAGCATTTGTTACGCGTATGAGTGTAGACCGGCGATGATCAGGTTGACGGCTATTAGGTTGAACATGATGATGACGAATCCAGCAACAGCAAGCCATGCCGATTTCTTACCTTCCCACCCTTGCGAGAGCCGAAGGTGCAAGAATGCGGCGTAGAAGAGCCACGTGATGAGCGCCCATACTTCTTTCGGATCCCATCCCCATAACCGTGACCAAGCTTCATGTGCCCAAATCATAGCAAAGATGAGGGCTCCAAGAGTGAAGACTGGAAAGCCAATAAGCACGGAACGATAACCGATTTCATCCATTAGTTGTGAATTAGCCTTTTTTGCGAATGGCTGCAAGAGAGCAGCAATTGGTCGTCTAAAGATAAGCCTAAGTAGAAGATACAGCACAATACCTGTCGCTAATGACCAGACAAATGTTGTCAGTGTTTTTGCATTGACGATTGCTGGCATTTCGAACCATGGTTTCATCGTATCTGTTGTGACTTGTTCGTACTCACTCATGCCAAACAAGGGTGGCATGTTATACGTCATTTCAGAAGCTTTCCCATTTTTGTCAACGTAATTGAAATCCGCTTCATACCCCGAAAGGCTGAACGCTGTAGAAGAGACAACAAATCCTATAACTAAAACGAGGGTAAACATGACGGCTTCCAGCCAAAAAAGTTCTTTAGACTTCTTCGTCACGTCCACATTTTTAGCAAGATAAATTAGTCCAGCGACAGCACTAATGGCAAGTATTGATTCACCAAGCGCTGCTGTAATAACGTGTACAGTTAACCAATAACTCTTCAGTGCTGGAATTAATGGTGTAATTTCTCTAGGGAACATACTTGCATATGCAATAATAACAATCGCAATCGGAAGCGCGAACAACCCAAGCGAAGGTGTTTTGTAGATAAAGAAAATGAGAATGAATGAACCGACAAGCATCATGCTGAATGCAGTCGTAAATTCAAACATGTTACTAACAGGTGCATGCCCCGCTGCTATCCAACGGGTAATGAAATATCCAAGTTGAGTAACAAATCCGATGATTGTAACGACAATCCCGATTTTCCCCCACATACTATCTTTGTAGGTTTTTTCTGTTTTAGAAACCTTAACTGCACCTCCGAAAAAGAAGGTGCCGACCAGGTAGGCGATAAATGATATGAGTAGCAAGTTCGCACTTAATGCCGCGTAATCCATTAGTTTGTCTCTCCTTCCGTCGTATCAATGACAGCGTCTTTGTCCTGCTTATCGGTATACGTTGGAAGAGCAGCTACTTCTTTCACTTTATCCAAATCTTTTTTAAGTGTATACCAGTTCTTGTTAGTATGAGCTGCAATAAGCATTTCAGAGCCAGTTCCTTTTTGGATCCAAATTCTTCTATGTTGCCAATAGGATCCCTGGATAACTCCAATCATAAAGACGATTCCACCTAACAAAAGAATATAAAGTGTTTTATCTTTACGAATCGTGAGTCCTGATGCATCTCTAGTTTCAGCAGACATGAATTTGGCTTCGTAGTCATTCGGTTCGACTTCTAGTGTTTGACGAATGGCAACGAAACTTTTCTCGCCATCTGGATGGTCAGGTGTCTTCATATTGAATATGAAGGCCGGGTTATTAGGGATTGGAGATTTTGAAGAAGGTTGTCCATCTACAATGCCATCATAATCAGCGTAATATTCCATGAGTTCAATTGAAGATCCATTACCGAGATCATAGTCTTTAGCTGGTTCGTTAAGATCGATTGTGAATTCGCCTAAGGACTTTTCGGTTTTTTTGTTCATTAACGTGAACTTCATTGTTTTCAATTCACCAATTTTATAATCCATTTGAAAAATGCTGTATCCGTCAAATTTCAACGGTTTGTTGACAATGATCGGGTATTCTTTCAAGAATTCAACATCTGCAGAACCCGGTAAAGAACCTTCTTTTTCTTTATACAGTTTCACATCGGATTTAAATTCTTTCACAATGGAACCATTTTTTTCAATTGCTTCCCCGAAAACTGCATTTGATTCTTCTTTCGAATAGGTTTCTACAGAGAAGTCTATGTTCTCAAGTAAATATCCGGGTGCACCTGGAATTTCCCGGGTTTCCCCTTCACGGATCCACATGGTTTCATCCACGTAAAATCCTGGAATCCCCCGCATTAACACACCTAATAAAAATATGATTAGTCCAATGTGGTTAATGTACGGGCCCCAACGACCGAACCGGTTTTTCTCAGCAAGAATCGCCCCATCTTCGACCTTTACTTTATAATGTAAGTCCTTTAGAGCTTTTTGAGCTTTTTCAAGGGATTCATCAGAATCTGCGATATCACTTTCACCATAAATGCGTTGACGCTTCATGAAAGAAGGATGACGTTTCGTCCGTTGTTTTTTGAGTGATTTATAAAGTGGGATGACACGGTCCAAACTGGCAATAATAATTGACGTTCCTAGCATGCCAATTAAAATTTTGAACCACCAGCTATTGTACATATCATAAAATCCAAGCTGATAGTACAATTTCCCGACAGTCCCATAGAGGCGCTCATAATACTCCAGGTATTCTGAAGGATCATTCCCACTCACAGGCACATAAAACTTTTGAGGGAAGATTGTACCAATTGATGATGTCGATAAAACCGCAATAATAATACTGACACCGACTTTGACACTAGAAAAGAAGTTCCAAATCTTATCGATTATAGTTTTTTTATATGTTTGTGAACGTCTAGCAGATCCTTCATAACGCATGTCGACCATTTCACTTTTCTGTGCTTCATCTGTTAGCGGTCGACCGCACTTTTCGCAAAGGACGGTTCCAAAAGGATTTTCGTGACCGCACTGGCATTTAAATTTGCTCATTGGATACCATGCTCCTTATTCGGGTTGAATGCTCTCCATAAGAGACACAATTTCAGCTTCGCTCATTTCTCGAGTTACAATTTTTTTGATAATGCCATTTTTGTCAATCAGCATTGTTGTTGGAAGGGGGACCACATTATAACTATTCCGGCTAACACTTTTGTTTTTATCAATCATAACAGGGAAGGTTAATCCATATTGGTTAATAAACGTATCCACTTTAAATTCGGATTCTCCTATATTCACAGAAAGGACTTGAACCCCTTTCTTGGTGAATTCTTTGGAATGCTCTTCAATATACGGCATTTCTTTTTTACAAGGAGGGCACCACGTTCCCCAGAAATTCAAAAACACACCTTGTCCTTCATAATCTGAGAGCTTTACTTTCTCTCCATTCATGTCTAGCAATTCAAAGTTCGGCGCCTTATCTCCGACAGCAAGTACTTTTGTTTCTTTCTTAGAAGTAAGTGCAAAGATAATGGCTGCCATCATGATTAGTAAGATCGCTCCTCTAATCATTAAGCGCTTTTTCTTTTTATCCATCTTTGCCATCTCACTCACCTCCTAACCTCAATAATTCGAATCGTACATACCACCCTTAATTATAACAAAGATGTGTTTTTTTTTCGGCTTCAATCATGAGTGTTTTGTGAAACATTTGTGTCACAAATCAGCCGATTTTACCGGTTTCCGCGAGAACACGTAGTTGTTTCACTTCATGAGTAGTCAACTCCCGTGCTTCACCTGCATTCAAACCTACTGTTGTTAGGCTAGCAAATGATTCCCTACGTAATTTCACAACTGGACATCCTATTGCGTCAAACATACGACGCACTTGACGGTTTTTCCCTTCGGATATTGTAATCTCAATAAGAGCAGTTTGAGCTTTTTTATCCATTGATCGCATTTTTACGTTTGCTGGGGCGGTTAAGCCATCTTCTAATTGGATACCATTCTCAAGTTTCTTAAGTGCCTCCCGAGTTGGAACGCCTTTCACTTTTGCTATATATTGCTTTCGGATTCCAAACTTCGGATGTGTCATTGTGTAGGAAAAGTCGCCATCATTCGTCATTACGATTACACCCGACGTATCATAATCAAGACGTCCAACAGGGAAAATCCGCTGTTCTACACCCGGAAGAAGATCCAATACCGTTTTCCGCCCTTTCTCATCGTGTACGGTCGAGATATAGCCTCTTGGCTTATAAAGTAAATAATAGACGAAGTTTTCTTTCACAACTTGTATTCCTTCTACTTCTACTCGATCTGCACCTGATACCTTGGTTCCAAGTTCTGTTACAACGGAACCGTTCACTTTAACTTTGCCTTCCAGAATTAACCCCTCGGCTTTTCTCCGGGATGCAACACCAGCACGTGCTATTACTTTTTGTAGTCTTTCCATTTCCGTCACCTCATTCTTCAGTCTCAAAAATTATGTCATATTTTAATACAAATGAAAAGAAGACCGCCTAAAAACGGCTTAACATCAAAGAATTCAATCTCTTTCCATTGGATGAGCTACTCTTTCATAAAAAAGAAAAAACAGAGGCTTAAATTAGTCCTCTGTTGCAAAAGTTTTCAACGTTCTCAGTTATCTTTTTAGACAAAAGATCTTAATCACGTTTAAGTTCAACTTCCGAAGTTACCAACGGCTCCTGGTCCAGTGAGACTGTCCATTGGCCATTTGATAATTGCGTTTCACTCCGCGGAATCCGCATGACTGAACTAACTTTACTCTTCTCTTCAGGATTGAGCAACACTTTTATCGGTTTCTTGAGATGTGCTGTAATCCCCGGAAGTACTGCATATTCTCCTTTTTTAGCGACTGTTACAATTGAGTATTCGTTAAAGACCTTAGAAGAAAGTGATTTGTGAATGTTCCAATCATTTCCACTGTTCAGCGTCACGACAATCACTTTCTTACCATTTTTCTCAAAATAAGTCGCTAATGTTCTTCCCGCCGCCTTTGTAAAGCCAGTTTTACCGGCGACCGCATCTGTGTCTGACGTAATCAGGCGATGTTTATTTTCCCATACACCTGGTTGCTTACCCGTCCTTGTGTATTGCTCCGTAGAAGCAATCTTTTTAAATTCTTTATTTTTCATCCCAAAGTAAAGCATCATCGCAGTATCATATGCGCTAGACAAATGCTCTTCATCATGAAGACCTGAAGGATTGGTAAAGTGCGTATCCTTTAGTCCATAAAGGTCCGCTTGTTCATTCATTAGTTGAACAAACCCTTCTTCAGAGCCCCCTGCATGCTCAGCAAGCGCCATAGCCGCATCATTTCCCGAACGCAGCATGAGACCATGAAGTAACTCATCAGTAGAGACCGTACTACCGGGCTCCAAGTATATGGATGAACCTTCTGCTGATGCCGCTCGCGGAGAAATCACGGTTTTTTCCTGAGCTGTTCCTGATTCGATAAATGTTAGTGCCGTCCAAATTTTTGTTAAGCTCGCAATTGGCAACTGATCGTGCGGATTGGCTCCATCTAATATTCTACCTGTGTCAGCATCGATGACCACCCACGATGAGTTTACAGCAGCAGTAGCTAATGATACGGGCATGAGGATCATTGAAGCACATAGCATTAGTATAGCCAGCACTTTTTTCAAACACTGTTTCCTCCTTCTTCCTGTGCTTCTAATATGTCCTGAAACTTCGTTAAAAATAAGTCCGTGTCTTCATCATCTTCTGTTTCTTGAAGAAGCGGTGGTAAGTCTTCTATCGAATTCAGACCGAAGCGATCTAAGAAATACGACGTTGTCGCATATAGAATTGGACGTCCGCTCGCTTCTAAACGTCCTTTTTCCATGATGAAGCCTTTAGAAGCTAACGTCTGGATGGCTCGTTCGGATTTCACTCCCCGAACATCATCGACCTCAATGCGAGTGACTGGCTGTTTGTACGCTATTATCGCCAATACTTCAAGTGCTGCCTGCGTCATCATTTTGGATGGAGGGTTTTCAAACAATCGTTTGATATCCTCTGCATATTCCGCTTTTGTAACTAGTTGAAAGACTCCACCATACTGGCGCAATGTAATCCCACTTGTGGTCCGCTCTTCATATCCTACAAGCAGCTGTTCTAAAGCTTGTGTCACTTCACCTTCAGTCGAGACAGTCAATGCAGCAAGTTGTTTTAACGTAAGTCCTTCCTCACCTGCAACAAAGAGAAGACTTTCTATCGTAGCTGCTAGGATGTCACGTTCATTCATGCGCTTGTTCCTCCAATTGCATTCGAATCTGTAATCTATTAAAATTCCCGTGTTGTTCTACAATGATATCGCTTCGTTTCATCAGTTCTAGAATTGACAGAAAAGTGATGATTAAACCACTCATATCTCCTTCTTCAAACAACTCTTCAAAATCACAAGTGCCACCCTTGCGTTCTACTTGACTCATGATTTCATCCATCTTATCACCGACAGAGATTTCATTATTTGTTATACTTGCAGACATAGGTGCTTTTAATCTCCTACGCTGTAGCATCCGCTGGAAAGCACCGATAAGATCGAATACGTTGAGTTCATCACCCGAATCTATTGGTGTCACGCCTCCATATGCTTCTACCTCAGTGGGTGGCTTCGTGAAGTGGACAGCGCGTTCATCAGCTGATTCTTTCAGTTGAACTGCTGCTTCTTTGTACTTTTTGTATTCAAGAATTCTTGCGATCAGTTCCTCACGAGGATCTTCTTCCATGTCGAACTCTTGCCCTTCGTCATCGAATACATCTCCTTCATGGACAGGGAGCAGCATTTTGCTTTTGATTTCTATCAATGTGGCGGCAAGAACTAAGTATTCACTTAGCTCATCAAGTTCGAGTACACGCATTGCATGCAAGTGTTCTATGTATTGGTTTGTCAGCTCCGCCATTGGAATGTCATAAATATCAATTTCCAATCGGTTGATTAAGTGCAGCAATAGATCAAGTGGACCTTCGAACGCTTCTAGTTTTACATTATAAGACATTTTTTCACCTTTTCTGCTCACAGCAGATGGGTTAATAGAAAGGAGTGACTGTATGCATCCTTATTATCATCCGCTCTTCGTGGAGTTCCTTGTATATTTTAATGACAATCAAGATTATTTCGAGGGACATGAAGTATTAGAAGAATATTGGAAGTCAATTCCCGGGTACTCAAAGTCTCACCCTCTCACTGCGTATATATTACTGTCTACAGGGATGTATCATTGGAGACGTGGAAATCTGCCTGGAGCTTTCCGAACTATCAACAAAGCACTTCAGCGATTCACCTCTCTTCCACCTATTTACGATGAATATAAAGAAGTCGTTGACTTTGATCGACTCATTCAAGACGTCGTAAATGCAAAAAAAGAAATCTCAATAGAGCATTCATTCCGCGCAATGGAAATCGGTATTCAATCTCAGCAACTAAATGAGTTAGTTCAAACAACCGCACAAAACCTTATCTTACTGACAGCAGGCAGCGATGAGGTTATTCATAAACATATGCAACGTGACAGAAGTGATATTCTAAAACTTCGCAACGAAAAGAAGAAGAGCGGACGTTAGCGTTCCGCTCTTGTTTCTTCCAGAACACATTTACTGACAAATGCATCCGTATATTCATTCCCATAGGGAGTTTTGTCTGGAAATTCCTCTTGCAGTTTGGTTACCATCTCTTTCCCGATTCCTTCCCCTCTAAAAGAAGGATTGATGGAAAGATGCTGAACGACAAAGGATTGATCTGCAACTTCAGCACCGACAATTCCAATGAGATCTTCTTGTTCCTTCACCAAATACATTTCCCATTTGTCATCTGTCTCATAACGTGTCATGGTTTCTTGTAGTTGTTTGACAGGCTGATCACCGGAACTGTATGAAAGAAATCCCATCGCTATTTTTTGATACGCTTTCTTGTAACGAACAAGTTTCATGGGGATCCCTTCTCTTTCACTAATACTATCTGCTCGATTTTACAGGATTGTCCATCATTTATCAACTAAGCTTTAACGGGGATCGATAATTGGTACAACAATATACCAATAGACCGCTCCCCATACTAATGCCATGATAACAATTCCTAAAAACAAAAGTAGGTTACGCTTTTTCATTACGATTCTTTCCTCACCTTCTGTTGCAAGGAAAGGTCTAATCGAGTAATGTCTTCATATGTCTCTCGTCTGATGACGAGCTGATGGTGCCCCTCTTCTGCAAAAATGACAGCAGGTCTAGGAAGTCTATTATAATTTCCCGCCATGGAATACGTATACGCACCTGTACAAAACACAGCGAGGATATCACCTTCCGTAACGTCAGCAAGTTTTGCATCTACAATGAGTTTATCTCCGGATTCGCAACATTTACCCGCGATCGTAACAGTAGTATCGTGTGGGCTTGACATCCGATTCGCGACAGCCGCTGTATAATTCGCGTCATATAGTGCGGGCCGTATATTATCCGACATGCCGCCATCAACTGCAATATATGTGCGTACTCCCGGAACTTCTTTTACACTGCCAGCTGTGTAGAGTGTTGTTCCTGCATCCCCTACAAGTGAACGACCTGGCTCTATCCAGATTTCAGGAAGAGGATAGTTCCAACTCTTTGAAAGTTCAAGAACTACTTCCGCCATTTTTTCTACATATTGAGAAGGTTCCAACGGATGATCTTCTTCCGTATACCGGATGCCGAATCCTCCGCCTAAATTCAGGACTGTGCAAACAAACGAATGGCTTTCTTTCCACACTTGCATTTTTTCCATCAATGCTTGTGCGGCATGGGTAAATGCATCCGTCTCAAAAATCTGTGAACCAATATGACAATGGAGACCCAACAATTGAAGATAGGGCGCACGAAAGGCAAGTTCAAATGCTTTGTCTGTTTGACCGTTTTTCAAGTCAAATCCGAATTTAGAATCTTCTTGTCCAGTTGTAATGAATTCGTGTGTGTGTGCTTCAACACCAGGTGTGACTCTCAACAAAATTTTCATATGTTGTTTTCGAGTAGATGCAATTTCTTTCACCATGGACAGCTCTAAAAAGTTATCGACGACAATACAGCCTATTTTTTCATCAAAAGCATAGTTCAATTCCGTGTAACTTTTGTTATTACCGTGGAAATGGATACGTTCTCTAGGGAAATTGGCTTTTGCCGCAGTAAACAATTCTCCGCCCGAAACAACGTCCAATGATAATCCTTCTTTTGCTGCCAGTTCATAAATGGCAATTGAAGAAAACGCCTTGCTCGCATAGGCGACTTGAGCTCGGATCCCCATCTTTTTAAATGTTTCTTGAAATCCTGCAGCTCGCATCCGAAATAATGCAGTATCGTAGACGACGAGCGGTGTGCCATAAACATGAGCAAGGTCAATGGAATCTGTCCCTCCAATGACTAAATGCCCTTTGTCGTTCACCTTTTGAGTTCCGTATAAGTCCATAGGGTACGCCTCCACTCCATTAATTGCGATAAATCTCCCCCTGCAGATGTTCATGAAGGTGAAGTTGTCTATGGACAAATTTATCACAACTTTTGAGGACAGGCAATTGTTTACGGCATTCGATCACGATCTGGTGATTCCACAATAAACGGTCGTGGAGAATCGTGTGTCATCGGTTGGCGCAGGATGACACGCAACATCGCTATTGGGAAAAATGGCAGTGCCGGCCATAAATAGGGAACATTTAAAGGCTTCATCGAACTTAAGTAATAGAACAACAGAGCAAGCATAATGAAAAAACCTGGTGCTCCAGCTACTGCCGCACCAATTAGTAAAGCGATTCTAAATATCTTGGTGGTAATACTCAATTCATAAGAAGGAATAGCAAATGTTAAAATCGCACTAACAGCAACATACAATACTACTTCAGGAGTAAAGAGACCTACATCAATTGCTACTTGCCCAATAACAATTGCTGCAACTAACCCCATGGCGGTCGTCATCGGTGTTGGTGTATGAATGGCGGCCATTCGTAATACTTCGATCCCTAAATCGGCTAATAACAATTGGACAAATAGCGGTACTGCTCCAGGGTCATCCGGTCCGATGTAATGCATAAATTGAGGAATGTATTGCGTTTTTGTTGCAAGCAGATACCAAAAAGGCAGCAAGAAAAGACTAAAGAGGGCACCTATCATTCTAATCATCCGGATGAACGTCCCAATAAAGGGCGTCTGTCGGTATTCTTCAGCATGCTGCAAATGATCGAAGATGGTAGTCGGCACGAGGATAGCAGATGGTGAGGTGTCGACAATCAAGGCAATACGACCTTCTAATAGGTTCGCAGCACAAATGTCCGGTCGTTCGGTGTATCGAACAAATGGCATCGGATTAAATCTTTGCTTGAATAGGTACTCTTCTAGGGACTTATCCGTCATTGTGAGACCGTCTGTTTCAATTTCTCCCATTCTTTTACGAATTCCATCCAGCATCTCGTTATTGGCTGCCCCTTTGATATAGGCAATCGCCACATCGGTTTTGCCAATTGCAGATACCTTATGCATTTCGAATCGGAGTTTAGGTGTTCGTAATCTTCTTCTTATCAATGTAGTGTTTTGAAGAATATTTTCAGTAAACCCATCCCTTGACCCTCTTATTACTTTTTCATTATCGGGCTCTTCTGGTTGTCTCCCTGGGTAACTTCTAATGTCTATTAGGAATGTGAAACCATCTTCAGTCACGAACCCTGCAAGTCCACTCAAAAGAGATGTTAAAAATTCGTCCCGGCTTTTCGGTTGCTCTACTGCGTGATATGGGAAGTAGGAAAGTAGCTTCTCACCTGAATGGTGAGAAGCTTCACTTCCTCTACTTGCATCTTGCATTTCAGTCAATAACGTTGTGATTGTCTGTCCATCTACAAGGCCGTTGATGTATAGAAGTAGAACCGGCATTTCCCATAAATGAATTTCCCGTGTAACAGCATCATACGTTTCCCCTGTTCCAAATTTATTAACAAACCACGCTTCTGCTTCCGTCTTAGATGTAAATAATGGATTCATTTACCGATCAGCCCTCGCTTTGTCCAACGTCTCGTCTACACTAGCACCCATCCATGTTTTCAGTTGGGCAAGTATTTTCTTTTCTAATCGCGATACTTGGACTTGAGAAATTCCAATCCGTTCTGCAATGTCACTTTGAGTACAGTCTAAATAGTAGCGCATGTATATAATGGTCTGATCTCGTTTGTTTAGTTTTGAGACAACATCCCGTAGCGGAATATGGTCAAACAGTCGCGTAGATCGATCATCTTTGAGCTGATCCATCAGTGTCAAACTATCTCCATCAGTGTCGTACAGCTGTTCATGTAAAGATGCAGGATCTCTTAATGCATCAGATGCTAATATAATCTCGTCTACCGTAACTTCGAGTGTTTTTGCGAGCTCAGAGATGGAAGGTGAAGTTCCATGCTCCTTCACATAACTATCTGTCGCATGTCTAATTTTAAAACTTAGTTCACGAATGGAACGGCTCACCTTCACCATACCGTCATCTCGAAGAAAACGTTGTATTTCTCCTACAATCATCGGAACTGCATATGTCGAGAACTTTACTTCATAGGATAAATCGAACTTATCAATCGATTTCATAAGGCCGATACAGCCAATTTGAAACAGATCCTCCAAGTCTGCACCACGCGAAGCGAACCGCTGAACAATTGACCAGACGAGGCGTGTATTCCCTTCCACCATGCGTCTGCGGGATTCCTTATCGCCTGATTGAGACTGTTGAATCAGCATGCGCATTTCCTCTTGGGATAGAAGCGCTCCATTTTTTTCAACAGACATTTCCATAGGTCACCTCATTCTGCTTTTTTCCGTGACCGGAGAAAATGCTTTTTCAAACCGCACGACAGTCCCTTGTCCAATTGCGGATTCAACCGACAAATTGTCCGCAAAGCTTTCCATGATTGTGAAACCCATACCAGATCGCTCCAGCAATGGTTTCGTTGTAAACATCGGTTCCATCGCCTGGTCCACATCGAAAATCCCATTTCCTTCGTCCGTAACAGTCATCGTCACTTTGCTATCTTCAATTTTTGCATGAATGGTCACTTCTCTTTTTCCGTCACAGTCATAGCCATGAATAATTGCATTCGTCACAGCTTCAGAAACTATCGTTTTAAACTCGGATAACTCTTCAATCGTCGGATCTAAAGGTGATATGAAACACGTCATCGTCATTCTAGCTAATGCTTCGTTCTCCTCGATTGCGACAAATGACAATGTCATCTCATTGTTCATGTAAAACCCCTCCGATTTCACCTATAGCTTTTTCTACGTTGCAATGCCTCACCACTTCACCAAGACCTGAGAACTGAAAAATCTTTTCCATCGTGGAAGAGGGATTCAGAATGAGAGTCTCCCCATTTTGTGGTGAAAGATCTCTCATTCTTCCTAAAATCAAACCAATTCCTGAACTATCCATAAATCCAAGATGTGTCAGATCCCATATAACCCCATGTACTTTTCCACTAAAGATCTCCGATGAAATTTGTGTTCGAATGCGATTGGCTTCATGATTTCCTAATTCTCCGCGTAACGTCACAACAATGATGCCATTTTTTGTAATTGCTATATCTGTCATCGTTAATCCCTCCTTCTCGCCCACTATTCAACGGAGGGAAAGTGGAATCCTTCTTCATGACAAAACTAGTGTTAACGTTACATGAACCGACATCAGAACTTGCTCACAGTATGTCCGAAAAGAATTTTTTTTAGACAACAATTCTTTTATTGACATCAAAAAAGCACCATTCACGACAATCGTGAATGGTGCTTTGCTCTTATAAGTTTTATGTTATTCCATAACTTTATGAATCAGTTTAGGACGTTTCGGAGCATGTTGTGAAATGTGAATGTGCTGAAGTAGCAAGCTTTCAGTCTGTAAGATGTTTTCAGTATTCGAGTGGACGACAGCAATTGCCTCTCCCGATTTAACAGCATCCCCGATTTTTTTCTTAAGGACTATGCCGACCGACAAATCGATATCGTCTTCTTTTGTCGCTCTTCCTGCGCCGAGAAGCATAGCAGCAACGCCGATTTCATCTGCTTCCATCCTCGTTATAAAACCAGTTGTTGTCGACTTTACTTCGATTTGATAAGCAGCTTGCGGCAATAATTCCGGATTTTTCACAATAGCTGGATTCCCACCTTGCGCTTCAAGGAACTTAGCAAATAATTCTAGCGCAGAACCATCTTGAATAACCTGGTTCAGCTGATTTCGAGCGTCTTTTGTATTTTTAGCTTTTTTACCTGCAATTAGCATTTTACTTCCTAGGACAAGACACAACTCTGTTAAATCATCCGGTCCATTGCCGTTCAGCGTATCAATCGCTTCTTTCACTTCCAAAGCATTGCCAATCGCATATCCTAGGGGCTGGCTCATATCAGAAATAACAGCCATCGTATTGCGACCTACTTCCTTCCCAATCGCTACCATCGATTGGGCAAGTGCCTCTGCATCTTCAGTAGTTTTCATGAAAGCCCCGTCACCAGTCTTCACGTCCAACACGATCGCGTCCGCACCCGCTGCAATCTTTTTACTCATAATGGAGCTAGCAATGAGCGGAATGCTGTCTACTGTCGCTGTAACATCACGGAGTGCATATAGCTTTTTATCGGCAGGTGTTAGGTTACCACTCTGTCCAATAACCGCTAATTTTAAATCGTTCACTTGTTTCACGAACTGTTCTTCAGAGATTTCAACATGAAAGCCTTCAATTGCTTCTAACTTATCAAGTGTCCCACCTGTATGACCAAGTCCTCTTCCACTCATTTTCGCAACAGGTACCCCACATGCCGCTACGAGTGGGGCAAGTATAAGCGTCGTTGTATCTCCCACGCCTCCAGTAGAATGCTTATCAACCTTAATACCTTCGATTGCCGATAAATCGATCTGGTCACCTGAATCTACCATGGCCATCGTTAAATAGCCTTGTTCTTCTGCATCCATGTCAGAAAAATACGTAGCCATCAGAAAAGCACTCGCCTGATAATCCGTAATAGAGCCATTCGTATAGCCATTTACAAAGAAACGAATTTCTTCTTCAGACAATGTCTTTCCATCTCTTTTTTTCTGGATCACATCAACCATTCTCATTCTGATCACCGTGCCTTTTCAATTAATGATTGTAAAAAGCTCTCTCCGAATTCCGGTGCTTTTGCTTCAAAGTTCTCTGCAATCGTTGCCCCGATATCTGCGAATGTTTTGCGAAGTGGAAGTGTTCCACCACTTGCAAAGCGAGGGGAATATATGAGCAAAGGAACGAATTCACGTGTATGGTCCGTACCTTCATGAATGGGATCGTTCCCGTGATCCGCTGTGATGATTAATAAATCGTCCTGTTTCAAACGACTCATTATTTCAGGCATGCGCGCATCGAATTCTTGCAATGCTACTCCATAACCTTCAGGATCACGACGGTGTCCGAAGAGTGCATCGAAGTCTACAAGGTTTGTAAAACTCAATCCTTCGAATTCCGTGTCCATTTCGATGAGCAACTTATCCACACCATCCATATTGCTCTTTGTCCGAACAGCTTTTGTGACGCCTTCATTATTAAAGATGTCAGAAATTTTCCCTACAGCTACTACATCTCGTCCGATGTCTTGTAATGCATTCATGACCGTTGGAGAAAACGGTTTAAGTGCATAATCATGTCGATTTGAAGTACGGACAAAGCTTCCTGGTTCGCCGATAAACGGACGTGCAATGATACGTCCTACTAAATATTCCGGCTCTAGCGTCAGTTCACGAGCAATTTCACATATACGGTATTGTTCTTCAATCGGAATGATATCTTCATGCGCTGCAATTTGTAGGACCGGATCCGCAGATGTGTAGACAATGAGCGCTCCAGTTTCCATATGCTCTTTTCCGTACTCTTCAATAACCGCAGTACCGCTTGCCGGTTTGTTACAAATTACTTTACGGCCTGTCCGTTTTTCCAACTCTTCAATCAGTTCAATAGGAAATCCATTTGGATACACTTTAAATGGTTTATCGATATTAAGTCCCATCATTTCCCAATGCCCTGTCATTGTATCTTTACCAACAGACGCTTCTTGCATTTTACCGTAGAGTCCAATCGGAAATTGCTCTTCAGGAATACCTTGGATTTTTTTAATATTGGATAAGCCCATTCGAGCTAAATTCGGCATTTGTAGACCGTTCTCCATATGTTCTCCAATATGGCCAAGTGTGTCAGCGCCTTCATCTCCAAACAAATGGGCGTCCGGAGCTTCACCAATCCCGACAGAATCTAGAACGACTAAATGAATTCTTTTAAATGGTTGTGTACTCATTTGAATTGCCTCCTAAAAATAATATGATTATGCTCTTGGGTGAAACTGACTATATACATCTTTTAGTCGCGTTCGACTAACATGTGTGTAAATTTGGGTAGTTGAGATATCAGCATGCCCAAGCATTTCCTGCACAGCCCGGAGATCCGCACCGTTTTCAACAAGATGTGTTGCAAAAGAATGACGCAACATGTGTGGGGTTAGTTTTTGAGTAACTCCCGCATTTTTAGAGACTTCTTGCAAAAGACTCCAAATGCTTTGTCGTGTTAAACGTCCTCCTCTTGCATTTAAGAACAGTGCGTCTTTCCCTGAACCAGTGGCAACGAACTCGGGACGTACAACTTCAAGATAACTTGTACACGCTTTCACTGCAGTGTTTCCTAAAGGAATAATCCGTTCTTTACTTCCTTTACCGAACACGCGAACAAAACCCATTGTTAAATTGATGTCATCTGCATTCATCCCTATTAGCTCACTTACCCGCATTCCGGTTCCATATAACAATTCAAAGATGGCAGTGTCCCGGATACGCTGAGGAGTAGTTGTGCCAATTGCATTGATGAGCTTATCAATATCAGATACCGAAAGAACGCGCGGCAATTTCTTTTCCAGTTTAGGCAGTTCTAGGTGAACCGTAGGATCCGTGTCTGATACTTTGTCCCGTAGCATAAACTGATGAAAGGACCGGATGGATGAGATGTGCCTTGAGATGGTTCTGGATGATTTTCCTTGTTCTTTCAATTGGTGCAAATAGTTTGTAATCTTAGATTGGTCTATCGTATCTGTAGGCGTTGTGTTGGAAGACAGCCAGCTTGTATATGCGGTTAAGTCCCGTTTGTAAGAAGAGATTGTATTGTCTGCCAGCTGTCGCTCAACTTTTAAAAAATGTAAGTAATCCTGAAGAGCGAATTGCAAGTCTGTCATATGTTACGGACGTCTAGTTAAACAACATTATGCTGCAAACACAGACCCCTTCCCTCCCTTACCAACATAAACGCTAAAAAAGGACAGCATGCTGCCGCCCTCTTTTACTTTCCCTTTGTGTCTCCTTCGGATTTACAACGTTTGCAAATCCCGTGGAAGGTGAGCCAATGATCCTTGACTGTAAATCCAAATCGTTTTTCAACGACTTTTTCTACCTCACCGAGAAGATCTTCTTGAATTTCATCGACTGCTCCGCATTCAATACATATTAGATGATGGTGGAACCTTGCAGCTCCTTCTTTACGTAAATCGTAACGAGCCACTCCATCTCCAAAATTAATTTTGTTTACGACTTTCAATTCAGTTAACAATTCTAGTGTTCTGTAAACAGTAGCAAGACCAATTTCTGGAGCTTTATCTTTAACGAGCAAAAACACATCTTCTGCGCTTAAATGGTCTGCCTCGTTTTCCAAAAGCACCATGACTGTAGCTTCCCGTTGAGGCGTCAATTTATAGCTGGCCCCATGTAATTGTTTTTTTATGCGTTCAATTCGGCTTTCCATAGGACGCCCCCCTCAAGAATGATTCTATTATAGCAAACCGCCAATCGTTATGACAATAGAAAGGAAAGCGCCCTATAGAGCTTTTAACCTCCTAAGAGATTGTATACGGCTTTGTCTGCGAAGAAAAGGACCAGTCCAACGCCAGCAATCATAAGAGGAAGTTTGTTATTGCTGGTTCTTTTCACCGATTTACGGGTGAAAAAAGGAGGCGAAAGTGTCCAACAATATAGCAATACAAGGAATGTTCCTAGCAATTTAAACGGAAACCACCATCCTGTATAGGAGAGCATGTTCACTCCACTCGCGAGAATGTGAGCAGAGGCGAGACCGAATAATACAGCCTTCAGCGCGCCTACGAGCATTACGAACCATCTAGTTCTCTTCGAGAATGACAAAACCATGGCCACAACGTAAAAAGAAAGGACTGTTGCGAGTTGAATGAGTAAAGAACTAGAACTGTTTTGCGCAGCCTGGCTATCGTAAATCTGAACGATAAAAGAGAAATCCGCATCAGGAATGCCTCGATAGAGTAGCACGCCGCCTATGTAACCTACTGCGAGTATGACAAACAACTGCAAAAACGATAATGAACGAACCATAGACAAGCACCTCCGAATAGTTTGTACTACTCTATGCTTGTCCGGTTATAATTAGTTCAATTTTTCAGGAGTTCTTTAATATACAGCACAGCGAAGGCTGTTTTCGCATCATAAATCCGTCCGTCTTTCATCATTTCCTCTGCTTCTTCAACCGTGCATTCTTGAAGATTGATGAATTCGTCATCATCTCCTGCAGCTGGGTTCTCGACTTTTTCTAGTGATTTCGCTAAATACAGATGAATAATTTCATCTGCAAATCCAGGAGAGGTTGCAAAAGATTGAACATAAGTAAATTCGTTCGCTCGATATCCCGTTTCTTCCTCCAACTCCCGAATCGCAGTTTTCTCAGGATCTTCCCCAGGCTCAATTTTCCCTGCAGGAATTTCGATGATGGACCGTTCTAAGGCTTTCCTGAATTGTTCAACGAGAACAATTTCGTTTTGATCCGTAATGGCGATAATTGCAACTGCACCTGGGTGTTTGATGAGCTCTCGTTTTGCCCGTTTGCCGTCAGGTAGTTCAACTTCGTCGACACGTAGTTCAATAATCTTCCCTTTGAATAAAGTTTCACTTGCCACTGTTCGTTCTTCGAATTTTTTCATAAGGTCCCCCACTTCCCTTCTTGTTTCGACCAGTATACCATGGGGATAATGGAGGTGTTTGCGTGAAGACAAGAGAACTCGGTAAAAGTGGTATTTCTGTTTCTGAGCTAGGACTTGGATGTATGTCACTGCCAACTAATCGTAATGAGGTAGACGGCATCGTATCCGCTGCACTAGACGCAGGCATTACTTTCTTTGATACTGCTGATTTGTACGAAGGCGGGGAGAATGAAGAAGTTGTCGGACATGCGATCCGCAATCGAAGAGAGGAAATCATCCTATCCACTAAAGTCGGCAATAAGATGAACCCAGACGGAAAAACATGGCACTGGGATTCCTCGAAAGAACATATCATCGAAGGGGTTAAAGCGAGTTTAAAGAGACTGGGCACTAATTATATCGATTTGTATCAGCTGCACGGTGGAACGATGGATGATAATTTTGAAGAAGTGGTTGAAGCGTTTGAGCGGTTAAAAGATGAAGGTGTAATACGTCAATATGGAATTTCATCCATCCGGCCGAATGTAATTCAGCGGTTTTTGAATGAAAGCAGCGCTGTTTCGATTATGATGCAATACAACATGCTCGATCGCCGCCCTGAAGAATGGTTTCAGATGATTGCAGACAACAACGCCTCTGTTGTCGTGCGAGGAACATTAGCGAAAGGTCTTCTTACAGCTGAGGGTGAGAAAAGAGCGGCTCTGACTGACTCATTTGTTAAGTATGAGCAACCTACACTAGGTGAAACTGTAAAGAAACTTACAGCAAATACGAAAAATCTACATGCGACTGCGATTCATTTTTGCCTTCGTAATGATGCTGTGGCAACTACGTTGGTTGGAGCACGTACGCGACAACAGTTGATGGATTCCGTTCACGCCTATGAGACACCCGTTAGTAATGAGTCGTTGGAGGCTCTGACTAAGTTTCTCGCTTTGAACCAATATGAGCAGCACAGGATCTGAGAATCGTATATGAAACATAAAAGAGAGTGGGTGGCTGAAATTAGCCCCCACTCTCTTTTTCATGCTTCTTGTTCCGTTAACACAACTGCTTCTTTGCGCTTTCGCTTTGGTAGCATATTGAAGATAATATTAAGCGTAATCGCCATGATGCTACCTGCGACGATTCCGTTACTCGTAAGGAGTTGAATGCTTACAGGAAGTTTTGCGAACAATTCAGGCACGACGGATACACCAAGTCCTATTCCTACTGAACACGCAATAATCATTGCATTATCTTGTGATTTAACTACCGTGCTAAGCATTTTGATGCCTTGGGAAACGACCATTCCGAACATTGCTACCATCGCTCCGCCGAGAACAGCGTAAGGAATAACTGTAGCGAGTGCAGCAACTTTTGGCATGAAACCGAGTCCAATGAGCATGCCTGCTGTAATTACGAGTACTTTTCTCGATTTCACACCGGACATTTGTATAAGGCCGACGTTTTGAGAGAACGTCGTATAGGGAAATGCGTTGAAGATTCCTCCAATAACGGATGCAAGACCTTCTGAACGATACCCTTTTTCAAGATCCTTGGATTTAATGTCTTTTTCACAAATATCCCCAAGTGCAAAATATACGCCTGTAGACTCGACGAGAGATACCATTGCAACAATTGTCATGATTAGAATTGGCTGCCAATGAAATGTCGGTGTTGCGATGAAGAACGGTTGAGCGACATGAAACACGGATGCTTCAGTTACAGCTGAGAAGTCAACCACTCCCATGAACATGGCAGCAACCGTTCCACCAACCAATCCGATTAAGATTGCAATCGCTCGTATGAATCCTGTCGAAAAGCGGTATACGAGAACGATTAAAGCAAGTGTTCCAAAAGACAAAAAGATATTAGTAAGTGAGCCGAAATCAGCAGCCCCTTCTCCTCCACCCATGTTGTTAATCGCAACAGGGATTAGTGTGATTCCAATAATTGTCACAACTGAACCTGTGACGACCGGTGGGAAAAACTTGACCAGCTTCCCAAAGAATCCACTGATGAGCACGATAATCACACCTGAGGCAATGACAGATCCATAAATATCAGATAAACCAAACTTTGTACCGATTGCAATCATCGGTCCTACAGCCGTAAACGTACAACCGAGCACAACAGGAAGTCCAATACCAAAATAACGATTTGTCATTATTTGCAGAAGTGTTGCCACACCACACATCAAAATATCGACAGAAACAAGATACGTGAGCTGTTTAGGTGAAAGTCCTATCGCACCACCCACTATGAGGGGGACTAGAACTGCACCGGCATACATGGCTAACAGATGTTGGATTCCTAGAAGCGTCGTTTTCATTTTTCGACAGCCTCCTTGAAGGTGATTTGTAGGTTCTCAAGTGATTCAATAATTGCCAATGATTCTACACGAAGACCTTTTTCACGTAACATCGCTCCGCCTGGTTGGAATCCTTTTTCAATGACAATTCCAATGCCAGCCGTTTTTGCGCCGGCTTGTTCTGCAATTTCCAACAAGCCTAGAACTGCTTGTCCATTTGCAAGAAAGTCATCGATAATCAACAATGTATCTTCTGAACAAAGGTGCGCTTCAGATACCGATATTTCATTCGATTCTTGTTTTGTATAAGAATAAACAGAAGCGCTGTAAAGATTGCTGTTTTGCGTCAATGACTTACGCTTTCGTGCAAATACAACTGGAACTTTCAGTTGAAGGGCCGCCATAACTGATGGTGCAATCCCTGATGATTCCAACGTTAAAATCTTTGTGATGCCTGCATCTGCAAATTTTTCCGCAAACTCATTTCCAACGGCTTGCATGAGTTCTGCATCAATTTGGTGATTCAAAAAGGAATCGACTTTCAGGACATCTCCTGGTAATACGTTTCCTTCTTTCATAATCTTATCTTTTAACAGTTGCATGGCACTTCCTCCTCAATGATATGGCGGACATACAAAAAAGCCGTATGATCCGCGCATCCAATCATATCTATGAGTGGAGCAAAGGTCATCACGGCTTAGAATTCACCAGATGGAAACAAGCGGAAATCTGTTGTAATTCTTCAGATTCCCTCAAGTCCGTTGCCCTCATAGTCAGTTTGTTTACGGCAAACCGGTAGAAACTTGCGGACCATATCTCCGCTATTATATGAGTGAATGTATTCGATTTTGACTTTAGTATAGCATGCTCGATCAAGAAAACAAGACCTTTTCTAAATCCAGAAAAATGTAAGCGGATTCTTTTAGAGAAGTTCAACAGCTTGCTCTACCGAATATGGGTAAAGGTCGAGATCTACCTTTTCCCCTACGGTTAACTGAGCTAGCAACTTCCCTAAGTATGGCCCAGCCGTGAGTCCAGATGCCCCTAATCCGTTTGCTACGAAAATAGATGGATGTTCTGGTAACGAGCCAATGACCGGTAGAAATCCAGGAGTGAACGGCCTTACTCCCGTCCGTACTTCCAACAATTCAGCACCTTCTAAGCCAGACGCCACATTCAATGCTTTCGTCAACACTTCTTTAACCCCACCAACTGTGACCGTTGGTTGAAAAACATCTTCGTCTTCATGAGTAGCCCCTGCGATTACTCGACCGTCATCGAGAGAGAGTAAATATTGGTCACCTGGAGGGATTACGACTGGCCAATTTAAACTATTTTCATCGGTTGGATCCATATGGACAATTTGAGCTTTCTGGCCTCTAACGTTTAGGCGAATGTTGAGTGGGCTCAAATCAGGCGACCAGGCACCTGTTGTCATTATAATCTTGTCTGCGAGGAACCATTGTTTTTCACAAACTACTTGAATTTTATTTTCTTCGTCTTTTTGAAGTGACGCACTCCCTTTGAGAAATACAGCGCCATAATGCTTCGCAGAACGAATCAGAGCTTGTTGAAGTTGACGTCCATCGACTCGTGCAGCTCCGGATATGTATATCGATTGATATCCATCAGCAATCGGAGGATAATACTGCTTAGTTTGTGATTCAGTCAACTTTTCAATTTCACCAATTTCAGGTGCTTGCTCTCTTCTTGTGATCGCACGCTCAAATGCTTTTTCAAGTTTAGCATCATCTGCAAACAAACTGATTGCACCTACTTGACGATAACCTGTTTCAGACTCACCGAGGGCTTCAAGTTCTGGAATGAGTGTTTTATAATGCTTAGCACCATTTCGGACAAGTTTGTACCAGTCCTGATTTCTGCGCTGTGATAACCAGGGACAAATAATTCCAGCAGCGGCTCGCGTTGCACTTCCAGGATCATTTCGGTCAATCACCGTTACAGAAACACCGCGTTTTGCAAGTTCGTACGCTGCGGATGAACCTAAAATACCGGATCCTATAATAACGATATGCTCCAACTAAGATCCCTCCTTTTCACACTAACAGTGTACAACGGTCACTAACATTCCTCAAACCACGGACTCTGCAACCGTTTTCAAAATTGTAATAAAATTAATAAGCTAACTATTCTTTCTTTTTGAGAAGATTGGCGTATAATTGCAGTATTCGATATATCAATTGCAAGTGATTTCTAATTGAAAAGGGGAAATAAGCCATGACGACATCTAAGATTGATTTCAACCTTACCGATTCCCGTAAAGAAAAACCGAATGAAGAGAATCTTGCATTTGGTCGACATTTCACAGACCATATGTTCATTGCAGACTATGTAAAAGGAATTGGTTGGCAAAACCATCGTATTGTTCCGTACGCACCCATTTCACTGGATCCTGCAGCCATCGTGTTCCACTACGGTCAGACAGTATTCGAAGGATTGAAAGCATATCGTGCAAAAGATGATTCCATCCGTCTATTCCGTCCTGAAGAGAACTTTAAACGGTTGAATCGTTCATTAGACAGACTATGTATGCCACAAGTGGACGAAGAAAAAGCAATCAAAGGACTTCTTGAATTATTGAAAGTAGATGAAGAATGGGTTCCGAAATTAGAAGGAAATTCCTTATATATTCGTCCATTCGTGATTGCAACGGAAGCTTTTTTAGGTGTTGCACCAGCTACCACTTACCAATTTTACATTATCCTATCTCCTGTTGGATCTTACTATGAAGAAGGAATTCATCCGGTTAAAATCCTAGTGGAAAATGAATTTGTCCGTGCTGTAAAAGGTGGAACCGGTGGTGCGAAAACTGCTGGAAACTACGCTTCTGCATTGAAAGCACAAGAAACTGCAAGTGCAAAAGGCTATTCACAAGTGATGTGGCTCGATGGCGTAGAGCGAAAGTATGTTGAAGAAGTCGGCAGTATGAATATTTTCTTTAAGATCAACGGTGAGATTATTACTCCTGCTATTAACGGGAGTATCCTAGAAGGGATTACACGAAAATCCATAATCGAACTCCTGGCACATTGGGGTACTCCAGTGACTGAACGTAAAATTTCAATGGAAGAAATAGCCGAAGCACATGTATCTGGGAAACTAGAAGAAGTTTTCGGAACGGGTACAGCAGCTGTGATTTCTCCAGTTGGCGAATTGAACTGGAATGGTGAAATCATGACCGTCAATGACGGAAAAACAGGTACCCTTTCTAAGAAATTATATGATACGTTAACTAAAATTCAGGTAGGCGATGAAGAAGATTCGCTTCATTGGGTAACAGAACTTTCGTCATCATCTGTAAAATAAATGGACCCTAAAAAACCCGACACACTAGTGTCGGGTTTTGTTTTATAGATTAATGGGCATCTGGGAACATTCGTTTCATTGCATTTCCGACTTCATCGAAGAAGCCTTCTACTGGTTCACCATCTCGTGCCTTGTCGCTGTAATCATCAATTTGTTTTGCAAAGTCAGGATTTGTGGATACATATACTTTGTCAGTATCCGCACCTGCTTCTTTGGCTTTATCCGCAATTTTATCGTCTAATTCTTTGGACGAGGTCGTTCCGTCTTTAAGAGTCACGCCAACATATGCACTGTTGTTCATCTTTAGAACCCTTGCGTGATCGACTTCTTCCAGGCTTGAGACAGCATCTGCAATATCGTCAGCATTTTCAACTTTTTGGTCGTGTGTCGCATTGTCACCGGCAGTGTCATCCGCTTTGTCATCTGCCTTGTCATCATCAGTTCCATCCATGTCTGTCGTTGTATCATTTTTATCCTCCACAACACCAGTGTCGTTCGTCTTATTCTCCACTTCTTTATCTTTTTTCCCACACGCAGCAAGCGATAACATCAGCAGGCAAGCAGCGAAAACCATCCAAAATTTTTTCATATCTCTCTCCTCCATATCTGTTTACAGACAGTATGGACAAAAATAGAAAAAATATGTGTTTTCTTTTAAAGTTTAATTTCAATTCGCCGTGTCGTATGGTGATCTACTTCACTTAAATCCACATCATAGCCCATTCCATTCAATTTAGAGACCATAATTGTTCCATCTTGTACTATGACTTCAGGTGATATGATATCGCGTTCCCAATACGAATTTGACCCAGCCGTATCTCCAGGAAACGCGAAGTTCGGTAACGTAGTAAGTGCGATATTATGTGCTCTCCCGATACCGGCTTCCAACATTCCACCGCACCAGACTGGAATACCAGCTCGTTGACATACATCATGAATTTTCTTCGCTTCCGTCATACCCCCAACGCGGCCTATTTTAACATTTATGACACGACAACTTCCAAGCTGAATTGCTCTTCGTGCATCTTCAGCTGAGAGGATGCTTTCATCTAAACAAATTGGTGTTTGGATTTGCTGTTGTAATGTTGCATGATCCACAATGTCATCAGATGCTAGCGGCTGTTCTATCATTGTTAAGTTAAACTGATCAAGTTGTTTTAATAGTTCCAAATCGTCTAAAGTGTAAGCCGAATTGGCGTCTGCCATGAGTGGAACCTCAGGAAATCGTTCACGGATTTGTGAAAGTAACATAATATCATGTCCAGGCTTGATTTTGACTTTTATTCGTTTAAACCCTGATTTCAAGCTCTGGTTAATCCGTTCAGTTAGCGTTTCGAAATCAGCCTGAAGACCGATGCTGATTCCTACATCTATTTTTTCTTTCTTACCACCTATCGCTTCAGCTAGCGTAAGCCCTTGGCGTTTTGCCCAACAATCCCATACGGCACACTCAACTGCAGCTTTTGCCATATTATTTTTCCGAATGGATTTAAAGATTTCGTTAACCTCATCAGGATGTTGGATAGTCTTTCCTTTGAGCATTGGTACTAAAAAATCACGGATCATATGTAATGAAGTTTCTGTAGTCTCCTCTGTATACCAAGGAATGGAGAATGCCACACCTTCTCCATAACCTTTATTTCCCTTTTCATCCACTACTTCTATTATGAGAAATTGGCGGGTTTTCATCGTTCCGAAGCTTGTTGAAAATGAATTTTTCATCGTCATTTCCAGTTTTCGAATGATGACATCACGAATTATCATTACATCTTTCCTTTCTTCATGGACAAAACCGCATGTGAGAAACACATGCGGTTTTGTTCGTTAGTATTTCCGTGTCTTCCCGTCGTATTCGTCTAACAGTTCAGCGAAACTCTTATTTGCTTCGCGCTCTTTCTTTTCTTTAATTACTTGCTCCTTACGTGCATCTTCCGCTTTCGCTTCTGCTTGCGAAAGTACTAGCTTCGCTTCTTTTAGTTTAGAAAGAACATCCTCCCCTAGTGCATCTGAGAGTCGGAGTGCTCCATCATCTTTCGGTTTACTTTCTGTACGTTGCTGATTTCTTTTTTTAGCCACGAGTTGTTCTCCTCTTTTCTACTTACGGACGCTCGACAATCGTTGCTACACCTTGACCGCCGCCAATGCATAATGTAGCTAAACCACGTTTTGCATCACGTCGTTTCATTTCGTATAACAGGGTCACGAGAATTCGCGCACCACTAGCACCTATTGGGTGTCCAAGGGCAATGGCACCGCCATTGACATTCAGTTTTTCAGCGTCGAATTTCAACTCACGATCGACTGCGAGCGATTGAGCCGCAAATGCTTCGTTCGCTTCAATCAAGTCCATGTCTTCTAAAGTAAGATTGGCACGTTTCAATACAGTTGAAACTGCTTGTACAGGACCTATTCCCATAACTGCTGGATCGACACCTGCATTTGCATTCGCAGTAATGGTTGCAAGGGGCGTGATACCAAGCGCATCTGCCTTAGATTTAGACATGATGACTAATGCAGCAGCTCCATCGTTCAATCCCGAAGAGTTTCCAGCAGTCACACTTCCATCCTTTTTAAATGCAGGACGAAGCTTCGCCAATTTATCTGCTGTTGTACCTTCTTTAATATATTCGTCTTCCTTGAATACGATTGGTTCGCCTTTACGTACTGGAATTTCAACGGGAACTATTTCATCAGTAAACTTTCCAGCTGCGCGTGCTGCTGATGCTTTCTTCTGGGAGTTGGCTGCGAATTCATCTTGTTCATCACGAGATAATTCATATCGTTCACATAGATTTTCAGCAGTGACCCCCATATGATAATCATTAAATGCACACCAAAGGCCATCTGAAATCATAGTATCCACCATTTTTTGATCACCCATTTTAAATCCTTCTCTTGCATTATTCAGGACATATGGCGCCTGACTCATGCTTTCCATACCACCCGCAACGATTACTTCTGCATCGCCTGATAGAATCGCTTGCCGTGCAAGTTGGACAGCTTTCAATCCCGAGCCACATACTTTATTAATTGTCATTGCTGGAACCTGTTCAGGAAGTCCTGCTTTCATTGATGCCTGACGAGCCGGATTTTGTCCAAGACCCGCTTGAAGGACATTCCCCATAATGACTTCATCCACATCTGTCCCTGTAAGGCCAGCCCGTTTAACTGCCTCTTTGATAACAAGAGCTCCTAAATCGGTCGCACTCACATTTTTCAATGCGCCTAAAAATGAGCCGATCGGTGTTCTAACAGCACTAGCAATTACGATTTGTTCTGACATTGTGATTCCCCCTATGTATGTTGGTGAGACATTTCAATTTTTGAAATACAGAACATTCCCTCATATGAATTGCCTGCATCTGCCACAGTCCGTTAGAATAAGCTGTAGGAGGGATTGCATGTTTAGTTTACCAAAAAAAGTGACAATTATCGAGGTTGGACCACGTGATGGATTGCAGAACGAGAAGAACCAGGTTGAAACAGATGTGAAACTCGAATTTATCCACCTATTGAAAAAGTCAGGAGTAACGGAAATGGAGCTCACCTCCTTCGTGTCCCCAAAATGGGTTCCCCAAATGAAAGATGCGAAAGAAATTATGGAACATGCGGATTTAGTGGAACGCTCAATTGTTCTTGCACCCAATGCTAAAGGTGTTGCACTTGCTCAAGAAGCAGGCGCTAAAAGTATTGCGGTATTTGTAGGGGTAAGTAATACATTCAATCAAAAAAATATAAACCGAACGACTGATGAGAGTATAGAAGCGCTTGCTCCCATAATTCTCAAGCTAAAAGAAGATGATGTATATGTACGCGCTTGCATTTCTACTGCGTTTTACTGTCCCTATGAAGGAAAGATTGGCATAGATGATTGTATCGAACTCTGCAGACGGTTTGTGGCATTAGGTGTAGACGAACTTAGTGTGGCAGATACGATTGGTATGGCCAATCCTGTCGAGAGCTATGAGCTTTTCACTCGCCTTCGACAATCATTTCCTTCGGTACTGTTAACTGCTCATTTCCATGACACTAGAAAAATGGCACTCGCAAATATTTTTGCCTCATTACAAGCAGGCGTAGATCGATTCGATACGGCAGCTGGCGGCTTGGGTGGATGCCCATTTGCTGACGGGGCCACAGGAAATGTTGCGACAGAAGATGTAGTCAACATGCTCGATTCGTTAGCAATCTCAACAGGTATAGACGTTAAGCAGTTATGTGAAGCAGTTGAAAAAATTGCTCCACATGTGTCGCGTCCTATCGAGACCGGCATGTACCGTTTGTTTGAAAACGGAAGGATTTAAGGAGCTGAAACTATTGAGAAAACGTCTGCTTGCAATTACGGGTGGGGTCACATTCATTGCGACTGCTGTGGTAACAGTGTTTGGCATCCTTGTTACTAACCGGCTAATGTTTCTCAAAATTAAAGATGCAGAAGTTGTATTAAAACGAGAATCTATCGCAAGGCGGTTCGATGCGCACTGGTATGAGACCGTTCCGAAAACGACAATGCGCATTCAATCACCAAACGGCTATTTGTTGCATGCAATCTATCTACGACCTCTCGATACTACGAGAACAGTAATTATTTGCCACGGGGTCACAGAAAACAAAATAAATTCAATGAAGTTTGCCCGTATGTTCGAACGACTCGGATTTAACTCTGTCGTATACGATCATCGCCGCCACGGAGAGTCTGGTGGAAAAACGACCAGCTTTGGCTTTTATGAAAAAATGGACCTGCGTGTAATCATTCAGGCCGTCCGTGAGCGGATTGGTCGGCGAGCCCTACTTGGGATTCATGGCGAATCAATGGGTGCAGCAACGATGATTTTGACAGCGGGGACCTATCCAGAAGAAGCCGATTTTTATGTAGCCGATTGCCCTTTTTCGGATTTTACCGATCAGGTTTTTCATATACTGAAAACGACCACGCCACTTCGTACGCCTAAGGTCATTCGAATTGCTAATATTTTTTTGAAGATACGCGACGGTTATACAACTTCTTTAGTTTCACCAAAACAAGTAATTGCACAAGTTGCCCATCCTATGCTTTTTATTCATAGTTTGGAAGATGATTTTATCCTACCCGAGATGACAGAGGAATTGTATGATCATAAAAACGGAGCTAAATCTATTAAACTTTTCCCAAAAGGTGCACATGCCCGATCTTTCAATGAAAATCCGGAAGAGTATGAGGCTACGGTTAAGAGATTCTTGAGGAAATATGGTTTTTCGAATTAAAAAATCCCGTTCGATGTCAATACATTGAACGGGTCTTGTTATTTTTATCATTCATAGTGCCGTAAATACGAATTATATCAACGCTTTTCTTTCTTTTTCTTAGCATCTTTTTCAGATGCTTTAGACATTTGAGACATCATTTGATTAATTTTCTTTTGAGAAGGTTTCTGCCCCATTTGCATCATCATCATTCGAAGCATATCTTCATTAATCGGCGGGTTATCTTTCAAATACTTCATCATATATTGACGAGCTAAGAAGAAACCAAGGGCAACTCCTGCTGCGAGTGCAACAATAATTCCAACGATCCACCAAACAGTCATACGTACTACCTCCCCTACTGCAATAGTCCAAGTGTTTCCACCAAGAAGGATTATACAGCATCCGAACCCTAGTACGCAACGTCTCAGTTATCAGATTCACGTTTTCCTCGGCACGATCAGTACGTTTCACTTACTATTTCTCAACAAGCTATTATTCAAACGAATACATATTGGGGTTCTAAGGGATAAGATGTGTGCCTGACAGGCTTTAGCCAACCCCACTCGCCTGCTTCATCCATAATTGCAAAGTAACGGTCTTCCACACTGGAAAGTGCTACGAACAAGTCTAGATCGAGCATTCGTGACCCATGACACGCTGCATGCAAGGCATGGGAGGAAAATCCGATATCGATTGTGCCCTTCAAAGGATGGGTCAATGTATATTTCATATCTCCTGCTTCTATTGTATGAAAATTCTTTCCGAGTTCGCTCATAATTGCCTGTTCGACACTGCTGATTTCTAATTGGTCGCATAAGTATCGAACTTCCTGTAAATGATTCTCGCGTCCATCTGCTTTCAATAAATCATATAGCAGTCTTTCACGTCCAAGGACAAATGTCTGATACATTTCTTTGATTTTATAAATTCCGTATGTTCTCATGTATGACCACTCCTTTACATTATCGTACAGGAGGTATTTCGCAAAGGCTGTCACTTCACGGAATAGAACATCACTATTTATGTCGAAATGTCAAAATAGTTAGATATATATTAAAATCTATGAATGTTATGCTGGCGGAGGATGAAAAGGCTTATAAATAATAAAAGCAGAGGCTATGTTCGCCCCTGCTTTTATTACTTATAAATTATTTACCTAGCATAGTAGATACTTTTGAGACTACATTTCCAACACTGAAACCGTACTCTTTCATAACAGTTTCTCCTGGAGCACTTGCACCGAATGTATCGATTGAAAGGACGTCACCGTCATTTCCGACATATTTATGCCACCCGAGTGATGAACCCATTTCGAGTGAAAGACGTGTTGTAACAGCTTTAGGAAGCACTTGTTCTTTGTAAGCTGCATCTTGCCCTTCAAAACGATCCCAAGAAGGCATGGAGACGACTGCTACATCGATTCCTCTTCCATTCAGTTCCGTTTGTGCCTCGACGGCAAGACTAACCTCAGAACCTGTCGCAATTAAGATGGCTTCAGGCTGATCTGCTTTTGAAGGAGATACAATATACGCACCTTTGCTGACTCCTGCTGATGCAAGTTCTGCTGACTTTTCAAGTACTGGCAAGTTTTGACGTGACAATACAAGAACTGTCGGTTTGTTCGTTGAAGTTACAGCTAAATTCCATGCAGCCGATGTTTCGTTACCGTCAGCGGGACGGATTACAGAAAGGCCAGGCATTGCGCGAAGAGCAGCTAAGTGTTCAACTGGCTCATGTGTGGGACCATCTTCTCCTACAGCGATACTGTCGTGAGTGAATACATAGGTTACAGGAATACCCATTAATGCGGATAGACGGATTGCAGGACGTACATAGTCGCTAAAGACGAAGAACGTTCCACCAAATACATTCAGTCCACCGTGTAGGGTCATTCCGTTCAAAGCAGCCCCCATCGCGAATTCGCGCACACCAAACCATATATTGCGACCATCAAAGCTGCCAGGAAGAAAATCTCCTGCTCCTTTGATTGCTGTTTTATTAGAACCGGCAAGGTCTGCACTACCACCAAAGAATGATGGAAGAGCTTTCGCAATTGCATTAATTGAATCGCCAGAAGCCGACCGTGTTGCAATGGACTTTCCTGCTTCATAAATAGGCAACTGTGCTTCGACTGCGGCTTTATCTGTTCCATCAATAGCATTTTTCAATTGCGAAGCAAGTTCCCCGTGTTCTTTTTCATAAGCGCCGAACAATTTGTTCCATTCAGACTCACTGTCCACACCGAGTTTTTGTACTGACGTTTTGAACGTTTCATACACTTCTTCAGGGACATGGAAATCTCTATCAAAAGTCCACTTGTACGCTTCTTTTGTCAGTTTCATCTCATCTTCACCAAGAGGTGCTCCATGAGCATCCGATTTACCGGATTTGTTAGGTGAGCCATATCCAATCACAGTTTTCACTTCAATTATTGTAGGGCCACCTGTATTTTCTTTAGCTTGTTCAATAGCTTGAGACAAATGAGCGGTGTCGTTACCGTCACCTACGTGAATGTAATTCCAGCCATATGATTCAAACCGTTTTTGAATTTTCTCTGTGAAAGACATATCCAATTCACCGTCTAGAGAGATGTCATTGCTGTCGTATAAAACAATTAGCTTATCCAATTCTAGGTGACCTGCGAGTGATATAGCTTCAGCTGCCACACCCTCCATTAAGTCTCCATCACCACATAACGCATATGTGTAATGGTCAACAACATCAAAACCTGGCTTATTATACGTTGCAGCAAGGTGCTTTTCAGCCATCGCCATTCCGACAGCCATTCCAATACCTTGTCCTAGTGGGCCAGTTGTCGCTTCGACTCCAGCTGTATGACCGTATTCAGGATGTCCCGGTGTTTTAGATCCCCACTGACGGAAGTTTTTCAGTTCGTCCATCGGTAGATCGTAGCCACTTAAATGGAGCATGCTGTATAGCAGCATAGAACCATGACCTGCAGATAATACAAAGCGATCCCGGTTAAACCACGATGGGTTTGATGGGTTATGGTGCATATGCTGTGTCCAAAGTACATACGCCATTGGCGCAGCACCCATAGGAAGGCCTGGGTGGCCCGAATTTGCTTTTTCGATAGCGTCGATCGACAACGTACGGATCGTATTAATCGCCAATTGATCAATAGTGTTGGTCATCGGTAATTACACCCTTTCACATTCTCTTATTTTAACTAGATTCCTTATTCATTGTAATGAAAAAACCGCAGGAATACAAACTGCGGTCAGACCAATAGGGAGATTCTTAATTTAAAAACTTTTTGTTTTGAGCATCTTTTACTTTTTCAGGTGTTACGTCATTTCCATCAGGGTCCACAACTTTAACATTTTCGATGGTATCCCTCATTGTCGAACGAAAAGTCTTCAAATACTCACTACGCAACTGGGATTGCTCTTTTGCTTCTTCAATGGAAAGACCTGATGTTTTTGCTTTTTTTGCAAGCTCATTAATACGGTTTATCTTATTTTCTTCTAGCATAACGTTCCCTCCAGTTCGCATTCATTATTAAGAAGGTAAACAAAAACGAACAGAAGTGCAACCAATTAGCCTTCCTGCTCTGCAATATGTTCTTGGTAGCGTCTATGGACAGTCGCCTTACTCACGTCATGACCAAGTCCTTTAAGTACAGAAGTAATCTCCTCGAATGTCAGTCCTTTTTCCCGTAAAGAAACAATTTCTTGGACAGGTGCCTCCACCCGTTCTCTTCCTTCGGCATTACCTTGATTGCGTAAGTTGCGTTCTGGTTGGTATCCTGCCTCAACTGCACGTTTCATCCCTCTTCTGATTTTAGCATTATGTAACTTCCGCTGGTATTCCTCCACTATAGCAAGTATTTCAAGAAGCATGGAGTCCATTTCGTTCAACTCTAAAGGACCGCTGTCATGATTCGTAAAAACGGAAGTATTTGTTTTCGCGAGCAAGTGTAAAACTGCGACTCGCGCATTTCCTCTACCTAGACGTGTTTCATCTTGAATTAGGACAGCATCAACGGATTCTACCTTGATATAATCAAGAAGATCCAATAGACCTTCCCTGTCCAATTCATAGCCACTATGTTTGTCAGTAAATGATGCAGCAATGTTGAAATCCAATGATCCCGCTAACGACGTCAGTTCTTCGTATTGGCGTGTGAGTGATAGCTCCTGTGTATTTTTTTCAGTACTCACTCTACAGTACAATACGCATTTGCCTCGATTCGCCATTATTCCCCCTCCTCTGCAAGGACGAGCCGAGTGTCGTCAACCTCCGACTCAAAGTAAGAAGGCAACTTGAGCTCTTCACCTGCAATAATAGCAGAATCAGGTAAATTATTCAGTGTCGCCACTTCTCTGATCCAGCGGTCAGTAGACACATCGCCTGCATAGCGTTCGGCTAGCTGCGAAAGTGTATCTCCTTCGACGATTGTCACTTCAATAATATTTTGAGGAACAGAAAGTTTATGAATAAGGACGACTGTTAAGACTGCAAATAATGAGAATGCTACTATAAGATTTTTATTTTTACGGATAAGTGTCATGAATGATTTCCCCTCTCAGAATGTACGTTCGGTTTGTATTTCAATTATATGCGAACAAGGGTTTGTATGTCAACACTAAAAATTAGAACCTTTGTTTGCCATGTGTACGAACACCTGTTATACTATTTTCATAGAAACACATTGCAGAGCGATGTCTGCTGCAAATATAGTGATGAGGTGAACATAGTGAAAAAGATCTCCAAAAGACAGGAGGATATCCTGACTTTCATTAAAGATGAAGTTCAAAAAAAGGGATACCCGCCTTCTGTAAGGGAAATTGGTGAAGCTGTCGGACTTGCTTCCAGCTCCACTGTTCATGGGCATCTGGCAAGACTCGAAAGCAAAGGTCTCATTAGACGTGACCCTACTAAACCCCGTGCTATCGAAGTTTTGGACCACGATGGAATGGACGAGTTAAAAACAGGCGTCCTCCATGTTCCGCTAGTCGGAAAAGTTACAGCCGGAATTCCTATCACTGCAATCGAAAATATTGAAGAGTACTTTCCTATCCCGGATACTTTCGGGACTTCGGAGGATAACCTGTACATGTTGGAAATCGTTGGGGATAGTATGATTGAGGCTGGTATTTTAAATGGTGATCGCGTAGTTGTGAAACAGCAACATACTGCGAGCAATGGAGAAATTGTCGTTGCGATGACGGATGAAGATGAAGCAACAGTGAAGCGATTCTTTAAAGAAAAAGATTTCTTCCGGTTGCAGCCTGAAAACTCTTCGATGGATCCTATTATTATTGAAAATGTATCGATTCTTGGTAAAGTGGTCGGAGTTTACCGGACAATTCATTAATTATGTATATAAAAACTGCGTACCCATCATAGCTAATGATGGGTACGCAGTTTTTTTTGAGTTGGTGGGGATATGGGATTGTAATTTGAAAGGTTTGGTTGATTAGATGGGCATTTTATGTGTGTTATGAGCTCTTTCCTAGCTTTATGATCACTTTTCAAGGTTTATGAGCTCTTTCCTAGCTTTATGATCACTTTTCAAGGTTTATGAGCAATTCCTCCCGCTTAACAATCACACACCATCCTTCAATTGTAAGGTTTAATCAATTTAAGTTCGATCAGTCGCTCGACAGAAGAGAGGATCGCTACTTTCACATGTTCGTAGGTGAGACCGCCTTGGATGTAGGCTGTGTATGGTGGACGAATTGGGCCATCTGCTGTCAACTCGATGCTGGATCCTTGGATGAAGGTTCCTGCCGCCATGATGACATCGTCTGCATAGCCTGGCATATATGATGGCACTGGGCTTACATGTGCATCAATTGGTGAATTTGCTTGGATCATTTGGCAGAATGCAACCATTTGCTCGGCATTTTGGAATGACACCGATTGTATTAGATCTGTTCGCGCTGCAGAATAATGGGGTGATGTTACAAGTCCATAGGATTCAAGCATCCCAGCAGTAAATTGTGCACCTTTTACGGCCTGGCTTACGGTATGTGGTGCTAGGAAAAAGCCCTGGTACATTTCACGTAACGTATCGAGTGATGCTCCCGCTTCAGCACCTAAACCAGGTGACGTCATGCGGTATCCACATTTCTCAATTAAATCTTTTCTCCCTGCAATATAGCCACCCGTACGAGCGAGACCGCCTCCTGGGTTTTTGATCAATGAACCCGCCATAAGATCTACACCTACATCCGTCGGCTCTTGCTCTTCGACAAATTCACCATAACAGTTATCGGTGAATATAATAATATCGGGATGATTTGCTTTTATGCTCTTCACCATGTCCGCAATTTCTGCAACTGTGAAGGATGGTCGATCTGCGTACCCTCTTGAACGCTGAATACCAATCATTTTAGTGTTGGGATTAATTTGACGTTCTACCTCTTCATAGTCGACAGTTCCATCTTCCAATAAATCAACGTGGTGGTAGCCGATATTAAAATCTTGTAAGGAGCCTGTATCTTGATTTCCTCCTGAAACGATGGATTCTAATGTGTCATATGGCTTTCCCGTTATATAAAGCAATTCGTCTCCGGGTCGCAATATCCCGAAAAGGCTAATCGCAATCGCGTGTGTTCCTGATATGATTTGTACGCGCACTAAACTTGCTTCAGCACCAAAAACGTCGGCATATAATTGTTCCAGCACTTCTCTTCCAGCATCATCATATCCATAACCAGTGGAACCAGTTAAATGAAAGTCACTTACTCGGTTTTTTCTGAATGCCGCCAATACTTTCTTTTGATTGAGGAAAGCAATTCGTTCTGTAGCTTTTGCAAAAGGTTGTAGTTCAATTTCGATTTTTTCTGCACGATTTAAGATTTCATCGTTTAATTGCTGTATACTCATTCAGGATGCTCCAATCTGTACCTTAGGTTCTTAGCTCATTTTAGCAGGTAGAACGCTTTCGGTAAACGGATGACACATCCGGATAATCTTAAAACGTGTTGAACGGAGGAAGTTGGAAGTGACATGGGATGTATTTAGTCTGATCGGCACAGCCGCATTTGCAATATCCGGTGCGATTGTTGCGATGGAAGAAGACTTTGATATGTTTGGAGTCTATATATTAGGAATGGTAACTGCGTTTGGTGGGGGTGCGGTACGCAACGTGTTCATCGGAGTGCCTGTTTCAGTCCTTTGGGGACAAGAACTGTTTTTCACAGTTGCTTCAGTTCTTATAGCAGTAATCTTTTTCTTTTCGGGATACTTACTGAAGACATGGAATCGTTGGGGAGCATATTTTGATGCTGTCGGATTAGCCGCATTTGCAATTCAAGGTGCCTTAATGGCCGTTGAAATGGAGATGTCTCTGTTCGCTATAGTGGCGGCTGCGGTTCTAACAGGTGCTGGAGGAGGAGTCATCCGCGACTTACTCGCTGGACGTCAGCCCTTGGTCTTTAAAAGTGATATCTATGCAGTATGGGCTGCCCTCGCTGGCTTGATCGTTGGATTCGATACGTATATACATGATGCTGCCCTTTATATTCTACTAATTGTTACAGCGGCTTTACGTATGTTATCGATTAAGTTTCACTGGCAACTGCCTCAGCGCTCTTTATTGACAAAATAAAAAGGCCAATCATGGCCTTTTTTTTTATTGCTCGTCTTTCAGGATAACCGGTTTTGCTGGAACATACGTAGAGATCGCATGCTTATAAATGAGTTGCTGTTTACCGTCTGATTCTAAAAGAACTGTATAGTTATCATAAGACTTAATCAACCCTTTTAGCTGAAAACCATTTGTTAAAAATACAGTTACAAACGTGTTATTCTTTCTGAGTGAATTCAGGAACGTATCCTGCATATTGGCATTTGCCATCTCATTTCCCCCTACAGTTCTTATTCGCAATTAATGCCTACTTTTTGTATTCGCTACATGCAACTGAAATCCCTTTACTTCGTCACATATTTTCTGAACTAGCTGATTTTTCTCCGTTGTTGCATCGTACCAATTGACTTCAAGCTTGTTGCGGAAGTACGTCATCTGACGCTTTGCATAGTGACGTGTATTCTTTTTGATAAGTTCAACTGCTTCCTCTACAGGCAGAGTACCATCAATTGCTTGGTACAGTTCTTTGTATCCAATCGCTTGAACAGACTGGACGTTGCGGATTCCTTGTTCCCATAACTCTTTAACTTCACCATGTAATCCTTTGTCCATCATGAGGTCGACACGACGGTCAATCTTCTCGTAAAGAAGCTCCCTTGGCAGTTCAAGTCCGATAATATAAGAATGGTACATCGGAGTTGACCCTTGGTCCGCTTCGTGATTGGCTTTTGTCTCACCACTCACTTCAAGGATTTCTAACGCCCTAACGAGTCGGCGGTGATTATTAGGATGAATTTTTTCCGCGCTCACAGGGTCTTGTTGAAGTAGCCGTTCGTATAGTACAGGGGCACCTAGAGTGCTAAGCTCACTTTCTAGACGACTTCGTACTTCCAAGTTTGCGGCTGCTTCCGTAAACCGGTAATCAAATAGTACAGACTGCATATATAATCCGGTGCCCCCTGCCAGTATAGGGAGTTTCCCACGAGATTGGATCTCAGAAATCTTTTCCCGGACAAGTTGCTGATATTCCGCTGCTGAAAACGATTCCGTTGGGGATTTAATATCAAATAAGTGATGAGGAATCCCTTCCATCTCATCAACAGTAATCTTCGCTGTCCCAATATCAAGACCCCGATACACTTGCATCGCATCCCCATTAATGACTTCTCCATTAAGACAATGGGCGATTCCTACTGCAAGGGCTGTTTTTCCTGAAGCTGTCGGACCAGCAATTGCTAGTACTTCTGCTGACTGATTCATAGGTTCGCCACCCACTGCTTCATCATATTCAGGACAGGTTCTCTAGAAGGTCCTTGTAAGGATTCGTGTCTTACACCTTCAAAGAGATATACGGTAGCATTTTCCACGCCCGCATCCCTATATATTTCCGCTGCTTCAAAAATCCCACTGCCCATATTCCCTACAGGATCTTCTGTGCCTGCAAATAAAAGGATAGGCAATTTCTTAGGAACAGATTCATAGTTAGATGTCGTACTGATTACTTTTAATCCATCAAATAAAACATGGAAAAAACTATTTGTGGAAACTGTACCACAAAGGGGATCCTCAATATAATTATGCACTATCTGTCGATCTGTTGAAAGCCAATCGAACTTCGTTTTCGGATGTGAAATTGTTTTGTTATAGCCACCAAAACCAAGCGTATCGAGAACTACACTCGGTGCATGTGGGCCATCCTTGATGGATAAAATGGAAGCTAATAGACTTCCACCTACTCTTGTCAGGCCGGGTTTTCCAGCCGTTCCTGAACAGATGAGCGCATCTATTTCCGCACCGTATTTTTGAGAAAAACGACGGACAACGAACGATCCCATACTATGTCCAAACAAAATACGAGGTAGGTTGGGATGCTCTATTTTGAAAGCATCCATCACTTCCCGCACATCTTCAACCAGTCTATCAAACGTTACACCCTCTCCGAAGTCTCCAAGCTGGTTCTGATCCAGAGACCGCTGTCCGTGTCCGCGCTGATTAAAACCAGTTACAACGTAGCCTGCATGTGAAAGGTCGTTCATTACTTCTTCATATCGCCCTATATGCTCGGCCATGCCATGTACGAGGTGGATGTGTCCACGTGGTGTCCCTGGTGGTTCCATGAAATAGGAATCGAGTATAACACCGTCTGACATTGTAAGTAACTCTTCTTTCATTTCCATTCCTCCTTCCTTACATTACACGTTTGAACATTTTTTCAAGTTCATACGTTGTGAAGTGGATTAGTACAGGTCGACCGTGGGGGCATGTATACGGATTTTCTGCCTTTCCTAGGTCATTCAACAGTTGATTCATATCTTCCATCGTTAAGTAATGATTTGCTTTGATAGATTTCTTGCAGCTCATCATTATTGCTGAGTCTTCGCGAAGTTTTGCAATATTCACTTGACGAGTATGCAAAACTTGTTCAATCATTTCTTCTATAATCGAAGAGGCTTCTGCAGCAGGAAACCAAGAAGGATATTCTTTTACGGTGTAAGATGAGGGACCGAATTGTTCAAGATAAATGCCTACTTCCTCTAGCGCATCGAGTCGTTCTTCAATCTTGAGTTGCTCATCTGCAGAGTAATGGAAAATCAAAGGCATTAACAACATTTGTCGTTCCTCATGATCCACTTCTGCGATTTTTGTCCTGAAATACTCATACTTAATGCGCTCCTGGGCAGCATGCTGGTCGATCATATAAAAGCCATCCTCATTTTGTGCCACGATATAGGTCCCGTGGACTTGTCCGACTGGTAATAGCTTCGGGAATGATGCTTTCGGTTCGGATTGTTCAACAGGTTCAGCAAGCTCTTCTTGGGTAATGAATGACGCAAAGCCATAATCAGAGTTAGAAGTTTCGATGGTTTCGGTTGTCTCAACAGGTTGCGACTGGCTGTTTGAATCGACGTTTGAATTTTCATTTGGCGAAAGCTCTTCAACCGTCCAAGCGGTCTTTTGGTGAGGAGGATAGTCACTTGTCGTTTGAAAACTTTGCACTGGTTTCGCACTGCGTTCTGGATGTTTCCAAAATGATTCTTGTACTCCGGGTATACTAGGTTTTTTCTTTTCTTTCAAGATCGCGTCCGGAACAATGATCGCTTTCTTTACTGCAGCATGAACACCTTCGCGGACGGCTGCTAGAAGTTCACCTTCTTTGCTCACTTTGATGTACTGCTTGGAAGGATGGACGTTGACGTCGGTTAGGTAAGGATCCGCTTCTACCTGAACGACAATGATTGGAAACCGACCAATGGGCAAATACGTATGTAACGCTTCCAATACGGCTTTGTTTACAGGATAACTTTTCACCCATCTTCCATTGATCAGCACAGTCATGTAGTTTTTAGAGGCCCGTGTCATTTCGGGTAAAGTTACATAACCGCTAACTTTGTAGTCTGCATTTTCACCTTGGAATGGGATCATTTTTTTTGCAACTGCAATTCCATAGACATCAGATAGCACGCGAAGTAAATCACCAGATCCTGACGTTTTCAGCAACACTTGCTGACCGTGAGCTAAACGAAATGAAATAGTTGGATGACTGATTGCAAGCCGATTGACTAAGTCAATTGTATGGCCGATTTCCGTTTGGATCGTCTTCATATATTTCAACCTTGCAGGTGTGTTAAAGAACACTTGTGAAACCGTGATATCCGTTCCTTGGCGAAGTGCTGCAGCACGGTGAGTGATCACCTTTCCACCTTCGATATCCACTTCGGTTCCACTCGTTCCGTCTGACGTCCAAAGGTGCACTTTAGAAACGGCTGCAATACTCGCTAGTGCTTCTCCGCGGAATCCCAGGGTACGAATTCGGAACAAGTCATGCTCATTGACGATCTTACTTGTCGCATGGCGCTCAAATGCTCGAACAGCGTCTGTCGTCGTCATGCCATTCCCATTGTCTGTTATACGGATACTCGTTAGCCCTGCTTCTTCAAGTGTGATTTCAATTGAAGTACTTCCGGCATCAATTGCGTTCTCTACTAGCTCTTTCACGATGGATGCAGGTCGTTCTACAACTTCTCCAGCCGCAATTTTATTTGCTAAAGGTTCGTCCATTACCTTAATGATATCCATCGTTTCGCTCCTTTCTTACTTCAGTTTTGCTTTTAGTTCAAATAATAGCTGCAACCCTTGTAGGGGTGTTGTATTCGCTAAGTCTATAGCTTTCAAATGTTCAAGGATTTCGGTTTCTTCAGTTGGCTGCACAGAAGCAGGTTCTTCGGATTGTAGGTCAAAGAAACTAATTTGTTCACTCGATGGAAGCTGAATTTCTTCAGAAGTTTTCTGATTCTCGAATCCTTCCAATAGCTCCCTAGCCCGTTGCAGTAATTCAGTCGGTAAGCCTGCGAGTTCTGCAACGTGAATTCCATAACTTTTATCCGCTGGCCCTGCCATCACTTTATGAAGGAATACGACTTTCCCTTCTTGTTCCATAGCTGCTACGTGGACATTCATAAGTCGCTCCAACTGTTCATCGAGATCGGTCAATTCATGGTAGTGAGTTGAAAATAGCGTATTTGCTCCGATTTGGTCATGGATGTATTCCATCATCGCTTGCGCTAAAGACATGCCATCATACGTGGACGTTCCCCGCCCGATTTCATCAAACAATAGAAGGCTTCGATCTGTGGCATGCGCAATTGCTTGCTGGGATTCCAACATTTCCATCATAAATGTACTTTGACCTGATGCTAAGTCGTCCGCCGCACCAATTCTCGTGAAGATTTGGTCTGTAATCGGTAGCGATGCAAACTCACAAGGAACGTAACAACCAATTTGTGCCATGACTACTGTCAATGCCACCTGACGCATGTATGTACTTTTACCGGACATATTTGGGCCAGTGATTAATAGCATATTAGCATCAGTTGCTAACTTACAGCTGTTCGGGACATAAAGGGAGTGGTCCATCATTTTTTCAACAACTGGATGTCGGCCGTTTCGGATATCGAGTGACTTATCTTCCGTAAATATAGGCTTTACATAACTTTGTGATTCAGAGATCTCAGCAAACGCGAGCAAAACGTCCAATTCACTAAGCACGGAAGCAAGTTGCTGGATTTTTTTGATTCCCTGTTTCATTTGTTCCCGGACTTCCGCAAATAATGTGTACTCTAGTTCCAGGCTCTCAGACTCCGCACTAAGAATCAGCTCTTCTTTTTCTTTCAGCTCAGGCGTTATGTAACGCTCAGCGTTTGCCAAGGTCTGCTTACGCTCATAGCGTGTCAGGTCTGCCAGGTGTAAGTTAGATCTTGTTATCTCGATAAAGTATCCGAAGATTCGATTGTAGCCGATTTTTAATCCTTTAATCCCGGTTTTCTGACGCTCTTTCTGTTCTAGTTCAGCAAGCCATATCTTTCCGTTTCTTGAAGCATCCCGATATGTGTCCAACTTTTCATTGTATCCATCTTTAATGACGCCTCCTTCTTTTGCGGAAAGAGGCGGTGACTCCGCAATAGACTTTTCTAGTACTGCACATTGGTCTCCACACGGATCGATCCGTTTTGAAAACTCCATTAAAGTTGGCTTATCTGATTCAGCAAGCTGTTGCTTCAATGCAGGAACTGTTCGGAGCGAATTACGTAACTGCGCAAGATCACGTGCACTTGCACTCCCCATTGAAATCCGTCCAGCTAATCGCTCCAAATCATAGACTTCACGTAGCGCTGATTTCAGGTCCTCCCGTAAAAAGTATGCATCCATCAGTTCAGAAACTGTACCCAATCTATGCTCGATTTCTAGACGGTCTGCGAGTGGTTGGCGAATCCAAGTTTTCAATTTTCGTGCGCCCATAGCGGTATTGGTTTCATCAAGTAACCAAAATAACGTTCCTTCTTTTCCACCCGAACGAATCGATTGCACGAGCTCCAAATTACGCATAGAGTTTGCGTCAATCGTCAGTTTAGCTTCCCGAGACAAAAAATTAAATGGCTGCAAATGTTCTAAGCTCGTCTTCTGTGTTTGTTGCAAATAGGCGACAAGCCTCTCACATGCACCGGTTGTCATTTCTGGAATAGCTCTGAAAAGTTCTCTTCCATGGGGTTGATATAAATCACGGTCACAAATGGATAACACAATGCCCTTATTGTGGCTAATATCACCAAGCATGAGCTGCATTTGTTCATCCACTACGGCTTCTTTCATTCCGAGAGATTCTACTGCAGCAGCAAGCGCACTTTCGTCCCCTTGAATGTGTTCCACCGTGCCCTCACCAGTTGCCAGGTCCACATACGCAAACGCACATAGACTTTCGGAAATTCGATCGAATGATCCTATGAAATGATTGGAATGGCCATCGATATTTTTACCTTCAGTGATGGTCCCTGGTGTGATGACTTTTACAACTTCCCGTTTGACGATTCCTTTTACGTGTCTCGGGTCTTCCGTTTGTTCACAAATCGCAACTTTATATCCTTTGCCGACAAGTGTTTCTATGTAACCTTGCGCAGAATGGTAAGGAACGCCACACATGGGAATTCTCCCAGACTCTCCACCTTCACGGCTCGTCAATGTAATTTCAAGTATATGAGATGCTTCTGTCGCATCAGTAAAAAACATTTCATAAAAGTCACCTAATCTAAAAAAGAGAAAGGCATCTTCGTATTGAGATTTTATTTGTAAGTATTGTTGCATCATTGGTGTATGTGTTGTCATTCTATTTCCCTCACAACCTAAATAGTATTCCTTAAGTATAACAGAAGATGGCTACAATCGTTTACGAAAGCGTTGTTGTTTCCATTCCATAAAAAAGAAAAAAAGCCGAAAACATGCTTCGGCTTTTAAAACTGTGAATTATCTTTCCCTACTCTCGAACTGCCTTCATTTGTATGACTCTGATGATGTGAAGACTCATCATCGAATGACCACTCTTCTTCAAAATCATTTGGATGCACTGTAATCATGACCTTTGTTTCTCCGATGACCTCCGCCACGAGCTCGCGTTCTACCTTAATTAGGAATTTTTCTTTACACTCAGAAATGATCGCTTCTGTACAGTTTGGCTGTTGCACCACTTCTACGCGAATTTCTTCTTTGGATGAAGAGGGTTCATCCCGATACCGCAGACGAATTATGTCTTTGTACGTCACTGTCTCTGTGAATACTGAAGTTTTAGAATGATCGTGGTGAGAGTACCAGACGTTGACATCAAATTTACCGGATACTTCAATAGATTTACCAGTTTTCTTGGCGCTATGGGTGTGGTTGATGACCCAGCAACCAAGAATACTGGAAGGGCGGTTAGGCGGGAGAAGCGTGACTTCCTTTTCTGTACGCTGCTTCCCTTTTGCAATCACTGCCTTCGTAACGACTTGTCGTAGATTCTTCAGTTTTCTTCCTCCTTCGTGGACTTCTTTACATCCTATGCAACAGGAGCCCAGAAAGTGAAAAAATCGGAGGAGAATTTTTCTCCCCCGACTTGTAAGTTAGGATAAAGGCTTATGCTGCGTGCTTTGTACGTAAGAACCTGTCTGACCTTTTAGTACATCTCCACCCGTTGACTCGATAATTTCATCTGTTACCCGATTGGAAATCGTATTAGAAATCAGTTGCAGTAAATCATTCACATCATTTTGAGATTGCTTGAATTCTTGGACTAAAGGAATATCGTCAATTTCATTTTCGATTTGCTCAATTTTCTTTTCTATTATGCCAAGTGCACGTTCCTTGTCGTACTCTTGGAAATTAACGGCTTGCTTCTGCAATGACTTTAAGCTCGCAATTTTTTCACGTACTTTTTTGTTTTCATTGATGTGTGCTTCAGTTTTTTTGAATAATTCCACTTGCTCCGTATTGGCAACCATGTGTGCAAGTTCTCTTGATTTTTCTATGATATCTTCTTTTGTATACATCTTTTCCATTATAACATCACCTTTTCCTCTTCTTTTATTCCGATATATTCTCCGTCAAGTGACCAAGATTTTGCTTCTGTAATACGAACTTGAACAATTTTACCGATTACATTCGCAGGTGCTCGAAAATTCACCAATTTACTTTTTTCGGTATATCCAGAGAGCACTTCCTTATTCCGTTTACTTTCTCCTTCGACCAATACATTCACTACTTTGTCTTGATAAGGCTTCATGCCAGCTGCTGAGAAGTCATTGACGACTTTGTTTAATCTTTGAAGTCTGTCCTTTTTCACTTCCATTGGCACATTATCTGTCATCTTTGCAGCTGGAGTTCCTTCTCTAGGAGAATAGATGTATGTGAAGGCCATGTCAAATCCAACTTCATTATACAACGAAATGGTTTCTTGGAATTGTTCTTCCGTTTCATTTGGAAAACCGACAATAATATCCGTTGTCATTGTGACATTCGGAATTGCTCGTTTGATTTTAGAAACGAGCTCTAAGAAGTGCTCACGTGTATATTTTCTAGACATCAATTTCAAGATTTCACTGGAGCCGGATTGAACCGGTAAATGAATGTGATTTACTAAGTTACCGCCTTTTGCGAGTACTTCAATGAGATGATCATCAAAATCACGTGGATGACTTGTCGTAAAACGGATCCGTGGAATATCGATTTTGCGGAGCTCATCCATCAGATCTCCTAATCGATAGTTCTCACCTTCAAAGTCTTTTCCGTAAGCATTGACATTCTGTCCGAGCAATGTGATTTCCTGATAGCCAGCAGCAGCTAGTTGACGGACTTCCAAAATAATATCTTCTGGACGACGGCTGCGTTCTTTCCCGCGAGTGTATGGCACAATGCAGTACGTGCAGAATTTATCACAGCCATACATAATATTGACCCAGCCTTTAATATTGCCTTTTCGCACTCTAGGAAGGTTTTCTATAATATCGCCTTCTTTTGACCATACCTCAACGACCATTTCTTTTGATAAGTACGCTTCCCGTAAAATTGCAGGCAACCGGTGGATATTGTGCGTTCCGAATACCATATCAACTTGGTCGTAGGTTTTCAATATCTTTTTTACTACCGATTCTTCTTGTGACATACATCCACATACACCAATCAGTAGATCCGGCCGTTCTCGTTTAAGAGATTTCAAATGCCCAAGTTCTCCAAAAACCTTATTTTCAGCATTTTCTCTAATTGCACACGTATTCAGTAGAACGACATCCGCGTCTTTGACAGTGTCTGTTGGTTCATAACCAAGGCCCACGAAAATACCTGCAATAACTTCGGTATCGTGTTCGTTCATCTGACAGCCGTATGTCCTTATGTAAAATTTGCGTCCAATTCCCATTTCGCGAAATTGTTCATCAATCTCAAAATCATCATGATAGGAGATAACTTCTTTGCCACGTTTTTTAGCATCCTTTAGTGATGGCGGCGTATAAACGGATTGGAAATATTGACTGTAGTCTTTTTCTTGTGTCGTAGGTGCTTGTCCTGCGAGCCGTTGTTCTTCATTCATGTAATGAGCCCCTCTCTTGATTCTGTTCATCTAGTCGAAACCAAACAGTAGGTACCCTCATTATACTGAAGGGATTGACGTCTGTATACGAGCATAAGGGATTGTCCCCCATTTGTCACAGAAAAAAACTGTGGAGGAAAGTTCTCCACAGTTTCGGTTTCATAATGATTGCTGTCGTGTTCTTTTCTCAACGAATAATTTTAAGGCAGTCCGGCCTTCTCCATTAATTTCAATATCTGCAAAAGCCGGTGCACATATCAAATCACTCCCACTTGGAGCAACAAAGCCGCGTGCAATCGCAACTGCTTTCACCGCTTGGTTTAAGGCACCTGCACCTACAGCCTGCATTTCAGCATATCCCTGATCTCTAATGACTGCAACGAGAGCGCCTGCAACTGAATTAGGATTTGAGCGAGATGAAACTTTTAATGGATTCATGGTATTTCCTCCTTGTAAGAAAAAGTGTATGGAATGCAGTTCTCCATGCACTATCCTATGAAGGTGAAGGAACAATTAGACGCTCAATTCATGACTGAAACGGCGAATCTTCATTGATCATCAATCGTTCTATCGAAAGTGCGCGGCCAGTCTGATTGTCAATGTCAATGATGACGCCGTTCAATTGGGTTCTACCTTGTTTTGGCACCTGGAAACGGACAGGCATATTTGTTTGGAATCGATAAATGACGTCCTCTTTCTTCATGCCTAAAATCGCATCATACGGACCGGTCATGCCGACATCTGTAATATAAGCCGTTCCTTCGGGTAAAATCCGGCTATCAGCAGTTTGCACATGCGTATGTGTTCCAACAACAGCAGATGCACGGCCATCAAGATGCCAGCCCATTGCAATTTTTTCACTCGTTGCCTCAGCATGGAAATCGACGAAAACAAGAGGGGTTCTTTCTTTCGCCTCTTTAATAAGATCGTCAGCTTTTTTAAATGGATCATCATGAGGTGGCAAAAATGTTCGTCCGTGCAAATTTAGGACTGCCATTGTGACGCCTCCGCGTTCGATGTATGTCATTCCTTGACCAGGGGCTTCCTCTGAAAAGTTGGCAGGACGGATCAATGAATCCGTTTCGTCGATGAAATCATAAATCTCTTTGTGATCCCACGTATGATTCCCCATCGTTACGACATCTACTCCAGCACGAAGCAAATCATCAAAAATAGCTTTCGTAATCCCTCTTCCGGAAGCTGCATTTTCACCGTTTACAATGACTGCATCCGGTTCGTATTTTCGTTTCAAACGAGGAAGGTAGTCAAAGACCATATCTCTCCCTGGTGAACCGACGATATCTCCAATAAATAACACTTTCATTTCTATTCCTCATTTCCAAAAAGAAAAAGGCTTCCAGGATTGAGCAGGAAGCCTTTTCCCTTATTTTGCGTACTCGACCGATCGTGTTTCCCGAAGAACGGTAATTTTAATATGTCCTGGGTAGTCCAGTTCTTCTTCAATCCGTTTCCGAATGTCACGAGCAAGACGATGTGCTGTAATATCATCAATGATATCTGGACGTACAATAATTCGAACCTCACGACCTGCTTGAATCGCGAACGATTTTTCAACGCCTTCATAAGACTCAGAGATTTCCTCGAGTTTCTGCAGACGTCTGATGTAGTTTTCAAGTGTTTCACTCCGTGCACCTGGTCGCGCTGCGGATAATGCATCTGCTGCTGCAACAAGTACCGCAATAACGGATGTCGCTTCTTCGTCACCGTGGTGAGAAGCGATACTGTTAATGACAACGGGGTGTTCTTTGTACTTGACTGCAAGTTCTTTACCAATTTGCACGTGGCTGCCTTCAACTTCATGATCAATCGCTTTTCCGATGTCATGAAGCAAACCTGCACGTCGTGCTAATGTAACATCTTCACCTAGTTCAGCTGCTAATAATCCAGCAAGATAGGCAACCTCTGTTGAGTGCTTCAGAACATTTTGCCCATAACTAGTACGGAACTTCAAACGACCCAAAATTTTAATAAGATCTGGATGTAAATTATGGACACCGATGTCGAAGGTTGTCTGCTCTCCGGTTTCACGGATTAGCTCATCGACTTCACGTCTAGCCTTGTCCACCATCTCTTCAATTCGCGCTGGGTGAATTCTTCCGTCAGCTACAAGTTTTTCGAGTGCCAGTCTTGCAATCTCGCGTCGTACTGGATCAAAACCAGAAAGAATGACAGCTTCAGGTGTATCGTCAATGATAAGATCGATTCCGGTTAGAGTTTCGAGTGTACGGATATTCCGTCCTTCTCTTCCAATGATACGCCCTTTCATTTCATCATTTGGCAAATTGACGACTGATACTGTCGTTTCAGCCACATGATCTGCTGCAAATCTTTGGACAGCAAGGGATAGGATTTCTCGTGCTTTCTTTTCTGATTCTTCTTTTGCACGTTGTTCGGACTCTTTTGTCATCACGGCGATATCTGTAGAAAGTTCTCTTTCTACATCATCGAGGATCAAACGTTTTGCCTCATCACGGGTCAAAGCTGAAATTTTTTCAAGCTCTGTCTGCTGCGTGGCAACTAGTTCTTCCGCTTTGCGTTCCATCTCTTCAATATGCTGTTGTCTGCCGGATAGCGCATCGTCTTTGCGCTCCAGACTTGCTTCTCGCTTGTTGAGTGAATCATCTTTGCGGTCCATATTTTCTTCCCGCTGCAGGAGACGGTTTTCCTGTTTCTGAAGTTCTGATCTTCGTTCACGGATATCCGTTTCTGCCTCAACGCGCAATTTGTGATTTTCATCTTTCGCTTCAAGAAGTGCTTCTTTTTTTAATGCCTCCGCTTCGCGCTTCGCCTCTTCAACGATTGTTGCGGCGGAGTGCTTTGCACCTGTCACTTTTGATTCATTCACGTTTTTGTTATACAAATACATAACAACTGCACCGACGATGAGACCGAGCAAAGCGGAGATGATAGTAGTACCCATTCAGGTCACCTCCTCTTGCTTATTTTTTCATTTTTAGTTGGCTTGTACATCAACTTTTAATATACTGCCAAATTCATTTCAAATGGTGAGAATTATACAACTCTAATTGTATCGGTGTCATATTCCCATGTCAAGACGGGAGAGATGATGAGACTATGATTCTACAACGGTCCGTACGCATACATTCCTCAAGAAAACAAAATCGAAAAATCGGACCTCCTCTGTATGAGGAAGTCCGATTTGGAATTGCGACCTATACTTATTCTTTCTCGTCAAATAATTCTAATTCTTCTTCATCATCTGAGTCGTGCGCTGCAATTACATAATTTTCACTTGTTAATCCATAACTGCTTCTTATTTTATCGGAGATTTCAGAACGGATCGATGGATTCTCTTTCAAGAATTGCTTCGCGTTTTCACGACCTTGTCCCATACGTTCCCCTTCATAAGAATACCAAGCGCCACTTTTTTGGACTACTTCTACTTCAACGCCCAAATCGACAATTTCGCCTTCTTTAGATATACCTTCTCCATACATAATATCTACTTCCGCTGTACGGAACGGTGGCGCAACTTTATTTTTCACAACACGGATTCTAGTCTTATTACCCATTATATCAGTGCCGTGCTTAATCGCTTCACCACGACGTACTTCAAGACGTACAGATGCATAGAATTTTAATGCACGTCCACCTGGCGTTACTTCCGGGTTTCCGAACATGACGCCAACTTTTTCTCGAATTTGGTTGATGAAGATCGCAATCGTTTTCGATTTGTTGATAGCGCCTGATAGCTTACGTAAAGCCTGTGACATCAAACGTGCTTGCAAACCAACGTGTGAGTCACCCATTTCCCCTTCGATTTCCGCTTTTGGTACGAGTGCCGCTACAGAGTCAATAACAATCATTTCGACTGCTCCACTTCGTACGAGCGCTTCAGCTATTTCAAGTGCTTGCTCGCCTGTATCTGGTTGTGACAATAGTAGCTCGTCAATATCCACACCCAGCTTCTGAGCATAGACAGGATCTAATGCATGCTCAGCATCGATAAATGCAGCAGTTCCGCCTGCAGCTTGTACTTCTGCAATAGCATGAAGGGCAACAGTCGTTTTACCTGAACTTTCAGGTCCATAGATTTCAATAACACGACCGCGTGGATAACCGCCAACTCCAAGTGCAGAATCAAGTGCAAGTGAACCAGTAGAAGATGTTTGCATCTGTATATCAGTCTTCTCACCAAGTTTCATAACTGAACCTTTACCAAATTGTTTCTCTATTTGTTTAAGTGCTTGATCTAAAGCCGCTTTACGGTCGCTCAAAAAAAATTCCTCCTTCAAGGTGTTTTCTATCTGTCTCTACTATACTCCTTACGAGAAAAATAAACAAGAAAAAAGCGAACGAGCATTCTACTTTTTATTGGATATTCTCATTTTAATTGAGAATAAAGCCTATATTTGAATTTTAATTGAGAATACGAAGCAAAATTTAATTTTGACTCTTGGCCCACTCCAACTCGCGAATAAGATAATATAGAGCGAAGTTCGCTGCACGCAAACGATTGGTATTACGAGATCCGGATAACCGAAGCTGATACGTTTTCGTTCTATCTTTGAATGCAAGACCTATCCAAACTGTCCCAGCAGGTTTTCCATCATGTGTATCCGGGCCCGCAGCTCCAGTTAAACCTATTCCTATATCTGTTTGGAAATATTCTCGGATTTTTTCTGCTAATCCTTCCGCACATTGCGCGCTAACCGTACCGTAAGTTTCGATTAGTTTTGGATCTAGTCCAAGCTGTTCTGTTTTCGCTTGTACATCATAAACCGTCATACCGCCTCTTAATGACGCACTAATGCCAGGTTCTTCTGCAAGCAATCCGGTGAAAAGTCCCGCGGTTAAACTTTCAGCTGCTGAAATTGATAGACCCGCACTGATTAGTAATGACGCTGCTTTGGAAGACAACGTATCCTCATCAGTTCCATAAATATACTCACCTACTTGCTTGTGCAGTTCAGATAGTACAGGCTCTATCAAACTGTGTGCAGCTTCCGCTGATTGGGCTTTAGCGGTGATCCGAAGTGTAACAGCGTCTTTTGAAGCGAGAGGCGCAATGGTTGGATTTGTTTGTGCTTCCAATAAGTCACGCACTTTATATTCAAGCTCTGCTTCTCCAATCCCAAAAAACTTTACGACAGTAGAAACAATTACTTCTTGGCTGCCTGAGAGGCTCTGTAAACAAGGTAGGGCTTCATCTCTAAACATAGGTTCCATTTCATGCGGCGGACCCGGCAGAAGCATATACGTTCTATTGTTTACTGCAAGAGCCATTCCAGGTGCCATCCCGAATCGATTTTCTAATACAGTCGATCCTTTGAGAACTAAAGCTTGTTTTTTATTGTTTTCTGTCATTGGCCTTCCCGTCCGTTCAAAGTACGCTTGAATTGACAGTAACGCCTGATTGTTGGATTCAAGTTCAACCCCTATGTGTCTGGCAATGGTCTCTTTTGTTAAATCATCTTTAGTCGGTCCCAATCCACCTGAGAAGATTAGCAAATCCGCTCTACCTTCTGCAATCTGGATTACCTCTTCTAGTCGTGCAGGATTATCCCCGACCACCGTCTGATAATAAACATCGATTCCAATTACAGCAAGCTGTGATGACATGAATTTCGCGTTTGTATTTGTTATCTGACCTAACAATAACTCTGATCCAACCGCTATAATTTCTGCACGCATGAACGATCTCCCCTTTTACATAGATTTCGTAAGAACATGCTTGTTTTTCATAAAATAATCTAAGCCCGACCAAATTGTAAAGAAGAGACAAATATATAACATGATTGTGCCAAATGGAACGTTAATCGCTTCAAAGAAAATATTATTCAGTAGTAAAGATGAAATCGCCAAAATTTGAGTGACTGTTTTAATTTTCCCTAATTGATTGGCAGCCACAACTTCCCCTTCACCTGCTAATAGAAGCCGTAATCCGGTAACAGCAAATTCACGGCTAATGATAATAATAACTACCCATGAAGGCGCTAATCCGAATTCAACCAATATAATAAACGCTGCAGATACAAGTAATTTGTCTGCTAGAGGATCCAAAAACTTCCCCATATTAGTAACTAAGTTGTTTTTCCGCGCAATGTATCCATCCAGCCAATCTGTTGCAGAAGCAAATATGAATATTAGACCGCCAATGAATTGTTCGGTAGAAAGTGTAGCTCCACCGATTGTAAGATGACCCATTCCAAAGTCAACTAGCATGAACACGATAAAAACAGGAATCAGCAAGACGCGTGAAACAGTTATTTTATTTGGCAAATTCACAGGAAAATGCACCCTCTTTTCTTAAGTTTTACTCTTTGAAAAGCCCTGCCATTCAGCAGAGCTTAAAGAAAAAAGCCATCTTCGCAGATGACTATTTTTATTTTTTATATTCAATCACAATATTTTGGGTTATCCCATCGTTCGGATATGCAAGAGGTTGACCATTTACAAGAATTTCTGTAAATTGAGTACGCCCTACACGAATTCTGGCAGATTGTTGGTTCGTTAAATCAAGTTCAGCTTCTTCCCCATTTTTCACTACTCTTGCACCTTTAGGAAGAAGTTCTTCTCCATTTTGATTGGTCACTCCAATCCATGATTCGCCTCCATCTTTCACTTTGACGGATAAATTGAAGGTGTCTGCATTTTCCAGCGTGAACGATGTTGTTTCACCGTTTATAGCGCCTTGTGTAAGCGTCTGTTCAGGAGCTGGTTCTTCTTCTGGCTCCTCTTCAGGTTCGTTTGGTTTATCTGCATCTTCTTTAGAATCTGCATCTTTTCCATCCTCACCTTTTTTTTCTTCTGTTTTAGACTCATCTTGTTTGTGTTTATCTACTGTAATCTCGTCGGATGTTTCCACTTCATCAGATTTCTGCGAATTTGCCTGGTGTTTATAAAGGAATATAACGACTGCAAGAATGACGATGATGAACAAGGCTGCTATGATTTTAGGGAGCACTTCATTCATTCTACCTGATTTCATAAAGCCTGCTTTTTGTGATAGCTGGGGAGCACTTCGTTGAATTTCCTCTTCTTTCATTTGTTCTGAGGATTCGTTCTCGCGATACAAAGACAACATTTCTTGCGCATCGAGTCCCACTGCTTCAGCGTATTGCTTAATAAAAGCCCTGACATAAAATGAACCTGGCATCATACTGTAGTCTTCGTTTTCAATTCCAGCCAAATACCGTTTCTGAATCTTAGTAATTGCTTGTAAGTCATCCAAGGTATATCCTTTTGCTTTTCTCGCCTCTTTCAGACGATTGCCTAAATCGGACAACTTTATCACCTGCCTGTTTTAAAAATTGAACATCCCAAAACCACCCGCGCCATCACGGCCAGAAATCATTCCATTGTTTTGGATGACCTCATATGTAATCTCTTGATCGTGTGTGGTTCTCAGTTCGATAATATAATCAAAGTCTTCGATTGAATATTCGGAGTGTTGGACGAACATATCAGGATGCTCCACAACTTTAGTCGAAGGGAGTCGCATCATTTCACGAACTAATTGCATATGACGTTCATCTTCAGCCTTCCTCGTAACAATCCCATCTAAGATGAAAATATTATCTTTTGAAAATTCATCACCCATTAAACTGTTGCGGACCGTCTGTTTAATCATCGTTGACGAAAGAAAAATCCACTTTTTGTTTGCACAAACACTTGCTGCGACAACAGATTCAGTTTTCCCAACTCGCGGCATCCCGCGAATCCCGACTAGCTTATGTCCCTCTGTTTTAAAGATCTCTGCCATAAAGTCGACTAAGACCCCCAACTCACTACGAAGGAATCGGAATGTTTTCCGATCATCAACTGTTCGCTGGATATATCGTCCGTGTCTTACAGCGAGAACGTCCCTTAGTTTCGGTTCTCTGATTTTACGGATTTCAATTTGTTCCATCGTTGATGCAATTAGCTCAAACCGTCTAATTTGGTCATCATCATCTGTCCGTACAAGCATACCACGTGTATCGCCATCTACTCCGTTGATGGTGACAATGTTGACTCGGAGCATCCCTAGCAATGTAGCAATATCCCCCAAGAGACCGGGACGATTCACTTGCAATTTGTATTCCAGATACCACTCACCCAATGGAATCCCTCCTTCGTCTGTTCACCACTCATTGGATAGGACGCAAAAACCAACAGCTTAGTTTCTATAATAGCTGAATTAGTGCTTGAGTGAAAGCGAAAAACTAAAACAAGGAGACCCAATCGGCAACGAACCGGTTAGATATACCAGCCGCCGTTCAACTTTAGAATCTCCCCGGTCATATAATCGGCTTTACCACTCGTTAAAAAGTCGACAAGATCAGCTACTTCTGCAGGTCTTCCAGGAATCATAAGTGGAATTTCTTCCATCACCATTTGCCTTTCATCTTTCGGAATTTCTTCATTCATCCTTGTTTCAATCCATCCAGGCGCAATGGCATTGACACGGATACCTCCATATGCAGCTTCCTTCGCATAAGCTTTAACAAACGCATGCTGTGCTCCTTTGACACTTGAGTACATGACTTCACCAGCAGCTCCGGTATTCCCCCATATTGAACCGATAAAGACAACATACGAAGAAGCATAGGAACGTAAGCCTGCAGAAAGTAAGCTAATTAAGCGTACTGGGTTTTGTACATGTACGCGCCATAATGATTCCATCTCTTCTTCGGTTGTTTCTGTTAAAAGTTTCAACATCGATTGCCCGTTCGCTACTACAATAGCTTGAATACTAGTCAACTTAGCCGCTAACCGTTCAGCTGCACCAAGTTGACCAAAATCCATTTGAACACATTTGAACTCAGCAGAAGAATAATTCTCGCTGAGTTCCATTTGAATCTTTTTTACTGCCTGTTGTCCACTGTTGTAATGCATATATAATGACCAGCCTTCAGATGCTAACTTCTTGCAAATGGCTTCACCAATTCCACCAGACGCTCCGAGCACAAGTGCACGGCGTTCAGTACTCACTTAGCTTGCTCCGAAGGATAGATTGTCATGATGGTTTGACCGTCTTCATAATAAAGATCATCAAACGCTGCCTTCAATTGGTCTGTAGTTAATCCTTCTAACACTGGCACAACGTCGAACAAATTCATGTCGTTGAAATTGTAATGGGTGAACTGATTCGCAATATACTCAGGCGAATTCAAAGCTCTCATAAATAAGCCGATTCTCTTTTTACGTATTCGCTCAAGCTGATCATCACTAATTGACCAATTATTTTTCGCGTTATCTAGAACACTTTTTATCAGTTTTTCCAGTTCTTCAGGTTTTTCAGTATCCGATCCGATTGCCGCAAACCCAAATCCGTTTTCCAGATTGAACTCATAAGAGAACGATTCATCAATTAACCCATCATTATAAGCCTGGGTGAAAAATTCAGAAGATCTACCGAACAATATATCCAGGGTTACATCTGATGCCAATTCCCTGCTAAGCATTTCTTTTCCTGACATATCCGTGTTGCGGCACTTTGTCCCTACCATCAATTTAGGCTTGGAAACATCCATATATAACTCATCTCGTTTTTTTGCAGCGTAGTCTGGCTCGTCTGGGAAATTACGAACTACAGGTTCTGGTGCCTCAAACGTCTTCTCTTGCTGATCTTGCTCCACAAATCTCAGCATTTCTTCAGGGTCTACATTCCCTACCGCAAAGAACACCATGTTGGATGGATGGTAAAACGTTTCATAACACTCATACAGATGCTCCGCTGTAATATCTTGAATCGTTTCTACTGTTCCCGCAATGTCAATTCGAACTGGATGATTTTCAAACAAGTTCTCGATGGTTCCAAAGTATTGACGCCAATCTGCCTGGTCGTCATACATCGTAATCTCTTGGGCGATAATTCCTTTTTCTTTCTCTACTGTTTTTTCAGTGAAGTACGGTTGTTGAACAAAATCGAGCAGTGTTTTTGTGTTTTCATATAATTCGGATGTTGAAGAAAACAAATACGATGTCCGTGTGAAAGAAGTGAATGCATTCGCTGCAGCCGCGTTTTCACTAAACTGTTGGAACACATCCCCGTCTTCTTTTTCAAACATTTTATGCTCTAGGAAGTGTGCAATCCCGTCTGGCACGGTTACTAATTCATTCCCACCACGGGGAATGAAGGTCCGATCCACTGAACCGTATTTTGTTGTAAATGTCACATATGTTTTTGAAAAACCTTTTTTAGGGAGGACATATACATTGAGTCCGTTATCCAGTTTCTTGTGGTAAAGCGTTTCTTGTAGTTGGTCAAAGTGAATTTTATTCATGGTCCATTGCCTCCCTTCCAGAAAGAAGATACGTGATTTCCTTCGTCAATAACGTAGCCATCTCCTGGATATCCTCTTTCGTCACACGCTCCCAATTTCTAATGAGTTTGTCTGCTGAAAAGTTTTCATCCAATAATTTATATTGGTCATATATTTCGATTTGCCCTTTTGCAGAATCGAATGAACTCCGGATGCTATTTGATAATAGCGCAAGCGTTTGTCGAATTTCCAAATCAGAAATATCTCCATTCCGCAGTGCTTCTATTTGCTGATTGATAAGCGCAGCTGTTTTCTCTTCTTGTTCTGCATCAATTCCAGACATGATATAAAGCAATCCATAATGAGATGCATACGAGCTTGAACAATAATAAGCGAGGCTTTCTTTCTCACGTACATTGATAAACAACTTACTATGGGCAAATCCACCTAATACTCCGTTCATCATTTGCATTTTCGGGTAATCAGGATGATTAAAACCGACTGGCGTACTGAATGCCATATTCAGCTTACCTTGCTTCATATCTTGTCTTTCACGGATATGTTTTGCAGTTGGGGCTTTCCCACTCGTTGTCGTTGCTGTAACAGGTATAGAATTACGTATTTCTTTTGTGAAAGGGAATAATGTTTCCGCACGATTTGTCAGCTGATCCGTATCGACATCTCCGAGAATATAGATATCAATTGTATCCTCACTCAACATCTGATCGTACGTTGCTTTCAGCGACTCTTTAGTTATAGCAGATAGCGCTTTTTCTGTTCCAGAAGCGGATTGAGAAGCGGGCTGACCTGAACGGATGAGTTCAAGCATCCGCTTGTTCGCAAATCGGGTTTTATCATTATAAACAGATCCGATCCGGTCAATAACCGTTTGCTTTTCTCTCTCTACTATCGCTTCGTCAAAAACGCCATCTGTCAAATTGGGCTTAAACAAGCTTTCTGTGACAAGTGCTAGAAGTTGCTCAAAAACAGGCACTTCAGGATTGCGTAAATACTCTTCGTTGACGCTTTCAGCATAAATCGTAAAGATATGCTCATTTCCTCTTTTACCTGTGTCTGCATAGTACACAGCGCCATATAACTCTTCCAACGCTTGTCGCAACTTTGTGCGGGTTGGGTACTGTGCAGATGAATCTTCTAACACATTGGCAAGCACCGTACGCGACGCTGCGTTTTCTTCTGTCAAAGGAGCCGTGAATTTAATTGCAACACTCACAGTTTTAAACTGTGCAGTCTGACGTGTATACAAATTCACGCCAGATTGAAGTTCGGTTTTAAGGAACATGTAAAAAACACCTCAATCTATAGGATAAGTATGTGCTGACATTCTCACGCATATCGCGTGTTCATTTAGTATGCTTCTTTCCAACTTCACTATACATTTCCAAACGTACTCATACAAGTGAACGGTTTCAACGAAAAACTGCCCGAAGTGTCCATATCAGGACATTTCGGGCAGTAAATGATTATCGAGATCCTTTGACGTATGGATCGCCGAGAGCTTTCGGTCCATTCGCTTTTCCGATAAACCCAGCAAGGGCAATAATCGTTAGTGCGTATGGCAGAATATATAAATATACAGAAGGAACATTTTCCATGAATGGAATTCCTGAAGAACTGATAGCGAGCGCTTGAGCGAAGCCGAAGAATAACGCCGCTCCCATCGCCCCAATTGGATGCCACTTTCCGAAGATCATCGCAGCTAATGCCATAAATCCTTGACCATTAATTGTTGCATGACCAAAATCATTCGTCATAGTTTGTGCATAGACAGCACCACCCATTCCAGCAAGACCACCAGAAATGATAACTGCAATATAACGTATCCGATTAACTTTAATCCCCATAGTATCCGCAGCCATCGGGTGCTCCCCTACTGATCGAAGACGCAAGCCAAATGGGGTCTTATAGATGATGAACCACGCAAGGATTGCAATTGCAATCGCTAAGATAGAGGATCCATAAACCGATTTAAAGAACATGGGTCCAAGTACCGGGATGTCTTGCAGAAAAGGAATGTTGAACCGAGGAATTTTTTCCTGGATAAAGTCGGTCTGTCCTTTTCCATAAATCATTTTCACTAAGAACAAAGCAATTGCAATCCCTAGCAAGTTAATTGCAACACCCGAAACAACCTGATCGGCACGAAACGTAATCGATGCAACTGCGTGCATGAGTGAGAAGATTGCAGAAACAAGCATGGCTGCTAAAATTGAAACCCATGGCGTCCAAGCACCGAAAGTATCTACAAAAAATAGATTGAAGACAATTCCTACGAACGCACCCATAACCATAAGTCCTTCGAGTCCAATGTTAATGACACCTGAGCGTTCAGAGAACACACCGCCAATTGCGGTGAAAATTAGAGGCGCAGCGTAAGCAATCGATATTGGCACGATGAAATATAGTATATCGAGAAAGCCACCCATCTTACTTCGCCTCCTTTTTCTTGCCAATTCGTTTTAATCCAACACGGATGATATAACCAGATGCTACAAAGAAAATAATTAAAGCAATGACAATTGATACAATTTCAATCGGTATATTAGCAGCATTCGGCATATTGTTTGCTCCATATTTTAGCGAACCAAACAAACTCGCTCCGAAAACTACACCGAGTGGAGTATTTGCGCCTAACAAGGCAACCGCGATTCCGTCGAATCCGATTCCAGTAAATCCAGCTCGTGTAGACATGTTACCAAATGTCCCGAGAGCTTCCATTGCCCCACCTAGACCAGCAAAGGCACCCGAAATGACCATTGCCATGATTATATTTTTCTTAACATTCATGCCAGCATATTGTGCAGCATTTTCGTTAAATCCTACTGATTTCAGCTCGTATCCTAGCTTCATTCTTTCCAGGATAAACCACATGATGAACACCATGAAGAGCGCGACAAAGATTCCATAGTGAAGCGTTGAGAAATCTGTTATCTCCGATAGGAAATCGGAACGTAATGAAGCAGTATCATGAATTTTATCCGTTTTAAATCCACCTTTAGACACCACTTTAATGAGCGCATTGACAAGATGTAATGCAATATAGTTCATCATGATCGTGACAATTACTTCGTGGACTTTCAACGTTGCTTTCAGTAAACCTGGAATCAGACCCCAAAGTGCTCCTGCTGCTGCTGCTGCTAACAATGCAAGCGGCAAGTGAATGATTTTCGGTAATTCAAATGCCATCCCTACGTAAGCTGCTGCGAACCAACCGACGATTAACTGGCCTTCAACTCCAATATTGAATAGACCTGTTCTGAAAGCAAATGCAACCGCTAGTCCCGCAAGAATATAAGGACTGATTTGGCGAATGGTTTCTCCAATCGCATATGAATCCCCAAATATACCGTTCCAAAGTGCTGTATAACCTGCAACTGGATCGTAGCCACTTACAAGCATAACAACTGCTCCGACTAGTAATCCAAGGATAATTGAAATCACAGGAACGAGCACGTTTATTAATCGATTAGACATGGTCGTCCTCACCTTCTTTCAATACAGCACCGTCACTGCCTTCAACAATTTCATTTTTGTTATGCCCAGCCATGAACAGACCGAGTTCTTGTTCACTCGTTTCCGCAGGGATGACCGTATCAACAATCGCTCCATCATAAATAACAGCAATCTGATCGGAAACGTTCATTACTTCATCAAGCTCGAACGAAATTAAGAGGACTGCTTTCCCCTGATCACGCTGTTCAATGAGTCGTTTGTGGATAAATTCAATAGCGCCCACGTCAAGACCTCTAGTAGGTAGTGCCGCAATCAGTAGATCCGGATTCCGGTCTACTTCACGACCGATAATAAGTTTCTGTTGATTTCCTCCAGATAGAGCACGAGCTGGCTCGTGTTCACCTTGTGTCCGAACATCAAAGTCCTCAATTAGCTTGTTCGCATGTTTCGTTACTTCCTTGTAGTTCATAAGACCATTAGAAGAAAAAGGTTTTTGGTAATAGGACTGCAATGCCGCATTATATCCGACACTAAAATCTAAGACAAGACCATGTTTATGACGGTCTTGTGGAATATGACCCAATCCATTTTCTGTAATTTGCCTAGGGTTCTTATTCGTAACGTCTTTGTCACCCATAATGATTTTACCGGATTTCACTTTGCGCAGTCCTGTAATCGCTTCGATTAATTCAGACTGACCATTGCCATCAATCCCAGCGAGACCAACAATTTCACCTCGACGTACAGATAGATTCAGGCTTTTCACTTTTTCAATACCACGATAATCAGCCACGACTAGGTTTTCAATCTTCAATATTTCTTCTGTGGGATGGGACGGACCTTTCTCTGTTTTAAACGTAACTTGACGCCCTACCATGAGCGTTGCAAGCTCTTCTGGATTCGATTCAGCTGTTGTAACAGTTCCTATCCCTTCCCCTTTACGAATGACAGTTACACGATCTGAAACTGACATAATTTCTTGCAGTTTATGAGTGATAAGTATGATTGACTTTCCTTCTTCAATTAACTTATGCATGATTCTGATTAATTCGTCGATTTCCTGTGGTGTTAGAGAAGCTGTTGGCTCATCAAATATCAGAATTTCCGCACCACGATAAAGCGTTTTCAGAATTTCCACACGTTGTTGCATTCCAACTGATATGTCTTCTATCTTCGCATATGGGTCTACATCCAAGCCATACAGCTTAGAGATTTCCGCTACTTTCTTTGCAGAATCCTTGATGTTAAGCATCCCCATCTTAGTAGGTTCGCTACCTAGGATAATATTTTCAGTAACTGTTAAATTCTCAACAAGCATAAAGTGTTGGTGAACCATTCCGATTCCCAAGTCGTTTGCTACGTTAGGATCTGTGATGTTGACTTTTTTGCCTTTGACTCGAATCTCACCGCCATCTGGCTGATATAGTCCGAATAATACGTTCATCAATGTTGACTTACCTGCACCATTCTCACCGAGGAGCGCATGAATCTCGCCTTTTTCCAACTGAAGAGTGATATTGTTATTCGCATAGAAAGTGCCGAATTTCTTTTTAATATTCAGCATCTCGATGACGTATTCCACTGATTTCACTTCCTTGCTTATAGTTTCCACTAATTTTGTTTGTTAAATTGACACAATAAAAGATTCTTTCTAGAACCTTTTAGTCTGGCAATTTATATTTCCAGATGTCTGACTATGTATACAAAAACAACGAAGGCCGGTATGAACCGGCCCTCATTATTCTTTTAGAGAGTTCTCTTACTTTTCACCTGGAACTTCGATTTCACCTTCGGAAATCTTTTTGTCATACTCCTCGATTTGTGCAAGTACGTCTTCAGGAATCGCACCGTGAGAATCTGCAAGTGCTACACCTTCGTCATGTAAACCGTAAACTTTTGTTTCGCCGCCAGGGAATTTACCTTCCTTAGACAACTTAGCAATATCGTTTACTGCGTTGTCAACACGCTTCAACATTGAAGTTAATGTTACGTTGTCGTCTCCAACTTGACCTTCGTCGTACTGGTCAGAGTCAACTCCGATTACCCATACATATGCATCTTTGTCTGCTGATTTACGTTCTTTTGCTTCACTGAATACTCCGTTACCAGTTCCCCCAGCTGCGTGGAAGATAATATCTACGCCTGAAGAGTACATACGGTTAGCAGCTGCTTTACCAAGTTCTGCTTTATCAAATGCACCTGTATATTGAACATCTACTTTGAGGTCCGGCTTAACTGCTTTAACACCAGCAAGGAAACCAACTTCAAAACGTTCGATTACTGGAATTTCCATACCACCAACAAAACCGATTTTATCGGATTTAGTCATTAGAGCTGCAGCAACACCTGCAAGGTAAGCTCCCTCTTGTTCTTTAAAGAGCACACTTGCAACGTTTGGCTGTTCAACAACACCATCAATAATTGCGAATTCAGTATCTTTTTGTTGTTGAGCAATTGTATCAATTGCATCTTCCATTAGGAATCCAACACCAAAAATCAAGTTGAAATCACGTCGAGCTAGCGCGTTCAGATTTGTTGTATAATCTGCATCACTTTGTGATTGCAAATAATCAAATCCTCCGTCGCCTTTTTTCAAGCTGTTTCCTTCACCAAACTCCTGAATTCCTTTCCAAGCGGATTGGTTGAACGATTTGTCGTCGATACCGCCGACATCCGTTACCATTCCTACTGAGAATTCAGATGTATTGCCGCCGTCAGAAGATGAACCTTTGTCACTACCCTTGCTATCTTCTTTGTCTGAACCACAAGCTCCCAAAACTGTACCTGCAGCAAGTACAAGGGACAGTGCAAGACCAAATCTGCGTTTACTCATTTTGTGACCTCCCTATTTATATGTTGGTATGATTATGGCGAGAATCGCCTTATACCCGTTTACGAACTACATGGAAGCTAAATTTGTCTGCGCGAAAATAGTTCTTAGAAAATAAGACCATCTCACCAGTTTCCGTGTAGTGTTTTTGTAGCAATACAAGCAGCGGGACATCCATACCACACCTAAGTATGGATGATGCTTCATGATCGTATCCTACAGGTTCAATATGCGCTATCGCTTGGGTAATATGGATGGCTCCATCTTTTTCTAGCGCATCAAAAATCGAATTCTTCATTAGAGTTGACGCTTCCGTTTGAAGATTCTTCTCGTTTACTTGGTCAACACAATATACAACGGGTTCCCCGTCTGCTGTTCTAACCCTTTTAATTGTAACAATGGAGTCCTCTTGGTTGCAACCGAACTTTTCAATACTCTCATCCGTTGCAAGTGCGTCTGAAACTTCAAGAAAAATCGTTCCTGGCTCCATACCCGCATTCCGTATCATTGAAGATACACTTGATAGTTCTTCGATGCCTGAAGTGAACAATGGACGCGCTTTCAAAAATGTCCCTACTCCATGTTTTCGAACAATTATTTTCTCTTCTTCTAAAACACGGAGTGCTTCGCGCAATGTCGCCCGACTTACTCCTAGTGTCCTAGCTAATTCGAACTCCGAAGGGAACTTTTCATTTTCTTTAAAAACGCCGGCTTCAATGTCCTGCTTAATATGCTCGATGACTTGGACATATAGATGTCTTTGGTCTGCCTTTATCATCAACCCATCTCCCTCCGGCCGAGGTCAGACCTCTGATGTTTAACATCGATCGATTCACCCATACTATAACATTTAACGAAGAGAAAATAAACATCGTTTCAAAAAAATAATTTTCTACACTTGCATCTTGTTCTAAATCGGACAAATTCCTATGTTACATGTCTGTGGAATCTTTCCCTACTAATACTTGTCTCGGCTTACTTCCCTCTGGGGGACCTACGACTCCACGCATTTCCATTTGATCAACAATGCGTGCTGCTCGTGAATAGCCTACACGAAAACGCCTTTGTAGTAATGAAACTGATGCAGTTTGCATCTCGACGACTAATTGGACTGCATCGTCATAAAGCTCATCTGTTTCGTCATACTGGTGGACTTCTTCGATTTCTGTAGGAATCATCTCTTCCTGATATTGTGCTTTTTGTTGTTGAATGACAAAGTCCACAACGGATTCCACTTCACGATCAGAAACAAAAGCCCCTTGAACCCGTGTAGGTTTGGAAGCTCCTGCTGGAAGGAACAACATATCTCCTCGACCCAGTAGTTTTTCTGCGCCACCACTATCTAAAATTGTTCGGGAATCGATTGAAGAAGAGACTGCAAATGCAATTCTAGATGGAATGTTTGCCTTGATGATACCAGTGATGACATCTACACTAGGTCGCTGTGTTGCAATTATTAAATGGATTCCAGCAGCTCTAGCCATTTGAGCAAGGCGCGTAATTGCATCTTCCACTTCGTTGGATGCGACCATCATTAAATCCGCTAGCTCGTCTACAATGACTACGATATAAGGCATTTTAGGATGCTTTTCATCATTCTCTTCGTTCCAAATGTCGATATGACCGTTATAGCCCTCGATATTCCGTGTGCCTGTATGGGAAAATAGCTCATAGCGTCTTTCCATTTCCGATACGACTTTCTTCAAAGCTTGTGCTGCTTTCCTTGGATCTGTAACGACCGGTGCCAACAAATGAGGAATCCCATTGTAGACATTCAATTCGACCATTTTAGGATCAATCATCATCATTTTAACTTCATGCGGCTTAGCTCTCATAATAATACTAATAATGATGCCATTTACGCAGACACTCTTACCACTACCAGTGGCTCCAGCAATCAGCACGTGAGGCATCTTGTTCAATTCCGAGAGCATTGCCTCTCCTGTCACATCTCTACCTAATGCAATAAGCAGTTTGGAATCAGGGCGGTTATTCTCTTTTGCTTCTAGCACTTCACGCAAACTTACTATTGCAACCGTGTTATTAGGTACTTCTATCCCCACCGCGGATTTCCCTGGAATTGGTGCTTCAATCCGAATTCCACTCGCCGCCAGAGCTAGCGCAATATCATCTGCTAAACTGACGATTCTACTCACTTTTACTCCGGTATCTGGAAGTACTTCGTATTTAGTTACTGCAGGTCCTAAATGGACTTGTGTAACGCGTGCTTTCACACCAAAACTGTGAAATGTCCGTTCCAGTTTTTGCGCGTTTGCTTGGATTGCATTGTACTCTCCTGATTGGTCGTTTTCAGGAGGCTGTTTCAATAAGTTAAACGATGGTAACTGATAGGATTCGTTCTCCTCTTCTCCTGAAACACCTTGATAGGGATCTTTAGGTGCTTCAGTTGAATCAGACTCATTAGTATCTACACGTGGTGCAGGTTCTGAATCTTTTTGAGTAGGCATTTCGATTTTATCATTCCGCTCATTAAATGCTGATATAATCGGTTGGACATAGGGTTCCTCTTCTTCAGGACCTACTTTAACATTCGTAAGTTGTAAGGCAGTACTCTTTTCCTCATCAGACTCCTTCTGATGCTTGCTTGAGCGTGTCGTACGAGTCGATTTGGGCTTCTTTTCCTGAACTGCTTTAGGTGCAGTCCGTAAATTGATGCTTTTAAACTTCTGTTTAACGGTTGAAAAAGCTGTCGGGAACCACTCAGCTAGATATGGAGCCAAAGCCTTCCCAGTCACAAGAATCAGCCCTGTCACTAAAAGTAAGACACCCGCAACAGCTGCACCTGCAGAATCGAATAGCGAATAGAACATTGCAAAAAGGACGGCTCCGATCATGCCGCCGCCAAGCGTCCCAGCTCTTGTACTAATCCCCCCATTTGAGATGAGTACTTTCCAAGTTTCCTTTAGTGCAGAATCCGACATTAGGACACGACTAGCAGACAGCTCTTTGAATAATAAAATATGGCTGAATAAGAGCAAACTTGCGAGTATGCATAGACTTCCCCCGACAATTCGGTTTTTCCAACCAAGTTCTCCTCGTTTCACCATAAATAGGAGCGCTTGAACAATTAGGATGAATGGCAAAGCTACATGCCAGTTACCGAAAAGGAATCGACTAAGTGAACCTAGACCTCTGCCCACAACGCCGAATTCGAAGATCATGATGACTGCAAGTGCAAGCATCGTCAAACCGATCACTTCAAATAAAAGCGGATTTATTGGGGATTTCCCCTTTTTCTTATTAGGTGCCCGTTTCTTTTTCTTTTTTGATACTTTCTTGGACATGCTGTACCTCCTTTTTGCGAAAAAAGGATTTCCTGCCTGACGGCAAGGAAATCCTTAAGAAGAATCTTTCGATCAGTACTCCATAATAATAGGAATGATCATTGGTCGTCTCTTCGTTTGCTGATACAAATAAGAGCTGAGCGTGTCTCGGATCTCTTGTTTTATGTTTGTCCATTCAAACGTTTCTTTATTCACATATTTTTCTACAATTTTACGGATGAGATTAGATGCTTCTTCTAGCAACTCTTCTGATTCACGAACGTAGACAAATCCGCGTGAGACAATCTCAGGACCTGCTGCGATTTTCTTTTGCTTACGGCTTAATGTAATGACGATTGTAAAGATCCCGTCTTGAGAGAGGAGTTTACGGTCACGTAAGACGATATTTCCAACGTCTCCAACACCAATTCCATCTATCAAAATATTTCCTGCTGCAACGCGACCACTCATCCGGATCTTACCACTCTTGTATTCAACGATATCGCCTTTATCTGCAATGAAGATTTGGTTTTTGCGCATACCGATCTCTTGTGCAAGTTTTGAGTGAGCAATCAGCATTCTGTATTCACCCGTTACCGGGATAAAGTTTTTAGGTTGCATAAGATTAAGCATCATTTTTAAATCTTCTTGACTACCATGTCCAGACACATGCACATTTCGGGCAGACGTTAAAACCGTTGCACCTGCTTTTGCAAGTTCGTTCATCATTGAATATACAGAGACCTCTGATCCCGGTGACGGTGTAACAGTGATCAATACCGTATCTGTGTCTTTAATACGAATGTCCCGATGATGTTTACGTACGATCTTTTCAAGTGCTTCAAGAGGCTCGCCTTGGTTCCCTGTCAAAATAATAACGACTTCACTATCATCGTAGTTCCCAATATCTTTAACAGAAATGACGATACCCTCGCCAACAGTCAAATAGCCAAGTTTTACGCCGACTTCAAAGTAACTTTCCAAACTCTTGCCGACAACTGCCACTTTCTTACCCGTCTCAGCAGCTTTGTCTAAAACTTGCTGAATCCGAAGGAAGTTCGAAGCATAGACTGCCACTAGAATTCTTCCTTCTGCGCCATAGAAAGTTTTTGATAGTTGAGTTTCGACTACAGTTTCTGACGTAGTATACCCAGGACGCTCAGCTTCAGTTGAATCAGACATTAATATAAATACGCCCTCTTCACCAAGAGCTGCCATTTTTCCAAGGTCAGGTTTGTAAGGCCCTTTAGCTGCCTGATCAAACTTGAACTCCCCTGTGTGAACGATGGCTCCTTCACTTGTATGAAACACAATACCCAGTGCATCTGGAATACTATGTGTCGTATTGAAAAACGTCACGTATGTACGTTTAAAATTCATACGACTCTTCGTAGATACTTCGAAGAACTTCACATTTGTTGGGGCAGGCATTAGTTTCAAATGCTCTTTAGCAAGAGCAAGCGTTAGTTTTGACCCGTAAACTGGAGCTTGTACTTTTTGTAGTAAATACGCAATTGCTCCAATTGCATCCTCATGACCGTGTGTTAAAAATATTCCTTTGACACGATCTTTGTTTTCTTCAAGATATGTCATATCCGGAATTACGAAATCAATTCCCAACATTTCTTCCTCTGGGAACATCAGACCCGCATCGACAACAAATAATTCATCATCGATCTCTACCACATACATCGATTTCCCTAATTCCCCCACTCCGCCAAGCGGAATGACTTTAATTACTTCGTTTTTGACTATAGTCACATTGTTTCCTCCTATATAAAATTCCCGCGCTAAACGACTAGTTCTCATTATACTTGACAGAGCAGTTCTGCACAAACAAAAAAAGCCGGCAGTCTCGCCGGCTACTCCATTTTCAAATCAAATTGCTGTTTAAACGTTTGCATTGTAAGGTCCAAATAAGAATTCACATCTGAAATTCCGACAAGAGGCAGACGTACATCTCCCACCGGAAGCCCAGCCATTTTCAAGAAATATTTAATTGGTACTGGATTGGGTTTTGAAAATACAGCTTGAAAGAGTGGCATAAGTTTAAGATGTAGCATTGCGGCATTGGCGGTGTTTCCGTTATGAAAATCATAGATCATGCGTTGCATCTCGAGTCCGACAATATGTGAAGATACGGAGATAACTCCTGAACCACCGATTGCCAATAACGGTAATGTTAACGCATCATCACCACTGTAGACACTGAATCCATCGTCTGTTCCTTCAATAATTGCAGCCATTTGTGCCAAATCTCCGCTCGCTTCTTTCACAGCTACAATGTTCGTTATTTTCGATAATCGAATTACTGTTTCTGCGGACAAATTCACTCCAGATCTTCCGGGAATATTATACAGCAAAACCGGGAGTGATGTATTTTCTGCAATTGTTTTAAAATGTTCGTACATCCCGTTTTGATCGGGCTTATTATAATAAGGCACGACAAGCATTACACCATCTGCACCAAGTTGCTCTGCCCGTATTGTCGCTCGTATGGAAGCTTGGGTATCATTACTTCCTGTACCCGCAATGACAGATATTCTCCCATCTGCAATCGAAATCGAATGAGCGAGCAATTGCTCTTTTTCTTCTTCTGATAAAGTAGGTGATTCTCCAGTCGTTCCATTGACAATAAGCGAATCTGTTCCGTTTTCGATTAAGTGATTAATTAGAAGTGTTGTCACTTCATAGTCAATCTCACCCTTATCGTTAAACGGTGTAACCATCGCTGTACCAACCGAACCTAACTTCATTCGCACCCTTCCTTTTCAGTTATCTAGTTGTTTTGTGTGTCGCGATTCTTAAGAAGCTGCTCTGCAATTTGAACAGAATTTAGCGCAGCGCCCTTCAGCAAGTTATCCGCGACAACCCACAAGTGAAAGCCTCTTGGATGATCTGGATCTTTCCGAATCCGTCCAACATAGACATCGTCCTTGTTTTCTGCAAAAAGTGGCATTGGATACGTTTGTGTTGCTGGATTATCTTGAACGACTACACCCGGTGCTCTTGCAATCGCCCGACTAAATTCCTCTACTGTAATGCCCTCTTTATCAATCTCCACGTATACCGATTCCGAATGGCCCGTGACGACTGGCAACCTTACGCATGTTGCAGAAACTGCGATGGAAGGATCATTGAATATTTTTTTCGTTTCATTGATCATTTTCCACTCTTCTTTTGTATAGCCCATATCATCAAAAGCATCGATTTGTGGAATGGCATTAAACGCTATTGGATAATGCCGATCAGCACCAGCACTCGGTAGCTGTGACGCTGAATTTTCCGCTCTGCTGTCAAATTGTCCACTTTGAGATTTCAACTCTAAAATCGCATCTGCTCCTGCACCAGAAACCGCTTGGTAGGTCGATACGAGGATTTTCTTAATGCCAAATGCTTCTTTTATAGGATTCAGTGCAACGACCATCTGAATCGTTGAACAGTTTGGGTTTGCAATTAGCCCATTATGGGTATTCAATGCCTTTGGATTTACTTCAGGAACGACGAGTGGAACTTCCACATCCATTCTAAACGCGCTCGTATTATCGATCACAATAGTTCCTCGACGAGTAGCTTCAGGTGCTAGTTGCTCTGAAATAGCTCCTCCCGCACTGAAAAAAGCAAAATCGACGCCATTGAATGACTCTGGTTTCGCTTCTTCGATAGTGAATAATCTTCCACCCGCTTGAATAACCGTACCTGCTGATCGGGAAGAAGCTAACAGCTTTACTGAACGAAATGGAAACTTTCGCTCAATAAGTTTATCAAGAATTTTGGCGCCAACTGCACCTGTCGCACCAACAATCGCAACCGTATAAGTCTGCATAATGATTCTCCTTCTCCAACACGGTGCCCTACACAAAGTGAGGGTACCGATAATTCGTATTGCAGGAATTATACCATAACAAGGAATAGTCGGTAGTTTTATTTATCAGAAGAATGAAGTATTAATAGAGGCTGGAGCTGTTCCTTTTCAATGGCCGCTGCTGCTGCTTCAACAATTAATGAAAAGTCGCTAATGAGGGAGTTGGGTTTTTTATAAGGATCGTCTTGACCAAAAGGGATAAAGAACACATTTTTCATATTCAAAAGTTTGACTAGATTTGCCGCATTCAAGCCTAGTGCGTCATTCGTTGAAATCCCGAGAAGTACAGGGGAATAATTACGCAAGGTGGCTTTCGCGGCCATAAGAACAGGAGAATCGGTGGCAGCGTTCGCAAAACGGCTCATCGAATTCCCTGTGAGTGGAGCGATAATCATACAATCGACGGGCGTGGATGGACCAAAAGGTTCAGCACCTGCAATCGAAGAAATCACTTTTTCTCCAGTTGCCCCCTCAATCTTTTCAATCCATTCTTCTCCTGTACCAAAACGTGTAGCAGCTGTAAGGACGGAATGAGTAATGACAGGCACGACCGTTGCACCTGCGTCTTGAAGTTTTGTAATCATCGGTATCAATTCTTCGTACGTACAATGGGAGGCTGTAATCCCCAATCCAATACGTTTGTTTTCAAGCATTTTTTTACTCCTTTCCTCTGCACATCCTCAAAATTGTATCTGCCAAATAGCTTGCAGCTCTTTGAGGGAAATGTTTTCCCGGCAGTCCGAGGTGTAACGTATAGTATGCAGAGGACATTCCGGGCTTTAGGCACCCGGGCTTAGATGCCAGATCGAACACACGCAGAGAATCTTCTGACTGTAAAGATAGCCATTGTGATGGGATGGTATTGATCAAATAACCCGATTTGAATTCAACATCCGAAGATAACTTTTCCACTGCAAATCCAAGTGCTTCCGCTTCTCCAAGTTGAGCTTCTGATCTTGCAAAAATCGTCAGTTTCGCCCCCGCTGCCGCAAGTACATGCGCAAGCATTCTTCCGACTCTCCCAAAACCTGCTATTTGAAAATGTGTTCGTGCAATCGGCGCGTTCGTTTCCAGATAAAATTCTTTCACAAAACCTTCTGCGGTGAGAAGAGCATTATTCCAAACAAATCGTTCATCACTTAAATAGCTAGATACAATATGACCTTCCGATTCTAACTCTGTTCTCTGCAATTCGGAAATAATGCCTGTAAAAAATACAGTCCCTGGTGAAAATAGCTTTGAGTTGAGTCTTCCCTGCACCCCTTGTACCGGCAACACGATATGAGTGGGATGAATTTCTGAAATCTTGTTAGTAAGTTCATCTGTAACCTCATCATATAAGTGAACAGCAACATTCAAACCTTCTTCTTTGAACACATCTGCACATTCTTCTATTCGACGATCAGAACCGATCAATAACCACCGTATTTCACTCATCAAACTCTGCCCCATCCAGGAAGTGAGTACGCCCAAACAAAATACGGTGTTCGCCAATCAATACGATTTCGCTCCATGGAATATATTGCTTTGATGCTTCTTTCTTTTGCAGAAATGGTATTTTACTCGTTTTATCACGAATTTCAAATCCAATAATTGCACCGCTGGAGCGATCGAATAACAAATCTGTATCCGCTAAAAAACCGTACCGGATGCCCTCTTCCACTTGAATCAACTCTTTTTGAGCGAGTTCAGACAACAACACATGCATTCCTCCTTGTCTCTTTACCACTAGTCTATGATTGAGCAAGTGAAAAGCTGACAAACCAATTAATTAGTCTTGATTTGGAGAAAGGATGGAGACTGCAGGTGCATTTCCTAACAACTTGTTGGCCATATCTGCTACATCCTTAGACGTCACTGCTTGGATTTTAGCAATAATTTCTTCCTCTGACCGGTGTTCTCCAAGGATCAATTCGTTATTGCCATTACGGTGCATTCTTGCTTCTGTACTCTCTAAACCAATTAAGTAACTTCCTCGCATTTGTTCTTTTGCGTTTCGAAGCTCTTCAGCAGTAACTCCGTGCTCTATAATTTCGTGTATAACGGATTGAACAGTGTCAAATAACTGTATTTCGTTCTCTGGAGATGCTGCACACCCGATGACGAATGCCCCTTCTTCTGCATGAGAAGCGTAGTAAGAGTATACCGAGTACGCCAACCCTTTTTCTTCTCTCACTTCCTGGAACAATCGTGATGACATCGTACCTCCTAGAATACTATCGAGCAGCGCTAAGCTATATATTTCGGGATGCTTAAGAGGTAGACCAGGATAGCCTAGGAAAAGGTGTGATTGCTCGATATCTTTTGCTTTTCTTCCTTTTCCACTTATGAAGATAGCCGGTTCCAACACTGGCCGAGACTCATTTGAAATGGGTTTACTAAACGAACCAAATAGTTGTTCAATCGCTGGTAACAAGGAATTGTCAAAATTCCCTGCAACCGAAATGACAATCCTATCCGGTGTATAAAAGCGATCCATGAATGAGATTAAGTTCTGCCTTGTAAAGGACTGGACCCGTTCAGGTGTGCCTCCAATTGGACTGCCTATGGGGTGATTAGGATACATAAGTGCCCATAAGCGTTCATCCGCATCTTCTTCAGGCGAGTCTTCAACGGATGCCAGTTCGTCAATAATGACGGATTTTTCTTTCGCCATTTCCGTTTCATCTAATTTTGAATTCAATAGCATATCCGCTAAAATGCGAGCTGCATCTTCAGCGCGATCTTCTAATACGGTTGCATAGAAACAAGTCGCTTCTTTCGTCGTGAAAGCATTGATGTCTCCACCAAAGCGGTCAAATTGTTGTGCAATTTCTTTTGCAGTCAGGGACGTAGTACCTTTAAAGAGCATGTGCTCTATGAAATGCGCGATGCCTTCCTCACCGGTCAACTCTTCAGCGGATCCTACTTTGACCCATATCCCAAGAGATACGGAACGGGCGTGAGAAATTGGTTCACTAACGACCGTCACGCCATTTTCTAGTGTTTGAATGGTTATCATGGTTGTGCCTCCCTATTGTACGTAAACAAAAAAGCCTCGCTCTCACAACTGTGGGAGGGAGGCTTCTTGCGATTTAGATTACTCGCCTTTTTGTTCTGCTTTTTCTTTTTCTTCTTTCATGACAACTTTACGTGACAAGTTTACGCGGCCTTGATTGTCGATTTCGATGACTTTAACAAAGAGTTCGTCATCCAATTTCATGACATCTTCAACAGCCTTCGTGCGCTCTTCTTGAATCTCAGAAATATGAAGCAATCCGTCTTTTCCTGGGAATAGCTCTAGGAAAGCACCAAACTTTTCAATACGTTTCACTTTTGCCATGTAGTATTCTCCGACTTTAGCCTCGCGAACGATGTTTTCAATCATCTTCTTAGCTTTGTCATTCATCTCTGAATCGGGAGAAGAAATATAGATAGTTCCATCTTGTTCTGTATCGATTTTCACGCCAGTTGCTTCAATGATTTTATTGATGACTTTTCCGCCAGGTCCAATAACATCGCGGATTTTGTCTGGATTGATGTGGATCATAATGATTTTAGGAGCATATTTTGAAAGTTCTTCAGCTGGCTGAGCGATTGTTTCAAGCATATGACCAAGAATCTTCATACGACCAATTTTCGCTTGAGCTAATGCTTCTTCCAAAATTTGACGAGAAAGACCGTCAATTTTAATGTCCATTTGAAGAGCAGTTATGCCTTCTGCAGTACCTGCTACTTTAAAGTCCATGTCTCCCAAGTGATCTTCCATTCCTTGGATATCAGACAGTACTGAGTAGTTGTCCCCTTTTTTCACTAGACCCATTGCAATACCCGCAACCGGTGCTTTGATCGGGACACCTGCGTTCATCATTGCCATTGTCGATGCACAAATTGACGCTTGAGATGAAGAACCGTTCGACTCGAGTACTTCCGCAACAAGACGAATTGTATATGGGAAATCCTTTTCATTTGGGATAATTGTGGATAATGCACGTTCACCCAACGCACCATGACCAATTTCACGACGTCCTGGAGCACGAATTGGACCCGTTTCTCCAACACTGAAGTTCGGGAAGTTATAGTGATGCATGAATCGTTTTGTTTCTTCTAATCCAAGACCATCGATAATTTGAACTTCACCAAGGGCACCTAGCGTACATACACTAAGAGCTTGAGTTTGTCCGCGTGTAAATAGACCTGAACCATGCGCTCTAGGAAGAATACCTGTTTCTGAAGATAGTGGACGGATTTCTTCAAGACCACGACCATCAGGACGTACTTTTTCGTCTGTAATTAGACGACGTACTTCGTCTTTCACAAGTTTTTCCAAGACGTTACGAACTTGTTTCATTGTCGCATCATCTGCTTCACTTTCTTCGTATCGAGCAATCACTTCGTTTTTAACAGCAGTGATCGCTTCTTCACGTGCATGCTTTTCTTCCGTCTGGATTGCTTGGACTAAGTCGCTGTTACAGCTCTCTTTAATCGTTGCAACGAGATCTTGATCGAGTTGGAATAATTCGATCTCCATCTTTTCTTTACCGACTTCTGAAATGATTTTTTCTTGGAATGCAACGAGTTTTTTGATCTCTTCATGACCGAACATGATCGCTTCCAACATAATATCTTCAGACACTTCTTTCGCGCCTGCTTCTACCATATTGATTGCATCTTTGGTTCCAGCTACTACAAGATCAAGTTCACTTGCTGCAAGCTGTTCTGTTGTCGGATTGACGATGAATTCTCCATTTAGACGTCCTATTTGAACGCCAGCAATAGGACCATCAAATGGGATATCTGAAATGGAAATCGCAAGCGATGAACCTATCATGGCTGCCATTTCTGATGAACAGTCTTGGTCAACTGACATTACAAGCGAAATTACTTGCAAGTCATTACGGAATCCTTCCGGGAATAGTGGTCGGATTGGACGGTCAATTAAACGGCTCGTCAAAATCGCTTTTTCAGATGGACGTCCTTCACGTTTGATAAATCCACCTGGAATTTTACCTACTGAATAAAGTCGTTCTTCATAATTTACTGTAAGTGGAAAGAAATCTAATGCTTTCGGCTTTTTAGAAGCCGTTGCAGTGGAGAGTACTGTCGTTTCTCCGTAGCGTACAAGAACAGCCCCGTTTGCCTGCTTAGCGAGTTGTCCTGTTTCGATGGTGAGCTCTCTGCCAGCCCAATCCATTGTAAACTTTTTGTGTTCTGTCATGATTGATCTCCTCTCGATTTACATCCTTTGAATACGTAGTATGTATTACGTAATAGTGTATCAAATTAAGCAATGGTTTGCGAAATATTTCATTAGGTAATGGGATTTAGGAGTTCCGAACGTTTGAATTACTGTCCGTTTGCATAGAAAAAAGCGGGCAAAGCCCGCTTTTTCGGTTGTCAATATTAACGGCGCAAGCCGAGTTTAGCGATTAGATCACGGTAACGTGCAACTTCTGTTTCACGCAAGTACTTCAAAAGACGACGACGTGTACCGACCATCTTATAAAGACCGCGGCGTGAGTGGTTATCCTTCTTGTGTGAACGCAAGTGCTCGTTCAAGTTGTTGATCTCTTCAGTAAGGATAGCGATCTGAACATCTGCAGACCCTGTGTCGTTTTCATGAGTTTTGAATTCGTTGATCAATTCATGTTTACGCTCTTGTGTAATAGCCATCCTAGTCACCTCCCATTCTGTAATATCCCCAAGTCCCAAGCATACGTTGGTGAATCGTCATGCCAAGGAAAGGTTCGTGTACACTGTACACTTGACTATCATATCATGCACATCTTACGACTGCAACCTTCAGTCTTTTTTAGAAAGAATCTTTTTTGCCGTTTCCTTGTCTTCGGCAATCTGATTGATCAGCATATCGATTGAATCGAATTTCTGTTCTGGCCTGATATGATCTATCCAATCAACAATCGCCTTTTTGCCATATAGATCCCCATCAAAATCAAAGACATTCACTTCAATCGTTTTACGTGCTTCATCCCGATGATCAAAAGTTGGCTTGACGCCAATGTTACAAACACCATCATAACGAATACCATCTACCGTGAACCGCACTGCATAGACTCCGTTTTGTGGAACTATGAGCTCAGTACCTGGAACAATATTAGCGGTTGGAAAACCAAGTAGTCTTCCGCGCTTATCCCCATCGATTACTGTGCCGATAGAACGAAATGGCCGACCGAGTAATGATGCAGTTTTCGCTACTTCTCCGTCCGCAAGTAACTTACGAATGCGTGTGGATGAAATTTTATCATCTTCTTCAGCTACTTTTTCGACGATTGTCGTTCCATAATCTCCATTTGCTAAGGAAGCCATCTGTTCCATATTGCCTTTACCTTTTGCACCGAATGTGAAATCGAATCCAGCTGTTACATGGCGCACATTCAAGTTTCTTAACACTTGATCCACGAATTCCTCTGGAGTCAAGCTAGCAAGGTTATGATCGAATTCAACGATAAATAAAGTATCGATCCCCATTTCGCTCAAGATCCTCTGTTTTTCTTCCAAAGGAGTGATGTAACCAATCTTTCCAATTTCACCTGAGAACAAATGAGATGGATGTGGATTGAACGTCATCACTGCTGGTAAAATATCTAGCTTCTGTGATGTGCTAATCGCTTGTTGTATGACTGTCTGATGACCTTTGTGCAGTCCATCGAAGAAACCGATGGCTATCGAGAATTCTTTGTCTATGATCTTCGTAATGCCACGATCAACTCGCAACTCAATTGTTTCCATCGTTTTTCCCCTCCTCTGCTCGATTAGCAAGGAACATTTTTACAGGTTTCATCAGTCCTGCTTTTTCCGGATGTGGTGCATAGAGAGCCAAAGCTCTACCATGTTCAACAAATAGTGCTTCAGGTTCTGATTCGAATATCGGGTGAATGGGAAGTACTTGACCGTTTAAAATTTTCGTCAGCAACTCCTCATTGTCACCTAATTGTACCTCAACAATCCCGTCTAAAGCTGATTCCAAAGGTCTTAAAAACGATTCAAGGATTCCTGAGTCCTGCATGTGGCGTACCTCTTCAAGTGTACGGCAGTCATTTTGCGTAAACGATCCGGAAGCCGTCCTGACTAAATGGGACATATGTGCAGGATATCCAAGTTGTTCTCCGATTTGAACTGCAAGTGTCCGAATGTACGTCCCTTTCCCACATGATACCCTTATAGTAAATCGGGGTTCGATTCCTTGGAATTGCTCGTCTTCACTCATTAAATCGATTTTATAGATGTGTACGCTGCGTTCTGGGCGATCCACTTCAATTCCTTTCCTGGCATACTCGTAAAGTTTTCTTCCATTCACTTTAACTGCAGAATACATGGGAGGAATTTGTGTTATTTGACCTGTTAAAGAATCTAAAATCTGTAGTACTTGTTCACGGGTGATAACCTTATTCGATAAATCATTCTCAACGACCGCTCCGTCAGCGTCTTCAGTTTCAGTCGCAGTCCCGATTGACACCTCAGCGATGTATTCTTTTCCTGAATCTGTAATGTATGTAGCAACTTTAGTGGCTGCACCAATACAAATCGGAAGAACCCCTTCTACATTCGGGTCAAGCGTTCCTGTATGTCCTACTTTTTTCGTACGAAGGATTTTACGTAATTTAAATACACAATCATGTGAGGTCATCCCTTTTTCTTTCCACAGCGGCAGGATCCCATCCATTTCATCGCCTCCTTTTATATGTCAATTCAAAAGCTATGTAAAAAGCAAAAGGGATCGGAAATCCAATTGGATACCGATCCCTTTTGTTTAATTGTCCGACTCGTCGTCCTTCACTTCACGTAGAAGTGATTCGATTCGGTTGCCGTATGCGACGGATTCATCAAACGCGAAATCGATCTCTGGTGTTTTTCTCAAACGGATCCGTTTTCCGATTTCTGAGCGGATGAATCCTTTTGCTTTTTTAAGCCCTTCAAGAGAGGCTTCTTTCTCTGAGTCTTTCCCAAGAACAGAAATATAGATCATCGCTTGTTGGAGGTCACCTGTTACTTCCACATCGGTCACTGTGACGAAACCAATACGAGGGTCTTTCAAACGTTGGCCGATTATATCACCAAGTTCTTTTTTCATTTGTTCTGCGACTCGATTAACACGCATTGACATGGAGTTTCACCCCGCTTCACTATCCTGGATAGTCAATCTGTATTTCAGTTAGTTCCCATTCCGGATTGGACTCAAGAAATCGCTGAACGCGATAAATTTCACGCTCAGCGGCTTCAGTTGATGAAGCAATTGCGACAACTCCTAGCGTTGTCCTTTGCCATAAATCTTGATGATCCAATTCGGCTATAGAAACATTATACCCATTTTTAACACGATCCATCATACGTTTAAGTACTGAGCGTTTATCTTTCAGAGAAGCCGCCATTGGAATGATGAACGAACACTCTGCGTAGACAATCACACGCGCTTAATTTCCTGCATGATGTAAGGTTCGATGATGTCGCCTTCTTTAACATCATTGAAGTTCTTAATCGTGATTCCACATTCATATCCCTTTGCAACTTCTTTTGCATCATCTTTGAAGCGTTTCAATGTATCGAGTTCCCCTTCAAAAATAACAATGTTGTCTCGGTAAATACGAACGCTAGAATCTCTTGTGATCTTACCGTCTGTTACATAACTTCCGGCAATTGTACCTATTTTAGTAACTTTGAAAGTTTCACGGACTTCTACTTGACCGATTACTTTTTCTTCAAATTCAGGATCAAGCATCCCCTTCATTGCAGATTCAATTTCTTCTACAACTTTATAGATAACGCGGTGCAGACGAATGTCTACGCCTTCTTCATCAGCAGCACGCTTTGCATTGACATCTGGACGTACGTTGAATCCGATAACAATTGCGTTTGAAGCAGCAGCTAAGGAAATATCAGATTCATTGATTGCTCCGGCACCAGTGTGAATGATTTTCACATTGACACCTTCTACATCAATCTTCATGAGAGAAGCTGCCATTGCTTCCACTGTACCTTGAACGTCAGCTTTGACAATCAGATTCAATTCCTTCATTTGGCCTTCCTTCATCTGATCGAACAAGTTATCCAACGTAACGCGTGTTTTTTCAGTACGCTGTTCTTGGATCGCTTCTCCTGCACGGCTCTCACCAATTTGACGGGCTGTTTTCTCATCTTTAAAGACTACGAAACGATCACCTGCTTGAGGAACATTACTAAGACCTGTAATTTCAACAGGAGCAGATGGACCCGCGTCTTTAACGCGACGGCCAACATCATTAATCATCGCACGTACACGTCCAAATGTATTTCCGACTACAACCGGATCACCAACGCGAAGTGTACCATCTTGAACGAGTAGTGAAGCAACTGCACCACGACCACGGTCGAGTTGAGCTTCAATAACTGTTCCTTTAGCACGGATGCCTGGATCCGCCTTCAATTCAGCAACTTCGGCAACAAGGAGAATCATTTCAATCAACTGGTCAATTCCTTCGCCTTTGAGTGCGGAAATTTCAACAAAGATTGTATCTCCACCCCAAGCCTCAGAAACCAAACCGTGTTCAGTTAATTCTTGCATCACGCGTTCCGGGTTGGCAGAAGGTTTATCCATTTTGTTGACAGCAACAATAATAGGAACTTCTGCTGCTTTAGCGTGGTTAATCGCTTCAACAGTTTGTGGCATAACACCATCATCTGCAGCAACGACCAGAATAGTCAGATCAGTAACTTTCGCACCACGTGCACGCATTGTTGTAAACGCTGCGTGTCCTGGTGTATCGAGGAACGTAATCTTTTTCCCATTGGAATTAATTTGGTATGCTCCGATGTGCTGAGTGATTCCTCCAGCTTCACCTTGAGTAACTTTCGTATCCCGAATCGAATCGAGTAACGTCGTTTTACCATGGTCAACGTGTCCCATGATTGTAACAACAGGTGGACGTTCGATTGCTCCAGTTCCGGATTCAGTTACGTCGTCATCTGTCTCAGGATCTTCAAAATAAATTTCAAGGTCCGTTACATCAATGCGAATTTCCTCTTCCACTTCCACATCGTACTCTGCACAGATTAATTCAATAGCATCTTTATCAAGCTCTTGGTTAATAGTCGCCATTACACCAAGAAGGAATAACTTTTTAATGATTTCAGAAGGTTCCCTACCTAGCTTGTTCGCAAGTTCTCCAACAGAGGCAGATTCATAAAATGTGATTTTTTCCGGTAACGGCTTTTCCACTTTAGGCATCGGGTTCGCAGGACGGTGTCTACGGCGCCCTTGGTTAATTCCTCGTGCTGGTGGACGGCCGCCACGACGGTTTCCTCCTCCACCGCCTTGGCGGTTTTGAGAAGATGGCCCTTGGTTAGGACGGTTTTGTCCTGTCGAAGCTGTGTTTTGACCGCCACTTGCCGGACGTGCGCTAGATTGACCTTGAGGACGAGTAGCAGATTGGCCTTGTGGGCGAGTTCCTGTTTGGCTTTGTGGACGAGTAGTACTTTGTCCTTGTTGTGGACGGCTGCCTGTTTGGCCTTGTGGACGATTACCGCCTTGTCCCTGAGGGCGAGTTGCCGCTTGGCCTTGTGGACGATTACCACCTTGACCCTGAGGACGGTTGCCTGTTTGGCCTTGTGGACGATTACCGCCTTGTCCCTGAGGACGAGTTCCAGTTTGACCTTGTGGACGATTACCGCCTTGCCCTTGTGGACGAGGAGCATTTTGATTGTTGGATGGAGCACTTTTCGTAGATGAAAACTTCTTATCCAATTTTTCTGCAGAGCCAGTATCGATCATCGACATATGGTTGGTAACATCCACATTCATTTTACCTAGTTCTTCAATGACTTCTTTGCTAGATTTGTTAACCTTCTTCGCGTATTCATGTACACGTATTTTCGTCATTAGCCCACCCCCGTTATAATTCGTTGAGGAGCGAGGACAGCTTTTTAGCAAAACCGCTGTCCGTTACCGCGAGGACGACCCGCGACTCTTTACCGATTGCATGCCCGAGTGCTTCGCGGCTCCCAAAAACATGCTTCTCAACGTTGTAGCTATTACATTTATCCGACAGTTTCTTTTTCGTATTGTCAGATGCGTCTTCTGATAGTATAACAAGTTTTGCTTTCTGTGCTCGAACTTCGGAGACTACGAGCTCTTCACCTGTTGTAAGTTTCCTTGCTCGTGCTGCTAGCCCTAGCAATTGAAAAATTTTAGTTTCATTTGAAATCATTTAATGGCCTCTCTCCGAATTGCATGCAAAAGATCAGCATACACTTGTTCTGGAACAGCACTGCTCAGTTGACTCTCAAGTGCACGAGTCGCTTGAGCTTTTTCTACTGCTGCTTCAGATTTCGATACATATGTTCCACGTCCGGATTTCTTACCAGTCAAATCGACTGATACCTCGCCTTCTTTAGTGCGGACAACGCGGATCATGTCTTTCTTAGGAAACATTTGGCCGGTAGCTGCACACTTGCGCAACGGCACTTTTCGATTATTGACTGCCATGCGTATGCACCCTTTCGTAACTACTTATTGATGTTCGTCAGCATACAAGTCGATCGAATCTGAAGTAATTTCTTCAGACTCTTCAGTAGAATCAAGTGTCGTTTCTTCATCTGAATATACATCCACTTGCTCAGACTCATCACCGTGCTCCACTTCCACTTCTTCTTCTATCCGCGGAAAGATTCCTAGTTCACGTGCATCCGTTTCACTTTTGATGTCGATCTTCCAACCAGTCAATTTTGCAGCTAATCGTGCATTTTGACCGCGTTTACCAATCGCTAATGACAATTGATAATCTGGTACGACAACAGTTGTTGAACGATCTTCTTCCTTAACTTGAACGTCCAAGACTTTTGAAGGGCTTAGTGCGTTAGCAACAAAGACAACTGGATCTTCTGACCATTCAACGATATCCACTTTTTCACCATTCAGCTCATTTGAAATGGATTGAACACGAGCACCACGAGCACCAACACAAGAACCAACAGGATCTACTTCATCATTTGTTGTAAAGACTGAGATCTTCGAACGATCACCAGCTTCTCTTGCAATCGATTTGATTTCTACAATTCCTTCAAAGATTTCAGGAACTTCCATTTCAAATAGACGGCGTAAAAGTCCAGGGTGTGTGCGGGATACAAATACTTGTGGTCCGCGTGAAGTGCGCTCCACTTTTGTAATGTACACTTTGATGCGTTCATGAGGATTATACTTTTCAGATACAATTTGCTCTGTCATTGGAAGTACGGCTTCTACTTTCCCTAAGCCAACATACAGATTACGAGCGTCAAAGCGCTCTACTATTCCATTAACGATATCGTCTTCTCGATCAATATACTCTTCATAGATCAGTCCGCGTTCGGCTTCGCGTACACGTTGTGTAACGACTTGCTTCGCGGTTTGCGCAGCAATCCGACCAAAGTCGCGTGGCGTTACTTCTTGCTCAACGATGTCCCCTACTTCATATGCTGGGTTAATAAGCAATGCATCTTCAAGTGAAATTTGTAGAAGACTCTCTTCCACTTCTTCTGGTACTACATCTTTACGTGAATAGACTTTAATAGTTCCTACTCCTAAATTCAAGTCTACGCGGACGTTTTGAGCTTGATTAAAGTTTCGTTTGTACGCAGTTACGAGTGCCGCTTCAATAGCGTCCACTAGTACCTCTCTAGATATGCCTTTTTGCTTTTCCAATGCTGTCAACGCATCGAGAAGATCACTACTCATGTTCATCACTCCTGATTATTCAATTATGCAGAAAAGTCGATTGCGTATCTTGCAACTGCAATCTTTTGCTTATCGATTCTGACTGTCAATGTGCGTGTTTTAATACGAACTTGAAGTTCAATAACATCTGGTTCATTGACTAAAAGATGTCCTTCGAATTCTTTCATATCTTTTACCGGCTCATAAGTTTTCACGTAAATGTACTGACCAACCGCTTTTTCGTAATCTTGTTCTCTTTTAAGTGGTCGCTCTGCCCCTGGAGATGATACTTCCAAAAAGTAGTTTTGTGGAATCGGATCCGTACGATCCAGTTCTTCACTTAAACGTTCACTTACTTGTGCACATTGAAGTATGTCGATGTTCCCTTCCTGCGTATCAATGTACACGCGTAAGAACCAATCTCTTCCTTCTTTCAAAAACTCAATGTCGACTAGTTCAAGCGCTAACTCATTGACAATCGGGAGCACTAACGTTTCTACTTCTTCTGTAATTTTACTCATCTTACCCCTCCCTTGCAGGTTGTAATTTGATTGCATAATAATGGCAGACAACAGAAAAGAGCGGGGAATCCCACTCTTTTCGCGTAAGACTATAGCAAAAGTTGTTTCAATTATACCATACGTTCATTGCCTGCGCAAATTATCCAAATGTATCTCATTCAATTCAGGCACATATCTATCAACGTAATTCTCATTATTTAGAACAACGAAAGCTGATTCATTTCCGGTAAACCTTCCAAACAGCCAAGTGAGTCCATGTACTCCGTTATTGTTTTGGACACACGTCCCCGGCGCTGGAGATCTTCTTTTGAAAGGAATTCGCCATCATCTCTTACCTCGACAATTGTGTTCGCAACGTTTGTACCTAGTGATGGGATGGCATTGAATGGCGGAATTAGTGCATTGCCTTCGATGATGAATTCAGTAGCGGATGATTTATACAAGTCGGGTTTTGCAAATGTAAATCCGCGTTCACACATCTCCAATGCAATTTCTAAGACAGTCACCAAACTTTTTTCTTTTGGGGAAGCATCCAAACCTTTGTCATAGATTTCTTTTGCTTTCACTCGGATGGACGCCGGTCCTTTTATCATCGTTCCCAAATCATAATCAGTCGCACGTACTGTGAAATACGTGGCGTAATACATAATTGGATGATGCACTTTAAAATAAGCAATACGAAGTGCCATAAGAACATATGCCGCTGCGTGTGCCTTCGGGAACATATACTTGATCTTTTTACAGGACGCAATGTACCATGCTGGAACTTTATTTTTCATCATTTCTTCTTCAAATTCAGGTGTTAGTCCCTTCCCTTTACGTACAGACTCCATAATCTTAAATGCAATGGCCGGTTCCAGCCCTTGATAGATTAAATACACCATAATATCGTCACGACAACCGATTACTTCTGCTAACACACACGTTTTGTTCTGAATCAATTCCTGGGCGTTGCCTAGCCAAACGTCGGTTCCATGAGATAATCCCGAAATTTGAATGAGCTCTGAAAACGTGGAAGGCTTCGTCTCTTCAAGCATCTGTCGGACGAAACGAGTACCGAACTCAGGCACACCCAGTGTTCCGGTTTTACAGTTAATTTGCTCTTCTGTTACGCCGAGTGATTCTGTTCCACTGAACAGCGCCATAACACCAGGATCGTCAGGCGGAATCGTTTTAGGATCCATCCCAGACAAATCTTCCAACATCTTAATCATCGTTGGATCATCATGTCCTAAAATATCGAGCTTCAATAAGTTATTATCAATGGAGTGGAAGTCAAAGTGAGTCGTTTTCCAACTAGATCCTACGTCATCTGCAGGGAACTGAATCGGTGTAAAGTCATAGATTTCCATATTATCAGGAACTACTATGATACCGCCTGGGTGTTGACCGGTGTTTCGTTTAACACCTGTACATCCTTGAACGAGCCGGTCAATTTCGGCACCTCGTAAATTGATATCATTATCATTCATATAGCCACGGACATACCCGTAAGCCGTTTTCTCTGCAACAGTACCGATCGTACCTGCCCTGTACACATAGTCCTCACCAAAAAGCTCTTTCGTATAGTTATGGGCTTTCGACTGATATTCACCACTGAAGTTCAAGTCAATATCGGGTACCTTATCGCCGTTAAACCCCAGAAATGTTTCAAAAGGGATGTCATGGCCATCTTTTGTATAAGGGACATCGCAAGTCGGGCAATTTTTGTTCGGTAAGTCAAATCCTGAACTGACAGAACCATCTGAGAAAAACTCGGATTGCTTACACGATGGACAAACATAATGCGGAGGCATGGGATTCACTTCAGTAATCTCCATCATCGTTGCAACAAGTGAAGAACCTACCGAACCACGCGAACCTACTAAATATCCATCGTCTAATGATTTCTTAACTAGCTTATGGGAGATTAAATAAATAACCGCAAATCCATTTCCGATAATTGATTTCAATTCTTTATCGATACGAGCTTCTATTATGTCCGGTAACGTTTCCCCATAGATTTCATGCGCCATTGTATACGTCAGTTGACGTACTTCTTCATCAGCACCTTCAATTTCAGGTGGGTATAGATCGTCTTTGATCGGCTTAACGTCCCCAACTCGATCGACAATAGCGAGAGGATTATCGATAACGATTTGTTCAGCCGTTTCAGGACCTAAAAATGCAAACTCCTCAAGCATTTCATCCGTCGTCCGGAAATGGACAGCAGGCAGTTCATGACGGTTCATCGGATTTGCCCCACCCATAGAACGAACTAATACTTGACGATAGGCAGCATCCGTTTCTTCGATATAATGTACATTTCCCGTTGCCACTACGGGAAGCCCTGTCTTTTTCCCAAGTTTGATCATTTTACGCATAATATCTTCTAGATTCCATTCATCTCGAATGAGATCCAGTTCAATCAGATGATTGTATACAGGTTTCGGATGAAGTTCTAAGTAATCATAGAATCCAGCGACTTCTTCCGCCTCTTCAATCGACTTTTGCATAAGCGCTTCAAATACTTCACCTTTGTCACAGCCTGAACCGACAAGTAACCCTTTTCGGTATTTTACGAGTAATGACCGAGGAATTCTTGGCACTCTATAGAAATAATCCATATGCGAGAAAGAAACGAGCTTAAATAAGTTTTTCAAACCTTCATCACTCGTTGCGAGCAACGTACAATGATTCGGTCTTGAACGCTTATATGCGTCTCCTTCACCAACGTTTTTGTTGAAGTCATCCAACCAAGTAATCCCTTTTTCAGTTGCATCTTTCATCAGTCTGACAAACAGATGTGCAGTCGCTTCGGTATCGTAAATTGCTCGGTGATGCTGAGTCAAATCGATATCGAACTTTTTTGCTAATGTATTCAAACGATGATTTCTGAGATCAGGGTACAAAAGACGTGCTAATTCCAATGTATCGATTGTTGGATAATCTGCTGTTTCAATTCCCGCTTTCTTACAGGACTCGTAAAAGAAGCCCATATCAAACGAAGCATTGTGTGCAACAAGAATGGAATCACCAATGAACTCAATGAAGTCAATCATCACTTCTGAAACTTCTGGCGCGTCTTTCACCATATCATCTGTAATTCCTGTCAAATCTGTCGTTATAGACGATAAAGGATGATGAGGATTAGAAAAACGTTCAAACGTGTCAATAATTTCACCGTTCTTGACACGAACTGCGGCAAGTTCAATTACCGTATCATAAACAGCGGATAACCCTGTTGTCTCAACGTCAAAGACAACATACGTATCTTCTTCCAGCAACCGATGCTGTTCGTTATACACGATTGGAACTCCATCATCTACAAGATTCGCTTCCAAGCCAAACAACACTTTAATGCCGTGCTTCTTTCCTGCATTATAGGCATCCGGAAAAGCTTGCACGTTCGCGTGGTCTGTAATTGCAATGGCGGGATGACCCCATTTTGCTGCTTGTGCAACGAGTGCACCGGCAGAAGAGACTCCATCCATCTGACTGAGTTTCGTATGTGTATGTAGTTCAACACGTTTTCGCCCTTCAGGTGCCTTGTCTTTCTTTACAACGGGGGCCACTTCCATAATATCTTGCGCCATCATGATTAAGTCCCGAACGAATGTATCGTTTTGAATACTACCGCGAGCTCTCACCCACTTACCTTTGGTAAGTGCTTTCATAAGATCCGCATCTTCGTTGTCACGGGAGAACATTTTCACAAGGATGGAATCGGTGTAGTCCGTCACTTTTAATGTTAGCAATGACCGTCCGCTACGTAGCTCTCTCACTTCCGCATCAAAAACATACCCTTCGATTGTCACACGACGCTCTTCATCCTGAATTTGTCGGATTTCTAGAAGTGGTTCATCTGCACGTATTGGCGTACCAAAAGAAATCGGCCCGGTCGGTGCGCTACCCCCATCTTTCTTAGTAGTTTCCCGCTGTTGCATTGCCTCTAATGCTTTTTGAGCATATGCGACCTCTTCTGCTTTACGCTCTTCGAAGAATGCAACACGTGCTTGTTCTTCCTCAACTGGTGCATCGGAAATTGTAAACTCTGGATAGACTCTTGGAAATCCAAAGGACTCATAGGCACTTGAAATTAGGTGACCATACTTATTTTTCAATGTCCGTTGTTGGACATCATTCACACAAGAAACTGTAATTTTCTCTCCAGTTAAAACCGGTTTTTGTGATGTAAGTGCTTCACGGATAGGTGGGGAAACTTCTCCTAACTCATCCATAATCGCGGGCCAGTAGGCAAGTATCGTTTCAGCCTCATGTACTTCTGTTTTAGTACTAATCTGCAAACGTATTGCAGCGATATTAGCAAAAGTCTGCTCGACCCGTTTACGGAATAGTTGAAACACGTCGAACGGCAATGGTTTTTCAAGGGTTGCGGTGAATTGCCATACTCTCGATTTTTTGTAGATATCCACCCGTTCCAGTTCAGCATTTTGAAAGTGGATGACAAATGCATCTTCCGTTAATCCGATTTGTTGCAGCAACATTGACATCTTAGTTTTTGCGTCCATACGTATCTCCTTTCCGTAAAAAGAAGGGAAGGACCGTAAGTCGGCCTTCCCTTGTCTTTACTCTGTTCTGAAAAATTCCTGAAGTTTTTCTGTCACTTCTTCTTTTCGCATGCTGACGGCCTCGCCCATCATTCGATAAGTCACTTCGACCATTCCGTTAGCAGCTTCATCACCAACCACTATTTTCACAGGAACACCTAACTGATTTGAGGTTTTACGTTTACTGTCAGGACTTACATTCCGATCGTCAAATAGCACACGATACCGATACCCATTCATGACAGAGTGAATTTCATCAGCTAGCTGCTGCTGATGTTCATCCCTAGTGTCTTCAATCAATAAATGTATGTCATAGGGGGCAAGTTGAATGGGCCATTTCAAACCAAGTGAATCACTAAAATGTTCAGCAGTAGCTGCAAATAGACGTGTCAAGTCCATATAATAATATCCCGTTAAGATTTCAAGGGATTCCTTGTTGGGCACGTTGATTTTATTAAATACTGGTTCAGGTTCAATAATGCGCGCAAATGTGACACCTTGGCGAAACGTAAGCGTACCATTTCCATCAGGCGAAGACTCTCCCTCTTTCACAAGTCGGATGTCTACGTAATGATCGACTGCAAAATCGCGATCGGGATTAACATTCAGTAAGAATGTATCTTTTTCGTTTGCTCCACAAATTCCATTCACAATAGACGATACACCAAAATCAGCATAAACCGGTAGACCAAATGGTAATTGTACCGGTCCTATTGTTTTCAGTTCAACGCCTAACATTTTTTTCATGTCTTTTGAATCCAATAAAATGATCGTTGAAGTACCAAATACTTTCTCCAATTTCAGCTCGTTCAGCTCGTGATCTCCTCGGATAAGAATGAGGACAGGCTCCGAATTAATGTCATAAAGAAATGCTTGGATGGTTTGTGAGCAGTCTAATCCAAGTGAGTCAGCAAGGGGACCAATTCCTTTACCATGTCCACTAATTTTCTCAGCTTTTTTCAGTTTTTTGGATTCTTCAAGTTCTTCCCGGACTGCTTCTGCAAGGTTTGCTTTTGACACATAAGACGAATTCGTACTGTGTGCAAATGTTTCTTTGCCACACTCGGAAAATGCAATAAATTCGTATTCAGTTCTTCCTTTTTCGTTTTCTGATTTAATTACCTGATAAGGGATTCCGATTCTATTCGCGATTGTTGAAAAGACCGATAAAAGAGCCTCTCCATTTTCTTTCGCTTCAATAGTGTCTGTATGGAAAGAGTATCCACTTATCAACGAATACTCTTTTGCATAAAGAAGACCTGAATCTTGAATGGGATTCCGAGCGTGCCTGACGTTCTGTTTTATATGAAACACAGAGATCGGTAATTGTTCAGAGCTAATGACTTCTTGTGCAATGAACGAAAGTAAAATCATTTCATCTGATTTTCCGGTCGCATGTTCAAATTGTTCATAGGGGAGATCCACTTCAAGAACACGTGCTGATTCCATTTCCTCACGAATCACACGTTTAATATTTTCCAAAACTTTACCTGCTAATGGGAAGTATGCGTACATCCCTTCCGATGTTTCTTGAACATAGCCAGATTGAGTGAGAAGCTGATCTGCCAGACAGTTATTTGAAGTTTCAGCCGCAGGTATGAATACTCCTGATTGTTTCATCGTGCGTCGCCTCCATTACTCTCTGATCGATAAGATCGTGATTTCTAGAAAAAGAATTTTTGGATGTCGTTCCATGTTACGACAAGCATGAGTAACATGAGTAGCATAATTCCTACAAAGTGAACCATACCTTCTTTTTTACGATCAATCGGTTTCCCACGTAATGCTTCAAATACGAAGAACAACAACCGTCCCCCATCAAGTGCAGGGAGTGGCAGAAGGTTCATAATTCCTAAGTTAATGCTCAATACCGCAGCCCAATTCATAAGATTGAAAACCCCATACTGCGCGACTTGCTCTGTTGCCTTGTAAATCCCTACGGGGCCGGATAATGCATCCAATGTGAATTTACCTGTTACCAGCATACCGAGCAGTTCAAAAATTTTCGCTATCCAGAACCAAGTTTGTTGTGCACCATACACAATGGCTTTCAGAGGGTTTTTCTCCACTGGACTTGTGTAGAGCACTCCGATCTGGCCTTGTTTTTGTCCCGCCTCTTCCGTTACCTTTGGGGTTACTTGTAAAGTGACGAGTTCTCCATTACGTTCAACTTCTAGATTTATCAATTGCCCTGCGTTATCTTGAATAGTTTCTGTAAACTCATTCCATGTATTTACCTCAACACCATTAGAAGATTTTACAAAGTCACCTTTTTCAATACCAGCGGCTTGAGCTGGACTGTTTGCTTGAACATCAGTAATTATAGGTTCGTTTGTCGGAACGCCATTCAGTAAGCCGAGTGCAAGAAACACAAAAAAAGCTAATATGAAGTTAAAGACCGGTCCCGCTAAAATCGTAAGGAATCTTCCCATTAGAGGTTTAGAGTCGAATTGGCGATCTTTCGGAGCAATAAGGGTCTTCTGCCCTTTTTCGTATATAACCGCAGTTCTAGATACTGGAAAACGAACAAGACTTCCTTCATCATCGTATCCTTTAATGAACAATTTATCATTTAGATCCGCTTCTTCGGTTTCAAGAAATAGCACATCGGGATTCGACACATTTGAATTCAAATAAATCTTAGTCACTTCATCTTGTGGATTTAAAATTAACCCTACACGATAGCCAGGTAACAATTCCACAGTATCAAAATCTTCGCCTGCCATCCGTACATATCCGCCAAGCGGTAGTAACCGTATTGTGTAAAGTGTTTCACCTTTTTGAATACCGATTATCTTTGGTCCCATTCCTATTGCAAATTCCCGAACCATGATGCCAGCTCTTTTTGCAAAAAGAAAGTGTCCGAACTCATGGAAAAAGACTAATGAGCCGAAAATAATTATAAACGAGATAACTGTCGTCGCCATTTATACCCACCTTTTTAGCTTACTTGGCTATTGTACTTAATAACTTATTTTATCATGGAATAGACGATTTTACGAGTTTGCATATCCGTCTCCAGTATTGCTTCCAAATTGGGTTTTAAAACTGGTTGATGCTGTTCCATTGCCCTTTCAACAAATTCATCGATTTGTACGAATGGGATATGTCCTGCCATGAATTGGCTGACAGCCATTTCGTTTGCAGCATTCATTGCTGTCGGCATTGTACCGCCTATTCGTCCCGCTTCATATGCCAGAGCAAGAGCTTTAAAACGACTTAGATCCATTTTCTCGAAATGTAGCGTACCGATGTCTTCCAATTTAAGGCGTTGAGGATCTTTCATAGGAATTCTCTCTGGATAAGACAATGCGTACTGAATCGGCACACGCATATCAGGCGAACCTAATTGCGCCATGACACTTGTATCTTCAAACTCAATCATGGAGTGGATAATACTTTCTTTGTGTAAAAGACAATCGATTTGGTCATAAGGCATATTAAAAAGGTGGTGAGCTTCAATCACTTCGAGTCCTTTATTAAACATTGTCGCCGAGTCAATGGTCAACTTATTCCCCATAGACCAGTTCGGATGAGCGAGCGCTTGTTCCAATGTAACTCCAGTCAGCTGATCGCGAGTTAAATCTCTGAAGCTACCTCCAGAAGCAGTCAAAATGAGCCGGCTGATCGATTTGGATCGCTCACCATTCAACGCTTGGAAAATCGCAGAATGTTCACTATCGACAGGTAAAATAGACACACCGCATCGTTTTGCTTCAGACATTACAATATCGCCGGCAGCCACTAGTGTTTCTTTATTTGCTATGGCAATCGTGATTCCTTGACGTATGGCTGCAAGTGTCGGCTTTAATCCTACACTTCCAATCACAGAATTTAAGAGGACATCTGCACCTGTGTTTGCTGCAACTTCCTCCAATCCATATGCTCCATAAAGGAATCTTATCTCCGGAAACTCAACTTGCAGAGTTTCTGCATCTATTTTTTCCATTACTGAAATAAGTGGCGGCTTATGGAAAGCGGCAATTTCTCTAACTTTCTCAATATTACGCCCAGCAGAAAACGCTACAAGTTCAAACTGATTTGGGTGAGCTGCAATTACTTCGAGTGTTTGTAACCCAATAGAACCTGTAGCGCCAAGAAGGCTGATCTTTTTTTTCATCAGAAACATCCCTTTCCATTAACTAACAAAGTGCAATAAATGAAGAAGCGGCAAAACAAATAACAAACTGTCAAAACGATCTAAAATGCCACCGTGTCCAGGAAGCAAACTCCCCGAATCCTTCACGTTATAATTTCGCTTCACCGCCGATTCAACAAGATCTCCAAGTTGACCAATGACGGACGCAACGATTGTGACAGCAATCAAAATTAAGAATGATGATGCGACAGGTTGTATACGTTGTAAAATTGCTGCAAAAACGACAGCACTCAAAATTCCTCCTACAAAACCTTCCACTGTCTTGTTCGGTGAAATATCTGGCCACAACTTATTCTTTCCTAGTTTACGACCAATGAAATACGCGCCTGAATCTGTTGTCCATACAATGACAAGAGCATAGATTATGAACACTAAACCAGCATCACGAGTAGCTGTGAGATAGTAAAAACCCATACCTACATAAAAGGCTGACATCACTAAAAAAGACGCATGAGCAAACGTAAAACGATTCTTCACAAGAACAGTATAGATCAATAAGAGCAATATAATGATAAAAGCGGCTTCTAATTTAGTATAACCGACTGCCCCTAGCCATTTTAGTGAAATTTGGTTAGGCAATAATAGAATGGCTGACAATAACCATGCTAGTGCGCCTTCAATAGAAAGTAATTTGATTGATTGCATTTTCAACAGTTCATACAGTCCGATTGTTGCCATTGCATAGACCAAAATGGTAAATGGAATCCCTCCAACAACAACAAATGGAATGAATACTGCAGCTGCTATAATAGCAGTTAGTATCCGTTGTTTCACTTGATTTCATCCCCTTCAATACTTCCAAACCGTCTACTCCGTTTTTGATAATCTTCTATAACACCAAGCATACTCGCCTCATTAAAGTCTGGCCAAAGTACGTCAGTAAATGCAAGCTCTGCGTATGCTAATTGCCAGAGCATGAAATTGGATAAACGAACTTCACCACTCGTTCGGATGAGAAGATCTGGATCTGGAAGATGAGATGTCATCATTGCGCCGGATACCGTTTCTTCAGTAAGTTCATCGAGTTGAATTGTGTTTTCTGAAAGCTGATGGGCTAATTTTTTTACAGCTTCGGCGATTTCAAAACGACTTCCATAGTTCATCGCAAAATTGAGAATCATCCCATCGTTATGTGCAGTAGCCTCCATCGCTTTTTGAATTGCTTCTTTTGTATGGGTCGGCAATAACTCAGCACTACCAATCATTTCTACTTTTACGTTATTTTCGACTAACTCCGGTAAATACGTGTTTAAAAATTCACCTGGTAGCTTCATCAAGAAATCAATTTCAAGTTTAGGGCGTTTCCAGTTTTCTGTTGAAAATGCATATAACGTCAATACCCGAATGCCTAGTTCGTTGGCAAAAAGAGTGGTCTTCCTAACGGTTTTCATACCTTCGTGGTGACCTGCAATTCTAGGAAGTTTCCGTTGCTTCGCCCATCTCCCGTTCCCATCCATAATAATGGCGACATGTGCAGGCATCGGCTTCTCTTTGGCAATGGCGAGCCGTTCTTGTAATGTCGACGGGACAGCCGTCGTCTTCTTTCGTAGTAGTTTATCGAACATCATTTTTCCTCCACTCGACGACGTTTCAAATCATTCATCCTCTTTATCCTAACAAAACACAGGGAAATTTGCATGTTAAAAAGGACGTCCTGAAATTAGGACGTCCTTCGAAAAAGAAAGTTCATGTTTAGATTTCCATAATTTCGTTTTCTTTGCCCTCTGCAACGCTATCGATTTTAGAGATGTACGTATCGGTTAGCTTTTGGACATCATCGTTATGACGACGTAATTCATCTTCCGTAATTTCGCCATCTTTCTCGAGTTTTTTCAACTCTTCATTGGCATCTCGACGAATATTGCGAATTGCTATTTTTGACTCTTCAGCGTCTTTTTTAACTTCTTTCACAAGATCTTTACGGCGCTCTTCAGTCAACGCGGGTACTGCTAAGCGAATAACATTTCCGTCGTTAGTAGGTGTAATTCCGATATCCGACTTCAAAATTGCTTTTTCGATATCGCCTAAAGTTGACTTGTCGTATGGTTGAATAACCATAAGGCGAGCTTCCGGTACAGAAATTCCAGCCATTTGATTAAGTGGTGTTGGTGCACCGTAATACTCAACTGAAATACGATCTAGTAACGAAGCATTTGCCCGCCCTGCACGAATTGAAGCAAGTTCTCTTCCAAGTGAACTGATTGCTTTATCCATTCTTTCGGTAGTTTGTTCCATAACTGCTTTTGGCATGTTTAGTTCCTCCCGACGACTGTACCGATGGTTACTCCACATACAGCCTTTTTTATATTTCCTTCTTCCATAATCGAGAATACTACGAGTGGAATATCATTGTCCATACAAAGTGTAGAAGCTGTCGCATCCATCACTTGCAGACCTTTGCTAATTACCTCTAGGTAGGTCAACTGATCATATTTCACAGCAGTTTTATCGATCATTGGATCTGCAGAATAAACACCATCTACATTGTTTTTACCCATTAAAATTACATCTGCTTCGATTTCAGCTGCACGAAGTGCTGCTGTAGTATCTGTTGAGAAATATGGATTTCCGGTACCTGCCGCAAAAATGACGACGCGTTTCTTTTCAAGATGTCGAATGGCTTTCCTACGGATATACGGTTCTGCTACTTGACGCATGTCGATTGAGGACATGACACGAGACTCTGCACCTAACTTTTCAATTGCGTCTTGAAGTGCTAATGCGTTCATGACCGTAGCTAACATTCCCATATAGTCTGCAGTTGTCCGATCCATCCCCATCTCACTGCCGACTTTGCCGCGCCAAATATTTCCGCCACCGACTACGACTGTTACTTCAACGCCAAGATCCAGCACTTCTTTGACTTGAATCGCAACGGATTTAATAATTTCTGGGGAAAGACCAAATCCTTGTTTTCCAGCGAGAGCTTCCCCGCTCAGTTTCAACACGATCCGCTTATAGTTAGGTGTGTTCATATGTATCCCCCATCTTCTTGGTTTTCTTAAAAATAGGGAACACAAAATGTGTCCCCTACCATTAGTATGAGTTAAATCAATTACCCTTTGTTCACTTGGCTCATTACTTCATCAGCAAAGTTGTCTTCGCGCTTTTCGATTCCTTCGCCCACTTCGTAACGAATGAATTCTGTTAGCTTTCCACCAGTGGAAGTAACGAATTCTCCAACTTTTTGATCAGAGTTTTTAACGAATGGCTGATCAAGTACACAAATTTCTTCGAAATACTTACGTAGACGTCCTTCAACCATTTTAGCAACGATATTTTCAGGCTTGCCTTCGTTAAGAGCTTGTTCAGTAAGAACTTTACGCTCGTGCTCAACTTCGTCTTCAGAAATCTGATCATGTGAAACGTATTTAGGGTTCATAGCAGCGATGTGCATTGCTACGTCTTTTGCAGCTTCAGCGTCAGTAGAACCTTCAAGTACTGTAAGAACGGAAATACGTCCACCCATGTGAAGATAAGCACCGAAAGCGTCATTATCTGTTTTAGTACGGATTTCAAAACGGCGAAGACTAATCTTCTCACCAATTTTTGCAATCGCATTTGAAATATAGTCTGCTACAACAAGTCCATTAGTCATAGTTGAAGCTAATGCTTCTTCAACAGTTGCTGGCTTTGTAGTAAGTAGGTGTTCTGAAATTTCTTTAACCAACGTTTGGAACCCTTCGTTTTTAGCAACAAAGTCAGTTTCAGCATTGATTTCAAGGATAATTGCTTCGTTTCCAGAAACTTCAATTGTTGTAGTTCCTTCAGCAGCAATACGGTCTGCTTTTTTAGCCGCGCTAGAAAGACCTTTTTCACGCAAGAAGTCTAGTGCTGCATCCATATCACCATTCACTTCAGTTAGCGCTTTTTTACAATCCATCATACCAGCGCCTGTTTTTTCACGAAGTTCTTTTACCATTTGAGCTGTAACTGCCATGAAATATTCCTCCTATAAAACGTTCGATTTTGGTTTGTTTCTCTAAAAAAGACGATAAGGGGATTGGCCGCTTATCGTCTTTGATTTTTCAGTTACTCTGCAGCAACTGCTTCTGTTTGTTCTACTTGAGCAGCTTCTTCGTCTTCACCTTGTCTAGACTCAAGCAAAGCATCCGCCATTTTACTAGTCAAAAGGCGTACCGCACGGATTGCATCGTCGTTTGCAGGGATAACGTAGTCAATCTCATCTGGATCGCAATTTGTATCAACGATACCAACGAGTGGAATATTCAATTTATGCGCTTCCGCAACAGCGATGCGCTCTTTACGTGGATCTACTACGTAGATTACGTCTGGGATCGATTTCATATCACGAATACCGCCAAGGAACTTGACAAGACGTTCGTGTTGTTTTTTAAGTTGAGAAACTTCTTTCTTAGGAAGAACATCAAAAGTACCGTCTTCTTCCATTTTCTCAATTTGTTTCATACGGCTGATTCGCTTCTGGATTGTACCGAAGTTTGTTAAAGTACCACCCAACCAACGTTGGTTAATGTAGTACATGCCTGCACGTTCAGCTTCTTCTTTGATAGCATCTTGTGCTTGTTTCTTTGTACCAACGAAAAGTACTTTCCCACCATCAGCACCGACTTGGCGCATGAAGTTATAAGCTTCTTCAAGCTTTTTAACTGTTTTTTGAAGATCGATGATGTAAATTCCGTTACGCTCAACAAAAATGAATTTCTTCATTTTAGGGTTCCAGCGACGTGTTTGGTGTCCAAAGTGCACACCAGCTTCAAGCAATTGTTTCATTGAAATTACTGACATAATTATTTCCTCCTGTTTGGTTGGATTCCTCCGCATACTTCATCCGCCGAGCGACCTTTCGGCACCATCTCTAAACGTCCATACACGTGTGTAGTAATACCACTTTCTAATATAACACAAGCCTACGCGCGTGCGCAACAGTTATCTTTTGAATTTCAAGATGAGTTCTACTTCTGTTTTACCTTTTTTAAGTCGACTTGCGATTGCCCCGATTGACAATCCTTCACTCTGTAATCGGTATACCGTTTCAAATTCAGTTTCTTGTTTCGGTTCCATGATGGGCTCTACAGTATTTGTTACGCTTGCTTGTTGCTGAGTACGGTAGGAATCCAAAACTTTCGAAGTGGGTGGCAAAGGGTTAAAATAAACAGCTGTTGCAGCCACTTCATCCTCTTGCAAGATGGGTGACCTTTTTGCTTCGTCTTTCATTTCAGTTGTTTGTTGGTTTTGCTGAATTTTTATAAATTGGTCGATTAACCGATCGTTTTCTTCTTTGACTTCAGTAATATAGAGTGCCAAACTATCTTCCATTTCTTTCATGAGTTGCTGTTGGTTCTTTTCAGTTTTGTCCAATTTCGAAATTCGTACGTACAACAAAGCGATCATATAAAATCCGCCAATCTGCAATACGCAAAGAGCTGCAATCCAAAATGCTGTCATTTCATCACCCTGTATAGTCTACGAAGCCACCTTTATAAGGGTGGTTTGCGTTTTTATGATCCTTTTGTTTAGTTTCTTCCTGTTGACCCTCATCCTCTGACTTCTCATCATTCGAGGAGTTTCTTGTGTTCTTGGTTTTTTCAGACTCTGCCGACTCGATTACTGTTTTACGTTGTTTAACTACTTGTTGATCAGTTTGAGCTGCTGCTTGCTGATGATTTAGCATAGACTGCTGATTCTTTTGTTCTGTAAGTTTTCCTGCATCAAAAGTTTTTGGGATTGCAATTTGAAGTTCTATAGACTTTAAACTCATAATACACCCCGATCCAGCACTTCAGGCAACAATAACTTCCTTAGCTTAAAGAGTGCTTTGGAATGAATTTGTGAAATTCGTGAAGTCGATAAGTTCAGGATCTCTCCAATTTCAGTAAGCGTCATTTCATCAGAATAAAACAAACTCAGTACAAGTTGTTCGTTGTCATTCAAGTCTTTGATTTTCTGGACCATCTCACCCAATAGTTCACGTTTTACAGAGTGCTGTTCAGGTGTCACTGTTTTTTCATCTTTCAACACAAAACTTTTCCCTGAATCCTCTTCATCATCATTCATCCGTTCATCGATTGAAAGTACACTTGAAAAATAATGTTCTTGCACAGTCTGATAAACTTCCGCCACATTCAAACCTGTATGTTCGGCGATTTCTTCAGGTGATGCTGTCCGCATCAGTTTCTGTTCCAACTTACTGATTTGTTCTTCTAACTTTTTCGACTTTTCCCTAGACGACCGAGGTAGCCAGTCTTCCTTCCTTAATCCATCAAGGATGCTGCCACGGATCCGAAACGAAGCATATGTATCAAACTTTAAATCTCTACTTGGATCAAATTTAGTAAGCGCATCAAATAACCCTTGGTATCCTAGACTTTTCACGTCATCTCTGGAAACATTACGCGGTAATCCAGAACCGATGCGCTGGACGTGATAATTTACGAGCGGCATATATTTTCGGACGAGCGCATCTCCTGCGTCAGGATCTCGCTTGTTTAACCATAAGTCCCAATATGTCTCCTCCGACATGTCTTTTTTCGACATAGAATCCCTCGCTTCCGTGCAACAATGTATATTTCGACACTATCATACTAGTCATTATATCAAAGTTTAGGTAGTAAAGACAGTGAACATCTATTATATTTTCATACAAAAAAACAGTAGTTTCACTTACTGAAACCACTGCACCATCAATTTATATCCCCTTAGTCCCAGCGTTCACCGTACGAACTTGCAGTGTGCCGATCGCAGGATCGAACTCGATTGTTCGTCCGTTTGATCCTCCGGTATCTTCTGCTATCAATGGGATGGAAAGTCTAGCAAGCTCTTTTTTCACAGCTTCCACATTACGGGGACCAATACGTACTGTATCACTTGAACCAAATTGGAACATTTGTGATCCCCCTGCAATTTTCGCTTTTAATGACATGGGACGGACGCCTTCTGCTTTCAGTTGTTCCATAAGGGAGTAAATACCCGTATCCGCAAACTTTGCAACATTAATGGAATCACCTTTGCCTAAAGAGCTATCCGGCAACATGACATGCACCATCCCCGCCACCTTACGACGTTCATCATATAGGACAACACCTACGCATGAGCCGAGTCCTGATGTACGGATAGTGTCTGGCTCTCGAACAATATTCATATCTGCAATGCCAACACGTACAACTGTTTTCACCATTTCCATATTACATCACACCAAGTGATTTGAAGATGGTCATGTAAGATGGTGGATCTGGAAGTAAAAAGAAGTGACCATCTACACTTTTATCGTTTTCATCTTCTTCAACAATTTTCGTATCGATTACAATGACCTCATCACTGTAGTGAGACACTTCAATTAGTCCAAAGCTTACAATAGCACCGACCATATCAACACTTAGCGAAGGGACTGTAGGAAAAATCTTCAGTCCCGTAAAATCAGACAGCGCAGATAAGTATGAGCCTGACAAGATATTGCCTAATTCTTGCATCGCAGAGATCCCAATTTCACCAATTGACTCAGGATTAGAAAAGTCAAAGTGAGGATCGCCAATTAAGCGCCGTATGAAGCGGTTGGCAGAATCGATTGGAAGCACAAAGAACATGCTTCCAGATAAGTCTCCTTCGATTCTCAAGAAGATCCCAACCACAACGTTTTCACTGCCGCCCGCAAGTTCGAACATGTCGTCAAATGAAACAAGCGCAACTTTCGGGACATGCATATCGATTTTGCGCTGAAGTAATTCAGAGAGCGATGTTGCCGCATGAGCCGCACCAATGTTTCCAATCTCTTTCAGTACATCTAAATGCATATCTGATATGTTAAATTCAGTTTTCATCTGCATTCACGTTCCTAATCGGACGCAACACATGATCCAAGTTGAGCATAACGAGCAATCGCTTTTCAATTTTCGCAACTCCTGCAACAAATTCAGATTCCACTGAACCAACGACTTCTGGTTGTGATTCAAGTGCGTTGACAGGAATATCAATTACATCATTTGCATCATCTACGATAAGTCCAACGTCAAAGTTTTCAAGGTTTACGATAATGATGCGTGTGTTGTCATTGTATTCCATTTCGGGCAAGTCAAAACGATTTCGTAAGTCAACGATAGGTGTGACCATTCCACGCAGATTAATGACCCCTTTAACATATGACGGGACGCCTGGAATTCGCGTAATCGTCATGAGCAATAATTTTTCAATGGACTGGACGACATCCACTTCGATAGCATACTCTTTATCAAGCAATTGAAAAACAATCGTTTTCATCACTTTATTTTCTAATTCTGTTGTCATTGGATTTCCTCCTACTTATTTAATGAGCGCGTTGCAATCAACAATAAGAGCAACTTGACCGTTTCCGAGGATTGTAGCACCCGAGAGTGCGAAAACGCTCTGTAAGTAGTTACCGAGTGATTTCAATACAATTTCTTGCTGACCGATGAAAGAATCCACGACTAGTGCTGCCAAGTTCTCGCCTTTACGAACAATAACGACCGATTTGAGCTCTTCTTGTTCTTCTGGAAGACCTGTATCGAAAATTTCACGAAGATCAACGAGTGGAACGATTTTACCTCGGAAATCAATGACCCGCTGATTGTGTGCATTCAAAATATCAGCATTTTGAATGATTGCAGTTTCAATGATGGAGGACAATGGCACAGCAAAGATTTCTTTTTGCATTTGTACGAGCATAACCGAAATAATCGAAAGTGTTAGCGGTAGCTGTACTTGGAATAGCGAACCTTGACCTTCTTTTGATTCGATTGAAATATGGCCGCCTAGTGATTCAATCGTGCTCTTCACAACATCCAAACCTACACCGCGTCCAGAAACGTCAGTCAATTTTTCAGCAGTTGAAAAACCTGATGACAAAATAAGTTCTGCAACTTGCTTGTCTGTCAATGTCTCTGCAATCTCATCGGTAACGATACCGCGTTCAATTGCCTTTTTAAGAACACGGGCACGATTCACCCCTGCACCATCATCTTCTAATTCGATGAATACATGGTTCCCAGAATGATAAGCGCGCAACGTTACTGTTCCTTCTTCAGGTTTACCTGCTGCAATGCGTTCTGCAGGGCTTTCCACGCCATGATCCAGAGCATTCCGGATTAGATGAACTAATGGGTCTCCAATTTCATCAATGACAGTTCGGTCCAATTCTGTTTCTGCACCGATGATTTCTAAATTGATTTTTTTATCGAGATCACGTGCTAACTGGCGGACCATTTTAGGGAATCGATTGAACACGGTCTCTACAGGAACCATTCGCATATTTAGAATGATATTCTGTAAATCTCCTGAAATTCTTGTCATCCGTTCCGTTGTTTCATTTAATTCCGGATTTTGAAGTTCTGCTGCAATTGACTGAAGGCGTCCTCTGTCAATGACCAATTCTTCGAATAGATTCATAAGTACATCCAAACGGTCAATATTGACACGAATCGTCTTGTTTGCAGAATGAGTACTATTTGAGCGTTTCGCTGCGCCATTTTCTGTTTTAGCTGGTTCTTTTTTTGCAGATTGTTTTGCAGGCGTTGAAACAGGAGCAGCAATTTGTGTTTCTGTTGTTACTGCAGTCTCCATTGCAGCTGACTGGAATTGGACCGGTCGAATTTCAGCTTTTTCAAGCTCTGACACTTTATGAACCTTTGCTTGCAACTCTTCCGCTTCTTCTTTTGTGACAATCACAACAGTAAATTGATTATCGAATTCTTCATTTTCTAACCGTTCTACCGTTGGGAACGTCTTGATGATTTCTCCTGCTTTTTCAAGAATCTCGAATACCATGAATACACGAGCTGCTTTAAGCAAGCAATCATCGCGGAGAATGACCTTTAGTTCAAAGGCATGAAAGCCTTGTTCAATAGACTGCGAAACTACCGTTTGTTCAAAGTCATCGTAAACGAGTCCAGCAGATTCCTCTACAGTTTCTGTCTGTTCAGTCTTCTCAACAACCGCTTCAAGCGGAGATTTCCCAGCTTCAATCTGATTTAACATCGTCACTAATTTCTCAACGTCTTTTTTCCCCGTACCGCCTTCTTCGATATCTATTACCATTTCTTCTAACGCATCAGAAGACTCAAACACAACATCTAAAATTTCAGACGTAACGCGTATTTTAGAATTCCGAATTGCATCTAGTACGTTTTCCATCTTGTGTGTTAGATTGGCGATATCCTCATAACCCATTGTTGCAGACATGCCTTTCAGCGTGTGCGCAGCTCTGAATATCTCATTGACAATCGCAAGATCATCAGGGTTTTTTTCAAGTTCTAGCAATTGTTCATTACACGCCTGGAGATGTTCTTTACTCTCTTCCAGGAACATTTCCAAGTACTGATTTGTATCCATCAAAAAGCCTCCTTAATACTTTACATGTTCTGTAAGTAACTTACCGATATCTTGTACATTTGCTGACACATCCGCTAGCCCTGCTTCTTGAATGGCTCTCGGCATGCCGTACACGACAGCCGTTTCTTCAGACTCAGCAATCGTAAACGTCTTGCTTTTTTCTTTAAGTATTTTCATCCCTTGCAAACCATCGTGACCCATACCCGTCATAATTGTTGTCACAAATTGCAGTTCAGGTAACTCTGAAACTGACTCCAGCAAGACATCTACAGCAGGGCGATGGCCCATCCGCGGAGCATCTTGGTCATCAAGACGTATGGCATAACTTACACCTACACGAGCCACTTTCATATGCTTACCGCCTGGAGCAATATAAGCTGTATTTTTTTCAATCAAATCTCCATTTTCAGCTTCTTTTACTGAAATCTTACACAAGCTGTTTAAGCGGTCTGCAAGTGATTTCGTAAAGCCTGCGGGCATGTGCTGAACGATAAGTATTGGTACACCGATGTCTTTCGGAAGAGTGACAAGCACTTGTTGGAGGGCTCTTGGTCCCCCTGTCGATGTACCTATAATTATGAATTGTTTTACCGCAGAGCGTGGGAGTGCTCCTTCAGTAGGAGGAACAATCGAACGTTTAGGTGAAACCGTCAGTTTTGCTCCAGTCGTTGCTACAGAAGGTATAGATGATGTTGCAGTCGCTCTGCGGGGGAAGATTTTTAACATATCAATTTTTGATGCATCGAGCACTTTTTCAATAATAACTTTCTCACTATCACGTAAATTAAGTGAAATTGCACCACCAGGCTTTGTTATGAAGTCCACTGCGCCATATTCCATCGCACGGATGGTATTTTCAGCACCTTCTTTTGTCGTACTCGACAGCATAACGACTGGCAGCGGGTTGTCTTTCATAATAAGTTGAAGTGCTCCTAAACCATCTAGGACTGGCATTTCAATATCAAGAGTCATCACGTCCGGCTTTAATAGACGAGCCTTGTCAACGGCTTCTTGTCCATTTCTCGCTGTACCGACTACCTCTAGGGATGGGTGGGAGGAAATAATTTCAGATATTAATTTGCGCATAAATGCAGAGTCATCTGCGATCAGTACTCTCTTGGAAACGTTCACGTCCACAGTTACCCACGTCCCCTCGCAAATATTTTTTTGAGTTGTCCAAGAAACGTACTGCCCTCTTTACTATCTATATCGGTTCCTGATGAAATATAGTTAGTAGCAATTGCATTCATTCTTCGAGAAATCGGGGCATTCGGGTAGAGTTTTACGAATGGTTGTTGTGCAACAACTGATTTGTGTACAACAACATCTTCAGGAAGTGCCCCTAACAAAGTTGTTTCTTTATTCAAGAACTTCCTCATTGCAAATTGCAAACGTGTTATGGCTTCATTTTCATCCTCTTTTGGATGCACCCGATTATTTACAATAAAAAACTTTTTTTCAGGATCTCTCAGACAAATAAATTTCATCATTGAATAAGCATCGGTAATAGATGTCGGTTCAGATGTCGCAATCACAACGATTTCATCTACCGCCACGATCAGTTCAATTGCACTCTCAGAAGCTCCCGCCCCCATATCGAACAATATAAAGTCGTATTGTTGCTGTAACGATTCAAATGCTTCAATGAGCCGTTCAAAGCGGCCTTCTGTCCATTCCAATACAGTTTCCAAACCAGATCCTCCAGAAATGAAACTTAATCCATCAGGACTTACTGTTATGACCTCATCCAATGTACGGTCGCCCGTCAAGTATTCTTTCAAGCCATATGGAGCAGTTGCCCCAAGCAAGATATGGACATTTCCCATACCGATGTCCATGTCTACGATGATGACGCTTTTTCCTTGCGCTTGTAGGCTGCTTGCAAAGTTCGTTGTGAAATTCGTTTTTCCAACTCCGCCTTTACCACTTATCACAGCAATAGAACGAGCTGCCGTTCCTTCCGCTTTCATCATTTTCAGTCGAAGCGCTTCCGCCTGATCACGCATGTGAGCCCTCCTCAAGTAAGAGAGTCAATATCTTTTCAACAGTCGCTTCTTCTAGATCTTCTGGAACTTCTTGACCAGCTGTCATGTATGCAATTCCCATATGATAATCTTTCAACAAGTTGAAGACAGGCCCAATGGTTTCAGTTTCATCCAACTTTGTAAAGATGAATTGAGAAATCGGAAATTCTAGGAATTGCTCCACAATCGCCCGCATATCTGATTCTTTCGTTGTTGTGGAAAGGACTAAATAAGATTCCATTTCTAATTCAAAATCAATAAGTTGTTTCAAATCATTTACAAACTTCTTCTCTTTATAATTACGACCAGCTGTGTCTATGAACACAACATCTTTCGTATTCAGGTTCACTAATGCCTCTTTGAAGTCGGTATCATTATAAGCAACTTCAACTGGAGACTGAAGCAAATTCGCATAGGTTCTTAATTGCTCGATTGCGGCAATTCTATAAGTATCTGTCGTTATGAAACCAACTTTGCGCTTATTCTCAATGAGTGAACGCGCTGCGATTTTGGCGATTGTCGTTGTTTTTCCAACTCCTGTTGGACCGAGTACGTTCACATACTTCTTTTTAAAATGAACACCGCCGAATGGCAAATCTGCAAGCTCTTCTTTCAAAATTTCACGTGCGATTTTAACCTGTTCATCTGCTGTGAAATCTACTTTTTCAGCCTTCATACGAGTGAAAATCTCACTGGCGATCTTTTGGATTGTTTCACTATTCAGCTCTTGTGAACTCAATCTCGTCATCAATGGATGCATTTCGTCTGGATATTGGTTAAATTCAAGTGGAGCATGATTCATCTTAAGTAGTTGTTTCATTTCCTTCATTTCTTTTTTCATTTCATGGATCACAACGTCTTGTCTAAGATCTGGATCCGGTTGTGCACTAACTGCTGGTATCGATTTCTCTTTTACTGTGATCGGTTCGTCGTATCCAGCAACGACTTCCACGCTCTTCTTTTTAAAGAGTCCTAGAAATCCTTTGGATTGGACAATAGTCGAACTCATTATGACTGAATCCTCACCAAAATCTTGACGAATTTTCTCCATCGCTTGAACCATTGTATCTGCTGTATATTTTTTCATCTTCATGCGACATCCACCACCCCTACACTCTGTACTTCCACAGATGCTTCCAACTCATTATAAGACAAGATTGGGATTTGCGGGAAATAGCGTTCCGTGATTTGTCTCAGATACATTCTAACTGCTGGTGAACAAAGTATGACAGGCGATTGGTCGAGTAATGCAACACGTTCCACTTCACTTGCAATGGATTCTAAGATTCCCTGCGAGTTTTGTGGATCAATCGTTAAGTAGTTGCCCTGTTCAGTTTGTTGAACACTATCTGCAATTAGTTTTTCAACTTTTCCGGAGACAGTCATGACTTTCAATGCTTGTCCTTGAGGCGTATATTGTTCAGTAATTTGACGTGCAAGTGACTGTCTAGCATACTCCGTTAACAGATCAACGTCAGATGTATATTTCGAAGAATCTGCAAGTGTTTCAAAAATAATTGGCAAATTACGAATCGATACATGCTCACTTAACAACTTCGACAGTACTTTTTGAATTTCTCCAACAGATAACGGTGTTGGTGTAAGTTCATCCACAAGAATCGGGTACGACTCATGCACATGATCGATTAGTTGCTTGGTCTCTTGACGACCAATCAAATCTGCTGCATTTGCACGAATGATTTCTGTCAAGTGGGTGGAAACGACACTTGGAGGGTCAACTACGGTATATCCTAAGATTTCCGCATCCTCCTTCACTTCTTCGGTAATCCATTTTGCAGGAAGGCCAAATGATGGCTCAACAGTATCTATACCTGGTATTGAATCATCACCACCAGGACTCATGGCTAGGTAGTGGTCGAGTAATAACTCGCCTCTTGCCATTTCACTACCTTTGATTTTTATCCGATACTCATTTGGCTGAAGTTGAATGTTATCCCGAATCCTCACAACTGGAATGACGAGACCCAGTTCTAAAGCAAGCTGTCTTCTTATCATAACAACGCGATCGAGCAAGTCTCCCCCTTGTGAAGCATCGACAAGAGGGATGAGCCCATAGCCGAATTCAAACTCTACGGGATCTACATTCAATAGGTTCACGACATTTTCTGGACTCTTCAAACCTTCTGTTTGTTCGCTTTCTTCAAGTTCCAGTAATTCATCCGGATCTTCATCTTTAGGGCGTGACATCATAAAGGCACTAACCGCAAGTGCAAGTGCAATTGGAATCGTCAAAATATCATTGATTGGCGTGGCCAGTCCTAACAAGAGAATCGTTACGGCTGCTACATATAATAACTTCGGCTGCCCTAGTAATTGACTCGTAATATCCGTACCTAAGTTTCCTTCTGAAGCAGCACGTGTAACCACGATTCCTGTAGCTGTAGAGATTAACAAAGCTGGAATTTGGGATACAATGCCGTCACCTACTGTCAGTTTAGAAAACGTTGTTGCCGCTTCTGCAAAAGGTAGACCGAGTTGCACAACACCGATGATCATCCCAACAAGCAAGTTGATCATAACAATGATAATACCGGCAATCGCGTCTCCTTTAACGAACTTTGTCGCACCATCCATTGCACCATAAAAGTCCGCCTCGTTACCTACTTTTTCACGGCGTTCTCGTGCTTGTGTATCAGAAATCATTCCTGCGTTCAAATCTGCATCTATACTCATTTGCTTACCTGGCATTGCATCCAATGTGAATCGAGCGGCAACTTCCGAAACACGCTCCGATCCTTTCGTAATAACGATGAATTGAATAATAATCAAAATCACGAACACCACAAGTCCGACAATGACGTTGCCACCGGTTACGAACGAACCGAACGTGTCAACGACCCCTCCTGCGCTTCCATCACTCAAAATCGCACGAGTAGTGGAGACGTTAAGACCGAGTCGAAAGAGTGTCAATAAAAGGAGTAATGAAGGAAAGATTGAAAACTGCAATGCTTCTTGCATATTCATAGCTGTAAGAAGCACTAACAGCGCAAGTGTGATATTAATGATAATAAGGAAACTAAGCAACCAGTGAGGCAAAGGAATGACAAGCATCGCAACAATCATAATTACGGATGCGAGTACACCGATATCTTTAAACTGCATGTCATCCCCACTTTCTGTTGTTCATTTAAATTTTGCGCTGAATCCGGTACACGTACGCCAGTACTTCAGCAACTGCTTTAAAAAATTGATCAGGAATTCGATCCCCAATCTCTGTATCTGCATAAAGAGCACGAGCTAACGGCCGATTTTCAACAGTTACAATATTGTTCTCTTTCGCGATGAGTTTAATCTTTTGTGCTACGAAATCGACACCCTTTGCAACGACTTCCGGCGCATCCATTTCACCATCTGTATACTTAATCGCGATCGCATAGTGCGTCGGGTTTGTAATGACCACGTCAGCTTGTGGAACTTCCTGCATCATTCTTCGCATAGCCATTTCACGCTGCCGTTGTTTGATCTTAGATTTAATCAACGGATCGCCTTCGGAGTTTTTATATTCATCTTTAATGTCCTGTTTCGACATCTTCAAGTTTTTTTCGTAGTCAAACTTCTGGTATAGAAAGTCGAGGACGGAAATGAACAATAAGACAAAAGAAGCTGTTATTCCCATCAAAGCAACAAGTTCACCGACGGTCTTCATGACCGCTGAGGGTGTTTTAAAAGCTAAATTCAATACTTTATCGATATTAAAATAAAGGATTATAGAAGTAACGCCACCGATAAATGAAATCTTTAACAATGATTTAAGTAACTCGACGATAGCTTTTATAGAAAAAATTCGTTTAAGACCTTTAATCGGGTCGATTTTCTTTAAGTCGAATTTCAGTGGTTCTCCTGTGAACAGCAATCCGAATTGTATTAAGTTACCGGCAACTGCTGCCACCATCGCAATCAGCATGACAGGAAGCATGATGAATGCCATTTCTTTAATGACTTCCATGTAAATCATCATGGTCTGATCGATGTCTAACTTCCCCATCGTTATGTATGTATGAAATGTTTCCTTGAAAAACTTATAAAAACGATCTTTCATGAATCCTGCTGCAAAAAACAAAAAGAGGAATACTGATAGCAGTACAATTGCACTGGTCACGTCTTGACTCTTTAAGACTTGACCTTTTTTTCGAGAATCTTCCCGTTTTTTCGGTGTCGCTTTTTCTGTTTTCTCACCCGCAAAAAATTGAAGATCCAAGTGCAACATGTACTTATCCCCCTCCTAACAACACCATCAGGTCCCTCATACTCACCGCCATCACTTCAAATATCTTTTGCATCATCGCAACAATGACGCCTCCCATGATGAAGAGCACAAGGAATCCTACCCCGATCTTAATCGGGAAACCAATTACGAAAATATTAAGCTGTGGTACTGTCCTTGCAGTAATACCAAGAGCTAAATCCACCAGGAACAATGTAGCTACTATAGGAATCGCCATTTGAAAGGAAATCCCGAATACAGCTGCCATCGTTTTTAAGACGTGTTCAGCGACACGTTCACTTCCAAATGATGGCCATAGTTGATCTATAGGGATAAATTGATAACTGTAAAATACTCCATCCAACAAAACATGATGCCCATTCACTGCAAGTAACAATAGCAATGCTAATGAATTGAAAAACTGGCCCATTAAAGGGGATTGCGTCCCAGTTTGAGGATCAATGACGTTAGCAATTGCGAAACCCATTTGAAAGTCAATGAGGCCCCCTGCAACTTGAATCGCTGACATGACCATAAACGCGATAATACCAATTGATAATCCTACTAATGCTTCTTTCAAGACGAGCATGATATAGGCTGCATTGATTTCAAGGTCTGGTACGTTCAATGTAAATACGAGCACCCATGCAAGTAGAGCCGCAAATACAATTCTCATCACGGGTGGAATTGCACGGTATGAAAACAACGGAAGCGTAACAAAAAATGCAGAAATCCGGGTTAAAACTAATAAATAGGTCGCAACGTACGGCAAGAATGCTTCCATTGGAATTACCCTATATACCGGGATAAATTATCAAAGATATCAGCCGCATACGCTGTAACTTTCGATAACATCCACGGTCCGAAAAAGACAATCGCGACGAGTACAGCAACAATTTTCGGAACAAACGCAAGGGTTTGTTCTTGAATTTGAGTAGTTGCTTGAAAAATACTAACTGCTAAACCGGTCACTAACGCCACAATTAGTAGGGGTCCTGCTGTCATTAAAATCACCCACACCGATCGCTCGGCGACAGCAATGATCATTTCTCCTGTCAATCTGAACCCCTCCTAAAAGCTTTGCAGCAGTGATTTAACGATTAAGTACCAACCGTCCACTAGTACGAATAACAAGATCTTAAATGGCAATGAAATCATTACCGGTGGTAACATCATCATCCCCATAGACATAAGAATACTAGCGACAATCATGTCAATGACGAGAAATGGAATAAAGATCATGAATCCCATCTGGAATGCTGTCTTAATTTCACTTAACGCAAAAGCAGGTACCATCATGGTTAATGGAATGTCTTCCATCGTCTCAGGACGATCTGCGTTGTTATATCTTAAAAATAATTCCAAATCTTTTTGTCGCGTATGCTTCCCCATGAATTCTTTAAAAGGAACACTTGCTTTTTCATAGGCATCATCCAATGATATTTCTTCTGCAAACAACGGTTTCAATGCTTCATCGTTCACTTGTTGAAAAGTCGGCGCCATGATGAAAAAGGTTAAAAATAACGCAAGTCCCACGAGAACTTGGTTTGGCGGCATTTGCTGGGTTGCCAACGCTGAACGAACAAACGATAAAACAATAATGATCCTGGCGAACGATGTCATCAGGATCAGAATCGCTGGAGCTAAGGATAGAACGGTCAATAGAAGAAGCATCTTTACGGATGTCGAGACTGCACCCGGATCACTATCCGAAAAAAATTGCATAAAGTCATTCATTCCGATTGCGCTCCTTCTCCGTCAGCTTATTGAGCTGGCGTTTCCTCTCGTTCTCGATTTCAGTCAACTTATGTTTAAATAGGTTCCCGAAATCCTCTGGTTCTTCTTGTTTCTGATAGGGATTGGTCTTTCGCTTTTTTACACCATTCACTAGTTTCATGAGCAAACTTTGCTGAAGGATATGATCTTCTTCAGAATAATAGGCAGCTAGTTGAGCAATCTCCTCTGGATTAGATAATTCTTTTAGTAACCGAACATCTTCACCAACACCAATTAGGAAGTACTGCTCCCCTATTTTCACTAATTGAATCGATTTCTGCTGTCCAAGTGATAACCCACCCATGTTTTGCATAAGCTTACCATTTTGGGTCACACGGTTTCGCGTATTGATGAACTTCACCATGCCATAGATCAACGCTATGACAAACGCCAGAGCTAAAAGGGTCTTTATATAATCCCAAGCAGTTAAACCAACGGGTGAAGGGTCCCGATTTAAATCTGATTCTTCAGGTGTCTTGCTCTCTTTAGCAGGAGTTTCATCTTGCTTATTATCTTTATTAAGATAGTCCGTTACCGATGAATCTGTTTTTGCTTGAACAGTCAAAGGAGTTACACTAGCGACTATGCTAAGTGTAACGAGCAACAGCATAGAGATGACTGCAAACGTTTGAAATTTAGCTAAGTGCTTTTTCAATTGCTTCTACAACCCGGTCTGCCTGGAATGGCTTCACAATAAAGTCTTTTGCACCTGCTTGAATCGCGTCAATTACCATTGCTTGCTGCCCCATCGCTGAACACATGATGATTGTCGCATTTGGATCTCTTTCTTTGATTGCCTTTAGTGCTGCAATTCCGTCCATTTCAGGCATTGTGATATCCATTGTGACAAGATCCGGTTTTAGTTCGAAATACTTTTCAACAGCTTGCGCACCATCAGCAGCTTCCCCAACTACTTCAAAATTATTTTTAGATAGAATATCTTTTACCATCATTCTCATAAATGCTGCATCATCCACTATTAGAATACGTTTTGACATTTCCATGACCTCCAAGGTTTATCGTAAATTGTTTAACCGTTCTGTTTGACTCAAGATATCCGTAATCCGTACACCGAAGTTCTCGTCAATAACAACAACTTCACCTTTTGCAATATGTCTGTTATTCACGAGAATATCGACTGGTTCACCTGCAAGTTTGTCCAGTTCAATAATTGAACCACTCGACATTTCCAATATTTCCTTAACGGATCTCTTTGTACGGCCTAACTCCACTGTAACTTTCAGTGGTATATCAAGCAACAAGTTTAAGTTAGAAGCCTCAGCTTGACTTAAAGATGGTGATTCGAAGCTTGCAAATTGTGCTTGTTGAACATTTGCATGCTGATTTTGTTGCTGTCTTGGCGGCAAGTGTTGCGGTTCACTATAGCCAGAATGTTGCTGCTCACCTTGTGGATAATTTTGTGCAGGTGGCAGTTGTTGAGTCTCTTGATACTGTTCCTGTTGAGGTTCCACTTTAGGAGCGGGTTCGGCAACTGTTGGTGCTGCTTCTGCAGCGGAATCTCCTACTAATGATGAAACGAGTTCTTTACCGAGTCCAAGCGGGAATAACTGCATAATATTTGAATCAATGAGTGTTCCAACTTTTAAGTTAAACGACACACGGATGAGAAGATTTTCATTTGGAATACTGCCCGTACCTTTATCTTCTTGGACGTCTAACAGCTCAATTGTCGGTGGTGAAATATCTACTTTTTTATTGAATACTGTTGACATCGAAGTCGCAGCGGAACCCATCATTTGGTTCATCGCTTCTTGAACCGCACTTAAGTGGATCTCACCTAAATCTGCATTTGGGGAAAGTCCATCTCCTCCAAGCATGAGATCTGCGATAATGGCAGCATCACTTTGCTTAATAACGAGTAAATTTGTCCCGCTAAGTCCTACTGTATATTCAACACCTACTGCAACATACGGATGAACAAACTCTGTTTCTAAGTCATTACGATCAATAACTGAAATTGTCGGTGTCGTGATTTCGACTTTTTGACCTAGTAAACCTGATAACGCTGTCGCTGAACTTCCAAATGAAATATTACCGATTTCACCTAGAGCATCTTGCTCCATTGCATCAAGATAATCGTCTGTTGAAATGCCTTTTGTCTCCTGTTCTGCTTCAGCACCAGTATCAATGGATTCTCCACGTAACAGGGCTTCTATTTCTTCCTGTGAAAGGATATTGTCACTCATCATCTTCGTCATCCCCTCCAATCAGGGTATCTAGTATTTGAACAGCCATGCGATTTCTTAAATGGCCAGGTTGTGCGGTGAATTTTGGAATACCGCTCACCTCTATAGTGAGTGGTGCGTCATACGCGGTATCCAGTTCGATAACATCTCCGAGTTGTAAATACAATAAGTCTTCTATAGTCATCGCTCCTCCGCCGAGGTTTGCGACAACTGGTAAATCTGCTTTCTTAATTCTTTTTTCCAATACAATACTTTGCTCAGGTGTCGGTTCTTTCTTATTCGTCTGCATCCAATATCTAACAGAAAGGTTTGGAACGATTGGCTCCAGAACAACGTGTGGAATACAAATGTTGATCATCCCACTCGATTCACCAATGACGATGTTGAATGAAATGACAACAACCGTCTCATTCGGAGAGATCATCTGAAGGAATTGCGGATTCACTTCCATTTCAGCAAGGAAAGGATCGATGTCTGCGATATTCGCCCAAGCTTCACGCAAGTTGTCAAAGGATCGCTCAAACAACCCTGTGAGAATCTTCGTTTCAATCTCTGTCATATTATCAATTTTCCCTGAACTCTCTCCATAGCCGCCCATCAGTCGTTCCAGCATGGAATATGCTACATTCGGATTGACTTCCATGATGATGTTTCCTTCAAGTGGTGGGACTTCAAAAATATTGAGGAGCGTCATGTTCGGGATCGACCGAATGAATTCCTCGAACGGAATTTGGTCAACGGACGCTACATTAATTTGAATATACGTGCGTAATTTAGCTGAAAAGTAAGTAGTGAGCAATCGTGCGAAGTTTTCATGAATTCTCGTCAAACTACGAATTTGGTCTTTTGAAAATCGTAATGCCCGTTTGAAGTCATATACTTTTACTTTCTTGGTTTCATCTTCTTTTTTTATTTCGTCCGCAGTCATTTCCCCTGTTGAAATGGCGGACAGTAGTGCGTCTATCTCGTTTTGAGATAAAATATCTCCCGACATTAGGCCACCTCCTTCTCACTCTTAATTGGTTGAACTGTTACTGAATAATATAGGAAACGATATAGACTTTCTCAATCTTTCCTTCTTTCATAAGTGGGTTCAATTGAGCTTTTATGGCGTCTTCAAACGCTTGCTTCCCTGTTTTTCCTTCGAAATCTTTCGCTGTCTTCTCGGACAGTTCCTGTATGACGATGTTATTCACTTGGAAATCACGTTTCGTTAGTTCCTCAGCTGCTTTTTTGTTGCTGGTTTGGATTTTAAGAGAAATTCGTATAAATTGACGTCCACTCAAATTCGTAGTGATCTCTGGGATATCAACGGATGATTCAAGAATTTCATCAATTGATGGATCTTTTTCAGCTTTGTCATCTTTGTTGAGTTGCAACATTAAGATGAGTCCCACGACACCAACGAGGGTAATACAAACTAAAATGATTAGAGAAACGGTTAACACTTTATTCTTCATCTTCTTCACCTCGCAAATGTGGGTTCGACAACAGTTGAACAGATTGATAGAAGTTAACGATACGTTCGTTCACGGTGTCGATAGGATCTAGAACGACGTATTTCGTTCCTGTCGTTAACGTGATCGTCGTATCGGGAAACGATTCTACTTTTTCTATGTAGAGTGCATTCAAGTGGAATGCAGCCCCGTTTAGGCGTGTCAATTGAATCATATGTAAAGGGCCAGGCACAAGAGCCGGCCCGACCCTCCTTTGACGAGCAGATTATGTGTTGCGATAAGGTAAGCTACAGTCGTTGTTTTCCGCTTCAGACGGCGACTCAGAGGGGCTCGATTTCAGCCTCCTCGTTGCTTCGCGCCTGTGGGGTCTTCAATCTTCGCTGATCCCTCCGGAGTCGCCGTCTTTCACTTCAAACAACTAGCTTAATTGTAAACTACTTGAATATAATATTAACGCTTCAAGTTAACGAGTTCTTGAAGGATTTCATCGGATGTTGTGATGATACGGGTGTTGGCTTGGAAACCACGTTGTGCGACGATCATTTCTGTGAATTCTTCGGAAAGGTCTACGTTGGACATTTCTAGAGAGCCTGATTTTATTGAACCATTTCCTTTTACTTGAGGCTCATTAAATACTGCTGTCCCGGAGTTAGGTGAGTCTACATAAAGATTTCCACCTGTTTTTTCAAGTCCCCCTGGATTATTAAATTTAGCTATTTGAATTACCCCTGCTTCTTTCAAAACTCCGCCTTCTACATAGCTAATAACCCCATTCTGACCAATAGATAAACTTGTAGCGGTCAACGGGATATCGACCTGTTTCAAGTCACCTTTTGCTGTATCAGTAGTAACTCCGTCAGCTTTTTTATCCGCTACCATTACAAATCTTCCATCACCATCTACTAAAGATCCGTTTTGGTCCAAATAAAAGTTCCCAGCTCTAGTAAATTGATTTTCACCTTTTGCTCCATTTTGTACTACAAAAAAGCCATCACCTTCTATAGCTAAGTCAAGTGTATTCCCAGTAAATTGTGTAGAACCAGCAGTATGAAGAGTATCAATTGCCGCAAGTTGTGAACCTAAACCTACTTGTTTTGGGTTAACACCACCACGATTCCCTCCCGGGCCACTAGCACCAGCAACTGTCTGTGAGTACAAATCTTTAAAAACAGTACGTCCTTTTTTAAAGCCATAAGTATTAACGTTTGCAATGTTGTTACCAATTACATCCAATTTCGTTTGAAAGTTTTTAAGTCCTGAAATTCCTGCATACATTGAGCGTAACATAATGTGTTTTCCCCTTTCGGATTGTAAAGTGTATCTGCCTCTGTCGGTCGGCAGTACGATGGCATCCTTGCTTCAAGGTCCTGCCGTTTGCTAATGATTTAGCTTAAAATGATCGTCCCATCAATGTTCGTGAAAAGCTGATCTTTAGCTTCTGTACGATCCATTGCTGTAATGACTGTGGAGTTTTTAGCGCTGACGATGAGTGCAGCTTGATCCATCAGTACGAGTGAGTCGCGAATTCCTTTCGCTTTTGCCTCGTTTACTTTGTCCGTGACATGAGCCCATTCGGCTTCAGAAATCATGATATTCCGTTCCGTCAGACGTTCTGTCGCATGCTTACTGACTTTCAGCGGTTGTGGTGCTAGTGCGTTGTTCAGTTGTTCGACGAATGACTGTTTCGGGACGGACTGTTTCAATTGTCCGGGTCGTAGTTGCGGCTGCGATTGGAGACGCTGAATGTTGAGCTGTTCCATACAATCGCTCCGTTCTAACTAGTTAGTTGCTTATTGAAGTAAATTTGTTACCTTCGATTTTTTCTCCATTATCAAGAATGTACAAAAGTTTTCCGTCTTTATTGGAAACCGATGTAACAGTTCCTGTCTTTTCAGTTTCACCATCTAGATAACCGACTGTTTTTCCAATTAGCATACTGGCTTCTACTAGACTATTAGAGTTTACTCCACCTGATAGTACTTCAGAAATATTGCCTGGTGATAGTTCTTGACCGTCTTCCATTGTAAAAACTACAGATCCATTGACATATTTAACGGATGATATTTTCCCAGTTCCTTCTGTTACTATAGGTTTGCCATCCTCGTCAGGTTTTTCAGCCACTTGGTGCCACTTAATTTCTTTACCTACAAATGAATTGTATTCGATCAATTGACTCTGGTTTTGTGATTCTGCGAACTTCTCAAAAGCTTTTGTGAGATTCATAGTCTGTTCAAGAGCAGAGAACTGCGCCATTTGTGCAATGAACTCATTATCTTTCATCGGGTTCGTAGGATCCTGGTTTTGCAACTGTGCAATCAGCAACTTCATGAAGTCGTCTTTGCCCAATGTTCCTTGTCCGGTTTTCCGCTCATCCCTTTGGTTATTCACAAGATACATGGAATCCGTTATAGGTTTTTGTCCATCTATCATTCGTTACACCTCCACGTCCAGCAAAAATTCTTGGAATGATTGCTGTTCATCATGATCGTTCTCTTGAGATTCTTGCTGGTCGTCATTCCCTTTAAACTGCTGATGATTAAAGTTCTGACTGCGATCGTTACGCGCAGGATCTTGAACAGCTTGTGTTACGTCAATCCGCTCCACTTGAATGTTTTGCTGGTTAAATGACTGTCTCAACTGATGCAGTTGGCTATCAAGCATCTCTTTTCCAAGTGCAGTTGAAGCAAGTATTCTTGCAGTCATAACCCCGTTAATCTGAATAAGCTCAATACGGATTTGACCCAGTTGTTCTGGGTTCAACTTAACTAACAAACGATTTGTGCCACCCTGTTGACCAAAATTTGTTTGTTTGAAAAGTCCTTGTAACTTTTCCAGCATTGCTTCAGATTGACTCGTCGGTCGTGTTTCTGGAGTCTCTAATGAAAAAACATTCCTAGATACTATCGGCTGAACACCTGTGTTTTGAAGATGTTGTGATTGATTTTGCTCACTTTTTCCTTCTTGTGAACCTTGTTCTGTACTACCTTTTGTCACATATGAGATGATTTCATCCAAAATAGATTGACTATCTGATGACTGATTCCCGATTTTTGTTTCATTTTGTGCAGTTTGGGGAACTTGTACAGATGGTGGTACCTGAGTTGTCAATAACGCTGCAAACTTAATTTCAGTGGTTGTACTCTTAGATTCAACAAATTGTTGAAGTCCTTCTAGATGTTCACTTAGTTGTGTCAAACTAGTTTGTTGCCAACCGAGTAAGTCTTTTGTCGGGAGCACCGTTTCAACAGTTTTCAGCAAAGCTAAAATGTTTGTCGCTTGCTGTTGAGAAGGTTGATCTTTACTATTCAGCATTCCTTCAAGCGCACTAGATAGTTTGGGCGCATGCTCATTTACAGCGCTTAAAAGCGTCCAGAGATCGTTGGAATACATAACTTCCGCCAGTTCTTCTTTTGAAACACCAGCATCCTCTAACAATGTGCTGATTGTTTCCATAAGCTCTGCCGGATCAATTTCTAAAGCATTCGCCCATTCTTTAATCGAACTCGCTTGTCCTAACTTATCAAGACTATTTAAAATATCTTCTTGAGGAATCTTAGTCAGTTCTGCCAACGCTGTAGCAAGATCACTGACAGTTGATGCAGTTAAAATATCATCCATAGTTTCTGTTACTGAGCCTAACTGATTGCCCAAAGCAGACGTTTTCGCTGTTTCTACACTTTTCGTCATCCCCGCAAGCACTGAACCAAACATCCCTCCTTTGTTCTGTGAAGTTTGAACTGCAGCTCCAGATAAAGCAGTTGGTGAGGTCATTGCTACTGAGACTGAATCAATGTTCATTTTTTCACCTCCTAAGTTGAAATCTATTACTTTATGATTATATCATCATTTTGCTAAAAGAGCAGTATATTTAGCAGCATCTTCTGGAGACATTTTCTCGAGAACGGCTGCCAACGTATTTGCTTTCATTTGCGATAGGAGCTGGAGTGCTTGGGCATCGTCCATCTTTGTAATTACAGGAGCTGCAGATTTCGCAGACATCTGTTCAAAAGTCGAGACGAGCTGTCCGAATTCTTTTTTTGAATCATCGTTAGTTCGTTTCAGTACTAAAATTTCAGCTTGCAGCTTTTCTTGTGCTATTGTTAGCTCCTCATTTTTTGAATTGGACTTTTTCAAGTCTTCTTGGATATCCATGAGTTGTTGTTCTTTTTGTTTCAATTCTTCTTTCATCACAACAACGCGCTCTTCCAATACTTTTTTATCTTTTTTTGTCGAAGAGTCTTGTTTTTTCTGTTCAAACGCAGGAACTGAAGCTGTCCATTCTTTCGCTTTATCCACCACATTTACATCGGCAACTTTTGCAATAATAAGCAGAACAGCTATCGCAAAAATAAGCGGAATTACAAACCATGCGAGTAACATTTGGAAGAAACCGCCTGCCTTGCGCTCTTCTTTATAGGAGTCTGGCGTCTTATTCTTTTTACGTTTCACCGGCTTACCACCCATTTTCATTTTTGCGGAATTTAAGTGTAGAAAGTTCATCCAATCGTTCCGCTTCTTTATGCTCCATCTCTTCTTGATAAGCATCCCGATCTTTTTCCCGCATCTTTTCGTATTTCTTCACTTCAATTGTTTTATCAAGCAAACGTTCTTCGTACCAATTCATTTTGCTACGTGCTTGGATAACTTTTTGTTGTAAGGAATGGATTCTTGCTTCTAAGCTTTCTATGAATCTCGCATAGTGATGAATTTCATTCACCGCAAATCCATTTGTCATTTTCTCCTGTTGCTCCACTAAAATATCCTCTTTCTTTTTCAAAAGGTCATATAGTTGAGTAGCAATCATTTCAAAGGCCTCGATGGATTCCTTATAAGCAGATTCCGTCTCATTCTTTTCCTGCTCGCGAAACGTAAGGACTTTGTCAAATCGATAGTGGTATGGTTTCATGTTTGACTGCCCCCAGTAGCGAGCGCAATCAGTTCTTCAATACTTTCTTCCATCGATATATTATCTTTGTATCCTTGTTTCAGGAATTTTGTAATGAGCGGTTCGTATTCAATGGCTTGGTCGATTTCTTTAGAAGTCCCACGTTTGTAGGCACCAATATTAATAAGATCTTCAGACTTATCATACGTATAGTACAATTCACGTAGTTTCTCCGCTGCTTTCACATGTTCAGGTTCCGCAATGTGATTCATGAGTCGACTGACACTTTTCAATACATTAATGGCCGGATATTGTCCTTTGTTTGCAAGTGTTCTATCTAACACAATATGTCCATCCAAGATACCTCGAACCGCATCCGCAATGGGCTCGTTCATATCATCACCATCAACCAATACTGTATAGAACGCAGTTATCGCTCCGAATTCGTTTGTGCCGCTTCTCTCAAGCAACTTCGGTAAAATTGCAAATACTGAAGGTGTGTATCCTCGGGTTGCAGGGGGTTCCCCTACAGCAAGCCCAATTTCTCGTTGTGCCATCGCGACCCGTGTTACGGAATCCATCATGAGCATGACATTCATGCCTTTATTTCTGAAGTATTCGGCAATAGCTGTCGCCGTAAATGCGCCTTTTATCCGCATAAGTGCAGGCTGATCAGAAGTTGCAGCTACGACAATCGTCCGACTTAACCCTTCAGGACCTAAATCTCTATCGATAAATTCCCGAACTTCCCTACCACGCTCACCTATGAGCGCTATGACATTTATATCAGCTGTTGTATTTCGAGCGATCATGCCAAGGAGAGTACTTTTACCCACTCCAGAACCAGCAAAAATACCTACTCGTTGACCACTTCCTACCGTCAGCATTCCGTCAATCGCTTTGACCCCCACCGCTAATTTATCATTTATGGTTGGACGAGTTAAAACGTTAGGTGGACTTTGCTCCGTTCGAACCGTAGCAAGTCCTTTCGGCAGTATTGACTGGTCAATTGGATTGCCCATGGAGTCTAGCACTTTGCCAATTAAGTTCATACCTACTTTCACTTCAAGAGGTTTTCCTGTTCCTTCAACTAAACAGCCACTTGAAATCTCCGTTACATTTGTAAAAGGCATCAACATGACAATTTCTTCGCGGAAGCCAACTACTTCCGCCAAGATTTTCGACTCTGATGTACTTGTCGGATTTAAGTGGATGATGCATAGATCACCGATCGAACTTTCAGGACCTTTGGATTCAATCATTAAGCCGACAACTCTTGCAACACGCCCATACTTCTTAAATGTTTTAACGCTGGCTATCTTATTCGAAAGTTCTTCAGCTTTTTTCATGATCAGCCCTCGCTTTCCAGTAATTCCACAAGGCGCTCTTTCATCTCATTTAACTGTTCGTCTATACTGACAACGATTCTTCCGTGGTTCGTTTCGATGTAGCATTCCGTGGCTTCGAATTCATCATTTACAAATAGCAACATGGGTACGTCAGGCGGGAAGATGGAACCTAGCTCTTCTCGACTATCTGAAACTAGTTTATAGTACTCAGGCGATACATAGACTTTCACTTGTCTCATCTCACGCACTTCTTTCAGCCCACGTTTGACAATAGATAAATACAACTCCGAATTTTCTTCCAATGCATGGCCGAGAATTCGTTCAGAGGATTTCATCGCTATCTCCAAGATTAACCTTTCTTGATTGTCCAAGTAGGATTGTCCATTTCTTTGTGCCAGTTCAATCGTGTCATTGGCGTGTTTGATCGTCTCTTGCATGTCTGAAATACTTTTTTTTGTACCTTCTTCATAACCGACTTGGAATGCTTCTTCATAAGCTCGTTGCTGAAGTTCTGCATTTTCAGTTTCCCAAGCATTCCGCATTGCATCGATATCTTCGTTTGCGGTTTCCCGCATATGGTCAACTGCAGCCTTTTCAATTCCCAATTGTGTGCGAGCTTCGTTCATGAGACGATCTCGTTCCATTATGACGTCAGCTAAATTCAATTGGGTAGACGTCGAAGCTTCAGCTGTCGGCTCAGACACTGTTCGGAGATTGCGAATTCCAATCTTCTTCACACCTGTCACTTGGTCCGTTTCAGGTCTGTAGATATTAGACAATCACATCATCTCCTCCACCACGTGCAATGATAATTTCTCCTGCGTCTTCCAGGCGACGGATTGTTGCAACGATCCTCGATTGTGCTTCTTCAACATCACGCAGTCTGACTGGTCCCATAACATCCATCTCTTCTTTGAACGATTCAGCCATACGCTGTGACATATTTTTGAAGAGAATATCTTTAACTTCTTCACTAGATACTTTCATAGATAGAATGAGATCTTCATTTTCACAATCTCGGATAACGCGCTGAATCGAACGGTTATCGAGCGTAATAATATCTTCGAAGACAAACATCCGTTTCTTGATTTCTTCTGCAAGTTCTGGATCTTGTATTTCGAGTGCATCGAGAATTGTTTTCTCTGTAGCCCGATCCACTCCATTAAGAACTTCTACTACTGCATCTACGCCACCTGTATCCGAATAATCTTGAGTAACAGTAGAGGAAAGCTTTCGCTCCAGAACTGCTTCAATTTCACTGATGACTTCAGGTGAAGTCGATTCCATCGTTGCAATACGCTTAGCAATATCCGCCTGGACTTCTTGGGGCAATGAAGAAAGGATCATCCCTGCTTGTTCTGCTTCCAAGTAAGACAAAATAAGTGCAATCGTTTGTGGATGCTCATTTTGAATAAAATTTAAAATCTGGCTCGGTTCAGTCCTTCTAGCAAAATCAAACGGTCGCACTTGAAGGGAAGAAGTCAAGCGGTTAATGACCGCTTGTGCGTGTTCTTTACCCAATGCTTTCTCCAGAACCGTTTTCGCGTATCCGATTCCGCCTTGAGAAATATAATCCTGTGCAAGTGCTATATTATGAAATTCTTCTATGATTTCTTCTTTGACGGATGATTCCACTTTACGGACGCCGGATATTTCGAGTGTTAAGCGCTCGATTTCCTCTTCCGTCAAATGCTTATAAATCGCAGCGGACACCTCAGGACCGAGAGAAATCAAAAGGAGGGCTGCCTTCTGCTTCCCGGACATATCTTTATCTTTTTTCACCATGTCTGACCTCTCCTTAGTCCTCTGCTATCCAAGTACGTAGCAATTTAGCGAATTCTTCCGGTTTTTCTTTCGCCATTTTTTCCAATTGTTTTCTACGCACCGTACCTTCAGTTTCTACTTCACCATTAATGTCGCTAACTTCAAGGGCTTCCATTTGCTCTTCCAGTACACGCGCTTCTTCTAATGCAAGTGCTGCATCTTTACGTCGTTTTCTAACAAAGAAAATCACGACGGCAATAATCACTAACAGAAGGACTCCACCAACCACATAGACCCACCAAGGAATCACTGTTCGTTCTGCATCGAAATCAGTTTGTTTACCACGTATTGGCTGAATGGAAACTGCAATCTTCTGCGCAAGTTGCTCTTCGGTCAATTCACCAACAGAAACTTTATCAATCGATGTTCGTACGATTGTTTCAAGAATTTGTTTGATGTCATCTTCAACGCCTGGTGCTAATGATCCAGGATCATCTGCAGTCGGAGGCTCAACCATTACTTGGAGACCAATGTCCCGAATTTTATAAGGACTTTCGACAATGTTTTTACGAATTCGATTCACTTCGTTATTAATCGTCTCCTCAACCCGTTCATAATCTCCGTTTCCTGTTGTGCCTTCAACAATTGTTGTACGGTTATCCGTTGGATCTTCTCCCTCAGGAATACCTCCTGGGACTGCACCGTCCCCAGTAAATGTTTCTGTAATACGTTGTACACTTAGTGCGATTCCTTCCATACTCTCTTCATCTACTGGTGTGACAAGGTTTTCTTCTCGATTTTCCTGTTTGAAGTCGATATCTGTTGTAACAGAAACAACCACTTTGTCCTGCCCCATCATGGAGCCCAACATCATTTGGACTTGACGTTGCAGATCGCGTTCAATCGATTTCTTAATCATCATTTGGTCAGCAACATTGGTGCCAAACTGATTATTTTCGTGGTTCAAGTCATAGTACTCAAAATACTGATTCATTACTACGATGTCTTCCGGTGCTAAGTTTGGAATACTTTTTGAGATCAAATTATATAACCCTTTTATCTGTTGGTCACTGAACTGCTGACCGGGTTCTGTCTTCAGAACGATGGATGCACTCGCTGCTTGTACATCTTCCTTGACGAATACTCCTTGAGTCGGAAGGGTAATCATGACTTTTGCGTCTTGTACACCTTCAATTCCAGTGATCAATTTAGCAAGTTCGTTTTGCATTGTCGCAAGCTTGATCATGTTAAATTCATTATCTGTTGTACCGAATCCAGCATTTTCAGAGAAAAACGAGTAATCAATTCTACCTGAGTTTGCAAGTCCTTGTGATTCTATAGATACAAGCAAATCATCAACTCGTTCTTCAGGTACTAATATAGAAGTACCACCTGGTGCAATTTGGTTTGGGACAGCTTGCGCATCTAGTTCTTCTTTTATTCTACCAATATCTGACCTAGATAGATCTTTGTATAAGGGGACATATGTTGTACGAGATAGGAAGAAAGTCAGAAGAGCTGCAACAAGTATAATTGAGGCAGCGATGCTAACGTACAAGATTTTCTGCTTTTTTGTCCGGTTTGACCAAAACTCTTGTAAGTCGTTTTTGATCTTTGTCAATCTCTCTTTCATTCTGATCCTCCGGTCGGCAAACGTCATCCGTACTATTTCTGATGAATAACGCTATATTTTTCTTACACTGGCATACGCATAACTTCTTGATAGGCTTCTATTACTTTATTACGTATTTCCATTGTCGCATTCAATGCAATTGAAGCTTTTTGCGCAGAAATCATTACATTATGTAAATCTACATTCTCACCACGAACCAACTTTTCAGTCATAACGTCCGACTGAACTTGAGAAGCATTCACGTCTTGGATCGCATCTTTTAAAAAGCTACCAAACTTTTGTTGAGATTCAAATGTTGTAGGTGAAGTTTTCGTTACATCAGGTGATATACCTGGTGCCATAGCTAAAATTGAAGATATCGCCATTAGTAGTCATCCTTTCTTCCTCTTATTTTCCGATTTCAAGAGCTTTCATGAGCATAGCTTTGTTGGAATTGAGCACAGTGATGTTTGCTTCATATGAACGTGTCGCAGACATCATATCAATTGTTTCTCGTAATGGATCGACATTAGGCATTTCTACATATCCATCTGCATTTGCATCTGGGTGTGTAGGATCAAAGACTTGTTTGAAGGGTGTTTCAGTATCTTCTTGGATTTTTGAAACCATAACTCCGTTTCCAATGGCTCCTCTATCCCGTGTACCCATGGCAACATTCAGGAAGTTTGAAAACTGTCCTTGTTTCGGTTGAAACGAAACCGATTTTCTTTGGTATGGTTGCCACTCGCCATCTACCAGCTTGCCACGTGTTGTATCTACATTTGCCATATTAGAAGAAATAACATCCATCCGAAGACGTTGTGCAGTTAAAGCTGAAGCTGAAGAATTCAAGCTATGGAAGATTGACACGATTAACGTCCTCCTTTGATGACATTATTAAGAGAGTTGAACTTACTGCTGATTCGGTCCGCAAGTGCATTATAGTAAATTTGATTTGCCGCTAAGTCTGCCTGCTCTTTATCCATATCTACACCATTTCCATTTTGATTGTATTTAAAGTTTGAATAGGTGTGAGTACCAGAACCGGAAGTTGTAGGAGCAAACTGTATATGACGCTGATCTGTACGATACGCTTCTAATTGAGTCGTTTTGGCTTCATTTAAGTAACTCTTGAAATCTAGTGTTTTCACTTTATAGTTTGGCGTATCAACATTCGCCACGTTTTGCGAAATCGCTTTCGATTTGTCTGCTGAGAAATTGAGTCCTTTTTCTAAAGCGGAAATCGTTCCTCCATAAAGGTCCATATCAATCTCCTCCTTCGTTTAAACATTAGAATTATATTAAATTCGACATATTCTCTTAAAAATCAACAATTAATACTCATTGTATCGGAAGTTGAACCATTTTGTCTATACAAATAATATAAAAAAGAAAGAAATATTCCTCATATATTCTCATTTGTTCACAGTAAATTCCAGTATTAGTAGGCAGTATTAACCTGTTTGATCAATCTACAAAAGTCCGAATCATTTATTGTTTTATTGAATTTATTTATATTATGCTTATTTGTTTTTTTAAAATAATAATGGTTCAACTATTACTTATATAAAAAAAACGAGTTAAAAGCGATAATCGCTTTTAACTCGTTTTACTTTAGTTTTTCACTTGACATATTATGATTTTTGTTTCTCAAGTTCCTCTAGGAATTTGCTGTTCAATACTTTGATATACGTACCTTTCATTCCTAGTGAACGTGATTCAATAACACCAGCACTTTCAAGTTTACGAAGTGCGTTGACGATAACTGAACGTGTGATTCCAACGCGGTCAGCAATTTTAGAAGCAACAAGAAGTCCTTCATTTCCATCTAACTCATTAAAGATATGCTCGATTGCTTCATGTTCACTGTAAGAGAGTGAGTTGATAGCCATTTGAACGACCGCTTTGCTGCGAGCTTCAGTTTCGATCTCTTCAGATTTTTCACGAAGGATTTCCATACCAACTACTGTCGCTCCGTACTCCGCAAGAATGAGATCGTCTTCTTTAAAATCATCACTTAGACGAGCAAGGATAAGTGTTCCAAGACGCTCGCCACCACCGATGATTGGAACGATTGTTGTTAATCCATTTTTAAATAGTTCTTGGTTTTCAACAGGGAATACTGTATATTCACTATCAATTCCAATGTTTTGTGAGGTTTCGCGAATTTCAAAAAGCTGTTTAGTGTAAGCTTCAGGGAATTTACGATCCACGAACATTTGCTTCATACGTTCATTTTCAATCTGGTGATGGATTTCAAGCCCAAGTAACTTCCCTTTTCGGCTTACGATAAATGCGTTACAATCGATAACTTCACTAAGCTGCTCCGCCATTTGTTTGAAGTTCACTTGCTTACCTGCAGTTTCTTGAAGCATTGCATTAATCTTTCTTGTTTTGTCTAACAGTGTCATTATATTTTCCTCCTTATTATTTCGGAACTGATAAGAATATTCTAAAGGTTTTTAATTGTTAAATAAACTAATGTGTCTTCATTAAAGAATGAAATGTGACAGATCTTTGTCTTTTACGATACCTTGCAACTTTTCATCGACATAAGCAGGTGTGATTTTAATGCTTGTAGGTCCAATATCGGAAGCCTCAAATGAAAGTTCCTCAAGTAGACGTTCAACAATTGTATGAAGTCTTCTTGCACCAATGTTTTCAGTATTATCATTCACTTCGAATGCAATTTCAGCTATTCTATCGATCGCATCATCCGTGAACTCTAACAGGACGTCTTCTGTTGCTAGAAGTTTCTCATATTGTCGAATAAGAGAGAAGTCTGGTTCTTTCAAAATCCTGACGAAATCCTCTTTGGATAATTTGTCTAATTCAACACGAATCGGAAATCTTCCTTGTAACTCGGGTATAATATCAGACGGTTTTGCCATATGGAAAGCACCCGCAGCTATAAATAAAATATAATCGGTTTTCACCGCTCCATATTTTGTAGTCACAGTTGAACCTTCTACAATTGGTAAAATATCACGTTGAACCCCTTCACGGGAAACATCAGCGCTAGAAGAGCCACCACTCTTACTTGCGATTTTGTCCATTTCATCGATGAAAATAATTCCAGATTGCTCGGTTAACTGGACAGCCTGGCGCGCAATTTCGTCATGATCAATTAGTTTGTCCGCTTCTTCCGCTTCTAATACTTTTCTTGCATCTTTTACAGAAAGTTTCCGTGTTGTTGTTTTTTTCGGCATAAGTGAAGACAGAGCATCTTGCATATTCGATCCCATCTGTTCCATACCAGAACCTTGGAGTGCATCGAACATGGAAGGCTGTTGGGAAGCGACTTCAACAGTTACTTGTTCGTCTTCTAGCTTACCTTGTTTGAGTAATTCAGCGATTTCACTTTTCTTTCGGGTTAGCTCAGTTACTTCTTCTAGTTCATCAGCGTCACTCTCATTCTTTTGCCCACCAAACAGCATTTCAAACGGGTTTTGCATGGATCCCTTCTTTTTCTTTGAAGGAACGAGCAATTCCACTAAGCGTTCTTCTGCTTGAACGGCTGCTTGGTCTTTCACTTGAGTGCGCTGTTTTTCTTTGACAATTCGAACGCCCGTCTCAACAAGGTCCCTCACCATGGATTCAACGTCTCGACCAACGTAACCAACCTCTGTAAACTTCGTTGCTTCGACTTTTACAAAAGGTGCATCCACGAGTTTCGCAATACGACGCGCGATTTCCGTTTTCCCTACTCCTGTTGGTCCAATCATCAAAATATTCTTAGGGATGATTTCACTTTTTTCCTCATCCGTTAAGCAGTTACGTCTGTAACGATTTCGAATGGCAACAGCCACTGCACGTTTCGCTTTGTCTTGCCCGACAATGTACCGGTTTAAAAACGTAATCATTTCTTTTGGCGTTAGTTGTTGTGAAGTCATTCCCCAAGCACCTCCACGATAATGTTGTCGTTTGTAAACACACAAATTTCAGAAGCCGTTTCAAGAGCTGCGCGAGCAATCTGTTCAGCAGTCAACGATTCCCCCGCATATTTAGCAAGTGAACGTCCAGCTGCTAATGCGTAGTTGCCACCTGACCCTATCGCAAGAATACCATCATCAGGTTCAATCACTTCACCTGTTCCCGATACGAGAAGAAGACTTTCTTCATTCATTACAAGAAGCATTGCCTCTAGTTTACGGAGAATCTGGTCGCCTCTCCATTCCTTCGCAAGTTCTACAGACGCCCGTTGTAAGTTCCCGTTGTACTCTGTCAATTTGTCTTCAAATAAATCAAACAGCGTAAATGCATCGGCAACAGACCCAGCAAATCCAGCGAGTACGTTTCCGTTAAATAATCTGCGGACTTTTTTTGCGGTGTGTTTCATAACTACACTTTCTCCCATGGTGACTTGACCATCACCAGACATTGCACAAACTCCCTTATGCCGAATGGCAAAAATCGTAGTTGCATGAAATTCCATTTAAATTTCCTCCTAAGCACGCGGATGCGTATTCATATAGGTTCTTCTTAAATGCTCTTTCGTTGTATGGGTATATATTTGTGTCGAAGACAAATCACTGTGCCCTAAAAGTTCTTGGACAGTTCGCATGTCTGCACCTGCAGATAATAAATGGGTCGCAAACGTATGACGTAGCATATGGGGATAGACGTTCGATTGAATGGAAGCTCGCTCGACAATGGCGTCTAGAATATGTCTAACTCCACGTTCAGTAAGTGGACCCCCTCGTAAATTGACAAATAACCGGTCATGTTTCGTTGCTTTCATTAGCAAAGGGCGACTTGTTTCCATATATTGCTCGATCGCCGACTGCGCAAAGCTACCGAATGGGACGTAACGCTCTTTTCTGCCCTTCCCCATAACACGGACAATCCCAAGATCGTTGTCAATATCGCTTAAACAAATTGATGTGAGTTCACTCACTCGAATTCCTGTTGCATAAAGAAGTTCAAGTAATGCCCGATCTCGACGATCCCTTGGTTTTTCTCCAAGGCAAGCAGCAAATAGTTTTTCGAGTTCCTCGACATAAAAAAAAGCAGGAAGACGTTCTTCCTTTTTAGGGTGATGCAGCAAACGGAATGCTGTGTCATTAATATCATAGCGAGCATTGGCAAACCGAAAGAATGAACGAACTGAGGAAATCTTTCTGGAAATAGTTGCTCTCGATAATTCGCGATCATACAGACGCGAAGCAAAAAGTCGTGCTTCTTGATATGTAATGGTCTCTATCGTAAGAATGCCTTCGGTTTTTAAGAACTCAAGGAATTCATCTACATCTCTTTCATATTCCGTTACAGTGTGGACTGAATAGTTTTTTTCCAAACGAACGTACGTAATATACTCATTACGAATTTGGAACGTCTTTTCATCCATTATAAACACCTCCCGAAAACGAATAAATAACCATCATTTTAACGCTTTGCAAATAGCGTATTCGATTATCCAAAATAATTGAAAATGCCGACTACTCCTTAAATTCAAATTCATCCACGATTTACTATACACGATTGACAGGTATTTCTTCAACTATGAGCCACTAGGAAGTCAGACCTCTAGTTATTCTTTTTCAACATTGCCACTAAAAGTTCACACACAGTTCACATCTACACAATGAAAAAGAAGAAGAAAGGGAATACCTTCCTTCTTTACTCATTTCTTTATAGTTGGTTCTCTAACTTAAACTTATCTAGTACTTCGAGTGCCCGGTTTGAGTGTCGTTCAGCTCTCTCCAGTTTAGAACGGACACGCTCTCCTAAATCAGGGAATAAACCAAAGTTCACATTCATCGGCTGGAAGTTCTTTGGATCGGCTTCAGTAATATACCTCGCCAAGCTTCCTAATGCGGTCTGATTCGGCAGGACATAAAGTTCTTCCCCTAAAGCCAGACGAGCAGCATTCATACCTGCTACCAAACCTGATCCTGCAGACTCGACATATCCTTCAACCCCGGTCATTTGACCCGCGAAGAACAAATTCGGGTTGGCTTTTAGCTGATAAGTCGGTTGTAATACTCTTGGTGAATTGATGAACGTATTTCTATGCATCACACCGTAACGTACGATTTCAACATTTTCAAGGCCAGGAATGAGGCGCAAGACTTCTTTTTGAGCGCCCCATTTCATGTGCGTTTGGAAACCGACGATATTGTAAAGGGTCCCCGCTGCGTCATCTTGGCGAAGTTGTACAACGGCTTTTGGAAGTTTACCTGTTTTAGGATCTTCCAATCCTACAGGCTTCATCGGACCAAATAACAACGTCTTATCTCCACGACCCGCAAGGACTTCAACCGGCATACAGCTCTCGAAATACACTTCTTTTTCAAATTCTTTAAGTTCCGCAACTTCTGCGTTCACTAATGCCTCATAAAAGACAGCGAATTCCTCATCATTCATCGGACAATTGAGATATGCCGCTTCTCCTTTGTCATAACGTGATTTCAAGTATATTTTTTCCATATCAATGGAGTCTTTCTCAACGATAGGTGCTGCCGCATCATAAAAGTATAAGTATTCTTCACCAGTAAGCAGGCGTACTTTTTCAGCAAGCGCTGGAGACGTTAGAGGACCTGTCGCAATCAATGTGATGCCTCCAGGGATCTCTGTCACTTCTTCATTCACTACTTCGATTAGTGGATGATTTCTTACTTTGTCCGTTACATGTGCTGAGAACTCATGACGATCCACAGCAAGTGCCCCTCCAGCTGGAACAGAGCAAGCATCCGCCGCTGCTATAATGAGCGAGTCTAGACGTCGCATTTCTTCTTTAATGACGCCTACAGCATTCGTCAGTGAGTTTGCACGCAAGGAGTTACTGCAAACGAGCTCTGCGAATTTGTCTGTATGGTGTGCTGGAGTTTGCTGGACAGGTCGCATTTCGTATAAACGAACCTGCACCCCTCGACTTGCAATTTGCCAAGCCGCTTCACTCCCAGCAAGTCCTGCACCGATGACATTTACAATTGGTGTCACATTGAACCCTTCTCTCTTGCTTGTAGATTATTCTTGTGGTTTTTCTTTATAGTCACATTCCGTACATTGGATTTGCAAACCTTTTTTCAAACGTTTTTCAACGAGAGTGCTTTCACACTTCGGACATGGTCTGGAAATCGGCTTATCCCACGAAATGTATTCACACTCAGGGTACCGGTCACAACCATAAAAGATTCTGTTTTTCTTACTCTTTCGTTCGACGACTTCCCCTTCTTTACAAAGCGGACACGTGACGCCAATTGGTTTAATAATTGCTTTTGTATTGCGGCATTCCGGGAAATTCGAGCACGCCATGAACTTTCCATAGCGCCCCATTTTATAAACCATCGGAGATCCACACTTTTCACAATCTTCTCCAGCAGGTTCATCTTTAATTTCAATTTTTTCCATTTCTTCATCTGCGACTTTCAAATGCTTTTCAAAGTCTTTGTAAAACTCGTCGATGACCGCTACCCACGGAATTTCTCCCACTTCGATATGGTCAAGACTTTGTTCCATTTTAGCCGTGAATTCCGCATTAGTAATATCAGAGAAGTATTGATTGACCGCTGCATTTACGATTCCACCTAATTCAGTAGGTACAAATCTCTTTGCATCTAACGTGACATACCCTCTTTTTTGGATAGTGTCCAATGTCGGAGCGTATGTCGATGGTCGACCTATTCCTAGTTCTTCCAACGTTTTCACAAGACGTGCTTCCGAATAGCGTGGAGGAGGTTGCGTGAAATGTTGTTTCGGATCAATGGATGCACACTTGACCGTTTCTCCTTCAGTTAGAGGAGGAAGGACATTATCCTTCTCTTCTTCTTTATCATCATGACTTTCAATATACACTTTCATGAATCCTGGAAACTTCACTTGTGATCCTGTTGCTCTGAACTGTATATCATTGTTTAGTAAATCGACAGTGACCGTATCAAGGATTGCAGGAGCCATCTGACTCGCAAGAAAACGCGACCAAATGAGTTTGTATAATTTCAATTGATCTTTTGATAAAAACGCTTTCATCGCTTCAGGTGTACGCAAGACAGATGTTGGACGTACAGCTTCGTGTGCATCTTGTGTCTTCGTTGCGGTAGATTTGCTTACCGCTTTTGTTTTACGTGTGAATTCTTCTCCATACATTGTCTCAATATGCGTTTTAGCTTCAGCTTGAGCAGTCTCAGAAGTTCTCGTCGAATCGGTACGCATATAGGTAATCAGACCAACGATTCCTTCTTTACCAATTGTAATTCCTTCGTATAACTGTTGGGCAATCATCATTGTCTTTTTAGCTCGGAAGTTTAACTTACGTGCTGCTTCTTGCTGCAAAGAAGATGTTGTAAATGGTACAGCAGGATTGCGTTTACGTTCTTTCTTTACTACTTTGTGGACGTTAAAATCATCTCCGTCCATGTTTGAAAGAATCTTGTCTACTTGTTTTTTGTCAGTTAACTTAACTTTCTTACCAGCTGTCCCATAGAAAGAGGCTTCAAAATTGCCTTCTTTTTTAATGAATCCTGCGCCGATTGACCAGTACTCTTCAGGTATGAATGATTCAATCTCTTCTTCCCGATCAATAATTAGTTTTAGTGCAACTGATTGAACCCGGCCAGCTGACAGGCCTTTTTTGACTTTCTTCCATAGAATCGGGCTGATGTTATAACCCACGAGTCGATCGAGAATACGACGAGCTTGTTGGGCATCTACTAAATCCGTATTGATTGGACGTGGATTTTTAAATGATTCTTTAATTGCATCTTTTGTAATTTCGTTAAAGACAACTCGACAATCCGAATGTTCATCCACTCCGAGCTGATGCGCAAGGTGCCAGGCAATTGCTTCCCCTTCTCTGTCGGGGTCAGCCGCGAGGAAGATTTTTTTCGCTTTTTTGGCTTCTTTTTTCAAGTCTTGCAAAATCGGGCCTTTTCCCCGAATAGTAATATACTTCGGTTCATAGTTGTTTTCAACGTCGACGCCCATTTGACTGCGAGGCAAGTCTCTCAAGTGACCAAGGGACGCACGCACTTTGTATTTCTTTCCTAAATATCGTTCAATTGTTTTTGCTTTTGCTGGTGATTCCACGATTACTAGGTAATCTGCCATTCTAATATGCCCTCCTTAAAGAGGTTCTTTGTATTTATTCATCTAAAAGAATATCTGTTGCAAAATGTATAACAGTTTCCATAGAAAAGCAACTATTTTAGTAAAAAGACATTTCTCTCGTCAAGATTCGACAAGAGATTCAATGATCTGATAGCCATTCCAAATCGGTCGGGCTCCTTCATCTAATAGTTTGTTCGGTCCGAGTGACAATGGTGAGTCAATGGGTCCTGGAACTGCAAATATTTCTTTTCCATGATCAAGTGCATGCTCAATTGTACTCATTGTTCCGCTCTTCACTGCTGATTCTGTAATGACAATGGTGTTAGACAGACCACTTATAATCCGATTCCTCATCGGGAACGTCCATTTAGCAGGTGGATGGTATGGAGGATACTCAGTTATTAAAAGATGCTCTTTAGCCATTATTGCTGCAAGTTCCGCATTTTCTTTTGGATATAAATGAAGGAAGCCATGTCCAAGTACCGCTATTGTCTGACCACCAAATCTTATGGCTGCTTGGTGTGCCATCGTATCTGCTCCTTTCGCAAGTCCTGAGACAATTACACATCCATGCTGAACGAGTGGTGGAACAACCATGTCCATTGCGTTAATCGAATAATCCCCAGCTTTTCGGGAACCAATAATCGCTACCTTATTTGGCTTTTTCAACAAGCTCGGGTCACCTTTTGTATAGAGGACAGCCGGTGGATCTATTAACTGCTTTAGTTGGTCGGGATAGTCAGGATGTGTAAAAGGAATGGGGATGATTCCTTTTTCGAGTAGCAAGTCTAAGAGTGGAATCGGGGATAGTTGGGCAAGTTTCATCTTCAGGTTTGTGCGCTGTTTTTGTGATAAATTCTGCAAGTATTTGTGTCCATTGTTATTTCCAAGCAATCTAGCAAGTTGGTTATAAGGGACTGGCCACGCATAGTGAAGTTTCAAAAGCTCATGATCTCGTGCGGATAGCTTCATTACGTACCTCCTCATTATATAGAAAAGATGCAGCGTATCCATTGAATACGCTGCATCTTCTATCTTAGTGGGTTTTACACTTTTCGTATAGCCCTTTTTCTTTAATTACTTTGATTAATGTCTCTCCGATAACAGATGGCGTCTCTGCAACCTCTACACCAGCGTTATTGAGTGCTTTAATCTTTTCGTCTGCAGTTCCTTTACCTCCGGAAATGATGGCACCAGCATGGCCCATACGCTTTCCTGGAGGTGCTGTTTGTCCGCCGATGAATCCCACTACCGGTTTCTTCATGTTGGCTTTGATCCATTCAGCTGCTTCTTCTTCAGCAGTTCCACCGATCTCACCAATCATAACAACAGCGTAAGTATCTTCGTCTTCATTGAATTCCTTCAACACGTCGATGAAGTTTGTGCCATTGACAGGGTCTCCACCAATACCAACAGCTGTTGTCTGACCAATACCTGCTTCAGAAAGTTGGTGAACCGCTTCATATGTCAAAGTCCCTGAACGTGAAATTACGCCGACGTGGCCTTTTGTATGAATGTATCCTGGCATGATACCGATTTTACATTCTCCTGGCGTGATGACACCTGGACAGTTCGGTCCAACAAGACGCGTCTTTTTGCCTTCCATGTAACGCACTACTTTGACCATATCAAGAACAGGGATGTGCTCAGTGATACAGATGGCCATATCAAGGTCTGCGTCTACCGCTTCCATGATTGCATCTGCTGCAAAAGGTGCTGGTACGTAGATAACGGAAACATTAGCGCCAGTTTCTTTGACAGCTTCCGCCATTGTATTGAATACAGGAACGCCATCAACGTCTATGCCGCCTTTGCCTGGTGTTACCCCTGCAACGATTTTCGTTCCGTATTCAAGCATTTGCTGGGTATGAAATTTTGCAGTCCCGCCAGTGATTCCTTGGACGACTACTTTTGTATTTTTATCGATATAAATACTCATCGTTTGTCCCTGCCTTTCTTAGCCTACGATTTCAACAATCTTCTGTGCGCCGTCTGCCATTGAGCCAGCTGCAATGATATTCAGTCCGGACTCGTTAAGCAAAGCCTTACCTTTGTCCACATTTGTTCCTTCTAAACGAACAACAAGTGGAACTTGGAGACCGACTTCTTTCGCTGCAGTGATAACACCTTCAGCGATAACGTCACACTTCATGATACCTCCGAAGATGTTGACGAAAATCCCTTTCACGTGTTCATCTGAAAGGATGATTTTGAAGGCTTCAGTTACTTTTTCAGCAGTCGCGCCGCCCCCAACGTCAAGGAAGTTTGCGGGTGATCCGCCGTAGTAATTGATCGTATCCATTGTAGCCATAGCAAGTCCAGCACCATTGACCATACAGCCGATGTTGCCGTCTAGAGAAATATAGCTCAAGTCGTACTTAGATGCTTCGATTTCTTTTGCATCTTCTTCTTCAAAGTCGCGCAACTCAACAATGTCCTTGTGACGGAACAATGCGTTGTCGTCAAAGTTGAATTTAGCATCAAGTGCAAGCACCTGATCGTCACCAGTGACAACGAGTGGGTTGATTTCTACAATAGAAGCATCTTTTTCAATGAATACTTGATAAAGACCTGTCATGAATTTAGCTGCTTTGTTAACGAGATGCGCAGGAATATTCATGTTGAATGCCATACGACGTGCTTGGAATCCAGTCAATCCTGCAACTGGGTCAATCACTTCGTGGAAGATTTTTTCAGGAGTCGCTTCTGCAACTTCTTCAATATCCATTCCGCCTTCTTCAGATCCCATTAGTGTAACGCGGTCAGTAGCCCGGTCAACAACAAGACTAATATAGTATTCTTTTTTGATATCTGCGCCTTCTTCAACAAGTAAACGCTTGACTTCTTTTCCTTCTGGGCCTGTTTGGTGTGTTACCAACGTTTTGCCAAGAAGCTCTTTTGCGTATTCGCGTACTTCGTCAAGACTTTTTGCAATTTTGACGCCGCCCGCTTTTCCGCGACCACCTGCATGAATTTGCGCTTTCACGACAAATACTTCAGTTCCAAGTTCTTTCGCTGCTTTTACTGCCTCTTCCGGAGAAAATGCTGCAATCCCTTTTGAAGCTGCAACTCCATAATCACGAAGCAGTTGTTTCCCTTGATATTCATGGATATTCATCTTATATCCTCCAATCAAACTGATAACTATTCTTTACTGCGTACTCTATTGTAGTAAACTTGTCATACTATGTCCATATTTGTACTCGTTAAGCGCGAAATTTCTGTACTACTACAGACTTAACCTGTTTACTTATTACTTTTAGAACGGTCTAACCTGTAAACATACGCCAGAACTTCTGACACAGCTTGATAAAGCTGGTCAGGAATCGTCTCATTCACTTCTAGTTGGCCGAGTAATTCTACTAGACTCGGGTCTTCTTGTATGGGAACACCATGTTCTCGCGCTTTTTCGAGTATATTCTCCGCAATTTGACCTTTTCCTTTAGCTGTCACTTTCGGTGCTTCATTGAGTTCAGGTAAATAGGTCAATGCGACTGCTTCACTGCGCTTATATCGCTTTTCACTCATATCCGGAAATCGACTCCTTGTGTTCCACTATCTGTGGATAAGTTAGACTTAGTCGGAGTAATCAATTCTTCTTGGAATGGTTTGAATCGGACAGCCGATAGCTGATATCCTTCTGCATCCAATCCTTCTGATAGCTTGTCTTGAAGCAATTCCCCTACCATTTTTAAAGTTGGATCTTCATTGAAAATAGTCAACGTAACGACTTTGTTCTGTACTTGCATATCCACAACAGTTTTTTTGAGGGATTCTAAATCCAGGTAAAACAAGACACGTGCATGATTCGGATCAATTTTTCCATCTTCTTTCATCCGGCCGTTCCATTCCAACGTTGCGTCAATTCTTTTCCCTTGCAACTGGAGTGGTACTTGCATGATTATCTGCTGTTGCACGCCTGATTCAGTGGATTGCAAAAGTTGACCATTCAGTCTCGAAACGGCTGTTTCTGCCGCTTCGCGAAGTGGAGCTCCTGCCACTCCTTCTTGCAAAAGTGCGACTAGCTGCGGTTTCAAAGAGTCCTGAATTTGCGCAATATGAGGATCTTTTGATACAAGACTTGCTTCATAGTGAACGCCCATTTTTGCCAATATAGATTGAATGGCTTGTTTAACCGTGCTCCCTGAGAGTTCTTCACTTGTCGCAGCTTCTGCTGCAGCTAAGAAAGAGTGAATGACCGGCGCTTCCGACTGCATCGCTTGCTTAACAAGTGCAGGGAGTTTGTCCGGTCCTTCTTGAGCATCGAGTATCGCTTGCAATAGAGCAGGCATCCCAGTTTGCACTGAATTCGGTGTTGCGCTTGGAACAACTGCTGAGTTATTCCGTGGATTCGGGTCAGTATTCACTATAGACTGAGCAGGATTTTGACTAGGTAGCATTTGCTTTGTAGCTTCACTGAATAATGTCTCACTAAATTTGGCTAGTAATGCACTTGCAGTCTCATTTGATTGGGAATGGACTGTTAAGAAATTTGTTAGTTGAGTTTTCACGCCTGTAGGCAATTCCGATTGTTGAATGATTCGTTGGAGTTCTACGGAATCTCCTAGAGACAGCTTAGTTGCCCCATTTGTCGCTTGTAGAAGAGATGTTATCACTTGCTTCGCGTCCATTTTAGGTCCATTTTCCAGTGATACAGTAGCACCCGAAGTAGCATTGGTTTGTTGTGTCATTTGTTTTTCAACTGTCGGCTGTTGGTCATAGTTTGTTTTAGATGAACTGACAAGTTTCGCTAAAACGGCTGGCAGATTAGCTAGTGATGTTTGCGCAGGTAATATTCCTGCTGTCTTCAAAAGTTGGACGGCTTGGAATCGAAGTTCGGGAGGAGCTGATTTGTCTAGTGCAGTCGAAAGAGTTTGTGCCAACAGGTTGCCGCCATTTTTTTCCAGTAGCGGCTGTTTTATTTGTTGAAGAATTGTTTGGATATCCATCTTTTGAGTAGCTGGTATTTTAGTGTCTGTGTTGACTGCCTGTTGAAGTGTATCAAGAACACCTTGAAGTCCAGCTTTCGTTTCAATGCCCATCATTGCTTGAAATAATTGGGGAGTTATGGGTAACTTAAGGGATACTAGCTTCCCTAAAGATTGCAGCGCTTCCTGCTGTTGTCCAGGTGAAGTTTCCTTCAGAAGTGTTTCACCAGCTATTAATGATTCCCGTGTGATCGGAATTTGCTGCTTCATGAAAAAGTCCACAAGTTTACGCATTTCAGGTGTCTTAGTAAGTTGTAATGTATCGAGCAAACTACCTATTTTCGTACTTTGACTTTCTCCTTGCGCGTGCGGTCCAGAGACTAGTTTTAACTGCAATTCAGGTTCAGTCGCTTTCACTTGAAAGTAATAAGAGTCTCCTGCTTTTAGAGGGACTTCTAATTTTGCATTCAGCTTCTGGTTGCCAATTTGAACTTCCGCCATTTCACCCGGGTATAGCTGTTTGATGGTCCCGTGGAAAAGTTGCCCTTCTCTTAGTTGAGCGGGCTGTGTGGTTTGTATATTTCCTAAATTAGCTGAGCTAAGGTTCGGAGTTATAGAGGGATTGTTCATAAGGTGTCCCCCTTTCTTGCAAGCATTGTTTTAATCGGTTCAAATGTCTTACGATGGTGGATGGATGGACCGCACTCTTCAAGAGCCTTTAAGTGCTCGGGCGTTCCATAGCCAGCGTGATTATCAAACCGGTACATGGGATATTCCTTGTGTAAGTCGTCCATCAACTGATCTCGCGTCGTTTTCGCGAGTATGGAAGCAGCAGCTATCGCTAAACTTTGAGCATCTCCTTTTACAATGGAGGCAGACGGGCAGTTTACAGTCAGTGTCATCGCATCCGCAAGAACTTGGACGGGTTCAACAGGCAATGTCAAAATCGCCTGTTCCATTGATTCGCGTGTCGCTGCGTAGATATTGATTTCATCGATTCGCTTAGCAGATTGTACATGCACGGACCAAGCTACTGAGATGCGTTTGATGATCTCTGCAAGACGTTCCCGTTCTTTCTTCGGGATCTGTTTAGAGTCATCCAAACCGATCAACTCGTCTGCTTCAAGTGGTAAAATGACAGCTGCTGTTACAACTGGCCCCGCTAAAGGGCCTCTCCCAGCTTCATCTGTCCCCGCAACTTGAGCACCTTCATATGGTGCAAATGATGCATCAAACTGCTGTTTCTCTATGTGGCTAGCCTTTAAAGCACATCGTTTGTCATAAGTACGAGTCCAGCTGTTTAACGCTTGTTGGACGCCTTTACGTGAATCCTTAGTCAACTCTACCATCCATGGTTCAGGCTCGTTCGTTTCTTTTAGTTGTAATTTAATTGCTTGTATTGTTTTCACATGCTCACCTTCCATTCCTCGTCAATTCCATATTTCTTTTATCGGTCACTCCATAGACTTTTAGATATGCAAAAGCCGAAGCCGGGTGCCGGCTCCGGCTAGGTCACTCCTGTTCTTCTGTCCAGTCGAATGTCAACCTTCCAAAGTTTCCATTCCTGACATCTTGGATGATTAGCTCTGCAACTTTATCATAGTCGATTTCTCCGCCAGTCGTATAGGCTTTACGACGAGCACCTACCGCTTCAAACAATTCTGCTGTATTGTTCTCGATAGAAGCAAAGCCATAGCGTTCTTTTAATCGATCGGAATACCGATTCGATAAGAATGTTAGTCCATACATCGCTAGTTCTTCCATGTTCACAATCGTATCTTTAATGGCCCCAGTTAACGCAAGCTTTTGGCCTGTCTCCGGATCTTCAAACTTAGGCCATAAAATTCCCGGAGTATCGAGTAGTTCCAATTCTTTTTCATACTTGATCCATTGCTGGGCTTTTGTGACCCCCGGTTTATTTCCCGTTTTCGCAATGTTCTTATGGGCAAGTCGATTGATCAGAGTGGACTTCCCAACGTTTGGAATACCAACGATCATTGCGCGAATCGCCCCAGGACGAATTCCACGTTTTTTCATCCGCTCGATTTTAGGCGCTAGCACTTCTTTCGCTACTTTAGTTACCGTCTGCAACCCTTTTCCTTCGAACGAGTTAATTGCAACTGCACGAATACCTTGCTCATCGAAAAACCGTATCCATTTAGCCGTTTCATGCTCATCAGCCAAATCCATCTTATTCAAAATTAATATTCTCGGCTTTTGATGAATGACTTCATCAATCATCGGGTTCCGAGAGGATAATGGAAGTCGTGCATCTACAAGTTCAAATACAATATCTACAAGTTTCAACTGTTCGGTTACTTCTCTTCGGGCTTTCGCCATGTGACCGGGAAACCACTGAATGGTCATTTGCTCCCCCTACTTTCTCAATCCACTAGCCCGATATCATTCAACGGCCAGAAAACAAATTTTGTCGTGCCTATAATTTCATCTATGTCGATTACACCAATGTGACGGGAGTCATTACTTTTTCTTCGATTATCTCCCATTACAAATACGTGTCCTTTGGGTACGGTTTTTTGTTGAATTTTCTCATCGAGCGTAAAGTCTTCAGTCAACGTACCTTCTGTAATTTCTTTTTTATACGCATCCAAATAAGGTTCCGGATACGCTTGATCATTTATATAAAGAACATCATCTTTGTATTCTACGGTATCTCCAGGAAGCCCAATGACACGTTTAATATAGTCTTTTTGTTCTGGTGCATGGAATACAACGATATCGAAACGTTCCGGCTTACCTATCGTATAACTGATTTTGTTCACAATCATTTTGTCACCGTTTTCGAGTGTCGGCATCATCGAGACTCCATCTACCACAATCGGCGTGAAGAGAAAAACACGAATGACCGCTGCGATTCCAAATGCAATAAGTAGCGCTTTCACCCATTCAAAGGTTTCATTTTTCTTGTTCTTTTCGTTCATGCCATTGCCCCCTGTAGTCTATTAAACCTATTGTACCTTCAATTCGACTTAGAGGCAAAAAGAAAGGAGGCCGTATAAACGGTCTCCTGATCTTTCTATGCTTATCGAAGTTCTTTGATACGTGCAGCTTTTCCGCGTAGGTTGCGAAGGTAGTACAACTTCGCACGACGTACTTTACCACGACGAGTCACTTCTAATTTTACGATTTTTGGTGTGTGTACAGGGAATGTACGCTCCACGCCAACACCGTTAGAGATTTTGCGAACTGTGAATGACTCACTGATTCCGCCTCCACGACGCTTGATAACGACACCTTCAAATAGCTGAATACGCTCACGCGTTCCCTCAACGATTTTTACGTGCAAACGCACTGTGTCTCCCGGACGGAATGACGGTAGATCGCTTTTAAGCTGATCTTTTGTAATATCTGCAATTAGTTGTTGCATAACTTTTTCTCTCCTATCCTTAGAGGCTCTTGCGATATGTAATCGCAGCGGAACATCAGTTTAGTATGTGCCTACATAGAAGCACATATATCATAGTACCATAAAATTGCATTAAGCGCAATACTCATCGGTTAGATTTCAGTCGCTTCAACGTCTTTTCTTGCTCAGGCGTTAACGTTAGTTTATCTAACAGGTCGGGACGACGTTCGAGTGTCCGCTTAAGCGATTGCTCCATGCGCCACTTGTCAATTTCACCATGGTTGCCTGACAATAATACATCCGGCACAGAATGACCTTTATAAGTCGCTGGACGTGTATAGTGTGGATGCTCAAGCAATCCTGTTGAAAAAGAATCCTCCACGGACGACACGTTATTCCCAAGCACTCCAGGCAGTAAGCGCACAACGCTATCTATGATCGCCATCGACGCAATTTCACCGCCTGTTAATACAAAGTCACCGATGGACAGCTCATCTGTCACGAGATGCTCGCGGATTCGTTCATCATATCCTTCATAATGCCCGCATATGAAAACCAGATTCTCCTCTGACGCCAACTCCTCAGCTTTAGCCTGGTTGAAGCGTTCTCCCTGGGGACACATCAGAATGACTCGCGGTGGCTTAGCAGCACCCTCTGTGACAGCTTCAACTGCATTGAAGAGGGGTTCTGGCTTTAATACCATCCCCGCACCACCGCCATAAGGATAATCATCGACTTTATGGTGCTTGTTCTCAGAGTAATTTCTGAAATCAATTACTGAAAATGAGACAGCATTGTTCTCTTGCGCCTTCTTTAAAATTGAAGTATGAAGGACCCCTTCGAACATTTCCGGGAATAACGAGAGAATACTGATATTCATCATGAAAGAAGCCCTTCCATGACTTCAATTGTGATTTTCTTATTTTCGATATCAATCTCTTTGACGATATCTTCAATATAGGGAATATAGTGCGGTTTGCCTTGAGCTGGCGTGACTGTCCAAACGTCGTTTGCGCCAGTTTCCAATATGTCTGTAACAGTGCCGATTGTTTCTCCTTCAAGTGAGACCACATCGCAACCGATGATTTCGTGATAATAGAATTCGTTCTCTTCAAGTTCACCAAGTTGCTCTTCTGATATTTTTAGCATACCCGTTTTGTATTTTTCTACATGGCTAAGATTGTAGTGATCTTCAAAAGTGAGTAAGTAGAAGTTTTTGTGACGGCGCGTTCCAGAGATTTTAAGTTTGATGGGTGTTGTTTCGTTTGGCATGAACAGGGATAGTTCACTACCGACTACGAATCGCTCTTCTGGGAAGTCTGTCCGAGGTGTGACACGTACTTCTCCTTGCACTCCATGTGTATTGACGAGTTGTCCGACGTTATACCATTGCATGGTTCATTCACTTCCTTTGTTCGTTTATAGGGCTGAGGAATTCAGTGGTATAGAAAAAGAGAGGAACCGAGGCTCCTCCCTTTACGCAGTGTTAGTCAACGATATCCAGGTAAACTCGTTTACCTCGGTGGCTGCCTGCAGCTGATGTAACAATTGTCCGTATCGCACCTGCGACACGTCCTTGCTTCCCTATGATCTTCCCCATGTCTTCTGGGTGAACCGAAAGTTTGTAGGCAACCCGATTCGCTTGTTCATCCTGTTCGATGTGAATCGCTTCGGGATAATCGACTAACGGTTTTACGATTGTCTTAATCAGCTGCTCCACTAGCGCACCTCCTGATTACTTGCTAAGTTTTGCGTTATGGAATTTCTCCATGATGCCTTGTTCAGAGAACAAGTTACGAACTGTATCAGATGGCTTTGCGCCTTTCTGCATCCAATCCAAAACTTTTGCTTCATCAATTTTCACTTCAGCCGGCTTTGTAAGCGGGTTGTAAGTTCCAACTGTTTCGATTTGACGGCCATCACGAGGAGCTCGTGAATCTGCTACTACGATACGATAGAAAGGTGATTTCTTTGCACCCATACGTTTAAGACGAATTTTTACTGACATTTTTAGTTGCACCTCCGAATAGTTTCACACAAGATAGTATATTATCAAGCTTTTTGTTGTTTGTAAAGTGTTTTTTCTTAACACCTTATTTTTTTCAATGAATTACTTAAAAAAAGCATCCATTCCAGGCATTTTCATCTTCTTTTTACCACGTTGCTGTGCACCTGTCATTTGTTTCATCATTTTTTTCATCTCTTCAAATTGCTTTAATAATCGGTTGACCTCCTGAATCGAAGTCCCTGATCCTTTTGCAATTCTCTTTTTACGGCTTGCATTAATCATCTCAGGGGTAGCGCGCTCTTGTGTTGTCATCGAGTAGATGACTGCTTCCACTTTCCCCATTTGACTTTCATCAACTTTGGCATTGTCCAGACCTTTGATTTTATTGAAACCTGGCATCATTTTCAAAATTTCATCAAGCGGGCCCATTTGTTTCACTTGCTGTAACTGATCAAGGAAATCATCTAACGTGAATGTCTGAGTACGAAGCTTTTGTTCGAGTTCTTTCGCTTTGTCCTCATCTACATTTTCTTGGGCTCTTTCGATGAGTGACATGACATCACCCATACCAAGAATTCGAGATGCCATACGTTCAGGGTGGAACGGCTCAAGCGCATCCATTTTTTCACCCATACCGACATACTTGATCGGCTTTTGAGTAACGGAACGAATTGAAAGCGCTGCACCGCCACGGGTATCGCCATCAAGTTTTGTTAGAGCGACACCTGTAATACCAATCGAATCGTCAAAGTTCTTCGCCACGTTTACAGCGTCTTGACCGGTCATCGAGTCGACAACGAGGAACACTTCATCAGGTGATGAGAGTTCTCGTATATCTTTCAATTCCTGCATCAGTTTTTCATCAATGTGTAAACGTCCAGCAGTATCAATAATAACAACGTCATTATGATCCTCATCTGCCTTTTTAAGTGCTTGACGAACAATTTCCACAGGAGAAACATCCGTACCCATTGAAAAAACTGGGATCGTTAATTGCTTCCCTATGGTTTCAAGTTGCTGGATCGCAGCTGGTCGATACACATCTGCGGCGACAAGTAACGGAGACTTGTTATTGCGTTTTCGTAAGGAATTTGCAAGTTTCCCTGAAGTTGTTGTTTTACCAGCACCTTGCAACCCGACCATCATAATGACTGTTGGTGCCTTCCGAGCAAATTGAATACCCGTTTGCTCTTCCCCCATCAACTTTGTGAGTTCATCTTTTACAATTTTCACAACTTGTTGACCAGGTGTCAGACTCTTCATGACGTCTTGACCGATCGAACGCTCGCTAACTGTTTTCACAAACTCTTTAACGACTTTCAAATTGACATCCGCTTCAATTAACGCAAAGCGGACTTCTCTCATCATTTCTTTTACATCAGCTTCACTAATTTTACCCTTGCCTGTGATTTTTTGAAGCGTCCCTTGCAGGCGCTGCGCTAATCCTTCAAAAGCCATGCATAGAGCCTCCTTAGTCGTGTTCTTTAATTTGCTGTAGTAGCATCTGCACTTCATCTGTCAGCGCTTTTTCTGTGGAAAGTCGCTGTTCGATCTGTTCGATTAACGTTGAGCGTTCTTGGAATTTATTGAACAACCCTAGTTTTGCTTCATAGTCTTCGAGCATCGCTTCTGTTCTGCGGACATTATCATAGACAGCTTGTCTGGACACTCCGTATTCCTCCGCAATTTCGCCTAGTGACAAATCATCGAGGTAATACAGTTCCATATAAATGCGTTGCTTATCCGTCAACAACGATTGATAAAAATCAAAGAGGAAGTTAACACGTGTCGTTTTCTCTAGCATGCACAATTCCTCCTCAGACCTTCTCTTAATAGTAGCTGTTGCTCCAACCTCCGTCAAGGCATTTTACTTGTCTTATTCCTTTTCAGCTTCCTGATCTGCTTCCAATTCCAACCCGTCCGCAAAAAGGCCGTACACGTATTTCTCTGGGTCGAATGGCTGCAAATCATCGATGCCTTCACCTAGCCCTACAAACTTAACGGGGATGTTCAACTTGTTCCGGATTGCGAGAACGATTCCACCTTTTGCAGTACCGTCCAGCTTCGTAAGAACAATCCCAGTCACGTCTGTAGCTTCTTTGAACGTTTCTGCTTGGACCAATGCATTTTGACCTGTTGTCGCGTCAAGTGCGAGTAGCACTTCATGAGGTGCTCCAGGGATTTCACGGCCAATAACGCGATGTACTTTTTGCAATTCGTTCATCAGGTTTACTTTGTTTTGTAATCGTCCCGCTGTATCGCAAATCAGTACATCCACATTACGTTTTTTTGCAGCATTAACAGCGTCAAACATAACGGCTGCAGGATCTGAACCTTCGGACTGGCGAATCACTTCAACTCCAGCACGTTCGCCCCAAACGACTAGTTGGTCAATTGCTCCGGCGCGGAATGTATCACCTGCTGCGAGCATGACAGTCTTTCCTTCAGCTTTCAAACGAGATGCCAGTTTACCAATTGTCGTAGTCTTTCCTACTCCGTTCACTCCTACCATGAGTAGAACAGTAATTCCGTCTTCTTGGATATTCAAACTGTTGTCACTTTCACCTTGAGAATTATAGATTTCAACGAGTTTTTCAGAAATAACTGTCTGAATCCCAGCTGTATCTTTAATATTCTTACGTTGGACTTCGACTTTTAGCAGGTCAATCAATTCCATCACTGTCTCAAATCCAACATCTGCTTGCAGCAATACCTCTTCCAATTCTTCGAAAAACTCTTCATCGATTTCACGGAAGCGGGCTACCAAATCATTCACTTTAGATGTGAATGATTCGCGCGTTTTAGTTAAACCATCTTTGAATTTACCAGTGACCGAATCATTCGTGCCCGTGATTTTCTCTTTCATCTTCTTAAAAAAAGACATCATTCTCACATTCCTTTATCAAATTATGGTGTACTTAACACAGTTTCAGGAACTTCGGACATTTTTACGGAAATGAGGCGGGAAACTCCAGATTCCTGCATTGTAATACCGTACAAGACATCGGCACCTTCCATCGTTCCTTTTCGATGCGTAATGACAATGAACTGCGTATCCTCCGAAAACTTCTTCAAATAACGGCTGTAACGAATGACATTCGCTTCGTCCAAAGCAGCCTCGACTTCGTCCAATATACAAAATGGTACTGGACGGACTTCGATAATGGAAAACAGTAACGTAATTGCAGTTAACGCACGTTCTCCTCCTGAAAGAAGGCTCAGATTCTGTAGTTTTTTCCCGGGTGGACGAGCGATGATATCCACACCTGTTTCAAGTAAGTTCTCTGGGTCTGTTAGAACTAGGTCCGCTTCACCACCACCAAACATTTCCTTGAAAACGGAACGGAACCGTTGTTGTACAGCGTCAAATGTAGAAATGAATCTCGTCTTCATTTCCATATCCATTTCGGACATCGCTTCTTCTAACGTTGTTTTTGCTTCAAGTAGGTCGTTTCGCTGGTCTGCTAGGAAGGTGTGTCTTTCGAGTACTTCCTTGTACTCTTCAACTGCTCCTGGATTCACTGGGCCTAAGGATTCTACCTCTCGTTTCAACTGCTCCACACGAGCTCGAACTTCCGTCGCATTAAACTCTTCAGGTACTTCATTATCAGGATGGAGTCCATAGTCTTCCAACAAACGCATAAGAACAGACTCCAGTTTCACTTCATTCCTTGAAAACGCGACATTCAAATTGCCAAGTTCAGATGTGACAATCCGGATTTTGTCAGAAGTCTTTTTTAATGAGGCCTCTTGCTCGTCACAAGAGAGCGCAAGCTGACCCCGTTCTGTGCGTTTAGTGAGTAATTCTGATTTCACTTCCGTAACGATAGTTGTCTCTGCAGCTATACGCTGTTCAATTTCTTCAGGGGTTAGCACTTCTCCTTCTTCTTGACTAGCAAAAAATTGAAGTTCATCTTCCGTTTGAACATATTTGCGTTTTGCATCTTGAAGTTCTTGTTCTGCTGTTGTAGCTAGAGAAGACCGATTGGTAACTTGTTCACGTAAAATTGCTGTTTCCTCACGTAGTTCACTATAGCGCTCTCGAAGCGCCTGCTCTTCGTTGCGACGATCTGCAGCGAGGCGTTCCAGAGAAGCAACAGAAGTTTGAATTTCTTCTTGTTGTGCTGACAAACGTTCACGTTGCTTATGAAGTTCCTCTCGTTTTTCAAGCAATGAACTACGCGTGTCCTCTGAACCTTTTCGTCCAGCTTCAATCGTTTTTCGTTCAGATTCAGCAGTTCGGATCTCAAAGGTAGTCTCTCGAAGTTTTGAGTCCAGGCGAGTAATCGCAAGCTGAAGTTCATCCGTATATTGCGCAGAAGTGGAAGTTTTTTGCATTTCACCAGCAATCGTCAGTTTGATGGCACTTAATTTTTCTTCAGCGGCACCAATTGAATGATTCAACTGGTCAAGTTGGCTCGTCAATGTTTCCAGTTCTGCTTTTCGGGAGAATACAGTCGATTGTACTTTTGAACCTCCGCCTGTAAGCGAGCCCCCCGCATTCACAACGTCGCCATCGAGAGTGACAATGCGGAAACGATAGCCAGAAAGTTTAGCGATCTCAGATGCACCATTCAATGTTTTTGCGACAATGGAAGCCCCTAGTAAATTTGCCGTCACATTTCGATAAGCTGGTTGAACCGTTACAAGTTGGTCACCTGTTCCAACGAAGTCAGGATGATGATTGACTTTCGATAAAACATCCTTCGGAACAAAACGTGCCTTCATCACATCGAGCGGTAAAAATGTTGCACGACCGGCATTCTTCTTTTTCAGAAAGCCGATGGCAGCTCTTGCATGCCGCTCCGTTGTCGCAATGATATGTTGCATGGCCCCACCGAGCGCTGTCTCCACCGCTTTGATATATTTTTTATCAATAGAAATCAACTCGGCTACAGCGCCTTCAATTCCTTGGAGTGTTCCGGCTTGTTTTGCTACAAGTACTTCTTTAACACCTGAATAAAATCCAGAGAAATCAGCTTCCATACTTTTTAAAGCGCGCAGTCTTCCTTGAAGTTCATAGCGCTTATTAACAGCTTGCTGATGCATTGTTTTTGTCTCTTCAAGCTGAGTTTCTGTTTTTTCAAGTTGCGTGCGATTCGCGGCTCCTTGTTTCGTCACTTCTTCCATGTTTCGCTTAAGTTTTTCAAGTTCAGCAGTCTGCTGTTCTCTCAACTTATGAAGTGTATCCAGTTTGGATCGCAGCGTTTCAGTTTGCTTATCTGTCTTTTCAGATGAATACTGCTCACCTGTTAGGCGTTCTTCGATATGCTTCAACTCATTGCGCACGGTGGCTTCTTCGTTCAGGACTTCAATATAAGTCGATTTTAGATTTTCAATTTCTTGTTCAGTTTCTGCAAGTGAGCGTTTCAACTTTCTAGAAATCGACGTCATTTCTTCCGTCTTCCTTGATAATTGAAGTTCCGTTTCATGATTATGTTGTGTGAGTTCTGTTCTTTTGGCTTCCAGTTGTCCAAGCGTATGCTTCAAGCTTTCCAAATTCTCTGTAAGACGCTTGGAGCGATCTTTAACATTTCGTTGCTTTTCTAACGAGAGAAGTCGTCGACCTTCCCACTTTTCAACTTCAGAGCTTGATATTACATGTTGTTCTTGAAGCTCTGATATCTTTTGATCTAGTGAAGTGAGTAAGGCTTTAGCTTGTTGGACCTGTTGTTCAGCAGTATTCGCTTCTTTTTCCAGCTCTACTTTATGTTTCGACTTGTTTTCCATATCTATCTTGTTATTCAACAGTTCCGTTTGCAACTGTGATGCTTCAACGTTAAGAAGACGGACATCGGAATCTCTTAGTTCAGTCACAAGCTTCCCATGCCGTTCAGCAGCGAGAGCATTAGCAGCGAGTGGTTCCATCCGGTCATCCAATTCTTTCAAGATATCTAAAATTCGATCCAGATTATCGTCTGTTTCAATAAGCTTGAATTCGGCTTTCTTTTTGCGCATTCGATACTTCAAAACACCAGCAGCTTCGTCAAATATGCTTCGCCGATCTTCAGGTCGACTATTTAAAATTTCATCAACTCGTCCTTGTGAGATGATTGAGAAAGCTTCTTTTCCTAGACCCGAGTCTACGAAGACATCGTTAATATCTTTTAATCGACATGCCTGCCCATTCAGTTGAAACGAACTTTCGCCTGACCGGAAGACCCTTCTACTTACACTGATTTCAGTATAATCAAGCGGAAACAGACCTGTTGTGTTGTCTAGAATCAATGTCACTTCTGCAAAGTTCAAAGCTTTTCTAGAATCACTGCCAGCAAAAATGACATCTTGCATTTTCGCTCCTCGCAGCGATTTGGCAGATTGCTCCCCTAGTACCCATCGAATAGCATCGATGATATTACTTTTGCCGCTTCCATTTGGTCCAACAACAGCTGTGACACCTGGCACAAATTCAATAGATACTTTTTCGGCAAATGATTTAAATCCAATAATTTCAAGACGTTTTAAAAACACGTTCAGCTCTCCTCTTTCGTATGCTCATCCAGTAACTGCTGGATCGCCTGACGAGCCGCTTCCTGTTCTGCTTCTTTTTTCGATCTCCCGATACCTTCACCTATTTTTTTGTCTCCAAGTTGAACGTATGTGAGAAACTTTTTCGCATGTGCAGGACCTGATTCTTCTACAATCCGATAATTAAGCTGTCCATGATTTGTCTGCTGGACAATTTCTTGTAATCGGCTTTTGTAATCCATCACATGCGAAAAAGCTCCAAGTCCAATTTTCGGGAATACCGTACGTTCTAGAAAATCAATTGACACATCAAATCCTTGATCAAGATATAGGGCTCCGATGAATGCTTCAAACACATCTGCTAGTAGGGCAGGTCGTGTTCGTCCACCAGTCAACTCCTCGCCTTTTCCTAAAAGGATATACTCTCCAAAGTTAAGTTCGGTAGAGAATGTCACAAGAGACGGTTCACAAACTATAGCGGCCCGCAATTTCGTTAGTTCTCCTTCACTTTTGTTCGGTTCAGTTGCAAATAAATATTGTGACACAGCCAGTTCAAGGACGGCATCTCCTAAAAACTCCAACCGTTCATTGTCCGAGTATTTCTTACCCCGATGCTCATTTACATAAGATGAATGGGTAAATGCATTGTACAGCAAGAATACATTCTCAAAGCGCACTTCAAGTCGCTCTTGCAGTTCCTCAAACTTTTTCCGGACCGCTACTGGTAACACGGTCTTCGCCGGCTTATCGTTTACTTTTTTATTCGTTGTCATTCATTAAATCCGCCCTTCTATAACAAGTTCTTCTTTATTCTACCCTGTCTGCTAGCGTAGTGCAAAATGGAAAAGAGACACTCCCGACCTTTTTGAAAGGTCGAAAGAGTCTCTGCGCTAAACTCATTTAGTTTTTTCTTCGATATATGAGACAGCACTTCCAACTGTACTGATCTTTTCAGCATCATCATCAGAAATTTCCATGTCGAATTCGTCTTCTAGTTCCATAACTAATTCAACAACATCCAATGAGTCTGCACCAAGATCATCAGTGAAAGAAGCTTCTGGTTTCACTTCACTTTCATCGACTCCCAAACGGTCGACAACTACCTTTGTAACACGCTCTAAGACTGTAGCCACTGTATTTCACCTCCTTTCAAAGTAAAAAGCGCAGGCAGCCTGGTTAGGGGCGACGGGTGCTGGAGGAGAAACCGTCAAGGTGCTCTTTACCTTGTCGGTTTCTCTGAAGCAACCCCGAGCCCCTGGCTGCCGCAGCTGGATTAAGAGAAAAGCGCAGGTGGCCGGGTAGAGGCGACAAGCGCTGGAGGAATTGAACAACAGGACGCTTTTTGTCCTGTTGTCATATTCCGAAGCGACCCCGAGCCTTTGGCCACCGGAGCTGGATTATAAGAAAAGCGCAGGTGGCCGGGTAGAGGCGACGGGCGCTGGAGGAATTGAACAACAGGACGCTTTTTGTCCTGTTTTCATATTCCGAAGCGACCCCGAGCCTCTGGCCACCGAAGCTGGATCAAGTAAAAAGCGCAGGCAGCCTGGTTAGGGGCGACGGGTGCTGGAGGAGAAACCGTCAAGGTGCTCTTTACCTTGTCGGTTTCTCTGAAGCAACCCCGAGCCCCTGGCTGCCGGAGCTGGATTAAGAGAAAAGCGCAGGTGGCCGGGTAGAGGCGACGGGCGCTGGAGGAATTGAACAACAGGACGCTTTTTGTCCTGTTTTCATATTCCGAAGCGACCCCGAGCCTCTGGCCACCGGAGCTGGATTATAAGAAAAGCGCAGGTGGCCGGGTAGAGGCGACGGGCGCTGGAGGAATTGAACAACAGGACGCTTTTTGTCCTGTTTTCATATTCCGAAGCGACCCCGAGCCTCTGGCCACCGGAGCTGGATCGTGCCCCTGCCCGCCGTTGATTTCCATTTCAGGTGGACGCTTTCCGAGGGGCTTGATATCAGCCTCCTCAGTCGCATGGCTCCTTGCGGGGTCTTCGATCTTCGCATTTCCCTCCGGAGTCGCCACCTTCCACTTCAATAAACTAGGTTCAAGTTGAAAAATTCCAATTCTACATATTGAAACACGTCCAACTTACATCACCATGCCGCCATCTACATTCAGCACTTGTCCAGTTACATAGGACGCGTCATCGGATAAGAAGAAGGCAACGGCTTTTGCGACGTCTTCAGGACGTCCTAGCGATCCTAACGGAATCCCACTGAGCAACTGATTTTTCATATCGTCGCCTAATGCATCTGTCATGTCTGTTGTGATGAATCCCGGTGCGACTGCATTGACCGTGATTCCGCGAGACGCAAGTTCTTTTGCTGTCGTTTTCGTAAGCCCGATCACGCCAGCCTTCGCTGCTACATAGTTTGCTTGACCTGGGTTCCCTGCGATTCCTACAACTGACGCCATATTCACGATACGCCCTGCACGCTGCTTCATCATCTGTCTGGAAACCGCTTTTGTACATAAGAAAACACCTTTTAAATTCGTATCAATAACAGCATCCCACTCGTCTTCTTTCATCCGCATGAGCAAATTATCTTTCGTAATTCCTGCGTTATTGACGAGTAGATCAATCGAGCCGAATGTTTCAAGGGTTTGTTCCATAAGAGCTTTGACACTATCAGCAGATGTCACATCCGCCTGGAATGCAATCGCTTTTCCACCATTCGCTTCGATTTCTTGAACTACTTGCTCCGCTCGTTCCTGACTTCCGCTGTAGTTAACCGTCACATTAGCTCCTTCACGAGCCAGTAACAATGCAACTTCACGTCCAATCCCTCTGGAAGCACCTGTCACTACCGCTGTTTTCCCTGTAAATTTCCCCATTATGACCACTCCTTCGACGCTTCTACGACTGCATTCAGTGTCTCTTCATCGTATACTGGCCAAACCGTTGCACTTCTATCGATTTTACGAACAAGCCCGCTCAACACCTTACTGGGGCCACACTCGATGAACTGCGTTACTCCTAAGTCAAGCATTTGACGAACAGATTCTTCCCATCTTACAGGTGACGACAATTGGTCGATTAACAACCGTTTCACTTCAGTGCTTTCTGTCACGGGTTGAGCCGTCACATTAGCAATGACCGGAACCTTTGCTTCGTTCATCTTTATACTTTCTAGCACATCACCGAGTTTTCCTGCCGCTGGACGCATAAGTTCTGAATGGAAAGGTCCACTCACATCAAGCATGAGGGCACGTTTAGCTCCCGCTTCTTTCAAGCGGACACACGCCTCATCCACACCTGCTTTTGTTCCCGAAATAACCACTTGACCCGGGCAGTTAAGATTTGCAGGCTGAACAAGATTCCCTTCAGAGGTAACCTGTCTCGTTACTTCTGTTAGTGTTTCCAAATCAAGACCAAGGATTGCAGCCATTGCGCCTTCACCAGCAGGCATCGCTTCATTCATGAATAATCCACGTTTGTGAACAGTTTTCACTGCATCTTCAAACGAAAGAACTTCAGATGCGTATAGGGCTGTATACTCTCCCAAACTATGACCAGCTGTAAAAGAAGCCTGAATTCCTGCTTGCTTCAGACGGTCTGCAATCATCGCACCTACAGTTAGCAATGCAGGTTGGGCATTATAAGTGACTGTCAGTTCCTCTTGAGGTCCTTCTGTCATCAATTTGCTTAATTCGAATCCTAATTCGTGATCTGCTGATTCAAAAAATTGCTGACTTTCTTCTTGTGCCGCCAATTCAACACCCATCCCCACTTTTTGAGAACCTTGTCCCGGGAATAGAAATGCTACCTTTGTCATCGTGTCTCCTCCTCTTTAATGGTTTCACGAATTGTTTCGCTCACGTGATGTTCCGCCATAATACGTGCTTGACGAATCGCATTTTTCACTGCATTTGCATTAGACGAACCGTGTGCCTTAATTACTGGGGATTTCAATCCGAATAACCCTGCCCCCCCATACTCTGTATAATCCATTTGTTTTTTCAGACCACGCAAATCATCTTTTACGAGGGCTGCAGAGATTTTTGTTTTAACAGAAGATGCAAACACATCTTTTATCATGGAAAACAAACCTGAAGCAGTTCCTTCAATCGTTTTTAATACCATGTTGCCGGTAAATCCATCAGTCACAGCTACGTCAGTTGTGCCTGTTAACAAATCGCGAGCCTCAATATTCCCGATAAAGTTTAAGGGAGCTTTCATCAACTCATCATAGGCAGCTTTAGTTAAGTCATTCCCTTTGCCTGGTTCTGTTCCGATATTCAACAAGCCCACACGTGGGTTTTGAATCCCCCGAACTTTTTCTGCGTAAATACTTCCCATAATTGCATATTGAACGAGTTGACTCGGTTTTGCATCCGCATTCGCACCGACGTCTAGCAAAACGAATCCTTCTCCGCCAATCGTTGGAAGGGTTGGTGCAAGGGCAGGTCGTTCAATCCCTTCAATTCGACCAATGATAAACAGCCCAGCGGCCATCAAGGCTCCTGTATTTCCTGCTGACACACAAGCGTCTGCTTCACCGTCGTTCACCGCCTGTGCCATGCGAACCATAGAAGCATCTTTTTTTCTTCGCACTGCTCGTACAGGCTCATCTTCAGGTTCGATGATTTCACTGCAATGATGCACCGTTAATCGTTCGTGCGCTGTTAAAAAAGGCTCCATTTTTGTTTCGTCGCCAAACAGCTGTATATGTATGTCATTAAATTGTTGAAGACTGTGCATTACGCCTGCGATGATTTCCTTGGGTGCATGGTCGCCACCCATCGCATCTACTGCGATTTTCATTCGACTTCCCCCTGACTCGTTCGCGTGGATCGATACATTTGAAACTCCCCACTGAAGACCTTTTCATCTCCAACTGTGGAAGTCACTTCAACAAGAGTCCGATTGTCCCTTTTTCCTCGGACAACGGCTCTAGCTATGACACGATCTCCTGCTTTAACCGGCTTGACAAAGTGTAGCACAGACTTTGCAGTAAGTGCGAGCTCATCATCAAGAACAGCAACAGCTAATGAATTCGCTTGTCCAAACAAATGGTGTCCTCGGGCGATACCACTTTTTCGGAACACGTGAAGTGGCGTAATATCGAGAATTGATATTGCTTTGCTATCCAACTCAATATCGATGATTTCACCAATCACTTCTTCTTGTTGCAGCGCTTTTACTTTATCCGCAATTGTTTCGTTCGCCGCAGTCCTCATGCGTTCCCTCAGTTCAGGAATTCCGCATTCAAGACGATCCAACCGAATGGTCTGCACGCTCACGCTGAAGTGCTGTGCGATTTCCTCATCCGTTAAAAAAGGGGTCAATTCCAACAGCTGTGCCAGCTGATGCTGACGATCTTTTTTAGATACTCGCACCATAGTCACTCCTCACGTTTAGCACTTGGTAATAGTAACAGTATATAAAGATAAAAAAAAGAATGCAAGAGGGGACATTCTCTTTGCATTCCAAAATTCGCATCGTCTGACTACTTTCAAAAAAATAGGTGCCGTATTCAGCTGTTAATCAATACGCTCATTTTGTAATACGCCTGATTCTTCCACAGTTGTCCGGAGACTCTTATAATCGGGATCTGTCCAGAATGAATCCATTTCAAGCAACTGTTCTGCATCTTGTCGAGCTGTTTCCAACGCGCGATAATCATGGATTAAATCGGCCATTTTAAATTCCGGCAATCCACTTTGCTTCTTCCCGAAAAAGTCGCCCGATCCACGGAGCTCCAGATCTTTTTCAGCCAATAAAAATCCATCATTCGTTTCTGCCATCGTCATCATGCGCTCTTTACCTTCTTCTGTCTTCGGGTCTGCTAACAACACACAATATGACTGATCTGCCCCACGACCGACACGTCCCCTTAATTGATGGAGTTGTGCAAGGCCAAAGCGCGTCGCGTCATAAATCAGCATAAACGTTGCATTTGGTACGTTGACCCCTACTTCTACAACAGTCGTTGACACTAAACAATCAATTTTGCCTTCACTGAAATCACGCATGACCTCATCTTTTTCATCAGAGTGAAGCCTTCCATGCATGAGCCCCACTGTAAACCGACCCGCAAAATACGTCGATAGCTGTCCGAAGACGTCCACGGCATTCTGGACATCCAATGTATCGGATTCCTCAATTAGCGGACAAATGACATACGCTTGCCTACCCGCTTGCAGTTCTTTTTCCATTCGACGGAGAACTGGAGCGAGTGAATCTTCTTTTAACCAATGGGTTTCGATCTCTTTTCGTCCCGCCGGCATTTCGTCCAACAAAGAAACATCCATTTCACCGAACACCGTAATTGCCAGTGTTCTTGGAATGGGTGTTGCCGTCATAAAGAGCACATCAGGACTCTCCCCTTTGTCACGAAGCACTCGACGCTGTTCGACGCCAAATCGGTGTTGCTCATCCGTGATAACCAGACCAAGCTTTCCAAAATTCACATCTGGCTGAATGAGCGCATGCGTTCCAATCAGCAAATCGATTTCTCCAGTCTCAAGCCGCGCGATGATCTCACGTCGCGCTTTCCCCTTCGTGGATCCAGACAAGAACGCAACCGCTACACCAACAGGTTCAAGCCAGCTAGCCAGTGTCTCGGCATGTTGTTCCGCAAGAATTTCTGTAGGAGCCATGAGAGCCCCTTGGAAACCTGCCGTGATGGCTGCATATAGCGCAATAGCTGCTACAACCGTCTTTCCTGACCCTACATCTCCTTGAAGCAAACGATTCATACGTAATGGACTTTTCAGTTCTACACACAACTCATTGACCACCCGTTTTTGAGCGCCTGTCAACTCGAACGGAAGACTAGCAATGAATTGCTTCAATTTTTCCAAGTCATACCCAATGGTCGTGCCTTTCCCTGCGGCTTTACGCACTTTCTTGAGTGCAGCCATCTTCAACTGAAAGTGTAGCAATTCTTCATACACAACACGACGTCGTGCCTGCTTCACGTCTTCTGGACTGTTCGGAAAGTGAACCATCTCAAGCGTTTCCGCTATTCCTGGAAGTTTATACGAGTTAAGCAACTGCATAGGCAACGTTTCAGGAATTTCTCGCGTCACCTCGTCTAGCGCTGTTCTCATCCACCGCCGGAACGTCGGTTGCTTGACAACACCTTTCAGACTATAAACTGGTTCAAAATCAGACTGTCCGATTTTCGGACCGTCTTTAAAATTGTTCACATTGATGAGCTGTCTTCCTCGGTCCCATTTTCCTGTGATGGTCACGATTTGTCCTGGATTTAGTCGATCTTTTAAATAATGTTGATTGAAAAATACCGCTTTAATAAGATGGTTGCCGACTAACAACTGAACTTGCATTCGGGAACGCTTTTTCCCGGTAAACAGGACGGATGGAACACTCTCCACCCGTCCTTCTATCGTTACACGTTCCGCGTGTGGAGTTTCAGACAAGTCTTTCAGTCTAAAATCCTCATGCCTGTATGGAAACATCATAACTAACTCTTCAATTGTTTCGACACCTAATTTTTCAAGCTGCTCGCCAGCTGACTTGCCAATCCCTTTTAGTTCGGTAACGGGCTCACTTAGTGACCGTGTCACGTGATTCTTTATCCTTACCGAAGATTTTCGCTTCCAACGCTTTACCTGTCGGGGTAGCTGCAAGTCCACCTTTTGCGGTTTCACGCAAAGCAGATGGCATCGATTGACCGATTTTGTGCATTGCTTCAATGACTTCATCGGTCGGAATAACGCTTACGACACCAGCAAGTGCCATGTCCGCACCAACGAGTGCTTTAGCTGCTCCCATTGCATTACGCTTCACGCACGGCACCTCGACGAGCCCTGCGACCGGATCGCAGACGAGACCGAGCATATTTTTCATCACTATCGAAAAGCCTTCTGCACTTTGCTGTGGCGTTCCTCCAGCCATTTCAACAATCGCGGCCGCCGCCATCGATGCAGCAGAACCCGTCTCAGCTTGACACCCTCCTGCAGCACCGGAAATAGATGCATTATTCGCTACGATAAATCCGAAAGCTCCTGTCGTAAACAAATAATTGACCATCTGTTCGCGCGTCGGATTAAGTTTGTTTTTAACAGCAAACAACGTACCTGGCACAATCCCTGCAGCTCCAGCTGTAGGAGTAGCGCAAATCAGTCCCATTGCTGCATTCACCTCATTCGTAGCGACCGCTTTACTGACTGCATCTAGCAATAGTTCTCCAGACAAAGATTTACCTGTTTTCATGTAGTTTTGAATAAGAACTGCATCGCCACCCGTTAAACCGGATGGAGAATGGACGCCTTTCAATCCCTCTTCCACAGAATTTTCCATGACTGCTAAGTTGTTTTCCATTTGTGCAAATATTTCTTCACGTGATCTACGCGTCAACAACATTTCTTGACGAATCATAATCTCCGAAATAGGTTGTTGCTCTTTTTCAGCAACTGCGACAAGTTCCTTTACGTTTGAAAATAAAATATCCATTATAGTTGCCTCCTTAGTTCGCCAATGTCGATACTTGTGTAACATTCGGAAGTGCACGTAATTCTTCAATAAGCTCATCGTTGACGACTTGATCGACCTCGATGACCATGAGCGCCATTTCCCCTTTTTCCTTACGTCCGACTTCCATATGGGCAATGTTCATATCTTGCGCAGCGATTGCGTTCGAAACATTAGCTATTACACCCGCACGGTCATCGTGAACCACAAGCAATGCTGGAAAATGTCCCGATAATCGAAGTGGAAAACCGTTCAGTTCTACAACTTCCATAGTGCCTCCACCAATTGAAATTCCAATGAGTTCCATGACGCCTTCTTTATCTCCAATGACCAGTTTTGCAGTATTCGGATGATCCATCTCTTCTTCTTCGGCAATGAATTCAAAAGACATGCCGAGTTCTTCTGCGTCTTCGAATGCAGTACGAATGCGTTCATCAAACGTGTCGTAACCAAGCAATCCACCGATAATTGCAACATCTGTTCCATGACCTTTATAGGTCTCTGCAAATGATCCATATAAGTGAATTCTCGCCCATTCCGGTTGACGTCCAAACAAATCTCTTGCTACAAGACCGATACGTGCAGCACCTGCTGTATGTGATGATGAGGGTCCGATCATGACTGGCCCGATAATTTCAAAAACGGATCTGAATTTCAACAAAAACTCCCCCTTTTACCCATATTCCTAGTATTCATTCTACACGAATAGTCGCTAGAAAACAAAATTCATAGCTGTCAGAAAGACAGACAAAAAGCGCCAACGACTAGGAGTCGCAACGCTTTTTGTCTGTTGTTATTCCACTGACAAGATATAAGGGTATAACGGCTGTTTCCCGTTATACAATTCAATCTCGATATGTTCGAACTGACCTTCAATATAAGCTACCATCTGTTTTGCATCTTGTTCAGAAACGTCAGTACCGTAAATTACTGTCACGATTTCATCATCTTCTGTGATCATATCGTCAATCAATGACTTCATTGTTGTCTCCAATGAAGGTGTAGCTACCGTAATCTTTCCATTGGAGATGGCCATGTAATCATCTGTATGGATCGCAACACCATCAATCGATGTATCCCGCACTGCCGTTGTCACCTGTCCAGTTTTCACAACAGAAGCTGCTGCGTTCATGGACTTTGCATTCGTAGTTACGTCTGCCTCCGGGTTGAATGCTAAAATGGCTGCGAGTCCTTCAGGCACAGACTTCGTTGGAACGACTGCTGCTTCAATTCCAACCACTTCAGCTGCTTGTTCAGCAGCTAACACGATATTCTTATTGTTCGGCAAGATCAGAACGCGTTCCGCCCCTACTTCTTGAATCGCCTTAACGATATCTTCAGTGGATGGGTTCATCGTTTGTCCGCCTTCAATTACGTAGGAGGCCCCGATACTTCTGAGCAATTCCGCAATTCCTTCACCCATCGCAACTGTTACGATTGCATAAGGCGTTTTCTTTGCAGTTGAATTTTTACGCGCTGATTGATCCCCCACGATGTCCATGTGTTGTTGACGCATGTTCTCGATCTTAATATTGATGAGGGAACCATACTGTTGACCGCAAGATAATGCATTCCCCGGGTTTTCTGTATGGATATGTACTTTCGCTATCTCCTCATCAGAGATGACTAATAATGAGTCACCCATTTCATTCAATTGAAGTCTGAAGTCATTTTCATCGAAAGGATGATTTTTCGTTTTGTCGTCTTCAAATCTCACCATGAACTCCGTACAATATCCAAACTCTATATCCGCAGTATCCATGAACCCTTGTACCTTTCGGTGGTGTTCTGCACTTACGAGCTCATCCATTGACTGGACAACTGTACGTTCAGGCAATTCTTCACCTTTTAAACAAGCTAAAAATCCTTCGTACACATAAACTAGACCTTGTCCGCCACTATCTACAACGCCTACCTCTTTCAGGACTGGCAATAGATCTGGTGTCCTTTTGAGTGAAGCTTTTGCTTCCGTTAAAATAGCTTCCATCAACTGAATAAGATCCGTTTCTGTAGCTGCAGTTTCCACTGCGACAGCTGCTGCATCTTTTGCAACAGTCAAAATCGTACCTTCGACAGGCTTCATGACCGCTTTATATGCCGTTTCCACGCCATATCGTAGTCCTTCCGCAAACTCACTTGCAGTCAGAACTTCTTTTTCTTCAACGGATTTTCCAAAACCACGGAACAATTGCGACAAAATCACACCTGAATTTCCACGAGCGCCCATCAATAATCCTTTGGACAATGCTTGTGAGGTCTTGCCAAGGTGAGCAGAAACGTTTGCTTCCGTCTCTTTTGCACCTGAAGTCATTGATAAGTTCATATTTGTTCCCGTATCTCCATCTGGTACTGGGAAGACATTCAGGGAATCCACATAATCAGCATTTTGTTTAAGATGGTACGCGCCCATCTTCACCATTTCAGCAAACTGTAGTCCATCCATCGACTTCATAGAACTGTGTTCCTCCTTCACGGGTTCGTCACACGAACGCCCTGTACATAAATATTGACGGAACCGATTGTCATCCCGAGTGTTTTTTTAAGTGTATACTGTACTTTGGATTGCACTTGGTAGGCAACTTCAGTGATCTTTGTCCCGTAACCGACAATAATATATAGATCAATTTGTGTGTCAGCGCCTGCGTTTCGTACGACAACACCTCTACCGAAGTTCTCTATTCTCAGAATTTCTGTCAGTCCGTCCCGAATTTGATGCCGAGAGGCCATTCCTACAACTCCGTAGCATTCTATTGTAGCTTCACCGACGATCCGGGCGATTGTCTCATTCGTTATATCAATTTTTCCATAATCGTTTTCCATTTGAATTGACATGCCGTTATCCCTCCTGAATCCAGTTTCACTGTTCACATTGTACTATATACACGCCTATAAGAAAAGAAAGCAAGCGTTTTCTTAAACGTGTAAAGGAAAATTGCTTGAGAGAACAGAGAAAAAAGCTTGCATGGGATAGACGGATATGATAAATTAATCTAGTATGCGAATTATAAGTGAAACGCTTAATCATCATTCGCGAGGAGGTTATAAAATGGCTAAGGAATGTGTAATTACTGGTCGCAAAGCACGTGCAGGGAATAATCGTTCCCACGCAATGAACTCTAGCAAGCGTGTTTGGGGTGCGAACCTTCAAAAAGTCCGTATTCTCGTAAACGGCAAGCCGAAGCGTGTTTGGGTATCTGCCCGCGCACTTAAATCAGGTAAAGTTCAACGCGTATAATAGACCGCAACCAATAAAAACGCCAGGCTGAATTTCAGCCCGGCGTTTTTTCATGTCGCTTTTTTCGCTTCTTTGATGCTGTAGTGGACGATTTCGCTTTCGCTGTATCCTCCTTAGAAAACACGACCATGCACTTTCGTACAATTCCACTTACAAACTTAGGCAATGTAAAAGTATAAATCCGCAACTCCCCACTCCTTTCAGGAATCTGAGCTCCTTACCATTAAACATATGCCCTCTTGCATGGAGATAGTACAAGATGGTTCAACAATCTCGTTGCTAGTGAAGCGAGTATCTCCCAGATGTATATCTTCAAAGTAGACTTCATACTTAACACCCGTCAACGTCAGCCCCCTTACTACCCCTGTCATGCTAAAGAATGAGAGGTAAGGGAACTGCTCATTCCTTTTGAAGATATGAGTCCCTTGTTGAAGAAGTGTCAGCTCATTTTGTCGGTTCGCAAGTATCAATTGTATGGATGGCTTCAGCCTAGCATTGCGAACTAGGAGTTGAACTGCGGAATACATGTGATCTAGACGTCCACCCGTTACTCCTGTCAAAATAATCTTATCGGGATTCTGCGAATAAGCAAGGTTCAATGCCAGCTCAGTATCGGTTTCATCTTTTTCAGGAGGTCGTTTTTCGATGCAACAGCCTGTTGCTTCAATTCTCTTCATTTCCTCTTTGCTGACCGAATCGAAGTCTCCAACCGCCGCCAATGGAGCGATTCCTGCATCAAGTAGTTGCAGCGTCCCCCGATCAGCACCTATAAACTGCGTGTTTTCCTCTAAAAAGAGAGCCAGAGGGATAACTTCTTCCTCTGGCCCCCCTGCACATATTATAATCGTCTTCACTTGACTTGCGCCTTTTCGCCGGCAGTACGGATGCTTCGGATAGCTGCAGAACGATCTTTTTGATTATAAACTGCTGATCCCGCAACAAATACAGTGGCACCTGCTTCTACACAAGTTCCAATCGTTTCGGGTGTTATGCCTCCATCAATTTCTATCTCGATGGACAGGTTACGCTCTTTAATAATGTCTGAGAGCTGTTTCACTTTAGGTACGACAGAAGTGATGAATTTCTGTCCGCCAAATCCAGGATTCACAGTCATGAATAGAACAAGGTCGATATCTTCAAGTACGTGAAGAATAGTTTCGACAGGAGTATGTGGGTTTAACACAACGCCTGGTTTCACTCCATGAGAGCGGATTAGCTGAATCGTTCTGTGTAGATGACGGCATGCCTCTACATGAACCGTAATGTAATCCGCTCCTGCTTTCGCAAATTGTTCAATGTACCGATCCGGTTCTTCGATCATCAAGTGCACATCTAATGGCAAGGTTGTAACTGGACGGATCGCTTCGACAATCAATGGTCCAATTGTAATATTTGGAACAAAATGACCGTCCATCACATCTACGTGAATCCAATCCGCGCCTCCCTGCTCCACTTCTTTGATTTCTTCACCAAGCTTTGCAAAATCTGCTGATAGGATAGAGGGTGCTATTTTTATCATCTTTATCAATACCTCGGCTTTCTGTCAGTTATCTCCTGCAAGAACTGTAAGTAGTGCGTGTAACGACTTTTCAGAATTTCTCCTGACTCAACTAGCCTTTTCACTTCACACGAAGGCTCTTTCAAATGCAGGCACCCTCTGAATTTACACTGTTCCGATGCTTCTAGGAATTCTGGGAAACAACTTCCTAAATCCTGTTTCTCTAATGTATCGAATTCGAGAGAACTAAAACCCGGTGTGTCGGCAACTAAGCCATCCGCTACTTCATGCAGTTCAACGTGTCGGGTCGTATGCTTACCACGGCCAAGCGCTTCAGATATTACACCTGTTTCAAGAAGAAGTCCTGGAAGTAGCGTATTCAAAAGTGTTGATTTTCCAACACCGGATTGACCTGCAAGGACCGTTGTGTTCCCCTCTATATATGGGCGAAGTTTTTCAACCAGTCCAGGTTCATCAATTGACGTCAAAAGAACTGAATAACCTATCGAACGATAGTAATCAGCAGCTTTTTCTGCTGCTTCAACCTCTTTTTCGTTTGCTTTGTCTTTTTTAGTGAAACAGATCACTGGCTTAATATAATGGGACTCGACAAGGACAAGAAACCGATCCAGCAAGTTAGAACTGAACGTTGGCTCTACAATTGAGACAGCGAGTAGCGCCAAGTCAATGTTGGAGACAGGCGGACGTACCAATTCATTTTTGCGTGGATGAACTTCAGTAATCGTCGCATCTTCTTCCCCTTCTTGCACGTACGTTACCCAGTCTCCGACAAGCGGAGTGATCTTCCGCTTTCTAAATACGCCTCTTCCTCTACAGCGCACTGTCCCACCATCGAATTTCACATAGTAAAACCCACTAATTGCTTTTCGAATTTGACCTTCTGGCATCCTATCCCCATCCTTATTGAATATCTTTATAGTCAAACGTCTTTTCTTCGATAATTGTAGTGCCACGAAGTATTTTATAACCGCCTCGTTGACCTTCTTCCAATTCTACTGTGATTTGTTCTTCAGTGTCCTCTGTTATTTCAAATTCCTTGATAGGATCGGTCATCGAATTCTCGCGGTCTTGAATGTAAATTCGAACAGTTTGTGGTGATTTTTCTTCATCCCCATCCTCTGAGGAACCATCGTCTTCTATCACTTCATAAGGAATTTTCACACGCTTCACATAGGTTTTAACAGGCTTTTGAGCTGGCCCCTTTGAAACCGTTACTTTGACTTCCGAACCGATAGGCAACGATTGACCAGCAGTGGGTTCCTGCTTCATAACCTGCCCTGTAGGAATCGTATCAGAATTACTCTTTTTGGAAACTGTAATATTGAAGCCTGAAGAGCGAGCATACTTATTCAACTGATCATCTGTATAGCCAATTAGGCTTTCCAACATTCTCGTTTCTTGGCCTTTACTTACTGTGAAGACAACATCCGTTTCACCTGGAACTACTTCTGAATCAGGATCAGGGTCTTGTCTCAAGATGGTTCCTTTAGGTTGATCATCAAAGACTTCTTCTGGCATAATCGACTTGAATTTATAACGGTCCAGACGTTCTTTAGTAGAGTCATAGTCTCTATTAGTGTAATCACTGAAAGTCATCGTCTCTTTACCCGTACTGATGTATAACTTGACGGCACTGCCTTTATCGCGTTCTTTGTTCGCCTCAGGGATTGTCCGGAAAACCTCCCCTTTTTCATACTCCTCAGAAGGTTGCTCGAGTTTGTCGTCAATAACAAATCCTTTTTCTTCTAGGAGTGCGATCGCATCCGCTTCATCTTTACCTAGTACGTCAGGGACAGTCACTTGCTGATCGAACATACCTGTGAGATACAGTACAGCGATTGCAGCAGCGATTAAAATAGCTATGCTTGCAACAATTGGCCACTTTTTACGTTTTTTCTCTTGAGGGACCGGGACTGATTTCACGGGCTCCGGTTCTAATCGTACCGGCTCCATTTTCATAGTTTGTTCAGAATCCAGTAAGCTTGGCGCGTCTTTAATGATGGGTAGTGCACGTGTTTCATCTTCATCAAACGGAATTACGAATTTAGGTTCGTTAGCCCGCGCAGGATCGAGTGATGTTAGCAGATCATCATACATCGCATCCGCTGATACATATCGATGTCTAGCGTCTTTTGCGGTTGCTTTTAAAATAATATTTTCAACACTTTGTGGGATTGAAGGGAAATCAGCTCTTACAGAAGGGGTTTCCTCTTGGAGATGCTTGAGAGCAATCGCCACTGCTGATTCTGCTGAGAATGGCAACTTCCCTGTTAGTAATTCGTAAAAAACGATTCCCAACGAATAGATATCAGATTTTTTCGTTGCCATTCCACCTCTCGCCTGTTCAGGCGAAAGATAATGGACGGTTCCAAGCACCGAATTCGTTTTCGTATGAGAGGTTGCTGTAAGCGCCATTGCAATTCCAAAGTCTGTGATCTTCACGTTCCTGTCTTCATCCATAAGAATATTTTGCGGCTTCACATCACGATGAATAATCCCATTGTGATGAGCATTGGATATGCCTGCCACGAGTTGTAGCATAATAGGAATTGCTTTTTCGGGTTCAAGTGGACCGTTTTCCAAAATAAAGCGCTTTAATGTCAGACCCTTCACATACTCCATGACTAGGTAATGAAGCTCATCTTCTTCTCCCACATCAAAAATATTGACGATGTTCGCATGGGTCAAACTAGTAGCAGATAACGCTTCACGCTGAAATCTGCGTTTCAATTCTTCTTCGTTCGCAAAATCATAATTTAAAACTTTTATGGCGACATCCCGATCCAAAATTACATCATGCGCTACGTATACTTTAGACATCCCGCCTTCACCGATTGTGCCGATGATATCATAGCGGTCTCCAATTCGATTGCCAATCATACAGCACTCGCTCCAAGGTCAGTGGAGGCAAGCAATACCGCAGTAATGTTGTCCTCCCCCCCTCTTTCGTTGGCCAGATTGATGAGCTGAATAACTTTTTCTTCAAGTGTGTTTTCAGCCACAATGAGTTCCCTCATCGTTTCAGGTTCCACCTTGTTACTTAGACCATCTGTGCACAATAACAAATAGTCTCCTTTTGTAAAAGGTACATGATAAAATTCAGGCTCGATATCTCGTTCCGAACCGACAGCTCGCATAATCCAATTTCGCTGAGGATGTACTTCAGCTTCTTCTTCTGTTATTTGTCCACTGGATAGAAGTGCATTTACGTAGGAATGATCCTTAGTCAGCTGAGTAATTGCTTCGGAACTAATTGTATAAATCCGACTGTCCCCTACATGTGCAATGTAACAATTTCCTTCTGCTATGACTGCAGCTTCAAGCGTTGTACCCATCCCTTCATGTTCAGGGGAAGATTGGGCTTTTTCAAAAATTAGCTGGTTTACTTTACGAACAATAGAATCGAGCCATGCACTCCATGTTTCTACGGTTTCTGGAGTCGTTTGGTTCAGCTCATTGAAATGTTCTCCCATTAAGCGTACTGCCATGGTACTCGCGACATCGCCACTCCGATGCCCCCCCATGCCGTCAGCAATGACAGCGAGTGTATAGCCATTATCGAGTACAAATACAGCAGCCTGGTCTTCGTTGAACGTGCGTTTTCTACCTATATCGGTTCGTACACTGAAATGCATTGCGGTTCCCCCATCCCTGTACGTCTTTTTAGTCGTTACTCACTGGTTTTTGCAACGTAGCTGCAAAGAATCCATCACTGCCAAAGTGTTGCGGCAATACTTGCAGCATCCCGTTTGGTGTCGAGAGACCTGCTTCTTCGAAGAATTCAGGAACTAATTTTACAGCTTCAGGATGACGTTCTAAAAATTGAAGAACAACTCCATCATTTTCGGTTTTATCGACCGTACATGTACTATAGACAATTTTGCCACCCGGCTTGACGAGTGTCCATGCTGTTTCAAGTAATTCCGATTGGATTTTCGTAAGTGATTCGAGATCCGCTTCTGTCTTGTTGTACTTGATTTCCGGTTTTCTGCGAATAACTCCAAGACCACTACAAGGTGCGTCTACTAAAATCCGATCGAATGTGTTCGGTTTATACGTATATCCTAGTTCACGACTATCCCCACTAGATGTCCAAATGGATTTCAGTCCTAAACGTTCTGCATTCTCTTCGATGAGTTGTAGTTTATGTTCATGTAGATCGTGTGCATGAACTTCTCCATTATCTGCTAAATGTTCTGCAATTTGTGTTGTTTTCCCACCTGGTGCTGCACACATATCGAGTACTTTCATTCCTGGATGCACATCCAGCGCATAGACAGGAAGCATCGAGCTTTCATCTTGAACAGTGAGCCATCCTTTGGTATACGTATAGGTTTTCGCGACATTTCCTGAATGGCAATAGATCGCTTCAGGTACCACTTTCCCTATCTCGACTTTTGCACCTTCACTCTTCAACTGATGCAATGCTTTTTCAACTGTTGTCTGTGCGATATTGACACGTGCAGTATTCGTTGGTGGCACATTATTAGCAAGTGCCATTTCTGAAGTGACTTCCAACCCGTACTGGTCAATCCATCGACGAATTAGCCATTCAGGATGACTTGTCTCTATCGACAGACGTGTAATTCCATCTGTTACTTCATCAAGTGAACGGACTCCTTGGCGCAATACAGAACGAAGTACTCCGTTTACAAATCCGGTTGTTCCTTTATGTCCCCGTACTTTTGCAATTTCCACAGCTTCATTTACAGCAGCATGCGGAGGGATTTTTGTTAAATAGACGATCTGATATAGCGACATACGTAGTAGTTCACGAACCCAATCATCCAGCTTTCCTTTAACGAATGGAGCTAGATAATAGTCTAATGTCAATCGATACTGTAATGTCCCATATGTTAAATTCGTTAACAATGGTTTGTCCTGTTCTTTAATGGCATAGGATTTCATCGTCCGAGTTAATAATAGATTGCTGTACGCTTGGTTACGACTCACTTCAAGTAAAATGGAAAGTGCCGCGTCGCGGACGTTCCCTTGCATCATTATTTTCTTCTTTGCTGTCATAGGAAGAAATCTCCTTTTTTCCACTGGCTACCTGATCCGTTCAAAAAGACGGTTGCAGTCATGCGTTTTTTCCCGGAAGGCTGTAATTCCGTAATTGCGATAGCTGTGTCATCACCTGTTTTCACGAGAATGTGTTCCTTTGTTAACTCGATGATTTCACCTGGCTTGCCTTCACAATTATTCGAGATTACTTCCGTCTTCCAGACTTTCACGTTTTCACCTTCAAATGTTGTATAAGCCGTTGGCCAAGGTGTTAGTCCTCTTACTTGGTTATGAATATCCGTTCCTTTACGTGTCCAGTCAATCCGCTCTTGCTCACGTGAGATGTTTTTTGCAAATGTGACAAGAGACTCATCTTGTGGAATGCGTGCATTCGTTCCTTCTAGAATAGAAGGCAATGTTTCTTTTAACAACTTTTCACCAGTAAGTGATAGCTTATCAAACATACTGCCTGTATCATCAGTCGGTAAAATCGGTTCAGTCGCTTGTGAGATGATGTCACCTGCGTCAAGTTTTTCCGCCATGTACATAATCGTTACACCTGTTTCCGTGCATCCGTCCATAACAGACTGATGAATTGGAGCTCCTCCACGATAAGCAGGAAGCAATGACGCATGGACATTAATGCACCCTAATCTCGGAACATCCAGCAATTCTTTTGGCAAAATCTGACCAAATGCAGCTGTAACGATTAAGTCGGGCGCAAGCGCTTTAATCTCTTCCAACTCAGTGGAACCTCTTAATTTTTCAGGTTGAATGACTGGTAGCCCTAGACGCAATGCTTCCGCTTTCACAGGGGGTGGTGTCAAGACACGTTTTCGTCCAACAGGTCTGTCAGGCTGAGTCACAACTCCGACAATATGATAGCCTTCTTCCTGAAGCATACGTAAAATAGGGGCTGAAAAATCAGGAGTTCCCATAAATAACAGCTTATTCAATCCCTTCACCATCCTTTTCAAGTTGAACAAGGTCTTCGTCCAATTCTTCAAATTCAGATGCATCGACAATCCTACTAATTTTCGTATTGAACAAAATGCCATCTAAGTGATCGATTTCATGCATAATGGCACGTGCTTCAAAGCTTTCAGCTTCAATCTCATAGAGGGATCCATCTCGTTCTTGAGCTTCTACACGAACAAAGAAGGGACGCTTTACTTCACCGTATAAATCTGGGAAGCTGAGACACCCTTCCAAGTCCACATCTTCTCCACCAATCGCAGTAATGACTGGATTGATCAGTTCAATAGGTGGATCCCCTTCGCCGATATCTACAATCGCAGCGCGAATTGAGTGGCCGACTTGAGGCGCTGCAATTCCTACGCCATCTGCAGCAATCATCGTTTCCATCATATCGTCCAACAACCTGTGTAAGGCGCGATCGAATTTCGTCACTTCTTTTGTTTTCGTTTCTAATATTTCAGCTGGATATTTAACAATTTCTAGTACAGTCAAACAAATTCCTCTTTTCTAAACTCTATTCAGTAAATAACGACAGGTGATTTATCGACAGAAAGCAGTAATCCGTCTTTTATCCAATCCGTTCGGTAAAAGCGGATGAGTGCTTGTAGTGTCTCTGTGAGTTTCGGTTCTTTTTTGTATTTTATCAAACATTGATAGCGATATCTATTATTGACGCGACTTATTGCCGAAGCAGTTGGACCGATAATGACGCTTTCAGGACTTAATCCTTCTGCCAAAAATCGAGCGGCTTTTTCAGCATATCCAACAACTTTCATTAAGTCCTCATGACTGAATTGAATGTTGACGATGTAGTAAAATGGCGGATAGCCAAATTGTTTCCTGTTACTCATCTCCATATGATAAAAGGGCTCGTATACTTGAGCTTTTGCTAGTTCAATGGCGTAATGTTCAGGTGTGTACGTTTGGACGAATACTTCCCCTTCCAATTCATGACGCCCCGCTCTTCCACTTACTTGTGTCAGCAATTGGAACGTTTTTTCTGCAGCTCTGAAATCCGCCAAATGGAGTGTTGTATCTGCCGCTAAAACACCGACCAATGTAATATTTGGAAAGTCGAGCCCTTTGGCAATCATTTGTGTTCCAAGTAAAATATCAGCTTGTCCTTCGCTGAATTTTTGAAGCAGTCGGGCATGAGAACCTTTTTGGCGAGTCGTATCGACATCCATACGAAGTACTCGCGCTTCTGGGAAAAGCTTTGTAATCTCTTCTTCCGCTTTTTGTGTACCCGTGCCAAAAAATCGGATGTGTTCACTTTCGCATTCCGGACAGACGTGAGGTACCCGCTCTTCATGTCCGCAGTAATGACATTTTAAATTCTCAGTTGCCCTATGATACGTCAGTGAAATATCACAGTTGGGACATTGAATTGTCGTCCCACAATCTCTACATAAAACAAACGAAGAGAATCCACGTTTGTTTAAAAACAACACAGTCTGTTCGCCCTTGAATAATCGATCCCGAACTGCTTCCGCCAACGGAACAGAAAACATCGATCGGTTACCATCTTTCAATTCAGCACGCATATCGACGATGTTGACATTTGGTAGCTCCTGATCTTTTGCACGCGTTGGCAATTCCAGTAGCCGGTAAACATCTTTTGACGCACGTGCATAGGATTCAAGTGCAGGCGTTGCACTCCCAAGAATAACGGGACAGTGATTGAATTGTGCCCGCCAAATCGCGACATCCCGTGCATGATACCGTGGCGAATCTTCCTGCTTATACGTTGACTCATGTTCTTCATCCAGAATAATAATTCCTAGTTTTTCAAATGGCGCGAAAATAGCAGAACGCGCACCAACGACCACCTTCACTTCTTTTCGATGAATTTTACGCCACTCATCATATTTCTCACCTGCAGACAGTGCACTATGCATGACTGCAACTTGATCGCCAAATCGCTCTTTGAATCTCGAGGTCATTTGAGGTGTCAAGGAAATTTCCGGAACTAGCACGATTGCTTCCTTGCCAGCTGATAGCACTTCTTGGATAGTTCGCAAGTAGACCTCAGTTTTGCCGCTCCCTGTAATTCCATGCAACAGGAACGTCGTGTCTGAACCTGACCGAAAAGCATGAAGTACTTCATCTACTGCATTTTCCTGATAAGAAGTGAGCTGTTTTGGAATGGCAGTATCCCGTAATTCCAAAGTTTCTGGTTCGCGATACACTTCCAACCTTTTTTCTTGGGCAGCCCCTTTTTCAATCACTGATTTCAGCACTGGTGCAGATACATGTGCATCCGCCATCAATTTTACTGCTTCGATTGTTTGTCCGGCGTACGCAATCATCCACTCCATTAGTTCACGCTGTTTGACCGCTTGCTTACTAAGTGCGCCAATTAGTTGTTGAAGAGTTCCTGCACTTTCTATATGAATCATACGGACTTTTTTAACTGTAGTCTGTTGCTTAACTAGAGTATCGACACGCACTGCACCTGATTTTGTGTAGACCTTCAATTGTTTCAAAAGTTCAGGGGTGTCAGCATTTTTCAAAGGGATACGATCCCTTTTTTGAAGCATCTTCAAGAACGGTTCGTCTGTAATCGCCTGGAGATCCTCCACTTGGATGAACTTCTCATACTTTGCACGCATTGCAGCGGGAAGCATGACTTGAAGAGCTTCTATGCGATAGGCGAGCGTATCCGTAGCAAGCCATTCCGATAGCTCCAATAATTCCGCTGAAAGGATCGGTTCAAAATCGATGAGTTCTTCCAACGGTTTTATCTTACTGATGTCCAAGTCGCTTTCTTCTTTCAAAGCAATCACATAACCGACTACTTTCCGTGGACCAAATGGTACTTTCACACGCATCCCAGGTTCAACGAATCCAGCAAACAGCTCAGGAATTTTATAGTCAAATGGACGATCTATCGGATATGCTGCAACGTCCACGATCACTTCAGCGATCATAGGGAATCTTGTCCTTCATGGACAATTGTTGTGAATAGTTTCTTTGCAAGCTCCTTTTTCTCCATAGCCGGAAACTGAAGCTCAACACCAGACCTTGAAATTAAAGTTACGACGTTGGCATCGCTACCAAAACCTCCTGCAGGATCAGTAACATCATTGATGATAATCCAATCAAGATTTTTCGCTTCCAACTTACCTTTACCATATGTAACGGCATCTGTCGTTTCTGCCGCAAATCCAATTAGCCGTTGCGTTGTTTTCATTTCACCTAACGTTTTCAAAATATCAGTTGTCCGTTCCAGCTCTAAAGAAGCAGCACCATCTTTTTTCTTCATCTTTTGGTCGTATACTGTTTTTGGACGATAATCAGCAACCGCAGCAGATTTCACGATGTAATCTGCATCTGTATAATGATCCAACACTGCTTCCAGCATCTCAGCTGCACTCTCCACACGAATGAGCTTAACACCCTCTGGTGGTTCCAGCGATACAGGGCCAGAAATAAGGATCGTTTCGGCACCTAGTTCAAACGCAGCTTTGGCCATCGCGTACCCCATTTTACCGCTTGAGAAATTCGAAATATAACGGACCGGATCAATCCGTTCTAATGTTGGGCCAGCCGTTACAACTACCTTTTTTCCAGTTAACGGGAGTGGTGGTGTTTCGTTGAAAAACGAATCGACTAATTCAACAATTCGTTCAGGCTCTTCCAGACGTCCTTTGCCAACATATCCACATGCTAAAAAGCCCTCGGAAGGTTCAATGAATCTTACGCCGTCGCGATACAGACGATCGATATTCCGAAGAACCGCCGGGTGCTCGTACATATGGACATTCATCGCAGGGGCAATCCATACAGGAGCTGTCGCTGCAAGTAACAAGGTAGAGGCCATATCATCTGCAATGCCATTTGCAAGTTTTCCGATGAAATTCGCTGACGTCGGTGCCACAAGGATGAGATCTGCCCAATTCGCAAGGTCTATATGAGCAATGACAGAAGAATCTTTTTCATCAAACGTATCAAAATAGACATCGTTCCGAGACATCACTTGAAACGATAGAGGCTGAACAAACTCCATCGCAGAGCGGGTCATCACTACTTTCACATGTGCACCTGATTGACTCAATTTACTAACCAGCGCTACCGCTTTGTAGACAGCTATGCCACCCGTCACACAGAGCAAAACTTTTTTATTGGCTAACAACATCTTCATCCTCCCCGAAAATGACAAACTCCCAAAGAAAGTACATTTTCTAAGGGAGCCTCCATATGTGTATTCAACTCAATTACGTTTAAATTTCATCCTCATAGACAACGGAAGCGTCCGTCTTGCGTTTGTGAAGCATGCCCGCTGCTACTTCTTCAAGTGCTTTCCCGACATTTTTATGAGATGTGTAGGAAACGAGTTGCTCATCTTTCTTTTCTTGCATCTCCCGCGCTCTCTTTGCAGCAAGTGAAACGAGTGTGTACTTTGAGTCGATCTTCTCTTTTAGTGAATCTACAGATGGATATAACATTGTCTTATTCCCCTTCCAACATGGCTAAATAGCGTTCTTCAACACGTTCTCTTCTGCAGTGCTCAGCTGTAACAATTGCATTGACGCGATCACAGGCTTTCGTCACTTCATCATTTTCTACGACATAATCATACAAGTCCATCATCTCTAACTCGTCACGCGCTTTTGCTACGCGTGATGCGATGACTTCCAGAACTTCTGTCCCTCGCCCTACAAGCCGTTGCTCTAAATGCGAAAGACTTGGAGGCGCTAAGAAAATGAATAGCCCGTCCGGCATTTTCTCCCTCACTTGTGCAGCCCCGACTACTTCGATTTCTAAGAAGACATCTCTTCCAGAATCGAGTGTTTCGTTGACATAATCAAGCGGTGTCCCATAATAATTCCCGACATACTCCGCATGCTCAAGAAGTTTTCCTTCCTCAATCAGTGCCTCAAACACTTCCCGTGGGCGGAAAAAATAATCGACTCCATCCACTTCGCCTTCTCTTGGCTGACGCGTCGTCATCGAAATCGAATATTCATAATTGGTGTCCGGAGAGGCAAAGAGCTCTTTCCGAACAGTTCCTTTTCCGACTCCCGATGGGCCGGAAAGAACAATCAAAAGTCCTCGTTGTTTAAACATGCAATCCCTCATCTAATGTAGTCTCTCCATTCAAATCAGCCCTAATCCAGTTCGATCCGAAGTTTGTATTCGTATTATACCATATGTTTGGCGCGTAGTGCTAAAATGGAGGAAACGAAAAGAAAGAGGAATTCATATGGCATTTGACGGCTTGTTCACAACCGCAATGAAACGCGAACTTCAAAGTATTCAAAATGGAAGAATCTCAAAGATTCACCAACCAAACGCACAAGAAACCATATTCATTATCCGCGCAGGCGGTCAAAACCGAAAATTACTTTTTTCGGTGCACCCTTCCTATGCACGTGTACAATTTACAGAAGAAACGATACAAAACCCCAAGGAACCTCCAATGTTTTGCATGACACTACGTAAACACTTGGAAGGTGGAACCATCACAGCAGTGGAACAAATGGGAACCGACCGAATCTTGAAGTTTACGATCCGTTCAAAAAACGAAATTGGCGATGATATGGAACGCGCAATCATATTTGAAATCATGGGTCGCCACAGTAACTTTTTACTGATTGATCCGGAACGGGATATGATTATCGATAGTATGAAGCACTTGCCACCAAGCGTTAACAGCTACCGGACAATCATGCCTGGCCAACCGTACATTCCGGCTCCACCGCAAGATAAGCGGAATCCATTTACACTCACTCAAGAAGAATTTGAACAATTACTGCCAACCTTTGATACTCCTAAAGCCATTGTTCAAGTGCTATCAGGACTTTCACCGGTGCATGCGGAGGAACTGTTGTATCGATTAACCAATTCAGCTGATCAATCTGAATTCCAGATCTATCAATCATTTGTCCAGATATTTTCAGAGGGACATTTCCATCCAAATACTGTAGAAAAAGACGGAAAGCTATTATTTTCTGCAGCGGAACTCACTTTCACACAAGAAACCGAAATTGTTTATCCGACCCTTGGGGAATTGCTAGACAAAGTCTACTTTGCTCGTGCAGTCAGGGAACGAGTGAAAGCGCAAGCCGCCGATCTGGAGCGCTGGCTAGATAACGAAATTGCGAAATTGAAGTTGAAAGTCCAAAAGCTAGAAAAGGAACGCAATGATGCAGGACGTCTTGATACGTTCCAGCTATATGGGGAACTTCTCACCGCGAACAGTTATGCGATAGAAAAAGGGCAGAAAGAAGCAGTTGTGGATAACTATTATGAACAAGGCACAACTGTCACCATTCAGCTGGACCCACGGAAATCCGTGATTGACAATGCCCAGCGCTATTTCTCCAAGTATACAAAAGCCAAGAATGCATTAATACAACTGGCAAGTCAATTGAAAAAAGCACACGAAGACATCGAGTATTTTGAAATGGTGAAACAGCAAGTCATGCAAGCCTCAACTGATGATATCGATGAAATTCGGGACGAACTTGCAGAACTTGGTCTCATGAAAGCTCGAAAAAGCAAGAAAAAAGTGAAGCCGAAAAAGCCCATGCCCGAATCCTATCAGTCAACAGCCGGTGTTAAAATCTCAGTAGGAAAAAATAATCGCCAAAATGATTGGTTAACATCAAAGCTTGCTGCACGGAATCACATTTGGTTACATACAAAAGACATTCCTGGATCACACGTTGTGATTCATGACGAAGAGCCAAATGAAGAGACGATTCAAGAAGCAGCTACTCTCGCTGCCTACTTCAGTAAAGCGCGTGGATCTGCTTCTGTTCCAGTTGATTTCACAGAAGTTCGTCACGTGAAAAAGCCTAATGGTTCAAAACCTGGGTTTGTCATCTACTTTGAACAAAAGACGATTTTCGTAACGCCAGATGAAGATATCGTACGACAATTGAAAGCATAAGAAAAACCAGCATGGCTTCCCTGCCTTGCTGGTTTTTCTTATGTAGTTTCGCTGCGTGCTCATAATTTGTTGAATTCGCTCATAAACTTAAAAATATGATCATAACTCATCGAAAACGCTCATAAAACACAAATTGTGATCATAAACTTGGAAAAGTGATCATAAACCGCATATCTCGCTCATAAACTCCAAAAAGTGATCATAAACGACAAAACCCCTCCCGCGTCCCCATAAAACTCCATAAAAATTACTGTATTCCAACCGAACGACACATATCGAATGCTGTCGATTAAGAAATTACGCAAAAAAAGAAGCTTAGCGTAAAACGCCAGCTTCCGTCAGTTATTTCAATGTGCCTGATTTTAATTTTTGGTGCCAGTCAAGGAGAGGGGCAACGGATTCTTCTCGGATTGCTCCGGAACGAGTTGCGACTTCAGCGAGGGCATTGAAATCTGTCAGGCTTGTGTAGGATAAACCCGCCTTTTCAAAAGCTAAGTCTGCACTTTCCAATCCGTATGTAAAGATGGAGACAACGCCTTCTACTTGAACACCAGCTTCTGTTAATGCATCCGCAGCAGTCAAGCTGCTTCCGCCAGTAGAAATTAAATCTTCTACGATGACAGCCCGGTCTTCCGGCTTCACTTTCCCTTCGATCTGCTTGCTGCGTCCATGTCCTTTTGCTTTCGAACGAACATATACCATCGGTAATCCTAAAATATCTGCAATCCATGCTGCGTGTGGAATTCCCGCTGTAGCAGTACCCGCGATAACCGTTGTATTTGGATAATTTGATTTGATGGACGCCGCCATTCCTTCAGCAATCCTTCTTCTGCCGCCTGGATCCGACATGATGAGGCGGTTGTCACAATAGATGGGCGATTGAATACCTGATGCCCATGTGAAGGGCTCATCTGGACTAAGAGTTACAGCACCTACGTGCAATAAAATTTTTGCGATTTCTTGTTTAGTCATCATTTACTCAATCCTTTCCACTGTCTTGCAATTTCATGATAAGCTGCTAACGGATCTGCAGCCCCTGTAATCGAACGACCCACTACAATATGTGTCGATCCCATCTTTTTAGCTTCTGCAGGTGTCGCAATTCGTTTTTGATCATGTGCTGCGTCATTTGTTAATCGGATGCCTGGCGTCACTTTCAAAAACTCTTTACCACATACTTCTGCTATAGAACCAGCTTCTAAAACGGAACATACCACGCCGTCCAACTTTGAAGTTTGGGCAAGTTTTGCATAATGCAAGACTGAATCGTTCAATGAAGTCTGAATAAGCTGCTCTCGCTGCATCTGTTCTTCCGTTGTTGAAGTCAACTGTGTGACCGCAATAATGGATGGCCGAGTTCCCCCCGCTGCAGTACCAATATCCAAGCCTTCAAGTGCCGCATCCATCATGAAAGAGCCACCTGCTGCGTGTACATTCACTAAATCAGCTCCGACTGAGGCGAGTGACGTCATCGCAGACTTCACGGTATTCGGGATATCATGTAATTTCAAATCCAGGAACACGTCAAATCCCTGTTCTTTTAGACGATAAACAATTGCTGGTCCTTCTTTGTAAAAAAGTTGCATCCCTACTTTGACAAACGTACCGCTGTCAAAAGGTTTTAAAAAGGCTAATGCGGCTTCTTGATGTTCGAAATCCAATGCAATGATTGGGGATGTGTTCATACCGCATGACTCCTTCCGATTAAATCTGTAATGTTTTCTAGCCCTAGTTCATCTAATAAGGCTGGCAGAGCATGAATGATCTCAGGACATACGAAGGGATTGACAAAATTCGCTGTGCCGACCGCTACCGCACTTGCTCCTGCTGATAAAAAGTCGATCACATCACCTGCATCCGTCACTCCGCCCATTCCGATGATTGGAATATTGACCGCTTTACTCACTTCATACACCATCCGGATTGCAACTGGTTTGACTGCTGGGCCTGAAAGCCCACCAGTTCCATTGGCGATGACCGGCTTCCCTGTTTTCCGGTCAAGGCGCATGCCAACGAGTGTATTGATCATCGTAATTCCGTCTGCTCCAGCTGCTTCCACAGCTTTCGCAATCACTGTAATATCCGATACATTTGGGGATAGTTTCACATAAACCGGAACACTTGATACTTGCTTCACAGCTGATGTCAGCTCTGCAGCAAGTTTAGGGTCCGTACCAAAAGCAATACCGCCACACTTGACGTTCGGACAAGAAATGTTCAATTCTAACGCTTTGACATTCGGTGCTTTTGAAATTGCCTCAGCAACTTGTACATAATCTTCCGTTTCAGAACCTGCCACGTTCGCGATAATCGGAACGTCATGATTAGCAAGACGCGTTAACTCTTCTGCCAGCACCCGTTCTAATCCTGGATTTTGCAGTCCTATTGCATTCAACATACCTGCAGCCGTCTCTGCGACACGCGGAGTTGGATTGCCGAATCGCGTTTCAAGTGTTGTCGCTTTAATCATAATTGCCCCAAGTTGAGACAAATCATACAAATTGCCATACTCTTTTCCAAATCCAAAACACCCTGAAGCAGGCATGATTGGATTTTTTAGCGATAAACCTGGTAATTCAACAGCTAATCGATTCATAGTGCAACCACCCCCGCCGGAAATACAGGACCATCCGAGCAAACTTTCACGTAAGGCAGGTCTTGTCCATTTTGTGTTTCACAGACACATGCAAAACACGCTCCGATTCCGCATCCCATGCGCTGTTCAAATGATAAGAATCCTTGTTTATCATGAAACGCTTGCTGCACTGCGTGAAGCATTGGAGTTGGACCACATGTATAATACGTTTTGAAATCGACAGGATTTCGGGCTAGCGAATCTGTTACAAATCCTCGTTCCCCAGCACTGCCATCTGCTGTAACGATTCTTGTCTCCCCAAGCGCTGTAAACTCTTCTTCATAAAATACAGCAGTAGCCGATTGAAATCCAAGAATATGTACACAGTGCACTCCTTTGGCTGTCAGTTCTTTCGATAGCTGATATAAAGGAGGAACTCCAATTCCGCCTCCGATCAAAAGAGCTGTTTCACCCGCTACTGAATTAGCAGCAGAAAAGCCATTTCCAAGCGGTCCAAGCGCATCCACTTCAGCACCAATTTGTTTTGCAGCAAGTAACTGGGTTCCCCTGCCTTCAGCGCGGAAAATGAGTGTCATTTGTTCTTTTTCCTTATCAAATGATGCAATTGAAATCGGTCTTCTAAGCAACGGTTCAAATGTATCTGTCACTCGGATATGAACGAATTGCCCTGGTGAAACAATTTCATTCACAAGATTCCCTGTAAGCACCATTTCGATAATATTATCTGCGATTTGGCGTGTTGAGCATATTGCCATTCTGTTCTGCACAATCATACAAGAACCCTCCTCTATTTCACTGGATCATCCCGGTCATCACTTTTGCTCTAAAAAGACCGTTTCACCACCGTACAGTGTCAGTACCGGCCAACCCGTACATGTTACTCCTGTAAACGGCGTGTTTTTTCCTTTTGATAAAAACGTAGTTGGGTCAATTACTTGCTCAGTCTTCAAATCTAACAATACAAGGTCAGCGATAGCCCCTTCTTCAATCGAACCGTATGGAAGGTTAAATACATCGCATGGTTTCTTCGTAAACCAGTCTATCAGTTGCTTTAATGTCCAGTCTCCATTTTTCACAAAATGCGTATAGAGTAATGGGAATGCTGTTTCAAATCCTGTAATTCCAAACGGTGCAGTTTTGAATCCTGCAGCCTTTTCTTCAGCACTATGAGGTGCATGATCCGTTGCGATGAAATCTAGTGTCCCGTCAAGCAACCCTTCGCGTAGCGCTGCCAAATCTTCGTTTCCTCTTAATGGTGGGTTCATCTTCCAAACTGCATCATCTTCAGGAATATCATGTTCATTGAGCAATAAATGATGGGGTGTCACTTCGGCTGTTACATGAACACCTGCACGTTTTGCATCTCTGATGACGCGAACGGACTCTTTCGTACTGACGTGACAAACGTGATAGTGTGCACCTGCTGCTTCAGCAAGTAAAATATCGCGGGCAATATGAACGGATTCTGCAACGGACGGAATTCCTGGAAGTCCTAGTTCCTTATTCCGGATTCCTTCGTGCATGGCACCACCATAAATGAGCGTGTTATCTTCACAGTGAGCAACGACCGCCATATTCAATTTCGCAGCGTCTTGCATCGTCTCAAGCATCATTCCTGCTTCTTGGATTCCAACTCCGTCATCCGTAAACGCAAACGCGCCATGTTCTTTTAGCTCGGCTAAATTCGTACGCTCTTTTCCAGCTTCCCGGATCGTTATCGATGCATAAGGCAAAACCCGAATGACTGCATTTTTTTCTATCAATTCATTGACATATTCAATATTTTTGATGGTATCTGGAACAGGTCGGGTATTGGGCATCGCACAGATTGTTGTGTAACCGCCCTTTGCAGCAGCTTTCGTACCACTTTCAATCGTTTCTTTATGCTCGCCACCTGGCTCGCGTAAGTGAACGTGGACATCGACAAATCCTGGAGCTAGGCATGAACCGTTGCCTTCAATCACTTCAGCACCTTTTACATCTAAGTTGTGTCCGATTTCCACAACTTTTCCACCTTGAATTCGTACATCCTTTAAGTTTTGTGAACTTTCATCATATAGCCAAATATTTCGGAGCAGCTTGTGCATGTACATTTCCTCCTCGTAAGATCATTTCCATAGCAGCGGCACGGATATAAACACCATTTTCTACAGCTTCATAAACTCTAAGCTTTGGATGAGTTGTCAGGGACTCTGCAATTTCGACCCCCCAGTTGATTGGTGCTGGATGCATGATAATCGCGCTTTCCTTCATCATTGCTGCACGTTCTGTAGTCAATCCATATTGCTCGTGATATGCTTCTTTCGTGAAACTCATCTTTTCATCATGCCGTTCATGTTGTACTCGAAGTAGCATAACAACGTCTGCTTGTTCAATTACATTTTCCCACCCTGGAACAGTCTCATAATCCCCAGACCATTCATTTGGACAGACAAACTGCACATTTGCACCTAGTTTTTGTAACGCTTCTGCGTTCGATGCAGCCACTCGACTGTGTGACAAATCTCCAGCGATGACTACGTTAAGTCCTAGGAAGTAGCCGAACTCTTCTTTTATTGTAAACAGATCCAGCAAAGATTGACTTGGGTGTTGTCCTGTACCATCCCCACCATTGAATACTGGAATCTTAATGCCCTCAAGTTGTTTGTAATATTCTTTTTCAGGATGACGGATGACAACTGCGTTCACACCTAGTGATTCCAATGTTTTAACTGTATCGAAAAGCGTTTCCCCTTTAGTCGTGCTCGAATGACCTGGATCAAATTGGATAATTTCTAACCCTAATTTCCGTTCAGCGATTTCGAAGCTTAGCTTTGTGCGTGTACTTGGCTCAAAAAACAAGTTACTTACTAAATATTTCCCGGGCAATTCCCGAATCCCATGACGCTTCAAGTACTCCGCATAATTCAAGATTTCCATAATATTCTCTTCGCTAAATTGTTTCATCGTAAGTAAGTTATCCATTTCTTCGTCCTCCTCTTAGATAGGGGAAGGTTTAAAAAAAGCCTTCCCAGCATATAGGAAGGCCATTTATGTATGCAGGGCCTTAGTTCAGTCCCTGTCACATAAACCTTTCCTTGTCTCTCTGAACAATGTTAAAAGGTCTAACGTATTTAATTTTCTTTATCTACCAATAGTGGTTCTTCTTGAACATCATCCAACTTATTCTTTTCCCGTCCTGGGAGCACTAAGTTTAGTACCACACCAACGATTGCAGCTAACGCCATTCCTTCAATGTGGAAAGTGTCGCTAAAGTTGATGGACGCACCACCGATTCCAATGACGAGTATGACAGATGTGATGACTAGATTCCGTTGCTTATCAAAGTCTACTTGGTGATCCACCAGCATGCGCAATCCCGATGAAGCGATAATCCCGAATAGCAGGATGGAAATTCCACCAAGCACAGCTGTCGGTATGGTTGAAATCAGTGCCATGACTTTACCTATGAAGGAGAATAGAATCGCGAACACTGCAGCCCCAACGATGACATAGACACTATATACTCGTGTAATTGCCATAACTCCGATGTTTTCACCGTAAGTCGTTTTTGGGGGTCCTCCCAGCAATCCACTGATCAGTGTTCCAATTCCATCACCTAAGAGTGAACGATTTAAACCTGGATCGCGGATGAAATCTCGTTCTACAACTTTACCAAGCACGAGTTGGTGACCGATATGCTCTGAAATCGTTACAATCGCAATTGGAACCATGACGAACAACAAGGTTGGTGTTACAACAAAATCGTAATCGATTCCAGGTATCAGGAATTCTGGAACTGCAAACCACTTCGCCTCAAGTACTGGCTGGAAGTTCAAAATTCCAATTGCTGCTGAGTAAAGATAGCCTACGATAATTCCAATCAAAACCGGCATCAAGCTGATGACACCTCGGAAAAACATGAGACAAATGATTGCTGCCGCTAGTGTGACGATGGCTGCTGAGAAATGAAGGAGACTGTAAGTTGACACACCGTCAATATCTATACGGCTCGCCATACCAACTGCAGTTGGCGCAACTGCAAGACCGATGACCATGATAACCGGTCCCACTACAACTGGCGGTAAAATATTCATGATCCAATTATGTCCGGTCTTCCAAATGACGAGTGACACAATCGCGTAGACTAGAGCAACGAACATACTTCCGATCATTGCACTTCCGATTCCGCCAGTTTTAGTAGCGACCGTTATCGGGACAATGAAAGCGAAGGATGAGCCAAGGTAAGCTGGAACTTTACCTTGAGTGATGACTACAAAGACGAGTGTAGCGATACCACTTGTAAGTAAAGCAATTGCCGGGCTAAGCCCAACGAGTTGCGGAACTAGAATTGTTGCACCGAACATGGCAAACATGTGCTGGAGACTTAAGGCAATCCATTTTCCACTTGCTGGTTTTTCATGAATATCCAATACTTTTTCTGACATTTCTCATGGCCTCCAAGCAGGTTCAATTATCTTGAGTGGATCGTAACGTTATCTTCCCCATCTGATTCAACTAAATTCACGACAACTTTTTCATCACTCGAAGTCGGGATGTTCTTCCCAACGAAATCTGGTCGTATCGGCAGTTCACGATGTCCGCGATCTACGAGGACACCTAGTTGTATGGAAGACGGACGCCCTAAGTCCATGACCGCATCCATTGCTGCACGGACTGTGCGGCCCGTGTAAAGAACGTCATCGATTAGGACTACTTTTTCATCGGATAGACTGTAGTTAATGTCTACTTGTTTGACGAGTGGTTCTTTGTTTTCGTATTTCAATCCAAGGTCGTCCCGGTAAAGGGAGATATCCAGTTCACCGATACGAATTGGCTTGCCTTCAATTTGTTCAATTTTTTCAGCAAGTCGATTTGCAAGATACGCACCTCTAGTTTTGATGCCTACAAGGATACAGTGATCGATCCCTTTGTTGCGTTCAATGATTTCATGTGCAATTCGGGTGAGTGCGCGGTTGATAGCACTTTCATCCAAGATATTCGCTTTTTCTGCCATTTCAATCGACTCCCTTAAATAAAGAATAATTACGACATTTCCTAGATTCTGCTGTCCCTTAACGTTGGTTTTTACACACAAAAAACCTTCCGGTCGTCTTTCGGACAGGAAGGTTTACGTGCGTAAATAGAATTCAGTCGTCAGCGCTCGCAAGCGTGACTCTGAATAACGTGCATCCTTCCCAACCTCTCTGGATTGGCGTTAAAGGTTCGCTATGAAGTCTCTATAACAAGCATACAGGTTGAATTTCTTTACGTCAACCTTTTTGAGATTGCATTTCACTCAGCAACTTTTCGAAGTCTTCGGGCAGTGGTGCTTTGAACTCCATATATTCTTCAGTCACTGGATGAACGAATCCTAGTGTTCCAGCGTGAAGAACTTGTCCATCAAAATCGATTGTTTTTTTCGGGCCATATTTAGGATCTCCCGCAAGCGGATGACCAATATATTTCATATGAACTCGAATTTGATGAGTTCTTCCTGTTTCCAATCGACACTCAACGAGTGTAAAGTCCCCAAATCGCTCCAACACTTTGAAGTGCGTAACCGCATGCTTGCCTGTGTTTTCAACGGACATGCTTTGGCGATCTTTTTGGTTTCTTCCAATAGGTGCATCAATCGTGCCGTTATCATGTGGAATATGGCCGTGAACGAGTGCAGTATAGACACGCGTTACGGATTTCTCCACAAGCTGATTTACGAGAGACGTGTGTGCCTTATCATTTTTAGCGACCATAAGTAATCCTGACGTATCTTTATCAATACGGTGTACAATCCCTGGTCTCATGATGCCATTGATCCCTGACAAATCGGTACAATGAAACATAAGCCCATTCACAAGCGTACCAGTCGTATGTCCAGGGGCTGGATGAACCACCATCCCACTGCGTTTGTTGACAACCAGCACATCACTGTCTTCATAGACAATTTCAAGATTTAAATCTTCAGCTGGCATATTAAGTTCTTCAGGTTCTGGTTCATCGACTGTAAGTGTTTCTCCAACTTTCACCTTATAATTCGCTTTAACGGTAACACCATTCACTAAGACAATTCCGTCTTTTACCCATTGCTGAATAAGAGATCGGGACCAGTCTGCATTTGCAGATGCAAGCGCTTTGTCAATCCGCTCACCTGCTGTCTGTTCTTCAATTACGTATTGAAACTGTTCCATTATGCCACCTTATCTTTCTTGTTCTTTTTTTCTTCTAAAATCAAATGAAGGATCACGAGTATAACACCAATTGTCAAGGATGCATCTGCTACGTTAAATATCGGGAAATCGTAGTTGATGACCGGGATTAGGACGTGAACAAAGTCGACCACTTCGCCTCTTACTATACGGTCTATAAAGTTACCTACAGCGCCTCCAAGCAATAACATTAAACTCCATGCAAATATCGGTTGGTTCTTTCCTTCTTTTTGAAAGTAGTAAACAATTCCGCCTACAACGACAATCGTTACAATTGCAAATAACCACATTTGACCTTCCAACATGCCCCATGCCGCACCGCGATTCCGGTGTGACAGCAAGCCTAGATACGGTTCGATTAAAGGAATTCGTTCTCCGATTTCCATATTAGTAGCGACCAACCATTTTGTCAGCTGATCGACCAAAATAACAAGTGCTGCAATACCATAATAAATGAACAACCCAATTCCCTCCGTCCTGCAGTATCTTGTTTAGTTTATCATACCCTAACCCATCACGCGCAAGTCTAACAGGTGTCAATGAAAAAAGGCGCTGCAAGACCCGTATAGACGGATTGCAGCGCCTGTTTAGTTATTAAGCATAATGATGTGAAACAACGTCTGCGCAACGCTCACACAACTCAGGATAATCCGCGTTTGAGCCGACTGTCTCTGAAATTGTCCAGCAACGTTCACATTTTTCACCAGTTGCTTTTTCAACAGATACTTGACCCGTTGTAAGTGAAACTGCTTTTTCCGCAATCTCCGAAGCTGGCACAGCACTGAATTTCGAAACGATGAAGAATTGAGCAAAGTCAATTTCTTCCGTTGCAAATAGTGGAGCAAGATCTTCACGTACAGCTACAGTTACGTGTGCTTCTAGAGATTTACCAATAACTTTGTTATTACGCGCTTCTTCTAAAGCTTTCAACACATCGTCACGTACAAGCATTAGCTGGTCAAATTGTGCGCGAAGCTCAGACGCTTCAAGGTCTTTAGCTTGTGGCATGTCTGTAAGCTGGATACTTTCCGCTGTTTCGTGTTCCAAGTAAGCCCACATTTCGTCTGCTGTATGTGGCAAGATTGGAGCAACTAGCTTCAATAACGCTAGAAGTGCATCATACATCACTGTTTGCATCGCACGTCGGTGTGGATGATCAGCAGCTTCGATGTAAACAACATCTTTGGCGATATCAAGATAGAACGAGCTTAATGTACCTGTACAGAAAGAATTGATGGCATGATAGACATTCGCAAATTCGTAATGCTCATAAGCCGTTCTCACATCACGAATCAAGTCCTGAAGCTTCACATACACATACTGGTCTACTGGACGTAAGTCTTCAAACGCAACCGTATCTGCATCTGGTGTGAAATCAGACGTATTTCCGTGTAGGAAACGAACTGTGTTACGGATTTTACGATACACTTCAGAAACTTGCTTAAAGTTTGAATCAGATACTCGGACGTCAGCAGTGTAATCTACTGAAGATACCCAAAGACGTAAAATATCTGCTCCATACTGGTTCGTCACTTTAGAAGGAAGGATAACGTTACCAATTGATTTACTCATCTTGCGCCCTTCTCCATCTAATGCAAATCCATGGCTCAGCAAACCTTTATATGGCGCGATCCCGTTAATCGCTACACTTGTCGTCAAGGATGAGTTGAACCACCCACGGTATTGGTCAGATCCTTCGAGATAAAGGTCTGCTGGGTAAGAGAGATCATCGCGCTCTTCAAGAACACCTTGATGAGTTGAACCGGAGTCAAACCACACGTCCATAATATCCGTTTCTTTTGTAAATGTACCATCTGGGCTACCTTCGTGAGAGAAATCTTTCGGCAGTAAATCTTTCGTGTCCCACTCAAACCAGATATTTGAACCGTGTTCACGGAATAATACTGAAATGTGGTCGATTGTTTCATCAGTGATAATCGGTTCGCCATTTTCAGCATAAAACACTGGAATCGGAACTCCCCATACACGTTGACGTGAAATACACCAGTCCCCGCGGTCACGGATCATATTATAAAGTCGTGTTTCACCCCAAGATGGTGTGAAGTTCGTCTTACGGATAGCTTCAAGAAGTTCTTCGCGGAATGATTCGATTGATGCAAACCACTGTGCAGTGGCACGGTAAATAACCGGCTTTTTCGTACGCCAGTCATGCGGATACGAGTGCGTGAAGAACGAAAGCTTTTCAAGTGCTCCTACTTCTTTCAACTTCTCTGTAACGGCTTTGTTTGCATCTTCATAAAATAACCCTTCAAACAGTGGAGCTTCTTCAGTCATCACACCTCTGTCGTTAATGGGAGATAAGACGCCTAAACCATATTGTTTAGATACATAGAAGTCATCTTCACCGTGTCCTGGAGCTGTGTGGACACAACCAGTACCAGCGTCAGCTGTTACGTGTTCACCAAGCATTACAAGTGATTCACGGTCATAAATCGGGTGGCTCGCTGTGATGCGCTCAAGTTCGCGACCTTTGAATTCCCCAGCTGTCGTGTAGTTTTCCCAGCCAAGTTCAGTTGCAAGACTCTCCGCTAAGTCTTTTGCGACTAAGAATTTTTTACCGTTTGCTTCTACAACTGTATAAACAAAGTCAGGATGTACGGAAATTCCTAAGTTTGCTGGAATCGTCCAAGGAGTTGTTGTCCAGATAAGGATATTAACATCTGCATCTAGCACACCCTTACCATCACGAACTGGGAAGCTGACATAGATGGAAGGTGATTTTTTGTCTTGGTATTCAATTTCCGCTTCTGCCAATGCTGTTTCTGATGATGGAGACCAATAGACTGGTTTTAAGCCTTTATAGATATATCCTTTTTTCGCCATATCCCCAAATACTTTAATTTGACGGGATTCAAATTCAGGTTTTAGTGTGATGTATGGGTTATCCCAATCGCCTCGCACACCTAGACGTTTAAACTGTGTACGCTGGTTATCGATTTGTGTGAGTGCATAATCTTTACACATTTCACGGAACTCCGCAATACTGTGTTCTTTACGTTTCACGCCTTTGTTCACAAGCGCTTGTTCAATCGGTAAGCCGTGTGTGTCCCAACCCGGAACATATGGTGCATGGAAGCCTGTCATGGATTTATGACGAACGATGATGTCTTTCAATACTTTGTTAAGGGCGTGGCCCATGTGGAGGTCGCCGTTTGCATATGGAGGGCCGTCATGTAGGATGAACGTTGGTTTCCCTTTTGTCCGCTCCTGTACTTTCGCATACATGCTGTCTTTTTCCCACTGTTCTTGCATTTGCGGCTCTTTCGTCGGTAAACCGCCTCTCATCGGAAAGTCAGTCTTCGGCATAAGTAATGTGTCTTTATAATCCATTCCAATTCCTCCTTTGAAATAATAGCTCATTAATGACGATGTTTCGTTTCGTTACAGACGGACGCTTTCCGAGGGGTTCGATTTCAGCCAAGCGAACCACGAAGCGTTCGCTTTGCCGTATTTCTGCGCTATTTGCAGAAATTAAGGCATCCCGACCACTTGCTCCTAACGCTTCGCTTTCGCTAGTCCCTCCGGAGTCGCCGTCTTTCACTCCACTCCACAGTGTCGACAACGTGATTTCTTTGAATAAAAATAAAACATCAAAAAATCCCCGTCCCTGTAAAAGGGACGAGGACTGTGCTCGCGATACCACCCTAGTTGCAGCCAAATAAAACCGACTACCTCTCGAACACCGTAACGGGGTGTGCTCCGGGATTACTGCTGTAATCCGGCTCCAGAGTGATCTTCCTTTCCAACCTGCAGTCGGGCTCCCACTATCCCCAACTCGCTAATTCACAGCCTACTTGGAAAGTACTGTCTCTTTCAGCGCCTGTCATTCAATATGAACCATATTATAGAATTGAACTGCTCCTAAAGTCAAGTGACGATTATTCGCGATCAGCTGCTGCTTCCAGTTGTTTTGTATTCTGTTCATAGTCCAGAAGCGTATCCCAATCGTCCATCTTCACTAAATCCAACTGTGCTTCTATCAGCATGCGGAAGCGATTACGGAATACTTTGGACTGTTTTTTCAAATCTTCGATCTCAATTGAAATTTCACGTGAACGAGACAGCGCCTCATTCACAATACGGTCCGCGTTCTTTTCAGCTTCTTTAATGATGAGCTTGGATTCTTGGGTAGAATTTCTGCGTACATCTTCTGCCGCCTCTTGAGCGATCATGATTGATTTTTGTAACGTCTCTTCGATTGCATTAAAGTGAGCCACTTGCTCTTCTTTTTCTTTCAATTTTCGTGTTAGTTCCTTGTTCTCTTCAAGCATGTTTTCATAGTCTTTCATGAGTTGCTCGAGGAATTCGTTTACCTCATCCTCATCATATCCACGCCATCTGCTACCGAACGTTTTATTATGTATATCAATTGGTGTAAGCGCCATGCAAGTCTCTCCCCTTTTGATGTTCGTTATACGTTATATCGTTGACTATAACAGAAAACAGACTTTTTCTAAAGTCTGTCCATAAAAATCATTCCAACTTCCCAGTAACCAAACGAATTTTATCCTTCTTTGTCCTACCTTCAATCGCGATTATTTTAAACCGCCCATGACCTCTAATGGAAAGAATATCAGACTCATTTAACTCAAACGATGGTTGATCCACTTCACGCCAATTCACTTTTACTTTGCCTCCATGAATGTTTGCTGCGGACTTCTGCCGAGCAACATTTAACAATGCTGCAATGACTGTATCTAGTCTAAGTGAACTGATGATTTGAGTTTCTTCAACCCAAACCTCCTCAAGCGTAATCCATTCTTCACGATCCGGCAATTCCGTTAGATGGATCTTTGCTTTACCAGCTGAGGTGAAATTGGTAGTCAAATACGTACTTAACTCCATCACACTCGCCAACTGAACATCCCCGTCTTTTAATCGGATGTCGCCGAATTTTGCCCGGTCCAAACCAAGTCCCATTAACGCACCGAGAACGGTAGGATGCTCTAATGTCAGAAACTTGGTAGCGTAACGTACATCGAAGATAACATTTTGGAAGTCATCGCGAGTCGGTTCGTAGTAATCCGGATAAATGAGCATTCTCTTCCGCTCAGCACTTTCAAATCCACCATCCTCCGCTACGAGTAAGCCACTTCCTTTAACGACGGATTCCACAATAAAACGCTGACGCGGATCCAGATAATCGGTCAATTTAGGGGAATATAAGTCCTCTACCTCTCTTGCCCAGTCCATGGCCATTTCTATAAAGGGCTGCTCTTCTTTTCTAAAGTGTTGTAAGATGCCATCCATTGTACTCGTCTCCTTATAGAAAAATCCCCACAGCGTGAGGATTGGTTCAACTATGAGATAGTTTAGTTACTTATTCAAAACATACGTGAAAGCCAAATAAACACGGGCGCTAAGCCTCGACCAATAAGTTGCAAAGCAAATAACGCTACAATCGGAGATATGTCGATCATTCCTAGTGGTGGAATGAAGTTTCGGAAAAACCCTAAGTATGGTTCTGTAATCTTCCCAAGTATTTTACCGAGTTTGGTTTCTCTTGAAGCAGGTACCCACGACATTAAAATATAGATGACGAGGAGCACGGAGTAAATCGAAAGGGCTGAAGCTATTACTCGATAGATTTGATACAGTAGTAAATCCATTACAGTTGGTACACCTCATTTAGTTTCTTTCATTCAAATAGTCGGAGATCGAGCCATTCACTTCTACGTTTTCCGGAACGCAGAGGAAGATGTCTGTGCCAATTCTTTGTATATCTCCATTCAGCGCATACACAGAACCACTAAGGAAATCTACGATTCGGATTCCTTGTTCGCGATCGATACGCTGCAAATTGACAATAACCGCTCGCTTATTTGTCAGATGTTCTGAAATATCTTGAGCTTCAGCATAGACACGGGGCTCAACTAAAATAACTTTTGATGATTTTTGGACGCTTTGTAAGCTCACAATGTTCCCGCCAGTCTGAGGTTCCTTACGATTCTGTTTCGGCAGAGGAGCATTTTTCATGGAAGATTGTTTACTAGGCTTCCGCTCCGGCAGTGTTGGAGCTGTTTGCTGCTTTGCCGTTGCTTCTTGCGCTGCTGCCTCTTCTTCGTCAAGGTAAAACCATTTTTCGAATTTGCCTTTAATACTCATTCGTCTCCCTCGCTCTCCGAACCGACGAGTGCAGTCCCAATTCGCACATGGGTTGCGCCCTCTTCGATTGCAATACTGTAATCATTCGACATCCCCATGGACAATTTGGTTAACGGTGCGTGTTGCATGTGTTTAGCTGCAAGCCCATCTCGCAATTCCCGCAAGTCTCTAAAGACTTTTCGGATTTCATCTTGATCTTCAGTGAGTGGAGCCATTGTCATAAGACCAATCACTCGTATTTTATCATATCCGCTTAATGACTCGATAAAACTTTGCGTTTGGGTAGGCGACAATCCTGATTTCGAATCTTCTCCGGAAACGTTAACTTGTACGAAACAGTCAATCGGTTCAACTGCCCGTTTCTGAATTTCCTTTGCTATGCTCAAACGATCCAAAGAGTGGAGATAATCAATGCGTTCTATAATTTCTTTTACTTTACGACTTTGCACATTTCCGATGAAATGCCAAACAGCTCCTTGAGGAATTGCATGTTGTTTCGCAAGAAGTCCTTCAGGTCGGTTCTCTCCTAAGTGAATGATCCCTTGGTCCAATACATTTTGTGTACGAACTTCAGACACTTGCTTTGTAACTGCAATAACCGTAACTTCATCACGATCTCTGCCGACACGTTCACATGCCTGGGAGATAGACTCTTCGATTGTATTTATCCGCTGCTGTAATGGTGTCATCTTAATCACTACTTTTCTCGATACTTTGTTCTATTGTACCAATCAGACACCTAGTTATCAACGATAAGTCACTTTTTAGGCTCTTTCTTTTGAATAAGTACGATATCTTTTCCAATCGTTACAACTTCATCGTAACCAAACTGCTTTTGGTCTTTAATGCGCATTTCCATAAACAATGATCGTTCCGTATCTCCAATATGCAACGTATCAATTTTCCCACTTGTAATATCGATCGCCGCATCTTGAATGAACCCAAGAAATTTCCCGCGTTGCATATCAATCACTTCTTTTTTTTGAAATTCTGAAAAGCGCATAGAAATCCCCCTTTTTCATATTCTATGCAGATAGGCGTACAAAAAAAACGCAATGCTGAAATCGCATTGCGTCCTAGATTATTTACTTTGTTCCATTCCTTCTCTAATTTGAGCAATTGCTTGCTTCTCCAACCGGGAAATTTGAGCCTGAGAAATACCGAGCTCCCGAGCAATTTCAGTCTGTGTTTGACCAAGATAAAACCGTTTCGACAAAATCAGCTGTTGTCGAGTATCAAGTCCTGTCATCGTTTCCTTCATAGATACATAAGTTGACCAGCGTTCTTCTGATACAGTTTTATCATGTAGTTGATCCATCATATACACAGGGTCCCCGCCATCACCATTCATCGGTTCGTGAAGAGACATAGGATCTTGTATCGCATCAAGTGCAAATAAGATATCCTCTTCCGGGATGTCCGTCATTTTAGCTAAGTCCGAAATCTTTGGTTCTTTTTGATTTTGATTGATGAATTCTTCTTTTGCACGAATTGCTTTATACGCAATATCGCGGAGGGATCGTGACACTCGAACGGAATGATGATCTCTCAAATGTCGCTTGATTTCGCCGACAATCATAGGAACTGCATACGTTGAAAATCGGACATTATGCTTTAAATCGAAGTTGTCAATCGATTTCAGCAGCCCCACACAACCGACCTGAAACAAATCATCTGCTTGTTCTCCTCGATAGGCAAATCGTTGCACAAGGCTAAGGACGAGGCGCAAATTCGCAGTTACGAGTTCGTCTCTAGCTAATTCATCTCCACTTTGTAGGCGGATGAATGTTTTCTTCATGACTTCACTCGACAGAAGCGGCAAAGTAGATGTATCTATACCGCAAATTTCCACTCTTGTACGTACCATCTGAATTCCTCCGTATTCTGTAGATGACTGTACGAGATAGCTTATCCTCTGAGTGGAGTTCTATGCGGTTTTCAGAAACACCAATTTCACCCATTACGCAATTGGATGATTTAATTGCTCTCTAAGTTCTGAGATGATTTTCTTCTCCAAACGAGAAATATATGATTGGGAAATACCAAGTAAATCAGCAACTTCCTTCTGCGTCATTTCAATTTTACCAGTCAGTCCGAATCTGCATTCCATAATGTGACGTTCTCGATCACTGAGTGTTGTTACAGCATCAATCATATGTTGACGCTCGATTTTCTTTTCGACATCATCTGTAATAATATCTTCATCCGTTCCTAAAATATCAGATAGCAACAGCTCGTTTCCATCCGCATCAGAATTGAGGGGTTCGTCAAAAGAAATCTCAGACCGCGTTCGATTCGTTTTACGTAAGTGCATCAAGATTTCGTTTTCAATACAACGCGATGCGTAAGTTGCCAATTTTATATTTTTATCACTCTTGAACGTTTCAATTGCTTTGATCAAACCAATTGCCCCGATACTGATTAAGTCTTCGATGTGCGTATTAGTATTGTCAAATCGTCTTGCGATATAGACAACAAGACGTAAATTCTTCTCAATTAACCGATCCCTTGCTTGTTGGTCCCCCGCCATATAAGCAGCAATTGTTTCCGCTTCTTCTTCTCTCGTAAGGGGTTTGGGTAACGATTCATGTCCACCAATATAGTACGTTCCATTTTTCTTTTTAAAGATTCCAGCAAGTACCGAGAGCCATTTTTTCAATTCATGTAGCATGAAGCATTCCCCTTTCTTCTTCTCTCGTTTCCAAGGCAGATACATGTAAGATTGCGGATGCACCCTGTGGATAGCGGGCATCATCAGCTGTCAAAACGATATAGCCTTTTTCAAGTGATCGATTCCCTTCCAATTCCCAGTCGTTAAAACGAATGCCAACAGCCCAATTCGCACCCTCAACCGTTTGAATCCGAATGAGACGCAATTGCTTACTAAACCGTTCAGGAAATTGTGACAAGTCCGGAATTGCGCCTTGTTCGTTCCCAATCCGCTGAAAGCTATTGAGTAAGTCATCTGGAATATTCTGCTTAACAGCTCGAAGCGATACAAAATGGACAGCATCATTGGACAACGGCTCGGTACAGCTATTGCCTGTGTCGATAAAAACGCGTAGCTGTATTGAAGAATGGAATAGATGCAATTCCGAGTCGCACGCAAACTCTGAAAACCTGCTAATTTTACGAACATCCAACCATTTTACTTTTACTAATTGGAGACAACAATATGCAAGCGCCACATAGATGATTAAACGATACTGAAAGCTTTGACCTAATTGACTGAATGGAAGTGCGGATAACAATCCACCGGCTAAGAACGCCCCAATGAGCACGAGCCCTACGGATGCTTTCCATAGACGTGCAGAAAAACCGAATGCACAGACTGTCATGATTGCAAACGCAGTTAACGAGGCTACAAAAGAGCCAGGGAAAACAACCGCTGGAATCGCACCTGCAAAAGCTGCCAATGCCAATCGTTTCTTACTAATTTTGGTATCTCCGGTCGCATTGGCAAATGACAGAACTGTATAATTGAAAACCATATTGATGATGATCATGACTTCCCCATACATAGGCTGTCCTCCTTGTTTGCAAGATTACCATTATTCCATCACGAGTTTTGTCACTTTACGGTATGGACAAGAAAGAAAAGTTCGACAGGTTTTCCGAAAGAAGAACACAAAAAAACCTCCGGCTCAATTGCCGAAGGCTGGTACCTATCAATTATTTGCGACGACGATTCCGCAAGAACGTTGGGATATCTAAACCATCGTCTTGTTGAGTCTGTTGTTGGCTGCGAGCAGTTTCTTGGTGAGCCGGCTGCTGGTGTTGCGGTTCTTCGTGACGAATTTGATTGTTCGGTGTCGGATTACTTTGAGGCGCCTGTGTCTCACGCTGACGAATTCCACCATACCCTGATGTGCGGCTTCCACGCACTTGAGTGATTTGTTCATCTGTGAACCCAGTCGCAATGACCGTCACGATGATTTCGTCTTTCAAATCATCATTGATAACTGAACCGAAGATCATGTTCACATCTTCATCTGAAGCTGAAGCAACAATATCAGCAGCTTCTTGAACTTCAAATAGACTTAGGTTGGATCCACCTGTAATGTTCATCAATACACCTTTTGCACCATCGATTGATGTTTCAAGCAATGGGCTGGAGATTGCTTTTTTAGCGGCTTCAGATGCACGGTTTTCACCAGTGGACATCCCGATTCCCATAAGTGCTGATCCTTTGTTGGACATAATCGTTTTCACATCGGCGAAGTCCAAGTTAATAAGACCCGGTACAGCGATCAAATCTGAAATACCTTGAACACCTTGACGTAGAACATTATCCGCTTCGCGGAATGCTTCAAGCATCGGCGTGTTTTTGTCTACAATTTCAAGCAACTTATCATTTGGAATGACAATAAGTGTATCGACAGATTCTTTCATTGCAGTAATACCGCCGATTGCTTGTGTAGAACGTTTACGCCCTTCAAATGTGAATGGACGAGTCACAACACCAACTGTTAAAGCTCCAATGTCTTTGGCGATTTGAGCGATGACAGGTGCCGCTCCAGTACCTGTACCACCACCCATACCTGCAGTAACAAAGACCATATCAGCGCCTCGAAGCGCCTCTTCCAACTGTTCTCGACTTTCTTCTGCAGCCTTCTTACCGACTTCCGGGTTAGCTCCAGCTCCTAAACCACGTGTCAATTTCCCACCAATTTGAAGTTTCACTTCAGCTAGGGATAAGTTAAGAGCTTGTGCATCCGTGTTCACCGCAATGAACTCTACACCTTGCACTCCATGCTCAATCATTCTATTTACTGCGTTATTTCCGCCGCCACCAACACCGATTACTTTGATAACTGCGAGCGCTTCAATATTCGTATCAAACTCTAGCATCTCTTCTCCTCCTAATCATTCAACGTCTCATTTGGAACTCAAATTTATTCAAAAAAACTATCAAAAAAGCGTTTTGTTTTGCCAAGTAAGGAATCTTTTTCTTGTTTCGGTTCTTGACTCTTTCTCTTAGCAGGTGCAGCAGCTGTTTCGTCAAATGCTTGTCCCATTGGTTCGGAGTGACCTTCCCCAAAGAATGCATCCTCCATACTCGCATAACGAATGAGTCCGACCGCTGTTGAGTACATCGGTTCACGAACACCGATATATTCTGGCGTATGGATCCGGACGCGAGTATTGAGCACATGACGTGCCAGTTGCAAAATGCCATCCATTTTAGTCGTGCCACCTGTTAGCACAACACCACCCGGAAGATCTCGGATCCCCAAGTGATATAGCTCTTCAAGGACAAGCTCAAACAGCTCCTCGAGCCTCACGCCGATAATCTCCGATATGTATTTTTGGCTATACTGATCTTTTGTATCTGCACCAATTACTGGAACTTCAAATAACTCGTCGTCAGATGCGTCATCGTAAAATGCATGACCATATTGGTGCTTGATTTTTCTTGCTTGTTCAGTTGGTGTCTTCAAAATGATTGAGAGATCCTTTGTAATATGATCTCCACCTACTGGAAGTACTTTCGTTGCGGCGAATCGATTTTCCCAAAACACAGAAACAGTCGTTGAACCGCCACCAATGTCTATGAACGCCGTACCATGATTCATTTCGTCTTCTGTTAATGCAAACGTTCCGGAAGCGAGCGGTTGCAAGTAAATTTCACGAATGGATAGTCCTGCTCGTTCTACACAACGAAGGATATTGTGTACAAGTGTTTTTGACGTGGTAATCATCGTGCCGTCCATTTCTAGACGAACTCCGATCATCCCTCTCGGATCTTTTATCTCATCATAATCATCCACGATGAATTGCTTCGGAATGATATTAACAATTTCTCGTTCAGGTGCAACAGACATAACTTGTGCAGACTCCATGACACGATCCAGATCATCGTCTGTAATTTCGCGGTTCACAGAGTTAACAGCAACAACTCCTTTTACATCTTGAAGCGTAACACCATTAGATGGAATTCCAAGTACAACCTCTGTAACTTGTAATCCCGTCATCCGTTCTGCTTGTTCAACAGCTTTCCGGATAGATTGAACTGTTGCGTCAATGTCCACAATGGATCCTTTACGGATACCGGCAGATTGAACATTGCCGACCCCGATCACATGTAGGGATCCGCCATCCACCTCGCCGATTAGGACTTTGATAGTGGAGGACCCGATGTCGAGTGATACATACATATTTGACTGACTCATCTTTGGCACCTCCCATTGCGACTCTTCTTCCATTCTATTGTATTCTTACTGCATTGTCTAAATATTTTCGACATCCCCTCTCGAAATCCTCTCATTTTGAAGTATTTGTCGTAGAAACTTTACGATACTCTGACCATTTAGTGAGTAATACCCGTCGGATAACGGCTAGATTCTGGAATAACCGGACTCCAAATGCGAAGATGGCGGCTAAATAAAGATCCACACCTAAGTGTACGCCAAGAAATGCAAGTCCTGCAGCTAGTAAAATATTGAAGAAAAATCCTGTGATGAACACTTGATCATCATATACCCGTTGTAAGTGAGCTCGGATTCCTCCTAGTAATGTATCGAGTGCTGCCAATACAGCAATTGACAAATAATTACCGTATTCTTGTGGGATATGGATATCTGAGAGAAATCCAAGCGATACCCCAAGTATTAGTCCCAATATTGGCAACCACATTTGTCAGCCCCCCTTTGGCAGTTCTTTGAGAAATCGATTCTCAAATTTATCGATACGACCATTTATCGTTACTTCAGATTGAGGTTGTCCAATCTCTAATACAAAATCATCTAAGTAAAAATCATCGAGAATCGATGAGGATTGTAAAAAGTTATATAACTTTTCACTACTCTCCATATCCCCAGATAGGATTTTTATTTGGAAGGGAGGTAGCGACACTGGCAGTCCATTCACTGTAGTCTCACCGTTTATATCCCGGATGGCACTTAACGCAGTCACACGTTTTCCATCTATCTCCATGTCAATCCCTTTAAAACGGTTCACGTCATTGACAAAGCGCGTTAGCAATTCAGGACTCACTTCGTGAAGTGGTGTACCGAATGCAACACTTTCTTCCGATGGGACGACATCTATGACAATGCCCGGCCCCGTTTTGTCGATCATTCCAGCTTGTTGGTATAAACCGTGAACTGTATCGGCTAATGCCTTTCCTGCACTTGCGCCTTCAGATGCATTGTACTTCCCAAGTGTTTGGTCCAACGCACGAACTTCAGTCAATAGTTCCGAATGGAGTTTTCGTTCCTTTGCTAACTCGTTCCTGATCGCCCACGAGTCCCGCGTATCTCGCTCTTCCGGCTGCTGAACAGTATTATACTGGACGGCAACCATAAAACCGACAATGAGCAGGATGAAAGTGAACATCCATTTACGCTTCATACACACTCATCCTCTCTCGTCGGATTGCATTATCCTTGTATATCATCCCGTAGTGCGGGCATTAGGATTTCTTTCTGCTTTTCAATTTTTATTTCAATATTATCTGATAACAAACTGTCCATTACGCCACCTTTTAACACGAGAGACGCGTTAAGAGCATTGGAATCCCCAATCGCTTCTACTACGAAAGGAGCAGGATAGGTTTGTCCATCTATTGCGATGACTGGGCCCGTACACTTTATACTGGAATTCGCATTCAAACGTTGACCATTAATGGATAACGCTTGCGCACCTGCAATTTTAAGTTCGTTAACCACTAAAAGAACTTGGCTTTCATGAACAATGTATTCGTTCGGATTTTGATTGGCAGGATCGTAATCTCCGTCAGCCAGTTCTACACGAAGCCCTTGTCCGCTTGACGGAACAACTCCAAGCAGTAACCGAAGACTTCTTGCTTCTTTGACAAGCAAATCATGATTTTCCTCCGAATCACTTAATGATTGTTCAACTTTTGCAATCTTCTTTTGTTTTGAAGAAATTTCATCGTTCAGCTGCTTATTCCGTTCTTTTTGCTCGATTAGTTCCTCTCGAAAACCTTCTTCTTTCGAATCGATTTCAGAGCGCATTTTCTGCGTTTCAGACCCTGGTCCGAGCGTACGATAGGAAAAGGATAACATGAAACCAAGCACTAAAAACACGAGGGCATAAGAAATACGGTTATTCCTTTTTTTTCGATTACTCGTTTTCAGACTCACTGTCATCACCTTTTTCTTCATCCGCATTTTCTTCATCTACTTGATCTTTGTCAGTTCCATATAATTTACTATATGGTGTGAAATACGTTCCTACTTCCACGTCGATCACGCCTTTTTCAGAACCATTTAGCTGATTTACAATTTCAGCATAATAAGAGAGCTTATCTGCAAGTGTTCCAAGTGAAGCATGAACTTCGTATCCATCATTCATATACAAAATCACCCTGTCTGTGTCAGCCTCATCCGGTTCCCTAATTTCCGAAACGAGTTGATAAACCGAATCATCCAGTTCCACCAATTGTGAAGCAAGTAGTTTTCTTTCATCTTCGTCTTCAAATCCATTTACAATCGGAATGTCTACTGAAGGATCCGAATCCGGCGCAAAAATTTCACCATCTTCAAGAATGAGGTCGTATTGCCCTTTTTGATCGATCCATGCAATTGGACGCCATTCCTCGATGGTAATGTCTACATCCCTAAACCATTTGCGCGATACAGTGGCCTCCTGTACTCCTTCTACGGAGCGAAGTCGTTCTGTTGCACCCTCTACGCTAAACCCCCAAATAGAGTCACCATTCTCGATTCCAGCTTGTTTTAAATAGAAGTCCTTATCATGGAGCACAGCGCCATTCAATTTAACTACATCGATTTTACTTGCCTGCGATTGAAAGTAAAGGAGGACGAGGAGGATGATAACAAATACGAGTAAAATGAACACAAACTTTCGATTGGTTCTTTTACGACGCTTTTTGCGCATAGACGGAATCCGTTCTTCAATATCGATGACCTTCTCCATTTCCTCCCCCTCCTTTTCACTCAATCTATCTTTTGTCTAGAAAAATGTAAAATCGCACCGACTGCCAGCCACGTCGTCAACATGGAAGACCCTCCATAACTGATGAATGGCAATGTGACACCTGTTACCGGCAGCAGACCGGAAACCACACCAACGTTCAAAAATGTCTGGAAGATGATAATGGATGCCATTCCAGATACAACAAGACATTCTTTCCATCCCGCAGTCCTAATCGCAATCCCGAATGCGCCAACGAGTAAACAGACAAATAATAACAAAACCGCCGTTGCACCTATAAATCCAGTCTCTTCTGCAATAATCGAGAAGATGAAATCATTTTGGGGCTCCGGTAAGTACAAATACTTTTGTCTACTATTTCCGAAACCATGTCCAAGTAGTCCTCCTGGCGCTATTGCAAAGAGAGATTGGATGCCTTGAAACCCTTTACCGAGAGGATCACTCCATGGGTCAATGTACGATTTTATCCGATCTAACCGATACGGTGCAGCTGCTATTAGCGCAGCAAATGCTCCCACCCCAGTTACACCTAACAAAGAAAAGAAAGTTAGAGGATAGCCTGCAACGAACAACACGACAAAAGCGGAAACGATCATTATGACGGCTGAGCCAAGGTCAGGTTGCATCATAATTAAGGCAAATGGTAATAAGATCAATGCAAAATGGCGCCAATCCCAAACTTTCTGCCCCGATTTCTTCTTCATACTCATCGCAAGCTTCCCGATTAAAGCCACTTTCACAAACTCCGCAGGTTGCAAACTGATTGGACCAAAGGCTATCCAACTTTGAGAACCGTTTCTAACTGCGCCAATTCCCGGAATCAGCACTAACGTTAATAACACGATAGCCGCTACATAGAATAACGTCCAAAATCTCTCGGTCGATAGGAACGGGGTTCTCATCATCAAGTAGGCGACCGTAATGGAAATCCCTATGTAAACAAGTTGTTTAACTGCAAATGGAGCGGCGTCTGCATATCTGATTTCTCCCCAATATGCTGCAGCTGAGTGAACAAAGAGCACACCGATAATCGTGAGAGCTACGGCAGAAAACATAAAGAGCATTCTATACTTTGAAAGCAGTGGATGCATCCTTTCGCTGTTAGATTTACAGAACTAACGAATACTAACCGTTCACGCTTTTAGTTTTTGAACAGCTTCGATAAATTCATCGCCTCTTGCTTCAAAGTTAGGGTACTGATCCCAGCTCGCGCAGGCTGGAGATAGCAGAACTGTGTCTCCCTTGTCGGACACGGCGTAAGCTTCTTGTATCGCAGCATAAAGGGTACCTGTCTCTTTAACAATTCCCACACCACATGATTCGGCAAACTGGACGAGTCGATCACCCGTTTCACCAATCCCGATTAGCGCTTTTACATGGTTCATATGTGGACGTAATTCCTCAAACGAATGTCCACGATCCAATCCGCCAGCGATTAAAATCGTCGGTGTTTCAAATGAAGACAACGCGCTTTTGGTTGCGAGCGTATTCGTAGCCTTCGAATCATTATAAAATTTGCGTCCGTCATATTCTGTTACAAATTGCATACGGTGCCTTACACCTGTAAACGAACTGAGTACACTTTCAATCGCGCTCCGTTCACAGCCATATAACAACGCAGCCGCTGTTGCAGACAGGATATTTTCTAAATTATGAGCTCCAGGCAATGTGATTTTCTTTCTTGGAATAATTGGTTCACCTAACCAGTATATCGATTCACTGTCTGCTGAAATCCCTTCAGCAGATCTACCTTTAGTTGTAAAAGGAACGAGAGTCGCTTTAGTATTCTCTATGAAACGCTTAATGACAGGTTGATCTGCGTTATAGATTAGGAAATCCGTCTGCTTTTGGTTTTTCGTAATTTTAGCCTTTGCTTCAGCATACGCATCAGCACTTCCATGATAGTCCAAATGTGCTTCGTACAAATTCGTCCAAATTGCGATATGTGGACGGAATTCATCAACACCCATCAATTGAAATGAAGATGCTTCCAAAACAATGACATCATCTGCTGTCGCTTTTGTTGCGACCGTACTTGCAACCGTACCGATATTACCAGCAATTAATGGATGTCGATCACCAATATTCAACATATGGTATAGCAATGTAGTAGTTGTAGTTTTTCCGTTCGAACCTGTAATTCCAATAATTGGTGCCTCACTAATTAGGTATGCAAGTTCGATTTCCGTCCAAATCGGAATTCCTAGTTGCTCTGCCTGTAAAATTACAGTGTTGGAATAAGGGATTCCAGGATTTTTGACGATAAAATCGAAGCCGTCTTCTAATATATCGTCGGGATGACCACCACAGATAACCCGGACCCCTTGCGTCCGTAATTGTTCAGCTAGTGGATTTCCGTCCTCAGGTGCATAATCATTTAAGGTTACAGATGCCCCACATGCTGATAGTAACGAGGCAGCGGCATGACCACTTTTCGCTAATCCTAGGACAAGTGCTTTTTTTCCCAAAAACTGAGCTGCGTTGTGCATTTTACATCACCTCCATAAGTACAGGTACGATTGCAGCGAGGAAAGCAATTCCCCAAAAGACAAGTACCACTTTCCATTCCGACCATCCAGAAAGTTCAAAATGATGATGGATCGGACTCATCTTGAATACCCGTTTGCCTGTCGTTTTAAAACTAATCACTTGAATGATCACTGATAATGTCTCAATGACGTAAACAATTCCGATTATGAGCAGCAAGAACTCTTGCTTCATGAGCATTGAAATCATTGCCAACGCACCACCAAGTGCTAGTGAACCTGTATCCCCCATAAATACCCGTGCAGGTTTCATGTTGAACAATAGGAAACCGAGCATAGCTCCCGATACGACAAATGAAAACATCGCGATATCTTGCTGATTATAGGATACTGCAAGAATACCGAATGCTGAGAATGCAATTGATGATGTACCTGACACGAGGCCATCCAATCCATCCGTGAGATTCACAGCATTCGAGAATCCAACGAGCCAAAATATTAGGAATACGACATAAAAGATTCCCATATCGATTTCAAATCCGGTAAACGGAATCGAAATCACTGTATCAAATGGTCCTAATTTCAGTAAGAAAAACGCAAAGATCGCGATAATAATTTGCCCGATTAGTTTTTGTAAAGAAGTCAAACCTAAATTTCGTTTCATCACCACGATGATAAAGTCATCAATGAACCCAATAACCCCGAAACCGACCAAGACGAGCAATAGAACGATTGTCTGGGTAGTGAGCACGCCATTTATGTAAGACAAAATAGGCGTTGCAATAAGAATCGCGACTAGGAAAATCAGTCCGCCCATTGTTGGTGTCCCTGCTTTTTTCATGTGGGCTTGTGGCCCCTCTTCTCGAATGCTTTGGCCGAATTTCATCCGTCTCAGAAGTGGGATAATCGCATAGCCCAGTAGAGCTGTAAGGCCAAATGTTACGGCAATTGCCGTGATTGTTGTGGCGAGCGTCATGTTTAGTTCTCCTTCTGTGTTCCCAAACAAGTTGTTGGTTCAGTAGTATTCGTACAATTACTCTGTATATAAGTGAATCACATCTTCTTCATTCACTACTGTTCCTGGAACAGGTAATTGTTTACTAACTTTCTTGCCATTTCCGTGCCACTCAATTCTGAGCGTGTACTGTTGCTTTGCAACTTCGTCTTTTGTGAGTCCTTTTAGGTCAGGAACACGCTGTGTTAATGGATCACCCCAACGATATTCTTTTTCCACCTGATCTTTTTGTGGTTGAATTCCTGCTAAAGGAGCTATTTCTTCAATAATTCTTCCAACAATTGGCGCTGCGATGACGCCTCCAAACTGAACTGAGTTTTTAGGATTATCAATTGCAACATAGACGACTAATTCAGGGTCATTGGAAGGTGCAATACCTATGAACGAGACAATATAGTCCCCTTCTTTGTACGTTCCATCTTGAACCTTTTGTGCTGTTCCCGTCTTCCCGCCAACTCGTATTTCATCGACAAATGCATTGCGGCCTGAACCATTTGCAACTACAGATTCAAGTGCTCTTCGAACTTCAGCAGACGTTTCTTCACTTACAACACGGCGCTTCATCTCAGGCACGTACGATTGGGTTGCATTCCCATCCGGGCCAATTATCTCTTTAACGATATATGGTTTGTACAGCATTCCACCGTTAACGGCTGCGGCTACAGCCTGCACTTGTTGAATCGGAGTCACTGCAATCCCTTGACCGAATGCGGTCGTCGCTTGCTCCACAGGACCAAATGCATCTTTCGCAAACAAAATCCCTTTTGCTTCACCAGCAATACCCGATTCTGTAGATTCACCAAAACCGAAATCACGAATATATGAAGATAGTTTTTCTTCTCCTAGACGTCGTCCGATTTCAATGAAACCTGGGTTACAAGAGTTCTCAACGACTTCCAGAAAAGATTGATGGCCATGACCTTCTCGCTTCCAGCAACGCAAGCGGGCCCCACCTACCATAGTATACCCTGGATCATTAAAGGTTTCATGGTCCAAGTCAATAACTTTTTCTTCCAGTCCTGCTGCTAGTGTCATAATCTTAAACGTGGAGCCAGGCTCGAAAGTCATCCAAACCGGTAAGTTTCGATTATAAATATCGGGTTTCACATCCTGATAGTTCGAAGGATCGAATGTCGGTGTAGATGCTAAAGAGAGTAACTCTCCTGTTTTTGGGTTCATCACAATCGCAAGTGCTTGGTTAGCATCATACTTTTCCATTGCTTGTGAAAGTTCCCGTTCAACAATTTTTTGCATTTCAGCATCGATTGTCAATACTACGGATGAGCCCTCTTTACCGTCTTTGAAGTCATCATCCACATGGGGAAGTGGAACGCCTCTTGCATCAGTGTACATTCGAATTTTGTCGCCCGTTCCATCCAAAAACTCGTTATATGCATATTCAATTCCGGCAAGACCTTTACCATCATACCCCGTAAACCCTAAAAGACGAGAGAGTAATTCTCCATTTGGGTAACTTCGCATGAAATCCACCCCCGTGTACAAACCCGGGATTTTCAACGCTGAAATTTCATCCGCTTGAGCTTTGTCAATGTTTTTCCCCTCTGGTGCCAATTTAACCATGTAAGCTTTTTTACTCATTTTCTCAGCTAACTTCGCCTGATCGACTTGTAATATCGGTGCAAGTTTTGCTGCTGCTTCTTCAGGATCCGGGTTCTGTGGCGGCATGAAGTAAAGTGTAGGGGCAAGTTGGTTTCCTACAATCAACTTGCCGTTCCTATCCACAATCTCCCCTCTTACACCACCAAAAGGAATCTCTCGATCCCAGTTTGCTTGTGCGCGCTCTTTTAGCCATTCATGTTTAATGATCTGTGCATGGAATAACTTTCCCACAGTAGCTCCGAGTAAAAGTAAAAAAATAATGAACACGGCCCGCAGTCTTTTCTTAGACCGCATTCCGGTGATTTCTTTCAAAGAGCTTCACACCTCTCGTTTTATTGCTAATTTATGAGAGTGTATGCTCAGCTATTCATCAACCACCAATAATTTCAGGTTCTTCTTCTAATTCTGGCTTCGTTTGGTTCAGTTGCTCGGGCTCTTCCAACGTAACCACAATTGGATCACTTTTGGATACGGTTGCTCCTGTCGATAGACTTTGCTTCACAACGAACCCTTCCCCATTCAAGCGGATATCAAGACCCGAGAAGTTCTTGAACACTAGAACTTGTTTTTTGGACCACCCTGTAAAATCAGGTAGAATCGTCTCTCCAGAAGTTTTAAGAAGCACTAGCGAACCTTTTGTGATCTTCGTATTGACTGCAGGAGATTGCTGGACTATCTCGCCTGGTTTCCCAACGATTATCGGTTTCAAGCCTGCCTCTGTTAGACTAGCTGTCACTTCTTCTGAAGATTCCCCAGTATAATCTTTCAGTTTCAAAGACTCATCTGGTTGTTCAGCGTCAGGCGCGATATTTAAATACTTTAAGCTACTTTCCATTATGGATGTGAAGATTTCAGAAGTCGGGTCTGAACCATATTGACCTGCTTTTAGTTTCGGTTTCTGAACAAGTACATATGTTAATAATTGTGGATCATCGATAGGGGCCATTCCAAGGAATGAGTAAAGGTAATTTCCATCACCTGCAATATACCCCCCACCCGAAGTTTTCGGAATTTGTGCAGTACCGGTTTTCCCACCTGCAACATATCCATCTAAAGCGAATTTTTTACCAGTTCCATGTTCTGCAGTAATAACCGATGCCAGTACTTCACGTACTTGCTTTGCAGTTTGTTCACTAATTGGACTCTTTTTCTCAGTAGGTTCATGTTTCTCAACGATTTTATCTGTATTCGGATCGACGATTTGATCAATCACATACGGCGTCATCATCTTTCCGTTATTCGCAATGGCTGTTGCTGCCTGTACCATCTGAATCGGCGTTACAGTCGATCCTTGTCCATACGAAGTCGTGAGTCGTTCACTTGGATAGTTCGCTAGCAGAATACCCGATGCCTCATTCGGCAAATCGATTCCCACTTTCTTACCGAACCCGAATTCATCAAAGTATTCAATGAGTGTCTGATCTCCCAATCTCTCAAGCAAGTATGCCATTGAGACGTTTGATGAACGTTGGAAACCTTCAAGGAATGTAATCATCCCCCACCCGACTTTATTTACATCACGAATAGTTTGATCATAAATTTCATATTGCCCCGATTTGTAATAGGCATTCGGATCCCATTTGTTTTCTTGGATAGCTGCTGCAAGTGTAAACATTTTCATGGTCGATCCTGGTTCAAATGTTTCCTCAACAGCCTCATTCAGCCAATTCCCTGTCAATCCTTCGCGTGTTCCGGGATGGAATGATGGGCGTTGACTCATTGAAAGAATCTCACCTGTTTTTGGATTCACTACAATTGCCAGCATTTTTTCAGGGTGGTATTTTTCTTCAGCACGATTGAGCGCATCTTCTGTAAAGTTTTCAATCGTTTTATCTAGCGTTAACTGGATCGTCTGACCGTCTTTGGGTGCTTCGATGTTCTTTTTAGAATCGCGCAATTGGATCCCCCATCGGTCCGTCTTGAAATCCGCTTTTCCGTCAGTTCCCGTCAGTTGCTTATTGTATGTTTTTTCGAGACCCATTTTCCCGATAGTTTTCACCGTTTGGTCTTCATCTTCTTCAGGCATCGCAAAGCCTATTAAATACGAAGCAAAATTCCCATTCGGATAAAGCCGTTTTTTGTCTTCGAAGAAACGGATACCTGGTAATTCTTCTTTCTTGATAGCATCGGCAGTCTCATTCGAAATGGAGCGCCCCGCCTTCCCGAATTCAATCTGGTACGTACCCTCTTTAGCATTTTTGAAGAGTTTCAGGATCTCTTCCTTGTCCATATCAATATACTTACTTAGCACTTCCGCCGTATGTTCATAATCTGTAACATGCTGCGGTTTTTTAGAACCTTTACTCGCATCTTTACTGAGAACGGCAATTAACCGATAGCTCAACGTGTCCGTAGCGATCACATCTCCCGCTCGGTCAACAATCTGCCCGCGGTTCGCTTTTAAAACACTTTCTTTTAAATACTTCTGATCTGCCATCGCCGCAAGAGGACGCCCGTCAATTTGTCCCGTAATTTGAATCTGGAGCATTCTTCCGAACAAAAGGAAAAAGAGCCCTCCAAATAACAACAGCATTAGAAAGGCCCCACCTTGAAATCGAAATTTCTTTTTCTTCATCGTCCAGGCACGACCTTTACGTTACTTTCATTCAGATTCAAGCCAAGTTCCTTTGCTTTCTCCCAAATACGTTCATACGTCGATTTCTCGCTTACTTGATTGGACAACTCGATATTCTGTTTTGATGTTTCCTCGATTTTGTTTGAAAGATAGTACATATCTTTGTTTGTATCATTGATTTGCGCTTGTGTATGAAGCACCATTGTCGAAAACATCACAACAGCCGCAATGAACACAACAGCTAGAAATTTTTCACCCGGTGAAAAGAACTTCCGGGTTTTCGGAGCAGGTATCGATGCAGGACTCGCTTGAGTTTCCTGTTCCGGTATGTAATTCGGTTGGATTTTGCGTTGCTCTAGAGCCATTCATCCTCATCCCCTTTTCATTTTCTTTCGGCTATTCGAAGCTTTGCAGATCTTGCTCGTTTGTTGACTTCTATTTCTTCTTCACTTGGCAAGATAGGTTTACGGGTAATCAGTTTCAATTTGACGTCAAGTCCTTCTGGTATCACAGGCAAATTGGGTGGAAGTTCTGGAAGTGAGGAAGCTTCCTTGAAAATCGTCTTGCACAATCGATCTTCCAACGAGTGGAATGTGATGACACTGATGCGTCCGTTTGGATTTAGCAGTTCAATAGCATCTGTCAGCGACGTTTCTGCTGCGCCTAATTCATCATTGACCGCAATTCGAATAGCTTGAAATACTCGCTTCGCCGGGTGGCCGCCGGTTCTTCTGGCAGCGGCTGGAATCCCTGTCTTAATAAGCTCTGCAAGTTCCGCAGTCGACTGAATCGGTTTTTCTGAGCGTGCTGCCTCAATTTTACGGGCAATACTTTTCGAGAACTTTTCCTCTCCGTAACGAAAGAAAATACGAAGTAAATCTTGATAACTCCATTCATTCACCACTTCAAATGCAGTCAGTGAGGCCGTTGTATCCATTCTCATGTCCAATGGCGCATCATGGTTATAACTAAATCCACGTTCAGGAGTATCTAATTGCGGTGATGAAACACCAAGATCGTACAAAATTCCATCTACATATTCTATATCAATTCTATGGAGTTCCTCTTTTAGCTGACTGAAATTAGCATGAATGAATGTCACTCTATCCAAATACTCGGATAAGGTGTGTTTTGCCGCTTCAATTGCAGTCATGTCTTGATCAAAGCAAATAAGTCTACCTTCACCTGATAGTTGCTTAGCAATCTCCTTACTATGCCCTGCTCCACCGAGTGTACAGTCGACATAGATTCCTTCAGGCTTTATGGAAAGGCCTTCTACAGCTTCATGTAGTAATACGGTTGTATGATCGAACACTGTTACCGCCTGCTTTCTAAAAATTAACGTCTACAATACAAACTAACAATCAAAAATCAAAGTCCATGATATTTTCTGCGATATCGTTAAAGGATTCCTCGGACTCCTCGTAATATGTCTGCCAATTTTCTTCAGACCATATTTCAAACCTTCCCGAAACACCGATAACCATACAATCTTTTGAGATTTTGGCATAGCCAAGTAGTGAAGATGGAATATTAACACGGCCTTGCTTGTCCAGTTCAACTTCAGTTGCACCAGAAAAGAAAAAACGTGTGAATGCTCGGGCATCTTTCTTAGTCACGGGCAGCGCTTTCAACTTTTCTTCGAGTTTTTTCCATTCATCCATCGGATAACCAAAGAGACAGTTGTCCAGGCCGCGAGTCAACACAAAACCATCCGCAAGATCTTCCCTAAATTTCGAAGGGATAATCAAACGGCCTTTTGTATCGATAGTATGCTGATATTCGCCCATGAACATACCCTTCACCCCACTATATAAATTTAATGTACCACATCCCCCCACTTTCCTCCACCAATTTCCCAAATTGCAATGAAAATGTATCAATAGTACTTCATTTATTGAGATTGTTACATTTATTACAAAGAAAAGCACCTCTATACGCACAGTTCATGTGCGTAAGAGGTGCTCAAATAAATCACTTATAAGTAAATAACAACATGTTGACCATTCATCGGGATTGAAGCATTTAACAAATCATCGATTAATGTAGGCCCATATACATTTAAATAGGGATATGGTGTATACGTACGTTCTTGCAAGTTTCTTTCGGGATACAAATCTCCCTCTGCTAGACTATAATCTCGGATTGCTGCGGCGTATTTTCTTAACAAGGCATCTTCCGCTTTATCCTTTAGATAGGTAAGCTGTCGTAAATGATACGCACGATTTTTTTCAGCTAGACTTTTCAAGTCCTTATCAGAAATGTTCTGCTCAATTTTGTTGTATTGTTCCTGGATCACGTTCTCAGTTTCTTGCAGTAACTGTTCCAGTTTAACGTCTCTCTGTTCGTCTAAAAATTGCGCCCGTCTGTTTATCACTTCACCAGTCATCACTTGATCAACGGTCAACTCTGATTTTTCCAATGCATGCTGTGTTTCTGCTGTAACTATTGTTATGGAAATACGGGGTACAAGTATCGGCATTTTCATTTCAAAATGATTAAAAGCATCTTTTAACAACGACCAGTATGCAATCTCACCAGGTCCCCCGACAAATGCGAGAACCGGGAATACCATGTCTTGCATTAATGGTCTCGTTGCCACGTTATTACTAAGTAGCCATGGCGTCTGTTCAGCGATTTCGAGCAATTCTGCAGTTGAAAATTGAAGTCCAGCAGCTTCATTGACAAAGAAATTGCCTTTCCTACTCAATAGGACTCGTCCAGTGTCATGTACATAAAATAAATGAGCTGCGTCTTCTGCAGCTTGAATAGGTGTTCCAAATCCCTGTTCTTCAAATAGCCGTTCTTTACGTGTAATCAAACCAGCAATCGTTCCAGACTCTGCAATGAGTTTTTTGAAATAGTTGGATTCAAGTTTCCGCAACGACTTGTCTGCAGAATCTATGAACAACAGTCCGTGTTTCTGGAATAGGTCATTCATCAAGCGCACAAAGAACCTAGTAAATGTATGTTCTTGTTCTGCCGAATGAAGTACTTCCGCTAATAATTTCTTCGTATACGCGGTCTCTTCATAGTCTCGGAACACTACACGAATGTAGTTAGCCATTTGCTCAGCATCATACTCGGTATCCGATGCCATTGTTTTTAAAACGAATCGTTCCGGGTATTGCTGTTTCAACGGACGACCATCTTGTTCGGTAAAGATGTGATTGATCTCTTCTAAATCATGATCTTCACCCGCCACCCAAAAAACAGGAATGACTGGAACCCCCAACTTTTCCCGTTGTTGCTTCGCAAGTAAAATAACCGTAATTGCTTTATGAACGGAATAAAGCGGTCCAGTTAAAAGTCCAGCTTGCTGTCCCCCAACGATAACAACACCATTATTTGAGAGTTCTTCTAAATGCGAAGAAGCAGCATCCGAAATTCCGAAAGGCTCCATATAGGAACGGATTGTACACGCAAGCTCCTGTCGTTGAAACAGGCGACTGTTCAATTCAGCCAATCGCTGTGTATAACTGTCCGCGCTAAGTGTATAGTCATAGAATGTTTTGCTGAACTGCTCGTTTTGTTCATAAGCTTCCATAACGGCGCTTTTATGTACGTTTTGTGATGCAATTTCCATCGTTCAAGCCCCTTTTTCACCATCTATTTATGGATTGAGTATATCACTCCACTGTCATTGTTTAAAAACATACGCTTGCCGATCAGCTAACCCTTTAAAAACTCAGCAACTGTTTTGACAACACCTAACAAGAGCAAAACGATATAAAACAAGGACCATATTAAAAACAGCATTCTCCACAAATTGCGGAACATATACTGGATCCTGAACTCTTTACTACGAATTCTTTCTGCTACCGCAAAACCAATACCACTTACAAGAACACCTGCTATTAGAAAAATCCCCGCATGTACTTCTAAAATCATTCTGAGTAGAACGCTAACAGAGACAAACAAAAAAGGCACTGTTACATCCGCTGCAATTCGAAATGATCTTACAGAAGATCGCCCACTCACTTTTAGCATTAGAGACAAAACAACAGTCAACAAGTATGGAACGATGACGATAAGAGACAACAAAATCTGCAACATCTCTTTCATGCGTCATCTTCCCTTTCGTCAATAGCTTTCAGTAATGTTTCAAAAGCTTTAAGCGTAGGCATTGTTTCTTCATACCCTTCTACAATTGCACTAATAATCGTGTCGATTTCCATGGGTACGCCATTATATCGATCGGTAAGCATTGAGGAACGGTTATCCGCGGTCTTTCTACACACTACTTCCACTTCTGAAAAAGGCAGGGTTTTCAATACTTCTGGATATCCAGTTGCTAGTTCATCGTAGATCACTTCCATAAGCTGGTGTGCCGGTCCATTAGTGAGCAGATCACCATTTTTCAACTCCAAAATCGTTGTCAATGGATTGATACAGCAGTTGATGAGCGCCTTTTTCAGCAACATCTGAAGTGCATCCTGTTGATAAAGTATAGGAAAAGAAGGTGAATTTGCTTTGGATAGCTGAGAAGAATACCTTTGACTCCCTTTTAGTTCAGCTATACTCATCATACCGACGCCGTTGTGGCTGACAGTTCGGTCGTCAATCTTCCCTGCGCCATGGGTCAGAGATGCAACTGAAACGGATGGTATCGAAGTCGAACGTCCCAAGTCGTAATGGCGAAGGCCATTTTGGATGAACATCAAATGACCGAGGGATTTCGACTTTTCCAATTGCTTCACTAAATCGCTAAGATCTTTGGACTTTACAGCAAGAATCCATAGGGCATTCTTCGGTGCAAGTAACAAATCTGAAAATGCATGGACACGAAAAGTGCTTTCAAGATCATTCTGTACTCTTGTCACACCGTGATCGCGTAGTGCAATGGCTTGTCCTTCCCGTCTTGTCAAAAACGACACTGAAATTCCTGATTCAGCCAAGTAGGAACCAATTAAAAGCCCCATCGCACCCGCTCCCGCAATAACAACTTCCATTCTCTCTCCCCTTTTCACGAGAAAAATCCGCCCGAAGGCGGACGATACTCTTTTCTATTAAACTGGATAAACCGGGTGTTTCTTAGGTGGTTGTGAAATACTCTTCGTACTATACAATTCAAAACGTGTAGCAAGGACCGTCCGTAATTGAGAAGGTTTCACGATTTCATCGATAATCATTTCTGACGCTAATCGATAAATATCAATTTCTTCTTTGTATTCCTGCTGTTTTTGCTGTACATACGCTCGACGCTCTTTCAGATCTTCAATCGCTTCAATTTTGTTTGAATAGACGGCATTGACAGCCGCTTCAGGTCCCATCACAGCAATTTGAGCAGTTGGCAACGCGATACATACATCCGGTTCAAACGCAGGGCCCGCCATTGCGTACAGTCCAGCCCCATATGCTTTTCGGACAACAACTGAAATCTTCGGCACAGTTGCCGAACTCATCGCCATAATCAGCTTCGCTCCGTGACGAATAATCCCCTCTTTTTCTACTTTCGTCCCAATCATGAAGCCAGGGACATCTGCTAGAAATAGCAAAGGAATTGAAAATGCGTCACATAAGTTAATGAATTTTGCGCCTTTGTCTGCGGAGTCCACGAAAAGCACTCCGCCTTTTGCTTTCGGCTGGTTTGCGATAATTCCTACAGACTTTCCATTAATACGCGCGAGTCCTGTAATCAATTCAGATGCAAATTTCTTCTTCACTTCAAAGAAACTACCTTCGTCAATCAGTACATCGAGTGCTTCATACATATTGAACGGTGCATTCTGGTTTTCAGGAATGATTTCTTCTAATGTGCGGCCCACTTTTGCTTCTATGGCTTCTGCTACAGGTACAGGCTCAGTAAAGTTCGCAGGGAAGAACGCAAGGTATCGTTTCGCTTCAGCGATCGCTTCTTCTTCGTTCTCAGCAAGTACATCCCCACATCCACTGATGGAACAATGCATTTCAGCGCCGCCCATTTCCTCTAACGACACTTTTTGCCCTATGACCTTCTCAGCCATTCTAGGAGAACCTAAATACATTGAGGCGTTCCCCTTGACCATGATGACGAGATCACAAAATGCAGGTATGTACGCCCCCCCAGCAGCAGATGGACCGAACAGAACGCAAATTTGCGGGATAAACCCAGATAATCTAACTTGGTTATGGAATATCCTCCCTGCCCCTCTGCGATTAGGGAACATATCCAACTGATCCGTAATGCGAGCTCCTGCGGAATCCACTAAATACAACAGAGGAACGCGATGCATTTCAGCAGTTTCTTGAATTCTAATAATCTTCTCTACTGTACGAGAACCCCATGATCCAGCTTTTATTGTCGAATCATTCGCCATGACACAAACTGTTTGGCCACCGACTTTCCCCATTGCGGTGACGACACCATCTGCTGGCAAGTCGCCAGCTTCACAATTCGCGAATCGTCCATCTTCTGTATACTCACCATCGTCAAACAGTAACTCAAGACGCTTGCGTACAAATAACTTTCCTTGTTGTGTAGCTTTTTCATGATATTTAGGTTGTCCGCCAGCAAAGATATTTTCAAGCTGTTGTTCAAGTTTCTGATTATACCCCTTTTGTTCTTCTGTGTGGTTTGTCATGTGAACTCCCCCTTAACTAATTCGCTTATCCTTCAAACGTCAGAATGAGGTCTCCTTCGTCAACAAAATCCTCTTCTTTAACAGCTATCGATGCCACTTTCCCATCCATTTCAGCTTCAACAGGAATTTCCATCTTCATCGATTCAAGGATCACAACGACATCCCCTTTTTTCACTTCTTGTCCTACTTCAACTTCAATTGTGAAAACCGTCCCTGTCATTGTAGAAAGTACTTGAGCCATATTGTTTTCCTCCTCAACTTTTGCTTGTTGCAGATAGATGATTTTCATATATCTATTCTCTAGTTTATCTGAACATTGAAACCGTTTTCAACTATTCGTTTATCTTTTGAATATTCAATTTATAAATCATCTTATTATCGGTTGCGAAATTGATGGACAGCCGCATGATGCGCTTCAGATTCCCAAAGGATTGAACACCGCTTGCACTCGTCAATCATCCGGCTCTTCAAGTCTGATTGCTCCCACTTCCGGATGGCAATCGTTTTATAAGCTTGCAGTACTGAAGGCTCAATGAGGTCGAATTTAGCAGTGAATCGTTCCAGTGCAACTTGTTTATCACTTGTATATGTATTTGTGATCCATCCCCATTCAGCCAGATCTTCAGCTGTATGGACACGAGCCTCCGTCAAGAGCTGAAGTATTTTACTATGTCCAGACTCTTTTTCATATAGCAACGACGCGCCCCCCCAGCCCGTTGTAATTGCAAGCGAGCCCTGGATGAACCCTGCTTTAGCTCCCGATTTCATCAACCTGTAATCACACGCTGCCGCAATTTCACAACCGCCACCAACCGCAGCTCCATCCATTAACGCTAAGGTCGGCACAGGCAATGTCGCCAGTCGATATAGCAGCTCTGTCATTCGAGAAAGCATCGGAAGCGCTTGTGCAGATGTTTCTAATGCATGGAACTCTCCCAGGTCTCCTCCAGAACAAAATGCTTTCCCACCTTCAGACGTAATGATTCCCCACTTTACCGAACAATCTTGCTCAATCATGTTAATGAATCGCTCAAGACCTTCCATTACTTCATGATTCACTGCATTCCGGACTTCAGGACGAGTAATTGTAAACGTAAGCATTCCCTGATCGGATGTAATGTTAAATGACATGACCTAGCCTCCTAGATATTTTTATGTACAAAAAAAGACTACCGTGACCCATGGTCTCACGGTAGTCTTTAGATAGCAATTGCTATCAGGGAGTTGCGGCAGAATCTTGCTTATTCGCCTACAACGACTTTCCCTTTGTATTGACCGCATGACTTACAGATGCGGTGTGCCAATTTCATTTCACCACAGTTTTCACAAGTTGTCATACCAGGTACTTGTAACTTGTAATGTGTACGGCGCATATTCTTTTTGGTTTTAGATGTTCTTCTCTTTGGTACTGCCATTAGAGGGCACCTCCTTTATTTCGACTAGTCGTTATCGGATTCAAAAAATCTTGCTAAGCCTGCAAGTCTAGGATCCGCTTTCTTATCCTGTTCTTCTGTCAATTGGAGATTATACTCTTCGTCAGTCGCGTACGACCAACCCGTTCCGGAGGCTTCCTTCACGGTATCCGCATCATCACAGTAAACCTGCAACGGTACTTCTAAAAGAAGTAGTTCTTCAAAAATCGGCATTGGATCAACTATATCTCCCTTAATCGGGTGGATTTCATCGTCTTGTGCTAACACTTCCTCATCCCAACTGTATTGCTCGTCCGACTCAATAGAGAACGGAAAATGAACATCTTCCCATGTGCGTGCACAGGGTAATGTCATTGAGCCTTCCAAATGGAAGTGGAACGATATTTTTTTCGAACCAACTGTACAACTTCCGGTTAACTGAACAGGCGAAACCGCCCGGATTTCCGGGTTTCTTTCCCTTACAGATCCAAGATCAACCACTTCGTCAAGCGGCATTGCTCCCTGCCTGAACTTACGCAATTGATGAATTGACCATTTCATGCCTATCACCTCAAGACAACACTTTTGATTATATAGCGGATAAAAAAAGATGTCAAGATATTTTCTTGTCACTTGAACGCTTAGTTCATTATACTAAACGAATAGAATAAATCAAACAGGAGTGATCTTCCATGAAAGCTGTCGGCATTGTCGTAGAATATAATCCTTTCCACAATGGACACTTGCACCACGCAACTTCCGCTAAATCTCAAACCGGGTCTGATCTAGTCATTGCTGTCATGAGTGGCAACTTTCTACAACGGGGTGAACCTGCACTGATCGACAAATGGACACGTACTCAAATGGCGATTGAAAACGGAGTAGACCTTGTTTTCGAATTGCCTTATGAACGTGCCACCTCAAATGCGCCTTCGTTCGCTTCCGGTGCCATCCAACTTTTAGATGCAGCTCGCTGTTCCAGTTATTGTTTTGGGAGTGAGAACGGGACAATCACCCCATTTACTACGACACTAAACATGATTGCTTCAGTTCAAACCCAGTATGATGACCTCATCCGTGAATCTGTTCAACAAGGAATGAGCTATCCTAAAGCGTTGAACCAAGCATACTCCACGCTCATTCGCACCTCCATAAACGAACAGGAGACTGTAGATTTGTCGTTACCAAACAACATTCTCGGTTTTCACTACATGGAAGCGGCAAAGGAACTCGGCTCTATTATGGAACCTGCAACACTGCCTCGCCTTGGTGCGGGCTACCACGATGATGTTGCTCTTGATACTCAAATTGCAAGTGCAACAGGCATCCGTAAAGAATTTTTTGAACACGTGAACACCGAGAATATTCAACAGTTTGTACCCGATACTGTTTATAGATCCCTGAACGATTGGCTTTCGCGGCGTAGTTCCTTTGGTAGCTGGGATAGATTTTATCCACTTCTTCGATTCCAAATTCTTCGCGAAGGTCCCGAACACCTTGCAACCATTGCAGATGTGACAGAAGGAATTGAAAATCTACTGTATAAAGCAGCCAAACAAGCAGAGACGTTCCAACAGTTCATGGAGAGGGTCAAGTCAAAGCGTTATACTTGGACTCGTATCCAACGCATGCTTACTCATATCTACACTGGATTCACCTACAGCAATCGGGCCTCTATGCAAACTCCAGACCACTTACGGCTTCTTGGAATGACACACGTTGGCCAAGCGTATTTGAAAGAAATGAAGGAAGATATGAAACTGCCTGTTGTGAGTCGTCTTGCTAATTTTGATAGTGCATCTGCTAATTTTTCGTCTTCTGTTTCGGATTTATATGCTTTCGGCATTGATCCAATTCAGCCTGCACTCGGACTCGACTATCGGACTCCACCAATCCGCAACAGCTAACTCACTTTTTCGGTTCTAACTTATCTAAATAAGCCAGTGCATCATCCACCGTTTTAACGGGTACGATTTTCATTTTCGTGCCTATTTTTTTTGCGGTTTCTGCGGCTTCTTCGTAGTTGCTCGTAATACCAGGATTCGCGGCTTTCACTTCCTCAGGTAATTCATCGTCCGGTGCAAAGAAAATTTCCATTCCATCACGATCAGCAGCCATGACCTTAAAATCGATACCACCGATGCGACCGACTGTACCGCCCGGCATCATTTCACCCGTTCCTGCCACGGTATACCCTTTCGAAATATCTTCAGGGTTAAGCTGGTTCATAATTTCTAATGTAAACATCAATCCCGCTGAAGGTCCGCCGATTTCAGATGTATTGAAATTGACTTTCGGAATCGTCTTCAAGGATCGATCTTCTAAAAACTGAATCCCGAGCCCTACTTTTCCTTTCGCTTCAGGAATTTCTTTTAATGTAATATCTGTTTTGAATTTTTTCTTATCCCGCTCTGCTTCAACTTGAATGGTATCCCCTTTTCGCTGATCAGCGATATACGTTGCAAACTGGTCAGGCTCGATCAGTGGATTTCCATCTACTCCAACAACTCGATCTCCTGCTTGTAGTTTCCCGTCTGAGGCACTGTCTTCAACGACGTGTTGAATGTAAATGCCTGTAAAATCGATGTCCACTTGTTTTCCAGATTTTTCAAAAGCAACTGTAATCGCATTGAATTGCGAGTCACTCATCAAACGTAACTGTCGCACATTGTACTCCTGATCGCTCTCGCCATGACGTCTTATTTTGTTTGCAGGAAGTAATTTCATCTTGTCTGAAACCTTAGACCATAAATAGGTTGCAGGCGTTGCTTTCCCAACTGAAATTGTCATGAGACTGAACGTTCCTAAATCATCTTCATCACCGTCCTCTACGTTGACAAGTGGTGACAATTCATAGGCTCCACCAGGTTGGGTTACATAGCTTTCAAGTGGGTAGAGCATGACGAATGCAATCAAAATCGTAAGTAGAGCAGTTATCCCAATTCTTTTAAAAGTAATTTTCCTGCACCTCCATTAATAGCCTGTACTTAGATAACATATGGTTAAGTGTATCATCTGAAAAATGAGCGGCACAATGTTTTTTGTTTGAGCTTCTCACACAATAGAGAAAGGAGCCGCAAGCGTGATTACAAAGCCATCTATACTTGCACGAGAAGCATGATCAACGTCATTATGATTTGGGCGCTCATTGCGTTGTTCATTTTACAGCCTGGGATTGCTCATGATGGAGCAGAGACAGGCGTGAAATTGTTTGTGCAGGCATTGCTTCCCTATTTACTGCCGTACATCATTCTAACCCAATGGCTCTTAAAATTACCCGTTTCCAAAAATTCTTCTCCTACTTGGTTGCGCTATTTAAAGGCGTACACACTCGGATCATTCGGAGGGTTTCCTGTTGGAGCGGTGACGGTAAGTGAGATGAAACGGAACGGACAACTTTCCACTTACGAAAGCAGTCTTCTCCTAGCAGCTTGTCATGCGCCAGGTCCAATGTTCATCGTTGGGTATGTAGGGCTAGAACTGTTCGGAAATTCGATGTCCGGGTGGAAATTGCTCATTGCAATTCACGCCGCTAATATTATCTTTTTCCTATTCATTCTATTGTTAATGGCATCAAGACGTTCTCAACATGAGATGCCTGACAATGCACCGATACCGGCACCTAGTTCCGCGCCTTTACTAGATGCATTCAAGGAAAGTTCATCCATTATCATTTTAGTCGCCACGACTGTCGTGTTTTTTTCATCTCTTGGAAATGTACTAACAAGTGTCATTCAAGCCGCTGCCACCGTTGAAATGGGGATTGTGAAAACAATTGTCCTTTCGTTGTTCGAAATGACATCGGGTGTTCAGTCCGCCACGCAGCATTTTTATGGTTCCCCAATCTTTCCGTATTTAATCGCTGCCATTCTCTCCATCAATGGCTTAAGTATTCACATGCAAGTATTCGTCATCGCCCGTTCAGCCGATCTGTCTCTTAAACCTTATGTGATTGGTCGCATCTGGAGCGTATTAACAGTCCCTGTGTTTCTTTATATACTTTTATGACTGTTAAATCGTGTAGTGCATGTGGAGATAAGTTTAACGAAGTTATCCAAAGGCTCTAAATACGCACAAAACAAAAAACAATGGGAGTTTAGAGACCCCCCATTGTTTTTCTGTTATGTATACACTTTCTTCAATGCCCGATTGACCGTCTCTGGAACAAGTGCTGAGACATCTCCGCCATACTTCGCCACTTCTTTCACGATACTGGAACTTAGGAAAGAGTATTGGTTCTTCGTCATGACAAAGAACGTCTCTATGTCTTCATCCAAAAAGCGGTTCATCGATGTAATTTGCATTTCATATTCAAAATCAGATACAGCACGCAATCCTCTTACAATGGCTGCAGCATTAATGCTTTTCGCATAGTCAATGAGCAATCCTGAAGATGAATCGATTTTCACAGACGGATACTCCGCAGTCGCTTGAGCAATCAGCTGTTCGCGTTCTTCAACTGTAAAAAGAGGATTTTTAGTTGAATTATTCATGACCACTACGTGGACTTCATCGAAAATCTTTACAGCCCGCTTAATAATATCAAGATGACCATTCGTCAATGGATCAAAACTTCCTGGTACCACTGCCACTTTAGACATGATAGACCCTCATTTCTTGTAAATAGTGAGTGCACTTCCTCCATACACAGTAGTCCCTACTGTTTCAAATACACCATATGAAGTTGGTAGAGTGAGATGCTTTTCATGCTCACAAACGATAATCGCATGATCTGTCAACAATTCCAGTTCAACAAACTGCATTGCAAGATTGTACAGTTCTTCTTTCGCGTAAGGTGGATCCAAAAATAATAAATCTGCTTGAATGCCTTCTTTAGCAAGTTTAACTGCTGCCGATCTCGCATCTCCTCGAACTATGTGAAGTTCTTCGGTAAACTTGCATTTCTCTGCATTCTCCTTAATGACCGCGCATGCTTTAGAATTCTTCTCAAAAATCCAGGCGCTATCAGATCCGCGCGAGAGCGCTTCCAAAGTCAGTGAGCCACTTCCTCCAAATAACTCAACAGCAATACCACCGTTGAAAAAAGGTCCGATTTTACTAAACAGCGCTTCTTTTACTTTGTCAGAAGTAGGCCGTGTATCCGTTCCTGTAATCGATTTTAAAGGGATTCCCCTTCTCGTTCCAGCGATCACTCTCATTTTGTAACTCCCTTATTATTTCCCCTACAACCGATCTGCAAAGAATCCCACAGCATGCTATGATGGGATTGATACTTTTTGAAAGGTGTGTGCATCACAAATGCGACAACAACGATTCATTGAACTCGGTGAAGGGTACTCGGATATTTATGAATTATGCGAACTAATTACAACAAACGCGAACAGACTTGAGAGGACCTTCTTGTTTAAAGCAACAACGAAAGAGGGCAAACCTTCCATTTCTATAGCCGCTTCTTTCTCGCCTGCAGGTGAAGGTGGATTTTACCCGATCTATATATGTCGCGAAGGAATCCCATCAAAAGAAGGTAGCGCTTCTAAACGACAACTCGTATTTGAAGAAGCCGCCACATCTGTCGGCAGCAAGCCTGTCCCAGTCGAACTTAAACATTCTTCAGAGTTTCCAGAAACAAAATTGTTTTACCAATACGTAACTGGGGTTTTACGCCTCAATAACTTGTTGCCGCAACTGGACTAATCTTATAAACCTGTTTTGTAATCGTATTCCTTCGCTTTGTCAGGACGTACATTTTCGTATTCCGTGCTCACAAAAGGTCGGTAAGAAGGAATTGCTTTCTTTACTGACGAGAGCTTCTCGACTTTACGAATGACTTCCTCGACGTCATCTTGACTGCAATAGAGGACAACATACTTCATGCGTCGTGATATATAGTGAACGTGACCGTATTTACGGAACGATTTCGCCTGTTTCAAATGATGGAGATAAATGATAACTCCTTGACGATCAACCAATAGTATCCCTCTTTTCTTCCCCTAACAATACCATAGGTTTGAAAAAAGCCGCAACCAGACTTTACTGACAGTTCATCCAATTTGTCTTATAATGAGCTTAACAGTTTCAAAACAAGGAGGAATTAGACATGGGAAGAAAAACAAAAGTTGCCCTTTCGGTAGGTGCAGTAGGCGCAGCAGCCTGGGCTGCTTCAAAAGCAATCATCCGCCCAAACGCGAGACTCACAAAAAAAGCGCTTCACTTTGAAGGACCTATTGTTATTCAACAATTAACCGACACCACCAATAGTGAACAACAAGCTGCTGAAGCTGCTTCCCTTGGAGTTCACGGTTTCGCAATGGATGTTAAATTGACAGCCAATGAAGAAATCATTCTCGTAAACTATGAACATCCAGAATCCTCCTATTGCTTACTTAAAGATATGCTTGCCCTTTATCCACATTTACTCTTCATCATTCGGATAGCAGATTCACCAGATACCTATGAAGGTAGTTTGATGCCTTCAAAGTTATGGAAACTGCTCGAAGAATGTGAAGCCCAAGAACAAGTTGCTGTCATCAGTCACTATGATGAACAAGTAGATCGTTTCAACTTGTATACACAACATATGGCTGCTGTAGGAGCAGGGGTGATCGAACTGAAGCAAGCGTATGCTGCATTTACTAGCCGTTTTGGACATCTCTACCATCCCCGGACGGATCTTTTCGTTTTAGCTGGTAAGATCGGTCCATTTCAACCAGCAAGTGAGGGTTTCATCCAGTTTCTAAATAAACTGAACATCAGTGTCTATGTAGAAAACTACGAAACAGATGACGTCGTCAAGCTGGCGCAAGCAGGTATTTCGGGTTTCATCACAGATTCTCCAAAGTTAACAATGGCACAATTAGATACTTTACTTGAAAACTAAAAGCGGATGGCTGAAGAGCCATCCGCTTTTTTGTATTCTATTCAGGTTATGCTGAACATGAGCAACCGCCGCCAGTTCCGCAACTACCTCCGCAAGAAGAATCCGTTACAAATGTATTGTCTGTCGGTAATTTTACGGATTCAGATACAGAATGGGCAATCCCTGCACTAATTTCATCCAACATGTATTGGACATCATTCTCTGCAAGTCGCAGCGTTGCCACTTTCTCATTCATATCTAACGCTCTTTTGTCGAGTCGTATAGACTTCATTACTATATTATAATCCGGATGGTATCTTCCAAACCGCTGCACCTCTTCATAGCGGTCTTTCATCTCAGAAAAGCCTCGAATTTTCTTCACTAAATCCGGATCACTGTATACTGCATGATGAGCGGAGCGGTACCCAACTAATACGTCGGATGTTAAAATCATCTCTGCCAATTCGTCTGTTTGTTCGATGATGGCAAGCCATTCGTCGGTCATCATCATATGTGATTTCCCTCCATTCCCCATCATTATACCAAATAGATGGAGTAAACGCATCACTTGTTCATTCCTGAAAGGTTTCCAGCTGATGAAGTGCCGTCATCGCTTCAGCGAGATCAGACATTCTAATTTCCTCACTTCCAATGATCTGTGACGTTTCGTGACCTTTACCCGCTATTAGAACGATATCATTTGGCTGACTCGCGGCGATTGCTTGATGAATGGCACGCTTTCGATCCATGACTACGCAGATTGACGTAGGGTCCGCCGTTCCTTTTAAAATGTGTTGGACGATAGCCAATGGATGTTCACTTCGAGGATTATCAGATGTAAGGACTACAGTGTCACAATAATTCTCAGCAATCTTACCCATAACTGGTCGCTTCTCTTTGTCTCGATCTCCTCCACAACCAAATACACAAATAAGCTTTCTTGGGTTCAAACTAGTTACTGCTTGTAAAGCAGCAGACAACGCATCTGGGGTGTGGGCATAATCGATGTAAACTCGCCTTCCCTCATGTTCCACAAGCTGCATCCGACCTTCTGGTAAGGTTAACAGACGAAATGCAGTGAAAATTTCCCTCTCTGGAAAACCTAATAACTTCACAACAGTTGCAGCGGCCATTGCGTTTAAGCGATTATGCTCCCCTGGAGGCAACGATCCAATTAATTCTTCCGAAGGCATACATCCTCCTGCAATATTTCTTCCAAACAAATGAATGGGTAGCTCTATATCCTTGACAATGTGCATACATTCCACATCTTCACAATTCACTACGAGTTGCTCAGACAACGAACATAGCCTTTTTTTCGCTGCAATATAATGTTCACGTCCACCATGCTCTTCAAAATGATCGACTCCTATATTCAAGAAGACCCCGATTGATACGTGACAATGAGCGAGCCTCCCCATTTCCAATCCAAGTGAAGAAGCCTCTAACGCAACGTGCGTAACTCCCCGGTCTTTGCATTTGCGCAATAAAGGATGTAAATACTCTGCAGTTGGCGTTGTAAGCGGTGGCATTTCTTCATCGAACTTTTCTCCATCTATATAACAACCTGTCGTTCCGAGCACAGCCGTCTTGATGCCAAATTGCGAGAGTAACTGGCTTATAAAATGCGTTACAGTGGTTTTACCATTCGTACCAGTCACTGCAATTATCGTTAATTCTTCCGAAGGATCTCCTGATAATTGTGCACTACTATAAGATAAGAACCGTTTGCAGTCGGGGACAGTCACAATGGCAACTCCTCGTTGACTCCATTTAGACAGATTACATTCCGGTACTGAACGGTCAATGACAATCGCAGCGGCTCCTCTATCCAGTGCCTCCTCAATTGACTCCATTCCATCATGATGAGCGCCTTTTCTAGCAATAAATAAACAATTCTTCTTAAGACGGTTTGGATGCTCGGTAACTGAGTCAATTGTAACGTCTCGCCAGTTCCCTTGGATCGTGCATGGCCAATCTTTTAGTAATTCGATCAGATGCAAATCAATTTCTCCTTCCCGAACGTTTTTCTTTCCAGGGAATATAGTAAGAGTGAACCTACCACAGAGTATGAAAAGCATCCGGTAAATGTCACGAAGAAAGTTGGGAGACGAGATGATTATCCAAAAATTTGGAGGCGCTGCGATGAAAGATCGCACGATGCGTCGTTTATGTATTGAACGAATTCAAGAGGGTCTAATTTCATACGATAAGGTTATCGTTGTCGTTTCTGCAATTGGACGTCAGGAAAGTCCATATTCTACAGATAGACTACTGTCTATAACACCGTCATTTAAATCCTCTACGGCTTCTTGGGACCTAGCGGCAGCTTGCGGAGAACTGATTGCATCCGCTGTCCTTAGTGCAGAATTGGAGGAAGCAGGGATTTCTAATAGGGTCATGCATAGTGTAAATTCTGGCATTAAGACCCTTGGCCCTTTTGGTAACGCAACCATCGAGTCAATCGAGACAAGCTATATCGAAAAGAGTTTGCAAGATTACAAGTGCTTAATCATACCTGGATTTCAAGGGATGAGTGTAGGAGGGGATTACATGACACTAGGTAGGGGAGGGAGTGATCTGACAGCTATCGCTCTTGGTAGCAGTCTGAACGCCTCTCATGTGGAGTTTTTCAAGGATGTCCCTGGCGTAATGTCAGCAGATCCCCATATCTATTCTAATGCTAAAAAATTCGATTCGTTGACCATCGATGAATTTTTGCCACTATTAGACTGTGCTCGACCAATCATTCAAAAACGCGCAGCTCTTCATGCAAAAGAAACAGCAATCCCTCTTTGTGTTAGAGGAATTGCTGTAGCGGAAGAAGGGACGTGGATTACCCCACACTCTTCTTAATTTCTTTATGGTCTATCTGGTTTTTCAACTTCTTGTACTAAATTTTGCGTATAATAATTTCCATACACGCCAGTACCGATATGTGTAAAGTTTTTATCCAACAAAACTTCTTGGTGCGCAGGAGAATTCAACCAACCATGAACCGCTTCAATGGCATCCGTATAATTCAACGCTATATTTTCTCCTGCTTTTTTTACGTTAATTCCGGCCACGTCCAATCGATTGGCAAGTGTTCCGGATGTCGGTGAATCTTGGGAAAAATAATTTTGTAACGCCATTTCCTTACTATGTTCACGTGCAACAAGTTGAAGTTGGTAGTCCCGTTTCAACTTACCTACCTCATGATTCGTCCGATAAATATTGGTGATGTCAAGAATTTGACGCTCCAACGCGCGATCTACAGCCATCTGATCTACAGATGAAGGCTTCTTCACTTCCACCAGGTCCCCTTTGTAGAAAAGGTCATACGGCTGCTGCATGACAAGTGTCATGGGATCGATGAAACGGACACCTTCCAATTGTTGACCTTTTTCATCTATATATAATTGAGTGAAAAGACCTTCTGATTGAATTAGCATTTTGTTTTTAACGTCATCTCCATTGAGTACAAACGTATACTGATTCTCCCCTACGACCACTTCCAATTCAGACTCAATGATCGTGCTTCGATAAATATCCTCACTACTTTGCCCATTTTCATATGGATAGACATCCGCCTTGCGATCCGCACTATATATCTGATTCACCTTACCTTCTGCAACTCCTACCATTAACATCGGATTCGCATTATAGATCCACCATTCGAAACCGAATACTGAGAGATCCTTGCGATCTGGTTCACCATACAGCTTAATCAAATCATCTGAAGAGCGGCCTACCACAGTAGAAATCCCTTTATCTGGCCGTTTCGCATTACTCATACCTTGCTGTTCGAAAGGTTCCCCTCCGCTAATAGCAGTCCCAGGCTGAACAGGTGATTCCAATGGCTCGTTCTCTTTGAATCCATCATCCCAAAAGTAAACTGTAAGAAGTGCAACCACTAATAATACAAGCACTTTCCATATTCGTTTCAACTGCCCACCCCCTCTTACAACTGCCATCCATATAACTCTATACCCCATTGTAATCAACATCAGATGAATAAGTCATCCTTTTCTCATCAGTTATCTTAAATACTCTTCCAGACACAATGTTGCCATTGCAACCGACTTCTTTTTGTTCTATGATTATAGACGCGTAGCAATCGAATAACTGTTTTATAAGGAGGAAGCTAATCAATGGATTTTGTAAACACAGGTATTGAAGAGCTGGCTGTTAGCCTAATTGATCTTGAAGAAATTGCTAAAAGATATGATTTAATTCTTGCGGGACAATGGGACTACGAACGTGTTACATTCGACAAAAAGTATACAGTAAGCGAAGGCATATACTATCTTCGTGTCTATGGTCTCACTCCTAACGGTGATGTTGGAAAGAATGAGGCGGTTATTGAATTCATTACACCTCAACTCGGAAAACATTATTATCCACACGGTGTTGAATACGGTGATGACGAATTCTATCCATCATTCGTCGTGAATGACTGCAAAAAGACATTAGCTGGCTTAGTGAAAGATTTACAAACTTTGAACTTAAAAAAATGATCATCAGCCGGAGAATATTCTATTCTCCGGTTTTTCATATCCATTTTCATTTGTTTTGGCTATAATAGAAATAATACACGATTTGGAGGAATGCCGGGTGTCAAAATGGTTAACAAAACGATCTTTGCTTATTTTAGTGACTGTACTTATTGCAGTTGCTGCTCTATTCTTTATACTCCCGGTTTCTATACCGCTAATTTTAGCTCTACTGACAGCGCTTATTATTGATCCACTTGTCAAATTAGTAGAGCGTAAGTTCAAGTGGAAACGAAAACTATCCGTAATATCCGTATTCATTTTTGTCGTTTTACTCGTTGCGATAGGAATCTACTATTCAGTAACGTCATTAATCGGCAGGATCATTCAATTCACTAAAGATGCACCTGACTATTTAAACTCGTTATCCGGTGTATGGATTGATATGCAGGAGAAAGTATTTAAATATACTTCCGGAATGCCTTCAGACATCGTCAAAGCCACACAAGAACAACTGACAGCGGCGCTCACTTCCTTCAAAACTTCCCTTCTTGAATTGTTGAGCTATGAAAAGATTATTGCACTCGCTTCTGAAATCCCAAATTTCCTCGTGAGTTTCATCGTCTTCTTAATTGCCTTGTTCTTGTTTATGCTTGAGCTTCCTCAATTAAAACAAGGTACGCTCAACTTACTAACAGACCGAACAGCTGAAAAGGTACGATACATGACTACCAAACTGCATGCAACAGTCATTGGATTCATGAAAGCACAATTGCTCGTGAGCTTCATCGTTTTAGCTGTTGCATTCGTGGGATTGTTGTTAATTGTTCCGAAGTATGCGGTAGTTATGGCGATTATCATCTGGATTATCGATGTTATTCCTATTTTGGGGTCAATTATCATTCTTGCACCATGGTCACTTTATGAGTATGTAAGTGGTGATGTCGCGATGGGAACAAAGCTCGCCATTTTAGCTGCAGTACTACTCATTATTAGAAGAACTGTGGAACCGAAAGTGATGGGTTCTCAAATCGGCTTATCCCCTCTTCCTACACTGATTGGAATGTTCATTGGATTGAAGCTGTTCGGGGTCCTTGGATTCTTCATCGGCCCGATGGTCGTAATCCTCTTTACTACAGCAATCGAGGCTGGAATCATCAAGATGAACTTTAAAATCTAGCTAGAAGTCAAAACCAAAAAAAACACGCATGTCCCAATTATTGGGGCATGCGTGTTTTTGGTTAAAATCCCAAGATTGCTTTAATCATGGATGTCGTCTCCCCACCTGTGTAGAACACATAGAGGAGCAAATAGACGACTACCCCTGTTAGTGCAGCAAAAATCCACACAGTGCTTGTTACAGGCCCAAGACGGCGGTGCTTTGGTAAGTTGTCCTTGAAACCCGTGATGAGCGATAGGACGCCCAGGAAGGCTCCAACCGTTGCCAAACAAATATGAAATATCAAGAACACGGTATAATAAATTTTAATATTGTCAGGGCCACCGAAAGAGGTGTTCCCAATGATAATTGTACGGGATAAGTATATCACTAAAAACAGAAGGGCTGAGATAGATGCGGCAATCATCACATTTTTGTGTGCTTGCTTCCGCTTTTTGCGGATCAGCATCCATCCAATCACGACTAATACGCCAGAGATAATTATAAGCAACGTGCTCAATGTCGGCAGAATAGGCAAGTTCATCATACGAGTTCTCCATTTCTATTCAGATGTAACAATCAGCCATGAACCGATAATTTCTTCCGATTGATCAAATCTTGACGTGTAATTTCATCAGCATTTTCTTGTTCATCACGATACCATGTAATAAAGATTTTACCTATGATAAACACATACAATAATTCTTGAATGACTTTCATAATAATTCCGCCAAGCTGTTGATCATAAAGCGTTGGCATACTTGTAAATAATTCAGGTCCTGAGATCGTCAAGCCGGAGAGTGTCCCCGCAGGCACACAGAGTGCCATCGCTTTCAACCATGCTTCCCCACTACTATACGACTCGTACAAAGGGACATCTGCAAAGATGATCAACGAACACGCAGGTGTTAACAAAATTGCACTTAACATCACATATCCAATCTTTTTCAAGCCATGTAATTGAGGCTCACCCGGCAATGTGTTGAATATCGGCCACCACAAGAACAATGCTGATAAAAATAACGTCAGTGTAAATGCAGTATGCAGAATTAAGCTAAGTTTTATTGTATCCAGAACGAGTGGATAGTGATTCAAAGAAAACAGAATCGTAAAGACAATCAAGCTAATGACAGGCTTTGTGAAAAACCTAATCACAGAAGCAAGTTTAGAGTAACTAAAAACTTTCTTCCACAAAAAGTTCGGAACACCAACAATGAATAACGGTGCGATTACCAAAAGTAAAAGGGCCATTTGAGACATGTGAACAGAAAACAGAATGTGCCCCATTAAATCCACCGGTGATCCTTTAACAATGTACAATAGTACAATTGCGGAAATGAAAGAAGTAATCTGTCTTGATGTGACAGCCTCAGTTCCTTCAAATCGAGTTCTCCACTTTTTAGTCAGTAAAAAGTAAAGGACCGTCACAAGAACGAGAAATAACAAAAAGTACGGACTCCATAAAGCGCGGAAGCCAAATATACTTAACGACAAGTGCCCCAGCTCCTTTTTAAGATCTGTTCCTATTATAGGCTGTTCTCTAATGTAAAACAATGAACGTTCTTTGACATCCATCTGAAATAAGAAAACCTCTGCCCTTGCCAATTGGCCAAGGACAGAGGTTTTGCAGTGCTTACCACCAGACGATCGTAACGAAGGTAAGTGGAATCAGGAAAGCAAATACAGCACCTGTGAACATGAACATCTGAGGGACACCGTGTCCCTTTTCTTTCATGTGCATGAAATAGAAAAGCTGCAAAGCTACTTGAACAGCAGCAAAGAGGAAAAGAAGAGGGATCACTAAATACTTTGTAAATCCTTCTACTCCTTGCAGATGAGCCACAACGAATGTAAACGAGACAAGTGTCATGAATATCATGAGCGAGAACATCATAACTTGACCACGCATAGTTTCCTTTGAACGACGGATGAATAGATCCTGCTCAAGAGGGGTTCTCTTATACATTTCAACTTCTGACATGTTATCCGATCACTCCCATCAAGTAAACTACCGTAAAGATGAATACCCAAACGACATCAATGAAGTGCCAGTACAGTGAGAACGTGTAGAACTTAGTTCCATTATACAGGTTCAGACCACGTTTTGAATTTCGGATGAGTAAAAGTGTTACCCAAACCAATCCAATTGCAACGTGGAAACCGTGTGTTCCTACAAGTGTAAAGAACGATGAACTAAACGCACTGTTTCCAAAGGTAAAGCCTTCTTTTACGTAATGAGAAAACTCATAAACCTCAAGTCCCAGGAAGCATAGTCCGAGGAATGCAGTAATGGCTAACCAAAGTTGCATTTTCTTAAAGTTAAAGTTTTTCATGTGGTACATCGCATATACACTCGTAAGTGAAGATGTCAAAAGCAACAACGTCATTACAAATACTAGTGGTAGCTCATACAGCTCTTGGGTAGAATACCCAAAGCCGCTTGGCCCTTTATTCTTTAGGGCCATATATGTTGCAAATAACGTTGCGAAAAGAATTGTCTCTCCACCAAGGAAGAGCCAGAAACCAACAAATTTATTTTTCGCTTCAAGCGTTGCACGCTCAGGGTGTTCCGGCCAAGTTTCCGGAGTGAATTTTTTATTCAAATCCATCAGTTTTGACCCCCTTTATTTGCATTATCAATATCACGCTGAAGTTCTTGTTTTGTAACATGGAAACCAAGATCATCTTGCAACGATCGAACTGCCATTGATACGAATGTCCATGCTAGACCGAAGATGAGCAATGGAAGTCCCCAAGAAGTTTCCTGGTGGAACATTGCACCGAATCCTGCGATGAACAAACCGAATGTCATGAAGAATGGAATGATCGAACCATTTGGCATGTGAATGTCCTGAACAGGTTCAGCAAATGTAAGGCCCGTTTTGTTGCCTTCCTGCTTTTCAATCCAAACTGTATCAAGTCCACGTACAAGTGGAGTTTGAGTAAAGTTATAGAACGGTGGCGGTGATGGAATTGCCCATTCAAGCGTACGACCATCGCCCCATGGATCATTTCCAACACGTACGTTTTTAACAGTTGTCATAATGATATTTACTACCAATACGATAACCCCGATAGCCATAAGAAGCGCACCGATAGAACTGATCATGTTCGCTGTATTCCAGCCTTGTCCGTCCATATATGTCCAAACACGACGTGGCATTCCCCAGAATCCAAGCCAGTGCTGGATAAGGAATGTACAGTGGAATCCTACAAAGAAGAATACAAACGTGATTTTACCAAGTGTTTCACTAAGCATTGTTCCGAACATTTTAGGCCAGTAAAGGTGTACTCCAGCTAAGATAGCAAGTACAACCCCACCAACGATTACGTAGTGGAAGTGAGCAACAATGAAATAACTATCGTGTAACTGATAGTCAAGAGGTGCAGCACCTTGCATAACCCCTGTAACACCACCCATTACGAATGACGGGATGAATCCAAGTGCATACAACATGGGAGTTGTAAGGACAATGCTTCCGCCCCAAATTGTAAGCAACCAGTTAAAGATTTTAACACCAGTTGGGACAGCAATCGCCATCGTTGCAACTGCGAAGATTGCGTTTGCAGTTGGCCCAAGACCTACTGTAAACATATGGTGAGCCCAAACCATGAATCCTAAGAAACCAATCAATACTGTGGCAAATACCATCGCCGGATAACCGAAGAGGCGTTTACGAGAGAAAATCGAGAAGATTTCAGAGAAAATACCGAAGGCCGGCAAGATCAAGATATATACCTCAGGGTGGCCGAAGATCCAGAAAATATGCTCCCAGATAATTGTATTTCCACCCATCGTATGATTAAAGAAATTACCGCCAAACATACGGTCGAATGTTAAAAAGAACAAACCGACAGTAAGTGGTGGGAAAGCGAAAAGGATCATTGCAGAAGCGACAAATGTCGTCCAAGTGAACAATGGCATCCTCATATACGTCATACCTGGGGCACGCATGTTAATAATGGTAACAAGGAAGTTAATCCCAGCCATCAACGAACCACCACCTGCGATTTGAAGTCCAATCGCATAGAAGTCAATTCCGTGTCCTGTAGAAGCAAGTGATAGAGATGCGTAAGAAGTCCAACCAGCATCAGGAACTTGTCCAACAAGCCATGAAACATTCAGGAACACTCCTCCAAAGAAGAACATCCAGAAACCTAATGAGTTAATGAATGGGAACGCAACGTCACGCGCTCCGATTTGGAGTGGCATAATATAGTTCATAAAACCAAATAGTATCGGCATGGCTGCCAAGAAAATCATCGTCGTACCATGCATCGTGATTAAATCATTGAAAAGACCTGCACTAACAAGGTCATTGTTCGGCTTTAACAGCTGGAGACGAATAATCATCGCTTCAATACCACCGACGACGAAGAAGAAACCGCCGCCTATGAGGTAAAGAATTCCGATTTTTTTATGGTCGACGGTTGTCATCCAATCCCAAAGGGCTGCGCCGAATCCTCTTTTTTGAGCAACAGAACTCACGTTATTTTACCTCCTCTTCAATATCGCGTTACGTATTACTGCTCAACAGACAAACCAAGTAAATACTCAGCTAAGTCATCCAATTCCTGATCGGATAGTTGATTTTCAAAAGAAGGCATCTTGTTGCCCGGTTTAACTTTTTGTGGATCTTTAATCCATTCTTTTAAGTGTTTTTCATCATGTTTCAAGAAACCGGCTACGCGATTTCTGTCTCCAAATGCAGCAAGGTTTGGTGCAATTGCTCCACCTTCACCAGCACCAGAAACAGCATGACAAGAAGCACAACTAGCCTGGAATACTTTTTCGCCATTAGCATTTGCATTTGCAACTACCTTAGCGTTTTCAGTAGCTTTCATGTTTTTCGCCCATGCGTTGAACTCATCACGTGGCAATGTTTTTACTTTAAAATCCATGAGTGAGTGAGACGGTCCGCATAGCTCAGCACATTTACCATAGAATACGCCATCTTTAAGACCTTTTGATTCTTGATCAAATGTTAAATAGAATTTGTTTAAGTTCTCTACGTTTGTATCCAGTTTACCACCGATTGCAGGAATCCAGAAGGAGTGCTTAACATCTGCCGCTTTCAGATTGAAGAATACTTTTTCTTTTGTTGGCACCACAAGCTCTTGAGCTGTAACAATCCCAAGATCCGGGTATTCGAATTCCCACCAGTAAAGATTAGCGGTAACGTCTACAACAAGGTGTTTCGCTTCCCCATCGTCGTTAACTTCCTCCATTGCCTTTACGTCCCCAAGTTTGTACGTGTAATACACAGTAGGAACAGCAAGAATGATAATGAGGATAATTGGAATGATTGTCCAAACAAGCTCCAATTTCTGACTTCCTTCAACTTGTTCAGGCATGAAATCCTCGCCTAGTTTCGAACGTCTGAAACGAATCAGTGCTATTACATAAATTGCAACTACAACAAGAATGACGAACAGCATGATAACTGAAGAAAGAATCAGTAGCTTAAACTGATCTTTACCTACCTGACCAGCTGGTAGAAGCGTGGATAATTCCTGTTGGCCACATCCTGCTAGAAATACAGTAAGAACTGCTAACAAGGAAAAGAGACGCCATTTTTTGAGTCCTTTCATCATCGCTTCATAATCCCTCTCTTTCTAATAGTGTTTTCTTCCATCGAGGAGTGTAGACCTCTCTATAATGAATTCCTGTCAAAGAAAGAATTCCATACATTTAGATGAAAATCGAAAAGATAATCATCGAGACAAAAAGAATTGTCATATAATTCAGCGAGTAGATGAACATGGACATTGCCCACTTCAAATCATCTTTCACGTTGAATCCTTTTAGTGCAAGTAATAACCACCCTATATTCAACAATGTGGCTAGAACTAAAAACGCAGTTCCTAGTTCGCTTAACATGAATGGTAAAGGAAATAGTAGCACAACCCATGCAAGCATCGATTTCTTAGTGCGGGCAAATCCTTTTACGACCGGTAACATCGGAATTCCAGCCGCTCCATATTCATCTGTCTTTTTCATAGCAAGCGCGTAAAAATGGGGCGGTTGCCAGACAAACATAATCAGAAACAGTGCCCACGCTCCTAATCCGAGAGACGGCTCCACTGCTGCGTAACCGATTAGTGGCGGAATCGCACCAGACAAGCTTCCAACAATTGTATTGGATACGTGACGTCGTTTCGACCACATGGAGTAAAGGACGACGTAACTGAATACTCCTGCAAGACCGAGAAGGCCAGTAGTAGCATTCGCTGAAAACAGCAAAACTTCCCCAATAGCTATAAAACCCAACGCCATTGCGAGCACAGCCGGTGCCTTAAAACGCCCTGTTACTGTTGGCCTAGTTCTAGTACGTGTCATAATGGGATCGATATCACGATCGATCAAGTTATTAAGCGCTGCTGAACCAGCTATGATCAGGGCAGTTCCGAAAAGCGTAGCAATCATGAGATCCAGTTCATGTACAAAGTTTATATTTGCAAACTGGAACGCCAAGAAGAGACCCGTGAATGCAGTAATCAGGTTAGAATTCACAATACCAATTTTAATAAGTGCTAAAAAGTCCTTCATAAATGTTGGTGCAATTACAGTTTTCGGTACCGTCTCTGCAGCAGTCGTACGACTGTTCGACATTTGACTCCCCCTTTCAAAGCCTTTTAAAAATGACCGCTGTACTTAACTATATCGAAAATCCTTCACAATTTCTATACAAAATCGCAATTTGTATAGAATTGCACAATATGTCGAGGATTTATACAGTGCACTATCTATAGTAAATCATTCCACCTATCCATTTGTGAAGTTATATGGTCTTTTTTATGAACTTTTTGTGAAAATCGGAACCTAAACGTGTGTTCTTCGTTTCCGGCATTGTGTTTTAAGGTGCGATTCTCTATCATTAAAATAAGAGACCTTTTAATCGGTCGACATTTTATAGAAGAAGGTGTCTTTGTTTGAAACGATTTAACTACTTAAAATGGTTTGCGGTAGCTGCGACAATCGGGATGCTGCTCATCATGCTTGGCGGTGCGCTCGTTACGAAAACAGACAGTGGTATGGGCTGTGGACGACATTGGCCAGGCTGTAATGGACAACTAATTCCTGACGAGATTACTCCCGAAGTACTGATTGAGTTTTCTCATCGTCTCGTTACTGGTGCTGTCGGAATTCTAATAGTAATTTTATCTGTATGGTCATGGAAAGCGATTGGACATGTTCGTGAAACTAAGTTTCTCTCGGTTATTTCCGTATTTTTCCTTGTTTTGCAAGCACTTGTTGGTGCAGCACAAGTCAAATGGGGACAAGGTGATTTTATCCTCGCTCTGCATTTCGGGATTTCATTAATTTCTTTTGCAGCTGTCTTGCTTCTAACCCTACTCGTATTTGAAGTGGATAAAAAGTTCGATGCCGATAAAATCCAAGTTGGCTCCAAACTGAAGTTCCATACGATTGGCGTGACCGTTTACTCCTACATCGTTATTTATACAGGTGCTTTGGTTCGTCATACAGAATCCAGTCTCGCTTGCGCAGATTGGCCATTGTGCAGAAATGATCAATTCGAGCTCCCCTCTAATCTAAACGAATGGGTTCAAATGGGACACCGAACTGCTGCTGCATTGATCGTCATATGGCTAGTTTATATTGCTATCCATGTGTTACGTAACTATCGTGACCAAAAAGTATTGGTATGGAGCTGGTCCATAGCAATGTTGTTGGTTCTTGCTCAAGCAACAACTGGCATGCTTTCTGTCTTCACTCGGTTAAATCTTACAATTACATTGTTACATTCATTATTCGTAACATTGCTATTCGGATTACTTACGTACATGATTTTGTTACTATCCAGAGTACGTATTCAAAAATAATGAAAAAGAACAGCCGCTCGGATTCCGAGTGGCTGTTCTTTTTATGTGTATTGAGCATTTTATGGAGTTTATGATCACTTTGCCTAGTTTATGAGTATTTCACAAGGGTTATGATCACTTTTCACAGTTTATGAGCATTTCACAAGGGTTATGATCACTTTCCACAGTTTATGAGCGTTTCACAGAGGTTATGATCACTTTTTCCAGTTTATGAGCATTTCACAAGGGTTATGATCATTTTCCACAGTTTATGAGCGTTTCACAGAGGTTATGATCACTTTCCACAGTTTATGAGCGTTCCACAAGGGTTATGATCACTTTCCACAGTTTATGAGCGTTTCACAGAGGTTATGATCACTTTTCCCAGTTTATGAGCGTTTCACAAGGGTTATGATCACTTTCCACAGTTTATGAGCGTTTCACAGAGGTTATGATCACTTTTTCCAGTTTATGAGCGTTTCACAAGGGTTATGATCATTTCTCACGGTTTATACATACTTCCCCAATTAATGTTCAAGTTCAATCAACAAATCGCCAGTGGAGATTGCTTCTCCAGGGGTTACATGAATTTCCTTCACAACACCGTCGTATGGTGTTTGAATCGTTGTCTCCATCTTCATCGCTTCGGTGATCAACAAGTGTTGACCGCGGCGGACGCGGTCCCCTTTTTCAACTGCAAGCTGTAGAACAGTCCCAGGCATCGTTGCAGCGATATGTGCATCATTGGTAGGATCTGCTTTTTGCTTCTTCACAGAATCTGTTTCTACACTTACATCTTGAATGATCACTTCACGTGGTTGACCATTCAATTCAAAGTACACAACACGTGTTCCATCGGCCTGAGGTTCACCTATAGAAACAAGCTTAATAATAAGCGTCTTCCCTACCTCAATTTCGACCTCAATTTCTTCACCTAATCTCATACCATATAGGAATTCAGGCGTCTGGATGACAGATAGATTACCAAAGTCTTTATACATCGCCGTATATTCCTCAAATACTTTCGGATACAACGAGTATGCCAATGCATCGTGTATGGTAGCTGGCTTTTCCAAATCACCATTTAGCTTTTCAATGACTTGTTCGAAGTTTACCGGTTCTAATAATTCCCCTGGCCGCACAGTTAGTGGCTTACGGCCTTTTAACACGACTTTCTGTAACTCTTCAGGGAATCCACCATAAGGTTGACCGATGTACCCTTCAAAAAATTCAATGACAGACTCTGGGAAGTCAATGGAGTTCCCTCTTGCAAGGACTGCGTCTTCATCCAATTCGTTTTGGACCATGAACAATGCCATATCTCCAACAACCTTGGAAGAAGGTGTTACTTTCACAATATCCCCAAACAACATATTGACGCGAGAGAACATTTCTTTAACTTCTTTCCATCGATTACCAAGCCCTACCCCCTTGGCTTGTTGTTGCAAATTGGAGTATTGGCCACCCGGCATTTCGTGGACGTACACTTCTGAATGCGGGCTGATCATACCACTTTCAAAGTGAGCATAATACTCACGCACATCCTCCCAGTAAAATGATAACTCTTCTAGTGCTTTAACATCTGTACGTACGCCACGACCTCCATATTGCAACGCATAGTAAAGCGAGTTAGCGGAAGGCTGTGATGTCAGTCCAGACATCGCACCAAGTGCAGTATCGACAATATCAACACCTGCTTCTATAGCACGCGTATACATAGCGATTCCGTTACCACTCGTATCGTGAGAATGTAAGTGAATTGGAATATCAACTGTTTCCTTCAATTCTGAAATTAGTTGATATGCCGCTTCCGGCTTAAGTAAGCCTGCCATATCTTTCAAGGACAAGATATGAGCTCCAGCGTTTTCAAGCTCCTTCGCCATTTCCTTATAGTACGCAATCGTATACTTAGTGCGCATTGGATCCAATACGTCCCCTGTGTAACAAAGAGCGGCTTCCGCTACTTTACCTTCTTGGCGTACAGCATCAATAGCCACTTCCATCCCTTTGATCCAGTTCAAGCTATCGAAAATACGGAATACGTCTATACCGGCAGTTGCGGACTCTTTAACAAACTCCCGAATCACATTATCCGGATAGTTTTTGTATCCGACTGCATTTGCCCCTCTAAATAACATTTGGAACAACACATTTGGAATCTGCTCTCGAAGTAACGCAAGACGCTCCCATGGATCTTCTTTTAGGAATCGGTAAGAAACGTCAAACGTTGCACCGCCCCACATCTCAAACGAGAACAGGTCCGGCATAAGACGTGCTGATTCCGAAGCTATGTTCGTCATATCCGACGTCCGGACACGTGTTGCAAGTAATGATTGATGGGCATCGCGGAATGTCGTGTCTGTCAGTAGAACATCTTCTTGTTCTTTAACCCATTTTGCCAACCCTTCTGGTCCTCGCTCATCCAAAATTTGTTTAGTCCCTTGCTTCGGTGGAATAGACAAATCAACTTCCGGCTTGCGCGGAACCGCAAATACAGGTTTCGACTGTCGCCCAATACCTGGGAAGCCATTAACCGTTATAGTTCCTAAATAATTCAAGGCTTTAGTTCCTCGGTCTTTTCTGACTGGGAATTCAAATAATTCTGGAGCTGCGTCTATGAAACTCGTCGTGTAATTGCCAGTTAAAAAACTTTCATGACGGACAACATTTGCTAGGAACGGGATATTGGTCTTGATTCCACGGATTCGGAATTCTTGTAAGTTCCGATCCATTTTGGATGCAGCTTCCCGGAAGGTCATTCCCCATGTTGAAACTTTTACAAGCAGCGAATCATAGTACGGTGTAATTACGGCTCCTTGGAAACCATTGCCTGCATCAAGACGGACACCAAATCCACCACCTGATCGGTAAACAGATAATTTTCCGGTATCAGGCATGAAATCATTCAACGGGTCCTCAGTCGTTACTCGCGCTTGGATGGCATAGCCAAACAACGGTATGTCCTCTTGCGAAGGAACAGCTGCCTGTCCAGTATGAAGATTCTCTCCATCTGCAATAAAGATTTGTGTATGGACGATATCGATACCCGTGACCATTTCAGAAATTGTGTGTTCTACTTGAATACGCGGATTGACTTCAATAAAGTAAAACTCATCATTTGCGACTAAAAATTCAACTGTCCCCGCATTTATGTAATTTACATTTGCCATGAGTTTAACCGCTGAATCACAAATATTCTGTCTTAATTCATCAGACAAAGAAATGGATGGGGCTATTTCCACCAATTTTTGATGGCGACGTTGTACCGAACAATCACGCTCATACAGGTGCACAATATTCCCATGAGTGTCCCCTAAGATTTGTACTTCAATATGTTTTGGTTCTCTAATCAGTTTTTCTACGTACACTTCATCAGATCCGAATGCCGACTTGGCTTCAGATTTCGCGCGATTATACGCTTCTTGGACTTCATCTGCATGCTCCACAATACGCATCCCACGTCCGCCACCGCCAAGTGATGCTTTGATGATGATCGGATAGCCATGAGATGTCCCAAACGCCGCCACTTCTTCAATGGATTGGACGGGTCCATCTGTACCTGGAATGACAGGGATTCCTGCTAGTATTGCTTGAGATCGAGCTTTCACTTTATCTCCAAACATCTCTAGATGGCGAGAAGTCGGTCCAATAAAAATGATTCCTTCTTTTTCAAGACGTGCAGCAAACTCTTCGTTCTCAGCTAAAAAACCGTAACCTGGATGCACGGCATTTGCACCCGAACGTTTAGCGATTTCAATAATCCCATCGATGTCTAGATACGCATCGATTGGTTTCTTTCCTTCACCAATCAGATAGGATTCATCCGCTTTATAACGATGAAATGATCCTCGGTCTTCTGCAGAATAAATACCTACTGTTGGAATTTGAAGTTCAGTACACGCTCTGAAAATACGAATTGCAATTTCCCCACGGTTCGCAACCAAAATCTTTTTAATGGATTTCATTTCCACCTTAGGCACGCCCTCTTCTATTTATTTTTCTCGTATCTAGTGATCATTGAAATATTCATCAATACTCCTAAAGCTAAAGATAACAGAATAATCGAAGTTCCGCCATAACTAATAAAGGGAAGCGTGACACCCGTCAATGGAATGAGCCCTGTCACTCCACCGAGATTGATGAACGTTTGAATACCAATGAGGGCACCAACACCTGAAGCAAGCATTCTAGCATGGGGATCTTTAGTAGCTAACGCAATCCAAAAAGCACGCACTACTAAAAATCCTAATCCTCCAATTACAAGGATCGTTCCAAAGATACCAAGTTCTTCAGCGATAATCGACATAATGAAATCTGTATGCGGTTCTGGCAAATAACCCATTTTTTGAACTGAGTTTCCTAGTCCAAGTCCAAATAGACCTCCTGCACCGATGGCAATATAACCATTTACAATTTGGAGTCCAGAACCTTGGATGTATTGGAAAGGATCGCGATAGGCTGTAAAACGGCCCATACGACTTCCAGTCATAACAGTATCCCAAGAGAAAAATAAAATGATCCCTACAAGTACTAGGATGCCAGCTACAAACAAGCTCAACTTCCAAAATGTCTTGATGTTGATACCACTTGTGGCCATCACGCATATAGATGTTGCAATAATGATAAAGGTCGCCCCGATATCAGTTTCCATCATAACGGAGGCAACTGCGAAGCCTAATATAATGACCGGTGGTACAATCGCTGTATTAATACTATTGATGGTTCCAGCCTTGTACTTGTTTGCAAACACACCTGCAAAATATATGATCATCACAATCTTTGCGAGTTCAGAAGGCTGCAAACTTCCTATCGGTAGTTTAATCCAACTTTGAGAACCTACTTCTCCACCAAATCCTATGAAATGAACGAGAAACAGCAACACTAGCATGACAGCAACAGTCACTACCATAAAATACTTTTTTCGATATAGTTTGTATGGAAGAAATGCAGTAAAGAAAAATGCCAGTAGTGCGATAATCACACTAAAAAGCTGCTGGTTAAAAAACTTATCAGGCTCCCAGCCATATCGATTCACCGCCCATACCATACTGGAACTGTAAATCATCACGAGTCCAAAAAGACAAAGGACTAAATATGTAAAAAATAATGGGAAATCAAAATGGCGAAATAGCCGCTTTGCATAACTTTTCAAGAAAATCCCTCGTATCTGTAAATAAAAAACTCAAACTTTAGGTTAGTTTGAGTCTTTTGTTTATTTTTTTATGCTAAGTTCATGCAAAATATTCATTTCTTTCTCTAAAACAGAAAGTATGTTCTTTCCGCGTTCTCTCTCAATAAGACCCAGCTTTACAGCAAAGTCAATTTCACGAGACAGCCCATACATTTGCGTATCCAATACTTCCTCATATAAAGGACATTGCGGCATCGTCAAATGATCCATCTGCACTTTAATGAGCTGGGCGATTTTGTCTGCATCCGCCTGCAGCTGCATTATGGCTTTTTCCTGATAGGTTTCCTGTACTTCTATATCCATGAGGACGCCCCCATTACTCTTATTTCAGCAAGCTGCTATAGAGTAATTTTAGCTGTAGAAAGCCGAAATTGCAAGTATTTCCCGTAGTGTTCTTGCGACATATAGTCAGATAGCTTCCGATTAAGAGTAAAAGGAGGTATACTGTAAACTAGAAACGAATGAGCTAGGAGGATTTATTGTGGAAACCATTGTACCGATTAAAGGGAATGTAAAGCATACAATTACGTTAGATCCGACTGTCTGGATTTTTGACGACAGACGACTCGACTTGGAAACTTATTTTACGACAGAAATTGAAGAGTTTGATGAGATGGAAGACTATAAAGAGCGCATGGGTAAACACTGGTCACGGGAAATTATGGAGGGTTCGACCTATCCACCAACACTGAAGTCCGAAAAGAAATATGAGAAACAAAAAATGTTGACCGGTACATTCGGAATCATTTTTGAGCCATTCTTAAAAAATGCAATTCCAGCTGACGATGCGACAACGATTACTTTCGAAACTGCGGATGGAGAGCACGACTTTCCAATTACAGATGCACCAAATTTGCTGTTCCAGTTCAGCTTGAAAGGCAAGCCACTAAGAGAAGACGGTCCGATTCACGTCTTGCTAAAGAACGGCTCAAATCGAAATAATCCTATCCGTAATGTTTCGGCAATCCGGATTAGCTAAAGAGAGGTGCAACGATGCGTGTTAAATGTGTAATGTGCGATGAAATCGGTAAACTGAGCGACGAAGATCCTCTCGCAAAGAAATTGCGTAACCGACCGATTCATACATATATGTGCGAACCTTGCAGAGAACGAATTGGAGAGTTGACGAGATTACGCATAGAAACAGGAAAGTTCACTTTCCGTAGAAGTTCCCATCCAGCTGAAAACGAATTTTAAAAAAGATCCAGCCGCATTATGCGACTGGATCTTTTTGATGTTCATTTAGTCTACGGACTCTGTAAATAATCAGAATCAGCGCGGCTACAATTAGCCCTTCCGCAATTGGAAGGAAAAACGCCAAGAACGTTAGCACGAGGCAGCCGATAAACAAAAACGTATAAATCACAAGATTTTGCAATGGCTTGATTTTTCTAGCAAACCCTAGTTTATACACTAATGCTGCCAGTAAAAACACGAGGGCGAACAAGACGTAGCCAGCATAAGTGAAATTCGGCATCATTTCATATATAAATTTAGCGATGCCGGACATCCTAGTGGCTACGAGCTCTGAATCCTCTACCTTCATTCAACACATTCCTTTCATAACTGCTTATTTGCTCTTTTTCTGTGACTTTTCGCGTTCGTTTTTATCAAGAATCTTCTTACGAATACGAATCGAAACAGGTGTCACTTCACAGTACTCATCGTCGCTTGCATATTGGAGAGCTTCTTCAAGCGTCATAATCTTAGGTTTCTTAGTTGTAACTGTTTGGTCTTTTGTTGCAGAACGTACGTTGGTTGCGTGCTTAATACGTGTTAAGTTGATTGTGATATCACTTTCACGCGTGTTCTCTCCAACAACCATGCCTGCATAGATATCAGTACCCGCTTCAACAAACATGATTCCACGGTCTTCCAGCTGCATAACACTATAAGCAGTTACTTTACCATTCTCCATAGAAACAAGAACACCATTGCGACGTCCGCCGACTTTTTCAGATGTCATTGGCTTATAAGAATCGAATGAGTGGTTAATGATTCCATAACCACGCGTCAAAGTTAGGAAGTCAGTAGAATATCCAATCAAACCACGAGCCGGTACAAGGAATGTCATACGAACTTGTCCATTACCATTGTTAGACATATCTAGCATTTCGCCTTTACGCTCACCCATAGATTCGATTACTGCGCCTGTATATTCTTCAGGAACGTCAATTTGAACATTTTCAACTGGTTCGCATCGCTTACCATCGATTGTTTTAACAATTACTTCAGGCTTTGAAACTTGAAGTTCAAATCCTTCACGTCTCATGTTTTCGATCAAAATCGATAAGTGAAGTTCACCACGACCTGAAACCGTCCATGCATCAGGAGTTTCTGTTGGGTCTACACGTAACGATACGTCTGTTTGCAATTGCTGCTGTAGACGCTCTTCAATTTTTCTTGAAGTGACCCATTTACCTTCACGGCCAGCAAATGGACTGTTGTTCACAAGGAACTTCATTTGCAATGTAGGCTCATCTACGTGCAACAATGGCAACGCTTCTTGATGGTCAGTAGGACAAACCGTTTCACCTACATCAATGTCATCCATACCAGAAATCGCGATCAAGTCGCCTGCATATGCCTCTTCAATTTCAATACGTTTCAATCCTAAGAAACCATACATTTTTGTAACGCGGAAGTTCTTAACAGCACCGTCACGTTTCATAACACTAACTTGTTGTCCAACTTTCATAGTTCCGCGGAATACGCGTCCAATTCCGATACGACCTACATAGTCACTGTAGTCAAGAAGAGATACTTGGAATTGAAGTGGCTCTTCACGATTGTCGATTGGTGCTGGGATTTTATCAAGAATTGCTTCGTACAATACTTTCAATGTATCTTCTTGGTCTGCTGGGTCTGGTGAAAGACTAGCGGTACCATTAAATCCTGAAGCGAATACAACTGGGAATTCAAGTTGCTCGTCATTTGCATCCAATTCGATGAATAATTCAAGAACTTCATCAACCACTTCTTCAGGACGAGCAAATTCGCGGTCAATTTTATTTACGACAACGATTGGCTTCAAGTTGATTTCAAGTGCTTTTTTCAATACGAAACGTGTTTGTGGCATACATCCTTCAAATGCATCAACAACTAGAACTACACCGTCAACCATTTTAAGAATACGTTCAACTTCTCCACCGAAGTCAGCGTGTCCTGGTGTGTCCAAGATATTGATTTTCGTGTTTTCATATTCGATCGCAGTATTTTTCGCAAGAATCGTAATTCCACGTTCGCGCTCAATTTCGTTTGAGTCCATTGCGCGCTCTTCAACTTGCTCATTTGAACGGAAAATACCTGATTGCTTCAATAACTGGTCGACTAGTGTTGTTTTACCATGGTCTACGTGGGCGATAATAGCTATATTTCTAAGATCATTTCGTGTGTTTGTCATCATTTCACTCCATCTGTCTTTATTCGGTTGATTAACTGTGTTATTATAGCACAAGATACTTCGAGAAAAAACGATTTACTTTATCAGGAGGCGTATTTTTTTGAAAAATGTCAAATGGGTGTTCGTTTTATACGCTCTAGGAGCCGTTCTATCAATGTTTATGATCGGAATTGCGGTTGGCGTAAAAAGTTTTTTGTTGGCGATTGCAGCTATCGTTTCTCTGGTTTTGATCATGGGGAATGGATTTAAAACAAAAAAGAAGTTGCGCGAACAAGGACTTCTTTAATAGATGAGTGAAGATCGTTAGGTAATCTAATGATACTTCACTTTTTTAATACAATGAATTCTTCAAGAAGTTGCGTGTGGACACTCGCATTTGCGACCATGAAAGTCTCTGACTGAAGCATTCCTGGTTGCTGTCCGCTCATTGTAGAGGAAATCGCCCCTACTTCGTTTGCAATGATCATCCCACCCGCCACATCCCACGGTGACAATCTCATCGACATGTACACATCCACTCTTCCTGTTGCTACATGTATCAGTTCGAGCGCTGCAGATCCATAGGAGCGTGTCCCTCTGCATTTGTTGACCAGGTCTATTATGGGATCATGATCTACATATCGATTCGGCGCGACCCAGCTTGCATTCACACCGACAATTGCTTCTTCGATTGTCGTGTCCATTAATTTCGGAAGTCGAATATCATTTAGATAGGCACCTTCATCCTTCATAGCCGAGTATAAATCATCCGCCATGACATCGTAAACATAACCAAGCATCCCGATTCCATCAATATAAATCCCTAAAGAAATAGCGAAATTTCGTTTTTGATGGACAAAATTCATTGTTCCGTCTATTGGGTCTAAAAACCAAATGACCCCATCCAGCGACTGAATGTCATCCCCAAAACCTTCCTCCCCCATAATTCGATGATTGGGAAAGTCTCTATGAATGCGTTTAATGAAAAATTGTTCAATTTCACGGTCAATATTCGTGACAAGATCGTTAGCTGATGACTTCGAGCTAACTACAATTTCGGTAGAAAAAGAATGTTTTATGTGTTGACCCGCTTCTTTAATCAATGATTTTGCATAACGGTCAAGTACGCCCCAGTTCATCTCAAATCCCTCCAGTTCATCTCCACTAAGTATAGCATAGCTATACGGAGCCAAACAAAAAAGGCTCCAGTGCATGGTCTCCCTGAAGAGAACAATGACCAACAGCCTTGCTAATAATTTCGTATTGTGACTACGTTAAAAGCCATTCAACTTCTCCAACTCATTATGAATTTCAGTCAACCTCTTTTTGCTTTTTGCAATCTGCTTAGAGTCTTCTTCATTCAATGCGTCATGAAGAGTCGCTAATTCATAATCCAACTCTAGATTCAATACTTTTAGGAATTCTTTTTCAACATCTGCTTTACGAATAACATGAACGATTTGTTTCATCGAAAACACCCCTTTTTTGAAAGTATGTGCAATTTCCTGTTACCATAAGATATGCGGGAATCAGTTGGACAGCTAGATGTTTTGTCCTCTTGTCTTCAATTATTCCCTAAAGTTCTTCCCAATAAACGTAGAAAAAAGAGAGGGGTCAGAAAATTGACAAAAACATTTTGGACAGAGAACGATTTTTCTGTTTTCGAAGTAGATGGATTGGATGCACGGATGACCGCATTACAAGAACGTATCCAGCCTAAGTTCACGAAGTTAGGTGATCTATTCGCTCCGTTGTTATCTGCACATGGAAAAGGTGAATTCTATCCTCACGTTGCAAAGCACGCAAGACGATCTGTGAATCCACCGTCAGACAGCTGGGTTGCATTCGCTCCTGCGAAAAGAGGGTATAAAGCGCTTCCTCACTTTCAGATTGGTCTTTGGGGTACACATTTATTCATCATTCTTGCTATTATTTACGAAAATCCCGATAAAAAAGGAATCTCAGAGCGTTTGCAAAAAGATTTGACCATTTTGACATCACTTCCTGAAGATTATATTGTTTCGGGAGATCACATGAAGCCAGATGTGAATGCGATTCGAGAAACGGGTAATGTTGGTTTAGTCGATCTACTCGAGCGTCTTCGAGACGTAAAGAAAGCCGAATTCCTCGTTGGCCGTCATCTTGACCGTAAACAAGCCGTAGCAATGTCTGAAAAAGAGTTTTTATCGTACACGGAAGAAACGTTCGAAAAACTTTTACCTGTATATGATCGGGTGATTGGATAATAAAGGTCAACAAAAAAAGATTCCAGTAGCTCGACTATTGAGCGATTCACTGGAATCTTTTTTTGATTGCCGAAAGAAGAAACAAGTACTACTATATTTCACGCTTCTGCTTACCCCTTAATAACGTCTCCACTTACTCCTTCTTTCGCACGCTTCACTACTTTATAGCATTCATAACTACTGGCGTCTTTAAATTCTTTAAACAACGTTTTCTCTTCAGCCATTGAAGGGACAACCTTCTTGAACGCATTATACGCATTCAGCAGTTCATCGCGGCCGATTCCTTGCTCAAACGCCTTTTCAATACAAGTAAAAAAACCAGTTACGGTCATAATTTCTTCTGTTGACCAATCTGCACGTAGTGGGTAACTATACTCCATCTACTTTCCCTCCCGTCCTAATTAGTTTATACGAAAAAGGAAAAACCTATCCGACGAACGTCAGATAGGATTTCCCATTTCTTATTTAGAAAGAATATGAATCGGTTTACCAAGAGCTACTTCTGCTGCTTCCATTGAAATTTCTCCCAATGTAGGGTGCGCGTGAATTGTCATAGAGACATCTTCTAATGTCATGCCACTTTCAATAGCGACTGCCATTTCAGCGATCATATCAGAAGCGTTCTCACCAGCAATTTGAGCCCCAAGTAATAATCCGTCTTCTTTGCGCGCAATAAGCTTCACGAAGCCATCAGGAGCATTTAATGCAAGCGCACGGCCATTCGCACCGAATGGGAATTTGCCTACTGCTACTTCATAGCCTTCCTCTTTTGCAAGACTCTCGTTTAGACCGACAGTTGCAAGTTCTGGATCTGTGAAGCATACTGCAGGAATCGCCAAGTAATCGACTTCTGATTTTTCACCAGCAATCGCTTCAGCAGCAATCTTACCTTCGTAAGATGCTTTATGTGCAAGCTGTAAACCAGGAACGATATCCCCGATTGCGTAAATATTTGAGATGCTTGTACGACATTGCTTATCTACACTTAGAAGTCCACGCTCTTCAAACTTCAAGCCGAGTTCTTCAAGTCCCATCTCATCTGTATTTGGACGGCGTCCTACAGTTACAAGCACGTAATCAGCTTCAACGGTTTTTTCTTCGCCTTTCACTTCATACGTTACTTTCACGCCAGAATCTGTTGCTTCGGCACCTTTAGCTGTTGCTTTCACAACAACCTCAACGCCTTTTTTCTTCAATCCTTTTTTAACAAGTTGTGTCATTTGCTTTTCGAAGCCTGAGAGGATATCGTCTCCACCTTCGATAATCGTAACTTCAGAACCTAAGTTTGCATAAGCAGAACCAAGCTCAGTACCGATATATCCTCCACCGATTACCACCAATTTCTTAGGAAGCTCTTTTAACTCAAGAGCACCTGTAGAATTGATCACTCGTTTAGAGAATTTGAAGTTCGGAATCTCAACAGGACGTGCTCCAGTTGCTAAAATTACATTTTTAAATTTATACGTTTGTGCAGATTTGTCGTCCATCACACGTGCTGTGTTGGCATCGACAAAGTACGCTTCACCTTTGACGATATCGACTTTGTTCCCTTTAAGGAGTCCTTCAACACCGCCAGTAAGCTTCTTCACAACGCTTTCTTTGAATGCCATTGCTTTAGAGAAATCGAGTTTTACGTCTGATGCAGTAATTCCCATATCCCCAGCGTCTTGGGCACCTACAAAACGATGTCCGACAGAAATGAGCGCTTTCGAAGGGATACAACCAACGTTCAGACAAACACCACCGATCGTATTCTTCTCTACAATCGTCACTTTTTGTCCGAGTTGTGCAGCACGGATTGCTGCTACATATCCTCCAGGACCTGAACCGACTACGAGCGTATCTGTTTCAATTGGAAAGTCTCCTACTACCATATGTTTACGCCTCCATTAATAAAAGTTCTGGATTTCCTAGCAAGTGTTTAAGGTGATTCAACGCTTGTTGCCCCGTCGCTCCATCGATTACTCGATGATCAAACACTAATGACAATGCTAACATAGGTGCCGCAACGATTTCACCATTTTTTACTACTGGTTTTTCTGAAATGCGACCAATACCAAGAATCGCTACTTCCGGATGATTAATAATTGGTGTAAACCACTGACCGCCTGCAGAACCGATGTTAGTAATCGAGCAAGACGCGCCCTTCATTTCTGAAGCAGCTAGTTTACCATCTCGAGCTTTTCCACCGAGATCAGAAATTTCTTTTGAAATTGCAAACATCGATTTGCGATCTGCATGTTTAATCACTGGTACAAGAAGTCCGCGATCCGTATCCGCTGCAATCCCGATATTGTAATAATGCTTCTGGATCAATTCTTCAGTAGCATCGTCAAGTGATGTATTCAATTCAGGGAAGTTGCGTAATGTTGAAACGAGTGCCTTCACTACATAAGGCAAGTACGTCAACTTAATATCTTGTTCTGCAGCGATTTCCTTGAACTTCTTACGGTGTGCAACCAATTCCGTCACATCCACCTCGTCAAGAAGTGTGACGTGCGGAGCAGTACGCTTAGAGTTCACCATCGCCTTCGCAATCACTTTACGTATGTTAGAAAGTTTTTCGCGTGTTTCAGGGAAGTCGCCTTCAGGAACTTCAATAGGTTGAGGCTGCTCTGTTTGTGCTGTCTCTGCTTGCTGTCCTTCTTGAGCTCCAGCTGAAACGTTCTCTTCTTGAGCTTCGTTTTGAGTCGTTTTGCTACCGCCAGATTTAAATGACTCAATGTCTTCTTTCATGACACGACCATTTTTACCTGAACCTGCAACCTGGCGAATGTCCACGCCTTCTTCGCGAGCAAACTTACGCACTGAAGGCATCGCGATGATTCGGCGGTTCGGATCCACGTCCTTACTCGTCGCTTCTCCTTTAGGTTCAGGAGTTGCTTCTGTTGCAGTACCTGCCGCATCTTTTGGTGCTTCTTTTTTATCTATAGACTGTCCTTTTTCGGCAGTTGCTTGAACTTGAGTTTCAGATTTTGCTTCCTGTTTTTCTTCGACAGGAGTTTCCTCTTCTACCTCATCTTCGTGGTCTGGAGAATCAATTCGAATCAATTTATCTCCCACGATTGCTACAGTTCCTTCACTTACAAGTATTTCTTCTATTGTTCCTGACACAGGTGAAGGGATTTCCACGACAGATTTGTCGTTTTGTACTTCAAGAAGTGTATCATCTTCGTTAATAGTATCGCCTTTAGATACGAACCACTTTACGATTTCACCTTCATGAATTCCTTCTCCGATATCTGGTAAACGGAAGTGATATGCCACGTGATCCACCCTCTCCTCAGTCCATTTGACTGGCTTTTAAAATTCAAGTACTTTTTTCGCAGTTGCAACAATGTCATCCGCTTTTGGAAGCCACGTGTTTTCACCTTGTGCAAACGGATAAATTGTATCCGGAGCAGTTACACGTAGTACTGGTGCCTCAAGGCTTAAGACTGCGCGCTCCATAATTTCAGAAACGACATTTGCAGCAATTCCTGCTTGACGCTGAGCTTCTTGTACAACGATGGCGCGGTTTGTCTTCTCAACAGATGCAATTATTGTCTCAACGTCTAATGGTTGAATTGTACGTAAATCGATAACTTCAACAGAGTGACCATCTTTTTCAAGTGTTTCCGCTGCTTTTAAGCTTTCTTGTACCATTGCACCGTATGTGATGATGGACAAATCAGTTCCTTCACGCTTCACATCTGCTTTACCTAAAGGAATTGTGTATTCTTCTTCAGGTACTTCTTGACGGAACGAACGATACAGTTTCATATGCTCTAAGAAGATGACAGGGTTCTCATCTTTGATTGCAGAGATCAGAAGACCTTTTGCGTCATATGGCGTTGATGGGATAACTACTTTTAATCCAGGCTGCGCAGCAACAAGTCCTTCCAGACTGTCTGCGTGCATTTCTGGTGTAGCCACTCCCCCGCCAAATGGAGAACGGATTGTAATTGGAGCATTTAATTTACCTGCACTGCGGAAAGACATACGTGCAGCTTGACCGCTTACCGAGTCCATAACTTCGAATAGGAAACCGAAGAACTGCAGTTCCATAACAGGACGATAGCCTGTCAATGCAAGACCGATTGCAAGACCACCAATACCTGACTCAGCTAGTGGAGTATCAAATACCCGTTCTTCTCCGAATTCCTTTTGAAGACCTTCAGTTGCTCGGAAAACGCCGCCGTTTTTACCAACGTCCTCACCGAACACGAGCACGTTTTCATCATTTTTCAATTCCGTGCGCATTGCATCGGTAATTGCCTGGATCATAGTCAATTGTGCCATCGGTTATTTCGACTCCTTTTCCGTGTAGATGTCAAACTGTTCTTGTACGTTATAAGGCATATCGCCTGCATACATATTTTTAAGGAAATCAGTCACTTTTTGTTTGGGTGCCTGATCGGCCTGTTTGATTGCATCTTTAATTTCTTGTTTTGCACGTTCAATCACTTCGTTCTCTTTCTCTTCGTTCCATAGTTTTTTTCCTTCTAAATACGTACGGAAACGAACGATTGGGTCACGCTTTTCCCATTCGCTATCAATATCAGATGTCCGGTAACGTGTTGGATCGTCTCCAGCCATCGTATGAGGTCCATAGCGGTAACACATTGTTTCAATTAGTGTAGGCCCGTCACCTTTCACAGCGCGTTCACGTGCATCTTTTGTAGCCACATATACTGCCAACGGATCCATTCCATCTACAAGAACACTTGGAATTCCTGCCGCAATCCCTTTTTGTGCGAGTGTCTTTGCAGCTGTTTGTACTTCACGCGGAGTTGAAATTGCAAATTGGTTGTTTTGAACAACAAAAATGGCTGGTGAACGGAATGCACCTGCAAAGTTAAGACCTTCGTAGAAATCTCCTTGTGATGTACCGCCATCACCTGTGTATGTCATTACTACGTTTTTAGTTCCGCGTTTTTGGAAACCGAGTGCAACTCCCGCTGCTTGTACATATTGTGCACCAATGATAATTTGTGGTGGGAATATGTTAAGACCATCAGGAATTTCGCTTCCTAAGAAATGACCACGTGACCAAAGGAACGCCATATGTAGTGGCAAACCATGGAAAATTAGTTGAGGAACATCACGATATCCCGGTAGGATGAAATCATCTTTTTCTAACGCGAAATGAGATGCAAGTTGTGATGCCTCTTGTCCAGCTGTAGGCGCATAAAAACCAAGACGACCTTGGCGATTCAACGCAATTGAACGCTGGTCGAGTATACGTGTATACACCATACGTTCCATCAGATCTGTCAATTCTTCGTCAGATAATTTAGGGTCAGATTCCTTATTTACAATTTTACCGTCCTCGTTCAGAATCTGGAACATTTCAAACTTTTCTTCGATCTCATGCAAAACGCCTGTTGGATCGAACTGCTTGTTCTTTTCTGCAGCCATTTCGGCAACTCTCCTTCTCTTAACTGTATTAGGTAAACCACGACATTCTATTGATACAATAATTCTTTCACACTCAGTATACGCAAAGGTAAAGGAACGGTCAATCCATGAAGCATATAGTTTGTATGCGTACCCAATAAAGTTGGACGTACATGCTTCCGCTGTATTAGTACAACCAGTAATCTGTATTATAATAGAGTCTAATAGAGGTTTTCACTCTGATTCTACTTGTTGAGTTTCTTTCAAAGCACTATTCACTTCCAATGTAGATTGGTTAAACACTTGGATTGCATCTTCCAGTTTAGCTCGTTGTTCGTTGACCGTAGCCGTCGCCTCTTCTAATTCTACCCGTTTAACATTTTCCTCAATCAGAAGTTCATATACAACACCTTGGCTGTCCATTAAATCTTTGTATAAACCAATGACTTCATTGTGAAGTTCATATCTCTTGGTCAAGGCAGTTTTTAACGTTAATACTGACTGTGTTCCTTCCTCACTAGTTACATCTGGAAGCGAAGTAAGTCGTTTGGCCGTTTCCTCTCCTCCAGCGATAACTTCTTGTTCTTCATCTATTAATTGTCGTCTCTCTTCAAGGTAATTTTCAAGCCGGGAAACTCCGCTTTCAATGAGTTCGCGTTCTTCAATACTGAAATCCACTGTTTTATCAAACAAGATCTGTTCTTTTTTCTCTAGACTCGCCAGTTGGTTTTCATATTCCCCAACTTTGTTCTCGTACTCATGGATATCAGTTAGCACACTGCCTAACTCCCTTTGCATCTCATCTTTTTCTTCTGTGCATCCACCGACCAAAAGAAGTAAACACATCGGGATTATCAAAACTAACTTCCGCACTGTATCCCTCCTATCAATTTTCTAGGTTAGCATTAAATCCTTTCACCCGTTTCATACTTCCATTATACTAAGAATAGGCACTAAAACGAAAAGGAGATACCAATCATGATTTTAATGAATGATATTATACGCGAAGGCCATCCAACTCTTCGAAAACGCTCTGAAGAGGTTACGTTCCCTCTAACTACTGAAGACAAACAGCTCGCATCTGACTTACTAGAATATGTCATAAACAGCCAAGATGATGCCATTGCTGAAAAATACGACTTGCGTGCTGGGATTGGCTTAGCTGCGCCTCAGGTGAATGAACCTAAGCGAATGTTCGCTTTGCACATTGAACAAGAGGAGGATAAAGATCTTAGTCTCATTGCGATCAACCCAAGAATTGTTAGTCATTCAGTTGAGAAATTGTATTTAGCAACTGGCGAGGGCTGCCTATCTGTCGATCGCGAAGTAGAAGGGTTCGTACCAAGATATGCACGAATTACGATAAAAGCATTCGATGCAGAAGGAAACGAATTCAAAAAACGATTAAAAGGTTTACCTGCCATTGCATTTCAGCATGAACTTGATCACTTAAATGGAATTATGTTTTACGATCACATCGATCCGAAAGATCCATATAAAGAAATTCCAGATGCTTCTCCTTTTGAAAGAGAGTAATTTTAACTTGACAGAAAGTTCAGAATACGTTATACTTCTTTAACAAGGAGTGATATCGCCATGTATAGGCGCCTGAAACGTAAATTGTTGAAACGGCTGAATGGCATCCTCGGGAAAAAGTCAATTGCATAACGTTTATACGCCCACCCTTTATAAGGTGGGCTTTTCTTTATTTTCCCTGAATGACGTGGTACTATTAAAAGTATCAGTCCAAAAATCGAACGTTTTTAAAAAGGAGAGCACAATATGATCTTTAAAGTTTATTACCAAGAAACCAAGGTACAAGTACCTGTCCGCGAAAATACACAAACGATGTATGTAGAAGCAGAAACTCAACGTGAAGTGCGTAAAAAGTTACAAAATCGCCATTACAACATCGAACTCATCCAACAACTTGAAGGGGAGCATCTCGAATACGAGCAGGCTTCTGAACACTTCGAGCTTGAGCAGGTGTAATGCATGAAATCTATTAAGAATAATGAAACTGCCGTTTTCGCCTTAGGCGGACTAGGTGAAATCGGTAAGAATACGTATGCTGTTCAATTTCAAGATGAAATCATCATAATTGACGCAGGTATCAAATTTCCAGAAGATGATTTACTTGGAATCGACTACGTCATTCCTGATTACACATATTTGAAGCGTAATGCCGATAAAATCAAGGGACTATTCATCACGCATGGTCACGAAGACCACATCGGTGGGATTCCCTACTTATTGAAACAGGTGAATATGCCTGTTTACGGTGGTAAATTAGCGCTTGGATTGTTACGCAACAAACTTGAAGAACATGGTCTCGTTCGTTCAACGAAGCTTATCGAGTTTGGTGAGGATGATGTTTTCAAATTCCGAAAAACAGCTGTATCATTCTTCCGCACGACGCATAGTATCCCTGATGCGTATGGTGTCGTTGTAAAAACTCCTTCAGGCAACATCGTGCACACAGGTGACTTTAAATTCGACTTCACCCCTGTTGGAGAACCTGCTAATCTCGCGAAAATGGCTAAAATCGGAAGCGAAGGTGTTCTTTGCCTCCTCTCTGATAGTACCAACGCTGAAGTTCCAAACTTTACGATGTCAGAACGTAAAGTTGGAGATAGTCTGAACGAAATCTTCAGAAAAGTGGATGGACGAGTTATTTTCGCAACGTTTGCGTCAAATATCCACCGTTTGCAACAAGTGATCGAAGCGGCACAAATTCATGGACGGAAAGTTGCTATCTTTGGACGTAGCATGGATAATGCGATTACAATCGGCCGTGAACTTGGCTACATTGATGCGCCAAAAGATCTCTTCGTAGATACTCAAAGCATTAATCGCTTGCCTGCAAACGAAGTGATGATTTTATGTACAGGCAGTCAAGGTGAACCGATGGCTGCATTATCTAGAATCGCTAACGGCACACACCGCCAAGTTCAGATTCAACCCGGTGATACAGTAATCTTCTCGTCTTCACCTATCCCAGGCAATACGTTAAGTGTAAACAAAACTATCAATGCCTTGTTCCGTGCTGGTGCTGAAGTCATTCACGGCGCTCTGAACAATATCCATACATCTGGTCACGGTTCACAAGAAGAGCAAAAGCTGATGTTGCGTCTTATTCAGCCAAAATTCTTCATGCCGATCCACGGTGAATATCGAATGTTAAAAATGCATGAAGAACTCGCCATTGCATGTGACGTGGAACCCGATAATGTCTTTATTATGTCAAACGGGGATGTCCTTGCACTGACTGAGGATACTGCACGCCCTGCTGGACGCGTTCCTTCAGGCGACATCTATATTGACGGTAGTGGGATTGGCGATATCGGTAATGTCGTGCTTCGTGATCGTAAAAATCTTTCCGAAGACGGTCTTGTTATTGTCGTTGCTACGATTGATAAGAAACGGAACCGCGTTGTTTCAGGTCCGGATTTAATTTCACGTGGATTCGTCTATATGCGGGAATCCGGTGCAATGATCAATGAAGCCCAATATATGCTGACGCGTCAAATGCACCGAAAATTGTCAACTGGACCAGCTGATATCGGAGTCCTAAAAAGTGAAATTATTGATTCTCTCAGCTCTTATCTATATGACAAAACAAAACGTAGACCTATGATTCTACCAGTAATCTTAGAAGTATAATAAAACAGCCTGACCCGATTGGAACCAACCGGGTCAGGCTGTTTTTTAGTGCAATACTTTTTTCTCGAATCGATGGATATCGACATCTGAACCAATAACAATTAGAACATCGTTCAATCGAATCTCTTCTATCGCTTGAGGTGAAACTAAAATATGATCTTCCCGTTTAATCGCGACAATATTGACACCATATTTTGCACGGATATCCAAGTCTATCAGAGTTGCACCAGACAGTTTTTCATTTGCACGGATTTCCACAATTGAATACTCATCGGATAGTTCCAAGTAATCGAGAATGTCGTTTGAGACCATTCGATTCGCAATTCGTCGTCCCATGTCACGCTCCGGATGAATGACATGGTCTGCACCGATTTTACGCAATACTTTTTCATGATAATCATTTTGAGCTTTCACAGTAATCATTTGCACGCCAAGTTCTTTTAAAATCAGCGTTGTTAAAATACTGGCTTGAATATTCTCTCCAATTGCTACGACAACATGCTCAAAATTACGAATTCCAAGCGATCGTAAAGACGATTCATCGGTTGTATCCGCTGCAACTGCTTGTGTCGCAATTTGAGCATATTCATCCACTCGCTCTTGAGATTTGTCAATCGCCATAACCGAAGCATCTAATTCAATTAGTTCGTTCACGATACTCCCACCAAAGCGGCCTAAGCCGATGACGACAAATTCCTTTTTCATTTCTCATCTCTCCGATTCACGTAAGAATGCGTTAAGTTTACCATAGCAGCGCTACTCTCTCAAATATCGAGAAAACCCGACGGTCCGTTGAACGGATGTCGGGTTTTAAAACTTACTTTTTCATTTCATCGAGTACACGGTTTACACGCTTTTCAAGCATTTTCATGCCACTTCCGCCAGCTTGGAAATGACGAAGCTGACCATCTTTGTCGAATACGTAATACGCTGGAACGTACTGATTCTCGAACGCATCATTCAATTTAAGCTCGCTGTCTACATAAATCGGTTGTGTAATGTCGTGTTCAGCTGCAACTGCTTTAATGTTCTCCAAATCTACATCATCTTCAGAACGTGGCATGTGAACAGCAACGACATTCAATTCGTTTTTGTACTTATCCCGGAATGCATTCACGTCTGGCATCGCTTCTTTACACATATGACAGCTCACTGACCAAAAGTGAATGAGTGTTGGTTTTTCACCAACGAGTTCAGTTTTAGTAACTTCACCGTTCAACCATGCTGTTGCGCCAACGAGTTCTGGCATTTGATCACGTAATTTCATGTGTTAGTTCCTCCTCTTGGATAAAAATCCCCGCTGCAAAATCTTAGCGGGGAACTTCAATCAATTTTTATTGTATGAGATTATAGAGTTTCTTGACCGGGACGCCAGTTCGCTGGGCAAAGACCACCAGTTTGAAGTGCTTGAAGTACACGAAGTGTTTCGTCTACATCGCGACCAATGTTGTTGTGGAATACTGTTTGGTATTGCATTTCACCTTCTGGATTGACGATGAAAAGTCCACGCAAAGCAATTCCTTCTTCTTCAATCAAAACACCATAGTTACGAGCTACTTCGTGGTTTGTGTCAGCAGCAAGTGGATATTTCAAATCCCCAAGACCATTGTCTTTACGGTCTGTGTTGATCCAAGCTTTATGTGTATGAATCGTATCTGTAGAAACACCGATTATTTCTGCGTCAAGGTCTTCGAACTCGTCGTAACGATCAGACATTGCAGTAATCTCTGTCGGGCAGACAAATGTAAAGTCCATTGGATAGAAGAACAATACTGTCCACTTATCATTTTTCATGTTTTCTTCAAGGCTAACTTTACCAAATGACTTGTCCATCATTACAGCTTCCATTTCGAATCTTGGCGCTTGTGTACCAACCATACGTTCTACCATTCAAAATCCCTCCAATTATCTTGTGGGCGGAATTCTCATCCGCTCAATTCTTCTATAGCTTATCAAATGCTTGTCAGAATATCAATTAGAATGACTCACAGATAAGAATCATTATCGAAAAAAGTCATGTAATTGAGAAGAAGATTAATTATGACTCTTCACTATCCGAACACATCGAAGGCTTTGAGGGTCTGTCTCCGCAATAGTCGCAGGACGGATCTTCACATGATACTTCTCGCCATTCGTCACAAGAGGCACAGTAGACGGAATCGAACTCTTCATTGTACACGAGTGAGCCCATACAACGCACACAGTGATCCGCCATGTCCGCCCATTCAATAATCGTTTCGTTATTGTATAAAAACACACGGGAACTACCATCCGTTACCGTTTGTATGTCGTTATTCAGTGCAGTCTTCATCAAATTATTCCAGTGCCGGTCTTCCGGGTCAAAATAAAACAGCATTTTCTCGCCCAATCGGAGTCCCCCATTTCTTTGGTATTATTCTACTATGCCTCAGGCAATAATACAACGAAAGCCCGTTATCACCCGCTGTGTACTACGCCATGAAGAACATTATGTTTTGTTTAAGGAATGATTGCTAGGTTTGTGTAAATCCACCCTTGATTTCCTGTGTTGTTTTTGTATAATGAAAGATGCTAAAAGTAAACTTGAAGTTCAGCTATACTAAACTTTGATGAGAGTAGGAAGACACATGCAGATCGGCAGCAAAATCAAACGGTTGCGATTACAAAGCGGACTCACTCAAGAAGAGCTCGGTGAACGCACTGATTTGACGAAAGGCTACATTTCTCAATTAGAACGGGATTTGAATTCTCCTTCTATTGAAACGCTTTTCTCCTTGCTCGAAGTTCTCGGTACAACTCCAAAAGACTTTTTTGACGAAACCAAGAAGAGTGATCCCGTCGTTTACTCACCAGAACACCAAACCACATATATCAACGATGAGTTGCATTACAAAATACGCTGGCTTATTCCTAGATCCAATGAAAATGAAATGGAACCCGTACATATTACGTTCTCGCGTAAAGGTGAGCTTAAACAATTTGCCCCTTCTCTTTCCGAAACGTTTATCTATGTTCTTCTGGGGAACGTTGAAATAGAGATAGGGACTCGCATTTATACAGCAAGTGAGGGGGACGCAGTGTACTATTCTGCAGAAGACCAGCACCGTATATCAAATGCACACGATGGGAACAGTGAGCTCTTACTTGTCGCTACAGAATCTTATTTATAAAAAAGGGGGACCCTCATTGTCCACACAACCAATCATTCGCTTTGAGAATGTCAGCAAACGCTTCGGCGAAGACACAACTGTATTAGATGGTGTTTCATTTGAAATGGAACGCGGAAAGTTCTACACACTTCTCGGTCCTTCCGGCTGCGGGAAAACAACGATCCTTCGACTCATTGCAGGGTTTTCAGAGCCTTCTGAAGGGACCATTTACTTTAATGGGAAATCTGTCAATCAAACACCCGCGAACGAGCGACAAGTGAACACAGTTTTCCAGGACTATGCCCTGTTCCCTCATTTGAATGTCTATGAAAACGTTGCCTTCGGATTACGCATCAAAAAAGTGAAAAAAGCCGAAGTGGATCGACGTGTGAAAGAAGCACTTAAGTTCGTCAACCTTTCTGGTTATGAAAACCGGGAAATTACAGAAATGTCTGGTGGACAACGTCAACGGGTCGCAATTGCACGCGCAATCATCAATGATCCGGAAGTCATCTTGTTAGATGAACCCCTTTCTGCATTGGACTTGAAATTGCGTTCAGCGATGCAGTATGAACTGCGTGAGCTACAGCAACGTCTAGGAAAGACTTTCATCTTTGTTACTCACGATCAGGAAGAAGCACTCGCAATGTCAGACGAAATTTTCGTCATGAACTCCGGACAAATCCAGCAGTCTGGGACACCCATCGATATTTACGATGAGCCTATCAACCGGTTTGTCGCTGACTTCATCGGTGAATCGAATATCGTCTCTGGTGTCATGATTGAAGACTACCTAGTTGAATTCAACGGGAAACGATTTGAATGTGCCGATGCTGGACTCCAACCTAATGAGAAAGTGGACATCGTCCTTCGACCGGAAGATATTGAAATCACGCCTGTAGATGCTGGGAAACTTACGGTTACTGTAGACACCTCCCTTTTCCGAGGCGTTCACTATGAAATTTCAACTTACGACCAAGATGGCAACGAATGGCTCGTCCATTCAACTAAAAAAGCGGAAGTTGGTATGCAAATTGGTCTAGACTTTATCCCGGAAAACATTCATGTCATGCGTCTTAACGAATCTGAAGAAGATTATGATGCGCGACTTGAAGCGTATGGTGTGGCGGATGAAGACTAATCGCGCTAGCTTACGTTTGTCCATGGTACCTTACTCTCTTTGGATACTTCTTTTCGTCATTGCCCCAATCGGACTAATCGTGTACTATTCATTTTTCGATTTAAGCGGTAATTTCACGTTTGAAAATTATAAAAACTTTTTCACGTCTGTCTATTTAAAACTGACAGTGAGCTCATTTTGGTATGCCTTTCTCATTACGTTTTTCTCATTGTTAATCTCATACCCTACAGCTTATTTTTTAACTAAACTGAAGCATAAGCAGTTGTGGCTGCTGCTGATTATTATCCCTTCATGGATTAATCTCTTGCTGAAGACCTATGCGTTCATCGGATTAATGGGCTTATATGGACCGGTTAATGCTTTACTTGAAGCAGTAGGTATCGGCAAACAGCAGATTTTGTTCACAGACTTCAGTTTCGTGTTTGTATCTGTTTATATCTTCATTCCATTCATGATTTTACCGATTTTCAATGCGTTGGATAAATTAAATCCTGCACTGATTGACGCCTCTAGGGATCTAGGTGCGAATGCTTGGACGACTTTCAGACGTGTCATCTGGCCACTTACACTAAACGGTGTAAAGTCAGGCGTTCAAGTCGTATTCATCCCAGCACTTTCATTGTTCATGATCACTCGACTCATTGCAGGAAACAAAGTCATTACGCTCGGTACAGCCATTGAGCAGCAATTCCTCGTTACTCAAAATTGGGGAATGGGCTCAACGATTGCCGTGTTCTTAATTCTATTCATGGTAGTCATTTTGCTTCTAACGACTGCGAACGAAAGGGGGATGGCTGGAAGTGGAAAGAAACGGTAAACTCCCAAAAATCTTTTTGACAGCTGTCTTTCTTGTTTTATATGCACCGATTTTTTACTTAATTTTCTATTCGTTCAACTCTGGTGGCACGATGTCCCATTTCGAGTCCTTCACATGGGAGCATTACGCTGCAGTGTTTGAAGATAAGCGTCTTATTATCATCGTGCTCAATACAGTTGTCGTCGCCTTACTCTCTGCGCTAATTTCTACGGCAATCGGTGTGATGGGAGCAATCACGATTCATTATATGAAGAACAAAGCGATGCGAAACGCAATGCTTTCCATGAATAGTATTCTCATGGTAAGTCCTGACGTCATTATCGGTGCTTCTTTCCTTATTTTATTTACACTAGTCGGCGTTAAACTAGGATTTGCTTCTGTCCTTCTTTCTCATATTGCGTTCAGTATTCCGATTGTCGTCATTATGGTGCTGCCGAAATTGCAGGAGATGAGTCCGACACTGATCGATGCTGCACTCGACCTTGGAGCAACTCGTAAGGAAATCATGTCTCGTGTCATTTTGCCATTCATTAAACCTGGGATTTTCGCAGGATTTTTCTTGGCTCTTACGTATTCCTTGGATGACTTTGCGGTGACGTTCTTCGTGACTGGAAATGGCTTCTCCACACTTTCTGTTGAAATCTACTCGATGGCAAGAACGGGAGTTACGTTAACGATCAATGCATTATCTGGTCTCATCTTTGTGATTACAGCTGCTCTGATTTTAGGCTATTATTTCATCACGAATCGAACTAAAACACCTGCTTCGGGGGTGAAACGATGAAATCGTTAATTCGGGGAGCATTTCTAATTGCAGCAACAGCAGCTATTTTGATGATCATTAATGCACAACTTGCTAAAAGCGGAGCACAAGCCGGAGGAAATACGCTGACCGTTTACAACTGGGGCGAATATATTGACCCTGATCTCATCAAACAGTTTGAAAAAGAAACAGGTATCAATGTCATCTATGAAACCTTCGATTCTAACGAGGGAATGATGGGGAAAATCGAGCAAGGCGGGACTTCTTATGACATTACGGTCCCTTCCGAGTATATGGTGGAGATGATGCAAGAAAAAGATTTGCTCGTTCCGCTTGATTACGACAAGATTCCTAACATCAAAAATATCGATCCCTACTTTATGGATCTTCCCTTTGACCCTGACAATACGTATTCCATCCCCTATTTTTGGGGAACACTAGGAATCGCTTATAATCCAACTTTGTTAAATGGTCAAACTTTTGAGAGTTGGGATGATTTATGGGATCCTTCACTCAAACAAGAAGCTGTCCTTGTAGATAGTGCGCGCGAAGTAATGGGTATGAGTTTGAATTCACTTGGCTATTCACTCAACTCAACGAACATTGACGAACTTCGTGAAGCGACAGATAAGCTGAAAAGGTTGAGCCCGAATATTAAAGCTGTCATCGGGGATGAAGTGACACAAATGATGATGAATAACGAAGCAGCCGTGTCACTCATCTGGTCCGGGCAAGCAGCGGATATGATGTCTGAGAATGAAGACATCACTTATGTAGTTCCTAAGGAAGGGTCAAACTTATGGTTCGATAACATCGTTATTCCAAAGACGGTGAAAAACATTGATGGGGCTTATGAATTTATCAACTTCATGTTACGTCCCGAAGTTGCTGCTCAAAATGCGGATTACGTTGGCTATTCAACGCCTAATAAAAAAGCGTTGGATCTCTTAGATCCCGAGGTGGTCACGGACGAGAGGTATTATCCGGATGAAGCGGCTCGCGATCACTTAGAAGTGTACAAAAATCTTGGGTTGGAAATGCTCGGTAAGTACAATGAGTTGTTTTTGGAATTCAAGATGAATATGAAATAATTGGATATGTTGCAGCAGAAGCGGATTGTCGCTTCTGTTTTTTTATGGAAGGGATTGATTGGTCGCGAGGTGGCGATTGAGTGGACGATAGTTATGTAACGCGGGCGTTTGGGTAAGGTGGAGTAAGTAGTTTTATGGTTTTATGATCACTTTTTGAGATTTATGAGCGCTTTCTTGAGGTTATGATCACTTTTTGAGGTTTATGAGCGCTTTCTTGAGGTTATGATCACTTTTTGAGGTTTATGAGCGCTTTCCTGAGGTTATGATCACTTTTCGGGATTTATGATCACTTTCTTGTGGTTATGATCACTTTTCGAGATTTATGAGCGCTTTCTTGTGGTTATGATCACTTTTCGAGATTTATGAGCGCTTTCTTGAGGTTATGATCACTTTTTGAGGTTTACGAGCACTTTCAACAACCGTGGACAATCCCGAATGTTAAACCTCCATTCCTAGTAAACAAATTGGGAAGTCTATACTGCTAGAATTGTCTGAGGTGTTCGAACACAGTGGAGACGAGCTGTGTGATAGACTAAGGCGAGGATACGACTGATTAAAAGGAGGAACATGCGTGGGCGCTAAATCTACATCATTTGCAATTTATATCTTAATGTTCAATATGTTCATTACCATGTCGGGAATTGGACTCATCATTCCAATCATGCCTGATTACTTAGGAACCTTTGGCGTGGCTGGTGCTGCACTCGGCTCGCTTATTGCCGTGTTCTCGTTTGCCCAATTTATATTTTCTCCGGTTTCCGGTTCTCTTTCAGATAAGCACGGACGAAAGAATATCATCATTTTCGGACTCATTCTCTATGGTGTTTCCCAACTTGCCTTTGGTCTTTCTACAGAACTTTGGATGCTCTTTGTAGCTCGATTCTTCTCTGGTATCGGCTCCGCATTCTTAATTCCACCGATGATGGCTTTTGTTGCGGACATTACAACATTTGAAGAACGTGGTCGCGGTATGGGTTTACTTGGTGCTTCTATGTCTCTCGGATTCATGATAGGACCTGGAATCGGTGGTTTTCTATCTAAGTTCGGACTACAGTTCCCCTTCTACTTTGCTGCAGGCGCTGCATTGTTCGCTGCAGTCATGTCGGTTTATATTTTACCAAATCCTACACCGAGCGCTGCGGCTGAAAATGGGCCACGACGCACCGAAAATTTGTTTCAACAAATTGCCCGCTCAACGAAGACTTCCTACTTCGTCGTCTTACTGGTTATGTTTGTCTTCTCGTTTGGCCTAGCAAACTTCCAATCGACCATTTCTCTATATGTAGGGATTAAGTATAATTACACCCCCCTCATGATTGCGGTCATTATAACAGTGGGCGGATTCGTTGGAGTCATCATCCAAACGTTTGTCATCAATCGTTTGTTTAAGCGCTTCGGTGAAATGCGTGTTATCCTCATTAACTTAGTGATTGCAGCGGCTGCCATGCTCAGTATTACATTTGTGAATATGTTCTGGTCGATTTTGCTAGTTGCAACGATTTTCTCAACCGCTACCGCCTTATTAAGACCCGCAGTAAATACGTTAGTTTCAAAACTTGCTGGTAACGAACAAGGCTATGCAGCTGGAATGATGAATGCCTACATGAGCTTAGGCAACATGGTAGGACCTGCCCTAGCAGGATTCGTTTTCGATTGGAAAATGACAGCACCGTACTTTCTCGGCACCGCTATACTTCTCTCCTGTTTCTTATTAGCTGCTACTTGGGCAAAGAGAAATTCAGTTATTTTATCTACTACACGTTCATGAACTTCAAAAATCCCAAAGTCGCAAACACTGCGCTTTGGGATTTTATAATACATCTATCGTTTCCGCTTTTGTTTGAGGAGTTCAGTGACACTCGTCTGCCCCCCTGTTTCTAGTCCATTAACAGTGAGTTTCTTTCTTACTACTGGTGCAAATCTACTAAAACGGCGCAATGTGATATCTGCAAAAAACAGAAGTAAAGATCCTAACAGCAGCCAAGTCGTAATCGATCTGCGCTCTTCTCCCCGATATGGGAGTGAACGGAATGCTTCCTTAGGATTATTCAATACACGTCCACCAGTTTCTTTAGCGATCGCTGCTAACAAGTCTTCGTTCGGCTCTTTCGGTCTATATTCTTCCCCGTAAGGAATCGTGACTCCTGTTTCGAACAGGCGATTTTGGTCATCTGTTACACTGATGTATACAAGTCCCGGTGCGGCTTCGAGTGAAATATTCGTTTTACCAGGGGACGTTTGGTCTTCCATGACATCTATTTCCTCGCCTGACTCTGTCACTGCTGACACTTCAAGAAATGCTGCTTCCCCGCTCGTATCTGTAATGGTGAATTTCCCACCAGCACTTTGTGTCAGTACGTAAGGGGCAGAACTGTAAGAAGGCAATATTCTTGTCATTGCCGTATTCCAAAATTCCGGATACTTTTCCCACGCAGCCAGTTCCCCAGACCATTTACCGGATGAATCCGATGTGAATGCAACAGTACGACCTAGACCATATTTCCATTCAGCAAGGATTGGATCTTCTTTAGGGCTAATCGCAGCAACGTCAGCTGTTTGTTTAGCAGTCGTAGCAATGTAGGCATTCATCTGTGGGATACCTTTAGCAAATAACTCATTCCACTCTGCGATATTTCCGAGTTTCATATAAAATGGATCGTCTTCGATATATGTCCGCGTCATCGTTATGGTTTCACGAGACAAGATCGCAGGAACCGTAGACTCATCAGAAACCCCGTAATAACGTCCTCCTCCGGCTACCGCCATCGCTTCTAATAAAGATTGATCGGCATCTGAACCGATTCCTACTGTGGATAACGTCGTATTGTTACTTTTAGCTTCTTCAATAATTTCAAGATATCCGGCAGGCATCGGAGATTGTCCATCCGTTAAGAGAATGACGTGTTTCCGTTGGAGAGACAGATCTGCCAGATCCTCATAAGCTTTTGCCACCGAAGGGAAAATATTTGTCCCTCCAGCAGCAGGGACTGATAGAATTTTCTCAGTCACGTCTTTTTTATCGTCAAGAGGACCCACAGGCACAACTTCCCAGATGCTATCGTCAAACGCAGTGAAGCCGAACGTGTCTTTTTCCCGCAGTAAATCGACCGACCGCGCTGCAGCTTCGCGCGCGAGCGCTAGTTTCGAGCCGCTCATACTCCCTGACCGGTCCATAGTGATAACGAGTCCAAGGGAAGGAAGTTCTTCTTTTCCTTTCACTTCCATCTCTACGGGTAATAGAGTTTCTATCGGCGTTTTAAAATAACCACCAAGCCCGAAACTGTCGGTTCCTCCAGTCATCATGAAACCCGTTCCGAAGTTTTTCACCGTCTGTTCAATCAAAGCCATTTTTTCTTCACCAACTACAGTGCCGGGCACGTTATCGAAGATGATTGCTTGATACGGTAAATATCCTGATAGTGTTGAAGGCAAATCTTTCGCTTGAAGTGTTACCACGTTCAATGTGTTCTGATCCAACAAACCAGGGATGACCGATGGATGATCATCCGTTTCGACAACTAATACGGAGGGTTGACCCTGTACAGTCACAGCAGCAAACATCCGATTATTCTCTAAAAAATGATCATTTTCAACGACTAGCTTCGCCTCATACTTCACTAAACCTGCATCCACTGCTGGTAATGGGTAAGTGAATTGATTTTCACCTGGAATCAGTTCAATGCTCTCTTCACCAAGCGGTCGATCGTCTTGATACAAGTGTAGGGTCCCGGTTGTACGATCTGATGCATTCACTTCAATTGTCATGAGCTGCTGTTGCCCTGCGTACGCAGTTCGTGGCACATCCAACTTCGTCAAAGCGGCATCCGGAAACGTTTGATGGTTCAACTGTGCAACGTCAATTTGTACACGGCTATCCGTGGATTTCTCTAAGTAGCTTAACGCATCCCCACGAGTTTGCAATCCGTCAGTTAGCAAAACAATTCTCTTTGCAGATTCTTGAGAACCAATCGCATTCGCTAGGCTAAGGGCCTTTTCGATATCTGTATCACCGACTTCTCCCAATGATTCAACCTCAGGTATACGCACTTGCTCTTTAGTTAAGGATGCGTCCGTCCTAAAATCACCTGCAAACGAATAGAGTCCTACCGTCTGGTCAACTTTTTTGGAACGTAGACTTTGTTCAATGAATGCATCTATTTCTTCCGATGTACTTGAAGTTGAAGCTGAACGATCGGCAAGGAACAAAATCTGTTCCTCTTCATTGTAGAGCACAAGAAATGGCGACACTAGTGCTGCAACCAGAAATAGAATGGAAGCACTTCGAAGTGTAAAAAGAAGTGCACTCCTAGTGGTTTTCCTTTGAACTGTCCGCCATGTAAAAATCATGTAGACCACAATAGGGACTAAAACGAGTAACCAAAAAGGATGATCAATACGGATATCCACGTCGTCGCTGCACCTCCCATTCTATGAGCACTATTAGTAAGAGTGGCAGAAGAAATGGCCAGATGATTGGAATTGATTGCTCCTTCTTCACACCTGTTGCTGCAAGATTTCCGGTTGAATACGAATCTCCTGTCCCTACATTTCTTTCAGAGGAATCGAGATGAACAGCAAATAATTTATCCGTTATTCCATCTGTTGCTTTATAAATGCCAGGTATTGCTGGAGCCTGTAATGTATTTGCTGACTCTGTAGTGTACAAATAAGAGCCTGATAACTCATATATATCTGCAGCTTCCGTCATTACGACAGACTTCCGTTGAAGCGACGTGAATACTCCAAGTGTTTCAGCGTCGTCTGACAACGATTTTACGACACTCCACACGAATAGTGGAAAAGTAGGTTGCAATGGCCAGTCTGTCGCTTCCAAGTCTGCAAGAAAGATAATATCTCCACGAGGGGAGCGTTGGATAAGAGGATCTTTCCCGATTCTCGCGAGCACTTCATAGTCTTTAAATGGAGGATACACTTCTTCTACATACATATCCTTTGGAGCTGCAATTGAAAACAAAGAATCATTTATTACGGTAACTTCTCCTTTGGCTTCAATCGGCTTGACCGTATCCCGTCCGACTAAGAAAATCGGCCGTTTCCCTTTATCTAGAAAACTTTCAGAGCCCGTTATTCTTAAAATAGTATCTTCATCGAAGTCTTCTCCACTATCGATCGTGACCTCTTCTATAGCCTGCGCAGCTTTTCTTAATAATTCGTGAAGTTTACCATCCACTACTACTTGCGCACGTTCAGTCGCAAGCAGCGCATAACTAGTGTTATCAGCGCCATAGTCGTCAGAACTAATCAGTTCAGCTTGAAGCGCAGTAGCTTCGGTCTCAATCTTTTTAAAAGAAATCAATTCTTCACTGCCCGGTTCACCATTAAAAGATTCTTCAGCAAGTACTTCCCCAGTGGCAGACTCTTTTAATAGAATTTTTCCTGACTGTGCTTTCTCTGTATCATGTTGCAATTTCACAATCGCTGTTACCCCTTCTTCACGTCGATTTGCTCCGAATCGAACAATGGAATGGTTGTTTATTTTTTGCCCATTCGTATGTACATGCCAACTCATGTTAGTGACTTCATAGGCCAAAGCTGTCCGCTCCAATGCATCCGTAAAGATGTGAACTTCTGCTCCCTGCTCACCATACATCGACTTCACAAGCTCAATAGACGTATCCAAATGACTTTGTTCATACCGAACGGTTAGCCCTTCTATCACTTTTGTAGCAGCAGGTGAATCGCTGTTTTGTATAGCAAATTCGGGTTCCTTCCCTGTAATCACGACGGAGACAGGACGCCCTTCTTCTGAATCCAATAACTTTTTCATCTCCTCTTGATTCATCTCAAAGAGGGTGGAACCGTTAGGAGTTGCTAGCATCGTAGCTGAACTATCGACGATGAACACGAGGGGAATGCCTTCAGTTTGGGAGTGCTTCGTGTACGGAGCTAGGAGCATCCATACAAATACAAGAAGCGCTAGCAGTTGCAAGTAAAATAGAGCATTGCGTTGCAAATTACGTATGAACGGTGAAACGTTCTCTTCACGGCGGTCTTCGTCCCAAAACAAGGTAGATGAGATCGTTTTTGGTACAAAACGCTTTCTGAATAAATAATAGATGACTACTGTTACTGGAAATACCAGTGTCCACAAGTTGGTCAAACTAGCAAACCCCATCCTCACTCCTCCTCTCTAGCGCACCCAACCTTGTCTACGCATTTGCATCGTAAATACATCTTCAGGTCCTGCTTGAGGTGTCGTCATGAGCACCCCGATACCGTATTTCGCTGCACTTTCCATCATACGTAGTTGATGTTTTTTTTGCTGAAGCTGATACGCGATTTCAACTGAGTTCATCATTGTCACTTCTGAAATCCGTTCACTTTCACTATCAATAAATCGGATGTCTCCTTGATAGCTAGGGGTGCGCTCTGATTTCGATCGAACGGCCACTACGCGCACATCCCGACATCTCGTTGAAAGCTGTTTAAACAGCTTGTCGAGATCTTCATTTGGCTCCAAGGCATCCGTCACCACAAATAACAACGTCGTGCCTTTAGGGATCGTATGGATTCCTTCTAATAACCCAGTTGTTTCAGAAGGTTGTTCAAAACGACTAATGTAAGTCGTCCACGAACCTGCCTGGCGCGCACCTTTTCGTGTAAATAATTGTTTCTTCCCACTAAATATTCGACTGATGGATACCGTATCACCGTTCTTTAATGCAATTTGTCCAAGCCCAATCGCAATTTGCTGTGCAAACTTCCATTTGTCTTCAAAGTTCATAGACTTGCTCGTATCTAGCACTATATGGACACGCATTTCTTGTTCATCTAAAAACTGCTTGATGAAATATGAATCAGTTCGAGCGTACACATTCCAGTCGATATGACGGATGTCATCACCTGGATGGTATTTCTTAAAATCAGAAAACTCCAAGGAGGCACCCGTCTTTTTAGACACATGGCTCCCTTTGTGATGACCAAGACGCCCACCATGCTGCACAAATGAGAGTCTACCGAGACGGGCCGACAAGCTCGAAGGAAAGAAAGAAGTCATTAACCGACTGCCTCCCTCCGCATGCTCGCTAGAACCTGATCAAGGAACGTCTCATTTGTAATTCCTTCAGCTTCCGCTTCATAGTTCAACTGAATACGGTGAAGAAGAGCAGGTTTCGCAACCGCCCGGATATCTCCGATGGATACGTGAACACGACCTGTCAGAAAGGCTCTCGCTTTTGCCAGACGGATCATTGCCTGCAAGCCACGAGGACCACTTCCGAACTGAATGTATTGGGACCATTCATTAGCCCCCTCAGTTTCAGCATGAGTCATCGAAATGAGCTGTATCGCATAATCAACCATTTCTTCCGCAATAACAATTTCACGGACAAGCCGCTGTGCTAGGAGCAATTCGTCCCTACTAATCACTTTCTGAATAGTAATGACAGTAGTACCCGTGGTCCGTTTCACAATTTCTTTCAATTCAGTTGGAGATGGATGAAGCAAATTGATTTTGCATAGAAAACGGTCCAACTGTGCTTCAGGTAAGGGATACGTACCTTCCATGTCAATCGGGTTTTGTGTTGCAAGTACAAAAAACGGCTTTTCCATTGGATAGGTGTTTCCTAGAACAGTAACGGTCTTCTCTCCCATCGCTTCTAGTAATGCACTTTGGGTTTTAGGAGTGGCACGGTTGATTTCATCCGCTAGGACGAGCTGGCTGAATAATGGACCTTCGTTGAAAGTGAATCGCTGACGCCCCTCCCCATCACGTTCCAGTAAAGTGGTACCTGTAATATCAGAGGGCATCAGGTCTGGTGTGAATTGGATACGTTTAAAAGAAAGGTCCAATGCTTCACTAATTGTACGAATCAACATTGTTTTTCCAAGTCCCGGAGCTCCTTCAAGAAGGGCATGTCCATCCGCAAGAATAGAAAGAAGCGTGTATTCAATTGCTTGCTCCTGACCTACAATGAACTTTTCGATTTCAGTTCGGACGCCACTCATTTTCTGACTCATTTGTTCAAACGGTTGTAGCAGTTCGCTCATAGAAAGTTCTCCTTTCATGCTCAATTATTCAATAGATGAAAAATAATCAGTTAAGATCTTTTCAAGTTCCGGGGATAAGGGTAGCTGTTCTGTACGCTTTAAATAAGCATCTTTATATTGACCTACAACTTCCTCATAAGGTCTAATCGTTCCTCGTTCATTGGCTGTTTGTTTATCTTTGGAGTCGATTGAATTTCCATCTCCGAGCTTTCCATTGTCTTTATCCATACCTGCATCACTGCCAATACGATTATTCGGAATGGATAGCAAGTTTCTACCCCCTTGCCCTATTCCACCTCCGCCTTGTCCTTTGCCCTGGCCTTGTCCTTGTCCTTGTCCTTGCCCTTGACCTTGCCCTTGCCCTTGACCTTGTCCTTGTCCTTGTCCTTGTCCTTGCCCTTGTCCTTGTCCTTGTCCTTGTCCTTGCCCTTGACCTTGTCCTTGTCCTTGCCCTTGTCCGTTGCTTTGACTTTGGTTTTGCCCATTCCCCTGGCCTTGACCTTGACCTGGACTTTGGTTCTGCCCATTTCCCTGACTTTGGCCTCCAGATGGTTTGGCTGTTCCAGAAGAAGGTTTTCCTGAAGCTGGATTTTGTCCTCCAGTTGTTGAATTTTTATCACCATTGGAAGAAGGTGATGTTCCTGGTTCACGTCCCCCTGCACTAGATTGACCAGCTGCCAATTGTGGAATTGATGGGGCTTTTCCGATACTCGCTAAATCTTGATAGGCTTGATCAGCCTTTTCTGCAAGAGGACTTGAGAGCTTCTCCAATTCTGCCAACTGTTGTTTTTCATCAGATGACAGTCCTGCCTTACCTGGGCCACCCTCTTTGCTTTGCTTCTTCTCAAGCAACTGCATTTGTTGCAACTTCAACTCTTTTTGAGTTTTCACGAATTCCTTCAATGCCTTTTCAGATCCTTCTGCTTTCTTTAAGTCCGATGCAAGCTGCTCCAATTTCTTATTTATAGCAGGTGTTTTCGATCGCGTTATCTGTTTCTTCGTTTCTTTTACAAGGTCTTTCACGACTTCTTTTTCTTTCACTATGGTTTGTGCTTCTTGTTGTGCGGGTGAAGGTACTAAAAAAAGTGCACTCCATACCATAGCCGCCAAAACTCCACCAACTATTACCTTCCACTCTAGCGGTTTCTTTTTCCGCGATAAAAATAAGCTTTCTGCAGCTGGAAGTCTAACTCCGACGCGTTCCAGTAAAATCCCGCCAAATGATGAGGCTTGAATCTCTTTATCTAATATCGTCAAAAGTAGACTATCAGGTAAGTATCGATCCAATGTATAGATTGCTTGTGTACGCTTCACACGTTTCTTCAAAAATGCACAACCTGAAGCGAAGAGTACTAGTAAAGCAGCACCCCATGCATACACACTGTAATAAGGAAGGACGAACAATCTGGATATTGCCATGACTAGGGCTGCCGTACCAATCGCGATTGTAGTGCCACGAATAGCGAAAACAATTGCTTGCTCAAGTAGTAGACTTCTTCTTACTTTGTTAATTGCCCGATTGATCATTTCCAAATATCCAGATTGCGTAGCCATAGTTACTCGCCTCCTTATTTATTTTTTTTCATATTCACACGTAGTCGTTTTGTCGCGATCCAAATTGATACTATAGTGATCAAGCCATAAAAGAGTAAATAGCCAATCCATAGTGGAAATGTTACTTGTGTCATTTCTTGAACACTCATCCCAAGTTCGGGTGCCAACAAAGAAGCGAAGAAAATTTCAGGATTAATGGATGCTAGAAAGTGAGCTACGTAAGATTTGGAAGGCGTCATGCCCATCGTTCCAAACTGGTTCACTTGAATGATGATCAAAAACAAGAATGGGATGACAGCTGTGAAAAACAACATACTGCCATACGTAGCAATCATCGATACCGTTGTTCTGCGAACCAATGTTGAAAACAATACACCCAAACTCCCTATCGCTAGTAACGTGACAAATAAGAATAGGAGGGATTTCAAAAACAATACGGGTGAGATTCCACCAAACAGAAATACCATACTATATACTGGTAACCCCGCAAAGATTAGAAAAAGTAAAAATAAAACGGATGACAACAGCTTTCCTGTTACGATTTGGAACGAACTTTGAGATGTCGTAAGCAGCATCGGTAGTGTTTGTCGTTCACGCTCTCCACTTATAGTTCCTGCAGTCAGTCCTGGAGTAATGAACAGCACTAGCCCCAGTTGGATGAATGTTAAAAAAGTAAACAATAGGATACTTTCCGAAGGCTTGAAATAGATCGTTCCTGTCAAACTAGTTGTTGTGTAGATAAAGCCAAAAACAAAAATACACATCGCAAGCAAATAGAGCAACACTCCAGTAAAACTTTTGGAGCTTCGAAAACGGAGCTTCACTTCTTTAGCAAGAACAGGATTATTTAGTCTGCTTTTCATCAAGCTCCACTCCCTTCGTAATCTCCATGAATACATCTTCCAAATCTACAGAGTTCTCCGCAAATGACACAATATGAATACCTGATAAAACAGCTTCTCTTAACAATTGAAATTGCTGGATGTCATTTCCTTTAAACGTAAATGACAGCACACCTTCGTGAATTTCATGAGCGATAGAGGAAACAAATGGGCTTTCTTCAAAAAACGAGATTGCTGTACCACTCTCTTCTGCAATTCTTACAGAAATCGTTTTATCTCCTAAAAGTTGTGCCTGGATTTCCGAGACAGATCCGTGAGCGATCAGCTTGCCATTATCGATCACTCCAATTTCATCACACATCTCCGCGAGTTCAGGCAAAATGTGTGACGAAATCAGGATCGTTTTCCCTAAACTTTTCAACGAACGTAAAATGTCTCGCATTTCTACTCTAGCTCGGGGATCCAGCCCCGATGCAGGTTCGTCTAGTATAAGAACTTTCGGATCATGTATAAGACTTCTCGCAAGACATAAACGCTGCTTCATTCCCCTGGAAAGAGAGTCTACATATGCATCTCGTTTGTCTGTTAAGTTGACGAGTTCCAAGAGTTCCGTTATGAGTTGATTTCTTTTATCCACTGGAATTCCATAGCTAGCCCCGTAAAAATCTAAATACTCATGTGCTTTCAACTGATCATAGATTCCAAAAAAGTCAGGCATGTAGCCAATGAGTTTTCTAACTTCTTCAGGTTTCTTCGTAATGTCTACTCCATTAATGGTGACAGTTCCGGAAGTAGGCTGTAAGAGAGTGGCTAATATAAGGAAAGTCGTGGATTTCCCCGCACCATTCGCTCCAACAAAACCAAATACAGTTCCTTCTTCCAGTGACAACGTCAACTCGTCAAGTGCTTTAAATTGCCCGTACTTTTTTGTGAGATTGGAGATTTCTATCATTTTGCAACCTCCCCTGTTAAACGAAGTTCCGGTGGATGAGAGGGCTCACCCAATTGCGAATCATTGAAGTTCAGTTTGATCATCACTTTTCCATCCTTCGATACATAATCACTCGCAGGCTCTACAGTTGGCGACGATTTCCCTTCCAACAGCTCATAACTGCCTGTTTTCACATTAAAAACACTGACGTCATATTGGTTAAAATCTGTACCGAACAATTGAAGTTTCGTCCAACTTTCAACTTCCTCAGCAAAGTCTAATGGCAGTTGCCACGTCTGACTGTATTCCTTTTCCGAGAACAAATATTCTTTACTCACCTCATCCATCTCTTCGGCAGGATACCCTGAAGAGGAAAGAAGTTGCATTTCCATCAAGTCACCATCAACAGTAACCGTTCCTTTTAGCTTCGTTACAATATCAATCGGCTGTAACAACATAGAAATGGGAGAGTTTTTAGCTTTTCGATCATTTAATGAAAGTTCCATAATTTGAGTACCTGTCGTTGCTGACAACGTCGGTTTCAAGGAATCATTCATATGAATCGATGAAAAGCTCATGAGTCCTTCTTTTCTCATTTTTATGAGGTCGTCTTGATTGTTCGCCACTGGGCTCATGTAGCCATTTTGCGAAGAACTTCGTGCTCCCAAGGCAGTTGCTTTCACCTCTTTTTCAACGGTTATCGTTTCTCCAGCAGGGATCGAACCGAGTTCAATCGTTTTACTACCTGACAAAATCGCAACATCATTCACTGAAAACGGAAAGTTATTCGTAATTGTTCCCGTCAATTGCTTATCCTCTAGCTTTAAATCTGTTTCAAAATTACCAATCGCTTCAAGTTCTGTTTGACCATAAATCGATGCGACATTCCAAAACCCTAGATTTCTGAACGATAAAACCTCTTCAGTCGCGCCTTTTTCTAAAATAGCACGGTCAAGAGCCGAAATATTAGTTCCAAATATCGAGTTCATCGATGAATTTGTAGTGACTGTACTCGGTTTTTGAATTGAAAAAGTAAAGTCGCCTGACTTGTCTGTTAATAGGGATTCAGCATAATATCCCGATAATGTCTTGTCAGGATCAACGAGATAGACAGCGGAATGCTGGAGCTGTGAATTCCCCAAACGATCCTTTCCTCCATAAGCAAAAATTGCAAAAGAAACGACTACAGCGATGACAGGAATAATCCACCAAGCATGCTCCCTTTTATCTTTTTTGCGCAAAAACAAATAAAGAAGTGGAATAACCAAAATAATGTAAATAATTATAATGCCGAACAGTAGCGGCGTAGATACTTTAAAAGATGGGAAGAGTTCGTTTGTTTCGCCAACAGTCCACATCAAATCATCCGTTGGGGGTGTGTAATATATTTGAGAAGACCGCTGTTTCAATTGCTGACTACTCTTGTTCAATAAGTCTGTCCAAAAAGATTTGACACCTGTAGAAGACCTAAATGATTCACTACCGATTGAGAAAGTTGTCTGTAGAACCAAACCGGAACCTACAAGTTGAGAGGCTGCTAGAATCGTGTCGTCTTGCTGTAAGAGAATGGTTCCATCCGGTAATTTCTCTGCTTGGAATCCTGGAACAGGGTCTTTGAATTTATCATTGAATAAGGTCGGGGCAAACTCTTTACTGTCCTTGATTTCGAGAGGCAACAGTGAACTGAAGACACCCGCTTCAGCCGCCACATTCTGAGATCCTCCGATCAGTAGTGTTCCTCCTGCTTTAACCCATTCCAACATGGCATCCTGCTGTTTTGACGGGAGATCCGCTATGGAAAAGTTATCGATAGCCATAATATCTACTGCATCCCATCCTCCTGGTTCAGAGGGTAATGGAGATTGGTCTAATTTTGTTAAATTTAGAAGTTGCGTACCTTCTCTGCCTTTTAAGTATAAATCTTTCAACGAAGATAACCGATCGATATTATCCGCTAGCCCTGCAATGAAAAGAGCTTGCTCGGGGAAAGTTGTGGATGTAATGAGTTGCGATCCGGAGTGTGGTACTTCTTCACCCGATTTCCAACCATTTTCATAGAAAAAGATATTCTTCTTAACTGGATTTCCATACATCATCGGATCTTGAATGGAGTCGACTGTCAGTGTAACAGTTTGCTTTTCGCCTTCTCCAATTGCCAATGCAATTGATTGACCAACGCCTCCCGTTTGACTTGTTGTCGTATTGACAATCAAATCTCCGGCAAATGCTGTTCCTTTGTTTTCAATTGTGAAAACTATAGGGGCTCCTTTGCCATCCTTTGTTTTTTGGTCTAAACCTGTCTTAACGGACACATGTAAGTCAGGTGCAGCAAACGTAGTTGTCATCGGCCATAGTGTTATGATTCCGACTAGTACTAGTAACATTGCAAATGGCTTCCATAATGACTGTTTCAAATAGCTCGCCTCACTTTCTGAATTATTTTTCTACTTAATATCGGTAATTAATACGTTTTAGTTTCAAGAAAGTTCCATCATCCGAGAAGATTGGAATCATTTTCTAAAGAGCGTGCGTGAGCTTCAATCACTTTTGAAAAAGCATCCACTTGTTTTAATTCGAAACTGGACTCATAGCCGATCAAGTACGTATCTCTCGTCAGTTCAAATTCCGCTTCACTATTGAGCAATGGGATTTTATTCACCTGTTCGTCCCCGCGCAACGTAATGGAAGGTAAAATGGCATAACCAATTCCGTTTAAGACCAGCTGCCGACATGTTTCCATTTGATCAACCGTCAATTGTCTTCCTGGATTTTTCGAGAAATGTTTTTGCCACCATTGTTGAATTTCCGTATAATAGTTGGAATCGCTTTTAAATTGAATATAAGGACGTTCTGTATCTTTTAATTGCTGTAGCGAAGTGATTTCTTTATCCACTAAATACAACTGATCGCGGAACAAATAAGTACGTCTACTGTTCCACTCCACTTCCCCTCTCACAATCCCGACATGAGCTTCTCCCTCATAGAGAGCTTTTAAAATTTCCGATGTCCAACCAGTCATAAGCGAAATTTTCGAATCGGGGTATTGTTTTACATAATCTTTAAGAACTTCAGGAAGCCAAGTTTGTCCGACAATGGAGGCACATGCAATTTTAAGAGTTCCGTGCACTCTGTCTGCAAGCGCAGCAATTTGTTCGATCGTTTCTTCTTTTCTCTGGACAGTTTCTTTCGCAAACTCAATTACCAACTCACCTGCAGCAGTAGGTACTAGTCCTTTTTGGGAACGGACAAATAATTTGGCTCCCCATGTCTTTTCAATGGATTGCAGCCTCTGCGACAGCGCCGGTTGGGAGATAAATAACCGATCTGCTGCTTTTCTCATATTTCCTTCTTCCGCTAAGACTTTCATAATTTCGGTTGTATTCATTTAGTTGTTCAACATCCTTTTCAAGAAGCCATCGCTTCATCACTAGTATCTTCTCATTCTATCTAAAAAGAAGAGGCTCTTTGATAAGAGCCTCTTCTTTTCTGTTGATAACTATCAGCACGCACAGTTTATCTCGAGCTATATATATACTTCTTAAACTGCTTTAGCATCACACGGCGCGTTAAGATCCCAGCAAAGGTACCATCTTCATCCGTCACACATAAGAACGTGTGGTTAATGAGTAAATCCAATCCCTTTTGAAAGCGGTCAGTCGTCCTAATCATTGGTAAATCGGTTTGCATAATTTCATCCACCTTAAGATCAGAAAGCCGTTCATATTCAATTCTCTCTAAACCTAATATTGCATCTGTAATCATCCCAATGCCTAACAACCCTCTTAATTTATACTTTGCATCGAGTACAGGAATAGCTGAATATCCCGTCTTTGTGAGAACGAGTAATGCATGCTCTGCATTATTTCCAACCTGTACATGTGCAACTTTCTCAGAAGAAATCAGATAGTCGGATATTGGCATGACTAAAAAGTCACTATTATTCAAAGCAACCAATTTAAATCGCTCCTCCAGCAGCAATTTACTTGAAGCAATGCTGCACTTCTACTATATCATAGAGACCACTATAAAATGAATAAGTCATGAACGAATCGTAGGAGTATTTACCAGTCCCACAAAAAAACCTCTTTCTTATGAGAAAGAGGCCCAGTAGTAAAAAATAACGATCACAGTAAATATAGCGGCTACGAGAATGACCCACAAAATCGGATTTAATGTAAAGGGATGGTCCTCAATTGGCTCTGCTACACTTCGATCCTGTCTGTTGAGAACTCCATCCGGATTGTAATCTGGCTTTTTACGAATCGCCAGCACGCCAATGATGACAATCACCGCAACGACAACACCAATTGGAATCGCCCAAATATCAAACAATCTTACCCCTCCTCAACAGGCTTTTTTTTCTACCTGTTGAAATAGGATGTGCACTTCATGGCCAACCTATCCATTAAAACGGATATTGGTTCAGCCATTGACCGCCATCCAATGTCACAATTTCTCCATTCATGTAGGAAGCTTTGTCAGACATGATGAAAGCTGCGAGCTCAGCGATTTCTTCTGGTTTACCTACACGTCCAAGAGGTACGGATTGAATCGTTCTCTGTGCTGCTTTCTCTGATTGGAACAACTTTTCTGCTCCACCTGTACGTTCAATTGGACCTGGCGCGATTCCATTAACGCGCACACCATATTTTCTCCCCCACTCAACCGCAAGCGTTCTTGTCAACGACATAACTCCTGCTTTTGCTGCAGCAGAGTGAACGACCCCAGGGCCTGCATCCCATGCATACGTTGCCAACATATTTAATATCGCACCTTTTTGCTGCTTTTCTTTCCAGTAGTTCATGACAGCGCTTGAGCAGTAAAATGTTCCATTTAAAACAATATCGATTACTGACTTCCAACCATTTGGAGATAAGTCTTCTGCCTGAACAAGAAAATTCCCTGCCGCATTATTGACAAGTCCATCAATTTTACCAAACGTTTTGTCGGCATATTGGATGAGCGCTTCGATTGTTTCAATTTCACGAACATCCATTTGAAACGGATATGCATTTTCACCTATTTCCACTTTGGCAGCATTCAACTTCTCCAAGTCTCTTCCGGTGATAATGACATTTGCCCCGTCTTGAGCAAATTTCTTCGCCATGTATTTCCCCATACCATTCGATCCGCCTGTAACGATAATAACCTTTTGCTCTCCCATTATTATTACCCCCTTATAAAATGAATGAATATTCATTCAAAATTGTACCACAACTCTGACTTTTTTACATCCACTTCATCTGTCCGTGCACTGAACAAGAATCGTACAACAAAAGTTTCGAAGTCTTTATCGCTTTTTGTGTACTTATTTCTTATTTACTAGTACAATACTGTCAAATTGATGTTTTTAATATTAGATGGGAGGGCTACATATTGGCAGACGCCAATTCACTGCGGGAACTAGCCGTAGCAATCTATACGGTTAACCGACATGCTAAAACAGCTCCGGATAATCGACCACTTTACCAATTGAAGAAAGTAGCCATCACTAAACTTCTAGAAACAGGTGGCGCCGTAAAAGTTGGGTTGCACTTTGTAGAAAATCCAAAATACAGCAAACAGCATTCTACCGTCCTCGTACGTTGCGGGGAATTCCTCTTTCACACTCTCCCTGAAAAAGAAGACTTCGCACAGTTGCCACATTTAGGCGAGCAAGATATGGAGTTTAGGAATCCTCAGGAACGGATGAGTTTAAAGACCGCTCGTGATATGCTCACTAATTTTACGGGGATTCTGAAAGAGAGCGAACCAACACCTTCAGTAAAAAAAGCTCAACCGACAAAGAATAGACGGGTGTCAAATACTGAAGTTTTTCGTTCTTCCTATTTAGATGGGAAAAGATGAAAGGGACATGCCTAAATGGCGAGGCCACTGAAAAAGTCCTTTAAAGTTAGTTATGTGTAGGAAACTGTTGATTTCCGCTCCAGTCGGACGCTTTATGAGGGGCTTGATTTCAGCCTCCTCGTCGCTTCTCTTCTGCGGGGTCTTCAATCTTCACTGATCCCTCCAGAGTCACCGCCTTTTGCTCCAAACAACGAGGTTTCGTCAGTCATCTATAAAAGGATGTTCAATATCGAACTTTAAAAAAGAGTCCATCACTATAAAACAAGTGATGGGCTCTTTGCATTTGTTGTATAGTAAGCATGTTAATTTCAGTTGGTGTCGCAATGATTTCTAATCAAGAAACCTTACAACTCAGTCTCTATATGGCCATTTATGATCTTGTTGTCACGAAGGTCAATATGCTTCGTCAAATTAACGAACTATTGGATTCCACTTTCATTCTAGATGTATTAAAGAGTAAGTATTGCCTAGAGAACGGACGAAATGGTGCCTATTTTTTGATTATACAACGTGTTAGCTTGAAAAAAGTAAGTTTTTTAGTGGCCTCGCCTAAATGGCGTGTCCCTTTTTTTCATTGATACTGTTTGAAGAGAACTTGGGTACCTTTGTCACCATATCCTTTTGCCATAAGGTCTTCATATAAATGAATTGCTAGCTGCAATCCGGGAAGATCGAGATCCATGGCTTTCGCTTCCTCGAGTGCAATACGCAAATCTTTAAGGAAATGCTTCGTATAAAAGCCAGGTTCAAAATTTCCCGCTAGCATACGAGGCCCAAGATTCGAAAGTGACCAAGAACCAGCAGCTCCAGGAGAAATGGACTCTAATACACGCTCAGGATCCAGTCCAGCTTTTTCGGCATATGCAAGTGCTTCACAAACGCCAATCATATTGGTCGCAATGGCAAGCTGATTACTCATTTTTGTGTGCTGGCCAGCACCGGCACGCCCTTGAAGTACGATTTGACTTCCAAATAATGAAAAGATAGGTTTGACTTGCTCAAAAGTGGACTCATCCCCACCACACATAATCGAGAGCGTTCCATTTTTAGCTCCTACGTCTCCGCCAGAAACAGGAGCATCGAGTGATGTCATTCCTTTTTCAATAGCTGCTTTTTCAATCTTTTTTGCGAGTGCAGGACTTGAAGTCGTCATGTCCACTAGTATTTGTCCATTTGTTCCGTTAGCAAGAATCCCATTATCTTTTAAATAGATCTCTTCAACGTCACTAGGCATGCCCACCATCGTAAAAATAACATCCGCTTTTTGTACCGCTTCAGAGACCGTAGAAGCCCACTTAGCGCCTGCAGCAATAAGTGGCTCCGCTTTTTCCTTCGTACGCGTATGTACAGTTACTGGATGTCCTGCTTGAAGCAAATGACTGACGATACTTGCCCCCATTACACCTGTACCGATAAATGAGATACATTTCATTTTCTCTTCCCCCTTAAACTTATCTTCCTACATAATAATACCCTAAAACTCGTCATTTTCCCGCTTAAGAACAAAAAAGAGACGGCCCTGGGAAAGGACCGTCTTCAAAAGGGGGAAATGAGAATGTTGCTGTGTTCAATTGTAATATGCCCTTTTGACAAAGTTTTAAACACATTTAGCCTAATTTTTTATTTTTAAGTTGTATAGTACTTTCTAAAATACACGTATCTACTCCGGAGCCGTTTTGATCATATGCATGTAAATTTAACAAGTGATCCAACTCCACGCTCAGTTTTACCGTCTCTTTGGAGGACATACCTCTTTCTTCTGCAGTCTTCAAGAGTTCCCGGCGAATCATTTCAATTTTATATTCCAGATTATCCATAGACAGCCCTCCTGACGATTTATTACAAAGCTTAATATATCGTATCATAAAGCAAAAAAATATGTGTCAAAACCTTTCGACAATTCATGACAAATAAATGTCGAAACTATAATTATTTGTACATTCCATCGGTTCATGATACTTTACCTGTATTACTTTTGTTAAGTATACTAGGTTTAAACAGTTTCAGGAGGAGTTGAATCAGATGGAAGAAAAGGAAGAAATAGAAGAGTTGAATATCGCAGAAGTGGGAACTATTATTGAGTTCAAAGATGGATTACAAGGCATTGTGGAAAAAGTGAATGATAACTCGGTTATTGTAAATTTAACGTACATGGAAAACTTTGAGGATTTGGGTATTGAAGAAAAAACAGTCGTTAACCACAAACGCTATACAATCCTTCATAAAAAAGTGAATTGAAACTTATTTCATGTGTTTTCGTCAAATTGCATAAGGAGGAGATGTTCAAATGAAAAACAGAAAAATACTTTACACAGCACTCTCTGCCTCACTATTACTCGCAGCTTGTGGTACGGATACGAGTGATGAGGACAGCGATAAGCAGCCGATTGAAAATACCGACCAAGCAACAGATCCTGGTACTGATGGTGCTGAAGCTACTGACAGCGATACTGAAGGTACTGAAGCCACTGACAGTGAAACTGAGGGAGCTGAAGATACTGAAGGTACTGATGAGGACGCTACAAACGAAGAGGAAGCAACTAATGATTCTGATTCCGCAGCTGACAGCAGTGAAACTGATGACACAAGCGCACTAGAAGGTGCAACGGAAACTCTAAGCGATGAGCAAGACTTCAAAATTCAAGTACTCCCTACTTATAAATTGGTGAGTGAAGAACCTGGGCGTGACATTCTCTCCCATAAAGAACACGATGATAAGTTTATGGTCATCGGAACAATGCAAGCTTCTGAAACTGATTTTGACAAAGCTGTCGAAAATATGAAAGAAACACTTGCAGCTACGGGTACAGACGCATCCCCAGTTGAGTTGACAGATAAAACACAACTTCCAACTAACAAAGATCTTGAAAAAGTCCAAGCTTATCGTGTAGCCTCTACTGAAGGACCAATTACTGCAATGATCTTTCAGAAAAACGATATGATTGTTCGGGTCATGATGTACGACAACACCGATGAAAGTTATTACAAAGAATTTTTAAATATGGCTGAAACGATTGAAGCAAAATAAATACAAGTTAAAAAGCTGAACAGCGAATAGCTGTTCAGCTTTTTTCCGAAGATAAATCACGTATGGAGATACCTAATTTTTGAAGCAATTTCGTCGCCTGGTCCTGCTCCTCGCTACTCAAGGAAGACAACAAGTTACTGATGTTTTCAGCATGCCCAGGAAACAAGGAATCCATAATCTGTGTACCTTGCGCTGTAATTTCTACATACGTCACACGTTTGTCTATGGAGTTGACTTCACGTTGCAAAAAACCGTTTGACTCCAATTTGTTAATGACATACGTCATCGAACCACTTCGCATTAAAATCTTTTCACCAATTTTTTGGATAGGCTGTTTACCTTTGTGATACAGCAATTCAAGAACCGCAAACTCAGTCGGATTCAACCCTTTAGATGAGATTAGTCGATTCGTCTCTTCATGCAGCACTTTATTCGCTCGTGATAGAACTACGAACAACTTAAGTGCGCGTTCGTTTGCATTCTCCATAATTATTCACCCGCTGTTTTCCAATTTGTTCTATGAAGTTAGTATAGCCGGTTAAATAACAATTCGTCAAAAAAATAATGATTTTAAATTAGTTAGCTGAATACCGCTCATTAATCGTACAGTTCTCCAAATAGTGCTGAGGGAATACTAGCTTAAATGTCGTCCCACTTCCTGACTCACTTGATACTGCAACTGCCCCGCCTAAACCTTCCATCGTTTTTAGCACGAATGGGAGCCCTAAGCCGGTTCCTTCAGGTTTGGACGTGTAAAATGGCATGAACATATTTTTAACTTGTAGAGGTGACATACCCTTTCCTGTATCTGCAACAGAAAGTGTGAACGAGGTCCCTTCTGCCTTTTCCAGTTTCAAGGTTAATATTCCTCCTGGTTCCATTGCTTCGAATGCATTTTTAAAGATATTCAAGAGAACTTGTTTAATCTTATCCGCATTGGAATAGATCATTGAATTACAGAAGGAAGCATCATGCCAGTCGATATGAATCGATTCAAACATCGCTTTCGGCTTCATGATCTCGAGTACTTTTGTAATCAGAACACCTAGGGAGAACTGTGTAAATTTCTCTTCCGTTGGTTTCGACAACATGAGCATTTCATTCAAAATGGCTTCCATCCGCTGCAATTCATCATCGACTACAGACAAATATTTTGCTGTATCTCCAGTTGCAGTCACTTCCATCAGCTGCACAAATCCTTTTAATGTCGTCATTGGATTGCGGATTTCATGTGCAATACTTGCGGCCATTTGTCCAACTGTTGACAGAGATCCCGAATGATCGAGTTTTCTGCGCAATATTTCCATTTCAGTGCAGTCACGCATTTCCACGATATACAAGTCACAATCGCTATTATAAGTAGCATGTATTTCTAAGAATTGAATAGTATTCGGTTCGTTTTCAAAGCGTTCAGTAAATTTGATTTTCCCGAACGTTTTAAGTGTATTCATGTGCGCATCATATTGATCTTCAGCATGGCTTTTTTGTGTATTAAACTTTCTGTATAACGATTGAATGCGCTTTCCAATAACTGCACTTTTCGTCAGATTGAATAATTCACTAATCCTATTATTGACATCGATAATGAAACCTTCATTATTCACGATCATCGTTAACTGCGAGGCATGCGTAAAACAACCTACATAATCTCTTGGTGGCAGTTCTGTACATATCGCTGGTAACACAAATGTTAAGACAGCTTGGTTTGTGTCACTTGAGTAAAAAGCATGAGTGTTACATAAACACTCTAGGTTACCTTCAGTAATCATGACGAGATTGTCTAGCATACTTATTTTTGTCTCATTACAATTTTCCTTGAAGTCATTCCAGCTGCGCAACCCATTTTTCTTAAGTATCGATAATAAGTTATCACTTTTACCTATTGAAAACTTTTTCGAAAAAACGAAATTTGCCTCAGCAATGACACCATCCATATTGACCAAAATACAAGGGTGACGATTGTCCATAACGAAAAGTGATTCATAACTGCTCACATTTTCTAATTGTTCAAGCATTCTTTACCCCCTCAAAGACTATCAAGACAAGATATGAAATAGCACCCGTTATTATAACTTATATAGAAAACGAATCATTCTGCATAATTCAGATTATTTCATATCTCGACCATTCCTCATATAGGCCTTTGGAATTATATTGTTCAAGTTTTCTTCCAGACAAGGTTATTCTAAGAAATAATGGATGATTTTTTAGAATAGCCTCAAAGAATTTCATGTCCAAACAAATTCAATTATCCTATTATCACTCGCTCTTTCGGATAGCGGAAAGAAGTTTTGTTCACTTTCCCACCTAAGGTGAAGAGGAATGATATGAGCCCAACTCGTCCGATGAACATTAAAGCCATGATGATGATTTTCCCCGGAATTGATAAATCAGCAGTAATCCCAAGCGACATACCGCATGTTCCGAATGCAGAGGTAATCTCAAACAGTAAAGAGACTACCGGAACTCCCGGCTCAGTAATCAATAAAATGAGAAGAGCCGTCATAACCATGAAACCCGCGAGTAAAATGACAGCATATGATCGGAAAATATCCACCAGCTTGATACGTCGTTTAAATATGTGAATGACATCTTTCCCTTTTGCAAAGTTAATGAGAAAGAGGACCGCAATCGCAAAGGTTGTTGTTCGTATCCCCCCGCCCACTGAACTTGGCGAAGCACCGATAAACATTAACGAGCTGATGACGATATCTGTGGCGTCACTGAAGCTGGTAATATTATAGGTCGTTAAACCTGCAGAACGTGCTGAAACTGAGTGAAATAGGGAAGAAAAAATCTTTTCATGCCAAGACATCCCTTTAAAAGAATGAAAAGACTCTAAAATATAGATCATCACTGCCCCGAATACTAAAAGTAATCCGAATGTGGATGTCGTGATTTTAGTAAATAACGAAAAACGGAAATGAGGAACCTTTTTTGAAAAGAAACTTTTCACTTCTACAAGAACTGGGAATCCTATTGCCCCTAAAATAATCAGCACCATGATAATAGTTTGGACAAAATAGTCGTTGAAGTATGGCAATAGGGAGGCATCTGTAATATCAAATCCTGCATTTGTTGTAGCAGAGACCGACAAGAACATGCCATTTAATAATGCTTCTGAAAATGACCCATACACCGGCATAATGTAAATGGTCAGAATAATTCCACCAATAAGTTCAATTAGGAAAATGATCCGTACAATTTGTTTAATCAGTTGAACAACGCCGGCTAAAGAGTACTGATTGTGATCCACCATAATTAGCTGTCGTTCGCGGAGTCCGATACGCTTCTTCACAAGTAGCCAAAAAAATGTACCTATCGACATAATGCCGATACCGCCTAGTTGCAGGACGAGCATGAGCATACATAGTCCGAATACGGAATACGTGCCCGCAATACTAATCGGAGTCAATCCTGTAACACTCACCGCACTCACGGAGGTGAATAAGCTGTCAATGAATGAGATTTTCACACCGGGGTTGTAAACGCCGGGCAAATTTAATAACAAAAAAGAACATGCGATAGCTAAAAAGTAATAAAATACGATTAATTGAGCAGGTGTGAACCTGCGTAAACTTTCACGGTTAAGTTTCATCTAATATCCGATCCTTTCCTTCAGGAGGACATAATCATACCATAATCGAATTTATCCTGTCAGAGAAATTCAGTTCCTTTTTAGCATGGGCACCTAGTACCATTTTCAACCTAGCATTTACGATCCACTAGGCATTTCTTTCATTGGAAGTAAAAAACTGTCCAGCGCAACGGATCTAATCCGCGCTGGACAGTTTTAATTGAATTACTTCGAAGTTTTTCGCTTGCTTGCAACAGCTGTTAAATAACCACCTATAGCAATGGCTGCAAGGACAGTCCAGAAAATAAGTTTCCAAATAGTCGAGTGTGGAAACTCTGTATCGATAATTTGCACATTAGGATGTGCAAGTGTCATAACCGCAAGTTTAACTCCTACCCATCCTACAATTAGGAAGGCAGCTGTTTCAAGTGCAGGGAATTTCTCTAGCAAGGTTACAAATTGACGAGCAGCGAATCTGATTAAGATAAGCCCTACAATTCCGCCAATCAACATAACGGTAAATTGCCCACCATTTATGCCACCAATGTGGAAGTCACCTAGTTCTGGAAGTGTGACAGCAAGTGCCACAGCTGCAAGCATGGAGTCCAGTGCAAATGCGATATCTGCAAGTTCCACTTTCAATACAGTAAACCAAAAACCAGACTCTTTACGTTTTTTCTTAGTCGAATTTTCATTTTTATGATGTTTTTGATCATAAATATTTTTGATCGATATATACAATAAGTAAATTGCACCTAACGCCTGGATTTCCCAATAGTTCACTAGATAAGTGATGAAAAACAGAGCAGTGAATCGGAAAACAAATGCTCCAACCAGTCCGTAAAACAATGCTTTCTTCTGTTGTAACTTAGGTAGGTGTTTCACCATAACTGCCATAACCACGGCATTATCTGCTGCGAGAAGACCTTCCAAAATAATTAGTACGAGTAGCACCCACGCGTATTCAAAGAAAATCGATTCCAAGAAAAATTCCTCCTTTTTTTCAATCAAAAAAACCCTCACCTAATAAAAGGCAAAGGTCTCGCTAAGTCGGAATTCGTAAAAAATCCAGCTATCATAACCGATGGCGCTGTATCACCATGTATTGACGACTATGAAATAGGTTTCCCTATAGCTACTCCCCTTTGACAAACGTCAAAGACATTCAGTTGTTGGGTACTTTTCTCCCTTTATTATACTAATCATCAGCTGTTCTGTAAACTAAACATCCACTTTTTTAAATAATTTTCATCTAGATGTTTTAGTTTTGACACAATCGGGACCAGTCAGGAGAATCGTATTTTGTAGCTGCTGTTCTTTCCCTAAAACATTCCTTTGCAGATACTCACACTATATGAGAAATCGATGCAGTATATGAATGATTGTCCTATTCCTAGAATACGAAAAAGTAGAGGGATTTTCTCCTCTACTTTTAAGTCAAATTTTAGTTATCGTTTTGCTTATCGACAGCTTTTATTGGACGTGCACGTCTCCTTGTTTCTTTATCGAACAGACTATAGATGATTGGAACGATGAAGAGTGTCAAGAACGTGGAGCTGATAAGTCCTCCAATTACTGCAATTCCCATTGGCTGGTTTATTTCTGTTCCTTCACCGATGCCAAGGGCTAATGGTAGCAAGCCCAGGATTGTTGTTAGTGCTGTCATAAGAATTGGACGCACCCGGTTTTTCACAGAGATGACAATCGCATCATACGATCCCATCCCTTTTTCCTTTTGCTGATTAATATAGTCAACTAGGACAATCCCGTTGTTAACGACAATTCCTACTAATACAAGAATCCCTATGATTGATGTAACACTAATTGGTGTATTCGTTGCGAACAACCCTATTGCGACACCGATTATCATCAATGGAACAGAGAACATGATAACGAATGGGTATTTGAAAGACTCGAACTGCGCCGCCATTACAATGTAAACAAGAACGACTGCAAGTATGAGTGCCAACAACATGTCGTTCGCTGCGCTCTCAAATAGTTCACGGTCCCCACTGTAGGACATTTTCACTTCATCGGGCAACTTGAGTCCTTCTATTGCTTCGTTCACGGATTTAGTTATTTCCCCAAGTGATTTATCATTTTCATACTTCACATCATATGAAACGGAGTGTGCCTGGTCAACACGTTGAATGGCGACCGGCCCTTCAGCAATGTCAATTTTAGCGATCTGTCCTAATTTGACGAATTGTCCAGTCGGAGTACGGAGTTTAATCTTTCGTAGAGCGCCCGTATCTTTATAAAACTTTTTGTCATACTGGACTTTCACCGTTAACACTTGATCATTTTCATCGACAATCTGCGTGGCAAATGTACCTCGCGTAACGTCTGTAATCGTTTGAGCGACTTGATAAGGAGCTAATCCAAAATCAGCAGCTAGCTTTTGATCGACAGTTACTTGGACTTCCTCAACGGTATCCATTAAGTTATTAGATACTTCTGTAATCCCATCTAACTTTCTGAGAGTATCATCGATTTTTTCAGTTGCTTCATTTAAACGCGTTTCGTTTGTGTCTTCTATTGAAAACGATAACGTATTAGGACTTGAACCTGCAGCAGCTTGTACGTTAAAGCTAACTTCAGCAGTGTCCCCAATCGCTTTGTTTACTTTCGGTTTCACATCATCCATGAAATCGAACACTGAACGCTCTCGATCCCCCAACGGTTTCAGCTTCACATACATTTCTGCTGTATCCGCTTGAGATCCTCCTTGTGCGATAGACTGTTGGGTTCCTCCAACTAGACTGACGTATACATCCACATCTTTTTGTTCTTTCAGAACCTCTTCAACCTTTTTCACTGTTGCATTCGTTGTTTCGAGAGAAGATCCATTTGGAAGGTCTACGTTAATACTGAAAAAACCTTCATCGGTTGATGGCAAGAATTCCGTCCCTACTTTAAACAGTCCAAATGCACTGACAACGAGTAAAACTACAGTCATAGACAGAATGAGGAATCGATGTGCCAAAGACCATTTAATAGATTTCTCAAAAGTATTAAGCGTCTTCGAGCGTCGTCTTCGAGCTTCTATGTTGCGACGTGGTTTGCGTAGCATCCGGCTCGCCATCATTGGTACAACGGTCAATGCAACCACAAGAGATGCAAATAGACTAAACGAAATGGTTAACGCAAATTGTGTAAAGATTTGTCCAATCAACCCGCTTATGAAAATAACAGGAACAAAGACGGCCAGTGTCGTCAAAGTGGACGCAATGATTGCCCCGCTGACTTCCTTCGCCCCTTCGCTTGCTGCAACTTTGCGATCTTTCCCCATCGCTAAGTGTCGTTCTATATTTTCAATGACAACTATGGAATTGTCCACGAGCATTCCGATTCCGAGAGCTAATGCTCCTAATGTCATAATATTGAGCGAGAAGTCTGCAAAGAACATGAGAACAAATGTGACAATAACTGAATAAGGGATGGCAACGCCTATAATAATTGGACTTCTAATTCCCTTAAGGAAGAAGAAGAGCACGATCATGGCGAAGAGACCACCAAGAATGAGTGATTGACCTATGTTATTGATGGCCAATTTCACGTAATCACCTTGGTCAAACAATATATCTGCATCTATGCCTTTAAATTTTTCCTCACCTAAAAGGCGATCTAATGATTGTTTAAAAGAATTGGATACTTCAGCGGTATTCGCACCTGATTCCTGGAGCACAGAAAGTAATACAGCTTGTTGATCATTTGCACGAGTTACCGTACCACTATTAGCTTCTGCGCGGGCAACAGATGCAACATCTTTTACGTACATCCGCTTTCCTGTCACTGGATTTGATCCAATGATGACGTTTTTCACATCTTCCGCTGAATTAAGAGTGCTAATAATTCTTGTTGTCAGCTGTTTGCCCCCTGATGCACTAACAGGCTCACCTGGCATCGTTACATTCGAAGCTTGTACTGCTTGTAATACGTCTGCTTGAGTCAATCCATTCTTTTCTAGCTTATTTTCATCTAAAACAATTTGAATTTCTTCAACTAGTTTACCAGATACACTAACACTTGCGACGCCTTCCGTTTGGCGTAATTCAGTTTCCAATTCTTCAGCAATCTTCCGAATATCTACATCTTCAGAAGCTGTTTTTAGTGAGAGCTGAATGACTGGGAATTGCGATGGGTCAAACTTCATGAAGCGGGGCTTGTCCGCTCCTTCTGGTACTGGTACCTGATCAATGCGCTGTAAGATATCGAGCTGGACGTCATCGATATTTGCAGACCAGTCAAACATCATGAAAACGAGTGTGGCGCCTTCTTGAGAAGTGGATTGCAAGGACTTTAATCCAGGGGCTGTGGATAAGCTTTCTTCCAATGGCTTGGTTAGCTTCTCACTGACTTCCGTTGGTGAAGCACCCCCATAATTCGCAACGACTACTGCGACAGGCGGATTAAGATCCGGGATAAGTGTAACGGGTATCTTTAAAAAAGATACGACTCCTAGAATGATGATTAAAAACATCGTGACGATCGTAAATACTGGGCGTTTAATCGAAAAATCACTAATTTTCATGTACGCGTCCCCTTTTATCTGAAATACAGTACTTTCATCATATGCAATGCAACGCTTGAGTTCAAACAGAACGTTTGAAAATTTTGAGATAGTAAAAAAACCCGTTCACAATATGTAACGGGTTTTTGAAGTGTTCGTTTACTTATAACAAACTATATAATCGGATATCCGGGAATTTGTCACTGAACCAACGCATTGCAAAGTCGTTTTCGAAAAGGAATACTAAATTATCAAAACGGTCTTTTACGAGCATGGAACGTGGTCCTGTCATGGATTCTTTTACGTCTGATTCGTTTTCGATCCAGCGCGCTACTTTTGAGCCAATATGCTCCATTTGGACTTCGACGTTGTACTCGTTTTTCATACGGTGCTCAAATACTTCAAACTGTAGTTGACCTACTGCACCCAGAATAACTTCTTCCGTATGAAGCGTTTTATAATATTGGATAGCCCCTTCTTGAACCAACTGCAAAATACCCTTATGGAAGTGTTTTGACTTCATGACGTTCTTTGCAGTGACTCTAACAAATAACTCTGGATTGAACTGCGGCAATGCTTCGAATTGGTACGTGGCCTTGCCTCCAACGACAGTATCCCCAATTTGATAGTTCCCCGTATCATACAATCCAATAATGTCTCCCGCTACTGCTTCATTCACGGTTTCTCGATCATCTGCAAGAAATTGAGTGGTCTGAGACAGCTTTACTGTTTTCCCTATACGAGGAATGTTAACAGTCATTCCTCTTTCAAACGAACCAGACACAATTCGAACGAATGCGATACGATCCCGGTGTGCAGGGTTCATATTTGCCTGAATCTTGAAGATGAATCCTGAGAATTCATCCGTCAATGGATCGACATATTGTTCGTTCTCTGTGATGCGTGGTTGAGGAGAGGGCGCAAAGTTTAAAAATGTCTCTAAAAATGTCTGAACACCAAAGTTTGTCAAAGCACTACCGAAGAATACAGGTGTAAGCTCTCCCTTTGTGACACGGGCTTCATCAAAGGAATTTCCGGCTTCTTCTAATAACAGTGCGTCTTCCACTGCTTGTTTGTAATAAGATGTCTCCATCATAGGATGAGGATTGGCAAGTTGACCTTCTTCGTTCAGCTCAAGAAACTTTTCTTCCCCTTCAACGCGGGCTTGTTCAATGCGATTGTTGAAGCGATCGTAAATCCCTATGAATTCTTTTCCCATACCGATTGGCCAGTTCATTGCGTAGGATTCGATGCCCAGAACCTCTTCCAATTCTTCCATTAACTCAAGTGGTTCTTTACCTTGTCGGTCCATTTTGTTGATGAATGTAAAAATAGGGATACCCCGCATGCGACAAACTTTGAAAAGCTTGATGGTTTGAGGCTCGATACCTTTTGCTGAGTCTACCATCATGACTGCTGCATCGACTGCCATTAGCGTACGATACGTATCTTCACTGAAGTCTTCGTGTCCTGGTGTATCTAGAATGTTGACCCGTTTCCCATCGTAATCGAACTGCAAAACAGAGGAAGTCACTGAGATACCCCGTTGTTTTTCGATCTCCATCCAGTCAGACGTGGCATACTTCCCACTCTTCTTTCCTTTAACCGTCCCAGCATCACGGATTGCGCCACCGAAATAAAGCAGTTTTTCTGTCATCGTAGTTTTCCCGGCATCCGGGTGAGAAATGATGGCGAATGTTCGTCGTGAGGCAATTTCCTGTTGCATATTTTTAGTCATTTCCTTATTCTCCTTCGTATACGAGCCCGGCATTTATTTGCCGATCAAGCCTTGACCAAATTTCTTTCCGGCTTCTTCCAGCGCAATCAATGCATCTGAATGTGGATATTTTGTTGAGCCGATAATTTGAAAATCCTCGTGTCCTTTTCCTGCAAAGATGATGATATCGCCTTCGCTCGCAACGTCGATCGCATGTCTTACAGCTGCATCCCGATCCCCTATACAGGCAAATTGTTTATGGGTCATTCCTGCTGCAAGTTCAGAGGTAATTGACTCATACGGCTCATCCCTTGGATCATCCGTCGTTAAAATAACGTAGTCCGCAGCTGATGCTTTTTCAGCCATTACAGGGCGCTTTTTCCGATCCCTATTTCCGCCTGTACCGATTACAAAGATAAGTTTTGAATCCGATGATTTATATGGAAGAACAGCATCAATTGCTTTTTCAATTGCATCTGCAGAATGGGCATAGTCCACGTAGATAGTTAATGGTAGTTCAGTTTCCACTCGTTCCATACGCCCTTTTATGGGTGCAAGATATCGAAGTGGCGCAATGATATCAGGGATTGCCAGCCCTTTTGCATAAAGAGCAGTAATCGCAGCGAGTGCATTGGAGACACTAAACTCCCCGATCATCCGCATTTCCACTTCCCATTTTCCTTCAGGCGATTGTAGCGTAAACGTAGTACCATCTGTTCTAAGGTCAATATTAACAGCTGTAAACATGGCATCTGCATGTATTCCATAAGTTAGGACAGGGAAAGATGTCATCTCTTTCATTTTAGTGTGCCATGGATCATCTGCGTTTAACACCGCAATTTTTTGTTGTTGGAAGTCTTGCCCAAGCTGAGCAAAAAGCAAGCCTTTCGCATTTCCATAGTTCTCCATCGTACCATGGAAGTCCAAGTGATCGTGAGTTAAGTTCGTGAAGATTGCTATGTCAAATTCCGTTCCGGCTAATCGACCTTCGACAAGACCATGAGAAGATACTTCCATCGTCATCGTGTCGCATCCCTCTTCAGCTGCACGGGCTATCATTTTTTGGGTGGTCAACACGTCAGTCGTCGTATTTTCAGTCTCATACAACACACCATCTAAGTTGAATCCAATTGTACCAGAAACAGCCGAACGTTCCCCTGCCCCCATCAAAATTCCATGAATGACATTGCTAACACTCGTTTTCCCGTTTGTTCCTGTAACACCAATCATTTTCATTCGTTTCGAAGGATACCCACACCAGGCAGAAGCAAGCAAACTGACTGCCTCTGATGTACTCTCCACATAGACAACTGCCACTTTTTCCGAATCCACTTCGATAGGTTTAGATGCAATGATGACGCGAGCGCCAGATTCAATTGCTGAAGTGACATATCGATGACCATCTACAGTATAGCCTTCGATACAAACAAAAAGTCCACCTGCATTGATTTCACGAGAGTCTGTCGAGAGATCCGTTACTTCTTCGGGTAGTTCTCCTACCACACGTTTAACTGGCAAAATTGCCAATAATTTACTTGTATTCACATTACTCCTCCGTTCAGCCGTACCTTGCAGTGGTAACCATTTGATGTTCAACCTACTGCTGTTTTTTCAGGCAATAAAACCATTATACGTTTTTTTAAGGCCTACGTCATGGCTGAATTAACAAATCATATGAAAAACCGCTGTTCTTAACGAATCAGCGGTTTAATGAATTTAAGCTTATTGCCGTATGGAGGAAAAGCAGCCCTCATTGGAATTGCAGTACTGCGATTCATCATTGCTTTTTCGTGGGTGAATACGTCAAAGCTTGCTTTCCCATGATAATTACCTTGTCCAGAGGAACCCACCCCACCAAACGGTAAGTGGATATTGCCGACATGGGAGATCGTATCATTAATACATCCACCACCAAATGGAAGCTGATCCGTGAAGTATTCAGCAGCTTCCTCATTTTCAGTGAATATATACCCAGCAAGTGGTTTCGGCATTTTACGAATCTGATGTAAGACGGCTCCCAAGTTTTCATACTCCAGTACCGGGAGAATCGGTCCGAATAATTCATCTTCCATAGAAGGACTGTCAAAACGAATACCATCAAGGACAGTCGGTTCAATATATAAGTCCGCCTTGTCAGTCTTTCCTCCAGCACTTACAGTGTGTTGTTCTTTTTCAAGGATAGTTTGCAAACGATTGAATTGTTTCTCATTAATGATCCGGCCGTAATCCTTGCTTGTAGATGCATCTTTTCCATAAAAACGTCGAATCGTCTTTTTAATCTCTTTTAAGAGCGGTTCCTTAATTGCTTTATGAGCCACTACATAATCTGGTGCGACACAGGTTTGACCTGCATTTGAAAATTTCCCCCATACTATCCGTTCAGCAGCAATTTTCAAATTGGCTGTATGATCGACAATTGCAGGACTCTTGCCACCTAGTTCAAGTGTCACAGGTGTTAGACGTTCCGACGCCGCTTTCATGACGATTTTTCCTACAGCTACACTGCCAGTAAAGAAAATCGAATCAAACGATGCATGTATCAAGGCTGAAGTTTCTTCTTTTGCCCCTTCTACAACACGGACATACTCTGGCGGAAATTGCTGTTCTAAAATTTTTCTTACAACAGCAGCAGTATGCGGTGCCGATTCGGATGGTTTTGCAATTACACAGTTTCCAGCAGCTAACGCACCTACGATTGGCTCCATGACTAATTGAAATGGATAATTGAACGGTCCAATCACTAAAACCGATCCATATGGCTCTCGGATGACATAGCTTTTCCCCGGTTGTAAATAGAGGGGAGTTTTGGCTATTTCGGGTTCCATCCATTCATCTAAATGTTTCAGCACGTGGCCGATGCTTGAAAGAACAAACCTGATTTCAGTTACATACGATTCAAAAGGATTTTTCCGTAAGTCTCGGTAGAGCGCTTCTTCGATGTCTTGCTCATGTGCTTGAATCGCAGCTTTCAGACGAATCAACATTTCTTTTCTGAATTCAATAGGACGGGTTGCCCCTGAAAAATAAAAATCATGTTGGCGCTCAATCATCGATTCTATGTCTTTAGATGTAAAGTTCATGAACGTTCCTCCTCTTAAGCGGTTCCTTCTATCTTAACGACCTTTCGGGTGTTACGCAAAAATCCAAACTGCGTAATATCAAAAACCTATTTAAAAGTCAATCATTCAAAAGGATCTGTTTTCGTTAACGTTAATTCCGACAAAATGCGCAGGTTAGCAACTGCTGTCGGAACATATACTAACTTCATCAGGCAGTTCTACAAAATTGGAAGTTTTGGACAGGACTATCGGAGCTTTTTTTCTGAACTACGTTTTGAGGCAAACAGAGTTAGGGTAAAGAGTGTATAACAAGCAACCAACCACATTCTTTAAGGGAGGAACTTATCATGACAACAACTGATACTTGGTGGGAAACAATTTTTGAAGGGAATTTGGCAGCAGGCTTGAACAAAGAACGTATGAGAGAATTAGATGAAGAACACTTCCTATATTTTAAAGACGAAGAACTGACTCAAGAGGTCGTTAACTAATTTTGAAGACGCAACTTGCTCAGCATACTTTTCACAATGACACTGGTACATAAAACAGCTTTTCTTTTGCAAAATGCGAAAAGAAAAGCTGTTTTTGTTTGCCCAAAAATGGACAACCTTGTCACTTCTATAATCCTCAAAACTGTCCGACTTACCAAACAAACTCTATATTTCAAATAACTTCACTGAGCAAATTCGTCTTATAATAACACCCATTTAATGGGTAACGCAACTTGTTCGCTCCTGAATCCGAATAGATAAGAACCTTTTGTGACATAGCCAACTGAGCATTGAATTATCGTTTATACGGGACTATTATAAAGTTCGCACGGGAGTCAATTACATTTAATTGAAAAACACGAGTTGTTTTTAACTATCAGAATATAGTTTGATATCAAACTAATTCGACTCCCTTTGTTACCATTTCACCATTGAGAGGAGTTCTATCATGAAGAAAAAGTGGATAGCTCTTACGCTATTTTCTATTACAGCCATTTTCCTTGCCGGTTGTGACAACCCACTACTCATATTCGATCCAAAAGGACCGCAAGCTAGGACATTATCGAGTACGATCCTGTTCTCTATGGCTATGATGGCAGGCATCCTTTTCGTTGTCTATGTACTTTACACAGTTGTTCTAGTGAAGTATCGCGCTTCGAAACTGAACGACGATTACGAACCGCCACACGAAGAAGGCAACAAATGGTTAGAAATTATTTGGACAGCGATTCCTGTAATTCTCGTTGTTGTCCTTTCATTTGTCACAGTATCTTCCACTAGTACAGTGGAGCAGAAATCTGTCGCTTATGCAGATCAAAAACCAGTTGTCATATACGCTTCTTCTTCCAACTGGAAATGGCATTTCAGCTATCCAGAAGAAGGAATTGAGACAGTAAACTATGTGAATTTCCCTGCGAACCGCCCGATTGAATTCAGATTGTATTCATATGGCCCGATTACAAGTTTCTGGATTCCACAATTAGCAGGCCAAAAATATGCGATGAGTGACATGGTCACTAAAATCCATATGTCTGCAGACGTCCCCGGATCATTTATGGGGAAAAACTCGAACTTCAGTGGTAAAGGTTTTGCCCAAATGGAGTTTGAAGCACAAGCTCTGTCCGATGCTGATTATAAGGAATGGGTTGCTGACGTTAAAGCAACAGCTCCAAAACTCACTGAAGATGAGTTCGACAATTTGTTAAAAGCTGAACAGGTTGGTCGCAAGACATATTCTTCTAACCACCTTGAATTTAGACCTGCTCCTGAAATGGATCATGGTGGACATCATCATGGTGGATCTACATCTACTGGTGATAAGGACAAAGGACATGAAGATATGGATATGGATATGGATCATGATGCTCACTAAGTGCATGCATAGCAATTCCAACCTACCCTTCAATTACGTAACAAACGAAAGGAGTTCAACGATATGAAATGGGACGAATTTTTCGTAACCGGAGAACCGATGATTTACGCAGCGATGGTAAGTATTGTTGTTGTATCTCTCGCGATTCCGATTGCGCTCACATACTTTAAAAAGTGGAACTGGCTTTGGACGAACTGGTTAACTACTGTTGACCATAAAAAAATCGGAGTTATGTACGTTCTCGCTGCCCTCCTTATGCTTTTCCGTGGAGGCGTCGATGCACTACTTATGCGTGCTCAGACAGCAATTCCTGATAACGGATTGCTAGACGGTCAGCATTACAATGAAATCTTTACAACACACGGGGTTATTATGATCCTGTTTATGGCAATGCCGTTCATTATCGGATTAATGAACGTCGTGATTCCACTTCAAATCGGAGCACGAGATGTTGCATTCCCACGATTAAACGCAATCAGCTTCTGGCTCTTCTTTGCTGGTGCTATGCTATTCAATATTTCGTTCGTCATTGGTGGTTCCCCAGATGCTGGATGGTCTGCATACTTCCCACTTGCAAGTCTGGAGTTCAGCCCGACTGTCGGAAATAACTACTATTCACTCGCATTGCAAATTGCCGGAATCGGTACCCTGCTAACAGGTATCAACTTCTTGGTGACAATTTTGAAAATGCGTGCACCTGGTATGACACTCATGAAAATGCCGATGTTTACGTGGTCTGTCTTGATCACAAACGTCATTATCGTCTTTGCATTCCCTGTTTTAACAGTAGCTCTTGCATTGATGACACTTGATCGTCAATTTGGTACTCAATTCTTCGCCATGCAAAGTGGCGGTATGGATATGCTTTGGGCCAACTTGTTCTGGGTTTGGGGACATCCTGAAGTGTATATCGTTATTTTGCCAGCCTTCGGTATTTACAGTGAAATCATATCTACATTTGCTCGTAAAAACCTGTATGGCTATAAATCCATGGTCGTCAGTATGGTTGCGATTTCGCTTCTATCGTTCGTTGTATGGGCTCACCACTTCTATACAATGGGTCACGGCGTTATGGTCAACAGTGTCTTCTCCATCACAACGATGGCGATTGCGATACCGACCGGTGTGAAAATATTCAACTGGTTGTTCACGTTACGTAAAGGTAAGATCAGCTTCACGACACCTATGCTGTATGCTCTGGCATTCATTCCAATTTTCACAATTGGTGGCGTTACAGGTGTCATGCTTGCGATGGCAAGTGCTGACTACCAGTATCATAATACGATGTTCTTAGTTGCCCATTTCCACTATGTATTGATTCCTGGTACTGTGTTCGGGGTAATTGCAGGGTTCCATTACTGGTTCCCGAAAGTATTCGGTTTCATGTTAAACGAAAAGCTCGGAAAACTATCATTTTGGTTTATCATAATCAGCTTTAACGTTACGTTCTTCCCTCTCTTCATTCTTGGACTAAACGGAATGACACGTCGGATGTATACGTATTCAGAAAGTACTGGTTACGGCCCACTCAACATGTTGTCGATGGTCGGTGCAGTCGGTCTTGCGATCGGTTTTATCATTCTTGTGTACAATATTTACTGGAGTGTTCGTTACAGTCCACGAAATATAAAGGGCGATCCATGGGATGCACGTTCACTTGAATGGAGCACACATAGCCCAGTACCTGAATATAACTTTGCGCTGATCCCTACTGTGAATAAATTAGATGCTCACTGGTTTGCGAAAAAAGAAGGAAAATCACTCACGAGTGGTAAGTACGAACCGATTCATATGCCGAATAATAGCGGTCTTCCTATCATCATGGGTGCTGCGTTCTTCTTATGGGGCTTCTTCATGGTATTCAGCTGGTGGATTCCGGCTATCATACTTGGAGTTGTGATTTTAGGAACAATGGCATACCGCTCATTCGAAAAAGATCATGGTCATTACATTTCTGTTGAAGAAATCGAACGAACAGAAAACGCATTGCGAGGTGAACAGCATGAAAATTGATCACTCAGTACCTTTGGAATATAGTACCGAAGAAAACAAAATGAAGATCCTCGGATTTTGGATCTTCTTGGGGGCGGAAATCGCCCTCTTCTCTACTTTGTTTGCCGTGTACTTTACGTTACAAACGAATACGAATGTTGGACCTTCTGCTTCTGATTTGTTCCATCTAAGTCCAGTCATGATCGAAACGATCTTGCTTCTTTCGAGTAGTTTCACGATTGGATTAGGCGTACACGCCATGCGACTTGGCTTGAAAAAGCCGATGATGACGTTCTTTGGCATCACGTTAGTCCTTGGTGCGGCATTCCTTGGAGTCGAAGTATATGAATTCGTAACGTATGTTGGCGAAGGCGCAACGATTCAGACGAGCGGATTCCTATCTGCCCTATTCACTCTTCTAGGAACACACGGTTTGCACGTAACGTTCGGTCTGCTTTGGGGCGGCTCGATTTTACTACAAATCAAAAAGCGTGGATTTACACCAGAAACTGCGAATAAGTCGTTCATCTTCTCATTGTATTGGCACTTTCTTGACGTTGTTTGGATTTTCATCTTCAGCTTCGTCTATTTGAAAGGACTGATGTAAGATGAAACAACTTTTTCCAGCACAACATGTTTTAGGGTTCTTATTCTCCCTTCTACTCACACTTGTAGCTCTTGTTACAGTATGGTTTGACTTATCATTTGCTGCAGGGTTGACGATTCTCGTTGTTACAGCAATTGTGCAAGCCAGCTTGCAGCTGTTCCTCTTCATGCACGTGAAAGAGAACGCAGAGAGTAAGACGCTGTATATGAATATCCTTTACGCCTTGTTTGTTGGCCTTGTCACGATTTTCGGGACATTGTTCACAATGCATTGGGGTTATATGGTGAAATAAGAACTAAAAAAATAAGCAGCGGACTCACTTACATGAGTCCACTGCTTATTTTTCATTTCACTCAATACTTCTCCAAAGATATAAAGCTGCATAACTTAGATAGGGAGACCACTCTGGAAAACGAGCTCGTATTTCCTCTTGTGTCGGTTTGAGATCTAATTTCCAAAGTACTTTTAGTGCATTTTGAAGTCCGATGTCCGCAGTTGGAAACAAGTTCGGTCTACCGAGACCAAACATTAGAAATCCTTGAGCGGTCCAAGGTCCGACTCCTCGATAAGCAACGAGTTCTGTCGTTACTTCCTCATCACTTTTCGTTCGCATCGATTCCAAGTTTAATGCCCCGGATGTAATTGCTTGCGAAAGGCCAATGACATATTCTGCTTTCCTAGTACTGAACTGCATTTCGCGCAGTTCTTCGACTGTAACCGCGGCAATCCTTTGGGGATCTGGATATCTCCATACTCCCTTTTGCTGAAAGCCAAATGTTTCTACAAACCTCATAAGCAGTGTATTTGCAAACTTCATATTTAATTGCTGGTGGATGATGCTCTTCATCAGCTCTCCATAAAGTGAAAAGCTTCTGACGAGCGGTGTACCGATATGTTCCAGAAAGATGGGTGCAAGATCGGTTTGGGTAAAATGAGCTGCAATGCCTTCTAAAGATTCTTCAAAGTGAAAAATCCACTTAAGATGAGTGAGTTGCTCATCGTCCTTTAATCCTTCAATTAGGAAAGTTGGCTCTTGTAATGTCCCTGTTGCTTGAACCGTTACCAGATTGCCCGCCTCCATAGGCACGCGCGTCAATCGCTGCTGAAGATCTACCGCGTTTACCGGCGTTCCTGAAAGTCTTTCAAGCGCACGATCAAAATCGTATGGGAATGATAGCTTCAGTTCAATATTCATTTGTGAAAACTCCTTAGCTAGTAGGTAACGACTTCTTAGAAATCACCTTGTTTTATTTGTAAGAATATTGTAAAATTAATGCATTGAACTATGTACACATACTCTTATCAATTGGAGGAATCTATTGGGACTTTTCATACTGGGCGTACTGTTTGTATTCGCTAAATTCAATTTGCAATTCCTGGATACTGATTTCTTGTTCTACATTACGAATGTTATCGGCTATAGTTTGATGTACGTTGGATTAAGAAGTCTAGGTAGAGAAATAACTGCCATTCGAAGCATCCAGCCTTTTGTTCTTGTCATGATAGTGCACAGCATTGGCTTTGCGTTATTAAATGGAACTGGTCATTCAATAAAAACGATTTCACTATCCACCGGAATCGGAACTATCTTCGCATTAAGTCTAGTAACACTAGCGGTGGCTGGTATGATCATGATTTTCTATATCATTCAGAAACTCTTCCTTGCTATCCGTAATAACGAGGATGAGTTCACCTCTTATTCTAACATATCCAGTCTCGAAAAATTTCCTGCACTGCTACTCATTCTACTAACCATTACAGGTATTCTTTTCTTCACTCTTCCTGCGGCTGCCCATGTTTCCATGATGCTGTTACTAGTCGCAGAATTATTCTTTATTCTCTATTTTTCAACAAAAGTACAGACTGCATAATCTAAAAAGGGTAATTCAGCTAACCAACGACAAGAAGTTGTGGCTAGCATGAATTACCCTTTGCTATATTTCAGTTGGCTCGTTCTTATTTAAATTCCGGATTAGCCCTAACATACTAAAAACAGAGCCTAGCCATCCAGCCTAATAGGTATGTTCTTGGGGGATGTATCATTGTCCTGTCGGTACTTGGCGTGGGTTTGGCAACCAATGTTTCTCTATGGGTCGAAACACTTAAGGACAGGGCTTTTACAAGTGTATTCTATAGGTAACGGAAGACTAGAAGTTTTGAGGATAAAGAGAAATTAAACTAAGAATAGTATAATCTCAATATTTACTGTTCCTTTCTTCGAATCACTCACTCTGCTTTCCCTACAATATGACCACGATCAATAGCCACATACAACAATCCGATAGCATCGGACTCCGTTAACTCACCTTTCAAAAGCTTCTCTCGCCATTGAGGATCTAATGGATTGTCTACTTTTTGTTCGAGACGTTTTAAAACAGTTGCTGTTGAGTTAAGAATTGCTGAAGCGCTTGGTTTGTACAATTTGGGTTCCTCCTTTTGTGTTGCTCCAGGTGTAGGAGCTGTAGGTTTAACTATGCCGGCTTGAGCGACAATCCCTTTTGCAGTTAACTGTGCCAATTTCTCCACTTGGTTGATCAAGATGGTCTCATCGACAGTATTTGAAATAAACGCATACTCAATCAACACAGCAGGCATACTTGATTCACGTAATACTGCAAGGCTCTCACGCTTCATGCCTCGGTCGCGAATGCCAATTTCTTTTGAAATCGCGTTGTGGATAGCTGCTTGCAACTTGGTCGTAGAACTACTGACGTTACCGTTGTAAATAAACGTTTCAAACCCCGACGCATCGCTTGTAGCCGAGTTATTATGCAAACTCACAAAGTAGTCAGCCCCCCAACGATTCGCCATCTGTGCGCGCTCAGATAATGCAATAAACACATCCGTTGAGCGGGACAATTTGACGGTATGCCCGTAGCTTTCAAGTAACGCTTTCAAATTGAGCCCGACTTTCAACACATTATCTTTTTCCTTTGACCTCTTTCCAACTGCCCCTGAATCGTGACCACCATGGCCCGGATCAATAAAGATTTTGCTCATTTTCTTTTTCCTCCTTTATGTTATATCTATGAATATTTTTCTTCCTAGACATAGACATGCGTGCTAGAACTAAGGTAAATTATTTTAATTGTATTTTCTTCGAGAGCTCAATTTTACAACCTTGTGTTAGAACACCCGATGCTGGCGTTCTCAAGAGATTTATTTTTTTACCATGTCGTGTTATTGTCCACATATCACAAAAATGAAGAAGCCATTGAACATAAATTCATAAATTAGGATGAAAGTTGATGAAAAACGCGAGTCGTCTTTAAAGAATTGCTTAGCAGTTGGTCTTGAACACACAAAAAGTTGTCCCTAGGCATACGACCAAATAGGACTGCTTTTTTGTGGAGATTTATCGTTGATTCGACGATACTTCCATGGGTTTGGCATCCAATGATTCCTACTGGGCTCGAACCAGCGACCTCTACCCTGTCAAGGTGATAATGTATGTGTTTTAAAGACTTCAGAAGAGTACTAATAGCTAATTGAACAACAATCAAAGCGTACTATGAATTACTTTGAAATGACTCGAATTTTTAAGTATGAGATCCAACGCTGACTAATGGTGATGCTGCGAAGCCAATAAAAAGACCCACCGCAAAGACGATGAGTGGGTTGATCGTTTTAGGTAGGTTGAATGTTCGTTTAAATAGTTCTGTCACCGCTAAATTGATGGGTGCCAAGATTTTTGAAAAAATCAGTACTGCTGTCATGTCATCGTCTCCTTTATTTTAAAAAATGTGTAAACAAGTAGTAAACCAAGCCCCCTGTGCCAGTTAACCCTGCGACTGCCCCGCTCATTTTAAGAGCGAATGTAGACCAAGCGCTCAATTTAGCCATTTGTAATTCATGAGCCTGTTCCGCAGAAGCAGTTTGATAGCTCATGGATGACTTAGCAAGCTCGTACATCTTGTCTGCCTGCGCTTTCACAATTTCCTGTGTTTCACGACTTGTGGAAAGCACTGTGTTTTCCAACTTAAGATTCTGCGTCTCCATCTGATGAAGTTTTTCTTCGTGTTGCCGATCCTTTTCTATAAGCATTCCTGTTAACTCTTCTAATCCGACTACTCGACCATCTAAAACAGTGATTTTAGTATCGTGATTATCAATAGATTCACTTAGTTTTTTTAACATGTCGCTCATGTTGTCACCTACTTTATCTTTTTTGTAATATCTCCTTTCACGAGACTCTTTTCTTTTTTAACCCAAAATATATCACTACCGTCTGAAACATTTTTACAGTGTACCGTATTTCATGTAGTACCTTTAATTGTAAAATTATTTTTCCACATTTTATTTCTCCTCCTTTGAATTATATATATGCTATTTTTTACTGATGGTACAGGCAGTGAAAAGAAGATTTTTTAAAAATTTTATTGCTTGAAATGTTTACACTCGAGTTTTATTCGCAAAATACACCAAATTTAAGATCCAGCTTTTGCTTAAGCAGACTCGCTAACCTTTCTACTAGCTATATATATCGGAATGAGGCGTAGAGAGCTTTTGGGGCTATAGTGGAATGATATTGACTTTACTAAGAGAGTTATTCACATAAATCATTCCCTTACTATCTACCTAAAAGTGAATATTTTCTTACGGCGCAAAAGACACGAAAGTCTATACGTCAAATACGGATACCTGATTTCGTAATGAATGAACTTATAAAGCGTAAAAGGAGCAAGAAGAATGGAGAGCACTCGTAAGAGATATATATCGGGAACAGAATCTGGTCATTTGCACGAATACAGGATTTTTTCAAAATCCAAGAAATTAATGAAACGGCTAATAAAAAAAACCAACATCACGGAGATTCGCTTTCATGTTATTCACACTCATGCATCCATTCTAATCTCTGAAGGTATCGACGTTGTGAATATATCAGTACGACTCGGTCATGAGAATCCTAAGATCACATTGGAATTCTACCTTCATTTAATCTCTAATACATCTAGAGATGTAGCTAATGTATTTCATCGCGCTATACAAAAGGGGTTCCAGAGTAATTCGGCAACGGAGAAGTGCTAAAAAACCACAAAAAAAACAGCCCCTAGGCATACGGCCTAATAGGACTGCTTGTGGAGAAAAACCGTGTTCCTACGGTCTTTCCGTGGGTTTGGCACCCAATGATTCCTACTGGGCTCGAACCAGCGACCTCTACCCTGTCAAGGTAGCGCTCTCCCAGCTGAGCTAAGGAATCGGGAATATTTCAGTAGACTATCATGACAAGCAATCGTTTAAAATCAACGTACTGTCACTAAGCACATGTATGATAATATCATGATTCTGGACTTCTTGCAATACAATTTTGTAAAATAGTTTTTCTACCCATTCACCTCCCATTGCCCAATGCATACATTGAAGTAGGGAGTTTTCTGATAGGAGGGTGCGCCATGGTAAATCCTGATAGTCTGGATTTCACAGGCATTGAAGTCGGCGGGCAAGCTGCCAAAATAGATGTGATTGGGAGTATCGTCTCCATTATCGGGGATTCCATCTCTACCTATGCCGCTGTGCTCGCAATTGAAGAAGAGAAAAATGAAACAGACAATACGCCAAACAACGGTGTAGTGCTGAAAGAGTTAAGCGAGATAAGAGAACAACTTCAATACTTGACGAACGAAATTCAGTTGCTTAAGACAAACCAGGGCAGGGACAGTCCATGGCGGCTTTGAATTAGCTGCGGAACTGTCCCTGTTTGGATTGATTTTTATAAGCAAAATGATGTTCACTTCGAAAGTTCGTCCAGAGCCAACACCTTCAAAGAAAGAAGTTCTTCTTCAGTGAGACGGCTTTCAACTTGTTGCAATAACTGTTGTTGCTCTTCTGCAGTCATCCCAGACTGTGCTTTTTTTTGTATGTCTTGCAATTCGCGGACACTGAATTTTTTCAGCACAACGCGAGTGGCTTGCTCTTTAGTTTGTATGGGCAATTTACTACGATCTGCCGTTTTTGCGTCTTGTAAATACGCTTGTACATCTGGATTGCTAGTGATCTCTTGTTTGACTGAATCCAGTTGACCATTACTTTCTAGCTGAGTTGTCACTTGCTCCATTGCTTTGTCCGCAATCCAATTGGTTCCGAAATAATATGCGGCTCCTATTAGTAGTGCCAATATCACAACTGTCATGAGCAGTCTTTTGATAAACTTCACGCTCTTTTTCCTCCTTCATTACGTTACTCAATAGACGTTTAGCAAGGCACAAAGTTTCAAAAAAACAAGCCCGTCTGCAAGTTTTTTACAGACAGGCTTGACTTATACAGTTACGGTTTCTTCTTTTTTGTTTTTGTCCTTAGTGATAAGTTGAATTGCAAACAGAATGACAAACAACCCTAGTCCGATGAAATCCGTTTTCGTTTCTGGATAGATCAGCATCAAGCCAGTCGCAACCGTAATGATCCTTTCGATCCAATTGATTTTTCGATACCAGAAACCAATCATACCTGCACCTATCGCAATCATTCCGATTATAGCCGTGGCAGTGACCCATATAATCTCCCCGACACTGGCGTCAATCATCAGCATCGCAGGATTAAAGACAAACATATATGGAATGATGAATGCCGCGATGGCGAGTTTAGCCGATGTCACACCGGTCTTAATAGGATCTCCACCTGAAATACCTGAAGCTGCAAACGCAGCAAGTGCCACAGGCGGCGTGATATCAGCTATAATTCCGAAATAGAATACGAACAAGTGAGCAGAAATCGCAACGACTACTGGCACTGTTGCATCCGGTGTATCTAACATGAGCAATGTTATGATTGCAGGAGCTGCAATCGTAGAAGTGATGACATAGTTAGCTGTGGTCGGTGAACCCATGCCAAGCACGATTGCCGCAAACATTGTAAAGACGAGCGTAAGGAAGATGTTACCACCCGCAGCAGAAACAAGACCATTCGCCAAGCTTAATCCTAGTCCTGTTTTCACAACTACCCCGACGATAATACCTGCACATGCTGTCGCAGCAGCTACAGCTAATGCTGTCCGTGCTCCATCCACCAAAGCTTGAATGATATCTTTGAAACTAAGTCTTGTTTCTTTATTGAACGAACTAACAACAAGTGTTAAAACAATACCTAATAATGCTGCTTTCATCGTTGGAATTCCGAGTAATAGGAACACGATGATACCGATAATCGGAAGCAACAAGTAAATCTTTTTCAATGTTTCTTTCCGATTAGGGATTTCTTCGGGACTCATTCCTTTAAGACCAATACGCTTTGCTTCAAAGTGCGTCATTATCCAGATCCCTGTAAAATACAGTAACGCGGGAATCGTTGCCGCTTTAGCAATTTCCCAATACGTAACCCCTCCAATGAATTCAACCATCAGGAACGCAGCGGCCCCCATGATCGGTGGCATGATTTGTCCGCCTGTTGACGCAGCAGCTTCAACGCCACCCGCAAACTCTTTACGATACCCGAGCTTTTTCATCATCGGAATCGTGTATGAACCGGAGCCCACAACGTTTGCAACGGAACTACCAGAAATCGTTCCTTGCAACGCACTTGAGAAAATCGCAACTTTCGCAGGCCCCCCTGTCAATCTACCTGCGAGAACAACTGCCAAATCATTGAAGTAATTCCCCACACCCGTTTTCACGAGGAATGCCCCAAATAACAGGAATACGAAGATGAATGTGGCTGATACACTTATTGGCGTTCCTAGAATCCCATCTGTTGTAAAGAACATAAGTTGTACGAGACTGTCTATGTCCTGACCACGGTGCGCTAGGAACCCTGGGAAGTAAGGGCCGAAAAATGCGTAAACTAAGAAAACACCCGAAATAATCGTGATTGGCATACCAACCGCTCGTCTAGCTGCTTCCATTGTCAACAGTACAGCTAAAATTCCGACAATCAAGTCTAAGTCAGATACACGACCCACTCTTAAGATGAGTTCGTTCATATTGAGTGGCCAGTATAATCCGACGCCAATCGAAATAATCGACAAAATCACGTCATAGAATGGAACTTTATTTCGTTTGACACCCGGTTTTTTACGTGCTGGAAATAGTATAAAAATTAAAGAAAGAGCAAATCCTAAGTGGATCGAACGCTGAATATATGCAGTGAACGGTTTACCGATCGATGTGTATAACTGAAAAATTGAGAATGCCAGTAAACCAAAGAAGACAATCTTACCAAAAATCCCAACTAAATCCCTTGTATTGGATTCAGGATCATATTTTTGAAGAAGTTCTAATTGTTCTGACTCAGTGAGCGTCTCGAACCTCTCATCATTTGGATCCGTTATCGGTTCCACTTTCCGTTCTTTTTTTCGCTTTGCCATTCATGTTAACTCCTTTCATGAGTTCAAACACTGTTAGTTTTTTGACACAGAATTCGTACGAGTGCCCTCGTTTTAAGTAAGCTTTCAAATCCGCTTCGATCCCTTTGTATCGAAACGCTAATTGCGCGTCTATGTCTCCGATATACAGTATAAAGGAATCAATCTCTTTGTCCTCATATGTAAGTGTATAAATCCCATCATTTGTTACCTCTAATGTCTCTCCTTTTTCCGCATACGCGGGGAGCCCAATTCCAACATCTTCATAACGCATCGTCAAAAATTTCAATGTGCTATCGGGCAACACACGGTAAGTTTCGAGGACATTGGTCAAAAATATCGAATGGATATACCGGATTTGAAACTCCGATTCGTCTTCTAAAAGCCAATACACCAGTTTCGGGTGCTCAGTCCTAGTTTCTGTGAACGTGTATGCACGCTTTACAGGGATCGTCAGAACGCCAGCAATCAGAACCATCACAACGAATAATCCAAGCGGAATCCTCCATCGTTTCATCCGCTCACCTCTTTTTAAAGTCTTATGAATGCAGAAGGGACGGATGAAGCATCGATCGCCTCACCGCCCCATTCCATCATTCAACTCTTACTTGTTTACTTCATCAAAGTACTTCTGAGCGCCTGGGTGAACTGGGATACCAATTCCGTCAAGACCAGTTTCAGCTTTGATCAACTTACCCTTTGCGTGTTGAAGTTTTGGTGCGTTGTCGTAAATTGCTTTTGTAATTTCATAAGCGAGATCTTCTGGTACTTCGTTCTGGATAACAAGCATAGCTCCTACTGAAACAGTTGGAGTATCTTCAGCCAACCCATAAGTTCCAGCTGGAATAACTTCTTTTGCATAATACTGATACTTGCTGATCAGCTCATCAGCTTTGTCATCTTCGACAGGTACTACGAATACTTTAGCTACTGCATTCAAACCTTCAACAGCACCAGTAGGAGTTCCTGCAGTAATGAATGCTGCATCAATCTGACCTGCTTGTAAACTCTCCTGAGACTCCCCAAAGTCCAAGTTTTGCGGTTTGATGTCATCCATCGTCAATCCGTGGATTTCAAGAAGCTGCTCTGCGTTCGCGTAAGTTCCAGAACCTGGCGCACCAACAGATACTGATTTACCTTTTAAATCTTCAAATGTCTTGATCCCTGTTTTCTCGAGTGTCACAAGTTGTACAGTTTCAGGATATAGTGACCCAATTGCAGATACCGTATCGACTTTATCGTCTTTAAACATGAGCTCGCCTTCTTGAGCATAATACGCGATATCCGTTTGAACGAAAGCGATTTCCGCCTTCCCATCTTTAAGTGCAGTCATGTTTGCTGCAGATGCTTGAGATACTTCAGCTGAAGTTTTCACACCCGTATCTGTTTCGATGAATTCAGCAATTGCACCACCAAGTGCATAATACGTACCTTGAGTTCCACCAGTCAATACACTAAGGAACTTATACTCTTTAGAGCTATCTGAATCCCCTTTTGCTCCATCTTTTTTCCCCGCATCATCTGTTGAGTTACACGCCGCAAGTGCAAGCACTGCAATGAGTAACATCGAGATTAGCCCTAAAAGTTTCTTATTCATCCAATGACCCCCTATTTATCTATTACTCTAGTAATGTATATTCTACCATGTAAGCGGGTTCAATTGTCAATCTCTTTCAAAAATAAAATTAGTTAAAAACGTTTTCATTTATAAAAGAATAAAAAAATGAAAAGAGCATTTGACTACTCTTTTCATCCCTAGTTTTAATAATCACCTCACTTCGCCGCGTCCTTCACATCGTCAAACGTTAAGCCTGCTTCTTCTAGATCTCGAGATCGGTGAGCAATGCGTGCCGCTGCACAAGACGCTACACTCGCAACTAAATCATCTAAAAATGTATGGACTTTATTCCCTTTTTTAGTGTCTAAATCATTAATAATCCCGACTTTATTTTTATCCAAGTGACCAAAAGTCGTCACGGCAATTGAACCATACGTGAACACCGCTCCAAGCGCAATTGTTTCATCCACTCCAAATAAACCTTCATCCGAATGGACGATTTCTTGTAATGGGGTCGATAATTTGCCTTGCTCGCAAAGCTCGTCCAGCTCGATTCCTACTAAAATCGCATGTTGTAGCTCCCGCTTCTTTAGTACATTCACAACCGAATCTACACACTGTTCCAACTGAAGTTCCTCGTTATAAGGTGCTTGCATTTCATAGACGATTTTCGCAATATCTATCAGCTCCACCCCACGACGCTGTAATGCTTCTTTCGTTGCGGTTGCAATTACTTCTGAACGTACTTTGCTTTTTCCATCAAACATGCTACCATCCCCTTCTAGTTTATAGCTGAACGATTTTTCCGCCAATCGTGCACATTATACCCTCTACCCATCCTATGTTACAATTTCCTTGAATAGACTCGTGAAGGGGGCAACAAAATGAACTACGGAAAGATACATGATATTCTTTTTTATAGCGAAGCACTTCAGGAAGAAATGGAATTGCTCATTCACCTTCCCCATAATTATTCTCCACTTTATAAATACTCTGTACTTTTCGCATCAGATGGAAAAGACTATTTTCAGTACGGAAGAATCGGGAAAGTCATCGATGAGTATTTAGATAAAGAAGAAATTGAAAATGTTATTGTGATTGGTATACCTTATAAAACTGTTTCCGAACGGCGCAGAATGTATCATCCAGACGGGGATCGCCAAAAAGACTACATTCGTTTCCTCGTGCACGAACTCGTTCCTTATATAGACGAGCATTACCCGACTTACCAAATTGGTGGCGGTCGCGGACTAATCGGCGATTCTCTAGCCGCCACAGTTTCATTACAAACCGCTTTGCACTACCCGAATTGTTTTGGACAGGTCATTCTCCATTCTCCTTATGTGGACGAAAAAGTGCTTGAGGCCGTCCATTCAGCTAAAAACCCATCGGGCCTATCGGTGTATCATGTAATCGGAACTGAGGAAACCGAAGTAGTAACAACTGTCGATGGGAAACAAGACTTCTTGACTCCAAATCGCGAACTCAACAAATTATTCGAGAATAAAGGATTTCCGTACTTCTATGAAGAATTTAATGGAGAGCACACCTGGAAATACTGGCAACCAGATGTGCGACGTGCTATCCAAATGGTCTATGGACAGTAACCAATCGGACAATTACAAACAATTCTGGTATACTTGAAAGAAGAATTGTATTCACTTTCCTTAGGAGGTTTTCACATGAAATACGGTGTTGTAGCATTTCCATCAAAAAAATTGCAAGATCTATCAAATGGATATCGCAAACGGTATGATCCTCATTACGCTAAGATTACTCCCCATATGACAGTAAAAGGTGTTTTTGATGCGGATGAAACTGAAATTAGAGAAGTGGCTGAAGCAATACGTAATGTAGCAAAGAAACACAAGCCATTCGAACTAAGTGTTTCAAAAGTAAGTTCTTTCGCTCCGATTACAAATACGATATTTTTTAAAGTAGCACTTAATGATGAATTACTTGCATTGCACGGAGCACTCAATAATGATGGATTTTTCGGTCCACTTCCCCAATACGGGTTTGTTCCTCACATAACGATTGCTCAAAGTTTAACTTCCGGTGAGCATGATGATATTATCGGTCAACTGAAGATGGTTGGTGCAGATCACTCAGAAATCATTGATCGCATTCACCTTCTCTATCAGCTAGAGGACGGATCTTGGACTGTGCACGAAACGTTCCGTCTACAAGAGGAAAACTGATTTGTTCGAGGTGAAGATTGCCACGTCTGAACAAGAATGTGAAGCTGCATTTACTGTACGGAAGAAAGTATTTGTAGAAGAACAAGGAGTTCCACTAACAATGGAAATAGATGAACACGACTCATCTGCATCCCATTTCGTCGTCTATGACGGTCCAAAAGCAATCGCAGCAGGTCGTATCCGAACTGTCGCGAGCGAAGTAGGAAAAGTAGAACGGGTTTGTGTGTTGAAAGAATATCGCGGTCAACATCTTGGCGTGTTGATTATGAATTCTCTAGAAGAGCATGCCAAAAATGCTGGGATTCAAAAGATCTTGTTGAATGCTCAGTCTTATGCTATTCCTTTTTATGAGAAACTCGGATATGCTGTCACCTCACCCGAATTCATGGATGCGGATATTCCTCATCGTGCTATGGAAAAGCAAGTAGAGCCAGCACTCAAATAGAACTAAAAAACCCATTCCTGAAATCGGAATGGGTTCTTTTGTGTAGTGCATTGACTTATGCGTACTCGTTTACGGCCATGCCTTTTCCAACAACCACTGCCACTTGCTTTGATAGAGTTGTTGGATCCGGTTGGATAAAACCATTTTTAGCTGGAGACAATGGGTGTTTCGAATTCACTTCTTCACCAAACTCCCGTTCAGTATTCCTCTCCTGCTCGCGTCGAAGAACCTTTTGCCATTCTTCATCTTGTGTCTGTAATTTAACAGATTGTACTCTGTTAATATACGCAAAAGATGGCGAAACATTCTCCATACGGTTTGCATACATTTGTGATTGGATATTCTGAATCGGCAGTAGGTAACCCATTGCCTCCACCTTCCTTCTTCTAAGTCTGATATAACTCTATACCCGATTACTAGAGAGACCAAACCTCTTTATTATTTACCTAGCATTCTTTGAATTTCAGCTATATTTACAGGCTGACCACTTGAAACGAGTGATTTAACGAGGTCATCTTCCAAATGTTTGGGGACATTCTTATTTGCAAGCATCCCCACATTCTGGATAATTCTCCTTACTTGATTCTCATCTTTAAAATCCGCATGTTGAATTGCATTCGCGAGAGCAAATACTTCTGTCATCGGAACACCAGTTTTTGACTCTATTTTCTTGAAGAAGGAGTCATTCATACTCCCATTCCCCCCTCTCATTTAGCAGAACGTACTTCCGACAATAATTAGCAAGATGAACAATACGACGAGCAATACGAACGTCGAACCGCCTCCTTGATTACAACCACGGTCGTTTGCACCTTCATAACGCGGTTCTCCGTAACAATAGTTTCCGTACATAAGAAAATCCCCCCTCTCTTCCCTGTATCCTATGCAAAGACACAGCGAAGCGGGCGGGACATTCGCATATTTATTTTGAGGTGACGATTTAGATGGTTCCCTTTGACTTAAAGATGAGTGAAGCAATGAATCCAAATATGATCGCAGCGCTGATTCCCGAACTGGTCACTTCAAACATTCCTGTCAACACACCAATAATCCCATGCTTCTCCGCTTCAGCAAGTGCACCATGGGTCAGGGCATTACCAAAAGAGGTGATAGGAATCGTAGCACCTGTTCCAGCAAAGTCAATTAGTGGCTCATACAGACCAAAGCCATCCATAATGGAGCCTACTACAACGAGAGTACATAACGTATGTGCTGGTGTGAGTTTACCGACGTCCATCATCAACTGACCGATGACACAAATCAGTCCACCGACTATAAAACTTGTTATATAAATGGATAACAATTCAAACCACTCATTTCATTTGGATTTCCACCGCATGGGCAATGCAGGGAATCGTTTCACCTTGCTGATAAGAAAGCGGAGACATTAAGGATCCTGTCGCAATGAGTAACACCCGCTTATACACCCCAGACAGTAGCTTGTCGTACACTTCAGAGAAATAAGCAGATGCTGAACATCCTGAGCCACTTGCTCCTGCAAGAAATTCAGGATGTTTGCCATAATACTCTGCTCCCGCATCTCGAAAAGTACTAGACACATCAAACTCCCAGCGGTCTAATAAGGTTTTAAATAGCTCAAATCCGATTTTTCCTAAGTCACCTGTCATGATCAGATCATAATCTTCTACCGTGGAGCCATGACCTTCCAAATGCCGCTTAAAAGTATCCGCAGCTGCAGGTGCCATCGCCGCCCCCATATTTAATGGATCCGTCAATCCTAGATCCGTTACAATTCCAATCGTTCCACATGTGATAATTGGAGCTCCTTCTATATAAGGGATAATTGTTGCAACTCCAGCTGCACTAGCTGTCCATTGAGCTGTGGCACCTTTTTGACTCCCATATTGGAGTGGATAACGGAATTGCCGTTCAATTGAATTATGTTGACTGGAAGACCCGGCCACTACTAATTCAGCCATTCCAGACTCTGTTAATAATGCAGCCATCAATAGAGAAGAGACGGATGTGGCACAAGCTGAAAACATACCGATATACGGTACCCCGATTGTACTGGCTGCAAAGTTGGATGGGGTCATTTCATTCACTAAGTCACCCATTAATACAAATTCTGCATCTGCAGGAGTCTTGTCCAGCTTGCTCATTGCTATCATGCAGGCATCTTCCATCATTTTTGCGTGTCCTTGCTCGTTCGTCTTCAACCCACAACGTTCGTCATCATAATTCTTGTCAGCATATTTAGAAAATGGACTTTTTTTCATCTCCAACGGCCCAACTGTGACTCCGGTTGACGCGATGACTGGTTTCGATGCAAATGTCAATAACCCTCGTTTGTTCACCAAGATACCACCCCTAATCCAACAAGAATCGTTTTAATAAGAGCAACGACAAATGCCGAAAAAACTCCATATACAATGACGGAACCTGCCAGTTTGAACATATTTCCTCCGACACCTAATACATACCCTTCCGACTTGTGTTCGATTGCTGTTGAAATCATTGCATTACCAAATCCGGTAATTGGAACAGCACTCCCTGCACCACCGACTTGGGCAATTTTTTTATAGTAGCCAAACCCAGTTAGAAGCATCGATATAAAGATCATCGTTGCGACAGTAGGATTACTTGCGGTACGTTCAGTAAAGTCAAAAAAACTAATATAGAAAAGTGCGACGAATTGACCAATTAAGCAAATCAAACCTCCTACTAAAAATGCAGCGACACAATTTTTCACATATTTAGGCTTAGGTGTAATTTGTTGTTCTAGTTGCTGATACTTTTTTTCATCCATTACGTCTCTTCCTTTACTAACGAACTGATTTTTTTCATTTTCTTTGCATAGTTCTTTTCGTTCTTTTCATCGATCAACTTGTTTGTTTCTAGCAACACTTTACTATCAGCAGATACGGTAATCTTCATTTCCGGATACAACTTTTCCAGTTCCTTTGAAAGCTCTTTGGCAATCTTTCGCTTCTTGAATCTCTCAAATGTATTCACGCGTAAACCCGCAATCAGACGATCGTCGTGGATTAGAATGACTGCATTTTTAATACGTTTGTCTTCTTTCACCAACGTTTCCGCTCGTTGTCCATCTACATCTGTTGTATTGACGGTTTTGAAACCAATTGATGTCGAACAACCTGCTAGTAGTACTAGGATGAATCCAAGGAGCAGTATTTTACGAATTGTCATCCCCTCCTTTTTTACACCAGTATGTCTAAATACACTGCATTTTATTCATAGCGGTTCAAGCGCCCTGCCAATAGGCTGTGTATGACCATAAGGTATAGAGAACAAACGAGAGGAGGAAATGATCAATGAGTTGTGGATGTGGAAAGAACGAAAATACGGGGGATAAGGTAAACCCAAATCAAGGACACTGTGTTTGTGAGGCAGTTCGTTTCATCAAACGTCTTCAGGATACGCACACAGATGACGATTGCTTCGACTGTGATACAGACTGCTTTATGAGACCTCTTGGCAGCTTAGTAAGTCCAGCTAGCGAACGTTTCAATACCCGGGTGTTTTCTTTACTGACAGAGGACGGTGACTTCTTTAAAGCGATGTATCGTCCGAAGAGTCATACACCTCATCATGGTGTCAATTGTTTCTCTGTTTTCTTCAGAGTTCAAAACATCTTTGACAATTGCTGTGCAACTCTAATGGTACTTGAGCCATTAGACAAAGAGGGTAAACCAGTGGATATTATCGATTGCGGTAAAGTTTGTCTTGAAAGACTTTGCAAAGTTGAGCGATTTAGAGCAACAAAGTCTTGTATCACAGTTGACTTGAATTGTTTCTGTGCAATTCAATGTGTAACAGACACATTTATCACCCAGTGTAATACACGAGATTAAGCATCACCCCCGCGATGCGCAAAAGGAGACTGCCCATATGGGTAGTCTCCTTTCTTTTTGTATAAAAAAACACCTCAGACTCGTTAGTCTGAGGTGTTTTTTCATGTGAATGGTGCCCCTTTCCAGAACACTTCTTCTATCTTCTGTAAATCCAATGTACGGATTTCGTTCAAATCTTTGCTCTCTTGATTTACTTCGATCGCAATCTGTGAATCGGTCATTGCAGAAATACCGCCTGTCAATAATTGACCGTCCACAAGAAACTGAAGAGGACGATATGCATTGCGAGGAAACGGTTCAGCTAGGTAACGTAACCTTTTCACAACCGGTGAATCCACCGTCGCTTCAATCACCTGCTGAGGCACGATTTCTTCTTGCTTTTGCTCGTTTTGTTCCAACGGCTCCACAGCATTACCTGACCAGTAAATTGAGGTACTCTCTTCTTTAACAACTTCCACAATTGATACCATAGGGGGGCCGTCGATAAATAGCAAAGGAACTTGAAGGAAAATATGCGCCACATCCTTTTTACTGCATTATATGCAACGGCTGCCCATGCGTGAATGATGTCATAGAAGGTTGATGAATGTAGTGGCCAATCCTAAGTAAATTAAAATACTGATTAAGTCATTCAATGTGGTAATGAACGGACCTGAAGCGACTGCAGGGTCAATTTTCATTTTGTGCATAAACAACGGGATGAACGATCCAGATATAGTCGCCGCAAAAATCGAAACAAAAATCGCGGCTCCGACTAGCATTCCAATAATCAACTCATGTTTCCAGAAAAAGATCAACCCGATCACAAAGACTCCACATATGAATCCAGTGATGAGACCGGTACCCGCTTCTCTTATCAATAGCTTGAGCTTACTTTCTTCTTCGATATCCCTTGTTGCAATTCCTCGAACGGCAACGGCGAGAGCTTGTGTACCACTGTTCCCAGCAGTTCCTGCAATCAAAGGAATAAAAGCAGCGAGCAATGCCACTTGGGAAATTGTATCTGTAAACATATCAATCAAATTTGCCGTGATCATTCCAAGTATAAGTAAAATAATAAGCCACGGTACTCGTTTTTTCGCTGCAGATAATGAGTTTTTGTCAAATGTATCCATATTAGATACACCGGCTAATTTTGAGTAGTCATCCGATGCTTCTTCTTCGAGGACATCGAGCACGTCATCGACTGTAACAATTCCTAGTATATGTTGCTGAAAATCCACGACTGGTACAGCAAGTAGGTTATAATCTTGTGTAGTACGGGCAACATCTTCCTGATCGTCTGATACGAGTACACTGACAACACGTTCATTCATAATGGTGTTAATTAGGACATCTTCTTCAGAGGTGATTAAGTCACGTAACGACACAACCCCTGTTAGACGGTTGTCATCGTCCACAACAAAGACGTAGTAAATCGTTTCAGCACTTGGAGCTTGAATTCGTAAGATATTCATTGCGGATCGAACAGTGGAATTCTGAGGTATTGTTACGTACTCCGTTGTCATGATGGATCCAGCAGTGTGCTCTTCGTAATGCAATAGCTGCTTGATTTGATTAGCTGCTTCTTTGTCCATGAGCGTCAAATAGCTGACGCTTTGAGACTTATCGAGTTCTTTCAGGACATCGACCGCGTTATCCACAAACATGTAAGAAATCATCTCTGCGGCATACGTCGCCTCCATCTCCTGAAGGAACTCTTCGTATTCATCTTCGTCAATTTCACTTGTTTCAAAAATCTCCGCCATTTCTTTAGGAGATAGGAAGTAGTACATCGTTTTCCGAAGTTCAGCTCCAGCTTCTTCATAGAAGATTGCGCGATCATAAGGATGGAGTAGCAAATACTCATCACGGAACGCTTTGATATCTTGCCGTTCTAAATCTTCCCGTAGCTTCTCTTCGTTGAAATCCACTTCTTCTTTGCGACCCTCTGGTGTTTCCATGGCTACACCTTCCTTTCTTTTCGCCAATTGGCACGACTCCGGTATACTACTGGTATACGTAACAAATACTTTGTAAAAGGGAGTGTATTCATATGTATGATATTATCGGCGACATACACGGTTGTTATGATGAACTACTGGACTTACTAACCACTCTTGGCTATTCCCTGAAATCCGGAATACCAATCCACCCATCCGGTAGAGAGCTTGCTTTTGTCGGAGATGGCATGGATCGTGGGCCTTCCTCCTTACAAGTGATGCAACTTTTGTTTGCGATGCAGGATAAAAATACACTCATTTATTCCCCGGGAAATCATTGTAATAAATTGTATCGGTATGCAATGGGGAATAACGTCCACCATACACACGGTTTAGAAACAACGATTGCAGAGTTAGACTCCTTATCTACGGAAAACCGAGCACAAACTCTGAACCGTTACAAGCAATTTTATGAAGCATTGCCTCTTTACCACCAGTTAGATGACGGAAAGCTAATCGTTGCACACGCAGGTCTTTCTGAGCAAATGATAGGTGCTCCGATATCGAGAGATGTCCGCACATTTGTCCTATACGGAGATGTTTCAGGAAAAACCTTACCTGACGGAAGTCCAGAGCGACGAGACTGGGCGAAATCTTACGACGGATCTCCTTGGATAGTTTACGGTCATACTCCAGTTTTCGAGCGTCGCTTTATGCAGCATACCGTTAATATTGATACAGGATGTGTGTTTGGTGGTAAATTGACTGCACTTCGATGGCCAGAACTCGAAACCGTCTCGGTAGATTCCCAACAACCGTTTCAGCCTGAGAAGTTTACCGTGTATTCATCCTGAGAATTCATTTCCATTGGGAGGAGCCTTACCAGGTCTTTAGGAAGTCCGCTCTCATAAGAAACGTTTTTGTTCCAAGAAGGATGCACAAACGAAACGGAACTACAATGAAGGGCTTGTCTAGAAATCAGGTCACACGGACCACCGTATAAATCATCACCAAGCACGGGGTGTCCGATATGCGCCATATGGACTCGGATTTGATGGGTTCTTCCAGTGTGCAATTGTAGTTCGACAATCGTGTATCGACTGCCGTCCATCTCGAAGTGACCTGCTACATGCACATCGGTACGCGCATATTGCCCATCTGGACGAACCACGCGTTCAATAATGCTGCCATCTTTCCTACCAATCGGTAATTCTATCGTAAACGTTTCTTCAATTACCCAACCACTTACGAATGCAATATACCGCCTATCGAACCCTGTTTCCTGCATTTGAGTGCTCATAAGGTGATGGATATGGCGATTTTTTGCGATACAGACAACACCGGATGTGTCTGTGTCCAATCGGGTTACTACGTGAACAGTCGCTGGATGGCGCTCAGTTGAGTATTTTCCATAAACTGTATTTGCGAGTGTCCCGCTCGGATGATTTCTTGAAGGAATAGTTCCTTGACCCGCAGGTTTTTCTACGATCAGTATAGAATCATCTTCGTGTAAAATTGAAAGCTCTCCATGCTCAGGCGTCAAGCCTTCTCCTATCTCTTCAGGCGGAAACTCAATAATTATGTGATCCCCTTGTTCAAGCATCCACCGAACCGTTCGTTCTTCCTGATTGACTAAGATCCGCCCACCTTCAAACTTCACGGCAGTCAGAGCTCTTTTAGAAATGCCTTTTAGTTTAAGGAAGTCCCTTAGAAGAATCCGTTCATCTGTTATGAATCTTAGTAATAACGGCGAAGGATTATTTTTCTTCATCGCTAGCGACAAACGATTCGGACACACGCTTCCAGAACGGAAAAGGTCTAAAACGGGCGAACGAAATACGTTCCTTTGATACTTTGTATTCGATGGACTTCACATCTTTTTGAAGTAACTGCAGGTGATCGACGGTTACCATGAAATCCGGTCCTTTGACTGGTTTCAATAAACATGAATGGTGCGCAGGAAGGACTAAAGGTGAGCCAACAGTCCGGAAAACGCGGTTGTTTATTGACGCCATCTCAGTCAGTTGCATGCATGACAATGAGGGGTGCAAAATCGCACCGTTCAATGATTTACTATAGGCAGTGGATCCTGACGGTGTCGACATACATAAACCATCCCCACGGAATCGCTCAAAATGTTCTCCGTTCAGTTCAACATCCATGACAAGAGTGACTTCAGGTGATTTGATCGTCGATTCGTTCAAGGCGAGATACGCGGATTTCTCTTCTGAATGCGTATATGAAATTTCTACTTCAAGAAGTGGGTATTGCACGACGTGGTAATCTTTCCGCGCAATCATGATGACTAACTTCTCGATTTCTTCAGGTTTCCAATCTGCATAAAACCCAAGGTGTCCTGTATGAATCCCGACAAATGCAGTTTCGTTCAAGCGATGGACGTATTTATGGAAACCATGCAATAGTGTTCCATCTCCGCCGATTGAAAGAACGATATCTGGTTCCACCTCGTCATATTCCAAACCAAACTCCACTAAATAATCTTTTGCTTCCGCCATTAGACGGTTGGATAACTCATCACCACGTGATTGGATGACAAACTTCATCATTCTGGTTCCCCCTTCCATGAGGTATCTTGAATATCTCGTTTTTCCGTTTCTTTAAATGAACTGAAATACGATTGCGCTTCATGTATTTCATCTCGTATGAGTGACATTTCTTCATCAAGTCGGAACGCGGCTTCTGCTGCTTTTTCAAGACGCTGTCGTATCACGTCGGGGAGTTCACCTTGGTACTTATAATTCAAAGAGTGCTCAATCGAAGCCCAAAAATTCATCGCAAGGGTGCGAATTTGGATTTCAGCAAGAATCGTCTTTTCGCCACGGATGGTCTCGACAGGGTATTCAATAATTATATGGAACGAGCGATAACCGCTCTGTTTTTTGTTCGATATGTAGTCTCTCTCTTCGACAATCTTTAAGTCATTCCGCTGTCTGAGCATGCCGACTACGCTACTGATATCATCGACAAACTGACACATAATCCGCAATCCTGCAATATCAGGGACTTCCGCAGCCAGTTCCGGAGATGGCTCGAAAGGAATGTTCTTTTCGAGAGTCTTGTCGTAAATACTAGCGAGTGGTTTAACACGCCCTGTTACAAACTCAACTGGTGCATGCAGGTCTTCCAATTTGTATTGATGCCGCAAGCCTTTTAACTTCACTTTGAGCTCCACTACAGCTTGCTTATATGGAGCAAGAAAATCATTCCACATTCTCATACAAAGGCCGCCTCCTGTCCGTTCATGTTAGCTAGTTTGCTGCAGTGTCTCTTCGAATGCTTGCTCAACAGCAAGCATGAACTCTTCCCCGTAATTTCCATTACCTTCTATATTGAAAACCAACATTATCAATTCTTCTGTGAATCCACTTAGTTGAATAGATCCATCTTCACACTCTAATATAGGATCCCCATTATCTATTTCAATAAGTTGTTGCATGAGTGGCCATACTTGCTTCGTAAAATGCAGGTATTGATATTCTTCCCCATCTTCAAATAGATACACAAAACTGAGTGCATCAGAATCGGTAATCATCTTCCCTGAGGGGGAGTCTCCAAGCATTCTCATCGTTCCTTCATAAGTGAAACAAACAATTTCTTTTTTTAATTGTCCTTCTGTAATTCGGTGTTCAATACGCACTTTTCCCTCTTCCCTTCCCCTACCAGTCAGTATGAATAGTTTACCATAGAGTCGCCATGGTTGCAGTCAGGATTGTGCTTTCAGCAATGAAATTGATATACTGAAAGAAGAACTAGAATTGCCACGGACGATTAAGTATCGGAAAGGATCGATTAGTATGGACACGAAAATGATTCGCACACTGTTTGAATTGAATTCACTACAGTCACTAGGGGCTGTTCGCTCTGCAACTGAAACGGAAACAGGAGGCACGGATTTCTTTCAATCATTATTAAACGAAATGACGAGTGAGAGTTCCATTTCTGATTCGCTTTCAAGCTTCTCAGCGACTACACTTGGTAGTATTCAAGCGCCACAAGGGACGGATCCATTTGCGTTTTTCTCAACTCCATCTGTTCATTCGCCTACTGATGCACTGCAATATATTGACCAAGTTTCAGCGAGTCGCCCACCTTTAACGTATGGCGGAGGTAGTGTTAACACAGCTTATTCGCCTTTAATTTCCAAAGCTGCGAAAAAATATGACGTTCCTCCTGCACTGATTGCTGCTGTCATCAAACAAGAATCGAATTTCAACAAAGATGTAGTGAGCCATGCAGGTGCAACAGGACTGATGCAACTTATGCCTGGAACTGCTAAGTTTCTAGGCGTTTCGAATGCATCTGATCCTGAGCAAAATATTATGGGCGGCGCTAAATACTTGCGACAAATGCTCGACCAGTTCGGCGGCGATTTAAAATTATCGCTTGCCGCTTATAACGCAGGCCCAGGAAATGTCCGTAAATACGGAGGTATCCCGCCATTCCAAGAGACACAAAATTATGTAACTAAAGTTATGAACAACTATAATACCTTTAATGTGTAAGGTGAATTTAACGTAAGTAATGCTATTTATTTGTGAATGTTTTGTGTGGTTGATAAAATAGAAGTACAGAGTAACAACAAAGGAGAATGACATTCATGACACGAAAGCCTTTGATACCCTATGAGGAGATCGGTGAAGCACGTTTGTCGGAACTCATCGACCGGTTTTACGCCAAAGTGGCTGTGCATCCGGACTTAATTCCCATTTTCCCAGCAGACCTAACAGAAACTGCCCGTAAGCAAAAGCAATTCCAGACGCAGTATCTGGGCGGACCTAATATATATACAGAAGAACACGGACATCCGATGATGAAAGCCCGACATATGCCATTTGCAATCACACCATCACGCGCTAAGGCTTGGCTTGCCTGCATGGCTGAAGCAATGGATGAGGTCGGTCTCGATGGGCCTCTTCGCGAAATCTATTACCAACGCCTCGTCTTAACAGCCAATCACATGGTGAACCGGAACGAGGAGGGAGATCAGTGAATCGAAGAACTTTTGCAGAAGTGGAACAGCAGCCGATATCACATCCTCGGCCAATCGAATTATACGTATTTTTAGATCCCTTATGTCAAGATTGTTGGGCCTTGCAACCCATATTGAGAAGACTACAAGTAGAATACGAACGGTATTTCACATTGCGCATCGGTCTACTCACTTCCCTACCGAAGATGAATTACAAAGCACTCCCTTTAGTGGATGGGTGCGAAGAAAAGAGCGCATTTGAAAAAGAACATCCTGCGTTCCCTAGTATTGCGATCAAGGCAGCGGAGTTCCAAGGAAAGCGTGCTGGCTTTAGATTTCTCACAAAACTATTCGAGTATTCATTTTTAAAATCACGTAACGTTAAATCATTTTCTGTACTCGTTGAAATAGCCGAGAAACTGAACCTGGACAAACAGGAGTTCATCAGTGACTTCTTCTCAAAAAATGTTCTACAATCTTTACAAGTGGATTTACATTTAGCAAAAGAGATGGAAGTTGTGAAATCCCCGACCTTCGTCTTTTTCAACGGAAACATTGAAGATGAAGGTCTCATGGTGGATGGTTCATACAGCTATGAAATTTACGAACAAATTCTAGAGGAACTTACCGGTTCCCCAATCATCCGAGATCGTGCTCCGTCATTGGAAGAATTGTTCAGCCGGTTCGAAATGCTCGCATCCGCTGAAATCGCAGCCATATACGGAGTTCCTGAAAAAGAGAGCGAACGGGAGCTCAAGAAACTTCTACTGAAACAAGAGCTAGAACGTATCTTTATTGAGGATAAAATTCTTTGGCGCAAGCGATAAAGTTAGTGGTTGGATATGGTAGTTAAATGAAACAGGTGGAGAGATGATTTCTCTCCACCTGTTTTTTTATGTTGAAGGGGCTGCATGGGGGTCGGCGGACAGAGGGCGGATGTGGGGGTTATGATCACTTTTTGTGATTTATGAGCGCTTTGTATGGGTTATGATCACTTTCACCGATTTATGAGCGCTTTCCAGTGATTATGATCACTTTCACCGATTTATGAGCGCTTTCCAAGGGTTATGATCACTTTCCACCATTTATGAGCGCTTTCCACGGGTTATGATCACTTTCCACCATTTATGAGCGCTTTCCACGGGTTATGATCACTTTCCCCAATTTATGAGCGCTTTCCACGGGTTATGATCACTTTCCCCAATTTATGAGCGCTTTCCACGGGTTATGAAGTCAAGTCCTAAGTATTGTGTAAATTCCTAGATTTGTTTTCAGCGCATTAGTTCAGATGGTTATAAACTCTACCTGGCGGTCATCGATTCGACTGCTCGCAACTTTACATGGAGGGGTGGGCATGATAGGCTCGGCCGAAAAAGCCAACCTTATGTGCTGGATTTCCTGGCTTGGGAGTCATGCCCGCAGAGGCTCCGTGTCAAGTTGCTTAGGTTGTCAGACGGCTTACGATTTCTTTTTCGTAAATAGTTTCCTGTTCCAATTGGCATTGGTTTTGGTATAGCTCATCAATGTTGCGCCAATGAGGCGGAAGGCGGACTGGGTGTTTGGGAAGATACCGATCACCTTCTCGCGTCTGCGGATTTCCCGGTTCATCCGTTCCACACTGTTGGTCGTGCGGATGTGCTTTCGATGGGGGATAGGGAAATTCATATATTGAATGGAATCTTCAAATCCATCATCGAGGATTTTCAAGGACTTCTCATACTTTGCTTCCCTTTCATACTTCTGGAAGAACAGTTCCTTGAGTTTACGGAGTGTATCCATCTCTTCAGCGGCGAAGAGGCTTTTCAGAAGGCTGACAGCTTCTTCGCTGTTTTTCTTAGGGAGTGCCTCAATGACATTACGCTTGAAGTGGACGGTACACCTCTGCCATGAAGTACCGACAAAGCATTGTTGGATTGCCTTTTTGAGTCCTTCATGGGCATCGGAGATCACGAGTTTTGGTGACTGGAGTCCTCTAGAAATGAGAGAGGAGAAAAAGGAAGACCAGCTTTTGAAGCTTTCGTTGTGATCCACCTGGAGACCAATGATTTCCCGGTGTCCTTCCTCGTCGATGCCAAAAGCCAGATAGACGGCTTTTGAAACGACACGGTTGTGTTCCCGCACCTTGATGTACATAGCGTCTGCCAATACGTATGGATAGTACTTGGTGTTCAACGCACGGTTCGCCCACTCCTTGACCACAGGATCAAGCTTTGCGGTTAAGGAGGAGACGAAGGATTTAGAAACGCTCTCGCCGCAAAGCTGTTCCACTACCTTTGTGACTTTCCGAGTCGAGACGCCATTA
>NZ_QQAK01000008.1 GCF_003384035.1 Sporosarcina sp. BI001-red | reverse complement strand
TGCGGGGGTCCATCTTTTTCCCATTGGAGATGTACGGACAGTAAATACGATGAATTTTAGTCCGACGCTATCACTCTTCACGGAGGAAGGCAGAACGAAAATTTACGATAAATTAAAGCCGGATGTCCGTTTGGAAATTAGTAATATAATGAAGGCTATTCTCCCCAACCGAACGATTGAATATATGGATAATCGCATTAGCCGCTTCAGTATGAAGATGGGGAAATGTGAACTAACAGGTTGGAATTTAACTGCGAGTGAAGTTCACTGCCATCATTATAGACCAAAACATCTTGGAGGAACGGACGAATTTCGAAATCTCCGTATTCTTCATAAGGATATCCACCGATTAGTTCATCGTATAGATACAGAAATCATCACATCTGAAATAAGGAAATTTGGTTTTACTTCTTCAATGATTAAGAAACTAAACCAATACCGAATGGAATGTGGGCTTGAAACGGTAGTATAATCTCACGTCAAAATGGAACGAAGAACTTATAATCAAGTATCCATCGATAGATGGAACGCAAAGTGCAAGGAAACTTGCACGCTTTGTGTGGAGCGGGGGAAAAGCTGGAGATGATTTCAAAGGCTTACCTATCGCAAACGTTTGTTTAACATCAAAAGCCTGATTTCCCTAGCATTTAAAAGAGAAATTAGGCTTTATTATTTATTTCTGATGCAAAACACAGTTACTTATGTTGTTTTCCGAATAAAGTATAGTGATCTCTTGAAATGCTTGAGCACTAAAAAATTAGGTGCTGATACGCTTTTCGGCGATAGGTTGGTCTTGACAACCAACTTTTCATGTATTAAATTGAAGGTAGTAACACATATTAAATACGCCCGTTGTGTATTTTTCTATGTTGCAAATACGGCAAGACGGCTGACTGATCATCGGCCGTCTATTTTTTTACCCAAAAATAAAAACCACCCCATAAAGGGATGGTTGTGCGTTAGGTTTTAAGTAACCGGAGCCATTCGAATACTACAGCGATAAGTGTTCTACCTGAGTAGTACACAGTCTTAAGGATGATCAGTCCTCTTTGACTTTGTCTCGCTTTTTCTTCTCGGAACTCTTTCCGCGTCTTGTATTGCCCGTTGTTTTCTTGTTGCATCTACGGCACCTCCCTTCAGCCGATGCCGGCTTTGAGGAGTCATAGGCGTGCTTGCCCACCTACGCATTTATTATTTTACCATGGATGATTTTATATTTGTTCCGGTTTTGCATCAAAAAACAACAATCCGATACATAATAGAAAAGCCCCCTCCAAAAAGGGAGAAATCTTTTAATACTCTTTAATGGTTTAGTCAATCCTCTAATGTCATAACCAATATTAAAGTACATGCTGGAGCCGGCATGCCTATCATTTAAAGATTCATAACCTTCTCAGGTTAAATGCATTGGCCACCTTATGAATTATTATAACACTCACTGGTATTGAATGACTCTATGTATAATTACTCGCCGTATTCAACAAAATAAATTTCTCATGCCTTTGGACGAAACTTTATCGATCACAAAACCGTTGATCGAAGCGAAAGGTGGCGACTCCTGAGGGATCAGCGAAGATCGAAGACCCTGGACTGAGCGAAGCGAAGGAAGCGGCTGAGATCGAGCCCCTAGGAAAGCGTCCACCTGCAGCGTAGATCAACAACCGTCTACTCCACCTCGTTTTTATCCAAACAAAAAACGCCAACTCCATCTTCCGGAGTTGACGTTTTTCTATTTACGGGGATGACTTACATCATGCCGCCCATGCCACCCATACCGCCCATATCAGGCATACCGCCACCTGCTGGTTCTGGTAGGTTTGCAACTACTGCTTCAGTCGATAGGAACATCGCTGCGACAGACGCTGCGTTTTGTAGTGCAGAACGCGTTACCTTCGTTGGATCCACGATACCCGCTTGTACCATGTTAACCCACTCGCCGTTTGCTGCGTTGAAGCCGATGCCGACTTCTTCGCGCTTGAGGCGATCTACAACGATTGAACCTTCAAGACCAGCGTTTGTCGCGATTTGACGTACTGGCTCTTCGAGTGCACGAAGGACGATTTTCACGCCTGTTGCTACGTCGCCTTCTAGGCCTTCAAGCAATGACTCTACTTTTTTGTATACGTTGATAAGCGCTGTACCACCACCAGAGACAATACCTTCTTCAACTGCTGCGCGAGTTGAGTTCAGTGCGTCTTCGATGCGAAGTTTGCGTTCTTTCAATTCTGTTTCAGTTGCTGCGCCGACCTTGATAACTGCAACGCCGCCAGCAAGTTTCGCTAGACGCTCTTGGAGTTTCTCTTTGTCGAACTCAGAAGTTGTTTCTTCCAATTGTGCACGGATTTGACCCACGCGTGCTGAAATTGTATCTGCATCGCCTGTTCCTTCTACAATCGTAGTGTTGTCTTTTGTAACAACGACTTTAGAAGCACGTCCGAGTTGTGCGATGTCCGTGGATTTCAAGTCAAGCCCGATATCTTCCGTAATCACTTCTCCGCCTGTTAGGATTGCGATGTCTTCAAGCATTGCTTTACGACGATCTCCGAATCCAGGAGCTTTAACTGCAACCGCGTTGAACGTACCGCGTAGCTTGTTCACAACGAGCGTTGCAAGTGCTTCGCCTTCTACGTCTTCAGCAATCATCAACAACGGCTTGCCTTGTTGTACGACTTGCTCAAGTACTGGAAGGATTTCTTGGATGTTATTAATCTTCTTATCTGTGATCAAGATATATGGGTTGTCGAGAACGGCTTCCATCTTATCTGTATCTGTTGCCATGTATGCAGATGCATATCCACGGTCAAATTGCATACCTTCTACAACGTCGAGCTCTGTTGTGAAGCCTTTAGATTCTTCAAGCGTAATAACGCCGTCGTTTCCAACGCGCTCCATCGCTTCAGCAATCAGGTTACCGACTTCGTCGTCGCCTGAAGAGATTGCAGCAACTTGTGCAATTTCTTGCTTGCTTGAGATTTCATCTGAAATACTCTTCAGTTCAGTAACTGCTGTTGCAACTGCTGATTCGATACCTTTACGGATGCCGACAGGATTTGCTCCAGCTGTAACGTTCTTCAAGCCTTCACGGATCATTGCTTGAGCAAGAACGGTTGCAGTAGTTGTCCCATCACCAGCGATTTCGTTTGTTTTTGAAGCCACTTCAGCAACAAGTTTTGCACCCATGTTTTCGAATGCGTCTTCGAGTTCGATTTCTTTAGCAATCGTTACACCGTCATTTGTAATTAGTGGTGAACCGAAGCTTTTCTCAAGAACTACGTTACGTCCTTTAGGTCCGAGTGTTACTTTTACAGCATTTGCCAATGTATCTACACCGCGCATCATTGCGCTGCGTGCGTCTTCGTTGAATTTAATTTCTTTCGCCATAATGAATGAGTCCCTCCTGTTTTTGGTTTAATTGTCAAAGTGATGTGCATCCTTAGATTGTTGCTAGAATGTCGCTCTCACGTAAAATTAGATAGTCGTTACCTTCATATTTAACTTCAGTACCTGCATATTTTGAGAAGATGATGCGGTCGCCTTCTTTTACTTCAAGCTCGACACGCTGGCCGTTTTCGAGAACGCGGCCTGTACCGACTGCAATGACTTTACCTTCTTGAGGCTTTTCTTTTGCGGAATCTGGCAATACGATGCCGCTTGACGTTTTCTCTTCCACTTCGATTAGTTCAATTACAATACGATCACCTAATGGTTTCAACAAATGAAACACCCTCCTCTAACGGTTCTTCTTTTATTTTTTTAGCACTCACTAAACAGGAGTGCTAATACACTACTTATCATAATAAAACGACGAATGAATTGCAAGCAAAACAAATCGGTCACCGTACTCTTTGCGCTTCTTTTCTAAAACCGATACACTTATCAATACTTAGATGGAAAGGATCGATTCTTTTGAAACAAAAAACTATGAAACCATGGATGCTCTACTTGACGATCCTTCTTTTATACATTGCAATGCAATTCGCAAGTCTCCCGATTTCGAAAGGGATGATTGCACTCTTCACCGCCAATGGCTATGAATTACAAGCTGCCAAATATAACGGCTTTGCGTGGGGCTTATTCAGTGTCAACATTCTTGCGATTATTGCAATTTTCCTCGTCATTCGATCCGATAAGAAGTTTTGGACCGTCTTTAAAGGAAAGAAAGAACCAATTTGGAAAGCCATTCTTTGGGGAATTCTCGGATTCTTCCTGGCACTCGGTGGCCAAATGATTGCAGGTTTGATTGAAAAGGCGATTGGCATTACAGAGGGTTCAGCTAATACTGCACAGCTCACAGAAATTGCTGCTGTAGCGCCGATTCTTATCATCTGTATTGTCCTGTTCGCACCAATATTAGAAGAGACCGTCTTCCGCCGTGTTTTATTTGGTGGGATCTATACGAAAACGAACTTCTGGATTGCAACCATTGTAAGTGCTTTAATCTTTGCCGCCGTTCACAACGAACTCAAGCACATCCTTACGTACCTTATGCCAGGTCTTGTATTCTCTTACGTCTACTACCGATCCAAGCGCATCTGGACACCGATGATTACGCATATTCTCATGAACGGTTTCGTCATGGTCGTCATGCTCAACCAAGACAAAATCCTAGAGCTTCAAAAACTCCAACAATCCATCATCACCTTCTTCCACTTATTTTGGTAGAAGGCGCGGATATTTAGTCAATACGCAAAAAAAGACTTGCTAGACCGCAACCTGGTCAGCAAGTCTTTTCAATTGATTAATCCTCATCATTTATCCGTGCATTCACTTCATCAATCTGACGCTGTTGCTCAGCCTTCGCTTCTGCAAACAACCGCACCCGTTCCGCCTCTTCTTCTTCCACCCTACGCTTCTCTTCCGCCTTCAAGAACTTGCGGTATCCGACGCGAGCGATTACGATACTGATCTCATACAGCAAGAACAATGGAACCGTCACGAACAAATGCGACACGATGTCAGGTGGCGTTATGAAAGCTGCAATGACAAATAATACGAAGTAAGCAATCTTTCGAAATTTCGTTAACACATTTGGATTCAAGAAACCGAGTCTAGATAAGAACAATAAGACTACGGGTAGCTGAAACACAAATCCAAACGGCAACAGAATCTGGAACAAAAACGAAAAGTATTGATTAATGCCGATCGTCTGCGTAATTCCTAACTCAGACGATAATGACTCCATGAATTTAATGACGTATGGCAACAACACAAAATAGGAAAACGAAATCCCCATTAAGAACAGTATAAACGCAAATGGAATATAGCTGAGCGTCACTCGCCGTTCCGTTTCCAACAGCCCCGGAGAAACGAACGCCCAAAATTGGTACATAATTATTGGCAAAATGATAATGATACCAATGAACACGACCACTTTTAAGTAAATGGCAATCGGATCAATCACGTTAAATGCATTTAATGGTAAATCTGCAGCTGGACCGTTCGATTGCAAAAACTTAATGAGTGGCTTTGCCAATAAAAAACCACCAATTACTGAAACTGCAAAGAAAACGACGATGGTAATCAGCCGTTTTCGAATTTCTTCTATATGCTCAATAATGGTTAGCGTACGTTCTTCCATTAGACAGACATCCTAACTTATTGCACTTCTTTTTTATCTTCAACTTTTTTAACGTCTGTTTTCGCGTCGTCGTCTTCTACAAGACCCTTGGTCGCATTTTTGAATTCGCGTAGTGAAGAACCGAATGCTTTGCCGATTTCAGGCAACTTTTTCGGTCCGAAAATGAGTAGGGCAATGACAGCAATAACAAGTAAACTTCCGATACCTGGTGACATTTCGGACACCTCCCTTTGAATATGTCTATTCTACACCATATTGCACGAATTGACTATTCGAGCAACCCTATAAATGTGAATCTTTTACGTCATTTTTTATGAAGTAAATAAGTGATTGCAGTTCAACAGACAAGTCAATTGTATGGACCCGAATTGATGGAGGAACTGTCAGCCGGATTGTTGTGAAATTGAGGATTCCTTTAACACCCACAGCTGCAACACGATCTGTCAACTGCTGGGCGGCACGGGAAGGCACAGTTAGAATGACAAGATCAATTCCGAGTTCCGTCAATTTCTCTTCAATCATATCTGGATGATACACAGGTATATCCGAAATAATTTTCCCATCACGTGGCGCTTTTGGGTCAAACGCAATGACGATGCGGGTATTGTGATTCTTATGGAAATTGTATTTCATGAAGGCATGTCCAAGACTGCCAACACCAATCAGTGCGACATCCGTGGCTTCATCTTGGTCGAGTGTTTTTCTAAAAAAGCTGACGAGATAATCCACATCGTAACCATAGCCTTTACGGCCGAGCGCACCAAAGTGCGAAAAGTCACGACGAATCGTCGCTGCATCGATCTTCATCGCCTCGCTCAGTTCGCTTGAAGAAACACGTTTCTTCCCGCTATTCGCGAAATTTTGTAAAAATCGATAGTACAACGGCAAGCGTTTTGACGTTGCCTGGGGAATTTTAACCGGTTCTTCAGCCATCGTAAACCTCCTGCTGCTGTATCGAATCGCTTCTATCGTACAGGAGAAGTGTACTGTTGTAAAGCCGGTGATTGCACCTATCCTCCCATTCCAGTAGACTGAAGTAGAATGAAAATAGAGGTGAAACGATGATAATCTTGCAAGTGAACGGTGTAACGAAGTCGTTTTCAGGCACTGATATATTGGAGAATGTGAAATTAGAAGTGCAACATCGTGATCGCGTAGCACTAGTTGGTCGTAATGGCGCTGGGAAATCCACGTTACTTAAAATAATTGCGGGGGAAACTTCTGCAGATGCAGGCGATATCATTGTTCCAAAAGGCATCCGTATCGGGTATCTCGAGCAACATAGCGGACTCGAAACAGAACTCTCCGTGTGGGATGAAATGATGACCGTCTTTGAACCCCTTCAAGCCATGGAACGCCGTCTACGTGGGTTGGAAGCCCAAATGGCAGATCCGGAAGTCTATGAAGATCCTAAAACTTCAGAACGCATTATGGGTGAGTATGATTCGCTTCAAGTCGAGTTCAAAGACCTAGGAGGCTATCAATATGAATCGGACACCCGCTCCATCTTGCACGGAATGCGGTTTTATCCCGATGACTATGAAAAACCGGTAGACTTACTATCCGGCGGACAGAAAACTCGTCTTGCTTTAGCCAAAATGCTGTTGAGTAAACCCGACCTGCTTATCTTGGATGAACCAACGAACCATCTGGACATTGAAACATTAGGATGGTTGGAGAACTACTTGAAATCCTATGAAGGTGCGCTGCTTATTGTATCGCACGATAGATACTTCCTAGACCAAGTTGTGACATTAGTATACGAAGTCTCGAGACGCAAAGTCTCTCGCTTTACAGGCAATTACAGTGCGTACTTGGATGAAAAAGCGAAAAACTACGAGAAAGACCGCAAGATGTTCGAGAAAGAATCGAGTGAAAAAGCAAAGCTCGAAGACTTCATCCAAAAGAACATTGCTCGTGCTTCGACAAGTAAAATGGCGAAAAGCCGTCGCAAACAGTTAGAACGGACAAACTGGATGGACTCCCCCGATGGCGATGAAAAATCCGCCAACTTTTCATTCACTATCGACCGTCCGAGTGGAAACGACGTGCTGGCAGTCGAAAAAGCTGCTGTTGGTTACAATGGGAACCCAGTTTCAACAAATATCGACATGCGTGTCTACAAACAGGACCGAATTGCAATTCTAGGTCCGAATGGAGTCGGCAAATCGACGTTGTTGAAAACAATTGTCCGTCAGCAAGAATTGCTTGAAGGTGAAATTCGTTATGGAACCAACGTCCAGTTCGGTTATTACGATCAAAACCAGGCGACACTCATTGGTTCAGGCACTGTGTTGCAAGAAATATGGGATGATTGGCCGCTTATGAACGAAAAAGATATCCGCAGCTTGCTTGGTCGCTTCCTCTTTACAGGGGATGATGTCGGAAAGCCAGTACAATCTCTTTCAGGTGGAGAAAAGGCCCGTCTTTCTCTAGCCAAGCTGATGCTCGAGAAATCCAATACACTCGTGTTGGATGAGCCGACGAACCATTTGGATCTTGATAGCAAAGAAGTACTCGAAAACGCACTGGACGACTTCCCTGGAACAATCCTATTTGTGTCGCACGATCGTTATTTCATTAATCGTATTGCAACTAAAGTTTTTGATTTAAGCGATAACGGAGCTGTGGAATACTTAGGGGACTATGATTATTTTGTAGAAAAGAAGACTGAACAAGCTGAGCTTCTTGCTGAATCTCTGGCTGCAAAGCAGTCTACTACCGTTACAAAAAGCCGTCCACAAGAGGTGGATAAAGAACGTCAAAAAGTAGAACGTCGTTTAAAACGTGCAATTGAACACTCTGAATTGAAGATGGCAGAGCTGGATGAACAAATTGCATCCCTACAAAATGAGCTGACTAAGCCCGAATACGCGGATGATCATGTGAAACTGATGGAATTGCAAGCGGATATCGATTCTCTTCAAGAGACCCATGATGCGCAAGCTGAAGAATGGCTCATGATGCAAGACGAACTCGAAACCGTTTAATTTTTCACGAAGCAGCGGAAAATTCCGCTGCTTTTTAATGTCTTCAGATAATAGTTTTCACTCATTAAAGAAGTTGTTACATTAGACGTTAAAATCCACCACCAGTCTACAAATGCCCATCCCCATTCGACATACATATAAACTCGTTTTCCACAATCTTATCCACAATAGAAATACCGGTTTTATCACTTTTAAAAAAGTTATCCACGTTGTCCACAGAAAACCTATTTTTAATCCACAAGGTTATCCAAACACGCACCCTAACTTATCAACCAAACAGTACCTTATGCACACGTTATCCACAAATTGTGCATAAGTACGAATGTTCCCTATTGACAAACCATCTATTCTGTTTATCAAAAAAACATGAAATTCGTCTGAATTTGACGAATTCCATGTGAATGTTAATAACTCTATTTTAAAGATTCCACGATACAAGTTGCATGCCAGGCATTCCATTCATAGAGAGATCTCCTCTTACGTCACTTAAAAACATCTGTGTACCTGCAGCAGCAATCATCGCTGCATTATCGGTGCATAATGAAATTGGGGGTACACTGAACGGAATGTTCTCCTTGGCAAAAGTCACCTCTAACGAATTTCTTAACCCTTTATTCGCAGAAACTCCACCTGCCGCAATTACTTGCTTCACCTGAAACTCTTTAGCAGCTCTCAGTGATTTCACTGTTAGTACCTCTACGACACTTTGCTGGAAACCTGCAGCAACAGCCCCTGCATCCAGCGTACCGCCCTTTTGTTCCAAGTTATGCTTATAATTAATGACCGATGACTTCAATCCGCTGAAACTGAAATCATAAGATTCCGGTTCTAGCCAAGCTCTCGGAAATTCGATCGCAGTCTTACTTGCTAGTGCCAGCTGATCTACATGTGGGCCGCCCGGGTAAGGGAGCCCTAATACTCGAGCCACTTTATCATACGCTTCGCCAGCTGCATCATCTCTCGTCTCTCCTATGAGCTCGAAAGATCCATGCTCACGCATAATCACCATTTCCGTATGTCCGCCGGAAACAATCACAGCAAGTAATGGGAATTCCATCTGCTGAACGAGCTGATTGGCATAAATATGTCCCGCAATATGATGTACGCCTATAATAGGCAATGAGTTTGCAAATGCAAATGCCTTTGCTGCATTGATGCCAATCAGAAGAGCCCCTACAAGCCCTGGTCCTTCAGTAACGGCTACGGCATCTAGCTGATTTGGAGACAATCCTGCGTCCTCGAGTGCTTTCTCAATGACCACCGTGATTTCTTCCACATGATGACGTGAAGCAATTTCCGGCACAACCCCACCAAAGCGCTTTTGACTCTCTATTTGAGAAGCAACTACGTTGGAGACAATCTCACTTCCATTTTTCACGACAGATGCTGCAGTTTCATCACAACTAGTTTCTATTCCTAATATATAAACGTCTTTTTTCATCATAACTCCACCCACATGACGATCGCATCTTCATGGTCGTCAGAATAATAGTTTTTCCGAATTCCACCGTCTTGAAATCCAAGCTTACGATACAAATTCCTTGCTGTTTCATTACTCACGCGAACTTCAAGTGACATGGCTACCACACCATTATTGCGGCACAGCTCCATAGCTTGACGCATTAATGCTTTCCCGATGCCTACTCCTTGCCGATGTTTCCGTACAGCCACATTGGTAATATGACATTCATCAAGCACGACCCACATCCCTACGTGTCCAATCACTTCATCTTCACATTCAGCTACAATATACGTTGCATAATCGTTTCCTGTCAGCTCATGGGCAAACACCTCTGCGGACCACGGCGTTGTAAAAACTTCCGTTTCTGTGGCCACAACCCCTTCGATGTCCTTTGCTACCATTTGACGATAAACAATCGAGTCAATCATGGGACTTCACCTGTTTTTGTTCTTTAATCCAATTTGCTTCAGCTTCTGGAATACGACGATATTTCGGAACGAACTGATGAACATTTGGTTCAGGAACACGCTGCTCAGCTATACTGATTAATTGCGAAGCACGTGGAAGTTGTTGAGGAAATGGCGCAAACACAGCCTGGTCTCCAAGTATTGTACTAATGGTGGTTTTATGAATTTCTACATCCATCCCTACAAATAAAACGGGTTGGTCGAAACAAGCAACATCTTCTAAAAACTGTGTAAGAGTCCCGTGACGGTCTTCCCAAATACGTTCTAATCGCTCACCTTTTGATTTGAAAAGACCACAATAAACATTTTCTCGCCGCGCATCAAACAACGGGCATATAACACCTTCAAATGGAACAGCATTCGCCGCAATGACTTCCAAACTGGAAACGCCGACTATTGGAATTTTCAATGTCCATGCAAGTGTTTTCGCAAGCGTCACACCAATTCTGACGCCTGTATACGATCCTGGGCCTTCAGATACGGCTATTGCCTCCAAATCTGAAGGACGTAAACTCGCTTCACTTAGCAAGCGTTCAATCGCAGGCATCGCCTGAATAGAATGGGTGCGAGCAAACGTCGACGTTTGCTCGCACAAAATTCGACCGTCTTCTACGAGTGCAACAGATAAAGGTGAATTTGCTGTATCAATTCCTAACCAAATCATTGAGTGATCGCCTCACAAATCTTTATAAAATGACTTCCTGTAGGTTCCAATTCAATCGTTCTTGCGGTATCGCCTGTCCGTGTAATACGGATGGCTAGACGTTCCTTTGGTAAGTCCTCTTCAATGTATTGGGCCCATTCGACAATTGAAATGGCATTCCCGTAAAACAATTCATCCCAACCTAAATCTTCTTCGCTATCTTCTAAGCGATAGACATCTAAATGATTAAGAGGATAGGTACCTTCATATTGCTTGATAATCGTAAAGGTGGGGCTACTGACGGTTCGTTCCACCCCAAGTCCTTTAGCGAGCGCTTGAGTAAATGTTGTCTTCCCTGCGCCCAGATCACCTTCAAGCGTAACGACGTCCGGCGGAGAAAGAAGTTTGGCCAATTGCTCAGCAAGTTGTGTGGTTTGCGCAACTGATGTGACATGTATTTTTTTTATCATAAGAGAATCCGATCCTTTTCAAGTGATGTACTCAGTGTACCGGAAAATGTGCAGAACCGCACACGGTACGCACAGAGACCATAAAAAAACCGACCCAAGGAATATCCCCGAATCGGTTTGTAAGTTTAAATTAAATGGCGGTCCCGACCGGGATCGAACCGGCGATCTCCTGCGTGACAGGCAGGCATGTTAACCGCTACACCACGGGACCAAATAATAAAAGTGAAACTGCCTGGCAACGTCCTACTCTCACAGGGGGAAGCCCCCTACTACCATCGGCGCTGAAGAACTTAACTTCCGTGTTCGGTATGGGAACGGGTGTGACCTCTTCGCCATCATTACCAGACAAATTGAGCTTGTT
>NZ_QQAK01000007.1 GCF_003384035.1 Sporosarcina sp. BI001-red | reverse complement strand
TATCCATGTCTAAGGTAAAATTAAGTTGGGCCATTTTCCATTCCTCCAATGTTATCGTCGCTGAAAACATTTTATCACAGGAATGGAAAGGCCTTTTCCTATTTACACAATTATATGGACTTCACCGATTTATGAGCATTGTGGAGAGTTTATAAGCACATTAGCCGTTAAACACAAAAAAGGACTTGTCCAAGTGGACAAGTCCTTTCCAAAACGTTTTTAAATGGCGGCAGAGGGGATCGAACCCCCGACCTCACGGGTATGAACCGTACGCTCTAGCCAGCTGAGCTACGCCGCCGACTTAAGATTCGTCAACATGATGTTCACGACCTTATTCATCATATAGATTATGAGCTGATATGTCAACGGTTTAATGACATTTTAATATGCCGATTCATATATCCTTTTTACATCAAGCTTAAATTGCCACTACCCATGCACTTATTCACGCGAAAGAAAACATCCCCGGAAACCGTCGAAATGTTTTTAGTACCAGGTGTCAGGAACAGACAAATTATTAGATAACTAGCCTGTATACTAACGGCAATAGGTCATAGGGGGAATGAGAAATGAAGATGATCAGTAGCAATACACAGAGATCACTGGGGCAACAAGTTCAAGGTGTAGTAGGGTCAATCTTACAACGGAAAGTGCACTTGCTGACGACGTTTCTATTCACGATTGGATCATTCTTTTTATCACAAGCCGTTTTGTTCGACTCAGCGGTACCTTTTTTCTTACCTGTTTGGGCATTAGCCGCAATGCGCTATCCGAAATACATGTTACCGGTCTTCATTGGAGGAATCAGTGGAAGTTTGTTCGTTGGTTTGGGACAATCGATTATTTTTATATTGCAAATGCTATTATTCAACTTGGTCATTCGACATCCATTCACACGAAAATCAGTACCACTTACTGTTGCAGGGACTGTGATTTCCACGCAAGTGTTTTGGCAACTCATTATGTATGCGGGACAACCACCACTCAATGTGCAGCTCGCGATAGGTTTCGAGGCAATCCTCGCATTGCTCATGACCGTATTTTTATTTCTCGCGTTTCCACAGGTGGATAAGTTACTGTATACGCCATGGCGGGCTGAACAACTAGGGGCTGCTTGCATCGTCGCCGCCATGGCCACAACGGGAATGAGCAGTCTGATTATCGGTTACATTTCGGTTCCAGGATTATTACTCTATACAGCGATTCTAATTGCAGCTCTTACGGGAGGTGTGTTATTCTCCACGACAATCGCCATGCTCATTGCAGCCATTACGGGGATGGCAGAACTATCGTTTACGGGCATGATGACTGTTTACGGAATGACTGGATTTGCAGCTGGGTCTATGAAAGGATTCGGGAAGCTAGGTGTTGCGACGGGAGGACTATTTGCATCTGTCTTTTTCCTATTATATGATTTGACGTTACCTCTTGATGAAACACATTTTGCGACAATAGGTGCCGCAACACTGCTATTTCTACTGATCCCGTCGAAACGACTCGCTTCTGTCCGGGAGGTGCTTGTTCCGGAGCATCAGGATTTATCTGAAAAACGGCAGCAATGGTTAGCGCGTAGGTTGGATGAACAACTCACAGACTTCCAGCAATTTGCTTCCTTTATGTCGACAATGGTGAACGATCAGTTCCCAGCTCAAGAGTCAGGTCCACTGGAACAGGTACAAGAAACGCCAAGTGCGTGTAGATCTTGTTTCCGATATTCTAAATGTTGGGCATCTCAAGATGACAGCATGTCGAATTTACTGTCGGAATGGGAGTCAACGTACTCTGCTACTAAAAAAGCAGCCCGTCATCGTGTGGAAGAGAAAATCCGATATAAATGTGTGCGCCATACTGGATTGCTGGAAGAATTGGAAGAGCGCGGAGCGGATCGCTTGCTGATGGGGCAATTGCAACATGGGCGAAAAATGCTTGCATTACAGTTGCGCGATATGAGCACGCATTTAGAGAATATGATGAATGAAATCAAAGAAGACGTAACGATTTATCGTCCATCTGAAGAGGAACTTGGGAAGAACTTGCGTGCTCAGGGGATTGACTTCTTCCAAATTGACATCTTGTCGGAAGAAAAAGGAGCCATGCGTATCGTGTGTTCCATTCCGGAAAGACGCTCATCTTTTGAAACAGATACAACTGTAGCGGAAAGGCTCATTCTCCCGATACTTGAAGAGATGTACCAAGAACCGTTCCAAGTGGAAAAAGCACTGATGAGAGAGCAACCATTTACCCACTTGCAGTTAACCTTTACATCAGCAGTCCGTTTTTCCATGCAGTACGGTGTCATGGCAACGGCAGGAGGCGGCTCGTTTTACGCGGGAGATGCGTATGAAGTGTTCCCGATCCATGATGGCTTGACTGCCGTTTTACTATCGGATGGGATGGGACAAGACATGAATGCCTACTATGAAAGCCAGAAAGTCATTCGGTTGATGCGGGAATGTTTGGATCGTAAAATGGGACCTGAGACAGCGATGCATACGCTGCATTATATGATGGCATTGAACGGTTTGGATGATATGTATGCGACGCTAGATTTAGCACTTGTCGATTTACAGGACGGAAGACTGTGGTCGTGGAAAGCAGGCTCTATGAGTACTTACATTAAGCGGGGTGAGGAGTTTTTACGTGTAGACAGTAAAGCTGTTCCGTTCGGTTTTCTACCATCCTTTACAGTAGAAGCTAAGAACGAAGAATTGAAGTCGGGAGACATCATTGTCATGATGACTGATGGAATCTTTAATGGAGATGTGCCACTGGAGCAGCAAGAGAAGTCGTTATGGCAGATGCTTCAGGTCCATGCTGAGCTAGAGTGTGATGCGCTGGCAGATCGGATTATGGGGGAGATGGAACGTAAATATAAAACTACGGCGGATGACCGAACAGTTCTTGTGATGAAAATTGATCATATTGTACCGAGATGGTCGAGTGTAAAAGTTCGTACACCCTCACTTTTTCGCCAAAAAGTGGTAGGATGAAGATAGAAAATGGCGGAGGTGGTTCAGGTGAAGGATAATCTATTCAAAAAGGTTCCGGCCTTCATCCGCCAGGAACGTTTGTTGCGTAAAGGTGACCGAGTCCTCGTTGCGTGCTCAGGAGGAGTTGACTCGGTCGCGTTGCTACACTATTTAAGCGAGCAACGTAACCGGTTGGAAATTGAAATAGGAGCCATACATGTCGATCATTGTCTTCGAGGAGAGGAATCTGCAACAGATGGCAAGGTTGTTCAGAAACTGTGCGAACGTCTCTTTGTTCCATTTTACGGAACAACCTTACGTGTACCAGAGTTATTAGAAGCACATGGTGGAAATCTTCAAGAAGTCTGTCGCACGGGTCGCTACTCTTTATTTGAAGAAACCATGCAAAGCGAGAAGTTTACTGTACTTGCTGTTGCCCATCACGCCGAAGACCAGTTGGAAACAATTTTAATGCAGCTAGCAAAAGGTCAAAGATCCCAAGGAATGCCTGTTTCTCGAAGGTTCGGTGAGGGTCAGCTTGTCCGACCGTTTCTGTCGCTTATAAAAACAGACTTATATGAGTATGCTGAATTGCATAAGCTTCCGTTTAGAGAAGATCCGAGCAATAAAAAAGACGATTATACCCGAAACCGATACCGAAATCATATTGTCCCTGTTTTGTTAGATGAAAACCCGACGGCAGCTGAGAATTCCGTACGTATGGCGGCGGCGCTTCAAGAAGAGAATGCGTTTCTGGAGAGTCTGGCAAAAGAACATCTGGAACGTCTATTAACCTTTACGGAAAAGGGGATACCCGTTATCCATTCAGCTGAGTTCCGGTCTATGCACACGGCTTTACAAAAGAGGGTAGTTCCTCTACTATTAAAGTATCTTTACAATGGGGAAACTATACCTGCAATTTACAATGCTGACTTATTAGATCAGCTCATTCGCCAATTGTCTACGGACACCGGCAGCGCGTCAATTAGCCTTCCAGATAGGTGGTCGCTGCAAAGGAACTATGGGATTTCAACGTTTGTACGAAACGAAGAAGAGCTGGTGAACGGAATCGTCCCATTTCCGCCAAACGAATGGGTTCAATGGGGTCAATTGAAGTTGCGTTGGTGCAAGTCCTCCGCTGTTGAAGCATCTGAGCTAGACGATGTTACCGACTGGCGTTATTTTCAATCGGTAAAAGGAGCGTTTCCTTCTGTCATTCGATCGAGACGACCTGGAGACCGAATACGATTGCATGGAATGGAGCATTCCAAACGGTTAAGTCGCTTGCTGATTGATGAGAAAGTAAAACAATCGGTACGGGACAGTCTTCCTATCATAGTATCTGAGCAGGGAGATATCTGTGCCATTCCTGGCGTACGTTACAGCGAATCATTTACCAAAAAACCGTCTGCTGAACAGGCGTACATATTGATGATGGTCTGGCCAAAATAACGGCAACTGCTGTTTGTTGTTCAGCCTTACACATTTTAGGAGGAATTTTTTCATGTTGGAAAAAGATATTCAAGAAGTCCTGATTTCTGAAGAACAGTTACAAGAAAAAGTAGCAGAGCTCGGGAAGCAGTTGACAGAGGAATACCAAGACAAGTATCCACTTGCAATTGGTGTGCTTAAAGGCGCTTTGCCATTCATGAGCGACCTTATTAAACGGTTCGATGCATACATAGAACTCGATTTCATGGATGTTTCTAGCTATGGGAATGCAACAGTTTCTTCAGGTGAAGTAAAAATTATCAAAGACTTGAACACAAGTGTTGAAGGTCGCGACATTTTGATAGTAGAAGATATTATCGACAGCGGAAAGACGCTTAAATATCTCGTAGAACTATTTAAGTACCGTAAAGCGAAGTCGATTAAGATTGTAACTCTTCTTGACAAGCCAACAGGTCGTAAAGTGGATTTAAAAGCGGATATGGTAGGTTTTGAAGTGCCGGATGCATTTGTTGTCGGTTACGGACTTGACTACGCAGAAAAATACCGCAACCTTCCATATATCGGTGTCTTGAAGAAGGAAATTTACACAACATAAATGCAATATGAACCCTTAGGGGAATGAGCAGTATAAGACTTTTTTCTTAAGGCATTTTCTTTGTGATTCAAATTGCATATGTGATAAGATTGTCAATAGTTTTCTGTTGAAGAAATGAGGAGGCTTGGGATGAATCGAATATTTCGATACTTTCTATTATATGGGCTGATTTTTCTAGCGATCATGGGAATCTTCAGTTCGCTGAACAATCCAAACCCTAAGATGGAAAAGATCCGTTACGACGAACTACTCACAGCATTAGAACAAGGGAAAGTAGAATCTGTCAAAATTCAGCCTGTCCAACTAGTTTTAGAAGTAACAGGACAGATGAAAAAAGCAAAAGACGGTGAAACTTTCACTACAAATGTTCCGATGAATGATGAGATGACAATGAGCGATATTCGTGATCTTGCACTTGCAAAGAACGCGAAAGTAGAAATTTTACCAGCTCCAGAAACAAGCGCATGGGTTTCATTCTTTACCGGCCTAGTGCCATTTATCATTATCATCATCTTGTTCTTCTTCTTGTTGAACCAAGCTCAAGGTGGCGGTGGTGGCGGAAAGGTTATGAATTTCGGGAAAAGCAAAGCGAAATTACATACCGATGACCGCAAGAAAGTTCGCTTTACAGATGTAGCAGGTGCGGATGAAGAGAAGCAGGAACTGGTCGAAGTGGTCGACTTCCTGAAGGATCCTCGTAAATTCGCTGCCGTTGGTGCACGTATCCCTAAAGGTATCCTCTTAGTAGGACCTCCAGGTACAGGTAAAACATTGCTGGCTCGTGCAGTTGCGGGTGAAGCAGGCGTTCCATTCTTCTCGATTTCAGGTTCTGACTTCGTTGAGATGTTTGTCGGTGTCGGTGCTTCGCGTGTTCGTGACTTGTTCGAGAATGCGAAGAAAAACGCACCATGTATTATCTTTATCGATGAGATCGATGCAGTTGGACGTCAACGTGGCGCAGGCCTTGGTGGCGGACACGACGAACGTGAACAAACATTGAACCAGTTGCTTGTTGAGATGGATGGCTTTGGTGAAAACGAAGGTATCATCATCGTAGCAGCAACGAACCGCCCGGATATTCTGGACCCAGCGTTATTACGTCCAGGTCGATTTGACCGTCAAATCACAGTAGGTCGTCCGGATGTTAAAGGCCGTGAAGCAGTACTTAAAGTACACGCTCGCAATAAGCCTCTTGACGAAACGGTTAACTTGAAAGCACTTGCTCAACGTACTCCAGGTTTCTCGGGTGCAGACCTTGAGAACTTGCTGAACGAATCGGCACTAGTTGCTGCAAGACGCAACAAAACAGTAATTGATATGTCCGACATCGACGAAGCGACAGACCGTGTTATCGCAGGTACTGCAAAAACAAGTCGTGTCATTTCCGAGAAAGAACGCAAGATTGTTGCGAACCACGAAGCGGGTCACGTGGTCGTCGGTTTAATACTTGACGATGCTGAGATTGTTCATAAAGTTACAATCGTACCTCGTGGGCAAGCAGGTGGTTATGCTGTCATGCTCCCTAAGGAAGATCGTTACTTCATGACGAAGCCTGAACTCCTAGACAAAATTGCTGGACTTCTTGGTGGACGTGTATCTGAAGAAATCGTCCTTGGCGAAGCGTCTACAGGTGCCCATAATGACTTCCAACGGGCAACTGGTATCGCGCGATCCATGGTGACGGAATATGGGATGAGTGATAAACTCGGACCGATGCAGTTTGGTCAAGCGCAAGGCGGAAACGTCTTCCTTGGACGTGACTTCAATTCTGAACAGAACTATTCAGATTCAATCGCTTATGAAATCGATCAAGAAATGCAGGCTATCATTAAAGGTGAATATGAGCGTACTAAACGGATTCTTACTGAAAACCGTAGCTTGCTCGATTTGATTGCGAAGACGCTTCTAGAAGTAGAAACGCTCGATGCAGAACAAATCAATCACCTAAAAGACCACGGTACGCTTCCGGACCGCCCTTATGAGCGTAAAGAAGTTGGCGAGGGTGCTGAAAGTGATGCGAATCCGGATGTTACGGGAGCGCCTACAGATCCTTCTGTTGGTGATTTGCCAAGTAACGAAGGAACAAACGAGCCACTTGACTCGATTGACGAAAAACGAAGAGATTAATCATAACCAGCTGACTGTCCGTCAAAAGACAGTCAGCTGTTTTTTTTGAAATGATATGTGGTATGATGTGAGGGAAAAAAGACTATTGAGGTTAGTGAGGAATCAGTCATGCTCTTAGTTTTAGATACAGGTAATACGAATATTGTGCTCGGTGTCTATGAAGGCACAAAGTTGAAGCACCATTGGCGGATGGAAACCTACCGACAAAAAACAGAAGACGAATATGCAATGCAAGTGAAGGCGCTATTTACACACGTAGGACTCGAGTTTACGGATATTACTGGCATTATTATTTCTTCGGTTGTACCACCTGTGATGTTCCCTCTTGAACAGATGTGCAAAAAGTACTTCAATCAGGAGCCGGTCATCGTTGGTCCTGGGGTGAAAACGGGACTCAATATTAAATATGAAAACCCACGTGAAGTCGGTGCCGATCGGATCGTCAATGCAGTAGCTGCAATTCATGAATATGGCAGTCCGCTCATAATCGTAGATTTCGGTACAGCGACTACATACTGTTACGTGAACGAACATGCAGAATACATGGGCGGTGCAATTGCTCCGGGTATCAACATATCGATGGAAGCGCTGTTTGACCGTGCTTCTAAATTGCCGCGCGTGGAACTGACGCGTCCAGAACACGTCGTTGGGAAGAACACAGTATCTGCGATGCAGTCAGGTATCCTATACGGGTATGTCGGACAAGTCGAGGGGCTTGTGGCTCGGATGAAAGCAGAAAGCAAGAAAGTCCCTACTGTTATCGCAACAGGAGGTCTCGCTCCTTTAATTGGCAAAGAGACCGACGTTATCGATGTTGTGGATGACTATCTCACGCTAAAGGGATTAAAACTGATCTATGAACGTAACCAACAAGGAGAGAATGGCAAATGAATGATTATCTTATAAAGGCTCTAGCGTTTGACGGAACAATTCGTGCATACGCTTCCAGAACAACGGAAGCAGTGGGGGAAATGCAACGTCGCCACTATTCATGGCCGACTGCAACTGCTGCGATTGGTCGTACTATGACTGCGACAGTGATGATGGGCGCGATGATGAAAGGCGAAGACAAGTTGACGGTGAAAGTGGATGGAAACGGTCCTCTTGGTGTAATCGTCACAGATGCCGATGCAAAAGGGCATATTCGTGGATACGCGCATAATCCACAAACGCACTTTGACTTGAATGCTCAAGGGAAATTGGATGTGCGTCGCGCTGTAGGGACAGAAGGGATGCTTACTGTTGTGAAGGACCTTGGATTGCGGGATATGTTTACTGGACAAACTCCCATCGTTTCTGGGGAGGTTGCGGAAGACTTCACGCAGTACTTTGTTGTTTCGGAACAAGTGCCTTCTGCAGTTGCGCTAGGGGTCCTTGTTAACCCAGATAACACAGTAAAAGCTTCAGGGGGATTCATCCTCCAAGTGATGCCGGGTGCTACGGATGAAACAATTACGGAATTAGAGCAGCGCATCAGTCAGATGGAACCAATCTCTAAAATGATTGATCGTGGACTGACGCCAGAAGAAATCTTGGAAGAGGTTCTTGGGAAGGAAAATGTCCGTGTCGTCGACCAGATGGATGTCAGCTTTTATTGTAATTGCTCAAAAGAACGTTTTGGGACTGCGATAAAGAGTTTAGGGGAAGAAGAAATCACTACAATGATGAACGAGGATGGACAGGCCGAGGCGGAATGTCATTTCTGCTTGGAGAAGTACATCTATTCAAAAGAAGAGTTAAAGGACTTTGTCGATGAAATCCGGTCTGGATCGTAATCGGGGAGCGGACGAGTCCTCCAAGCGTCGATTAAAAACGAAACCTCTCGTTCTTCTGATTGTAATCTTGGCGGTAGGTAATCTATTGTGGTTCATTGGCTGGCTTATTCCGGACAAAGCGGATAGTCCCTTCCAAGCAGGTGAAGAAGTGGCATCAGTTGCTGGAAAACCGATTACACGTGAGGAATGGATGACGGCAATGGAAAAAAAGGTCGGCCGTGAAGTGTTGCTCGATTTGGTGAATGATAGAGTCATGGAAACAGCTGCGACGGAGTACAAAATTGACGTCTCCGATGAAGACATCGACCGTGAATTAGCATTACTATCTTCCCTTGACGGCAAAGCGTATACGGGACTGGATGCAGACCAAATGCGCAGGAAGGTACGTTCTGAACTCATTTTAAACCGTGTGTTGACGAAAGATATTGTAATCGAAGACAAAGCGGTGAAAGCTTATTACAAAGAGAATGAGGATCAGTTCGAAATTCCAACGACGTATCGTACTTCTTTGCTAGTGGCGTCCACGGAATCGGAAGCAAAGCAAGCGCTCAAAGAATGGAAAGGTGGATCGAGTTTTGACGTTCTCGCGAAAGAACGTTCAATCGAGCCATCCTCCGCTTCTATTGGTGGCGATATTGGGTATATAAGCAGTCGCGCGGAAGAAATTGACCCAGCTATTTTAAGTGCAGCAGAAAAGCTGAAAAAAGATGGCGTAAGTGATGTATTTAAACTTGCAGATGGAACGTATGCGATTGTTGAAGTGGGCGATGTTTTGAAAGGTCGTTCATTTAAACTAAAAGAGGTTAACGAACATATACGTAGTGAACTGGCTCTGCAGCAACTCTCCCAAGCAGTTACACCGGAAACATTCTGGAAAGAATTCGATGCACACTGGTTTTATGGAAAGTAAAAGCTTCGCTCATGCAGCGAAGCTTTTTTGACGCCTTACATCAGGTTTGTATAGTTTGACAGATGGCACATTTCTCTTGTAAACTGAATACATTATAAAACCTACCTATTAACTAGGGATTGGAGTGTTGGAAATGAAGAAAGTAGGAAACTCTGTTGCAGATTTAGTCGGTCAAACGCCTTTGGTGAAATTGAATCGTCTTGTAGGCCCGAATGACGCGGATGTCTATTTGAAACTGGAATACTTCAACCCGGGCTCCAGCGTGAAAGACCGTATTGCATTAGCGATGATTCAAGCGGCTGAAAAGTCAGGCGAGCTGCAAGAAGGGGGTACCTTGATTGAACCAACGAGTGGGAATACAGGGATCGGGCTTGCAATGATTGCAGCAGCTAAAGGTTATAAAGCGGTCCTTGTAATGCCGGATACAATGAGTCTTGAACGTAGGAACTTATTGCGTGCATACGGGGCCGATCTCATTTTAACGCCTGGAGCTGAAGGAATGAAAGGTGCTATCTCAAAAGCGGAGCAGTTATCTGAAGAAAACGGATGGTTACTTCCGCAGCAATTTAACAATGAAGCAAATCCGGAAGTGCATCGCCTCACAACCGGTCCTGAAATTGCTGATGCACTCGACCGAGTAGATGCATTCGTGTCGGCAGTAGGTACTGGCGGTACGATTACCGGTGTCGGAAGCGTATTAAAAGAACGGTTCCCTGATGTGAAAATTATCGCCGTTGAACCGACAGACTCACCTGTACTTTCGGGAGGGAAGCCTGGACCACACAAAATCCAAGGAATTGGCGCAGGGTTTATTCCGGAAGTGCTTGATACTGGTATCTATGATGAAATTACACTAGTGACGAATGATGAATCCTATGAGTACGCACGCAAGATGGCGAAGGAAGAAGGTATTCTAGGCGGGGTTTCATCTGGAGCAGCAGTGTTTGCAGCACTGAAAGCCGCGAGGGAGCTAGGAAAAGGAAAAACCGTCGTTGCGATATTGGCTTCGAATGGCGAGCGTTACTTGAGTACACCACTCTACCAATTTGAAGAAGAGTAACGAAGAAGCGAGAGGGAGCGCAAATGCTTCCTCTTTTTTTATATCGTTCCAGTAGGAAAATGAGAGAGTAACCGGTAAACTGATACAAAAAGCTGTTTGAGGATGAATGGCAAGGAAGGGAATGTGTATGCAGTGGAATTAGATTACGCAAAAGCTCCTTATCGGCTTGGCGGAACTGAACTCGACTTCTCTAAAGAAACGGTCGTTATGGGGATATTGAATGTAACGCCGGATTCTTTTTCGGATGGTGGACAGTATAGCCAAACGGACGCAGCGCTTCGCCGTGCGACAGAGATGTTGAAAGACGGTGCAAAAATCATCGATATTGGGGGGGAGTCTACACGGCCTGGACATACACCTGTTTCGTTAGAGGAAGAACTGGAACGTACGATACCGATGATAGAAGTGCTCTCAAAAGAGTTGGATTGTGTGATTTCGATTGATACATATAAAGCGCTAGTCGCGGAAGAAGCGATGAAAGCGGGTGCTCATATTATTAATGATGTATGGGGTGCGAAGCGCGAGCCGAGGATTGCAGACGTTGCAAAACAGTACGGTGCTCCAATCATATTAATGCATAATAGAGAACAAGCCATCTACAACGGGAATTTTGAGGATGAATTCCTGGCGGATATTGAAGAAAGTATTGCGATTGCCCGTAGTGCAGGGATAGAAGCACGTAATATTTGGCTGGATCCGGGCATTGGGTTTGCGAAAGACTTGTCAGAGAACATAGAAGCCATGCGAAGTCTGGACGGGCTTTCGGCACTTGGCTATCCCGTGCTGCTCGGAACTTCGAGGAAGTCATTGATTGGGAAAGTACTTGACCTGCCTGTTGATGAACGAATGGAAGGGACGGGGGCAACGGTTTGCTATGGTGTTGAACATGGTTGTCATATTGTACGTGTCCATGACGTGAAGGCGATTGCACGAATGGTGCGCATGATGGATGTGCTGACAGGTAAACAAAAACTTACGATTTAGGGGGACTACTAATGGACTTTATACATTTGAACGAAATGCAGTTTTATGGCTATCATGGGGCACTTTCTGAAGAAACGGTTCTTGGACAGCGGTTTACAGTGTCTGTCTCCATGGCTGTCGATTTGTCTGAGGCCGGAACGAATGATGATTTATCCAAAACAGTGAACTACGCGGAAGCTTATTCCGTTGTTCAGTCTATTGTGGAAGGGGATCCGGTTAAGCTCATTGAAGCAGTTGCTGAGCGGATTGCCAGTAAACTGCTTGGAGATTACAAGACACAAGTATTGGGGGTTCGAGTGCTGGTTGTGAAACCGGATCCACCGATACCTGGCCACTATTCGTCTGTGTCGGTGGAAATTGAACGAGGTCAGTTATCATGAATACAGCGTTTATATCCATTGGGACGAACATGGGAGATCGACAAGAGTATTTGCAGTTGGCGGTTACTTCTCTAGGGGCCACGGAAGGTATAAAATCAGTTGAAACGTCGTCAATCTATGAGACGACACCTGTAGGGGTTACGGATCAAGCGGACTTTTTGAATCTAGTTGTTTGTGTTGGAACGGAGCTTACGCCTCTAGAGTTATTAAATGAATGTCAGCGAATCGAAAATGAGTTAGGCAGAGTACGGACGATTCGTTGGGGACCGAGAACTGCAGACCTAGACATCTTGCTATATAACAACGAAAGTATCGAGTCGGAGACGCTTTCTGTCCCACATCCTTGTATGCGGGAGCGGGCATTCGTGTTAATCCCCTTAACGGAACTAGCGCCGGAATGCTTAGATCCGGTTACCGGACGTCCATTTCGTGAAGAACCCGCAATGCAAGAAGGCGGAGTGAAATTGTGGCAACCTGGTAAAATATAATTGAGTGACACTGACTCCGATGGTGGAGTCCTCTGCCGATAAATTATGAACGTAAACAGGCGATGTCCTAAAGAGTTGTTTAGTGGATTTATGAAGCTGCTTATCCAGTGGCTTTTTTTACTGGCTAAGATTGTGTACAATAAGACTATAATAGGCGATTAGCGCACGAAGAATTTAGAGGAGTGATCAGGATGTCGAATATAGAAGAGTTAAATGACCAACTTCAGGTGAGACGCCAGAAGATGGAAGAGATTCGTAACGGTGGACGCGATCCATTTGGTGCGCGATTTGAGCGAACTCATTTATCGAACGAGTTAATTGAAGCGTATAGTGAATTATCTAAAGAGGAATTAGATGAAACGCCACATCAGGCAAAAATCGCAGGACGCATTATGACGAAGCGCGGTAAAGGGAAGGCCGGATTTGCACATATCCAAGATCTTGGTGGCCAGATTCAGATTTATGTACGTCAAGATGCCATTGGTGAAGACACGTATAAGTTGTTTACGATGGCTGATCTTGGAGATATTGTAGGAATCGAAGGTACTGTTTTCAAAACTAAGGTCGGAGAACTCTCTATTAAGGTGACGGAGTTTACGTTTTTATCAAAAGCGTTGCGCCCGCTTCCTGAGAAGTTTCACGGGCTACAAGACATCGAACAACGTTATCGCCAGCGCTACTTAGACCTAATCTCTACAGAAGGTAGCAAAGAGACATTCATTTTACGCAGCCGTATCATTCAGTCGATGCGTCGCTACTTGGATGGACAAGGCTTCTTGGAAGTGGAGACACCAATGTTGCATTCTATTGCCGGCGGAGCATCTGCCCGCCCATTCATCACACACCACAATACATTGGATATGACTTTGTATATGCGAATTGCAATTGAGTTGCATTTGAAGCGCCTGATTGTCGGGGGATTAGAGAAAGTGTATGAAATTGGTCGTGTGTTCAGAAACGAAGGGATCTCGACACGTCACAATCCAGAGTTCACGATGATTGAGTTATATGAAGCGTATGCGGACTATAACGACATCATGGCATTAACAGAGAATATGATTGCTCATATCGCTGAAGAAGTGTTAGGAACAACGAAGGTGCAATACGGAGAAGATATCATTGATGTGTCTCCTGGCTGGAAACGTCTGCACATGGCGGATGCGGTTAAGGAATATACAGGCGTAGACTTCTGGACGGAAATGACGAAGGAAGAAGCGCATGCACTTGCTAAGGAGCATGGGATAGATGTACAGCCGACGATGGAAGTAGGACATGTGCTGAATGAATTCTTCGAGCAAAAAGTAGAAGAGCAGCTTGTTCAACCAACATTCGTTTATGGGCATCCGGTTGAAATTTCACCACTTGCGAAGAAAAACCCAGAAGACGGTCGCTTTACAGATCGATTTGAGTTATTCATAGTACGCCGTGAACATGCTAATGCATTCACAGAACTAAATGACCCGATTGATCAGCGCCAACGTTTCGAAGCTCAGCTCGTAGAAAAGGAACAAGGCAATGACGAAGCGCATGAAATGGATGATGACTTCATCGAAGCGTTAGAGTATGGTCTTCCACCAACAGGCGGACTTGGTATCGGTATTGACCGTCTTGTTATGCTGTTGACAAATGCCCAATCCATCCGGGATGTATTGCTATTCCCTCAGATGCGTTCTAAGGACTAACTGTAAATGAAGAAGCGTATCTCGCTTGTCGAGATACGCTTCTTTTTATTCGGGAGTAAAATACTTGCGTTAGATTCCTTCGCGTGGTATATTTGAACACGTTGCTTTTGACATAAGTATTTATGTACTACAACTTAAGCGAAACAAACTTTTAAAAAAGTGGTTGACGCGGATTATACAGTATGGTATTATATAAAAGTTGCCAAAACAACAAGAACACAAAACAGAAACACTATGAACCTTGAAAACTGAACAGCAAAATGTCAACGAAATATCGTTTGGGAAACCGGTTCTGCCGGTGGAACAAACACAAACAGATCTTAACTGATCTGATAGACATCTTAAATGATGCCAGTACGAA
>NZ_QQAK01000006.1 GCF_003384035.1 Sporosarcina sp. BI001-red | reverse complement strand
TTTGGTTTTTAAATTCCTTTGTATAGGTTCGTCTCACTCGTTTTTCAGTCATGTAGATTCTCCTCATCTCTTTGGTTGTATTCTACAAGACCCTAACTTTTCTGTCCAAGTAAGTGTAGCCTATTCAATATCTTCAAATACATATGCAGCATCAATAATTGATTTAGGGAAAAGAATATCAATTTTAAAGAACGAAGGTTTAGGAGAACATATAATAGGACTAGATGAAAATGTAGCGAAAGTGGGTAAGGCAGTTAAATACAGCAAGATTAATTCAACTGGAAAAGGAAATAATAGTAGTTTTGAATTATTTTTCGAGTATATCAGAATAATCTTTTTAATAGACTTTCTGATTTATAATAAAGTAATGAAAATAATATCTAACAATTATAAGAGTTATGAAAATATATGGAAAACTATTGGGGAAATAGATGCTGCAATTGCAGTAGCTTATTATAGAAAATCTTTGAAATATTATTCAAACCCATCTTTTTCTGAAAATGAAGAAGTGACTTTTAAAGATATGGCTCATCCTTTATTAAATGAACCAGCTGTAAATAGCAGCTTGTTAAATAAACTAACACTAATAACAGGATCGAACGCTTCAGGAAAATCCACTTATATTAAAGCTATAGCTATCAATGCGATATTTGCCCAAACAATAAATACAGTGTTAGCAAAAGAGTGGTCAATGAAGCCAAGTATTGTAATTACGTCAATGGCTATTCAAGATGATTTGTTGAAGGGTGATAGTTACTTTATTGCAGAAATTAAATCCTTAAAAAGGATTCTTAATGTTATTTCACATGGTCAACCAGTTTTTTCTTTTGTTGATGAGATATTAAAGGGTACAAATACTATTGAAAGAATATCTGCCTCTGCTGCCATAATGAAGTGGTTATCTGTTCATGACGGAATTAATATTTTAGCTTCTCATGATATCGAGCTTACCGAGATATCAGAATCGCTGTATTCAAATCAACACTTTAGAGAAAAGATTGAGGATGGAAAAATTATATTCGATTACAAAGTGCATGAAGGACCTTCAAAAACACGAAATTCTATTAAATTGCTAGATTTACTTGAATTTCCTAGTGAAATAATATCATCTGCTGAAAATATAGCTAAGAAGTTCGGTAAAGATCGAATTTGGATAAAATTAGGCTTCCCTGAAAAGGTTTAAGGTTCATTGAAATGGTTTGTCTCTTAGATGCCTTTATATTTATTAATACAGGCGACGATTATTCATCTTCTATCAGTTCGACTAACTTATCTTTGGCAAAAGCAGGTGCAAGAAACAATCATGAATGCCTAAACAAACATGATTGTTTCTCGCACAGGCACCTAATACTATCTACTCTTTACATTCGAAAGCCGCTGTTCAATTGCGTTTGCAATTTTCATACCGTGAAATCGTCCGTCCTCAATATAAACCTTATTGGTAATGCCACCTGTTACAACACCAGAAAGAAAGACATTTTCGATATTTGATTCATAAGTCTCTGAATTAAAAGAAGGAACTAATGATGTGAGGTTGGTGTTAATTCCGATACTTTGTAACATTGAAATATTTGGTTGGTATCCTATGAGGGAGAACACGTAGTCATTTTGAAGCGTGACCATTCCTTCGGGAGAATTAATTTGAATGGTTGTTTCGTCAATGTTAGCAATGCTGGAATTGGGATAAAAGTCGATTCTTCCTTTTTTTAGAAGGTTACGCATATCTAATAACAAGGATGGTTTAATACCTTCTAAGACGGTTTCTCCTCGATGCACAAGTGTTACCTGAGCCCCGTTGCGATATAGATCTATAGCAGCCTCAATCGCTGAATTTTTACCCCCCACCACTGTTACGTGCTGACCATAATAGAGGTGACCTTCTGTATAATAATGTGATACTTTTGGTAAATTATCTCCGCGTACACCTAACTGTCTAGGCGTATCGAAGATTCCCGTTGCAATTACAAGCGTCTTTGCTTCATAAGTAATGTTGTTCCCATTCCGATCTATTGCTTCTGCAATAAATGACTCTGAGTTCTTGGAAATAGAATTTACCTTTTGATAACATTTAATATTGATTTCTTGTCGTTCGGTTACGAGGCGATAATATTTTAACAGCTCAGTCCGAGTCGGGCGTACATCTTGTGAGAGGAATGGAATATTGCCAATTTCTAAACGGTCAGATGTACTATAGAACGTCATGTGTAATGGACAGTTAACAATGGAATTCACGATCGCCTCTTTTTCAATAATTACATAAGAAAGTCCCTTTTCTTGAAGGGCAAGGCCGGTGGATAAACCACAAGGACCACCGCCGATAATAATAACATCATACATACAATTATTTTCCTCCCATATCCTTAAAGGTTAAATACTGTAGAAGTATGAACTATATATGTTGAATTAAACCATCCTGCTGTTTCGTTGCTTCGTGCAAGGTTGCGCCCCTAACACTTCGCTTATGCTCTCAAAAGCCAGATTTCGTTACGTTTTTTCTGCAGGTACTTCAAAGGACATTCTCCAAACGCTTCGATTTTCCTCGCAATTGCCGTTCATCTTTACTGGTTTCCCTTCCTCCTCTAAATGTGTTTCGTCACTTAGAAAATGCTACATCAACATAGATAATTATCTTGTTTTCCAAGTTTTAAAAATAACAAACGTCGAACTAACTTATAGAGAAAGAAGACTCGGTCTGGAAATTGGAATAATTGTCTATAATAAGTTTTAGCGACAAGATTTTATTTTCGCTTCAGTAAAAGAAACTATTTCACCTTAATGCAAACTAACAGCCCTATGATTTGAGCTCTTGAATGTATTTCTAACCGAATGTTGAGAGGGATCTTAATAAGATCCGTACCTTGTCCTAAAGTATGTTCGTTCCTTACTTATCTTCACACTTTTAAAGGTGATCCCTTTTTGAATCTAAAACACCTTGCTCTATATTTGCATCAAAGTCACTAGAAATCATTAGGTCAATGACAAGTCCTTTTACTAATCAGTATGAAGATCATTTATGTATAGATTACAAAACTGAGTTGAACGAAAAAGGCGGTCTTCACTTGCAGAGAAAGACGAGGGTCATACAAAAGATTCTTAAAAAAGTAGCTGGTTTTGTAATTGCTATGGTCTGTTTGTCCATTATTGTATTTTATTTTTCACGTCTAGCACCGGGGGATCCGTTGCAGTCCTTTTACGGAGATGCCGTTGAATCTATGTCAACACAAGAATTGCTTGCAGCTAAAGAACGTTTGGGGTTGGATGATCCTATTCATATTCAATATGCTAAATGGATTTCTAACACATTCCATGGAGACTTTGGAATGTCCCTCAAATATAAAATACCCGCAATGGAAGTTGTTTCACCACTTATAGGAAATACATTAATTTTAGGTGGTATATCTTATCTTGTTGTATTCTTCTTGGCTATATTTTTAGCAATTTGCTGTGCGTTGAACGAAGATTCATTGTTCGATCGCATTATTTGTAAAGTGGGTACGGCAGCATACTATATTCCTACTTTTTGGTTGGGTGTTGTATTAGTGTTGGTTTTTAGTATTAATCTCAATTGGTTGCCTAGCAGTGGAGCTTACGATTTTGGGAAATCAGGAGATGTACTTAATCGACTTCAACACTTAGTTCTACCTCTAGCAGTTATGGTTCTAAGCCATCTTTGGTACTACGCCTATATGTTTCGAAATAAGCTCCTAGATGAATTTCGTAGAGATTATATTCTATTGGCAAAAACGAAGGGTTTGGCAAAAGTTGAAATCATCTTTAAGCATTGCCTTCGAAATATTGCACCAACGATTATTAGCATTATGGCCATTTCCACTACGCATATAGTGAGTGGGACGTATATTGCAGAGGCGGTATTTAATTATCCCGGAATCGGTGCGTTATCGGTAGAGAGTGCGAAATACCACGATTACAATCTATTATTGCTTCTCGTATTAATTACAGGTGCATTAGTTATTATTAGCAGCATGATTGCACAATCAATTAATGAAGTGATTGATCCAAGGATGAAGGAACTGGAGGCTGTAACATGGCGGAAAAGAACGAAGACCAGTTCTTAATGGTACATGCTAATTATAAATTGCATATACCTAAACAAAACCAACCGTCCATGTGGAAGAGGTTAAAAGGAAAGCCCATTTTATCTATGATTGTTCTGGTTATAATTCTTTTATGTTGTTTGTTTGCAGGGCATTTAGCCAATCATACCCCTAGTAGTTTCTATTTGAAAAATCTTAACGAGCCACCAAATTCTGAGTTCTTTTTTGGTACGGACTCACTAGGACGAGATATTTATTCTATGATTTGGTATGGTGGCCGCGCTTCAATTACTATTGGCATTTTGGGGATGGTCATTAGTACGGTTATTGGCGTGACCTATGGTTGTATAAGTGGAACTGCCAATGGAAAAGTTGATGCAGTTATGATGCGTGCTGTGGAGATTGTGAGCAGCATTCCATCGCTATTGCTTATATTGTTGTTTGTGTCACTGATGGGAAAACAAGACATATTTAAAATATCTTTAGTAATTGGTGTGACTGGTTGGTTTGCATTGGCAAGAATTGTACGAAGTGAAGTGAAACAAATACGAAACAGTGAGTATGTAGTCGCAGCAAGATGTATGGGAGCAAAATTTCCGCATTTGATGGTCAAGCATTTAATTCCAAACTTTGTTTCTGCCATTTTATTCATTGTGATTTCGAGTATCAGTACCAGCATGACTATGGAATCTACGCTAAGTTTTCTTGGTCTGGGACTCCCAGTAGATGTTATTTCTTGGGGGAGCATGCTTTCACTTGCAAATAGAGCACTGCTATCGAATACATGGTGGGTCATTATTATACCTGGCTTAATATTAGTAATAACCTTACTCGTAATTACCGACATTGGGAATTACTTCAGAAAAGAGACAAATAGAAAAGCAAGTAATTTATAAATCTAATATTTCTTGGGGAATCAATTAATACGAATATGAAAGTTTTTATAAATGAAATCGGGGGGATCTTGAAATGAATCGTAAGAAAATCATGATGAAACTCACAACCATTATGCTACTATTAGTGCTTAGTTTAAGCCTTGGTGCTTGCCTAGGGGCGAAGAAAGAGAAAGAGGATAGCGGGTCGAAAACGACAAAAGGAACAGATACTTCCAACACACTGGTATATGCAGGAGAAAGTGAGGATACCATTAATCCTATTCTCAACAACCATAACGAATTGCCAGATATCATTTTCTCTGGACTTATGAAATATGATGAAAAGGGCAAGCCAATCGTGAATTTAGCAGAAAGCTTTGAATACGACGAATCAACATATACGTATACTTTTAACCTTAAAAAAGACGTAAAGTGGCATGATGGTGAAGACTTCACAGCTAAAGATGTTGTCTTCACTTATGAAGTTTTAACAAAAGACAAAACGTTATCAGCAAGTATCACCAGCAACTATCAAGATATTACCAGCGTAACTGCACCTGATGACTACACAGTCATCATAAAACTTTCAAACTACAATGCAGCCATGCTTGATTATTTTACAATGGGGATTATTCCTGAGCATTTACTTAAAGGTGAAGATATTAATACAGCCTCCTTTAACCAGCATCCAGTTGGGACTGGCCGGTACAAATTTGTTAAATGGGATACTGGTGGCGGGATGATTATTCTTGAGAAAAATGAAAATTACTATGACAAGGTTCCTAACATTGACCGAGTTATTTATAAAACAGTGTCAGTTGAAAGCACGAAAGCAACAATGCTTCAGTCGGGCGATGCAGATCTAGCATGGTTGAATGCGAATTATGCTGAAAGCTTCCGAGGGAATGAAAAATTCGAAAAATTCGATTTCAAGACTGCCGACTATCGTGGATTGTCTATGGATTTCGAAACCGACTTTTGGAAGAAAAATAAGGATTCTATTGGTGTTTTAAACAACGCCATCTATAAACAGGATATCGTTGATAGTGTACTTAAAGGCAATGGATTTGTTGCATATAGCCCGCTTCAACTAAATGCATTTGGCGGTAATAAGGCGGCAGATATATATCCTTATGATCTTAATGTATTTAATAAAAAGATGGCTGAACTCGGCTGGACTAAAAATAAAGAAGGTATCTATGAGCGTAACGGAGAAAAGTTCCATTTTACCATTCAAGTTCGTGAATACGAAGAAGAGCGTGTAGATATTGCGAATATTGTTTCAAATATGATAAAAGAAGCTGGCGTTGAAATGGAAGTTGTCCTCGTAACTAAGTTTGACTGGGATGCGGGATATAATGGTTTCCTTTATGGCGGTGCTGCTCAGTTCGATCCTGATATGAGCTATGCAAGTTTTGTCACCGATGCGAGTGGCAATACTATGCATTATTCCAATGCTAAAGTGGATGAATTACTAAATAAGGGTAGACATACTGCTGATGAGGATGAAAGAAAAAGTATTTACCATGAATTCGAAGTAGCATATGCAGAACAACCTGGTATCGTATTAGTTGCTTATCTTGACGGTAATTATGTTGGGATTTCAGGTCTTGAGGGTCTTGACACTTCAAGAGTTCTTGGTCACCATGCAGTGGGTGTAATGTGGAACATCGAAGAGTGGAAACTCAATAAATAATTCAGCAAAATAAAGTTGTATAACGCCAGATGTTCAATTGAGCATCTGGTTGTTTCATACCAACTATTGGGAGACGTGTGAATGATAAATAAAGCGATTTTACAACTGAAAAATTTATCTATTAGCTTTGATACTCCTAATGGTGAAGTCGAAGCTGTCAGAAACGTGAACCTTTCACTTCAAAAAGGTGAAATTCTGGCTATTGTTGGTGAGTCTGGATGTGGGAAAACTGTCCTGAGTCAATCAGTACTGAAGCTACTCCCCAAAACATCTAACATCAAAAATGGGCAAATTTTTGTTGAAGGAGAAGATATCACCCATTATAAAGAGAAGAAAATGCGTAACCTTAGAGGTTCAGTCCTTTCTATGGTGTTTCAAGATCCTATGACAACATTGAACCCAACAATTCCAATCGGAAAGCAGATCACAGAGTCTATTCTAAAACATAAAAGAGTTAGCAGGGAAGAGGCAAAAGAAAGAGCGATTGAAATGTTGGAATTAGTAGGTATTGATGATCCTATATACAGATTTAACTTACAGCCACATTTTTTCTCAGGTGGAATGCGTCAGAGATGTGTGTTAGCGATTGCTTTGGCGTCCGACCCTAAAATATTATTCGCAGATGAGCCAACAACTTCATTGGATGTGACTGTTCAAGCAAAGATACTAGATCTTCTTTTGGATATTAGAGATAAGACAGGCATATCAATTGTTTTCATCTCACATGATCTAGGTGTTGTAGCACGTATTGCTGACAAGGTTGCGGTTATGTATGCAGGTAAAGTGGTTGAAATGGGTACCGCGGAAGAAGTTTTTTATGACCCATGTCACCCCTATACGTGGGGACTATTGGGAGCACTCCCGTCAAGTACAATAGAAGGCGAAAACCTTAAAAGTATTCAGGGGATGCCACCAGTAATGTTAGATCCTCCACCTGGAGATGCCTTTGCTGTTCGTAATGAATACGCTTTGAAGATTGATTATGCAGAGATGCCACCAATGTTTCAAATCACCCAAACTCATTTTGCAGCGACATGGTTACTTGATGAAAGGGCGCCGATTGTTAAACCGCCCATTTCGCTAAAAAGGAGGTAAAGAATAGATGGACTCAACTATCATTCTAGATGTACGTCACCTTCAACAGGAATTTCATATCAATAAAGAATTGACGATTAAAGCCATAGATGATGTAAGCTTTACAATTGAGAAGGGTAAAATATTTGGTCTGGTTGGCGAAACTGGATCAGGAAAATCAACGATAGCGCGTACAGTCATGGGGATTTATCCACCTACGAATGGTGAAGTACATTTTAAAGGAAATATGATTTCAAATAAAAAGAGATTTCGTGACAATAAAAACTATACACGAAGGAATATACAAATTATATTTCAAGATTCCGCTGCGGCACTGAATCCAAGAATGACTGTAGCAAAAATAATTGCTGAGCCTTTGAAGATTAACAATATCGTAAAAGGAAAAAAAGAGTTGGAGAAAAAGATTGATAGTTTGCTGTTACAGGTAGGCTTGGATAGTAGCTTTAAATCAAAATATCCTGACGAAATTTCAGGAGGGCAACGACAGCGTGTGGCGATTGCGAGGTGCATTGGTATGGAACCAGATTTAATCATTGCTGACGAACCAATTGCTTCGCTGGATATCTCCATTCAGGCTCAAATCGTGACGTTGTTCCAGCAATTACAAAGGGAATACGGATTCACATTTCTTTTCATAGCACACGACCTTTCTATTATTCGGTTTATCAGCGATACAGTCGGTGTTATGCTTCACGGTAAAATGATGGAAATGGCCCCTACAAAAGAACTGTTCGAAAATCCCCTACATCCTTATACGAAGGCCCTTCTATCCGCTGTACCAGTTCCAGATCCGATTTATGAAAGGAATAAAGAAATCCTGCTTTATGATGTAGCTAGCTTACCAGTAGATGGTGACATGATAGAGGTATCGCCAGGACACTTTGTATATCAATAAAAGTAGGTGCCTGTGCACAGAACAATCATGAAAGTTTAAACAAACATGAAAGTTTCTTGCACAGGCACCTAATTTAAATACATAGAATTCCATCTTTTCATCATTGTGCTATACTTTATTACATACTGAGCAATTCAGAAAAGAGGAAAAACTGTTTATGAAAAATTTTAAACGTTTTGTAACTACTGCAGCACTTATAGGAGCTCTAATCACTTCTTCTATTCCATCGGCGTTCGCAGATGAGCCATCTTCAGAGCTGCCACCATTAGATTTAGGTATAGGGTTTTCGCCATTTAATGATGCAAACGGTACGAGGTATGCAGACGCTGTTTGGTTCATGTGGACTAACGGTATTGCTCAAGGCATGAATGAAACTCAGTTTGGCGTCTCTCAGCCAATTAAACGAGTAGATGCGTCAATGATCGTTGGAAACTATGGCATTAAAGGTCTCAATCCAAATCCTAAGAAAGCGCCATTTACAGACCTTCCTCAACGAGCAGTTCACACTGTGTCGGCTCTTTATGAGGCGGGAATCATTAAAGGCAAAACTAAAACCTTATTTGGATCTGACGACACGTTAAAAAGAGGAGAAGCGGCTATCATTCTTTCTCGAATGCTTCCACTTGATAAAAAGGCGACCATTCAGTTTGTCGATGTAGGGGATCGATATAAAGAGGCCGTTCAAATTCTAGTTGCTAATGGCATCGTACAAGGAAAGACAGAAGCACTCTTTGGTACAGCAGATCCGATAACAAGAGGAGAACTGGCTCTAATGATTCATAAGATCTTTGAATCTAGTAAAACAGCCCCAGCTCAAGATTCATCTGGCTCACTCCCGTCGTTGGCTAAAGAAATATCTATGACGTTGGACAAAGATCGGTACACCAAATTAGACACACCTACACTAACAATCACCAACAATAACTCGCTTAAACAAATGTTTGGAGCACTATTTAAAATCCAAGTAATGAAAAACGGTTCCTGGCACGATGTTCCGTTTGACGAGGATTTAGCCATTCCAACCATCATGTATGAATTACAAACTGGAGAAAAGCATCAAGAGTCAATCTCACTTAACGACGAAAGATTCGAATCACCCCTTACAGCTGGTCGATATCGAGTGGTCCAAACTATTAATGATGCGAACGGTGAAAGCATCATTTTAGCGGCACAGTTTCAAATCTTGGAAGCAGTGAAGTCGCCTTATGGGGAGCTGCCATCTGCTGCAGAAGGTGTAACGATGGAATTAGAAAAGGCAAGTTATAACGACTCAACGGATTACTTAAAACTCAAATTTACCAATTCAAGTGATGTGACTTACGGATATTTTCGCTATCAATATGATCTAGAAGTAAAGAAAAATGACGCGTGGTATGAAGTTCCATTTGATTCAGAGTTGCAGTATCCGACAGATGTACATTTATTAGATTCCAATGGTGTATATAAAACGAATGTCAGCGCTTTTGCATATAACAAGTCAGCAAAGTTTGAAAAAGGTGATTATCGATTGGTTCAGTCCCTTGTAGAAAAAGGTAAAGAGAAAGGAAATAAATAGTAGGTGCCTGTGCGCAGAACAATCATGAATGTTTAAACAAACATGAAAGTTTCTTGCACAGGCACCTAATCAATTATTGAACAGTATAACCACCATCAATAACAGCAGCTTGTCCTGTAACACTCTTCGCTTTATCACTAGCTAGGAACAAAGCATAATCCGCAATTTCACTTACGTCTAATAAACGCTTTTGAGGTACTAAAGGAAGCAGGACTTCAGCTAATACATCCTCAATAGGTACATTTCGAGTTTTTGCTAGATCAGCCATTTGTCCACGAACAAGAGGTGTATCTACATATCCAGGGCAAATTGCATTTACAGTAATACCGTGTTCAGCTCCTTCTAGCGCAGCAACCTTTGTTAAACCAATTACTCCGTGTTTTGCGCTATTGTATGCTGCTTTACCTGCAAATCCGATTAAACCGTTAATTGAAGCAATGTTAAGGATCCGTCCATACCCTTGTTCTTTCATAATTGGAAATACCGTTTTAGTAAGAATGAAAGGAGCAGTTAACATTATTTTTATCATCAATTCAAATTTAGCTGTTGGAAATTCCTCGATTGGGGATACATGTTGTAAACCAGCATTATTTATTACGATATCAACGCGATTATACGTTTTTTTTGTTTCAGCCACTAAGTTTTGAAGATCTTCTTCGCTTGTTACATCCGCCTTAACTCCAATTGCTTCATAACCGAGTTTCTTAAGTGATTCTACAGATTCCTGTAACACTTCGTTATTAATGTCAGAAAGCACAACTTTTGCGCCAGCATTTGCAAAATGTTTTCCGATTTCAAATCCAATACCACGAGCTGCACCTGTAATAATAACTACTTTATTTTCAACCATAATAATATTCCTCCATTTTATAGGTAAATTTTTTTGTAACAGTTAGTAATTCACTTCAAACTAATCCCATACCGCCCAATATAATACCTACGATTACTGCGATTGTAGGTACTAAAACAGCTACGACAAATACATCTTTATAGGTTTCTCTATGGCTTAATCCCGTAACAGCGATCAGTGTTAAAAGAGCTCCATTATTAGGGAATATCGATGCACCTGAAGCAACGGAAGCCATTCTATGAAATACTTCTGGGCTAATTCCTGTGGATTGAGAAAGGCTGTAAAACGTTTCACCAAGTGTACCAAGTGCAATTCCCATCCCTCCAGATGCAGACCCCGTGATAATAGCCATAATCTGTATGGCTAGGGATTGAGCAACTAATGGATTGTCTGAAACATTAAGCAACCAAGCGGTTATACTTTCAAATGCGGGTACGACGGCTATGACAGCACCAAAACCAACGGCCGCACTCGTATTTAGAATGGCCAATACAGAACCTTTTGCTCCATCGTTAACCGAGAAAACAAACTTTTTATAATCCTTTATGTTAATCAGCATGATGCTGACTACACCAAGTATTAACGCATATATAGGTTCCAATTTCACAATGTTTAGTAATACAACGACTACTAAAAGCGGAACTAACGATAATATCCAGTTCGGAACTTTTTCTTCCACTTTTTGCTCCGTCGTTAGTACTTTATCCGGTTCAGTGAATCGATCCCCCTTTGCAGAGAACCTTTTCTCTCGGTATGCTAACCAACAATATCCACCCACCGCCATAATAAGTGTAGTGACAATACCTATCACAGGTGCTGCGGTTGGTGTTGTATGATAATACTCCATTGGTATTAAGTTTTGAATTTGTGGTGTTCCAGGAATAGATGTCATTGTAAAAGTAAAGGCACCAAGGGCAAATGTAGGTACAAGTAACTTTCTAGTGACGTTTGCTTCACGGAATAACTCAAGCGCAATTGGATAGACTGCAAACACAACTACAAACAAACTTACTCCACCATAGGTTAGTAAAGCAGAAGCGATAAGCACCCCAAGAATGGCTCTCTTTTTACCGATTAACTGAGTTACCTTTTTTGCAACAGCTTTTGCTGCACCTGTTTCCTCCATTAACTTCCCAAAAATTGCTCCTAAAAGGAAGATAGGGAACCAACTCTTCACAAATCCGACTAAACCACTCATGTAGGTTCCTGTATATGTATCATATACATTTAGACCACTCATTAACGCTACCACTCCCGCAGCGATTGGAGCTACCCAAATAATGGACCAGCCTAGATAAGCTAACGCCATTAACAAAACTAACCCGACAACAATACTCAACATTTGAAATCACCTCTTTTCAATAAAAACTTTTTATTGCTTGGATAGGTTGGCTGTTAGCACTTCAATCATGTATTGAGTTTACAAATACCAGAATCTACAAATACTTATTCTGATTACATCCCTTAATATAAGAAGGAATTCTCAAAGTCATGAAATGAATAGAACGAAGAATGATGTAAATCCTTGACGTATAGATGTAAAATGAGCTTTTGAGGCTTTTTAACATTTTGTAAACAGTTGGATCATCGTACTTTACAAAAAAGACTCCGTAAAACGGATCTATATAGAAATCACTTTTTATTTTGTTTAAATTGAAGTGAAATGATTTTATGAGATGAATGTCAAAAAAGCCCTTACCGTTCAAACTGCTGAACGATAAGGGCTACTTTTTTATGTACATTTATGCTTCAGTTGTCGTAATTCCATTGGTTGGAAGTTCAGTAAGTGCTTTCACTAGTTGGGCCTTTATAAAAGCATCCTGTTCGTCTTTGTCCAAATCATTTAGGTATTTGTGATAAAGCGCGATCATGTTCGCAAACAGCACGCCTTGCGTTGTTTCAGTGTTGGTTTTTACTTTTAGTAGATTCTGGATTTCTTGCAACTTATTCAATGTATCATCATTCACTCTAATAGAAACTACAGTACTTTTCGAATTGACCATAAGTTTACAGTCCACCTTTCTTCAGAGATAAGAATACTATTCTATCATACATTTTAATAAATAATGCGACCTAAAAAATTACCAAATATTACAGCTATGTATACAAATATTCACATGGTATATTGGTAACCGTGAACAACGTAATCAAATGTTTACATTTTGATTGCAATGTAATACAGTTCACGGCTTGTTTCAATATTTGTTCACTCTAATAGCTAAACTTTCAGGGACGGCCACCCACACCAACAAGAAAGGAAGTGAAATGGCACATGCTGAATCTGTACACGGTAAATCTTGCAGAGAATAAGGCTGGTAATTTAGTAGGGGAATGGATTTCGCTTCCAACAGAGAAAGAAACGATTGATGCCCATCTGAATGCTGTGCTGGGGATTAATAAGGGGATACTCATTCATGATTATGAAAGTTCCTTTCCTATTGAGGTTGGTGCATACGATGACATCTATGAGTTAAACCGTATCATGCAATATCTTGAAGGGGTTGCAGAAACCGAAAGACAAATTATCGCCCTGATAGCTAAAACTAAAAAACTGGAATTAGAACAAGTGATACAAGTACATCAAGATGGCAAGTATATGGCTTTCAATTGTCATAGTTTGAAAGAACTTGGACACTACCTTAATGACGAGGGTTTTCTCTCCTATGAAATTCCTCAAGAAGTCGTGGATTTCGTTGATATGGAAAAACTCGCAGCCAATTGGTTAAATACAGGCGAATACATAGACCTATCTGACATTGGTTATTACATCACATATTGAAGCTTTTACACCACACATACGCACAATAGAGGACTTATAGCATGACACATTATTGATCACATTCAATGCAAAAACCTTTTTTTTAAAATACGTTAATAAATAGATGGTGATTTGTCAGGTCTAGCCTTTCAAATCACCATTTTTTTATGTTAAGTATTGGATGCTTCGTGAGAAACAATCTTGAATGTTGGTACTTGCTGACTATAGAACGAATTACAAAAAACGATTTCCATGAATGAACATGAAAACCGTGTGGGAGTTAATCGTATTAAAGAACTTCTTCCAAGAAATCAAGTAAATCTTGACGGTTTAAATAGCCAGCAAATGTTTTAACGACTTCGCCTTTATTAAACAAATAGAGCGAAGGGAAGGATGCGATGTCATATTTAAGTTGAACTGGATTAGATTTCGCTTCGTAATCTTCATACGTAATCCAGTGCTTTACAAATTTGATTTTACCAGCTAACTCTTCTGCTACATCTTCAAGGACAGGCTCAAGTGCTTGACAAGGGCCACACTCATCCGTATAAAAATCAACAAATACTGGTGATTCACACTCGTGAACTTCTTTTTGGAAATCTTCTTTTGAAACTTCTAAAACATGGGACATTATAATTCCTCCTTAAAGTAGAACACATCAGCTAAAAGACTTTATCAATTAGTGGAAATACTCTGTGCTTACTTTACCTTAATTTTTTGTATTGTGCAAACTAGTTTTCTAGAAGAATTTAAGGAGTTAAGGTCGTTCATGCCAAAGTGTTCCATCAGAAACGGGGCAGATTGACAAAGATCATCTATATAAAAGGGACAAGTTGTGATGGATGGACTGTGCCTGTTATGGTTCAGGTAGGTAAAGAAGATACTAAATAAGGTAGTTCTGAAAATGGATATGATAAGAGTTTAGTGCATTCAAATTAAGTTATTTAACAATGTAGTCTATAAGATTATCTACAAATTCAACTTGAAATGATCCTGAAAAATATAAAGCGAAGTCGACATCCTTGCGATTCAATAGGAAGTCGACTTCGCTTTTTTCTTACAGCAGTTCACCAATTATTTGAATAGTGTTAGAATGACTTATATACTTAATTATTAGGAGATGAATGGTATGAATGAGAGACTCAACAGACCAAAGAGATTTGGGGAAATACTCGATTTGACCTTTACCTTATGTAAAAATAATTTTAAAAGCTTTTTCATTATTTCCCTACTATTTATGGGACCAGTCTATCTGCTTGAAGCCTTAATAAAACTCTTGTCTGGCGTCAATTTTTTCAGAGAAGTTTCTGTAGGCGGGGCTTGGTATGAAAATATTGCTGCGACTTTCGAAGTGGATGAAACAACAAGTCTTGGAGCCGACATAGGCGTAATACTTCTAGGCATTGTTAGTTTGTTCATATTTCCTGTTGCTACTGCTGCAACTTTATTTGTTGTCGATCATATACGAAAAAATGAAGCCTATACAATTGGCTCTGTCGTGAAGAAAGCTTTTGGTAGATACGGTGCAATTCTTGGCAGTACGCTTTTATTTACACTCATTGTCACGGGATTAATACTCTTTCCTATCATGTTTATCGCATTAGTCTTCATAATTGGAATAGCGACGCTTCCAATAGTTGGTATTATTTTAGGAGTGCTGCTTTTCTTAGCATTTGCTATCGTAATTGGATATTTAATTACCCGTTGGAGCTTTTATTTTGGATCTGCAGTACTTGGAGAAGGAACTCCTGGACTTTCAAGAAGTTGGAGACTGTCTCGTAAGCACGGTTGGAAGTTAGTAGGACTGTACATCGTCTTCTTTCTAATCCTCTCAATTATCAGCACTGCTTTTGAACTTACATTTGGGTTATTTTTAGGTAATAGTGTTTTGCTATCAATGATTCTATCACTTGTAAATATTGTCACTGCAATAATATTTGCTGTTGGTTTTGCAGTTACATACTTTGATTTAAAAGTAAGGCATGATGCAGATGATTTAAAAGAGCTGATTGATGAGTATACAGTGGTTCAATCATGAACTTTATAAGGATGATTTCCTATGGATAATGTAAAGAACGTAAAAGACGAACTGGAAAGTATTTTAAGTAAGAAAGAGTATACAGTTTATACAGACCAAGAAACGAATTTCTTCACGGTTTTATGGGAGAAGATTAAAGCTTGGTTTGTTGAATTTTTGGAGCGTCTTTTTCCATCTATGAAGAAGACGAGCATGATTGCTGGACCCATTTTGGCAATTGTTATTATCGTTATGCTTATTCTCGTTGCCATCGCCTTGGTATATTTTGTTCGCAGGCGAAAACGCAGACAAATTGTTCACTCTAAAATACCTCTACAATCGATGAAGGAAATCGATTGGTCCTTTCAGATGCACTTGACTGAAGCGAGTAAACAAGAAGAGCTGAATAGGCTCACCCCAGCAACTCGCCATATGTTTTTAGCAATACTTCTTTATTTTCATGAAAAACAATGGCTGGAAGCACGTATTTGGAAGACCAACTGGGAGTATTATGAAGAACTCAAAAAAGTAAATCAGCAAACAGCTAGCCAATTTTATCATATTGCTCGCTTCTTCGATGAAGTTACATATGGAGAACGAGAAGTTCAAATTGATGAATATCAAGAATTCCGAATGAAAGTCATGGATGCTTTAGGGGAATCCGTTGAATAAAAATTACTCATGAGAAGGGAGGGAAAATTAAATTGCAGAAAAAACGATTGAAACAAAAAACTTGGATCGGACTGTCACTATTTTTAATTGTCCTGCTCTTCTCTAGATACATTCTAGTGCAAGACCAACTAAAAGAGTATCCAATTTTCGCTTCAGATTCCCCTTCCCCAACAGGAGTAAAAGCATTCTATACGTACTTAGAGAAGAGTAAGGAAAGCGTCAAAAGATGGTCAGAATCACCAAGTGATTTATCTACAACGTCTGAAAATCAGTTACTCATTATGTTGGAGCCTTATTTCATTCCAACTACTGAAGAACTTGGTGCATACAAAGAATTCATGAATTCTGGAAATACCATTCTTTTATTTAAACAAAACCCAAAAGGAATGTTCGAACTGGAAACCGAGCCTGTCGATACAAATGAAGGTCATATCGTCGATAAAGCAGACCATGCCTATTCAGCCGAACTCCTTGAATCCTTTCGACTTCTTGAACAAACCGATGATAAAATTTTACTTTCAGACGACTTGGGAACTATTGCACTGCAGCGTACTTACGGTAAGGGAAGTTTAATTGTTGCAAATTCACCAAGCTGGATGATGAATAGTGAACTTTTAACAGATGACCATCTTGCCCTTATTCTATCACTTGTAAATCAAGTGAATTCTGAAACGATTTTGTTTGACGAATATATACATAGTAGCGATAGTGCATCGACTTTTTTTACAATCTATCCTCGATGGTTTTTACTTTTACTAGTACAAGGAACATTGCTTACCCTCCTATGGTTATGGGCTTTTGGAAAACGATTCGGACCGATTTTTATTCCTAGAGAAGAAACAGTTCGTTTCAGTGATGAAGGTCTTCGAGCATTAGCTGCTTGGTACCTCAAGGGGCGTCGTTATCATGACTCATTGGTCATTCAAGCTGAGTATGTAAAAACGTTGTTACATGAGCGTTGGCGGATTCCGTATACAATGGAATGGGAAAACCTGACGGATCATTTCAAGCAAAAATGCCCTCATCTGCACAAAGATGAAATACGAGAGATGCTCATGGGGCTCACTCCAATGCTAAGTAAAGAAAAAGTAAGCAAACAAGACTATTTATATTGGTCGAAAAAGCTAGAGACCATACGGAAAGAGGTAGAGATGAGATGAGAAAGCATTTATTAACCTTATTGGAAAAGTATGAAGAACGAGTCTTGGGTCAAAGTATTACACTTAGACTTCTATTATCTGCTGTTTTGTCAGGTGGACATGTATTACTGGAAGGGGTGCCGGGAACTGGAAAGACGCAAATGGTTAAAACATTGGCAAGTTTACTCGGTGGTGATTTCAGACGAATACAATTTACCCCAGACTTACTACCAAGTGACATTACAGGAAGCATGATTTACAACATGAAAGAAGGTTCTTTTGAAACGTTAAAAGGACCAATTTTCACGAATGTGCTTTTAGCAGATGAAATTAACCGGACACCCGCAAAAACACAAGCGGCACTTCTAGAAGCAATGGAAGAAAAACAAGTTACCATCCAAGGGAAAACGTATCCGTTACCCGATGTTTTTTTCGTAGTAGCCACACAAAACCCAATTGAATTTGAAGGTACTTACCCATTACCAGAAGCACAACAAGATCGGTTCTTGTTTAAACTTCTGATTGACTTTCCTTCGTTCAATGAAGAAAAAGACATATTAAAACAAATAATCGAAAAAAGTTTTGCCGGAAAATCAATTTCTTCAATTCTCGACATGGAAATGTTTTCAACAATCCAGCGTGAAATTGAACAAGTAACACTCGGTGATGGTGTGATCGATTATGTGATGCAAATTGTACGAAAAACGAGAGAAACAGAATCCATTCGTTTTGGAGCAAGTACTCGTGCAGGTATTTCAATTGGTAAAGCTGCGCAAGCATGGGCTTACTTAGAAGGTCGTGATTACGTAACACCTGACGACGTTAAAATTGTTGCAAAACCATCTTTAAGACATCGAATTCAATTATCTCCACATGTAGAATTGGAGGGAACGGCTGTTGACCAAATCATCGAAGAACTTGTGGGGGCGATTCCTATTCCAAGGTAGCGGAATCGTACCAACGAAACGATTACTCATTATTTTTCTCGTACTATCTGTTGCTTTAATAACACTCGGAAGTCTCTTAGATATGGATTGGGGATTTCTTATTGTCATGAATGTTCTGATTCTATTTGGAAGTTTGCTGGACTTGTTATATTCGCCAAAGAAAAACCAAGTTCATGTCAAGCGTACAATTGTGAAAGAATTGGAAAGAAACCTTTCCTATACAGTCGATATTGAAGTGGAAAATACTTCAGAGCATGCCTTCAATTTTCTTCTTGTAGATGGAATTCCACAATCTTTTAAAAGCTCATTTCCAATTAAAGGAGAAGTAGCAAAAGAAACTGTAGTACAAGTACGTTATGAAACAAACGCTTCTGTTCGCGGAAACTTTGAAATAGAGCAACTCCACTGCCGTTATACGAGCAAGTTAGGACTTTGGGCAAAGCAAAAAACAATTACGTTGCTGGATTTCGTAAAAGTTATTCCGGACTTAACTGAAACGAAAAGCTATTTGGGCAATGCTCAACGGTTTCTGTTATATGAGGGTTCAAAAATCCGTAAACATCAACGCGGTATAGGAGAATTTGCAAAGATTCGAAACTACGGAGTCGGTGATGACCCAAGGATGATTAACTGGAGACAATCTGCGAAACTACAAGAAGTGATGACCAATGAATATGAACCTGAACATGGAAAATATGTAACCATTTTAATCGATTGTGGAAGAATGATGGGGGCGGAATTAAAAAACGGAAATCGTCTTGAAAAAGTATTGGAAGCCTCGTTAACTGTTGCGGCGGCAGCTTTACAAAAAGGGGATTACGTTTCAGTTCTAGCCTTTTCAAAAGAAGTACAAGTATTTGTACCACCCGCAAAAGGAATCACTCATTTACAAACAATTCTCCACGCAATTTACTCTCTTGAAGTGGATGCTGCCGAGTCGAATTATGCTGCTGTTCTCACTTATTTAGAAACCATGCAAAAGAAAAGAAGTCTACTATTACTCTTTAGTGATGTTCGCTCATTTCTTCATGAGGAAAGTGCGCTTGCCTATTTGCAAAGACTTAGAAGACGCCATATGTTTTTGATGATTGGCATTGAGGACACTGCCCTTTATAATCGCATCAATGAGGATCCAGTGGATGTACAAACCGCAATGGTAAAAAGTATTGCTCAACAACAACTGCTTCTAAAGAAAAAAAGGAAATTGAAATGGGAAAAAAAAGGCCTTCAAATGATTGAGGCCCGTGAAGAAAACTTAGCAGTAGCAGCTGTTTCCCACTATATTGATATTATGAATCGGAACTTAATTTAAATTCTCTTCTGCCCTAGAAAAACTTTTCCAATCAACACGTACACAAGTAAACCAATCACAGTAATGAATGCAACTGCATACTTTGCTCCCAATGGTATTGATGCTGGAGTGATGAATCCTTCTATTAATCCCGCAATGATGAATAATGGAATCGTACCAATTAGTAACTGAACAGAGCGCTTTGCCTGTGTTTTCAATTGGTAGCCTCTGGAAAACTTGCCGGGGACAAAGAGCTTATAACCCATTAATAGACCTGCTCCGCCTGCTATAAATATGGCTGTAAGCTCAATCATTCCATGTGGTACGATAAATGCCCAAAACTCATACGATTTATCGTAGTGAAAGAATAAGGCAGCTAAGGCTCCAACCAAAATACCATTATAAATAAGGACATATACAGTTAATAACCCGAATGTGATACCTCCGGCAAAAGCGAGTATCCCCACTTTAATATTGTTTGTCATAATAGTGGAAGACATTACTGAAGAATTCACTTCCATTTCATCGCTACCAAGCTGATCGGGATTTACTCCTTGAGCCACTTCTGCAGGCAGTATGGCATACATCGATTGAGGGTCGTTGAGAACAGCAAAGAAACTACCTAATGCACCTAGTGTAAACAAAAGAAACGCGACAAGAATAAACTTCCATTGTTCTAAAAACAAACGAATAAATGTTGTGCTTAAAAAGTTACCAACTTGTTTCATACTCGATATTTGATCTTTATATAACACATTATGTGATTTGGATACAAGTTCATTTAAGTAAACCGTTACTTCTTCATTTGGAAAGTACGTTTGAGCGTAGGAAAGATTTTGAGCAGATTTTTGATAGAATTCATAAAACTGGTCAATTCTTTCACCTGTTAAATTGGATTTACCTTTATGTAATTTAGATCCTATCTTTTCTAATTGGTTCCAATCTTCACGATGCAATTTCACGAATTGATTGATGTTCATTTTTACACCTTCTTCTTGTAATTTGAGTGTGTATTTTACGTATGTTCCGAATATACAGTATAGCAGATACTTAGAAACTTTTGGATGAAACTACATATTGAAAGTGGGGAATGACTATGAATGAAGAACGAATTGGTATCAAGACACCAGAATTCGTAACTCTTCAGTTTCAGCTCGCAGGACTCGGTAGTAGAAGCGCGGCATTTATTATTGATCAACTTATTTTAATGGTATTTAATATTTCAGTTCTAATTGTTTTAGCATTTCTTTTTACGAGAGATATAGGTTTTCTGTCTTTTACGGGAATGGAATCACTTATATTAGGTCTTGCAATTCTCGGTCTTTTTATCGTCAACACAGGATATTTTGTAATTATGGAGTACTTTTCAGGTGGGAAAACGATTGGAAAAAAGATTATTGGTATTCGAGCAATCCAAGAAAATGGGCATAGCTTGACATTACTATCAAGCTTTATCCGCAATCTTCTTAGAATTATTGACTCGTTACCTGGTGGTTACTTTTTAGGAATTGTGCTCATTTTCTTTCATTCGAAACATAAAAGAATTGGAGATTTAGTTGCAGGAACGATTGTTGTACATGAACGACAAACAAAAAGACAAAACAAACGAACACCAATTGAAAAAGAAATTGCTATGAAACAACTCACAAAAGAAGATCTTGTTATTGAAGAATGGGCTTTAAGGTCAATTGTCCAACAAGATTGGAAACTACTTGAGACATATAGCAATCGACTCACTCAATTGTCCGAAAACGAACGCAATGGTCTTACGGAAAAAGTAGCAAATCTCTTACTTCCGAAATTCGGCTTAGAAGTCTCAGGGAAGAGTAATTTAGAATTGGAAAATACGCTACTAGTTCTTTACTTAATTTTGAGGGAAGAATGGTCGTATGAACTGTAATTACTAGTTCTTCTCAATTACAAAAAGTGTAAAATAACCGTCTACTTTAAGAAGTAAGTCGTTCAGTTAAGTTGAAAAAAGCAAATTAAAAAAGGGATTTTAGTAATAATCAGGATTGCAAATTGCGATCCTTTTTATTTTCAAAAAGAGTTTTTGTGGTAAATATAGGGTCAGTGTTAAATATGAGTTCAGTATTCGATTAGCTGGACATTTTGTGAAATAATACTTTTCAAAAAGTTGGTTGGATTCATTTAGTATTAAGAAAGAAATGGGGAGTTATATTTGATTGAAAAAGTTGATATTGCTAATCCTATAGTTGCTGAAAAGTTTTAAATATTCAAAACCGTTCTTATAGTGTAGAAGCAAAAATAATTGGATTTTATGAAATACCAACCTTAAAAGACACAATTGAATCGTTACAGAAATCTGAAGAGACTTTCTTTGGCTATTACCTAAATGAAGAGCTATGCGGAGTCATTACTATAAAAATTGAAAAAGGTATTATTGATATACATAGGTTAATGGTTCATCCTGTACATTTTAAAAAAGGAATCGCATCTAGGTTATTTAATTTTATTGAGGAAAACAAAAAGGATTGTGAAACGATAATAGTGTCAACTGGCGCTGAAAACGTACCAGCAGAAACTTTTACTTGAAAAATGGGTTTTTCGAAACAGAGAAAAAAAGGGTGTCAGAACAATTATTCCTTAGATTTTTTGGAAAATTAAATTTAATAATTATATTAATTAAATAGTGGCGGTTGCGGTGTTGAATAAGGACTGTGCCTCAATAGAGCCAGATTGTGATATAACCGTTTTAGTTAATACAGAAAACATATATTACTATTGTTTTGATTAGGAGTATTAATAGAAGAGGTGGAAATAGGAATGGAGTTATTTTTTAACAAAGATATTTTTAACGATGTTTCATCTTATTCTGAAAAAGTAAAGAACCAGATGCATGCGTCTGGTTCAGCTGTAGTAATTATCAAAGATAATAAATTAGTACATGAATGGTATTCAGGCACACATCATTTCGAAAAAGGCGCTAAAAAAATAGAAGATACCTCTAGATTTAATGTATATTCGGTTAGAGTAACGTATGTCGGTTTGGCTGTAGCAATAGCTATTCATGAGGGCGTATTAAGCTTGGATGATAAAGTAAGTGATCATTTTAATGAATACGATGTAGATATTCTTGGTAATACAACAATTAAACATTTACTAACTCGTTGTACAGGTTTGATATTCGAAAAGAATACGGTTAGTCGCGTTTTTGATTTAGAAACAAATATTGAAGGAAAAAAACCGGATTTACTAGCCAAAATCCTTTACAATGCCACCGGTAAAACAGTAAATGAAGTTCTTACAAATAAAGTAATAAAACCACTAAACTTAATAAATACAGGTTGGGTTACTGAGGGCAATGACAACTTGGTCTGTGATATTAATTTATCTACTAGTTACCCAACATTAAGGATGGGGTCAAACATTGGTGATGAACGAAATTTATATATAAGTGCCAAAGAGTTAGCGTTATGGGGTAATTTACACTTAAATAAAGGAAAACATGAAGGTAAACAAATACTCCCTAGAAATATTTTTGATTTAGCCACTTCTGTTCAAAGTCCGAATAGTATACCTAGTCATCTTCCGAAATTTGGCTTTCTATGGTGGATTAAAGGCAGTGAAGTTTCTATCAATTATAATGAACTAGGTTCAGACTTACCTGATGGATCATACCAAATCCTGGGAGCATCTGGATGTTCCTGTACAGTTATTCCTGAATTTAATACGGTAGCTGTTAGAATGTACAATAGTATAGATGCACATGAAAACTTGGGTTTTGATTATATAAAAGATATTCAAAAGTTTGGAAACCTGATCATTGAAAGTGTAAAAAACCTTTAATTATTACATAATCAGAGGCATTTCTTGAAGAAAAATTGTACCCTATTCAGTAATATGGCTATTCTAGCAAACAAAATTATATGTTTTGTGGTAAAACATGAAAAGGTATAAGAAGTTTTCGGGAGGAGTAAAAGGCTGGAAATTTTAAGAGTTATTTAGCAGAAAAAGAAAAGGTGGGAGTCCTATCATTAAGCGCTTATTTTTTACTTTACTGATATCAGCTTTATTGCTTTTATCTGCTTGCAGCAAAGATAATTTAAACTATTTCCCTTCGAAAGAAGAAGCTTTGGATGAGATTATTCAAAGTGGGGGAATTAAAGGGACTATTGAATTGATCACAACAACGAACGATGAGGAATTGTTAGTAATTCAACAAGATAAAAATAATTATTTTGTAAGTGAACTGTTGGAAAATAAAGAGGGATTCGCTGTTAACAGAATATCAGATAATGTTGACATGGAGTTAGGTGGGAGTTGGGAATTGAAAACAATTGCCAATCATAAATACACAATCTACTTTGAGAAAGAGCAAGTTAATCAGAATTTCTTCTCTTTATCTAATAGAGACTATTATATTTCAATTGTAAAAGGGCATCAGATAAAAAAGGAGGACCCGGTTTTTATAAATTCAATAAAAGATATGAAAGCAATAAAACAATAATTGGGGGATGGTTGAATGTAATTCAATGACCTTGTGTTTTGCAAGGAAGAAGTGCATAAGTTTGCAATGAAAAGTACACAAGCTTGCCAGCCTTCAATTTAGGTATTATTTTTGTCGTGATAACGCATTTGTAACTCTAAAACTATCTCCAGTAAAATT
>NZ_QQAK01000005.1 GCF_003384035.1 Sporosarcina sp. BI001-red | reverse complement strand
AAGGACAGCGTCCTTCATTTCCTGACTGTATCTATTTCGACTTTCATTACTCATATCGCACGACCTCCATCTTTAATTAAAGTATAACAGGAGAGTTCTATACGACAACTAGCCTAACAGAGAGGGTATGGAAGTCACGACATCTTCCCTATCCCCAAGTTTATAAGAGAATTCTGCTTTACGAAGGAGAGGGGAGAAAGGTTGGCTAATCATTAAAAGTATTAGCAAAAAACTTAGCACTAAAGGAAAGCGATTTCTCTTCAGTTGTTTATTCTTCAAGGAATCTACAACTATAAAAATCAATATTAAAATGGCTCCAACAAATGGAATGAGATACAGAGGGATATTCACGAAAAGCCAAATCGAAAACCCGAAATAAAAGTGACGTACAACTTCGCCAATAACATAAAGAGTAAATAATGCACTTAATAGAACGATAAGCCATTTATTTTTAGAGCTCATATTCCACCTCCAATGTTAAATTTACAAATATTTTGACGACTTAGCTTATTAGGAGGTTGCTCTGGTATTAAATCTGGCCAATTGCTAAAGTTTAGGGTTCACTTTACCTTTGACGTTTTAATTCTTCATACTCTCCCCATACGATATAAAGAATACCTACAAGTAAAGACAGTACACTAAAAATGTTTAAAGTGTTTCCCACATAGGATAGCATCCCATCAAATAAATCTTGATCCCAACTCGAAACTCCTGATCCAAAAATTGCAGCACTTATATATTTCGTGGATATTAAAAACGCAGATATAGCAATAAATGCAATTCCGCTACCTCTTCTCCCCATTTCAATTATCCCCCTCCCTAATCTGGTCTGATTCATGAATAAACCATTCTAAATAATACTCTCTGTCGCTTGGAGATGAAGACGGACGTCTCCGGAGGGATTCATGCGCGCCTTAAGACCCAGCTGGAGGCGCCAAAATTTCTTCAATGTACACATCAATTCAGCCAAGCCACGCCTCTCGGAACGCGTGCCGTTTTGAGTGCAATACAACAATTTGTACACACTCAACTGCCCTATTGCTGAAGAGGTAAAGATCCTTGTTTCAGAATGGCATACTTAATAGTTGGATATTTGGCTAATTGTTGTAGTATTCACTAACTACATCCTGTACCTTCTTCAACGTAATTTCGTTTTTTATTCCGTACTCTTCCTTCTTATCAATCAATTCAACATCATTTAAAGGACCAATAACTTTCTCACTGTCTACTAGGATAATCCAAAAACTATAATTATTCTCACCTTTAACTTGCTTTGCAATGATATATTTATCATTCCACCCTACTTCAGTTACCTCAGCAGGAACCATTTTAGAAGGATTAGCATCCCAATTATCTTCTGAAATTTTTGGTTGGATTGTAACGTCATGTGCTGAACCTCTTAGTAACGTATATTTACCTGACAGATCTATATCATAGTCTGATGCACCAGGACATCCAGCTAGAAGCAATAAAGGTATAATCAAGACTATTAATAACGGCCATTTGTTGTTCATATAATCCTCATTTCTCTCCGTAACTCTGCATTCTGGCCATATTGAGGCACTAACCTTCTTCCGTTAAAGCCACCATTATGATATAAAGGCAATTAATTATCTTTAACCATCGTAATGAAATCTGCTGAATCAGTAGCGAATTTATTCTTGATTAAAAAACCTAGATTTTCATATAAGTGAATAGCTCTCTTGTTAAAAATTGCGACGGAGAGTCTTATTGGAATTCCTTTGTTGCATTCTCTTATATAATTCAAAATAAAAGAGCAAAAACCATAACCATATCCTTCTCCTACATAGTTAGGATTCATTCCAAGACCGAAATCCACAAATTTCTCATTATAAGCGCCATATTTATGTCTCATTGGAACGCAAGCTGCTTCTCCAGTACAAAAGAACCCGAATAGTTCTCCTTTTTGATCTAACAAGATTTGATAAGAACCATCAACCATCTCTTTAATTCCTTCCTCATTTACTTCATTATTGTAAAAGTCATAAGGCACTTCATACTGCCAGCTCAGAATTTGCTTGGCTAGATTTTCATTCATACTTTTGACGTTTAAATTCATAATTCTCCTCATCTCAATAAAAGATATCAAGGTTCTATTGTATTTTACACGTTCAATCCTCGTATCAAAACACTAGCCGCTATTCCATTAATTCTTTGATCTATTTGTAGAAAAGGGTACATTTTTTACTTTAGAAATAGCCTCATTGAAATGGCTCGATTTTGCGTTTGTCTATCTACTCTAGCAAAAGCAGATGTCGCGGCACTACTCAAAAGAATTAAAATGTAAAAAACAGATTGCAGTTGAATAATTTGTCATTAATTATCCAAATCATCGTCAAGGAATGACTTCTTATTGACTGTTGGCTCGGATGTTTTTTCAATAGATTGTCCTACCACAGACTTGTTAATTCCTTCTTTGACAGCTGTAAAAATCACAAAATATAGGATGAATAATCCTATTATCCAAAGTATTATCGTACCGAAAACTTGACCAGCCATCCTCTCCATCTCCAATCCCAACGTACCAATATGGTCTGATTCTAGCGCAATCCGAATCCTGAATCCGCTACTTATCTAGAAGATATTCACGCCTAATAACTTTCTTCTTTTTTGCTAAACATTTCATAAGCGAAATATCCAACTAGTAAACCTACTGCAGAACCATTGCTACCGGAAGCTAGTAAGGATATTGGGAATATTACACTAAGAACTACACCAACAGCACAACCAAACAGCATTCCTAATGGTATTAAACTATCCAATAAATTTTGAGCACCTTTAGATTCTTTCTTTCCAAGGGTGCCTTTCTCATATTTTTGTTTCATTCCCATCACTACAAAGATTGCAATCCCCCCCACTATTATAAGAGGATATAAAATACGAACTATTTCTAAGGCTGCCTCCATTGCAGAAACCTCCTTTCTTTCACTACTTTATTTAGATTAATTTTAACATTTTCCAACCTGGTAAATAAACCCAGTTACGAACCGAGTACAAGTGTCGGTTACAGAATTGCTCCCAATTACTTAATGGCTCTATTAACTTTTCTTTTGATATGTGTTCTTTATTGTTTCTATTTCTTCTCTTAGTTTTTCATTTTCTTTCTTTATTTTCGCGACATCGACTGCGGTAAATAATACGCTCGCCAATGTCAGATATACCAAAATTGTAGTTAGAGACATAAATAAGTTCCCTCCTTCATTTTCCATCCATTAAAATCGATAATTTATATTGGTCAATTCATTTGGAAAAAGCTAGTTATACACCACTCTATCCTGGGATTTGAATGGGGTGAAGAGTGATGTTATTCACTTGCTGAAATTGTTAAGTTGATAGGCAGTCCCTATTGAAAATCCATTGAATAACCTGCCACCAAATGGTTCCAATACAGTATCCACTAATTCAATGACTTTCGTTTTTTCTCCATCCCTATAATATCTATCGATCGCGTTCACAAATTGGTCTGCAAAATCAGAATCGAATTTCTGAAGTTCTCGGATAATCCACTTTCCAGAACCCAACCAGCACCCATTCGTTCTCAAGACAAACTCCTGTACAGAGTCAGCTAAATTATTTACAATCATTAATTCCTCAGCTCTAGTAGTTGCCCCGATAAAATCTTCGAGTACATCTGTTAAGAAGTATCGTTTTGTCCTTATGACTTTCTCTGTCCATTTGTCCGGACCGTCTTGCAGGCTTCTATTGGCTTCTTGTTTAATCGATTCAATAACTCCATCGTCCTTCAACACAATTCCTTCAGCTACCATTCTTTGCAGCGATGGCCTTGCTCTTTTACGATCGCTTTCAAAAAAAGATTGATATGATGTCAGGTTGTGCACGAAGACCTCGATTGGCCAATTAAATTCGGTAAGAGAATGTCTAGAAGACGATGAAACCTCTTTATCAAAAATAATGATATCCAAGTCTGAAGTTGCTGTTGCTTCCCCTCTCACTACGCTTCCCGCCATCAAGGCACCTTGGCAATTCGGGAAATATCTCGTTACAAATAGTCGTGCGGCTTTTATAGGTTCCACGAAGTTACCTCCTTTCTTTTTCATAAAATCCTTCTTGCTATATAAGGAAAATCATACCATAATTAATCTATGATTACAGAAGATATTGACATTTTGAAGGAACGTTACCAACGACAATACGATGATGAGGTGAATTATGTATAGCGCTGTAGAAAGAGAAGATTATTTTAACAGGACCATCCGTAAAATAGAATCGGTGGAATTAGTGGAAGGGATCGTTCAATTGGGATCTGGGGTGACTGGCTATAAAGACGCTTATTCCGATATTGATCTAATGGTATGCACTTCAAAGGAAGTGGATGCACACGCAACCAAAGACCAAATACGCCAAGCACTCACTGAATACAGGCCTATGTATGTAAAAGAGAAAAAGTTCGGCGTTTCTATATTTCTACTCATTGTGCTTTTAGAAAATGGATTGGAGTTTAACATTTCCATTGCTCCACGGGACTTGCTGTCTGTACGCTCTCCTTTATGGAAAGTAGTCGTGGATAAAAGCGGAGACGTATTGAAGAAAATGAATGAGGAAAACGTGAAATTCGAAAGTGATCCTGTAAAGTACGATGTGTATAGCGACATTACTTTCGAGTTTTTCTATTGCATCATCGGTCTGGAAAAAGAATTGAAACGTAATAACTTTATCTTTGCGTTGAAATTACTGGATACGATGAGGGATTATATTTTACATGTTGAAGCGATGAATGAAGACAAGAAATGTCACCAATTTAAAGCATATGAGACGTTGGATTCCGTTTTCATCGAACGCTATCTATGCACTTTTCCTAAGGCGCTAACAAAAGATTCGATCGCTGACTCAGCTCTACAACTAAAAGAATTATTTATGGAATGTATGGAGTTCAGTGCCGTGTACCACTTGGATGATTCTTTACGCCGTCTCTTACTCTAAAACAGCCGAATACTTATGCCAAAAGGACATTCTGGTGGTTACCTCACTCTTGAAGAAGGTTGAGTTACAAAGGGAAAACCGCCTTTCTCCTTGTTAGGATATTGGCGGTTTATATAAGTCCGTATTAATGGAGAACTCATTGGTTTCCGGATCTCTCCGTTTATTTTCTTAGTAGCATTGGCTGTAACGTTTACGTCAAAATACCATGTTCAATAGTTCCTCAAAACTATTGATCCTGAAATTATTGACCGTAAAGGGCGAACCACTGTTGCCAAATTGAAAATTTTTGCCCATCCCACTTCAGAGTATTGATGATATATCCAAATGCATCCGCATGATAAAGACCGCTAATTTGTTGATACGCCTGGATTTCATATACGCCATCCCGATCCAAATCTACTGGATAAAACCCGCTAACTCCATCCGCCATCCCTGTAATCGTCTGTTTCAACTTCCCATTTTGATAATAGATTTGCGATAGATACTCTGCACCACGATCACTAATATCCAACAAATAAGATTTACCTGTTGCAGGGCTATGAACGTTAACTTTAAAGAAGTCCATATAGGTGACGGTGTATTGGTTCTCCTTATTAAACTGATCAAAATCAAATAATTTTTTAGCTTCATTGTGAACGAAAGAATATACATAATCGTACGTAAATGCACCAGATCCACCTGAATCTATGCTAATCAGAATATCCTGAATGCCATCGCCCGTAAAGTCTCCCAAAAATAAAGTAGGATTGTAACCAGAATTCCCATCTTCATTCAACGCAATCGTGTGCACTTTGTTCGTTGCTCCATCTTGAACGTGTAACGTGATCTGCTGCATATAAGGACTCGTTGGGTCCATCGACTTGACTCCCGTCAAATACACGACATCTACAATTCCATCTCCATTGACATCTCCGTATGAACTCGTCAGAATCTCCGGCTGTCTGTGTTGGTCTACATGATTCATATTCACTCTTTCCATCACTCCTACTTAGACGTTTGACTCAGTATATTCATGTGCCTAGAAAAGTTTCCAAAGTTTGCTTGGAATAGTGAAATTGAATCGTTTGGGATGATATTTTTCAAGCCTCATTTGTCACTATAGGTTTCACCCTATCTCCTATAAAGCGTTGACCTCATTTATCAAATCCGAGATACTTTGCACCTTTCTTCCCTGATACTCTGGATATTCTACTTCATACCTATCAATGTATACAGCTGACATCCCCATCTTCATTGCTGGGGCAATTTCATTTATATAGTTATCTCCAATAGAGAGTGCTTTTTCAGCAGGAATGTTAAACTTTTGGAGCAGTTCAAGAAAGTGTTTGGTTGTATCCTGTGGTTTTTTTGCTTCTGTGATAGTCGTTTCGAATATCTCATGTAAATTCAGATTTTGCAGAAGGCGCTGTACATCATCTGCTTGACTGTTTGTCAAAAGCACAATGTTCTTCTTCTCTTTTAGTTGTAGAAGGGCTTCCCGTAATCCTGGTATTTTGGTTAATTGAAACTGATCAGTTGCCATAAATTCTTTCGTCTCAACATAGGCGGTTTGTGTGTCTTGAAGCCCAAAATGCATAGCACACACATTGGGGAGCCACCATCCGTCACCAATGGCTATCATTGTATCGAAATCGAAAGTTATCGGTTGAGGATAAAGCCTCTGGATCAACTCATCTGCTAACTCTTCTCCCCCCCAATTCCAAGCATTGACCACTGTTGAATGGATAGGTTCTATTTTTACGATATGATCATGAATCGCATCGTATACTTTCCCAATTGTTACGGCATGTTCTCCAGCCACCATCTTTTCATACTCAGTTTTAAAAAGAGATTGCACATCTTCTGGCAACCTCTTTTTTAGTTGTTCTGCAAAATATGTAAAATGATCCTCATCTTCATATAAAGTTCCATCAAAATCAAAAATCACTAAATCCACGTTTGTAAAAATATTGGTATCCATTGTACCCTCCTGTTTTCATATGAAATAGTATTCCTTAGTTTATAACAGCATAATTACGCATTAATTTAAATGGAACTTTTGTAAAGAATGATTAAGTTTATAACAAACTACTCAACCTAGTCGGTTAGAAAAAAGTATTTTAGCTGTTCCTAACCCTTAGTATCGCTGTTATGTAAGCCTTTTCAAGGATATTTCAACTTTTAAATACTTAACAATACTCTTACAATCTATTAATTTTCACTTAACAATGGATAGTTAAACTGAAACCTGTTGAGCTTCCACTAACACACGATTAGGAGGATACACCTTTGAAAATTCAACTGAAAGAATTATCGATGAAGTTCGATGATGTGCTCGCCGTTAATGGCTTGAATGTCCACATAAACAAAGGAGAACTTGTTTCTTTACTTGGCCCTAGTGGGTGTGGCAAGAGTACGACGCTATTTATGCTTGCAGGGTTATACAAACCGTCCTCTGGTGAAATGTATTTTGGTGATACATTGGTCAATAATGTAGAGCCAGAGAATAGAGGAATCGGTATGGTATTCCAAAATTATGCATTATATCCGCATATGACGGTATTAAAGAATATTATGTTTCCGTTAAAAATGGCAAAAGTCCCTCACAAAAAGGCTGAGGAAAAAGCAATTGAAATGGCTAATCTTGTTCAAATTGGTCATCTTCTTGACCGAAAACCAAAACAGCTCTCAGGTGGCCAGCAACAACGAGTTGCAATTGCCCGTGCTCTAGTCAAACAACCACAGCTTTTACTATTGGACGAACCCCTATCTAACTTAGATGCGCGCTTACGTATTGAAATGAGAGAAGAAATTCGTCGTATCCAGCAGGAAGTAGGGATTACAACCATTTTTGTTACCCATGATCAGGAAGAAGCCATGAGTATTTCGGACAAGGTATTACTTATGAAAGATGGCCAATTCCAACAATATAGCAAACCTCAAGAAATGTATGATCATCCGGTTAATATGTTTGTTGGAAAGTTTATGGGTAATCCCCCTATTAATATGATCCCTGTTACTTTTGATCATAAAAATCTAAGTATCCAAATAAATGGAACAGACGAAAAACTAAAAGTAACTTCAAAATTGAACTATGAGTTAGTGTCAGGTAACCAAATGCTACTAGGGGTTAGGGCTGAAGATTTTGTACTCGAAAAACTAGAAGGCATCAGTAATTCTTTCTCTGCAAAAGTAGACCTTGTAGAACGGACAGGAAGAGATACATTAGTCCATGCAACCGTAGGGAATCATGCAATTCGGGCATTGGTCAATCAGGACTTCGTTGTGAAGCCTAGCAACATAGTGAAGTTATCGATTAGGAAAAACCGTTTGCAACTATTTGATGCAGAGACTGAACTAAATTTAGTACTCGGCAAAGAATAAGGAGGGCTTACTATGATTCAAAAACCTACATTCACTAGTACCTGGAAAGCTCTTCTCTATCTGTTACCTGCACTAGTCATATTACTGACATTCAATATTTACCCGATCATTAAGTCATTTATCATGAGTTTTTATACGGATTATGATTTCTTTAAAGACATTGTTTATGAGTATGGCCTCGACAACTTCACGTATATCTTTCAGGATGCTGAGTTCTGGAAATCGGTTGTAAATACATTGGTATTTGTTATCGGTGTCGTCCCATTGTCTATTGTAATCTCACTCGGAATTGCTATTCTCTTAAACACAAAAATTAGATTCAAAGGTATTTTCCGTTCCATTTACTTTTTACCGTTTGTCACTTCTGTTATAGCCATTTCAATGGTGTGGCGATGGCTCTACCATACAGATTATGGATTAATCAACTACTCCCTTGGACTGTTTGGTATTGAAAAAATCGCGTGGCTTACCGATCCACAATGGGCTATGCCAGCCATAATCATCATGTGTATTTGGAAGGGGCTAGGATACAATATCATCATCTTTTTAGCAGGATTACAAAATATTGACCAACAACTATATTTGGCAGCGCAAATTGACGGAGCGAAGCCATGGAAACGATTTATGAACATTACCCTTCCAATGTTATCACCCACTATGTTTTTTATTTCTATTGTTTCGGTTATCAATTCGTTTAAAGTGTTTGATGAAGTTTTTGCCTTGTTCGATGGAAAACCGGGACCTGCCTATAGTGCTCAAACCATTGTCTATTACATATTCGAAAAGTTTTACAATGAGTGGGAATTCGGCATTGCCTCAGCAGCGGCAATTATTCTATTTGTCATCATTTTTCTCATTACATTAATCCAACTGCGCTTAGGAAGAAGCAGGATAATCTACTAATGAGAGGAGGAGTCAATTATGCAAAGAGCTGCTTTTTCTAAAGGCTTTATTTACTTAGTTCTTATTATTGGGAGCGTATGTATGCTTCTGCCTTTCGCTTGGATGTTCATAACCTCCATAAAGTCTCCTGGAGAAGTGATGATGATGCCGCCAGTATGGATCCCAGAAGATTTTAAATGGGAAAACTATAAAGAGGCTTGGAGTATGGCTCCATTTGCAAGATATACCATTAATAGTATTATCGTGACTGTTTTGTCAACACTCGGTGAATTAGTTACAACCATATTAGCAGCCTATGCATTTTCTCGCATGCATTTTTATGGAAGAGATATTCTCTTTTCTATACTACTCGGAACGATGATGGTCCCTGGTGAAGTTCTTCTAATCCCAAACTATGTCACACTCTCGAACCTCGGATGGATTGACCAATACCAGGCCCTAATTATTCCATGGTTAGCTAGTATTTTTTCCATCTTTTTATTGCGTCAGTTTTTCTTAGGTATTCCACAAGAGCTATCCTATGCTGCAAAAATTGATGGGTGTAATAACTTTCGTTTTTTATGGACCATAATGGTACCTCTCGCGAAACCGGCACTTATTACCATTGTTCTATTAAAGGCGATTGGGAGCTGGAATTCATTCTTATGGCCACTAATTGTGACGCAGTCAAAAGAGATGCGTACACTCCCTGTTGGACTTACTTCTTTCAGCACAGAAGCTGGCATCAATTACGAACTATTAATGGCAGCTTCAACGATGATTATTTTGCCGATGATTATCCTCTATTTCTGTTTACAAAGATACATTATAGAGGGTGTTGCAAAAGCTGGTATTAAAGGATAACAAAGTTCTCCATTAAGGAGGTGTTGCTAGTTTTAGATCAATGAAGATCAGCAATCCATAACGAACTTGTTACTATTTAAATAAATTTCCAGGAGGGAATTGCATTGAAAAAATTCGTGTTTTCAGTTCTTACAGTATTACTTGTATTCGCTTTAGCTGCTTGTGGAAATGATGGGGATAAAGATAGTGAGAGTAAAGTATCCGCTAGTTCCGATTCATCCAGTGAGAAAATCAAAACAGATATTAGTTCGCCTGTTGAAATTGACTTTTGGCACGCAATGAGTGGCAATCATGAAATAGCACTACAAAAGATTACGGATGATTTCAACTCTTCTCAAGAGGATATTACAGTTAAACTTGTCAACCAAGGAAGCTATGATGACCTAAACACTAAAAACATGGCCGCAGCAAAAGCAGGAAATCTTCCAGCTCTCACCCAAGCTTACGAAGACTGGATGACAAACTATATTGATCATGACTTAATTACTGATTTAACACCATATGTTACTAGCGATGAGGTTGGATTGAGTAAAGAAGAAGTAGATGACATTGTTCAAATTTTCCGCGAAGCGAATACATGGGACGGAAAGTATTATGGTATGCCATTTAATAAGAGTACTCAGATCATGTATTATAATGTAGATTATTTCGAAGAGGCTGGTCTGAATGCCCCTACAACTTGGGATGAGTTAAGAGACGCAGCTGAAAAGTTAACGACAGAAAAAGATGGTAGAAAAATTGTTGGTCTTGGTTTGGAGAACTCTACATCCTCACAAATTAACCAATGGGTACTACAAGCTGGCGGTAACTACCTTGATGAGGATTCCGGAAAATTCCTTATGAATTCTCCTGAAGGTAAGGAAGCTTTAGAATTCTTGAATGGGATGTTTAAGGATGGGTCTGCGCGTCTAGCTGGTGAAGATGGGTATATGTCGGAACCATTTGCACGTGGGGATGCAGCCATCTATTTCGGTTCATCTGCAGGAATCCCTTATGTTGCAGCACCTGCTAAAGAAAATGGGGTTAACTGGGCAGCTGCTCCACTACCAAAAGGAAAACAAGCAGCAACTGCATTTGCTGGAACGAACGTTGCGATTTTTAGTTCTGCTACTGATGACGAGAAGTTAGCAGCCTGGGAATTCATCAAATTTCTAATCAATGCTGACAATACCACGTATTGGGCAATGGAAACTGGCTACCTTCCTGTCCGCTACTCGGCATTAGAGAAAAAAGAATGGGTTACTTTTACAACGGATCACCCTGAATACGGTGTTGGTGAGAAGCAATTTGATGCAGGATTCTATGATCCCCGCCTTGCTGGTGCATATGAGTTGAAGAACGCCGTTGCAAAAGTTATCGACAAAGTATTCCTTGGTGAATTAACAGAGGACGAAGGGTTGAAATCTGCCGAGGAAGCCGCAAATAAATCGCTTAAAAAATAATGGATTAGCTATAAAATCACAAATAACTAGTATTCGGAACCTGTTCTTACAGGTTCCTGTCTATTTAACCATCATTTTTGAGGGGGAGTATTTTATGTGCAAAACTACAATTGAATTTTACAGTGGGCTTACGACCATTGGTGGCACGATTGTTTCTGTCCAACATGGTAACTCCAGAGTCCTCTTTGACTTTGGTCTTGTTTACAGCCCTGCGACTAATATTTTTGACGGACATATTCAACAGCGTGAAACTGCAATGGCCCGTAATTATTTAAAGTTAGGACTGCTTCCGAAGATTGATGGGGTCTATAGTCAGGAAACGCTAATTAATGAAAACTCAGTTACTTCAGCAAGTCAATACGATGGCGAAACAGCAGTCATTATTTCGCATATGCATTTAGATCATATGGCCGCGATGGGCTTCATTGATCCCTCTATTCCCGTCTATATGACTCAAGATTCCCTACATTTGTACAATACTTTGGAAACAATAGGTGAAGGTGTACCAGGAAAACGAACTTATCAAGCATGTGACTATAATAAGGAGTTTGCTATTGGCGAGATTATCATCACGCCACTCCAAGTCGATCACGATACTTTTGGTGCTTGCGCTTTTCATATTAGAACTCCTGATGGAGCGATCCTTTATACGGGTGATTTGAGAATGCACGGTGCTCATCCTGAACAGATTGAGTTATTTATTGACAAGGCTAAGGAATTGGAATTTGACGCAGTTATCATTGAAGGCACTACCTTAAGCAGTGATGAAGAAGTGCCCGCGCACCTGCTAATTGCAAATCGTGAATTACCTGAAGACTTAATGACGGAAAAGATGGTTTCAGAAAAAACTGGTGCTATTCTTAAGGAAACAAAAGGAATCGGTGTCTTTAATAGTTACCACCGCAACTTGGATAGAATCGAGGGCATGTTGCAGGCTGGAAAAGATTCCGGAAGAAAAGTTGTATTCGAAGCTGGAACTGCTCAAATTGCTCTAGATCTGTTAAAAGTGCGTGACTTCTTCATCTATGAATCAGAAACAATTAGACAAGCTGTGAAAACAAATCAGCTACCTGATTGGCAAAAGAAGCTTTTCGAGGAAATACCAACTATCTCTTACCAAGAGATAAATGATAACCCTAGCCATTACTTTGTTCAAAATTCATATCAAAACTCGCTTGAGTTGTTTGATTTGAATGTAGATGGAGGTGTATATCTCCATTCCAACGGGGTGCCATTAGGGGAATTTGACCCAACCTATCAGAACTTGGAGAGAATCATGCAAAGCCTTCATTTTGAAAGAGTTGAGGTAGGTTCAGGAGGACATGCCGCTCCCCAAAACTTGAAATATATCGTGGATGAGTTGAATCCGTCAACGTTAATTCCACTCCATAGCTTTCATCCAGAAAGATTGAAACCGAAAGATGGTATTCAACTGCTCCCAGAATACGGGAAAGTATATGGATTTTCTACAGAAGGCATGATTGAACAAACATTGAGTGAGGATCATCAAACGGGTACTCCCCACCATACAACCGTTTGACCCACATACTGGCTTCTTATAAGGGCAATCCCCTTATGAGAAGTTTTTTTCATCATACCTTTCAAAATGAATTCCCTTCAAAAAAGACATGAACTCTTAGAAAATCCTGAGATCATGTCTTCTGTGTATATCGAGTGATCGAAACTATTGACGATACTCCTTTCCCTAACATAATTGCCTTCATACAAAAGGTCACAACGACACTCCCTCACTATGCAACCAGAAATTCCAGTTCAAATTGTTTCCCTGTCAATTCTTCGAGGATGTTAAGGATTAGCTGGCTATAATGTTCTTTTATCCATTCCAGCTGAAAACTATTTTGACACACAACACCAAGACGCTGTCCATCAAATGGGATAGCAGTTGTATTTTTGAACCATGTCTCAAACTTTGCCGCACTCATTCCTCCTTGTACTTTCAACAAAACATCATTCCAAAGTAAGAATTGATGTTCACCCTTAGCAATTCCATCTGGTTCCAGATTTCCCCCGCCATCGGCATGTTCATAAACTAGATAGGATATTCTAAAATTCCCTTTACCAGGAATCATGATTTCTGTTTCCGGTTTTTTTATTCCCATGCTCATAAAGTGTCTGAACAACTCATCTTCATTTTCGATTTTTAACATAAGTAAGTCTCCTTTCTCATTTTTTATATACAAACATTATGGGAACCCCGTTAAAAAACTCATACATCACATGATGATCATGGCCGTATCTATATTTTCTTCAGTAACCAACCCCCTGACAAAAAGAACAACACAATTCCCTCGCCAAAATCAGAAGAAATACTTTGGATCACCAAAGACGGTTTTCCTTCTTATCTAAAAGCTATAATAATCACACAGACATGCACTATTATGATTCCATCCTGTATGGACAAACCGCAAAACGAAGTTGCTCGAACACACTTAATAATTACCCCTAAGTGTTTCATAGCTAAACAAAAAAGCATCCGCCCGCAGATGAAGGTGGATACTTGGCTTAACGTATAGGATTCAGAATCATAAGTTGGCGATAACTTCTTGGACATAAGTGTCGCCCTTTTATAACTTTACAACAACTTCTGTCCCGTCCTTATCTTTCACTTCAACGATTGTTAATCCACGATATCGTTTTATTTCTCGTAATATGTGTCTAACATCTTGACGTTCAATAGATATGGGAATAAACGACTTTGCATTTTTGTCTATGTTCTTTTGGATAAACGTACTGTTGACAAATTTCCATAGTAAAGGTGAAGTAGCAATCCAACCTCCGACATTTAAAAGGAGATATGGCAAAGGAACGGTGAATTCAATCTTCCCTTTTTGTTTCACTTTAACTTTTAACATAGGGATTACTCAATCACGACAGAGACTTTGTCGCCATTTTGACTTTCAACATCGACAATTGGACCCGACAATTCGTCTTCAATGGCTTTTAAAATCAAGTCCACGTCAAGAATGTTGATATCTTTTACGTATTTAGCGGATTCAGGGATTGCTGAAGCAATGTTTAGACCCGATTTTAACGCAACTTTGATGAGCCGTAATGGTAAGTTTACGCTTACATTATCGCCTTCCTCTGATATAACGCGAACTTTCAACATTCTATCCATGTAGTCTGAACCTTTAGTCGTAGCTGTAGTAGAATCTTTTTCCTTTAGTGCTTGAATTAGTCCACTAGCTTCCTCCGCGCTAAGCTTTCCCTCTTGAACCATTGTAAGTACCTTCGTAATTTCTTCTTTCATCATTCATTTCCCCCTTTAGTTTCCCTTTATTGTCTTAATTGCTTCATCAAGTGAGATTTCTCCCCTACCAAGCATATCAATTACATTTTTATCATCTAAATCATTTTTCTTTTCAGTAGCCCCTAGAGCAGAAACGATTTCGTTTAACTTCCCCCGTACAGTTGGATAGGAAACTCCTAATTCTTTTTCCACTTCTTTAATATTCCCTCGGCTTTTAAGGAAGATTTCGATAAAAGAAAGATGTTCTGAACTAAGCGTTGCAAATTTAGAGAGTTCAAATTCGTTTTCAATTGTTGTATCGCAATGTGTACACTGTAACTTCGTAATCTTCAGCACCTCGCTGCAAACAGGACAATTCGTGATAATTGGGTACGCCATATTTATCTCCTTTATACATATTATTAATATCATACTACACATATTCAACAAATCAACTTGTTTCAATTAACATATTCAATTATTTAATGGGTATTATTAATGACTGTCAATGTATTCATCAAAAAAAGACATGAACTCTAAGAAAATCCTGAGTTCATGTCTTCTGTGTATAACGAGTCATTTCACTTTTATAAATCTGTAAGAATGCGAGGTTTCTTTTTGAATCCTTTCGTTGTCACAAGAGCATACACTAATCCCAAAGCCATCCATGCAAATCCCACTTCTAAAGTTAATGGCGACAAGTGAATAAACAGGTAAAGGCAGATTAAAAACCCTAATCCCGGAATCATTAAATATCGTACAAATTTCTTCTCTTTTTTTCGGAAATAGTAATAGACAATTACCGATAAGTTCACAAGCATGAATCCTGACAACCCACCAAAATTCATGAGTTCTGCAACTAAATTCATTGGTAAAACAAGTGCCCCAACAATACTAATGCCGCACATTAACAAAATGTTATACATCGGTGTTTGATACTTCGGATGCAAATGAGTAAAGAACTTTTTCGGTAGTACTTCATCACGCCCCATACTAAACATTAGGCGGGACGCACTCGCTTGTCCGGTTAACCCTGCTGTAAAAGTTGAAACGATAATTGCTACAGTGAAAAGAGTTGCTAGCAATGCTCCCCCTGCTGCTTCTGCAATTTCAAATAGAGCAGTATCTTGTGACTTAAAGCTATTCACGTCTGGCCATACAAGTTGAGCCACATACGCTTGGACGATAAAAATCGCCCCTCCAATTAAGCAAGAAAGAATAGCCGCTTTCCATATGTCATCTTTCGGATTTACCGCTTCTTCAGATAATGTCGTAATCGAGTCAAATCCTAAAAATGAAAAACATGCGATTGCTGCCCCTGACACGACTGCTGAAATTGTAAATGTTTCACTATTAAAGAACGGAGTGATCGATACTAATGAGGATACCCCTCCGCCTACCGTAATCGCCTTCATACAAAAGATCACGAAGATCACAACGACAATCCCCATGAATAGTACTAAAAACTGATTGGTTTTGGCTGCCATTTGCATGCCAAGTATATTTATACTTGTAATCACTCCTGCAATTATTAGGACCCAAGCCCAATACGGGATAAATGGAACTAACACGTTGGCATAAGATGCCCCGATCATAAAGACAATTAAAGGTACTAATACATAATCCATAAACATTGCCCACCCGGCGAAAAATCCTAAATGCGGATTAATGGCACGCTGTGTATACGTATAGGTAGAACCCGAAACCGGAAAAGCCGCCGCCATCCTGCCATAGCTATATGCAGAAAACAGCATTGCTAACATCGCGATTAAATAAGCTAACGGTAACATCCCTTTTGTTAGCTGGGATGCATACCCATAAATATACGCAGGGGCAATTGGGGTCATAAAGGCGATCCCGTAAATAACCAAATCCTTCAGTTTCAATACTCTCTTAAATTGAGGAACTGGAGTTTCACTTTGTACATTACTCATAGAAAATGCTTCCTCTCTAGTTTTAAACGATTACACCTTGTTCCATTTCCTCTGATATGAATTGAATTGTTTCTTCCGTACTCATTACTTGGCAATAGATTTGGTTCATAATCATGATTTCTGCATCATGTAATTCTTTTGTTGCCGCTGCGCAAGCATCTTCAACTAAAATCACTTCAAATCCAGCGTCAGCTAGGCTTCGAACAGTTGAGGCAACACATTGGTCCGTTACAACACCAGTACACACAACCGTTTCTATGCCCATATTACGAAGTAAAAACTCATAGTTTGTCCCACTTAACACACTGTCTGTCGTCTTATTTACTACGATTTCATCCTCTAATGGTTTTAATTCATCAACCATTTCTGCGCCTGGATCACCGATAGGCAATAAGATATTATTCCAACCTGGGCGACGTTGTACAGGTGAACGGTCGCGTCCATCCTTATGGTGACAAGCAATACGGCCATACGTAACTTCTAATTGATTGGATCGGAAATAATTCAGTAGTTTCTGGTTGTTCGGAACCACAACCTCATCGATGCGATCAAAGAAGTATCCCCACTTATCAAACATGCCTCGTTCACGAGCGATTTGTGCATCTAATCCATCTCGGCTAATAAACTGATTTTGCATATCCACAATTAAAAGAGCTGTTTTTGCAGGATCTAACTTCATTTTCTCCTCACCTGTAGGTATAAAATCGTAATAAAGAGTTTGTTGGTTTTCCATCCTATATTCCTCCATATCCAGTCTGATTATCGACTGTAAGTAATTTGTAACCATAATAAAAAGAGATTCCATTTGTGCTGAAGAATCTCTTAAAGAAAATAAAAAAAAGACTATGCTCTTTTCCATGATAGAAACCAGAAAATGATGTAGTCATTCCAAATTCCTCACTTTTATCTCTTTCTGAGATAGCACAACTTAATAAATCGGAAAATTTATTAAGACAGTCCTGCAATTATTCATTACAGTCCCAGTATAGATAGACGAGAATACTTCCTATACTTCGGCGACATTTCCTTCTGCATAGCTTCTACGTCTTCTCGGACTTCACTATGCACTAATAACTATCGCGCCTCTACCTCACATACATAAGCTGTGAGGTCTATTAAATTATGTGCTTCAGTATACAACTAACGTAAATGCATGTCAATAATGTTTGGATACCTATGCATCAGATAGGATACAGCATCCCTTTTTGACTTTATTTCTAGTAATTTTCATGATTAGTTCGTAAAATTCATCCCGTTTTTATGAAAAATTATTCTCCGGGTTTGCTTACATTTCGACTATAGCCTGTTTCAGAAACGTTTCTTGTTAGCTTTCGAAATGGGCACTCCAATACTCAATCTACCAATTGAGTATTGACTACAAATTTTTGGACGAGTATAATTCCTCCTTGCTACTCGAAACTGAGTACTATAATTTGAAATACACAGGAGGTTATTTAATTTGCAAGTTTTTAAGAGGATTGTTAAGATACCGGCAGTTCGAAATGCAATCATCATGGCTGCATTCTATCAAATTGTTTTTATCGCTATTTTTATGTATGGCTATGGTGCGGTACCGAAGAACATTGATAAGCTTGATGTTGCGATTGTCAATCAGGACGGTGAAGCTGGCCAGGCGATGATGGATAGCTTCACAAGTCAATTGCCTTTTAACACGGTTAAGGAAAGTTCGTTAGAGAAAGCAAAGGAAAAACTTGATAAGCATGAAATTTACTTTATCATTACCATGCCCTCAGGTTTTATGGAGAGTTTACAGAAACAAGGGGAGAAAAGTACGCTTGACTTCTACATAAATGAGGCGAATCCGCCACTTGTTACAGAAGCAATGGCACAAGTGGCAACAGAGATGACAGCTTCGATTAATAAGGAGATTGGTATAAACGGTACGGCGGGGACACTTACCAGCTTACATATGCCTGCCGATCAAGCAAAGGAACTAGCTATTGCACTTCCAAATAAGCTAGAGTCAACTATTCATAAAACAGCCATAGTCCCGGAAGGTATGAATCATCAGATGGCACCATTCTTCCTAATGATGGTTTCCTATATTGCTGCGATGGTTTATTCCATGACGACAGGGAATGTACTGCTTGGAGTGAAACAGCATTTTGGAAAATGGAAATCATTTTGGTCAATGCAGGTTTTGAATGTCCTCGTTTGCTTTTTCACACCAATACTTGGTGTCATTGCCTACTTTGCAATCAGTGGAGGATTTGACTGGGATGTATTTGTAAAGGTTTGGCTTTCCCATTCACTGGAAATGATTGTTGCAGTTGAATTCATGACAATCTTCGCCTTTCTATTCCGAACACAGGCAATGTTTGTGAATTTGCCTTTCATGTTCTCACAGGTAGTTGCGTGTGGAGCAATGATGACAACAAGTATGATGCCAGGGATTTTCAAGGCACTTAGTCATGTATCTATCATGTTTCACAGTACACAAGCCGATTACATCCTTTTGTTCGGTGGTAGTGGAGCTGCTGGCCACTTGTTGAAACTAGCACTTATCGGCGTTGTATTCTTTATCCTAGTTCTGGTGGTTCACCAGTTACTTCCTGTCAAAAAGATGGAGGCTAAAAAGGAGGGACGTGCAGCCTAGTTACAAATGGTGTAAACTTATTCTTAGTGAGAAGTACAGGTTGAATTGCTGGGAGGTCTACGCATACCCATGTCTCTACAAATTTTTATTCTAGGTGTTCTTTCAGAAGGGCATCATCATCCATATGATTTGAAACGGATTTTCAAAAAAAACAATATCGATGAGGTTTCCACGATAAAAGATGGAAATCTGTATTACAACTTTGATTCCTTGCAAAAAAAAGGCTGTATTGAAATGATTGAAGTTGTTCATGAAGAGAACCGCCCTTCTCGGACTGTATATGGGATTACGGATAAGGGTAGAGAAGTATTGAAGGAAAAAATCTATAAAAGTTTAGCAAGCTTTGAAGGTATTCGTTCCATTTACTCCTCGGTCATCTTCATTAAACATACTGATCTTGAGAAATCAGCTTTTATGTTAGCCGAACAGGTTGAAAAATTGAAAGAAAAAATTACTCACTATGATCAGGTTTGGGAGCAGATGGAAGAAAAGACACCACCAGCTCTTCACCTTATTACAGAGTACACACATAATCAAATGCGAGTAGATCTTGCTTGGCTTGAAAAGGTATTAAAGTTTGTCCAGGACGGCTTATCGCTTGATGGACGATCTGAGTTCTGATGATGGAGCTGAGAAATAACGAGCTGTAGATAGAAGAAAAGGAATGCACCCACCGGTTTAAAGTGGGCGCATTCCTTTTGTCTGTGGTCTTAAAATATAACCTATATAAGCTCTTTCCATTCACATTTTTTTCTCCATATTTATGGACTCGTTATATTTCTTTAGAAGAGTCGCGAATGTAGCACACTCCTCGACACTCCAGTCCCTAAGTGCAATTTCCAGGCCATCCAAACGACGTTGTTTGTTTTCACTAAGGATATCTGCACCAGTTGTGGTGATACTATAAAAAAAAGCTCTTTTATCATCCAGCTTAGGTTTTTTATCCACGTACCCTTTATCCGCAAGTGCGGCTGCTTGCCTACTAATGGTTGATGAATCTAGATTTAATTGTTCTGCCAGTGTGGTAACTCCAACTGGCCCAAGTATAGTAAGTTGACGCAAAATCATGAAAGCAGACCGGTCAAGATGTCCCTCTTGTTTGTCAGTAATAACAATTCGTCGAATAAAATCAAGTACTTCGTTTTCAATGTCTTGTAATAATTCTTTTTCCATTTTGACCCTCCTGACTGTTTTAAAGTTCTTTATAGTTGTATAATACACCAATCTAGTTGTATAATACAAATAGTTAGTTGCACGATACAACTAAAATCTTTTAATTGGGGTGACTACATTATGAAAGCACAAGATATTATGATTGAAAATGTCTACCTAGTAAACGAAAAAGACACGGTCCGCAGAGTCATACAGACGTTTATTGATCAACGAATTAGCGGAATGCCAATTGTAAATAACGACATGAAGTTGGTTGGCTATATTAGCGATGGGGATATTATGCGCTATATAGGAAAACATAAAGATATTGTAGTGGATTCCTTGTATACGGTTAATGTATTCAATGGCGATGATGCACCGTTTGAAGAACGAGTTAGGCGTTCATTAGACTTGAATGTCATGGACATTGCTACGAAAAAGGTGATTTCGGTTACTACAGAGACAAGTGAAGAGAAAATCGCTGCTATATTAGGGAAAAAACAAATTAAAAAACTTCCCGTTGAACAAGATTCCAAGCTAGTAGGTATTATCAGCCGCGGAGATGTACTTCGCAATACTTTCAAATCTATTTTAAAATAAGGGGATCTTCCTATGTCATCATCAAATAATCAATTACCCCATAATCCAGGGTTACTTCAACAGCCAAAGGCGGTATGGGCAGTCTTTTTTGCATCCATTATTGCATTCATGGGTCTTGGTCTTGTAGATCCAATTCTACCTGCAATTTCAGAACAATTAGACGCTAGCCAAAGTCAAACTACGTTACTTTTCACAAGCTATAATGCTGTTATGGCGATTGCCATGCTAATCACCGGGACGATTACTTCCCGTATCGGGATGAAGAAAACACTTCTCTTAGGTATTGTAATCATAGCGGTGTTTTCCGCACTTGGTGGCGCATCGAATGGAATCTGGCAACTCGTGGCATTACGTGGAGGATGGGGTCTTGGAAATGCCTTATTCGTTGCCACTGCGTTAACAGCCATTGTCACACTGTCAAACAGCGGAAACGCGAAAGCCATTATTCTCTATGAGGCGGCCGTGGGACTTGGTATTTCTGTCGGCCCACTAATCGGTGGAGCACTCGGTGGAATTTCTTGGAGAGGTCCATTTTATGGTGTTGCAGTCTTAATGATTATCGCCTTCATTGGTCTGTCCGTTCTAATGCCAAAAGAGAAAAGAGTCGTAACTGAAACAAAGAAGACTTCCCTTCTTGATCCTTTTCGCGCATTAAAACACAGATCTTTACTCGTTTTCGGTATCTCAGCAGCGTTATATAATTTTGGGTTCTTTACTTTACTTGCATATGCCCCATTTGTCCTCGGATTGGATGCACACGGTTTAGGATTTGTCTTCCTAGCATGGGGATTATTACTTGCAATCACATCCATATTCACCGCGCCAAAACTGCAACAGCGATTTGGTACAGTTAAGTCTATGTGCGCCATGCTCATATTGTTCGGTTTGCTATTATTTGTGATGGGAATCTGGACGTCGACTCAATGGTTACTTATAGCTGCGGTCATCGCTGCTGGTGCTTTACTCGGCAATAATAATACATTGATTACGACTGCTGTCATGAATGCAAGTCCCGTTGAACGTTCTACAGCATCCGCTGCATACAGCTTTCTTCGGTTTATCGGTGGCGCCATCGCCCCATTCCTTGCAGGGAAGCTAGGAGAGGTTTTTAATCCTAACGTTCCATTTATCGTCGCAGGATTCTTTGTTTTATTATCCGTCGTAGTCATATGGTCGAATACAAAACATATTAAACATGTCGATGAGGTTGAATCTGCTCATTAATTCGCAATTAAGATTAACCCGTTGACTGATTTCGTTTTTACACTATCACTCACAGTAAAAAAATGAGCCCTTGCACGTAGGTTAAGACCTACGTGCAAGGGCTCATTTTTTTGTTAGTTAACTTGTTTGACTGATGATTCATGAAAAATACATATCTCCCTGTCATACGTAATACATTTGATAAAAGAGTATAAGGGAGATGGGTATTTGAAAAAAGGAGTTCTTTATGCTGCTACAATTGCCATTGGAACGGTATTAGGAATTATTGTTACCTATGTTATGGAGTTATAACGTTAACCGCTCTATTTTCCATTGATAAAAATTAACGTTGTATCCAATGTATCTTACATCTTATAGAAATTAAGTTAACTCGCTTGGTTCTTATTTAATGAGGAATCAAGCCATTTTTGTCTATTCACGATGAATTAAAAGTGCAAATCAGCATAAAAAAATCCCCCGAACCATTCGTCCGAGGGGAGATAAAACACATATCATTTTTCAACTGAAAATAGCTAAACGTATTACGTAAAATTTATTTTTGTTCCTTTATAAAAAAGTCACTTCATGAAAAACGTTGCCAGGGCGCAATGGACCGTTGGGATTTAAAATAATGTCAGGATATGATTCCCGCGTTTCCGCCGGTTTTCTCTCCATTTTTGAGCACTTTTCCAGCGTTTCCCCCTCTTTTTTTTCCCGTTTTTCTCGATTTCGAATAAAGATTTGCGAGAAATCGTTTGAAGGAATACAGGCACCGTGCCGGTTCAGGGGTTTTCTGGGACATGTCTTTATTGCAAACCACGCCTGCCCCCATGCACGACTTTATTTTAACTTGCACGTCTTTATTATGGGGCTACATAGAAGGAACAAGGAAAAGGGTTAAAGGAAATTATTATTGTTTTCTTGTCACCCCCTTAAAGAAACACTAAAAAAGATGAATGTAGCTGACTTTTACATTAATAATCGTCTATCCACGTGCTTTTAGACTTGTTTTTACTAATCAGATTTTCTTTATCCTCGTTTGTTAAATTGCTGTCAGGGTATTTACGAGAGTCTTTAATCCAATCGCTTTTGTTTAATGCCCACTTATATTCTTCCGTATCAACATCCATTTCTGATACTACATACTCTCTCACTAAACCTGAATAGAAGTATTCTACTGACTTCTGTAAGAGTTCCTTTGTTCGGTTGTATTCCTTATCGTGCTGTTCCTTTATCATTTTTTGTATTTCTATTTCCAAACGTCTTTTTTCCTCGACATTTCTATGAGTCTCACTTTCTTCGTCTATTATCTTGGGAAGTGAAAAAATATAAATAAAGACTTTCTTCAACAAGTCAGTTAATGTGTCTGATGAATTTTGTTTTATAAGTTTCTCATGTTTGTTCCAGCTATTCCACTCCACTCTATAGCCTACTTCAACATACATCTTTCCTGTGGGGGTGAACTTATACATCTTGTATTTTGAGTAGTCATTATCATCAATTGTTAACATGATTTTATTTGTTGGAATTTTAAATGCTATTAAAAGTTCATAGTTCTTATATAAAACTTGTATTTCCTTGCTTGTCACCTTTATTACAGCCCCTACTTTTTCAAGTGCTTTAAATAAACTGTCTATGAAGGTTAAAACTTCGGGAAATATAACGTCTGACTTAGAACTAATATGTAAAATTGGCTCTCTATAATACGGGCCAGTCCATCTTTTTTCTTTTCGGTACAAAACAATTTGTTGATGTGGCTTAGTAGATAATGCTTTATTTACCTTTAAAGAGCTATACACTTCAGTCATAAGAATTTGTTCAGCTTCAAAGTATCCAAATAAATGATTACGTTGCATCTGGTCTCTCTTAGAATAGCTACCATCATTTGTAGTTTTTGAAGAGTTGTTTATGCTTTTTGACTCCTCCGTTTCAGCATAAAGTTTATTTCTCCGTTTGACTTCCTCTATAAGAATATTGGGATTAAAGTCCGGATTAGGCAGTGCTGGTTGTTCCGGCTTTTCCTTCCCCATGTGCAAAGAACTCCAGTAAGACGCTGTGGGTAGCGGGATGTCATTCGAAATACAAACCTTCTTAAGTTTTTTATATACTACATTTAACTCTTGTGCTGTTTTTGTAATCCCTTTAAACCAAATCTTTATATAAAGTTCTCTACGTGAGATAGAAATCATAGGTTCACCCCTAAACTATTAGTTTTATGTATCTTAAAATGAAAATATGTAATCAGGTAAGTAAAGAGGAAGTGTAATGATTACACTTTTAAAGAGTAGATGGTACAAGTTTGAGATTTAATTTCCAATAAATGATTCCTGATAAATAACAACATCGATTTAACGGCATTAAATATCACATCGGAGTCTATTCATAGTGTTTAATTGACATTTATCCTAATTCGCATAAATTATATATGCCAGAATTTTGTTTTACAAATATATCGAATATATTAATTTAACAGTGAATTGTATGTTATCATTAGGATTGGTGGCAAGAAATCATTCAATTTACATAGTATCTAATTACCCAACGGAGGTAGATTACATGAAGTCTGCAATTCAGTTCTTGCAAGAATGGGCTGGTCAAGAATCCTGGAAAGTACATGTCATTAACAAGATTACTACAAAAACCGAGGTTAACATTCCCGAATTACTAAAAGAGATACTATCGTTAATTGATTCTAAGAAATCAATTGATATAGTTATTGAGTCAAAAGATGTGACGGTAGAAAACGTAAGGTTAGTGATACAAGACATAAAGTCTCCTCGTAATATTAACGCACTTTCAAATGACTCTAATTTTTCGTTAGGTGGAAATCTAAATGTCTTCTACGGTGAGAATGGCGCAGGAAAATCATCTTATGTTAGGATGTTCAGGAAGTTAGCAGATAACTATTTAACTTCTGAAAAGGACCTAACAATTTTTCCAAACGTTTATGACAAAGATAAAATAGCTGGTATACCATCCCAAACAGTAGAAGTGAAATATCTAATAGATAACATTGAAAAGAATGAGATAATTGATATGAATATAGAACATCCTGATTTATGTAAACTAAATGTTTTTGATAGCGAATCTGTAGTACCATTAATTGACGACGATATCTCCTTTTCCATTCTTCCTATCGGATTTGATTACTTTCAAGCAACATCAAACTTGTTAGATGAGCTCCGTGTCGAAATCTCATCCTTAATTAATTTAGAAAGCAAACAACAATCTCTTCTTTTCACAGACTCTTCTTTTGATTCAATCAGAGCTGATATTGAGGTAATAATAAAAGAGGTAACGAATAAAGCAGACGTCAAATCATTTCTGGACATTAATTATCCGAGAAGTAAATCTTATAATGAAGAATTGAATTTTATTGATTTAAGGATTAGTGAGTTGGAATCATCTAATCCAAGCGATAAACTCAAGATATTATCTGCTCAAAAGATTAAACTTCAGACAATTAAAGAGTCCTTCGACAAATTGTCAACACTACTAAGTCTGGAGAATATTAGCGAAGCCAACGAACTTATAAATGAATATGCTCAAAAATTAGAAGAAGAAATGGAATACAACAAAAAATTTAAAGAAAATGTTTCATATCTTGAAGTTATAAATGATGAATGGATTTCATTAATACAGTCTGCGAAACAGTATTATGAGTCGACTGAAACTATTAAAGCAACACTAAATGAACCGTGTGTTTTTTGTAGTCAACCCCTTGATTCAAATGCTGTAAATCTAATTAATAATAATTTTAGTTATATCTCTAAAGGTAACAGTACCTTGATTCAAGCGATTGAACATAAGATACAAAAGCATAGTATTTGTCTATCGCTAAATCAAATTTCTGAAGAAGACGCTACTTTTTTTGAAAGTGAAAAACTTTTAGATAGAATTAAGACCTCTATCCAGTTAGTTAATCGTAATAAAGATTTGTTTAATAAGTTACTCTCCTCAAAAGAAATGTTATCTGACCAAGTAGTATTAGATTTGTCCGATATCACAGATGAAATTAGCAAGGAAGTTGAGTCTTTACAGAACAGGATGGATTCTATACAAGCGAAAAATGGCGATATAGTAAAACTCATTGCTCCATTAAAATCTCAAGCAGTGTCCTTGAAAAATAATGAGAAGTTACATTGCTCACTTGACTTACTATTAGATTGGTTTGACAGACAACACTGTATTGAGTCGTACAAAAGTGTGAAAAAGAGATTCTCTACAAATAAACTGACACAAAAACAATCAGAAGCTTTCAAAGCAATAGTTCACGGTGAGTATATTGAAACCTTTAAACACTTCTCAGAAAAACTAAAGGTGCCATTCGTTGAGTTAAGGACCACTCCTAAAAAGGGAAAAACTTTGCGAAATAAATATGTGTCATCTGAAGAATACAAAGTGTCGCAAGTATTAAGCGAAGGAGAACAAAAAGCCGTTGCAGTAGCTGAGTTTGCGACTGATTTGACTATGCGTAAAGACTATAATCCTTTACTCTTTGATGACCCGGTAAATTCCTTAGATTATAAGCGTACAGAACTGATTGCCTCCCTTATTCATGAGCTATCAAATGAAAGACAGGTCATTGTATTTACTCACAATATTATGTTTTACTATAATTTATACAATGCAAGCCGTCGGATAAAAAAGAGCACCGATAAATTTTTCAAGGTAGATGAGATAGATAAAATGAATAAAGGATTTGTGAGTGAATCATTTACTGGTAGATTAGAAAATCTAAAAGAAATAACAAACAAACTAAATGAGCATAACCAAACAATTAATTCTAAATCATGCTTTGGTGATGCTTTAGAAGACCACTTAAAAAAGGCTTACTCAGATATCAGAACCTGGTGTGAGTTAATCGTAGAAGAAGGATTTTTAAAATCTATAATACGGAGATATGAACCAAATATTATGTTTTCAAGTGTGAGGTCTATAGATGGCACATTTGTAGATGAATTAGAAGCTGTTAGCAACCTTTTTGATAAGTCGTGTCGCTGGATGGCTGGACATAGTCAACCTATAGAAAGTCAGCATGTTCGTGCGAATAAGGAAGCATTTAATGAGGACTTTAAGTATATCCTTACTCTAAATAACCAATATAAGAAGTCCTAACCTTCCCAGAGGTCAATTCAAATTCACTATGTAATAAAGCACTAAGAAAATAATTTTATAAAATCATTTTCTTAGTGCTTCACATTGCATATTTTTTAAATCAATCCTAAATCTCATACAGAATACATGACATCCTTTTCCTTTATTTATTACCTATTTGCTTTAGCCTTCGAATAAAATCGTCATACTCTTCATTACCTTGGAACACATTATCTTCAATTCCAAACAACAAATAAATTATTTCATGATACCCTTCCTTCATTTTGTCCCAAGAGAATAAAAGAATATCATGGGACTCAGGGGATAAAATATTCATACAATCAATCTGATGTCTATACATTTCATTTTGCTCATCAAACTCATAACTATACTGCAAATCGCAAAGTATCTTCATGGAATTAAGTTGCTCAGCCACGTCATACATCTTTTTCCCAGAAAATACCCGTTGCCAGTATTTTTCTTTCACTTTCCTTTTCAAACTAAATGACTCTTTAAATAAGTTGATTGCTGTCATAGCAACTTGAACCTTTAGATATGATGATTGAGTGGACGAATAACGTTGTCCGTCATCCGATGTACCTTGATTACTATGAATCACTGTTGAATGCCAGCCATAATACATTTGTAGTTTTTTAAATAGACTAAGAACTTCTTCGCCTGTGTATTTTTCTTTTTTTAAGTATGTAAAAGTAGCCATTGAATCTCTCCCTTTAATGCACTTCAATAAAACCGCATTATTACTCTTTCAACAATTGCTCAATCATTTTTCTAATTGCTAAATTCCCACCTCCAAATCCTGCATATAATTGGACTTTATATACCGTGATTTTCTCACCTTTTTCACTCATTTCGGTTATGGCCCACTTGATTTTTCTCTTCCGGAACACATTAATATCCTCTTTTACATCTTGTAAATACTGCCGAGTTTGAATTAGTTTCTTGTTGTTATACCAATTTCTTGCGCCTATAGTAGTTCTCACGCTCAAGGGCGTTACACGCACTGGTTTACCTTCCTTCTTAAGGATTATGCTCACAGACCTTTTAGCTATCTGCAGGCACTCCTGGTCACGCTCTGCCCAATCAATTGAAGAAGCTCTGGTTTTTTTACGTGTTACTACCGGCGTTACCTTTTCATACCATTCACGGTCATGCTTGAATACCCATGTGTGCAGACCCTTACCTTTAGTTTTCAATTCACTGCGTGATGAATCTCTATTCTCTTCTAATAGCTGAAGCCATTTAGCTCTCATTTCTTCGATAGCAAACTTAGGATTTCTCGCACTTGTTCCCCTTATCTTTCCAGTTACCTCTTCACCAGCAAAGAGCTCCTCCACTTTAATATCAAGGGATTGTAGAAATAATAAGTGCCTCAAAGGACTACGATTCTTACCGTTATCCCTTACAAAGGTTCTTAGCCACGACAAATTACAATCTAAATCTAATGAACTTTGCATAGCATTAAGATACTCATTGGGATAAAAACCTGAAAAATGTTTCTCTACATCATTCATATACAACTCTCCATTAGGAGTGGCTAACCCTCTATTCCTCAAGCTGTTTATGTAAAATGAAATGATATAACTAAGGTCTACTCTTTGGTACTCTTTTTTTAATAGCCATTCGGCATTCCTAAGATACTGAAGGTTATATTCCTTAGTTTTTAATGAGTATTTATCAACTATTATCTGTCCTCTACAAACATCTTCATCGATACATAAAAAATCTGAATTGATTTGAGTACTGAAGATTGTGCTATCTCTCAATAATACTTCATGTTTTAAACAATATAGTCCGCCAACAATCTGATGCATTCTTCGAAAATAGCTTTCGCCGTATAGCTCAATATCATTTCCGAAGCACAATGGACAATATCTTAAATAAATATTAGATTTGACTGTACTACCTCCCATCCCTATTCGTCCTTCGATACTTTTACCAGTACCTTCTGACATCATTTTATATGCAGAAATAGTCTTTTCTTCAGATATAAATGAAGTGTAAAACGGAAACATTGTGTGCCCACAAATCAACTCTTTTGTTGTAATTTTTGTTGTGATTGGTAAATTACCGACTAATTTATCAATATGTTTAGGAAAGTAAGTAGACTTCAATATAATTTTTTTACCGAATATATCTTTCAGTAATGCACTACTGCTAACAATCCCACACTTTCTCCTATAACGCGCAATTACACTATAAAGCAACTCATCTTCATATAATACCGGGAAATAATTAATCAATAACAACACCGTCGTTCCAACTATTCATATGTTCAATTAAATCATTATCATTCAAAATTTCATAAACAGTTTTCTCATCTTTTATACCTTCTGCCATTATTCTTCTTATATCATTTTCATCATAGACAACAATTCGATTCTGTCTATTCTGTACTGGAACAACTATCTTTTCCATTTGGTTTTGGTTTTGATTCGTCTTTACTTCTTTTTCCCTAATTTTATTAAGGACTTTAATTTCTATTTCTGGACTTCTATCAGCTTTATTGCTTTTTTCAATTCTTTTTATATCTTCATATGCTGACATTTTATAAGGATTTCCTGAACGTATTGCATCTACCATTTCCTTCATTAACTTGAATTTCTCTTTTGCTACACTCTGAATAAGCGAAGCAGAAATCATTTCTTTCTTTGTAGATATTGCTTTTTGTTGCGAATAAACAAATAGCTTTACAACTAAGTCAGAGATGCCTTGCGTTTCATAATAGATAACTTTCATAATTTCTTCGGTTAGACCTACCTGTTTCGATGTCCATTGATACCTCCAAATCGATTCTAATAAAAACTTGAATTCATTATCATATTCCATATTATTGAAGACTATTTCAGAGTTGCCTGTTAATCTCCGAGCAATCCTTAATTCATCTCCAAATAGTTTGTAAGCTCCTGGTGTACCAATAAGTAGAAGGTTAACCCCGGAGTTTACCAGGCTAACAAAGAAGTTCATAATTTGTTCCTTACCACGGTTTTTAATATTTTGTGTTTCATCAATAATCAACAAACCCAAAGCAATATTTTTAGCAAGTTGTCCAATAAGAGGTAGCATCGCATCAACAGAAGTATTTCTTGATACATGCTTTTGATAGTTATTCGTACCGAGCAGTTCATCGATTCTCATTATAAATTGCAAACATAATGCTTTTAGAGAGGACACTGATGGAGAGTCAATCTTTAACCAAACCATCTGAATCTGATTAAAGTGCTGACCCTTATACTCGTTATGTACAATGATTTGTGGAATATTATTTAGGACTCTATTAACTGAGGTTGTTTTCCCCATCCCTGAAAATCCAAAAAGTGTTCCACATCCAGCAGTTGTCCTGAAATTACTTCTATTATTTATGTCATAGGAACGATTAATAACCTGCTTACCTGAATCGTTTAAATGTCTAACATATGCTGGGTCAAAAGGATTTCTGGCTATGTAACCTTCAATAAGAAGATTGTGTATCGCATCCCATATTTCAAGATGAATGGGTAATGGCTGAAAAAATTGATACATTCTATTTACCATTTGTAATCGATACATATTCTCCATGTCCCTTTCTTTAATAGAAAAAACAGGATTTACCATAAGCTTTTTAATTTTAGTTTCCTCATTCACTAAAGGGGGCAGAGCCTGGATAAATGGATTTTCATTAAACTCTTCAAGAGGCGATTCCGTATAATTCGCTTTCACTGCTTCCATACCATTGGGCAAAAAAATTTTATTCATCATTTCTCCACCTATTCATCTCTCAGTTGTCTAAATAGAGTTAGTTCTTCAACATTATCTTTATTTATGTAATTCGTGACTGACTCCATATTTTTACTACTTGTATATAATCCTTCACTCTGTTTTTCATTTTTAAAAATCTCGCGTTGAATTTCACGCTCTCTCTTTTGGTTATTTTTTATTCCTCTTAGTTTTCGTGTTTTTGAAATAGTATCGTCCTTTACAGTTTCTGTTTTCAGTTTTCCTCGAGAAGTAATTTCATCTATATCTGATAGCAATTGCATTTTTTTCTCCAGTTCTTTCTGTTTACTTTTCACTTCCATTTCTTTCTCATAATTATTTATTTGTTCCACTTCAGCAATACTCTTTGATTTATATTTTGACAGGTGATTCAATAACTTTAGGGTATGAAGGCTTCCATCTTCATTTATTGTATAAATTTCTGTTAAATCTCTCGCATCAAATTTTATGTTCAAACGTTTGCTTCCATTATGTCTTGCAGATTCAAACCAGTTTCTTTGTAAGCTCAACTCAGAGGTATAGAGTAACTTTTTAAATTTAACGCCACGGGAAGTTATAGTCGCTTTATCAGATTGCAATAAGTGCATCCTAATATACTCCGTTGGTAAAGTTCTTAATTGACCTTTCTGGTTTCTTAAACAAAAGTTCCATATTTTCATTGGAATCTTCTCAATATCCTGTTCAAGCATTTCTTCCGTTAACTCATAATCTTGCATAACGTGATAATTGTTATGAAATATAATTAACTTGATAATAATTGCTGTCAATTCTTCTATAGTCAAATTCGCTTTTAAACGTAAATCGCTTTCTCCCCTTTCTCTAACTCTTTTCCCACTAATTGATGCTCCATCGACGTGTGGGGCTAATTGTATCTGTATTTGATTGAGAGCTTGCTCCACGGTTCCTTTCAGCTCTGGTCTGTAACTGGGACTATTTTGTATAGAAATACCTAATCCATCTATCGCACTTTCAATCTGTTTTCCGTTCAATTCTCCCCTATCGGTGAAAATCTTACTGGGTATACATGCAACGTCCCACTCATTATCATCTATTTCCACTCCGAACTTTGAGCAGAACTCCTTTTTGTTTGTCATGCTATTCAATAGCGCAGTCATCGCCCCACTATAGGCATTCAAAGACTCAAATGAAAGATTAAATCCAACTATGACACGCGAATATGCATCGACTACCAAATGAAGTAACGGTTTCCCAACAATAATATTTCTGTTAATACTGGATACAAGGGTAATATTAAGAGGTGTGCTATCTGTCTGCCATAAATTTGATACCAATAATCCGCTATCATCTGTTGAATTCCCGATAATCGCACGATGTTTTTGAAAATATATCCTTGTTCCATGTCTTTTTGAAATTTCATGTTTACGGTTGTTAAACAATTTAAACCAATAATAAAACTGATGATACGTTGGTTGATTTGATTTCAATATATGCGTTTTTCCACCGTCCTTTTTTACCTTCTCTATCGTAAAAAAATCTTTCATCATCAGGTCGTATGTGGTCTTTAGACTGTTTTGCTTTTGAGAATAATAGTAACGTCCTAAACTCGTTTTAAATATTCTTTTTATATTTTCGTCAATATTTATCCCCGTCTGATTTCCATATTTTCTGGGTCTACCTCTCTTACGTTCTCCTATAGCTTTTTCTTTCCCTCGTGCTCCACATTTATTAAAAGAGGGCAACAGAGAATTAGGCACTTTTCCACCAACCCAGTATTCAATTAAATAATTCTTCACAGTCGAGATACTAATCTGCATTATCGTAGCAGTTCTTTTTATAGCTTTAATACGGTATTTGCTGATAAAGATTTGTTGTGAATTATCTACTTGTTCTAAAACGTGCAAAACTACCTCCATGGCTTTGTCTCTTCTTGCAATTTGGGCTTTACTTAAACTATCCTCATCAACATGTATAAGAACATCATCTTGCATTATATCTATGCCCGGGGTTTTTAGCTCTCCGTAAACTGCTTCCTTCATCATCAAATACGGCCAACGTTTCCCCTCTAAATCAATCACATATATATGAGAAGAAACTCTATCGCACCATGTAACACGCATCAGGTTTCCTTCAACGCTTTGCAAAAGCATATTATCTAAAATATCCATAATCCCACTCCTTTTATGCTTCATGAGTTAGGTCCCTGACGCTATTGGAAAGTATTATTGGTTTATTCATGTTCACTTTTATTTCTTTCGTAGCTAATAGATACCTAAACAAATAGAGCCCTGTGCCTTTGGATAATAACATCTTCTCATCAAATATTTTTAAAATATTTTTAATAGGTAAATCAAGGTCAGTATTAATATCTTGACAAAGACTATTTGCCATTTCTTTTTTCTCTGTAGTTAAAATATCCGTGTCCAATAATGTTTCTCTTATCCACTCAATATTCTTTGAGACCTGCCTTGGTAGCTCTCTATCAGTAATTATCTTCCAATCAATATCTAATGCTTTCCAATATCGCCTTTCAATCTCAAGTTTTTCCCAAGTCAATTTTCTTTTCAATTCAGTTGTATTCTTGACAGTTCTCGCTACTAAGCATTCCTTACCACTTTTATCCTTTACAGACAGCAAGAAATTTGTAGTTATTACATATGGCTCGTTCGTTTCTTTATCACAGAACTTATCAAACCTAAGATTATCTTTCGAGTCGACGATTTCCATGACATCTAACAATGGATACGTTTCTCTAATATCGAAAACTCGGTCAGAAAATTCATATGAAAGGAATGCTCTATATTGAATATCCGACTGTAAATGATATATTCGCGGAATCTTTATTCCTTTTAGTCTCGTTGCTCTACCAAGAGAAGAGTAGTCATGCGTCTTTGTCCATGGTACGTAGTCAATTCCACAGCCTTGTCCCCTGCCTTCTTTTATGTGCTTTCTGACCTTCGCGCTGTTCTCATAATATGATGAAATCAATCTTCAGGACCTCTATTCCTAAGTTGCTAATAATTAAACCTTCAAATTATCAACAGCATTTTGTTTGTCTTCTGCACTGGAATTAACATAGAAACGATACAATGTGTCAACCGAACTATGGCCACTTAAAATTGCAACTGTTTTTGGGTCAACTTTTCCCTCTTTAATCAAGCTTGAGCAGAATGTATGTCTTGCCATATGCGGAGTAATAATATACTCAAGTTGTGCTTTCTTACTGTATTTCTCCAGTATTTTATTTATAGCAATCCTTGTAAGTGGCCCTCTTTGACCCAGGAGCAACTGATTGGAACTCTCATTAGGTCGAACCGCTAAGTATTCATTTATCGAGTGTACAACTTGCTGATTTAAATTGATTTTTCTCATCTTCTCTCCTTTTCCTCTTCGTATATAAACATAGCTATAATTATTCTTTCCGTTTCTTTCCGTGATGAATATATCGTCCAGCTCAATAGAAACCAGTTCATTACAACGACAGCCAGTTGCGAATAATAGATAATAAATAAGTATATCCCTTTTTACACGGCTCGCTTCAACAGTTCTTTTCAAACGATACAAGTCTTGTTTACCAACGGTTTTCACCTCATAATCGTATTCGATATTATTCTTTTGTAACACACTTCTTAGTTGGATTTTTTCTTGTAAAACACCTTGCTTCAACAAAAATTGCTGATAGTTTAATACAGACTTAATCTTTCTATTAATAGTACTTACCTTTAATTTCAATAGATGATTTAGGAACTGTCGATACTCCCTTACGTCCGTTTCAGTTATTATCTCGGTCTCACTGCCTATTGATTCCGTTAGCCATGATTTAAATTGTTTTATGTCATTAGAGTACGCTTGTATGGTCAATGGACTCCTGCCAATCCTTTTTAAGTCTTTTATGAATTCTTGTATCATTTCGATTCCTCTTTATTAAATTCTAATAAGCTTCCTGGGAATACAAACGCCTTTGCAGGCTTCGATTCTTTGTTATAAGAAGTTAAGATTAGAAAGTCCGAATTCTCCATTGGAAAATCGTGGAGTTTTAATCCTTCAACTTTTCCAAACTTTAAACTCTTATGTTGTTGCATACCTCTCCATACAATTTCATTCTTTCTAATTGTAAGTTCCCCCTCCGATGATAAAGTTACTTCTGGATAATTATGAAACAAGTTATAACAGTAATCAGCACTCCAACCAAATATCTCATCAAAGACATCCTTCATTTTCAAAATCTCATAAACGAAGTCTGGACGAACTGAATTCAAAATGGAGTTCAAATCAACTGAATCAGGAAAATTAATTAGAACGTATTTTATATTCAAGTGAACTTTTAAGCTACAACAGTATTTATGTTGCATGGAAACTTCACCCTCCTTTTCTTGACTTTTAGTTGGTAACAGTTAGTAAGTTTGTTTAACATATTGAAGTATTGATTCTGGGCAAAAAAAAGAAGTGTAATGACAATAGGCAACAGCCCCTGTTTTTTTAAAAACAAGAACTGTTGCCTATTGAAATTAACACTTCGATTTTTGGTTTGTTACAATAACCACATTATAGTTCCTGTTTCGATATTAAGCAACTAAGAAAATAACCCCTATACATAATTGTCAGTTATGTATACAGTTTTCAATATCTTGATTTAAATAACCTTTGCTTTACCTCCGCTGAGTATAATTTAATAAATGAATATCTCTATACATAACTTTTTTATCTGTAAATTTCTTTGTTCCAACTCCCTAATTAAACAATTCCGCTTACTACTTCTCTTCTTGCCTTGTTAATAATTGCAGTAAGAATATATTGAATCTCTTTCATTTCATTCTCAAGTTGCTCATGCTCTTCTAAAGTAATGTATTCCAAGTCCAAGATTAAATCAAAAATAGCTCTCACCTCATGGCCACTGCAAATTGAAGAATCCAAATGTTTAATATAAGTCTTCTTGTAAATTGATGGATTGCCTTCACTTAAATTCAGGTATATGGAGCTACTCGCACGACGAAGTTGCGAAGATAATTCAAATTTTTCTAATGATGGGAACTTATTAGTCACCTCGTAACATTTATGCACAAATACTCGTATTCTTTTAGATACTTCTAAAGTTTTAGGGTCTTTCATTTATTAATTTCCTCCTTCTATAGTTTTTCAAGTCATTCAATCTGACACTATTACCTACTTAGACATATTTCTTTAAACTATCCTCCGACTTTTTTCATATAGTCTTTAAATTTTATGTTATTGACTATATGCTAAATATACCTTTTAAAAAGAGTAAATTGTTTCCTCGCAGGAAACTTCAGAAAAGTGGAGAAAAAAATGATAAATCCTACCAAAATATACAAACTGAGTAGAGTTTTGAACTCTACATCTGAATTTGAAAAACTAAGGCTTCGTATTGAAACAATTAAACAAGAAATTCGTTTAGAAGAATCTGAGTTCACAAACCCATCTTCTACAATGGGTCATAACTTAAGTAACGCACAACTTAGACAATTAGAACATTCTATTGTACAGAAGAAGACATTATCTCTGGGTAAGTATTTAAAGATGCTTGCAGTCGAAAAAAAATTACCACCAGTTAACGATGATACTTTTGGAATCGCGACAATAAACAAATCTTACTGGAGTAAACTAATTAACGATACTCTACCTACTTTTGAAAAAAACAAGCTAATCAGGATATCCTTCTTCTTAAAATTAAGCTTAAAGCAGGTAATAACACTCCTTAACAAAGCAGGCTTTACTCTTAGTGAAGAAAACTCCAGAGACTATGTAATTATATTCTTTTTGGAAAACAAATTATATGACATTGTTGACTTGGAAGAAATACTACTTTCTATGGACATGAGGTCGCTATTTACAAATTCCAGGTGAATTTTTCTTAATTAAATTACTTCTATAATAGCGTCTGAACTTAAGGTTTCATCTGAAAAATAATACTCTCCACAATCTAAAGATAAATCTTTGGTTTGGCAACACTAAATCGGACAATTTTTATAAGGTCCCTAATCGATACTCAATCGGCGTAAGGTAATCTAACGTTCCGTGGATCCGAATCCGGTTAAACCAATTCACATAATCTTGTAATTC
>NZ_QQAK01000004.1 GCF_003384035.1 Sporosarcina sp. BI001-red | reverse complement strand
GGTTTTTAAATTCCTTTGTATAGGTTCGTCTCACTCGTTTTTCAGTCATGTAGATTCTCCTCATCTCTTTGGTTGTATTCTACAAGACCCTAACTTTTCTGTCCAAGTAAGTGTAGCCTATTCACTTACACTCCAAAAGTAGTTGAAGAGTTGAACTGAGATTGAGGGCTTCATATACAATATCTCTATAAGTAGACCCTAATACATAAGTATTTCAAAGAATAAACTATCGTTCTTTCCAACAAGTAATAAGAATTTTTAAGAATTACTTGAACAAAATCAGACCAATTTTTCTTATTTCTTCTTATATCCTTTTCTCAAACTGTATAAGATATTAAATACTCAATAGGGAAGGAGAAGTTATATGAAAGAACAGATTTTTATTTCAATTGATTCAGGAAAGCATACAACAAAAGCGATTTTACAAGGAGTTGATATTTTTAAAACAGTTCAATTTCGAACTAAAATACAGGAGGTTAGCGATATTGGAATAGATATCCCATTAGACTCCTATAAAGTTGATTACGAAAGCAAACAATATTTAGTAGGAAGCATAGTACCAGAAACACAAAGCGATTTTAATCTAAGTAAAGAAAGTTATATTCACAAGATTGCAATTTACACAGCAATAACAGAATTAATGCGTATGGCAAACTTGAGGTTTTATGATAAAAGTATAAGAATTGCAGTGAATGTGCCTATTCATGTTTATAAAAAACAAGCTCTAAAGAATTCTTTTAAAAAATTCATTGAAAATAATAACCTACCTATACAGTTTTGCTTAAATGATATGCAGTATAATTTTCATTTGAGCGAAGTTACAATTTGTTTTGAAGGTATGGGGTTAACTTATGCGAATCATGAAGAGCAAAAAAATGCCACCTCTGTTGTATTGGATATAGGTGGACTAAATACAACATACTGTACATTTGTCGGAGTACAACCTAATTTTAATAGTATGAATGTATCTCATTTAGGAATCAACACACTGAAGACAGACTTAGAGTGTGAACTTGTAGAGAAATACAACTGTAATATATCTTCAGACGATTTAGAGCACATAATTCAAAAAGGTTATTTTAGCAATATGGGTAAAGTCGAAGAAGAAAGTAAAGAAATCATCCAAAATATCAAAAAGAAGCATTTCGATAAAATTATTAACTATGCAAAACAGCATAACTACACGTTTAATCAGGACCATATTTACTTTGTTGGTGGAGGTTCACTAATTTTAAAGGAACAAATTCAAATAAACTTGCCTGAAGCAAGTATTGTGGTTAATCCTCAATATGCAAACGTCAAAAGCTTCATGGAAATTTTGAAGGTCAAATATTTATGACAAAAAACGAAAAAATCACTATCAGTTTTTTACCATCTGATAGTGATTTAATAAGTTTTATAAAGACAAAAAAAGAGTTTGGGAATCTTAGCGATTATATTCGGACTTTAATCAGAAATGACATGCAGTCAGAGCCACATTCAATTAATAGAACTAATGATGACATTATTGATAAGGTGCTTCATCTTTTGAAAACGGTCGAGGTAACAGTAAACAAAGAATGTCAGTATCCTCCCGAATCTTCTACTTTAGACATTGAATTTAAAAATGCAATCAATGATTTGTTTTAGTCAAGAAGACAACTATTAATTCAAGCTTTATATAAATACTTCTTTACATTCTAAGAGTGTCCCAATCCAAAATTAAAGAGAAATACGACAGTTAGTAATACAGGATTAATTTATCAGCTACAATTTCCAACCGATACTATTTAAAGTCTTTTCTATAATCTCTGCTTGCTTTACTAATTTCCTTTTTCGAAGTTCTAAGACAAAAATCGGCCAAGGTGGGTGAATTGCCTGATAAGGCTTTGAGTCTGGCCCCGTATACATACCTCCTCCTGGTCCGGTATATAACCCTCCACCAGGGCCTGTGTATAGCCCCCCTCCCGGCCCGGGATAAAGCCCTCCTCCTGGTCCGGTATATAACCCTCCGCCTGGGCCAGTATAAAGCCCACCTCCTGGCCCTGTATATGCACCTCCATCAGGTCCAGTATACATTCCACCTCCCGGTCCTGTGTACGCACCCCCATCAGGTCCGGTATACATTCCACCTCCCGGTCCTGTGTACGCACCTCCACCGGGACCAGTATACATATTTCGAATCCAAAATTTTGTGTTATTCATTAAATACTCCTCCCTTCATTTATTTTGCTACTAAGACAATATTCGACATTTAGGAAGCACTTTCCTTCTATGTTTATATGCTCCTGCATAAAATTTGTCATAATTTCAAAAACCATCCTGTAATATAAAGATACATGAATAGTTATCTCAACAAGATAATATATATAAATTTTTAATCAGTTATAAACCTTTTGATTACAGCCAATGAAATGTAACACCTTGATAAGTTTTTTACCACCAAATGACAATACATGTACCAGGTAATGTCAAGTTGTTTGCCACTTTGGAGATTGTCCTTCTTACAAATTTGCACGGAGAGAAGAGACGGGCATGATTGGCCCAAGCCAACTACGTGTTGCTGGTTGCCCGGCTTCGAAGCCTTACCCATAGGGGCTCCATGTCCAGTTGTTATTATTACATGCTGACTTTACAATATATAACTTTAAAAGTGTTTTATTTCTCAGCAGGCATGCGTTTTAACAAGGTGGTGAAATTACGTGGCTGTAATCACCTTTGATTTAAATTACTAAAAGTTCTCACGTTTAAAAGGAGTAGCTATTTTAAAGCCTACCCCTTTCTCATCATCCAATATTAATTCGTTTCACACTGATTTGCTATTAACTCAATCAAATCAATTCCTATTGTGTCAACGATTGCTAAAACACCTGTATAGCAAGACTGACTTTTAGTCTCCCTTTTTAAATTCTTTCAATTTCTGTTGCTGAAATTCCTACACTGTTAATTAGGTCAATGAATGACATCCCCTTGTCTTCCCTAAACTTTTGAAGCTTGTTTCTCGAATCTTTTCACATCAAAGTTACCTCCTATTGAATTTTCCTTTGTGGAAGCCTGTCAATTATTTTTATTATAGATAATCTCTAACTTTTAATTCCAAAATAGGTCTTCAATTTTTTTATACCTCTGTGTATGCATTCTCTTCTTCTCTCAAGCCTATTAAAATGAGAAATTTGCCTTTCTCTCTTTTCCCTCTCCAATGTTTTAAAGTAATCTAATATCCTTTTATTATCCTCAGAAACTGAAAAATGAAAATCAGGAACACTCATTTTTTTCCTGTTTATAGGTTTTTCTACATCAGTCTTCTTGTTCTGCTTACCCTCATTTTTTCTGTCACTATTCTCCATTGTCTTCACCTCCTTTCTATATTTGACAATAGTCATTGAACGCAAAAAAGAGGACTAAAAGCTACTCTCAAAGTTTTTTTTGAGGAGTGCTCTTAGTCCTTTTTTATAATATATAATATTGATTATATAGCATTTGATATAAAAGTGTATAGTTTCTAATTGATATCAGGCTGTATAAGTCGCACTTCTTAATGCAGTTAGAAACCTATCAATATTAATTACACTTAAAATGAACATGTGCTTGTTACTCATTCATTCTATAAAGATTCCTTTTAAATTCTATTATATTAATTCCCTATTTAATTGAAAAGCCTAAACTGTTTCTGCCCCTTCTCTCCATAGTTATTCCGTATCAATGGCGAGTTGTTCTGACTCATTTAATTCCATCCAGTCATGACTTTCTCCGGTAACAACCCTATAATTGACTCCTATTTTTTCAAAGTACTTCTTCGCACATAATATCTTTCTCTTTTCATGTGGAAAACGTAGTTCATCGAGTTTAATTCCACCTTTAGTTTCTCTTACTAATTCAAGCTTTAATCTATCCTCTTTATCATACTTACGTACAATAGCCCAATCTGGATTATAGTTCCCAATTATTTTAGGTAGATGAATTTTAAATTTAGGAGGGAATTTAAAATACAAAACCGTATGGTCCTTTTCGACGTCACGTTTTACAAGGTTTTGAACAAATTCTCGTTCTACTTCTGAATCTATTTGCACTCTATTGTACAACCCTGCACTGCCAGCATCTATTAACTCTCGTTGAGGTTGTTTTACCATTTCAGGGAATAGTTCCTCTGAGTTATATAAATCAGTATCTTCATCAATTTCGAATTCTATATTATCGACAATGTGGTCACTTAAAGTTATACGAATTTGTGATAAGAACTCAGATATCCAACCTTCTGGATTCAAAAACACTTTTTCTTGTTGCTTACTACTTATCCCCTTAAATATCGCCACTATAGTACTTTTTGTTAGTTTGGTTTCATTAGCAGTACGTGTAATAAAATCCGGGACAGGATACGTATTATTTTTAGTTTCTTCTATTTCTCTTTTTGGTTTTTCAGCTCTTTCTGTGTAAAAGTTATAAGGCTCATGTGATTTAATAGTGATTTCATTCGTGAATTTCAAAAATGGTTCTCCATATATTTCTCCTATGTGGAGAACTTTAAACCCCCTTAGATTCTCATCCTTCAAGATTTTTTTTAAATCGTCACCAGCCTTTACATAAAGCTCGTTTTCAAATCCATTACCTATTGAATTATCCATTTTAATTTTCAGTTTAGCATTGTACTCATTTATTTCAATAATCGCTATTTTATATTCAGCCATAACGAAACGACCTGTTTTAATTTCAATAACTGGGGAGGGAAATTTTATTTTATTGATGCGATATATACAGTCCTCAATCAGTTTATCTGTATTTACTTCCACTTTATACGATACTTTTTTGTTAATCTTTTTCCAAAGCTCCGTAAAATCTGAGGAGTAATACATATTATCTTTACGTTTCACTTCGCTTTGTTCCGGTTTCTTAGGTACTGGAGGTGCATATGTCCCGTCATCTCTATACTCTTTTTGAAGGTTCTTCACAAATGTTTCATATTGTTCATTAGCCACAACTGTTAATATATTGATGTCATGATTTTCTGTTCTATTACCTTTTTGGTTTACAGATAATCGTAAGCCTCGTCCTATTTCCTGTCGTTTTTTGACTATTGAGTTTGTCTGATTTAATGTACAGATTTGGAAAACGTTTGGGTTATCCCAACCTTCTTTCAAAGCCGAATGAGCAAAGATAAAAGATACAGGCTCTTCAAAACTCAATAGTTGTTCTTTGTTTTTCATTATAAGTTCGAAAGCCCTTTTTTCCATTTCTCTTTGCGGTTTTGTCTTACCATTGGTATCAACAGCATCTTCTTCTGGAGAATCTATTTTAGGTTTTGCAAAATAACCTTCACGTACTTCTGTGGCATTATGATTCTCATAAATAGGATAGTGATGTTTTAATCTTTCAAAGCATTCATCAAATATGCGCTTAATTAATCCCTCATCAGAAGTATAGTTTTTCACTCTGTCAATAAAAAATAACGATAAAACCTTAATACCTTGTTCCTTCAATACTTGCTGACGTTGCATATGCACACTAATTGTCTTTTCTATTTGAGCTCTAAAAATGCTTTCCTTAGAAAAAATTGAATCGCTTACAGATAAATTCACTTCATTATCAAATGTGATACTTTGTTCATCTTCATTTTTTCCGAATCTTATTTCCCTAACATTGCCGAATTCTTTATAATCAACATTCTTAGTCTTCAAAAATAAGGAATCGTCTTTTTTTAAAACGATATCGTCCTCTGACGATTCTCCCTGGTGAATAACTGTTGCTCTAATAACTGCACGCAATGGGTTCCTTTTAATTTCCAGCAATCGTAGCATCTGTTCGTTTATATTATCTAACTCTGATATTCCAACTACTTCTATTTGCTTAACCAAATTGTTCTTGAAAGCATCAAGAGGTGTCAATTTATATAGAAGATTAGGGGTCTCAGTATGCGTTGCAGAATAACGTACTACAACTAATGGTTTAAGGGTTCGAATTGCTTCTTTAGACTTTTTTGTTTCAAAGTTTTGTGCTTCATCCAATATTAATATGGGCCGCGTATTTTGAATATACTCATAGGGTTTCATTTGACCTGCTAACTTTTCAGTGTTTTTAAAGATATTATTTCCAGCTTTATTGAACGAATCAATGGTCATTACCATCACTGTTAAGTCTGTGCTACTTGCATAGCTATTGAGTTCACCAATTTTGGAGCTATCGTAGGACATGACTGAAATATCTTGATTATCATATATCTGTCTGAAGTGATTTCTCATTGTATCAATGGATTTCAAAACTCCTTGGTATATCGCAACGCTTGGTACAACAATAATAAATTTCGTAAAGCCATATTTTTTTCTTAACTCAAATAGAGTACGCAGATATACATAAGTTTTCCCAGTACCTGTTTCCATTTCTATGGTGAAATTTGGCACTCTTACTGAGTCATTACCTGCAACCTCCAATACCATTCCATCATCTACTTCAAGGTCATTTGAAATTTCAATTGAGCTTCCACGCCCTTCAAAACTGTTTCTCGTTTGAACCATCTGTAGATTATCAAAAAGTAATATTTCATCTAACATTTCATCTTTTGGCCAATTCGGTATGACATCATTTATTGCACCAGAAAGGAGTTCATTTTGTTCTTGAAATGGCAATCCTTCAAATAAATCAACTACACTGGAGATGGCATCTAATTGGAATTGTTGGTCAGCATCATATTGAAACTTTAGTTTTTCTCCCATTCAGCTCATCCCCTTCATATTGTTTTCACATTCATCATTTCACTCAGTAAAACTTTTTGCTTATTTGATAATGAATCATCAATACAAATAAAAGTTGATTTTTCGTAATATGCCTTTAAATATTCTTCAGTTTCGTCGACTAACTTTTCATCTAAACAGATAACCAGTGAAAAAGGTACATCTTCATGTCGAACGATTAATAATTTATTTCCAGAATCCTCTTTTTTAGTAATCATGCTATCTAATGGGAATCCTTGATTTAACATTAATTCTATTACAATATTTATTTCACTTTCATCATCATCTAATGGATTTGTCATAAACAAATCTAAGTTCTTATATAAGTCATCCATATTTATACTATCTTTATCATTCCACTTTTTGATATTCGTTTTGGACATCTGATAAAATTCAAACCCAAAAACCGGTTCTCCTGCGTTATTTTCACTTTTCTCTAAAGTGTGGATACTATTTTTTAAGCGTTGCTTAGTTAGTTCAGTAATCGTATGGTATGCAGAGCCTTTAGGTGTCTCTGGTAATTGAACTAAAATAAATTTCCTATTACCACTATCTTTGCTGTTCATATCTAAAACAGCATGTCCCGTTGAGCCTGAACCAGCAAAAAAGTCTAATACAATACCATCCTTATTACTATTATCATTGATTTTTATACATCTTTGAATTAGCTCAATCGGTTTCTTACCATTAGGAAAAGATATACCTCCTTCTTTTCCTACATTGTTATAATCTATATCATCCCATAATGTACTTAGTCTTTCCTTTTTAAATAGCGTTCCATCAATTTCATCAACAACGTCATTTAGCCAAATAACTCTTCTTACGGAATTACTGATATAATGATGCTTAACCATTTCTCCTCTCATACGACCGGAACGAGGTGTATACTCTACCTCAAACATATTTCCCGATTCTAATACTCCGGATGCATCAATTACTCTCGTTCTAATACTCGATTGAGCATTCGTGTCTGAGAATATTCTATCGAGGTACTTTTTATAAACTTCCTCTTCAGATAATCCTTCACTTTTCATTAGCTGATTAACTGTTGTTCTTTTTACATTCTCTCTTAGATATACATCGATTGCATTGCCTTTTCCATCGTATGTCGTTGTAAGTTTTTTCCTTGTTCCCATATCTGTTAAAACACTTGTATATTTCCAACTTTGTTCTTGTTCTCTCATTTCTGATATTAAATCCATTAGATTTTCATTTTGGTAAAGATTAGCTAACGGGCTGAGTTCATCAATGCTCTTGGCATATATATGAATATATTCTAAATTCTTTTTAAGTCTTTTGTCCTCACCGCCCCCTGAGGCTCCAGCATTCACTTTAGATTTCACAGATATAGTATTGATATGATTCTCTTCACCAAAAATCTCATCTAAAACTTTTCTTAAATTTGCCTCTTCAATGTCAGAGATGGAAACACAAATGACACCATCTTTTTTCAATAAACTCCAAGCAATTTTCAGCCTTGGATACATCATATTCAACCAGTTTGCATGATACCGACCACTCGCTTTGGGGTTACTGGTTAAAAGACCATCATCATCAGCTTGTTTTGATTTATGCAAATAACTTTCAACAGGTTCCTTAAATGTATCTTTGTATATATAATCATTATCTGTGTTATAGGGTGGGTCAATATAAATAGTCTGTATCCTACCTGCATAACTTTTTTGTAAGATTCTTAGGACCTCTAAATTATCTCCTTCAATTAGGATATTATTGGTTTCATCTTCATTAATACCATCACCAACAACTTTTCTTAAAGTTCCAGTTGAGGGCACAGAAGCGAGCTTTCTTGCTTGTTTTTTTCCAACCCATTGTAATCCGAAAAACTCCCCATAATCTGTTTCTACCGTATCACTTTGCATCGCATTTACTAATTCTTTAATCGTTTCGACATTAATTTGCCCATCACTAAATGCCTCCGGAAAAAGTTCTTTCAGGATTCTTACTCTTTCTTCATCAGTTCGGTCAGGTCTTTTTAATTCTTCAATTGACATTTTCACACCTCTTCTTCTAATGTTGTTTCAATTTGTTCTACTCGTTCCTGTTCCGTACCATAGTCTTCATAAAACGATAAAAAATCATTTGATACACGACTTGAATTAAAAGCATATTCTTTATATGTATCGCAAGAGAATCTTGCATCACAGTTTCTACAAACATGTACTGCAAACGTTTTATTACCAAGAATCTTCGAGTTGATTTTTTCTATAGACGGTGCTTCAAAACAATGCTCCTCAATTTTGTCGACAACTACCCCAAAAGATTCAAGATACCCTTCTATTCTTTCATCTGCTATGTCAATAGGTACTTCAGGTTCCCATTCTTCAAGAGCTTCTTCTAAGAGATTATCATTATTTGTCAAAAACGAACGTTGCTTTGCTCTTCGCAACCCTTGTGTTTCACCAGTCGCAAGAATTGATGTCCCATCTAATTCCTGTTCCCTAACTGATTGCCAAACGTGAGCATAGATGTTTAATTGTCCCTCATAATCTTTCTTGTTACTTCTAACAAAATCTGCATCTTGCGTTTTTATATCATACATGACTGTGCGGTCGTCTTCTTTCACTACGTCCACAACCCCCTGTATTGTATAGGGTCTACCCGATGGTGTACTCTGTTGTGGGAGTGTTAATCTCACCTCTGTGTCAGATACATTTTCTGCAACATGCCTAAGCTTCTTCCAATAATTTTTAACTTGTTCCAACGCTAATTTCTTCACTTGTGGAGATAAAGAATGACCCCCTTCTAATCTTAGCAGTTCGTAATTTTCTTCAAAAGATTCTTCAATAAATTGAAACATCTCATTATTATTCATTACTATCACTCCTTGAGGAAATGATTTGATTGTGAATATCTTCGATTGTTTGGTGTACCAGACTGCCAAATAACATTGTCTGAGAACGAGATGGAACAAATCCATATTTTTTAAAGACCATATAGTTCCTCGGGCACTTAATATACATTAGGTAATCACTTGTATAAGAATAAACTTTTGGAATATCATTTATTTTAATTTCTGAATTGGATAGTTTGGAAACATCAAGTTCTGAAGCAACCGGATAATTCATTTCATCGAGCAGTTGCTTGAAAGCGGGGGCAACCACTTGCCCCTGTCCTCTTAGATTCGTAATAAGTAATCCTTTTTCTGCTCTGGATAAGGCTACATAAAACATTCTCATTATATCAAACTCAGATACTCGGCTCAAAGGTTCGTTTTCTGAGTCGATTAATGGTCTAACAATCTCCTCCGGACGTGGGACCCCTGAATTTTTCTTACCTGGGTTTCCCAAAATGACATATGGAAATTCTAATCCTTTTGATTGGTGAATTGTTAGGAATGAAACTCTTCCTTTTGGAAATGGAGTTTCTGGATTCTCAACTTCTGATTCACCTATCCTAAATAGCCCATAGACGTATCTACCAAAGAAATCATTTGAAAACCGGTCTTCAATTAACCTTGCACCTGTTAACATTGATTGTGATTGCTCCATATATCTTGATAAGTATTCGGAAATCATAGAGAGATTTGAAATTGGACCCTCATCATCACCGTTCTCCGCTTTTTTAAACATATGAGAGAAATATGAGAATCCACAAAGCCGATAAAACAAATCTAATACATTCCAATCCACTGAAGTTGACCTATTTAGAATATACTGCAGGGTAAATGGTCTCAAGCCCTTACTGCGCTCCTCAATCACTTTATCTAAACGTCCAGTACCAAGTCCACTCATCGTTTGTTCTGAAATAAGGGGGGTATTTGATAAAACCCTCTTGTGCTTCTTTGGATGGTAAGCATCTGTTGTCGACCAATCGTTGTCATTCACCGTTTTTAAAAGACGAATGTAGTCTTCTTTACACCTACGCAATTCCTTCTTTTTAGTATGTACAAACGTTTCTAAACGACTATCCTTGACCATAAGTTGTTTAGCAACTTCTTCACAATCTCTTAACCACCCATGATATTCTTTATATGCTCCTGCATAATCTTGCCTTACTGGTTTCCCCATTATTTGAGATATAACACCAAACATCGCTTTCGCTTCTTTCACTTCCAAAAAACGTCCAGCTCTTGGAGCATATACGCTAATCCCCTCATCTTCCAATGACTTCTTCATTTGTTTAACGTGATTACTTTTTAAAGAGGGAAATAAAAATGCTATTTCATTAGGGTCTTCTACTTTCTTCTCATCTATTAAACTTTTAACGAATTCGGCAATTTCCTTTGATACACTTTCTGAATTGCCTGGCTTAGTTGTTATAACCGATATGTCGTTATCTTGTTGCTGGGGTTGAATATCTTTATCATGTAATCGATAATATCCTCTCCCATCTTCTCTAATCCAACTTACCTTCTCCATGAATTGCTTATAAGTAGACACAATCTGATTTTTAGAACGATAATTAGTGTTTAATTTAATTTCTTTTGGCTTGGTTTGCAGGTACAATTCAGTTCGCTTCGGAAATTGAACAAAATTCTCGACAGTCGCACCCCTGAATCTATACAATGCCTGGTCGTCATCACCAACTACACAAAAATTTTTACTACCTTTCGCCAGCCTGAAGAAGAGCTGTTCTTGAATTCTATTAGTATCTTGATATTCATCTATGATTATATGGTCAAATTCATAAGCCGTATGGTCACTTAGAAGCAGTTGAGTGTATGCCCTCTGTTGTAATAATGAAAAATCTACCATATTAGATTTTTCAAGTTTTAGCTTATACCATTCGTAAACACGAGCTATTTGCTTTAAAACTTGTTCATCCTCATTTTGTGCATAATCTATAATTTTTTGAGTTTGTAGATTTTCCTCTGAAAATCGATTAAAAATAGATATTAACAAAGTAGTAGTATCATGACGAGACGCAAATTCAAACGACATCCCTGTTAGATACTGTCTTACATCTAAACGCCATTCGTTTTCGTTCACAACAAGTAATTCCTCTATCCCTTTCCAAAATACAGAAGAATTTATATAAAAGTATTGGTCCAACTCGTCTAATAATATAGGAGGCTTAACTCTGGAGCGTTCTTTGATAAAACGTCTGTCTCCAATTATTTTCTGACAAAGTGAATGAACAGTACCAATATACATTCTTGAAATATCGTAGGGAACGCCTGTTATGTTTGTAACTGAACCTAATATAGTTTGTAGACCATCTTTTAGCTGTTTAGAAGCCTTTTCTGTAAATGTTGATAAAAATATCTTTTCCGGTAAAATACCTTGAAAAACTATAGCATTTACTGTTCTCCATAAAAGAACTCTTGTTTTCCCAGACCCTGGTCCAGCCATTAAGAACAAAGGGCCATTTAATGATTTTATTGCCTCGAGTTGCCCAGCATTAGGAGTGAATTTATGTACCGTAAAAAGGTCTTCTAACGTAAGTCGTTGATTGAACATCTTACTATCCCCTTCCAAAGTCTTTTATTTATAGTATCATTTTACCATTACATAAGATAAATTACTTGGATATATTTTACTTATAATCATTTTGTAAACTAATCTAATTTACGATGACAATTAGTAAGGAATACTTTTTGAAGGGGTAGCTAATTATGATTGCAATTCGTGTTAACTTACAAGGCGTCCCTTATGCCCACAATGCTTCGATTTTACCTCGCCCTACAGTTTGTCTACTAAATTGTTTAGAAGGCGCCAGAGGGATTATAAAACTCTTTAAATAGATACTAATTAGTGTTTCAAAAGTATAGACTTTACATCATAGAAATGGTGTGGTCTTCCTCAAAAGTGATATGATTCCGACTTCAATGTTCAATTAGATTAATTCACAAAGAGATATACATATAAATTGTTAAATAGTCCCAACTACAATGGTAAGGTCTTTCTATATAAAGGCACTACTTAATATGATAAGTAATCAAGTTCGCTTCCATTGTATCCATTTGGTTCATAACGCTTCTTTCCGTTCCAAACATACCAATTCCCCACGCAGTTAATTTGAATAGTTCTACGAGGCTTACAGAACACTTTAAACACATACCGCAAATGAATATACTGAATTAGTTTGTATCTATTGTATTTAGAAAATACGTAGATAGATTAGCACTTCGTTAAAACTTGTGTCATATAATTAGTTATGACTTTCAGATAATATTTAAAAACCTTAAGGATTGGTACGTTTTTTAGAATTAGAAGGTATGGGCTTGAATTGTTTTTTGAAGTTTGTTTTTGATAAAATTTGGTTTTGTATGTTTTGACATTTTTCAGGAGCTCTTTTAGTGGTTTCAATATCGCATTTCGACTTTTTTATAGACTGTATAGGTTTATGTTTTCCGAAAGTTGTTTTCGATTCAAAGCACTGGTACGTATGGTTTCAAAGCACTTTCTTAAAAAAATGAACAACTAACTTAAATTTCAGATATTATATAGAGTATGTTGTTATCGTTTCCGAGTAAGGCGTATTATTTTGATTTAGATATAATTAGATTTTAAGTGTTTTGAATATTTAACAGGTCACCATTCCTGGTTAACATGAAGACTTTCAGCCTTTTTATATGAACCGGAATTTCAAGAGTGGAATATTTCTTCTAAGTACTGGTCGGCATGACCGGATGACTTTTTCAAAAATAGAACAACATGCTTAAATCAATCTTTCTCTCCACTTGCTAATTAAGAGATGATAATATGAACAGGTATGAATTCTTTACATACAAGTTTGTAAATACTTAGAATCTGTTACTTCTTTAATAAGAATAATTATATGAGCTTCTTGAGGGAGTTCATAATTTGTGTAATCCTATTAGTTTCTTTTGTAATTAAAACTTTTTTAATTCCAACCAGGAGAAACTAATATTTGCAATCCGACTCCTGGTCCGTAGTCCCACATTTTAACCCAAGGGTATGACCCCTCAGGTAGTACAAAAGTTCTCTCCTCTAAAGGCTCTATAGCAGTATCTGAACTCGCACATCCGCTTATAAATGTAGCTGGATGAATTAAAACTTTTCGACCTGTATCATTAAAATATATAAATTTCATTGCACAAATTCCTCACTTTCAATTTTTATATACAACAGCTGTACTGCATTAAATGGTCTCGATATCTGCCTAACATATAAATAGACTGTGTAATCAAAGCTAATTTCACCAAACTAAGTAATATCAAAGTTAAATGCAGTCATTACAATTTTTGAGCTTATGAATAGAAATTGCTAATTGTACAATAGAGATACCTTCCATAGGGAATACTTCTTCAAAAGAAGTATTCCCCCCTTCTCCTTCTACCAAAAAAGGAGAAAAGGGTTTAATTTTCCTCCTTTTCTCCTCGCTACTATGTTCCTTTATAAAAAAGTCACTTCATGAAAAACGTTGCCAGGGCGCAATGGACCGTTGGGATTTAAAATAATGTCAGGATATGATTCCCGCGTTTCCGCCGGTTTTCTCTCCATTTTTGAGCACTTTTCCAGCGTTTCCCCCTCTTTTTTTTCCCGTTTTTCTCGATTTCGAATAAAGATTTGCGAGAAATCGTTTGAAGGAATACAGGCACCGTGCCGGTTCAGGGGTTTTCTGGGACATGTCTTTATTGCAAACCACGCCTGCCCCCATGCACGACTTTATTTTAACTTGCACGTCTTTATTATGGGGCTACAATTTTAACTCAATCAACGCCACGCACTCGATATGTGTGGAATGTGGGAACATGTCCACTGGTTGAATTTCTTGCGTTTTGTAGCCGCCATCTTCTAAGATACGGAGATCTCGAGCTAACGTTGCGGGGTTGCATGATACGTATACTACGCGACCTGGTTTGTGTGTGAGAATCGTTTCTAGCAGCTTTTCGTCGCATCCTTTTCGTGGTGGATCGACGACTAAGACATCGAACGTTTTTCCTTCACTGTACCATTTCGGAATGACGTCTTCAGAGGCACCTGTTTCGAAGTGTGCATTGGCAATGCCGTTTAGAGTAGCATTCCGTTTTGCGTCTTCAATTGCCTGCGGAACGATTTCAACGCCGTATACTTCTTTTGCTTGTTTCGCTAGGAAAAGTGAGATTGTTCCGATACCGCAGTAAGCATCGATGACTGTTTCAGTTCCTGTTAACTGCGCGAAGTTGAGTGCTTGGTTGTAAAGCGTTTCTGTTTGCACAGGATTTACTTGATAGAACGAGCGAGCCGAGATTTCAAAGTCAACGCCGCCGATTGAGTCGATGATGACGTCTTTGCCATAGAGATTCAAGGTTTCATTGCCAAAAATGACGTTTGTCTTTTGTGTATTGACGTTTTGCATGATGGATGTGACGTTTGGAACTACACGTTTGATGGCTTTGATGACTTGGTCAGCTTCCGGGAATTTACGTCGTGCGGTGACGAGGACGACCATAAGTTCACCTGTTGCGCGGGCTTTTCTGACGACCAGGTGGCGCAAGAAGCCTTTGTTTTTGTGTTCGTCGTATGCGTCGATACCAAGGATTTGAAGTTCGCGTTTCAACATCGCCATGAGTTCGTCGGCTTCATCGCTCTGGATGATACAGACATCGGTGTCCACGATATGGTGCGTTTTCGAGCGATAAAATCCAGAGACGACTTGGCCATCGCGTTCGCTGAAAGGAATTTGGGATTTGTTCCGATAGCGCCATGGGTCTTCCATGCCAAGTACTGGATGCACAGGGACGTCCGGAAGTTTTGCAATGCGGTCGATTGCGTCGCGAACGATTTTTTGTTTTTGCTTCAGTTGTGCTTCGTAGGTCAAGTGTTGAATCTGACATCCGCCACATTCCGGATAGACGTGACATGGCCCTTCAATTCGTTCAGGTGAAGGTGTGATGATGTTAAGTAATTTAGCAAATCCGTAGTTTTTCAGGGTTTTGCCGACTTTGACTTCGACTTCTTCACCGGGTAATGTACCTGGGATGAATAGCGGATAGCCTTGGACTTTTCCGACGCCTGATCCGTCGTGGGTGAGGTCTTCTATGTGAACGACTAAGCGGTCGTTTTGGTTTACTGCATAGGTCATGAGTTCGTGCCCTCCAGTTTTCGGTCTGTACTGTAGTTTACCATAGGTCGGGGCGAGTTGCTTGAGTCGATTTTGTGGAAGATGGAGAGGGATTGGGGTTTGCTTGAGGGGAGTTGTGGTTGCTTGATCACTTTCTAGCCTCGCTTGAGCGGATTGGTGGTCTGCTTGATCACTTTCTGGCCTCGCTTGAGCAGATTGGTGGTCTGCTTGATCACTTTCTGGCCATGCTTGAGCGGATCGAAGGTTGCTTGATCACTTCCAGGCCTCGCTTGAGCAGATTAACAACTCACTTGATCACTTTTCCAGCTTTAGCGGAATCTCCGCACGAAAATGTGACGCGAAGCGGCTCTACAAATTAATCTTGGTTTTCGTTCTTTGACCTTGGAAAGATAGATTGGTCGCGAGTTTTTAAGTAGTTTGGCGGTTTTTTTGGTGCCGCGGACTTTAGTTTTTTATATACTCCTACGAATTCTGTCCTTGCTTGATCACTTTCTGTGGCCGCTTGAGCGGATTGTGGTCTGCTTGATCACTTTCTAGCCTCGCTTGAGCAGATTGTGGGTTGCTTGATCACTTCCTGGCCCCACTTGAGCAGATTGAGTGCCTCCTTGATCACTTTTCCACTTGCTTGAGCGAAATTGAGATATCCTTGAGCATCATGAAGCGGTCCCCTTGTGTTGGAGCGCTACGCGAGCAGGGACGAGCGCTTTCCATGAAAAAAGAGCTGCCTCAGCAGCCCATTTCCTCATTTCTTCTTGTCCTCTTTCTTACGGTCAGTCACCCATCCGTCCATTGGTGCGACGAAAAAAGCGACGATGATTAATCCGATTAGCACAATGAATGGTGCGTAAAACATGATGAAGTGTTCCAAACAATCTCCCCCTTATGCATGATAATCGCCTTTGCCGCTCACGTAGTCTTTATCAAACAAGAATAGACGCATGACTAGGATCAGTGACGGGATGAGTAGGCAAAGTCCGAGTATGAACACGACGATGAGTGAGATCGCCATTGCTGGATTCGTAAAGCTGTCGTAAATCGTTAAATACGGATACAGCAAGTACGGATAGTGAGATGCTCCATATCCATAAAATGCAAACGCGAATTGACCCGCGAGCATTGTGAATGCCCATCCATATTGACGTTTCGTATAGAGTAAGATCACTGTACCGATAAATAACAACAAGGATATCACGAACATCGGCCAGAAATTCTGGATGTTGTTGTAGTGCTCTGGTTGATGTCTTCTAAGCTCAACGATGATCCCACCTGCTGCAATCATTGTCGGCAGTGACCAAGTGAGTGCATACCTGCGAAGTAACCCCGTTGCTTCTACGTCACGTGCTTTGTTTGCATACCACGTGAGGAATACAGCTGAAATGTACAACGTCGCTGAAATGCTGAGCACAACGATCGACCAGGTCAATGGACTTGTGAACAGCTTCCAATAGTCGAGTACCGGATTGCCACCAATGATTTCGATGAATCCACCTTCCGAAATCGTCAGCACGATTGAAAGCGATGCTGGAATGAGGATACCCGCCAGTCCGTACATAAACGAGTAGCCTTTGTGTCCACGGGATCCATACGTTTCAAACGCATAGTAGGAACCCCGGATTGCCAGTAGAATTACTCCAAAACTGACTGGTACGAGCAATGTCGTTCCGTAGTAAAAGGCCGTTTTCGGGAAAAACCCGATGATGCCTACGAAGAAGAACACAAGAAAGACGTTTGTGATTTCCCAGACTGGGGACAAATAGCGTTGAATGACTTTCGTTAGTACGCGCTGTTTTCCGGTGATCACGGAATAGGCATTGAAAAACCCGGCACCAAAATCGATCGCACCGACCATAATGTACCCAAACAAAAACGTCCACAATACGGTGATTCCAAGAATCTCAAGGTTCATCGTACATCACGTCCCCTCATTGCATGACGGTCTTCCAATTCTTTTTCAACTGTATTGTGACGGAACATGCGGCGTAAAACAACGACACTTCCGACACCAAGTACGAGATAGAGCAAGCAGAACAGAATGAGCATAGAGTCTACTTGATCACTTGTCGTTGCGGCTTCGGATACTTTCATAAGATCTCGCAAAATCCATGGTTGTCGACCAACTTCTGCAAACCACCATCCAAATTCAATGGCGAGAAGCGAAAGCGGTGCTCCGAGAACAATGAGCCAGCGGAACCACTTCGAAGCAATGAAGTTCCATTCCTTCCACTTTCCTATGAGGAATACGGCCGATAAGAAGGCCATCCACATGCCGATGAATACCATCAAGTTAAATAAGTAATGAATATAGAGAGGCGGTACTTCATCCTCAGGGAACTGATCGAGTCCCTTAACTTCAGCGAACGGATTGTTTGCCGCCAGAATTGAAAGTCCGTATGGGATTTTGAGAGCATACTTGACTTCATTGTCCTTCGTCAGGACTCCCATTAAAATGAGCTCAGCTTTGTCGGTCGTTTCAAAGTGCCATTCGGCAGCGGCCAGCTTTTCTGGCTGATACTCTGCTAAATACTTACCTGAGAAGTCCCCTATAATGGCTGCACCGATTGAGAAGATGAATCCGACTTTCATGGTCAGCAGTAGCGCTTTCTTGTGATAAACATGATCTGATCCACGCAATAAACGGAACGCGGCGATTGCTGCTAAAATAAATGCAGCGGTCATGAATGCAGTAACAACCACGTGCGCAACTTTAGTCGGCATTGCTGGGTTGAACATGGCAAGCAATGGACTGATGTTAACCAGTTCTCCATTAACAATATCAAATCCGCGCGGTGCGTTCATAAACGCGTTCACAATGGTAATAAATACTGCAGAGAACATTGCACCGAGTGCTACTGGGATGAGTAAGAGCAAATGCTTTTTCTGGTTTTCAAATCGATCCCACGTATACAAATAAATACCAAGGAAGATCGCTTCAAAGAAGAATGCGAACGTTTCCATGAATAACGGCAGTGCAATAACGTTACCGGCTAATTCCATGAAATTTGGCCATAATAACGAGAGTTGTAACCCGATTGCGGTACCGGTAACGACACCAACGGCTACAGTGATTACGAATCCGCGTGCCCACCTTCTTGCGAGTAAAATATAATGCTCGTCATTTTTCCGAATTCCCACCCACTGAGCTATCATAATCATGAGGGGTACACCGACACCAATGGTTGCGTAAATGATATGAAATGATAAGGTCGTTTCGGTCAAGACGCGCGAGAAAAATACGGCTTCTTCATTTCCCATATGCGTTGCCTCCTTCACTAATAGAGTATCCCTCTATTGGTTGGGTTTTATCCAAGTAACCTTCCAACTATCGAGAGAAGCATTACGCCCGCGACGCCAAATGCTAACCACATGAGGATCTTTTCCTGTTTTTTGTACACCGGGACACATCCTTTCAAAAAAATTCTTAAAAGTTATTTAACTTATGTATTACGTACTTTCCCCAATTCGGATTAAATTACGCCTATTTGGGTAAATAAAAGTAATGGAGTTATGACGAGTCATTGGTTGAATACTTGAATTATTGTTAATTGTAGTGTATACTAGTACGATTAAGCGAGGTGAACGTAATGAAACTAAAACGTAAAGTTCTTGCCTATATTACAAAGGGTGAAGAAGATGAACGCCAACTCCTTGTGTTCGAGCATAGGGACTTCCCTGAAGCTGGACTCCAAGTACCGGGTGGCACGATCGAACGGGACGAACTACTGATCGATGCCTTATATCGAGAGATTGAGGAAGAATCTGGAATCCAACGTGATGAACTTGTATTATGTGGAAAACTGCATAAAACGAACTTTTTCCCGAAAGATAAAGATGAAGTTCTCGAGCGCAACGTTTTCCACTTCGATTACGTTGGAAGTCATGAACGTGAGTGGGATTATAAGGTGCATGGTGATGGAAAAGATGAAGGATTGGTGTTCCAATTTAAGTGGATTCCTGTCGAAGATCTTCCGAAGCTTGCATCCAAACAAGATCAGGCACTGGAGTTTATTGAATAAGAGTTGGTCATTAGCAACGAGCCTTGTGCTCGTTGTTTTTTTGTTGGGATAGAGAGTGGATTGCATGGTGTGAGATGGAGCGGTTACCCTCTCGATTGGAGCGCTTCGCTGGCGGTATGGAGCGGTTATCCTCGCCAATGGAGCGGTTAGCTGGCGGAATAGAGCGGTTACCCTTTCGCATGGAGCGCTTCGCTGGCGGAATGGAGCGGTTACCCTCGCCAATGGAGCGCTTCGCTGTAACGAGCGAGTGGCCCGATGAAACGGGAGGATATGCGCCTATATATCATTTTTACTAAACAAAAAAACTCCGCATGGTTCAGCGGAGTTTCAATGGATTACCATGTACGATCTTGGTCACGAAGCTTATCAAACGGGACATACATCTCGATATGGCATGACAGGTTTTTGAAGACAGCGGGAATTTTGCCGCCGTATTCCCCATCCAAATTCACGAGGACTTCTTCATTTGAGGTTACTTTGACAGTCTCAGCTTTGCACGAAATCAGGAGTGGATCGTTTAAGTGCTCGCCTCGAACTGCAAGCGTCACGACGCGGATAAATTCTGCGATGTTACACTTTTTCAAGATAAGCAACGTGAATTTTCCGTCGTTAATACTCGATTCAGGTGCGAGTTTTTCAAAGCCTCCAACTGAATTCGTCAAGCCCACTAAAAATAGCATCGCTTCATCGTCAAAAACTTGGTCGTCATATTCGATTCTCACACGGCTTGCGTGAATGGACGGGAGCATTTCAATCCCCTTCAAGTAGTACGCAAGTTGACCGAGCATCGTCTTTAAGCGACTTGGGACTTCATAGGTAAGTTCAGTCATTCGGCCGCCACCTGCGATGTTGATGAAGAATCGGTCGTTCATCTTACCGACATCGACTGGTATTTTCTTGTTTTCCAAAATAATATCGAGCGCTTTGTGGATATCGCGTGGAATTCGAAGTGCACGGGCGAAATCATTGGTCGTCCCCATTGGAATAAGACCGATTGGAGGACGCTCCTCGAAATCTGAAACACCTGCAACGACCTCGTTCAACGTTCCATCTCCACCTGCAGCGATGATGATGTCAAACCCACGCTCAACAGCCGCAGCGGCAGCGACAGTAGCATCGCCTTCGCACGTGGTCGCATGTGCAGATGCTTCGTAACCAGCTTGTTCTAGCCGTATGAGCACATCTGAAAGGTTTTTGCGGAAGACCTCCCGTCCCGCAGTCGGGTTGTAGATAATACGAGCACGCTTCATACATCGTTTCCTTCTTTCTGTTCACTCAGCTCCAGGTGCACGAGCCCTTGTTTAAGCCTCTTGGACTACCGGTAAGAATGTAGTGCGAATGTCTTCGTAAACCGCTAACCAATACTCCGGTTTCGTCGTGTATTCGGCTACAATTTGTTCATGTACTGCGCGTTGCTTTTCTTCAAAGTCCGGTGCATCTTTCGCCGGGATTTGTTGTTTCAATTCCATCACATGTTTTTGAATCGTTGCAGCCCGTGGGCCCCATTTAGCAGCGACCTTGCCGTCTGCGTCAAGTAATAAGTAAACAGGGATCGACCGTCCTCCATTTGTTAAATGACGATCAATAAGTTCCGTGTCTTTATCCCGATACACTGCCCGGACATCTAAATCTGCAGCTTCTGCAATTCGACGCAAAATCGGGTTGTTCATCATCGCGTCGCCACACCAATCCTCTGTGATGACGAGAATCCGCGGCTTCACTTCTTTTAGTCGGGAGATGAATTCATCGTCTTTCGGCACATCAAACTTTTCATAAATTGAAAAACTGCTATCTTTCAGCTGTTCCATACGATCCATATACGCTTCAAGTGAAATCGCTCGTTCAAAATACTCTAATTCAGTAGCCAACGACCCTCACACTCCTTAAATGATGTAAGTGACCCCACATAATTTCAATGAGATCAAAATTGTAAATCAACCTTTTCCTAAGTGTACCTCTATCCATACATGGAAATCAATTGCCACGCAACACTCACGAAAACGCCCTGTGTTGGTAGCTTAAGCCAAATCACAGGGCGCCTCAGAAGGTGTCTAGTTATCGCTTGCTGATTTCATCCAACAAGAGTTTGTTTACGAGCGGCGGATTTGCCTGCCCTTTCGTTGCTTTCATAACTTGGCCTACGAGGAATCCTACTGCACGATCTTTCCCGTTCTTAAAGTCCTCAATGGATTGCTCGTTGGCATCCAAAATCTCACCGATCACTTTACGCAACGTACCTTCGTCAGAAATTTGGACGAGTCCTTTTTCCTTCACGATATCTGCAGCGTCCCCACCGTTTTCAGCAAGTTCTTTGAATACTTTCTTCGCGATTTTCGATGAAATCGTTCCATCTGAAATCAGTTTCACAAGGCTCGCAAGTCCTGCAGGTGTAATTGGTGTTTCTTTCAATTCTTTGCCTTCAGCATTCAAGTATTCTGATACTCCGCCCATAAGCCAGTTCGATGCTAGTTTCGCATCTGCGCCAGCTTTTACAGTTTCATCGAAGAAATCGGACATTTCCTTTGTTAATGTCAACACGTGTGCATCGTATGCAGGTAAGTCAAGCTCGCTTACATAACGGTTTTTACGTGCATCAGGAAGTTCTGGAATTTCTGCACGTACGCGCTCTATCCAGTCTTCGTCGATAACGATTTCTGGAAGATCGGGATCATCGATGAAGCGGTAGTCGTTCGCGCTTCCTTTAATACGCATTAACATCGTTTGACCTGTAGCTTCGTCATAACGGCGTGTTTGCTGGACGATTTTCTCTCCAGAAAGTAACAATTTCTCTTGGCGTTCGACTTCGTTCGCGATTCCGCGACGCACGAAGTTGAATGAGTTCAAGTTTTTGAGCTCTGTTTTTGTACCGAATTCTTCTTGGCCATATGGACGAAGTGAAATGTTAGCATCACAACGGAGTGAGCCTTCTTCCATGCGTACGTCTGATACGCCTGTGTATTGAATAATCGCTTTCAACTTTTCAAGGAAAGCGTATGCTTCGTTCGGTGTACGAATGTCCGCTTCTGTAACGATTTCGATAAGCGGTGTTCCTTGACGGTTTAAGTCAACGAGAGAATATCCATTATCAGAGTGCGTCAGTTTCCCTGCATCTTCCTCCAAGTGTACACGCTCAATACGGATTTTCTTTTTATAGCCATCCACTTCAATTTCAATCCAGCCGTTTGCTCCAACTGGGCGGTCGTCTTGGGATACTTGATATGCTTTTGGATTATCCGGATAGAAATAGTGCTTGCGGTCAAAGTTCATGACACGCGCAACGTCACAGTTCAGTGCCATTGACGCTTTCATCCCGAAGTCGATCGCTTGTTTGTTCATCGTCGGCAAAGTGCCTGGATAAGCAAGATCAGTCGGGTGAATGTTCATATTCGGTGCTGCACCAAAGTGGGCAGGTGCCGGAGAAAAGATTTTCGTATTTGTTTTCAATTCTACGTGGACTTCAAGTCCGACAATCGTTTCAAAGTTCATAATCAGTTCCCCTCCCGAGCAGGCGGTGTCTGTTTGTGGAATTCTGTCGCTTGCTCGTATGCATGCGCCACTTTATAGAGCATCGCTTCTTCGAAATGATTTCCGATGATCTGCAAGCCGACGGGTAGGCCGTCTGCAAAGCCACACGGAACCGAAATCGCTGGAATACCAGCAAGGTTTACAGGTGTAGTCAGTAAGTCGTTCGCGTACAACGTAAGCGGATCTTTGATGGTCTCGCCGAGTTTGTATGCGTTCGTTGCACTAGTCGGTCCAACGATGACATCATATTCTTTAAAGACATTTTGGAAGTCTTGTGCGATCAATGTACGTACTTTTTGCGCACGCTCGTACAAGTCTTCGTGATGACCAGCACTGAGTGCATATGTTCCGTATAAAACACGCTTGCGGACTTCTTCTCCGAAGCCTTCAGAACGTGAACGCAAATAGATCTCGTTCAAGTTTTTCGCATCAGCTGGGTGGTAGCCGTAACGGATCCCGTCAAAACGAGCAAGGTTAGAAGACGCTTCTGCAGATGAAATCACATAATATGTCGGTGCAGCATAGCGCGAGTAGTGCAAGTCTACTTCATCCACATGCGCTCCAAGTGATTCAAGAACACCAATCGCCTTTTTAACAGCTTCTCGTACTTCTGGATCGACACCTTCACCCAAATAACGGGCAGGAACAGCTATTTTCAAGCCTTTAATGTCTCCAGTTAATGAGTTACGGAAATCTGGAACTGGCTTTTCAGACGCTGAAGCATCACGATAATCAGCTCCCGCAATTGCGCTCAGCAACATTGCATTGTCCTCAACCGTTGTTGTAATCGGTCCGATTTGGTCCAAAGAAGATCCGAAAGCTACGAGACCAGAGCGTGATACGCGACCATATGTTGGTTTCATACCGACAACGCCACAAAATGCGGCTGGCTGACGTACTGATCCACCTGTATCAGAACCTAAAGAGAATAGAACTTCTCCAGCAGCGACTGCCGCTGCAGAACCGCCTGAAGATCCACCAGGCACACGATCTAAGTCCCACGGGTTACGTGTAATCTGGAAGGCGGAGTGCTCAGTGGTTGAGCCCATTGCGAATTCGTCCATGTTGAGCTTTCCGACAACTACCATTCCGCTGTCTTTCACACGTTCTGTAGCTGTTCCTTCATAGACAGGGACGAAGTTTTCCAACATTTTACTAGCACATGTTGTTTTGATGCCTTTAGTAATGATGTTGTCTTTAATACCAATCGGCATGCCGAATAGGCTACCGCGCTTTTCATCAGGAAGGTTGTCCAACTGTTCGGCAGCAGCAAGGGCTTCTGGTCCAGTCACAGTTAGGAAGGCCTGAATGGTTTTATCTTTTTCTTCGATCGTTTGCAGTGTAGCTTCAGTTAGTTCTTTAACCGATAGTTCACGACTATGTAAAAGAGACTGAAGTTCAGACGCAGTTTTGTTTACTACCATAAGTCAATTCCTCCTCTATACAGGTCAATCTAGAATGTTCGGTACTTTAATTAGACCGTCTTCGTGGTCTTCTACACTCTTCAACATCTCTTCACGATCGAGAATGTCTTCAGGTGTGTCTTCGCGCAATACGTTTACGATAGCAAGCGGATGTGTCATCGGTTCCACGTCCGTCGTATCGAGTTCTTTCAATCGATCCGAAAACTCGAGCAACGTGTCCAAACGAGTCGCAAACTTCTCCGCTTCCGCGTCTGGCATATCGATCCGTGCAAAATTCGCATAATACTGGATATCCTCTTTAGTAAAATTGGACATAGTCTCTCCTCCTGGCTTTTGTACAATACGATTAATCATAACACCTCAGACAGATGATGAAAAGTTCCTATCCTCAATATGAGTAGATGTGTACAGTTGGTTCCTTTTCACCCGACTTTTTCATAATTAATGACTCGGGGCCGTTATTCGATGTGATGCTCACTTCTACTTCATTATCCGGATAGTACTTCAACACTAATGACGTCATATATTGTGTTAACGCAACGACTTCGTTTTTTCCGTAAAACTGGATGGGGATGCTGATTTTAAGCGATTTAAAATTGTTGTCGCTGTAAAATGCAGTCCCTACAATACTAACAAATCCAGGGAAATAATCGTTCACGTCTTGCTTCAATTTTTCAAACGTCAGATTTGCGTCACGATAATCATTGTCGTTCGACGCAACGGGAAGTAAGACGAATTTCTCATTCACTTCTTTCCAGCCTGATGGTGCATCCTTGCCTTTGTCAACAACTGTAGTTGCGAAATACGTTCCAGGGACAATCGAACTGCGCGGCTGTTGTTTGAAAAGACCGATTGTAATCGGTACATCTCCTACACCATCAATCTTGCGCATTCGTTTGACGATGGTTTCTGCCATTTTCATTCCCTGCTGTTGAATCGTCTTGTCTGGAATATTTGCTTCAGCCGCATCTCGCTGGTAGAACACGGAGTTCATGGCAAGACCGATTGAAATTCCCGCGAGCCCTACTTTTTTATCACCCGTTTTCACGTAGTAGTTCTGCTCGACGATATGCGCCAAATAGACAGGCGCTTTCTCGCTAATGTCTTGAGGGGACATCTTATCGTTGATCGGCGGGTTCAATCCATCATCGAATTTGGAGCTTCTCGATAACCAGTGGATTGCTGTTTTTTCATCGATGAATTGCCCTTCTTGGAAAAAGTGATCTTTTGGATTGAACTTTTTAGATGACAATCGAAGGAGTCCCTCTTCAACCTCGCCAATATCATACTTACTATATACTTGGTTAACGATTAGTCCGCGGCTTGCACTCTTTTTAAACGGTAGTAGCGTTCGGTAATATTGCTCATTCAATTGTACTTCCGGAATGAGCACTGTCTCTTGTTGGACATCGTCATTTTCCTGAATGACATCCCCTTTTCCCGGTCCGATTGCCGGGATACACCCGCCAAGGAACAGGACAGAAGCCACTACGGGTATTGTGAATAACCTTTTCATCAAGTTGTTTACTCCTTTACTTCCAGCACGTCTATGAGCTTCGCTTCATCCCATACATCAATGCCGAGCTCTTCCGCTTTCGCAAGCTTGGATCCTGCGTCTTCCCCTGCGATTACGAGGTCGGTCTTTTTGCTGACACTACCGCTCACTTCGCCGCCTAGGGCTTCAATTTTCTCTTTCGCTTCGCCTCGTGTCAAAATCGATAGTTTTCCTGTTAAGACAATCTTTTTACCAACGAACGGCCCCTCGTCTGGAATTTCTTGCTGGGTTCGTCCTTTGTATTGCATATTGACACCAAAGTCTTTCAACTTCTGAATGACTTCCAGAACATCTTCATTGGAAAAGTACGTTTCAATCGCATCGGTCACTTTTTCTCCGATTTCATGAATCGCAAGCAGCTGTTCCGCTTCAGCAGATATGAGTCCATCCAACGAACCGAATTCTCTAGAAAGTAATGTCGCCGCTTTTTCCCCAACATGGCGAATACCGAAACCGAATAGAAGTTTTTCCAATGAATTCTCTTTCGAAGCAGCAATCGCTGATATGAGATTGGATGCTGATTTCTCACCCATTCGCTCAAGCTCCAGCAACTGTTCTTCTGTGAGCCCGTACAAATCCGAAAAGTCTTTGACAAGCTCCGCTGTATACAGCTGATCGACAACGCGCTCGCCAATCCCTTCGATATTCATCGCATTACGCGAGACAAAGTGTATAAGCGCTTCTTTCAACTGTGCAGGACATTGAGGATTAACGCATCTAAGCGCAACTTCCCCTTCAATACGCACTAGTTCCGAATCGCAAACTGGACAATTTTCAGGCATGTCAAACGGCTCTTCATCTCCAGTCCGTTTTTCAACGAGTGGCCCGATGACTTCCGGAATGATATCGCCTGCTTTTCGAATTGTCACGTAATCTCCTATACGGATATCCTTTTCATGGATCAAGTCTTCGTTATGAAGAGACGCGCGTCCGACTGTCGTTCCTGCGACTCGAACCGGTTCCAAGATTGCAGTCGGTGTCACCGTTCCTGTTCGACCGACACTCAATTCAATGTCGAGCAGTTTCGTCACGACTTCTTCAGCTGGAAACTTGTACGCCGTTGCCCAGCGGGGACTTTTCGCTGTATAGCCTAGCTGTTCCTGGTCTTCGAAACTGTCGACTTTAATGACTATGCCGTCAATTTCATAATCAAGGTCAGAGCGTTTAGCTCCCCAGCTATTGACGTATTCGATGACTTCTTCAATTGACTGACAGCGTTTGCGTTCATGGTTCGTCACAAGGTCAAGGTTGTCAAGATAGTCGAGTGCTTCTGAGTGTGTTGCTTGCCCATACGCTTCACCGTCGCCTCCGATTCCATACAGGAAAACGGCGAGATTACGGCTTCCTGCAATCTTCGGATCGAGTTGGCGCAACGATCCTGCGGCAGCATTCCTTGGATTCGCAAAGGGCTCATCGCCTGCTTCATCCCGCGCTTCGTTGAGTCTTACGAATGACTTTTTCGGCATATAGGCCTCGCCGCGCACTTCAATTTTGATCGACTCTCTAAGTTTTAGAGGAATGGATCGAATCGTTTTCAAGTTTGCTGTGATGTCTTCACCGACAGATCCGTCTCCACGAGTAGATCCTTGAACAAATCGACCGTTTTCATATTTCAATGAAACAGCAAGCCCATCAATTTTCAGTTCACAAATGTAGGACACCTTTTCGCCGACCGCATCTCGGACGCGGCGATCAAATTCACGAATGTCTTCTTCGTTAAACACATTGGACAAGCTGAGCATCGGGTAATCGTGTTCAACTTTAGTAAAGCCTTCAAGCACACTGCCCCCTACACGTTGAGTTGGTGAATCCGGATAGATCAGATCGGGATTCTCCGCTTCAATCGCAAGTAGTTCCTGCATCAGTTTGTCGTAATCTGCGTCTGTAGCAACCGGTTTGTCGAGCACATAATACGCTCGTCCATACTCCGTGAGCAATTGATTCAATTCCAATACGCGTTGTTCGAGTTCGGTAATATCGCTCACATTGCGTTCCTCCTCTTACACTTTTTCAATTGGTGCAAATTTCGCAAGCAGTCGTTTAATGCCGATTTCGGGGAAGGCAATGTCGAGTTCAACGTCATCCGCCGAGCCTTTGACACTGACGACCGTACCTGTGCCCCATTTTTTGTGCGCAGCTTTGTCGCCAGCTGCCCATCCTAGCTTCTCCCCACCCGTCGTTTCATAGACAGGCTTTTTCACTGCTGGTCGTTTGGGTTCGCCAGAGCGAGATCCGCCAATTGAAAAACCGCCAGAGGCATTCTCTAGTTCGATCACTTCATCAGAGATTTCGCTAATAAAACGAGATGGATTGTTGTAACTGAATTTGCCGTACAGCATTCGGCTCGAAGCCGAAGACATGAACAACTTTTGTTCTGCACGCGTTATCGCAACATACGCAAGACGTCGTTCTTCTTCCATTTCTTCGTCGTTTCCGATAGAGCGGGCATGTGGGAAAATATTTTCTTCCATACCAACGACAAAAACGACTGGGAACTCAAGGCCTTTTGCAGAGTGCGTCGTCATTAGGACGATTTTTTCTGTCGATTGGTTCTCTTCTTTATCGAGAGAGTCGATATCTGCAATAAGTGCAAGGTCCGTTAAAAATGCAACGAGTGATTTGTCGCCCTCATCATCTTCTGCACGCTTTTCAAATGCTTGTGTGACGGATAAAAACTCGTCAATATTCTCAAGGCGACTTTCCGATTCAATCGTTTTTTCACGTTCAAGCATCGCACGGTATCCCGTTTTGTCCAACACTTGCTCCGTCAGTTCTTTGATAGATAAAAACTCTTGCATCTGTGTGAAACTTTGAATTAGATCACGAAACTTTGCGGATTCAACAGCCGCTTTTTTCGTCAGACCCATGAAGTCCAACTCTTGCATCGCATCGAAAATGGATCGATCGTTTTCAATGGCGAAAGTCGCCATACGTTCAAACGACGTTGCGCCAATACTACGTTTTGGTTCATTGATAACCCGGGCAAGTGCGAGGTCATCGTCGCTATTCGCAATGAGTCGTAAGTAGGCGAGTAAGTCTTTAATTTCTTTACGGTCATAGAACTTCGTGCCACCGACAATTGTATACTCTAGATTCGATTTCACTAAGTATTCCTCAATCATCCGGGATTGGGCATTGGTTCTATATAACACCGCAAACTGATCGAGTGTGTACCCTTGCTCTTGCTGGAGCTCAATAATTTTACGGACGACGTATTGAGATTCATCTTTCTCATCGGTCGCTTTATAGACGGTGATGGAATCGCCTTGGTCGTTGTCTGTCCGAAGTCGTTTGTCGTAACGGCTTTCGTTGTTTTTAATGACATCGTTTGCTGCTTGTAAAATGTTTTGGGTCGAGCGATAGTTTTGTTCCAGTAAAATAACTTCTGCATCTTTATAGTCTTTTTCAAACGACAAAATATTGCCGATATCAGCGCCACGCCATTTGTAGATCGACTGATCCGAGTCACCCACGACACAAATATTACGGAACTTCTCTGCCAACATTTGAACAAGTCGATATTGTGCGTGGTTCGTATCCTGGTATTCATCGACATGGATGTACTGGAACTTGTCTTGATAAAACTCAAGGACGTCAGGAACTTGCTCGAACAATCTTAACGTCAACATGATCAGATCGTCGAAATCGAGCGACTGGTTTTTACGCAGTTTTTTCGTATAGCCATCGAAAACGTCTGCGATGACGCGGTCATACGGGTTCGATTCGTTCACACCGGCACGGTATTCTTTTGCATCGATGCATTCGTTTTTCGCAGAACTGATGATGTTGAGAAGTGTCCGCGGATCGTATTGTTTCGGGTCTAGGTTTTGTGCTTTTAGGACTGATTTAATAGCAGATAACTGATCTGAGGAGTCCAAAATGGAGAAGGTTTTGGAAAAGCCTATCCTGTCGATATTGCGACGCAAAATCCTCACGCACATCGAGTGGAATGTAGATACCCACATCCGATCCCCTGATCCTTCGCCGAGTAATCCATCGATTCGGTTCCGCATTTCGCGAGATGCTTTGTTGGTAAAGGTAATCGCAAGAATTTTTGATGGATACACGTTTTTTTCTATGACAAGATAGGCAATCCGGTGAGTAAGCACGCGTGTTTTACCTGATCCTGCTCCCGCCATAATAAGCAAAGGTCCTTCTGTTTTCTTCACCGCTTTCGCCTGTTCAGGGTTCATGCCCGTCAGTAAATCTTGTGCGAGTTCTTTCATAATCTATAACCGCCTTTTAGGAACGTTTGTTCTTTAGTATACACGAATTCACTTGGGACTGGTAACCGCTTTTACTGCATCTACAGTTTTGAGTGCTGCCTTCAAATCATCATAGATGACATTGCCAATCACGACTGTATGGGCGATTGCCGCCATTTCAGCTGCTTGGTCCGAAGTCCGGATACCCCCGCCATACACGAGGCGAGTTTCATCCAACACAGAAGCTGCCGCACTGACGATTTTAGGATCACCATACATCCCGCTGTATTCTAAGTAAAAAATAGGTAATTTGAATAAATGCTCCGCCATGCGGGCGTATCCGACGACATCTTCTTGAGTTGACGTTTTCGTTGCCCCTGTCAGTTGCGCGGCTTTGCATTCCGGATTCATGATGCAATAGCCTTCTGTTGCGACTTCTTCCCATTTCATCATATGGCCGAATTCTTTCAATGCTTCTAAATGAATTCCATTCATCCATTTCACGTCATTGGAATTTAAAACAGTTGGAATGAAGTAATAGTCGAAACCGAATGTGACGGCATCCACGTTCGATACTTCAAGCGCAAGTGGCACTGCGTAGCGCCGCAATCGAGCAAGTAAATCGAGTACACCTTCAAGCGTAATATTGTCGGTTCCCCCGATGATGATTCCATCGGTTCCAGACTCGGCAAGTTGCTCAAGTGCCTCGTCTGAAATTTCATTTGCGGGATCTAATTTAAAGGCATGACGCCAAGTTCGATAGTCCATTTCCAGTCACCTGCATTTTCGTAATTATGTTCCTTACAGTATAGCAAAAAACACGTGCCGATTCTCGTTGGCGCCTACGACAAACGAAAAAAACCGGTCAGCCTGTAGCTGTTTCCGGTTTTTTGGTTAGTTTTCTTCAGTTGAACCTTCAGTTTGTTCGTTCATCCGATCGACAATTAAGTTATACCCACCTGAACCATAGTCGACACAACGCCGAATTCTTGAAATGGTTGCGGTACTTGCGCCCGTTTCACTTTGAATTTTGTCATACGTATGCTTCTTTTTCAGCATGACCGCTACGTCAAGGCGCTGTGAAAGCGATTGAACTTCTCCAATTGTGCACAAATCATCGAAAAACGCATAGCATTCATCCAAATCTTTCAACTCTAAGATTGCGCGAAACAACTGATCGGTTTGTTCGCCTTGTATTTTTTCTAGCATAAAAATCTACCTCCGTCCTTAAGGGGTATAGGTCGTCGTGTTGCCAATCGCTTGTTCTCGAACGATATGGATCCACGTCTGCCCTGGTACTAATTTTGCAGGTACCCCGTTCTGTACAGGTGTAATCACGCCATCGATTTGTTTCCACTCGAGTGTAAGCGCGACACCATTCTGAAACAAAATAGCAGGTCCGCCTTTTGTTAAATCCAACGATTGTCTTCCTTCAGCATCAATGGTTGTATAAGGGGCTTCCATGACGACGATATTCGCAGGCGTCACTTTTTTGCCGTCCGCTTTGTCAGTCGTAATGATTCCATTGACGGAACGTTCATACGTTTTCGTTTCTGGGTCGAATGTATACGTGCTTGTGAAATTCGGGTCTGGGTGACCGACAACAATTGTCGATGCAATCTCTCCTAGTTTAGCACTATCCGCGTCTGGATGGAACGAAAGCGTTGGGACTTCCCGAATTTGAGTGTCAATTGATAAATCCTCCATAGCATCTTCGATATGCTCTTTGGAAATGTAGGAGTTATGAGGTGCTTTCCTTTCTTTCGAGCGGATGAAATACGTGCCATCGTACTGCATGCCATTGATGTTATCTACAACTCCCGCAGTCAATAACGCGTGTGCGTCTGGACTGTATCCATGCGCGATGTAAAACGCATCAAGCCCTTGTGCAATGTCTATGAAATAATCACGGGCGCTGCGGATTGGTCCAATTTCTTCAGGAAGTTGGCTTTGGTAAAGCGCAAGCAACCGTGTGATATTCCCTTCTGCAAATACTTCATAAACGACATCCGCCTGACTTAACCCGGATTGTGGACGGGCAAGTGGATGATTATTGATGGTCGCAAGAATTGGACGCCGATCCGTCTCTTCCACTTTCATACCGGTAAAAGGTGCCGTAGTCAAAAGCGTTTCACTCGGTTGTGCGTTAGTTTCACCTGACTTTACCTCTGTTTGCGTCATTTCATCTTCTGTATCATTTGAACAGCCGACGAGCAACACTTGTCCAACAAGTAACGTAGTAAAAAGTAGTTTTTTAGCGTTCATAGAGGCTCTCCTATCGTTCAGTCATGGGGACCAAAATCTTATTTCTCATTACATCCGAAACACCGAATTGCGTCACCCGGACATAGGGTAGATGGGTGGACTGTAGAAAGAGCAAACTGTAGACAGCATCCCCTTTTTCATATCCTCTGTCGCGTAAGGCTTTTTTGAATAGTCGTTCTTGTTCACGCAAAATTTCTATAGGTTGATTGGACAGACTGCCTCCAATTGTGAGCGGCAATTCACTTAGAATCCCGTTATTTTCAGCAATCACGATTCCTCCGCCTAGTTGTTTTAATTGGCGAAACGCCCGAAGCATTTCGTTTTTGTCTTTCCCGATTAAAATAATGTCTCCCGTGTTGGAATAGGAAGACGCGAGACCTTGTAAGGAACTCGTGAATCCTTTGATGACTGTTGTTACACGCCATTTTCCTTCCCTATCAATGAGGGCGAGGAACGACTCATCGTGATCACCTTCTAACCGTTCAGCGGTCAAATCGACGGTTGTCTCGTATGGCTTCGTGATGACATCATTTAACATCTCGATGCCTATCGGTTCCGTTGCGGTTACATCTTCTAAAGTGAGATCGAAGTTAGGTGCGAAATTCGGGAATACCGACCAATCCGCTTTGTTGAATTCGATACATGCTTGTCCATCGCGTTTCACCCATACCCCTTTTGATAACACGTCTGTCGGGTTTGGTTCCTGGATGTCGGATAAAAAATTCAGTGTCGCTAATCGTCCCGGTGCTATTACACTATGCAACTCGTCGACATCATAGTACCTTGCGATATTATAGGACGCCATTTGGTAGGCATCGATCGGGTCGACACCTACTTCTAGCGCAATGCGAATGCATTTATCCATCACACCGTCCTCATGGAACAAGGGCGGGGAGCCGTCTGTCGTCATCATAAGATGATCGAAAACATCGAGCTCTTTTTCCAGAATGCCTTCGAGCAATGGTTTCAAGTCCGGTCGAATGGATGACTCGCGAAGTGTCACTGCATAGCCTTGCAACAACCGTGCTTCCACTTCATCCGCCGTCATCGATTCATGGTCTCCGTTCACTCCAAGCAGTCTCATCCGTGCAAGTGTGCGTTCAGAGGCTCCAGGAAAATGTCCTTCGACTTTTTTACCAAGCTGCTTCGCTTTTTGCAGTGATGCGGTCATGACGGGATCGCCTTTTAGTAAACGTGGCCAACCTGTTAGCTCCCCGCCCATCAGGACATCATCGCGCTTCAGCCACTCCGCGACTTTTTCTGGAGAAAAGACTTCGGCTTCGTTTTGCAAATTCGTCTGAGAATCCATGCGTGCCCACCAGTAGAATGAAAACGGCAATTCTTTCAATTGGTCGAGTAACGTGAACGCTTGCTCTTGGTTTATCGACATGAGCAACATTAAATTATCAGCTAAAAATGTCGTTGTCCCGTGTTGTGCAGCGTATTGGGCGAACGTTTCCGGGTTATATAATTGAAATGGGTGCACGTGGGGTTCTATGTATCCTGGGACAATCCATTTGTCTGTCCCGTCAATTAGTTCAGCGCCTTCTGTCATTGCCGGCATGCGCTCGCCTGTATAAAGAATACGACCATGTTTGATCCAAATCGTACCGGTTTTCCATTGTTTGAAGACAGAATGTAAGTACGTTGCATTCGTGATGATTAAATCTGGTGCCTCTTTTCCGTCAATGACGGCAAGTTGCAAAGCGATTTCTTCCGCGTTCCACATTGAGATCGTCTCCTTTATCGTCCGTTCCTACAAGTATCCTACCATAGCTTGGAAAGTGTGAATAGATAGTGAATGAAGGAACTGGAGGTGTTGGTAGCGAAAATTTAATGCAAAGAACTTTTAGGAGAGTGATTTTAATGACTGAACAATTAACATTCGATGGGGATACGGCAACAGAATACGATAGAGGAATCCGCCGGACATTACCGACGTATGACGGGCTTGTCCGACTTGCGAATACAGCTCTTCGGATGCATGCTGGCAATGATGCTAAGGTTCTGGTTGTTGGTGCAGGAGGTGGAAATGAATTGCTCGAGTTCGCGGAGCACAATCCGACTTGGAAGTTTACTGCGGTCGACCCTTCCGAACCGATGCTGAAAGAAGCCCGCGCTAAAGTAGAGGGCCGATTTGGTAAGGAACGGGTGAATTTCGTTGCAGGAAGTGCGGTGGATGTGCCTGAGGGAACAGCCTTTGGTGCTGCATCGTGTTTGCTCGTATTGCATTTTATTGACAGCGTCGAGGAGAAATTAGCGTTATTGCAAGAAGTTCGGAGGCGGTTAAAGCCCGGAGCCCCGTTTGTGATTGCTTCAATGGCGGGTGATCGGAATGATCCTTCCTTCGATCAGTTATTCGGATTGTGGCGTCAGAGCTGGATTGATCGATCTTCATTGTCCGAAGCACAAGTGCTGGAGATGGAGAAAACCGTGCGCGCGTTATCATTTGTACCTGGTGATGAGATTGAAGGGTTGCTTCGTGATGCCGGGTTTGGACAGGTTACACAATTTTTCCAAACGACATTTTTTTGTGCGTGGATGTGTGTCGCGGATTGAGTTGGTTAAGAGACTGGAATGGGTATTTGCGTCGCTTGCTCCTTTAACGAATTTCCCCATCTCGCCATGCATGGGGAAATTCAGAACTAACACTTTTTTGTCAGGAAAGATGTATTCAAAGGGGCGTTAGCGCAGTTGAACGGTCGATGAAAAATTAATGCATCATATCGATTTCCGACACGGGATGGTACAAAATTTCCAAACGCTTCAAATTCGGGGTTATAAACGACACCAATTGCTCGGTGTCCAATCCACTCACTAAATAATTCACGAGTATAGTAGGTGAATAACAGCACCTTGTCCCCTCCTTTCGCACCATGCAACTGCCCTTCCCATGTGTTGAACTTAGCGGGTGGTATAGACATCCTTTCGAAGCTTTCGCCCCAGCTGCTCGAAGCGATAACCGTTCCTTCATAAGTCCCGAAACCTATGGCATATGTCCGATGTTTCCCATACTGCTCCCGCATAATTTGACCCACATTAGTCATTCCAGCATCTTTCATCGAAGTTGCAGATGCATCGCCAATGTGGGTGTTGTGCTCCCATATAATAATTTTGGCGTCTTCGTGATAGTTCTTAAGTTCTTTGATGGCCTCCGCCATATGCAAATCACGTGTATTCCATGAAATCGCATCTTCCTGAAGAAGTTCTCGATAATACGCTTCTGCGTTCTTTGCAACGAGGGCATTCATGACGACATTCAAATTCTCCTCATGATGTCCATCGTAACGACCCTTATTTCCTTGGATTGATGATAACAGCGTGGAAACCTCACTAATGCATTCATCGGTGAAATGCGCACTCGACAATGCGTAATGATCCGGTAGCCGATTGTATGGTTCAAAACAGGAGAACGCCTTTTTTGCAAGTTCCAAATCCGCTCCATACTTCGGATTTTTCGATAGAAAACTTAGCAACTCATCGATCGACTCATACAAACTGTACATATCGATTCCATAGAATCCCGTCTTTCGATTAGTACATGTGTTGTGAGACTTCAGCCATTCTATAAAGTCAGCCACTACTTCATTTGCCCACATCCATTCGGGCCACCGCGTGAAAGAATCCCGCAATACATCACGTGCCGTCCCACCATCACCAAACCCTTTGACATATCGGTTCACCGCCTCCGCTGCTGGCCAATCTCCTTCCACCGCAACAATTGTAAATCCCTTTTTCACAATTAATCGCTTCGTAAGCTCCGCTCGGATTTCATAGAATTCATTTGTCCCGTGTGTCGCCTCCCCGATCATCACCACATCTGCATCCGCAGCCGCTTCCACCAGCCTTTCCAATGATCCCTCATCCAGAGACATCGCCTGCTCTTCTATGGCTATCCTCATTTTCTTAGACATGAATGTCCCTCCTTTTTGTTCTAGTATTACCAGAACGATCCGAGGGGAAACCCGACGAAGTTGCTGTCGGTCAAGATATTCACTGCTCTAAAATCCTTTCATGCGTAGCTTTCAGTATTTGGCCATAATTCCGGAGTGGTGGGACTCCATCAGATGAATGTAGCCAACACCCAATATGCCTCTCTTTGGTCGAACAAATCATTGGATGAATGCCTGTAATCGATGAATACAACGATCCATTTCCGGCAAGGCTAATTACACTACATGCCTGATAGAAGGGAGTTATTGCAATGACAACTGATAATAGCAAACAAGAGATGCCGATCTTCATGAAGACAATAACAAAGATACTTCCTGCATCCTTTGATGTCTTGCATGTACCAATTACATTCGAAGGTGCACAAGCCCAACTTCTTTTCTTGAAAACAGTTGTGGATGGAGCTACTCTTCAACAAACAATCATTAAACCTTTTTATGAGCTAGCGGATGAACATAAATTTGCAGCGTATATCAAAGGGTTACCAAATCGAATCGATATCCCTCCGACAGATGACCTGATTACCATGCTCACTTCTGGATTCGTCTTAATATACGTGGAAGATACATATAGCCTTCTCGAAATCCGAAGATTGGGAAATACCCAACAAAATGAAACCTTTGTAGAAACAACCATTCATGGATCACAGCTGGCCCTAAGTGAAGACCTGGAAACAAACATTAGTATTATCCGTCAGCACTATCACCAATCCAGCCTTTATGTAGAGAGCATGCAACTAAAAGACAAAAGCAACATGTCGATTGCGATTCTTTATGATGAGGATTTAGTAAATATCGATGTACTACGTAGGGTTAAAGAAAGGCTGGACTCTTTAGACGAACCACTCATACAATCCTCAGCTGATCTTGCCGTCCGTCTCACACGCAGGCGTTTTAATCTATTCCCTACATCAATTATCACAGAACGTCCCGATCGTATTATTTATAATATTACGGGAGGAAAAATTGTTATACTCGCGGATAACTCTCCATTTGGCATTGTGTTACCTGTTATTTTCTTCGACTACATGGTTTCAATGGAAGAAAACTATCATACGTACTTTATCTCTCTTTACAACACACTTTTAGGTTGGTTCGGACTTATGATGTGTTTGGTATTACCCGGTTTATACGTAGCAATTACGGCTTATTCCCCTGAAATTTTACGGACAGAATTGACACTGACCATTGCGGGGAGCAGAATCGGTGTTCCATATCCCTCTTTCATTGAAGCAATCATAATGATTTTATTCGTAGAATTGTTAACTGAGGCCAGTGTACGCCTACCCAAGTCCATCAACGCAGCTGCCACAACAGTTGGTGGGTTAATACTCGGAACAGCGGCAACTGAGGCATCCTTAGCATCCAATATCCTCATCATGGTCGTTGCAATCGTTGCAATTTCCACGTTCGTTATCCCGATTAACGAACTCAGCTTTGTCGTACGATTTTTGAGACTGTTCCTCCTAGTTTTCACGGCACTGTTCGGGATGGTCGGTCTGATTTCAGGGATGCTTTTAATTATTCTTCATATGACCAACCTAGACAGTTTCGGTGAACCTTATCTACGAATCGCCTGGAGAAGTAAACGAAGTGAAAAGAAGGTGAACCAGGAGTGAGCCGCTTTTTATATTATTTAATCTTCATGAATATGTTGGCCGTAATCATGACACCGGTACCGCGTCTACTACTGTTACGTTCAGGTGACGGGGCACTGTCCGCAATACTTCTCAGTATCGTTGCAGGTGTCCTGTTCACCTATATTACTGTATCCTTTTTCCTTCAATTTCCTGGACAAGATTTCATCCAATTATTAAAGAAGCATACATCTAACTGGGTCCGCATCCCTGTAACCCTTTTTTTTGCATTCATGTGGTTTGTGGCAGGCATCATTACGCTTGTCATGACCGTATTCTTACTAATTACGTTTTTAACTCCTGAAATGTCGATTTATACGATTACGTTATCCATTTTAATCACCGTATTCTTCGGTGTATTACTAAAGTCTAAAAGCGTTTTATTTACCCTTGAGATTGTATTCATCATTATGATTCCACTTTTCGTCCTGATGTTTTTCAAACTATTTACAAGCAGTGAATTAGATTTGGATCAAGTCCGACTCGCCATAACGCACATTAACACCTTACCGGATTACACATCATTTACTTCGAGCACATTCATGTTTATGGGATCTGCGAACCTCATAATCTATAACAAATATTTTAAGGAGAAGCACCACATCTCTAAAGGGGCATTGGTGGCGATTACCTGCCTCGGTATTTTCTTAATTATTAACGCATACTTGATTCCGATTGGTTATTCAGGATTCGATAAAGTCCATCAACTTATGTTCCCTTGGACCTCTTCTGTAGATGCCGTCCGTATGAAATTCGGATTCATTGAGCGTGTAGTTTTCATTTTCATGTTCCTATTCGTGACGATTTCATTCATCAGCATGATTGTTCATTGGCATGTTGCTTATAAATTAGTACTAAGTGTATTCAGACTTAAGATACTTCAAGTCCAACAGCAAAATTACACTCCTTTTCTAATCGCGTTCGTCTTTTGTGTAATAGGTATGTGGATAACCATTCAAGCAACCCAATACGACCTTTATCATTATTCAATGTATTACTATAATATACTTCCTATATTCGTAGCGATATTCTTTTTGACAATGTTGGCCATTAAGAGGGGGGCTTCCTCATGAAGAAAAGAATTAAGGCTGGACTACTCCTCCTTCTAGTAGGTACCTTTTTCCTCCCTTCACTTTCTGGTTGCGCATATAAAGGTGTGGACAAACGGTCTTTTGTTGTAGGAATCGGAGTAGATCCAGCTGAAGGAAATGGGAAGGACGATAAGTTCAAGGTAACATTAAAAATAGCAAAGCCTATCGCCTCTTTAAAATCTAACACTGAAAATGAATATGCATATTTAGTGCATGAAAGTGACTCTGTAGCGGAGGCCATGCGTTATCTTGATACAGAAGCTGATAAAGTGCTGGATTATAGTCAAACTAAGATTCTCGCATTGAATCCAGAAATACTCTCAGGTGATTTATTTCAACTGATGGACTACTTTGTAAGACGGGGAGATTTTCAACTTCTATTATATGTGGTTGCTGCAGTGCCAAGCGCAGAAGAAGTATTAAAAGTTAAACCGAAACTTGAATCCGCGGGAGAAAACTCTTTATACAACTTTTTCGACGAGACAGGAACTGAAAGTCCATTCGTCGTCACTACGTTCTTGTTTGAATTCCGCCGGGATTATGATACAAAAGGATTAAGTACAGTGCTTCCCATTGTTAGAGGGGAAGATAGTTCTAAATTCATTGTGAATCACTCCATCGTCTTAAAAGATACGGTCGAGCCAGTTGAACTTGGTCTATTAGAAACCAAGTTATACAATTCATTGAAGAAAAATTCTTCAGGATTTGGCTATCAAATTGACAATGAAGGCTACAAATTCACACTAACATTGGATCGTATCAATATGAAAATCAAGATTCAAACAAAAGACGGACAGAAACCCCGAGCAGTCGTTAGAATAAAAGCTGTTGGCGCAGTCAACGAATCCAACAAGTTATTGCACTTGAAAGAATTGGGTCATTATGACCGTCTCTCAGCAGAAAAACTAACCGAGGAAGTGAAAGAGTTATTTGAAAGTCTTCAATCGAAAGATGTGGATCCTTTTGGATTCGGGTTGAAATATCGGGCAACCCGTCTGCATACGGACAGTTTATTAGATGAATGGAAAGCCATTTATCCTGAACTGGAGTTTGATGTAAAAGTTGACTTACAATTGAAATCTGTTGGTGCAATCCAATAAGAAAAGGGATCGGCGCATATGCCGATCCCTTTTTCACAATATTAATTGAGTCCAATCCGATCAAAAATCATATCAATCTTCTGAAGGTGATAATTGTAGTCAAAGCACTCATCGATTTCTTTATCATTTAAATGATTAGTAATCGTGGAGTTGCCTTTTACTAAGTCTTTAAACGGACATTGCTCGTCCCAAGACTGTGCAGTCAAAGGTTGCACCGTATCGTACGCCGCTTCACGAGACATCCCTTTATCGATTAATGACAACAACACACGTTGTGAGTATATCAAACCATGTGTGCGATCCATGTTACGTTTCATATTTTCAGGATACACCGTCAAGTTCTTCAAAATGTTGCCGAAGCGATTTAACATGTAGTTTAACGTAATCGTCGCATCCGGCAAAATCACTCGCTCTGCAGATGAATGGGAAATATCCCGCTCATGCCATAAAGGAACGTTTTCATAGGCAGTTAACATATACCCACGCATTAAACGAGAGAGACCTGCCATATTCTCAGAACCGATTGGATTGCGTTTATGAGGCATTGCAGAAGAACCTTTTTGGCCCTTCGCAAAGAACTCTTCCACTTCACGAGTTTCAGATTTCTGAAGACCACGAACTTCCACCGCAAACTTTTCAATCGATGTTGCTATCAATGCCAAAGTCGAAAGGTACTGAGCATGACGATCACGCTGCAGAGTTTGTGTAGAAACAGGAGCTGGAGTCAATCCTAACTTCTCACATACATACTGTTCCACATACGGATCCACGTTCGCATACGTCCCCACAGCCCCAGAAATCTTACCTGCTTGGACAGAAATAGCCGCCGCATCAAATCGCTCAAGATTTCTTTTCATCTCTTCATGCCACAATGCAAGCTTTAGTCCAAATGTTGTAGGCTCTGCATGCACACCATGTGTACGTCCCATCATGACAGTGTATTTATGATCTTTCGCTTTTTCCGCAAGAATATCAATGAATCTTACAAGGTCAGCTCGTAAAATTCGGTTAGCCTGAAGCAACAAATAGGAAAGCGCGGTATCCACAACATCGGTTGAAGTAAGTCCATAATGAACCCATTTACGTTCATCCCCAAGCGTTTCAGAAACAGCACGTGTAAAAGCGACAACGTCATGGCGTGTTTCTTTTTCGATTTCAAGAATTCGATCAACAGAAAAGCCTGCGTTCTGTCGAATTTTCTCTACATCCTGTTTCGGAACATCCCCAAGTTCAGCCCATGCCTCACTTGCTAAAATCTCAACCTCTAGCCACGCATTGTATTTATTTTCATCTGTCCAAATCGCTCCCATTTCAGGGCGTGTATACCGTTCAATCATCGTCTAGTTCCTCCTTGGATCCCTCAACTCAATCATTCACTATCTGCCAGTACACCTTTCAATTGGATCATCTGACGAATTGGTACATACTTGCCATCACGTTCTTCAAATAACGGTTCTTCTCGACGTCCAGCAGGCATATAACCTTCTGCTCTCATACGCTCGATACAGTCCGAAATTGTCTCATGCTCTTCCACTTTAAACCATATCGTTTTTCGTTGGCTCACTTAAATAACTTCCCTCTTTTAACAGACTTGACCCAGAATCCACCTCGAATTGTTTTAGGTTCATAGGAGATGATAAAAGCTTTGGGATCAAGCTCAGCAATCGTAGTATACAGTTTCAGCTCATATTTACGCGGGGTTAAAATCTGCATCGCAGAACGATTTCCGCCTAGTCCATGTGCCGCCCAATCCGTTACACCATAACCTTTAGTGCGTAACGTCGATGCTAGTTCTTTATTAAGCTCATCTGTAATGACGTTCACAGTAATATAGCCAAGTGCCATTTTTTCTTCAATTTTTGTTCCAACGATTACACCCGAACCAAAACCGAGTGCGTAGGCAACTAAGTTTTGAATTTGATCAAGACTGTCTAATACCAGTCCTAGTCCAACGACATAGACTACCACTTCAAACATGCTAACGAGGGCTGCAAAATAGCGATATCCTTTTAGCGTTAAAATCATGCGCATGGTAGAAAAAGTTACATAAACAATATTTATCACAAAGATAATCAAAACCATTACCCAAGGATTCATGTGGCACCCCTCCATTCTACATGATACATGGTACAGGTGAAACGTTGTGATTACAAGTGAATTCACCGACTGCAGATGAATCTATTCATGACAAGATCACTGGAGATGTTTATTGAGAATGGCCCATTAAAATACAAGAGATAATTATTATGGATTTTAGTAAGTGAACAGGTAATTGTGGATTTTATTATCAAATTTGAAATGTGGTCATAAAAACTTGCATCTGCTCATAAATCTCAATTTGTGATCATAAAAACTTGGATCCGCTCATAAATCCCTTTTTGTGATCATAAAAACTTGCATCTGCTCATAAATCTCTATTTGTGATCATAAAAACTTGGATCCGCTCATAAATCCCTTTTTGTGATCATAAAAACTTGAATCCGCTCATAAATCTCTATTTGTGATCATAAAAACTTGGATCTGCTCATAAATAACAGTTTGTGATCATAAAACCATGCATCTGCTCATAAATCCCTATTTGTGATCATAAAAACTTGGATCCGCTCATAAATCTCTATTTGTGATCATAAAAACTTGGATCCGCTCATAAATAACAATTTGTGATCATAAAAACTTAAATCCGCTCATAAATCTCATTTTGTGATCATAAAAACTTGGATCTGCTCATAAATAACAATTTGTGATCATAAAACCATGCATCTGCTCATAAATCCCTATTTGTGATCATTAATCAACTTGAACGTTACTCCCCTTACCATTCAAAGATCACGTTTGAAATGTGGTCATAAAAACTTGCATCTGCTCATAAATCTCTATTTGTGATCATAAAAACTTGGATCCGCTCATAAATCTCTATTTGTAATCATAAAAACTTGCATCTGCTCATAAATCTCAATTTGTGATCATAAAAACTTGGATCCGCTCATAAATCCCTTTTTGTGATCATAAAAACTTGAATCCGCTCATAAATCTCTATTTGTGATCATAAAAACTTGGATCTGCTCATAAATAACAGTTTGTGATCATAAAACCATGCATCTGCTCATAAATCCCTATTTGTGATCATAAAAACTTGGATCCGCTCATAAATCTCTATTTGTGATCATAAAAACTTGGATCCGCTCATAAATAACAATTTGTGATCATAAAAACTTAAATCCGCTCATAAATCTCATTTTGTGATCATAAAAACTTGGATCTGCTCATAAATAACAATTTGTGATCATAAAACCATGCATCTGCTCATAAATCCCTATTTGTGATCATTAATCAACTTGAACGTTACTCCCCTTACCATTCAAAGATCACGTCTTATAAGTTTCCCCTTAAAAGACACAATCCATCCAATTAGATTCTTCCACATTGTATGCGGATTTCACCAAACAAATGAACATACAAAAAAACGAGCCAAGGAATGACATCCTCGACTCGCTTTTTAAATTGCCCGGCAACGTCCTACTCTCACAGGGGGAAGCCCCCTACTACCATCGGCGCTGAAGAACTTAACTTCCGTGTTCGGTATGGGAACGGGTGTGACCTCTTCGCC
>NZ_QQAK01000003.1 GCF_003384035.1 Sporosarcina sp. BI001-red | reverse complement strand
ATCCATGTCTAAGGTAAAATTAAGTTGGGCCATTTTCCATTCCTCCAATGTTATCGTCGCTGAAAACATTTTATCACAGGAATGGAAAGGCCTTTTCCTATTTACACAATTATATGGACTTCACCGGTTATGATCACTTTTCGCGATTTATGAGCGCTTTCCAGTGGTTATGATCACTTTTCGCGATTTATGAGCGCTTTCCAAGGGTTATGATCACTTTCCACCATTTATGAGCGCTTTCCAAGGGTTATGATCACTTTCACCGATTTATGAGCGCTTTCCAGAGGTTATGATCACTTTCCACCATTTATGAGCGCTTTCCACGGGTTATGATCACTTTCCCTGATTTATGAGCGCTTTCCAGTGGTTATGATCACTTTCCACCATTTATGAGCGCTTTCCAGTGGTTATGATCACTATTCCCTTTACAGACACGCTTTCTCAGATATCCTCTTCCAAATTAAAAAGAACACCGCTCCTGGGGGGAAGCGGTGCTCGTATAAAGGGAATGGGAAAAATGTTCACGTTCAAACAAAAGGGGTGTATGTTTGGTTTGTGAGTTTCATTCACAAGTTAAATCTATCACAAAATAATTGTTACATCAACAATTCACAATCGATTTCATCGATTTGTCACAAATGATATCCTTGAAAACGCTTACTTACAGGATTACTTTCCGCATAGCAAAACAGACATTCATATGCAATGCACATGAATGTCTGTTAAATCATTATTTTGGTATATTAAATTTAAAAATTACTGTTTGGCGAGCAATTCTTCCAACTCATTCAAACGCTCTTCGAATACTCGACACGCTTCTTCAATTGGTGCAGTCGTTGTCATATCGACTCCGGCTTTCTTCAACACTTCAATTGGATAATCAGATGATCCTGCCTTCAAGAAGTTTGTCACATAGCGCTCTACAGCAGGCTCACCCTCTGTAAGGATTTGATGGCTCAACGCAACCGCCGCACTATATCCTGTTGCATATTGATACACGTAATAATTCATGTAGAAGTGAGGAATGCGTGACCACTCTAATCCGATTTCCTCATCCACAGTCATAGCGCCGCCAAAATACTTTTCATTCAAAGCATAGTACTCTTCGGTAAGCTTCTCTGCTGTCAATGCCTCGCCTTGCTGATCCAACTGATAAATTCTGTGCTCAAACTCGGCAAACATTGTCTGGCGGAATACAGTTCCACGGAATCCGTCCAACCAGTGATTCAATAGGTAAATACGTTTCTGATCATCATCTGTTGTCTTCAACAAGTAATCGTTGAGCAATGCTTCATTTACAGTTGAAGCCACTTCAGCTACAAAGATAGAATAACCGCTGTAGATATATGGCTGGTTTGCACGTGAATAATAACTGTGTGCACTATGACCAAATTCGTGAGCCAACGTGAACATGTTATTCACATTATCCTGCCAGTTCATTAAAATGTATGGGTTCGTGCCATATGAACCTGAAGAATACGCACCTGAACGTTTCCCTTTGTTCTCACGGACATCTACCCACCGGCTTTCGAGGCCTTTTTTAATGATGGAACGATACTCTTCACCCATTGGTTCAAAGCTCTCAAGCATCGTCTTTGCTGCATCCTCATAAGTGATCTTCATATCAAGATCTTTCACAAGTGGCGCATAGAGATCCCACATGTGGAGATCGTCCAATTCAAATACTTTTTTGCGAAGCGCGATATAGCGGTGTAGCAACCCAACATTATCCGAGATTGTATTCACGAGGTTCTCATACACTTGCTCCGGAATATGGTTGTTTGACAAAGCAGCATCACGAGCAGATTCATAATTACGGACGGTAGCATTGACATTATTCGTCTTCACATTTCCAGACAGTGTAGATGCAAATGTGTTTTTGAACGAACCATATGTTGCATACATCGCTTTGAACGCTTCTTCGCGTACAGAACGGTCTGGGCTTTCCAGGAAGTTAATGAAGCGCCCTTGAGATAGCTCAACTTCTTCCCCTTTTTCATTTTTCACGGTCGGGAACGTCAAGTCTGCATTGTTCAACATGCTGAAAGTTTTGGATGAACCTTGTGCAACTTCAGACATTTGAGCAATCAGCGCTTCTTGCTCCGCTGGAAGCACATGCGGACGCATGTTGTTCAATTCCTTCACTTCTTGTTTGTATAGAGAAAGCCTTTCATTTTCTTCTACTAGTTGATCGAGCTTAGCTTCATCAATGGAAAGCAACTCTGGTAAGAAAAATGAAAGCTTTGTGGAAACTTTGACAGCCAATGACTTGGCACGGCTATCCATCGCTTGGTACGTGCTATTTGTTGTATCTTGATCTGTCTTTAAATGTGAATATGTGTAGAGCATCCCTAACCGCTGTGAGAGTTCGTCCCGATAAGTAAGTGCTTTCAAAAGCGCTTCCGGCCCATCATTCAACGTTCCTTGGTAAGATTCTGCATGCGAGGATAGTTTTTCAATCTCCTCGTATTCCGTAGTCCATGCCGCATCGCTTTCAAAGATGTTTTCCAAGTTCCATGTTTCTTCAACGTTCACTTCATCACGCGTAAGTAATTTCTCAGCCAATGTAATTCCTCCTTGATCCCGATAATTCGGGAATCGAATCTTCTACCATTTTCTCAATTTTCTATCTGTATTGCAAGGAATCGCTCTAGAAGTATGTGAACAATCTCTTTCTCTATTCGTGCATTCGGGATGGACTCCTTCTTTTTCCATTCAAATCTTTGAAGGAATTGTAAATAGTCCATGCAGGCTTCAATCTGTTGCTCGCTACGGCCCGTATAGTCATGTACAAATCGGCGCAATCGCTGGATTGGAACGCGGGTCGGCGAAAGCTCGAAACGTCTCATCAAGTGGAGTAAACCAAGCTGCCACTCGCAGTCATGAACAGCAAATGCACGATTTCCTTTTACAGGCACACCTATCCACAAGGGAAGTTCTGTTGGATGGAGTTTTAGTTCATAGCAATGGCGTAAAAAAGGATTCTGGACGCCACGTCGATTTAAAAAGATGGACCGCTGCAAGTACGTCGTCCTGTGTATTTTGTAGGACTTATAATAGTGGAGGAGCATATGGTGATCAGGTAGTTTCGGACGCGCGAATGGAAAGGTTTGTAAGTGAGTGGGTAATTTGCGATGGATTGCGATGAAGCGATTTCCATCGATAGGTAGAAGATGACTAAAATAATGGAATTGCTTTGTGTCAGGGGATAATGTGAGCAGTGTGTCTTCTGGGGATAGGCTCTTTGTAAAGAAGAGTTGATGGAACGCCGAAAAACTGAATAGTCCCATGCCTTCAGGTCGCTCCCTATACTTTTCAGGAGTTTGTAAAATCCAAATAGGTTCCATTCCTAAAGATCTGTATCCTTCAGTCCGATTGAATTTTATTTCTTCAGGCAATCGGCTGCATTGGAATTCGATCGGAACAGATTCACCATCATGCTCTACAAGCAGGTCAGGGCGCTGTGCGAGTTGAGGGATAAGCGGTTCCAATACAGATGGTTTTTCTAAGCGTCGAAAGAACGAGTGCAGTAGCTGTTTTCCTTGAAGATGTGGAATTGACTCCCCTTCGGAAAAGCTAGCAGAACAGGTTGAGTCCACTTCATGTGCAAAATGAGGAACCCGTATCGAACCAACTTTCAATAAAACACGTTCACCACATTGTGGACAACGGAACTGTTGCTCGGTACGCCACGTTCTCAGGTGCTCTCGTTTAACCGTATCATCGAGAACAACGGGTGTTCCATCGGTTAACTTTGCTGTAAGAATATCAAACACTCCTTTCTCTGAATAGTTTACGAATTACTAGGTGAAATAGCAAATTTAAACTTCAACATTGATTTATTCATAACGAAATAAAAAATTCAAGGCTTCGCGCTCCTGACTATCACATAATTTTAGTCAAAAGAAAAACCACCTCGAAAGGTGGCTTTAAATCATTTAGAAATAAGATTCAATGGTTTGGAATACATTAGAACCCATTACTTCTGTTCCATATTCTTTCAATCGATGGATCGTCAAATTCGTAGGCGTTCCATACTCAAGAATAATGCTTTCCACATCAATTTTATCTGAGGTTTCTTTATCTGATGAACTATAGTCTATATACAAGTAGTACTTCTCTTCGAACGCATATAATGCAGTCGTTTCATCAAGATCAGAAAGTTGAGAAGCCAAAGGAATTAAATCATCAAATTCTTTGAAAACGAACAACTCACGTGCTGTTGCCATTCTGCTATCTGTAACTGGATCATTTGCCGACTCAGAAGAGTCAATCGATGCTTCAAGTTCAGGCTGGAAGAGTTTACGAGGATCGTCAATGCCATAAGGATATTCTGTCGATTCCCCTTCTTCAGGTAACTGAGCGCGTGTAACAAGGACTTCAATCCCACCACTCATTGCATGCACTTGAATCCATAAAGGTCCTTCAATCTCAAATTCAATGTCAGACTCCGAATCGATTTCCTCCATCATATCCCAAAACAATTCCTCACTCTTATCGCGGTTATACCACACTTCTTCACGAGTAAAGCCACGTTCTTCGATATCCATATAAGACAAGTAAAATTTAACCGTATTCTCATTGATTCTCTCGATCTCCATGATTATTCTCTCCTTTCCCCTGAAGTAGACGTGCTGTCCAACTTCTTTTTTCGTTCCCGCGATGCTTCTTCTACTATATGTTCAATTCACCAGTAACGAAAGGGTTTTGCCTCGAACATCGCAGACAAATTTTTTTTAGCGAAGAATAGCCACTATCTACGCCAAGTTACTGAGTAGAATCCATCTGATGCATCGTCCACGGAAACCAGGAGAATGGAAAAAGCTGATAGGTTTACGGCATTCACCATGACATCCCCTATCAGCTTATTTATAAGTATTCGTTAGTTTACCATGCGACGTGCTTCTAGTAACTGATAGGCTCTAACCTTTCTAGGCAAGAAGCGGCGTATTTCATCTTCATTATAACCTACTTGAAGACGCTTTTCATCTAAGATGATTGGTCTTCTTAACAGACCTGGATGTTCTTGGATCAATTCATATAATCGTTGTAGCGGCAAGCTCTCAACGTCAACATTTAGTTTTTGGAAGATCTTAGAGCGAGTTGATATGATTTCATCTGTTCCGTCTTCAGTCATTCGAAGAATTTGTTTGATTTCATCAATATTTAGAGGTTCAGAGAAAATGTTACGCTCCTCGTAAGGAATTTCATGTTCCTCCAACCATGCTTTCGCTTTTCGACATGATGTACAGCTTGGTGATGTAAATAATGTAACGCCCATTTGCTGACACTCCCTTTCAATCGGCTTCATATAATGGTGACTACCTTTTTTACATTAGAATTATTTTAATTTAATGTTCATATTTACTATTATACACACATTTGTTCCCAATGAATACACTTTTTAAAAATTATTTCTTGTGCTGTTCAAGATTGTAACAATTCCGCAATAAACGCCAAATCTTAAGCAAGATATTTATGTAATCTCTTTTGTTATTCCCTTTTCAGAAAGAGATTAAACATCAATTTTCTACAATTCGTATTATCAATTACAAAATCGAAGTGAAAATGTGTTCTTGTCTACTAGTACGTTCTAAACACCAAAAGGTTCCAATTAAGATTGAAGTTTTCGATGATTATTTTGAGTATTCCCCAAGAACTCAATTTAAAACCGAATAGAACTTGCATTCCAGGAATAAACATATTATACTTACTGAAATTATAGCAACGGCTAAGACGGAACAAGTACTTTTAATGTAGCTTCTAAAGAGAGCCTGTGGGTGGTGTGAACAGGTGGAGCGGTTAAGAGGAATGGGCTCCCGAGCTCGGTAGAATGAGTAGAATACACTACTTTTCCACTGCGTTCCCCCGCGTTACGGGGTTTTGAGTGGCCTTCGGGCAATTCGGGTGGCACCGCGGTTCCTACACATCGACCGTCCCTATTTTTATAGGGATGTGTCGGTGTTTTTTTGTGTTTAAATTTAAGGAGGAAGCAACTATGACAACTATTTTTTCAGGTGTACAGCCGACAGGTATTATTACGTTAGGGAACTATATTGGAGCATTTCGGCAATTCATTGAGCTTCAGCATGAGGCGGAATGTATTTTCTGTATCGTGGATCAGCATGCGATTACCGTTCAGCAAGATCCAGATAAGCTGAAAGAAGCCATCCGTTCGCTCGCTGCGACGTATATCGCGAGTGGAATTGATCCTGAGAAGTCTGTTCTTTTCATCCAATCGGAAGTACCCGCACACGCTCAAGCAGGATGGATTATGCAATGTACGTCTTCCATCGGAGAACTCGAGCGGATGACCCAGTTCAAAGATAAATCGGATGGGCAAGATGGTGTGTCTGCTGGTTTGCTCACGTATCCGCCACTTATGGCAGCAGACATTCTCCTCTACAATACAAATGTTGTCCCTGTCGGAGAAGATCAGAAACAACATTTGGAGTTAACACGTGACTTGGCTGAGAGATTCAACCGCCGTTATTCGGAAGTGTTGACGATCCCAGAAGTGCGCATACCAAAAGTTGGTGCCCGCATTAAGTCGCTGCAAGATCCATTAAAAAAGATGAGTAAATCGGATCCAAATCAAAAGTCCACGATTTTCTTAATGGATACACCGAAACAAATCGAGAAGAAAATTAAAAGCGCCGTAACGGATTCTGAAGGAGTTGTCCGTTTTGACATCGAGAATAAGCCAGGTGTCTCGAATTTATTGATCATCGAATCTGCATTAACGGGGGTTTCTGTGGAGGATCTTGTTGCTAAGTATGATGGTCAAGGCTATGGTGCTTTTAAAGCGGGAGTTGCTGAAAGCGTCATTAATCACCTAGCACCCATCCAAGAAACTTATCAATCATTGATGGAATCAGAAAAATTGGATGAGATTCTAGATGCAGGCGCCATTAAAGCGAATGCAATTGCATCCAAAACTCTTACGAAAATGGAAGCCGCGATGGGACTCGGACGTAAACGGTAAGCAATAATAAGAAGATGGCCCCTATAAATAGCGCAAAGTCTGCAGATTGCAGGATGAAAAGCCCAACAGTCTTTACATCAAATCCCATCGATGTGTAGTTTAAATACGTAATCATCGTGGTACAGGTCGTCACAATGAGGCCATAGCTCAGTAGGAAGAAGAACAGTCGCGTCATGACATCGGTCCTTTTTTAGTTTTGTCCTACTATATGAAAGTTATCCACATTTTAAGACTGACACGCTACACAAGAAAAAAGAGCTACTTCGGAAATTAAACCGAGTAGCTCTTTTTTTGTTAAAATGTATTAGATTTTCTTGAAGATAAGTGATGCGTTATGACCACCGAATCCAAGTGAGTTGCTCATCGCATATGTGATGTCTGCTTTACGGGGTCCATCGGTAATGTAGTCCAAATCACACTCGGGATCCGGATTTACATAATTAATTGTTGGTGGCAAGATCCCTTCTTGCAACGCTTTTGCAGTAAAGATTGCTTCTAGTCCACCTGCTGCTCCGAGCAAATGACCTGTCATCGACTTCGTTGAACTAATTGCAAGCTTGTATGCATGATCGCCGAATACGGTTTTCGCTGAAATTGTTTCATACAAATCGTTATATCCCGTACTCGTTCCGTGTGCATTGATGTAGCCGATTTCATCAGGTGAGATGCCCGCTTTTAGAATCGCTTGTTGCATCGCACGCGCAGCACCTTCGCCCTCAGGAGCAGGTGCTGTAATGTGGTGTGCGTCCCCTGTAGACCCATAGCCCACTAATTCAGCGTATATTTTCGCACCACGTTTTACTGCATGTTCATACTCTTCCAAGATGAGAATGCCTGCACCTTCACCAATAACAAATCCATCGCGTTCTTTATCAAACGGACGTGAAGCGGTGTTTGGATCTGGATTTAGAGATAATGCTGTATTTGCACAGAATCCAGCTACAGACATCGTTGTGATTGGAGCCTCAGCTCCCCCTGTGATCATGACATCTGCATCGCCTCGAAGAATTACTTCGAATGCATCTCCAATTGAGTTTGTGCCTGATGCACATGCTGTTACGGTACAAGAGTTAATGCCCTTCGCACCAAAGTGAATGGAAACTTGACCAGAAGCCATATCCGGAATCATCATTGGAACGAAAAACGGACTAACACGACGATATCCTTTTTCTTGGAATGTAAGGAACTGCTTTTCGTGAGTTTCCATTCCGCCGATTCCTGAGCCGATCCAAACCCCTGTTCGAAGGCCAGTCTCTTCATCCAACTCTTCAAGTCCTGCATCTTTCATCGCCATGATGGAAGCCGCCATTGCGTAATGCGTAAAACGGTCCATTTTGCGAGCATCTTTTTTTGGTAAGTAGTCTTCGATGTCAAAGTCCTTTACTTCCGCAGCAACACTCACCGGGAATAACTCAGTATCAAGTCGTGTCAACGGCCCTATACCTGACTTGCGGTCAAGAACGGACTGCCATGATTCCTCAGCCGTATTTCCTACCGGGGAAACGGCCCCGACTCCGGTAATGACTACGCGTCGTTTTTCCATTAGTTGAACTCTCCTTCGTTTCATAGATAGCATAGTTGCTTCCATCTGTATGGTTTAGTGTGATAAATGTCTTGTTGACTTACTTGCCCCAGCGCATACAAATGCCGCCCCAAGTGAGGCCACCGCCGAAACCGACAAGTACGAGAATGTCATCGTCTTTTACGCGACCTTCTTCGATATCGTCATGTAACGAGATTGGAATCGATGCTGCTGAAGTATTTCCATATTTATGAACCGATTTAGACATTTTTTCTGGAGGAAGTTCGAGTCGTTCGCGTGAAGCTTCCATAATTCGAATATTTGCCTGATGAGGGATCAGGAAGTCGACGTCTTCTTTTGAAAGTCCTGCTTTTTCAATGACGTTAACAGCAGATTGCCCCATTTGACGAACCGCAAACTTGAACACTTCACGGCCATTCATCTTCAAATAACGGTCTTGATAAAGATGCTCGCCACCTGTTCCATCTGCACCAAGTTCAAATGAAAGAATACCGCGGTCTCCGCTTACTTTCCCAACAATTCCCGCTCCAGCGCCATCTCCGAACAAGACAGCCGTGTTGCGATCTTTCCAATCGGTGATTTTAGATAGTTTTTCAACACCGACTACCAGTACATAATCATGTGTGCCAGCTTCCACGAAATGCTTAGCAGTCACAACTCCGTACATGAAGCCGGCACATGCTGCAGAGATATCCATTGCAGCGGCATTCTTAGCACCAAGACGTGCTTGGAGCATCGTTGCTACGGATGGAAACGGTTGATCAGGCGTCACTGTTGCCACTAAGATCATTCCGATTTGTTCAGGCTCAATACCTGCTTTTTCGATTGCTTCTTTTGCAGCGGCGTAAGCCATATCTGATGTATCTGTACTATTGTCTGCAATTCGGCGTTCTTCAATTCCTGTGCGCGTACGAATCCATTCGTCTGATGTATCCATTCTTTTTTCAAGATCTGCGTTTGTCAGCACGTGTTCAGGGACATACTTGCCAATACTTAGAAGTCCTACACCCATTGCTCATACCCCGTTCCTTGTTATCTATTGTTAGTACCTGGTATCAATGATAGTGGATATCGCAAATTTTTTCAACAATGGAGACACGAAACCGTCAAACTCTTTTATGGACGTTGGAAATTAAGTTTCGAAACAAGCGGCGCTATGATATGATGAAAGGTGAAAAAGTATTCTAGAGGTGATTTCGATGAAGTTCATCATGACATTTGTTTGGTCATTCCTATTGGTTTCCATGCTTAACTATGTAGCCGGCGCCATTGCGAACGTACCGACGTTTGAATTTACAACTGGAATCATTGTCTCACTCGTTTTGTCTATTTTGATTTTCGCTATTTCAGCGATTATCCCGGACGAGCCAGTTGCAGAACATTGATCCTCATGACAGTAAAAGGGAGATTTCCCTTTTGCTGTTTTTTTGTGCAGAAGTTGATGATGAGAGTCGATTGTAAGCTATTGAGCGGGTTGACTGTCGGGTGCTGTGGGAAATGAGCGGGTTGTGCTCCGAAACGAGCGGGTTGTGCTCCGAAACGAGCGGGTTGCATGCCGAAACGAGCGGGTTGCACGCCGAAATGAGCGGGTTGCACGCCGAAATGAGCGGGTTGCACGCCGAAACGAGCGGGTTGCACGCCGAAATGAGCGGGTTGTGCTCCGAAACGAGCGGGTTGCACGCCGAAACGAGCGGGTTGCACGCCGAAACGAGCGGGTTGTAGTCCGAAACGAGCGGGTTGCACGCCGAAATGAGCGGGTTGTGCTCCAAAATGAGCGGGTTGTGCTCCGAAACGAGCGGGTTGTACGCCGAAACGAGCGGGTTACGACCGAATCTTGCTGCTTCCCTGAATCTAATAACTACATTCCCTTCCACACGAAAAAAGCCACTCATCGCATCACACGAAAAGTGGCTTGAATCCTTATTTATAACGTATCTACAACCAAGGCCCCGTCCTTCATACGAAGATGCAGACGCTGCCCTTCCTCCAAATCACCTTTGATGACTTCCTTAGCCACCGCCGTTTCCACATAGCGTTGAATGAACCGTTTTAATGGGCGTGCTCCGAAATCCGCATCGGTTCCTTCTGCAACGACCCAATCGAGTACAGGTTCTTCATACGTTAATGGGATGTCTTGACCGCCCAATCTACGAACGAGATCATCCAGCATCTTGTGCGCGATTTGAGCAAATGCATTTCCTGTTAATGAGTGGAAGATGATAATATCATCCATTCGATTCAGCAACTCCGGCTTAAAGTGATTCCGTAGCTCCGCCATCACTAAATCTTCTGCCGCATGTTCTTCAGATTCGAACTGTCCGCTCATTAAATATTGAGAGCCAATATTGGATGTCATGATGACCACTGTATTTGTAAAGCTCACTAGCCGCCCTTGGCTATCCGTAATTCGACCATCATCTAAGATTTGCAATAAAATATTTGAAACATCTGGATGAGCTTTCTCGATTTCATCCAATAAGACAACCGAATAGGGATTGCGGCGAACCGCTTCTGTCAGCTGTCCACCTTCTTCATACCCAATATATCCTGGAGGTGCTCCCACAAGTCGGGATACGCTGTGCTTCTCCATATACTCCGACATATCGATACGGATGAAATGATCCACAGAGTCGAACAACGTACCTGCAAGTGTTTTCGCAAGCTCCGTTTTACCAACACCCGTTGGCCCTAAGAACAGGAACGATCCAATCGGTTTGTCAGGATCTTTAATGCCTGAACGGGCACGCCATACTGCTTCCGTTACAAGTTGAACAGCATTATCTTGACCGATGACACGCTCTTTCAATGTATCCGCCAAACGCAATAACTTCTCGCGTTCGCCTTCCATCAACTTCGTCACAGGAATACCGGTCCAGCGCGCCACAATCATGGCGATTTCGTCTTCTGTTACTTCTTCACGAATCAGACGGTTCTCTTCCCCGCCTTTAAACTGATCCTCCAATTCATGAAGTTGATGTTCCAAAGTAGGAATTTTACCATGACGTAATTCTGCGGCTTTGTTCAGGTCGAATTTGTTTTCAGCATCTTCTAGCTCACGACGATAGCGATCCAACTTTTCGCGCACATCTTGTACTTCCTGGAGCTTTTTCTTTTCGCTTTCCCATTGCTCCCGCATGCCTGATGAAGACTCTTTCAACTCTTTTAACTCGTCACGCAAGGCAGCGAGTCGATTCTGACTGATAGGGTCCTTTTCTTTCGTCAACGCTTGTTCTTCGATTTCCAACTGTAAAATACGACGAGTCACTTGGTCGAGCTCTTGTGGCATTGAATCAATTTCAGTACGGATCATCGCACTTGCTTCGTCCATTAAGTCAATCGCTTTGTCGGGCATGAATCGCTCCGTCAAATAACGATCCGACAATGTTGCAGAAGCAACAAGTGCACGGTCATGGATGCGAACACCATGGTGCAATTCAAATCGCTCTTTTAACCCGCGTAAGATGGAAATTGTATCTTCAACGGATGGTTCGCGTACCAATACTTGTTGAAAGCGTCGCTCAAGAGCTGGATCTTTCTCGATGTACATCCGATATTCGTCCAAAGTAGTTGCACCAATACAATACAATTCCCCTCGAGCAAGCATCGGTTTCAACATGTTTCCCGCATCCATCGCGCCTTCAGTCTTCCCTGCTCCGACAATCGTATGAATTTCATCAATGAACAAAATAATTTCACCATTACTGTCTTTCACTTGTTTTAACACGGCTTTTAGCCGTTCTTCAAATTCACCACGATATTTTGCGCCTGCAATTAAAGAACTCATATCTAGTTCGTGAATTTGGCGGTCTTTCAATCCTTCAGGTACGTCACCTTTCACAATACGCTGTGCTAACCCTTCCACGATTGCCGTTTTCCCAACACCCGGTTCACCAATCAACACTGGATTGTTCTTCGTTTTTCTAGATAAAATCCGGATCACATTACGAATTTCTTCATCCCGGCCAATAACCGGATCCATTTTTCCGTTTTTTACATCATCTACTAGGTTGCGCCCAAATTGTTCTAATGGGGAACGCTGATCTTCTTGTACGCCGTCCATTCTCATGAACCATCACCTCGTTATTATTGTTAGGTTGTTTGACTTTGACTATCTTTGACTAATACTAGTATACCTCGCTTTTTCGTGTGTGTAAAGTCAAAAGCTTAGGTCTCATTAACTAGTATTTCCTAAGTTGATTCGGTTAAAACGACAAAAAATCCGACCAGTGAAAAACTCACTAATCGGATCATTTTTTGTTTATTTATCGGACGCCAAGTGCCATTTTAGCATAGCGTGACATATTCTCGCGTGACCAAGGTGGATTCCAAACAATATCAACTTCCACTTCTTTCACTTCAGGAAGCTCCATTAGTTCTTGTTTCACGTTCGCAACAATTTGCGGTCCCATTGGACAACCGATTGATGTAAGTGTCATTGTTACTTTACCGATTCCGCCTTCAAGCAATTCTGCATCATAGACGAGACCTAGATTGACTATATCTACACCAAGCTCAGGGTCAATTACGTTTTCAAGTGCGCCCATCATGCTTTCTTTCATTTCATCAGCCATTGGAATTCCCCTCTCCATTTCAATTCGTTGTTCACATCATAGCAAAATGAGCTCAATCATTCAAATTGTCTGCCATAAAGTCCACCGCACGTAACATTCCAGATCTTGAAACGGCGTGACCTGCATGCTCGTCCACCATGAATTCAAAGTCTTCTGGGTGGTCGTTGTATTTCTCTTTTACAGCATTGTAGAAATGATGCGTCGGCTCAAACGGCACCATGGTATCGTTCATGCCGTGCCAGAAAAAGACGGGGCGTCCATTCAAACGTTCTGGATGTTGAGTTAAGTCAAATTCAGCGAGCGTATTCAATAACTTTTGGACATCTTCATCTTTCATCGGAAGCTTGAATCCTTTATTCTCAAACTGCTTCATTTGCCCTTTTGCAAGTTTCACATATCCCGGTGCTCCCATCATGACTGCTGCGCTATGGATCCATGGATACGCTGCTAGGCACCCAAGCGTCGTAATTCCTCCCATGGACGTGCCTGAAAATGCAATTCGACCAGATGCTAACAATCCTTTTTCTTTCAATTGTTGTTGTAAGACACCTGCTTCTTCAATGGAAGTCAAGACGATTTCCCAGAACCGCAAACTGAGCTGGACTTCATCCAGTCCTTCAGAGCGGACACCATGGAGATGGGCTTCAGGTAAGAGTACTCGGATTCCTCTTTTCGCTATATTAAATGCGTAATGTAAGTTATGCTCTTTCGCACTCGTAAAACCATGAAAAAAAATGACAACCGGCATCTCAGACGATTCCTGTTGTTCATCTACAATATGCAATAAAGGGATTGGATTTTGGCCATCGGAACCCCATTGTTCTTCTCTGATAATCATCCGCTACACCTCGTCTTTAGTTTAATTGAGCATACCAATGTTTTTCTAAAAAAACAAAAGTTGCGCACGTGTGATTACTTTTGACTTGCATGCAGCTGAAAGGATACACTTGAATGAAGAAGGAGGCGTTTTGCCATGAAATCTCATTTAATTGTACTCGATTTAGACGGAACATTATTAAATGATAAAAAAGTAATCTCTGAAAAAACGCTAGCTACACTCAAACAAGCGGAATCGGAAGGTCATCAAATCATGATTGCAACGGGACGCCCCTATCGTTCCAGTGAAATCTATTACCGCCAGCTCGGACTGAAAACTCCAATTGTTAACTTCAATGGAGCATTCGTGCATCACCCAACTGATCGAACATGGAAAACTGTCCATGAAACGATTGATTTGTCTGTTGCTAAAGATGTCGTCGACGCCATGGCCGACTTCAACTTGAAAAACATTGTGGCGGAAGTCATGGATGACGTCTACTTGCATTATCACGACGAAAAGTTACTCGATATCTTCAGCTCTGGTAGCCCGAAAATTCAAGAAGGCGATATTCGCCAGCTCCTTCAAGTGAATCCAACGAGTCTTCTCATTCAAGGAGGCAAAGGGATGGCTGATCCGATTCGCAAGCATTTAGAAGAAGTTCATGCTGAAGTCATTGAGCATAGACGCTGGGGAGCTCCTTGGGAAATTGTCGAAGTCATTCGTCATGGACTCAACAAAGCAGTTGGAATTTCCAAAGTTTCGGAGTGGATTGGTATACCACAAGAACGAATTATTGCATTCGGGGATGAAGACAATGATCTAGAGATGATCGATTACGCCGGGATCGGTGTGGCAATGGGCAACGGTATTGATCAGCTGAAATCGATTGCAAATGAAGTGACATTGACGAATAACGAAGACGGCATTGCCATAATGTTACAAGAACGACTTAATTTAAAAACTTTATAAGCGATTGGAGGATTCCCATGAAAATTTTCGTAGATAGTGGTTGTGACCTACCCAAATCGTATTTAGATGAAAATGATGTTACGCTACTGCCTTTGACAGTGTTGCTGGATGGAAAAGAATATCAGGATATTGTGGATATTGACTCAAAAGAAGTATTCCAAGCGATCCGTGCTGGCAAGCAGCCGAAAACGTCACAAGTCTCTCCAGATCGGGTTCTCGCATTGTGGAAAGAATTTGCAGAAACTGGAGAAGACGGGATTTATATCGCATTCTCTTCCGAATTGTCGGGTACATATCAGACCTCTGTCATGATGCGGGATCAGGTGAAAGAAGGCAATCCGCGCATGAACTTAATCGTCATCGATACGCGTTGTGCATCACTTGGCTGTGGATTAGTCGTTCAAGAAGCAGTTCGCTTACGGGATACTGGAGAAGACGTGCGGACCATTGAGCGCAAAATTCGTAAAATGGCGGGCAACATGGAGCATTTGTTCACAGTTGAAGATCTCGATTACCTCGCAAAAGGCGGTCGCGTCTCGAAAGCAAGCGCATTTTTCGGCGGGTTATTGAACATCAAACCGTTGCTTCATGTGGAGAGTGGACGATTAGTGCCGATTGAGAAGCATCGCGGACGCAAAAAAGTGTTCCGTAGAATTCTAGAACTTATGGAAGAACGCGGAGATCATGTGTCTGAGCAAGTGATTGCAATTAGTCACGGTGACGACGAAGCAGGCGCAATTGAATTGCGTGACTTGATCGAAGAGAAGTTTCATCCTAAAGAAATTCAAATTCACATGATCGGTTCCGTTATCGGCTCACACGCTGGCCCCGGAACACTCGCAGTATTTTTCTTGAACAAACAATAAAAGTAGCCCAGTCGCCTATATTTAATGGCAACTGGGCTACTTTTAAATTGTGCCTTTTTCCAAACAAAAAAGAGCACATATGCGCTCTCTTTCATCCTTACTTCTTCGCTGCATCTTTTCGTTCTTGACGTGCTTTACGACCTTTTCTCCAAACTGCCCATAGGAAGCTCAGGAACAAGACGTACACCATGATCGATGCAATTAGATAGGGGACATTGAATCCTTTGTCCTCTTTCACCAAATAGACTTCTGCCATTTCACGATCTACAACGACGTGGTATTTGTCATCTTCGGTTTCCACGATTTGATCACTATCCAGCATTCCACGTAATCGTTTCTTACTTCCGATTTCTTCCGCGTCCATAGCATAACTTTGTGTTTTAGATGTATTGTTGATAGCAATAATCCACGATTCGTTTTCATCGTAGATTTTATAAACTATATACCCATCTTTGTTGTGAAGCATTTTAAAGTTCCCGTTACGAAGAGCATCTGATTGGTTACGAAGTGAATTCAGGTTCCCAATCAACTCTTTCAATTCCATATCCGTTTTAAAGTTAAACAACGGATGACTTTCAGGAGCTTCTTTCCCATTCACCGCAATCTCTGTACCATACGGCATGACGGGAATTCCAGGTAACGTAAAGAGCGCAGTAACGGCTACTTTCCAACGTGTCGGTGGAAACATTCTCTGTTCCACGATGTCGTACGTGAAGCGCGGTCCCGTTAACTGATCGAATTGAATCAAGTCCTTGGAATGTTCCGTTTCAAATTGATTCATTGGAGAGGAGTCGGGATCCACTTTAACGAATGATTGACGTAACGCTTCCATGGAAGCATCATTTGGCTGCGAGTCTACATTTGCGTCAGTTTCTTCACCAGACAATACATACAATTTAGGGGATGCTTTTTTTAGCGCCGCAATGAAATGGTCGAGTACTTCTTTCGAATACCCTTGCGTTTTCGTCAAACGAATTCCATCTAACGGATACGTCTTCACGAAGTCGACCATCGCCTCTTCAAGGTTCCGTTGTACGTCGGCATCGTCTGCTTTCCAATCAATCGTATTGCCTTCACCTTTTGTGAAAGGAAGTTTGTTAGCCCATACGTGATCTTTGCTCACTCCTGCTAATGGGAAATCCGCGATGATTTTAACGTCCTTATCATGCAATTCCTTAAGCATTGAGTTAAAGTCTTCGACTGTACCAAAATGTTTCTCCAACTTCGTGTAATCCAGCACTTCGTTGCCGTCATAAGAAGCAGTCTGGAAAACAGGTCCGATCGAAACCGCCGTGAAGCCCATATCTAAAATATGTTGCAAACGGAGAGAAATCCCGGAGAAATCGCCGCCATTAAATGCCGACACATCCTGTGCATTCGTATCGACATCATTTCGTCCGTCTCCGTTATTAAAACGGTCAACCAATAAATCATATATACTCTCGTCTTTCAAGGTCCGTTCCGCCTTAGCAGAAACCAAGCCTGGAAGTGCTGTCGTTGCCAGCAATAGAACCATCATTATTATGCCAAGTAATCGTTTGACGTTCACTAAAAAAGCCTCCTTCTACAATAAATCCGTTGGGTGTCATCATACCCCATGGGATGTGCTCATAAATCCCGAAATGTGATCATCACTCACGCATTCCGCTCATATATCCCGGAATGTGATCATAACCCACGCGTTCCGCTCATAAATCCCGAAATGTGATCATAACTCACGCGTTCCGCTCATATATCCCAGAATGTGATCATAACCCACGCGTTCCGCTCATATATCCCAGAATGTGATCATAACTCACGCGTTCCGCTCATAAATCCCGAAATGTGATCATCACTCACGCATTCCGCTCATATATCCCGGAATGTGATCATAACCCACGCGTTCCGCTCATAAATCCCGAAATGTGATCATAACCAACGCGTTCCGCTCATAAATCCCGAAATGTGATCATAACTCATCACTTAATACTACCAAACCATCCCCACCGTCGCCATGGTTTCCGAAGAAAACTAAAACCCGTATTCAAAAATAAGTCAATCCTGTGAAAATGGCATAGCAAAACCCGCTGAAACGTTTCAGCGGGTTCCTGATTTCATTCTAACTCATCATTGTTTTCCATCGATTGCATCTTTCGTGATGTGACAACTACAGAAAGTGCGAATAGAAGCATGATGCCAAAAACAGCTAGCAAAACCGTCCATCCGACCATTCGAAACCCTCCTTAGTTAGCCATCCGACAAAGAATATTAAAAGAGCTGGATACCAAATGGTAAGTGGAAACCAAGTCCTACAGTTACCAATACTGAAATGATAAACAAAATCCAAAATAGTTGAGTGGGTTTGTTTTTCGCCTGGCGTGCTAATACCATCTCCATCATTCCGATTGTCAAAATGCCGAATATGAATTTCACGCCATACAATGCAGCGTCACCACTCATAAGTTTAATGAACAGTGCTACACCAGTAACGATGATCAAAATGTAGAATACACGCAATACCATTTTCAAAACTTTACGACCTTTTGAGTCAAGTGGTTGTCCTGTAGCAATCACAAACAATATAATGCCAACAACCCATGAAAAGATGTGTAAGTGTGTTGAGCTTGTTAAAATTTCCAAGTTATTCACCTCATTCAAATGTCTTAAGTGCATGTATTATCTTACCATACATCATAAGCGAGGCAAAATAAGGGACCTTTACTCAAAGTAGTTCACAAGTGTTCCGATTCCTTCGACAGACACTTTCACGGTGTCCCCTGCTTTCAAGTAACTTGGAGGGTCCATCGCTTTTCCAACACCTGCTGGAGTTCCTGTCAAAATGACATCGCCCGGTTCAAGTGTGACAAACTTAGAAAGCTCCGCAATGATTTCATCGATTGGAATAATCATGGAACCTGTATTGCCATTTTGACGGACGTCATCATTCACTTTTGTCACAATTGACAAGTTATGAGGATTCGGGATCTCGTCTTTCGTCACGATGTATGGGCCAAGCGGACAACTGCCGTCAAGCGTTTTTCCGAGGAAGAACTGCTTGCGCTCCGCCTGCAAATCACGCGCAGTCAGATCGTTTGCAATTGTATACCCAAAAACGATATCGTATGCGAGCTGTTTTGGAATGTTACGACCACCTTTTCCGATTACAACGGCAAGCTCCCCTTCATAGTCGAGCTGATTCGTCACGTTTTCATGGACTGATAACTTCTGTTCGTCCGCTGCAATCGCAGTGTGTGCTTTCGTGAAGATCATCATTTTCTCGGGAGCACCTTCTCCACCCATCTCAGACGCATGATCAGCGTAATTTTTACCGACACAAAGGACGTTTTTAGGAGTCCGTGGAATTGGCGATAACCATTCGATTGTATCATAGGAATACTTAAAAGCATCCACATCTTCATGCGTAATTGCTTGTTCACATAAGTCACGGATTTTTTCTACAAAATCCATGCCACCTGCAACGCCTTCAGCAATCGACGTTGGGAAATGCTGCACTCCAACTGCCTCCGCAATTTTCTGTACATCCCATACCGCTTCCTCTTTTTTCACTTTAGGTCCGAATAATGTCTTCCCGTCATACTTGAACGAAAGTAGTTTCATTGAGTTGTCCATCCCTTCCATCATTGGTTTGCATTACGTACAGTTACGACAAATGTCGTCACTTCTCCTTTTTATTCGATAAAATTGTGCCATACGTACCGATTCGCCATACCCATTCAAGTGGCCCCATTTTATAGCGTGATAACCACAAGTCCGCGAGCAACGCCTGAACGACAAAGATTCCGACAGCCATAAGCGTTCCAGTCATTATATCCACTTTGCCGTACATTCCGAAGCCATAGTGGTAGAAGATAAGTGTCGCAATGACGGATTGACCAATATATGTCGTCATTGACATGCGTCCTGCCTTGGCAACGGGACGGAAAATATTCGTAAACCATTGCCTTGTGCAAAACAGTAATACGATCGCGCCATATCCAATTGCAACGAGCGGTCCGCCGAAATACGTTTGAACGAGTTGCATGGAGAATTCAGGGCCAATTAAAAATGGCAGTGCCTTTAATAACAAACCGATTACAAGTGTACTCATTCCCACGACAACTAGGTGGCCCTTCAATTCTTTCGCGCGCTCAAAAATTTTCCACTTTGCAAACGCCGCCCCGATCATCATGAGTGGCAAAATCATAATTGGTGTTAAAAATAGATTCGCACCGCTTATCATTAACCACTCTTTTGCACGAAATGCCACTGCCGCCAAGTAGCTTCCATGGCCATAAACTTCAATCGATTCCTGAAGCTGCTGAATGTCCGCAAACTCAGAAAGTGATGTACCTCCCGAAAATTGCTCGCCTAGGTAAAACAATCCTGTAATCAACAGGTTCGGTACCACATAAAGAGCAAGCGCTCCATAAAACAACCACTTTGGAGGAACTCGAACAAGTGCGATCATGATGAAGCCCATAATGGCATACGTGAACAATATATCCCCAGACCAGATGAAGAACCCATGGATGAGTCCGAACAAAAGCAGGATTGCCATTCTGCGAACTGCGACAGGTCCAAATGGTGACTTCTGCAGCAAAGACTTTTCATACTGCATACTTAGTCCATACCCGAAAAGCATCGCAAATATCGGATAAAAACTCGCTTCTACAAATATATCCAGCCACATGAATGGAAGTCCTTCTCCATTGTCGACAAACCAACTATACGGATCCATGTACATATAAGGAGAATGGAATACGAGCATATTGGCGATGAAAATACCTATTAATGAAAATCCTCGAAGCATATCTAGCGCTTCAATCCGTCCGGCATCGCCGGTTGGTAGTCTAGTCAAACTGTCTCCTCCTGAACTGTCAATGTTCGACCTTCATCAAACAAATACAATAGCATTTCTTTAATCGTAACGTGAGTAATTGCTTCTATCGCGGTTTTGTACAAACTAAGTTGCATGCTATAACGCAAACGCATTTCTGCATCTATTGCCTCTTCAGATGCAAAACGCCCCTTCAGGCGGTCGGTTTTATAATCCAACAGCACCCATCCGTCTGGTTCCTCAAACAAGCAATCCGCGATCCCCTGTAAAATCTGTGAATCTCCATCCGCTCCATCATATGCATAGGTGAACGGTAGTTCCTTCAACACTCGCGTTGCATTTTGCATGCGTCCTGCCACCGATGAGTTAGCAAACTGCACTACAGCATCCTGATCGAGTGCATTCACTTCTTCTTCGGTCAACAATTGTCGCTGCAATAGATTATCCAAAAGCGCTAGAACACTTTCCTGATCATTCGTTGTTCCTAAGTCAATATGCTGCATCACCGTATGCATTGCCGTTCCGACTTCCGCTGCACTGATCGACCGTTGTTGCAAGAAAGCCGGTCTTGCGTGCAAGTAAGCTTGGCTCACTTCACCATCGAGGTTTGCGAACGAGTCATTAGCTGTTGACTCTGCTTCCAGTTGGGCAATACGTTTCAATTCTGTCACAGACACTTTCGAACGCTTCTTAACAGATGCAAGATGAGGATATTCATAGTCAAACCGCTTCGTTACTTCAGCCAGAAGGGATTCATCTACATCCGGAACCAGCACTTCTTCTGTTTCGGATAAATCTTCGATGAACTCCTGCTCAGCCATTGACTCACTAAAATAGGAGACTGGCAGTGCACTGATATTCCACTTTGAAGGATGTTCTTTCACCATTGCCCCTTGCGTCAATCCGAACTTTGAAAAATCGGCATGACGTGCCACCGCTGGACCAATCCAATCCAAATAACCATTCGCACGGGAACGCATGTAATCTGGTAAACGTTCACCAGGATCAACGAGCTGTGCATCTTGCCACTTCGTCACCGACTTTTCGATGTCTTTCACCGTCGCGACTAGCTCCAATTGTTCTTTTGCCCGAGTCATCGCGACATAGAGAATACGCATCTCTTCAGAACGCATCTCCAACTCTTTCTGCTCTTTCATCGCAAGAAAAGGCAATGATGTATACATGATTCGTTTATCCGGATCAATCGCTTTCACCGCAAGACCGAAATGTTGGTCAAACAAATACGGTTCGTTGAAATCCATTTTGTTGAACTGCCTGCCCATACCAGCGACAAAGACATTCGGAAATTCCAAACCTTTCGATGAGTGGATCGTCATAATTCGCACGACATCTTCCTTTTCACTCAAATAACGTGCCGCCCCGAGATCATCCCCACGTCGTTGCATTCTGTCAACAAAACGTAAGAACCGGAACAACCCGCGGAATGAGGTCTTCTCATATTCAATCGCTCGATCATGCAACGCTCGTAAATTCGCCTGGCGCTGTTTCCCGTTCGACATGGTACCGACCATTTCATAGTAGTTCGTATCACTGTAAACGTGCCATATGAGTTCCGATAATGAGCCTCGTCGTGCCAAATTCCGCCACTCTTCAAACGCGAGCAGGAATCGCTGCAGCTTTTGCTGTGTTTCAGGCGCCATTCCAGTTCCCTTCGTTGCAATGAACGTCTTCAGTGCTTCATAAAACGGTGCATTCTTCGCAGCTAGACGTACTTGCGCCAACTCATTTTCCGTCAACCCGACAAACGGTGCACGTAGCACGGACGCGAGTGGAATGTCCTGATATGGATTATCGATCACCCGTAACGTATTCAGCATGATCGTCACTTCAAGTGCATCGAAATACCCGCGGGACAATTCCACGTAAACAGGAATTTCTGCGCGCTTGAATTCCTCTGCAATTTCAGCGGACCACGTCATTGAACGCATAAGAACGACAATATCGCTATATCGAATCGGCCGCTTTTCTCCGCTGAATGCATCGGACACTTCATGTCTGTCCGTCATCCACTTCTTGATTTTCTTCACCATATAACGCGCTTCTGCCTGAGAACTCTTCAGATTTTCCAAGTCTTCCGCCGTTTCATCTTCAAACTCTTCCTCTTCTGAGTAAAGGACAGTCAAATGAGCAGCCGTTTCCATTTCAGGATAACGCGCGCCGTATTTCAACTCTGCAGCTTCGTCATATTCTATTTCTCCGACACGTTCTCCCATGATTTGAGAGAAGATGAAGTTTGTCGCATCCAATACTTCTTTACGACTCCTGAAATTTGCGTTCAAATCGATTTTCAATCCATGATCTAAAGCGTCTTCAGTAAATCGTCCGTATTTCCCTAAAAATAATCCCGGCTCAGCAAGGCGGAAACGATAGATAGATTGCTTCACATCCCCTACCATGAACAAGTTGCCGTCTGACTCCGTTCCGCTTTTCACGAATTGGACAATCGCTTCTTGCAAAAGATTCGTATCTTGATATTCATCGACGAGCACTTCTTTGAACTTCGATCGATAGTCTATCGCGATATCGGATGGGACCAGTTCGCCCCCTTCCCGGTCGGTCAAAATGTCGAGCGCGAAATGCTCAAGGTCGGAAAAGTCGACAATCCCTTTTTCCGTTTTGACTGCGCGAAAGCGATGACCAAATTCTATGACCAGTTCAATGAGAGTATGCATCATCGGTGCCATTAAGCGGATTTCTGTAAGTAGACGGGCCGGCGTGCGCACGAAATAGGCATCTTTGATTCCCGTGACGAGCTTCTTCACAGAATCTCTTAATGATTTCGCGCGCTTTGCGAGTTCTTCATCACACGAATCCTTTTTTACAGCCCCAGCTTTCACCCAAACGAGCTGTTGGAAAATCGTATGGGTTTGTTCCCAAGTATTAGTTGAAATTGAACGAATGGCTTCGTTGATCCAAACCAAGTCCGCTTCCGCCGTCTTAATGAGCGGTGTAGGACCATCTGGCAAATCTGCAATACGATGCAGATCTGTCGCAAGCGCAGCCGCTTCTTCCAGCTTTTGCTGAATGGCGGATTTCAAAGGTTGGATAAATTCCAACTCATCGATCGTGACCTCATCGCCTATTTCGTATTGCTGTGGAATTTGCAGCAACCACGATTCAGGATTGGGGTGCACACGGGAATAGTCGTACAGCCGATCAATCAATAATTCCAGCGACTGGTCATTCCGGTCGGACGTAAAACTGTCCGCCAATCGATATACTGCTTCAGGATTTTCTGCGCTATAGGCATCCTCTAATACGTCCGCAATCGTATCGTCGCGCAGTAACGCCGCTTCCGTGGTATCCGCAATTCGGAATCCCGGGTCAATATCGAGCAGGTACGCGTATTGCCGCACGACATTCAAACAGAATGAGTGCATTGAAGATATTTGTGCTTTGTTTAATAAACTGAGCTGTTTTCGTAGATGAGAAGATTCTGGATGCAATGCGATTGCTTCTTCCAAGGCTGCTCCCATGCGATGCCGCATTTCTGCAGCCGCAGCATTCGTGAAAGTCACAACGAGCAATTCATCCACGTTAATTGGGTTTTTATCATCCAAAACTTTCTCAATAAGACGCGTAATGAGGACTTTCGTTTTCCCGGATCCAGCAGCAGCGGAAACAAGAATGTCCTGCCCTGACGCGTAAATCGCTTTCCATTGGTCGTCGGTAAATGTCACGTCACTCGGTTTCGGTGGTATGTGCATCGCCATCAGCCTCCTTCCGCATTTTTTCGAGCGACTCTTTCGCCGAAAGTTCCGCATAATTTCGGTACTTCGCATCCGGATCCGTCGTGTCGAACTGACAGACTCCTTGGTACGGGCAGTAGTTACATGGCATCCGTTCCTTTAATCGATATGGATACACCCGTGCATCCCCTGCAAGCATCGCATCGCCCGCTTGACGATGGCGTGAACGGACTGCCCCACGCAGCAATTGCATATCGTCTGGTGCGAGCACTTTAGAGGTCGCATAGAACGAACCATCTTTCTTCACACGAGCAGGAATAATTTTCGATGATTGTTCAATGTCGCTATCCATTTCTTTCACGACAGAAAGATCCTCTAGCACATACCCTTTCATCGAAAACGATTTCAACATCTCTTCTTCAATCGCTTCTTCGGTCAGTTCTTGCACGCTACGAACCATCGGGTTATGGACGTGGACATATAACATTCCAGCAGGATCTGCGTGCACGTGCAGCCATTCGTCAGCATGCTCGAGTGCAACGTCCAAATACGTCAGCATTTGCAGCGACAGTCCGTAATATACTTCCGTCAAGTCAAGCGCTTTAGATGATGACTTATAATCGACAATGCGAATAAACGTCTTATCATTGACGTTCGAAGCATCGACCCGGTCAATCCGTCCGCGTAAATTCATCTGACCTCCACGTTTCAATGGAATTGTCAATGGTGGCATCTGCTCCCCAGGACCGAATCCAACTTCGACCGCAATCGGTTCAAAGCTTGAAGCAGTCGCTTGGCTACGGAGCGCAAACAGCGTCCTCTGAATAATGCGTGTCAGTTTGCGTTTAATGTAAACGTGCCTGCTTGTTGATAGCAAAATCCGATGGAAGAAATACGGTGCGATGCTGTCCACAGCTTCCCTTGCCAAGCGAAAACAATCTTCTTTTGTTAGTCCAGCCCACGTTTCACCGGTCCTCATAATTTCATCAGATACCCATTTCAGTGACGCGTGGAATAAATCCCCGATTGCCGGTGCTTCCAACGTGAATTCTGAACGCTCCTGCAACCCCAGTCCATACGTCGCAAAATGTTGGAACGGACAACTGTAATACGATTCTACTCGCGATACACTCGAGGACATCGTTTCACCGTATAGTCCATGTGTTAAGTCTGGCGTCAAACGCTCCGTATCTGTCCCATGTTTGCGTTTTCCTTGAATTCCAGAGAGAATCGATGCCCAAAGTGGGTCATCTTCATAATAAGCAACAACGGCTTGCCATAGAGGGGATAATCCTCCTGCAGTTTCTGCATGACGTAGTTGCGCAGCCGCGTATGGCAACGCAGATTTCGGATGGGTGATGTAAGGTAGTTCATCCGCATTCTCTAGTAAATCTAGCGGATCAGTCACCACCATCTCTGTCTTCAAACCTTCGAATAGTTGACCAAGTCTCGGGATATAAAGCGATGGAATGAGTGCTTTCCCCGCTTCATCTGCAATTGGATAAGACACCGTCAATCCTTCTGACGCCGCAGTGAACGCACGATACGCTTTGTACGTTTCATCCATCAATCGTGATTTTGCAGAGGGGGCCAGTTCAAATCCGACGGCTTCAAACCATTGTCGATCGGTATCGGATATGAGTCCTTCATTGTCGATTCGTTGTGGCAAAATGCCATCATTCGTCCCGATAACAAACACTTCATCCATACTTAAGAATGTGGCGAGGTCAATTGTCATGACCGTCACTTGGTCGAGAGACGGTGGAATCCGAGAGAATTCGAGCGTATCGAACCCTTCATCTAGTACCCGTACCGCATCTTTCGGCACCATTTTGACATCCCCAAACATGAGCACAAACTGATCTAGGATATTGATCCATCCCGTCCATGCCTGTTCATGTTCTGACGCTCCAAGCAATCGTCCTGCGCGCTCTTCTTTAGCACGAAGGTCAATGATTTTGTCATATATATTGAGTTCTTCCATGAAAGTAAACAAGGCTTCAGCAGCTTGTCTGCCGTCTTTTGCCGCTTTCAACTTTTCCCCAAAAGTCTCAAGTGGTTCACGAATCAAATCCCGCACACTATGCAATTCTGCTTGCATCGCGAGTTCTTCATCTGTCTGGACTTCGGTATGCAATTCGAGTCCTCGATACTTTTTCACGCGCCATCGAACGTCGTCAAACCAACGATGCCCATGGATTCCATGTGCCAGCACATAGTTTTCCAAGCGATCTGCACGTTCCCGCCAAATCTGACGGTCTTCTCCATGCGGGAAGAACAAATCTGTTTTCACAGCACGGAAAACCGCTTCATACGACCAATTCCCGGTGACTGCCTCGAGCACTGAACGTGTAAATTCGATGAGCGGATGGTGCAGCATCGGCTTTTTCTGGCTAATGAACACCGGGATATCATACTGCGGAAAAATCGTTTCGATCAATTCATCGTACACTTCTGGCTGACGATACAAAATCGCCATTTCGTTATATTGTTTCCCTGACATCGCCAGCTTTCGAATCGAACGTGCCACAGCGTGCATTTCAGCCCGACGATCCGTTGCTTCAATAATCCGAACATCCCCGCTACTCACTTGCTGCGTTGCGGGATACTTATCAAATTGAGCTTCTAGATGTAGCACATCAGGATTCCGAAAACGTTGTGTGGTCCTCAATCGCACCTCTGACTCGATTTCCACAGATTCCTCACGTGCAATTTCCGTAATGAGTTGTTTCGTACGCATTGGACTGAAAAATAGCTCGTGATCCTCTGTTGCTTCGCCCTCTTCATCCGTCGGGAGTGCAACGGTCACGCGCTTTGCATATTTCAATAATTCCCGGACGATCTCATGCTCACGGTTCGTCAATAACTCGAACCCATCTATGTAAATATCTGCTTCTTTCATATAGGAAGAAAATTGGACTTGACCTGATAGCATTGCTAAATGTCCTTCACTATCGACGTGCGTTGTCCCAAGACGTTCTTCCACTTTGGAGAGTAGCAATGACAAGTCTCCGGCTTTATCGACTAACGAACGCGGCGCAGATGCTGCGGATAACTGCGTATGGAGCTGTGCAAGTGTTGTGTGATCGAGACAATACCGACTGAACTCTTTCAATACACCTTCGACTTGCTCCGTAAATCCTCGCTTATCAGCAGCTTGACGGAACAATTTGAAGTCCTCGCGATTTTCTTCCAGCACACTTCGAATGAGCATTCGGTAACCGAAACCGTCCACTTCGCGTCGTGTGATGCCCCCTGTTTCTTGTAGCACTCTCCAAGCCAAACGCTTGAACGTCAACACTTGTGCACGCACCATCCCGTTCAATCCGAATTGGGCTGCCAAACTATGCTCCAACGAATAAGACATCTGGTCCGGCACAATTAGCACAATCGGTTGGCCAAGCGGATCTTGTTTAAGCGCTTCTACAATTTCCTGTTCAATCATATAAGTTTTTCCTGTCCCTGAACGTCCAGTTATAAATCGCAGCGTCATCAGATAGCCCCTCTCATTTGTAACTTGTCTCCTCATTGTAATTGTTTTCGCTGGAAGAATCAAAGTTCGAGAGGTGATTTTACGAATAAATGTTCGCATTTATGAAAGTGCTGCTGATTGGAGGTTGTTAGATGAAATGTCGCGGAGTAATAAGGGGTGGGCGAAAGGGTTATGAGCACTTTGATAGCTTTATGATCACTTTCCACTGGTTATGATCACTTCCCGCAGTTTTTGAGCACTTCCACAGACTTATGATCACTCTCCGCAGTTTATGATCACTCTCACAGCTTTATGAGCACTTCCACAGCTTTATGATCACTTTCACAGCTTTATGATCACTTTCACAGCATTACGAGCACCCAAACAAGTTCCCCCCCTTATTTGTCCCAAATCAAAAAACGCTTCGCCAGGCGAAGCGCACATCATTCTCTTTAGTTGTCCTTCCAGTCTTTCTTTCCATCCCATTCCCGCGCATGGCGTTCGACTTTCTTATTCAAGCGGCGCTCAAAATACTTGCCAGCTAGCCATAATAACAAAATCACAGCTCCGACAATTGCCGTTCGAATTGGTTGGGTCAGCAACGCTTTCAAATCGTACCCTACAAAACTGATCATGAAGATCATGACAAACTTCCCTGCCATTAAGATCATCAAATAATACGTCTTCCGCATATTCGACAGTCCCGCGACCAAATTCACGAGAGCTGAGGGTGTAAATGGAAAACAGATGAACAAAAACAATGGTCCAAACCCATTGCTCTCCACCCACAAAATAAGCTTCTTCACTCTTTTATGGCGAGTGATGAAGTTCAGTAAACGGCTTTGCCCATACTTTCGGATCAGTAAAAACACCGCGTAGGAACCAACCGTTGTCCCCACCCATGATAGGATGAACCCTAACCACAATCCATACGCCGCAGAATTTGCGAAGATGAACACAAACAACGGTAAAAAGGGAAGAAACGACTCGATGAACGGCAGTAAAATGCCGATGAACGGGCCGAATGCCTTATATTGTTCTGCAAGTTCGATAACTTTATCCACACTTAACCATTCTTGCATCTCGAGTCACCCCAACCTTATTCTCTCTTTTTTTAACCATTCAAAGATTCAGTCTTGTTGTCTATAGCAAATATAGTATAATCACTAGTATTGAAAATCATTAGAAAGCTGGGATGCGAAATGGAACGCAGTGAATTTAATAACGGCCTTCGTGCCGGTCTCAGCATTGCCATCGGGTACTTTCCCGTTGCGCTTACGTTCGGTCTACTTGCAAAGACAACCGGTCTTTCGCTGTTTGAGGCGACCGCGATGAGTATTTTCGTCTTTGCCGGCGCCGCACAATACATATCGCTCAGCTTGATTACTGCTGGCGTCGATCCATTTTTAATCGTCATGAATACATTCATCGTTAACATCCGCCACTTTCTTATGACGGCTTCGCTGAATGAAAAGATGCAACCCGCACCAAAGCCCGTCAAAGCGGCTTATGCGTTCGGCGTCACGGATGAAACCTTTTCTGTTATCGCAACGAGTAAACAAGAAAAAGTATCGAGTGGACATGCATTCGGCGTTATCGTCATCGCCTACGGAAGCTGGGTCGTTTTCACTGCCCTTGGGCATGTCATTGGCGCCAATTTACCACTTTTCCTGCAAGCCGCCATGTCCATTGCACTTTATGCCCTCTTCATCGCTTTACTTGTCCCATCTATGGAAGGCAATCGGAAAGTTGTCTTACTTGCAAGTGTTGCTGCAATCTTGCACTGTATCTTTTATTATACCGAATTATTATCGACAGGGTGGGCCATTCTTGCTTCTACCTTGCTCTCTTCCGTCCTTATCGAGCTGCTCTATGTAAAGTACGGTCGAGCCCTTATTCCAGTAATTGAAAAGGAGGAGAGCTAATGGGTCCAACTTATTGGTGGATGTTGTTCGGTATGGCGCTCGTGACATATATTCCACGTATGATCCCACTTACAATTCTTGATGGAAAAAAGCTCCCTCCACTCGTTACAGGAATTTTAAGTAACATCCCGTACGCCGTGCTCGGTGCTCTCATTTTCCCAGCAGTATTCTATGTACAGGAAGGCAACATATTTTTCGGATTAATCGGCGCCGTCACCGCATTTCTCATAGCAATCTTTGGCTTTGGACTGATGACTGTCGTCCTTGGCACTATCGGTGTACTCGCAATCTATAGTCTGTTCATGTAACCCCTTTGAACCTACCATACCCCAAAATCATGGTTCTCATACTTATAGAATAGAAGAAACGAAAAAGCCTCACACACTTGTGCAAGGCTTTTTCGTTATTCATGGAGATTTTCATTGGATCGACGTTGTGCATTCGCAACCATTCGATTTGCATACCAAAATCCGACTGTCAACGATAACGCGTCTGCCACGTACAGCATCCAATTATGCGTATACCCTGCATAGACGGAGGCGGCGATAAGTGCGATCGTCAATACCAATCCGACTAGTTGATGAAACGTGACCCGCGTAAAGAACACAACGAGAATGCCAGGAATGAACAACGCCATCACGAGTTTTGTTGCTAAACTTTCCACTCGACACCGCCTCCTCTCCATCTATCATCTAACAAGTAACAAACCGAGCTTATAATGATCATGACGATACAACACCTGTTGCATAAGACGGACTTCTCCATTTCGATCCGCTACTTGCAAGCGACAATGTGCAGCATTCACTTGGATCGCATCATATAACTCTTTATCGTTCGCGACTTGCATGCCGTTCACCGCACGTATGACTTCACCTGGCTTCAATCCGAGCTTCTCAGCAGGCGAACCAGGAAGAACCCCTGCAATGACTACACCTCTCGCACTCGGCGATGCTGCGTAACCACCGTTACGTTCTTGCACGGCTACTGCAATCGTCAATACTGTGCGAATCACGACACCGATTACCAATGCTCCCCAGCCAATCAATGGCTCGAAGAGTGCACCTAATCCAAGTATCGTCACAGCGATTCCGCTCCAGATTACCGACACCCCAAGCTTCGGAAAGAGTTCATCTGGAAAACGTTTGCGTGCAATCTGGCTAAAGCCAATCAACACCGGCACTGGAACAAAGCTAAATGTTTCTGCACCTAGCGTAAACTGTGGCCAATACGGCACATATGCTGAAATCATATCACCCGGCACTAGCAAAATAACCGGCAACAACCAAATCTTTTTTACTTTGAAGACGGCAGCACGTAGTCCTCTGTTCGTCTTTTCCAAATGGGGCGATGCATAGTTCACTGTGGATTTCCGGATAAGCTGTCCTTCTGCAATTAGTAAAAGACCTGCGATAATCGGAATCGTTATCGCCAATTGGTCTAGTAAATCCACGTCTTGCAGCGACCATCCGTGGTACGAAAACGATCCACCAAATTTCTGCCACACCACCAATCCGAAAAATGCGATTGCCGTTGTGTAAATTGGTGACCCCCATTGGTAATAAAAACTGATCAGAACAATAACCATGACGATGGAAAACAGCACAATCCATCCTGCATCTGTCACTAATCCGATCCCACTTAGCAGGACGGACAAAATGAGTGCATGCACCCATGAATCTGCAAGGAGCCGTCTCAATTCCGTGAGTCCCGGCAACTTACGAATGTTGAAGTCTTTCCGCTCCCGCTTCACCCTCATATATCCGAGCGCAACCGCAACGAGGAGAATTAGCCAGAATAGTGGATTTAGGAAAAAGACTGCTGCTGCACGTAAGACGTCAAACCACCAATTCTCAGACACGTTCTATCACACTCCAATCCAATCCTGCTTTTCTTCTATTGTAACAAAGATTGGAATGGAATGGATAGTCGCGACAGACTGTTATTTACGTGTAGGGCAAATCGATCACTTACCGGACAACTTATGGTGTAAATATCCGATCGCCATCGACAGCTGTTCGTCGTTCGCCCGATCGTTCCGATAGGCCTCTGAACTATCCTTCAACGTCTGGAAGAACTTGCTGTCCATATCTCCCGACGAATCTACCTTTTCATGATCCATGAATTTAGCAAGAGCTTCGCCCGTTCCCTCATCAAAGAAACCGTCTACTCTCCCTGGATCATATCCAAGCGATTTCAACAATCGCTGTGCATACGCCACATCATCGTGATACTGCTGTTCTTTATAAACCTCTGCAATGACTCTGAAATGCTCCGAGAACAGGCTATTTTGCTTCACTTCGAGATCCGTTGTGATTCCTTCCGTATGAATCCATCGTTCTTTCGGCGTCAACCACTTATGAGTCGACAGTTTCACTTCTCCGCCATTTGAGAGTTTCATCGTCTCCTGCACGGTTCCTTTACCAAAACTCGTCGTCCCGACAATGAACCCACGACCTAGATCCTGAAGCGCACCACTCAATACTTCACTCGCAGAAGCACTACCTTTGTCTTGTAGCAAGACAACCGGAAGAGCCTGCAATTTCGGATTGTACGTTATCTCTTTTGACGCTTCTGTCACAAGGGGAGTCAATTGCCCTTTTACGTCTTCCATATAGGCAAATACCGTATCTTCAGGAAGCATACTCCCTGCGATATTACCGACGGCGTGTAAATATCCTCCAGGATTCCCACGGACATCAATAAGCAATGCTTCCGCACCTTCCTTGACGAGTAACTCTGTCGCCGCCTGCCACTCTTTCGCACTGTCCTCCCCGAACATCGTCAACCCTATGTAACCAATTTTCTTTCCTCGTTCTTCCAATATTTCCGATGTCACTGTGTGGACTGGAATGACATCTCGTTCAATCGACATTTCCACGTGCTTACCGGATTCCGGACGATAGACCACGAGTTTCACGGATGTCCCTTGCTTACCTCGGATCTGTTTAATGACTTCTTTCAGTGTTAATCCGTCCACTCGCTCCCCATCAATTTGAACAAGTTCGTCATAAGGAAGCAATCCAGCTTTTTCAGAAGGCGAGCCTTTTACAGGTGAAACAATTACAAACTTACCATTCGTCCGAGTGATTTCAGCACCAATACCCACCCGTTCTCCTGCAAGCGATTCTTTATGGGACGCAGCCTCTTCTTTCGTCAAGTAGGTCGAATACGGATCCCCGATCACGTCTGCCATTCCTCGCAATGCCCCTTCGATCAACTCATCATCTTTAAGTTTATACACCGCATTCCCCGTAATGACGTCGTATGCTTCGTCAATGACGCCAAACTTTCCACTCGAGGTGTGAACCTTTTCCTCACCTTTCCCACAGCCATCCAACACCAATACAAGACAAACCGCAACTGCGGCTAAAATACCGAACGCAAAAACCCGGCTCCTACGCATCGTCACCATCCCCTCCTCTTTCCACTATATGAAAGAGGGTAGATGGTTACGACAAGCATGGGCCGGGAATTAAAAATAGTGTAAACTGTGTTGATTTGCGCTTCAGACGGACGCGTTCCAGGGGGCTCGATTTCAGCCGCTTCCTTTGCTTCGCTCTGTCCAGGGTCTTCAATCTTCGCTGATCCCCTAGGAGTCGCCGTCTAACGCTTCAATCAACGAGAACGGTTGGAATTATTATTTTCATTGAATAAAAGAGATAAAAGAAAAACATTTAGTTCAAAATCCTTTACTCAACGTCCTTCACTAGCTGTTCCATCATTTTTTCGTCCATAGGGCCAACGATTTGGTTATCGATGGTGCCATCAGTCCTCAGGATGTATGTCGTTGGAATCGAGAATACTTTGTAGTCCGTCATGCCGAGATCTTCCGTATCGAGCAAGATTGGGAATGTTAACTCGTACGCATCTGCGAATTCTTCGACTGCCTTTTGTCCGCGATTTTCGGCAGTGGTTAAGTTGACGGAAACGAGTTCTACATTGTCTTCAGGTTTTAATTTCTTATAGAAGTTTTCCATGTGTGGCATTTCTGCTTTACATGGCGGGCACCAAGTGGCCCAGAAGTTCAAAATAACTTTTTTTCCTTTTAGATCTGAAAGACGAACTTTATCGCCTGTCAACGTCTCAAGTTCAAGGTCTGGCGGTGTGTCGCCTTGTTCTAGTCCTGATCCAGCAGTTTTTTTGGACATCGCTTCCGTATTAGCCGTATCGATGACTTCGGGTTTATCCAAATTCGACTTCACCATCATGACAATCATTGTACCAATCAAAAGAATTGCGATTGCGTACCCAATCCACTTTTTATTCATCGTATCCCTCCATCTGTTTCCTTACCTTGTGTGAAACGCCAAGAAATTATTACTACTAACATGCTCGAGATAACCGTCGCAGAAAAAGGAATGCCCATAAATCCAGCAGGCTGTAGGGCAGCAATGAATGCGTGGACTGCTACAAACAACCCTGTAGCATAAACAACGGGTACACGTTCATTTTCCGTATGAATAAAGGCAAGAATAGCGATCACTGCGAACATAACGATTGTGATTACTCTTGTTATAAGCGTTCCCTCATTCAGTAGAGCCATCATCACCTGATAGACCGCTTGTGCACTGATAATCCCTAACAAAAGTGCTTGGCTAACAGTTGGCGAATTGAGCTTGCGAGAAAAAAGAAAGAACAAAGCAGCAATAAGAATTCCTAAAAGGAATCCAAACATACCTCCGTTGAAATAGAGGATGGCCATGGGTGCACGGCGTACCGTTTCAAAGTCCGTTACAATTACGGACAGCTTCCATATAATAATAGTGGTAAAAAGTGCATCCACAAATAAATCCGCAGCTGATTTACCAAGTTTCGTTCTAACAGCGAGCCATGCGAGGATAAATCCAATGACAGCTGCGATCCAAGAAGAAGGCACAGTAACCTTCCATAGTAGAAAATAGTCAGTGACAGGCATGGGGTTCTCCTTTAGTCCAGTATACCTCTCATGGTATCGTAAATTGCTCATCAAAACCACAAAGTCCTCTTATATTACCTAAAGAAAAAGGCTCGCATATATGCGAGCCTTTCCGTTTAGTCCGTGTTCCCTGAACCTAAGATGTTTGTGACAGGTGAAAACCGGAAATAGAACTTATAAAGGTGTTACTTAAAAGGATACATAACGTAACGGGTTCACGGCACTTGGACCGGATGCAGAGAAGTTACCTACATGAATTTCAAAGTGCAAATGGGGCCCTGTTGAATTTCCTGTACTTCCTGATTTCCCAATGAATTGACCTTTACCAACGTGCTGTCCTGTGCTCACTCCGATACTAGACAAGTGTGCGTAAACAGATGTAAAGATTTTTCCGTCGATGGAGTGTGTAACCATAATCGCGTTACCGAATCCGCCCATTGGTCCTGCATGGGACACGACACCTTCAGCCGCAGAAACGACTGTTGTACCAATTGGAACCCCGATATCTTGTCCACGGTGTTGCTTCTGTGTATGGAAGATCGGGTGCATTCTCCAACCAAATGATGATGTGAGTGGACCACTTGCTGGACGAGTCCATGAGCCACTGGAAACAGGAGGTGCAGTTGTTTCTGGTGGTGTATACGTATGGCTGCTAGATGAACTTGATGCTTTATTAGCTGCCTGCTGAGCTCTTCGTGCAGCTGCTGCTTTCGCTGCCGCCTCGGCTTCGCGTTTACGTTGCAATTCTGCTTGACGTGCAACTTCTGCCAAACGATCTTGTTCAGCACTAATCTTGTTCACAAGGTCTGCAGAAAGTTCATGAGTTTCATGGGATTCGCTTTCCAAGCCTTCTTTTTCAGTAGAAAGTTTAGCTTGTTCAGCTTCTAGTTGATCGACCAGCTTGTCCTTCTCAACTTTTTGCGCTTCAAACTTTTTCTTAAGGTCAGTCAATTTGTTTTTACGCTCTTCTTGCTGAGCAAGTTTAGTCTCTACCATTTGTTTTTCTTCTTCAAGCTGGTTCATATCATCTTCTTGCTGTTGCATGATTTTACGGTCAGCATCCATCAATGTAGAAACTGCTGAGAATCGGTCAATGAAATCCGAAAAGCTGTTCGCTCCAAGAAGTACGTCCAGGTAGCTGACGTCTCCGCCCTTCACCTGCATCGTACGAACACGTTCTCTTAATACTTCATCACGTTCTTTAATCCGCTTTTCTAATGTTTTAATAGAAGCATGAAGTTCTGTGATTTCAGTAGTTGTTTGGCTAATCTTTTCCTTAACGTCACGAATCTTTTCGTTATTCGTATCGATTTCACCATTCAACTTTGTAATTTGTTCCATAATGGATTGTTTCTTAGTTTGCTTTTTATTAATCTCGTTGGATTTGTTTTGAATGCCCTTGTTCAACTCATTTTGCTTTTGTTGTAGTACCTTTTGCTCATTTTGCATATCTTTCAACGAACTTGCTGATGCTACTGTTCCAGATAATGTTGTTGAAAGTAACAACACCCCCAAGGATGATAATAGCAATCCCTTATTCTTTCTCACAGTCCCAGTTCCCCTTTCAATACTACGAATCGGCTAGTTAGACTTTCAAGAATTTGCGTACGGACATCAAACTGCCCCACACACCAATGAACACACCCATGAACAACAGAAGACCGTCCACCTGAATGATGAATGGAACCGGATCTAACAATTGGAACATTTCATTAACCAATTTAGGTTGCCAGTAAGCATGGATTTGTTGATAGGCAATGGCAACTCCGGCCATTGGAAGAATCGATCCGAAGATTCCGAGCCAAATGCCTTCTAAAATAAATGGAATACGTACAAAATTATTGGTCGCTCCCACAAGTTTCATAATTTCAATCTCTCGACCACGTGCAATGATCGTCAAACGAATTGTATTGGAGATGAGGAACATCGCAGTAAACAGCAACGCTAGTATTAATATCAATCCGACATTCCGGCTAATTTTAACGACGTTGAACAATTTCTCGACTTTTCCTGCTCCGTAGACAACTTCATCTGTGTACTCGTATGTATCGATCTTTTTTGCAATTGCAGCCGTATTATGTGGATCTACCGCCTTTACATAAAGGGCATCTCCTAATGGATTACTTTGTTTGTAGAGTGAGAGTTCTTTACCGTACGACTTGATAACCTTGTCCAACTCATCTTCTCTCGAAGCAAATTCGACACTTGCGACTCCGTCAATCTTTTCAACTTTCTCTTGCAACTCTTTTACGGCCGCATTACTTGCTGCAGCGTCCGCAACCACTTTAATTTCCACGTCGTTTTCGATGTTATCTGCCATCTTGTTCAAATTCATCATCATAACAATGAAACTACCCACAAGTAGGAGAGTAACAGCAACGGCGCTGATGGAGGCGAACGTCATCCAGCCATTTCGTCCGAGACTCTTAAAACTCTCCCGGAAGTGACGGCTTAGCGTTCTACCCTTCATAACTGTAAACCCCTTCATATTCATCTCGTGTGATCATCCCGCCTTCTACTAACAAAACGCGATGACGGATACTATTCACAATATCTTTGTTGTGTGTCGCCATGATAATGGTCGTCCCACGGTTGTTGATTTTTTCGAAGATGTTCATGATGCCTAACGACGTATCCGGATCCAGGTTTCCTGTCGGTTCGTCTGCAATTACCATTTTAGGCTCATTGACAATCGAACGAGCAATTGAAACTCGTTGCTGTTCTCCGCCTGATAACTCGTTAGGAAACATTCTCGCTTTTTGGGATAATCCGACCAGCGCTAAAACATCCGTCACTTTTTTACGGATTTCCGTAGGTGTTTCTTCAATCACTTCAAGTGCAAATGCCACATTCTCATAAACATTCAACCTCGGAAGCAGTTTGAAGTCTTGGAACACGACCCCTATTTGTCTTCGCAAGTACGGGATTTCTTTGTTTTTTAAAGTACCCAGGTCTGTTCCATCGATGAAAATCTGTCCGCTTGTTGGGGTTTCCTCACGATACATCATTTTTATGAATGTTGATTTACCTGCGCCACTCGGCCCCACTACGTAAACGAATTCTCCACGTTTAATGTCGATATTTATACCATTTGCGGCAACGACTCCGTTGGGATACTTTTTGTACACGTTTTTCATTTTTATCATTTTGTAACCACCTGATTAAAAACTTTTCTCCAGCTTTTTAAGTATAACAGATATAAACCTACACAGTATTACAGGAATATTTCATTTCCTCTAAAATGTTCATCGCGTTTCAACAATCTTGTAATGTTACCCCCTAGTTTTTGGTAGACGCATAGATTCATTGTCGAAGATTGCATACGTCATTTCCTATGTAAAAACACAAACAAAAAAACAGAAGCAGCCTAAGCTCGCTTCTGTCTTTTATGTTTGTCATACGTTCAACTAAGTTGAAATAGCTTATTTCTTTTCAGAAAGCCATTTAGCAACAGCGTCGAGGTCGTCCCCTTTAATGAGACCGCCAGGCATTCCACCTGATTTACCGTTTTCGATCGTGTCGTGGATTTCACTTTCAGAAAGCTCTCCACCAATATTAGCTAGTGCTGGGCCGGCACCGCCTTCCAAGTTTCCACCGTGACAAGATGCACAGTTCGCTTGGAATACTTTGTCCGCGTCTACGTTGCCAGCAGCCGAATCTTTGTCTCCAGCTTTGTCATCTCCGCCGCCACCACAAGCACCAAGTACAAGTGCAGCGCCAAAGATTGTTGCTAAGAATTTGTTTTTCAATTTCATGAATAGTTCCTCCTTCGATTAAATGAATTACTTGCTTTCCTAGTATAGCAAAAAAAGTTCGTTTCCGCTTAAATGGTGTTACAAAACCGTGTCGAATACCCAACTTGGGACGAACTTGTTCTATTTAGAATTCCCTATTCCCCGAAAATCAAACATGTTTTGGTGAACAATTAGTTTTAATCGAGCTCAAATTTGTATTCAACACTTACTTAAATACCGCTCCTTCACCCTCCATCTAATTGACCGAAAAGACTGTCTCTCTTTTCAGCTCTGTTCCTCTTTAGGCTGACCAATTTGCTGATATTTATTCATCCTAAATTATCGATCTTCGCATGTTCCACTAAAAAACGTTCGGCTTCATCCAAATCATTCGTACAAAGGAGCGCTCTCGATGCATCTGTAACAATACGGTCTTCAATATCGAGATAAACGCCTAAAGGAATTAATTTGAAAAACTTGCGCCATTTCTGAGTACTTTCCATTTTTTCCACTTCTTCTTGAATTGCCGTGTAATCAATTTCATTAATTTGAAAAAAGGGCTGCTGCTGATCTACAGTTGGAAACCGTTCCTTAAGAATTTCAAGTTGCCGGGGGTTGTATTCTTCTGCAATGATCCATTCAGCTGTCCCGACATTCTCAGCGGCGTCCATCAGCTGGTCCGTCCACGCTTGTAACGTGTCGTCATCCGTGGATTTGTTTGTAAAGAGTTCAACATTATAGAGCACTTGAATTGGTTTTTCTTTCTTATTAAAGAACAAGTTTTCACCTCCAAAAAAGAATTATTCTATGTATACAGGAACCGATTTACATCTAATTACAGAAAAATGCGAGGCTGCCTTCAATCACATTTTTGTGATTTTCGAAAACAGCCTCGCTATTCGCTTTTAAATTTATTACGCTATTACGAAATACGTGAACGTAAGAATGCATTGATGAATGGATCGATTTCTCCATCCATAACCGCACCAACGTTACCAGTTTCTTCGTTTGTACGGTGATCCTTAACCATTGAATACGGGTGGAATACGTAAGAACGAATCTGACTTCCCCAACCAATTTCTTTTTGGTCTCCGCGGATTTCAAGAAGACGTGCTTCTTCTTCTTCCACACGGATCTGATAAATTTTCGCTTTCAACAAGTTGATAGCGCGTTCACGGTTTTTAATCTGTGAACGTTCTGTTTGACACGTAACGATTGCACCTGTTGGAAGGTGAGTCATACGGACAGCTGAATCTGTCGTGTTAACGTGCTGTCCACCTGCACCACTTGAGCGGTACGTATCGATTTTAACGTCTTCCATCTTCAAATCGATGTCCACGTCACCTGAGAATTCAGGCATGACTTCAACAGAAGAGAATGACGTATGACGACGACCTGATGAGTCAAATGGTGAAATCCGAACAAGACGGTGAACGCCTTTTTCAGCTTTCAAGTAGCCATACGCATTGTGACCTTTGATAGAAAGTGTTACGGATTTAACGCCAGCTTCGTCGCCCGCTTGATAGTCCAGTGTTTCCACTTTATATCCGTGCTGCTCTGCCCAGCGTGTGTACATCCGTAAGATCATAGATGCCCAGTCTTGAGACTCTGTACCACCAGCGCCAGAGTGAATTTCTAGAACAGCACTACTGCTGTCATATTCTTCACTTAGAAGCATTTGCAAATCAAAGTCTTCCATACGTTTCAAGAACGCCTTTAATTCGCTCGCTAGTTCAGTTTGGAGCTCCTCATCTGGCTCATCTTTCAACAGTTCGACTGTCATTTCAAGATTTTCTTGCTCTTCACTCATCGCATGGAACTCACCGACGCTGTCTTTGAGTGCGTTCGATTCTGAAATGACCACTTGCGCTGCATCTTGGTTATCCCAAAATGTAGGGTCCATCATCATTTCATCGAGTTCCTGCATACGTGCCTCTTTGTTTTCTAAGTCAAAGAGACCCCCTAAAGTCCACTAATTTCTTAGCTGTTTTGTCGAGCTCGTTGCGTACATCTGATAATTCTATCATAATTGGTTCCTCCAAAAATTCAGGTTCACAGCCAGATTACTCTTGACCATGGCAGTTCTTATATTTTTTCCCGCTGCCACAAGGACATGGGTCATTACGACCGATATTGACGGAACGACGCATTGGTTTCTTAACCGTTTTCTCGCCATCTTCTTTCGGATTCACCGCTTGCCCTTTCGCAACTTCTTCACGCTCCAGGTTGTTGCGGATTTCCGCCTTCATGACGTATTTCGAAGCATCTGACTCGATGGCATTGACCATTTCTTCAAACATGCCGAATCCTTCTGCTTGGTATTCACGAAGTGGATCGTTTTGTCCATATGCACGCAAGTGGATCCCGTGACGGAGCTGTTCCATCGCATCAATATGGTCCATCCATTTCGTATCAATTGCACGAAGTAGTACAACCTTCTCAAACTCACGCATTTTCTCTTCGGACATTTCCTCTTCTTTTTCATCATAGCGTTTAATGATTTCTGCTTTGATGAAATCCGTCAATTCTTGTGCCGATTTCCCTTCTAAATCCGCAACCGTTAACCGGTCTTCAGATAAGAAGTTCGCGCCTAAATAGTCAACAAGAGCTTTAAGTGCCCAGTCTTCTTGTTTTTCCTCAGTCGTATGAATGGCTACTGAATTTTCGATGACACGTTCAATCATCGCTTCCAGAACTGGACGGACGTTGTCTGATTCGAGTACGTCATTCCGTTCTTTATAAATGATTTCACGCTGCTGACGCAACACATCATCATATTGGAGCAATCGTTTACGGGAGTCGAAGTTATTCCCTTCAACCCGTTTCTGAGCAGATTCAACTGAGCGTGAGACCATTTTCGATTGGATTGGTGTTTCATCATCCATACCGAGTTTCGTCATCATGCCTTTCATTTGCTCTGAACCGAAACGGCGCATCAATTCATCTTCTAGTGACAAGTAGAACTGAGTAATACCCGCGTCTCCTTGACGACCAGAACGTCCGCGTAACTGGTTATCGATACGACGAGATTCATGACGCTCGGTACCGACAACTGCAAGCCCACCAACATTTTGAACGCCGTCACCAAGTTTAATGTCCGTACCACGACCAGCCATGTTTGTTGCGATTGTAACCGCACCTGGCTGACCTGCTTGTTCAATAATTTCTGCTTCACGACCGTGGTTTTTCGCGTTTAACACGTTATGAGGTACCCCGTACTTCTTCAAGAAGTTCGAAATGATCTCAGACGTTTCAATCGCAACCGTACCGACAAGAACCGGCTGGCCATTTTTGTGTCGCTCTTTAATGTCATCCGCAACAGCTTTGTACTTTCCTTCAGTTGAAGAGAAGATTAAATCTGGACGGTCATCACGGGTAATCGGACGGTTCGTTGGAATCGCTACAACGTTCATGTTGTAAATGTTGCGGAATTCCTCTTCCTCCGTCTTTGCAGTACCCGTCATACCAGACAACTTGTCATACATCCGGAAGTAGTTCTGGAATGTAATTGTCGCAAGCGTCATCGATTCGTTTTGGACTTCAAGTCCTTCTTTTGCCTCGATCGCTTGGTGAAGTCCATCGCTGTAGCGACGTCCTTTCATTAGACGACCTGTGAACGAATCGACGATAACTACTTCGCCTTCTTGTACGACGTAGTCTACGTCAACATGCATACTTACATGCGCTTTTAATGACTGATTAATCGTGTGATTGAGTGTGACGTGCTGCAAGTCAAACAAGTTATCGATACTGAATGCTTGCTCCGCCTTCTCAATACCAGCTTCCGTCATCGTTACACCTTTAGTCGATTCATCATACGCAAAGTCATCTTCTTTTTTCAACGTTGTCACGAAACGGTTCGCCAATCGGTACAATTCTGCTGATTTCGCAGCTTGCCCCGAAATAATAAGCGGAGTTCGAGCTTCGTCAATTAAAATCGAGTCAACTTCGTCAATGACAGCAAAATGAAGCGGACGCTGTACTTTGTGCTCGCTGTACAACACCATGTTGTCGCGCAAGTAGTCAAAGCCGAGCTCGTTGTTCGTCGTATACGTTACGTCTGCAAGATACGCATCACGCTTTTCATCTTTACCTAAACTGTTCAAATTCAAGCCAACGGTCATTCCAAGAAACTCATACAACCGTCCCATTTCCTCAGCGTCACGAGAAGCCAAGTATTCGTTGACAGTAACGACATGCGTGCCTTTGCCGTCGAGGGCATTTAAGTATACTGCTAAAGTTGACGTCAGCGTCTTACCTTCACCAGTTTTCATCTCCGCAATGTTACCTTCATGGAGAGCTGCTGCTCCCACGATTTGCACACGGAATGGGTACAATCCGAGCACACGGCGAGCCGCTTCACGGACAACCGCAAATGCTTCCGGTTGAATCTGGTCTAGGGATTCCCCTTCGCTTACGCGTTTCTGGAATTCCGCTGTTTTTGCAGTCAAATCAGAATCAGAAAGCTGTTCCATTTGGGTAGCAAGTGCTTCAGTCTGATCAGCAATCTTGTCTAGTCGTTTCAAATCACGTTTATTCGGATCAAACATTTTATTCAATACGCTTAGCATAATTTGGTCACATCCTCACAAAGTTCACCCTTCATTTTAACATTGTGAATGGACAGGCGCAAATGCAATGCAACGAAATTTCCGACTTTTGGATTATGGAGGGAGTTGAGAGGATTGTTTGAGCGGATTTGGGTGGTTGCTTGATGAGATTTGTTCTGGCTTGAGCGGATTTGCTGGGTGCTTGATCACTTTTGGCCCGGCTTGAGCGGATTCGCTGAGTGCTTGATCACTTTTGGCCTCGCTTGAGCAGATTTACCACTTGCTTGATCACTTTCGGCCCGGCTTGAGCGGATTTGCTGGTTGCTTGATCACTTTTGGTCTGGCTAGAGTGTGGAAGTGACGGTTTTGCGAGGGTAGGAGCTGAAAACGAGCGCGCTGAGAACAAATCCTACCTCCACCATTCGCATCACTAAATGCGCAGCGAAGCGGAGCACACCAATTAGTCTTGGTTTTCAATTGAGGAAAGATGAATTGGTCGCGAGGTTGGATGCTATTGGGAAAGGGATTTTGTCGCGGGATCGTGCGGGTTGTGGGTTGCTTGATCACTTTTGGCCTCACTTGATTGTGGAATTGACGTTTTTGCGAGGGTAGGAGCTAAAAACGAGCGTGCTGAGAACAAATCCTACCTCCACCATTCGCATCACTAAATGCGCAGCGAAGCGGAGCACACCAATTAGTCTTGGTTTTCAATTGAGGAACGATTAATTGGTCGCGAGCTTGGATGCTATGGAAAAAGGGATTTTGCCGCGGGATCGTGTGGGGTGTGGGTTGCTTGATCACTTTCGGCCCTGCTTGAGCGGATTTACCACTTGCTTGATCACTTTCCGTCTCGCTTGAGCGGATTTACCACTTGCTTGATCACTTTTGGCCCGGCTTGAGCGGATTTACCATTTGGTTGATCACTTTCCGCCTAGCTTGAGCAGATTTACCACTTGCATGATCACTCTCCCCTTTGCTAGATTCTATATGTGACATTATAGAGCGCTTAGGCGTCGTAATCGAGCGGTTACCATCCTGAATAGAGCTCTTAGCCATTCGAATAGAGCGGTTACCCGCCACAATTGAGCGCTTAGCCATTGTAATCGAGCGGTTACAGGCATGTATGGAGCGCTTGCAGACAAACAAAAAATTCCCCACAAAAAAACCGCCCAAAGTTCTGGGCGGTTTCCACACATTAATTAGCTTCAGTTTCGATCAAGCCGTACTTGCCATCCCGGCGTTTGTATACGATGTTTGTTGCATCAGACTCACCATCTGTGAAGATGAAGAAATCATGTCCGAGCATGTTCATTTGAAGGATGGCTTCTTCTTGATCCATCGGCTTCAAATCGAGTTGCTTTGTACGGACAACGTTGAACTCGTTCTCGTCTTCAACATACTCTTGTTCTTTTGAATCGTTTTCCATTGTTGCCTGCAAGAATGCACCAACGCCTTCGCGCTCACGGAACTTGCGGTTGACACGTGTTTTATATTTACGGATTTGACGCTCAAGCTTATCGACGATTAAATCGATGGCAGCGTATAAATCGTTATGACGTTCTTCTGCTCGGAGTGTCAAATTTTTCATCGGAATTGTAATTTCAACTTTAGTTTGCTTATCGCTGTATACTTTCAAGTTCACATGAGCAGTTGCTTTCAAAGACTCAGTGAAGTACCTTTCCAGTTTACTGACTTTCTTTTCGACGTGCTCCCGAATTGCTGGAGTAACCTCGATGTTTTCGCCACGAATGTTGAAGTCTAACATATAAACTCCTCCTTTAATTTGACCCTATCTCTATCTTCTCCATTGACCGAACAAAATCCTTCTTTTCTTTATGAAAAATAAAAAGAATTTTGTCGGATATTGCTGAAACACTTTTCCAACTGTTTACCGCTCAGCTTGTCTGCGAAGTTTCAGATCATCGACGATAGCTTTAGCTACTGATGCATTTTCGTCGAAGTCTATACCATACATCCAACCAGTTCCAACCCTTTCCTTCCAGACCATGACTCCGTCTGTCTCAATTGGTCTCTGAAAGATGTTGAACCGCAGTCGAAGAGCCACTTCATCTCGATTTACTGGAATATCAAAAAATGTTTCCATGCGAGTTCCGCCTGGACTAATATCCAGCAACTTGGAGTCACCCGTTCCGGTTCCAGGACGATCACTGTTTTTAAGATATATACTGAATTCTGCTGGGACTGGTTCATTAAAGGAATATCTGAATGCTTCATCACGTTTATAGTGCATTTTCTCACGCTCCATCCACTTCTCTAGTCCCTTCAGTATATCAAATAGTTACCAGTGTCGGGTCCTTCAGTTTCCCGGAGTTGTTACTAAGTGATCCATCTTCTACTATTACCGAACTGACACAATACGAAACCTCGGAATGTTTGCGTCGGTTACAATATGATACGAAACTCACTCTCATGTATTTAACAAAACCACATAACAAACTAAACTGAGTAGAGTTTGTTACGCATGAAGGCTCACTGCTTCATTATGTGTTTCTTGCAAATAGCGATCGATTTCACTTTGTTCTTCTACTAGATGCGTTAGTGTCGCATCCAACTCTTCAATCGTAGCGGTACTCTCTTCGATAACTGAAGCAAATTCCATCGTATGTCCGCGGACAGTATCGGTGTTGGTGGTGATTTCTTTAAATGATTCGATGAATGATTGCATTTCTTTCTGCAAGTCACGCATTTCTCCATGCAATGCAGTGAACGTTGTATTGGATGAATCTGCAACTTCCGTCTGCTCCGTAATCTGTTCTTTACCCGTAGATAGTTTGGATACAGCCAGTTGGTTGAATGTATTCACTTCAGAAAGGTTGGCGTCGATTTTTGATAACGTTGAATCCGTCATCCCCGCAAGTTTCCGGATTTCATCTGCAACGACTGCGAAGCCTTTCCCGTGCTCCCCCGCTCTTGCTGCTTCAATGGAAGCATTCAATGCAAGTAGGTTCGTTTGGTCTGTAATCTCTTTAATGGAACCTGCAAACGCATTTGTTTCAGCAATTTTTTCGGATAAAACTAAAAACGTATGATTGAGCTCCTCGAAAAAATGAGCAAATGCATCAATCCCATTTTTCAATCCAGCAATCCGGGAACTTCCTTCATCAGCACGCCCTCCTGCTTCATTTGCTTTTTGGACAAGTAATGTGAGGCCACCGGAAATTTTCTCCACCGATTCATGCGTCTGCTCGGAGCGTTCTGCAATATCCGAAATGTAGTCGGCCTGATGTTGGCTAGCTCCACTTACTTCTTGAATAGCTGTCAGCATTTCACGTTGAGCGCCTAAAGAAGTCTCAGAAGAATCGCGAAGTTTACCTAAGTTACTTGTGATTTTCTCGACTGTCATGTCCAAACGTTTCGCAAGTTCAGCTTCTTCTTTTCTCAGAGCTTCTGTTTGTTCAGTAAAACGTTCAATCTCTGAGAAGTTTTTCGCATTTTGACGTACGACAAGCATCAGAATCATACCACTCAGAAAGTGCAGTAAAATTAAATTCGCACCGCTTCCACTAACTAAATCTGGTGATACAAACACCAAATTATTCAAGACAAGCGCCGCTAAACTAAGTACATAAGCGACACCCATAATAAGTAAGCGGCCATGTATACCACCAAATACCAATAAGAAAAAGATAATACCAACAGAACCTAAGTTAGCTTCTGACAATAAAATAACTCCAAGTGATACAGCAAAAGTGGATACTAATAATATGTACGGTAAACTTTGCATCAACCATTTGGTTTCCGTGAAACGAAATGCAACATAAAAAGCACTCCCTATGATGAAGGGAATCAAAACAGACAAGATGGTGGCCATATTCGAACGCATAATCAGTTGGGCAATCAGTCCCAATCCTCCACCTAACGCAAAGCCGATATACAAAATATGATTCTTCCGAAGCCAATCAGCCAATTTCAATTGTTCAATTGTCATAAGGACACCTCTAGTTGATTTATTTACCAATCTATCACTACCATCATACCTGAACCAAGTTAATCCGATAATAGGTAAAAGGATTCATAGGAAGTCAAAAAAATCCGACGAATAGGTTCATTCGCCGGATTCTTCTTATTGTTTCGTATCATAAAACGTGCCGTCGCGGGCAACTTTGCTATAAGGATTGACATAACTACGAACGCCGTCTTTTTTCGTATGTGAAGCAGACAAATCTTTGCGGATAGAAGTTAGGTACGTTTCTAACTTCTTCGCAACTTTCGGCTCGATTGCAACCAATTCCTGACCATATAATTCTTCTTCAGTAGAAAAAGGTGGCTGGATTTTCAGTTGCAATTGTTCACGCTCATCCAAAATAACTTCAATGGCAACAATCATTTTTTCACGATGTTCATCGTCTGTCGTAATCGGTAACGCAAGAAGTCGTTCAGTAACTTGCTTCCATTGAAGTAGCTCCGGCCGAATCATATCTCGCTCACATTGCCATATTGCTTCTGGCGATTGAGTTGAATGACTTGCTTCCACGTATCCCTGAACTCGGTCATGATCCCCGCAGCTTCATCAAATAACTCACTGTCATTCTTAATGTTGCCATCAATCAGACGGCTGTTCGCAAATTCATACAACACAAGCATATCTTTCGCAGCTGGGAATGTAGAAACATCTAACGTCAACATCAGTTCAGAAATAATCGCTTGTGCTTTTTGCACTGCAACATTTTTGTCTTCGATGTTGTTCACTTCTACAGCTCTTTTCGCTTGTTGAATAAACTTCAAACATCCGTTATAAAGCATTAATGTCAGTTCCCCAGGCGTCGATGTAGTGACAGTGTTATTTTGGTACGTAGCGTACGGATTATGCATGACCATTTAAATGACTCTCCTTTTGTATTGCTTGTTTCAATTACATTCCTCCGCCAAGTGAACTCATCAAACTAGCTGATTGAGCATTCGCGCGTTGAATTGCATTTTCCATGGCATTGAACTGTTTCCAGTAACGAGTTTCAGACATCTGCAGGCGTGTTTCAAAACGTTCGATTTGTTTGTTCATATTATCAAGCGTACGCCCTAAGCTAAAGGATTTGTTTGTATCACCTAGTTTACCGGCGCTCTTTTGAATGTTTTTTTGTGTTGAATCAACTTCAGCACGCAATTGGCGAGCGATACCTGTTCCGCCGCCGTCTTTGCTATCATTGTTAAACAATTTCTCGATTCCTTGAGGATTTTGAGCGATTGCTTCTTTAAGTTTCTTTTCATCAATTACTAATTTACCATTATCCAGATAGTTATTAGAAGTCTTTATCCCAATATCACTTAGACTGATTTTCGTACCATCACCAAGCTCAATTGGGTTGGTCATGATATTACGTAATTTAGTCAACATACTCTTCAATTCAGGATCATTTCGTAGCGTACCACTCATCGCTTTCTCTTCCCACTGCTCTACTTCTTTATCAGAGAGTTCCTTTTTCTGTTCAGCAGATAGTGGTTGGAACGAACGATATATTGGTTCCCGTATTTTCTTGTTCAGATCTTCAATCAATTTGTTGTAATCGTCTACGAAACCTTTGATGTTGTCGAATACTTTTTCAGTGTCTGTTGTTGCATTGAATGTAATAGGTTCAACACTTTTTCCTTTGAGAGTAATCTCCATACCGTCAATTTCAAAAGTATTAGAAGATCTACTTGTAGTTAGACCGTTATAAGTAAATTTAGCATCAGTTCCATTAGTTCCTTTACCTGGATCGCTAGATGAACCTGATATACCAAGTGTAGATGCTAAATTCCCTCCATTTACATCACTTATAGTAATCGCACCATTTCCACTTTCCTTTGATGAGATACCAATTTGACCAGAATCCACATCAAAAAAGGCTCTAACTCCGGTTGCAGAAGTAATATCTTTCATTACTTTAGAAATGTTATCGTCTTTACTGAAAGTTAATTCTTTCGCATTAGCCATCCCAGGCGCTTTTATACTAATCGTAACTGTATCAGCGGTAACACCTAAAGTACTTAACTTTTGCCCATCTGTTGTACCTGTTGCTAGCTTTGTACCCTGCATAGTTGCATTAGTGGCTAATTGCTCAACTGTGAGAGTACCTGAAAAATCCTCAGCATTTCCCTTCGATCGAATATCAACAACACTCGGGTCTGAAACCTTCACATTCTTCGCATTAAAATTCTTCGATAAAATCGAGTTATCAAACAGTTTCGTACTATAATCCTTCAAATCACGATTCGCGGTACGGTAATCATTCAATTGCCATTCAAAGTATTGTTTCTTCTGAGTCAGTTTATCGAGCGGAATACGCTCTGCTTTCATTAAATCATTAACAATGGATTCGGTATCCATTCCACTGGCTAGTCCACCAATTCTCATATCCAATCACTCCTTATATTTTACGATCAATGAGCAATCCTACGAACTTTCTCATTTCTGCATGCATATCCAATAACTTTTTTGATGGAATTTCCCGTATGACTTCGTCGGTTTTCGAGTCCACAATCGTCACATAGTATTCGTGCAATTCGTCGTGCATTTTAAACCGTAGCTGCGTGTCCACGCTTTCTAGAAACTTATTCATTCCCGCCGTTAGTTCTTTGGCTTGTTTTACAGGTAAATCGCGTTCTCTAGATGCTTGCTGCTGTGCTTGGTCTTGAATGGCTTCAACTTTTGTCACAATTTCGGATGTCGTTCCATCCACAGGTCCCGCCGCAATTTGCCGGTCGGGACCTCCCCCTATTTGACTGACCATTTCTCCGTCCTCCTTAAGTTCACTTCTTCTCATATGTATTATATCGGCAGACGAAATTTAAAGTTTACCCGATTCAAAAGAAACCCTCTTAACTTTCACTGAATGGCGCCGAAGTATATTGTATATATTTATGATCTAGAGAGGAAATTTCAAATGACTAAATCGCTTAAAACTAAAATTATTGCTGCAGTAATTGCATTATTTACTGTAGGTATGCTTCTCATGTTCTATATGTTGAATGATAAAGTTCAAAAGCTTTCATTGGAACGTGTCGTCAATTCAAGTGAAACCCTAGCTGAACAAACTGCTGGTACAGTGGATCAATTCATAGATAAGTATACGAAAGGTATTTCGTCACTTGCTCATTCTGAGACACTCCTGAACTTTACTGGCCCTGAAGGGAAAACGGTATCGGTACAACAGTTAGAAAAAGCGCTTCAGGAGAACTTAGACATCTATTCTGATGCGTCTTCATTCTATTATGCACTACCTGATAAATACACGGTGATGGTTCCCGAACACGATCTGACAGGGTATGACCCGACAACTACAGACTGGTATCAGGATGCTGTCGAAACCCCCGGGGTGGTTCAATGGTCTTCTCCATATCCTGATTCTACTACTGGCACCTTCATGATTACGGGATCGGTTGCGCTTGAACAGAATGGGAAGGTCGTAGGGGTAACTGCAGTGGATCTAGAGTTGACAGCAGTAAGCAACTTACTAGAGTCCATGAACATTCCCTATAAGGGATTCCCTGTTTTGTATGACCAAGAAGGGACAGCTATTTCTCATCCAACAGAAAGTGGAAAAAACTTAATGGACGTTTCTTATGTGAAAGCGATGTATTCCAAAGAAACTGGAGAGGTGACCTACAAGGACGAAAAAGGAGTTGAAAAAGTTAATACGTATGCTACGATACCTAATTTCGGTTGGAAAGTTGGCACTGTTTATGAACTAGACCACTTAATGGGAATGGCGAAGGATCTACGAGCAGTCATTATTGCCGTTTCGCTGATTATTTTAGTTATTGTCAGTGTTGGTTTGTATTTCATCATCGGGAAGTTATTGAAACCGATCGCTCGTCTTCGTACGTTGATGGACGAAGTTTCAGGCGGAGATTTAACTGTTCAATCCGATATCCAGTCTAAAGACGAAATTGGTCAGTTGAGTACTAACTTCAATGACATGATTTCCAACATGCACAGCATTATTTCTGTTGTGAATTCATCTGCAGAAAACGTACGAACGAACTCTGAAAGTTTGAGCGCGGTCGCTGAAGAAACGAGTGCTTCAAGCTCTGAAGTGGCTCATGCAGTAGGTGAAATTGCTGAAGGGGCTTCGAAATCAGCGGAAGATGCTGAAACTGTTTCTGAACGAGCAGAAGAACTAGGACGGCAAATTAACGGCATCACAGAACGCGCGGTCTCCATGAACGAAATTGCAATCCGCACTGGGGATATGAACTCGAGCGGACAAACTCAAATGGCACAATTGCAAAAGACGTTCCACTCGTCTGGAATGAATTTGAAGTCGATGAATGATGCGATTGTGACACTTGGCGAGAAAGTGAAAGCCATTGGCGGTGTGATGGACACGATTACGGATATTTCAACTCAAACGAATTTGTTGGCACTAAATGCGAGTATCGAAGCAGCTCGCGCTGGAGAGCATGGGAAAGGGTTTGCAGTAGTTGCTGAAGAAGTTCGGAAGCTAGCGGAGCAATCTGCACGCGCCACTGAAGATGTGAAAATAACGGTCCAGCAATTGCAGGAAGAATCACGTCTCGTCACAGAGCAAATGGATGAAACGATTACTACGTTCCGTGAGCAAGGCATTGTCGTTCAAGGAACAGAAACAACATTTACAGAGTTATCGGCGTTGATGGAAGATATGCAAGCATCCATTGAATCGATTTCATCTGAAATTGAGATTGTCTCGCACCATAAAGATGATGTAGCCTCTACCATTCAAACGATGGCAGCAACTTCGCAAGAAACCGCTGCAGCGTGTGAAGAAGTAAGTGCATCAACTGAGGAACAGCTTCGCGCTATTCAATCGGTGACAGATGCTGCAGAGACGTTAACGGACTTGAGTGAAGAGTTGAGTCATGCGATCGATCGATTTAAAGTTTGATGACGAAATAGGAATTGTATAAATAGAGGAGATTGCCATTTAAAGGCGATCTCCTTTTTTACTTTTTCGAATAGAATCAGAAAGTAATTCACAATCATTCCCACCTATTTCTCTCTTAACTTTCAACAAAATCTGCCGAAGTATAAGTAAGTATAAATAACTAATTTAGGAGGTATCTCAGATGACAAAGTCATTAAAGACTAAAATAATTTCAGCAGTAATCGTTCTATTTTTAATCGGCATACTTCTAATGGCTTACATGTTAAATGACCAAGTCAAAAAGCGTTCTCTAGAAAATGTCATCAACTCAAGTTCTGGTCTATCCGATCAAATGGCTATTTCAGTCGAGAATTTCCTCGGTCAATATGGAAAAGGGTTAGATTTTTTAGGGACAACCGAAACACTGTCCACCTTCACTGGCCCTGAAGGTAAAGAAGTAAGCGAGAAGGTTTTACTCGAGAAGCTTGAAGAGTTCCTCAACAAGTATCCGGATGCTTCTTCTGTCTATTACGCCCTGCCTTCAAAATATACTGGAATCTACCCAGTTGTCGATTTGACCGGTTTCGATCCGACGAGTCGCGAATGGTATCAGCTTGCTTCCGATAATCCAGACAACGTTCAGTGGTCAAAACCGTATATGGATGAAGCCACTGGAAAGTTCGTCATCACAGCGTCAAAAGCAGTCATGATAGATGATAAGCTTGCGGGTGTCACAGGAGTGGATATTCAATTATCCGCTATGACCACTGCATTGAATTCAATTGACATTGCTTATAAGGGATATCCTGTTTTGTATGACAAAGAAGGTATTGCCATTTCTCATCCGACTAAAAGTGGGAAAAACATGATGGATCTTCAATATGTGAAAGATATGTACATGTATGAAAAAGGTGATTACGAATTTAAAGATGAAAAAGGAAATGAATCCGTCAGCATCTTTTCAACACTTCCTCACTTCGGATGGAAAGTTGGGACAGTTTACGAAACGGACAAGCTAATGGGAATGGCAAAGCAACTAAGAATAGCTATTTTAGTAATATCATTGATTACATTAGCAATTGTGGCGATTGCGTTGTTCTTTATAATTGGCAAATTACTAAAACCAATCGGAAGTCTTCGTAAATCGATGGACGCCGTTGCTGAAGGCGATTTAACGACCCATTCAGACATTAAGTCAAAAGACGAAATTGGTCAGCTAAGCGATAACTTCAACGAGATGATTTCGAGTATGCATGACATCATTTCAGTTGTGAATCAATCCGCTGAAAACGTTCGGACGAACTCTGAAAGTTTAAGTGCAGTGGCGGAAGAAACAAGTGCTTCCAGTTCAGAAGTGGCACACGCGGTGAATGAAATCGCTGAAGGTGCATCGAAATCTGCACAAGACGCAGAAAATGTGACAGAACGAGCGGATGCACTTGGTCAACAGATTAATGGAATCACCGAACGTGCAGTATCCATGACAGAAATTGCTGAACGCACTGGAAGTATGAACGCAAACGGACAAACTCAAATGATCCAATTGCAAGATACATTTAAGTCTTCAGGCGCTAATTTGCAGACGATGAATGAAGCCATTGCGACGCTTGGTGAAAAAGTACAAGCAATTGGTGGCGTGATGGATACGATTACGGATATTTCATCCCAAACGAACTTACTTGCATTGAACGCGAGTATCGAAGCGGCTCGTGCAGGAGAACATGGTAAAGGATTCGCTGTTGTGGCGGAAGAAGTACGCAAGCTGGCAGAACAGTCTGCGCAGGCTACCAAGGAAGTTCAAACGACCGTTCAACAACTACAAGAAGAATCCCGTCTCGTAACGGAGCAAATGGAAGAAACAATTACTACGTTCCGTGACCAAGGGAGTGTCGTTCAAGAGACCGAATCGACGTTTGGTCAGTTGTCTGCATTAATGGAAGACATGCAAGCATCAATTGACGCGATTTCCTTAGAAATTCAAGAGGTATCGAATCATAAAGATGACGTTGCCATGACGATCCAGACGATGGCAGCGACTTCACAAGAGACCGCTGCTGCGTGTGAAGAAGTGAGTGCGTCTACTGAAGAACAGCTTCGAGCAATCCAGTCGGTGACGGATGCTGCGGAGACGTTGACGAACTTGAGTGAAGAGTTAAGTCATGCGATTGATCGATTTAAAGTATAAAAGATAACAAAGAGGGACTGCCCAAGTGTATCTGGGCAGTCCCTCTTTGTTGCTAATTATTGCTGCTTACTTGCTTCTACTAAACCTTCAAACAATCGCAATGATGTTTCATCTCCCCGATTAGAAAGTGCTTCTGGATGCCATTGCACACTCATTACAAAACGATGCTTCGTACTTTCTAACGCTTCAATGATTCCATCTCTTGCAGTAGCAATGACTTTCAATGGTTCAGTGACATCGTTCACGGCTTGGTGATGAAGAGAGTTCACTAGAATTTTTGATGTCGGAGCGTATTCCGCCAAACGACTTCCCTCCTTCACTTCGACAGTGTGCGTCGGATAATTCCGATCTGCCTGCTGCTTATGTTGTAACAGTGGTCCCTCTAAATCTGAGTAAATGTGTTGGTAGATGGTTCCTCCAAGTGCAACATTCAGTATTTGATGCCCTCGACAAATGCCGAGCACTGGCATGTCCTTGCCAACCGCGCACTTCGCAAGTGCCATCTCCATCGTATCGCGTTCAGGTGCAATCTTACCAAGCTCTCTTTTTGGTTCTTCTCCGAAAAGAAGTGGATTTACGTCTTCCCCACCTGTCAACAGCAAACCATCGATTCGGCTGCAAATCTCTTCGATATCTTCAATCCCTGCTGGAAGTACAACAGGTAGTCCTCCCGCACGCAAAATCGCTCGGCTGTAGTCTGCTTTCAAGAACGTTTCTCCGTTTTCGTCTATGTCTGAAGTGATGCCTATGAGTGGTTTCATGAATTGGTCCTCCTTTGGAATAGAAGAAACCAGCCTTATATGAAAGAGGCGGGTTTCATGCATGCTAAGTTCTATTCCCGAAATATAAGAGATTCAATCTAGTCCAAATAGGGAGCCTCTTTTTTTTTTATTGTGTATGAATGCTCATTAATATAGAGCTGTCCTACTAGCAAATTCCATGTTTTATAGCTTTCATATTTCTCTCGTATTAAAAAGCTTTTCGCTCATAAACCGTAGCAGATACCACCCAGGACAAACTGTAGAGCACCGCTGCGATCGCGAGGAACCCAGACAGAATGGTCGTCATGGATAAGCCCATCACAAATTGGATGATGCCTTGAAGGGAATCACTTACCAGTGCAAACACTGCCGGCCCTCCCCCTACGAACAGGAAAAAACTGATCATGACAATTGGAAAGATATACCCCTGCTTGAGCACGTAAAACAGCGGAAAAGTCATCGCTGAAAACAGCAGGAACAGTCCAGCTCCGAGTGCAACATGTGAAAACGTGAAGGATTGGCCCGCAACGAATAAAGCCAGAGCCGTCAAACCAATTGCAATTGCCATATAGACTAAACTACCAAGATATCGGGAAGCAATGATTTCTTTACGCGTATATGGAAGAGAGTTCAGCAGCACATTGACATTCGTTTTTTCATCAAAAGCCAATGCGTTAAAAGGTATAAACAGGCTCGTCACTAAAAAAATAAAGACAGGATGCGAATCCATCACGATGAAAAATATAATGAAAGGAAAAAACAACAGCAATTGTTTTTTCTGAATAATGACTTCCCGTTTTATCAAGTTAAACATGAACGTCACTCCTCTTTGAATAATACATAATATCTTCAAGCGAAGTCTTTTCTATCAACGCCGACTCGCCGAAAACGATTCCCGCTTCCCTCACGTTTGAAGTCAGTGCTTCAAATCCAGCCTGTGTGCGGTTCACGTGAACGAACAACTTTTCCGTATCCCGGTCCAGCAAGTCCACTGTCCCTTTCACCAGTCCGTAATTTTCCTCTACATCATGAATGGATTGGTTGAACATCAGCTCACCGTTTTTTATGAATGCGATATAATCCGCGATTCTGTCCAGATCACTTGTAATATGCGTAGAGAAGAAGATCGTCCGCTCGCCATCCAGCATGATTTCTTGCAACATATCAAGCAATTCTCTCCTGAAAATCGGGTCTAGTCCAGCTGTCGGTTCATCCATAATAATTAGTTCTGCCCGATGGGACAGCGCCAATGCCAGAGAAGCCTTCATTTGCATACCTTTTGAGAATGTCTTAATGGCCTTATTCAGCGGCAGTTCGAACTGTTCAACATACCGGCGGAACAACGCATCATCCCATCTTTTGTAAGCAGGTCCGACAATCCGTTGAATGTCCTTTAAATTCATCCCTTCGTAAAATACATTGCCATCATACACAAAGCCGATACGCTCTTTAATCACTTTTTCATGGGTCGCGTAATCGAGCCCAAACATGCGCACTTCTCCCGCGTCCGGTCTCAGCAAGTTCATCATTAGCTTGATGGTCGTCGATTTCCCTGCACCATTCGCGCCGATGAATCCTGTGACAAACCCCTTATTCACTCGCAAATTCATATTCTCAATCGCAAAGCCTTTCAACTGTTTGGATACATTCGTAAACTCAATGATCGGTTCCAACCCATTCACTCCTCATATAGAATCTTCAGTATGTCCTGCAACTCATCATAAGAAAGTCCAATTTCCTTACTGTTTCGGATTACATTTCCGAGCTGTTCCTCGATTGCTTTCAATTTCTTCTCCCGGATAACCTCCATGTTCTGCTCAGCCACAAACGACCCTTTACCAACAATAGAATAAATAAAACCTGCCTTCTCCAACTCCTCATATGCCCGCTTCGTCGTAATCACACTAATATGCAAGTCCTTCGCCAGTTGACGAATCGACGGCAACGCACGTCCTTCATCCATCTCCCCCGATAAAATGGCAGCGATGACTTGGTTCATGATCTGTTCGTACAACGGTTCCTTCGACTGATTCGATAAAATTATCTGCATGCTATCCCTCTTTGCGATCGTCTATTTATAATATTGTATATATGCTTTATATACACTACACACAAAAGAAAAGAACATTGCAATGGTTTTTGCAATGTTCTTTAAGTCGTTATATACACTGAAAATAAATACCCTGAAAAGCAAAAGTGCGTAATGAAACAATTTTGAGTCCGACGAAACTTGATGACATCAGAAACGTAAAGATAGTACTATATAATATGAAGACGTTTAAGATGAACGAACATAACGAAAGCACTTCCTGACCGTACAATTACTTCAGGAAGACAAGTTATCCTGATTTTAAATATGGGTATACACTATAAACCAAAGTCCTGTGTTTTGCAAGGAAGAAGTGCATAAGTTTGCAATGAAAAGTACACAAGCTTGCCAGCCTTCAATTTAGGTATTATTTTTGTCGTGATAACGCATTTGTAACTCTAAAACTATCTCCAGTAAAATT
>NZ_QQAK01000002.1 GCF_003384035.1 Sporosarcina sp. BI001-red | reverse complement strand
CATACCGAACACGGAAGTTAAGTTCTTCAGCGCCGATGGTAGTAGGGGGCTTCCCCCTGTGAGAGTAGGACGTTGCCGGGCAATTTAAAAAGCGAGTCGAGGATTTCATTCCTTGGCTCGCTTTTTTTGTTTGTTGGATTTAATTCGTATCTCAGTTCTAAAAGGCTGGTTGGATGGTGTCACTTTGGGAGAAACTAAGTGTGGATGGTGGGTTGAAAAGATGGGGGATGGATAGATACTTGGATGTCATGAGTAGAGATCAGAATTTATGATCAGAATTCGAAATTTATGATCACAATCCGAAGTTTATGAGCGGAATGCGGGATTTATGATCACAATCCAAAGGTTATGAGCGGAATACTGGGTTTATGATCACAATCCAAAGCTTATGAGCGGAATACGGGATTTATGATCACAATCCAAAGGTTATGAGCGGAATGCAGGATTTATGATCACAAACCGAAGCTTATGAGCGGCAACCCGAGATTCAAGTTCGATAATCCTAATTCAATGCCATACCTTATTCTTTGCCTTGAACCTAAGACTTCTTTTTTGCGCTGGGGGTTGGTTTCCATTATGGTTAAGGGACTAACCCACGAGGAGATGGCATTAATGGAATCAGTTTATGAGTTTACTGTACAGAAGGCTGATGGGACCGAGCAACCCCTCTCTGAGTTCAAAGGAAAGCCGTTACTTATTGTGAACACGGCAAGTAAGTGTGGATTCGTGAAGCAGTTTGACGAGTTGCAAGAGGTCTATGAGATGTATAAGGATCAGGGACTGACCGTGCTTGGGTTCCCATCGGATAACTTCAACAATCAAGAATTTGATAGCAGTAATGAGGCCGAGGAGTTTTGTAGGTTGAACTTCGGTGTGTCTTTTCCGATGTTTGCAAAAGTGGATGTAAAAGGCGATAGTGCAGAGCCGTTATTTCAATATCTTTCATCGCAAAAGAAAGGGATGCTTACGGAAGGGATCAAATGGAACTTCACGAAGTTCCTTGTAGACCGACAAGGCAATGTTGTCGATCGCTTTGCTCCCCAAACAGGTCCACTAAAAATGAAAGATGCGATTGAAAAATTGATATAACAGAAAAGGGCTAATACTTTTACTTATTCTTGCTTCCTTGACACACCCTTACGCCGCTGATAACCTATTATCTAATATTTAACCGAAACTATTAAGGGGGCATCAGGCATGTGGGAAACTAAATTTGCACGTGAAGGGCTAACATTTGATGATGTATTGTTAATACCAGGAGCATCTGACGTGTTACCGAAGGACGTATCGTTGTCTGTTCAATTGACAGAAAAGATTAAGTTGAACGTTCCGTTGATTAGTGCGGGAATGGACACTGTCACTGAATCCAAAATGGCGATTGCTATGGCACGTCAAGGCGGTCTTGGTGTCATTCATAAGAACATGAGCATTGAAGAACAAGCTGAGCAAGTTGTCACAGTAAAACGTTCTGAGAATGGTGTCATTACAAATCCGTTCTTCCTAACCCCTGAACATCAAGTGTTCGATGCGGAACATTTAATGGGAAGATATCGTATTTCCGGTGTTCCAATTGTGGACACGCTAGATAATAGAAAGTTAGTCGGGATCATTACGAACCGTGATCTTCGCTTTATCCAAGATTACTCGTTAACGATTGACGATGTCATGACGAAAGAACAACTCGTTACAGCACCAGTTGGTACTACGCTTGAAGATGCTGAAAAGATTTTGCAGAACCATAAAATCGAAAAGCTTCCCATTGTTGATGAAGACGGAACGTTGCGCGGTTTAATTACCATTAAAGATATTGAAAAGGTGATTGAATTCCCGAACGCCGCAAAGGATCATCATGGACGTCTTCTAGTAGGTGCAGCTGTTGGTGTAACATCAGATACAATGGTTCGCGTTGAGAAGCTTGTCGAGGCGGAAGTGGATGTCATTGTTATTGATACGGCACACGGTCACTCTAAAGGCGTTATCGAGATGGTGAAAAAGATTCGTGAAGCCTATCCTGAACTTGATATTATTGCAGGGAACATTGCAACTGCGGACGCTGCAAAAGCATTGTATGAAGCAGGGGCAGATGTTGTAAAGGTTGGTATCGGTCCAGGATCTATATGCACGACCCGTGTCGTTGCAGGTGTAGGTGTTCCACAGATTACAGCAGTCTATGACTGTGCAGCAGAAGCGCGTAAGCAAGGCAAGACGATTATTGCTGATGGAGGCATTAAGTTCTCTGGAGATATCGTAAAAGCACTTGCTGCGGGCGGACACGCTGTCATGCTCGGCAGTCTGCTTGCTGGAACGACTGAAAGCCCTGGAGATACTGAAATTTTCCAAGGTCGCCGCTTTAAAGTGTACCGTGGTATGGGCTCTGTTTCTTCAATGGAACGCGGTTCGAAAGATCGTTATTTCCAAGAGGATGCAAAAAAACTTGTACCCGAAGGAATAGAAGGTCGTATGCCTTATAAAGGGTCTCTTGCGGACACAGCTCATCAGTTAGTTGGTGGTATTCGCTCAGGGATGGGGTATTGCGGAACAAAGGATTTGCACACATTACGTGAAGAAGCACAATTCATCCGCATGACGGGTGCAGGTCTTCGTGAAAGCCACCCTCACCAAGTTCAGATTACGAAAGAAGCTCCAAACTATACAATTTCTTAACACAAGCTCGTCAGGAACTTCAGCACCTTTCTTCTCGTCTTATATGGGCGGAAAGGTGCTTTTTTTTATTTTGTATCCATCCCTTCCTTTAGGTATGATAAACTATGGGAGTAAATCGCGACGACGGAGGTAGTAATGTGAAGAAGATGAAGAACAGATGGCTGTCTGTACTATGCTCGGCAGTCTTGCTCGTAGCAGTATTTGGTGCAACACCCGCTCATGCAGAATCAGCGCTTGGCCTCCATGTGGATGCAGGAATTCTAATTGACGCGGATAGTGGAAAGATTTTGTACGAAGAAAATGCAGATGCTCCACTTGGAATTGCTAGCATGTCAAAAATGATGGTTGAGTACCTTCTGTTTGAAGCAATCGAAGAAGGTTCCATTACTTGGGATCAGGAGTACAAAGTAACGGACTATACATACAAGGTGTCTCAAAATCGTAAGCTAAGTAACGTTCCGCTACGCCGGGATGGTTCGTATACGATTAAAGAATTGTATGAAGCACTTGCAATCTACTCAGCCAATGCTGCAACGATTGCGATAGCTGAAACAATTGGTGGAACAGAAAAAGAGTTTGTTAAGCTCATGAACGAAAAAGCAAAAGAGCTTGGATTGAAAGACTACAAATTTATCAATTCAACAGGGCTGAATAATAAAGATCTACAAGGCATGTATCCTGAAGGCGCAGGCCCGGAAGATGAAAACGTGATGCCAGCTAAGTCAGTTGCGAAGCTTGCGTATTCGCTAGTTAATGATTACCCGGAAGTACTCGAAACGACAAAGATTCCTAAAAAGGTGTTCCGTGAAGGCACTTCTGATGCAATCGATATGATTAACTGGAATTCTATGTTGCCAGGTTTCATATTTGCATATGAAGGTGTTGATGGTTTAAAAACAGGAACTACAGACTTTGCAGGACATTGCTTCACAGGAACTGCAGTACGTGACGGCAAGCGCGTCATCGCAGTTGTGATGAAAGCAGTTGATACTAATGGTGAAGGTTCTTATAAAGCACGATTTGACGCGGCACGTTCACTATTTGATTATGGTTTCTCACAGTTCTCTGAAGTGGAGTTTGTTCCTAAAGGCTACCAATTCAAAGGTGAAAAAACTATAAAGGTTCTGAAAGGGAAAGAGAAGGATGTTGCCATTCAAGTAAAAGAACCAATTAAAATGATGGTGAAAACGAGTGAAAAGAAACAGTACACACCTAAGCTAGTCATCGACAAGAAAAAGGTGAAAGACGGCTCGCTTCAAGCACCTATTAAAAAAGGAACAGTAGTGGGTCACGTAGAGCTTGTGAAGAAAGATGGCTCTGAAGATTATGGGTTTATCAATGGAAAAGTTGCACAATCAGAAGTGGTAACAAAAGAGGCTGTTGATAAGGCAGGCTGGTTCTCTCTAGCAATGGGAGGCATCGGTCACTTCTTCTCGGGTCTCTGGGATAGTGGGACAGGCTTTGTAAAAGGATTGTTCAACTAAAAATAGCGGAACAGACGCGACTCTAGCGCTGTTCCGCTTTTTGTATGTTCCAGACATTCATTAGTTTTTCGATACCTTCCTCTATTTGGTGTTCGCTCAATCCACCAAAGCCAATCAAAAAGGATGGTGAGCCTGTTGCGTGTCCGGACTGATAGTCTTGCAAGCTGTAGACACGTAGGCCGGCTTGAAGAGCTTGGTCAGCTAGTGCAGACTCGGTTTGCTGTTTATGAACAGTTACAATGATGTGCATTCCAGCTTCATCACCAGAATAAGAAATTGCCGGTTCATAAGAAGTAAGGGCTTCTGTGAGCGTCTGAAGCTTTTTTCGGTACACTTTGCGCATCCTATTCAGGTGTCGGGAAAATTGCCCTTCTGCCATGAAACGTGCAAGCATGTGCTGATCAAGTCTCGGGACAGTGGAAGCGTATTGAATGAAGGCTCCTTTATAACGTTCTAGTAGCGCTTTGGGAAGAGCCATGTAAGCGATTCGCAGTGATGGCATGAGCGACTTAGAGAACGTACTTAAGTAGATAACATTTTCTCCACGGTCCATTCCTTGTAATGAAGGAATGGGTCGTCCTGCATAGCGGAATTCACCATCGTAATCGTCTTCGATAATGATATGTTCTGGATTGGAGGATGCCCAGTTCAGCAAAGCAGCTCTACGTGGTGCAGAGAGCACAGTGCCTGTAGGAAACTGATGAGAAGGCGTAACATATGCGACTGTTGCGATCGAACGCTGTAGAGCATCTACGTCCATACCATCGACATCAACGGGAATAGGAATTGCTGGCCTCATGTGATGGTCAAATACGTGATGTGTCAGTGGGTAACCTGGATCTTCCACCGCATACACGGCTTCTTGACCAAGAATACGGATAATGAGTGGAATGAGTTGCTCGGTCCCAGACCCGACGATGATTTGTTCAGGCGTACAAATAACGCCTCGTGAATGATACAAATACGCGGCAATCTCATTGCGTAATTCCACGTCGCCATGGGGATCACCGAGCTGTAATAAGTGAGCCGCATGTTCGTCAATAACATCCTTTGCAACTTTTCTCCATTTTGTAAAAGGAAACAATTCAGGATCCACCATCCCTGGTGAGAAGTCGATGGCTGCTGAAGGACGTAGAGGAGTGAGCACTTCCTTTATTTCTGCAGACTCTGTGTAGGCGAGTTCTTCGATGTCTTGAACGTAGTATCCGCTACGAGCAACTGCTGTAATGTATCCTTCTGAAACCAGCTGACCGTAAGCAAGCTCAATGGTAGTTTGGCTCACCGAAAGAAATTCACTTAACTTCCTTTTGGATGGTAGTTTTTTCCCGACGGGAATCCGGTGATCTGTAATATCCAGTTTCATCTGCCGATAAATCTGTTCGTATAGAGGAATTCCATGGGATTTATCCAACAAAATTAACCACTCTTCCATCAGATTCCTCCATTCTGACCCCATCAGTTTCTAATCCACAAAAATTGTGAAGGTCATAGTTGAAGTATAGCGCACTAAGATAAATGTAGAAATGGCTTCCATTTTTAAAATCACCCCTTTGCTTGCCAAACGATTCGGCGTATAGTAAAGTTAAAAGTAATTTCATACGTAAGACGATGAAAGGAAGTAGTAACAGCTAGTTTTTCTAAAGAGAGCCGACGGGTGGTGCGAGTCGGTGAAAACAACTGTGAATCCGTCCTTGAGCAGCCAAACTGAACAGAAGTAGGTTTGTGCCGGCACCGGAGCCGTTATCTTCCTGGAGTGAATCGGCATTGTGCTGATTAAGCTGGGTGGTACCGCGGGTAGTTCTCGTCCCTATTGATAGGGGATGGAGGGCTTTTTTTGTGTCCGAATTTCGGAAATCGTGACAACCAATTTGAGGAGGAATCGTAATGTTAGACAGAAAAGTGTTGCGTACAGACTTTGAAGGTGTGAAGAAAAAGCTTGCGATGCGTGGAGAGGATATCTCTGAGCTGGACAAGTTTCCAGCGCTCGACGACAGACGCCGCGAATTGTTAGCAAAAGTTGAGGTGCTAAAAGCGGAGCGTAACGAAGTATCTCAGAACGTCGCAGAGATGAAGCGTAACAAAGAGGACGCGGACGAACTTGTATTAAAGATGCGTAAAGTTGGAGAAGACATTAAAGCATACGACACGGAATTGAATGAAATTGAAGAGCAATTAGATTATGTCCTTATGCGCATTCCGAACATTCCGCACGAAAGTGTTCCTGTTGGTAATAGCGAAGATGATAATGTGGAAGTTCTCAAATGGGGAGACACACCAGAGTTTTCATTTGAACCGAAGCCACATTGGGAAATCGGGACCGACTTGAAAATCATTGATTTTGAACGAGCAGCAAAAGTAACGGGCAGCCGTTTCGTATTTTACCGTGGCATGGGCGCACGTTTAGAGCGTGCACTTATCAATTTCATGATGGATCTGCATCAGGATGAGAATGGCTATGAGGAAATGTTACCTCCGTACCTTGTGAATCGTACAAGCTTGACGGGAACCGGACAATTACCTAAGTTTGAAGAGGATGCATTCCTCGTTGAAAAAGAAGATTACTTCATGATTCCAACTTCTGAAGTACCAGTAACGAACTTTTATCGGGATGAAATTCTGAATGCTGACATGCTTCCTAAAGGCTTTGCAGCGTACAGCACAAACTTCCGTTCTGAAGCAGGTTCTGCGGGCCGCGATACACGCGGATTGATTCGCCAGCATCAGTTCAACAAAGTGGAACTCGTCCGTTTTGTGAAGCCTGAGGATTCGTATGACGAGTTGGAAAAGCTGACAGGACATGCGGAAAAAGTATTGCAATTGCTTGAGCTTCCATACCGCAAGTTGAAGATGTGTACAGCTGATCTTGGATTTACGGCTGCGAAAAAGTATGACCTGGAAGTATGGATCCCTGCACAAAATGCGTATCGTGAAATTTCTTCATGTTCAAACTTTGAAGATTTCCAAGCGCGTCGTGCCAACATCCGTTTCCGTCGTGAAGCGAAAGGGAAGCCTGAGTATGTGCACACGTTGAACGGCAGTGGCCTTGCAATTGGGCGTACGGTTGCTGCGTTGCTCGAAAACAATCAGCAACAAGACGGTTCTGTTTTGATCCCGAAAGTATTACGTCCTTATATGGGTGGAAAAGAGTACATTACAGCTACTGAATAAGAGAGAACATAAAAAGCGACATCGGAAGTCATTCTGCTTCCGGTGTCGCTTCTTTTTTCGCTCGTTTCTTCTTTTCACGCAATGCTCTAAAGAAGTTCGTGAGGAGTGCACCACATTGTTCACCTAGAACGTTTTCGCGGACTTCACATTCATGATTGAACCGGTCGTCGTTCAACAGTCTATAGAGGGAATCGACACACCCTGCTTTCGGGTCTCGGGCACCATAGACAACTGTCGGGATTCTCGATTGTAGAATAGCACCCGCACACATCGGACAGGGCTCAAGCGTCACGTAAAGAACGGTTTTTTCAAGTCGCCAGCTACCAATGACCTCACACGCATCTTGAATCACCGATAGCTCCGCATGAGTCACCGCATTTTGCGTCGTCTCCCGTAAATTGTGCGCACGCGCAATCACTTTACCATGATGAACAATAACAGCTCCGATCGGAACTTCTCCAAGAGCTTCTGCTTTCCTTGCCTCTTCAATTGCCAACCCCATAAAGTACTGATCTTGATCGTTCGAATACATACTCATCGCTCCTTACCCTCAGTGTATCACGGTTTAAATCAGAATGTTCCACGTGGAAAAAATGTCACAACCAAATGGGTGCTTCCTATGATAAACTAAAAGGACGACATTAAGTGAAAGACAGGAGCGTTGGTCATGACCATTCCATTCATTGCAGTAGAAGGACCGATCGGGGTTGGGAAATCCACATTATCCAAAGCGATTTCGGAAAACCGCCAGTTCCATCTACTCATGGAAATTGTGGATGAAAATCCGTTTCTCAATAAGTTTTATGATGATATCGAAGAGTGGAGCTTTCAAACCGAAATGTTCTTCCTTTGTAACCGATACAAACAGCTCGGCGACATTCAAAAACACTATCTAGCCGAAGACAAGCCCGTCGTCGCAGACTATCATATATTTAAGAACCTCATTTTTGCTCAACGCAGTCTCTCAGAAAGCGACTACGCAAAATACGAGCAAATCTATAACATCTTGACAATAGGGATGCCTGTCCCGAATGTCATCGTCTATTTGCACGCAAGCCTATACACACTCATGAAACGAATTGCAATGCGTGGTCGTGATTACGAGAGAGGCATGGATCCGAACTATTTGCGTCAGCTATCCGAAGACTACGATACATTCATCAATCGATTCGAACGCACGCATCCGGAAATTCCGGTCTTACGTTTCAATGGAGACGAACTTGATTTCGTTGCGAATGCACGTGACCGGCAATACATCCTTGACGCAGTCGATGCCGTCATCCAGAAAGAGGTTATTTAAGTGAACTTACGTGAAAAATACGGAATTCCGCAAAATGCAGTCATTACAATCGCTGGAACAGTAGGTGTCGGAAAATCGACGATGACGACAGCACTTGCTGAAGCACTTGACTTCCGCACATCTTTTGAAAACGTAGACCAAAACCCATACTTGGATAAATTCTATGAAGACTTCAAAAAATGGAGTTTCCATTTACAAATTTACTTCCTAGCAGAACGTTTCAAAGAACAGAAGCGCATCTTCGAATATGGCGGCGGATTCATCCAAGATCGTTCGATTTATGAAGACACAGGAATCTTTGCCCGCATGCATATGGAAGAAGGCACGATGGATCCTGTCGATTACGAGACGTATACGAACTTGTTCGACGCGATGGTCATGACGCCATACTTCCCACATCCCAATCTGCTCATCTACTTAGAAGGACCGCTTGACAGTATTATAGATCGCATTCATGAACGTGGACGCGAGATGGAGCAGGAGACACCGATTACGTATTGGGAAGAAATGCACGCACGGTATGAGAAGTGGATTGACTCATTCACTGCTTGCCCGGTGCTTCGCCTAGACATCAATGACTACGACCTAATCACGAACGCTCATGAAGTGGAACTGATCGTCGAAAAGATTGGCGGCATTCTGTCTCAAACAGAACCGCTTCGTAGCTAACAACGCAAAAGACCTTTTCCGGCAGCGAAACCTGTCAGGAAAGGTTTTTTTCATTTTTTATCGAATGGAAGAATAGAGTATTTCTATCCGTGGTCAAGTGTTATTGACGCGTTGAAAACGAATCACGTATAGTGAACCCTATAGAAAATTCCACTGTGAAGGAGATACAGCCTATGACTGCAAACGAAAAAGCAACTACAGCGTATGCAAATGAGCTTGAGCAAGGCTATGCTGCCGCAAGCCGTCGTGAAGAGTTTTACGTACAAGAAGGAATCATTTACTTTGACGGCAACTCTCTTGGATTATTATCAAAACGTGCAGAAACCACATTACTCACCATTCTAGATTCATGGAAAACCTATGGTATTGACGGGTGGATGCAAGGGGAGCGTCCTTGGTTTAACTTATCCGAAGAATTAGGTGCGTCCCTTGCTCCGCTAATCGGTGCAGAAGCGGAAGAAGTGATTGTAACAGGTTCGACTACCTCGAATCTTCATCAGCTGCTTGCCACATTTTTCAAACCATCAACCGGTCGAACAAAAATTTTAGCCGACGAATTGAATTTTCCGACGGATATTTACGCGATAAAAAGCCAGCTAAAGCTGCATGGACTAGATCCTGCCGAGCACCTCATTCAAGTGAAGAGCCTTGATGGACAAACACTGCGGACTGAAGACATTATAGAGGCCATGACCGATGAAGTTGCTGTCGTGATTTTGTCCGGCGTTCTCTATCGTAGCGGACAAGTGCTCGATATGGAGAAGGTAACAGAAGCGGCTCATGCAAGAGGGATTTTAGTTGGCTTCGATTTGTGTCATTCGATTGGAGCAATTCCACACGCACTGGATGATTGGAATGTTGACTTCGCATTTTGGTGCAATTATAAGCACTTAAATGGAGGTCCGGGGGCTACGGGCGGCATTTACGTTAACAAAAAGCACTTCGGTACACAACCTGGACTCGCAGGATGGTTCGGTTCAGCGAAAGACCGCCAGTTCGATATGGAGCATACGTTTACGCCTGCAGAAGGTGCTGGGGCACTTCAGATGGGCACACCTAACTTACTCAGTTCCGCACCGTTGATTGGTTCACTAGAACTCATGAACGAAGTCGGAATGGACGCAATTCGTGAACGATCACTGGCTTTGACGGGTTACTTGCAGGAGTTAATCGAAACGGAACTTGAAGAGTATGGACTAAAGATAACGAGTCCAAAAGTAGATGCGGAACGTGGTGGTCATGTATTCATCGTTCATCAAGAAGCGGCACGTATTTGTAAAGCACTGAAAGCAAATGGTGTTATTCCTGATTTCCGCACGCCTAATGGAATCCGTCTGGCACCAGTTGCACTGTATAACACGTTTGAAGAGGTGCTTGAGACGGTGAACATTTTAAAGCGTATTATGGACGAAGAACAATATAAGCAATTTGAAAATAAGCGAGAAGTCGTCGCGTAAAAGGGAACTGGGGGATTTGTAATGAATAAAGGGATTTCAGATTTGAACTTGGATCAAGAGGACATTCACACCGACTTTAAAAAGGATATGACATACGGAGAATACTTGCATCTCGATCAGATTCTATCGAGTCAAGAGAGACTGTCAGGCCATCACGACGAAATGTTGTTCATCATCATCCATCAAGTGAGCGAACTGTGGATGAAGCTAACGTTGCACGAACTGACGGCAGCTATTGACGCAATCGACAAGGGTGAAATGCAGTCGGCATTCAAAAAACTAGCCCGTGTAACGAAAATTCAATCTCAAATCATACAAGCATGGGACGTACTCTCGACAATGACGCCTGCGGAATACTTGGAATTCCGCGATTCACTCGGCAAAGCATCCGGATTCCAGTCCTATCAGTATCGTCTAATTGAATTTGCACTTGGTTATAAGTCTTCACACATTTTAAAGATTTACGAGAAGGACGCGGAAGTGCATGCGATGCTGAAAGACGCGTTGAATCAACCAAGTATCTATGATGTTGCAATTCGGGCATTATCAAAAGCCGGTTTTGCCATTAATCCCGAATTGCTTGACCGCGACTTCAGTGTCACGTATGCAGGGGATCCAACCGTTGAAGCAGCTTGGGAAGCGGTCTATCGCGATGTAAATAAGTACTGGGATTTGTATCAGCTTGCTGAGAAGCTTGTGGACGTTGAGGATTGGCTCCAACAGTGGCGATTCCGTCATATGAAAACGGTTGAGCGAATTATCGGTTTTAAAACAGGGACAGGTGGATCGTCTGGTGTGAACTACTTACGCCATGTGCTCGACCACCGGTTCTTCCCAGAACTATGGGATTTACGTACGAAATTGTAAGAACGATAGAGTGATGAAAGAGGGGGAGTTGTATGGAGGAGAAGGGACGAACTGAACAATGGTCCTCTAAGTTAGGATTTATATTATCATCTGCGGGGGCTGCGATTGGACTTGGGGCGATCTGGAAATTTCCTTATGTGACGGGGATGAGTGGGGGCGGTGCATTTTTCCTATTATTCGTCGTCTTCACCTTGATCATTGGTTTACCGATGCTGCTTTCTGAATTCATCATCGGACGCGGCACGGGCAAGGAAGCGATCAGTGCGTATAAAAAGTTAGCACCGGATAGTCTATGGGTGTGGATCGGCCGACTGGGTGTCTTAGGATGCTTCTTACTGCTTTCCTTTTACAGCGTAGTTGGCGGATGGGTGCTCGTCTATAGCGGACTTGCGATCCCAGGTCAGGTAATCGGGGATGGAACGAACTACGGTGAGCTATTCGGCTCGGTCATTGGTTCTGTATGGATTACGTTGCTTGGATTGTTGTTGTTTACGGTTATTAACGTCATCGTTATTGCGTCGGGGATCCAAAATGGTATTGAGCGTGCCAACAAATATATGATGCCACTGTTATTCGTCTTTTTCATTATCCTTGTGGTACGTTCTTTGTCGCTAGACGGTGCAATGGAAGGTGTGAAGTTCTTCTTAGCCCCAGACTTCTCTAAGATAACGGGTGAGTCGATTCTCTATGCACTTGGGCAGTCGTTCTTCTCGTTAGCCGTAGGATTTTCGTGTATGGTGACGTACAGCTCGTATTTGAAAAAAGACGTCAGCTTACGATCATCAGCAGGATCCGTCGTGGGCATGAACATCTTTGTATCACTTCTCGCAGGACTTGCGATTTTCCCGGTAGTCTTTGCATTTGGACTATCACCTGACGAAGGACCGGGGTTGCTGTTCATAGTGTTGCCGGAAGTATTTGGGCAAATGCCATTTGGGGAGTTATTTTTAGCATTGTTCTTGCTGCTGTTCTTATTTGCAACATTGACGTCTTCATTCAGTTTGTACGAAATCATTGTTGCTGCACTAACAGCGAACGGCAAACGCACTCGAAAGACGGTGGCTTGGTTAACGGGACTCATCGTATTCGTGGCAGCAATACCATCCGCTATGTCGTCCAGTTTGCTGGAGTCATTCACGATGAACGGTAAAAGTATTTTCGACAGTACGGACTATATTGTCAGTAATGTACTTCTGCCTCTAGGCAACTTGCTGATTGCATGGTTCATCATCCACAAAATGGATCGTGAACTTGTGAAACAGGAATTTAATTTGAGTACAAAGGACTCACCGGGATTGTTCCGAGTATGGATCATCTTGATGACTGTAGTCGTACCACTAACGATCGTAGCTGTATTTGTAAATAACCTTTGAGATGTAACTAGAAAGGATGACGGACATGACGAAGTTAACACAGTGGATCGACATCACTCAGCCACTCAGCAATTCGATTGCAGAATGGCCAGGGGATACGCCGTTCAATTATGAACTAACGTTTACGAAAGAACAGACAGGCTCCGTCAATATCGGTCAAGTCACGATGAGTGTCCATACAGGGACGCACATCGACGCACCGTTCCATTATGACAATGAGGGTAAGCGTGTGCATGAGCTCGATCTGTCCTTGTATATAGGAACGGCAATGGTAGTGGATGTCACAGGGCATGCGCAAATCGGTCGTGCAGAACTTGAAGGTTTTGACTTTAAAAGTGTGGAGCGACTCCTGCTTAAGACAGGTGGACATCCGGATCCGAATACATTCCCAAAAGACTATCCTGTATTGAAAGCAGACATCGGTCCATTTTTGAAAGAGCGGGGAATTCGGTTAATTGGCGTGGATGTCCCATCCGTCGATTCAGTCGACAGCAAAACGATGGACGCGCATCACTCGCTTTACAATAACGGCGTGAACATTTTGGAAAACACCGTATTGTCGAAAGTGGCGCCTGGAGTGTATGAGCTGATTGCACTCCCGCTTGCGTTGGAAGGTTCAGATGGTAGTCCAGTGCGCGCGGTGTTGCGCTCGTTGGAGAGCTGATATTACATAAGAGCTGCTTAGAGGGGGGAGCCTCCTTTAAGCGGTTTTTTTATGGATGAAGGAATGGCAAGCATTGGGTTACCGAGTAATCACTGATGATGGGTGCATTGTGTGTTATCGAGAATGAAGCACACGAGACTGTTGTGGCTGTAAGAATAGGTTTGTTAACTATAAAAGAGATTGACTATTTTGAAGGATTTACAATACTTTATCTGGAAGTTTGATACACTTAAATTGAATGTGAATAGGGAAGGACAAATTATAATGAAACATAAAAAGAAAACAATGAAATACGTTGCAATAGTTTTTGTAGTAGTAGTTGCAATAGCACTCATTTTTCCCACATGGACATCAAATATAAAAGGTGATAATAGTATAAGTACATTAGAACAAGTGAAGATAAATGGCACAGATCATGAGATTATGATACGCGGAACTAACAAGAACAATCCAATCATAATTGTTGTACATGGAGGTCCTGGTTCCCCAGAAACACCGTACGCTGTTCAATATCAAGACTTATTGGAATCCAATTTCACGGTTGTTAATTACGATCAAAGAGCAAGTGGGAAGTCATTCCACTTTTTTGAAGATTACTCAAATTTAACAACTGATTTATTAGTTAATGATCTGTTGGCGTTGACTGATTATATATCAGAGCGCCTCGGAAAGGACAAAGTTATTCTAATGGGTCATTCATCTGGCACATACATTGGCATGCAAGCTGCCAATAAATCCCCTGAAAAATATGAAGCGTACGTTGGGATTGGGCAGATCAGCGATACAATAGTAAGTGAGAAAGAAGGTTTAACATACTGCATCACACAAGCTAAAAAAGCAGGAAATACTGATGACGTTGCATATCTACAAGGATTAACTGAGCAGATTGAAAATGGTGCTAGAGTTACCCCGAGAGAATATGTGATGAAGTACGGTGGTTCTACAAGAAGCATTGATAATCCCGATGGTGATATTATGGGGGCCTTATTTAGCAACGAATATAATTTGTTAGATGTCATTCGTTATAACTATGGTATGGGTTACTCGCAAGAGAAGTTGGTGAATCATATACTGGAAAACCCATTACCAAATATTGTGTCAAAAATTGATATACCATTATATTTTATCATGGGTAAATACGATTATATGACTTCAACTGATGCAGCAAAAAAATATTTTGATACGATTGCATCTAAGCAAAAGCATTTCATAACCTTCGAGAAATCTGCTCATTATCCGCAGCTTGAAGAAAAGGAAAAGTTTAATGAATGGATGTCAAATACATTCATTAATAAAAGTAAATAAGAAATGCTCTTGCGTTAATGGGTCATCTTCAAGTAATCGCATAAAAATTGAGTTCAACAGAATAACCAAAGAAAAGAAGTGTTGTTTTGGAACCGTTAAAATTTTAGAAATGGAGGTACTAGTCATAAAAAAGTTGCTTGTTCCAATTTTAATTGTATTCATTATCAGTTTAATGGGAGGAAGCTATTTTATCTTACGATTAGATGCAATTAGCAATTTGACAGTGATTTTATTAACGTTAAGTCTAATAATTCTTCCTCTATTTATGATTTACTGGTTATTTATCCGTCCAAGTTCAATGCCGAAGTTGTTAGCATATCTTGCTTTTATTATATGTTTGGGAGCGTCTTATTTAATAATCCCTTCTTCGCAAAAAGGATTCTTTAGTAAAATGATGGTTTGGCTTTTACTCGTCTTAGAAATCAGCGTTTTAATTGTAGTTATATATGGTATTTTTAAAAGTGTTAAAAGCTATAGAAGAAACAAGCAAGATGAGGATCATGATTTTCTAGATGTCATTAGAATGTCTCTTGAACCTAAACTAGGAAATGGTTTTGTTTTAGGGGCAATTTTAACGGAAATGAGTGTATTCTACTATTCCATTATAGGATGGTTTAGAAAGCCAACTGTGATTAAAAATGAAGATGCCTATTCTTATCATAAAACTTCACAGCTTAAAACAATGACCATCATATTTTCAATCTTAATAATACTGGAAGGTGCTTCTTTCCACTTTCTTATTCAGTCGTGGAGTGGTTTTGCTGCGTGGACTTTCACGGTATTTAATATCTATGCGTTGCTTTATATTATAGGATTATATAACTCCGTAAGATCCTTACCGCATATTATGACTTCTGATAAGGTCATTATTCGCTTTGGCTATCAAAGTAGTATTGAATTTGAAGTTAGTAATATTGAAGATATAAAGACCGCTAAAGAACAAGGTGGAATTGGAGAAAAGAAACCAAAAGATACATACTTTGCAATGTTGAATATGGATTCACCTCAATATGAAATATTTTTAAAAGAACCGGTCTTAATGAAAAGTTCATATGGGCGAAAAAAATATGTTAAAACGGTAGTATTCAGGACTGACGAACCAGCAAGAATGGTAGAAGATTTAAATTCAAATATTGAGTTTTTAAGTAATGGGTAAAAGATGATTGTTCAATTAATGTGTGCGACTATGAAACACTCAGCCTTTGCTTTTAAATGCTCTGTACATAGAAAACCAAGATTGATTTGTGGCTTGGGCACATTTTATTAGTTCGCAACCATTTTAAGAGGAGTTGCTTTACTTTGAAGATTCTTATGAAGAATAGGAATGCCAGATTGATTGTTTTTGAGGGTGAAGATCATATATCATTTATCACCGATAAAGTTAAAGCAACTAAACATAGCCACTATTACATTCAAATCACGATTGGTTTAAATCGGGTTTTCAACGTGGAGATAGAAGGCGTTAAAACAACCGTGCGAGGTTTGATCATTGACTCAAATGTTCCACACGAGTTGGATGGGAATGACCTTTGGCAATACTATATGTTGATTAACCCTGAGTCCAACTTCGGTTTGGAGGTTAAGAGACGTTTCTTAGGAGACAGCAATACCTATGAGTTGGATTATAAGTTAATTAAAAACATCATGAATCTGTTAATAAATATTGAATGCTCTGATACATATCATGTATTTATCAAACAAACAATGCGCGTCCTCGATATACCCTATAAGGATTATTATACGTTAGATAACAGGTGTGAAAATGTCATCAATCATATTAAACAAACCGCCTTGAATCAGCTTACAGTTCCTTCTCTCTCGCATCAGGTATTCCTTTCTGAAAGTCGTCTCTCACATCTATTTAAGGAGGAAGTGGGTATTTCCATTTCTAGCTATTTGATTCATGAAAAGATTAGAAAAGCCTTTCATCTCATATTTGAAGGAGACACCTTAACTAATGCTGCTATTGAAGCTGGTTTCAGCAGCTCTTCCCATTTCTCCCGGTGTGTTCGAGAAAAGCTTGGGATGTCGCCAAGCATGATCACAAAAGATAGCAGATATATGCAAGTTTGAATATCCTTTTCCACTTATACTTGAAAAAGTAACTATAGGAGGAATGGACGTGAAAAAACGTGTCGAAAAAACTGTTTGAAGTTATCATTATTGGTGCAGGTCAAGCTGGTATTGCTATGAGTTATCAATTAAAACAAAAAGGAATTGAAAATCATCTAATTATAGATACACAAAAACGTATTGGAGACTCTTGGCGTAATCGGTATAAATCACTTGTATTATTTACAACGAAGTCTTACTCAGTTCTCCCGGGTCTAAAAATGAAAGGTGATCCGAAGTCATATCTAACAAAAATTGAAATGGCTGATTATCTAGAGCGGTATGTAGCACACTTCAATTTACCATGCAGAATGAATACTATGGTTACTGGAATTGAAAAAAGGAATGACTATTTTAACATATATACGGATGATGAGAAGTTTCAATCAAGGAAAGTTATCGTAGCTTCAGGAGCTTTTCAAAAGCCATTTATACCACAAGTAATTAAGATTGAAGACAAAGCAGTATTAAATGTTCATTCTTCTTTATATATTGAACCGAAAACCCTCCGTAGTGGTTCTGTGTTAGTTGTGGGCGGTGGTAATTCAGGAGCACAAATTTCGGTAGAATTATCAACCGACAGAGAAGATGTTAGCCTTGCTATCTCATATGAACCCAAATTTTTACCCTTACGATTTCTAGGGAGAAGCATTTTTTATTGGTTGGAGAAATCACAACTTTTATATGCGGGCACAGATACAGTTAGAGGACGACAGTTTCAAAAAAGTAATGATCCCATCTTTGGAATGGAATTGAAGCGGGCCATCAAAGAACAAAAAGTGAAGATTAAACCTAGGGTAACTGAAGTCAAAGGAGACCAAGTGACCTTCTCTGATGGTAGTAAGATGAAAGTAAACAATATTATCTGGGCAACTGGTTTCGTTCCATCATATGAAATGATTCGTATTGAAGGAGCAATAGATAAAAAAGGTAGACCTGTACATAATCGAGGTGTAAGTCCAATTAATGGATTATATTATATAGGGTTACCATGGCAGTATAGTCGCGGTTCTGGTCTTGTTTGTGGCGTTGGAAGGGATGCTAAGTTTTTAGTAGATAAAGTACTCTAATCTATTAGAGTTTGGCGCGTAAACGTAATGAAAAGTGCTCCCTTTTATAAACAATCTGCCATTTAAATTGAAGGTAAGTTTAAACGTTTCTTTCTATCAAACCATATGTTGTGTTACATTTGAGAAGATTTGACTATATGTAGATAGGGGAGGCGAATCTTAAATGGAAGCGAAAGAATTTCAAAAGTGGGTTGCTGAATATTATAAGACAAGGGGATGGTCTGATTTAGATATATTCGTACGTATTGGTTTCTTGTCAGAAGAGACAGGAGAAGTAGCTAGAGCAATAAGAGCTCTTGAAATCGGACGAGATCGGCCAGACGAGCATCCAATTTCATTGACTGAAAGTAAGAGGAATTTAACAGAAGAACTCGGTGATGTAGTAGGTAATGTAGTTGTTATTGCAAATAAATATAATATCGATTTGGAAGAAATCTTCTTAGAGCATAAACATAAACTGACTAATAGATACCAATAACTTGGTAAACAGAGAGCAAAGAGGTGGCAAAATGGAAATTAAAAATCTTGCTGTATTTTGTGGGTCAAGTAAAGGGATAAATAGTGTTTACATAGAGCATGCAGAAAAGTTTGGAGAAGAATTAGCGAATAATGATAGAACTTTGATTTATGGTGGAGCCCAGGTAGGATGTATGGGCGCATTGGCTGATGCCACCCTAAATAGTGGGGGTAAGGTGATAGGAGTGATTCCTCAAAGACTAAAGGCTGTAGAGATTGCTCATGATCAATTAACGGAGCTGCATGTAGTTAATACAATGCACGAGCGTAAATCAAAAATGGCAGAATTAGCGGACGGATTTGTCGCTTTACCTGGGGGTGCTGGCACACTAGAAGAGTGGTTTGAAGTATTTACTTGGTCACAGCTAGGTGTTCATGCAAAGCCTTGTGGATTACTAAACATAAATAACTTTTTTGATCCGTTAATTGCCATGCTAGATCATACAATTGAACAGGGGTTTATGAATAAAGATTATCGAGAAATGATAATTATCTCCTCAGACCCAAAAGAGTTATTAGAAAAAATGGATGCTTATAGTCCGAGCTATGCCGTAAAATGGACTTAAATGATTTGTAATATATCGCAATAAACGAAAAAGTATGTATATAAAATTATGTAAAACCTCTCAATCATAAGGAAGATTGAGAGGTGTGTTGGTTGTTAACTAAACTGTTACCTTTTTACAGCGTGGATATAATAAATTGTTTCAAAGGCAAACAAATAACCTGAGCGATTACTAAAGTCTCTTCCATTTCATCATAAGCAAAACGAAACTTCATTTCCAGGTCGTCTAAAAACATCATGTCTCTTGATACTGTTTCATCCGCTGATACACAGCAAAGTTAAAAATAATTGTAATCGCGACTAGAACAACCATGGTGAGTATCATATTTTGCATGAAATTATCGAAGAAAAACTCTTTTTCCGTGCTCATTAATGTTAAAAAGTCTTTAACTGGATAATTATTGATTGGAAACAGATTTAGCAGGTGATAGATGGGCCCTCTTTTAATAAGTTGTGTCAATGCTTTCGGCAAAAGGAATAGGCCTAATGCGATGAGTAATGAACTGAACGGCGAACGTGTAGTAGAGGAGACATATAGTGTCAGCGCAACAATTGCCAGCAAGCCGATAAATTGAAGCGCAACCGCTAAACCAAATACGTGTAACTGATTGAGTTCAACTGGAAACTTAAACAGCTCCATTGAGACGTTTGTTTGAATACTTGTGTCCCACCCCGTGAAGCCGCCATTGTATATAAAAAATGCTCCTAGTGATAGTGCATGGATAGAAAGGAATACCAAAATTGAAAAGAACGTTGCCGCTATGATCTTGGCAATGGTCAATTGCTTTCTGCCAAGCTTTGTAGACAATAGTAACGGATTCATATTTCTTGACGTATCGCTTGAGAAAACGAGACAGCAAACTAAAATCACCAGAATACTTATGAGAAGAAATATCTGGCTTGTGACGTTATAAAGGTCCTTCCATGTCACAAAACTACCTACTTTTAAGGGCTCTAGAAATTCAGCAAAGCCGATTTCCTTTATCGATTTAATGCTGATTTGATCGATGGTTAATTTGTCACCTTGCTTCATTGCATTATTCATCTGGTCATAGACATCTTCTCCATTAGCGATAAATGTATTTGCAATTTCCCAGGAAAACAAGTCAAAGCTCCTGTTGTCCACGTTGTCGCTTTGATAGTGATCTATGTAATTGGTTAGAACTTCTTTTACTTTTTGATCATTAAACTCTCCGGTGCTTTTCTCTACGACCTGGTGATAATGTTCAACCCCATTACGGTCTATTCCATAAAGTTGCGCCTGATAGAAGCCAATGTACAATATTCCAGCTAACACAAGTAATGAAATGACTAGCGCACCAATAAATGTTTTATTTTGCTGTATTTTTTCCATTTCATACTTCACAATTGTTTTCATCGTCCCGCCTCCTCCCTAAAATAATATAAATACAGGTCTTCCAATGTTGGGTGCACTTGTTTCGCGTTAGGGGCAGGTTTTTCTATCGAAATAATTCGTAGGACTGTCCTGTTGCCCTCGTGTTTTTGGTTGCTGATCAAGTGATCCATCAACATTTGATCAAGCTTATCGTTTTCAACTTCAGTTTCCCATACGTACCCGCGAATGGTTTCGATCAACACGGAAGAAGGCCCTCTGTTTTCGAGAATCCCTTTATTTAGGACGAGAATTTCGTCAGCAATATATTCAATATCTGAAACAATATGTGTTGAAAGGATGACGATTTTATTTTTAGAGAAGGAGCTAATTAAATTCCTGAATCGTACGCGCTCTTTTGGATCCAAGCCAACGGTCGGTTCATCGAGTATCAATACTTCTGGATCATTGATCATTGCCTGCGCAATGCCTAGCCGTTGTTTCATGCCGCCAGAGTATTTTTTTATTTTTTTATTTTTCACGTCCTCTAAGCCGACTAATGTTAAAAGTTCCAGGCATCTTTTTTTTGCTAAGTTTTTATTGATCCCCTTAAGCGCAGCAATATATAACATGAACTTCATGCCTGTGAAATCAGGGTAATAGCTGAAATCCTGTGGTAAAAAGCCCAATACGGAACGGAACGCGTCTGAATTGGCTCTGATGTCCTCCCGATTGTGTGTAACTGTGCCGGTCGTTTGTTTGAGAACCCCGCTTATAATACGAAATAAAGTCGTCTTTCCTGACCCATTTGACCCGAGAAGACCATAAACACCAGGTACTAAACGAAATGAAACGTTATTCAGTGCAATTATGTCGTCATAGCTTTTCGTAACATTCTTCAATTCTAGTTCCATTAGTAATACGCCTCCCATTTCTTCGTCTTCATCATCTCCATTACGATCGCCCCTAAAAATACGGTGGATAACGTAAATGCGATTCCCCAATATGCCACTCCCAATTCATAAACGTTAAATGCGTTGATCAGAATAACGGTCCCCATGACAATAAGTCCTGAACCAATCCAAAAAATGAAGGAAGTTAGATTGTTTCTCCAGATTGTGAACAAGGAAAATAGAACGATGCACGTTATATTGAACGGAACCAACAAATATAAAATGATCTGCCAGAAGGGAATCGAAACGACACCTTGGCAGATAAGGGCAAGGCAGAGGATTAGACATAAATCAGCTACGCCGAAAATCAGCAGTTTGGTCATGGTGTGCTGGCGCAAATCATACTTCAGCGTCTGTTCTAATTCCCACATGCCTGTCGTAAAGCTTTGAAATAGTTCATTTATAAAGAAAAAGGCTGAAAAAATAATTGCTATCGTTACACATTGAATGATAAGTACAGACGGCTCTTTGCTAATCATCTTTGTGATGAAAAAAGCAGTTAAGAGGAGCAGTGAAAATTGGGTGAGCCAAGTGCGTATTCTCGTGAACCGTAAGGATGAACAGAAAAGGTTGAACAGAGAGTAGCGGAGAAGGTGGTTTTGATTGATTTTTTGCTTTCCTAAGTCAATGACTAGCTGCATCTGAACGTCGTCCGCTTTGATTTCATCGTGAGCTATTTTTTTGATCGTGTTGTTATCCATTCATAAACTCCTCTCTATCTAGTGATTTTTTCAACTTTTTCAACCCCTGATTAATCCTGGATTGAGACGTGGCAACCCCTACACCGATAATTTTAGCGATGTCTTTCACTTTTAAATCATGGTAATATTTCAGGATCAGCGCCTCCTTTTGAATATCTGGAAGTGTATTTAATGCGATTTGCAGCTGATTTGTATTTTCCTGCTTGATTAATTGATTGATTGCCATCTCTGAATCGGAATGTAATAGGGTTTCATCCAACTCAAACTGCGTGAGTTTCTTTTTATGGTAGTAGTTGTTGCATACATTGACGGCAATTGTAAATAAATAGTTGAAGAACTTTCCGCTAAACTTATAATTCTCCATGTTTTCGACCACTTTCAGAAAGATTTCCTGCGTTAAATCAGTGGCCAAAACTCGGTCCCCTAAACATCTCCGGACGCAAAACGAAAAGATTTGGTCATAATACTTCGTAACAAGAGTTTCCCACGCTTCTGTATCACCCGCCTTTATTTTGCGGATCAATATGTAATCTTCAATCGTCTTCACCTTTCATAACACGTCCTTACTTCTTCACAAGAAAAATACTCTTCACTATAGATTAACAAAGTTCTTTCAAAAATCATTTAACACCACTAAATAATTTTTCAAATGTTTAAAAATTTTTTTGTTAGTTGTAAACTTTCTTAAGGTCAAAGACTCTATAGTAGTGAAGGGTGTTAGAGAGGAGGAGCTATGGATTCAAAGTTTTTGTTGAAACTCTATAAAGAACAGGCAAAAATGATTTATTTTTATCTAAAGAAGAACGGTTGCAGCCATGAAGATGCAGAAGATATTGTTCAAGAAAGTTATATGAAATATATTGCTTATAGTAGCGGAGTTCCGTCCGACAAAGCCCTCTCCTATATTTTCACTGTTGCTTTGAATGAATTTAGAAAGAAATTGAAGAAAATGGAAAAGAACATGTGATTTCGATTGATGATCTTCATTTCTGGAATAACTTTGCAAATGACGAAGACACAGAGTCTAGTGTATTGCATATAGAAATGAATCAGGAAATCACTTGCACATTAGAACGTATGAAGGAAGTCTATAGGCAACTGCTTGTTTTGAAATACGAGCTGGAGCTTAGTTACAAAGACATTGCTCTATTATTAGGAATGAAAGTAGAAACGGTTAGAACTTATTTATTTCGGGCTAGAAAAGAATTTCAAGAGATGTGGAGGACTTTAAATGGATGAATTCACAGAGAACATTTTTGACGAGAAAAAGATAGAAAAGGCGATAAAAAAAGGAAAAAGGAAGACGATCTTAACGATTGTTTTCGTTGCTGTCATTGTATTTGTCAGTCTCAACATAGTTAACTTCGTTACCTACTCCTACTTTAGTCAAAAGGCGTTTAAGCAACGGGATGCATACGTCCGACTTAGTACTCCGAATGGTTATATTAGTGAAACTGTAGATACGAGCGGAATATTAGGAGGAGAGAGCCAATATAAAGTTTCTAAGGATATGAAAATGAAGTCGCTCGTGATCGAACAAAACCAATACAAATATGGTGTGATACCATCTACCTCAATTTCAAGAGGAGCTGGTGGCAGCATCGGGGTTACAGGAGAGGATTGGAAAATTACGTATAAGGAGAATGGTTGGCGTAATTTAATGTTTTTCCATCCGAACGTTACGTATCAAAAATATAAACATGATGAAGACCTACTTAATAAGATGGATGGAGATCGAATTTATGAAGTTGCCCTCTCTTTTGACAAGCCGTACAAACAGAGTGAACTCCCTTTGTATGAACTTCCAGCAATGACCTGGTTTTGGGTAAATACCTATAGTGCTAGCCAATTAGAAACATTCCAGCAAGAGGCGAAAGAAAATGATTGGTCCTCAACTTTTATAAGTGAGTACGAAGCGTTAGGTTTTTCTACAAATTCACCTGTTTTTTCAACGATTAAATTAGACCAAGAATATAAGGAGTTTTTAAAACTATTGCAAACGAGTGTGTCTCAAGAACATAGAAAGGTCTATGACACGATGAGAAATATAAATAGTGATGACATAGAAATTTTAGGAATCGTCATTTACGGTACAAAAGATGAGTTGGCAGAAATCATAAAGAAACCTATTGTTAAGGCTTCTTCCTTAGGAGGAGTAATTGACAATTATTAACCGGTTGAAGAAAAGAATTTAGTAATCGGGCTAACAACAGAACACGGCTTTCCGTCAACCAAATGTCGAATAGAAGAGGAGTAATCCATCTTAATATGCTGATTTATCAAGCGCTATAGAAAAAACTTTATAAGATCAAATGATTCAATGACTTTTATAAAGATGAAATTAGAACCTACTGAAGAAAGGTTCACTTCGACCAAAACAGATCACCAATGCAAAAAGAGCGAATTCGGGTTAGACACTAATCCGAATTCGCTCTTTTTACATTATCACTTACACATGTGTAGTGGCTGTTTGGAAAAACTCCTCATACAGTGAACGAAGAACAGCTGTTTCATCTTTTTTATGAACCCCGAACACGAGGCTGACCTCAGTAGACCCTTGGTTGATCATCTGAATGCTTGCACCAGTTTTCGCAATCGCTGTAGCAGCACGTGCCGTTAATCCGGTCGTATCCCGCATACGTTCCCCAACAAGAACCACCATCGAGTAATCGCGTCGGAAGTACGCATCGTCAGCTTCAAGTTCTTCTTTCACACGGTGTAAAATTCGTGTTTCTTTTTCTTCCGTCAAGAACATATCCCGAATAATTACGGACATGTTATCGATTCCTGAAGGCGTGTGCTCAAATGGAATTTCTTCTTCTTCCAAAATCTGAAGTAATCGTCGACCGAAGCCAATTTCAACGTTCATTAAGTATTTATCAACGAATAGTGTTGAGAATCCGTCATCCGCAGCGATTCCTACGACCGGGTTCGTACCGCACTCCCGCTCTTTCACAATCATCGTGCCACGAGCACGCGGATTATTCGTATTTTTAATGCATACCGGAATCGACCGCAAGAACGCAGGGCGCAACGCTTCATCGTGAAATACTGTGAAGCCTGCGTATGAAAGCTCACGCATTTCGCGGTACGTCATCGTATGGATTGCACACGGTTTGTCGACCACGTTCGGATTGGCAGAAAACACCGAATCGACATCGGTAAAGTTCTCATACAGTTCAGCCCTAGTTGCTGCAGCGAGAAGGGAACCTGTGATGTCTGAGCCGCCACGATTGAATGTGCGAAGTGTTCCGTCTTTTGTATAGCCAAAGAATCCTGGGAACACGACAATGCCAGGTCTATTCCGTAATTCAGCAAGGAGTTCCTCACCCTCAGGAAGCGCCTGCACCCGTTGTGGACGTTCATTGACCAACAGACCGCCTTCTTTCGGACAGACGTAGGTCGCTTCCATACCAATCGACTGCAAGTACGCTGCAATGAGTTTCGCGTTGTTGTCTTCACCTGATGCTTTTAGGCTATCCATGAAAAGAATTGGATCTTCCTTGTCCAAAGAGAGTCGTTCACGTAAGTCTTTTTCAATCACAGTATTCATCGAGCCATCGAGCCCCAGCTCTTTTGATATCTCTTCGTAGCGAGCAAGGACTTGTCGAAGTTCTGGTTCTGCATCTTGCCCAATCAAGGCCTTTTCTGCAAGAAGTATGAGCAGATCCGTCACTTTGGTATCGTCACTGTGACGTTTGCCTGGAGCGGAAACGACAATAATTTTTCGGGATGAATCGGAATGGATAATGTTTGCTACTTTTTTGATTTGTTGAGCCGATGCAACAGACGTTCCGCCAAATTTACAAACTTTCATTTAACCAGATCCAATCTTTAATTAATTGTGACTTGTGTGATATATTGAATAACAATAACATGATAGGGTTGTTCTGTGAAGACTTTATCTTTATACTGTCTCTATGGAAAGAACATTTGTTGTTTCGTAGTGTACATATAGTGGGAGGAATCGTCAAATGAGAAAAGAAATCGGAATTGGCTTATTAGGTTTCGGGATTGTAGGAAGCGGCGTTGCTAAAATTTTGCACAACCACCAGGATGACTTGCAACATAAGCTTGGCGTACCTGTACGCATTAAGCGTGTGTTGATAAAAGATAAAACTAAAGAACGGGATACAGAATTGCCGAAAGAGGCGTTCACGGACCAACTAGACAACTTGCTGAATGACGACACAATCGATTTCATCGTCGAAGTGTTTGGAGGAACGGATGACGCGAAAACAGCTATAGAACGTTCTTTAAAAGCGGGAAAAGGTGTTGTCACAGCCAACAAAGATGTCATGGCAGTCTATGGAAAAGAGTTACTCACGTTAGCCGATGAAAACAGTTGTGATTTGTTCTACGAGGCGAGTGTGGGTGGAGGGATTCCACTAATTCGTACACTTGAAGATGGGCTTGCTTCTGATCGAATAACATCGCTGTTAGGTATTGTGAACGGGACCACGAACTTCATCCTCACGAAGATGAAGGAAGAAAAGAAAACGTATGAAGACGCACTTGCTGAAGCAACAGTTCTTGGCTACGCAGAAGCGGACCCATCTGCCGATGTAGACGGCATTGACGCTGCCCGTAAGATGGCGATCCTCGCGTCGCTATCATTTTCGACAGAAGTGCATCTTGATGATGTATACGTGCGTGGACTACGTGTCATTGAAGACGGAGATCTCGAACTTGCAGAGCAGTTCGGCTATACCATTAAGATGGCAGGATCTGCGAAGAAGGATGAAAACGGTATAGAAGTGGCGGTTGAACCTGTATTCATCAAAAACGAACACCCACTGGCTTCTGTCAACAACGAGTTCAACGCAGTCTATGTTTATGGAGATGCAGTCGGGGAAACGATGTTCTATGGACCCGGTGCTGGTTCGTTGCCGACTGCAACGTCTGTTACCTCAGATATCGTAGCGGCTTGCAGGAATCTATTGCTTGGAGTGAATGGTAAACGAATTCATTCCTACCAGTATGAGCGCAAAGTGAAGTCAGATGATCAGAAGTTTGCAAGCTATTTCTACCGAATTTCCGTTCAGGATGAAATTGGCGTGCTGTCTCGTTTGTCTTCTATATACAGCCACAATAAGGCGAGCTTGGCAACGGTGATTCAACATGCAGATCCAAAGCGCGAAGATGCGGATTTAATCTTCATTACACATGCGATTTCCAGGGACCAACATTTGAAAGTCATCGAAGAATTGAAAGTGGCACCGGAAGTGAATTGCGTACTAAGCCACTATCGAGTAGAGGGGGAATGACCGATGAGACGATGGAATGGACTAATAGAAGAGTATCGGGAATGGCTTCCTGTAACGGAGCAAACACCTGATTTAACACTACAAGAAGGGAATACGCCACTCATTCACTTAAAAAACTTATCTGAACAGTGGGGTGTGAACTTATATGTAAAAACGGAGGGTGCCAACCCAACGGGATCGTTTAAAGACCGTGGGATGGTAATGGCTGTTGCAAAAGCGAAAGAAGAAGGAAAAACAACACTTATTTGTGCGTCAACGGGCAATACATCAGCATCAGCGGCGGCCTATGGTGCACGCGCAGGGATGCGTACAATTGTCGTCATTCCGGCAGGCAGAATTGCGCTTGGGAAATTGGCGCAAGCGAAGATGTATGGCGCTGAGATTCTTGAAATCGAAGGGAACTTTGACGAAGCGTTGCAAATGGTACGAGAAGCTGGCGGAGGCGATATTGCCCTTGTCAATTCAGTCAATCCGTATCGTTTAGAAGGTCAAAAAACGATTGCATTTGAGACAATTGAACAGCTAGGCTGCGTACCGGACATTTTTGCGTTACCAGTTGGAAACGCCGGCAACATATCAGCTGCTTGGAAAGGCTTTACAGAGTATGCGGAGAAAAAAGGTGGAGACAAGCCACGATTGTTAGGTGTACAAGCGGATGGTGCTGCACCGATTGTTTACGGTCGTGTGTTTAAAGAGCCTGAAACGGTTGCGACTGCCATTCGCATTGGTAATCCAGCTAGCTGGCACTTAGCAGAAACAGCTTTGTCGGAATCAGGTGGTCATATTTTATCGGTAACAGATGAAGAGATTCTTGAAGCGTACAGCCTGCTTGCGTCAACGGACGGTGTATTTGCAGAGCCCGCTTCATGCGCAACGATTGCAGGACTGAAAAAGCGTATCGATGCGGGAGAAATTAAGAAAGGAACGACGATTGTGGGTGTCTTGACGGGGAATGGATTAAAAGATCCTGAAACCGCAATTCGCGTTAATGATGGGAAGCCATTCATGACACGTGCAGAATTCGAAGCATTCGCAGCTGGCTTAAAAAAGGAGGCGAAGTAAATGGGCAGTACTCCTTTTACCGTGACTGTTCCAGCAACGACTGCAAATCTTGGGCCAGGCTTTGACAGTATCGGCATGGCGCTGTCGTTATATATGACAGTGAATGTAGAACCCGCAGAACGATGGACGGTGGTCTATGAAGACCAAGAGATGAAGGGACTTCCAACTGATGAAGACAATCTAATCGTACAAACCATACAAAGGGTGGTACGTCGTACGGGTAGCGAAACGATTCCCTGCACTTTACGTGTGAAGTCTGATATCCCTTTAGGTAAAGGACTCGGTAGTAGTGCCGCAGCAATTGCGGCAGGGGTTGAGATCGCGGACCATCTCCATGGATTGAAGCTGAATCAGAAAGAGAAGATGTGGTTCGGCGTAGGCATCGAAGGTCATGCCGATAACGTGACAGCTGCGATTGCCGGTGGGGTGACGATTTCTTTTTACGACCATTCATCACTAGAAGTCATGAAGTTCGATGCACCACCAATTGGCGCAGTAGTACTCGTCCCCCCCGTTGAGATGAAAACCGGCGACTCTCGTGGACTCCTTCCTAGTCATTTGGACCATAACAAAGCAACTGAAGGAAGTGCTGCAAGTAGTCTGATGGCGGCAGCTCTTGCTAAAGGGGAATGGTCACTAGTTGGCCGCATGATGGATCACGACATCTTCCATGAGCCATACCGTAAAAAGATGTTTCCAGACTTCGATGCAGTCCGAGAAGAGAGTCACGCGCATGGCGCGTACGGCATGACATTGAGTGGCGCAGGTCCTTCACTGTTTGTTGCGGTACATGAGGGGCGTGAAGAAGAGGCGGCCCGTCTGCTTGAAGAGAAATTTCCCTACTACACATGTATTGCCGTTACACCAGTAGCGGAAGGTGCAACGGTAGTTGAATCACGATGAAAACAGAGGACACATTTGCTTCATGCATTTGTGTCCTCTGTTTTTTTGTGTCTAATAAGGTCCTCCCTAAAAATCAAGTCCGTTCTTATCTCATTCCTCTATTTATCTGCAGGAACTTATCACTCCTGATCTATATAATTTTCAACCCCAGAGGTAAACGAAAGATTAATCTGTTAGTCCATGAGTAAATAATGCATTGAAAAGTTTGCTTTCTGGTTGACACAACCAAGAAAAAAGAATAGTATTCAGGAGAAAAGGCAAACGGTATAATTAATTATTTGTTTAAAATCAAACAATAGAGAGTTGTGTTTATATAATGGAAAACCCGGACTTATTTTGGAGTGCCTCATTTACTGAATTAAAAAATGGATATCTAGAAGACCAGCATACCTATACTTGTTTGCTATGTGGTGAACGAATTGATAAAGGGATTGTTTATCCGGATGGAAATATGCTCTACGAAGCGGAACGGTACATGCGTCTCCATATCGAAAATGAGCATCAATCTGTATTTGATTACCTAATTGAAATGGAGAAAAGACTGACGGGCCTTACTGATCACCAAAGCCAGCTGATCCGTCTTTTTTATGCAGGGAAAAGTGATAAAGAAGTTCAGCAGGAAATGGGGATCGGCAGCGTTTCCACGGTACGGCATCATCGCTTTGCATTGAAAGAGAAGGAACGGCAAGCAAAGATTTTTTTGACGATGATGGAACTGTTGAAAGAAAAAGGTGACCATACACCGGCATTCATACCTCCGCATAAAACGGCCAAGATGATTGACGATCGGTATGCGATTACCGATGTGGAGCAGCAGGAGATCCTTAAGAAGTTCTTACCTGATGGTATAAGTGGTGGGTTAACGAAGTTTCCCCCTAAAGAAAAACAACGATTGGTTGTACTAAGGGAAATTGTGAGCTTGATTGAGAGTCAAACCATCTATTCAGAAAAAGAACTCAATGAGCTATTAAACAAAATACACGACGACTATGTCTTAATTAGAAGATATTTAATCGAATATGGGTTTTTGGATCGAACCGCAGATGGAAGCGAGTATTGGCTGAAGAACTAATAATGGAAAGCGAGTGAAAAGAGATGGAACGTAAAAAAGAGCTAAAGCAACAATACAAAGAAACCTCGATTGAAGCGGGAACTTTTCAAATCAAGAATACAGCGAACGATAAGGTCTTTGTAGGAAGTACTAAAAACTTCAAAACACTCAATGGCGTGAAGTTTCAATTAGAAACAAATACGCACACGAACAAACAGCTTCAACAAGATTGGGATCAATTCGGTAAAGACGTATTCACCTTTGACGTTTTAGAGAAACTAAAAAAGAAAGAGGATCCTTATTTCAACGAGAAAGAAGCATTATCCGAACTCGAAACGAAATGGTTAGAACAACTACAACCTTACGGAGAGCGTGGGTATAATAAGCAGAAGTCCTTTTGATGAAAGGTGATTCGCCAACTATAAAAAAGCTGTCCGTGATTAGGTTTCCCTTTTCAGTGGACAGCTTTTTGAGTTATAGAACTATTAGAGAGGTGCATGTGTATTTTGCGGAAGGGACTTCAGAAGAAGCTAAAGAAACCTTATAGGTAATTAACTGTAGCGAATGTATTACTACTTTAATATTTTCAAGTCATATGAGTAAACTTTTTTGTTTTGGGAATCTTTTATGATTGTATCGAGACCATGGATATCAATAGAATCCGTTAAAATCCCTTTCTCCAGTGAATAAGATTCTAAATAGTATTGTTCCTTTTTATTGGGGCTATATCGTAATACATATAGATTTCCATCTTTAAAGTATGTTTCTTCGTTGTGGCGAACTTTAGAGCTACTGACATTCTTAAGACTAAATTCTTTTGAAACGGCTGTGGTATTTAAATCGAAAGAATGTATTTCACCTAATCCGTTAGCATAATATAATTTTTTGTTATGCAGTGTTGCAGAATTTTTGTAATTATAGGGAATAGTAGCGGTTAGATCAACATTATCGTAGTTAATCAATTCAAAGGTTTCTTGCTCCAATGTTTCTTTGTTAATTCTATAAATCGATACAACTTCATTTGTATCACTAATAATTGTAGATAAAATTAGATAATAATAGTCCTCATCCGATAATATTGGCGCGAGAACTTGCATATTTTCAGTAGATTCAGATTGGACTTCAGTTAAATCATTAACTTTAAGTTCTTCATCAAAAGTGATTTCCTTTAAACTAAACCGGTTAGTTTCGAAGTCTTGTGTGAGTACGTGAACAGAGTTTTCAGCTGTTCCGGAAGCAACAATATAATAAGGTATACTATCTACATTGAAACCTTTAGTATCTCCATATCGAACATCCGAACTGTATCCATCTTCTACAAACCCACTGTTATAGACACTGAAGAATAATTCTTTTCCTGGAAGATAACCAGTCCTTTCACCTGTATATTGAGGAGTTTCCATTTTAAACTTTTTAATGTTGTCACTTATAATATTTATGTTGTTTTTATCCTCTAATAGGATCTGATCCTTGCCTACTGCTATGCTTCCAAGTTCTAGCCCTTTCATAGCAAGTGCTTGAACTGAATTATCATCCTGAACAAAGACGCCATAACTTAATCCTTTATTATCGATATCCTGGTCAGCTGTCGTTGATAAATAGATAATTGCTTTAGTGTTCTTTAATAACTCCTTTTCAGAAATTTCTTCTGATGAAAGTAACAAAGTATCAGGGATATTTTTTTCTTTGGTAAGACTAATGACTACAATAACGAACACTAATAAAGTGGCACCTATCAATACCTTTTTCTTCATATTCAGTACCTCCAGATTAACAAACAAGACCATCTTAAATTAATTAGACGGTCTTGTTTATTAAGATTAGATGTTTCTTACTAGAACAGTACCTTTAGCATCTCTAACATCACGTGGATAAACACCTAACCCGCCGTCAACATCTAAATCTAACGAGCCATTTAGTTTATAAGCAGACCAAATTAATTTGGAGCAGTTTTTAGCTCCAGTATGACTAGTCGAACGATTTGTAGCAAAATTATAAGAGTAGGATTGTCCAACCTGAGTATTCGCCCAGTTTGCAGCGTTCGTACGATTTGTGGTAGATGTTGTGACCGATTTAACCATAGCTCCAGAGCTATCTACCTTACGTGCAGTAGTTGAAATTGTTCGAACGCCAGCAGAAGGAACAGATTCTACAATTGTTGTTGAAGAAAAGTACATACCCACATGGCCATGATCTAAATAAGCAGTTTGTGAAGGCGTATAATAAAAATTTCCTTTTGTACTAGAACCCACACTTACAGTTCCCCCAGAACCTCCATAGGCAGATATATCAGAGCGGGCTAATTTCTCCTCTTTACCCTTATCTTGATCATTTTTTAGCTCTGTATAAATTTGCTCAATAATACTTTGTTCTGACTGGCCTGTATTAGATGCTATCGCTCGAATATCTTGTAGCAATTCTTGTTTCGAGAGATCAGGCTGAAGTTTTAATATTTCATTTAGACCGGTACTAGCACTAGCATCCGCAGAACTTGCTTGGCTAAATAACAATGTGGTTGTTAAAGACAGGGCTAGAATAGTTTTTTTCATGTTTGTAACTCCCTTGGGTTTATTTGTATTAGACTGGGCTGTTGAAACTAACAAAAGATTTTAATCACAACTTCCAAACTCGTAAATACGTCCTCAAGAGAAACTTGTTACAGCGGTATTACAAATCTGCCACAAATACTAGTTTAGTTACATTTTCAGTTGCCCTTTGGAAATGCGCTAGAAACAGTGATTATGCTAGTTGTAATATTCGGTTAATTATTATCATAAAACATGGACTGAATGAGCGTTTGAATAGGAAAGGTATTATAAGCACGAGTTACAAGATCCTTGTACGTTATTTCTAAGATATTAACCACCACCAATAAACCATATGTCTAACATCGAAATGATTAAATCTAACATGGTCGGCACCTCCTATCTTTGTAATAACACATCCACTCTATGCAATAATACTTCTATTAGGATAGAATGGTTTAAAAAAAGTCGCAAATGACTATTTGGGAGGAGAATAGATGGAGAAAAACATAAATTCAACCATTAAAAAGATTAGAAGCGATAAAGATTTTTCGCAGAAGTATATAGTCGATGGAATAATGACGCAAAGTGCCTATTCGAAATTCGAGTTAAATAAAACAGATATTACTTATTCATCTTTAGCTAGTATACTTGAAAATCTAGAAGTAACATTTGAAGAAGTCTTATATATTCAAAATGGGTTCAAACATACTGAAAAGGATGCGATATTCAAGAAATTTATTTCACTTTCATTTAATAATGAAGAAAATATTAAAGAGTTGTTAAACATGTCTGTGAGCTATTTAGACAAAAAAGACGACCAATTAATAAGTGATATTAAATCGTTAGCCGAGGCTTTACTAATACTCATATACACTGCTGATAAAACAATGTTGGTAGCAAGTGTCTCAAATGTATGGCAAAGACTTTCAGTGAAAAACCAGTTCTACTTTTCTGATTTATACTTGTTAAATTCGATTTTTTACTTTTTTCCACTTGAAACAATGCTTGAAATAAAAAGGCTAGCATTTAAAAGTATTGAAAGGTACGGGGATTTTCAAAACATACAGCGTTTAAAAATAAACTTCTGTGTAAATATATCCCTAATGCTAATAAAAGATAAATGTTATGTAGAAGCATTGAAAGAGATAGAAACTGCTATTATATTTTCAAAAAAACAAAAGGCATATTTGCAATTAGCTGTTTGTTATGTGCGTAAAGGTATATGTTTAAACAGCTTAGGTAATAGCGGATTCCCGTGGGTTCAAAAGGGGATGGAGCTTCTAACTGTTTTAGAAGAACATGAGCTATTACAAATGGCAACAGTCGAGATTAGTCAATATTCGGATACTTAATATTATAAACGCTACACACTGAAGAGCAGATACAGAAATAATGTGTTGAACAATTACTCGAAATAGCGTGCATGGCTTTTCCATGCCACTACTTTGCAAAGCATTGTCTGGATGAAGGTGGAAACCTTTTCACCTTTTGCGAGACCAAATCGGTCACAACATGATTGAGACATCAGCCGTATACCGCAACCCTTCATAAGATGAACAGCACAAGAAGAATTTTGAATCCTTTAGAGTTGGGAAGAACATATGATAGGAATCGATGTGTGCCCAATAGGGGGTTCAAGGAGAAGGATAGTATCATCTCGTGCAAGTATGACCTGTTTATCCTCTAATCTTAGGTCGATTTAGGTTTATCTAAAAACAAAAAAGTTGTCCATGATCAGGTTTCCCTTTTCATGAACAACTTTTTTCTATGTTATCGTACTAATACTTATGTATGGAGGAGGTAGAGGGATTCGAACCCCCGCGGGTTTTGACACCCCTGTCGGTTTTCAAGACCGATCCCTTCAGCCGAACTTGGGTATACCTCCGTGTTAGACAAGTAATAATATATCAGGCATTAGAAAAGAAGTCAACAATTTTAAATAAAAAATTTCAGCCTGATAGACAAATGGGTGAAAGTTGATTTTTTTGTAGGCTACTCGTATAATAAGAGTTGCCGTGCTAGGTGGGGAGGTAGCGGTGCCCTATAACTTGCAATCCGCTCTAGCAAGACTGAATCCCTTTTCTGAGGCCGTCCGTATTGTAGGGTCTGCCTTTTGCACGTAGTGTTGACATTTGGGTCCCGCGCAATGGGAACCCATGAACCATGTCAGGTCCGGAAGGAAGCAGCATTAAGTGGAATTTCTCATGTGCCGCGGGGTCGCCTAAATCGAGCCAACGACAAGAGTAACGCTTATGTGCGGCGGTCGAAGGAAGGTGCACGGCGTACATAGCAAAAGCCTCTCATCCCGATGTGGATGAGAGGCTTTTGCATGTTTTTAGATAAATTCCTTAAACATTAGAAACAGGTCTTGAAAAAACCGTTTAAAGAATTTTCATTAGTTCCTTTAGCAGCAGGACTATAAGGAATGTGAAGTAATGTCCTTAAATGAACGGGCTAAGTTATTTTAGGGAAGAGTTTGGAACGAATCCTACCACGTTTGTAGGAGACTTAATAAGTGTCCAACTTCCAACCTTATATCCGATTCTAACTTTTTCATTACGCTTTAAAGTACCTACTTGAGCAAACTTATCTGACGGTCCTTTTTTGATCAAACAAGAATCACTGTTTACAGTCATTTCGCTATCAAAAGAGATAGTAGGGCTATTTAAACGAAGATTAAAATCAATGGCTCTCGCTAAAAAGATTGCGTAGTCAGATCTAATAATCTTTTTATCTGAACCAAACGTTCCGTCTTCGAATCCAACTGCTATACCTCTTGTTATAAGCGCTTTAGCAGCTCCAGATGTAGAGTTATTATAATCATATTCAAATGTTCTACTGATTATAAGAGCCATTTCACCACGTGTCAGAGGTGCATCAGGTTTAAACGTACCATCGTTGTAACCAGAAATAATGTTTTTATCAACAGCAGATTGGATATAGCCCGATGCAAACGAATTAGCACCTACATCATTAAAGGTTGTTTTTCTTTTGGTTCCATCAAGATTTAAAGAACGACCGATCATAGCCATAGCTTCTGCACGTGTAACTTGCCTATCTGGATTATAATAACCATTCGTATCACCTGATACTATGTCGCCTTCTGCTAAGAAGGTAATTTCTTTATAAGCTCTATGCCTCGAACTAATGTCATTAAATAGTACCGGAGTTGGTAGTTCCGCTATTCCGTCCTCCAAAACGAAAGCGTTTTTACTTTCAACGCCTGTAGGAGACACGGATTTAATGCCATAAGTGTATACTTTGCTTCTATTTGCGGTGGTATCCAAGTAAACCGTATTCCCTTTTGTGTTATAGACAATGTCTAAAATATTTTTAGGATCTTCATAAGAACCTTCTAGTGTTCCATCAAAACGGTATATGACGTATTTTCTTGGAAGATTACTACCTTTGTCTATAATAGTCAGTTTGTTTTCGGAAGATTCTTTACTCAACTGAACGTCAGTTGGGCGATTAGGTATCGAAGAACCCTTCCAAGATACAGCAGGCGTTAAAGCTTTTGAAGGATACATTTGTTGTTTAAGGTATGTAGCATAACCGAGAGCATTGCTGTTAATACTTCTTAAAGAGAAATGCATTTGTCCTTTTGCACTAGTATTCGTTCTATTCGCAATTACTTGATTCGTAAGCTCCGTTTTGTCACTCCATGTTTTATCAGCATCGTTGCCGACTTTATAATCAGCCACACCGATGTACAAGTTGACAGGGTGAGCTTTTGCATAAGTTTGGACTTCGCGTCCCCACCAATCTAATAACTTAGAGTAATTTGCGGCTTTAAAATTTCGTGACCAATAGATTTGAGGAGCAATATAATCAATGCTGCCATCTTTGATCCATTGTCTAGTATCGGCGTAGATGTCATCAAAGTTACTCATTCCATTTGTATCGCTACCCGTAGAATCTTGTCCCTTATTTCTCCAAATTCCAAACGGAGATATTCCATATTGAACGTGTGGCTTTGTTGCTTTAATCGTATTGTAGACACTCTTAACTAATTGATTGACATTATTACGGCGCCAATCTTCAACTTGTTTGAAAGAACCCTTATACTTTTTAAAGGCTTCTTGATCTTTAAATGTTTCACCTTGTACTTTATAAGGATAGAAATAATCATCCATGTGTACAGCGTCAATATCATAATTGGCCACTAATTCTTTTACAGTAGAAACTAAGTAATCTTGTACTTCTGGAAGACCTGGATTTAAATAGTATTGATTGCCATACTTCACTACCCACCCAGGATTTTTACGAGCAATATTATCAGTAGCTAAATCCGATAATTTCTGAGAAGGCATTGTAACACGATAAGGATTTACCCATGCATGCAGTTCTAAACCACGTTTATGTGCTTCATCTATCATGATTTGTAAAGGATCATATCCAGGATTTGTCCCCTGATTTTTACCTGTTATATAGGAAGACCAAGGAGCGAGTTTGGATGGATATAATGCATCATTTAATGGTTTAGCTTGGAAAATAACCGTATTGAAATTATCGGCTTTTAGTTTGTCCAATGTGGTTTTTACCCATTGAGTATACGCAGACTTATTCATTCCAGCTTTCATATCAATATTCGTAACGGTTGCAATCCACGCAGCGCGCATTTCAGTTTTAGGATTGGTTGTACTAGCGTAGGCATTTTGAATAGTGAATAATGGAATGATTAATACTAACACTAAAAAAGTTGCTAGATAACGGCATAAAGTTTTTTTAGACATTGTGATTGTGTTCCTCCTCAAGATATTAGTTTATCTATATACTTAGATATAAGGATAATAGTTAACATTGTACAGAAAAAGAATAATTTTTCTATAACATTCAACACTAGCGCCGTATTAGAATAAGTGACTAGCTTTCAAAACTGTAATTTCTATACTGGTTTTTGCCCAAAATACCAATAGTAACCTATTTATCTTCCAAAAAATCACCTACAGTGGATAAGATTACACGAAAATTTTTATTTAAACAGTGGCTTTTCACCTATTTATACCGAATTATTTCCAAAAAAGGTTAACTTCCTATGACGAATTCACAATATTTTAAAGTACATATGGCCTTGCTAATGGAAGTGTTCCTTTAAGTCCAGTTTTACACTTGAAACAATGGATATTTCTCTATTGAGTTAGTATATTTGACTTGCTTGTTGTTCGAAAAAGCCTTCAGATTATCGGTTTTATCTCAAATGTTTTTTTATTTAATAGGGAGTGCTATAGGAACAGATTCACCACTATTATTAAGTACAAAACGTGCTCAAAAAATCACATTATAAATGCTAACTTAGTATAGAAATAAGAGTTGGCGCATTTGTTAACTTATTCAGAAATACGGTGAATGTATATGCTTAAACTAACAGAGGCTTTAGTGGAATAAGAGCTTTAATATAATCGACGGTTCAGAATAGAGTTGTCCCGTCTATGAAAAAGCTGCACGGAAATTACCGATTTATTCTATAAGAATGCAATTGTAAATACCTCCCTCAAACAACGTCTTATCTGTTCGTTTGTGATATACTTATAGGAATGAATCAAGCGAAAAGAAAGGGGAGCGGACGGTTGAGTTATCAAGCTTTTTACCGGGTATACCGGCCTCAGACATTCCATGAAATGTCAGGACAGCAACATGTTAAACAAACACTTCAAAATGCTCTCCTCCATAACAAAACGACCCACGCCTATTTATTTTCAGGTCCCCGCGGAACTGGAAAGACGAGTGCCGCTAAAATTTTTGCGAAGGCATTGAATTGCGAGAACGGACCCGCCAAAGAACCGTGTAACGAATGTGAGACGTGCCGAACGATCACAGAAGGATCGAATACAGATGTGATTGAATTTGATGCGGCGTCCAATTCCCGTGTTGAAGAGATGCGGGATATCATTGAAAAGGTCCGATATGCACCGGCTTCTTCCAAATATAAAGTCTATATTATCGATGAAGTGCATATGCTTTCAAATTCAGCCTTCAATGCGCTGTTAAAAACGCTTGAAGAACCTCCTGCCCATGCGGTGTTCATCCTAGCAACAACTGAACCGCACAAACTGCCGCTCACGATTATCTCTCGCTGTCAGCGATTCGACTTCAAACCGATTACAGCTATAGAAATTGTGGAGCGTATGACACACGTTTTAAAAGATGCGGACATTGAAGCTGACGCAAGCGCCCTAAAAGTGATTGCACAAGCGGCTTCGGGGGGGATGCGGGATGCGCTCAGCATGCTGGACCAAGTCGTCTCTTTCAGTGGTGATCGAGTCACTGCAGAAGAGGCACTGCTCGTCACAGGATCTGTTGGGGAAGACATCTTCCATCAACTTGCACAAGCGTTGCTTACGAAAGACGCTGGTGCTGCACTGACATTGTTAAATCGTCTCGTAGCGGAAGGGAAAGATGTCTCCCGTTTGGCAGAGAATTTAATAACGTTTTTCCGTGATTTACTGTTATTACGGACAGCACCTGACCTTACAGACTTACTAGAGGTCATTTCGGGGGATGAACGCTTTGTTGCATTAGCCCAAGCATTTGAGCCGGATACTTTATATACTTATATCGATATTTTAGGAGAGACCCAGCAAGAAATGCGTTTCTCTAATCATGCAAAAGTGTATATTGAATCGGCGTTATTGAAAATGGTTCAAACGCGTGGCGCTTCTAATTCAGGAACGGTCGGTTCAGTTGCATCGCCTGAACTCGAACAAAAAATTGCCACACTTGAACGGATTGTTGGAGAATTGCAGCAACAACTTGCTAACGGTGGAGGACTTGCTGCACAAGCAGGTGAGAAAGCACCAGCAGCACGCAAAAACTCTTCGAATAATGCTCGTGCCTACAAGATTCCGACCGGCAAAGTCCATCAAGTGTTAAGTAGTGCAACTAAGCAAGATATTCAAGTGATCCGGGAAGAATGGGCACGCATGATGCAGACAATGCAGCGTTCACATTCTGCACTTCTTGAAGAAACAGAGCCAGTAGCAGCATCGGATAGTGCGTTTGTGTTAAAATTTAAATATGAAATTCATTGTCTCATGGCGTCTGAAAATGTGTCGCTAAGTTCAGGTCTTGCGGAAGCGTTGCGTCAACAAACAGGCAAAGCCTACGACGTGGTCTACGTCCCTGAAGAGGGATGGCTTAAAGTTAGAGAGGATTTCATCCGAAAGAGTGGAATGTCCAAGCAACATTCGCAAACAGATGAGAACTCTGCAACTAGCGGTGAAGCATCTGGAGTTTCAGAGCCTCAAGAAGTCCCAGCGTTTCTTGAAGGCGCTGAACTGACACAAGATGACCCGATCGTTTCGGAAGCAGAAAAGTTATTTGGTAAAGAATTCATTACCGTCCATGACGAGTAACTAAACTTAAAGAGGAGGAAATAAGAATGCGTGGTATGGGAAATATGCAAGGTATGATGAAGCAAATGCAAAAGATGCAAAAGCAAATGGGTGAGGCTCAAGAAAAACTAGGTGAAGAGCGTTTGGAAGGTGCAGCAGGCGGTGGTATGGTGAAAGTAATCGTTTCTGGCGACAAAAAAGTTGTCGAAGTGATTGTGGACCCATCCGTTATCGATCCGGAAGATGCTGAAATGTTACAAGACCTTATCGTAATTGCAACGAACGACGCGATGGAAAAAGCAGAAGAATTAACGAACTCTACGATGGGACAATTCACGAAGGGATTGAACCTTCCAGGGATGTTCTAGGAGGCAAAACCATGCATTACCCTGAACCGATATCTAAACTGATTGACAGTTTTATGAAACTGCCAGGCATCGGCCCGAAAACCGCGGGCCGGCTGGCGTTTTTTGTGTTGAGTATGAAAGAAGATACTGTGCTCGACTTTGCGAAAGCGTTGGTTGATGCCAAACGAAATCTAAGGTTTTGCTCTGTTTGCGGACATATTACCGACATCGATCCATGTCATATTTGTCAGGACCAGTCTCGAGACCGTTCTCTCATTTGTGTAGTCCAAGATCCGAAAGACGTCATTGCCATGGAAAAAATGCGTGATTACAAAGGACTTTATCATGTCCTTCACGGTGCGATTTCACCTATGGATGGTGTGGGGCCTGAGGATATTAACGTTCCCGACTTGCTGAAACGTCTGCAAGATGAGGATGTTGAAGAGCTAATTCTAGCAACCAATCCGACGATTGAAGGCGAAGCAACTGCTATGTACATTTCACGCCTCGTGAAACCTTCAGGTATTCCAACGACCCGTATAGCCCACGGGTTACCGGTAGGTGGAGATTTAGAGTACGCTGATGAAGTAACGCTCTCGAAAGCATTAGAAGGGCGGCGACAACTGTGAGACGGTCAGGGGGACTGTTTCGCAGGAAGAATAAGCTGAAACGAGAATTCGATGAAACGTTACGCACATTAATGTTAGATACACGAGAAGAGTGGGAACGGGCGAAGTCGATTGAAAAGTATGCAGATGATTATGATCAGGAAGTTATGATTCGAAAAAAGATCGCTGAAAGCAATCATTTCTATTTGTACAAAGAAGCTAAAATTAGAAATCTTGGCATTGAGTGAACTAAATAAGGATTGCTTTGCATAGACTGCTAGTAGTCTATTGTAAAGGGGGCAACTTCTGCTATGAAAGTTGCTATAATTCTTGCACTCGGTGTTGTCCTGCTATTCGTACTACGTTTGACCAAGCCTCAACTGCAAACGGCGGCTGAAAAACTGTCCATTTTATGGTTCCGACTCGCTTTTGCGTTTTTAATTCTCTTTATCCTTAACATCGCAGGTGGTTTTGTTGGATTGTACGTGCCGATTAATATTGGATCAGGCTTTTTACTGGCAGTGCTTGGTATTCCAGGATTGGGGTCTTTACTCGTCCTGGCAGTTTTCCTGTAAGGATGAATAGTCGAAAGGTGCCCAACCGTGAAGTCAGCCACTGTGTGCTGACTTTTTTTACATAGAAGATGGAGCAAAATCTCATATAGAAAGGAGGAGAAACGAATGGATCATACAAAAAGACCGGTAGTAGAAGCGTTGCAGACCTTTTTAGCAGCACGGCCAGTATCTTTTCATGTACCTGGACACAAGCACGGCTTGCTCTCTAGGCTTCCCCAGGATCTCAAAGCCGCTCTACGATATGATGTAACGGAGTTGACAGGACTGGATGATCTGCATGCACCTACTGAAATGCTTGCAGAAGCACAAACGATGTTGGCAGATGTATATGGAGCGGATCGGAGCTTTTTCCTTGTGAACGGCTCTACAGTTGGCAACATAGCAATGATTCGTACAGTTTGTGCACCGGGGGATACATTGCTCGTACAGCGCAACGCACACAAATCCGTGTTCCACGCGTTGGAATTAGCCGCGGTACAAGCTGTCCTGCTCACACCGGAGTGGGACGAAGCAACTTGCACAGCAGGCGCGGTTTCATCAGCAACTGTGGAAGAAGCGTTAGAACGGTATCCAGATGCAAAAGGCGTAGTGGTTACATACCCAACGTATTATGGAACAACAGGTAGTGACTTGCCTATGATTGTTGAAAAAGTGCACAAAAGGGGTATACCTGTACTTGTAGATGAAGCACACGGAGCCCATTTCGTAGCAGGCACCCCATTTCCAACATCTGCGCTTCGCCTGGGCGCCGACATCGTTGTTCAATCGGCACACAAAACGTTGTCTGCGATGACCCAAGCATCTTTTCTACATGTAAACTCACAGCTAATAGATATAGAACGGTTGGCTCGTATACTTTCCATGCTACAAACAAGTAGCCCATCGTACGTGTTGCTCGCATCTCTAGACGATGCTCGCGCGATGATTGCTACCTATTCAGCGGATGATAAGCAAGCGTTTCTTATATGGCGGGGCGAATTTATCGACCAGCTCAGGAAGATTAAGGCGCTTGAAGTGATTGAGACAGAGGATCCATTGAAAATTCTAATTCGACAACAAGAAGCATCCGGCTATACGTTGCAGCATTCATTGGAAGAGAAGGGAATCTACACAGAACTCGCGGACGAACGCCAAGTGTTACTCGTACTTCCTTTACTGACTGAAGGAACCTCATACCCAACACAATCCATTTGTGAAGCAGTCGAGTCAGCCGTACAACTGTTGAAAAGAGACTCTGTAAGGGTCCCTTTAAAGGATGAGACGAATGAGGAAGAGCCACGTGAGTTAATCATTACAACGAGTTCCCTCTCAAAAAAAAATACGGACTGGGTAAGTGCAGAGTCTGCAAGTGGATATCAAGCAGCTGCAGCAATTATTCCCTATCCACCAGGAATTCCACTTGTCTTAAGTGGTGAGCAATTGAATCTTCAACAAATCCAAGAGGTTTGTGAAATGATGGAATCAGGTGCAAAGTTTCAAGGATCAGTTCGAGCAAATGGACCAACAGTGGAATTTGAAGTGTTGCGTGCACAAGGAGAAGATGGGAATGACTAAAGGAATATTCATCACATTCGAAGGGCCAGAAGGGGCTGGGAAGACGACGGTTATAAAGGAAATACATAACCGTTTACAACAACAAGGAAAATACTCGGTTTTAACACGGGAGCCCGGCGGAATTCGGATTGCAGAGAAAATCAGAACGATTATTTTAGATAATGATCATGAAGAAATGGATGGTCGGACAGAGGCATTGTTATACGCAGCTGCAAGACGGCAACACCTAACCGAAAAGGTTGTTCCTGCACTGGAAGAGGGTGCAATCGTCCTTTGCGATCGGTTCGTTGATAGTTCCCTTGCGTACCAAGGATATGCAAGAGGTCTCGGTATCGATGAAGTGCTTGCAATTAATGAATTTGCGATCAATGGACTTATGCCCGATCACACCATCTACTTTGACGTGTCCCCGGAATCCGGTTTAGCTAGAATTGCAGCAAGTGGTGAACGGGAACAGAACCGTTTAGATAATGAAACACTGCAGTTTCACAAAGACGTTGCTGAAGGTTATCGTCTCGTACTGAAACGATTTTCGAAACGGATTCAACCCATTGATGCCAGTGGTTCGGTAGATGAGGTTACAGAAATTGTGTGGAAAACGATTGCATCGTTCATTTCTTAAGCCATTTCATGATATAATAAAAGAAAGTGGAAAAGGAGAGATACCCCGTGAAACTTATAGTTGCAGTAGTACAAGACCAAGATAGTAATCGTCTTTCATCGGCATTGACGAAGGGTGACTTTCGAGCAACGAAATTGGCAAGTACAGGCGGATTCTTGAAATCAGGGAACACGACATTTTTAATCGGTACTGATGATAGTCTTGTCCCGAAAGCGTTGGACCTGATTCGAGACAACTGTCGTTCGCGTGATCAAATGGTAGCTCCCGTCTCACCAATGGGCGGAAATGCTGACTCCTATATTCCCTATCCAGTTGAAGTTGAAGTCGGAGGCGCAACGGTTTTTGTTCTACCAATTGAACAATTCCGTCATTTCTGATTCATATCGGAGTGAAGTTTTATGAAAGTTAATAATGAATATCGTCCGGGTCTGGATAAATTGCGTAATGATCCGTTAAAGTCTCCTCAAGGTGGGGAGCGGTTTGGGCAAATGGTTCAAAAACAGGAATCACGCCTGCATGGAGAACAGATTGCTCGTCTGCTTGGCGACATCTCCAGCGCAGGTGACCGTCTTGCCCGGTCTCGTAACTTGCGGGATATGGCTAAATATAAAATGCTCGTCAAACGTTTTCTAAAAGAGTCTGTAGGAACCGGTCTAGGTCTGAAGCAGTCACATACGTGGAACCAGTACGGAGAAGGACGGCGGCTAAAAATTGTTGAAACAATTGACCAAAAGCTAATAGAATTGGCCGAACAATTGCTTCAAGATGAAGAGTCTTCCATGGACCTTCTCGCTAAAATTGGTGAAATCAAAGGACTTCTCATCAATCTATATACATGAGGACGTTTTCTGGTACTTAAGAAAACGTCTTTTTTATACGAAAGGAGGCAGCTACTTGGAAAATCAGATAAGCAGTCGAATCGCTAATGAACAACCAGCAGTTGCTGCTAGATTCAGTGCTGCCTACCGCAATCATCGAATCGGTCACGCTTATATATTTGATGGTGAAAAAGGAATAGGTAAGCACCAAGCTGCATTATTCTTTGCACAATTATTATTGTGTGAGCAGCCAAAAGAAGATGTTCCATGTGGAACATGTAGTGCCTGTAAGCGCATTGCCTCAGGGAATCACCCGAATATCTTAATGATTGAACCAGACGGACAGGACATAAAAAAAGATCAAATGGCAGGATTACTCACAGTTATGACGAAAAAGGGATATGAGAGTGGACGTCGTATCTATATGATTGGGCAAGCTCATCGTATGAATACGGCAGCAGCCAATGCACTCCTCAAATTTTTAGAAGAACCTGAAGGAGATGTGACAGCCATACTGCTGACAGATGCTTATCATATGGTATTGCCTACAATCCAGTCCAGATGTCAGCGGATTTCTTTCCTCCCTCCACAACGGGAACAGTTGTTGGAAATCTTGAAGGCTGAAGGCATTTCTCCATCACTTGCAGCTACGGTAACATCACTTACAGCAGATGCAAGCCGTGCTGCAGAACTCGCATCGGACGAGCAGTTTGTAAGTCTACGGAAAACAGTGGTAAAGTTAGCACAAGCCATCGATCATCACGTGTCTGATGCATTATTGCTGATCCAGTCTGAATGGGCTCCTTTCTTGAAAGAAAAAGAGGATACCGAGATGGGATTGGACTTGCTTCTATACATGTACCGTGATATTGTGGCGAAGAAAGCGGGACTGTCTGCCACACCCGCATACCCGGATTTAGATGAATTCATAACCAGTCTAGCAATGAAAATGACTTATGATCAGCTAACTTCAATTTTAGAATCAGTTTTGCAGGCAAAAAAGCAATTGCATCGCAATATGCACCGGACGCTTTTAATGGAGCAATTGGTGCTCAGTATGCAGGAGGGGTTATTCGTTGTATAACGTTGCAGGAATCCGTTTTAAAAAAGCGGGTAAAATACATTATTTTGACCCAATGGACTATGACTTGAAAGTCGATGATTATGTAATCGTCGAATCTACGCGTGGCACAGAGTATGGGAAAGTGGTCAGCATGATGGTGGATATGGATGGTTCTGATTTAGTTCTGCCATTAAAGAAAGTTATTCGTCCCGCTAGTAAAGAGGACATGGATAAGGTGGAAGAGAACCAACTGGACGCTCAAAAAGCATTCACTACGTGTGTCGCCAAAATTCAAGAACACAAACTTGATATGAAACTTGTCGATGTGGAATATACATTTGATCGTAATAAAGTGATTTTCTATTTTACAGCTGAAGGTCGAGTCGATTTCAGAAACTTGGTAAAGGACTTAGCTTCCATCTTCAGAACTCGAATTGAGCTACGCCAAATCGGTGTTCGAGATGAAGCTAAAATGCTTGGCGGAATTGGTCCTTGTGGTAGAATGCTTTGTTGTTCTACATTCCTAGGTGATTTTGAACCAGTTTCTATTAAGATGGCAAAAGACCAGAATCTATCACTGAATCCTTCAAAGATCTCGGGATTATGTGGAAGACTTATGTGTTGCTTAAAATACGAAAATGACGAATATGAGGAAGCTAAAGCACTTATGCCTGATATTGGCTCTCGTATTGAAACACCAGATGGATTAGGAAAGGTTGTCGGTCTCAACCTACTAGAGCGTCTGCTGAAAGTGAAATTGATCGATCAAGATCAAACACTTGAATATGCTTGGGAAGAACTGTCGAAGAAGACGGGGCAGCCCGTCAATTGATGAAGTGATGAGGTGACAAAGTTGAAAGAAGGGAACTTTCTCGATAAGGTAATCGAATACGAACAACAACTTGACTCTATGCACAAGCGATTCCGTGAAATAATCGGTTTTGTTGCCAAGATGACGGAAGAAAACCATTCACTTCAACTTGAGAACCATCATCTGCGCTCGCGTCTGGACGAGCTGGATCAACAAGCTGTTGCTGATAAAAAGACTGCAGAACGCTCGCAACGGGCAGATGTTGGCGAAGGCGTAGACAATTTGGCTCGTATTTATAATGAGGGATTCCACGTATGCAATGTCCACTATGGAAGCACGCGTAAGGGCGAGGATTGCCTGTTTTGCCTCTCGTTTCTAAGTAAACAGAATTTGTAAATTTTAGCCGATCCCTATTTTTTTCTAGGTGTCGGCTTTTCTATATTTCATGGATACGTTGAACTGAAGGTTTCCATAGTTTCGGACATATTAGTTGCTTGGAGTGTAAGGTGGCGACTCCGGAGAAATCAGCGAAGATTGAACACCCCGCAGGTAGCGTCCATCTGGAGCGGAAAACACCGGGACTATGTCGAATTATTTAATTCAACTTATACTGAAGTAACTATTATCTTTTAAAGGAGTACCCGATGGAACCAATTGAATTACGAGGTGACGAACGCCTCGATTACTTACTTGCAGAAGACTTGAGAATTATTCAAAGCCCATCTGTTTTTTCCTTTTCATTAGATGCTGTCTTGTTAGCCCGATTTGCGTATATGCCCATTCGACGAGGAAAGATTGTGGATTTGTGTGCAGGAAATGGCGCAATCCCATTGTTTTTAAGCGCACGCACCTCTGCTGATATTACAGCGGTGGAGTTACAAGAACAATTAGCAGATATGGCCAGTCGTAGTATTGCGTATAATCAGCTGGATCAGCAGATTACAATGCTATGTGACGACGTTATTGGTATCGCATCTAAAATCGGATTTGATCAATATGATGTAGTGACATGCAATCCACCCTATTTTAAAGCTTATGAGAGCAGTGAAAAAAATCAAAAGGAACCGCTGACCATTGCTCGACACGAGGTGAAATTGACGCTTGACCAAGCAGTCCATTCAGCAAGTGAATTGCTTAAACAAGGCGGGAAGGCAGCGTTTGTCCATCGTCCCGGAAGACTATTGGATATTATCACTTCGATGAGGGCGAACCGACTGGAGCCGAAGCGTATTCAGTTTGTTTATCCAAAAGAAGGAAAAGAAGCGAATACGTTACTCATCGAGGGGACCAAAGATGGGAAACCGGATTTGAAGATACTTCCACCCTTATATGTCTATCAAGAGGACGGCACGTATACCAACGAAGTGAGGCAGTTATTGTATGGAACAGAAGCGTGACCACCTGTTTTACGTACTTGAATGTAAAGATGGCTCTTATTACGGGGGATACACGACGGATCTCGACCGGAGAGTTGCCATGCATAATTCAGGTAAAGGAGCGAAGTATACGCGGGCAAGAAAACCTGTTCGTTGTATTCATCATGAAAAATTTGAGACGAAGCGGGAAGCGATGCAAGCTGAATATCGATTCAAACAGTTGACGCGACCTGCAAAAGAGCGGTATTTGGAACAAGAGGAGGCAGACGGATGATCACGCAAAAAAGCGCAGAATGCGAGAATGGTGTACTGTATCTAGTTGGTACACCTATTGGGAATTTAGAAGACATGAGTTATCGTGCAATCCGGATTTTAAAGGAAGCAGACATGATAGCAGCTGAGGATACGAGGAATACAGTGAAGCTGTCTAATCACTTTGAAATAGATACTCCTTTCATGAGTTATCATGAGCACAATCTTGAGGTGGGCGGGAGAAAAATTTTAGAGCTGTTGGCAGAAGGGAAAACAATTGCACTCGTTAGTGACGCAGGGATGCCGTGTATTTCAGATCCTGGTGCCGATATTGCAGAAAAAGCGATTGCGAACGGATACGCCGTTGTGCCTGTACCTGGACCCAATGCAGCGATTAGCGCGTTAGTTGCATCTGGTATTCCTACACAGCCCTTCTTGTTTTTCGGTTTTTTAGATCGGCAGAAGAAAAAGCGCCGTCTCCAATTGGAATCACTACAGAATCGACAAGAGACTCTCCTCTTTTATGAGGCACCGCATCGGTTGAAAGAAACGTTGCGAGCTTTGAAAGAACAGTTTGGATCGGATCGAAGGATCACACTTGCGAGGGAACTTACGAAAAGATATGAAGAGTTTGTTAGAGGCACGATTGAAGAGGCGCTTAACTGGGCAGAGTCAACAGAGATTCGCGGAGAATTTTGTTTAGTCGTGGAAGGTACAGACGAGACGAAACCAGAAACTGAGGAATTATGGTGGAGTGCGTTAACTCCAGTGGAACATGTTGAACAATTGATGGAACAAAAAGGATATACATCAAAAGAGGCAATTCGTGAGGCGTCAGCAGATCGGGGCGTGAGTAAACGAGAGGTTTACCAGGCATACCACGTTGAATAAAAAAATAACATCTGTGCCTACTTGAATAGGCACAGATGTTATTGAAATAAAACCATTAAATCAAGACATTTTGTCTTCGATTTCAGCAATTAGCTGTTTAGCACCTTCGGGACTGAGGATCAGTTTACCGTCGATTAGTGTTAGATTGTCATCTGACACTTCTCCAGTAACTGAACATGTCATATTAGGCATGTATTTCTTCAAGATGATTTTATCGTCATCCACATAAATTTCTAGTGCATCTTTTTGAGCTATGCCGAGTGTCCGACGCAATTCGATAGGGATAACTACACGGCCGAGTTCGTCGACCTTACGTACAATTCCAGTAGATTTCATATTAAGTTTCCTCCTAAAATATAATGGTGATTCGTCAGATTTCGACATTTTTCTCTTGTCTGTCTATTATCATACCAAGTCTTCCATTTAACGTCAATAGAGAAGAGTATAAACTATGCAATGAATAATAGATACATGAAAAACACACATAATGATGAATGAAAGTTACAGAGTTGGAACTCATAGAAAGTTTTCACATTAATTTATAAAAATTTAAAAAGGGTTTGGCTTCCTGCGTTAGTCACACTATTATTGAGAGCAAATCTTGGACAATCAAATAGCAATACATCACTTCCTTATCCAGGTAGGCAGCAAGTTCATTACATATAAACACTGTTCCAATTCCTTCAAATGCATCATGCATTTGGAAGATAAGAACGGAGGTGGTTTCATAATATAGTGAAGCACTCTTTTTTCGTCCACCTAAAAGAAAGTTCGATGACTACGCTCTTTGCTGCAAAGAATCATTTCAAGTAGAAACGAAAGGGCAAGCATGATTGAATTTAAATAGGCGGTTAAGACATTTTCATCGGTTGGAGATGAAGGATTCATTACAGGTGCAAAGGTGCTGGCATCAACTGGTTATAGACTGCTAACAGATGTTGAGCTTTTGCATCGTGTGAAAAAGGACTACGAAAAATGTTTATTTACTTGAAGGTCCTCTACTATATTATCTTAATACTAACAAACAGCTTATACTTCCTGATCAAGAGGAGTATAAGCTGTTTTTAACTTGGAGATATTTATATATAGAAGTAAAGGGGAATTTGTTGCTAACATCCATAGAAAATAAATGTACAGCTAACGACCAATTACAAAAACAAGAATAGTATTTTAAAAACACCATAACTTTTAGTGTAGATAAGATTTTTTATGAAATCGATCTAATCATTACACACCTTACCGTAGCTATATTTTCAGAAGTTCGATAAAATGAAATAATCGATAAGGGTACAGGAGGAATTGCAGTGGCTGAACAGAAAAAGACATTTTATATTACAACACCGATTTATTACCCAAGTGGTAAATTCCATATCGGTACGGCTTACACAACCGTGGCATCCGATGCAATGGCGCGTTATAAGAGACTCCGGGGATATGACGTACGTTTCTTAACGGGAATGGACGAGCACGGACAAAAGATTCAAGAAAAAGCAGAAGAAGCAGGGCGTCCTCCTCAAGAATACGTTAATGATATTGCGGACTACGCAAAACGTATATGGAAGCTAATGGACATCACGTATGATGACTTCATACAAACAACAGAAGAGCGTCATAAAAATGCGGTCCAGAAGATTTTCCAAAAGTTTCTTGATAATGGCGATATCTATAAAGGGGAATACGAAGGTTGGAAATGTATTCCGTGTGAATCGTATTTCACTGAAGCGCAGCTAATTGATGGAAATTGTCCGGATTGTGGTCGACCGGTAGAACGTGTCGCTGAAGAATCCTATTTCTTTAACATGAAGAAATATTCAGATCGTCTCCTTCAATATTACGAGGACAATCCAGGATTCATAGAACCAGAATCACGTAAAAATGAAATGATCAATAATTTCATTAAACCGGGTCTGGAAGACTTATCCGTATCACGCGTTTCCTTCGACTGGGGCATTAAAGTTCCAGGAGATCCGAAGCATGTCATTTACGTATGGGTGGATGCGTTAACCAATTACATTACGTCACTTGGCTACTTGTCAGATGACGACTCATTATTTAACAAATACTGGCCAGCTGACGTTCAAGTTGTTGGTAAAGATATCGTTCGTTTCCACACGATTTACTGGCCAATTTTCTTGATGGCGTTAGACTTACCACTGCCAAAGAAAGTATTTGCACATGGATTCATCATGATGAAGGATGGTAAAATGTCCAAGTCTAAAGGAAACGTTGTCTATCCAGACATGCTCGTTGAACGGTTTGGTTTGGACGCAACTCGTTACTTCCTATTACGTGAACTTCCGTTTGGTCAAGATGGAACGTTTTCTCCCGAATCATTCGTTGAACGAACGAATTACGATTTAGCGAATGACTTAGGAAACTTGTTGAACCGATCCATTTCGATGATCAACAAATACTTTGACGGTGTTGTGCCTGTGGAACTAGCAGAGCCAACGGAGTTTGACGAGAGTCTTCGTTCTACGATGACGTCTACGGTACAAAAGTATGAAGAGTCTCTAGAAAAAATGCAGTTTAGCATCGTACTTTCAGAGCTATGGGCACTCGTATCCCGTACAAATAAATACATTGATGAAACAACACCATGGGTTCTTGCAAAAGAAGAGACGGATCGCGGAAAGCTTGCCTCTGTTATGGTCCACTTGGCCCAGTCATTGCGCCATATCGCGATCATGTTGCAACCTTTCATGCCCGAGTCACCGAAAAAGATCATACAACAACTCGGATTGGACGATTCGCGATTGGCTTGGGATACGTTAGGCGATTTCAACACCATACCAGAAAACACGAAAGTGATTGAAAAGGGTGTACCGATCTTCCCTAGACTGGATAATGAAGTTGAAATCCAGTACATTAAAGAGCAAATGGCCGTTACGGCTCCTAAAGAAGCAGAAAAAGAAGAACCTAAGGAAGAAAAGTCGGTGGTGGAATCCCCTGAAATTACAATTGATGCATTCAATGCCATCGATTTGAGGATTGCAACGGTAACCGCTTGTGAGAAAATACCGAAAGCGGATAAATTGTTGAAGCTACAAGTTGACCTCGGTTACGAGCAACGTCAAGTTGTTTCAGGCATTGCTGAACATTATGAACCTGCCCAATTAGTGGGACAAAAAGTAATAGTCGTAGCAAACTTGAAACCTGTTAAATTACGTGGGGAATGGTCCCAGGGGATGATTTTAGCGGGTACTTCAGACGGTGTGTTAAAACTTGCAACAGCAGACGCATCTCTTGCAAATGGGTCACGAGTGAAATAATATAGGGCAGCGGCTTTCTTCGGAGAGCCGCTGCTGTCTTTTGTTTGTAACAGTTTTGTAATGAAACTGCGATGTTGGTGTAAAGACAAGGCAGTACACTATAACTTATGTGAGGCGAATGAAATGTTAATAGATACACATGTCCATTTAAATGATGAACAGTATGAACAAGACATAGACCAAGTTATCCAACGAGCGATTGACGCAGGTGTTGAGCGGATGGTAGTCGTTGGATTTGACCGCCCCACCATTACCAGAGCAATGGAGCTTTCTGAAAAACATAGCTTTATATACGCAGTGGTGGGTTGGCATCCAGTTGATGCAATCGATTGTACTGAAGAAGACTTGAAATGGATCGAAGAGTTAGCTGCACATCCAAAAGTTGTGGGAATCGGAGAAACCGGACTCGACTATCATTGGGACAAATCACCGAAAGATATCCAACAAGAACTATTTCGAAAGCAAATACGACTTGCTCAAAAAGTGGAGTTACCGATAATCATTCATAATCGAGATGCCACAGCAGATGTCGTAAAGATCTTACAAGAAGAAGAAGCAGGAATTACGGGTGGCATTATGCACTGCTTTAGCGGAAGTGTAGAAACTGCTAAACAATGCATAGAGATGAACTTCATGATTTCTCTTGGTGGCCCAGTGACCTTCAAAAACGCCAAGATGCCGAAACAAGTTGCAACTGACATACCTCTAGAGTACTTACTTGTCGAAACAGACGCACCGTACCTTGCCCCTCATCCACACCGTGGTAAAAGAAACGAACCTGCATTTGTTGCCCTTGTTGCACAACAAATCGCTGAACTAAAAGGAATATCACTCGAAGAAGTAGCTAAAACTACTACTCAAAACGCAATGAAATTATTTTCCATCAACTGACTTTGTTGCCGGAAGAAGTGCCCTTTCCATGCAAGAAGGGGACTTCCGGCATTTCTATGCGGGAAGGTTAGATCAGTTGACAGCGTGAAATTGAGTCTATATAATCAGCCGAGTGAATAAGGAGGAGAATTTTTCATGACGAAACGAACCATGGGAAACCGATACTTTCAATCATCGAGGATACATAAAATCGTGGCTGGGACTGCAATTCTTGCGATTTTTATTACTGTTCTTTCTCTTGTTGTCTATGAAGGCACGAAGAAGAACGTCACGCTTGGAGCGGGTGGCAAAACAGTGGAATTTAAAACACACGCAAAAACAGTAGGAGATGTACTGGCACAGCGTGATATAGAGATTGGGTCACACGACGCAATCTCACCCTCAGCAACAACGTCCATCAAAGATGGAATGGCGATTGATTGGAAACAGGCGAACCCCGTTGCAATAAATATGAATAACGACTCGACAACAATCTGGACAACAAAATCTACAGTTAAAGAAGTACTGGAAGAAGCTGGAGTTGAACTGGCGGATCATGATTTAGTTGAACCAAGTTTAGATAGTAAAGTTGAGAAGAAAAGTGAAATTACAATCGATAAAGCTTTCCAAGTTACGTTGAAAGACGGAAAGCAGTCTACAAAAGTGTGGTCCACTTCGACTACGGTCGCTGACCTTTTAAAGAACGAAAACATCCAACTAAGTGAATTGGATCGGGTAGAGGGCGACCAGGAGCAATTATTGCTTCCGAAATCTGTTATCTCGATTGTTCGTGTGGAAAAGGTCACCGATGTAGTGGAAGAGACGACGAATTTTGACGTGAAAAAACGTTCTGACAATAGTTTGCTGAAAGGACGAGAAAAAGTGGTCCGAGAAGGTGAAAATGGGAAAGTCAGAAAGAGATTCGAAATCGTCACGGAGAACGGGAAAGAAGTATCACGTAAGCTCATCCGTGAGCACGTTGTCGCACATCCAAAAGCTAAAGTAGTTTCTGTAGGTTCGAAAGTGGCACTTGCGAGTGCGTCACCGAAACCATCTACTGTGAAGACGGCCTCTTCGAGTAAGACGAGTGTTTCACGTGGAAATGGAAGTGAGTCTGGTAAAGTGATGTATATGAATGCAACTGCTTATACAGCACATTGTACGGGGTGTAGTGGAGTTACAGCTACTGGCATTAACTTAAGTGCCAATCCAAGCTTAAAAGTAATTGCAGTAGATCCGAGTATTATTCCGCTCGGTTCAAAAGTATGGGTGGAAGGCTATGGCTACGCAGTTGCAGGGGATACGGGTGGTGCTATTAAAGGCAACCGCATCGACTTGCACGTGCCGAGTGACGCGGCTGCCCGACAGTTCGGTAGACGTCAAGTAAAAGTCAAAGTATTAAACTGATAGCACTACGCACAGTCCATATAATCAGTATCCAACAATCCGCATGGCTAGATTTAAGCCGTGCGGATTGTTGCGGTCATAGACGTATTCTGTACAACAGCTCACGCAGCCGTTAGAATTGAAGAAGAATTGTTTTCAGAAAAGCATCTGTCTGAAACAGGAACCAAAAGCACGTATGATCATACCTTGCAGGAAAGAGGAATACAGTGGATATAAAAGAAGTCATTGTAGTCGAAGGGAAGTCCGACACGATTGCCATACAACGGGCGACTGGCGCAGACACAATTGAAACTAACGGCTCAGCGGTCGGTCAGGAAGCACTTATTAAAATTCGTCACGCTCAACAAACACGTGGCGTTATCGTTTTTACGGATCCCGACTATCCCGGAAGAAGAATTCGGGCAATCATTGAACAACAAATTCCAGATGTCAAACACGCGTTCTTAACGAGAGATCGCGCGATTGCGAAAAATGGAAAGAAAGTTGGAATCGAGCACGCTACGGATGAAGACATTCGCAATGCCCTTCAAGCCGTCTATACAGTCGATACAACTACAATAGAAGAAACACCACGCGATCTACTAATTGAAGCACGATTAATTGGGCATCCTGAAGCTAAAAAACGACGTGATCGATTGAGTGAACTCTTACAAATTGGTCAAGTGAATGGCAAGGGATTACAAAAACGGCTTACCATGTTTCGGATTAGTGAAGCTACACTCATGCAGGCGTTATTAACGATAGACGAGGAGGAACAAGAATGGTGAAAGACATCGCAACCCCTGGGCGAACAAAAGAAATACTGGAGAAACACGGTTTTTCCTTTAAAAAGAGTTTAGGGCAGAACTTTTTGATTGACCCCAATATATTAAAAAATATCATTTATCATGCCGGTATTGATAAGAAATCTGGAGTCATCGAAATCGGACCAGGAATTGGAGCACTGACAGAACACATCGCTCGTGCTGCAGGAAAAGTAGTTGCATACGAAATTGACGATCGTTTGTTGCCGGTTTTAGAGGACACGCTGTCACCCTACTCTAATGTATTAGTCATTCATCAAGACATACTCGACGTCGATTTGAATGCAGCAATCGAAGAACATTTCTCGGATGTTGACGAAGTGACTGTGGTCGCAAACCTCCCTTACTACGTGACAACGCCGATTATTATGAAGTTTTTGATGGGCAAAGTCCCGATTGAGCGAATGGTTATCATGATGCAACACGAAGTTGCAGATCGTATTACTGCCGTTCCGGGGACAAAAGCGTATGGGTCCCTTTCCATTGCAATTCAGTATTATATGGATGCGGAAGTCGCGATGATTGTCCCAAGAACTGTCTTTATGCCACAACCGAATGTGGAGTCAGCTGTCCTTCGATTGTCTAGAAAAACAGAACCGCCAGCTTCGGTTATCGATGAAGAGTTTCTTTTTAAAGTGGCAAGAGGATCGTTCGTCCAGCGACGGAAAACCATTTTAAACAACTTACAAACTTCTCTCCCTCAAGGGAAAGCAAAGAAGGAAGCAATCCTAGAAGCGCTTGCTAAAGCAGGCATCGATCCGATTAGAAGGGGAGAGACGCTCTCCATCGAGGAATTTGCAAACCTGTCGAATGTTCTGTATGAAGAGTTTGGAAGAAGCGAAAAATAAGACATCTTATAGTTATGACTATTTTAAGAAAAAAAGAATGTCGAAAGATGAAAACTTTCTACAAAAGGATTGACAAAGCGGAATTAAACCTGTTAAAATTTAAATTTTAATTGACAGAACTTTTTAACTGTGTTATGATTGTATACAGTGAGGTGGAAGCGACGTGCCAAAAACATTAGCGGACATTAAAAAGTCATTGGATGCCCACTTAGGAAAACGTCTGCACCTTCGTGCAAACGGCGGTCGTAAAAAAACGATCGAAAGAGCTGGAATCCTTCGTGACACGTATCGTGCAGTATTTGTAGTGGAACTTGATCAGGACGAAAATGCTTTTGAACGGGTATCATACAGCTATGCGGATATTTTAACTGAAGCAGTTGAAATAACGATACTGGACGGTGGAGACACCACAGCGTTTGAGATTAAATAGCACTTTTATCATTTTTGATTTATTTTTAAACAAAACACCTTCCAACTTTCGTTTGAAAGTTGGAAGGTGTTTTTTTGTAGTTAATGTTCATACTACACGTGTCAGCCAAGAAGGAGGAAACCTAAATGGCGAGAAGAAACGGCGTAATGTCTGAGCAATTAAAAGAAGAAATTGCAAAAGAACTTGGATTTTACGATGTAGTTCAACGTGAAGGTTGGGGCGGCATCAAATCGCGAGATGCCGGAAATATGGTAAAACGCGCAATTGAGATGGCAGGACAAGGAATGGCGGATAAAGACAGACCGCAATAATGTTCAGTCAACCCTGTATGACCCAAATCCAACGAATGGCTGACAAAACGGGCTGTTGCTACGCACACTGTGTGCTGTGCACAGCTCTTTTTTTGTTTCTACATGGTTTTTTTATCGAATCTAGGCAATTTTATAACCGCCTATGGTAAAATAGTGAGCAATGAAGTTTGAATGGAGGCAGCCAGATGAGTATGATATCTGAAAAAGCGCCAGCTAAAATAAATTTAACGCTCGATGTCCTACAAAAACGTCCGGACGGTTTTCATGAAGTTGAAATGATTATGACGACAGTAGACCTGGCAGATCGTATTTGGCTAAAACCTTTAGATCGTGGCATTACTATCCACTCTTCGGAACGGTTTGTACCGAATGATAGACGTAATTTGGCTTGGCAGGCAGCGGACATTTTACGCAAGAAATTCGATATCCGAAGTGGTGTTGAAATCACTCTCGACAAAAACGTTCCGGTAGCAGCGGGCTTGGCAGGGGGTAGTTCTGATGCAGCCGCGACTTTGCGAGGATTGAATAGAATGTGGAACCTTGGACTTTCGTTGGACGAGCTAGCAGTGCTCGGCGCAAGTATTGGTTCGGACATTCCGTTTTGTGTGTATGGTGGAACGGCTCTTGCTTCCGGTCGTGGAGAGCAAATCCAACACTTATCTGTTCCACCAAATTGTTGGGTGGTCCTAGCGAAGCCTCCTATATCAGTGTCGACTGCGGACATTTATGGTGGTTTGGATATCCAAAGTATCGAACATCCTGACACAGCTGGCATGATGAATGCACTCGCTTCATCCGACTATGAAACGTTGTGCAAGAAGGTAGGAAATGCATTGGAACCAGTCACAATGCGTCTTCATCCTCAAGTGAGCGTATTGAAAGAACAAATGTTGAAGTTTGGAGCGGACACAGTACTGATGAGTGGAAGTGGTCCAACAGTGTTCGGACTCGTGCAACATGAATCCCAAGTGGCACGAATTTATAACGGACTGAAAGGATTCTGTCCAGAAGTATATGCTGTCCGGATGATGGGAGAGCGTAACAATCTTGCTTGAAAACGGACAATTGTGGTAGTCTGAACTTATAATATTCGGGTTTTAGGAGTTGTTGGACATGAAGTGGAAGAGGAGTGAACGTCTCGTTGAGATGACACGCCATCTGTTGGAGAACCCTCACCAACTCATCCCGCTAACGGTTTTTGCAGAACGTTTTCAGGCAGCAAAATCATCAATCAGTGAAGACCTGACGATTATTAAAGAGACATTTGAAGAAAGCGGAACCGGTAAACTAATGACAGTTTCTGGAGCCGCCGGCGGTGTGAAATATATTCCGCTAGTGTCTGATCGAGCGGTGCGAGAGGTGATCGCACAAATGATTGAAGAATTGAGTCACTCAGACCGGTTATTGCCGGGAGGATACTTATATATGACTGATTTACTCGGCAACCCACAACTGATGGATAAGGTGGGAAGAGTGTTTGCATCGGCTTTTGCAGATCACGGCATTGATGTTATTATGACAGTAGCAACGAAGGGGATCCCAATTGCCCAAGCAATTGCCCGTCATTTGAATGTTCCTGTCGTGATAGTAAGACGAGATAGTAAAGTGACAGAAGGATCGACCGTGAGTATTAATTATGTTTCCGGATCGACACGGAGAATCCAAACGATGGTCTTGTCCAAGCGCAGTATGAAGAGCGGACAGCGGGTCTTAGTGACGGATGACTTCATGAAAGCCGGAGGAACGATGCTCGGCATGCGCCATCTAGTTGAAGAATTTGATTGTGAATTGGCCGGTGCTGCCGTACTTGTTGAGTCTGAACACACAGAAGAGGTCCTTATCGAGAACTATCGTTCACTCGTGAAGTTATGTAAAGTGAATGAGCGAGATCGAACAATCGAATTGGAAGATGGAAACTACTTTTTGGAAGGTGGAGATGAAAGATGAACTATGTAGCGACTGAACAAGCACCGAAAGCGATTGGACCCTATGCACAAGCAGTAAAAGTAAATGGGTTGGTTTACACGTCTGGACAAATCCCGCTAAACACAGACGGAGAAGTTGCCGGCGCGACAATAGAAGAACAGACAAACCAAGTTTTTGAAAACTTGAAAGCAGTTCTTGCAGAGGCAAAGTCATCTCTAAATCAAGTAGTCAAAGCTACGGTTTTCATTAAAGACATGAATGAGTTCGGGGCACTTAACGAAGTATATGCAAAGCATTTCGGAGATCACACACCAGCTCGTTCAACAGTGGAAGTGGCACGTCTTCCGAAAGACGTGAAAGTTGAGATTGAAGTGGTCGCGGTTGCGGCGGAGTAACATTAGGCGTTCCCTTAAGGGGGACGTTTTTTGTAATCAAGGGAATTTTAAATAATCGGAAAAATTTAAATTTACATAAAGGAATCTTGAAAGTTTTGTAGAATGTGTACTGCATACAGTTTTCGAGAAAGGGGAATGGGAACGAGTATGCAAGTTACTAATGTTCGCTTACGAAAGATTGAAACCAATGGAAGAATGCGCGCAATCGCTTCTATTACATTTGACGAGGAATTTGTTGTGCATGACATACGGATTATTGAAGGAAATGATGGTCTTTTTGTAGCAATGCCAAGCAAACGAACGCCAGATGGTGAGTTTCGTGACGTGGCACACCCTATCAATCCAACATCACGAACAAAAATCCAAGATGCCGTTTTAGAAGCTTATTTTTCAGAAGAAAAAGAACCTGTTTTAGAAGAAGTAACTGTATGAAAGAAATATGTCGATGAATTGTCACAGAGCCGCTGCTATTTTGAGCAGCGGCTCTTTACATGCGATTTCTATCAATATCGTATAGAAAAAAGACATCAATAATAGAATAATGACATCGACTTGTCAAGTAGGAATAGTTGAAAAATCCCACCCACTCAGCTATAGTCATATATGAAAATATAGATGGGGGACGGCTCATGACACATACATATGCAATTGTTTTGGCGGCTGGTCAAGGCACACGCATGAAATCCAATTTATATAAAGTGCTTCACCCAGTCTGCGGTAAACCTATGGTTGAACACGTAATTGACCATGTAAAAGGTATTGGGGCAGATCGAGTAGTAACAATCGTTGGACATGGGGCCGAACTCGTTGAAGAGACGCTGGGTCAAAAAAGTGAATACGTCCTTCAAGCAGAACAACTAGGAACAGCACATGCAGTTCAGCAAGCAGAAACGCTTCTAGGTGAATTGGAAGGGACAACACTCGTTATTTGTGGGGATACACCGCTTATCCGATCTGAAACAATGGATGCACTAGTTCGCAAGCACAAAGAGCTTGGGGCAAAAGCGACTATTCTCACTGCAATTGCGGATAATCCTACTGGATACGGTAGAATTATACGTGGAGAACAAGGCGAAGTGCTTCGCAATGTGGAACAAAAGGATGCAACGCCTGTAGAACAAGCAGTCACTGAAATCAACACAGGGACGTATTGTTTCGATAACCGTGCCCTTTTTGAAGCGCTAAAAAAAGTGAAGAACGATAATGCACAAGGTGAATACTACTTACCGGATGTAATGGGTATCCTTCAATCTGAAGGAGCGCTAATCGGAGCGCATGTATCAGATGATTTCAGCGAGACACTTGGAGTCAATGATCGAGTTGTACTTGCGCAAGCGGAGAATGTCATGCGTCATCGTATTGCTGAAAAGCACATGCGAAATGGAGTGACTATCATTGCTCCTGAAACTACCGTCATTAGTTCAGATGCTGTCATTGGTCGTGATACGGTCCTTCAACCTGGAACAATTATTGAAGGTCGTAGTAAGATTGGTGAAGAATGTACGATTGGACCCAATAGCCACATTATAGACAGTGAAGTAAGTAATCGGACATCGATTCATTCATCCGTAGTCAAGTCAAGCAAAATTGGATCGGATACGACGGTTGGTCCGTTCGCCCATATCCGTCCAGACACAGATCTCGGGGATCATGTGAAAGTCGGTAATTTTGTCGAGATTAAGAAATCAACATTTGGTCGGGGAAGTAAAGTTTCCCACCTTAGCTATATTGGGGATGCTGAAGTAGGTTCTGCCGTCAATATTGGCTGTGGCTCTATTACAGTAAACTACGATGGTAAAAATAAGTTCAAAACAACAATTGAAGATGAAGCATTCATCGGTTGTAACTCGAATTTAGTAGCACCAGTCAAAGTAGGGAAAGGCTCCTACGTCGCTGCTGGTTCAACTGTCACTAAAGATGTACCGGAAAACGCTCTTGCAATAGCACGTGCTCGCCAAGAGAACAAAGAAGGATATGCAACGAAACTAAACTCTAAACGATAAAACAGGAGGTCCATCATGGGCAATCAGTATCCGAATCACAAACTTAAACTTTTTACTTTAAACGCAAACGAACCTTTAGCAAAAGAGGTAGCTGAGGTTATCGGTAGACCACTTGGTGAATGCTCTGTAAAACGTTTTAGTGATGGGGAAGTTCAAATTAACATCGAAGAAAGTATCCGTGGCTGCGATGTATTCGTCATTCAGTCGACATCGAATCCCGTCAATGACAACCTAATGGAACTCCTAATTATGATCGACGCATTGCGCAGAGCATCTGCTCGTACGATCAACGTCGTTATGCCTTACTACGGCTATGCGCGTCAAGACCGTAAAGCCCGTTCTCGTGAGCCAATTACAGCAAAACTCGTTGCAAACTTGCTTGAAAAAGCTGGAGCGGATCGCGTAATTGCAATGGATCTTCATGCGCCACAAATCCAAGGCTTCTTCGACATCCCGATTGATCACTTGGTTGCGGTACCTTTGCTTTCTGATTACTTCAAGAACCAAGGATTCAAAGGTGACGATATCGTTATCGTATCCCCAGACCATGGTGGAGTGACACGAGCTCGTAAGATGGCGGATCGTCTGAAAGCTCCGATTGCAATTATCGACAAGCGTCGTCCAAAGCCAAATGTCAGTGAAGTCATGAACATTGTCGGGCAGGTAGATGGTAAAATCGCAATTCTAATCGATGACATCATTGACACAGCGGGTACAATCACTGCGGGTGCAAAAGCCATTATCGAAAGTGGAGCGACAGAAGTCTATGCATGTTGTACACACCCAGTATTATCTGGACCAGCTATTCAACGCATTAATGACTCACAGATTAAAGAATTGGTAATCACGAATACTATTGAACTTCCGGAAGACAAAAATTCACCCAAAATCAAGCAGCTATCCGTTGCAAAACTTATGGGAGATGCGATTGTTCGCGTATTTGAAGAGAAGTCAGTGAGCACATTATTCGACTGAGCCGGCACCAAAGATGACTATGATTGCGCGTGAAATGTTTTGGAACGTCTGGTAGCGGGTATTTACTATGTAAGAAAACTTTATTTAAAAAGGGGACTAAACATATGAGTACAGCATTACAGTCAGAAAAACGAGAAACAGCACCACAATCAGCATTGCGTCAATTACGCCAAGAAGGAAAAGTTCCTTCCGTCGTATACGGTTTTAAAACAGATTCAACTTCCATCACTGTTGAAGAACGTGACCTTATTAAAATTATTCAAGAACATGGTCGTAATGGGGCGTTTAAATTAGATGTGGGTGGAAAAAAAGTGGACGTTATGCTGAGTGATTATCAGGCAGACGTATTAACAGGAAAAGTCGAGCACGCAGACTTTTTATCAATCAATATGTCTGAAGAGCTCGAAGTAGACGTTACAATTCACTTAACGGGAGAGTCCGTTGGGGAAAAAGCTGGCGGCGTTGTTCAACAGCCACTTTGGGAAGTGAAAGTGAAAGCGAAGCCTTCTGATATTCCAGAGCACATCAATGTAGATGTATCTAAATTAGATGTTGGTGAAGCGATTCAAATTTCAGACTTACGCGCAGGCGCGAAGTATGAAATCCTGAACGAAGATGAAGAAACAGTCGTCCTCATTTCTGCCCCACGGACAGAAGAGGAACTAGAAGCACTTGATGAAGAGACTGCTAGTCAAACTGTAGAACCTGAAGTTGTAAACGAGAAAGACGGAGACAAGGAATAATCACAAAGAGCGCACGGCACCCCGTGCGCTTGTTTTTTCGTTTGCTGATTTTTTTCAAAGAAAGTGAGTAATTAGATGAAAATGATAATTGGGCTCGGAAATCCGGGCAAACAATATACATCAACCCGTCATAATGTCGGGTTCCAAGCAATCGACTTGTTAGCAGAACAACTGAACGCACCCACAATGCAAACGAAGTTCAATGGAATGATTACCACTGTGCATATAGGAACAGAAAAAGTCATGCTCGTAAAACCATTAACCTATATGAACCTGTCCGGTGAATGTGTGCGTCCTCTTATGGACTATTACGAAGTGAACGATGACGAGATTGTCGTTATTTATGATGATCTGGATCTCACACCGGGTAAGCTACGCCTTCGCGAAAAAGGTGGCGCTGGTGGTCATAACGGTATGAAGTCATTGATTGCCCATTTAGGAACTAACGAATTCAATAGGATTCGCATTGGTGTGGGTAGACCTGATGGACCTATGAGTGTCGCGGATTATGTATTAGGTGCATTCAGCAAAGACGAACAGCCGATGATTCAAGAAGCTGTGGAAAGAAGCGCGTCTGCTTGTCGTGCATGGAAAGAACGACCTTTTCTTGAGATTATGAACGAATATAACGGGGCTTAAGCATAAGTCCGCCCATACCTGCCTATACTTGTACAAAAAGAGAGGCGGTCTGATGGGTGATTTCTTATCGCTGTAAACATTGCCAAACAGAGATTGGTTCAATTCCGTTCGCATCCGTCGAGGAAACGATCCGTGAATTACTAAAGGCTGACGAAACAAACCAGGAGCGCTTTGTCGAAGTGACTCATCAAGGAGGACTCGAAGTTCGTTGTATTTGCGAACAGTGCGAGTGTTCGATGCATGCGTCTCCGAATTACTACACAGTAGATAAGTGGCTTCAATAAGAAGCCTGGCTTTGGCACCTTTTGCGGGTGTGCAAAGCTTTTTGTGCTTATCCATTTCATGGAGAAAGGGACGGATTCGAATGGATTCACTACTAAGCTACTACAAAACAACTTCAGAAGTTGAGCGGTTGACGAGCGAACTGAAACAAGGACACGACCGGCAATTGCTAACGGGACTAACGGGTGGTGCGAAGACGCTCCTTTTCCAAACACTGCAACAAGAAACCAGCTGTCCAATGCTCATTGTCTCGCCGAATATGTTGCAAGCGCAGCGTACATACGAAGATCTTGTTAAGCTGTTAGGCGAAAATTACGTCCATTTATATCCAGCAGAGGAGCTAGTCGCTGCAGATTTTGCTTTTGCCAGCTTCGAACTCCGTGCTGGACGTATCGATACACTGAATCATTTGGCAAAACATGCAGAGGGTATTTATATCACGCCTGTTGCAGGGTTGAAAAAAATTGTTCCTACCAAGGAAAGATGGGAAAGCAGTACATTATCTGCTGCGATTGGGGACTCAATTGAAACAAGTGATTGGCTCCAGCGCCTGATGAGTATGGGATATACTCGTCAGGACATGGTGACAGCACCGGGCGAATTTGCTTTGCGCGGTGGCATTTTGGATGTCTATCCACTCACAACGGAAGATCCTGTACGGATTGAGCTGTTTGATACAGATATCGATTCTATACGAACGTTTTCGGCTGAAGATCAGCGCTCTACAGGAAAACTAGATCAGCTGACACTCTTACCTGCAACCGAGTTCACTTGGTCTGCAGAAGATCTCCAGCAGATTGCAGACAAGCTTGAAGGCGCTCTTTCTAAAAGTTTGAAGAAAGTGAAAGACGAGCTCGTAAAAGAGAACTTATTGCTTTCAATATCAGGAGATATCGAACTGATGAGGGCTGGTGTGCAGCCGGAGCATATGGTGAAGTACGCCGGGTTTGCAGGAGACCAAGTAGCAGAGCTAGGTAGCTATTTTCCGGAAAATGCACTTGTCGTATTTGATGAAATCAATCGCATACAAGAAACAGCAGCAACTCTTGAAAAGGATGAAGAAGAATGGCGCATGTCGTTATTGGAAGAAGGAAAGATTGTCCATGATGCTAAGCTATCTGTTTCATTTATCGAAGCCCATGCTGCGTTGAATACCAAAATGATTTACATGTCGTTATTCACAAGAAGTTTGCCCGGAATTACGGTGAAGGAAATCATCTCGTATTCATGCAAACCCATGCAGCAGTTCCACGGTCAAATGAATCTGTTGAAATCCGAAATGGAACGTTGGCAGCACAGCAAGTTCAATGTATTCATCCTTGCAGAAGGGAAGGAACGTGTGGATCAGGTTCACTCTATTTTGCAAGACTATGATATTGATGCGACAGAGAACGGAGCTGCGACAAAAGAAGGCATGATCACTGTAGTAGATGGCAGTCTGCACGCAGGCTTTGAACTTCCACTGCACCGTCTTGCCGCTATTACGGACGGAGAACTTTTTAAAGGGAAACCGAAGCGTAAGACACGTCCACAAAAGGCATCGAATGCTGAACGAATTAAGAATTACTCGGAAATCCAACCTGGTGATTACATCGTTCACGTCAATCATGGTATAGGTAAGTACTATGGAGTCGTCACATTAGAAGTCAGCGGAATCAGTAAAGACTATCTTGATATTCGGTACCGCGGCGAAGACAAGCTGTTTGTCCCTGCGGATCAAATCGACTTAATCCAAAAGTATGTTGCCTCTGGTGATAAGGAGCCGAAACTTCATAAACTAGGCGGAGCCGAGTGGAAGAAGACGAAAACAAAAGTTACTGCTGCGGTAAAAGATATTGCAGATGACCTTATTAAGCTTTACGCAGAACGTGAAGCTCAAAAAGGCTATGCGTTTTCTGAGGATGATGATCTTCAGCATTCGTTTGAAAATGCGTTTCCTTATGAGGAAACGGAAGATCAGCTCCGCTCGATTGTGGAAGTGAAGCAAGATATGGAAAAGGAACGGCCAATGGATCGGCTGTTGTGTGGAGACGTTGGCTATGGAAAAACGGAAGTTGCGATTCGAGCTGCTTTCAAAGCAGTTTCAGACGGCAAACAAGTTGCATTCCTAGTACCGACAACCATTTTAGCGCAGCAGCACTATGAGACTATGAAGGCAAGATTCGCAGACTTTCCATTAGAAGTATCATTGTTAAATCGCTTCCGTTCCAAGAAACAGCAAACGGAAACGAAAAAGGGACTGAAAAATGGAACGATCGACGTTGTCGTAGGAACGCATCGATTGCTATCTAAAGATGTAACCTATCAAGATCTGGGACTGCTAATTGTCGATGAAGAGCAGCGTTTCGGTGTCACACATAAAGAAAAACTGAAACAGCTGAAGACGAATGTCGATGTCTTAACGTTAACCGCAACACCTATTCCGCGGACATTGCACATGTCGATGATCGGGGTGCGGGATCTTTCCATCATTGAAACCCCACCAGCGAATCGTTTTCCTGTACAAACGTATGTCATGGAAAATAACCTCGCACTCACACGTGAAGCGATAGAACGTGAGATGTCTCGAGGAGGACAGGTTTTCTACCTGTATAACCGAGTGGAAGATATGGCGAAGAAGGTCGATGAAATACGTCAGCTTGTTCCTGAAGCTCGTGTCGGATTTGCCCATGGTCAAATGGGGGAAGCGGCTTTGGAAGAAGTCATTCTTAGTTTCATAGAGGGTGAATACGACGTTCTCGTCACAACAACGATTATAGAAACGGGAATGGATATCCCGAATGTGAATACCTTGCTTGTACACAATGCAGATCGAATGGGACTCTCCCAGTTGTATCAGCTAAGAGGGCGCGTTGGACGTTCGAATCGCGTGGCGTACGCGTATTTCCTATATGAACGCGACAAAGTGCTAACGGAAGTTGCGGAAAACCGACTGCAAGCGATAAAAGAGTTCACGGAACTGGGTTCAGGTTTTAAAATTGCTATGCGTGATTTGTCCATTCGAGGGGCAGGAAATTTACTTGGATCCCAACAACACGGATTCATCGACTCTGTCGGGTTTGACTTGTACTCTCAAATGTTGCAAGACGCGGTTGAGGAGAAACAAACGGGTATTTCTAAAGAGGACCGCCCAGATCTGGAAATTTCACTCCCAATCAACGCCTATTTACCGGATACCTTTATTAATGATGGGTATCAGAAAATCCAGATGTACAAACGTGTCAAAGCAATTGAAGCAGAAGAAGATTTTAACGAACTGTGGGATGAAATGACAGACCGCTTTGGGGACCTTCCATTTGAAGCTGAATTACTGCTTCGTGTCGGTCGAATAAAGGCTTGGGGGAAAGCCGCAGGCGTTGTTTCCATTAAGAAACGGCAAACCGTCATCGAGATACGATTCTCACCTGAAGGAACTGCACTAATAGATGGAGCGAGACTTGTGTCAGAAACGTTGAGTTTCGGGCGTGCCGTAGGTTTCACGATGGACAATGGAAGCTTACTTATTACAATCGATGATCGGCAACTTGGAAAACAAACTGAATTTGATATACTTGAGGCGATTATGCGTCTTTTACAAGGTGCATCGAAAAAAATAAAGGAAGTGGATGTCGGATAGAGCCACCTCTGCATAAAATGCCCATGTATGAACCATACTGAAACCGTAGCGCGGATTTCATATGGAAAGTGAGGCATCATGCATGAAGGCAACCGGTATCGTCCGCAGAATCGATGACTTAGGAAGAGTGGTCATCCCGAAAGAGATTAGACGTACACTTCGGATACGTGAAGGAGATCCACTTGAAATTTTTACGGACCGTGATGGGGAAGTGATTTTGAAGAAGTACTCCCCAATTTCAGAGCTCGGCCAGTTTGCGGTAGAATATGCAGAAACCCTTTATCAAACACTCGGTACTCCGGCACTCATAAGTGATCGGGATGAAGTGATCGCTGTAGCGGGACTTGCGAAAAAAGACTACATGAATCGCCAAATCTCCGCAGATGCAGAAGAGATGTTAACCAAACGTACAATGATCACTGAAAAGATGGAGAAAACCGTTGAATGGGTTCCTGGGCAAACAGAACACGTAAAATCGTATTGTGTTACGCCGATTGTAGTGAACGGTGATACGATTGGTGCCATTTACCTTCTTTCGAAAGTCCATTTTATTGGTGAAGCGGAACAGAAAACAGCAGAAACCGCGGCACTTTTTTTGGCAAAACAAATGGAACAGTAATGCACCTGCACAACCTGAGAATATCGGGATGTGCAGGTTTTTTTGTGCGTATATTGTCATGCTGTCGTTTCAAGCTTCGAATGGTATAATAGACAGCATCTACAAGACGAAAGAGGATTCAGTATGGCCGCATCGGAATGGAATATGAAGACATTCATGAAAGGGGCCTCGATCTTAACGATATCTGCACTGATTGTAAAGTTACTTGGGGCTGTCTATCGTGTACCCTTTCAAAATCTTGTCGGAGACAAAGGATTTTATATTTATCAACAAGTGTATCCTTTTATCGGGATTTTCATCATCTGGACAACGTATGGAGCGGCAGTAGCAATTTCCAAGTTACTGGCAAGTACGCAACTTCCTGAAGAACGTCGTGCCATTTTAAAATTATCTTTTGTATATTTAGGTGTGCTAAGTATTATCGCTTTCGTCTCTCTCTTCTCAGGAGCGTCCCTAATCGCCTCTCTCATGGGAGACTCTGAATTAGCACCCTTGTTACGGACCGGTGCATATGTACTGCTCGTCATGCCATTTCTCGCTGTATTTAAAGGAACCTTCCAATCACGTGGAGAAATGATACCAATCGCTGTTTCTGGTGTGGGTGAGCAGGGGATACGTGTTGCGGTTATATTAATCGGTACTTGGATAGCGGTTCAATCAGGTGCTTCGTTATACGAAACTGGAACCATAGCTGTCTGGGGAGCCGTCGTCGGGCAGACGGCGGGTGTCGTGTTACTTGTGTTATGGAGCCGTAAAACACGGAGAGGACCTGTTGTAGCTATCGACAAAAGAAGAGTAATTAAGGAACTCACACGGGTCAGTTTAAGCATCAGTGCGAGTTCACTTATTTTACTGCTATATCAGATGGCGGATGCGTTTACGATCTTGAATTTATTGACAAGCTCCGGTGTACATGAAGAAGTCGCAATGACGGGAAAAGGGGTTTACGACCGGGGACAACCGCTTGTACAGCTCGGCAGTCTAATTGCAACAACGCTTGCAATGGCAATTGTTCCGCTCATAGCACACCATACTGTGAAATCGGGAGGGCGCAATGCCTGGGGGTTTGTTCAACTGACGTACCGTGTAGCCATTTTGTTTGGTTGGGCAGCGGCTGTTGGACTTGCTTTATTAATACCTCAAGTGAATGTGTTGCTGTTTGAAACGAACGAAGGATCATTCGCACTTGCTGTTTATTGTGTACAGATCTTCTGGCTGTCGCTAATCTTACCATTATGTGCAATCTTGCAAGGTGCAGGTTCCGGTAAAGTCCCAGCGATGCTACTCCTCGGTGGACTCGGGGTGAAAATTGTCGCGAACGTCTTGCTTGTTCCACCTTATGGAATAACAGGCGCCGCATTTGCTGGCAACATGGGCTTTGCAGTAACAGCAGCGGGATTGCTCATCTACTTTAAAAGGGCTTGGCCGAATCGGCTTGCCCCCCGACGTTTTTACGGGTGGATTTTACTTGCAACGGGTGCAATGATTGTTGTTGTCGAGTTGTGGTTAACTATAAGTAACACGTTCACCCAGGACACTGGCTCAAGGTCAGTGGCAGCACTGTCTGCGTTTCCTGCAGTGGTGTTAGGCGCACTCGTGTTCCTTATCATTGTTATGAAGACACGCATCCTGGCAGAAAAGGATTGGTACTTACTACCATTCGGAAGAAGATTGGCACGTATACAATTATTACTGACGAAAAAGAGAAGGTGATGGCATGTATCCAATTACAATTGTAGGACTAGGTTCAGGTGAACTGGATCAGCTGTCCGTTGGAGTTTATCGGAAACTTAAAGCTGCTCAGACACTGATTGTCCGCACAGATCAGCATCCAGCGGTGGATGAATTGAAATCTGAAGGCGTTCAAATGACGAGTTTTGACAGTGTGTATGAATCCCAAGACGCGTTTGAAGCGGTTTATGATGAAATCGTAGAGCGATTATTGAAGATGGCGGAAGAAAAGGCAATCACGTATGCAGTACCTGGTCATCCGCTCGTTGCTGAGCGAACGGTTCAATTGCTCATTGAGCGGGAGAAGGCGGGGCAGGCTGTACTCGACATTGCAGGAGGGAATAGCTTCCTAGATCCGATATTTGCTGCACTCAGAATTGATCCTATTGAAGGGTTTCAACTAGTAGACGGTACTGAATTACGTCCAGACGATGTGCAAATGCGTCAGCACGTACTGATCGGCCAAGTATATGACGCTTTTGTTGCATCGGATGTGAAGTTAACGTTACTGGAGAAGTATGCAGTGGATCATCCGGTCACGATTGTGACGGCTGCAGGGACCTCAGCTGAAGAAGTGCGTACCGTGCCACTTGTTGAACTGGACCGGGAAACGCGTATAGATAATTTAACGACGGTTTACGTACCGCCTGTTGTCGAGCAGACAGAGCGTTTGAAAGAATGGCAGACATTCCGCGAGATTATTGCAAAACTGCGGAGTCCTGAAGGGTGTCCGTGGGACCGTGAGCAGACGCATGAATCGTTGAAGCGGTATATGATTGAAGAAGCACATGAAGTGTTGGACGCCATTGACCGTGAAGATGATAACGATATAGTTGAAGAACTTGGCGATGTGTTGTTGCAAGTATTCTTACATGCCCAAATTGGTGAGGATGATGGATACTTCACAATGGAGGACATCTTGCAAGCAGTTGGCGACAAAATGATTCGCAGGCATCCGCACGTATTTGGAGAAATTGAAGTCGCGGATTCTGATGAAGTCTTGAAAAACTGGCAAGACATTAAGAGTGAAGAGAAACCGAAGAGGGATTCATTGCTTGACGGACAAGCGTTGTCCAGTTCGTCACTTTTGACGTCCTTCAACTTCCAAAAAGCTGCAGCGCGAGTCGGGTTTGACTGGCCGGATGTTGCGGGGGCGTTCGATAAGTTCGAAGAAGAATGGCAAGAATTCAAAGACGAGGTGGCAAATGGAACCCAGGATTCACGGACAGATGAGCTGGGAGATGTCTTTTTCACACTTGTGAACATCGCGCGATTTTTAAAATTGTCACCCGAGGAAGCGATGCAACACGCCAATCAGAAATTCAATACTCGTTTTTCTTATATTGAACGTTCTGTATCAGCAGGTCGTGGTTCGTTTGATAATTATACAGTGGATGAACTCGAAGAATTTTGGCAACAAGCAAAGCGTAAAGGAGGAAACTAGGATGAGACTTGATAAATTTTTAAAAGTGTCACGGTTAATTAAACGTAGAACTCTTGCGAAACAAGTAGCTGACCAAGGTCGGATTACAATTGATGGAAAAGTAGCAAAAGCATCATCAGACGTTGCACCGGGGAATGAACTTGCAATCCGCTTCGGCCAAAAGATCGTTACGGTTAAGGTGAACGAGTTGAAGGCATCTACGAAAAAAGAAGATGCTACGATGATGTATGCAATTATAAAAGAAGAAAAACTTGAAAAAGTGGATCCGGAGTTTGTGGATGACCAAGACTGATTAAACATGACAGGAAACTTCCTGTCATGTTTTTTGTTGCCTGTGCATAGGATGGCAGTGTACAAATCAGACAGGGGGACAGACTATGCAAATTCAAACTGAAAGCCCAGCTTACACAATTCCATCCGGTGATCACGTCGTGACCATGCGGAACCGTAAACGAATGGATCTTACATCTGTTAAAACAATCGACCGGTTTGACCAAGAAGAGTTCTTAGTCCGCACGTCGCAAGGAATGCTTACCATTAAAGGAGAAGAATTACGCATCGTTCACTTGGATGTGGACAAGGGACTTCTCACACTCGAAGGCACCGTTGCCACGCTTCAGTACGATGAAGAAGAGACGGGTTCACGTAATTTCCTCCATAAATTGTTCGGATGAGCATATCCGCGCAGTTTGTGAGCTTGCTTGCAATGATGGGAACAGGAATCATCGCAGGTGCATTCATGGATATGCTTGGTACGGGTATTGCCAATACAGGGAAGGCCTCCATTATTCGCAGAAGAGCGATTTGGCTTGAAACATTTGGATGGTTACTTGCGGGATGCTTCGCATTTGCTGTATTGTTCTTTTTTCGAGATGGGGCGTGGCGGATGTACGACCCGCTGGCCCAGCTATCAGGGTTATTGTTGTATGCGACAGTATTCCACAGACCTTTTAGACTCTTAGGGAGAATTATTATTGCCTTGCTCATCCGTCCAGTCCTATTAGTTTTTCAGATAATATTCTGGTTCATCAGATATGTATTCCGAGTGATTCGTGCACTTATTTTGCTCCTATCCCAGCCCTTTCGATTCATCTATCATAGATTCTTCAGATATCACTTCAAAAAAAACCCAAAGTAAGGTATACTATATAATTAAGATATCTGTAAAATTGTAATTGAGGGGATGTGCAGGAGATGGAGCAAAAGGCTAGGAAGTTCACTTCCTCATCGGTTGCATCAATTGAAACTGAATATGTCCGCTCCATGCAACGAAAAGAGGACTGGCGACGCAAGCAAAAGAAGCGGCTTAAAGTGAAGCTACTTATTTTTGCAATAATTATTGTGGTCACATTCGGGGGCATTGCGAGCTACAATCACCAGCAGAAAAAAATGTTGGCCTCAAAACAACAAGAAAAACAGGAACTGATCGAACAGCTTGCGGTAAAAACTAGTGAACAGGAACAACTGAAGAATCAGTTGTTGAAACTGGATGACGAAGAGTACATTGCCAAGCTCGCACGTAAGGAATACTTCGTTTCGAACAAGAACGAAATCATCTTCTCTCTTCCAGAAGGGAAGAAAAAATTAAACAAAAAAGACGACGGAAAAGAGTAGTCTTATTGACACTCTTTTTTTGTTGGATATAATGAAAGTAGGAATCTTGCGCAGGCAAGACCCGTAAAAACGGTTGCTAGGCTTCCGAAATGGGAGCCCGCTTAAATACTAAGGAGGAGCATTTTTTTTATGTCAATTGAAGTAGGCAGCAAGTTAGAGGGTAAAGTGACAGGGATTACAAATTTTGGGGCATTCGTTGAATTGCCGACCGGCGTAACAGGACTCGTCCACATCAGTGAAGTGGCAGATAACTACGTCAAAGATATTAATGACCATTTAAAAGTCGGCGACATGGTAGAAGTGAAAGTCATGAACGTCGGTTCTGATGGCAAGATTGGTTTGTCGATCCGGAAAGCAAAACCGGAATCGGAACAACGGCCGCAGCGCCCGCAGCGACCGTCACGCCCTCGTCAGGGAGCGGGACGTCCTCCAGAGCGTCCTGAGAATTTCGAAACGAAAATGGCGAAATTCATGAAGGAAAGTGAAGAAAATCTAACGACACTTAAGCGAGCAACTGAGTCGAAACGCGGAGGTCGCGGAGCGCGTAGAGGCTAAAAACGCTTTATAACGGTTGGAAACGACCCTGTTAAGCTGTTTCAATGCAGGAAAAAATGTTTTATAGATAAAAGCTGAGGATGTGCGTCGCGCATACTCAGCTTTTTTGTTGTGTTAAAAAGAGGAATACTGAATCTGACTGAGGTTCCAGTAGTGCGCATTTTTAATAGCTGATGCAATGGATTCTTGCTGAAAAACAAGCGAAGCGCTACCAATTAGTCTTTTATGGCAGTTGGATTGTGTCTTGTTATCAAGAAATTCAGTATCATATCGCGGAAATTCATAGAAGTGATTGGGAAACTCACGATTGTGATGAATAATTCCTTCTTAGTGTCAGAAGATGTAAATTAACTGATTGGGAACGCGAATCGGTACATAGGAGGGGCTTTATAAGTGGAAAGGTGAATTTATGAGCACATTCGGAGATTTATGAGCAGTTACGGAAAGCTTATGAGCACATTCGGAGATTTATGAGCGTTACGGGGAGTTTATGAGCACAATCCGAGATTTATGAGCGTTATGGAGAGCTTATGAGCACAATCCGAGATTTATGAGTCAAGTCCTAAGTATTGTGTAAATTCCTGGATTTGTTTTCAGCGCATAAGTTCAGATGGTTATAAACTCTACCTGGCGGTCATCGATTCGACTGCTCGCAACTTTACATGGAGGGGCGGGCATGATAGGCTCGGCCGAAAAAGCCAACCTTATGTGCTGGATTTCCTGGCTTGGGAGTCATGCCCGCAGAGGCTCCGTGTCAAGTTGCTTAGGTTGTCAGACGGCTTACGATTTCTTTTCCGTAAATAGTTTCCTGTTCCAATTGGCATTGGTTTTGGTATAGCTCATCAATGTTGCGCCAATGAGGCGGAAGGCGGACTGGGTGTTTGGGAAGATACCGATCACCTTCTCGCGTCTGCGGATTTCC
>NZ_QQAK01000001.1 GCF_003384035.1 Sporosarcina sp. BI001-red | reverse complement strand
AAGGACAGCGTCCTTCATTTCCTGACTGTATCTATTTCGACTTTCATTACTCATATCGCACGACCTCCATCTTTAATTAAAGTATAACAGGAGAGTTCTATACGACAACTAGCCTAACAGAGAGGGTTTGCTAGATGATAAATTAGGATCAATTCCTCAGCCCAATAACACTAACTTTAGAACAAGTGTAAGAATTACGATTCCAAATGCAATCCACTGAATAATGTTCCGTTTGCTGTTAGTTTTACTTTTCATAGGCTCCTCCCTCTCTTTTGTAAATCCTTAATCTGGCCCGATTGGTGAATAGTTTGTTATCCTGTGCAAATCATAATTGCATTTCTGTCAGGATCAAGTATGGTGAAAAATGAAAAATCATTAAAACGAACGATTTCTGATTTTACTTTATATCCTAATTCTTTTACATAAGTATATGAGTCATCAATGTTTTCCGTATGGAAATTAAACAGGGGATTCTCATTAGACGTTTGTTCCTTTGTGATCCCCTTCGGCCCAGCATCTAGGGTTAGACCAGTATAGTCAGCAATCTTAATATTGTATACGGGTCTTTCAATGCTAGCTAAATCATAGTCTTGACCAAGTAGTTGAGAATACCATTTTACAGAGTTCTCCAGGTCACTGACGTGCACAAAAATTGTGTTGATTTTATTTGTTATTGGACTGTTCATAATTCCCACTCCCCTTTAAAATCAATACGAATTGAAAATATCATATTTTTTTCTGCAATAATGTCTCTTTTGTTGAATTGTCTCTCTATCCATTTGTTGACACTATTGTATCAAATTTTCTAGTGAATTATCCAACTTTTTTAAAATAATCAATCTTTATCGTGAATTATTAAATGTTAGGACACAGTTACTTATAACAGTTGCAACAGTAGCTTCCGGCATTGTTGCAACGCTTGTCTTCCTAACCAATCAAAAAAATAACCCCCAGTCCCTTTACACAAGGAACTAAATGGGGGTTATTCTTTTTAATAACTTTTTTGTAAGCCATGGCTAATCGCCCTTCATACGTTCATGCTACTGTGATATCATGTTTATCCTGAATATCCATTAAAGTAATTTGATACAACGCAGTGTTATTAACGATAGCTGAATGAAGGTTATTACTCTCTATTCAGTTTTCGGTACCGCCCTCCCGCCACAAGAATGGCAGAATACAGCACCAGAACGATTCCGAAAACTTGCCATCCTCGTAACTGGTCATGTAGAAATAAGACACCCATCAATACAGCCACTATTGGTTCAATCGTCGCCAAAATGGATGCCTTCCCTGCTTCCAAATATTTTAGTCCAGATGTATACAATACATACGCAGCAACCGTTGAGACCAATGCCAATAGCAAAGCAGACACCCATACATCAGCATACTGAAATTTGTCCACCTTACTTACAATACCACTCGTCAGTAACATGAAGATACTTGTATAGAAAAAGGTATATGTCGTAATGGTCAACGCTGAATACCGTTTTGTGACAGGCTTCGTAAAAATACTATATAATGCATAGCAAAAACCTGAAAGAATTCCCATGAGTAGCGTCTTACCTGGAATACCTTCTGATCCTAGCGGAAGTAGTCCGACTACAAATGCGCACCCGGTAATCGCAAACGCAAGTGACCAACCTTTGCGAATCGTAAGAGGTTCCTTAAAGAAGAACCGGGACAAAATTGTTACAAACAAAGGGCCCGTGTACAAAAGCGTCACCGCTAGAGACAAACCTGATTGAGAAAATACTTCGAAATAAAAGTAGTTAAACAGTGCAAGACTGAAAATCCCGGCACTTACGAAAAAGAGATGATCCTTTAATCGAGTGCGTAACTGATCTCTGTAAAACAAAACCATGATTAGAAGTAAAAAGATAAAACTAAAGATTCCCCTTATGGCCACGACATCCCAAGCTGTGAAACCTCTTTCATACAACGGAGCAATGAATAGCCCAATCAGCCCCCAGCATGCTGCTCCCGCAATGGTCATCAGATAGACTCTAATTCCAGGCTGAGTTTCCATCCCTTCTCCCCCTACTCATACATCTATGTATTTGCCGATTTTAATCATACAATATTCAAACATTGATATATAGACTAACCTAGAAACAAACACAAAATTTTATAGAAGAACTATAGATTCACTTATGTATATGTCACAATACTTTCTGTCGTTTTCTAATAAATAAACAAAAAGTAACCACCCTGTATACTCATAGCAAGCATACAGGGTGGTTACTCAAATTCATTTATTCACCATCATCTATTAGAAACGACTGTTTACTGCACTTTTAGGATTACAAATTCTTCCCCAACTACATCCACACTTACTTTTCCAACGGTTTCTTCTTCTAATAAAAGATCTGTCAAAGGATCTTCAATTTTGTCTTGAATCACTCTTCGTAGTGGACGAGCGCCGAAGCGTTTGTCATAGCCTAATTTTACAAGAGCTTGCTTTGCTTCTTGTGTAATGGAGAGGTTGATGTCATTTTCTTCAATGGTTTCTTGAAGATCTACAAGCATCAAATCTACAATTTCCAGAAGGTTCTCTTCTGTTAACTCGTTGAATGCAACAATTGCATCGAAACGATTCAGAAACTCTGGTTTGAAATACTCACTCAATGTTTCTAACATCGCCACGGACTCATGTTCTGTCTGATTGAATCCAACGCTCACTTTTTTAGCGACGCCTGTTCCAGCGTTGCTTGTCATAATGATGACTGTATCTTTGAAACTTACGGTACGGCCATGTGAGTCAGTCAATCGGCCGTCTTCCATAATTTGAAGGAACATATTTTGCACATCCGGATGCGCTTTTTCAATTTCATCGAGCAGCAAAATGGAGTAAGGATTTCTGCGAATTTGTTCCGTCAATTGACCCGCTTCCTCATGACCAACGTAACCCGGAGGTGACCCAATGATTTTGGAAATCGCATGTTTCTCCATGTATTCGCTCATGTCTAGACGAATCAGGGACTCGCGAGTACCAAATAATTCTTCCGCCAAGACTTTTGTGATTTCTGTTTTACCGACTCCTGTTGGACCGACAAACAAGAAAGACCCGATTGGACGATTTTTGGATTTCAAACCGGCCCGACTGCGACGGATTGCTTTTGCAATTTTCTCAACCGCTTCAGACTGACCAATAACTTTTTTACGGAGGTTATCTGCAAGTCCTTTCATTTTCGCCTGCTCTGCAGCTTGAAGTTTCGTCACCGGAATACCTGTTTTCTCTTCAACAATCAATTCAATATCTGCTAAAGCTACAACTGTATGCCCGGATTCCTTATTTTGTTTGGCTTCTTCTAGCTTGTCCCGTAAATGTACTTCTTCTGTTCTTAAGTTCGCTGCTTTTTCATAATTCTCCTGATTTGCGGCATGCTCTTTTTGATAAACGATTTCCTGCAAGCGCATTTCAAGTGAGTCTGAATCACCCGCGGATATCTGTTCCAGATTCAGTCGTGCTCCCACTTCATCCATCAAGTCAATTGCTTTATCTGGCAAAAATCGATCCTGGATATAGCGCTGTGATAGCGTAACAAATGCTTGTACCGCTTCATCTGAATAGCTTACGCCATGGAAGTTTTCGTATCGATCTTTAATACCGTTCAATATTTTAATGGCATCTTCTGCAGAGGGTTCTTTAACGATAATTGGCTGGAATCGACGCTCAAGGGCAGCATCTTTTTCAATTTGTCGATATTCTTTAAGCGTAGTTGCCCCGATAAGTTGTAACGTACCTCTCGCCAAAGCTGGCTTTAAGATATTCCCAGCATCCATCTGAGATCCTTCGGTTGTTCCAGCTCCAACGAGTAAGTGAATTTCATCGATGAACAATAGAACATCCTGACGCGTTTCCAATTCCTCTATCAGTTGCTTCATCCGCTCTTCGAACTGTCCTCGAATTCCCGTGTTCGTAACAAGTGATGCAACATCCAGCACGTATACCTTTTTGTTCAGCAACTTCGCTGGTACATCACCTTCTTGGATTTTCACTGCAAGCCCTTCAGCAATCGCAGTTTTACCAACGCCAGGTTCCCCAATCAGGACTGGATTATTTTTATTTCTTCTATTTAATGTTTCGATCACGCGCTTAATTTCCTGATTACGCCCGATAACTGGGTCTATCAAACCTTCTTGTGCATCATCAGATAAGTTCTTTCCTAATTGGTCTAATAACCCTGGCTCGTGACTTTCAGGTTCTCTTACTTGCGTATATGTTTGTTTCGGACCATTCGCCTGGTAAAATTCATTCGAGAATGACGGTTCGTTCCCCGCACTCAATTGACCTTGTAATTCTTGAAAGCAGGAACTGCATAGATTTACCTGCATCGCTTGCTGATTCACTTGAAGCCGTAAATTCATAGTTGCTTGGTTTTTTTCACAATGTTGGCATCTCATAGTAAGTTCCTCCTTAACATTTCAATCCGTTGTTTGACTTTGACTATCTTTAACCTTACTCCTATTTTACACTGACTTAATCTGACATTCAAGAAATGTGCTTGCTCAAGTTTTAAAACCGTTATGACTTGTTCTTTTAAAATACGAATCATGATAAGTTTTTTGGTAAACACTGAAAACAATGTCTTTTGCGTTTGAAAGGATCGGTTTTATATAATAAAAGAATCGTGTAAAATCGTTTTGAGAGTAACGTCTAGTTGAATCTTTTAGCACAACCTCATTCGAAATTAATGAAAGAAGGAATTAGTAGTCCATGAAAATTCTAATTAAGCTACTTCAAGTAGCCGTTCTTTATGGTTTTTATCTAGTTGGAAATTGGCTACACGACATCCTCCACATCCCACTTCCAGGCAGTATTATTGGTTTATTGTTAGTATGGGGAGCTTTGAGCATGAAGGTTCTAAATTTAAAATGGATTGAATCTGGAGCACATTCCCTGTTATCGGTTCTGCCTATATTCTTTATCCCAGCGACTGTTGCTGTTATGAATTATGGCCACTTCTTTTCAGGCAAAGGCAGCTTATTAATCCCGATTACAATCGTTAGCACGTTTTTAACGATGGGCGTAGCTAGTTTTGTTAGCCAATCGGTCGCAAAACGGATAGCTAAGAGGAAGGCGGGATCTGAATGCAGCTGATCACTCTATCATTGGGATTCATACTATTGACGATTGCGATCTATTTTGCAATGACTGTCCTCTATATGAAGGTTCACTTACCATTTTTAGTACCCATTATCACCACTACAATTGTAATTATCCTCATTCTGGTTCTGTTTAATATTCCTTATGACACCTATATGGTTGGCGGACAATGGATTGATAAGCTGCTCGGCCCTGCCGTAGTCTCGTTGGCAATTCCTTTATATAAACAGAGAGAATTGTTGAAGCGTCATATCTACCCGATTATTACTGGAGTTTTGGTTGGGTGTTTGACAGGAATGATTAGTGGCGTGGTACTTGCGAAAAGTGCGGGGTTTTCAAAAGAACTGGTGTTATCCATTTTGCCTAAATCCATTACAACTCCGATTGCCATGCAAATTGCTACACAAATCGGTGGCGTTCCAGCACTTTCAGCTGTTTTTGTCATCATTGCGGGAATCAGCGGTGTCCTACTTAGTCAATATTTCCTCGCGTTCTTCAAGTTGGATAGCACACTTGGTCGCGGAATTGGGTTAGGCGTCGCCACCCACGCCATCGGAACGTCTAAAGCGATTGAATACGGTGAACAGGAAGCATCATTGAGTTCAGTCGCAATGACCCTTTCGGCAATTTTCGGATCAATATTTGGGCCAGTGATTGCCTTGATATTTTATGGATGAATTTGTATAAAGGACAGATAGAAGTCCGCAGTATGTGGATATATTCTACATAAGAACAAGCAGAGACCTATAGAATACGGTCTCTGCTATTTTTATAGCCATGTATCATCTACTCTTAGCTATCCATCGAAATAGATCGTAATTTCAGCTTGCCATGAAGATCGTTCAATCTCCCCATCAGTTCTTCATATTCAGTCAAGCTAATGTCGCACAGCTGAATTTCTTCGCCAACTCGTTGGGTGATGTTGCTTTGTTCCTCGAACGCTTTCTTTTCAAGTGTCACATATACTTTACGCTCATCATCTTTTGAGCGGTCTTTACGCACCCAGCCCTTTTCCTGCATTCGAGAAATCATTGGATTTAGTGTTCCCGTACCTAGGTTCACTCGCTCCCCTAGTTCTTTCATCGTCACTTCGTCTTTTTCCCATAAGGCTAACAAAACCAAGTATTGAGGATAGGTCAGCCCAAAAGGTTTTAGCACACTCGTATACAGTTTGTTGAATTCTCCAGCGGTTTCATAGACAGCAAAACAGAGTTGTTTATCGAGTGTTAGAAAATCTTTCATCATAGAAGTTTTTTAACATCTTCCGTTAGTTTTTCAGGCGCCGTCTGTGGTGCGTAACGTTCAATAACCTGTCCATTTCGATCCACTAAAAATTTAGTAAAGTTCCACTTGATTTTCTTGGAAAGCATCCCTTTTTTCTCAGTAGTTAAATGATTGAATAACGGGTCTGCATGGTCCCCATTCACATCAATTTTTGCGAAGATCGGGAACGTAACTCCATAATTGACTTGGCAAAATTCAGTGGTCTCTTCAATATTATCAAATTCCTGATCGTTGAATTGATCGCAAGGAAAGCCGAGAACGGTTAGCCCCTGATCTTTATATTCCTCATATAATTCTTGTAATCCGCCAAACTGAGGCGTAAAGCCGCATTTACTCGCTGTATTGACAATGAGGAGTGGCTTTCCTTCATACTCCTTCAGGGACACCATCTCTCCATTCGGTTTTTTCACTTCAAAATCATAGATTGTACTCATTCGAATTCCCCCTTTTAGTTTACAGAAATCTCAACTTCTATATTACCTTGCATTTCTTTAGAATACGGACAGTTGGTGTGCGCTTTATGTGCATATTCTAAAGCAACCAAATGATCCACTCCTTCGATTGTATGCGATGAAAAGACAAAACAGTCGTGTACGATTAAATCTTATACGATATAAATGTCGCTTGCAATTTTTTTGCTTCCTTCACTCACTTTCCAACTCCAATAGTTGTGACAATTCTCATAAAACGATAAACTTAGAGTGACGAACCATTTTGAAAGGAGAATACATATGACGTATAAACCAGACACTGCTGAAACAAAAGAACTTATTCAACAACTCGTCTCAATTCCAAGCCCTTCAGGTTACACAAAAGAGGTAATTTCTTTTGTAGAGGAATACTTGAAGCCATATAACGTGGAAACAAAGCGCAACCGTAAAGGGGGTCTGATTGCAACATTACCTGGTAACAATAATAAGGAGCACCGTATGCTAACGGCACATGTCGATACACTTGGCGCTATGGTAAAAGAAGTGAAAAGTAATGGACGTCTGCGACTAGATTTGATAGGTGGCTATAACTACAATTCTATTGAAGGCGAATACTGCCAAATCCACACAGCTTCAGGCAAAACGATTACAGGCACGATTTTGTTGCACCAAACGTCTGTACATGTCTATAAAGAGGCTGGTAAAGCAGAAAGAAACCAGGTAAATATGGAAGTGCGTATTGACGCTAAAGTGAAGAATGAGAAGGAAGTCCGTGCACTTGGCATTGAAGTCGGTGATTTTGTGTCACTCGATCCACGTGTAGAGAATTGCGAAAATGGGTTTATTAAGTCCCGCCACTTGGATGATAAAGCCAGTGTCGCAATTTTGTTGCAGCTTATTAAACAAATACACGAAGAAAAAATTACTTTACCCTATACCACGCATTTCTTGATTTCTAACAATGAAGAAATTGGGTACGGTGGGAACTCCAACATCCCAGAAGAAACGGTTGAATATCTAGCGGTCGATATGGGTGCTATGGGAGATGGTCAATCTACGGATGAATACACAGTGTCGATTTGTGCAAAAGACGCTAGCGGCCCTTACCACCTTGGACTTCGCAACTCTCTCGTTGAGTTAGCAAAACAACGTGACATTGCCTACAAGCTAGATATCTATCCGTACTATGGATCGGATGCATCCGCAGCCATCAAAGCAGGACATGATATTATCCATGGTCTGATCGGTCCAGGTATTGACTCTTCTCATGCATTTGAACGTACTCATGAGGAGTCCTTGGAATGTACGCTGCAGTTGCTTTATTATTATGTGCAGTCAGAGTTACAGCAGTATTGATAGCCAAAATAAAAAAACCAGCGTCCTTGTTATGGATCGCTGGTTTTTCTTCTTCAAGTAATCATTATCAATATCCTTTTAACAAGACTACTAACTTCTCGTTAATCAATTGATTGTACCAGTTCCCTCTTTTTTTCGGTGAACTCATTAAAAGACTGCTGAATTAGATTATAATGATCTTTTGCTTGAAAACGCTTGGCATCACCAATAACGTAAAACTCTTTTTTAGCTCGAGTCACAGCTACGTTTAATAGATTAGGCTTCATGCAAGACCAATCTGCCGCACCATCTGTTTCAGCGTCTGTTCCAGTGACGAAATAGACAATATCGGCTTCTTTCCCCTGGAACGTATGTACAGTTCCAATTGAACGATTGATCCAATCATCCAACGCTTCGAACTCGCCGTTAAGTTGCTGTTTCACTATTTTTTTCAAGGCGTCTTTCACCGCGGTGAACGGTGTAATGACAAATACGCTAGGCATTTTATTCGTTCCTTCTGCGACAGTAAAATGACCTCTTATTTTCTCTACAATCAACTCCCCTTGCTCTTGAACATACTGACCCTGTACAGCTTTACCTGGGCAGTCAAACCATTCCCCTTCTCCAATCTTTTTGATAGGTAGTACCATCTTATTCTGATAAGCGATGCTGTTTGCAATCGAAAACATAGGTTCAATACAGCGGCGGTGTACCCAAAGTGGAATTCCAATACGCTGCCGTTCGTCCCCTTCTCCTTTAAGAGTTCCAATTGGATTCGCAAAGTCGGCCAACGTTTGGACAGATGCCGTCGTCCCAATGTAAGCCTCAGATACGTCAAATGCTTTCCGCACATCATGCAAAATTGTTTCGTCCAACGTGACAACTGGTTCGATTTGTATCGGATCTCCAACTACAATTGCCCGCTTGGATCGCCATAAAGCTCCAGCAGCTTGCTGGGGACTTGCTTGACCTGCTTCGTCGACAAACAAATAACCGATAAAATCTTTTTCAATGCCTTTATACATCGAACTAAAGCTAGCAAAGGTAGTACTGACTACAGGAAAGACTAAGTGTAGGACATTCCACATATTGGCCATATATTTTTTGTTTTCATCTATATTTAAATTAATCCCCTGTCTGTTCGATAAAACTGCTAGTGCTGCTTTAATTTGTCTTGGGTTCATCGCTATAAATACTTTGTGAACCTTTAATGCCTTTAAAAATAGTAAACCTCTTTCATAATTTAATTCATCTGTTTGCCATAATACTGCTATTTGACGTTCTTCATACATCTCTTCTCCCCAGAATTCAGCATTCGAGTGGATTAATTGTTGCTTACTATATTTCTCTTTCCATATAGCTAGCTCATCTAATCTTTTTTTATAGTGTTGTGCTTTAGCTGTTAACTTTTCGTGTTTTTGTTCGCAGTTATGGATGCTTTTCACTAATTCTTTTTGTTCTTTAATTAGTACATTAAGTTCTTCTCGAATCTTCTGTTCTTCTTCATCTGCCTTTTTAGAAAAGAGAGACATAATCTTTCGCCAGACAGAAGGTGCTGGCAAAATATTAAGTTGTTCCTGGACGAGTTGTTTCTGTTGTTCAACTCTGCTTATCTGTTGCTTGGCTCGCTGCAGATCTACTTTCGTGTCCTCAAGTTCTTGGGCATTTTGCTTCTTGCGTGCAAGTATATCCTCTGCCTGCTTCATGAGCTCGACAAACTGTTGCAACTCCTGTTTTTTGAGTTCAACTGATTGCTTCAACTCATTAAATTCGTTGACTACTTCACTCCACGCACTATCAGGTAAAGGCTCTTCGAATCTCTTCACTAAAGAAGTCAACTTTGGTTTTTGTTCTTCGCCCTCATTTGTTTTTGCTCGTATACCGTTTAATGCTTTACTGACGGATGTAATGTTAGATGAACGACCGAGTGCAGCAGAGAATAATCCCCACGTTTGCTCATCTTGAATGATTTCAGCAGACAATTCAGGATAGAAGTCTAAAGCCGTCGCTTCTTCTCTGTAAGCTACCTCGCATTGGTGCTGATAGAGTAGGTCTGCTCCTGAACGTGCAAACTCTTCACGACATTCTTGTTCCGTCGGCTCCTTACTATTACGAACAACTGAATCCAACTTGGGTAAATCCTTAGATATATTTTCAACTGCGCCGTTATTACTGGAAGCAACTACGATGGAGTGCTGAGCAAGTTCTTCATCTAGTTCGTACATATTAAAGTTCATATGTTCAATTTTCAACTTGCCTATTTGGGTAAAAGCTTCACTAGGTTTGTTATAAGTTGTCATCTGAATCGCTCTTTCTACAACAAGTTGAGCAAAAACATCTTTCAATAAAGTTGTTTTCCCTGTTCCAGGTGGACCATTCACTGAACTGATTTTTTCATTGCCATTTAATAGTTGGTTAACCGCCACTTGCTGCATAAGGGATAGCCGATGAGCTACGGGTGATGGCCATCGTCCTAGCGGTAGATTTTCAGGAAGTAACACGTCTTCAATTGCATCCTGATTTTCATCTATATCTATTTCTAACTGCTTTCCATCAAGAAACTGTTGTAACGTTTCGTTTGTACCTTTTTGTAAAATACGATGCAAGTCATTTAAATAGAAACTATTAAACAAAGGAGCACTCTGAGGATTCTTTTTGTTTTCAAAATTAATTCCGATATATCCATCATCTTCTATGCTAGAAAGAGTTCCAAAATGCTTTCTAAATACCTGCCGGAACTCACAAATCCCTTTAGGATTCACACCATCGCTAAAAATAGACTTCGCAGCTTCTTCTACTCTGTTCTTCTCTTCTTCATATCGATCAGAGAACTTATCATATTGGATAGATTCCTTATTTAAGATGTCGTGCATGACCAATTGCACATGTGGAATAAACAATGAACCTTCCACATACTCTTTGGATTCGTTCACTTTAAATGTAAAACTATAACAACGCTTAGACGTTTTATTAATTATTTCTTCATCGCTATTAAAGAAATTACGAAATAACTGAACAAGAGAATCCTGTTCGTAACAATCCAAGTAGTAACTATAGGATAGTACATATTTCTCTGTATTGAATGGAATGAGTGTTTCATTTCGATTTTCAAATACATCCCTCGAATTAACACGCTTCCGAGTTTTCCCATCCTTAAATTCACTTCCATTGATGTCTTCTTTTAACGTTGGTACCTCTCCTGGTAAAATAGACTCTAAAAAAGCCCATGCTGAAATATGATTATCCACAACGACGCCACCTCTCTAGCCACCGGAAACTATGCTGTGCGTAAAACTAGTTTTTTATATCAACACAATATATATAGAGCCCAAGGCATCATGTTTTTTGATGTCTATATGTATCGTATCAAACTTTCATAATTGTTTAAACATTCATGGCTAGAAGACGAGTAGATTGATTTAAAGGAACTACTCAGCCTTTTGCATCTCTGTCATGAGGTTCGTAACAAAATTCTGTGCATAACAATCGCGAATCGTGTTGGGGTTGTACCTTACACGAGCAATAGTTATGAAAACCCCCGCTTCTCACATGAGATGCAGGGTCATTTCACTCGGGTTGACCGTCGATATAGAAGGGTGTGTTAAATTCAATACCATCTTCCCCTCTATACTTTCGAGGAGCGATTTTAGTTAATTGGTAAGTGAATCCTTTTTCTCCACTTACGCGAAACGTATAGTAATCTCCATTTCTTTCGACTTTGAAATCATCAAACTTGCCGGTAGGCAAAGATGGTTCCGGAATGGAGTAGGGATTCTTGTACTTTTCAGACTCGTCATCGTCTTTCTCAACCATGAATGCGCTTTGGTTGTCGATAAAAACATCTTGAATGATCAGTAAGTGATCCGTGAATTCAATGCTGAAATTACTTGGACTTGTAAAACTGGTCTGCAGTAAGTACACATCCCTCCAAGATTCCGTCACATCATTCCCAATCGATTCTACAGCAGGTGTCTTAGGGGAAACTGGAGACAGAATGGCATAAAGGCCACCTGCGAGTGATAAAAAAACAATGAATGACACTAGTACTGGGACCCATTTGGGCGGTCGGCGGGCATTTTTACGTGCTGCTTGTTGGAAGACATGACTGCGTGCCCTTCTTTTTTGCTCTCTCGATGGCTCTGTTGCTTTGCTTAGGGTTTTCAATTCTTTTGTAATGTCATCATCGGACAAGTGTGTCAATTGTAAAACCTCCTTTCTCCAATTCCTGCTTAAATGCTGTGAGCGCACGGGACAGGCTCATTTTCACTTTGCTCTCCGTGCAGTTTAGAATAACCGCCGTCTCTTTAGTGGAAAATTCTTGGACTTTGCGCAAGGTGATCACTTGCTGGTAACTTGGTTTTAGTTTCCCGAGTGCATCGTAAAATTCTTTATGTTGAAAGTTTAGAAGTGCTGTCTTTTCTGCAGATAGATCGAGGAGACTATTGTTGATTGGCAAATCAATAAAGTGAGTCAACGGATGTTTCTTTCGAAAATGACTTATGACAGTTGTATAGGCAATACGAAAAATCCATGTTTTCACCGACGACTGCCCTTTGAATTGGTGTTCGCCTGTAATCACTTTGATAAAAGTCTCCTGAGCTAAGTCTTCTGCTGTCTGTTCGTGTTTTACTTGAAGAAGAATATAGCTGTATACCGCATCAAAGTAGTCATCAAACCAATTGTGACTGGACATCTTTTCACCTCTCTTATGTACTTAGACGCAAAATATTTAAATCGGTCACTAAATGTCTGACTATTCATTTTAACATAAGCTATCAAAATCTCTTTGGGAGTATTTGTATAAAAATCTTACCTGTAATGTAAAATCGTAGGTACATAAGTATGTATACTACAGTGAAAAACCCAGCTACCATTTCTGGTCGCTGGTCAATTTAAATTCTTAAAGTGGGGATAATGATGAAGAGACTCTCTTTCGGGGTAATCAATCTTTCTGCAGTCAACGAGCAGAAACAAAAAAACAATGACGTTGCGGGGACATAGTTGTCTTATTTTAGTCCCTTTCGTTTCAATTCCTTCTCTTGTTCCTTAGCTTTTTCTGTGAGTATATATGAGTTTTTATAAACACCATAAACGATTAGAACAAAAGGGATTGCCGCTACTAGTACACCTGAGAAGGCATCAATGCTTGCTGGATTAAACCAGGTGAACTGAATACCAATCGTGTGTAAGAACAAAAAGATAGAGGAAGCCAAACCACCAAACAACCCGATATACTGTTTTAATTTATCTGCATTCACTTGAATCCTTCCTTTCTTAGCTGCTTTTTAAAAGAGAATTGGTCATATGTGTACCAATGGTTATAGATCTCACATTGGCTATTATCTAGTTTATGCATAGAAAAAAAGACATCCTATGTGGGATGTCCTATTAAACCTATCTTTAGAGTTCCGTTGTCCATTTGCGTTGTAAACAATCACTCTATTAATCCACTGTAACCGATAATTCTTTCAATTTTAATGAAGGCGAACCATAACCCCCCGGAACGAACTTTAAGTTAGAAGCAACGGATTCGATTGCATTCATATAGTCATAGAAGTTTCCTGCGATTGTCATTTGCTTCACAGGAGAAGCGATTTTTCCATCTATAATAGAGAAGCCTGCTGCCGCAACCGAGAAATCTCCAGAAATGGTACTCGTACCGGAGTGGAGGCCAGACAATTCCGTGATGAACACCCCTTCCTTGATAGTGGCCAGAAGCTCTTCCTGGCTTTCTTCGCCTGGTGCAATGTATAAATTGTCAGGTGCAACGGATAATGTACTCTTATAAGAAGACTTACTTGCGTGCCCTGTTGAGTCAACGCCATCTTTTTTAGCGGTTTTCCGATTATGAAGAAGAGTATTCAGAGTGCCATTTGAAATGACCATCGTTTTTTCTGTCGCTACCCCTTCCCCGTCGAAGTTTCTACCTAACAATGCTTCAGGATGGAAGGGATCATCAACGAGACTGAAATTCTTCGCACCAATTCCTTCACCGATTTTGTCTTTCAGCAAAGACTGACCTTTTTGTGCCTTTTCGGCGGAAAAGATGGGTGTGAATGCCGCTAATAAGGAAGCCGATGCATCGTGTCGCATGATGACCGGATACTTTCGGGATGGAATTGATTTCTCTTCTAAATAAGAGAGCGCTTCTTCGGCTGCTTCTTTTGCAATCTCATCTGCGTCCAAGGAACTGAAATCCCGAGTCAAACGGACTGCGCCACCTGTCTTCATCACATCTCTTTCTTTGGCAACTGCATAAACGAAAACAACGAGCCCATTCATTTTATCGTGCAAGGAGAGCCCTTTATTATTTGTTAGAACTCGTTCTCCCTCGAAATCTTGGAGCACACAGTGATTGACTGAAACAATTCGTGGATCATAAGCTAACGTTTTCTTCTCCACTTCTTTTATGAACGATATTTTTTCTGGAATTGGGATATTGGCAAGCGCATCACTATAACGGGAATGGTGTGAGTAGTGGTCACTTCCTTCAAAAGTATCTGTGCCATCGTCTTCATCCAAAGCATCTGCGTTCGCTTTTGCACTTTCTATTAAGAAAGAAACGGAATCGTCATCGATTTTTTCTGTATATGCATAACCCATTTTGCCGGTATATAATCCCCTGAAGCCAACACCGCCTTCTTCAGAAGTTTCATAGCTATCGATTTCCCCTTCAAATATCTTCACTTGGAATGCATTCGATTTTTCATAATAAACTTCAGCTTCCTCAAAACCAACTTCCTGTGCTCTTTTTAATAGGTCTTCCTGAAATCGTTGAATTTCCATTGTTATTCCCCCTTTGTCCCACCAACAGTAATTTCACTGATACGTAGCATGGGCTGCCCCACATTTACAGGAAGACTACCACTGACAGACCCACACATTCCAGCACCATGAGCTAAGTTATTGCCTACTTTATCAACAAGCTGTAGTGTTTTTGCACCGTTTCCAATTAGCGTGGCTCCGCGAACTGGGCGATCGATCTTACCATCTTTTACTAAATACGCTTCTGCTACAGCAAAGTTGTAATCGCCTGTTGCTGGATTGACTGACCCACCGCCCATGTATTTCGCGTAAATCCCATTTTCAGTTGATGCGATGATTTCTTCTGGAGTCGATTTACCAGGAGCGATATACGTATTTGTCATCCGGGAAGTAGGATTAAATCGGTACGACTGACGACGAGAAGACCCAGTCGCTTCCGCATTCATGCGACGCGCATTAAATTTGTCGATCATATATCCTTTTAAAATCCCATTTTCGATCAACACATTTTTACGAGTCTTCTCTCCTTCATCATCAATCGTCAGGGAGCCCCACTCATTAGGGAGTGTGCCATCATCGATATATGTCACGATATCAGGTGCAACCTTTTCACCGATTCGATTCGCAAATACGGAGTTGTTCTTCGCCACCGAAGTCGCCTCAAGTCCATGACCACACGCTTCATGGAAGATCACTCCACCAAATTCGTTGTCGATGATCACCGGGAACTTGCCACTAGGACACTTATCCGCACCGAGCATCGTTACTGCAATGCGTGACGCCTCTCCTGCGTAATGCTGAAGGTCCAGATTCTCGATGAATTCAAACCCCGCATGTGCTCCTGGACCATAGAAACCACTCTGCATTTCTACACCATCCGTAGCTGTCGATTGAATCGCAAGTCGTGAATGGACACGTTTATCCTCTACGAACTTTCCTTCAGAATTGGCAATTAAGACATTTTGCTCCTCATCAACATAACGAAGCCCAACTTGACGAATGCGCTCATCGTAATTCTTGGCAATTTCGTTCGCCTTTCTCATCACTGCCACTTTTCGTGCGTGCTCCACAGTTTGAGGTAGCTGAGCAATCATATGAATTGGTTTGACGATTTCCTTTTGTAAAGGATGGATGATCCCATTCCCACCTCCACTAATTGCTAAAGCCGCACGCTTCGCCGCTTCAATCAGTCCTTCTTCACTAAAGTCAGAGGTGTACGTATACACATTTTGAAGACCGGAGAAAATCCGGATTCCAATTCCGAAGTCTCGACCTGAAATACTACTTTCGATCTTATCACTTTGTAATTCAATCGAATTCACAAACTTGTCTTCTATGAAAACCTCTGAAAAATCACCGCCAGTCGATAAGGCGGCTTCCAACACGTTTTCTATTATTGATTGCTTAATCATTTTTTCATTCCCCCTCCATTTGGATTATAACCTACATTTTGTTAGAATCCACTGATTTAGGTAACTATTCAGTTTTATCACCAGACAATAGTAGTATCATGGAGAAATACCCTCCAATAAGAATTTGTAACTCTCTTCTCCATACATAACTATCTGCCTAATGTTGGACAGCTTCCCAATATACTCGCATCATTGCTTAATCATTCACGAATGAATCTAAATCTTATATCGGTAGCAAATAAAGAAAAAACCAATGACAATTTTCAAGTCACTGGTTTTACTTTGAACTTCTACCTAGCAACTTTAAGATTCAGTTGAACGAAAAGCTCACGTTAATAAGTCATTTTCGCTTTCAACATCTTTGTTGGATTTACTAAAAGCTTTATAAATAAGCATTACGCTAACGTACAACACTGGAATTCCTATAATAAAGTAAAAAATATTCTTGGGCATAAACATGTTGAAAAAGTATAAAAAGAAAACGGACCAAATGAAAAGGACACTATATAAAATAAACTTTTTCATTGCTAATTCACCATCCTTTAAAGAAGGTCTATCCTGCCGTTAGATTTTTCAAATGAGTTTTTTGATGCTAGCATGCATTCTGTGATTGACATTCATTTTAGAAATCTCTTTTATCGTTTATACTTAGAATCATAGCGTAACAATGGAGGATTAGACAATGGAATTTAAAAATATCGACGAACAAGTTATCCAGAAGTATAAAGAAGATGAGACTCTTATGGTTCGCTTATTTGTACAATGGTGCACAAATTATAACTTAGATCCACAAAGTCTCTATCAAAAAGCATACCCTGCTCAATCGTTTAATGAACTCTTATCTGAAGTCATGGATAGCGATGACGGATTCGATGAACTTCACATCGATAATGAAACGATGCTGGATGTTCTTCAAATGTTCGGAAATGACGATCTTGCATTTGTAGTGGCTGATGAATTTCATCGGTTGGACAAGTAGTTCCAAGAAGACCTCTATTTCAAAGGACGTTTGAAGTTACCCATTATCTCAATATCATGGAACTCAAAACAATATTTAATATAGTACTGATAATGTACCAATACTTGGGAGGATCAGTTATGAACAAAGAGGATCAGGTCATGATTGGGTTCAGAGACTTATTTAATAAGATGGCTCATCTAAATAAGTCTAAGATGAATGCCCGCCTAAAGGGTCATAAGCCTTCTGAAGTACATTGCATCGAATACATTGGAAGTCATTTAGACTCTAATGTGACCAAACTTGCAGAAGCCTTTTATATGACGCGCGGTGCTACGAGTAAAATGACTAAAAGACTTATAGAAAAAGGGTTAATTGAAAGCTATCAGAAGCCGGAAAACAAAAAAGAAATCTATTTCAGACTTACTGAGCAAGGGATAGTAATTAACAACGTCCATGATGACCTGCACAAAGAGTTTCAAGAGCGTGATAAAGCCGTGTTTGAGGAAGTAACTGAGGAACAATTTTCTAGAATGCTCACCTTTGTAGAAAGGTATAGCAAACATTTGGATGACGAAATAAAGAAACAAGGTATTGACATCAAGTCGGAATAGATTCGAATAACGAAACCACAGGCAGCCCTTCTCCATAGAGAGAGGGCTGCCTCTTTTTGATTTATTTTGTTGAACAGGAAACAAAAATAAGGTACAATAACAATGTTTCCTAGGAAACAAATACTCATTACGCATGCGATAAGGGGATTTAATATGATTGAAACACCTATAAAACAAAAAAAGAGAATCGATCCAACAGTATTGCGCATCAGCTTAATTCTTGCATTCGGTGTGCTCGCTCCAATTTTTGACTCAACGATGGTCAATATTGCGATTCCGACAATGTCAAAAGACATGCATACTTCGATTGCCATCATGCAATGGGCGATTACCGGTTACACGCTAACGATGGGCATCGCCGTACCATTTGGAGGTTGGGCGACTGATCGATTCAATGGAAAATCGGTTTATAGTTCGGCCTTATTAATGTTTTTAATTGGCTCGCTATTTGCAGCGATGTCTACCACCGTTCCTTCACTCATCATTGGCCGACTGATCCAAGGGGCTGCGGCTGGACTACTAATGCAGGCGCTTTCCACTTTAGTGATGCGGGCAGCCAATGGTAAAAATATTGGTACCTTGATGGCGACAATCGGGATTCCTATTATGATTGGTCCCGTGATTGGTCCAGTTCTAGGAGCTTTTATTGTTAACCACGCCAACTGGCATATGATGTTTTGGGTTAACATCCCCATCACGATAGTCAGCTTACTTTTCGTATTCTTTGGCGTTCCCGATCTACCCGCCATCCATCCAAAGTTAAAGATTGATTATATAGGAATTGGCCTATTGGGAGGATTTTTCACTGGTATTATACTCGGTATCTCTCATTATTCTTCCGACATAGACTTCTTAGCTCAAACTAACATGCTATTCGAGCTAGGGGTAAGTTTGTTGGCAATCATTCTGTATATCATCTATGCGAAAGTTAAACCTAACAAAGTAATTGTGCCTCTAACGATTTTCAAATATAGAAACTTAACTGTAGCTACGATACTGATGATGCTGGCTGGTATTACCACCAATGGACCACTGATGCTCTTGCCGTTATATTTTCAAAACATTCGTGGAGAAAGCATCATGAATATCGGACTAATCATGGGTGCCCAGGCAATCGGGATGCTTGTAATGCGTTCGCAAGGAGGAAAATTAACGGATATCATCGGCCCCAAATGGGTGACGATTACAGGTCTACTCATTACTTTACTAGCGACGTTGCCATTCATTTGGGTCGACGTGAGTACGTCGACGTGGTGGTTAGTTACAATTTTGTTCGTGCGTGGACTGGGTATGGGAATCATGATGGTGCCGGTGATGAGTGCTGCCTATATTGGTGTCCCTAAACAACGAATGGGTCAAGCAACAGTCACTACGGATATTTTGCAGTCAGTCGGTGGAGCAGCCGGTTCGGCCATTTTAGCTTCAATCGTTGTCAACGTTGCCATCACCTCACCTAAGTCAACGTCACTTTTGACGATGACACATGCGTATAACACAGGCTTTTCCTGGGCTGCGGGATTCACGCTTTTGATGTTCCTTCCCGCTTGGTTCTTGAGTAGTAAGAAAGCTGTAAATTGACGCGAACTAAACAGCCTAACAGAGTATATCTGCTAGGCTGTTTTATCTTTGGATGTTTGTGTAAGAAACTTTCTTGTATGTATAAAACATTCGTGCTAGCTTCTGACACGCGCATCTATTCATCATTCGTTGGGCTTTTCATCAAGTTAAAACGTTTCAATCTGTCTTCTAAACCTGCGTCCAGTAGAGCTTCAACTTCAATTTTGCCGAAAAGATCGAAATGGGGATAATCTTTTTTGTAGTCAATCCACTCAGGCTTGAGGCCATAGGCTTTTCCCCATTCAATTAGTCGATTAAGATTCGCACACCCTACCTTTGTCACGGTTTTACACCCCGCAAAACGGTCATCGAGCCAGTAGTGGGTAAGAAAGGCAATCTCCCCTGCACGAACCGCGTCTTTCCAAGCTATCAATTCTGTACGATTAATTCCGAATGCCATTAGCTAATCCTCCTGCTCATTCCCACTTGTTTTCGATTGATAAACACTGTCTCCATCTCACCTATCCATTATACAAAACAATAGAGTACTTGTGTCTCGAAAATTGGTGATTGTTCAATCATTCGGTATAGTATCGTGAGCAGGTACCTCTTTTTCTATAGATAAACATAAAAAAACCTCCGTTTTAAGGAGGCAAAGGGGGACGACTATCAAATTTTGTCTACACTCCATTCAAGTTGTTGCGCATACTACATTTCAAGATTCAATGTTTGTGTTCGGAAACGGATACTTTTTCACTTATAATTCATATGTATCCCGTTTTCCGAAAAGTTCTCACTTGGCCTTTAAACTAAACAGGATGAGTAAAACTCCAGAAAACAGACAGACCATTCTCGTCAAAGAGATCTTTTCAGTGAGGCCGCTAAGTGCAAGTCCTGTCGTGACAATCAAGATAACCGGCCCAACTAAAGCCAGCATGCTGTTAATGTAGAATGCCTTCTCCAAATCATTGAATTTGTACATCAATGCAGCGGCTGATATTTCGATACTTCCTGAAATTATCCGTAACAAGATGATGAAAAGCAAAGCCCTTTCAATAACTGTGATCACATCCCCAATAGTATTCACACTTACTATATGCAACATGTCCATACATTATTTGAAAAGCCTTCCAATGTTCCACTTGGAAACTATTCTGAGTGATGTCATGAGTTGAATGCCTGTTGAGCCTACATTCATAAGTATTCGAAAATCAGAACTTTTTATAGGGATGGAAATTCGTTAACAATTTCCACCACCTCTATTTTTCCATTAATCAACATCTCAGGGAGCTCACTTTTCACATCCCCCTTCCAATACTCTTTTGCTTGTTCAATTTTCCGAACAAAAGCAACACCATCGTTTTTCGGTAAAAGGTCTCCGTCCCCCTCGAAATAATTCCCAACGACTCTTAGTTTAACAATCTGCAAGACCTTCCGATTGTACGAATCAAATAACTCCTTCCATTTCAGAGAATCTTCATAACTTTTCGCTGCATATAAGCAAGATAACCTTGAAGGATATTCAGGATATTCTTGTAGTCTAACCATTTCTGCAATCACTTCTCGAATGGCTCTAATGGTTTGATTTGCATAACCAACAACTACGTTGGCACACTCATCATCTAGGTTTAATCCTGCATCTGTATAATGACTGTGTAAAATCTGCATAAAGTCTTCACCAGTAGACGATAACCGTTCCTTTTCAAAAAAGAACCGATATAGTGTGTTTTTTTGATGCTTGTCAAAGTGAAGTTGCTGCCCAAGACTCATCCTTTGGTTGGTAACTAAGTGGTACGCAAAAAACTCCTCTGGTTCAAGAGTATACTTACTCTTCTTTTGTAACCTTTCGTTTTCTTTCTTCAGTCTTTCTACTTTTTTAGCCTGATTAACAAGCCACTCATATTGTTCAGTAGTAATTTTTGTTGTCTTAATTGAACCAGTACCTTCGTGCCTCGCTCCTTCTTCAATCATTTCTAAACCATCCTTATTAGACGAATCGTTCACATGCAAACCTCCTTAAAATGCATCCACATCCTACCAGAAAACTAGAATTATCACAATACCTGATAAACCACCACAACCTGAGTTTTCGTAGAACTGACCCAGTTATTATAGTAGTAATCAATAATGAAACAAAAAGCGCTCGTACACAGGAGGCCACTGAAAAAATTACTTTTTTTAAGCTAGCAAGTTGTAAGAACAAAAAAGAGGCACCATTTCGTTCAATTTTGAACAAAATGGTGCCTCTTCCTTTAGTTTTTATTACTTCGCTTCCTTCATTAAGGTGATAATCCGTTTCAGATTGACTGCGAAAATCGATATGGCTCCTTGCATCTGCATGCCAAATAGACCCTGGTATGTGGCAACATCATACCCGTGTCGATTTTTCAATTCACTATTTTTCGCTTCGATTTTGTAGCGAGATTTCGCTTTCTCCTTAAATTCCTCACTATTTTGAAATGCTTCTTGTTCCTCGTGTTCTGTTGACTTAATAGAGACAGAATAGGTCTTGCTTTTCGCTCCTTCTTTATAACAGCCTTCGCAGAGTGGACAAACCTTACACTTTTCTACGTCAAAATAATACGTTTGCAGTTTATTTGTCCTGAGTTTTTTCGTTCCGATCCGTGCTTTGCGAATGGCCATATGCCCCGCTTTACAGACGTACATGCCGGCATCTTTATTAAATTCAAATTCCTCTTCTTTTGTTCGGGTGCCCTGCGTGATAAAAGGATGTAATTTAGAAACCAATTGAAGCTCATTTTCTTTTGCATACTGTATATTATTTTTTCCTGAATACCCGGCATCTCCAATGACCGTATCGATTTCCATTCCTGTGTTCTGACTCTTCACGATTAATTCCTGTAGATATTTACCATCACTTTTCTCGCCAGTTGTGACAATCGCAGCCGTAATCAGGCGTTCGTCGTTCATTGCAATATGGGTTTTATAACCAATTAAAGAGGTGTCCGCTGTTTTATGTCCGACTCGGGCATCTCGATCGGCTGAGAACGTAAGCCCTTCTTCATAATCCTCGACAACTTCCTTCAACACATTCAATTTTTCCTGAACAGAAGGAATTCGCGCAATCTGTTCTTCCTTTTCAATGACTGAGATAACTTCTCGGCAATAATCTAGTTCATCTTCCACTTCGTCAGAGTTAGTCTTCTCAGGAAACTTTTCTCTCATCGAATCATCAATTTGATAGACTGCTTTTCGTACATTTTTCGATTTCTCCGTTAGAAATTCCTTCGGTGATTTTTGGTTATAACGTGATTTCGTATGGGTGGCATCCACAATCATGTTTTTACTTTTAATCAGGTTTTTTCCAGTGCAATCTCGATCGTCTTACAAATGAGCATGTCCAACCTCATCTTGAAGACGGAGTCTACGGAATTTTGTTAATGAACTAGGGTCGATCATACCTTCTTCCGGTGCCATGTCCAAAAAATATTTAAAGGACATATCATACCTTGAACGGTCTACTATATCTACATCCGATAAATCGAAGATTGATTTTAGCAGGAGGTATTTGAACATGCGAATCGGTGGCACGGCATTGCGTCCGTTCACCAGGCAATACTTACTTTTTAATTCCTCTAGAATGAATGTGAAATCAACCAGTTCATTAATTTGACGAAGCATATTGTCCGCAGGGACAACAAGATCGTAGATAGCCATATAAGGACTGAGTTGTACGGTTTCTTGGTTAGAGAGCATTGGGACACCACCTGAATGTAATGCATTTATTATACAACAAACGTAAAGAGCTCATCACCCGTTTCACGGATGATGAGCTCAATATTTTTCAATTAGAAGGTTTTGACTGTCTAATGATGAATGACGAACCCCCGTTGATTGGAGCAGAAGGCGGCGACTCCGGAGGGATCAGCGAAGATTGAAGACCCCGCAGAAGCGAAGCGACGAGGAGGCTGAAATCGAGCCCCTCGGAAAGCGTCCGCCTGGAGCGCAAATCAACAGTCTCCCACGCTTAACCAACTATTAATGGACTTTTTCAGTGGCCTCCGTACACAGCCAACTGTTTTTCTATGTTAAAATAAATGTATTGGGGGACAAGATCATATGCGAAACTTTCATTTCCATGGCATCCGAATAGTAAAAACAGGGATTGCTATATTTTTAACAGCTATTATTTGTGAATGGTTTCACTGGCCGCCCGTATTTGCTGTGATCACGGCAATTGTCACTATTGAACCGACCGTAAGTGATTCCATAAAAAAAGGCATCGTCCGATTCCCGGCATCTGCTATTGGTTCAGCATATGCTGTTTTTTTTATTGCACTTTTCGGAAACTCTCCAATTACATATACACTGGCTGCAGTTTTCACCATTTTAACCTGCTACAAACTAAACCTCCATGCTGGGCTACTTGTAGCAACATTGACTGCTGTCGCCATGGTTGAGGTCATCCACAGCAATTATTTAATCTCCTTTTTCATCCGTCTAGGGACAACCACGACAGGTCTATTGGTATCCACTGCTGTGAACATGATCGTCTTCCGCCCAGATTATCGGAAAGATATTTTAGTTAGCATCCAGAATATTGGGGCGCGGGCAGGAACTATTTTGGAACAAACTTTCCGCACGATTCTTTATGACGAACACACAAATCGTAAAATAGATCGGGTTATCATTCACCAACTGAATAAGGAAATCATGAAAACAGAAACACTCATTCGTTTTCAACGGGATGAATCGAACTTGCCCACGTTGTTAGGTGGGGATCATGAGGGGCTTCTCATGGCTGAAAGGCAAATGGCCTATTTGCATAACTTGGATTATCATTTAGGGAATTTAGACTATTTACCTTCAAATCAGATTTCATGGTCGAATTCAGAGCGTGATATCATCATGCACGCCGTAGCGGAACTTGCCAATGACTTACAGCATCCAGCGGCCTATAATTCCGAAAAGCACCAGCTGCACTTAAAAAACCTCACCGATCTTTTCTGGAGAAACAATGAAGAGATAACAAATAACAATGAAATCCATCCAACTCAATTTCCACCGGAATTAGTTATGCTTTATGAACTTATTACGATATACAATTTAGTGGATCGATTTTACAATCCTGAGCGCACATCGTCACATGAGAAGTCGAACACAAATAGTAAAACTGATTAAGAGACAATCCGTCGTTGTCTATGTAGGACCTGACTCTGAATAGCGTTAATGTTGTGAGAAGTACATTCTTTAGTCAGGTATTCTACTTCTCTAACAGAATCGCAACCATTTATACGTACAGACAATAAATTCAGGGATTTAATAGATGCTAAGTGACCGCAAATACTATTGATGACTTACTGCGCACCCCGTAGTCGCAAATAAACCCCGATTCTGATTAACCTTTCTAAGGGACCCTGTTTAAAGTATCTCAAGTACAAAGTACTGACGACTATTTGACAAGTAAAGATGACGACTCCTAAAACAACTCCAGCTGCAACCCCAAGTTTCGCAAACAAACCAAAACCATACCCGTAAAAGATAAAAGTACATATAACAGTTTGCAGGATGTAATTGGTTAACGATAATTTCCCTACGTTTTCAAAAACAGTTAACGCTCTTGGGAATTTGGAATAAGCGAATGCAACTAGGCAAATGTATCCGATTGGAAGAACAATCCCACCAAGCGGTTCCATATTAAGTTCATCAAAAAGATAGGGTGTACTTTTTAATAATAGACCTATAGGTATGAGTATTAATAAGCCAGCTAAGTAATTTCTTTTTTCTTTTATAGGATTCAGAAACCATTTCATTTGGGCCGCATACATCCCGAATAAAAACATCGGACTTAATAGAAGTGGCAACAGCAAAAGCATGACTGCTCCCTCTCCTACCCCAAGTTCCATAGGATCTTTATTCAGACGATGATCTTTAATTTCGCTATATGTTCCAGAACTATAAATAGTCATTGTTTCATTTAGATAAGATGTCATTTTGGCTTCACTTGTTAATTTGAAATCTCCATCAGAATCGACTAAGCTTACTGCCGTAATTAGAGAAAATAGAATGACGACCCAGATTAGTATCGTTTTTGGTTTTCGCATAACAAAAGGTAAAAGGCAAATCCCCATAATTCCGTACATCAATAAAATATCCCCCTCCCATAAAAAAGTGCTATGTAAGAGTCCAAGTCCCATTAATATAATTGACCTTCTGAATAAATGCCATTTAACTCGTAGTTGTTTTCTTTCAAGACTTTTCTTCATTAATATGAGGGAATAGCCAAAAATGAATGTAAAGATGGGCATGAAAGCACCTTCTATAAAGATCTTAGTAAAATAGTAAAATCCTAAGTTAGTAGATGAAAGATTGAAATAGCCTATTTCATCTTTTCCGAAAATCCCGTATTGAAAGATGAGTAAGTTCGCTAGAAGAATCCCAAATAGACTCCACCCCCTGATTCCATCGATTGTTCCTACTCTTTTAATTGTTGTCGACACAGTATTATTCCCCCTACATGTGATTTTAAAAAATATATGTTCATATGCTTTCTTGTATCTCGTTATTATCCATTCAAGAAAATATCTTCAAGATTTGGTTGGTTGGCTGAGATTCGATGAACGCCAATCCCATAGTTTACGAGCAGTCGAACGACTTCCTCGATCATCTCATCATTACTTGCTCTGAAATTCAGGGTAGATTCTAAAGTTTCTATAGGGCCTGTGATTTGAGTAGCCTCCAAGAGAAGTTGACTGGATGGCCTTTCGGATAAAGCCATGGACACTTCAAGTGACTTTGTATACTTCTCTTTAAGTTCATAAAGCGTTCCTTCGTTTACAATACGTCCATCTTTCATAATTGCAATGCGCGTACAGATCTTTTCAACTTCGTCCAAATTATGCGAGGTCATGAAAATAGTCGTTCCTTTTTTGTTGAGGTCAACGAGAAGCCGTTGGATATGAATCGCTGATTCCGCGTCCACTCCTGAAGTGGGCTCATCAAGAATAAGCAAGTCGGGCTCATTAATGATTGCTTGTGCAATGCCTAACTTTTTCTTCATACCGAATGAGTATTTGCCGACTTTTACAGCTGCATGTGGGACAAGTCCGACCTTTTCCAAAACTGTCAGGCACTCCATTTTCGACTTTTTAGCCCCTTGCAATGAGGAAAAGTAGCTTAAGTGTTGTAGGGCAGTCATTGATTCATAAAATGCGGTGTAATCCGGTAACACTCCGATTCGTTTGAATAGTATGCTGCTGTTTTTTACGTCGAGTAAGGTAATCTCGCCTGTTGTTGGTTGAATAATCCCTGTTAGCATATTGATGAAGGTCGACTTTCCGGCACCGTTACGCCCTAAAAATCCATATAATTCTCCTTTTTTGATGTGTAGATTTACTGAATCCACTGCTTTAGTACGACCGTATGATTTTGTTAAATTTAGAACTGAAATGGCATTCATTATACATCCTTCTTTCTAAATAAATAAATTGCCAAACCTATATACACAGCTGTAAAAGCAAAGTTAACAAGAAAAAGCATATTATCATCTTTCAAGTAATTATAAGGAGAAACATATTTAAAAATTGAGAAAACCCATTTTTCACTAATCATCGCCCATAAGCTCAAGATGGGAAGTGCAATCCCTAACAGAATGCTAATAAATGAAGAGAAGATTGGCCTCTTAATAATCAAAGAAAGCAATAATGCCAATCCAACAAATACAGATATGAATGAAAAAGATTGAAAAAAAGCGAAAAATGAAAAATAGCCAGATAAAATGAAAATGAGTAAGTATGATAGTGTAAGAATGGTAAACCAAAATAGTAAATGGCCTATCACTTTTCCTAGAACGATCTTTTTGCGTTCGGTTTTTGTTATTAAAAAACGCATGGTCCGTTGTTCAATATCTCGATTCATCGCATCATGTGTAAGTATGAATGCAAATAATGGACCGAAAATGAAAATGGCAAACGATAAACCTATCGAATGGATCATCGCCTCACTTGCAGATACGGATAAATCATTTCCGTTCATCATGTCGAAGGAGCTCTTTAATAATTCAGTAACACTTACGCCGGCATACGCACAGCCGAGTAGAAATAGTAGAACGAGAATTGATTTAACGCTTTTTAATAGTTGTAAACTTTCATGCTTAGCAATAACCCACATACAAAACCACCCTTTCATTTGTTACTATAAAGGGTGAATCTTAAACGAATGTGACTGGAACCTTAACAGAATCTTACATATGGAGGGAATTTAGTGGAACAGGCAAAAATACTTGTGTTAGATGATGAACAAGCGATTGGGGACATGGTAGATATTATTTTGCGTAAGGAAGGATTCTTCGATATTGATGTGTGCTTAACTTATCGGGAAGCAGAAACTCTCATTCTTAAAAAGTCTTATGATCTATATATATTGGACATTATGTTGCCTGATGGAACTGGTCTTAAACTAGCAGAACAAATCCGAAGGCAATCAGACGCGCCGATATTCTTTTTGACAGCAAAATCGTCTGATGCAGATAAATTACGCGGTTTCATACACGGTGCTGATGATTATATAACGAAACCTTTTAATCCAATGGAACTGGCAGCACGTGTTAAAGTGCAAACAAGCCGCTACCTGTCTACAGTAAATAAAGGAAGAAACCGATATGACTTTGGACATGTTCAACTAGATGTAGAAGCTGCAGAATTATTTGTAAATGGAGTTGTCACTCAGATTCCAGGAAAACAATTTCATCTCTTGAAACTGTTTTGTGAGCATCCGAATCAAGTTCTTTCGAAAGAACAACTTTATGAAGCTGTGTGGGGGTTGGATAGTTTTATAGATGATAATACGATTACGGTACATATTCGCAGGTTACGAGAAAAAATTGAAATCAATCCAAGCTCTCCAATCTATTTAAAAACAGTACGTGGCATTGGTTATAAACTCCATACTGAGGGAGAGTGAAAGAGTAGTGTCTAGCAAGATTACACTCCGGTTTGTTGGTTATTTCTTCATCTTTTATTTAAGTATTGCCGTCGCTTCTATACTTATCATTATCTTATTGGCAATTAAAGGGTTTAGTGATTTTAATGCATATACAAATATCCGGGAAGCAGATATAGGCACCATCGAGAGTCACATTGAGAGGGATTCAGAGGGAAACTTCCTGTTTTCAAATGCAATAAAGAAAAGTGCGGAAGAGAGCGGTGGATTCTTAGAACTTATTGATAAAGAAGGAAACGTAATTAGTTCTTCTGCTGAGGAAAGTGAAAAACATTCGAAGTATACGTTTACGGATTTCAATGAAATGTCTGCTGATAAGGGTTCGTATATATGGTTGCTGAAAAAAGACCGTTCGCTGTTATTCATTGAACGGACAGATAGCGATGTACTGTTGGAAACACTTATAACTTCTAAAAGTTTTCCCTCGATTACTAATGATCAGAAAAGGTTATTAGAAGAGCATAAAGCTGTATTCGAGCTCTACAACGCAGACGGTAGTCTTATCCATAGATCTAAAGATAATGGGAAAGATGCGTTGAATGGGATGGAATTGCTTGAAATGTCACAAGTTCTAGCTGAACAAAAAGAGATAAAAGCATCTAAAACACTTGAGGATGGAACAACTGCTGTCGTTAGAATGCCTAATCCGCATTATGCACCCTTTGATACTACTATGATTAATTTTTTGAAAAAGTTTCTAATAGGCATTGCTCTTTTTCACGGCATTCTTCTACTATTTATTATTCTATTTTCACTTTGGATAGGTCAAAGATTTGGAAGACCTGTTTTTTATTTCATGAAAAAGATTGAAAAGTTGTCTAGAAAAGATTATGGACATGTAAAAGACCACAAAATACGAAACGAGAAAGATGGACGATTAAAGAAAAAATATAGAGTTTATGAAGATGTGGATGTATCTTTGATCACATTGGCTAATAATCTGGAAGAGAATGAACGAAAACTACAAAAGACTGAGCAACTTCGAGAAGATTGGATTACCGGGTTATCGCATGATTTGAAGACGCCACTTAGTTCAATTTACGGTTACTCGGTGATGCTCGAATCGAGTCATAATTGGACGGGTGAAGAAGTGAAGAAGTTTGCGTCAGTAATGCAAGAAAAAGCAAACTATATGGATGCACTTATTAATGATTTAACCTATACGTATCAGTTGAAAAATGACGGCGTGTTAATTGAAATAGAAAAGATTGAGTTGGGGAAATTCATACATGAATACGCTAGGAAAATCGAGACGGAAACTGTTAACTTTCCTGAAGTAGGCGCATCTTTTTATGTCGCCATTGACCCAAGGAGATTTACTAGGGTGTTAGACAATGTTATTGGCAATGCGATTAAACACAACCCAGAAGGTACGCCAATTCATGTAGACATAAACCTAGAAAATGATTGGGTTTTGCTTGAAGTTCGAGACGAAGGCATAGGCATGTCCCCTACGATGATGGAGAATCTATTCGATCGCTACTATAGAGGAACGAACACGACCTCAGGTGATTCTGGAACAGGTCTTGGTTTGACGATAGCCAAACAATTAGTCGAAGCACATGGTGGTAAAATTAGTGTGGATTCAAACAACTATGGGACAACCATCACCATTAGGCTTCTGCACGTGTAGGTCATTACAAACAGAGAAATAACACCCGATGGAATCTTTATCTATGAAGCGTATTAAATTCGGAATGTTCCTTGTAGCAACACCGAACAGTGGTTGTAGCGATGATTGCTCTATACACGAAACAAAAAAAGTAACCCCCTCCTCTACCATGCTAAGTAGATGAGAGGGTTACTTTTAACACTTTTATCCCACAGTTGTGTCGTGCACAGGCATCACTATGAATTTATTGCCTCATTTAAATTGACAAATCTAATGATAAAAACTTAGGAAGAGACTCTTCATGCTTATCAAGCATAATTTGTTCTGGCTCAACGCCCTGCTCACGAAGCACTTCAATATTCTGCATGAGGAATTCATCGCTTCCGACCACATAGAAGAGACCATCCTTGTCCGAAGCAAGTCGCTTCACTTCTTCATAGTAGTCATTTCGATTGTCGACGAACTGGGATGTGAATTTCTTGTCAGGCGTGGATTCAAACACAGTAGTGAATAAAAAATCCTTTGAAGAATCAATGTTCAGTGAATGGATTTGATTGACATTGTCTGCACGTTCGAAATAATCAAGTACCAACGGTCTGAATGTTGCCAACCCTACACCTGAGGACAGCAAGTACACGTTTTTATCTTCTCTTTTTAGTGGTACATTTGAATGCGTTTTAAATATTGCGACTTCATCACCTACACCAAGGTTTCTTAAAATCGTTTTAAACTCTGAACACTGTTCCTTAATGCGGGTTGTAATACCGATTGACTTTTCATGCGGTAGTGTGGAAATGGACATATGTCGAATCAGGCTGCGATTCGGTTTCTCACCGGCATTAAAACCTTCCAGCGCGAAGTGAGTGTGAGACCCTTCTTCCCAAGTAAAGTCTTCCGGGCAATCAAGTAAATAGGTTTTAACCTCAGGCGTTTCTTCTATAATCTTATTGATTTTAGTCCAGTAAATCTGCATTATAAATCCCCCTTTAGTAGGTATAAGTATCTTTCCTTGTCTAATATACTATAACTGATAATAATTCTCAATTAAATACCTTCCAGATTGTAATGATATGAGTGTGAAGGTGTGCACTACACAACTCCAACGCAATTCAGAATATGATGTCACTCATTCACGACCGATTCAATAATCCCCTTCATCTTCTCGTTTCCGAATGCATCATAACCGATTATATTTTCATCAAGGATGTAGATTGTATGGAAAGTGGTTCCGTCTTCAAGTTGGAAATAGATCAGGACCCGGGCGTGCCTATTATTTTCGTTTTTCGGATCTATATCCCCTTTATAAGGAAGAGACAAGTATTCTTTAAGAAATTCCTTAGTTTGTTCAGGGTCCAGTTCCCCAAGCAACGTATCATCCTCATCCCTCCGGATACTAATTTTAGTCACTTTCCCTTCTATGTCTGCGAGGTCACTCAGCGTTTCTGCATTCGGATTGTCGATCACTTGAAATACACGGCCGTCTGCAATTACACGAAATTCCGGCTGGTAACCTACCACTTCGTAAACTGGCGTTCCCACAGAAACATAAGTAGCCTCACCGTTTTTCAGCTTATGGCTGGAGCACGCATGACCGTCTAGCATATACGATACTTTACCAAGACTGTCTCCTGTTTCCGGAAGAGAAGTATCCTCTTGATGTATAAACCCACTGCCATATTTGATATCGTTCATCATAAGGGCATCCGTCCAATCGATTTGACCGTCTGGGCATCCCCGTATACCATCCCAGAACGAACACCCTGCGCTTAGTGAAGACATAGACAAAATTATTACCAATAACCACTTCTTTTTCATACTGTTAATCCTCCTAAAGTTTTCGCATAGTTTCAATCTCAACTCAACAGACTAGCAAGTAGGAATATAGCTATGGGGAAAAAGAAGCCGAGTCATACTTCACGTCAGTATGTTGTTGGTCAATCGTTATGGTGATGAACTTCCCGATTCATGTTGTGATAGTACTTTTTAGCTCAAGTCCGCAATTACATACTCGTAAACAGGTAAGTAGTTAATGATTGTTAATCCCCTTCGTAGATTGTAACAATATAGTTCACCACCGGCAGGCCGAGCGTAAGTGAAATAATGAATTCCTTCAGCGCGCTGTTTCAGTTTCGTTTGTTTTTGGAATCGCTTTTACTTTTGAGGTCAGATTATAAGACATGTTTTATTGTGAGAATTCTCTGTACTTTCATCATACATCACTTGGTAACTGTGCGGAATACATTTCTCCACCGGTTGACTACACTCAAAAGTGCCGCTTTCCTCAGTTGCGGTTAGCAGCTTAAAGATGCGTAGATTCTTACTTTACGGTCTGCGAGGTGTCTTAGGTAACAGTTCTGTAGGAAAACTATCTCGTGTTGCACTAGAAAAACACCTCCACATTGATTGAATAAGGTTACTACCCTATTTTCAACGGAAGGTGTTTTTAGTTGTCTCATTAGTTTAAGGCTGTCACAAGCTGCAATAACAGCTTTCAACTAGCCTTTTATTTTTTCACGTCTGTGCAGCGCGAAATTTAGACAGTCCTCAGAACTGCAAGTGAGGTGTAAAGTAAACAGGCACCGAATTCTTAACAGTAACCACTCTTAGATCTGTGACTCTTTTGAAATTGTATTTCCAATTACTCGATCTCTTCCAGCCACAATACCGACTATTAAGATGACCACAGCCAAAGCTATTAACATAATAAGAGGCATTGTCCAACTATCTGTCCTATCGTGTAAAGCACCGAATACCATTGGGCCAGTAGCTGCTAGTAAGTAGCCAAACGATTGTGCCATACCTGACATATCAGATGCTTCAACGGCATTGCTTGTTCTCATGCTGAAAAACATCATCGATAAGCTAAATGCGCTACCTGCTCCCATACCGATCATAATTACTGATAGAGGCATCAAAGAATGATTTCCAATTAAGACGCCAGTTATACCGAGAATAAACAAAACCGCAGTCGCCCCACCTAGTAGGATTTGATTTTTCAAACGTTCGGCGAGTAAAGGAATAATAAATGTAAATGGAATAATAGCAAATTGCATTAAAAATAACATCCATCCAGCTGCACTCATACTATACCCAATGCCTTGTAGGATTTCCGGCAACCACGTCACTAACGTATAAAAAATTAAAGATTGTAGTCCCATAAAAATCGTAATCGACCACGCAAGCGGTGAACGAGCTAACGATAATTTCTCTTTTGGTGTGGCTTTTGAATAGTCAGTTGGATCTTTCCCCTTTTTCATTTGTGGAGCCCAAACCGCAATCGCAATAATAACAGGAATGGCCCAAAATGCGAGAGATCCTTTCCAACCAATTGCGCCGACAGTTGTTAACGGTACACTTAAACCCGACCCTAAAGCTGCAAAGACGTTCATAAACACCCCATACATACCGGTCATAATCCCAACTTTTAATGGAAAGTTCATTTTAATAAATCCAGGCAGCAACACATTACCAAACGCAATCGCAATACCAATTAGAATAGTTCCTGTAAATAATGCCCCTGTTCCAAATAATGATCTTATGACAATACCAATTGCCAAGACGACTAATGATAGGAAAATTGTCTTTTCCATCGTTATTTTATGAGCTATTTTCGGTGCGAAAGGTGAAAGGATGGCAAATGCGAGTAAGGGAAGCGTTGTAATCGTTCCCGCCAGCGCATGGCTAATCCCTAGATCTGTTCGTATGGATGTAATTAACGAACCAATCGATGTGAGTGGCGCTCTTAAATTGGCAGCAATTAAGATGACGCCAATCATTAAAAGCCATTTTTTCTTTGAATCTGCTTTTGTTTGTTGTAATGTTGTATCTTTTTGCAAGTTTAGTCCTCCTGAATGCGTTTAATCTTCTCTCTGAAATCGTTTATGTATTGATTTACATAACTAATTGCTGCATGAACATCTTGCTTCTTGATGGCTTCTAATAATTCATAGTGAATCTCTTTGCTATAGTTAAAGTAGTCATCTGCCACCATCACTTCTTCAATCGAAGACTGCAGGGGTTCAGTTATATGCTCATAAAGACGTTCTAACATCATATTATGGGATGCTTTAACCATTGCTTTATGAAATAAAATGTCTGCCTGTATAAATTCTTGTACATCTCCTTTTTCTGATGCCGATTTGCATAACTGAATGCACTCCGTCATCGCTTCCAAATCAACATCATCACGCCGTATGGCTGCAAGCTGTGCTGCTTCTCTTTCTAAAGCAAGACGCACCTCTAAAGTTTCCATGATGCTCGACTTTTCAACTTGTCTATGAAGCGCTACACCAAAGGCACTAGACGATTTCACAATCGTACCGCTCCCTTGTTTGGTCTCCAGTAATCCTGCATGAACGAGAGCACGGATCGCTTCTCTTAGTGTATTCCGGCTCACATCAAACTCTTTCATCAATTGCATCTCAGCAGGCAAATGATCACCAATTTGCCAATGACCACTTTCGATTAGGTGTTCAATTTGAATCACCACTTGTTCAACCAACGACAAACGTTCTGTCTTTTTCAGCATGAGTGCACCTCCAAAGGTTTTTTTGAAAAGTTGTAGGATGATTGGACTTAGTCAATATAACACTAAAATAATTAGATGTAAATATGAGAAGTCTCCACTGAAAAGCTTACTGTTAAAGCTAACCAAGTAAGCTTTCTACTATAGATGTATGATTTCGATAAAATCCAGAATCTAATTAGAGTTGTGTCATACACCGATACCTATTTCTAAGTTCCCGAATGTAGATGAAATTAAAAAAGTTAGATGAGAGCTACTCATAGCTTTTCATCTAACTTTGTTCATCACTGTTCACATCACAACTTCAACACGATTCTGTGCTAGGTCCCTGTGCAATAAAAGTTCTTGTTTGTTTCGAGCCCGTGATTGCTGCCTGCGCACCGTGGAAATCGAACACTATTCATAAATGATTCAGTGTCGTATCGTATGCAGGGAACGTCAATTTTAGTCGGTATAGTTGTTCACGCTATATCGAATGCCATCTTCCCCTACGTATTGGCGTGGTGCAGTCTTTTCCAAGGTGTACGTGAAACCATTTTCGCCGGGTACGGTAATGGTGTACCGTTCTTTTTCTTTTTTGACCGTGTAATTTTGGAATTTTCCTTCATGCAGCTTCATTTTGGACAGTTTCGCTTGATAATCATCTGCGGCCTTTCTGATTTCCATATCGCTCTTATCAGTCCCAATGAAGGACTCCCCCATAAAATTGTTTTGGATGCCCATTGTTTCTCCATCGAAAGCAATGGAGTAATTTGTCACTTCAAACGAATCTTGCTGCTTCATAATGATGCCTTCCCATGAATCGGTTACATCTTTAGCAAAAAAGCCAGAACTGAGCGAGTACGTTTTGCCGATTAGAATCGTCACGATAAAAGCGATTGAGATGAGCATCAACATCGAAACGAAAGCTGGTTTCCAGTGTAAAGTACGGCGATTGGTTCGTACGTTTTTCCCGTGGAAGACCGATTGATGCATGGTCTTTTTTTGTTCTTGCGTGGGCTGGAACGGTTCACTAAGGGATCCGAGTTTTTGAGTCAGTTCATCGTCGGTATATAGTTTCATGTGACATGCCTCCTTTCTCAAGTTCTTTTTTGAATGCGTCCAATGCGCGTTTCAGGCTCATCTTCACCTTGCCTTCCGTGTTACCCAGAATAGAAGCTGTATCTTTCGTTGAGAATCCCTGGATATGACGGAGCAAGATGACTTGCTGCTGGCTCTTCTTAAGGCGGCGGAGCGCTTCATAAAAATCTGCCTCCTGCGCATTAAGGACGGCTGTTTCTTCGGATGACGGCTGGCTGCCAAATAGTTGAAAGTCCTTATCTAAATAGTGCGTTAGGGGATGCTTTTTCCTGTAGTAGTTCAATGTGGTCGTGTAGGCGATCCGGAAGATCCACGTCTTCACCGCGGCACGGCCATCGAACTGATGCGCTTTTTCCACGACTTTCACGAATGTTTCCTGTGTTAGTTCCTCTGCTGTGTGCCGGTTTCGCACTTGCATGAGGATATAGCTGTATACGGCACTGGCATAATCCTCAAACCATTGTTCTGCGGACATCATGTCACCTCTCTTCTATATACATAGACACAGATTTCTAAATTTAGTAACGAATATATACACAATTATTCCATATGATGTCCGAAACGAATAGAGACAAATAAAATAACGCTCCTAGGCTAGGTGTCTGTACAAGAAACATTCATGATTGTTCCGCGGACAGATACCTCCTTTATATTTCGCCAATTTATTCAATATTACAGATAGTCCCCATTACTAAAGTAATAAGAATTTTTAGGTGCCAAGATTTTCATTTTCTTGCTATGGAGTTTCCACACTTATGTTGGAAGAAAAAACGCCCAATCCGTTATATTGCCAACAGATTGGGTGTTTTTCTATGATTCTATTTTTGTAATAGTGTATTAAACTTATGTCTTTAGTTAACCATTCATGATTATTTTACATACCGTCACCAGTTATAGTCACCTTTTTCTAAACAATCCCTTGTACTTAAGTAACACGTGGACAAGAAGGTAAATAGCTACTTCGGTTTATTGTATTTTCAATCTATTTGCATTAGTGTTGTACCTTCAAATGTTTAAAAATAAAAAAAATGACAGGAGAATGTCGAATTGAAGAAGTTATTATTTATGATGATACTCCCCCTTGGGTTATTAATAGGGTGCAGTGATACAACGCAAGATGAATCTACTGAGGACGTTGAAGTCGTGTCTGGAGATGAGGCTGAAACATCTGTATCTAAGCCGAGTGAGCCTTTCGAAGGGATTGAAGATGAGCATTTGCGTACACTTATCTTAGACGAGCTAGGAATGGAAGATGCAGCTGGAGACAAGTCCAAACCCACTCAGGAAAACATGGAGGAACTCCACTTCGTGAAAACAAGCAGTACGATTTTAGAAGATGATGAAAAGATTACATCTTTGAAAGGATTAGAATATGCAATAAACCTGGAAGCTCTCGAACTCAGAAATCACGAAATTACCGATTATACGCCGATGACAAACTTAACAAAACTTTATTCTCTTGATTTATCTTCTAATGGGTTACAGGATATTTCGTTTATTAAAAATTTAAATATATTAGAAAATCTCAGATTAGATGGTAACGAAATAGAAGACATAAGTGTCTTGGCAAGTTTACCAAAACTTCGTTTCATCCAATTACATGGTAATGACGTTCACGACTTATCCCCTCTTGCTGATTTAGAAAATTTAGATGATATCAATCTCGGACGTAATAAGATATCGGATGTCTCACCATTAGCAAACTTAACCAGTGTTAAAAAATTATATCTTGCTACTAATGACATTGATGACCTCGAATCGTTACGCACTTTAACCAACATAGAATATTTCGATGTATCTTATAACAACCTGACCGATGCTAATATGATCGAGGACTTAAAAAAGATGAAAGTGTTAAGTGTGAATGAGAATAAGTTAACGAGTATTGACTTTGTTGAAGAGTTATCAAACATCACTTGGCTAAACATATCTAATACAGATATTAGTGACTTGACTTCCCTTGAAAAGTTACAAAATTTAGAGATTTTGGATCTATCCAAAACAAAAGTCACAGATATAAAGCCTATTACAGCTCTTCCAAATTTAAGAGAATTATCGATAAGCGACAATGAAAACCTGGATGGAAAGAAAATAGAATCTGAGCTTAGTGATGTAGACGTCAGATATTAATAGAAAATAGTTCATGATCATCAAGCAAGAGACTGTTTTTGTTTGTTTAAATAATTAGCATGAATTCACACACAGAAGTTTTACTTTTATTTTAATTTCAAGAACGGTAATTAGTTGCTATACATGTTTAAGTTTGATTGCGTTGAAATAAATTTTTCAAAAAAATATTTTTGGAGGGGACTAATTTTGAAGTTAACTTATGCAATGGTGCCGCTTATTCTAGGGGGACTTTTACTCGGAGGCTGTCAGTCTTCCGAACCAAAAGAAACAGAAGAGAAACCATCATCAGAAGAATCGGTGGATAAATCAGTAGAAAAAACAGATATCGATGAGACTGACGATTCCATCGATTCTGCGATTTATGAAGAACAAGTAACGAAGGACGGAGGGTTAGGTGATACATTGCCTGTTCTTGAAAACATTATGGGATCGGATGGCGAGCATGACTGGAACGCTAGAATAGACGAAGTTATCGCATTTCATGAAAAAGGTGAAGGGTACGTACACCCAATTTTGGAATCAAACTATGACAGATTCTCTGTACAAGCGGACGATAAAATGGTCATCTTTGGAACCAATGTACACTTCAACGGTGATGAACCGTTGCCCAACAAGGATGAAGTTCTAGCGCATGCTAAAAATCACATCCCTACCGATTCTAAAATGACGGGTGAGGTGAAAATGGAAAACGGCTTGCCGATCTTTGAATTTACAAGCGAAATATTTAAACAAAGATTCCCTTCTGAGGAGGGCCATTTTCATATCCGAGCGGTGTCTAGTGAAGATGAATCCGAGTTTACTTCCTACGCCGTTCTTCCAGGGGAATTTAAGGAGTAATCAGTATACAGTCATTGTAAAACACTCCTGCGTAAGAAACTTTCGCGTTTGTTTAAACATTCATGATTGTTTCACTCGCCTATAGATGTTCTCAACCTGTCATGTCACATTACCATTTTCCGAGTAGTTATAAGCTGTCAGATACTGTCGAACACCTAATTAGCTTTGCAATGTACAAATAACCGCCCCTTACAACTTGTAAAGGGCGGTTTCCGTCTTATTTCTCCGTTATTTCGAATCCATACCGAATTGCTGGCATAGCCGAACCAGGATGATCTTCTCTATAAGTTAATTGTGGAATAAGTGTCATATCCGTTTCAATTTCTTGCTGCTGGTAAATGCCTGGGTACATATCAATGACGTGATAACCCAGTTCTCCAGTTGCAATGATTTTGTATTCCAAGGTGCCCTGACTATTGAATGCACACATGTAGCCAGAATACGCATTGTCATAAGTTAAATAATAGGCGTTGTCATATTCCGTCCAACCACCGCCTTTAATCGTTACACTTATTTCTGTTCCTTGAGGGCCTGAAGACGGTGTAATTTCAACAATCGATGGTGTGATACGCAAATAAGTTTGACCATAGATCTCATCTCCGATTTGCAAGTCGATTCGATGCGGAAGGCCCCCTAGGTCATCAGGAATCTCAAACTTATATTCCGCATTTCCTTCTGCGTCTGTTTTTATAGTATCTAATACAGCGCTTTCTTCATCGAATCCAGAATCAGTTACTCTGCTACCTTTCATCGTATTCCAGACAAGCTCTACTTCTTTATTTTTTGGTAAATTGCTAGCTTTCAGAGCCACTTTTTCGCCAACAATCCCTTCTTCTTTATCCATTGATACTTCTACGTTTTTTTTGTTTTTTAATTTTGGCATTTCAACGCCGCCACTTGCGGCCTTTGGTGTTTTTTCGACATACTGTGCTGCAATTGGATCCTCATCCGTGATTTCAAAAACGAAATCTGGTGCTGGCCATCCGGTGTGAGGAGAGGATTCATGGTTGATATATGGGCTCCCCAAATACCCAGAACGAAGACTTAAAAAGTGTTTGCCTACGCTTCCTGACGCACGGAAAATTGCTTTTGTCTTCCCTTGCGTGGAAACGCCTGAAACCATACCTGTATATTTATTATCATACGTTAAGTTCCACATAGACTTATACGTTTTCCAGTCTAACCCTTCAGCCTCAAGCGCCACTTCTGTTCCGACAGGACCCGATTCAGGTGTAATCGAAAATTTCGGCCGTACAAAGAACCCTTTCTGCCCAATCTTTTTATTATCACTAGTTATATAGAGGGTATGATTCCCGCCGAAACCCTGGGGTACTTTGAATGTTCCTTCCCACTTTCCATTCTCATCGCTAGTCCCTGTCACCAAAGGTACATCTTTTGAAGAATACTTGGTTCCAATGAATTCATATAAGTTTTCTATTTTGTACGTTCCCTCGACCTCGGTCCATTCTAATTGGACATCTGTGTTGGCATCGAGATCGTCGATTGTAAAGTGCACTTCTTCATTGATAGCCGCTTCTTTAACTGACAGTTCGATGTTGTTTTTTAATGCAGGTTCTTTTTCATTATTGTCATTGGATGACTTCTCGGCAGGCTCCGTATTCGTACATGCTGAGAGAATCGTTATCAAAAATAAACCAATTATGACAATCTCTTTTTTTATCGGCAATCTAATCACTCTCCATTTCTGGAATTCTAAATATAAACTGGTGGGGTTATGATATTTTCCGAAAGTTGATAGAGGGAAGAAGATTAGCTGAGGGACTTATTTCTCTCCTGCGTCCCCTGTTCCTTCCTCGGCTGGGTCCACTATCGTTAATAGGGAAGGTTCTACATCAAATGGGGCAAACTCTCCTTTTTTGCCGTCTGTTTCAGCTGTAACGGAATAGTTTAAAATCCCTGTTGGCGTATCGTCAGTCACTTTATACATGACTGTCCAAAATTCAGGCACCGGATCCGTATCTCCAGAGGGATGCTGCGCATGGTGCATTTCTAAATCTTCCCCTGTCGAGAGATGTACAGTCATCTTGGCGTCTTTACTGATTTGCTCATTGGTATTAGGATCGATAGCATCCATACGGAAAACTATATTATCCCCCGATTCAAATTGACTCTGTAAGACACACCCATCATTCTCAGAAACAACATCACCAAAGACTTGGATATTATTATTTTCAGACTGGGCTTCCTTACTGGCTTCATCGCCATTACTGCAAGCACCGATTAACAAACTTCCGCTAAGTGCGAACCCCAATATAACTTTTTTGTGTAAACTCATCCTATTCAACTCCCTTTTCTTTTTATTTGTCATGAATTTGTAATAATGTTACGCCCCTTTATCCAATATTACAAATAGTCTGCATTACTAAAGTAGTAAGATGTTCCGGATGACGTAGTATTATTTTTAAACTTTCGTGTTTGCTTAAAAATTCATAGTCGTTTCGCACACAGGCACCTATTTTTTAACCGATGAAGACTGTTCCTTCACCAATATTTATTATGTCAGTTAAGATTTGACAGAATGGCGAAGACATCACGAAAAACAGGAATATTTAACTACCTTTTTGACTACATTCCTAATTTACGATAACTATTCCAGCATGCTAAAATAAATTAACTTTACATCCAAAGAGGAAGTGTGAACCGAACAAGAAGTCCGATATTAGCTGTACACTCATAGCCCCAGGGCATATTTGATTTGAAAATCAAACAATTGAAGAGGGGTTCGAAGTTGATAGCGGAGAATAAAGAGCAAACGATATTTAATCACGTTGGTAAAAAGATACTGACGGATAGAGAGATTGACATAGTCGCGAAAATCGAAGAACCATTGATCGTCGTTTTAGGCAATATGTTAAGTGATGAAGAGTGCGATGAACTGATCAGATTATCTACAGACAAGATGAAACGTTCAAAAATCGGCACAGTACGTGAAGAAAATGAGTTGAGAACAAGCAGTAGTATGTTTATTGAAGAAAGCGAAAATCTAATTGTTGCACGAATCGAGAAAAGAATTGAAGCGGTTATGAATATCCCGATTGAACATGGGGAAGGACTGCAAATTCTTCAGTACAAGCCGGGTCAAGAATACAGAGCACATCACGATTTCTTCTCATCGACTAGTAAGGTAACAAACAACCGAATTAGTACGCTGATCATGTATCTGAATGATGTAGAGCAAGGTGGCGAAACGTTCTTCCCCCACCTAAACTTTTCCGTCTCGCCCAAAAAAGGGATGGCCGTCTACTTTGAGTATTTCTATAATGATCCAACGTTAAATGATATCACGCTGCATGGCGGAGCACCTGTGGAGATTGGCGAAAAGTGGGTAGCAACACAATGGATGCGGAAACAGCGAATACGGTAAATGGTTTTACTTAATTCATTTGTAATTTTCCTTATCTGAATGATGGAAAAATATAGATTTCTACTCCATAGAACAAGTTTATTCTCTGATTGTTTATATTTGCGTTAAACTTAATATAAAAAAGATATGAAAAAGTAATCACCCTGCTCTCATAGTCGTTAGCGGTGGGTGATTACTTTTTTTTGTACTTAAATCTTCAAATGATAATGGTTCATTAATAACTTTATAGGGAACCAAAGTCCGGTGGGGATTTATCGTAAAAGCATAATATGAGATATATGTGACAAAACATATAAAAAAACACTTACAATTGTGCATTTAATTGCAATCGTAAGTGTTAAATCATACACATTTGAAGGTCAGCCTTTTTATCACTCTGATAAAATATAACCTTGAGAATAAATGTAATTTACTGTATATTTGGAATAGGATTTCAAAATCTCTGGAGGTGTAGATTTTATGAAAGAATTTAATTATCAGATTCTCGTTGCTATCGTAAATGTAATACTTTTGGGATTCATATGTCTTTTCTGGCTTTTTCCTAGTGTTAGCCCAGTCGAAGATGACCCCATCTTAAAGTTAACTCAATTCTGTATGTTTATTTTTATGTTTGTCCTATGGGCAGCTAATTATTGGCTCCAATACAAATCCAAGAAGAAAAAATGGTATCTGCCATTAGCTGGAGCCGTCCTTTACGTTGCCATCGTTTCGTTTTTTTTACTGCTTGTTTTTCCATTTATAAACAATTTTTTTATTTCTTAAAGAAAGCGTGTTTGAATACCTATTTTTCCTATATTCAGGATCTCATACGTATGAACAATTTGTCTTTCAACGCTTAAATAGGTGATGCAGTAGCCGTTCTCGGTCGCTGAAAAACTGATTCATGATCGAAAAGTGTGGGGTATCCTCCAACTCGACTTCCCTCATCCCTTCGTCTTCCAACTGATAGATTAATGCTTTCGGATATGCCATCAGAATCGGCGAATGAGTGGAGATGACGAATTGCGAACCTTCTGTCACGAGCTCATGGATTCTTGAAAGCATCGCAAGTTGCCGGGTTGGCGACAGTGCTGCTTCCGGCTCGTCCAGTATGTACAGTCCATCCCCCTGGAAACGCTCGATGAACGCCGCAAAAAATGATTCCCCATGCGATTGCTCATGAAGAGACTTGCCACCGAAGGAATCAATGATCCTTCGTCCTCCCAATGGTTCTGAATCCAATTCTTCTATGTGGGTGGCGACATTGTAAAACGTCTCCGCACGGAAGAAAAAAGAATCATTCGCCCGATGAACACCTTTAACAATACGAAGGTACTGGTCCAGATTGGAATGCGAGTCATAACTCGAAAAATTGAAATTGCGCGTGCCTCCTTCAGGATTGAAACCCAGGCTGATTGCGATTGCCTCTAATAGCGTGGATTTCCCCATCCCATTTTCCCCGATGATATAGGTGACATTCGGATGGAATGCCAACTCCTCCAAGCCGCGGATGAACGGGAGATTGAGCGGATAGCGCGCATAGGACTTGATTTGGTCTCTTTTCAGATAAAGGTTTCGTATGTATTGTGTATCCTTTGTCAGTAAGGCCACTGGCAAAGCCCTCCTTTCTATTGTTATGACGCTTGCGCATGAAACTTTTGTGTTTATTTACACATTCATGATTGTTTCACACACAGGCACTGACGTTCATTTTTAAATAATGCCAATTTCATAACCTTCGTACAAATCCTGAGTTTCGTTTCCCCAATTCAAATAGAGTCTCGCCGAGACTTCAATATTCTCTGCCGGAAGCTCTCCAGACCGCGAAATAGCGGTGATCGCTTCGTTTTCAACTTTCTTGGGTTTAGGGTCATACACTACTTTCGTTTCAACGACTTTACTTATTAACGAGTCCACAGAATCAATATCCACTACCATCTGCAGGCGAACCTTCCCCTCTTTCGTCGGAACCTCTCTGAACACCAATTTCTCATTCCCATGACCTGCTGACTCACCATACGTGTATAACAACTCCCCGGTTTCTTTGTCAGTAATGTCCACAATGATGTACTTATCTGTTGTTCTCTTCGTCAGATCTACATCACTTTTTTGATTTGGGATCTTCACGTAAAGATCGTTCAGTGCCACTTGGTGTTCAGTCAAAGCAGGTGGATCCGTATAATCGGATACCTCACCTGGTCCTGAAGGAGCCTCGTGTACAATCGTATTTTCTAACTCAGGATTCATATCACCGCCACTATCTACGACCAATACAGAAATGAAGATGATCACAGCTAGTAGCACTGCAACTATATAACTTTTTTTCATGCTCATTCCCACTTTCATTTCATATCTTGGCTGTACCTTCTATATTCACCAAATAGGCTCGTTTTCTTATCCCGTCAACAAGAACTGACGCCTTTGAACGTAAATTCCACCTACAGGTACGTTGTGAGAAAAACAGTTGTGTCTTATCTTACACAACACCTATTTTAATACATTATCTTTCCATCTCTTTTGCGTCCCTCTCTTTTATGTACCGTTCATATGCGTCTTGCACTTTGTCCTGCACTTTTTCTTTACTTTTCTTTGGTACGGTCTGTGTATGGATATCTTTTACCAAAAGACAGGTACGGAACAGGATACCGACAAGTAGTATAGCGGCTACAAAAGTTCCAATCGGTCCAGTTAGCACCAAGATACCTAAAACGCCGGCTGTGAGCATACATAGAAACAGATTCAATGACACTTCCCCCTTCAACTGAGTTACAATCACATTCATGACTTTTACCCGCAACAGATACCTGCTCACAAGAGAAAGGATGGTTATTCACAAATATTCCAAGTCTTCCCTTCACACTCTATTATATCATCTTCTTTCCAGATGGTATCCGTCTTTTCTTGAAGATCAAATTACTAATTCACAAGTAAACAACCATAAAAACGGACCTCCATTTAGTTTAGGAGTTCCGTTTATTGTTATTCGCTCGTGAAGTTGTTATGGTGCCTGTGCATGAAACTTTCGTGTTTGTTTAAACATTCATGATTGTTTCACGCACAGGCACCGACTTTATGAATCTTCAAATGATAATGGTTCATTAATAACTTTATAGGGAACCAAAGTCCGGTGGGGATTTATCGTAAAAGCATAATATGAGATATATGTGACAAAACATATAAAAAAACACTTACAATTGTGCATTTAATTGCAATCGTAAGTGTTAAATCATACACATTTGAAGGTCAGCCTTTTTTATCACTCTGATAAAATATAACCTTGAGAATAAATGTAATTTACTGTATATTCGGAATAGGATTTCAAAATCTCTGGAGGTGTAGATTTTATGAAAGAATTTAATTATCAGATTCTCGTTGCTATCGTAAATGTTATACTACTGGGATTTATATGTCTTTTTTTTCTAATCGCTAGTTTTAGTGTTAGCGCACCTATAGATGATCCCATCGATAAAGTATCTCGAAACATTTCTACTGGTTTTATATTCATCTTGTGGGCAGTTAATTTTTGGCTCCAATTCAAATCCAAGAAGAAAAAATGGTATCTTCCATTAGCTGGAACTGTTCTTTACGTTGCCATCGTTTTTATTGCCTTGGGGTATGTTTCCCCATTCATACGCGAGTTGCTTATTAAATAAGTCCGCAATCATTCCTAAATGCATCATATCTGATCCCGGCACGGATTGTAGAATCTCCAGGCCCTTTTAAACCATCCATACAGTTAATCTAGTTTTTATGAGCAGTACATCTTGGTTTTCGATTTGAGCCTTGGAGTTCATAATCATGTTTTGAACAATCACGATCAATTGCATTGATTGCTGTTCCCCCACCAGATTCGTGCTAGGTGCTGTGCAAGAAGCTTTCGTGTTTGTTTAAACATTCATGATTGTTTTGCATACAAGTATCCGCACAGACACTTTAGCAACCGATTAATGCAATTCACTCTTTCTTAATAGAATCCCCGGGTACCCCATTCGATGGGCGAGTTGTGTAATATGAGGTTGCTCAAGCCCAGCATCCCTCAAAAGTTCTTCCTGACCAAACGCAGCGCGTGTTTCTCCATGGAACAATACTCGTCCATCCCCAAGAATAACTGTACGCTCAAACGTTTCCGCGACAAAATCCATATCGTGTAAAATACAGACTACTAACTTCCCTTGTGCATATAACTCATTGATGATTGCAGCTAATTTCACTTTTCCTTTGGCATCCTGACCAATAGTCGGTTCGTCGAATATGATAACTTTCGTATCCATCGCTAAAATCGAAGCTACAGCAATTAGTTTTCGTTCAGCAAGACTCAAATCATAAGGATTTTCATATTTTTTACTCGCCAGGCCGACACGATCTAGCATTTTCAATGCATTAGCTTCGGCGGTTTCCGGGGATTGGCCAATGTTTAATGGACCAAACATCACTTCGTCTATCACCTTGCTTTTAAAAATCTGGTCATTGGGATTTTGAAAGATAAGCCCGATAGCAGCAGCCAGTTTTGCAGCAGTAGTGTCTGTCGTTTTCACCCCAACAACAGTTATCTTTCCTTTATGAGGTTTTAATAATGCCTTTAGTAATTTTACGAACGTTGTTTTACCCGCACCGTTCTGTCCAATAATTGCAAGTGGTTTACCGCTCAGTTCCAGATCGATTCCTTTAATAATTTCAGCATCTTTTTCATAACCAAAACAAAGGTCTGAAACAACAATTTCGGCAGTTTTCACATCAACGACTTCCACATGCCGGGTAGGCAAAGAAAACTTTTCCAAACCGGATGTCGGCATCTCTTCTAACACAACAGGAAGATTTGCTGTAGGGTCTTGTCTAAATTTTAGTGATCTGGCTGCTGATGTATATACGGGAGGCGCAATTCCATAGACATCCAAATCGTCTCGGGAAAAAATCTCTGCAGGTGTCCCTTTGTGGATTAGTTTCCCTTGATTCATTAAGAAGATCCGATCAGAATACGCAGCCAGTTTTTCGATTTTCTGTTCAGCCATTATGATAGTTACGCCTTGCGCAGACAGTTGCTCAACTACTTGAAAGACTTCTTCAGCGCCTTGAGGGTCAAGCTGCGACGTCGGTTCATCCAAAATAAGGATATCAGGCTTCATGGCCATCACACTCGCAATCGCCACACGCTGCAATTGACCGCCAGAAAGGGAAAATGGATTTACATCCCCTAACTCTTCAATCTTCAATTGCTTCATACACTCTTGTATGCGACGATGCATTTCCCCACGCGGCACACCTAAGTTTTCAAGACCGAATGCGATTTCGTCGTAGACTGTGAATTTGGCTCCCGTCATTTGTGAAAACGGATTTTCAAACACGAGGCCAACCCTCGCTGTGAGTTCACTCATTGCATGTGTATACACTTCCATATCTCCGATAAAAACATTCCCGCCATAACCCCCTTTGAAAAAATGAGGAACTAAGCCGCTGAGGGCATAGCAAAGCGTTGTTTTTCCTGCTCCATTCTCACCGGCGATCCCAATGAATTCCCCTTTTTCGACTGCGAAAGAGATATCATCCAATACGAAATGATCACTCCCGGGATATTTGTATTTCAGCTGTTCCACTCTGATACTTTTCATATGAAAATCCTCCAGGCAATTACTGCGGCCAATGATGCCGCCAATAGAATTTTTATTACGAACCCATATTTAAAGTGATTGGTCTCATGAAGAAAGGTCCGTTCGCTTGTTGAGTTGAATCCTCGGATTTCAAGAGCTATCGAACGATCCCGGGTATCATTGATAGAATTCAATACAACGGGAGTAAGTAATGGGATGAATGATTTTACACGTGTTGATAATCCTCCTTCAGTTTCCATTCCGCGAGCGCGCTGTGCATCTGTGATTTTGCCAGTTGCTGCTATCATTTGAGGGAGGATTTGTAGTACTGATAAAAGGACGTAACCTATTTTGGGTGACATTCCTTTACGAATGAGCGATTGGACCAAATCATCGGGCTTAGTCGTCAGAATCAGAACTCCGAACGCACATACCATATTCAAAACGCGAAGTGTCAGCAAAAGTGCATAAGAAAAACCTTCTTTATAAATAGGAACAGAACCAATCGTGAACCAGACAGTCGACCGATCAGGGTGGAAAAATCCTTGGACGACAATAATCGAGAAAATGAGAACGAGACTAAGTCCGATAATCGGAAGGACATTATGCAGGACTTTCCCAAGCAGCAACAGCAAAAGTGTAAAGGCCAGGACGCCTGAAACAACTGGTTGATTGGATAACATATACGTTATCGCCACGGAAACAAAAACGAATAGCAATTTGGATAATGGATCGACGTTATGAACAATCGAAGCTTTCTCTACATAGAACGTCCCATTCTTCATGGTACTCCTCCTCGCTTACAGTCGGTCAATTTCTGAACGTCTATCATACATATGTGTTAAGTTTTTAGGCAAGTTTCTGAATATCAGGAAGCCGATTATAACTGTCGCAACTTTGTCGGGTACATCTACAGCAAGACTGTCAGCAAACGAAGCGAACCATAAAGGCAAGTCATGCGCAATCATTGTTGCAAATAAGGCATCTCCCCAGATGTTACCCGTTTGTCCTCCCCAAAACAGGATATTCAGCGGTGTAGAAACTGTGGCAGCAATCACGCCAACCACGAGCCCTAAAACAAGCGCCCGTCCGATGGAAGCGATCCAACCTCTATAAGCCATGATTCCGACAACTAGGCCGATAACCCCTGATGTAATTGCATAGACAAACGATACTGGACTAGCGGTAAAGCCATAGATGATATTATTAATGATCCCTGTGAGTGCGCCAATAATGGGACCCGCTAACATACTGGAGAGCACTGTTCCAATCGAGTCCAGCCATAGTGGCAATCTTAATAGTTCAGCGAATAACTTCCCAAGATAGTTAATGCCGATTGCCGCTGGAATTAGGACAAGTGCAGCTGTAGAAAACTTTAAAGACCACATACTTTTTTTCGTCATTGAGTAATTCCCCCATTCAATTTGTGAAACTATTTTATCTTTGCAGAACGATTTATATTTACTGCTGTCTTTACACAAGACATGACTATTATAGACTATAGAATTTCAAATACATAGCTTTTATTTCAGACGATTTTCTTTGCGTTCAGTAAACGTTTCTAATAGGTACTGACAAAGTTAAAAGGGATTCTTCACTTTGCACATCAATCTTGCAAACACAAAAAAGACCACCTCTATTGATACATCAGAGGCAGTCTTTTCGATTCTATTATTCGTCACTGAGTATGGAGGCAGTTTAAGGATATGCTTAACCGCTTGCGATTGTCGATAAGACTAAATGTCTGCGTGAAAAAAGCCTTCTTCAGATAGCAGTATCTAAAGAAGGCCGACAGCACAATTGAACGGTTAAAGACTCCAGCAGGGAATCTTATTGAATTTTAATCACAATCTTCCCCTTGGCATGATGCGTTGCACTTAAATCATGCGCTTCCCGCAGTCCCTTTTCTGTCAACGGAAACGTATGACCAATATGTGCTTTTACTTTTCCCTCTTCCATCAGTTCACCAAGTTCTGCGAGTTGTTTTCCATTCGGATTCAGCCATAGAGATTCCGCAGTGATTCCTTTGTCTTTCGCTTTTTCAGCATCTGGCTGACCCGCGATGGAGACGAGACGGCCACCTTTTTTCACTACGTCAAAACTCTTCTCTAAAATGTCACCGCCCATTGTGTCCACAACCAAATCGACGTCCTTTGCAACATCTGTAAAATCAGTTGTTTTATAATCAATGAATTCATCAACCCCGAGCTCTTTCAAAAAGGCTTCATTTTTACCACTCGCTGTAGACAAAACGTGCGCTCCGAAACTTTTAGCAATCTGAATAGCAAAGCTCCCCACACCGCCAGAACCTGCATGAATCAGCACTCGATCTCCTTTTTTAACTTGTCCGAAGTCTACCAGACACTGCCAAGCCGTCAAACCTGCAAGCGGTACAGAAGCTGCTTCTTCAAAGCTCAGGTGATCTGGCTTTAACGCGACTAAGTCTTCATCGACAGCGACATACTCGCTGTATGTGCCATTTTCCATGGCAGGACGTGCAAATACCTGATCTCCCTTTTTGAATGTAGTCACCTTACTTCCTACTTCACTGACCACTCCTGCTGCATCCCATCCTAAAATTAACGGAAATTCAAACGGCATCCCGTCTTTCATATAGCCTTCTCTTACTTTCCAATCAATCGGATTAATGGACGTCGCATGCATTTCAATTAACACTTGATCATCTTTTATATCTGGTTTTGGGAGGTCTTTCTCGACTAACTGATCCGAGCCGCCATATTGTTCAATTACAATTGCTTTCATATCAATACACACTCCTTCTCGTAATTACTCTCATATGATTCCTTCAATATGCTTCAAGTTATCTATACCCTGAATCCCACATCGCTACACGAAATGCATTAAGTCGTAACAGAACTCAACAGTTATCATTTTTTATGACTAATCGGTACCTGGACCGCATACAATTCAGACACTATTCCGAATTGTACGTGGTCCAGGTACGTTACTAAGTACCACTTTTTAATCGTTAAACCACTTCTGTCCCCACTCTTCGATACTCTCCCAAAAGTCTTTTCGCTTCTCGTCCTTTTCTTTTTTCTTCTCTTTCTTTCCTCTTTCTTTCTTCGTCTTTTTCTTCTGCTTCTCCAGCTCTTTTAGTTCATCTTTAATTAACGACAAGTCAAAGTCCTTCGTAGATAATTCACTGGCTGATTGTGAAACAACCTTCGCGAAAATGGGCGGTGCGGTAAAACTACTGGTAGAGGTTAAATAATGGTCGGCGTCTGTATGATCATATCCGAGCCAGACCGCACCGGCGATGTCAGGAGTATAGCCGACGAACCAGTGATCTTTGGAACCGTCCACTCCTTCAAACGGGAGCTGTGTGGTGCCCGTTTTCCCCGCTACGTCCATACCGGAAATCTGTGCCTTTTTCCCAGTTCCTTCCTCTACAACGCCTTGCAGCATATGAGTCATTTGCTCGGCAACTTCCGCATCCGTCACCTGCACGGACTCTCCCTGCCACTTCCCGAGCACTTTTCCTTCCGAATCTTTAATTTCTGTAATCGCATGAGCTTCCTCCATCACGCCATCATTCGCAAACGCGGAAAACGCTTGCGCCATCCGTAAGGGAGAGGTTCCTTTGTCCAGACCTCCAAGTGCCAATCCAAGCGTACGGTCGTTTTTTGTCAATGGAATCCCAAACCGTTCCACCGAATCCACGCCTTCTTGCACGCCAATCTGATTCAACAACCAGACGGGAGGAACATTATACGATTGCGCAAGCGCCTCGTACATCGTCACTTCCCCTCTATAGTGCTGATCTATGTTTTTCGGAGAGTATCCACCCACATCGATCGGTTCATCCATAAGCAAATCTGACATATGGTACCCGTTCTCAAGTGCCGGAGTATAAACGGCAAGCGGCTTTAGCGCAGATCCAGGCTGCCGGATGAGATCGGTCGCATTGTTGAAGCGTCCTTGCGTATACTCTCCTCGCCCACCGACTAACGCGAGGATTCCGCCCGTTTTAGGATTTACGAAAACAGAGGCACTCTGTAAAAGCTGATCCGGGGTGCTCTTTGGGAAATTGCTGTTGTCTGCATACACGTCTTCGAGCGCATTCTGAACGACCGGATTGATTTCAGTTGTAATATGCAATCCACCGGACAGTACTTGATCCTTCGTCAACTGGTACGTATTCACCGCTTCGTCTATTACACGATCGATATAATACGGATAGTTCTCTTCATCATGCGGCACTGTCGAATCGGCCAGTTCCAGCTTCTGTCCAATCGCTTCATCATATTCTTCCTGACTAACATACTGTTCACGCAACATCAGCGACAACACTAAATTGCGCCGCTTCACCGACTTTTCCATATTTTTCTTAGGCGATAAATTCGAAGGAGCTTTAATGATCCCTGCGAGTGTCGCAGATTCGCTTAACGTCAAATCGCTGACATCTTTACCGAAATAAGTCTGTGCCGCACGTTGGACACCCCATGCCCCATCCCCGAAATAGATTTGGTTCAAGTACCGTTCCATGATCTCCTCTTTCGAATACACCCGTTCAATCTTCTTTGCGAGGATCAGCTCCTTGAACTTACGAGAGTACGTACGCTCCTGCGTCAAAAACACATTTTTCGCAAGCTGCTGCGTAATCGTACTGCCTCCCGATACAATTTTTCCTTTGGACGCATTCTCCAGTAACGCGCGCCCCATCCTCAAATAATTAATACCGTGATGTTTGTAGAACCGTTGATCTTCCACGGAAATAACAGCTTCAATCAGCGTTTTCGGAATCTGGTCGATCGATACACCCTCAATTTTCGAATTCGACACCGTGCTGATCACTTCTCCATTCGGATCATAAATAACCGTCGATCGCGGTGCGGGTTCTTCGAGTTTACTGACATCGCTGAATGTGATGAAGAGATTCAGTACAAGTAGTACACAAAGGACAGCAAGCACGACACCGACACACACGAAACGAATGATCTTTTTCTTCATGCTGCGGTTCTTTTTCATTGTTTTTTTATGTTGTTCTTTATATTCGGATCTTTTCATATCGATTCTCCTGCTTTTTTGACTGCGAAGTTTTAGTCGTAATGGACAGCATAGTATGGACGAGGGAGGGTGTTTGAAAGTTGCGAGCTTCAACTTTCACGGAGGTTCCATGGAAGTTTATGAATAAAAATACCTGCGTAAGAAACAAACAGGTTCGTTTGTTTTTCACACAGGTATCACACACCCGATTTTACTGAAGGAACGGCGCCATTAATACTTTGCCTGTTCCGCGGTAGACATTTACCAATCCTTCGCCTGAAGCCGCCGAACCCATAATTGTTTTGCCAGAACGCTCGACAGTAAATTCTAAACCGCCGGACCAAGCAATCGCCATATTTCCATCGATTTTTAACTCATCGTTTTCTAACTCGATTTCTATAAGTTCATCTCTCGATACGGAAGATTCCAGTGCAATCGTTCCTTGTCCGGTCAGTCCAAGATTGAAAAGACCTTCCCCGCCCAATGCAGCAGAAGAAAGATTAGTGCGCATCACAGCCTTATGTTTTAATCCTGAATCACAAGCCAAAAAGAGTCCATCTTCAATGACGAGTGACTGATTCCACTCGTCAACATCCAATAGTAATATATGCTTGAACGTCGGTTCCAAAACAAGTGTACCGGTTCCCGTGTATTCAGGTTTGATGCCCGATTCTTTGGTCATTTTGCCCCTAATCGTTTTTCCAATAAAGTCTCCTACACCCTTAATGCCAGTGGTCGCTCTCACATCTCCTGCCATCCATTGCATGGCTCCTGCCTGAATCGTTATGTTCGACTGACTAACATCGCATACTAGCTATCTTCTTCGTACATTCATTTCAGAAGCATAATAAGCCGATTGAGCACTAGCACGATCGATACTTAATTCTCTTTGAAACTCTACTACTTTAAAAGGGCCTAGCTCTTCCCTGACTTTTACATTCTCATTGTCTTCAAAGTTTTTGATCGTAAACATAATAATCGCCTACTTTCTGATTTTTTAATCTATTTCCAAGGTTATGGTAATTATAATATAGCATTTAGACATTACACTTACCTCTTCTTGCAAACTAAATTTGTGTGCCTGCATTTGGGTTGCCTCTGTACCGCAAAACTCGAACACTATTCAGAACCGTTCAGGAGTTGTGTCATACACACAAGCAACTACTATTCCTCTTAAGCACACTTCATTTATTTCATTAATCAAACATCCCCGACCCACATATCCTGTATAGTGAAACTACATACACGAACCCACACAACACAAACTGGAGGCGACACATAATGGCAAGAATCATCCTAACAACCGAAAGCGGTGCCGATCTGCCGGAATCTCTAGCGAAGAAGCACAATATACATATAGTACCGATGCACGTCATCATGGACGGCAAAGACTATTTGGACGGTCATTTGCCTGTAGCAGATATCTTTGATTTTTATAACCGCACGAAAAAAATCCCTTCCACTGCTGCTACGAATATGCATGAGTACCAGGAGTTTTTCAAAACTATCCGGACGGAGTTTCCTCAAAGCGTCATTATTCATATAGGTTATACATCAAAAGCGTCTGTTTCCTATCAGAATGCGTTGACGGCTGCGGAAGATATAAAGGATATTTATTTACTTGATGCGTTGAACGTCACGGGCGGATTGATTGCAGTTGTGATGTATGCGGCTGCCTTGCTCGAAGAAGAGCCTGACATCGATCCTGTACGTCTGGTGGAGATGATTGAGGCTAAGGTTCCGAAGTCACGACTAGCCTTCCTTCCCGGCAGCCTGGATTTTCTGCGGGCTGGCGGACGAGTCAGCAATATGGCGTATCTTGGCGGCGCGTTGCTGAAAATCAAGCCGTGTATTGAATTAGTGGACGGTAAGCTTATGTCGACTAGGAAATACCGCGGTAAGATGGAGAAGGTCACTGTAAGTCTGTTTCATGATTATCTACAGCAATACAACATCGACAGACAGCAGATTTATTTCATTTATTCGATTGGACTCAGCGAGACAATCAAACAACGGATCGATGAAATTGCGATGGAACAAGGATTCGAAAATAGTATGTGGATTGAGGCTGGAGCGATGATCTCGACGCATTCCGGTCCTGGAGGATTTGGTATTGCAGGGCTGGAAGTGTAAGTAGCTGCTTCATCATAAATTTCCACTCAAAAACCCGATAGCAAATCTGCTATCGGGTTTTGAGTTGCCTGTTGTGTACCTCACAACTCGAACACGAATTTTCGGTTGCCTGTAACGCACAACTTGAACACTATTCAGAACCGTTCTGAAGTTGTGTCGTGCACAGGCAGCTCATTTTAAATTGCTGGTTTGAAGCACTACTATTTTATTAGTAAAGCATTCGTCCGGCGAACAATTGTATCCTTTACTTTTCAACATTCACCAATACGGCTTTAACGATTTGATATTTTGTTAATTCGACCGTTTGACCTTCCTCATTCTTTACAGGAATGAAATCTGTCGCAATGCCTGTATATTTTCTGCTAATTGAGCCTTCAATTCGTACATTTTTAAACTGTTCTCCGGTTGAAACGGTAATGTCATAAACATGAATTTTTTTTGCCATCCGATCTCCTCCTTATTTTAGAAGTTTTCTTAATTTAACATTCCTTAGCTCAACAGTATAACCATGGCCTAGCTTTTACTCTAGCCAGCGCTGCCTGTGCACCGGCAGCCTTTTCATTTTGGGTTGCCTGTGCACCCTACAACTCGAACACTATTCAGAATCGCTCCAGAGTTGTGTCATGCACAGGCAGCCAATATTAGTAGGATGGTTGCCCATGGATATTAGCTGACCCGTCACTAATTCCAAGTTCAAAACGGATACCGAACGGTCAAGAACAGAAAAGTGACGCTAGAAGTTCTAATCTAGGAAATTGACGAGTCATAAATTGTTGTAGGAACATAGAATTCTCCTAGTAAGACTCTTTTTGATTTCACTAACTAATCGGTGCCTGGACCATATACGATTTAGACACTACTCAGAATCATGTGTGGTCCAGGTACGTTATTTCCACTGTGGTGTTTTTCATCAAATCTAACGAAACTCTTATAATTTGTTTATTCGTTCACGATCGTTTGCAGTAAGTTCAAAGTCAAAAATCGCTAAACTTTGTGCTTGGCGCTCTTTATTATGAGACTTAGGAATAACAATTACATCGCGCTCAATGTTGTAACGCAACACAACTTGTGCGTATGTTTTCCCATATTGGTTACCAATCTCTTCTAAAATCTGTTTAGCTGGTTCATTGATACCACCGAGCGGCGACCAGGCAACAGCTTCAATAGTATTCTTTTTGTTATACGCAATTAATGCGTCATTCCAAGTACCGACTTGAGACTTTATTTGATTTACCGCGGGTCGCACAGTCCCATTTTCAAGAAATACATCGAGGTCAGCTTCTTTAAAGTTCGAAACGCCAATTGCCTTAAACACGCCACGTTTATAATAGTCTTCTAAAATCCCCCACGCTTCCAACATTTCATCAGAATTGTCCCACGGACTGTGAAGAAGAAATAGATCGATTGTATCTGTTTGCAGTTTCTCTAAACTCTTTTCAATTTCAGCATGAGCCCAGTCTGCACCAGCAAATCCTTTGAATGTATTCAGCTTTGTCGTAATAAAGAAATCTTCACGCGGCAGAGAAGATTTCGCAATCCCCTCTCCAAGTACTTCTTCATTATTATAGACTTGAGCAGTGTCAAAATGACGGTACCCATTTTCAATAGCCCAGTCGACTTCTTGCGTGTCTCCTCTTAAAGCACCTACATACTCGTTTCCTTCTTTCCCGTACGTATTGGTGCCACTTCCAATGATGGGCATAGCAACGCCATTATTTAATGTGATATTCTTCACGGTATCTACTCCTATCCTATATTTCTAACTTTACGTATCCTAAAGTTCATATGCAATCTATTTGTTCTGGCAACTAAGAAAGGATGATTTTAAAATAAGCAAAGTAAAGGAGGTTATATTTAGTTAAGAATCGCTTCCTGTACTGCACTAATCGAACACTATTCAGAACCGCTCTGAAATTGTGTCGTGCACTGACAGCCAATATTTAATTGGAGATGATATAATGGATGAAAACAAGTATACACGAACTAACCAAATCCAATATAAAGAGTTTGATTTCATATCTACCATAACCGCTCAAAAATGGGGAAACAGTTTAGGTATCCGTATTCCCAAAGAAGCTGCAGACAGCATCGGAATTAAACCAGGTTCTGAACTTGAATTGCAAGTTTTCGGGAATGAAAATACGATTACTTTAAAAACTAAGAAACCCAAAAAGAACTATTCGCTTGAAGAATTGTTAACACAGATCACGGATGAGAATCGACATGCGGAAATCGATTTGGGTAGTGAAGGACGTGAAATGATATAATGTTTGCACCTATTCCTGGAAGAGGTGATTTCATTGTCATCAGTTTCAATCCACAAGCAAGCTGGAAGAAGAACTGGAATTCTGTTGCCACCAAAATCGTTTAATAAAATTACTGGACTTGTTGTCTTTTATCCAATCACGAATCAGAAACATTAATCGGTACCTGGACCGCACACAATTCGGACACAGTGCCGAATTATATGTGATCCAGTTACGTTATTTCAAACTTCAGTACGTCACTTCGATATCTCCATCTGGATAAATTGTATAACCCTTCAGAGTCATACCCGATCCTAGGTTATTGGCGTCATGCTCTTCTCTTTTTACATACTCTCTTACCTCTACATATAAAAGACCGCCCATTTTATTCAACCACGTTGTTGTATTGTAGTTGAAATTAACGATGTAATGCACTTCGCTGTCTTTCATGTATAATTCAGCATAAGAGAGAGCATACTCCTCGATATCTAAATTTTCCGCCATTTTTAGAATACGCCAATTTCCTGTTTTATCATTTCTCACTTCGCTTGGCTTAGATTTTGTAACCTTTTTGAAATCTTTATCACTTTTGCCTACGATTTTATCATGCTCTTTCAAATCATCCCAAGTAGTGTCTTCTTTAGCCTTCGCTTCTGCTTCTGCTTCTGCTTCTGCTTCTGCTTCTTCTTCTGCTTTTGCTTTATTTGTAGCCTTTGCTTCCTCTTTTTTCTTTGCTATCGCTTCTGCATTGGCTTTCTTGTCAGCTTCAGCTTTTTCTGCTTTTTCTCTTTCTAGAGCTTCTTTCTCATCTTTCTTCACTGCTAAGTCTTCTGCAGTTGGCTCATCTTTTTTCTCTTCTTTACTGACAGGTGTTTTCTCTCCTTCAGAGGCACTTTCTGTGTCTGTTTCTACAGATGTCGCAATAATGATTAAGGAAACAACAAATACCACAAAACTACTTGCGATGCCTATTAGCCTTTTCTTTGTTTTTCCATCTTTTTTAATTAAAGACATGACTGTTAAGATTACAAATATAACACTAGCAATGAGTGCGACAAGAAATAAAAGTCCACCAAACACTATCATACAAATCCCTGCTTTCTGTAAATTTTTTATGAAAAAATATAGGATTTATTACAAAAAGACCTATACTTGGATACTATCAAAAAGGCATGGAAATATGTGTCTATTTTTTACATTCAACAAAAGCGAGGTTTTATTGTGTTACCAATTCGAGGTACCTGTGCAATAATCTTTCGTGTTTATTTAAATATTCATGTTTGTTTTGCACACACCTAATCTTGAATTCATTTCTGTCGATACATCATAGCTCGTACACCTTATAACGATTCAATAATGCTTTTATCTTTACTATATCCTTCTGTTATAAAAGTCATTTTAGCCGCTTTCGCAATAGTTCTAGTACTTACAGCATCAAAGCTACCGCCTATTACGCAACCTAAAACTGGTACCATCTTCCCTAAGTTTATAACGCCTTTTTGATCGAATTTAGTAACCAACCGAAAACCAACCTTTTGATTAATTTTCACTAAAACTTTTCCTGTAATTCTTTTTACTTGAGCTTCTCCGACTTTTAAACCTATTTTTACTCCAGTGGATTTCACTACTTCTGCAGCACTTTGCCCCGTTAAGCAAGCATAGACAAAAGTTTGAACTTAATCATCTTTCAAATCACACTAATCGGTACCTCACTAATCGGTACCTGGACCACATACAATTCAGACACTATTCAGAATCATATGTGGTCCAGGTACGTTATTTCGGCGGTATATGCAGAATCTTATGTGTTTGTTTCGCGCATAGTCACAGGTTTTGATTAATAAGATTTTTTCAAGTTCCGCAACTTACTCTTCTATATAATTATCAATATCATTTATAAACAATCTCAATAAATCACCTTTTTTAATATTTGAGTTTTTATGCCCAGTATCTTTTCTAATAGCAATTAATAGCTTTTCCAGTTCAAACATTGAATTATTACTAGCTCCATCACTGACTTCTGATAAAGCACTCCTCCTATAACTTGACCATTGAGCAATAACTTCATCAGAACCCCACACCAAAATTTGTCTTGTAAAAGTGCTAAAGAATTGTGTCATTTCTTGTTCTGTTATTTTTTTCTTTTTATTCTCTTGATCCAAAATTTTGAAAATGAATTCTATAAATTCATTGTAGGCAGGTATTTTTTTGTCTCGCATCTCTTTCTCTATTAATAACTTGCGCTCATAATATTTTGCCGAAATAATTGAAATAAAAGTTACTAGAAAAGTAGTTATAGCGGTTACAATTGCTGCAAGTACTCCATCATTCAAGTTGGAAAAAAGACTCCAAATCCGATTAAAGATATACCACACTAAACCTATGAATCCTACAATAATAAATATAGATAATAAAAACTGAATTATCTTATTTGAAATCCCCATTTTTTACCTCGCTTCAATATTACTAGTGTTGCCTCAATTAAAGTTAGTCGGTACCCACTAATCGGTACCTGGATCATATACAATTTGGTGTCTATTCAGAATATTGCGTGGTCCAGGTACGTTATTTCCTGTCGAGATCTCTCTCCAGACCAAATTATAAATACTTTCATTTCCTTGTCCCCCTTTCGCATTGGGTTGCCTGTACACTGCACAACTTAAACATTATTCAGAACTGTTCTGGATTTGTGTCGTGCATAGCCAAGTTTTTTTAATTAAAGAAGCCAGCACATCATCCAGCAGATTCATCAAAGTAATGTACTGGTTTCGATTTCACGAATCTTCGAAGGATCGCATGTGTTTTTCAATAGTAGATGTTAGCCAATCAAGTTTAAGATATATACTTTCTTCACCGTCATGATTTCTGTTTAAGTCCTTCTTTTGAGTGCTAAATATCTCAAGTATTTTTGTTTCGGCACTTTTAAATGTTTGCAATAACATAAAATTAATATAATGTACATCATTATCATAATTATCTTTTTGTTTTAAAGTAAAAGGGTTTGAATAATTCATAGTATCTTGAATCAGAACTTTAAATTCAAATTTTTCTTGATTGCTCCAATTAGTTGGTTGTGCTTGTCCATTCATAATATCAGTATCAATTACAATTCTCGGATACTCAGCAACCTTACTTTCAAGAAAGTATGCTCTGTTAAATGCTGGCCCAAAACATAAGTTTTCTTTATGGTACATATCTCCATATGCAATTCCACCCCTGAATAAAATACCCTCTTGTAAAAATCTAGCTTGTAGTAGAGAGATGTTTGAAATTAATGAAACAAGTGATTGAGCATTAATATACGGGGAACTAATAATAATGTTGTCTGAAAACTGAGTGTATTCAATTTTACTTGGATTTACATAATGCTTATCATTTGCCTCCACAGATAGCGGAAAAGAACCTCGAAGTTTTCTCGTAAAAATTTCATGAGATTCTTGAAATTCTTTATCTCTGTGAAGTTCCCTTTCCAAGACTTTTAAAATGCGTCTGATTTTTTGCAACTTAATCTGATTTGAAGAACTTTCTGATACTAAATTACTAAAACCCAAAATATCGATAAAAAGTACTAATCTTTTTTCATATTGCAACTCTGGCAAATCATCAAATTCTGTAGATGTGATCATCTTGTATTTCCTCCTTTTGTGTTCCTTCCTTCTAAATTGCGAAGTGATAGCTATTTTCAACAATGGTTGAGATATCTATAAACAGATATGAAATTTCCAATTTAATTACACTTTATTCATATCATACCACTTTCTAAAAATTGACACAATACGTATGAATTCTACAACAATTTTAAAACGAATCATTTTAAAAATAGAATAGACCCAACCTGTAATTCAGCAGATTGGGTCTTCTAATTATTAATAAAACTTCTAGCTTTCTCCTACCGCAACTCATCCCCATAAGGCACAATCTCATCTTGCAACATCTTTAACCACTCACGTTTCATCTGCGGCCCATATTTCAATGGCTTCGCTGTTGGATGGATTTCTTTATACTTGTCGAATCGTTTACTATCCAGAATACCGCTGATGTTTGGGATATCATCGGATCCCGGGACATATTGAATAGCCGATAAATGCAGCTGGTCTTCGTTGACGAACCACGTGTTCGATAAGTTTTCGATGGCTGCATTGGAAGCCTCTTTGAAGTACTTCCGTTTGATGGCCATGATGTCTTCGTCAGGTTCGACTAATCTCGTATCGATTTCGTTCAGCATATTGTGGTAGATGTTTTTAACGGCTTCTGGTTTGTTCATCTTCTGCAGCGCTCGCTCAATTTCTTCGCGCGTGTCCTTATTATTCGGTGTATATGCTTCTAACAACTGGTCAATGTACGCGGAATCGATGTCATAGAGTTTCGCTGTGTTATCGCCATAAAATTCGATTTCCGAGAAGTCCTCAATCGGATCTGCTGGGTCAGCTGGGTCAGATTCATTTATAAGTGAACCTTTCACTGTATTATAAATTCCTACGTACTCTTCCAGTGTTTTTACTTGTTCTTGCAATACTTCCGATTTCTCCATGTCATCATTGTAGTCATCGTACGTGACAAGTGCTTCGAACGCATTGTTTAACTCCTGGAACGCTTTCACAAATTCCACACGATGTTCCAATGGGGAGTGTTCGTCCACATTTGCAATATCCGGTACAGAAGTATTGAATTCTTGATGTGCTGTGTCAAAGCGTTTTTTTGACTTCTCATAAGACGGATAAACAAGCATCGTTTCTTCCTGTGCTTGTGAGTATAACTTCGTCGCTTCTTCTACGTTTTTCTGCATAGTCGCAGGTTTACGATACGTGACGATCAATCCTTTAGTCTTATCTGGATATGTCCGATTCGTTCGGGAAAAGGCTTGTATTAGATTCGCATAACTAAGGTTCCGATCGACAAACAACGTTTGAACTGTCGGTGCGTCAAAGCCAGTCAATAAACGATCGACGACAATGACTAAATCGACTTGCTTACCGACTTTTTTAAACTCCGCTCGTTTTCGTGCGAGTCGATTGTTAATGTCCCCGTTGTAACGGTCAATGTCTTCCAACGACCAGGCAGTTCCATAATAGGCATTGTAGTCGTTGATGATTGCTTTCATTTCCTCTTGGGAATCGTTGGCATTCTCTTCGTTTTCTGAAAGGGAATACGTAATCGCAATTCGTGGAAAATCAGGATCATCCATCGTCCGTCCTTTACGCAGTGGATGAGCAGCAAATTCCGTTGCCATCCATTCTGGAGTTGCCGTCATCTTTTTAATGGCGTGATAATAGCGCTTCGCCATATTAATGGAGCTCGTTGTCAAAATAGCTGATTTCGTCGGACGCCCATTTTTAAAATCAAACTTTGTATACGCATTGTCTGGTTTCAATAGTTTATGAAGGACCTCTTGAATATGATCATCTGTCTCAAACGTCGTGGTCTCCAGAAACTCTTCTTTTTTAATCGGATCCATTTCGTCAATAAATTTGGCCAATTCATCACTCGACAGATTCGCATACTTCTCTTTTTGACGCAGCTGGTCATAGATATTTTCATATAGCGAGTCTCCGTCAATCGTATCTTCATGCTCGACTTGGAATCCTAATACCGCACCGTCTTCCAATGCATTTTTAATGGTATACGTATGCAGTACTTCTCCGTATTGGTCATGAGTCGTGCGCGCAAGACTACCTTGAGCTTGTTTTTTATTCTCTTCAAATATCGGTGTTCCTGTGAAACCGAACCATGTGGAATTCGGGAAGAATTCTTGAATCGACTTCATGCCTTCAGCGCTTAACGCACGGTGACATTCATCTACGACGAAAACGATGTGCTCACCGATCAGCTTTTTAAATCGGTTCGTCCCTCGCTCTTCTTCTACTCGCTTCGCATGTTTCAATGCAGATTCAAGCTTTTGACGCGTCGTGACTATGACCGCATTTGAGTTTGCACTCGATAGCAATGTTTCACTGAGCTCTCTTGAACTTCCCGTACCGACTATTAAGCTGTTCGATCTTGCTGTACCGGATGAAATTCCGGTATTGTATTCTGACGCAAACTTCGTGAATTCACTCGTTGTCTGATTGTCCAAGTCTTTCCGGTCGATAAGCATGACTGTACGATCGACACCCGGTTTTCGAGCAAGCAATTTGGTCGACACAAAACTCGTCAGCGTCTTACCAGAACCAGTCGCATGCCAGACATACCCCGATTCGTGCTTCATGGCAGAAGCAAATAACGCTTCAATCGCATGGATTTGGTATGGATGTAAGACCATCAACACTTTATTGTCCTGATCTTCACTCACGATCGTATAGTTCGCTATGAGACGATGTGCATCGGGAATGTTGAGTACTTGTTTACAAAAGTCATACAAGTTGTCTACTTTTTCATTGTCGGGTGTGCGCCAGCTGAAAATGAATTTCCGATGAAGATTTTTCGGCATTGCATTTGCGAAGTAACGCGTCGTTTGTTCATTCGAGATAACAAACAACTGAAGCGTCGCAAAGATGTTGTTACGGAATACGCCCTCTTCGGCATACTTTTTGATTTGATTAAACGCTTGATAAACGCCATCTTTCGCAGTCACTTGTTTTAACTCAATCTGCACAATCGGCAGTCCATTGATTAACAACGTGACATCGAATCGACGGTCACGTCCCGTATCGTCTATTTTCTGTTTCGCAATCTGATTTACCACTTCATAGGTTGAGATGCCGCCACCAATATCCTGATTCGAATACAACACGAGTGATAGGGAACCAAGCGACACGTCTTCTCGTTCAATCGTAATCCGCGCAATTCCATTTTCACCTTTCAGCCATTTAGCTGCTTCAAACGGTGTCTTCGTCACTAGCATCAATTCCGTTTGAATCGTTTCAAATTCATGGTCCGTAAGCGGCACTTCTCCAATTTCAGATAAATTATTTTGCGTAATAATCTTTCTCAAGTTGTTCCACAAATCTTCTTCCGACTTCAAATCCGGCCTGTAATTCCACTGATTATGACCTTCGCCTAACACTTCAATCAGGCGGCGTTCCACTTCGGCTTCATCGTTATACTGAAGTTTTGACATCCGTACTCCTCCTTTCCAGCTACTCAGACAAACATCTTTTGCAAAAATGCTTGTTTTGTTTGTTTCAATGCTTCAAGTTCTTGTTCATGGAGAGAGATTGTGTCGTCTAGTTGTTTGAAGAAATTGCCGATTTGGGTTTGTTCTTCGAATCCTGGAAAGCTACCATCTAAATTCTCAAACTGCTTTCTTGATATATAAAATATGATTGAACCTGCAGATTCTCTTTTTAATTTTTTGGTGATGCTAGCCGACTTGAAAAAAGCATATAAAAACTCTATATTGTTATTTGTATTTGGTACTAAACCTATGAAAGTTTGATTAGTTATTAAATCGTTATTCACTATAGCCACGATTCCAAATGTAGCGCTTGCCGAAACAATTAAAGATCCTTTAGGTATAATCCTCAATTTCATTAAGTCGATGGTTTCTTTAGAAACATATTGGCCACTTTTAGTGCCATTAATATATCTGCCCTCAATATCTTCAATTCTCGTCCATGGTATATCACCAGAAAATTCTTTTGGTTTATCTCTCATTGGTACAATAAATTCTTTGAAAACTTGGTCCAGTGTCCGATTTTCCCACTCTCCACTAAACTTCGGAAACCGAACTTCCGGAACTGTCTCGCCTTCCTTCGGAAACATCTTTTGCAAGAACCCTTGTTTTGTTTGTTTGAGGGTAGTTAGTTCTTGTTGGTGGAGAGTGATAATTTTATCAAGTGTTTTAAAAAACTCTCCTACCTTTTTTTGCTCTTTTTCAGTAGGAAGAAAAATAATGTAGGGTTCAATATGTTTATTATTGATTTGTGGCAATGTAGATGTATCAGCAATTTTATATAATCCAGTTTTTGATATAAATGTATAAAGAAACTCTCCATTTATACTTAATGGTTCTAGAGCCATCATATTTGTATCCATGTAGGCATCCAAGCCTAGAATTCTAATCTTATTTGTCATTATGGCAGCACCTCTTTTCGGAAAGATAGTGCTACCTTTTTTCATTTTCATAAATCGTTGAGTATCTTCGACTTTCATACGAGAATTCATTTGTTCACGTGATGAATAATTTAAATCATCGACTTTTATAAATAAAGAGCCCTTTTTATTATGAGTTTCATTAAAGTTCGATGGAGACCAACCTGATTTTATTGATACTAAATCCCCTAACTTTTCTACTTTCCATTCCTTATCAAATCCTGAAAAACTAACTTCCGGAATTTTTTTATTCCCCACGATTAAACACCTCTAATGCACCTTTAATCCATTCTTCATTCTCTTCACCATACTCCAATGAAGAAATCATCTTATATAGATTTTTCTCTAATTCAGCTTTCTCTTTACGAATATCTTTAATACTTGCCCCAACCGCCGCCATATCAACAGGCTTTTCTTCTTCAAACGTGTCGACATAACGTGGGATGTTCAAGTTGAATTCATTCTCTTTAATTTCTTCAAAACTCGCAACGTGCGAATACTTCTCAACATCTTCTCGCTTTTCATACGTTTCAACGATTTTATCGAGATTCTCCAACGATAATTTGTTTTGGTTTTTACCTTTTGTGAACTCACTACTTGCGTCGATGAATAATACATCACGTGTTGTTCGGTTTTTCTTCAAGATGATCACTGTCGTAGGAATCGACGTCCCGAAGAATAGATTCGATGGCATGCCAATGACTGCGTCAATGCTGCCGTCTTCTAGTAGTTTCTTTCGAATAATTCCTTCCGCAGCGCCGCGGAATAACACACCGTGTGGTAATACGATTGCCATCGTTCCCGAGTCTTTTAAGTGATACAGACCGTGTAATAGAAAAGCAAAGTCTGCTTTTGACTTTGGTGCTAGGCGGCCATATCGGTTGAACCTTGAATCGTCTAAGAACGTATCATCGGATGACCACTTCGCTGAATACGGCGGATTCATTAATACGGAATCAAATGTATACGGCTCGTCTGTCGGCCAGTCTTTATTCAATGTATCGCCGTTGCTAAGACGGATGTCTTCGTTATCAACGCCATGTAGAATCAGGTTCATCTTCGCTAAGTTGAACGTTGTCGTGTTCAGCTCTTGTCCGTGATACTTCACGTTTTCAGGATGATTGAGATAATTCCGGATGTTCAACATAAGTGAGCCCGACCCCATCGTTGGGTCATAAACACTGAACAACTGTTTGTCTTCTTGCCCCATTGCGGCAATACGCGCCATCATGACAGATACTTCGTGTGGGGTATAGAATTCCCCCGCCTTTTTTCCAGCTTCAGATGCGAATTGGCTAATGAGGTATTCATATGCATCACCAATCACGTCCCCGCCATGACCTAATAGATTAATCGGATTCAGTTTTTTAATGACCTCTGAAATCGTAATGTTGCGCTGCTGGGGATCAGAACCTAGCTTTTTCGATGTCAAATCGACGTCATCGAACAGTCCTGAGAATTGTAGGTATCTTGTTGATAGATCCGTAAACGCTTTTGTTAATTCATTTAACTGAAATGTGTTTTGCTTTGCCTGCTCCGTTAAATAACTGAACAAATATTCCGGCTGAATGTCATACCCCACTGTGTCGACTAATGTCTCTATCAAGTCGCTCTTCACATCATCATCCGCCAACAACTCGGTATACAGTTGTGTCTGTTTTTCTGCAGTATCGAATTCTTCTATTGATTCATCTGCTAGCTCCACAACTTTTACAAGCAGCAGGTCGGATAGATATTTATAGAAAATCAAACCTAATAAATAATTTTTGTATTCGGATGCATCCATTTTGCTGCGCAGATTATCTGCCGCACTAAATAATCTTGAGTTTAACTCGGACATAATGTGTTCCTCACTTTTCTGTATGTAATTGTTCTTTGGTAGAATTCATCTTACGATTGCTTCATTTCCTCGTTCCTGTAAAAAAGATGGTTCTACCTCTGATTGTATCATATCTGTACCATGTCGCTATATCAGAAAACCAACTAGACCCCTCCTGAATAGGAAGGAGCTAGTTAAGGCACTTATGCAATAATTTTTCATGGTTGAATCTCACATTGATCAGAATAATTTTTGCTATTCAAAAGATTTCAAGCCAACAACAAAGCATCCAAATCCAACACCCGAATTTCCCGCTGCGTCTCTTGCTCAATCCACCCTGCCTCCTCAAACTCCGTCAACTTACGGCTCACCGTTTCAGGTGTCGTTCCGAGATGCGAAGCCAAGTCTTTACGTGTCATAGGTAGTGTGATCAATTGACTTCGTTGTTCTTCGGTTTGGTCTGCCAGATACATCGCAATTCGCATTTCAACGGTCTCCATTGCGATACTGGCCGATTGCTGTTCGGATTTTAACAGTCGTAAAGAAAACTCGGTTAACATCTTCAGTGAGATGGGTGGGTATTTCAATAAAAACTGTTGGAGGGTTTCGCGATTCATGGCACATATTTCTATTGGCTCTAAGGCTTCTGCGTATGCATCGTTCACGGATTCGCTGAAGAGCGACAGTTCCCCTGTGAAGTCTCCTGGACCGAGTATGCGAACCAATTGTTCTTTTCCTGTTTCCGATAATCGATAGATTTTGAGTCGTCCTTTGTGCACGATTTGCAGTCCGATAGAAGGTTCACCTGCGTGATAGATGGCTTCTCCTTTTGCATACGCGACGGAGTTGGTCGTTTTTACAATTTCATTCATTTCCTCTGCAGTTAAATGGTTGAAAATCGGTACAGTCGCGATACAGGAATGACGCATCTCCTCGTTACTTGCCGCTTCATGTCCGCAGGAATTGTGTTCAGTCATTGGAATTCTCCCTTCACTCCGGTTGTAGTACTCTATTCGGTATATTTCGCTTCCTTTCCTTCTTCGTATACCGCATTAAGCGAACTGCGTTGAGGATGACGAGCAATACACTCACTTCGTGGATGAGCATGCCTGAAGCAAGAAAAACTTTTCCGAAAAGGACACCCGCAAGTAGGATGAATACCGTTGTAACTGCGAAATATGTGTTTTGCTTCATATTTAGGATGGTTGCTTTTGCTAATGCATGGGCGTGAGAGAACTGGTCGAGTCGGTCTGCCATAAGGACAACATCGGCCGTTTCCATCGAGATGTCGGTTCCGCCTTCCCCCATGGCGAGTCCAATGTCTGCTGTCGCGATTGCGGGTGCATCGTTAATGCCGTCTCCCGCCATCGCGACGATGTGGCCAGCTGCTTTTAACTGCTTGATCCACGCTACTTTGTCTTCCGGTAATAGCTCTGAGTGAATGTGATCAAGTCCGAGCTGTTTGCCGACCAATTCGGCTGTATGCCGATTGTCACCCGTTAACATAATCACTTGTTTGACACCATTGTCTCTCAACTCTTGTATCGCTTCTTTTGCTTCCGGACGAATCTGATCTGCAATGGAGATGATACCTTGCACGACTCCGTCAATGGCTGCGAAGATGGCTGTACTGCCAGCTTTTTCTCGTTGAACTGCGTACGCTTCGATGGATTCTTCTATGACAATGTCTCTAGCCGCCATTAGTTTACGATTGCCGACTGTGAGGATTTTGTTTTCAATTGTCACGCGCACACCATTGCCTTCGATGATTTCAGCGTCGTTAGGTTGATTGATTAACGTGATTCCTCGCTTTTGAGCTTCTTTCACGATCGTTTGACCTAGATGATGTTCGGAAATCATTTCGGCTTCAGCGACAAGACGCAGTAATTTGTTTTCATCGCCTTCGACAGTGTAGATATCCATCACTTCAGGACGTCCTTTTGTAAGTGTTCCTGTTTTATCGAACACAACGGTGTCGACTTTTGCTAGATTTTCCATGATTTCGCCGCCTTTGACGAGCACACCGTGTCGAGCTCCATTTCCAATGCCTGCGACGATGGATACGGGAGCAGAGATGACGAGTGCACCTGGACACGCGACGACTAAGAATGTCAGTGTCATTTCAATATTTCGTGTAAAAATGTAGACAAGTATAGATAATATGACGATCGCTGGAGTGTACACTGTTGCAAAACGATCGAGGAACTTTTGTGTTTTCGATTTCGTTTCTTGTGCTTCTTCTACAAGTTCTATGATTTGTGCGAAAGTTGTGTCGTCACCTACGCGGTCAGCGATCACTTCGATGAATCCGTTATCGACGATACTCCCACTAAAGACGCGGTCATCTATTGCTTTTCGAGCGGGTACTGATTCCCCAGTAATCGCTGATTCGTTGACTGTTGCGTTTCCTGTGACGATGACGCCATCCGTTGCGACTTTTTCTCCAGAGCGGATGATCACGCGGTCTCCTTCTATGACGTCTTCAATTGAAATCGTCATTGTTTCGCCTTCCCGGATGACCGTTGCTTCAAGTGGTGCCATGTCAATGAGTGATTTGAGTGACGAGCGAGTTTTTTCGAGTGTCCGAACTTCAAGAAAAGCCCCGAACAAGAAGAGAAATGTAACCGCAGCGGACTCAACATATTCTCCGATGAATAAGGCACCGATGACTGCGATGGTTACGAGCAGTTCAATGCTGAACGCTTTCATTCGAAGTGCTTGACTTGCTTTCCATGCGATAGGTGTCCCTGCAATGACAGTCGCTGTAATCAGCGTCCATTTCTGACTTTCTGCCAAGCCTGAAAAATGGAGCCCAATTGCGAGGAGCAGTAGTATCGCTGTTACAGCTGTGATTTGATACGTTCTTTTTGCATTCATGACGGGTCCTCCTTTCCTGAGTGGTCGTTCAAGATACTTTTTGTGTAAGTACTGGATAGCCTAGCTTTGAAATCGTTTGTTGGATTTCATCCGCTGTGACTTTGTCTTCATCGAACTGAGTACGCACTTTACTCGAGTTAAACAGGACTTTCACTTCTTGAATCCCTTCCATTTTTCCTAACGCGCTTTCAATCTTCTTAATACACGACGGGCAGCTAAGTGGTTCTAATGTAAATACACCTTTTTTCATAATCTTCATCCTCCTATGAGTTGGTTACTTATCTTCTACCTGTAGTATAAGAGGGTTTCTGATTTGAAACCTTGACGCTCCTCAAGATTCTGATATTCACATGTTTTTATGATTGGTCTACTATCCAACGAGGTGATGGCACCCGTTGGATAGTCAGTTACAGCTTATTTTAGATTTTCATACCCTGCCTCACTCTTTATAAAAAAGCCTGATCAAAACGATTATGTTTGTTTCACTCACCAGCATTCCACAATAAAAAAACTACAATCACCAGATTATCTCCGGTAATTGTAGCCTCTTTTATTCCTATTATCCTTAAGATTTTACAGTAGCAGCTTTACTTTCCTTATACTCTTTAGCATACTCCGCTGCAGCTGTGAACAATACGTCCGTCGAAGAGTTCAATGCAGTTTCACAAGAGTCTTGAACAACCCCGATGATAAAGCCTACACCTACGACTTGCATCGCAATCTCATTTGGTACACCAAACAAACTACATGCCAGTGGAATCAATAGAAGTGATCCACCCGCTACACCTGACGCACCTGCTGCAGAAACGGCTGCTATAACAGAAAGCAGAATGGCAGTCATGAAGTCCACATGAATATCAAGCGTGTGGACTGCTGCAAGTGTAAGCACAGATATTGTAACGGCTGCGCCCGCCATATTAATCGTGGCTCCTAAAGGAATGGATACGGCATACGTATCTTCATCCAAGCCAAGTTCTTCACATAATTTCATATTCACAGGGATGTTTGCAGCCGAACTGCGTGTGAAGAATGCCGTGATACCGCTTTCTTTTAACACTTTGAACACTAGTGGATACGGGTTTCTGCGTATATAGACATATACGATCAACGGATTCACAACAAGTGCAATGAACAGCATACATCCAACTAGTATTACTACTAACTTTCCGTAAACGAGTAAAGAAGAAAGGCCAGTTGTTACAATCGCATCAAATACAAGTCCCATAATACCAATCGGTGCTAGACTGATGACCCACTGTACCACTTTAGTGATCGCATCTGAAAAACTGCCTAACATGTCTTTCGTGTTTTGATTCGCACTTTTTAACGCAAGACCCAGAACAACTGCCCACATTAAAATGCCTAGATAGTTCGCATTTAGTAATGCGTCGACTGGATTGGATACCATATTAAAGAGGACTGTTTGAAGAACCTCGACAATGCCTTCTGGAGGTGTAAGTCCTTCTGCGCCTTTAGTCAACGTTAGTGTGACTGGGAATATAAAACTTACCGCAACAGCGACAACCCCTGCTAGAAGTGTACCAATTGCATAAAGAGCAAGAACCGTTTTCATATTCGTTTTCGTACCGCGCTTATGCGCAGCAAGTGCATACATGACTAAAAATAATACTAGAACGGGTGCTACAGCTTTTAAAGCACCGACAAATAATGAACCGAAAATATTAATCCAACTTGCATTAGGAACCGTAAGAGCTAAAATAACACCAAGAATAATACCAACAATAATTCTTTTTACTAGACTGATTTGATTCCATTTAGTAAATAGATTCTTCATCATTTTCCCCCCCAAACCTTTTTTAAAAACCCCAGTAATAGAATCGTGCAATCGTCCCTATCCACTAAGTAAACATATGCAATTTTTTCATCAAAGTTGACTGAGAATTAATTTTAGCACATAGGTTTATAATTGAACAATAGTTTTTTAATATCAGAATATTTCCGAGCCAACTCGCAATTCCCTCTCTATTAATTGAAAGTGTTGAAATAATTATATGCTGAAATAGCTGAAATTACTATTTAATTTTTAGTAATCTCAGCTTTTCCATTTCATAAATCCAAATGCTAACCTTTCCATTTCAGAAAAGTCACTAACTTTTCTTGAGTTGTATCGTACACAGAGAAAGCATTCTATCTCACTTTCACTGATCTTCACTCCTCAACACTAGTTCATCGTTCTGTGTTAGCGGCCAAGCACTGCGCACCGTAATTCTAGCCCACTTTTTCTTTGATGTTAAAGCCAATCCCCCACTCCTGTATCGCTTTCTCAACTACCTGTGATTTAAGCAGCACTGCGGCAACTTCTACTTTCACTCGGTTTTCGTTGGCCGACATCGCCCTATATAAAAAGGTGAAATGTACCTACGTCGCGAATTTTCGTGTTGATATAAACATTGATGATTGTTTAGCACACAGGTACGCCTAACTCTACCAAACAAAAAAGAAAGAGCTTTTTTGTTTGACGAGTGCTACCATTAAAGCGAAGGTTAATGCACAATTCAGAATTCCCTTTGCAAAGTAATATCAATTCCCTATTATTTTTACTTATCTTGGAACTCTACACTCAACTGGGCAGGTGAAGGACATGAATTACATACAATTGAAACAGGAACTCCAAAGAATCTCTAGTGACGCATCTGGAGCCGTCTCGCTTTATGCAAGTACTCCTGACGGGCCGATTGCAATATGTCCGGATGAGGTGCAGCGGTCAGCAAGCATCTTGAAAGTTCCGATTGCCATGGCTTGTCTCGCAGCAGCGGATCGAGGTGAAATCGATTTGGATGCACAACTGAAGATCGAGGAGCCAGTTGGCGGATCAGGTGTTTTGGCGTATATGACCGACATGGACCACATGACGTTGCGCAATGCACTGACACTATCCATCATTGTCTCAGACAATACAGCAGCCAACCTCGTTATCGAATACGTCGGTCTTGAGCGCATCCAAGCGTTTTTCAGACAAGTTGGTGCCGAACACTCACTAGTAAGCCGGAAATTCATGGACTATGATGCTTTGGCAAAAGGGTTGGAAAATGTCGCTACGGCGAGAGATATGGTTCGCTTCCTAGCATGCTTGGATCCAGCGAGCGAATTTCTATCGCTGACAAGCAAACAGCAACTGAAAACGATAATGCGCGACCAACAGCTGATCGATAAGCTCCCTGCGTATCAGCCAATTTTCGACGAAACATTGATCATCGGCAACAAAACCGGCACCCTTCCCGGCGTTGAGCACGACATCGCATATTTTGAAAAGGGCAACAGACGCGTTGATATCGCCGTTTTGACGTCCAACTGGGACTATAACCATGACGGTCAGAAGACAATTGCTCAGATCGGCAAAGCGATCATTGAGTATCTATAAGAAGAAGTGAAAATACTTGTAAAGCAAAAAAACCACAATTACCAAATCGCGGTAGTTGTGGATTTTGCTTTACTATTAAAGATTTCACAGTAGACGCTTAACCACCCTTACTTTCCTTATACTCTTTAGCATAGTAGTCCGCAATCTATGAATTCAGTGCAGTTTCACAAAAGTCTTGAACCATACCAATGATTAAACCTATACCAACGACTTGCCTGGCACATTCATTCGGTACTCCTAGCAAACTACATGCGAGTGGTATTAATAGATAGCATGGAAGTTGATAAGTTCTATATAAGTTGTATTTACTATGTGTTTTTTTGTAATTCTAGCCTTCAAGCTTCACAAAACAAATAGTCGCACCATGAATTTCAATTTGCATCTAAGTTTTGCCGTGCGCAGGAATGCTTTCTAATCCTCTTTCACCGATCTTCAATCTCTATCATACGCTCATCGTTAAGTGTCAGTATCCAAACACTGCGCGTTGCTTCATACCTCACTTTTTCTATGACGATAAAATCGCGTGTATTCTGCTGAATCGCTTTTGCAACAGCTTGTGATTCGGAAAGCACTGCATTTACCGGATGGTAATCAGGAAGAATTTCAACGAATTTCGCTGCACCTTGCGCGGGATATGACTCAGCAATTCCGCCAGTTGCTTCGACTCTCACACGCCGGCCGACTGTGAGCTGATTAGCTTCAGGGAAAGAATAGTCCGTCGCACCTTCCGTACCTCCCGCAACAAAAAAACTGCCGTCTGAAGTCTCCAATACAAATCCACCTTCTTCTGCAGGAGTCTTAGTTTCGTTCTCTTTCGGTTTGATAATTGCGGACTGTCCTGGCTCTGCAACCATTCTGCCATCCTGTTTGAAATTCAACGCATAATCAGGAAACTGTTTTTCCAGTTTTTTCTGCTGTCCGGTTTTCAAAAAATCGTGACCTATTTCGATGACTCCTGTAATTATGTCTGTGGATACCGTATAAGAACCCCGTCCGTCCATCAATCCATCCACCGCTTTCGCTACTTTGTCTTGCTGAACATGTAATTCAACCTGCGTATGCGGACTGAGGAAAATATAGATAGGTTCTGATAAGATCTCTCCCCTTCTCCTTTCTGCTGCAAGATATCGAGAACCTGTTGCAACCGCTCATCAGGAGCCTTCAAACCGATCCAAACTCCTGACTGCGTAGCACCATTCTGCTGATTTTCGAAGAAGAGCACACCCTCTTTGTCAAATCCGTCATCACCACCGTACACTTTTTGGACCGCTTCTATTGCAGCTGGCCCTTCAATCGCTTGAACAGTCATATCCTCTTCCAATTCCTTAGAAGGGTCCCCGAAAAAACCTTCTGTGTATTCCATACTCGTCAGTTGCTCTTGAGATGCCAATTCCCGCTGCGGCGACTCTTCAACAGTTTGCTTTAGTTCTGCAATAATATCACGGTCGCTTACGTTTTTGATTGCACCCCAGTTATCCTGTTCGGCAGAACTGTCGTCTGCTCTCCCGTCTGTCCCCTCTGTCCCGCATCCGCCTATCAATAATAGAACAGATAAAATAGCTATGAAAACCATCTTTTTCATAGTTCAGCCCCCTCTGATAAGTTAGACGGAGAAACAGGTGGTTTGTTACAGGTATCGGCGACCAAGCGATTTAGTTTTACTTTTTACAGATCGTCGTCAAATCAAGCGTCCTCCTACTTGGAAGATTACAACTTATTATCATCGGAGCAGGCGACAGTGACGGTTACTGAAAAGACCGGGGCGAAGGGTTTATTCACTATTCCCTCCTATTATGTGAGGATTGAATTGCCTAACGGCGAGGATTCCGAATACCTCAATCGGATTTCAAAGAAGCAAATGTTGGAACTTGAGAGGGGCGATTCACTTTCCGGTTACTCGGAAGGTCGGTCTAATTTTTCAACGATCTATGATATTGTCGCAGACAGTATCTTCTATCTGGCCAGTATTCTCATACTCGGGTTTATGGCGTTCTGCTGCCTCATCGCATCGGTTCTTTCCATACTAGCACTCGATAGGTTGGAGTAAAAAACATCTTCCAAGCGATACGTGAAACGGGAAAGGAACAAAGTAAAGAAACTCAAGAAAGAAAAACAAAAAGAGGCAGGCTGGGGGATTGCCGGCGTTACCGTTCTGTTCTTCCTTTTGTTTACTGTACGTTTTCTCATCAACCTCGTGCGGAAAGTGAGTCCTTTCGGAAAGACGGAAACCGAAGCACTGATCTTCGACAACTATTCGGATACCACCTACCATAAATTTGAAGAATCCACCTACGAGTTCACTGTTGCCTTTGAAGATAAGAATGGCAACAACATTTCCGTATTTAATTCCGAAAGGGCCTAGTGGAGTTATACAACATCACAAATCTTTGCATGAAAGACAATCAAGAAATAACGAAAAATAGAGTAATCCATCCAACTCAGTTTACCTTTTAATTATAGGGGGAATAATTCTCTGAAGTGAGGGATGACGCTATGTACACGTACATAAAAGTTTTTAGTATCATTATTCTTATCAGTATAATTTCTTTTAGCATTCACCCTGCTTATGCGGCGGAGACATCAGGTACGATCAGCGTAGTTTCTTTTGACGGGTTAGGTTATATGGACGCACAGCGCTATATGAATAAAGGAATTATGCGTAATTTGCAGGAGTTTCAACAAGAAGCAGCCTACGCTACTAATTTCATCACCGTCATGCCTTCATTAACTGCCCCGTCACATGCAGCGATGGCAACAGGTGCTGGACCGGCTAATACTGGCATCGTCAGCAATGAATTTCATAATCCAAGAAAAAAAGTAAAAGACGATCAAAGTGGATTTTCACAGACGCTTGGTGTGACGCCGATTTGGAAAGAAGCGAAAGATCAAGGAAAAGTCACTGCGACTGTGGCTTTTCCAGACTCTAATCCAGACAATTCTTCTGCTGCTACATATGCGGTCTATTCAGGAGGAACGTTAGCGGAATCCAAGCTGCACAATTTGAAGTTTTCAACTGTAGAAGATGAACGAGTCCATCAGCTGGATGCGGGGTCGATAGGTGTTGAAGTGGCCGTTATCACATTGGACATTAAAGACTATCCCACTCAGCAGCTATTCCTACTGAGAACAGATGAAAAAGAGCCGAAACTCTATATTTCTACGAATCCAAAGGAAATAGGAGGAGAGCTTTTGGTAAACGACTGGAACGCCATCAAATTGGATTTACCGCCTTTTGACAGCGCAGGATTTTATGTAAAGCTGAAAGGAGATATCGCAAATAAGGACGAACTTCAATTATTCCAAGGCACTGTGATGGCTGGAATTTACCGTGGCCCAGATAATTTCGCGGAACAAATAGAATCGAAATTCGGATTTTATCCAGCTGCTGATGAATTAGGTGCATTTACTGCTGGAACGATTACAAGAGAAGAATATGAACAGGCTGGAGAACGGTTTACTAAGTATGTGACAGATGTCAGTTTATACATCAAAGATACCTATCAACCCGACCTGCTGTTTTACTATTACCCTATTGTGGATAACGAACTGCATCAATTTTTATTGAGAGAACCTGAACAGCCTGGCTATATTTTGGAAACTGTACAAGAGAAAGAGAAGTACGTGAGTTGGGCATTCAGACAAGCGGATCAAGCAATTGGAAGAATCAAAAATAATCTGAACACTGACGATCATTTGCTACTCATCTCTGACCACGGATTGGAGCCGATCCATACACGATTATCTCCAAATGAGGAACTCGAGAAAGCAGGTCTCCTAGTGAAAGATAAGCATGGTACGATCGATTCGTCCAAAACAAAAGCTTACGCCGAAGCGAGCGGAACGATTGCTCATGTTTATGTAAACTTAAAAGGTCGAGAGACAAAAGGAATTGTTGAGCCTTCAGAATTCCAACAGGTGAAACAAGAAATTGTATCGGTTTTCACAAATCGTACAGTATTCACGCCTCTTTCTCAAGACCCACGGAAAGTAGCACATCCAGTTTTACAATGGTTGACCGGAAATGGTGTTACATCCTATAAACCTTATCCATATCCCAAGGTGACGTTGTTTTCAACTTATAATTCAAAAGAAGTTACACCTTACGAAAAAATCTGGACAGATGATGATGAAGAATATTCATCTATAATTAATGGAAATAGCGGAGATGTCTTCTTGTCTGCCGCTCCAGGATTTTTAATGGGAAAAGAAGCGAAAATTGCTGCTGAACCAGCACAGGAATTGGGGAGTCATGGCGGAAATCCAGAGCGTCCAAGATTACGACCTATTTTGTATGCATCAGGACCTGATATTTCACCTGGTGAGTTGAGCGGTAGAATTACAATGACCGATATTGCACCCAGTCTATATGAGTTATTAGGTTTACAAGCCCCTGATTTTGTAGAGGGACAACCAATTTGGAATACAAAATAGATTTAATTATTATTGAGTGCCTGTGTAGGAAACTTTCTTGTTTGTTTAAACATTCAAGACTGGATCTTACACAGGTACTTTTTTACAATCTCTTTTCCATTCTCCAAAAAGAATCTTCCCAACCAACCTGGACATATCCAACCCGTTCATATAATCGTACAGCCGGATTTCTTGGATCTACGCTTAAAAAAAGGTTCCGATACCCGTTGTCTTTAGCTTCTGTTTCGAGCGCATGCATCAACGCATTTCCAACCCCATTACCTCGAAACTCTTTACAAATGGCAATTCCAATCTCGGGTGTTTCCTCAAATAGACGAAGCCAAATGGCACCAATCGATTGATCATCTATCTCGGCAATCAATCCAATATCACCGCATCGCTCTCCCCATCCATCTATAAACTTTGAGACAGATGGCTCATCTAAAATAGATATCGGGAAAGGTTCTTGTCCTTCTGGAACATACGCTGACTCGTACAGCATGTCACGCAAGAAAGGTATATCAGCTGTTTCAATTTTTCTCATTTCGAAAATCATATGCTCCATCACCTGTCCATTATTTGAATGTCTACCCGCCTACTACTTGAAATGCATTATAAATGTAGAACGAATTCGACACCTGTCGGCTCCTCCCGAAAGTGGTCCCTATACTCTGTAAACACGAGGTCCATTCCGGAAAAATCGTCTGGTAATGGTGGAGAAACAATATAATTGTAGTGGTAATACCCTGTCGAGCCCCCTCCGCTTTCCATTCGGCAATCGTACGGTTCTCCTACTGACAATTCAAAGTTATTATGATCCAGTTCGTGTGGAAGATCATTTGTACCATCCCAATCGATATTGAGGTTCACAACGCTAGCATTCTCAAACTGCCGAATAAAAGTAACGGAATATAATTGTTCATCTAGTTCAACTGATTGCAGAACAGGCAAATGCTTTCTAAACCCAAACGGCTCCACACGAGGTTTAAATAAGTTCTCCATTTTCAACGTCCCGAATAAAGAGCTTAAATAATCTTCATAGAAATCGTACTTTGCAGCCAAGTAAGATATAATCTCATCCGACGGAAGAGCAGGTTGTTTAACAGACCGTTCCTTACGTTGTTTTAATAACGCACAAATCTGTTCATCAATAGGGTACAAATGTTCTTCATAATAGTTCGTTGGTCGTTCAAAAGGCATTTTTTTCATTCGTATAACCTCCTCTAATTTTCATTTGCATTAGGACTTTAATGATCATAAATTCAGTGACAATTCCGACTTCGAACCATAAAACAATGGGTTTTCACCTTAATCCACTTGAAAAAGATTCTTCAGAATCTGGGCGTTTTCCGGATTCAGTTTGCCGTAGTTTTCGTCTTCATCATTGCTAATAATAGTCGCGGAGTCATCTACTTCGAACCAGACTTGATATTGGACGAGAGCTTCGGGCATGTTCTTGTCTTCCTTGTAAAAGAAAATCGCAAGCACGTCTTCTACCCTTGCCATGTCTGGTTTCGTATTCGGCTGCCACTCTGTATTGCCCATTGCTTTTTGTGCAACTTCCAAGTCATCATCTTCTACAAGAATCCGTTCTTCACTTTTCGTTCCGTTCTTGTCGACCCGCTGCATATCAATCCGGACAAGGTTTCCCTTTCCCTCTTCTTCAGACAACGCGGAACAACCGGCTAGCAGGATGCCCAGTGCCAAGAGAAACATTGCTTTCCTTAATGATTTCATCATAAGTCACCTCTTTCTTTGCATGTTGTCCGTAAATGGATGCTGTCACGTCTCGAATGCCGCTTCAATCATATCTTTCATCTTCAAACCCGATTTGACCTACCAGAGAGCCCCTAATCTTATCTCAGAATGAACTGCCCTCCATTCCCGTATGCTTTCAATCTCAACTCCACAAATAGGTAAGTGCGGCCATAGCTGAGAACATGAAAAAGACACCGAGGAATACTTCACCGTAATAAGTTTTCGGTCCTTCGTCTTCCGCCTTGTTTTTCCGCCAGGCGATAAACATCCCGATTAGTGTTCCGATTGCCCCGAACCGCAAGACAGCCACCACATAATCATAAACCGGCAAGTAGTGGATAATTGTGAGGTCCCCTTCGTACGTTGTGGCAGTATAGTTTGCCAACAAAAGACCAAGGGCAATCGAAATAATTAGCCCAAACAGTGCGCCATTTCTGATTCGTTTGTTCAAGATATCTACTCCTTTACTTTTAAAGACAGCCTTATAATTTAGTTTATTCTATAAATCCTCTATATCTTCATCATACATCATTTGGAAACTAGGTGAAATACTCTCTCCTGACGTTCCGCTATGACAAACAGCCACCTGCCTGAGATACGGCAAGTGGTATAGAGGTGCAAGAATTTATTCTTTTGCGTATGCAAGTTCTTTGGTGTCAGGAACCCCGAGTGTCACGTTTTCGTGTTTGTTGAAACATTCATGATTGTTTCTCACACAGGTACTCGCCAAAACTATTCCTTAAATATATGCTTCTTATGCCACTTCAAATAGGGTTTACTCTCCTCGGTTCTATGTACTCTCATCTTCCCATCAAGCCCATACTTCGTGTAATCCTCTTTAGGGATGCCCGATGATATATGGATCTTCCCTTGACCATCAAACGCAATTAAACCGTGGTTGTATAAAGCTTCGTGATTGCGACAGAGAAGAATCCCATTGTTTGGATCAAGCCGTTCGATGTTGGTGCTGTCTTTCCATGGTTTTGCGTAGCTTGCTTGCAGCAGTTCAGATAACTCAATGTCGCACAATGCACATTTGTCGTGCCAGAGTGGCATGAGGTCCTTACGAAATAGCTGGTGTCCTAGACGTATCTTGGTTTTCGTTTCCGCTTCGGTTTCAGCAAGGAGCGGGGTGAGGAAATCATGTTCCTTCTTTCGTACCGTACCCATCACGAATTCTAATTGCTCATCGTCAATTTCATAGATAGTTAAATCTCTGATAAGCTCGACTAGTTTAATGGTGAGCTCATCATTGCATGGATATAAGTATCCCTGATTCCCATTAGCGTTCTCTTGAAATGGAGAGTACTTTATGGGCAGCAGTGGGAGGATATCATCGAAAACATGAATGACCGTTAATGGCTTTTCGAGTTCATAATAATCAGCCTCAATTAAATAGCCGCTATCGTTTTCATTGTCCGGCAGATCGATTGTGGTGGGTTTTTGTTCTTCCCTGTATCCAGATTTCACAATGCTGATTGCGACAATGTCTCCTTTTACGTAATGGAAGATGCGATCTCCCTCATTGACTTCTTTCATTCGCTCCCAAAAATGCTGGACATTGCCTGCGCTGTCATGCTGCAGTGACCAGAGGATGCCTAATTCTTTCTCTTCGTGATAGGTACGTCCTTGCATCACTATGAAACTTTGCATGTATCTTCACTCCTTTACGAACTGGTGCATGTTCTTTTCTACCTTAATCATAGCTGTTAATGGAGCAAGTTGCATCTCTCGTTCTAGTAATGACAAATCTATATCTCATTTGGCGTGTACAAACTTTACTGTCTATTTACACACTCATCAATTCTTCTTGTACAGGCAATGGTTGTTACTAGGGTTCTGCATCATTCGGGCATTTAGTTCTATGCATAGACTATAGTGATTGCTAAATAATTTTTAGCAAATCACAATGGAGGTGTTTATCATTCAATCAAAAACATATTTAACAGGCCGTGTTATTTTCAGAGGGGATCCTGGATATCACGAAGCACGACAGAACTGGAATCCCTTTTCTGATTCCTATCCCCTTGTTTTTGTGTTCGCGCAAAATCATCTGGATGTGTCTAACGCAATAATATGGGCTCAAGAAAACAAAGTGCCGCTCCGTGCCCGAAGCGGTCGCCATGCTTTGGAAAGAGAGATGTCTCAAGTAAAAGATGGGATTGTGATTGATGTCAGTGATATGAATCACGTCCGGTTAGACAGAGAAAACGGAGTGGCCTTTGTAGAAACCGGAGGAACTGTAGGACAAATTGTTAAATCTTTGGCACAAAAAGGGTTAATGTTTCCTTTTGGGGATAGCCCAAGTGTAGGAATTGGTGGAATTACCCTTGGTGGAGGTATAGGACCGCTTTGCCGTTCGATAGGATTGATCAGTGACAATCTGATTGGCGTAAAGATGGTAGATGCCCAGGGGAAATTATTAATAGCTAACGAAGAAGAAAATTCCGATCTGCTGTGGGCTTCACGCGGTGGTGGTGGAGGCAATTTCGGAATCGCAACTGAATATGAGTTCAATCTTCATTGTGCTCCAGCAAAAGCAACGACATTTGAAATTGTTTGGCCATGGGAACAGCTGGAGCAAGTCTTTGACGCCTGGCAGAATTGGGCTCCCTTTGTAGATCATCGGTTGGGTACCAGTCTGGAAATTGGCGGTAAATGCAATGGTTTACTCCATGCTTCAGGGCTGTTTCTTGGTTCAAAAGCAGAGTTAACAAACCTACTTGAACCAATAACATCAACAGGAACACCGACAGAGGTCAACATTCAAAACCTACCGTGGCGTGTAGTTGTCAACAATTTGCTACCAGCTGATCCTATACCAGATCCAAGTAGTTCAAAGTTTTCATCCGCTTGGGTAGAAGAAATTTGGCCGGATAGAGCCATCAGATCTATGCGCAGTTTTCTTGAAAAAGCAACTGGAACTGAATCCAATTTCTACTTTTTAAACTGGGGCGGTGCTGTCAGCGAAATTCCATCGGATAAAACAGCATTCTTTTGGCGTAAGCCTAAATTTTACACAGAATGGAGTGCCTCCTGGATGGACCCTTCTGAAGCGCGTAAAAATATCGCATTAGTGACTAAAACCCGTGAGAATCTAGATCCTTTCATTAAAGGCTCTTATGTAAACGTTCCGGACTTTAACATTAAAGATTTCGGTCCAACCTATTATGGAAGAAACTTTGACAGACTTCGTAAAGTAAAAACGAAGTATGACCCTTCGAACGTCTTTAATTATCCTCAAAGTATTCCTCCGTTTAATCATCCGCGTTAAAATTATAATAGGTGGTTTACAAATACTGTTCCTTACGCTGTTGAAGTTTATTCCTAATTGGAATCTGGGTAGTTCGCAAGCCGAAAGTTGAAAAAGCCTAGCAGATTTAAAAATTCTGTTAGGCTTTTTTGCTCTTGGGAGTACGATATTCTGATGGGTATCCAAATTGCTTCGTGCAAAGTAGAAGACTGCAGCTTTTTAGGATGCTGATCAGCCACATCAGTCGTTCTGTATATCTCATTTACTTTAAAAGCTATTCCCATCTATTTCGCCTTTTCTTAAGAACAGAAAGAAATGCGTCCACAACTTCTGGATTGAATTGTGTACCTCTTCCCTTAACCAATTCTTGAACGGCATCTTTAGTGGGCAATGCTTTTCTGTAAATACGGTCCGTCGTCATCGCGTCAAACGAATCGACAACACTTACAATCGATGCTTCCAGTGATATGTCGTCCCCCTTCAGTCTATACGGATACCCTGTACCGTCATATCGTTCGTGATGTTGTTCGACAATGAAAGCTGATTCCCTAAGCATGTCCACTTTGTGATTGCGAATCATTTTAGCACCTTCAATTGTATGAGCTTTCATAATGTCCCATTCTGCAGACGTCAAAGGCCCTGGCTTGTTGAGTATTTCTAGTGGAACTGCAAGTTTTCCAATGTCATGAAAATAAGCTCCCCATCTCAGCGTCAGTAATTGACTCTTTGGCATATCGAGTTCCGTCCACACTTCGATAGAGTAGTTCTTTATTCGATTGCAATGCATATATGTATAGCCATCTAGTTTTTCAATTGCATCTGCTTCTTCTTGTAAAACTTGCGTTTCAAAAAAGCCAGGTTCAAATATTTCCACTGTGGTTTTAATGAGTATTTCTGCATCTGACAGCGCGTGAAATAAAATAGTTTTTTCATATTGTGATGCGTCAATGGTTTCACCCAGTTGAAAACTGCGACGTATTCCTTCATATTGAATTTCAACAGTTCCAGTTAAAAGCGTATACGTTTCAACAACTCCGACATCTGTATCTAAGTTTAATTGAACCCATAAATTCTCCCCTTCGTGTAACGAATACAACGCGTTGGAAAGTCCATCCCATTGCCCGAGTAAAATCACATCCGCATACCCCAGATGAAGTTCGGGATACCCTTTTTCATCATAATTGCTGTACGATCGATTGTTCCTCATGTTTTTACACCCCCAGGAAATAGTACATACGATGTTCAACTATCACTACACTGCTAGTATAGCAAAACTTCAAAACGTTACCTATCCATCCATAAACAAGGATAAAATTATTTGTAACTGAATCATCCAATCTATTGTCCGATAAGATGCTTTCAATCCGTATAATATGTAATAATGAATTTTGATTCACAAAGTCCTGATTCTCATAATGATACATACAGATCTCGTTAGCCTGCTAGATTATTAGATGTAAATCAGATTGACCGTAAGTTTGAAACGAACATAAAAATAGAATCCATCTAAAAGGAGTATGAATCATGAAGAAGGCTATATTAGCAGTGTTAATCACAGGATTGGTAGTTACTCTAGGTATCTTGGGCTATGAATGGTTCATCGCCACTTCAAAAGAAAAAGAAGTTACGATTGAAAAAGATGATACAAAATCATTAGCCGTGAAAATTAATTTTGATGCAGGTGATTTAGATATTCAAGGCGGATCTGAAAACTGGTTAGATGCTATCTTTGAATTTAAGAATAAGAGCGCTATTCCCAAAGTAAAGTATGTTAAAAAACAAGATAAAAGTGTCCTAACGGTTAAACCAAAATCTAAGCTCTTCGGTATGAATAGAACCAATCAACTAAACCATTGGGACATTCAACTTACTAATACGATCCCTATAGAACTGGACGTTGACATGGGAGTATCAAAAGCAACATTGAACTTGAAAGGAATTCAGTTGAACAAATTGACAATTGACGGTGGCGTCAGTGATTCTACAATAGACTTAGGAGGCGAATTGCAGAATAGTTTTCAAGGGAAGATTGATATCGGTGTTGGTCGAATGACACTACTGCTGCCAAAACAAACCGGCATCAAACTGAGTATAGATAAAGGCCTTGGTAAACTAGACTTGCAAGATTTTATCGCACAAGGTAATAACGTATACATCAACGAGGCTTATGATAATAGCGAAACAAGTATCGAATTGGATGTCGATATAGGTGTAGGAAGTTTGAAGGTGGACCTTGTAGAATAGGGATTTTAGGTGTCAGTGCGTGAAACGTTCTTACTTGTTTCATACACTGGCACCTTTTTAAATATTAAGCTATACGAACGAGATAGTACTGGAGTCATGATAAGAGAAGAAAACCTTCAATTTCGTTGAATTGATAGTTGAATAGTCAAACACCGTACACAATTTTGTCACAACCCAACAACAATTTTTTCGCACCCCAAAATGCGACATACTTTTCATTGCTCGTTTTATATGATGAACACGTTGCTTTTATACTTACAAGAAATTTGCTGCATGATTTGAAGAATAATCTTTCATATGGAGGTGTAGAATTGAAAAATTTTGTCACAAAGAAACTTCTATTGTTTAGAATACGAGTAAAAAGAATAGTGATGTATAAGAAAGCAGGACACTTCGGATTTACACATCCAAGCGTTGTAAAATGTAGTTGTGAACTAGATACCTTATTGAACAGATTTCAGGGAATTTGTACATAACTTTAGTTATTGAATTTCCGTTATCATATAAGACATCGCTAGCCTGAGACAGTTCCAATCTTTCGGAACTGTCTTTTTCGTATCTTGTAAAACATAATGGCTGTCTAGAGAATCTGATTCAAGTCGATCATTCACCTACACTTGCTCCCTAGTAAAGTTACAGGTTCGTGATTATCTACTCCAGCGAGGATTTAGGTCATCCTCATCCCGTTAGAAAAGGCTCTTAATATGCAAAGTTTGGACTAGGCTTGTATCTCAAAATAAGCGTATCCCTCTACTTCACCACTTTTCTTAAACTTAAGCGAAAGTGCGAACATGTTACAATAAGGAAAGTGAATTGCAGATAGATAAGGGGCGGAGTCTTTGAGATTGAATCAATACATTAGTTCTTCTGGTTTCTGTTCTAGAAGACAAGCGGAGCGGTTTATTACTGCTGAAAAAGTTTTAGTGAATGGCGAGATCGCACCTCACGTTTGTTTCGTTGAAGATCATGATCTAGTCGTAGTAGATGGCCATAAAATTAAACATTCTTTTAACAAGGTCTATATGATACTTAACAAACCAAGCGGGATTATTTGTACCGCTTCTCCTGACGTTGTTGATAATATTATTGACTTTGTCTCCTATCCTGAACGTATTTTTCCTGTTGGACGCCTAGATAAAGAAACTGAAGGTCTTATTGTGTTAACAAATGACGGAAGCATTGTAAATGAGTTAATGAAAGAAGAAAATAACCATGAAAAAGAATACATTGTAACCGTCGATAAAAAGATTACAGATTCTTTTATAGAAGATTTATCAAACGGGGTAGAGATTTATAATCCAAGAAAAAAAGGCACTACGAGAACAAATGCTTGCGCTGTAGTTCAAATGGATGATTATACGTTTCGCATAACACTTTCCCAAGGATTAAATCGACAAATCCGTAGAATGTGCAGACGATTTCAATACACAGTTACTCACTTGAAAAGGATTCGAATTAAGCACATTCATCTCGGTTCATTAGAATCCGGTCATTGGCGCTTCTTGACTAAAGAGGAAATAGCAGGTTTACATAGGTAAATATTTATTCCCTAAAAAGGGATAACAGATAGTTGCTTGAATGAAACATAACTAGTTAGCAAATTTGATGTCTATCTATCTTCAGCGCTCAATTTCATGAGTCTAAATGTTTCTAGTAAAGCGTTTTGCCTTCTCCTGAAAGGGGATTCTCATTAGTAGTGTCTTCTGTATTTGTTCCCCTATTTTTTGCTATTCTATCAAAAAGAAAAGTACTTTCTTTGGAATGCTCATCCATTCTCCATGGTCTGAAATGAGCTCCTTTCCCCCCACTGTAACTAATCCATGCTGGACATTCGATCAAAGATCTGTATCATTACTCTCCACTTAATTTCATACATGCTTTAAGTAACATCTCTAGGAGTCGAAATAGGAATTTAATATACAAGAATTGCACTGGGACCTAATCATGATTTGCAAAATAAAGCGAACTGTCATCAACAAGTTAGTCTGATTTATGTCATCCTACCAATTCTAGTATTAGATACCTGTGTAAGATCTAATTCTGAGAAGTTTCTAGGTTATAACTTTTCAGCCATCCATAAGCAGTTTTTTTAAATTGCACTTTTCAACTGCCTATTCCTGCTAGCCCGTCCTTTCTTCCTTTCACTGAATAAGATAGGAAGGGAGGGAGGTGTAATAATGAATTTCAATGATAACTTTTACAAATGTAGGAGAAACAATAATAATTGCAGCAAGTGTTCACCTTGCAGTTCCTCAGAACATGGTAAATGTAACAAGTATTCACCTTGCAGCCCTTTAGAATGTTGTAATTGTAATTGCGGGCTAGGCGGTTGTCGAGGACCAAGAGGATATGAAGGACCAGCTGGAGCGACTGGCGCAACCGGGGGGACTGGAGTGGCTGGCGATATTGGACCATCTGGCGATACTGGAGCGACTGGAGTGGCTGGTGATATTGGACCGACTGGTGCTACTGGAGCGACTGGAGTTGCTGGCGATATTGGACCTACTGGCGCTACTGGAGCTACGGGAATTGCTGGCGATATTGGACCGACTGGCGATACTGGAGCTACGGGAATTGCTGGCGATATTGGACCTACTGGCGATACTGGAGCGACTGGAGTGGCTGGCGATATTGGACCATCTGGCGATACTGGAGCGACTGGAGTTGCTGGTGATACTGGCCCGACTGGCGCAACCGGGGCTACCGGAGGAACTGGCGATGTGGGACCATCTGGCGATACTGGAGCTACGGGAATTGCTGGCGATATTGGACCGACTGGCGATACTGGAGCTACGGGAATTGCTGGCGATATTGGACCTACTGGCGATACTGGAGCGACTGGAGTGGCTGGCGATATTGGAATAACTGGCGCTACTGGAGCTACGGGAATTGCTGGCGATATTGGACCATCTGGCGCGACTGGAGCGACGGGAATTGCTGGCGATATTGGACCATCTGGCGCGACTGGAGCGACGGGAATTGCTGGCGATATTGGACCATCTGGCGCGACTGGAGCGACGGGAATTGCTGGCGATATTGGACCATCTGGCGCTACTGGAGCGACGGGAATTGCTGGCGATATTGGACCATCTGGCGCGACGGGAGCGACGGGAATTGCTGGCGATATTGGACCATCTGGCGCAACCGGGGCTACTGGTGGAACTGGCGATGTGGGACCAACTGGCGCGACTGGAGTGGCTGGCGATACTGGACCATCTGGCGCAACCGGGGCTACTGGAGGAACTGGCGATGTGGGACCAACTGGCGCGACTGGAGTGGCTGGAGCTACGGGAATTGCTGGCGATATTGGACCATCTGGCGCAACCGGGGCTACTGGAGGAACTGGCGATATTGGGCCAACTGGCGCTACTGGAGCGACTGGAGTTGCTGGAGTGGCTGGTGATACTGGACCGACTGGCGCAACCGGGACTACCGGAGGAACTGGCGATGTGGGACCAACTGGTGCAACAGGAGCGGCTGGTGGATTATCTGAATTTGGATATATTTACAACTTGACCCCTAGAACAGTAGCTATAGAGGAAGATGTTATTTTTGACTCTAACGGAATACTAACACCTGGGATTACGCATATCCTAGGAACTACTGACATAGTAGTTACTACTCCGGGTTACTACGAGGTTACTTTCTCCGTGTCGGGTACAGAGCCCAACCAATTCGCATTATTCCAAAATGGCGCACTAGTTTCGGGCACAGTTTATGGTTCAGGTGCGGGCACCCAACAGAACAACGGGCAGGTCATACTCATCATGTCAGCTGGAGATGTTTTAACTCTTCGAAACCATTCGTCTGCAGCAGCAGTTGGCCTTGCCTCTATCATAGGGGGCACACAAGCAAACGTAAACGCTTCTATTGTTATTAAATTATTAAGTTAGGTTCTATTGAATATAGAACTCTCACAAGAATAAAGTGAAAATACAAGGTACTTTCCGAGCTTTTAATTGAGTGATCGGAATGAATTCGTGAGTGATTCTTGTGAAACTCATAATTCAAACACTGCTCTTACAACAGAGTAATTTAGTATCTGGTAAAAGTATGATCCTGTGGAGGTAAATCTCTGCGGGGTCTTTTTTAATTGAAAAATCATAAATATATTTCCTAATAAAATAGGTAACATAATCATTTTCGATAGACGCTTCATGTCTTCCTACTAAGAGCTCGCGTTAGGAAATACTCACTTCCCTACCCTAACGGTGCTATGAACGCTTGGAAAATAATTTTCCATTCCGCCAGACTGGAACTGTTCCTCCACTCCCATTACCGAACTCTGATCAGTTATAAAGCAATTAAATACTCCTCTGTATCTCTTGTATAAACGCTTACAACAGAATTTGTCCAGCAGCGCCGCTCGTTCATTATGAACCCAAAAACACAGTTTGAAGCTCTGTTTCTATAATCTCACTTTCTAAAGAAACACTGTAGGCCTTGGCATTTGGCCTCGAGCTAACTATTTTAATAATTCCTTGCTCCTTATAATGAATTGCAACCCCATCATCTGTCGCAATCCCAGGCTGTATTTTTTTTGATTTAATAAGCTTGTGATATGCAGGTCTTCTTTCTATTTCACCATCGTAGTGCGGACAATTACTCCCCTTTAAAAAACCCAAACATTCAATTGGTTCAAGTTCATCCCCATACGAATCTGTAACCCCTTCTTCAAACCAACAAATGGATCCTGCACTTACCCCCGCTAAAATAACGCCTTGTTCCCACGCTTTTCTTAAAATACCGTCTAAATCCCATTCTTTCCATAAAGCTAAAAGGTTCTTAGTATTTCCACCACCTACATAAACAATGTCTTTCTCTAAAATAAAGCTCCCAAGATCCCTTTTCGGAGGTTTAAATAAAGATAAATGGGATGGCTCACAGTGTTGTTGATTGAAAAAGTTATAATACCTGGAAATATAATTATCAGAATCTCCACTGGCCGTAGGGATAAAACAAATTTTCGGCTTCACTTTCTTTGCTTGTTTCAATATATACAAATCTAGTAATGGATTATCTGGTTCCATTGAAAACCCTCCACCACCAAGAGCGATTATTTGTCTCATCTGCGTACTCCTTCCAAAAAAGGTATTAGCGTCTACAAATAATATATAATCCATTACTGAACTATTTTCGAGATAAACTACTTTAACTTTTTTAGAAGCTTCACATATTCACCATAGTTGTCTTCTCCAACAAATAATACGTTAGTAAATCCCAATTTTTCATATAGGTGGCGAGCATTTAAATTATCCGTATCAACACCAAGCGTAATTTCTTCATAGCCAAGTTGCTGAGAATAGTCAATTAGGTAATCAAGGATAATGCCGCCTATTCCACGATTGCGACATCCTTCTTTAACTATCATACGAGATAAGTAAATCCGTTTATTTTGAATCGTATAATCCGGGTCATTGTTGTTAAAAACCAATGAACCTTCTCCGATAAATTCGTTTTTTTCCAAATAAATAAAAGTAATTCTGTTTCCGCTTACTAATTCATCATAAAACATTTTCGCCATTTTTGGTTGTTTGACCATATCCCAAATGTTGCTGCACTTATTATAGTCTTCAATCGTTAATTTCTTTATTTTATATGACGTCATCACCTTGTCCCCTCCTAGAACTGATCATCCAATGAAATAGAGTAGAAATTAAGCTTAGAGATGCTTTCGGCAACTAATGATGCAAATCGTTCATGTTTTTCAATGGTCAAACTTCAAACTGTTTTAAATGATGGTCAAGATGCTTGTATATTCCTATCCCCCATTGCTCAGAAGTAAATTTCCCGAAAAAAGGATGCGGATGTGTTGTGCACTTATAGGGTCCACTCTGTTGAAATTCGATAATTTTTTGTTTAAGCTTTTCTTTTTCTATGCTAAGTTCTCTATTATCCGCAATCAAAATAGTTGGAATGGTAGACATATTACGGGGTACTGCCTTTTCATTGTAAAAGATTTGCTTTGCAAACCTCCCGACTATTCTTCCTAACCAGCTCCTTGGTGGAAAAGAATTTCCCATAGCAATGTCTTGAAATGAGGAACAATGCGCTAACATTTGAGCAACATCCATTTTTCCCCATTGTGGCTGCGAATTTGGACTCAAATTATCAATACGCTCTAAAACTTCTGCCATATCTTTTTGATTATAAATACTTTTCATTAGTACCGTTCCCCTTTTATTATACTGAGTCGACCATCTTAACTTATTTAGCCCTATTCCATATTCGCGTCCTTTATTCCAACAAATAATGTAGTATTTGGTTACACTTTTAAAGCAATACCAATAGGATAGTAATATATTTAACTTATTGATATAATGTGATTTATGTGAACTATCTTTCATTCTTACTACTCTTCTTTTAGTTAGCAAATCTAAAGTTCAAAGTTAAAGGTTTTTCTGTGTTGATATTATGAAGTTGTTCTTATTTAGAGGAGGAATACTACGAGTGTAAAACTACCCTAAGAAATCAGATTTCAATTTGATAGTAAAGGGGTAGTAAGAATGAAAAATCAATCATTTCGTTTTCTTTGGATGGGCCAATCAATGGCTAATCTAGGCGATGTTCTTTATATTGTGGGGATCATTTCTTTTTTATATTCACTTACAGAATCGCCTTTTGCATTAGCATTGGTACCTTTCATCAATATGCTCGGCCGTTTCATAAGTGGAATCATCTCTCCGTGGTTGTTGAATCGTTTTCCTTTAAAGACGTTGCTCATTTATTCACAAGTTAGCAAGACCATGCTACTAGTTATTCTATCGCTTTTCTTGATATCCGAAACAATGTCTGGTCTATTCATCATTCTGGCCTTTGTGGGTGGTATTGCCTTTTTGGATGGCTGGGCATCACCGGCAAGTCATGCTATGCTACCACGATTGGTACCAAAAGAACAACTCGTCAAAGCGAACAGTTTCTTCTCCATCGTCTCTGAAACAGTGAATTTAGGAGGCTGGGCACTCGGAGGGGTAGCCGTTGCATTAACGAGTGGGCATTTTGTTATTTTCGGTACCGTTGTGCTGTATATAATAGCAACGATGATGATGTTCGGCATTTGCGATCCTACGCCATTTCGAAAAAAGGAAGTGGAAGGTAAACGAACGAGTGAGCTAACAGAAGGTTGGCAGATCATCTGGAGAAACCCGCTTTTCAGGAGTTTACATGTGATCATTATTTTTGAGGCAATGGCCAATGTTGTATGGATCGCTTCAATCCTTTACATCTTCGTGACAGAAATTCTCGGTAAGACAGAAGCTTGGTGGGGGTACATGAATACAGCCTTCTTCTTTGGCATGATAATTGGCGGTGTCATATGCTCTCGATTTGTAGTTGGGATTGAAAACAATCTAAAGCGCTTGCTCATTCTGTTATCACTTGGCATTAGCGGCGTCACTCTTCTTTTCGGAGTGACGACCATTCCGTGGGTTTCCATTCTAATAGTTATAGTGAATGGCATTGTCCAACAATTAAAAACCATCGTTAGTGAGACCATGCTTCAAAAGTCTGCAACTACTGACGAGCTTCCTAAAATATACGCCGCTCAAAGTGCCATAATTTCACTGTTATTCGGTATATCCTCCCTAAGTTTCGGGGCGATTGCAGAGCTTTGGGATGTCAGGGTCACATTTATCCTTGCAGCAACTTTGTTAGGACTCGGTGCTCTATTTGCATTTATTCGTCGTCGCGATTTCATCATTACAACTGAATGATTTACTTGAAAACCTTATCAAAGATGGTTTCGTCGCAGGTTAACTGAAAAAAACGATTGGACACTTGTCCGATCGTTTTTTTGATTCTATTCAAAAAATGGCCTGAGTAAACACGGCTTTCTATCCTTACTGCAGAAGATTATTCCCTAATGAAAAGTAAGTTTTCGTCCATTTTGGGCATTACATGTCCAAAAGGAGTAAAAAGGTGCATTTTTAACAACCATTTTGACTTTATTTTAAACAACCACTTCAAACAGCACACAAGATTGAGCAGTGTGACACAGATTACTAATAGAATACATTAATTTAAGCAAATAAAAAAAGACCCTACACGTAGGATCTTTTTCTAGCAATAATTAAGCTTTTTGAACGTTTGTAGCTTGTAGGCCACGTTGTCCTTGTTCGATTTCAAATGTTACACTTTGACCTTCGTCTAAAGATTTGAAACCTTCACTTTGGATTGCTGAGAAGTGAACGAATACGTCCTCTCCTGCTTCACGCTCGATGAAGCCAAAACCTTTTTCTGCATTAAACCATTTCACTGTACCTTGTTCCATAATTATTACCTCCTGGTGTGTGGATATCCACACAAATCTGTTACTATGCTTGCTCAAATACCTTAGACGAAAAACAAAATATTTTCTCTATCTGAGAAAGAACAAAAATAATACTTCTTAAGAATAACAGGTATATGATTAAAAAGCAACTAGTTCGTTTCATTCTTATAAAAAGATATTAACATTCACATTGTGACTCAACTTCTGCAGAGGGAACTCCTCAAACTAACCCTGATAAAACAATAGAGCGAGCAAATACATTAGTTGTCGGACGGATAGCAAATCATATGAGCGCTTTTTGAATTCCGTTTGAATTTTTCAAGAGAAACATCGGCTCCAAGAAAAAAGACTTCTATGTCCCAATACATTCCGTACTTCTGAACGATTTCCTGGTCAGTGAACGGCATTTATAATTTTCCATTTTAAGTTTCGATCTTACTACTTCCATTTTAATCCAAACAAAGTCAGTAGGATTATATACGCTCTTCAACTAAATTTCCCGATTGAGGTATACCCCTTTTCAAAACCCTCTCGTGGATAGAACAATACTCAAGATACATTTCCTAACAAAAAATCACTTTACATGGTTAATAAAATAAGTATCATACGATTCTTTAAACATGTACCCAAGTTTTTTGGCTAATTCAACAGATTCAGAATTCGCCCCATCCCAACTTGGGTATTTCCCGTTATCCAGGCAATCTAAGATCAGTGCAGAGGCCACTATAGTCGCTAAACCTTTCCTTCTGTATTCGGGGTTTGTAGCAATTTCAATTTCAATACCATCGTCATATATACTAAAGGATGTCGCTGCAGCAACAACTTCATCCTCGTGAAGGATGGCATAGCCCACACCTCTATTTATAAAATCATCTATGGATTCAAACTGACTTACAAAGTCCTCAGATAGCTCATTAAAAGACGGTGCATTTGCTATATGGTGATCAACCTTCTTAATTTCATAATCCTCGGGCAGCGAAGACATTAAGTGTACTATATGCAACCTATTTAAGTGATCTGGGTTCTTATCAAAACTGTATCTCGGGAATTTATTAACTGCACCGCTATGAACTGTTTCTAAGCGTTTTTTCCATTCATCCGAATCAACAATTGCTAATGTGAATTCAGGGAGATTATATAGTAATTCTTCTGCTTCCTTTTTACTTGAATCTCCAGCATAAAACACAAAAATCCCTACAGTGATCTGGGCAACGACCGGATTCTCAAGGTTATCTACCCAAGCTGTACCCATATGGCCTTGTAGATACGATAGAACAATAGTGCTATCAAAACCTTCAAACATGGGTACTAATTTTTTCCTTACTTCTGCATTTGCTTCATAGATCATCTAATTCCTACTTTCTTAATTTATTATTGAACTCCGATAAATTTTCGTAACACTGTGAACCTTTCAAACACTCCAATAACAGTATATCAGAGATACTTCTATAGACATTTATGAAAAATAAAAAGCACCGCTGAATGCGATGCTGAACGATGTAGTAATTGAATATTAATCAACTTGTGGTTTTTACTTTTGTACTTCTCAGCTTCACTAATTATCGTGTACTGAGATGAAACTTAAAAGGCTGGCAGTTGGATGTCACGCCAGCCGCTTACATCACACTGTCCATATTCATCATCACCAACAGCAACTACTGTGCCATCAGATTTAAGCCCTACGGTATGGGCACACCCCGCTGCTATCGCTACAATGTCTTGCCAATCACTCACGTTACATTCGCCATATACATTCAACCCCACTGCCATCACAGTACCGTCGGATTTCAGGCCAAGTGTGTGGTAACTGCCCGCTGCTATCGCCTGGATACCTGACCATCCGCTTACATCACATTGGTTATGTTTATTCAAGCCTGAAGCCACCACGGTCCCATCAGATTTAAGAGCGATTGTATGTAGATAACCCGCTGCTACCGCAATAACGTTGCTCCACTTACTGACATCACATTGATCATATCGATTATTTCCTGCGGCTATAACCGTTTTATCTTGATTGAGACCGACGGTATGCCAATCCCCTGCTGTAATCGCTACAATATTTTGCCAATCATTTACGTTGCATTGCTCTTCATTATTTCTTCCTACAGCAACGACGGTCCCATTTGACTTTAGTCCAATCGTACGACGCCACCCTGCCGCAATCATTACAATATTGCACCAGTCATTGACATTGCATTGGCCTTGTCTATTCCACCCCACTGCCATGGCTGTGCCATCAGATTTTAGCCCAACTGTATGAGCATTACCTGTATTCGTCGCCTTATGAACATTACTAGCTGCTACCTCTACAACCCCGTACCAAGTACTAACATTGCATTGACCACATTTATTATCCCCTATAGCCGTTACAGTGCCATCAGATTTAAGCCCAACAGAATGACGACGTCCCGCCGCTAAGGTAACTTTTGGTCGCAGTATCGTCCTTAACATCGCTTCTTTCGATGACAGATAATCCATCCGATACCTCCTTGAGTTTAGGGAATCTCTATCCTTATTTGCTTTTAGTTTATTCCATTATTCAGCTCGTATTCATAGTAAAGTGAACTATCCTAGTACTTCGCTGACACTATACCAATGTAATTAAGCTTTATGAAAAAAGAAAACACCCCTAAATGCGATGTCCTTTGATGTTTCATTTTGATTGTAAGTTAATCATTTACCCTGAATTTTTTTCAGATAAAAGAAACGAAACGGATTAAGGAATATAGGTCTGTGTAGTGCAAGATAGAAGTACAGAGTTTTGAAAGGAATAAGTACATAACGCTGCAATTGTAAAATAATAAAAAAAGGCTTGCCAGCCTTCCAAAATTTCTCTACTGTATTGGTGTCGAATCAAAT